>CAWITO010000004.1:0-389880 GCA_963839075.1 uncultured Acidobacteriaceae bacterium | reverse complement strand
ACGACCCTTATGCTGCGCTCGGCGTTGTGGGCGCGATGAAGCAGATCAAAGGAATGACACAACCGGGAGATCTACTTTATGTGTTCAGCTTCTAAATATTTGACTGTTGTCTGCCTATATTTTGGAAGCCTGGCATCCGGCGCGGCGCCCCTGCTGCGCGTCTGCGCGGATCCGAATAATCTGCCGTACTCCGACCAGCAGGAAAAAGGATTTGAGAATGAACTGGCCACGATGATTGCCAATGACCTTGGCATGCAGGTAATTTACACGTGGTTTCCGCAACGCGGCGCCTTTTTCCGCAAGACGCTCGATGCCGGCAAGTGTGACGTTGTGATGGGTGTGCCCGCCGGAATGACGGGTATCGACACTACCCAACCCTACTACCGTTCCGGGTATGTTTTCGTCTCCCGGCGTGACCGCAACCTGAATATTAAGTCCCTCGATGACCCCAGGCTTCATCAGCTTCGCATCGGCATTCATAACCTTGGCGACACGGATAGAGAAGCTCCTCCTGTACATGCCCTGACCGGCCGCGGCATCGTAAGCAACCTTGTCGGTTACAATATCTTCGGCAGCACCCTGGATGAGACGAACCCTTCCTCTGACCTGATCAAGGCGGTGGAGAAGGGCGACATAGATCTCGCGCTTGCGTGGGGGCCGATTGCCGGCTACTTCGCGCGGTCTTCCCCCGTACCCCTGGTTGTTTCGCCGATCGAGGGTGATCCAGCGAATCCCAACTTGCCGCTTGACTTTGACATTGCTGCTGGAGTTCGCAAACAAGACGACATGCTCAGACAGCAGCTCGATAGTGAACTTCAGCGCCGCCGGACGGAGATTCATCATCTGCTGGTTTCCTATGGCATTCCACAACTGAGCCTGCCACAGGGCCGGACAGCGGGGTACTGAATATGCGGTTGATTTCGCTGACGCTGACAAGTGTGTTTCTAGTTGCGGGCCTCGGCTGTCGTAATAGCCGGCCAAACTCGGTTGCGGTGGGCTCGGCGCCCACGGAGGCAACGAGCGTGGGTCCAGTTCCGGGAGGGGTTGTGGTCGGCTACCAACGGATGAATCCCTACCGCAACGATCCGGTCGCATTGCAGGACGGATACCGGCTCTTTAATTGGTACAACTGCTCCGGCTGTCATGGTGGCCACGCGGGCGGAGGCATGGGCCCGAGTTTGCGCGACAACGTTTGGCTCTACGGCAACAGGGATGACCAGATTTTCTCTTCCATCGCACAAGGTCGGTCAAATGGAATGCCCTCCTGGGGATCGAGGATTCCCGAGGATCAGATATGGCAGATTACGGCCTACATCAAGTCAATGCGCACGCCCCAGGAGCCCGACCCTCCGGTTGAGCCGGCCGACGAGCAGGTGCCCAATCCGGCGGATAACACGGCAACCGGCTCGAAGCCGGGACCGCAATAAGCGAAAGGAGAGCGATGCATCGCAAGTTCGGCATAACTCCGCTTTGCCTTCTTCTTCTGCCGCTCCTGGTGGCCGGCTGCTCCACTGCGCAGTCCACTTACCACACCGAAGGGCACGCGGCCCATGAGATCGCCGGTCTTTCCTGGTTCATGACCATCCTGTTTCTTGTGGTCACTGCAGTGATGTGGGTGCTGCTTTTGGTCGCCGTGACCAGGCGGGGCGGTAAGCTCAGCGAGCACGCTCCGATTGATAGCGGCGGCGGCCAGGCATGGATTGCCATTGGCGGGCTGGCGATCCCGCTGGTTGTTCTCAGCTTGATCTTCGTTCTTGGTTTGCGGTTGCTGTCAAAGTTCCCCATACACGGTGCCCATGGCGCAATGGATATGAGCCATGGAACTATGAAGAGGGGCGAGGTCAAGTCGCCGGATATTCTCGTGATCGGTCACCAATGGTGGTGGGAAGTGCACTATCTCGATGGCGATCTGGATCAGCAGTTCACCACCGCCAATGAGATTCATATTCCCACCAATCGGCCGGTGGATATCGAGCTTGAATCGGCTGATGTGATGCATTCTTTCTGGATTCCGGGTCTTCACGGCAAGGTCGATCTGATTCCTGGCCATATAAACTTTGTCCGGCTGGAAGCGAGCCGTGTGGGCAGTTTTCCCGGGCAGTGCGCTGAATATTGTGGAGCGCAGCACGCGCATATGCGTCTGCTCGTAGTCGCGCAGCCCGCGGATGAATACGCCGCCTGGACGCAACAACAGATCAAACCCGCAGCCGACCCCAGCACAGCGATGGCCCGCGCCGGCGAGCAGACTTTCGTCTCCGGGCCATGTTCTCTGTGCCACCAGGTTCGCGGAACGACCTCCGGTGGCAGAGTCGGTCCGGATCTGACCCATGTAGGCAGCAGGCAGTATCTGGCAGCGAACATCCTACCCAACAACGACGCCTATCTGGAGGCCTGGATCACGCACGCGCAATCCTTCAAGCCAGAGGCGCAGATGCCCGATCTTACGCAGTTCGATGGACGGCAGCTCCAGGGTCTTGTCGCCTATCTTCGGCAGTTGCAGTGACCTGGTACTTAACCTAAGGAGCACTTTAGTGGCACACAACTTTATACGGTCCCTCTTCCGTTTCAGACCACTCTGCCTGGCCGCCGGCGGCTTTTTGATTGCTCTGCCTTGCTTCTCACAGGCCAAACCGGATTGTTCCGCGGTGCCGGATGCAACCCGGCTGCGTGGCGTTCTGCAGTCGATCGTCAAGGAAGGAAGCGAGAAGAATGGCGGCTTGGGAAACCAGGAATGGGCCGCCGTGGTGAACCGTGACGGCATCGTCTGTGCCATCGTCTTCAGTGGAACAACCCGCGGGGATCAATGGCCTGGCAGCCGCCTGATTGCCGCGGAAAAGGCAAATACCGCGAACGGGCTGAGCGGCAACAACTACGCGCTCTCGACTGCTAATGTTTTCGCCGCCGCTCAACCCGGCCAAAGCTTGTATAGCCTGGCCACCAGCGCTCCACCGAATCCCAATGCGGTTTTCGGAGAGGCGGTTTCCTTTGGAACCCCTAACGATCCTATGATCGGCAAGGCTGTTGGCGGCATCATAGTCTTCGGCGGCGGACTCGCCCTCTATAGTCCGCAGGGCAAGATCGTGGGAGGGCTCGGCTTGAGCGGAGACACTTCATGCACCGATCACGTGATTGCATGGAAGGTTCGTCACGAACTTCATCTTGATGCCGTTCCCATGGGGCCGAGCCCCGATCACAACGACAACATGATCATCGACTGGAAAGATAACTCGAGCGCCAGCGGATTCGGGCACCCTCCCTGTAAGGGAGGAAGTCCCGCAGAGTACATCATTGGCAATCTGTCGAAAGATTACCCGACAGGCCCTCGATCACATTAGAGACGGAACGTAACCGTGGCTCAAGCTTCCCGCACTTCTTCGAATCGACGTTCATCTCCGGTTGCACTCGCGGTGGTTGTACTCTGTCTCGCGGGTGGTTGGGTTTTGCTGGTCGCAGGAACGCGCTTGCACGAAATGATCGTTGGGGCTGGGGCAGTGGTCCTGGCAACGCTTTACTTAAAGATCGTCCACAAATCGTCGCGAAACGCTCTCCGGCTCGAATGGAAGGACCTCGTACAATGCTGGCGCATTCCCTGGTATATGGTGTCCGACACCTGGGTGGTTACCCGTGTTCTCATCAGCGACCTTCTGCACCTGCGTCCAGCCGGCTCCTACTACCGGGTCTGCGGCTTTGCATCCAGCAAACGCGACCCGGCAAGGCTGGGCCGCGGTGTTCTGACCATCCTGTATATGACAGCGACGCCTAATTCCATTGTCCTCGGCATCGATTCGCAGTCGAGCAGGATGCTGTTTCACCAGCTTGAGCGCGCTAGCGTGCCCAAAATGGCCCACGCTCTGGGAGCCCGGCCGTGAATATCTGGCTGCTTGCGGCATTCGTTGTATGCACCACACTCGTGCCCTGCGCGGACATGTGTCTTCGGGGCTCGCCCGAGCGCCGGCTCGTGGGCCTGGAAATGACCAGCGTGCTCATTACAATCGCCATGGTCCTGTTCACGGTTGGCATGGGCCGCATCTCCTTCATCGACCTGCCTCTTGCGATGGCGATTATGTCGTTCGGCGGTGGGTTGGTGTTCGCCCGGTTTCTGGAGAAGCATCTGTGACCGCCGTCCTGAATTTGTTGTTGGGAGCTCTCATGATCTGCTGCTGGGTCGGGGTGCTCGGCATGTGGCGGATGCGAGAGCCGACCCAAGCCCTCCACTACCTTGCCTTGCCGGTGTGGGGCGCCACCATTTTCCTGACGGCCGCAGTCTTTCTACAAACCGGAAAAGGGACGGCGGCATGGAAAACGCTACTGATTTGCCTCGTTTTGTTGGCGATCAACTCGGTCGTGGCCCATGCCACGGCGCGCGCCTTTCGCGCCCGCGAGCTTGGCCACTGGCAACCGCGCGACGGCGATCCGATCGAGTTCGTGCGCGCCGGGAAAGAACAATGATCTGGTGCGGAGCCGGCATTCTGATCCTGCTTGCGATCGCGGGTTTTTTGGTGGTGCGTACGCAGGATGTGACTGAACAGGTGATCGCATTAGGCTTTTACGGCCTGCTTACAGCCTTGATGTTCTTTTTCTTCCAGGCTCCGGATGTCGCACTCTCGCAAATCACCGTGGGCGCGGTGGCTTTGCCGCTCATGATCATGCTTGCTCTATCGCGGATGAAGTTTCGCAAACTCAGCAGGCGAAGAGACGGAGATCATGACTGACCGGCTCCGCCTTGGCATCTTTCTTGTCGCTGGGCCTGTCTTTCTGGCGCTCTATGGCTATGCAGCCCTCAACCTGCCGCCCTGGGGGCAATATCGCGGCCCATATGGAGATATGATCACGAGACTCGCGGTCTATGAACGGCATGCCACGGATACAGTCAACGCCATCAACTACGATTACCGCGGGTTCGATACGCTCGGCGAGGAGTTCATCCTATTTACCGCAGCGATCGGAGTCACCATGTTGCTGCGAAGGGAGAAGGATGTGCTCACTTCTCCCGCTCATAAGGTGGATGATCGCCCGCCGTTGAGCGAAGCGGTGCAAGCGGTCATCACGCCGGCCCTGCTGGTTACCGTGATCTTTGGGCTTTACATTGGGTTGCATGGTCAGCTCACTCCGGGCGGCGGCTTTCAGGGAGGAGTGATACTCGCTACCGCTGCGGTCTTGGTCTACCTCGCCGCCAACACGGAGGGCTTCAAACGCATCACCTCTCATGTTGCGGTGGAAGTCGTGGAGGCCGCCGGCGCTTCCTCGTATGCCCTGATCGGAGTCGCGCCGGTCTTGGTTGGCCTGCCCCTTCTGACCAACATCTTGCCGCTGGGAGTGACCGGCGATGTTTTCTCCGCCGGGAATATCGCGCTCATCAGTGCCTGCGTGGGAATTGAGGTAACCGCCGCTTTTCTGCTTGTGATCTATACCTACCTGGAAGAAATTGTCACCGGCGAGATACCTGAGGATTAGAAATATGCCTCACATCCTTCATTCGTTACCATATTTCGTCGCAGCATGGCTCTTCTTCTGCGGGCTCTACGGTCTGATCACCAGCCGGCATCTGATTCACTCCGTAATCTGTCTTGCCATCCTTCAGAGTTCCACTTACGTTCTTTTGTTGGCTATCGGCTATCGCGTAGGCGGCGCGGCCCCGATCTTCGCGGATATTGCTCCGGGCGTGGTTACGGTCGATCCGGTGGTGCAGGCGCTGATGCTCACGGACGTGGTCGTGGAAGCGGTGGTCGTAGCCCTTTTGTTGGCGATGGTTGTAAAGGCCTATGAGAAGAGTGGAAGCGTATCTCCCTCGGAGCTACGCACCATGCGGGGATAAGGATGACCAGCCCCCTTCCAGCGTTGCCTGTCGCCCTACCCCTGCTCGGCGCCGGGCTGCTGGCGGCTCTCCGTAAATGGCTAAGCCGTGCGGTGGCAGATAGCCTCTGCATCGCCATCGCCGCAGGTACACTCATCTGTTCGCTTCTGCTGCTTAGCCACGCTGTGCAGCAAACTCAGGTCTATTGGTTCGGAAACTGGTATCCTCGCGGCCCGGTCGCGCTGGGTATTACGTTCGTGGTCGATCCGGTTGCGGCGGGGCTCAGCTCGCTGGCTGGGCTTCTGATGTTTCTGGCGCTGATATTTTCCTGGCGCTTCGTCGATGCGGCGGCGAACCATTATCACCCGCTGATGCTGGTCTTCCTGGCTGCCATGGACGGCTTCGTGCTCACTGGCGATCTGTTCAACATGTTTGTGTTTTTTGAGCTGATGAGCACGGCGGCATTCGCCTTATGCGGCCTTAAGACAAAGGAGCCTGCGCCTCTCCAGGGTTCTTTCAATTTTGCCGTGACCAATACAGTCGCGGCTTTTCTAGGGCTTACCGGGATTGCCCTGCTCTATGCGGTAACCGGGGCCCTGAACATGGCCCAGATCGGGCTGGCACTCGGCGGCCGCCACGATCCCCTGGTTCTCTTCGC
Organism: uncultured Acidobacteriaceae bacterium; assembly: GCA_963839075.1. GTDB lineage: Bacteria > Acidobacteriota > Terriglobia > Terriglobales > Acidobacteriaceae > PALSA-350. The sequence continues at coordinate 383,428 of CAWITO010000004.1, read as the reverse complement.
CTTCACCCTCTTGACATGCGGCTTCTTCATTAAAGGTGCGATTGCTCCATTCCACTTCTGGCTGCCGGATGCTCATGCGGTCGCGCCCACCTCGGTGTGCGTCCTCTTTTCCGGCCTCATGGTGGAACTGGGCTTGTACGCGGTAGTTCGGCTCAAATCGGTAATTTTTCAGCAGACCTTCACGTCTGGCGAGACCCATCTTCGCTATATTCTGTTGGCTTTCGGCGGGGTCACAATCCTGATTGGGGGCGTGATGTGTTATGCCGAACATCACCTGAAACGTTTGTTGGCCTTCTCCACGGTTTGCCACTCAGGTCTCATGCTAGTGATTTTCGCCATCCAGGGCCCGCTGGCTGTTGCCGCCATGCTCATCTACCTGGTAGCACACGCCTTCGTTAAGTCGTCACTGTTTTTTGTTAGCGGCATCATGCTTCATCGCTTGCGCTCGATGAGCGAGCAGGTCCTTTTTGGCAAAGGGCGCTCACTCCGCTGGACTGCAATGCTATGGTTTCTCGGCGGCATTGGCCTCGCCGCCGGCCCTTGCTTCAGCACCATGCTGGGGGACGCGGGCATGTCGATCGCCGCAGAACAAGCGGGCATCCATGGGCTTTCATGGCTGTTTATGTTCGCCGGGGTGATGACCTGTGCTGCCGTTTTCAGGGTGGGCATGCACACGTTTGCCGGCTGGGGCGACGTACCCATCACAGACCGCAGTGCGCTAGTGGATGAACTGCCGGAGACAGAGGCCGAAGAGCAACAGGTGTTCTGGTACCACTTCTTTCCGCCTCTGCTTTGTATCATGCTCGCGGTGGCCCTAACCTTCATTTCTGGCTGGCAATATGGGGTGTGTGAGGCGGCGGCGCGGATCTCTGACCAAGCCGCTTACCTCAATACGGTCTACACGGGACATTCCATCCCGCTCACCGCGCCCCCGCCATGGCGCGATGAGATTCTGGGCTCGTCCTTGCGCGGAATTGCCGCAGTGCTTCTGGCATTTGCCCTGGCCTGCAGTTCGGTATTTCGCGGGAAGATTGCGCGATGGTTGCGAGCCGGCGCGTTTCTTGAAGGCCCGCTCACAACACTGCGTGCGCTGCAGAGCGGGCATCCCGGGGATTACGTTTTGTGGCTGACGGTAGGTATTGCAGTATTTGGCTCCGCCACTTTGTTCCTCCTCCGTTGAGGCACTCTTCGTCCCCGAAAATCTGAGTGGCCTGACGCCGAATCGACTCGAATAGACGAGGATTCTAAGTTTTTGGCTCCATCGATAGAGTTAGTTTGTGTTTACGCTACGTTCTTTTGATAACGCAAAATGAAGGCTTTTCTCATATGGCGGCAACCAGGGAGCGGCGTCCTGGCCTCGGCTGTTCCAGCATGATGGGCTCGCGCGGAGAGCGAAACTCTCTGCCCGGGTGCGGGTTCAAACAAGGGGCGGGTAAGAGGGCGGCTGCGATGGAAATCAACTGAGAAAGAGCGCTTTAACTACGACCTTCGAATATGAGCAGACAGGCCTGTTAGTTCACAATTCATTTTCTAGCCATGGTTAAATGCGCGATTCCGTAGCAAGGTCAGGTCGTGTGCGGTGGCCGCCCTGCGCCCCTAAAGGAAAAAAATAGGAGAACAAGCAATGAAACATGCAAATCGTAGATTCATTCCCGTATTGGCTTTGGTTCTGGGTGCATCTATTTCCGCATTGCCGTATGCGGCGGCAGCCGCTCAACCTGGAGAGAACGACAGCAACTTGCGAGCCGAGATCATTAATAAGGCGTTGAACAAGCCAAACCTGAAGGACGTGAAGGTTAGCGCTCATGACGGCGTCGTTACCTTGACCGGAACCGTACCGTTATTCGACCTGAAGCAAGAGGCGGATAAGCGCACTCATAAAATCAAGGGTGTGCAAACCGTGTCAAACGAGATCGAGGTGGCGGGTTCAAATCTTCCCGATTCCGTCGTGGAGGCAAAGCTGGTCAAAGCCATTTCCTATGACCGCATCGGATACGGCACCACGCCTTTCAACGCCATTTCCGTGCGGGTGCAGGATGGAACCGCAACGCTCTCCGGTCATGCGTACGGGCCTGTCGACGCAGCTTCCGCCTTCGCGCTGGCAGCCAACATGCCCGGGGTGAAAAATGTTGTCAACGAGGTCCGAGTCGATCCGCTTTCGCCGATGGATGACCGCTCGCGGATTCAGCTGTTTCGGACGATTTACGGAGTTCCAACGCTCAGCAAGTATGCCTTGGACCCGGCAAAGCCGATCCGCATCTCGGTGCAAAACGGCAACGTGACGCTCTATGGCGTGGTTGACAGTCAGATGGACAAGAATGTCGCTGGTATACGCGCCAATTCCGTACCTGGGATATTCAAAGTGACCAACGACCTCACAGTCGCAGGCGCGTCGGAAAAGAACTAGCTCACACGTCTTCCATTGCGGGTGCGATGCCAGTCGCATCCGCGTTTATTAAAACCTGCCGTAGTGTTTAAATCCCCCGGCGTCCTCGATCAAAGAGTAGAAATAAGATAATGATCAAAAGCACGATGCTGAGACCGCCACCGCCGTAGTAGCCAATGCCGGGACCCATGTAATAGCCGCCCCCACCGAACACCAGCAAAAGAATCACGAGAATCAGAATCAAAGGCATGTTGGGCAGTCTAGTACTATGTCTTCTCCGTTGATGGTGGACTTTTGATTCGGTAAGTATCTCGATAGCCTAAATCGCATCTAAGCCCGACTAGAGGATGATTCTCGATGAGCGATCCACTGTCGACGTATCTGCACGACCATCTCGATGGCGCCAAGGCTGCGCTTGATCTATTAGAGGCGATGCGAGACGGCCACAAAGATGCAGCTCTGAAGGATTTCGCTGCGTATCTCCTGATGGAGGTTCAGGCCGCAACGCCTGGCGGAACAAGTTGGCAGTGGTTCCGATACGTTAAAGGAGTTCAGCGGTTGGTTCGCTGAGAAAGTCACTCGACTCAAGTTAGGGCAAGGATCAGGGGAAGACTTCGGGACATTCGAGGCCCTGGAGTTTCTGGCGTTGGGTGTGCGCGGAAAGCTGGGGATGTGGCAGGCTCTGGATGTCGTAGCGGCCGGGGACGCACGGCTAAGCGGGTTTGACTTTAAACATCTTGCGGCCCGAGCTGAAGCACAGTACGAGAAGGTTGAGCAACAACGACTGCAGGCCGCGACAATTGCATTGGCTGGGAAGCGGACCTAATGCCAATGGACTTGGGCTCGTCAACTTCTCTCAGCTTCCCGGCCGGTACATTGTCATTGATCGTGCGCGAGACGGTGAAAATGGCTAGCCCTTCACCGGTGAAAGTTTGGATGGATGTACTGGGCGGATTGTCAGATGGGAAGCCGTGATAGGTATCGTTCCATCGGAGCAGACCCTCGCCCAGGGTGGTGGTGGCGGAGGTGTCGACCGAATCCTGCGTGGTGGTCACCGAATAGCTGCCGCTCGCCACATCAACTCGACGTTTCGGCGGCACTCAGCTTCCAATCGCCGCGACGAGCGGATTTGGTTCAGATAGCCGTATAGATATAATTTCAACAAATCGCGCGGATTGTATCGGGGTCGTCCCGCCTCAGCCGCGTTGGCGCGCTCAAAGCCCAGTTCGGACATCACAAGTTTCTCGACGAACGCGTCAATCACACGGTACAAATGGTCCGCGGGAACCAAGTCGTCCAATACAACGGGAAACAGCGTTCCATGTTCTCGTCCCTCCCCTTGGATGTAACCCATGAGGCCGCCTCCACTTAGTAAGGCGATCTTCTCATCGATTTCTTTTTAAAAATACTGTCCCAAATCACCATGAAACCCTTTACTAAAGGCCTAAAGGCAGTTGTCCTGAAGCGTTGCGGGGCGGCGGCAAATAACGCTCGACGGGGCGATTCGAGGCACTTTCGGCATCAAAGTACTTGGAAAAAGGCGATGCAGACTAAAATGTGTGCTTGTGCGGAGCCGATGAATCGAAAATCGTCCAAATCGGGTGCCCCAGCCAGAAAGAATTCTCCTGGTAGAGACGCTGCTGTACAAAACGGAACCTTTCCGGTTGTGGCTATCGGGGCTTCGGCGGGCGGGCTGGAAGCGTACAAGGAATTTTTTCAGGCGCTGCCGTCAGGCACTGGAATGGCATTTGTGGTCGTACAGCACCTTGACCCAAGCCATCACAGCATGTTGACGGAGATCATTGCGAAATCCACCGCGATGCCGGTAGAAGAGGTCAAGTCGGGAATACGAATAAAGCCAGATTGCGTGTATGTGATTCCCCCGAACGCTTTCATCGGAATTTCAGAAGGCACGTTTACCCTGGCCCCGCGGGGCAAAGGACCTGGCCCACCTCTGGCAGTCAATTTCTTCATGCGCTCGCTGGCGGAAAGCCACGGCGCGGGTGCAATCGGTATTGTTTTTTCCGGCACCGGGGCGGACGGCACACTGGGCCTCGAAGACATCAAGGCGGAGGGCGGCATCACCTTCGCCCAGGAGCCTTCCACAGCCCGGTACGACGGCATGCCCCGCAGTGCCATTGACAACGGGTGCGTGGATTTCGTTTTGCCACCCAAGGGCATTGCGAAAGAGATCGAGCGGATTCGCCGCCATCCTTATCTCCTCGCAAACAAAGCAATGAATGCAGACCGGGGCAAAGATGACCTGGAAGATGCGGCGGCTCCAAAGGCCGGCCCGGAAAAGGATCTAGCTGCCGTCCTCGACCAACTGCGCAAATCGAGCGGAGTCGATTTCAGCCAATACAAGTCCAATACCATTCATCGTCGTACGTTGCGACGCATGGTGATCCTGAAGCTGGACTCACTGAACAAGTATGCGCAGCACCTGAAGGTGTATCCCGAAGAGGCCAAGAAGCTCTTTGACGACGTACTGATTCCCGTAACGAGCTTCTTCCGCGATTTTGAGGCATTTGAAGCGCTGAAGACGCAGGTTTACCCGGCCATCCTGAAGGACAAGAGCAAGAAAAACGCCATACGAATGTGGGCGCCGGGCTGTTCAACGGGGGAGGAGACCTACTCGTTGGCCATGACGCTGCTGGAGTTTCTCGGCGACAAGGCACCAAGCTTCCAGGTGCAGATCTTTGGGACCGATCTGAACGAAAAAGGGATTGAAAAGGCGCGTGCCGGCATCTACCGGGAGAGCATCGCAGAGGAAATATCGTCCGAGCGCATGTCACGTTTCTTTCTCAAGGTGGAAGGTGGATATCGGGTCAACAAAGCGGTCCGCGACATGTGTGTCTTCGCGCGCCAAAACCTCGCAAGCGATCCTCCCTTCTCACAGATGGATGTGGTGGCCTGCCGCAATCTGCTCATCTATATCCAGCCGGCGTTGCAAAAGAAGATCATCCCGATTCTGCACTATGCGTTGAAACCTTCTGGATTTCTTGTTCTCGGCAGCTCAGAAAGCCTCTCCGGCTTTCCCGATCTGTTCTCGATCGTAGACAAGAAGCACAAAATCTTCAGCAAGAAACCGGCGGCGTCCAAATTGTCGTATGACTTTGGTCTGTCCTATTTACCGGCCGGAAGCGGCGTCATCGAATCGTCTCGCAGGGGAGAAAAGCTCATGGGTTCCCTAGAGCACGAGATCGACGTCCAGGCCGAGGCCGATCGTATCGTACTGAAAAATCACTCGCCCGCCGGCGTGGTCGTGAACCGCACGATGGAAGTGGTCCACTTCCGCGGACGAACCGCCCCCTACCTGGAACCCGCGCCCGGCAAGCCGAGCCTGAATGTATTGAAGTTGGCGCGCAATGGACTTGCAATCGAACTGCGAACGCTGATCGGCACAGCAATGAAAAAAGATGCTCCCATTCAGAGAGAGGGCGTCTCCTTCAATGGCAATGGGCATCCTCGATCCCTTAACCTATCGGTTGCACCGCTGGGAGATAAGGGCCCCAACGGCAGAAACTTCTTCCTGGTTCTGTTCGACGATGTTACCCCGCCTGTGTCCGCAACGGCCAGGAGTACTCGGCATCGCAAAACAAAAGAAGTTCACGAGAACAAGCCGGAATTGAAACGGCTACGGCGGGAACTTGCCAACGCGCAGGAAGCGCTGCATTCCGCTATTGAATCGGAGGATGCGCTGAAAGAGGAATTCCAATCCGCGAACGAGGAGATTCTCTCGGCCAACGAGGAGTTGCAAAGCACTAACGAGGAGTTGGAAACTTCAAAGGAAGAACTGCAATCGACCAACGAAGAACTGAGCACGCTCAATGACGAACTCAGCAATCGCAACTTCGAACTGGGGCAGGCGAACAACGACTTGGCCAACCTGCTCGATGCGATCCGAATTCCCATCCTTCTCGTCGGCGCCGATCTGCGCATCCGACGGCTTACCTCCCTGGCGTCGGACATTTTTCACGTGCTGCCATCCGATGTGGGACGGCCCATCACGGACATCCGGGACAATCTTCAGGTGTCCGATCTGGCGAAACTGATCCGGCACACGATCACCAATCTAAGTCCAATCCAGCGCGAAGTGCAGGACCTAGAGGGCCATTGGCGTTCCCTTGAAATCCGGCCATACCGCACAGTGGACAATCGAATCGAAGGCGCGGTCGTGGCGCTGCCGGACATCGATCGCCTGAAACACACTGAAGACTATCTAAAACAGATCATCGACAATATGCCCGTCTCTCTTCTGGTGCTCGATGGGGAATTGAAGGTGCTTTTGGCAAATTCCACTTTTTGCTCGGAGTTCCACGTGTCACAAACCGACACTGTGGGCCGGCATTTCTACCAGTTGGGAAATGAGCAATGGAATATTCCACAGCTTAGACAATTGCTGGAAAAGGTGTTGCCGGAGAAGACGGCGGTGAAGGACTTTTCCGTGACGCACGACTTTCCAGAGATCGGCCTGAGAACGATGCTGGTAAGCGGGAAGCGGGTTGATGACGTCCGTGGGGCCGTTCCCCCGGTCATCTTCCTCGCCATCGAAGACGTAACGGAACGCGATCTCGCGGCGAGTGCCTCGGCGAGGCTGGCTGCTGTGGTTGAATCCTCGGACGATGCCATCATCACGAAAGATCTCAGCGGAATAATCCAAACCTGGAATCCTGGGGCAGAGCGAATTTTCGGGTATCCGCAGCAAGAAGCGATTGGCAAGCCCATCACAATGCTTTTTCCACCTGACCGGCTCTCTGAAGAGGCGCGCATTCTAGAGCAAATCCGTCGCGGCGAGCATATCGACCATTACGAATCTGTCCGCCGCCGCAAGGACGGGGGTTTGCTGAACGTTTCGCTGACGATTTCACCGATTTTCGATGCCACCGGTCAGATCGTCGGTGCATCGAAAATCGCACGGAATATCACCGAACGGAAGCAGACGGAAGCGGCCCTGATTAAGTCCGAAAAACTGGCCGTCGCAGGACGACTGGCCGCGGTGCTGGCGCATGAGATCAATAATCCATTGCAAGCGGTAACAAACCTAGTGGCTTTATTGGGACAATCTCCGAACATGGATTCGCGAGAGGAAGAATTCGTGAGGACAGCGGCCAATGAACTTAGCCGCGTAAATCGGCTGACGCAGCAGGCTTTGCGTTTCTACCGCGAATCAAGCTCCCCCACAGCAGTCAATGTGAAAGAAGAGATAGAGAGCGTCCTGGACTTGTACGGAAAACGAATCACGGCGAAAAGCATCACGGTGACAAAACAATTTGAGACCGATGGCGCCTCGATCATCAGCTATCCCGGTGAGATTCGACAGATATTCTCCACTCTGCTGATCAATGCAATGGACGCTGTGCCAGTCGGGGGTCGCTTCGCACTACGCATTAGCCAGTCCGCTGACCGGAGGAAGACCACGACCGTTGACGGGCTTCGCGTCACTCTCGCCGACAGCGGCTGCGGAATTCCGGCCCACAACGCTAGTCGCGTCTTCGAACCGTTCTTTACGACCAAGGGAGAAACCGGCACGGGGCTTGGCCTGTGGGTCGCTCGCGGAATTGCAGATCGGCTGGGCGGGTCGATCCGAATGCGAAGCAGGGTACATCCTGAAAAGGGCGGCACATGTTTTTCAGTTTTCCTTCCGAATCGTCCGCCAAATTCTGTTTCGTAAGTGCGCAGCGACACTTTTCGCAGGAGATTTGAGGATAGGCCGAATAATGAGATGCGAAGAGAAGGCCCGCCTAGCGGCAGAGTACGAATCGGCGACGGACAAGTTTTCGGCGGCCGTGAAGGAACTTAATCAAAGAATCGGCATATCTCCGAAAGAGGAATACGCGCGGTTGGACCGCGCGGCAAATGAGGCCCGCGTCAAATCGGAGCAGGCACGTTTGGCCTTGAGCAGCATATAGCGGCTCACCGCTGCTAGACTCTGGCCTTCGCTCTTCCTCGATGAGATCGGCTCGCGCATAGAGTTTCGTAACGATCTGGTAAACTTGCCCGGCCGACCGCTGGCGGGGACCGCTGCAGCGCCCGCTCTCCCACCAAAACGGAGACCGTGCTTCCATCGCCGTACGCTTCGCGGTTCGACATCCACCGCCCCGGGCCACTTCGGCCTGAGTAAGCCCTTGATCCAGCAGACGGAGCCGGCGACGAGTAACGCCGGCATTCAGGTGGATGAGACAGAATCGTCTCGCTGTCAGCGTTGCTGCATTGCGCCATTGGATCAACCCGCGAATCGTTCCTTCCGGCATCGGCGTCTTCGGCATCTATCTTGGAAGAGGGCGGCCGTCTCGGTCTCAAGTGTTTACTCTTGAGTTATTTCCGGATAGGCGACGATCCGACCGGAACTCACAAGAGTGCCTCATTCCCGCTCGATGCGTGCATTTGCCTGTTGGCAATAATGAGGAGGTCGGCTACTGGTTCGGAAAGCCGACCACTCGGACAAGTGACGAGAGGCGCCTTCTCGGGGTTTGTGTGGTCGCTGATCAGCTGGTTATTTCGTCTGACCCCAATCTCTTAAAGGCGCCGAGAACTTCCGTTCCAAAATCCCATCGGCCAGACATGCTCTCGGCTGCCGGCGGGATTGTCGCAAAAGATGCAAGGAGGCATGATTACTTATGCTCCTCCTTAAGGCAGTAACCGAGGATTGCGCCGAAGGTGCTGTAGCACCACTTCGTAGCGTGCGGATCGTTGTTCTTCCAAAAGAGCAATCCTACGGAAACCACACCTAAAAATGCTGTTACGACGATGGGTATATAGGACTCGTACTTTTTCGCGCCCCCCGAGATTGTGTCTGGAATCTGGATTCAGCATGACTTACCGTGGTTGTTTCATCGCTTAGTGGCCTTGAACGTGACGATGTCAGCTTGAAGCATTGCGGCATGTTTACGTAAGAGCAATGCGTCTTCCTTCATCTGCTGCAGTTCGGCTTTACTCAATCTTTTAACATTCATCAGTGCGTAGAAGATGTCCCGCGCCGAATTGCGGTGGATCACGACTAAGGAGAGAGACTTCAAAAAAACCTTCGCGGAAGGGATTGTCGGACGGCAGCACTTGGCTTGCGGCCCTATAGAATCCCTCCAACCTTGTAAATGGTTCAACCTGACTTGGTATAAGAACTCCTGCCGCTCGTTCCCTGAGCTTTGGCGTAACGCCTTTGTCGAGAATTTCCAGCCAAATATCGGAAAGTTCCTTTAGATCTGCATAAACGTGATCCAGCCATCCATCGATAAGCTTCCGTTGATCTTCTTTCGCACTTTTTGAATGTGACAAAGCCCATTCAAAGATCTTCCAAAAGTCGGAAACGGCTATGATAGGCATGCAGGGAATTTAACCTGGAATCCGACTCAGCGTTCGATTTGGCCGCGGATCTGCCACAGCGAAAACGGACGAGCCTTAACGTGGGGACGGGACGGGATGTTACCTCTAGCGTAACGACTACTTGCGGGAATCAAGTCTTGAGCCAATGGGCATATTCCGCCATGTCGATCGCGGGCGCCGTACCGATCTTCTGAAGTTTGGTGATGAGATCGAGAAGAAAAGCCGTTACCGCCTTATCGTGGACAACGCTTGTCTGGCAATCGGCCCCTTCGCATCCGAATGTCCCGTAGTTGGCAATACAGCCCATATCTAGCCGGCCATCCCCTTGGTCTTTCGATAAAGCGTTTTTCAAGTAATCATCGGCCTTTTCGGATGTCCAGCCATTCTCGAATGCCAGGAAGCCCGCCAAAATAGGCTGTAGTTTCGCTCGCTTCAAACCATCGATCGTCATGACTTCAGCACTCGTCCGATGCAGCCGGCGGACGGACCTAGCCTTGGCCTGAGCATAGCCTACATATTCGGAGTTGATCTTCTGCTTGGATTCAAAGACCGCGTACACAGCCTCGGCGGGAATCACTCTCACGCCTTCGAGCTCGAAGATCAGGAATGTGTATTGCCGATCGTACACTACCACATCGATTTCGTCGCTGAACGCTCCGGTGCTGTCCATGATCGTCGCTTTGTCGACGGCATACCTCACTGGCAGATAGGTCCACAGGAGATTCTGCCATATTGTCTCGGAGGCATCGCCCTTAGCAACAGGGTGGCCGAGGTTTTCGCGGGCGGCCTGCAGTTCCCGCGAAACTCTGTCGTGCAGACCCTTCATCAATCCGGGCAGAGACCATTTGCCGTCACTCACCTGACGATATCCCCCCAATTCGCCGCGGATCGGGCGGCTTTGGCTGCCGCGCTTATGGCCTGCTTTTGAGCAGTCGTCAGATCGTCCGAAACAATGTTGTTTGTGTTCGCCGGATCGCCGATACGGCTATTGGCGAGTGAGTCCTGGAGAAACACAAAGATCGACTGAATACGCCTCTCCAGAGATATCCCAACCGTATTCACGCTCGAAAGGGCGCTGATGACCGCAAGCTCTAGGTAGAAGGAAGGAAAATCGAGGCTTTTCTGATTCCTCCAAAGCTTAATGATGCGGATTTCCTGCTGCCGTCCGGCGGCGACAACATAGCGGATATGGGTACCGACATTTGTCTTCGTCCAGGTTTCTGCCCGGCGACGCCAAAGGCTGTGATCAGTGCCGGCTGGATCTTGCCGCTTTGCAGGTACGAGGTCGACGGAGTAACCGGAGACTTTGATATTGATAGAGACGTTTTGGCGTTTGGGTGCATAGCCTCTCTCCGCAAGGCGACGAAATAGCTTTTCGTACACATCCTTGAGCGTATCCGTGCAGCTTTCAGAAATCGAAATAAAGAGATCAATATCCGTGCCGCTAAGAACTGCGGTGCCCTTCGCAAACGACCCACTCGGGTGAACATCAAGCAAAACGTTGCCTGCCCATTCTCGAATTAGAGGCATAAGCGTTGCCTGCACGGCTCGAACCGCCGACAGAGGTCCGGTATCGACCTGCTCTCGCGCGAGGATGCGATTTAGATATTCTTCCGGCGTCATCGACGCACCTGGCCGCCGCCATGCCGGATCAAGGGTCATTAAATTTCCATGGCTAACGAGGCGTTCAATGTAACACAAAAGACGATATCATCCCTCGATGGATTCTCAGACCGAACACTTGTGAAGTGCGGACTCTTGTCCCAGCTAAGCCTTCGCAACATCGACGTATAACCGGCGACCCAGGGAACCGAAGCTACAATAACCAGCCCGCTGCGCGAATTCACGGTAGCGATCGACATTTACCCCCCTGCTGTAGAGAGAAGAACGCAGCCGCCAGTAACTGCCCCATGACGCCTCCTCTGCCCACCCTCCTCGATGGAACGCCTCAGCCAATTGCAGTAACCAGCCTCGAACCTTCTCTATGACCTCTCTGCCAAAGTGAGCAGCATGTTCTGCCGCAAAACCGATCGTAATTAACTCGACGATATTTCCGCGGAGGGGTTTAACATCGCGGGATGGAAGAATTGCAGCAAACGCTTTCATGGATGCTTTCGTTCGTCCAATCATCGTTCCACTCTCAACCAGGCGTTGTGGTCTACTCACATTTTCTGAATCGTTTATGGCTCGAAATGGAGAAGGCTCAGGTTGAGGGGATATCGCGCGCCTCAGAGGAGGCGGTGCGCAGGGGCTCTTCGCCCTTTAACTTCAGCGCCGCGCCAATGCCCCTACAAAACCTTGCCGTCGAAGCATTCTTTTCTCTGATCCGAAACGGTTATATCGTAGAAAACTGTTCCCTTTCAGATCCCAATTATGTCCGGTTCGAGAACTACAGGTGGACCGAACGAGGGCAAAGGTGGATCGACGGAACTGAACCCATCCCTGAGTATGCGGCCGGTTATCTGCATTTTGTGCGGTCTCGGGTTCCATCGCTCGATCCGGTCATTGAACAATACCTGGGCGAGGCCGCGGCTGCATTTGAACGACACGTCAGGTTTGCGGCGGCTGTCATGTTGGGAGCGGCTTCTGAAAAAGCGCTTTACCTGCTCGGTGATTCCCTTCTGATTGCGATGGTAGATAGCGCGAGAATCAAGAGGTTGCAAGGAATTCTTGGCGAACGAAAGCTGCAGAAGCTATCCCTATTCATCAGAGACGCGGTACAAAAGGCCCGAGAAGCGAGGACTCTACCCTACGAGATCCATGAAGGAGTCGACGCTCATCTGGCGTCTATTTGCGATGCGGTCCGCGTGCAGCGAAACGATGCTGTACACCCGGTAGTAGGAGCTTCCGTTTCGGAAACGTCCGTGCGTTTCATGCTCGTGGCATTCCCCTATACGCTTGAAAAAACTGAAGCCCTGCGAACATGGTTTGTGAGTCACCCACAGAGCATTTGATCAGGAATATTCCACCGAGCATTGGACTTTTTCTGTCGACTCTTGCTTTCAGACGGAAGTCGAACTTTGTGCGATGGCTTGCTGGTAGAAAAGATTCAAGGCCTGACCCAATTAGTTTATTTGCTTCGTAGAGGGGCTAGTGGCCGTATAACCGGCATCTTGGACAGTGAGCTGCAGCGCCTTGGGGTGTCAGAATTTTTACTTGTTTGGGGGTGGGAGTAGGTGTTACCCCACTCAGGCCAACAGCGGGCTTGAATGGCCACCCATCATTTGTTTTGGGTTGGAATCAATAGTCCAGATCGCTCCACTTACCTTGCTCCGGTCGGAAAAGATGATGAGCCTTAAGTGGGCTTCCAACGGAGTGAACTCAGTCCCATCTCCTTCGCATCATTCTCATCGAATCGTGACGACCAGTCGCTGATATCGCGTTAGGGAGGGTGCGCCATCGTCAGTTGCTTCGACAATCACATTGATGGTCTGCCCCGGCTTTGCGTCATCCGGCACGCGAAAGGAAGTTTTCAGCGCTGATGAGTCCGAAATCCTTATATCCCCGGAATACGTACCGGCATCGTTGTACTGCCACCATCGCACCTGTACTGCATTGTGGTCTGGGTCCGCGACACTCGCCTCCAGCTTTACCGTGCCGGAAGAGTGAGCAACGATCGACTGTGAGCCAACTATCCTCACTACCGGTGGATGGTTCGCGTTGCTGAACTGCGGCGTGACCGCCCACTTCAGTCGAGCTGCCAGATCGTTTTCTGCGGCCGCAAAAAAACGGGAAGCTATTTCAGCCGTGCGCGGTGGAATAGCAGGCAGGTGGAAATTGGAGTAATCAATTTTCGGCTGGTCTTGCTTCGCAGGACTTGGCCGATTGGCATCGCTTCCTGCTGACGCCAATCCTCGAGCAACGCCCGAGGTCTCCGGAGGAGAGACAGGCGGAGTGGCTCCAAAGGCCATAATTCCCGGAGCGCCGGGACGCGCCCAACCACCCCATCCACCCCAGGCGGGATCCTGATAGGCGCGTAGACCATTGTCGACCAGATTAAGAAATGTCGGTGTGTCGCCCTCGCCAAGAAACGAACCCTTGATCTCGGGAGCCAGCCAGACCATGTACCCCTTCATTTTCAGTTCTTCCGCCGTGTAACCGGATAGACCAAAGTAGTCCGTCGGGTCGTTCTTAACCATCTGTCTCCCGTCGCCCCAAAGGCGATAAAGGGCGCCTAGAGGGCCACGGCTTGCGATGTTTTCTTTCGTCCATTCCGGGCTGAAGTAGACTTTGTCATTGGCTGCGGCGCGATTCTGTGCACCGTAGCCAAAGTCCATTCCCGCAAAATCATATTGCCGCACTTCCGGCCAATTTGGCCGAATGTATCCGGCGCCAGTGCCGTCCTGATCGCCCGATGGAATGATGATGAGTTTGCCCGACACTTTCTTACGAATCATTTCCCATTGAGAAGTGTTCGCGAACTGATCGTAGATAGATTTGAGCGTACGCGCGATGGTGCTCTCTCCCCCTTGAGCGGTCACGTAAAGCGGACCCGGTCTGTCGTCAAGCAAAAGTGACTTGATCAGGTTTGATCCCTCTGAGTCTTGAGAGAAATCGCCGTCGAACGCAACATTGCCCCACTTGATTTTCGATTTGAGCTCCGCCGGCGATCGGTAATTCGCATCGTGAACTTTTAGATTCGGGTAGGCGGTCGTATAGGCATCCACAATGTTGTCGATAAAGCGCTCATCGGGCGAAAAACGCCAGGACTGGCACGGGCAAAGGCCGAGCCGGGTGTACTCGCGGCCACCAATGTATTGCGTCGTCCCCTTGCCGTCACCTCTCCAATGAAACTGGCTGCCGGCATAGATCAAGCCTTCAAACTGAATATCGGAGCTGTAGAGAATCGCGCGGATGATGGTGTTGTTGTCGTCGAGCTCAGGATCGGCGGTGATGACGACTCTGGGTCTGATGGGCGCTCGAGTCGCCTGATGAACCTCGGCATCCACTGCCAGCGGCATCAACGCCAGCATTACTACCCAGCCGATCATTTGGCCGGAAACAACTTGCGCCATTCTCCCGTTCATCGCTGAGACCTCCACACCAATTAAGACCAGCTTCCGGCGCGACAGCCGGCGCTTCGTATTAAACGGGATAACGGTTTTTCTCTTCAAGTCGTATCATGCGAAGGCTTTACACCGGTTCCAGACCTCACCTTTGTTCGAGAGAGGCGACCACAACACCACTGTGCTAGCATGGCCAGCTGAAAAGCGAATAAGTCTTTGGGAGCCATGAATTTCAGCCGCCGCAGCTTCATCCAGGCCGGAGTGGGAGCCGCGTTCTCGCTTTCTGCGGATCAGCTGCTGGGCCAGCAGGGCATGGGCGGTCATACCGTCAAGCCCATGCCGAGAGGCGCGCCCTCCGGGCGTCCCTTCGACGCTCATTTCGTCGATATTGCCGCAAGCGCCGGATTGCGCGCGCCGGTTATCTACGGCGGTGAAGAGGCAAAGAAGTACATCATCGAGTCGACGGGGTGCGGCTGCGCCTTCATCGACTACGACAACGATGGCTGGATGGATTTATTTGTCCTTTCAGGAACTCGTCTCGGCGGAGCCCCCGAAGGCACTTCCAATCGACTCTACAAAAACAATCGCGATGGCACGTTCGCCGACGTAACAGAGAAGGCCGGCTTGCACTCCCTCGGATGGGCCTGCGGCGTCTGCATTGGGGACTACAACAATGACGGATTCGATGATATTTTTTGCACCACCTACGGACAGAACATCCTGTACCGCAACAATGGTGACGGAACCTTCACCGATGTAACCAAAGCGGCAGGGCTTTCGAGCGACCATGCGAGGTATGGAGCAGGGTGCGCATTCCTCGACTATAACCGCGACGGACACCTGGACTTATTCGTCTCAAATTATGTCGGCTTTACCTTTCAAAGTGCCGGTGTGCCCGGCGAGAATCCTTATTGCCGCTGGAAAGGACTTCCGGTCGAATGCGGACCTCGCGGCTTAAAGACGGGAAAGCATACCCTGTATCGAAACAATGGCAACGGGATGTTTACGGATGTGAGCGAGGCCGCGGGCATCAACCGGGCTACGGGTACCTATGGCATGACGATCGCCGCCGCCGATCTGGACGAGGACGGTTGGCAGGACATCTACGTTGCTTCTGATTCCACCCCGAGCCTGTTGTTCATGAATAACCGCGATGGAACATTTCGCGAAGAAGGAGTGCTGCGAGGCGTAGGACTAAACGAAGATGGCATGGAACAAGCGGGCATGGGGGTCGGCGTCGGAGATTATGATCTCGACGGACATCTGGACCTTTTCAAAACGCATTTTCTTGATGACACCAATATCCTTTACCACAACGATGGTAAGGGCAATTTCGATGACGTTACGCGAGCCACTCGCATTGCTGTAGAAACCCGGTACATATGCTGGGGAGCGGGCATCGTTGATCTGGACAACGATGGTCTTCCGGATCTTTTCATGGTCACCGGTCATGTGTATCCGGAGGTGGAACGAACCCTGCCGCAATATCCCAACAAAACACCGCGCGCGGTGTTTCGCAACCTGGGCGACGGAACTTTTGAAGAACTTGTCGAAGAGGCCGGCCCGGGTGTGGCCGCGCTTCACTGCAGCCGCGGCTGTGCTTTTGGAGACTTCGACAACGACGGCGATGTTGACATTCTGGTCATCAATTTAAACGAGCCCCCTTCCCTGCTTCGAAATGACCTCCGCTCCACTTCGAATAAGTCGAACAATTGGATCAAGATCAAACTGGAGGGTACAAAATCCAACCGCAGCGCCATCGGAGCCAGAGTCCTGGTCCACTATGGGAATAAGACCCAGGCGCAAGCCGTGCTCAGCCAGTCCAGCTTTTTTTCATGTAATGACCCCCGTTTGCATTTCGGCCTGGGACCATGTACGACCGCTGACATTGACGTCTATTGGCCAAGCGGGCTCCATGAAACGTTTAAGGGTCTATCTGCAAACCAGCTTGTTACTCTCAAAGAATTAGTTGGGCCAGTCACCGGCCGCGGCTGGTCCAAAACATGAAATTCCACCCCGGTTACACCCAATAAACGAAGCCTCTTTGCTGGTGCACGCCAGTCACCCCAACCACCACCGGAACGAACTGCTGCGATTCTTGTCAAAGCCTTCCTTCGATAACTGGTTATGGAAGGCGTAAGGGTAAGACGGTCTTACCCTGCGTATCGCAAGCCGTCGAGGTACTCCGCTCATCGCGTGCCGCTACTATCCGCGGGCTTTTTTTTACTTTTTAGATTCTTCCCTTGACAAGCCTGACTGCGATCCGTAGCATCCGGGGCCGACCAGCAAACTGAGGCCCACACTGGATCTACGAAACAAGAGGGTATCCATGAACCTTCGGAGATCGGGAACTTTCATAGTAGCTTTTCTTCTCTCAGTGGCCGCGCCCGCGGCTCTTTTTGGCCAGAACATATACGGCAAGATCTCCGGAGTCGTCTCAGATGACACGGGCGCCTCGATTGGTGGATGCGCCATCACGTTGTCCAATCTGGACACCGCTGTGAGCAACCAGATCACAACGGATGCATCCGGCAACTACTCGTTTCCGACTATCCCACCGGGGCGCTACAAGCTTCAGGCAGAGAAGACCGGGTTCAAGACGTTCATCCGCGAACCAATCGTTGTGGAGATCGAAAGCGGACTCAAGGTGGACATAACGCTGGCGGTTGGTACGGCCACAGAGACGGTTGAGGTAACCTCTCAGACGCCTTTACTCCAGCCGGAGACGAACTCGCTAGGGCAAGTCATCGACCAACGAGCCGTGACCGATTTGCCCCTCAACGGCCGCAACCCGATCGCCCTGGCGCAGCTCGTGCCCGGCGTTGTGCCGCAGGGCCAGCCCTCGGCCGGAAACTCGTCGACCGGCAACGCGGTCGGCGCCAATCCGTTCGCGCTTGGAGATTTTCAGATTGGCGGAGGCCAGTCCGGTCAGAGCCAGATTCTGATTGATGGTGTACCGACGAATGGAGCGTACCTGAATGTCGTTACCGTTATTCCGACCCAGGACGCCATCCAGGAATTCAAGGTGCAAACCAACAACCTGGGCCCCGAGTACGGCCGGTTTGCCGGCGGAGTTATCAACCTTTCGACCAAGTCGGGAACGAACCAGATCCATGGTTCGGTCTACGAATTCATACGCAACAAGGTGCTGAACGCTAATGACTTCTTCGACAACAGAAATGGTGTTGCGCGCCCTCCCTTTACGCAAAACCAATTTGGGGGCAACGTCGGAGGGCCTGTACTCAAGGACAAGTTGTTCTACTTCGGCGGCTATGAAGGCTTTCGGCTGCGTAAGGGCAGCCCGTTCCAAGGGTATGTTCCCACCGCTGCCGAGCGCAGCGGTGATTTTTCCGCAGTCGGATCGGCCAACACTCCTTCGGCATTCACCATTTACGATGCAGAGACGAGCGGCGTAGGAGGCAATCCGGCTTGTAACGGAACCAATCCCGTTTGCAGAACGCCCTTCGCGGCCAACATCATTCCCCAGGCCCGGCTCGACCCCACCGCGGTAGCGCTTTTGAAGTACTATCCGCTCCCTAACCTGACCGGTAGCAGTACTGCTAACTACGCAACCAGCTACAGCACCGGCGGCAACATTGATCAGTACAACGCACGCGCCGACTATGCCCTGAGTCAAAAGCAGAGGACTTTCGGACGTTACACCCAGTCGAAGATTCTTTCGCTTCCCGACAGTCCTTACAAAGGACTCTGTACCGACCGCTGCACGGAAACCACCACGGCTAAACAGGTTTCTCTTGGAGACTCCATCACGCTTAACTCCACCTCGATCCTGGATTTGCATTTTGGTTTCACGCGCTATATCTACTTGCGCACGCCTCTCACCGAGGGCATTGACTTGTCGCAGTTTGGTGGAGCCTGGCCGACGCTAGGGCCGCAGTTCACGTACACGCACATCCCAGTTGTGTGCATCTCGGAAGCCAATAATGACGGCCACTGGTGCAACGGCGTGACCGGGGCCGGCAGTGGTATCGGCGCACATGACAATACCTACAGCTTCGACCCGTCGTTCGTGAAGATTATCGGCAAGCACACGGTGAAGGTCGGGTTGGAATATCGCGTTCTACAGAACAACTATTACCAGACCAACGAACCAGCAGGGCAGTTCCAATTTGACGCCGGGATGACGGCGGCGAACCCGCAAAACCCTAATAACGGCACAGTGGGCATTGCTGCGGCGGCCGGGGGCAATGGATATGCTTCGTTCCTGCTCGGATATGGGAGCACCACCAACACCGGCAACAGCAACGCGGTGGAGGTGGTGAAGACCGCCGATCAAGACAAGTACTGGGCGTTTTATGCCGGCGACACATTCAACCTGAGCAAGAAGATCACGCTCAATTTTGGAGCTCGCGTTGACCTGCAGGGCAACTGGACCGAGCGCCACAATCGCATTGTCGCGTTGAATCCCACCGAAGCCAGCCCATTGCTGCAAATGAGCAGTGCTGTGTCGGGCGCGTTTCCCAACCTGAAGGGCGGTTATGACCTGGTGGCCTCAAGCCGTCATCCCAGCCGCTCTCCTTTTCCCAACTGGAACCATGTGAGCCCGCGCATCGGGGTCTCGTACCAACTGGACCAGAACACCGTGATCCGGACCGGCTACGGGATGTTTTACCTGCCGGTGGACTTACGGTGGGACGATGCGCCTCACAACCTGTTCATTAACTCGTACACAGATCCATGGCTGGTGGCCCAGTCCGACGGGGTCACGCCAAAGGCCACCTTGTCCAATCCGTTCCCGGACGGAGTCACTGAGCCTCTGCAAAGAAATCAGTCCGCGATCGATGTTCAAGGCGTTGGCAATTCAGCGGCCCCGCCCTTCACAAAGGCTCCCTATATGCAGCAGTGGAACCTGGACGTCCAGCGCCAATTTAAGGGCGACCTGTTGCTGGACGTGGCTTATGCCGCGTCCAAGGGTACGAATTTGCCCATGCACTCTCAGGATATCGATCAGCTGCAAGCGCAAAACCTGCCGCAAAATGCAACCGACGTGGCCAATCTGACGGCCCTGGTCAACAATCCGTTTGCCGGCAATTGCACCGGGTGCACCGGTCCGGTGCAATCCGGTAACATCGGGACCAATTCGACCACAAAGGCAGCCCAGTTGCTTCTTCCCTATCCTCAGTTTGATGACTTTAGCTACGCTGAATACGATAACCGGAGTTCGAGCTATAACTCGATGCAATTGAAGGTGGTGAAGCGGTTTACGGCTGGGGCCCAGGTGCTTGCCAGCTACACCATCGCCAAGCTCATCGACGATACCAACAATGAAATCAATTGGCTTGAGGCCGCTTCTCCAAGTTGGGGAGATGCCAACGCCTATAACCTCAAGGGAGAACGCAGCCTGGATGGCTTCGATGTTTCGCAGCGGCTGGTGATCGGCAGCATTGTGGATTTGCCCGTTGGACAAGGTAAAGCGATCGGTAAAAACGTAAACGCACTTACCGACAAGTTCATCGGCGGGTGGGGCATTAACACCATCGTCACTTACCAAACCGGATTCCCGATTATCGTCGGTGGCTGCCCTGGTGCGCTGAGCAGCTCAGGTATTCCCGAAACGGGTTGTGCCCGGGCGACAAGAACAGCCCTGTCGCACCTCATGGGCGGTTCCAAAGACCAGAAACTCGCTGAGTGGTACGACACTTCTGTATTCACAGCCGGGGATCCGAACAACTATGGGTATGGCACCGATTCGCGTACCGAGCCGAACATACGGGGCGACGGACAAAAGAACTTCGACTTTGCCGCCTTCAAAAACATTAAGTTTGGCCCGGATGGTCGATTCGTATTTGAGTTCCGGGGCGAGTTCTTCAATTTATTCAATCGGACGCAGTTCAATCCGCCACAAGGCTGGGGCTCTCAGTTTGGGCAGGTGACCGGCACTTACAATTTGCCGCGCGTCATTCAGTTTTCGGGCCGAGTGAGCTTCTGATTGCCTAACGATATGTGTCCGGCGGCCTGAGGCCCGCCGGACACAGCAATTCTTTTCTTATTTCTTTCGGCCGATTGGGTTGCCAGTTGAGGGTCCCTCATCGAATGATCATCTTTTCCGGTTGATAGAAGATATGAGGGAACTTCACGTCAAAGCTGTTGCGCTTTCCCTGTTTGCGCTTTCTCTTCTAAAGCCCGGCTTGGCAACCGGGCAGTCGTCAGAGCAGGACATCGAAACCCCATTCCGCGCGGGTCAGGCAGCTCTCAGACAGGGCGATTTTGTCCGCGCTACCGAACAATTCAAAAAGGTTCTCGCTCTGGACCCAGGCCTGGTCGAGGCAAAGGTCAACCTGGGCCTCGCATACCAGAGCCTTCTCGATTACGACGCAGCCATCCATTATCTGGCCCCTGCCCTCCTGGAACGGCCCGCCCTGGCGAACCTGAATGTCATCGTGGGGATGGATTACCTCAAACTCGGCCAGCCAGAAAAGGCCACTCCTTATCTACGGCGCGCCTTGGAGCTCAACCCGTCAAGCCCCGATGCCCATGAGGCGATGGCTGTCTATCACTTGACCCAGGATAATTTCCAGGGCGCCGTCGAACAGTACCGCGAAGTCGCCGCCCTCAATCCCGACAAGGCCGATGCCTTGTTTACAGTGGGACACCAGTACCTCGATATGGCGGCGCGTCTGGCCTATCGCGGCGCCCGGCTGTATCCAGACTCTCCCTGGGGCCATCGTTTCCTTGGCGACGTGCTGGCGGAACGTAATCGTTGGGAAGATGCTGCGCTCGAATATAACAAGGCCCTCGCCATTGATGCACGGCAAGCCGGATTGCAAACCGTGCTCGGCGAAGCCTGGCTACACGCTGGAAAGCTGCAGGACGCCGAAACAGAATTTCGTCACGAGCTCCAGCTCGATTCACGATACGAGCGGGCCTGGCTCGGCCTGGCAAACCTTCAACTCGCCCAGGGGCAGGCGCTCGCGGCCCTGGGCTCGGTCGCCACAGTCTGGAAAGACTCTCCGGAATACCTGAAAGCGCATCCGGATTTACTCTGGATCGAACTCGGCAAAGAGGTTGCACAAGCTGACATCGCGCTCTTGCTGAAGCAGCCTGATGCGCCAGCGAAACATCTCCTCTTGTCTGCTCTATATGCCTCGGCCAACGAAAGCGATCGTTTTGACGCCGAATTACAAGCCTTTCAGAACGGCCTGCAGAAATCGCAGCCGGCCTCTCGGGTTTCTGCCCAGGCACATGCTGATTTCTGCAAACTCCATCAGTACTCTCGCTGCATAACCTCGCTGCAACAAGCAAAGCCTCTCACGTCTTCGGCGTATCTGCTTCTTGGGAAAACCTACTTTACCTTGCAGCAATACGAACGTGCCGCGGAAATGTTAGCCCAGGTGCATGGCGACAAGAGTAAGAATTCTGAAGCCAGCTATTGGCTGGAGCGGGCCTACCAGGCTCTGGGGGCAGAGGCCTTTACCCAACTTGAAAATTCTTTTCCCAACTCCTGGCGAACGCACCAGATGCGCGCGGAAAGCCTCGCCCTTCGCCGGGATCACGACAACGTCATCCAGGAGTATGACGCAGCACTTCACTTGCGCCCGAATGATGCAGAACTTCACGAAGCAATGGGAGAGTTCTACCTCGATAATCGTTCTGACGATGACGCGCGGAGCGAATTGGAGAAGGCTGAGGCGCTCGATCCCTCGCGCACCAAGACACTCTATCTTCTAGGCCGCCTGTACGTGCTTGATAGCGATAACGAAAAGGCAGTACCTGTTCTGGAGCGTGCTCTGCGACTGCAACCCAATTTGAGTGAAGCCAGCGGCCTGCTAGGAACCGCCTATATCCGCATGGGTAGGTTCGCCGAAGCGATCCCCAGACTCGAGAAGGCGGCCCCGTTGGATCATATTGGTAACATTCACTATCAGCTTTATCAGGCCTATCGAAAGCTCGGAGAAGCAGAACTCGCGCAGAAAGCCTTGCTCCGGTCACAGGAAATTCGTCGCAGCTCGCTTGAACATGACCAGGCATTGATTATGGGGTCGGCACAAGTCGAACCTGAGCCGCAATGACCGGTCAGGCAGCCGAGGTCGGCGGTGCGTCGACATAGGAGCTATCCTTCCGTGATGACTTGGCCGCGCAGTCGCTCATCCATGATCTTGTTGTTGCTTGCACCCACGCTGCTCTGGGCGCAAGCCGGCGTTGAGAACGCGGCGGGTTGCGCAAAATGTCATGTGGAAGGGCGCACGCAACCTGCCACAGATATGGCGCGCGCCCTCGAAACCGTCGAGCTAGCCCGCATTCTTATCGACCATCCCCTGCTTACAGCAACCGATGGCAAATACGCGTATCGCATCGAGCGCAAGGGCCATCAAAGTCTCTATTCGGTAACTGACGGCACGGCTACGATAGCAATGAATATTCGCTGGGCCGTGGGCGCGAGTTCTGCTCTGGGTCAGACCTTTATCCTCGAGAAAGATGGCAAATTATATGAGAGCCGCATGAGTTGGTTTCGCGAGCTCTACGGTCTCGCACCTACCCTTGGTCAACCCTTCGTTCATCCCGCCGACCTCAATGAAGCTACCGGCCGATTGATGAGCCAGAGCGAAACAACGCGCTGTTTCGCATGCCACGCAACCGATGCGGTTACAGGAAAACAGCTTACCTTGGACAAAATGACTCCGGGAGTGCAATGCAGTCACTGTCATCAGGACGCGGAAGCCCATCTTGCAGCGATGGCTGCAGGCGGCAAGCCCGCAGTGCCGGCCGGCCTTGGCAATCTGCACGACCTTACCGCGGAAAGCGTATCAAACTTCTGCGGCCGCTGTCACCGCACCTGGGCAGAAGTCCTGATAGAGGAAGACCGGAGTATCAACAACATTCGCTTTCAGCCTTACCGGCTATGGGGCAGTAAATGTTACGATCCCGACGACGCTCGCATCAGTTGCGTGGCCTGCCACGACCCGCACAAGCAATTCAGCCCACAGCCGGCCGACTACGACACAAAGTGCCAGGCCTGCCACGGCGGCGGTAAGGTCGAAGCCAAAGCCTGTCCAGTCTCGAAAGCAAGCTGCGTCTCATGCCACATGCCCAAGATTGAATTGCCGGGCGCTCACTACAGATTCTCCGACCATCGTATTCGCGTTGCGAAACCGAATGAGCCCTATCCCCGCTAACAACCGCATCGCCCTCCGTTTAGTGGACAGGGACGTAATCGGATTTCTGAGTTTGCATCTCCGACCCAACAACATTCCCAGCGCACTTTTGTTTAGCCAGCTTTCCACCGATGACGGGTCTTCGTTGTGTGATTGGGCGATTTAGTATTACGCGGCTAGCGATCAACTATCCGAGTAACCGCCTATCCGGAAGTTACCCAAATGGGGTTGTGTCCGACTCGGCGACAATCCACTCAGAATGGCGCAGCACGATCGCTGGCATGACAACGCCCTTCTAGACTAGATTTGGCGCTTCAGGGAGGCAGGCCAATGTCAGTGGATCAGCCAGACGTAATCGATGTAATAAGCTTCGATCCTTTAGCTCAGGAAACCGTGCTCACCATCAGCGATCATCTTGATTGGTCAGATACGGCTCGCCATCAGGAACTCCTACAGCAGAAGCTCAACGCATACCTTGCATTTGTGGAAAGCGGAGAAATCCTCGCAAAGTATCCAGACGCCGAACGGGGCAGAATTAGCTTCAGGATTGTGCTCAAGTACAGACCTGACAATGAGGGTTCTCTGTTTCTTAAACGTGCACAGGAGGTGGTCGAATCGGCAGGTTTCGCTTGGAGCATCAATTATTTGCCGCGTCCTACAACAACTGAATCCTCTGCTAAATGGTCTATTAGGCGGATGAACGCCTATTCGGAAGTAGTCCCAAGAAATGCAGTTCTGTCCGAGTTGGCGACCATCCTCCCAGAACTCCAAGGATTTGGGCGAGTCGCGGCTGGAAACGTGCATTGGCCTGCTGGCAAGAAGTGAGATTTATTTCTGGGTTTCCTGTTCGAGACCTCTGTGACCAATACAGTTGGTCGCACGCTCACATGGAACGGGAGTGATCACAATAAAACCGAAAATCGGGTTACGCCGAAAACTCCGCAATGTGATCGGTAGCCCAGTCGAGGAACGTCCGTGCCGGTCTACCTGTGATCTCTGCCACAGTGGATGTCACGAACGCGGGCTGGCCAATCGCGGCTGCCCAGGCATCCAGCAGCACCGCCGGGATACGCAACTCACGCCGCGCTTCTTCTGGCGAGATCTCTTCGACTTGTAATGAACGGCCGATCATCCGACCGATCATAGACACCTGTTCCAACTGGGTCAGGGATTGAGGTCCGGTCAGAACGTATTCCGCTCCGGCAGCTGCGTATTTACACAAGGCGTGGACTGCGACTGCGGCGATATCACGCTCGTCAACCGGGGCTGTGGGAGCGCTGAGATACGGCCAACGCACGAGATTTCCTGCACGAATTTGCGGCGCCCACCAATGCCGAGCATTGCCAGCAAAGATTCCGGGGCGCAGGAATGTCCACTCGACTCCTGAGGTCTCGATTAGTCGTTCGATTTGCTCGGCCATCGCCCTGAGCGGATTAGCCTGCTGGAAGAAAGGATGTGCCGTCTTCAGCGGAGCTGAGAGAAACACAATGCGCTGAACGCTGTTCGCGATCCGCTCTAAAGCGGCACCGATCGTGGCGGGCGAAGCGGTCCACACTAGGAAGACACTATCGATGCCATCTATGCATGCATCAAGGGTTTCGGGAAGGGTGAGATCTCCGCCCACAATCTCAACCTGCGACGGAAAACGAGCCGCCTCGGGGTTGCGCACCAGTACCCTGACTTGCGCTTCGGTGGCCACCAATTGAGAGAGAACCTTACCGCCAACGTTGCCGGTTGAGCCGATGATCAGGATGCGATGCATTAGCCTAATCTTACTCTGTGAAATTGTCTGTACCGGTTCCGTATCATCGGCGATTCTGAAGCCACCTGCAGCGAGAGAAATATTGCTGGTCCCGGTAGGGACGCTCATCAGTGAGCGCCCACCGGGTGGCCGAAGGCAGTCACCCGCCTCCGGCTCCCACAGAACCAAGCGTGCGGATTTCCCGCACTGGGCTCGTCAGAAGTGGATTCACAGTTTGGCGAAGGCCTGCAGGGGACTTGCACCCCCTACAACATGCCGGTTTATCCTGGCACACAGTGCAAAATCCGCCAATGCACGCATCGAACGACCGGTGCTTCCGCGTTCCGGTCGAATAACCGCCAAGCAGGAAGTAATCCCCAAGAAATGCGGTTCTGTCCGGATAGGCGACAATCCGACCTGAACCCGCGATTTGACCTTCAACCCTTCTGGATGAGTGCGTTGCCCTGTTTGCAACAATTGACCCCAGGGACGGCCGCTGGCTCGCACGGGATTCGGAGCCGGACGGCACCCACAATCTGCAGCGCGGCAGCTGAGTCTCCGAATCGCCAAATGCGGCAACCTGAAATTTATGCAGCTCATGGCTGGAGGCTGTACCGGCAGCAAGCCTATGCGCCTGTGATAGTGTAACGGCCAGAAGGAACGGGGCCATGGCACCACTCCAACCCAGGCCTGACGAGAGAACGCTGGACGTCACGCAATTACTGACTGCCTGGCGCGGCGGCGATACGGCAGCGATGGAGCAACTTGCGCCCATACTGCAGCAGGAACTGCACCGTGTAGCCTCCTGGCACCTCGCCAAGGAGCGGCCTGGTCATATTCTGCAAACCACGGCGCTGGTGAACGAGGCTTACGTCAGGCTGATCGACTGGAAAAACGTGAGGTGGCAAAACCGCGCCCATTTTTTTGCCATGGCTTCGCGGATGATGCGCCATATTCTGGTGGACTATGCACGCGCGCAGCATCGCGAAAAACGCGGAGGAAGTGTTGTACACGTTTCGCTGTCCTCGGCAGAGGGCGTTCCAGTCGAGAGCTCCGAAAACGTTGTTGCGTTGGACGAAGCTTTGCAGAAGCTTCAAGCGTTCGCGCCACGGCAGGAGCGCATGGTGGAATTGCGCTTCTTTAGCGGCTTAAGCCTGCAAGAAACGGCTGAAGTCCTGGAAGTATCGGTAGCCACAGTCAGGAAGGACTGGAGTCTTGCGCGGGCCTGGCTGTATCGTGAGCTGAATCAGGAGAAACGATGAATTCCGAGCACTTCGAGCGGGTGAGAGAAATTTATCACGCCGCCCTGGACCACCCTCCTGAGCAGCGCCCCGAGCTGGTGGCACAAATGTGTTCGGGTGACACCGCTTTGCAGCAGGAAATACAGTCATTGCTCATGGCGGAAGCGGAGGCTTCTGGAAAATTTATGGCCACCTCCGACGGAGCCATCTCGGATCCAAGACTTTTCCAGGCTGCTGGCGGGGCGCTCTCTGGTCGTACTCTGGGCTACTACGAAGTCCTATCTCCCGTTGGCATTGGAGGAATGGGAGAGGTTTATCTTGCCCACGATACGCGACTGGACAGAAATGTAGCTATCAAGTTCCTCCCCGATGCTCATCGGCTCGATACTGAGCGCGTCCGGCGGTTTGAGCGTGAAGCGCGAGCTGCTTCTTCGCTCAATCATCCCAATATCATCACCATCTACGACATCGGGGAGTGCGATGGCGGCCGCTTCATCGTGATGGAACTGGTGGAAGGGCTCACCCTGTGCGACCTGCTGGCAAACGGTCCGGCATTGACCTCGCTTGCTCCGATAGGCGGACAAATTGCCAAAGCCCTGGCCGTTGCGCACTCAGCCGGCATTGTTCACCGCGACATCAAGCCGGCCAACATCATGATTCGCAAAGATGGCTACGTGAAAATCCTGGATTTCGGACTGGCGCGATTGGTGCACGAAACGGAAGGTGCATCGACGCTCGATGTTACCAACCCGGGTTGCGTATTGGGAACCATCGCCTATATGTCTCCGGAACAAGCTCGTGGGGAAAACCCGCGTTCGCCGTCGGATGTGTTTTCCCTGGGAATCATCTTCTACGAGATGGCCACCGGCAAGCATCCCTTTCGGGAGAGTTCCATGATGGCGACGTTACACGCCATTCATTCCCAGGCGCCGGCTCCGCCCGCTACCCTCAATCCACGCGTCCCGCTCCCGATATCGGATCTCATCCTGGCAATGCTGCACAAGGACACGTCCCAACGACCCACGGCCACCGAGGTCGACGAAGCGCTGATCGAAGGCTCCTCGGTAGCCAGCCGGTCTCCAGCGGAACCGGGTAGCCGGCGGGTGCACAATCTGCCGGTGCAAAGGACGCCGCTGATTGGGCGGCGAGCGGAGCGTTCTGCGCTGCAACCTCTTCTGATGGACCTTGAGATACGGCTCATCACGCTGACTGGACCCGGCGGCACCGGCAAGACACGGTTAGCGATTCAGGCCGCCACCGACGCAATCGGCAGCTTCCCCGGTGGAATCTGTTTTGTAAACCTGGCGTCCCTGTCCGATTCGAAGCTTGTCGTCTCTGCCATCGCCCTGGCGTTGGGTAAGCGCGACACGCCTGGCCGGCCGTTTATTGAAGCGGTCAAAGAACACCTGGCCGGTCTGGACCGCATGCTGCTGGTCCTGGACAATTTCGAGCATGTGGCGTCCGCGGCACAGGATCTTTCAGAGATTCTCGACTCTTGTCCCGCCGTGAAGGCCATGGTGACCAGCCGGACCATTCTCCGCGTCTATGGCGAGCATGAATTTTCCGTGCCACCACTGCCGCTCCCGGCACCCGATGCGGCCCTTTCGCCAGGGCGGCTACTCGATTTTCCGTCCATCGCGCTCTTCGTCCAGCGCGCAACCGCTGCAAAGCCGGATTTCTTCCTCACTACGCAGAACGCGGAGGCTGTCGTCCAAATCTGCCGGCGCCTCGATGGTTTGCCGCTGGCCATTGAGCTGGCGGCGGCGCGTGTGAAGGTTTTGCCGCCTGCTGGCTTACTCGCCCGGCTTGCCAGCAGACTGGAGCTGTTGACCGCCGGTGCTCAGGATCTGCCCGAGCGCCAGCGTACTCTGCGGCGAGCCATTGACTGGAGTCACGACCTGTTAAATCCTTCTGAACAAAAGCTCTTCAGACGTATCTCGGTCTTTTGGGGTGGCTGCACGCTCGAAGCCGCCGAGGCCGTTTGCAATCCAGAGGAGGATTTGGGTGTCGACTTGCTTGACACCATAACCTCTCTGCTTGAGAAGAGCCTCCTGAGCCAAACCGCAGGCGAGGAAACTGAGCCGCGCTTCATCATGCTCGAGACCATCCGGGAATACGGGCGTGAGCGGCTTGAGAGAAGTGGGGAGCTTGACTCGACCCGGCGCGCTCATTCGGCCTATTGCCTGGTGTTGGCCGAAGAGGGAGCGGCGAACATGGCGCCGGCTCAGAGGGATGGATGGCTGAGCCGTTGCGACGCCGAACACGATAATTTTCGGGCAGCCATCGAATATCTTATCGAGTCAGGCAACGCCGAGTGGGGGCTGCGACTGGGCGGCGCTCTTTTCTGGTTCTGGGAAGCGCGCGAACACCTGACCGAGGGCCGACGCTCTCTCGCATCCCTACTCGGCATCCCAGGCGCGAATCTTCTTAACGTGCAGTATGCGCCGGCCTTGTACGCGGCAGGCGTGCTGGCCGATGCCCAGCTCGATTTCGACTCGGCCGAGGCATCGATGAACGCGAGTCTCGAAATCCAGCGCGAGCTGGGGGACAAGCAGGGGATTGCGACCCTGGAGAGCGCGATGGGGATTATCTCGAGTAAGGCGGGACGCCTCTCTAAAGCCAGGTCGCATGTCGAGCGATCGTTGCAGCTCTGGAGGGAGCTCGGCTCCGGCAAGTTCGTTCTCGGCCTGACGAACCTCGCCAACATCGCCAGGAAACAGGGAGATTACGCGACCGCGCGAGCAGCGTACGAGGCGACCCTGGAGGCCTTCCGCAACGCTGGCGACATCCGGGGTACTGCCGTTGCCCTGAATGGATTGGGGGATGTCGCTGCGGCGCAGGAAGACATAGCGGATGCGCGTCGCCTCTACCAGGAAACCTTGCATAGATTCCAGCAGATTGGAGACCTCTGGGGAGTCGCCGGCGTGCTTCGCGATCTCGGGGATCTGGCTTGCCGCGACGGCGACCATGCCAGCGCTTCCAGCTTCTACAAAGAAGCACTCGAGGTTTTTCACACGCTGGGGCACCGGCGCGGCATAGCCGTGGTGCTTGAGCATTTGGCCGGTTGCGCCACCTGGAATGGTCGCCCCGAGTGCGCACTGAAGTTGGCCGGCGCCGCGGCCGCAATGCGGGAAAACCTCGGTATTTCGCTCTCGCCGGCAGAGCAGCTGGAATTCGATCAATGCATCCACAGCGCCTGTCAGAAGCTGTCAAAAGCTGAGCAGACCACGGTATGGGCAGAGGGCCGTTCCATGACCGCCGGCCAGGTACTGGAATATGTGCGGACGAACTAAGAGGCGCCCGGCGACTGGTACTTGTCGGGATTCAGCAGTCTTCGTACCGCTGAAACGCGGTTGGCAGGCAATCCGGCGCGCCGCGCATGCTCCTGGATTTTTTCTTCATCCTGCGCGAAGTAGACGCAATAGATCTTCTCGTTGGTAACGTAGCTGTGTAACCACCGAATACTTGATCCCAATTCCTTGAGCACAGCCAGCGACCGGAGTGAGACTTCCCGGATCTCGTCCTCGGACAGATTTCCCGCACCGGGTACTTCCCGTTCAATCACATACTCCGGCATGGCAGCCCTCCATTCGAATGAGGATACTACCATCATCCCCGTTCGGACTTATCCCCACCTGGGCTGCTCATCGGGATTGATGCCCAGAGTCAGTTTCGCCAGCAGTTCGTGCGTAAGAAAGCTATTGGCCGGGTGAATTCGGCCGAGGCGAGCATCCCGGAAAACTCGTTCCAATCCGGCTGCGCGGAAAATTCCGAAACCGCCGGCCAGTTCCATCGCCAAATCAACTACCTTCCACGAACTCTCCACGGCGCGAAATTTCGCCGCTAAAACGCGGATCAGTAACTGGCCTACCTTTGCCGGATCGGTGTTGTCCGCCCAATCCTGCGCCGCGCGATCGAGCAGAGCTTCCGCCGTCTCAAGTTCGATGACCATGTCCGAGATGGCATGTTGCACCTCAGGGTGGTAGGACATGGGACGCGACAGGCCAATGGAGCTCTTCTTCTTCACGGTCTCGATCGTGCGATCCATGGCATAACGTGCCAGGCCGTAATACACGTTACCAAAGCCCATTAAGGCCCACACAAAGATGGAAGCCACGAAGGCATCCAGTCCCGCAGCCCCCGCCGGCACCACTCTGGCGACGTAACGATCGGGCACAAAGCATCCTTCAAGAAGGGTATCGTCACTGCGCGTCGCGCGCATGCCCAGCACGTCCCAGCTCTCCTCGATGCGGTAGCCCGGCGTCTGGCGTGGAAGAAAAGCGTGCACAATTTTTGGCGCCGCCGGATCGCTGGTATCCATGCCGTGCAGACCCAACCGAGTCCAAACCGGTGACAGGCTGCCAAAATGCTTGCGACCGTAGAACCGATAGCCGCCATCCACCCGCTCTGCTTTGGTCGTAGAGAGCAGGACGGGAATATCATTGCCCGTCTCGGCGTGACCCGCGGCAAATACTTCTCCCGCTGCTGCTTCGCGCAGCATCCATTCCAGGGTTGGATCCCCCGCCCGGCGAAGATCGGCGGCTATCCCCATCCAATACAAGTGCATATTCAGTCCGAGCGCAGTGGCTGGCGCATGGTATGCCAGACGGCGTTGCTCGCGGCAAACCTCCGGCAAGGTCATCCCCCAGCCTCCCAGCTCGGAAGGCACCGGCATTAACAAGTACCCGGCAACCCGGAGATCCTCGAAATCCTCGGCGAAGAATCGGTTCTCACGATCGTAAATGGGCGCGCGTTCTGCGCAGTCCTGAAACAGCGATTCCGAAATTGGCATCATCGCAACTTGCATGGCATCCTCCCGCTGAACGGTGGAAATTTGGCTTCTAAGTATATAGGCGCTATTTCGCAGAAGAAACGCTATTGGAATTAGCAGATGGAGTCGATTAGCGGTGGGTGGGAGCCTCGAGCGTGGCTGGCCGAGAAATCTTCGTCTCCCACAATTCCGGGCGGGTCACCGCCATTCCGTCAGTTACTGCTTGATTAACAGCTTGGAAGTCATCGATCTCGTCTCAGGTTTTCAGTACGGGAATGTCGCCAGTGTTTACAAATCCAGTCCACTTGAACGTGCCAGTTTCTCGGAAACTTGCGTGGCCAGATGGAGAGCAACTTACTGAAGAGACCTTCTCATAGAAATCCCGTTTTCCAATCAATTCACATCTGCCATGTTGTCTTTCGGCCTAAGCCGTCAGAGAAGGGGCCAGACAACTTTCCCAATGCTGCGGTACCCTTTTTCGAGACTTCTGTTCAGCAGCCCCGATGCTGGCTTACAAGGGCCTCTAGGGAGACCCAGTGCCCCAGTTGCTTTGTAAGTTTTTGAAAACACTAATTTTTCTTGTCTAAGGCATCGATCATCAGTTCGATCTCGATCGGCTCCGCTAATGCCGCAGAGTCAAGCAAAGGCAATGCAGTCAAGATTTTCAAGTTCATCCGAGAGTGGTTTTCATGCGGTCAGAACAGATGCCAGTCCGGACTGAGCGCGGTTTAGAGTTTAGGGCTTGCCCCGACGCCCCTTCTCGACCATCTTCCCGGGAAAGATGGGTCGAAAGCGAGGGCACAACTGGGGCACTTTTTCTTGAGAGCAGTGCTCTTTACGTGCCTTTTTGTTCCCTTGAGTTCCCCAGTATGTCATTGATTCAACAGATATTATCCCGAATGGCATGGAAGAGGTCATCGGTTCGATCCCGATCAGGTCCACCAATCAAATCAATAATTTAGACAGTGCGCGTGTCCAAAGGCGGAGGGTATGTGTCTATGTGCCGTCAGCGCTGGTCCTGCGTCCAAATTGGCGCCTTTGACTGTCCTTGAAATAGTGCAGGATCGCTCGATGCCTCTTTTTAGCGCTTAGCTCGGGCAGACATTCGTAGCCGCCATCACCGTATGACTTCCAGCGACGTTGCTGAGATAGACATAATTGCCCTCCAGAAATACATCCCCAAAGCTCATGCCGGAAGGAACTTCCGCTCCCCCATGACAAGTGCTCCACACCGATTGTCCATCAATCGAAATAGTGACCGGCTTACCGCCCGTGGGGACACCGTATCGACCTGCTACACCCTTCGGCGCCGTGACGGTCTCGGTAAATGAGCTGCCATCCTGGGAATACTTCCAGGAGGTGGATACCGTGCCTGCGGGGAGGGAAATAGCTGCGGATACCTGCGTCAAGTCGCCTGGATGCGGGATAACGTAAAACGGCACCGTTGGGGACAACTCCGGACCTATGCCGGCAACGTAATTCGTAAGAGCCGAGGTAGGCCCAGTAGCCCACCCGTGCGCGAGGCTCATAAAGAGTGGGTCATAGTCGAATGAGCCATCCTGAAGGTACCCTTCCCAGAATGTGCTCCCTGTGCCGTTCGGGCTCGACAGCATATATCCCCACTGGAGACGAATCAGACTGAGAGCGGTGGCGTCATCACCTGCGACAAAGTGTGCCATCACTTCCATCGAGCCTGGGAAGTTCGCGATGGCATTCGGACGTTCCGGTGTTAATGCGCCGAACTGATTCCAGCGCCCTTTTAACGCGGTGGAGATGGAGACGCTCTTTGCCGTTGAATCTGGGACCTCGAACCAAACCGCTAGAGAGTTTCCATCCTGCGGGTGAAGCGAACTGCCCGGTACATCCATATACATTCCCGCGCCTGCATCCCAAAGATAGAGATTGATCGCCGAGCGAACAGAGGTTGCGGTCGCAGTATAGAGAGACTGGGCCGTAGAATCTCCTGCAATCGAAGCCAGGAAACTCGCACCTTGCAGTACCTGGAAGAGAAGCGCATTGGCGGATAACTCCTCTCCACCGGAAACATTTCGGCCCCAGTCAAGCGGCAAAGTGACCGAAAGCAGCCCGTCTCCTCCGATCTTCGCAGTGGAAAAGGCAATCGCTTTCTTGATCTGCGGCCAATGCGAGATAACCCAGGAACGGTCGCCGGAATAAAGGTAATAGTCAATGACTCCAATCAGAGTCCATAAGTGATAGGTATCGGAGAAAATATCGCCGATGTCGCCCTCTGGGCCGGCATACGGAAGGGCTCCCGCACTGTTCTGTTTAGAGAAGAGAGTATTGAGATCGTTCGTCACTGAGAGAGTATCGCCGGTGGATACGTACGCCGTCTTCCCGGAGATCCCCAGATCGCCAGGCCAGATCCATCGGTCTCGTTTCGCACCATCCACCAGAATCGTCGTGCCCGAACCACTCACTCCATTGTTAAGCCAGCTTGAAGAAACCGGCGGCCAGGCCTTTCCCTGAAGTGGGTCGATGGTATCCATCTGCACCGTGTAGGCGCCCGCGTACCAAACACGATTCAGTAGATCGTCATTCGATCGGAACGAGCCGCGATAGACGCGCAAATCCGAAAGAGTGGGAGCGGGGGTGAAATAAACCGTCACTCCCATCAACTCCACCGACCCGCTCGTCTCCAGGCCAACGGTGAGATAACGGAAGCCGCCGCGCAGCCTCTCCGGGGGAACACTGTACGTCCCGTTCGCAGTGACGTTCGCACTGAGACTGCCATCCGGGGCTGGTCCTCCGACGGACAGATCGCTCTGCGGCCCCGTGTAGAGTACGGATTCACTGAAAGCCAGGAACACGCTCTGTGCGGTATCACTCGCAGCACCGAACTGCAGTGAGGTAATGCCGCCGACCTCCTTACCAAAATCGAGGACGATATAGCTCCCCATGCCTTTGATCGTCGTTGTCCCACCGGTGAGGATTTGATCGGAAGAAGTGACCCCGCCGTTAATCCGTTGCACGGCTGCGGGCGCAAGGGTGCGCGAGGACGGAGAAAGGTTGAAGTCCTCATCGGGAACAGTGACGGAATCGTGGGAACAGGCCCCGAGCGATAGCACCAACCCAAGCGTTACCAGAACGAAGCAATAACTCAGAGGAGTTCGGGGGCCCACTCACACAATATATCTGCAAAGCTCTTCAAAACGCTTGCCGCCAGGATGCTGCCCCCAACCCACGTCAGGTCTCGAGTGAATCCTCACGAGAAGAGGGTGCTGCCGCGGTCTTCGAGGCTGAGCAGTTGCGCTTTCGTCTCCAGCCCGCCGGCAAATCCTGTGAGTTTGCCGGTGGAGCCAATGACTCGATGGCACGGCACCACAATAGATATAGGGTTTCTTCCGTTGGCAGCGCCCACGGCTCTCATAGCTTTTGCATTTCCCAGCTGTCTCGCTAACTGACCGTAACTCCTCGTTTCGCCAAACGGTATCCCAAGCAGAGCCTCCCAGACGTGTTTCTGGAAAGGCGTCCCACGCATGTCCAGCGGGACCGAGAACGTTTTTCGGTTTCCGGCAAAATACTCTCCAAGTTGGCGCTCTGCTTTTACAAGGGTCGGGTGGGTGCTGTCTTCCACCAGTTCATCCAAACGGACGCGGCTTGGCTTGTCGTTCTGCCAGAGAACGGCGACCAGCCCATGGTCACTGGCAACCAGCTTGAGTGTGCCAACGGGTGAGTCCATCATCTTGTATGCCAGGCTCATAAATTTGCTTCTCCTTCTTAACCGATTACAGAGTTGTTCGCAGGTAGGTTTCCGTCCGCAGCCCAGAGATGTTGGGCCGCATACGCTCGCCACGGCCGCCAGGACTCAGCGCGACCCAGAAGATCGGTCGCCGTCACCCTTGCCCCCCCCATCGAAGTCGCACTCCGCAGTAGCCCTATGTCAGTCGCAGGAAATGCATCCATCTCGCGCACTGCACGGAGAGCGATGTATTGGGCAGTCCATTCCCCGACGCCGCGGATCGATTTAAGGCGACCCACGGTTTCTTCGACATCTCCGAGGGGACGAAACAGATTTGGATCTGCCGCGACCGCCTCAGCTAACGCCTTCAACGTGGCCAACCGTGCCGCCGGCATGCCCAATCCGATAGAAGGAGCAGCCGCCAATCGTTGCGCGGAAGGAAACACATGCGTCAGCACAGGGTGAACACGAGACGATTGTGGAAGAGAACGACCGTACAGTTGGACGAGTTTGCCGGCTAACTGCCTCGCAGCAATGACACTAATCTGTTGCCCGAGGACCGCGCGTACGGCGATCTCAAAACCATCCCACCCGCCAGGCGCGCGTAGCCCAGGACGCACCGCGACCAATTTCGCCAGCACTGGGTCTGCGGATAGATGCTGGTCGATCGTCTCGATGTCCGCCCCGAGATCAAAGAGACGCCGCACACGGGCAACAATGACGGGAAGGGCCTTGACGTTGGGAAACCGGATACTGATCTCAAGGCTCTGTCGCTTCGGGAGGTGATTGACCGCAATGCTTCCCACTACGCCGCCAACCTCGACTGTTCTCAGGTAGCGCCCACCCTCCACTGTCTCAACTCCCGGGATGGCACGCGCACGCAGGAAGTCGAGCATGCTCTCCCAGTCATAGGGCGAGCGATAGCGAAGGCGAAGAGAGATATCCTGCTCTTCCTGCTTTGGAGCGCCCTTTCTGCGCAAAGCACTGGGAGGCCGTTGGAACAGGCCGAGAAACGTCTCATTGAAACGCCGTAGGCTGCTGAAACCAGCTGCAGCTGCGATCTCATTCATTGGCATCTGCGTGTCATGGATCAATTGCTTCGCAAACAACACTCGCCGCGTTTGGGCGACAGAGATGGGGGATGCGCCGAGATGCTGCAGAAAGAGCCGGCGCAATTGGCGCTCACCCAGACCTAAGCGTGCGGCCAGTTTTTCAACGCCATTTTCAGCTCCATCGAGGGCGCCTTCCGCGATCAGCGCCAAAGCACGAGACACGGTGCTCGACGTGCCTCGCCACGATGCCAAATCGGGAGCTATCTCCGGACGACAACGAAGGCATGGCCGGTAGCCTGCCTCCTGGGCGGCCGCGGCCGAAGCAAAGAAATGGCAATTCACGAACTTCGGTGTGCGTGCCGGACAGATGGGGCGACAGTAAATTCCTGTAGAACTCACAGCGACGAACATCAGCCCGTCAAAACGGGCATCCCGACTTTGCAAAGCACGATAGCAGACGTCACGATCGGGCAATTCCATGTCTTGATTTTCCCATGGCCGTCATCCCAAACTAGCGGTTTTCGGACCCGATCATCTTCAAGGCAGTATTCTGATCTGGACCCACCACGATCAACCAAGGAGAACCATGCGCCGCATCCTCGTTGGAGCGCTCTTTCTGGGAGTTTTTGTCACCGCCGCGATAGCCGCACACGCCGCAGACACACCCGCGGCGACCTATGTTCGCGCAGGGAAACTGCTCGATGTCCGTTCCGGAAAAATGCTCACCGACCAGGTCATCGTGATCCGCGGCGAGCGCATCGAGCGCATTGCCGGGAGCTCTGAGGTGACGATCCCATCCGGCGCCATCGCCATCGATCTCACGCAGGCCACGGTGTTGCCGGGACTAATCGATTGCCACACGCACATCACGCTCTCAGATACCGACGACTCACACTACGACGAAATCCTGCTAAAGCAATCGTGGCAGTATCGTACGATCCTGGCCACGATTAACGTCAAACGCGATCTGGATGCCGGCTTTACCGCCATGCGCGATGTGGAGACCGAAGGCGCGATGTACAGCGACGTTGATGTTCGGAACGCGATCAACCAGGGGCTGATCCCTGGCCCGCGGCTGAAGGTGGCGACCCGCGGGATCTCCACCACCGGTGGCTATGGCCTGGAGGGCTACTCTCCGGAGGTGACGGTGCCGGTCGGCGTGCAGACCATCGACAGCCCGTATGAGGCGCGCAAGGCAGTCCGCGAGCAATTCAACTACGGCGCCGACCTCATCAAGGTCTACGGAACCGACCGCTATAGCTTCCTGCCGGACGGAACCGAAGTGAGCGTCGCCGACTTCAGCCGCGAGGAAATGGAAGCCATCACCGACGAAGCTCGCCTCAAGGGCATCAAGGTCGCCTGCCACGCCTACGACGGCCCCGGACTTCACTACTGCATCGATGCCGGTGTGGCTTCCATTGAACACGGAATTCAACTCGACGACGAAGCCATTCGCAAGATGGTAGCCAAAGGGATTTACCTGGTTCCAACCCTCTCGGTTTATTGTTGCGCCCTCGAGAAGGGAGACCTCGCGATGTCTGGAGGTAAGACCAGCCGCATGGCGATCCATGAGGTCAGCTTCAAGAAAGCCCTGGCGGCGAAAGTGAAAATCGCTTTTGGCACCGACGCTGGCCCGTTCCCACACGGCACCCAGGCAGTTGAATTCGAATGGATGACGCGCTACGGCATGACACCCCTGCAGGCCATTCAGTCCGCGACGATCAGCGCTGCTGATTTGATGGGCTGGGCGGACCAGATCGGCGCCATCGAGCCAGGCAAGTTTGCCGACATCATTGCCGTCGACGGCAA
This sequence comes from uncultured Acidobacteriaceae bacterium, assembly GCA_963839075.1. Taxonomy (GTDB): domain Bacteria; phylum Acidobacteriota; class Terriglobia; order Terriglobales; family Acidobacteriaceae; genus PALSA-350. The sequence continues at coordinate 345,286 of CAWITO010000004.1, read as the reverse complement.
CGTACTCCAGGACGTGAAGCCGCTGGAGCATGTTCGCTTTGTCATGAAAGGCGGAGCGGTGGTTCGCAATGACTATGCAAAGTAAAGGTCACTGCGACGGTGCTTTGAGTATCTGAAGCAGCGGACGGCCGGTGATGTTCTTCATCTCAATGCCCAGGAGAGCGGCGATCGTGGCCGCGACGTCCACGTTTGGGAAGCGATCGAGGTGAACTCCCGGCCGTATCCCTTTTCCCCAGGCAATAAAAATTGCCTGCATCTCGGGATCGCTGTTCAGATAACCGTGCGTGCCCCCGCTGACGTTGCGCTGCTCGGCGCCTTCGGAACCACTGGAGAATCCATAGCCCGGCTTGGCGGCGAGTAGCAGGTCCGGGGCTTGCGGGTCTCCTGACGGGAGCTCCAGGCTCAGCTTTGGAAAATCTTCCGGTTGGTAGATGCGTTCTATCCCCTCAGTCTGCGCGAACAATGCCTGTAGTTTCGCCAGCGATTCCACTCGTTGCGCATTCCTGGGAACATACACCAGAGCTGTGCCTCCCTCGGGCACCACCCAGGCATCCCACTTCGCCTTTCCCTGTTCTTGCTGCAAAAACCCATGGCTGCGCAGCGTCGCATCGGGATAGAGGATGTGCTCGATTTTGCGGAATCCATGATCGGAGACCACGATGATGGTGGAGCGCTCGCGCAAGCCAGATTTCTCCAGCGCGTTGAGAATCTGCTTCACCCGGTCATCGAGGAAGGCCATCGCCTCCAGACTGGCCTCGCCCATCGGGCCATATTGATGGTTGATATCATCCAGGCTGAGCAGATGGAAGAGCATCAGGTTAGGGTGATAGCGCTCGAGGATATCGACCGCGGCATCGGTGCGAATCTGATCCTGCCAGGCCGGGCTGCTGGCATCGTAATCCGCCAGTTGCGCGGTCGTGACCACACCGGCCTGCACCAGGTGGCCCTCGATCAGGCCCTTAGGGTCGGGCATCTCTGGAAACGACCAGGTGATGGTCTTCGCGCCGTAGATCGCAACCCAATCCACCTGCGCGGTGGTGAGACCCGCCGCAAAGGCCGCGTCATACACGGTAGGAGCCTTTACCAACAGATCCTTGTCGATCCACGGCTCCACAGTCATCGAACCGTCGGGCTGCGGCGTGAGCAGGCCGTTCAGGAGTACGTGGTGATGGGCGGCATCCACGCCGGTCACCATGGCAGTGTGGTTGGGCCAGGTTACGGTTGGGTTGACGGGAAGCATCGCTGCCGAAGCCCCTTCGCGCGCCAAGCGGCGCAAGGTTGGGATAGGCAGGCGCGGTTCGTCGAGAGCATAGGCGGGAAAGCCATCCAGGCTGATGACGATGACCATGCTCGCGCTTTGGGGTGCGGCCAGCGCCACACCGCAGAGCAGAGAGAGCAACACGCAAATGACCGTCGTCCAAACGCCGGCCATTAGAAGAGCAGTTGCCGTGACAGTTGCATAATGCGCGAGCTTGCCGCGCCCGCAACGCCAGAATCGGAGTTGTTTCCGTCCGGCCGGCCGCACTAGGTGAAGGTGTTGCATGTTGCTACTCCCATCGCTACAACCTCGGCCGCTGAAGATGGCATTCACAAGGCCCACAACAATTCGACCTAACCGCTTATATACTACCTGTGAAGATCAGTAGAGTGATCTCTGGCAGGTTAATGAAAGGCTGTGCCGATGAGCGACCATGCTTTCCCTCGTGACTTCCTGAAACAGACTGCCTGGACGCTCGGCGCGCTGGCGATGGCCGGCAACACTCCCGCACCCGCATCTGCCGAAAACGCCGTTCCCCACGGTCGTGCGGATCAACCAGGGCGCGCGTTCCGCCATCGTCCAATTGAAGGAGAACTCGGTCGCCACGTTGGTCTGGGATTAAATTCAACCAGCGGCTTCTGGTGCGCCGGATACCGCGGTCATGAACGCGTGGTAGCTTGATACGATCAACAAATCACTTGAACCGATGACGCGAAGAGCGAGGAGGCCTGGTGAGTCAGGGAAACCGCAAACCCCAAATAGTCATTGCCCTCTTTTTGCTTTTGGTCTTCTTGCAGACCGGTTGCCACTCGCAAAAGGCCGGTTCGGGTCCAGTCATCGAGTTCAGCAAAATTCCACCTGCGGCACAGGGCGGCCGCGAACGAACGGATGTTATCTCCGGACGCGTCACCGGAGCGGCTCCCGGCCAACGCATCGTCGTGTATGCCAGAGCAGGCCCGTGGTGGGTACAGCCCTGGCCCGACAAGCCCTTTCTGACGATCCAATCAGACCATACGTGGACCACCCCCACCCACCTGGGCTTTGAGTACGCAGCGCTGTTGGTTGATCCCGGTTATGAGCCGCCACCTACCATGGACGTGCTTCCGCCGCCGGGAGGTTCGATTGCCGCTGTCACCAATGTCAAAGGCGTCGGCAAAATTCAACTTGCGCCTACCAAGCTGATTCACTTCAGCGGATACGACTGGAATATTCGCACCATCGCGGGCGATCGCGGTGGACTGAACAATTTGTACGACGCGGATAACGCCTGGGTTGATAACAGCGGTGCTCTTCACCTGCGAATCAAGCAACGGGACGGTCGCTGGGCTTGCGCCGAAGCTGAGATTTCTCGCAGCCTTGGCTACGGGACGTATATCGCGACCGTGCGTGACACCTCGCACCTGGAACCCGCAGCCGTGTTGAGTATGAACACATTCGACGATTGGGGCGGCGAACAACATTTTCGCGAATTGGATGTCGAGTTTAGCCAATGGGGCGACGCCAACAACAAGAACAATGCGCAGTTCGGTGTCCAACCGTTTTATATTCCGGGAAATCTGGCGCCATTTGCGCTCCCCGCGGGTACCATGACGCATCAATTTCACTGGGAAGATGGAAGGGCTAGTTTTAAGACGGTGCGTGGACCTTCCGATCATGCCGGCGCACCCGTCGTTTCCGAACATGTTTTCACCTCGGGCGTGCCCTCCCCAGGCGAGGAGAAATTCCAATTTCTCTTTTACGTCATCGCCAGCGACAAATATCCTGTGCAACACGAAAATGAAGTGGTGGTCGAAAAATTTCAGTACCTTCCGTGAGAGGCGACGCGTGCGCCGGCAAGTAGTCTTTGCTGTACTGACCGCGCTGGCGTGGCTCGGCTGCGCACAGCAGGCGTTTGCGGTCGATCCCAACAGAATGATGTCTCAGTACCTCCGCGAGCAATGGGGAAGTGAACGCGGCTTTCCCGGCGGACCGGTGACCGCGATCACGCAGTGTGAAGACGGCTATCTGTGGATCGGGACACAGAAAGGGCTGGTGCGATTCGACGGCTCAAATTTCCGCTTGTTTTCCCAGGCGACCCCTACCACTTATTCCATCGGCCCGGTGCAGGCTTTGGCAGAAGACGCAGAGGGCAATCTCTGGGTACTGTTGCAGAGCACAAAGATCCTGCGCTATCGGGATGGAAAATTCGAACCCGGCCGTGAGGAGGCGGAGTTCGGCATTACCTCGATCAACCGGCGCAAAGGGGGCACTGTTGTGTTCTCCTCGCTGACCCTGGGGCCGTTGGGCTATCGTGCCGGCAAGTATCAAAGCCTCATTCCTTCGACAGGCCCTGCAGGGTTGGGACCCGCGCACCCGATGTATGACCAGCTCTCCAGCCGCCTCAGTTGGGCAACCGGGGTTGCCGTCCATCGCTTTGCCCAGCCCAACTCAGCCGTCATCTCCATGGCCGAAACGAGCGACGGACGAGTATGGATGGGCACTCAGGAGCGAGGGCTGTTTTACCTGAGCCAGGGAAAAGTCTACGAGAGCGGGTTGAAGCTACCCGACGCTAGAGTCAATTGCCTTCTGCCCGGGGATCACAACGAATTGTGGATCGGCACCGAACGGGGCCTGGCCCGCTGGGATGGAAGCAAGATTGTTGCCGAAGGTATTCCCTCCTCTCTGCGCAGCAGCCGGATTCTCAGCCTGGTCCGCGACCGCGACGCCAACATCTGGGTGGGCACCAGGCAGGGGCTGGTGCGATTCAATCACCTGGGGGCCACCGCGGACGAAGGCAACAACTGGAGCGGCACAGCGGTCACGGCGCTCTTTGAGGATCGTGAAGGAAACCTATGGGTGGGAAGCGAACGCGGCGTGGAATTACTGCGCGACAGTGCTTTTGTAACTTACGCGGTGACGGGAAAACCTTCTGAGAGCAGTGGACCCATCTACATCGACCCGGAAGAGCGGGTATGGTTCGGCCCGGTGGAAGGCGGCCTGCGCTGGATGCAGGGGACGAAGGTCGGAAGCATCGGCAGCGATCTGTTGAGCCGCGATGTGGTCTATTCCATCGCCGGTAGCGGTCATGATCTATGGATCGGCAGGCAGCAGGGCGGGCTCACCCACCTTCGCTACGACGCGGGCTCGACGGTTGCACACACCTACACCGAGAAGGATGGTCTGGCGCAGAACAGCGTCTACACGGTTCACCGTAGCCACGATGGATCGGTGTGGGCGGGCACACTCAGCGGCGGCGTCAGCCGGCTGGACGACCGCAAGTTCACCACCTATACGGTTAGCGACGGGTTGGCCGCGAACTCGGTCGCATCGATCGAAGATGCCGAGGACGGCACGATGTGGTTCGCGACTTCGGGCGGTTTAAGCGAGCGAGCCCACGATCGATGGCGCACCTACACCACCCGCGATGGTCTGCCCGCGGATGATGTCAACTGTATCCGTTTGGATTCATCGGGCATACTGTGGATCGGCACGGCAGGAGGCCTCGCTTACCTGAAGGGTGGCCATGTCTATGCAGCCGGAACCAGCCACGATGTTTTGCGAGAGTCCGTACTTGGCATTGCTGAAGATCGCACCGGCTTGCTGTGGGCCGTGACACGCAACCATGTCATGAGTATCAGCCGGGCGGCGTTGCTGCGCGGAGATAGGAACGACGACATCCGTGAGTATAGTTTGTCCGACGGTCTGCACAGTACAGAGGGGGTGCGACGCGACCGGTCTGCCGCGGAAGATCCCTCCGGACGGATCTGGTTTTCCATGAACCACGGCCTATCGGTGGTGGCGCCAAACCGGACGAAAATAGAATCCGTGCCGGCTACCGCCAAGATCGAGGCAATGTCAGTCGACGGCACTCCGGTTGCCCTACAGGGCTCGGTGCGTATCCCTGCATCCGCGTCTCATCGGCGCATCCTGATCGATTACGCCGGTCTCAGCTTCGCGGTCCCCGATCGGGTTCGGTTTAAGTACCGTTTGGATCCCTTTGACCAGGGTTGGAGCGAACCAGTTGCCACCCGCCGGGCCATCTACACCAATCTTGAGCCCGGCACGTATACGTTCCGCTTGCTGGCGTCCAGCAGTTACGGGCTCTGGAACGGTTCTGAAGCGACGTTACCGTTGCGCATCGATCCGGCGTTCTGGCAGACCTGGTGGTTTCAGCTATCGTGTGTGGTCGCCCTGGCCTTCGCCACGTGGCTGCTGTACCGGCTGCGGCTCTACCGGCTCTCGCGGCAATTCGATATGCGGGTGGAAGAACGCATCGGCGAGCGCACGCGCATCGCGCGCGAACTGCATGATTCGCTGTTGCAGGGGTTCCAGGGACTTCTCTTTCATCTGCAGGCGGCGCAGAACATGCTTCCCAAGCGTCCGGAAGAGGCAATGCACGCGATCGAAGAGGTTCTCGACCAGGGCGACCTGGCATTGGCCGAGGCGCGCAATGCGGTGCAGGATCTGCGCTCGTCCACAGTCGTGCACGATGACCTTTCCGGGGCGCTGGCCGTGGCGGGGGAGGAACTTGCGTTAAATCATCCCGGAATAAAATTTCACGTGGTGGTGGAAGGCAAGGCCCGCCGGCTCGACCCGATCCTGCGCGACGAAATCTATCGCTTTGCCCGGGAGGCCTTGCGCAATGCCTTCAACCACGCCAAGGCGCACACGATTGAAGCCGAACTTACCTATGCGGATCTGCGCTTCATCCTGCGCATCCGCGACGATGGCATCGGCATTGATCCCAAGGTGCTCACGTCCGGAAGCCGGGCGGGACATTGGGGTCTGCCGGGCATGCGCGAGCGGGCAAAAAAATTTGGGGGCAAAATGGAAGTGTGGAGTGAAGCCGGAGCCGGTACCGAGATCGAGTTGACCGTCCCGGCTGCTACCGCCTACGGGGCCAATTCCGGGAGCGCTTTCAAGCTGAGCGGCAAGAAAAGGACATCCGGTCAATGAAGACATCCTCCGATGTAATTCGCATTCTCTCTGTCGATGATCATCCGCTACTACGTGCAGGCGTCACCGCGCTGATCGAAAGCCAGCCGGATATGACGATGATCGGGGAGGCCACGTCTGGACGAGAAGCCATCGAGGTCTTTCGCGCCAAGCGCCCGAATATCACCTTGATGGATCTGCAGATGCCGGACATGAGCGGCATCGATGCCATGATCGCCATCCGCAGTGAGTTCCCCGACGCACGCATCATTGTCCTGACTACCTACGCCGGCGACGTATTGGCGCATCGCGCGCTGAAAGCCGGAGCCCGCGCCTACATCCTGAAGAGCCTGGTGCGGAAGGACCTGTTGGAAACCATTCGCATGGTCCATACCGGGCGCAAGCATGTGCAATCCGACGTCGCCTTCGGGCTTGCCGACCATGCAGCGGATGACTCTCTTACCGCTCGGGAAGTGGAGGTGCTGACTCTGATCGGGCTCGGGAGCTCGAACAAATTTATCGCGGATAAGCTCTCGATTGCGGAACATACGGTCAAAGGCCACGTCAAAAGCATCCTGTCGAAACTGGGCGCGAACGACCGTACCCACGCGGTCACACTGGCGCTAAAACGCGGCATTATCGACTTGTAAACGGACCTCAAAAGGGTCGCTTTTGTGTGCCCCTCTCTGGTCGTTCTTTTTTCCGTGGGCATTGGTAGCCTGTCGGGAGAAGGTGCGGCTTGCAGCGCTTGTTTTCTACCTTTCCGAACGGCGGCCCGGGGGCGGCACTGCTGCTCTTGCGGTTGGCCTCGGGCGGATTTCTGATCATGGGGAAACTCCCGATACCGGGAGAGTTTCCGCCTGCCTTCGCGCCGGAAGCCTATATTGCGTTTGTCGTTCTGGGTTTTGCACTGTTGCTTGGCCTTTGGACGCCAGTGATGGCAACCGCCACCGCGATGCTCGAAGGATTGACCGCCTTCTACGGTGCGGGGAATTACAGCACGCATATCCTGTTGATCGTGCTGGCGATCAGCCTGGCGCTGCTGGGACCGGGCGCGTGGTCTCTGGATGCTCGCGTTTTTGGGCGAAAACGCATCGACATCTAGGGCCTCCTGACCATAGTCCCGCCGATCAGTGTGTCATCGCGTAGACGACATAGTTCACACCCAGGCGAATGCCGAGGTCAGAATACTTCAATGGATATTCTGGAGTATCAGACCATTCCCAGGAGTCCCCTAAATCCGAATTCATAGAAATGGCCACCATCACGCGGCCTTTGTCGTCATAGATCCCTCGCCAGCGGGCCACTCGTCCATCTTTCTTATAGCCGCGGTCAAGATGTTCCATGCCGGGAACCTGGTAACGATCGTCTAGGTCGAAGACAGTGTGGAAGATGGGATCGCTGTCAGGAATGTCGACGATGGTGCGTTCGGGAAACACCATCTTCATGGTGTGCTCGAAGTAAGCCTGCTCATCCGACCCATGAAAGTCGTCGGCCATGAAGAAGCCGCCCCGCAACAGATAGTCCCGCATCTTTTTTGCCTGCGCTTCGGTCAGGCCCCACTCGCCTACCTGAACGGCATATAGCCACGGCCAGTTGTAGATTTCATCGCCATCGTCGAGGTTCACCGACTGCTCCACGGAACGAGCGTCGACGCGAGTCAAACGCCTTATCGCCTGGGCGAGGGCGCGATCAGCCCGCGGGTAATCCTGCGTCCAAAGAGAGAGACCTTGACGCCAATCGCCGTCGAAGCGGCCACGATAGCCATCGAGAGGCCCCGGCGGATACATGAGACGAGCAAAACTCCATTCGGCTGGCCGACGCCAGTCGCGAGGCAGCGGCAGGGACTCACCATATTCCACAGAAGGATATTCGCGGAAAGGACGTTGGGCGTACAGAACGCCCAACAACGTCGCGGCCAAAAGAAGCAAACATGCGGCTCGCCACGGGAACTGCTTTGGGATCATTTAAACCCGCCGACCAGCGCTCCAAAGAAAAAGAGTGATACCGCGACGACGGCACCTGCACTCCATCCACCCACCACCAGCACCCCTCTCACCCAAGGGGTCATATTCTCGGAGAGCTCGCTGGGCTCGGAGGGCTCGTCGTGAGCTGGGCTCCAGCGATCCCAACGCAACTTCAGTCGTTCAAAGGCCCATGTGAAGCGGCTGCACTCCTGCTCTTCGAAATCGGGCTGCGGCTTTGTGTCGCTATTGATTCGCGAGAGCACGCGTGCTGCCTCGCGTTTGCCCAGGCGCCACGCAAGTGCTACTTCGGCGGAAGGTTCGGGCCTGCGGGGAAACTTTCTCTCGTATTCGTCGATTGCCGTTTGAATTTCCAGCATGTCTGTCGGTCTGAGAGTCATGTTCTACCGTCCTGTTCCTATGGTAATAGCGCAGGGTTGTGGACGCGAGGGCCCACAACCGCAATAACTTGGATGCACCATTACTTAAGGGCAAACGAACCTTCCTTGATGCCTGAAGATTGTGTCGTTTAGCAGGAAGAGCGTAGAGCGGCCTTGCACGCTGGCAGGTGCAAGCTTAACAACGACATAACGGCAAAAACAGCAGGTCCCCGCGCTGTTTTGCCGCTACGCTTTGAGTCGCGCCAGCTTGGTTACCCTGCCGGATTGATTCCAGTCGGAGACGTAAATGTTTGCCTCTTGATCGATGAAGCAACCATGCGCCGCGCTGAAGCATACAGGAGTGATGTCGCTGGGAAGCAGCTTGTAATTGGCCCACTGGTCGTGTACCGGATTGTCTCCCAGGAAGGCTACCGGCACATTGTCTTTATCCAGAATCGTGACGCGCCCTTCGAGTTCAGAGACCACGGCGTAATCGCCCCAGAAACTTACCTGGCACGGACGGCGCAGATGCAGAGTCACATTGCCGACCAGTTTTCCATCAAAGTCATAATGGCTTAGCCGCCGGTTCTCGCGATCGCAGACCAACAGAAGAGGCTGCCCGTAGCGCATGTCGACAGCCAACCCATGGCTGCAGTTGCACAGGCCATCCGCAGTGCCTTTGCCGGAATAAGCGGCTTGATAATTGCCCGCCTTGTCGAACTTGAAGATGCGCGAATCGCCGTAGCCATTCGCGATGTAGATGGAACCATCGGGGCCCGGCACTGCGGCCGTCAAACGCCATTCGTTGGGCGCGTGAAAGCCGGCCTCAGAAGGAGCCGTGATCTTCTGCACCACGGTTCCATCCGTCTTCATTTTCACGAAGAGCCAATTCTCCTTCGGCGTGCCCTTCTGCACCGTCGCGTAGAAATACTCCGTGCCGCCCTCGTCCGCGTAGACCAGCGAATGCACCTCGGGATACTCGCTGGCGATAGTCTTCACCAGCTTGCCGTCACGGTCATACACCAACACGCCGGTGGAGCTTTGGGTGCTCACGTAAAGGTGGCCGGCCTTGTCCGTAGCGATGCCGCCGTGGGTCCCACCGAATGCGGTTCCCTGCGGCAACTGGCCCCAGCCGGGAACAATTTGGTAGGTCCACTCTCCATTGCCGGTTTTCATCAAGGTCTCCTGTGAGTTGGTTTCCGCGTGCGCTTTGGAGCCGATCAGGCTCCCCAGCGCGGCCATCCCTGTTATCGCACAAAAATCACGACGCTTCATGGTTCCTTCCTTTGGGCCGGCGTGTTGTAGAGGTAAAGATGGCTCAGGTTCTTCATCGACGAAAGCGGCGCAACCGATGCCTGCGTCACCTGCGTCTGGCTGAGATTCAGATAGCGTAGCTGCGCCAACTTTGTCAGCTCAGCCAAACCGTTCCCGGTAATGGCCGTGCCCTCCAAATGGATCGCGCGCAGGCGACTGAACTTCGCGAGCGTCGCCAACGAAGCATCGGTTACCGACGTACGCGCCAACTCAACTTCGACAATGTACGGCGCAAACTTCTCCAAACCGGCGAGTTGGGCGTCACCAAACTTTGCTCCGGCGTCGATGGTGTTCAAAATAAGTCCATCTCCCGGTCTCCTGGAAACCGGCACCAGTGTAACCCCATCCGCCTTTGCCACCTGCGCAATCTCGGGCAGCAACGCGCTGTAGTCGGGAACCGGCGGTGGCGGCGGCTCGGGTTCGTACACAGTAATGCCGGCGAGCGTCTTCACCTCAGGCGACGCGCCTTGCGCAATCCAGGCGCGGATCAAGGCAATCTCTTCCGGCTTCAACGGAGGTTTGCCTTCTGAGGGCATGAACTTCTTGTCGCTGGGCGGCAGCGTGATGCGCTGCAGCAAGGTGCTACGTTCCGGGTTACCGGGGACGATAACCGCGCCGTCGCCTCCGCCCCGCATCAAGAGGTCGTACGAATCCAGACGAAGGTGGCCCTTTACCTCCGACTCGCCATGACACGAGACGCAGTTCGCGTCCAATACCGGATAGATGTGCCGGGCATAGAACGAATCGGGAAACTGGGGCGGCTGCGCCTTTCCAGGGCCGCCAAAGATCATTTTCAGCGGCCGAGGGAGATACTCGGTGAGGTAGTTCGGACCATGGGTCAGCGTACCGCCCTGATGTGCCGTCCAGGCGAGCAGCAACACCACGCAACCGAGCAACCAGGGGTAGGCTGGCCGCGTTCGCACCAGTGCGCACGTCAGCACCGCGATGGTGAGGACGGTACCGCCCCACATGTGCCGAGCTACGTCTGCACCCGCACTGCCGCCGCCGTGCGCAAGCAAGTAACCCAGCATGACGGAGAGGATGCAGGCAAAAACGCTCAGTGATAGTACGAATGCCGCAGCCTCGCGCAACGCGGGGCGCGAGCGGCCGGCAAACTCGAGCACGGGAACCAGAAGAATGAGACCGATGGGAAGATGCACCACCAGCGGGTGAAAGCGGCCCAGGAACTGCTGCCAGTCGGCATGCGGCTTTCCATCCAGCCTGACGATCGCAGGCAGCAACAGCAAGAAAACGCTCAACAAGAGCGAGGCAATCCAGACCAAACCGATCGTCCGCCGTTTGGCAGCGATTGCCCTCACCTGCACCACCATTATGCGAGCAGACCGTTGACCACACTGGCCGGAGTGGTGCCGGTCAGTTTCTGATCGAGGCCCTGGAACTTGTAGGTCAGCTTGTTGTGGTCAATCCCCAGGCAATGAAGAACAGTGGCATTGAAGTCGCGCACGTGGACCGGGTCTTTCACGACGTTGTAGCTGAACTCATCGGTTTCGCCAAAGGTGATGCCGGGCCGAACACCACCACCGGCCATCCAGGTGGTAAAGCAACGCGGATGGTGGTCGCGGCCGTAGTTTTCCTTCGACAGGCCACCCTGGCTATACACCGTGCGGCCAAATTCGCCGCCCCAGATCACCAACGTGTCATCGAGCAACCCGCGCTGCTTCAGATCGGTCACCAGCGCATAGGCGCCGCGATCGGTCTCCTGGCACAGGACCGGCAACAACCCGGTCACGTCGGCATGCACATCCCAGCCCCGCTTGTAGATCTGGGTATAGCGCACTCCGCGCTCGGCCATGCGGCGCGCCATCAGGCAGTTGTATGCAAATGTTCCCGGCTCTTTCGCGTCGGGGCCGTAGAGATCCCAGGTCGACTGGGGTTCGCGGCTCATGTCGGTGAGTTCCGGTACCGAAGCCTGCATCCGGTACGCCATCTCGTACTGCGAGATGCGCGCATTGGTTTCCGGATCGCCCAGCTCTTCATACGTCTGACGGTTGATCTCGTTGACCGCATCGAGCATCTTGCGGCGCACGTCGCGGTTCACGCCTTTGGGGTCGCTGAGGTACAGTACCGGATCGCCGGCCGAACGCATCGCGACGCCCGCGTACTCCGACGAGAGAAACCCACTGCTCCACAAACGCGAAGATACCGGCTGGTTATTCTCTTTCGGATTCAACTTGCTCAGCAGCACCATGAACGTCGGCAGGTTGTCGTTCATGCTGCCCAAGCCATAGGAGAGCCATGAACCGAGACATGGTTTGCCGGCATTCATGTTGCCGGTGTTCAACAGCATGATGGCCGGTTCGTGGTTGATGGCGTCCGTATTGGTGGACCGGATGATCGTCAGGTCATCGACCATGCGCGCCGTATTGGGCAGAAGGTCGCTGACCCACGCGCCGGACTTGCCGTACTGTTTGAAGGCCCAATGAGAAGGCGCAATGGGAAAACGCGCCTGGCCGGCGGTCATTCCAGTAAGCTGCTGCGCACCCCGAACCGAGTCTGGGAGGTCCTTGTCATAGAGTGCGGCCAGGTTCGGCTTGTAATCCAGCAGGTCCATTTGCGGTGGAGCACCCGACATAAACAGGTAGATGGCCCGTTTTGCCTTTGGAGCAAAATTGGGCAACCGCAGGCTCTCAGGCGAAGGAGGGACGACGTTCGCCGCGTGGGCATCGCCGCTGAAGATCCGGTCGCCGCCCAGCGAAGCCAGAGCCGCCCAGCCCAGCATCTTGCCCCCACGGCCGAGGAAGTGCCGGCGCGTCTGCAATGCCGCCCACTGCGTCTTCAAACCTTCCGCAATGGGAAGGTCCATGACGGTTGGGCCGTGCTCGGGATCGGTGCAAAGCGGATGTTGTTTCACAGCGTCTCCTACTTGTTTAGAGTCTCATCCAGGTTGAATACTTCACTCACCACCATCGTCCAGGCCGCCAGTTCGGGTGGGGGGATCGCCGGATCGCGAGGCTTTTCGCCCACCGCGATCAAATCCTTTGCAGCCGCTGGATCTGCAGTGTAGTGCTGCTCCATCTGGCTCAGCGATTGCTGCAATACGGCTTCCATTTTTGGCGATGGATCATGCGAAAGCACAAGCTCGCTCAGGTACTTGATGCGTTGCTCGGGCTGCTTTCCACCTTGTTCGATCAGCCGTTGCGCGAGGGCCCGCGAAGCCTCCACCCATTGTTCATCATTCATGGTTACCAATGCCTGCAACGGAGTATCCGTACGCTGCCGCCGGGTACACACCGTGTCGCGCGTGGGAGCGTCAAAGGAATCCATATCCGGGGCCATCGCCATGCGCTTCCAGTAGGTGTACATGCTGCGCCGGTAAAGTGCGTCGCCATGGTCCTGCTTGTAATGGGTAGTGTCACTAGTGGGGTAGCCGACAGATTCCCACACATTGTCGGGCTGATAGGTCTTCACGCTTGGGCCACCAACCTTGTTGACCAGCAATCCGCTCGACTGGAGCGCGATATCGCGCAGCATCTCAGCATCCATGCGGAACCGCGGTCCATGCGCCAGCAGCAGGTTCTTGGGATCACGGTTCAACTGCTCGGGATACGACCGGTCACTCTGGCGATAGGTGGCCGACATCACCATGAGTTTGTACATGTGCTTCATGTCCCAGCCGCTCTCGCGGAACTCGACCGCAAGCCAGTCAAGCAACTGGGGATTGGAAGGACGCGCGCCCATAATGCCAAAGTCTTCGGTGGTCTCCACCAGCCCGGCGCCAAACAGTTCGTTCCACATGCGATTGACCGTGACCCGCGCCGTCAGAGGATTGTTCGCGCTCACCGTCCAATTCGCAAGCGCCAGGCGATTGTGCGGCATGCCGGCGGGCAGAGCGGGCAGAAAGTGCGGCGTATCGGCCTCGACCCTTTCCTTGCGCGCGGTGTAGATTCCCCGGTTGAGAATGTCGGCGTACGCCACCGACGGCCGCTCGCGGGAAACCAGCGAAACATCGCCGCCTTTGCTGAGCTTGTCGAGCTCTGTATCCATGGCAGCGATCTGCGTTTCGAGCGCCTTCGCCTGCTCATCGACGTTCAAGAAATAAAACTGGCTCACCGCGTGCCACTGATCCCGGCTCCATTGGCTGCGCGGCTGCCGCGTGATCTCGGCCACATAGTCTTCATACGGCAGCCGCTTGGCCTCATCCACGCTCAGCGCGCGAGCGTAGAGACGAATATCCTGAAAACGGGTGTCGCGTGCCGGTTGCTCGTCGGGAGACTCACGGCCCAACAGCAGCGGGGCCGGAGTCTTCATGCTGCCTTGTCCCAGTTTGTCAGCAACAGTCTTGGTAGCAACCGACTCGCCGTTGATGTATAGCTTTACGCCGGATGCTTTTCCTGATCCGTCGTAGGTGAAGAAAAGGTGGTCCCACTGGCCATCTGTCGGCAAAGGCTTGACACTCGCCACCTTGATGGCCTTCATCGGCGTCATATCCTTTGGTTCTTTGGGCGTGACTACCTTCGGCTTACTGACCTTAGCGGCATCTGTCTTCTTCTGGCCTTTTTTCGGTTTATCCGGAACCGGTTCTTCCTTCGGAGCCTGGTCGACCAGTTCCACGGTAACGATGCCCTTCTCCGTGGTCAGCGCCCAACCGCGATTGTGCTGGGTGGCATCCATTTTTGAGAGCAGAACCCCGGCCACCTGGGACGAAGTGAAGTTGGGTGCGGAGCGCAGCATGAACCAGCCACCACTCGAGAAGGGCTGGTCCCGTTCGAAATCCCCAATTTGCCCGGCGTCCACCCGGGTACTGGTGTCCATGCGAAAATCGGGCCAGAGCCACGTGGTCTCGCCCCACTGCGGCTTGAATTTGCCAAGCGGGAAAATCTTCGGATTGGCATTGGGTGCGCTATTGTGCAACACATCGCCCCCGCCTTCATCCAGGCGCAAGCGCAGCAACATCTTGTCAGACGCGACCGGCTGCGCCGGATTCTGCTTCGACTCCACCCAGCGTCCAATCAGCTCCCGGTCTTTGAGACGAGCGGCATCCAGTTGCTGCAGCAAATCGGCTCGCTTGGCCATGACCTGGTTGTAGGACTCCAGATTTTGCGGCTTGGGGATGGTCACGACCGGCGCCCAATTTGGCTTGTCGCCATTGAACGGCTGTTCATCGATATTGTTGAAGAACGCGGTAAGCTGGTAGAAGTCTTTTTGCGTCGTGGGATCGTACTTGTGATCGTGGCAGACCGCGCAGCCAACGGTAAGCCCCATGAACGCCGCCCCGTACGCCTCGGCCCGCTCGCGAGCGATATTGACCCGCAGCTCTTCGGGAATGGTTCCTCCCTCGTTGCTGCTTACGCCGGAGCGCACGTAGCCGCTGGCGATGACCTGATCGAGATTCCTGGGCGGCAGAAGGTCGCCGGCAATCTGCTCCCGGGCGAACTGATCGAACGGCTTATTGGCGTTGAATGCCCGGATCAGATAATCGCGATACGCCCAAATGTAACGGCTGTTGTCGTAATGCAAGCCATAGGTGTCGGCGTAGCGGGCGTAGTCCATCCAGTAGCGGGCCCGCTGCTCTCCAAATGCCGGGCTAGCCAAGAGGCGGTCCACCAAATGTTCGTAGGCTTGCGGCGATTGATCCGCGACGAAGGCGTTCACCTCGTCGGGTGTTGGCAGCAGGCCGGTCAAATCGAGCGTAACGCGGCGAATCAAGGTGTGTTTGTCGGCTTCCGGCGAAGGGTGCAGCCCTTCCTTCGTCAGCCGCTGAAGCACAAACGCGTCGATCGTCGTCTTTGCCCATGCCGTTGCTTGCGGTACCGCAGGGCGGGCCGGGCTTTCAAACGCCCAGTGCGGCCGGTAGTGGGCTCCTTCCGCGATCCACTGTTTCAGGACCGCGATTTCCTGGGGCTTCATCGGCTTGGCTTCCCCTTGCGCGGACTGCGGCATCAGGTAATGCGCGTCTGTGGACTCGATGCGGCGGATCATCTCGCTTTTTTCCGGGTAGCCGGGCACGATCGCATCCGGCTTGCCCGGACGCTTTTTGAAGGCGGACTCCTCGAGATCGAGTCGCAAACCGGCCTTGCGCATTTCCGGATCGGGACCGTGGCAACTGAAGCAGTTGCTGGCCAGGATTGGCTGGACATCCTGGTTAAAATCAAGATGTTGCTGATTCCCGGAATTGACGTGGGAACGCCTGCCATTGCAGCCTGCCCCAGCGATGAGCAGCAGGGTGGCCAAGGCCACACCAGTGAATGAAGCTTTTAGGGCCAACCCGCAGTACCCCGGACGAGACGTCGAACCTACCACGGTATTCCCCTAACCCAAGCACTGTCAACGCGGGTATAGTGTTGCAGACGCCGATTCCGGGGCGGGAGGGGAACCATGGTCAACCGACGGGAGTTTTTGGATGCACTTGCGGTGGGGGCAGCCGGGCTGGCGATTGGGGCCAACGCCAAGAGCTACGGGCAGATTCTCGGCTCCAATAGTCGTTTGAACTTTGCAGTTATTGGGCTCAACAGCCGCGGGTACGCGCATTTGTCTTCGCTCCAGGCCAATAAAAAGAGCGCCTGCATCACCCATGTGTGCGACGTCGAAAGCAACTTTCTCGATAAGTTTGCTGCCGAGACGGGACGGGCCATGGACATGACTCCGGCAAAGGAAAAGGACTTTCGTAAGATTCTTGACCAGAAAGACGTGGACGCCATCAGCATCGCTTCCCCCGACCACTGGCATACACCCATGGCGATCTCGGGCCTGCAGGCGGGCAAGCATGTGTACGTCGAAAAGCCATGCAGCCACAACCCGGCGGAAGGCGCCTTGCTCGTGGAGGCGCAAAAGAAGTACGGCAAGCTGGTGCAGATGGGGACCCAGCAGCGTTCGTCTCCGCACACGATCGAAATCGTAGGCAAAATTCACGGCGGCCTGATCGGCCGCCCCTACTACGCGAAGGCCTGGTACAGCAACACGCGAAAGTCGATCGGTTTTGGCAAGCCCGCCCCCGTTCCAGCCCAGTTGGATTGGGACTTGTGGCAGGGACCGGCTCCGCGCCGGCCCTACACGGATAACATCCAGCCCTATAACTGGCACTGGTTTCGCACCTACGGTACGGGAGAAGCCCTGAATAATGGCACGCACGAGGTGGATGTCTGCCGCTGGGCTCTGGGGGTCGATTATCCGCAGCGGGTGACTGCGACCGCCGGCCGGTACGCGTTCAAGGATGACTGGCAGTTTTACGACACGATGGTGACCAGCTTCGATTACGGAGACAAGATGCTTTCCTGGGAAGGCAAGAGTTGCCAGGGCATGAAGTTCTACAACCGCGACCGCGGCTCGGCGGTCATGGGTACGACGGGCACGGTGGTGATGGACCGTGACGGTTACGAGATCTACGACCTGAACGGAAAAAAGACCAGCGAATTCAAGACCGGGCAGCAGACGTCGTCTTCGGACTTGAAGGGCGCGGATTCCATGACCGATGCCCACTTCGCCAACTTTATCGCCGGTATTCGGTCCGGCGAGAAACTGAACGCCCCCATCGCCGTGGGGAACGTTTCTGTGACCACCCTGCAGCTTTCGAATATTGCCTGGGAGGTCAACCGGGAACTGGCGGTGGATACCGCCGATGGCAAAATCAAGGGAGATGACGAGGCGATGAAGATGTGGGGTCGCGAGTACGAGAAGGGCTGGGCACCGCATCTATGAAGACTTCCCGTCGAACGTTTGTTTGCTCCGGCACTTTGGCGGCGGCTGCGTACGGATTGCCGTTCAGGGCCGCAGTCGCCATGGAGACGGCGCTGCCGGTAAAGCTTGGGTTGGCGAGCTACACCTTCCGCAATTTTGACCGCGCGCAGCTTATCGGCTTTATGAAGCAGCTCAATGTCTCTGCGCTGAATGCGAAGGATGTTAAAGACCATCTCCCAATGGACCCTACGGAAGAGGCAAAAGCCGTGGAGGATTACCACGCCGCTGGCATTCAGCTCCACGCAGCGGGAGCGATCTACTTCCCCAAGGATGAGGACGCGGATATCCGCAGTAAGTTCGAGTATTGCAAGCGGGCCGGGATTGGGGTGATAGTGGCCGGCGATCCCGCTCCTGAGACTCTGCCGCGCATCGAGAAGTTTGTGAAGGAGTACGACATCAAGTTCGCGATCCACAACCACGGGCCCGAGGATAAGTTGTGGCATTCGCCGCTGGACATTTTGAAAACGGTTGGCACGATGGATCCGCGCATGGGCTGCTGCATCGATGTAGGCCACACGGTACGGGCGGGAACGAATGTGGTGGATGCGATCAAGCAGGTAGGGCCGCGGCTATTCAACATGCATATGAAGGACCTGACAAGCTTCGATTCCAAGGAGAGCCAGGTCGCGGTTGGGGATGGCCTGATGCCGGTGCGGCAGATTTTCGAAACCCTCATCGCCATGAAGTATCAGGGCTTCGTCGACCTGGAGTACGAAGTACACGGGGATGATCCGATGCCCGGGGTGACAAGCAGCTTCGCCTACATGCGCGGCGTGCTGGCAGGTATGGGGTACTCCGGGAGATAACTGCAGATCTGATTAGCTCACTGGAACGTCGGCAGTACCTGCATCTCCGGCACCACGACGTGCGGCGGCAATTTGGCCACAAAGAGAATCGCCTCAGCCACGTCTTCCGCCTGCAAAGCCTTCGCCAGAACCTCTGCGGATGGCTTCACCGGCCGCTTCTCAATCAGCTCAGTATTGACCAGACCGGGGCAGATCACACAGGTCCGGATATTGTTCTGCTTCTCTTCGACGCGGATCGCATGAGCTAACGCCACCACCCCACGCTTCGACGCCTGGTAGGCGGCGCCGGAAATATCCGCCAGCAACCCGCTGATCGACGAGATGTAAATCAAGTGACCGCCACCAGCACGACGCATCGTATCCAACACGGCGTGCGTGGCGTAAAAGGCTCCGTTCAAATTCACCTCGACAAGAGAGTCCCAAATCCCGGGATTCAGCCGCTCCATCGAGCGGTCGGGAGTATTCGTCCCGCTGCAAAACACCAGGATGTCGATCTTTCCAAACTCTGAGATCGCCTCTTGCCCCAACTGCTGCATCTCTTTCGCGTTCGAGGCATCCGCGGGAAAGATAACGATCTCGTGTTGCTCGTTTGCCATCTGCTCCTTGAGCGATTCGAGTCGGTCTTCCCTGCGCGCGGAAGCCACCACCTTGGCGCCTTCACGCGCAAACAAGACCGCCGCTGCACGCCCTATCCCGCTCGAAGCACCTACAACCACCACCACCTGGCCACTTAACGAAACCGGCATTTTCCCTCATCATTGCCACGACATTTGGAGCGTGATACTACTCCTTATGTTTTATACACACACCATGAGCGATTCCCCAACAATGTCGCGCCGCAGCTTGCTGGTAGGTGCAGCCATGTCCGGTGCGCTGCATGCACTTGCCAAAGAGGAGCCGGTGGAAAAGCTGAAGATTTCTGTTTTCTCCAAACATCTGCAGTGGACCACCGTTGCCGAGGCGGCGGCCATTGCCCGGGACATCGGCTTCGATGGCCTCGACCTCACCGTCCGGGCCCAGGGCCATGTGCTACCGGAGCGGGTAGAAACCGATCTACCTGCGGCGGTAGAAGCCGTGCGTCGCGCCGGTCTCAGCATCACCATGATCTCGACCGAGATCACGAGCGCACAGACTCCTTACGCGGAAGCCATGGTGAAGACAGCCAGCCAACTGGGTATTCGCCACTATCGCTGGGGAGGCCTGACCTACCCGGCCAACCAGGGCATTGCGGACAGGCTCGTTTCGTTGAAGCCACAGACCAGGGCGCTGGCGGAACTCAACGAGAAATACCAGATCTGCGGGATGTATCACACCCATTCGGGACCAGGCCTCGTAGGCGCGCCCGTTTGGGATCTATGGACGTTGTTCCAGGGCCTCGACCCGCGATGGATCGCCGTCAATTACGACATCGGCCACGCCACCGTCGAAGGCGGCTACGGCGGATGGATCGACAGCGCTCGCCTGGTGAAAGATCAGATGAAGGGAATCGCGCTCAAAGACTTCGCCTGGGAACAGAACAAGGGCGCCAATATTCATCGCGATCCGCACGACCGATCACTCGGCGTCGAAGGCGCGTGGGTTCCCCATTGGTGCGCGATGGGCGAAGGCATGGTCAATTTCCCCAGGTTCTTCGCCATTGCCAGGGAGAACGGGTTCTCCGGCCCGGTGCAACTCCACTTTGAGTACAACGGGCTCGGAGGCGCGGAGAACGGCGACAAGACGCTCAAGATCCCGCGCCAGGAGCTGATCGCGGCCATGAGCCGCAACCTGACCTACACCCGGAAAGTGATGCGCGAGCAGGGGATGATCTGAGCCCCTAGTGACTCGGGGCCGGCTGCAACTGCAGCACGTACGCATACTCGCCGGGCAATGACGCAGGCAGAGCAACCTTGAGGTTCTGACCGTCGGCGCTCCATTTGAGCGGCTGTGCATACCCCAGCAAGTGAAGCGCACTCCCCGGCTTGGCGGTCACGCCTACGAGGGTCACATCGGATTGCTTCGGTTTGCCCATGAGGATCGCATACAGGCTCCCGTTCTTGCGGGTGAAGCGGACGTCAAGTCCATCGGTGCTCTTGCCCGTGGCGCGCGTCCAGGGCTGCGTACCGTAAATTGCTTCCCCGTTCTGGTGCATCCATGCGCCCAGGGCGCGCAGGCGCTCCATTTGTACCGGCGGAATGGTTCCATCGGACTCCGGACCAACGTCCAATAACAAGTTGCCGTTCTTGCTGACGATGTCCACCAGCATATAGATCAGCGCATCCGGAGCAATGGTCTCGGCCTCGCCCTCCGCCCGGTTGTAGCCGAAGGAGCGGCCCAGACCGCGGCACTCTTCCCACTTGTTTTTCTGGATCTCATCCACTTTCTGGTACTCCGGAGAAGTAAAGTCGGAATGCTTCACACCGAAGCGATCGTCGACCACTCCATCCGGCACCGTGTTGTAGTAGTCGGCCATGACTTGCAGTGGCTGGCCGGACTTTGGCCAGTCGATGTCGTTCCACAAAACGGCCGGATGATAGCGCGCAATGAGCTCTTTAATCTGGGCATCGGCATATTTGCCGTACGCCTCACTCTGCGGCTTGACTGTCTCGTAGTCGGCTGCCGTCCGAATGGGGCCTGGGACAAACGTCCAATCGTAACCGCCGGAGTAGTAGAGACCCATCCGCATGCCATGCTTGCGCACTGCGGTGGTCAACTCCCCAACGATATCCCGGGTCGCATGCTGCCGGTCCTTGGCCAGCGTGGGATTGGCATTGGTACTCGGCCACAAGGTGAAGCCGTCATGGTGCTTGGTGGTCAGCACGACGTACTTCGCGCCGGTATCATGAAAGATGGTCGCCCATTGGTCCGGGTTCCACTTGGCGCTGTCATGGTCGAACACAGCAGCGAAATTGTAATAGTTATAGTCTGCTCCGTAGTGTTCGCGGTGGTAAGCCTGGGTGGGCGAACCGTCGATGCGCATCACGTTGTAGTACCACTCCGCATACGGGTTGAACTTGATGTAGTCGACGTTGCGAAAATCGTGTTCCGGGTGCTGTAAGGGAGCCCATCCGGGCACCGAGTATAAGCCCCAGTGAATGAAAATGCCCAGCTTCGCATCGGCATACCACTGTGGCAGTGGATGCTTGTTGAGCGACTCGAGTGTCGCGTCGTAGTGAACTGCGGTTTGGGCACATGCCGGAAGCGTCAACCCTGCGAGCAATAACGCTTTGATGCAAATGTTCATCACATTCTCCTCTTGCCCTTAGGGCAGTAGACCTTCGATCCATGTAGCTTCCGCCTGTATCGCGCGCGCCGCCAAGGCAATCTGCTCATCGGCTTCCGTGTAACGCCCTTCCTCAATCGCTTCGCGCACCCCGGGTAGCGTCTTGGCAGTGTAGCCGGTGTACCAGCCCGGAGCGTAGAGCACGTGCTGCATCCACGGCCTCCGCGGCAGGCCCTGCGCGATGAGAAGCTGTCTCTCGGACTGTGCCAATTGCTGATTCAATTTGCTGACGCGATCCACCGCGACCGGGACAGCCACCGCCGTGTGGTAATGGTCCGCAGCCCGGCTTAACGCAACCGCCGCATTATCGAGAGGCGCAAAGTTCAAATACGGCGGAATCTCTTGTGGCGGAGGCGCCACCGTGGGGTCGCGCGGATCGTTCACGGTGCGATACACACCGTCGTTTCGGTTTTGCCGGATCTCGTCCGCCTGCTTGCGACGGGTTTCGAGCAAATCCTTCACCTCTTTTATGTAGCTGTTAACTGTGCGGGCCAGTCCTTGAAAATCGTAAGGCAGGATTTCGGCATCGGCCATGCGTAACACCGTTAGACCAGCCGCCTGCGCCAGCGCGCGGCCATAAACAAAGTCGTAGTCAGAGAAATGCGTGTACCAGTAGAAGTCGTCATAGATGGAGTGATAGTTTCCCGACGGGTCTTCTCCTCCAAACTCCATGTTGATGCTGGCGACACCAAGGTGGTCAATAAAGGTGCTGAAATCCGACCCGGAGCCGAGCGCTCCCAGGGTAAGGTCTCCACCGGCCCTGGCCTCGTCGTGCTGCGCGGGCGTTCCGTGCAATAAGAGATTGGCCTGCTGACGCTTGAACACCGAGACTTTTGCCTCGGGATCTTCGACGTCTTTCGCAACGCCATTCATCAACGACTGTAAAGAGTGCGATCCCTCCACGCCCAGATAACCGCGCTCGTTGCCATCGGTGTTGATATAGACGGCGGCATGCTGCCGCAGCTCGTCCGCGTGCTCTTCTGCCCATTCGGTGGAACCGAGCAGCATTGGTTCCTCGCCGTCCCAGGAGGCGTAGATAATCGTGCGCTTCGGCTTCCAACCCTGTTTGGCAAGCTCCCCCAAGGCGCGCGCCTCTTCCAGCAACACCACTTGGCCGGATACCGGATCGTCCGCGCCATTCACCCAGCCATCGTGGTGGTTGCCGCGTATGACCCATAGGTCGGGCTCCTGCGATCCGCGCATGGTCGCGATCACGTCATAGACGGGCTTGAGGTTCCAGTTGAATGCCAGCTTCAGATGGACCTTTGCCGGCCCCGGCCCTAAACGGTAGGTAATCGGCAGGCCACCCCGCCAGTTCGCGGGCGCCACCGGACCTTCGATCGCGGCAAGCAACGGTTGAGCATCGCCGTAGGAGATAGGAAGTACGGGAATCTTGGCGAGAGACGCCGCATCTTCCAGCTTGAGCCGCTTCGCATCTTTCGTGGCGCCGACGCCCGGTGTGAGCGGATCGCCGGGGTACAGCGGCGCATCCAGCACGCTGCCTCGCTGAACGCCTTCCGACGGACGCATCGGCCCCTTAGGAAACGGTAGCTGTACGTGGTAGCCGTCATCCGCGGGGTCGGAGTAAATGATGCAACCGATGGCGCCGTGCTCGGCAGCCAGCTTCGGCTTAATTCCCCGCCAGGATTCTCCGTAACGGGCGATCACGATCGCGCCTTTGACGGAAATACCGTGACGGGCGAGCTCTTCGTAATCGGCGACCAGGCCGTAGTTCACATAGACGAGCGGCGTGGTGATGTCTCCGTCGGGCGAGTACGCGTTGTAGGTGGGTAACTGCTCGTCCTTTTGCTTGGAGGTGGGGTCGACGGCTTCTGCCGGCTCCTCAAGCTTCGCAGTAAAACGAGTCGGCGCAACCATTTCCAGCAGGCGCAATTTTGGCGTGGGAAACAGCACCTGAAATTCCTCGATGTGCGCATCCCAGCCCCATTGTTTGTACTGCGCCAAAATCCACTCGGCGTTTTCCTTATCGTAGGGAGAACCGACATGGTGAGGACGCGCGCTGAGGCGCTCCATGTTGGCCCGCATGCGCTGCGGGTCGGGTATGGCTTTGAAGCGCTGCTCCCATTCGGATTGCGCGGTGAGAGGGGCAGGAAGCAAAAAGAGAAGAAGAGCTGAGACCAGGCGGCGGCTATCCATGATCGGTGACCGTATGCACGGATGCCGGGTGATTCCAGGCTTCTGGTTTGATGCGCATGCCGAAGCCACTCTCTTCCGGAACCTGAATGTATCCGTCCTTGGGAGCAATGGGACCTTCCAGCATCATAGGCCACGTTCGTTCGTAAAACACCTGGCAGCTCTCCTGTATCCAGACATTGGGCGATGCCGTCGTGAGATGGGTGGAGGCATAGAACAACAACGGTCCACCGGCCGTGTGCGGAGCAATCGGCAGCTCTTGGGCATCCGCAAGCGCAGCGATCTTGCGTGCCTCAGTCAAGCCTCCACACCAGGTCAAGTCGAACATCACGTACTTTGTTGTTCGCGACTCCAGCATGCGCTCGAATTGCATCTTGCCTGCCATGCGCTCACCGGCAATCAAGGGCAACGATGTATTGGCCGCGACTTGATGGTATTGGTCAAAGTTCCCGGGCATCAGCATGTCTTCCAGCCACATCGGCTTGTAGGGCTCGAGCGCATGGGCGATGCGAATGGCCGAGGTCACATTCCACTGGGCGTGAAACTCAATCGCAATTTCAATTTCATCGCCGAAACCGTCGCGTAGCTTCTTGACCGGAACCAGCGCCTCATCGATGTCCTGCCAGGTAATGTACTGGTTCTTGTTGCGTAAAGCCGCGCCGTCAAAGGGCCAGATTTTTATCGCTTTGATCCCACGGGTGTCGATCAGCTCGCGCATGATCTTCTCCGGCTCGCGATTAAAATCGTACTTGTAGCCGAAGCACGTGTTGTACAAGCGAACCTTGGGATTGGCTTTGCCGCCGATCAACCGGTACACCGGCGCGTTGAGCGATTTGCCCAGCAAATCCCACAAGGCAAGATCGAGCGCGCTGAGCACGCGCATCTCAGTGCCCCCGGCAATCTGAAAATCAAAGGTGCGGTACAAGTCGGCCCAGATGCGCTCAATATCTCTCGGGTCACGCCCGATCAGCGACGGAGCGAGACTCTGAACCATCGCCGCCTCTACCGCATTGCGCGGATAGGTTTCGCCTATGCCCGATATACCGGCGTCGGTGTCGATCTTCAGCCACGTCCAGTTGGGGGCGAACGGTGCGTCGCTACTCGCCTTCCAATAGACCGTCTCCACCCGCGTGATCTTCATCGGCGCGAGCGTTGCGGCATACGACGCATAGGTCGCCGCCAGCGGCGTGGCCAGCATTCCAGAAACAAACGCCCTGCGGCTAAGCGGTGACATACAGATCCACGTACTCCTGTACCGGCATCTGTTCCAACGTCTGCTGATCGAGCGAAACCTCGAGGATCGCTGCTTGTTTCTCCGCGGCAAACCGGCGCGCCAAATTGATTCGGAATTTCGCCTCCAGCAGCGGGATGCCTTCGTTTCTGCGGCGACGATGACCAAGCGGATATTCCACCGTCTCCGCCATTGTGCTGCCATCGTTCAGCGTCAGCATGAGGGAGTTGGCGATCGAGCGCTTCTCAGGGTCATGGTAGTCCGCGGTGAACGAAGGTTCTTCCCTGCACTCCATCTTCTCCCTTAAGGCGTCGATGCGTGGATCGGCAGCAAACGCATCCTCGTAGTCGGCGGCGGTGAGATGGCCGAAGATGAGCGGCACAGCAACCATGTACTGCACGCAATGGTCGCGGTCGGCGGGGTTGTTGAGCGGGCCCTTTTTATCGATAATCCGAATGCAGGCCTCATGGGTAAGCAGTTCGATGGAGTGGATGTCGTCCGCAGTCTTGCCGGCCGCCACCAGCCGCTTGCGCAGGGCCATCGCTGCCTCAACAGCCGTCTGCGAATGAAACTCCGCAGGATAGCTGATCTTAAAAAGCACATTCTCCATTACGTAAGAACCATAGGGCCGCTGGAAGGCAAAAGGACGCCCGCGAAACAGCACATCATAAAATCCCCATACCTTCGCCGTAAGCACCGAAGGATAGCCCATTTCCCCCGCCTTGACCATCAGCGCAAGCCGAACCGCACGGCTGGTGGCGTCGCCGGCCGCCCAGCTCTTGCGTGAACCGGTATTCGGCGCATGGCGATAGGTGCGCAGGCTCTGGCCATCGAGCCATGCCAGCGAAAGCGCGTCCAGCACCTGTCCGCGGTTCAGGCCGAGCATTTGGGCCACCACAGCCGTCGACGCGACCTTCACCAGCACAACGTGGTCCAGTCCAACTTTGTTGAAGGAGTTCTCGAGTGCCAGGCAGCCCTGAATTTCGTGTGCCTTGATCATTGCCGCCAACACCGCGCGCATGGTCAGCTTGGCGGCTCCCGAGCGTGAGAGCCAGTCCGCAACCGCGAGAATACCGCCCAGGTTATCGGAAGGATGACCCCACTCCGCGGCCAGCCAGGTATCGTTGAAGTCGAGCCAGCGAATCATGGCGCCAATGCTGAAGGCAGCTTGTACCGGGTCAAGTTGAAAAGCAGTGCCCGGCACTCTGGCGCCGTTTGGTACGATCGTCCCGGGAATGACAGGGCCCAGCAGCTTGGTGCATGCGGGATATTCCAGCGCCTCCAGACCGCAGCCCAGCGTGTCAATCAGGCAATTGCGCGCCGTGGTGTACGCCAGTTCGCTCTCGATTTTGTAACTGCAAACGTAATCTGCAATATCGACCAGGACCTGGTCATAAGGGGGACGTTCCCCACCGATGTGCGCGGACATTCTCTAGCCTTAGGTACGTTGGGATATGGGAACAAAGGGAAGATCTTCAGGCCCGGTGTAATTGGCCGCGGGACGAATAATCTTGCCATCGACGCGCTGCTCGAGAATGTGGGCGCTCCACCCGGCCGTGCGGGCGAGGACAAAGAGCGGCGTGAACATCGCCGTCGGCACGCCCATCAGGTGGTAGGAAACGGCGCTGAACCAGTCCAGATTCGGGAACATGCGCTTCGCCTCCCACATGACCGACTCGAGCCTCTCGGCAATCTTGTACATGGCAAGATCACCGGCGGATTCGGCCAGTTCTCGCGCGACCTTCTTGATAATCGCATTGCGCGGATCGCTGACGGTATAGACAGGATGACCAAAGCCGATCACCACTTCCTTCTTCTCGATCCGGGCACGGATGTCGCGCTCCGCTTCGTCCGGAGAGGTGTAGCGCTGTTGAATCTCGAGCGCAACCTCGTTGGCTCCGCCGTGTTTCGGCCCACGCAACGCGCCGATCGCACCCGTGATGCACGAATAAATATCCGAGCCCGTACCGGCGATCACGCGCGCGGTAAAGGTAGACGCATTGAACTCATGCTCGGCATACAGAACGAGGGAAACCTGCATGGCGCGAACCCATTGCTCGCTGGGTGGCTCGCCGTGCAGCAGGTCAAGAAAGTGGCCGGCCAGTGTGTCCTGCTCGGTCATGACGTCCACGCTGCGTCCATTGCGGCTGAATTGGTACCAATAGAGCAGCATCGAGCCCACCGTCGCCAGCAGCGTATCGGCGCAGTCGATGGCGCCGGCGATGTTGTGGTCATCCTTTTCCGGCAAGGTGCACCCCAGCGCGGACACGCCGGTGCGCAGCACATCCATAGGGTGAGTGGCCGCCGGCACTTGTTCGAGCACGGTGCATACATTCGCGGGCAAGCCGCGCAGGCGCATCAGTTTTTGCTTGTAGGCCGTGAGTTCCACCGCGTTGGGCAACTTGCCACGCAGCAGCAAGTAAGCCACCTCTTCGAACTCGCAATGAGCGGCCAGATCAGCGATGTCATATCCGCGATAGTGCAGGTCGTTGCCGGTGCGCCCGACAGTGCACAGGGCGGTATTGCCGGCTGGTGTTCCCGATAGCGCAACCGATTTTTTTGGCTTGAACGCTGCCGGCTGTGGATCCACTTTGGTGGCCGTCATCGGGTTTCTCCCTAGTTACGTTTGGTGGCAGCAAACAACTCGTCGAGCTTCCGCTCGTACGCGTGATAACCGAGGAATTCATACAGTTCGGCGCGGGTTTGCATCAGGCTCACGACATTGCTCTGCGTGCCCTCGCTTCGGATGGCATGGTACACCTTCAGGGCCGCGGCATTCATGGCCCGGTAGGCGGCGCAGCAATAGAGAACAATGTCCACACCGGCCTTCGCAAGTTCGTCGCGCGTGAACAGCGGGGTCTGGCCGAATTCGGTAATGTTGGCCAGGATAGGCACGCCAACTCTTTCCTTAAATCGGGTATACGTCGGGAGATCGCGCACTGCTTCAGCAAAGATCATGTCCGCCCCGGCTGCCACATAAGCCGCGCAGCGATCGAGCGCGGAATCCAGCCCCTCACCCGCCAGCGCGTCGGTGCGCGCCATGATCACGAATGCCGGGTCGGTGCGCGCGTCCACCGCGGCCTTGATCCGGTCGACCATCTCTTCAGCAGGAACCACTTCTTTCCCTGGCCGGTGGCCGCAGCGCTTGGTGCCTACCTGGTCTTCCATATGGACTGCCGCGACTCCCGCGCGCTGCATCGAGCGGATGGTGCGTGCAATATTGAAGGCTCCTCCCCAACCGGTGTCGATATCGACCAGCAATGGCAGCGAAGTGACGTCGGTAATGCGCCGTGCATCGGTGAGTACGTCTTCCATGGTGCTGATCCCAAGGTCCGGCATGCCAAGGGAGTTGGCAGCGACCCCTCCGCCCGACAGATAAAGCGCGCGAAAGCCGGTCGCTTCCGCCATGCGGGCCGTGTAGGCGTTGATAGCGCCGATCACCTGCAGTGGGTGTTCCTGTTGCACCGCTAGCCGGAAGTTTGTATCCACGACTAAATCCTAAATGGTCGGGCTTCGGGTAAACTCGTCTGCGCGCCTATGAACAAAGTATTTTCCACCGCCGATGCCGCTGTTGCCGATATTCCAGCAGGCGCAACTATCATGCTGGGGGGCTTCGGCCTGTGCGGCATCCCCGAGAACCTTATCGCCGCCCTGGTGCGCCGCGGAGTCGCCGGCCTGCATACCATCTCCAACAATATGGGAGTGGATGGCTTCGGCCTCGGCCTGCTGCTGGAGGCGGGCATGATCGCCTCCCATACCGGCAGCTATGTGGGTGAGAATATGCTGCTGGAAAAGCAGGCGATCGCGGGTACGCTCAAAGTCTCCCTAGTTCCACAGGGAACCCTGGCGGAGCGGATTCGCGCCGGCGGGGCAGGGATCCCGGCCTTCTACACCCCCACCGGCGTAGGCACGCTGGTTGCCGAGGGAAAAGAGGAGCGCACCTTTGACGGTCGCAGATACGTGCTAGAGACCGCGCTCAAAGCGGATTTCGCGTTGGTGAAAGCCTGGAAGGGAGACCGCCAGGGCAACCTCATCTATCGCCGCACCGCGCGCAATTTCAACCCCATGATGGCCACTGCTGCAGCGATTACCATCGCCGAGGTGGAGCATCTGGTCGAACCCGGCGAACTGGACCCGGACGCGATCATAACCCCAGGAATCTACGTCAAACGCATCTTGCAAGCTTCTTGCGAGAAGCGCATCGAACGGCGGACGGTGAGGAAGCCATGAGCGAAATTGACAAGCGCAACCGCATCGTCAGGCGGGTCGCGCAAGAGCTGCGGGATGGATACTACGTCAACCTCGGCATCGGCATGCCGACGCTGGTCGCTAACCACGTGCCTCCCGGCATCGAAGTGGTCCTGCAATCGGAGAATGGCATGCTGGGCATCGGCCCTTATCCACTGGAAGAGGAGGTCGACCCCGACCTGATCAACGCCGGCAAGGAGACGGTTTCCGTGCTTCCGGGAACGTCGTTCTTTTCGAGCGCGGACGCCTTCGCCATGATTCGCGGCGGCCATGTCAACCTCAGCATCCTGGGAGCCATGGAAGTAGACGCCCACGGCAGCCTGGCCAACTGGATCATTCCCGGCAAGATGGTGAAGGGAATGGGCGGCGCGATGGACCTGGTCGCCAGCGCTCAGCGGGTGATTGTCGCCATGGAGCACACCACCCGCGATGGAAAGCCCAAGATCCTCAACGCCTGCAGGCTGCCTCTGACGGGTGTGGGTGTGGTCGACGCGATCGCCACCGAGCTGGCATGGATCGCCGTAACGCCGGAAGGGCTGGTGCTGGAAGAGCTCGCTCCTGGCGTATCGGTTGCCGAGGTCCAGGCGGTCACCGAAGCGCCGTTGATCGTCAGCCCGACGCTGAAGCTATTCGAGGGTGTTGCCGCCGTTCACTGAGATTTTTTGCCCGGTGATGAATCGCCCGGATTCGCCTGCCAGGTAGGCAACAGTGTTGGCGATATCGTCCGCCGTTCCCATGTGCCGCATGGGAACTCTCTCGGCGTAGGCGTTGAATTCCGCCTGGGTAGAGTCGGCGTGGCGCTCGGTGGGAATCCAGCCGGGAGCGACCAGGTTGACGGTAATACCGGTGGGCGCCAGTTCGCGGGCCCAGGAGCGGGTTTGCCCGAGCTGTGCCCCTTTGGCGGCTACGTACGTAGCAAACAGGGGGTTACCCAGCTCAAAGACTTCGCTGCCGATCTGGATGATTCTGCCCCAGCCGCGGCTCTTCATGCCGGCGATGACCTGTTGCGCAATCAAAAGGGGCGACTTCACGAAGAACTCGAGTTGGTCGAGATAACGCTGCCACGTCTGTTGTTCGATGGAATAGAAGGGCTGCACCCCGGTGGCATTGATGACGACGATATCGACCTGTTGGTAGGTGCTATTGATCCCGCGGACCATCTGTTCGACGTCCGCTTCCAGCCGCACATCGGCGTAGAAGGCGCTGGCTTCCCCGCCCTTCTGCCGGATCTGTTGGCATAGCTGCTCCGCGCGATCCTGTTTGGCGAAATAGTTGACTGCGACTTTAGCGCCTCTTGCAGCCAGCTCCATCGCAATGGCTGCGCCCAGACCGCGCGAGGCACCGGTAACCAGCGCCGTTCTTCCCTTCAATGTATCCATAAGTGCCCACGCTAAGGGACACGGGAAAGGTCTGTCAAACCCGAAAGGTAACTCCATCGGGATACACTGGCTCTCAATCACAGGAGCCTCCCTTGAAACGCTTGGCCGTTCTCTTACTACTCCTGGCCGTTCACGGCTTGGCGTACGCCGACAGCCTTACCGAGCTCAGCGAAAACTTCTGGCAGTGGCGAGCCCAGGAGCAGCCCTTTACCGACGACGACATTCCACGCATCGAGCGCCCTGCCGGCTTCGTCGTCGACTGGTCTCCGGAAACCGTCGCGACGCGGATGCGCCAACTCGAACAATTCGAGCAGCGTTGGAAGGCTCTCGCTCCCTCATCGCAAACCCCGATTCACGAGCAAGTGGACTATCGTCTTCTCGGCTCAGCCGTAGCTCGTGTGCACTGGGAGCTGGCGATCGAGGAGACCTGGAAGCGCAACCCGGAATTCTATGTCGATCAGACCCTTGGCTCGGTCTACGTCCTGTTATTGCAACCGCCACCGTTCTCTGCATCCCGTCAACACGAAATCATTGCGCGCCTGCAACAGATTCCGCCAACGCTCGATGCTGCGCAAAAAAACCTGACCGATATGCGTCAGCCCTTCGTGCAACTGGCCATCGACGCCCTGAACCAGATCCCGGAACGTGCGCAAACCATGGCGACCGCGCTCGCCCCACAGCTCACTCCCGCGAACAGTGACGCCCTCACAAAAGCGTTACCCGCTGCCGTAACCGCGCTCACCCAATATCGAGCGTGGCTGATGACCAAACTGCCGGCAGCCCGCAAAGACACTGCCATTGGGCGCGACAACTACATCTTCTTCCTGCACAACGTCGCCTTGATGCCCTACACTCCTGAGCAGTTGCAGGCAATGAGCCAGCAGGAGTGGTATCGCTCGGTTGCTTTCGAAGCCTACCAGCAGACACGCCTCACAGGACTATCACCCGCACCCTTGTTCGCAAACGCAGACGCACAGATCCAGGCCGAAAGGGCAGCCGAGGAAAAAGTGCGGGCCTTCCTGGAGGACCAGCAAATCCTCACCGTGCCAGGCTGGATGAAGCACTACCGCAACCTGCTGTTGCCGGCTTATCTCGAGCCCTTGCAGGAACTCGGCGTGACCGACGACCTCACCGGCCCTTCCCGCCTGGACGAGGATGGAACCAGCTACGTCCGCAATCCCAGTCCGAACCTCGGCTTCTTCAACCTATCTACCGCGCACGATCCGAGACCGATCCTGGTACATGAAGGCGTACCTGGACACTATTTCCAACTTTGTCTGGGATGGCACAACGAGGACCCGATTCGCCGCCACTACTACGACTCCGGTGCCAACGAAGGATTAGGTTTTTACGCCGAGGAGATGATGCTGCAAGCCGGATTCCTGGATGACAATCCGCACACGCGTGCAATCATCTACAGCTTTATGCGCCTTCGCGCCCTGCGGGTCGAGGTGGACACCAAATTGGCCTTGGGCGAATTCACGTTGCAGCAGGCTGCGGATTATCTCGCCAGCACTGTTCCCATGGATAAAGCGACCGCACTGGACGAAGCGGCCATGTTCGCAAGCACACCAGGACAGGGGATTTCCTACCAGATCGGCAAACTTCAAATCACTAGGCTGCTGGCCGACGATCGTCGCGAGCAGGGCAAGGACTTCTCCATGCTGCAATTCAACAACTTTGTCTGGAACAACGGCAACGTCCCGATTGCCTTACAGCGTTGGGAACTGCTTCAGGACGCAAGCGACGTGCCCTAGTGCAGTGCGTCACGAATAGAGTCGTGTAATGTTTCGCAGGTTCTTCCATAGCATTACATTCTAAAAGCATCGGCAGCCCCGAATTGGGTGCCCCATATCTCGCCCGGTGTTGGCGAGATGTGGGAATTGACAAGAATTGCGGTGGAAACTTCAACGGTTCGATAGGCTTACGGGTTTCATCCCGCACGCTCGTTTCTTTCCCACATCTCGCCAACAGAGGGCGAGATATGGGGCACCCGAAATCGAGGCTTTCAGACGGAAAGTAGCACCGCCCGCAACCGCAGCAACGTCGACGCCAAAGCGGCGAGCGCGATGCCCCAGACCACGAACGCAAGGTGAACCACCCACATCGGCGCGACACCGACTCGTCGCAGCAGAAAAGGCAGAAAATTCCAGGTGGTGATGTGCACGTAATCCCAGGGATCCTCCGTCATCGCGTGCGTATTGAGCCCCCACGCCCCCATCTTGCCCAACGCGAAGGCGGCGATGTTCTTCATCCGCAAGCCAATCAAAAACGTGGGATGGCCAAAGGTCTCGATCTGATAAATCTCCAGCGGCAACCAGAAGGCGAGCGAGGCTATCTGGATCACCGTGCTGATCGCCACCAGCGCCATCCCGGCAACCCACACTCCTGAAGACAGCTGCGCACGATGACGAAGCAGAAGCGGTACAGCAAGAAGCACCGTCAACTCAACCGCCGTGGATACATATCGATCGCCCCAGGCGAAGTCACCGCTCCACACCGTATAGCGCGCATAAAAGCTCATGTAGGCGAGCAGCATGGCAACAATTGCCAGCAGATACGCCTTAACGACGGGGTTGAATCGCTTCCAACCAACCACGCATAACAAGACCATCAGAATCAGCAACGGATCAAAGAGGAAAATCGATTTCTCCGGTGCAAACAACGCACCGAAAAAGCCGGTGTGAAACGGCGTCTCGAAGGGATAATTCGGCGGCAACGCAGGATTGCGCGCCCGGTATTCCCGCCCGGTGACAGTGATGTAGGTATTGAAGAACGAACCAAAGCGATAAAACTGATACAACCGGTCGAGCAATCCGAAGAACAAATAGACGGGGAGAGCCGTGGCCACGTAGGTGCGGAACTTATCCCAAAGCGCCCTGCCCCGCGTCCCCTCGAACCACAGCACAAGCAAGAGAAAACCTCCGCCTGCCAGCAGATCCAAACCTGAAGGCAGCCTCGTCAGCAGGTTGAGACCGAAGGCAGCGGAACCGATAAACAAGGCGCGCCGGCTTCCGTCGCGCAGCCACTGATACTGATACGAAAACCCGGTCAGCGTCAGCAGGCAAATGTAGTTGTTCTCCATCATGTTCTGCGTGTAGTGGAGGTGCGTGGTCGCGACCAAAAAAGCCAGGACACCGAGAACGGACTCTCTGACGGCAAAATTCAATTGCCGCAGGAAGCGGAAACAAATCAGAGCCGTCAACGCCGTCACCAGGATGTTGACGCTGTAGGTGACCACGATGTCGCGCACGCTGGGATCGGTGTCGTCGTACTCGGCGAAAATGGGCAGCCGGGCCACAAACGTCCCGACAAGGTCCGACGGTAACATCAGCAACGACTGGCCTATGCCATACCAGCTCTGCAGCGTGCCACCGCGGCCGTGCACACCGAATTCAGGATATTCATTGGGGAAAACAGGCGGTTCTGAGGTCCAGAACGCATGCGTCGATTGCAAGCGGTGCATGGTGTCGGCACTGCCTAATTCACCCGATTGCACAACGAAGGCGAGCAGTGCTGCGGCGAGGGCCAACAGAAAGAGGGGTTGACGAAGATAAGGACGATTCATTTACCTGACAGTGAGTTTAACGCCAGGCTTGGCAATCGTGCCGGTAATCGGCGCGATCCCATCCCCGAACACGGGTCCAGGTTTCAGGGATGGGATCCGCGGGCTTAGCGCATGCCCCCTGCAGCCTGAAGGAGGGATCCGGTTACCCAACGCGCATCGTCCGACGCCAGAAAGGCGACGACCGTCGCGATATCCTGTGGGTTGCCGACCCGTCCCAGGGGGGTATTCTGCACCATCTGTTTTTCGAAATCGCTACCCTCTACGCCCGACGACTTGAAGCCTTCAGTAGCCACCGGTCCCGGATTCACAGCGTTCACGCGAATTTTCTTCGGCCCCAGTTCCTTCGCCAGCACGCGCGTAATGACGTCAACAGCGCCTTTGGTTCCGCTGTACACGACCGACATCGGTGGGGTCTGGTCGCTGGCAACCGAACCGATATTGATAATGCTGCCGCCCTC
The DNA here is from genome assembly GCA_963839075.1 of uncultured Acidobacteriaceae bacterium. Classification (GTDB taxonomy): domain Bacteria; phylum Acidobacteriota; class Terriglobia; order Terriglobales; family Acidobacteriaceae; genus PALSA-350. Next base: position 310,655 of record CAWITO010000004.1, on the reverse strand, counting down.
TGCCGGGAACAGTTTGATCCCCGCCTGGGTAGCCAGGAGCAAGCCTTTTACATTGGTGCCGTACATCCAATCGAAATCTTCTTCGCTGATGCTCTCGAGCGGCTTGAAGCCATACACTCCTGCGTTGTTGACCAGAATGTCAACCTTGCCGTACGCCTTCTTCGTTTCCCCGAAGATCTTCTCGATATCCTCGGCCTTGGCCACACTACCGCCCACCGCGATTGCCTTACCCCCGGCCTTGGTGATGTTGGCAACGACCTTATCCGCACCTTCTTTGCTGGAGGCGTAATTAACCACAACCGATGCGCCCTGCGCCGCTAGCTCCTCTGCTATCCCCGCGCCGATACCTTTGGATGCGCCCGTCACCACCGCTACCTTACCTGTAAGCTTCGCCATCTCTCCACCTCGTTATCATTGCCGTCGAATAGTTCGACAGTCATCGAATAGATGTCTGCCCGTGACGATGGATTCAGACGTTTTTCTGATGATCTACAGGGAAGAAAGTCTCTTCAGGTAGGCTTCGAACACCGGCCGGCGAAGAAAGAGGTTCGCACCGCGGCCCTCGCGCTTCATTTCCAATAGGCCGGCTTCGTTCAACTCTTTCAAATGATGGGAGATCGTTGCCGGGCTGATGACCTCATGTTCCTGCAGCGCGCTGCAGGCCAAGCCATCCGCAGCTGCCACCTGTTGCAGGATGGCGAAACGGCGAGGGTCGGCAAGCGCGCGGGCAATGGCATGAAACTCCTCGTCGGAAAGCCCCGGCTGTTTGCGGACACGCGTCATTGTGCTTAGATTCTATAAGTCAGTCTCGGTTGCTATCTTTGTGGTGTGACCGCTCCGCTTGAAACGCCCCGGCTCTTGCTCCTACCCCTGCAGCTCGCAGATGCCGAGCGGACCCAACAGCTTTTTCCCCATTGGGAGATCGTGAAGTTCCTTAGTACACAGATTCCATGGCCCTACCCGGTGGATGGAGCGCTCGTCTATATTCGCGATGCGGCACTCCCCGCTATGGAGCGTGGCGAACAGTGGCACTGGACGCTGCGGCTGCGAGAATCGCCGCGGGAGCAGATCGGATCCATCGGCCTAATTGCCAAAGAGGGATACATCACTCGTGGCTTTTGGCTCGGACTAGCATGGCACGGGCACGGGCTTATGACCGAGGCGGCGATAGCCGTCAATGATTATTGCTTCGATGTCCTTGGTTTCAACGTGCTGCGAATTCCCAAGGCGGTCGAAAATGATACGTCGAGACGTATCTCGGACAAGACCGGAATGCGTGTGGTCTCGACGGAAGAGCGGGAGTATGTCTCGGGCCGGTACCTGACCGAAATATGGGAACTAACCGCAGACGAATGGAGAGAGAAGCGGCGGAATATACTTTGAACGAGGGGTATTCGTGACATGACAAAGCATTCGATTTGGGGATTGGTTCTATGCGGCGCTTCCCTGCTGGCTGGTGCGCAACAGGCGGCGGCTCCTGCGCCGCAGTCGTACCCCGAACTGCCGGCGGGGCCGGGAAAAGACACCCTGACGCGCGTCTGCAGCAAATGCCACTCGCCGGATAACGTGATCGCCAATGGACAGGATCGGGCGGGGTGGGAAAGTGAGATCACGAAGATGGCGGGATTCGGCGCCGTCGCGACGGATGATGAGTTCGGCGAGATTCTCGACTACTTGACCAAAAATTTCCCCGCGCAAACCCCCGTCAAAGTGAACCAGGCTACCTCTGCCGAGCTTGTCACCGGGCTGGGGCTAACATCGGCCGAAGCCGATGCAATTGTGGCCTACCGAAAAAAGAACGGCGACTTCAAGACCATCGACGACCTGAAGAAGGTGCCCGACGTCGATGCAAAGAAACTGGATGCGAAAAAAGACCAGCTGGCGTTTTAAGGGCCGGCTCCGTCGAAAACATCGGTAGCCCCGACTGGGGGTGCCCCATACCCCCGGATTTCCTGTGGACATTCTTGGGGCCAATGAACTTCATGCGGCTTTCCTTGAAGAAATCCGCACACGCTGCTGTCCTTTCGAAGCCTCTAGCAGGAAATCCGGGTATCTCGCCTGGTTTTGCGAGATGTGGGAAATAAACAGATGTTCCGGTAGAGAACTCAAGCGTCGCGGAGAATATCAGATGGTCCCCTCCGACATTCGTTCCCTTCCCACATCAAGTCGGGGCTCGCACGCTCAAGAAGATTCGCTATGGCAGCGTCTTCAGCCAGACATTACGGTGTGAGATCTTCAGCACGCCGCCACCTTCAATCTCGAAGGCAAGAAGTCCCTTCGACTTGCTGACGGTGGGATCGTTATCCACCAAAACCGCCATAACGTGCCCGTTGATGATGTGTATCAGCGTGTTGCCGTCGGCAATGATTTCGTACTGATTCCAGTCGCCAATCTTGATGTACGACTTCAGCTCATCCGAGTTGCCCAGCGTCGCCAGCAGGCGATGCGGCTTACCCTTGTCGGTCTGCACCATCTGTCCCCGCCAGGCGACAATCCCGCGCGGGCTGCTTTGCTCATACAGCTGCCCGGTGTACTTGTTGTTGTAGTCGAAATCAGCCTGGTATCCCTGCATGTTCCACTTGGCGAACTTTTGCGCCAGCGGATTCTTCATCTGCATTTCGTTCAACGGAATTGTTTGACTGCGATATTGAATGCCGCCGTTGGCGCCCTGGCCCTCAAGCTTCATCTCGACCTTGAGCTCGAAGTTGGCCGGCTCCCCGCCGCGCCAAATAATGTTAGTAGTGCCGGAGGGATGCTCCGGGCTCGATTCGCCGACAATCGCGCCATCCTCTACATGCCACACTTCGGGCGGACCGTCCCATCCGGTTAGCGTTTTGCCGTCAAAAATCTGCGTCCAACCTTCGTGATCGTTGAAGTCGATCGGATCGGGTTGCGTAAAGCCCGCGAAGTGATGCGCTGGCTTTGCCTGTTGCGCTGCAATCGGAAACGGATAAACGGTCATCAGTAACGCCAACGCAAGGATGAGCGGTTTCATTGTCTTTCCTCCCTACAGCCCGGCAACCTTCTCCCACTGCCTGGTCTTTGCCGACTTCAATACAGCGTCAGTTACATACTCCGTAGCCGCTCCATCCGCGAAGGTCGGCGAGGTCGGCTGACTGCCGTCAATTCCCTGCACGAAGTCGGCTACCTGGTGAATGAAAGTATGCTCGTAGCCAATCTGCAGCCCGGGAACCCACCAGTTCTTCATATACGGATGATCGCCGTCAGTGATGTGCACGTTCTTCCACCCGCGGAGCCGGCTCTCATCGCGATGATCGAAATACTCGAGGCGATGCAGGTCATGCAGATCCCAAGCGGCAGAGGCATTCTCACCATTGACCTCGAGGGTAAATAGCGCCTTGTGACCGCGGGCATAGCGGGTCGCTTCAAAAGTGGCCATCGAGCCATTGGCGAAGCGGCACAGAAATGCGGACGCATCGTCGATCCCTACCGGCTCTACTTTGCCGGTGAGGCTATGCGTCCGTTCCTTGATAAAGGTCTCCGTCATGGCAGTCACGTCCACAATAGGACCGTTCAGCCACAGCGCCATATCGATGTTGTGCGCCAGCAGGTCGCCGGTGACGCCGCTGCCGGCAACAGAGACGTCCAGACGCCACAGCCCTTCACCGCCTTGCGGCAAGTCTGTCGAGATGGTCCAATCCTGCAGAAATTGCGAACGATAATGGAAGATGCGTCCGAACCGCCCCTCGTCGAGCAACTGCTTGAGCAGGACCACCGCCGGCACGCGGCGATAGTTGTACCAAACCATGTTGGGAACGTTGGCAGCTTTCACCGCGGCCACCATGGATTCGGCTTCGGCGGCGGTTCGGCCCAGCGGCTTTTCGCACATGACCATCTTGCCGGCCTTGGCGGCAGCGATCGCGATTTCCGCATGGGTGTCGTTAGGGCTGGCAATGTCGATCAGGTCGATGTCGCGACGCTGGATCATCGTGCGCCAGTCAGTTTCTACGGATTGATATCCCCAGTTTTCCGCAAATCCCTTCACTCGTTCGGCGCTGCGGGCGCAGACCGCTTTGAGGACCGGTTGATAAGGCAGATCGAAAAACCGCGGAGCCTGCAGGAACGCATTCGAGTGAGTGCGGCCCATGAAGCCGTAGCCAACCAGACCAACATTTAGATTCTTACGCGCCATAAATGGTTCCTATCTTTGGGATCTCGCCCGGCGACGAACTCGGGTGCCCCATATCTCGCCCTGTGTTGGCCAGAGGTGGGAAATACACGGCTCTGTACCCGAAACGCTTAAAGGCGAAACCCGCTCACTTCCCACATCTCGCCAAAAGAAGCCGAGATATGGGGCACCCAAATTCGTGGCCGGATAGGATCCCACGGCTAGTTCCACCCGTGGGCGTTGCGCACCGCGATCAACGTCCCCAATATGTCGTTCCAGGTCTTAGGCGCCGTCATGACGGCATTGGGAAACATGCAGCCGTCCCAGCAGATATGCTCGTAGGCGCGCGTTGGCTCTCCATCTTTACCACGCATCCAGAGACCGGCCACGGCGACGATATCCATTTTCCCGTTGCTATCGCCGACGATGCAGTGACGTCCCGTCTTGTCGTGCGAACCGGAGCCGCTCACCGTGCCATCGTTCTGGGCAACATGAAAATCGATCGTCCAAGGCCGCAGTGCGTCGGTCACAGTACGCAGCGCTGCCATGAGCACACCTTTTTGCGACCAGTCGAAGTCTGGCGGCAACAAACGATCTTCGGGTGCGTTGTATCCGAGCGTGTACAACAGCGAATGCGCCATATCGGCCTGGAAGCCCATAGTCTTCGGCCGATTCACTAACTCCAGCAACTCGACCATCCGCTTCCAGCTGTGCATACCGCCCCAGCAAATCTCTCCTTCTGCGGCAAGCCTCTCGCCATAGTCATCGGCGATGGTGCAGGCCTCGCGAAAGGTTTGCGCGATCAGTTTGCTGTTTCCGTGGGGATCCTTAGACCACTCGGCAGGCGACGCGGCGGAATCGATACGGATGACCCCGTAGCGGCGGATGCCAAGCTCACCCAGCGTCCGGGCAATGCCGCAAGCCTTCTTCACCTGGGTGAGAAAAGCCTTGCGCTCCTCTTCGGAACCCATGGCGGAACCGCCGCCCGTGGGAGGCCATACCGGCGCCACCAGCGAGCCCACGACCAACCCGCGTCGCCCGACATTATCCGCCAGTTGCTTCAGCTCGTCTTTGGTGGAGTCGATGCTGGTATGCGGCAATGACAAGAAGAGATCGACGCCATCGAAACGGACGCCGCCCACTTCTGCCTGCGCGGTCAGGTCAAGCATCGTATCAAGGTCGATGAAGGGCTCCGAGTCTGGTCCCTTGCCGACCAGACCGGGCCACATCGCATTGTGGATTGCCGGGTACTTGTTCACGCTTTATCTCCGAATCAGTGGCGCTGCATCCGGGTTGCCGGGACCGAAATGTTTCAGCATGACAAGCGGATCGGAGGCGCTCAAATTCTCAATACGCACACCCTCTTTGGCAACATCTGCAGTGACGAAAATCTCATCCTCCGTCATTTGCCCAAAACGAATCATCGAGGGGGTCGAAATCTGCTGTTTGGCGATGGTCCCATAACCCTGGGTCACAATGACTCCGTAGGCTGCGGCATCCTTGATGGTCACCGCTCGCTGGGGCAGCACCGTCAACTCCTTGGCCGAGTAGTAAGGGGTGCCGTAGGTTACCCACTTCTCGCTGAAGCCTTCTGCCTTGGTCTCCTCTTCCGGGTTCACCGCCCGGGGGAAGGTCTTGTTGCTTTCCCCAAACCGCGGATTCACATTGCCTTCCCAGTCGAGCATGCTGATCAGGAAATCGAGATCCTTTTTGTGTGCTTCGGGAACATCTTTGGTCAGCAAATCCCAACCCACGATGCGCCCTTCCACTTCAGACTGGAACATGGCGAACACATCGCTGTTCACCTGGGGCTCGTAGGTCACCAGCGATCCGGGAGCGTGCAGGATACCCGGATCAATCTGCCACCCCGCACCCGGCTCCAAACGGTAGGCGCGCGCGTGGAAGATGATGCCGTTGTCGCCCTGGTTCCACTTCTCCAGGCAGCGGCGGATATCTTCCTTGGTCGTCCCCGGCTCGAGCCCCATGTAGGTATGCGGAAAATTATTCTGGATCTGGTTGTACTGCGGAGGAAAGTAATACGCCTCCGGCTTGCCCTTGTGCCCGACCAGCTTGGCAAATTCGTCGCTCTGGTGCATGTGATGAGGAATGGGGCCCATGTTGTCGAAGAACTTGCACAGTAAGTTCCATCCGCCTTCGCGCTGCATGACATCGGCGCCGAGCAGCAGATCTCCCGCCGTCTCCACCGCTTCCTTCATGAGAAACTTGCCGCCGGTCTTCGGCCGCACATAGCTGAGCCCTTCGTCCGGCAACGTGTCTGGGCCGTTCGAAGCCTTGGTGGTGGAGGAGAACCAGCGTTCGTTAATGCCTCCGCGATGGCCCCCGAAGGCGTACAGATCATCGGGATGCAGCTTCAGCCTGCGTCCTGGAATCATGAACGATCGCGGAACCCAACACGGTTCCAAACGCAAAATGCCTTCGCCGGCATCGATAACTTCTTTGATCTGAGCTGTGGTCCGCATGGTCTGCCTTGTGTTTAATGTTCCAACGGAATACCGAAGGAGTAGAGCGTGTTGTCGTGGGTAAGAAAGAACACATGGCCGTCGCCCACCGACATCCCGGCCAAATGCGTGTAACTCTGAATTGCGTCCCCGCTCGAGTAGAGTTGCTTACCGGTCGCGGCATCGAGCGCGTAGAGCGTGGCGTGCGAGGACGAGCTGCCTCCATCCAAAGCAAAGACGACTCCGTTTGCAACCACGGGCGGAACCAGGTTCTTCAGCTTGGGTGAAGTCCAACCAGAGGTCAGCGTCATCTTGCCGCCGTTGTCGTCTACCTTGAAGGCGGTGATCTTACCTTCTGACGAAACAAAGACCCAGGCGCCGCCGGTCTTGTCCTGCCAGGCTGCGAGACCATCCCAGTCGCCCGGCTTGCCCACCTTCTCAGATTGCGCCAGCGGCGTGTGGTGATCAGCGCCGCCTAACGATGTGCTGTCGAGCAGAACGAGTGTGCCGTCTTTGCCGGGGCCAACCACGTATCCCTTCGTCTTCCAGGTAAACACTACCGGGCTGGCATTGAGTCCCTTGCCGCCGGAGGAATACCAGTCCTTCACTTTGAGACTTTCTGGGTTGAGGGCCACGACGCTGTCGGCATACGTGTCTGAGCCGCTGCCGGTGGCGACGTAGGCCGTTCCATCCGCGCCGATCGCGGGTCCGGCCATCCCGGCCAGGCTCAGCTTTTCCGGCTTGTAGCTGTTCACTTTGTAGTCGGTGTTGTTCAGATCGATCGTCCATAGGGCGTCTGCTACATTCTTGCAGTTGGAACTCGCCGCTGCGTAGACCACCTTGTCATTCAGGTTCAGCCCAAACGAACTGCCCCCGGGAGTGGCCACAAACTTCACCGGCGGCGCATAGTCGAGGCCGGTCGCCATGATCTGCTCGTGAAGGTAACCGTCACTGGTCACAACATAGATGCCCTTAAGTCCGAAATATCCACCCCCGGCGGATACCCCGACCCGGCGCGCAGACGGAGCCATCGGCTCTTCCGGTGGAGGTGGAGTCGCCGGCCGCGCGGAGGCAGTCCTGGGCGCGCCAAAGCGAATCTGCCTCGGAGCCTCGATCACGGGTTGAATGTTGTTTCCGCCGCACGCCGCGTGGCCAGAGGGAAAGTCTTTTTTCCAGACGAGCTCGCCTAGTTCGGAATCCACGGCGTAGAGCGTGGTGGCGTCGGTCGAGAAAACAAAGTCTTTGAAACCGCGGCCGGTGATCAGGCCGGGATAGAGAAGCGGCTCCTGAAATGACTTCGTCGGCTGGCTGCCCAGCTTGATCTTCCACAGAAACTTGAAATTCTTGGCCACTGAATCGGGGCTGATATCCGCCTCTGCCCGCTGCCACGCGTCATGCGCCGGGGTGGCCGACGGGACGGTCCAAAAACCGCGCGGGGTACCCTGTCCGTGCGCCGCTGCGGCAAAAAGAAAAGCAGCCGCGACAGTCACAAATCTACGCATCGGTCGTTTCCCTAAGCTCATGGCTGTTTCCTTATGCTCACTGCAGACCAAAGCAATAAATCGTTCCGTCAAAGGTGCCGAAAATCACGCGCCCACCCGCGACCGCGATGCCGGCCTGGTGCAGCCACGAAGCCACCTGGTCTCCGCTCGAATACAGCTCTTTACCCGTCATCGCGTCAAGTGCATACAGCTTGGCGGGAATCGAATTCTTGATCCGGGATTCGTAACTGTAGAGGCCACCCTCAATATCATTTGCCTGCGCAGTGAATTCGCCGGCCGCCAGCACAAAGACGACACCGTTGGCGACAACCGGAGGCTCCGCCGTCATCATGTCGCGAGAGAGCCAGGCCGGCTTCAGCTCCATCTTTCCGCCGCTGTCGGTAAGCTTCATCGCCAGCACTCCGCCGTTGGGCGTAGCGCCATAGGAGATGGGAACGTCCACCGCCATGGGGCCACCGATGGGCGCCAGTACCCAGCGCGTGCCATCCGGACTTTCCCAGCTGGCAAAGCTGCCCCAGGTGCCTTCCGTCTGGAAGTTCACATTCTTGTTCGAGAACAGCGGGCTGCGATACAGCGGAGTCATGTGATCGGCGCCACCCAGCGATTTGCTATCCATCAGGAAGTACCGGCCTTCCTTACCGGAACCGACCAGCAGATCGCGTCCTTTATAAGGAAACACCACAGGAGTGGTGTTCATGTCGAGATCTCGCTTGGTCAGCCACGCATGGTTGATCGGCGTGTAGTAGTCCTTCAGCTTGAGCGTGTCGTCCGACTCGGTATAAGCCTCGACGGTGGTCGTTAGCTTGCCTGCCGCGGCGTCGTAGACTCCGTCTCCGGACTCAAAGTAGATGGTCCCATCGTTGCCGACGGCTGGCCCGGCGGTGCCAAAAATCCCACCCTGAGGTGGAGACGATGAAAATGCCTTCCTGGTGGCAAGGTCCACGGCGTAGAGCTCATTGGGAACGCCATGGCAAGCCTGGCCGCTCACGGTGTAGACCACGTTGTTCACCAGATTGAGCCCATACGCTTTGCCGTACACGCTGGGCAACATCTGGATGGGTGCGTCTTTTTCATCGCCCGTGGCCACATCCAACGTGTGCAGGTAGCCATCGTTGGTGAGCACGTACACCAGCCGGGCGGCGGAACCCGCAGGACTTACCACCGGTGTTGCGGTCAACGCGTTGTTGCAAATAAAACCGCGGCCCTGTCCCGGCTCTTCGGGCTTTTCCGAAGCCCACTTCAGATGCTTTTGCCAAACCAGGGTGCCGGTGGCCACATCCACAACATAAATGTCGTCGGACGACCCGGCCACAATCGCCAGCGTCTTTGCGCCCGACGCTGTATTCACGCCGGCCACGATAATCGGCTCGCGAAACGACTGCATCCCCATCGCTTTGTTGTCGGTCTTGAGCTTCCACAGCAGGCGGAGGTCTTTGGCGTTGTCTACCGTGATTTTGGTTTCGTTACGCTGCCACCCATCTCGCTGGGGATTGAAACTGCCGGTTGGCCACTCAGCTGCGCCAGTGGATTGGGCGGCCGCGGGCAGCCCAGATGCTGCAAAACCGAGGCAGATGTATGCCAGAAAACGAAGCACCGTCACGGAGGGAACACTACCAATAAGGAAACTTTGTGTCAAAAGACAAGGGTAATGCCCATAAATCGCTCGTCGTATCATGACCTTATGGGTTCCCGCTGGAGGAAACATGTCGACCGCTGCGAATCATCCGAGTGTTCTTGCCTCTGCGACCGTCGCCGGCACTAAGGCAAAAGCCCGCGCCGCTGCGATCCCCTGGTACATCTGGACGGGCGTCATCGCTCTTACCTCCTCCTCCATTGGCGGAGCCTGGGACGTCTCCTGGCACAGAACCATCGGACGAGACACCTTCTGGACCCCGGCGCACATGGCCATCTACGCATGCGGTCTGCTGGCCGGGATCATCGGGATGTGGTTCATTGTGAAATGCACCTTCCTGCGCGACCCCGAGCTGCTGGCCGGCTCCGTGAATGTCTTCGGTTTGCGGGCTCCGCTGGGTGTCTTCCTGGCTGGCTGGGGGGGCATTGCCATGCTTACTTCCGCCCCCTTCGACAACTGGTGGCATAACGCCTACGGGCTGGACGTCAAGATTGTCAGCCCGCCGCATGCTCTCTTAATTCTCGGTCTGCGCGGCATCGCGACCGGCATCATGTTCCTCATCCTGGCGGCGATGAACCGCGCCGCCGGCACCGAGCCAGAGCTGTTCCGCAAGCTTCAGGTCGTCTTTCTGTATGTTGGCGGTCTGGCCATCATGGGCCAGATGTTCTTCCTGCAGGAGTACACCTGGGACGTTGAATTACACCAGGCCGCCGCCTACGTCGCGATGGGGATCGCCCTGCCCTTCTTCTTCGCCGCATTTTCGCAGGCATCGCGGGCGCGCTGGGCCGCCACATCCACCGCCGCGGTCTATATGCTCTTTCTCATTGTCGAGATACTGATTCTTCCGCTCTTTTCTGCACAACCCAAGCTGGGTCCGGTTTATTTTCCGGTCACCCACATGGTTCCGGCAAAATTCCCCATCCTGATCGTGATACCGGCGCTGGCGCTCGATTTGCTGTGGCAGCGGGTGAAGGGCTGGAAGCTGTGGCAGATCGCCCTGGTCACGGGCGTAGTCTTCATCGCGGTTCTGGTAGCCGTGGAATGGCCCTTTGCCAATTTTCTGCTCTCGGACGCGAGCAAGAATCGCTTCTTCGGGACAAATTACTTCCAATACAACTCGCGCGCGGATGGGTTTGACCGCCTGCGGCAGTGGTTCCATCCTGACCAGGGGTTGGCACTCTATGCCGGCCTGTTGAGGGCAACGGTGTACGCCTCAATCTCCGCCTGGCTGGGCCTGCTGTTCGGACGCTGGATGCGTGGCGTGCAGCGATGAAGCGTTGGTGCTTCGGGCTTTGCACTCTCCTCGCCCTGGTGCTGCCTGCCCAGGCGCACGTTGGCAGTAAAGATATCTATGAGCAGGTGAGCGCAGGGCCCTACAAGCTCTTCGTCACCATCCGCACGCCCACGGTGATCCCTGGAGTCGCCACCATCGAAGTGCGCAGTTCCGGTGCGGCCATCCATGCCATCCGCGTCACGCCCACGCCATTGACGGGCGAAGCCGCGAACCATCCGCCCAGCTCCGATGCTTTGCAAGCCTCAACGGCCGACCCGGCGTTCTTTAGCGGCTCGCTTTGGCTGATGGCCTCGGGCTCCTGGCAAGTTCATTTCGACATCGACGGCGACAGTGGCAAGGCCACCACCGCGGTGCCTGTGCCGGCCATGCCGCTTTCCATTATTCCCATGCAGCGTTCGTTGGGCATCACACTGGCAGTACTGGGGGTCGTACTGGTCTTAGGCATTGCCGGCATCGTGGGCGCGGCGGTTGGCCAGGGGCGGGTTGAGCCGGGCAAGGCTCCAGCTCCGGTGCAACGCCGGCGGGCGCTGGTCGCGAGTGCCTTCACGCTGGTGATCACCTCCCTGATCGTTTATGGCGGAGCCAAGTGGTGGAACGCCGAAGCGGCTACCTACGCCGCGGACATCTATCATCCGCTTAGCCTGAGTCCGATGCTCTCCGGCAATACGCTGGATCTCAAAATCGGCACCTACGACCCGGACGATCGTCACACCTTCCGGGCGCGCTCCAATAATGATCTGCTGCCCGACCATGGCCACCTGATGCACTTGTATGCCATTCGCCAGCCGGAGATGGATGCAGTCTTCCATCTGCACCCCGCGTTGGCCGCGCCGGGAGATCTGCGCATCGCGTTGCCCGCGATGCCTCCGGGGACTTATCGCCTCTACGCCGACGTGGTGCACGCCAACGGCTTCCCGGAAACGTTGACCGCGGCGCTGGAAATTCCGCAAAACCTGCCCGCCGCTCCGCTGGGAGGGGAGGATGCAGCCGGGGCGCCACCGCCGCTGTCACAGGGAGCGCTCGGGCCGGCCTACAAGCTGCCCGACGGCTACACCATGGTCTGGGATCGGCCGCAGCAGCTAACCGCTAATACAGCCTACGCTTTCCGCTTCCGGCTGCAGGATGCGGCCGGAAAACCGGCAACCGATGTGCAGCCCTACCTGGGGATGGCAGGCCACGCGGCCTTTGTTAAGACCGACGGCACCGTCTTTGCCCACACCCATCCTGAAGGGTCGGCTGCTATGCAGTCCATGATGCTGGCCAATGGTGATTCCGGCGAAATGGCGGAAATGAACATGCCCGCGAACCGGGCTGCAGAGCCCTTAGCGCCGGTGGTCGAGTTCCCTTATGGATTTCCTTCTGCCGGGCAGTACCGCATCTTTATCCAGATGAAGCACGGCAACACTGTGGAAACAGGCGCTTTTGACGCAGATGTCCACTGAGTGGAGTCGTTCTAGGCAGCAGACGAGTTGGAAGGCAGAAACGACCATTCGTCGATCTTGCTCTGGTGCAGACAACGGAGTGCCTGCTCGGTCGCGGCTTCCTTGGTAGGGCAGATCCATTCACAGCGGCTGGGGTCGCTTTGCTCTAACTGAATCCCTTGTACAACTCGAAACACGAAGGGGCCTTCCTCGAGAATGACAATCTCTCGACGATAGTCTGTGTTTCCGATCCGTTTCTGCATGAGGTGCTCGAAGATTTTGCTCACTTGGTGGAGGATAGTCCACCTTTCGCCGGCGCGAAAGCGATGATAACCGGTGATTTCTGTGGAAAAAATTACTTGAAAACATAGGTGACGCCGGAAGTGAACTGAAAGCTATTGCGATGAAACCCTTGCGGCGGGTCGCCAAGATAGTTGTCTGTGGAAGAAATCGTGAAATTGAATTTTTTGTAGATCGGAAAAACGAAGCTGGCGCTCCCCACAGCCGAATATGCTTCAACGATATTGAAGGTGGGCGTGAGGGTGACGGATTCGTTGAACTTGACACCGTGGGAAAAGCTGCGGGCCCAGCTTTCGTTGAGCAAAGCGCTGATCAGGTTGATGGTGGGCGTGCCGAGCCCGCTGGTGAGGCCGTTGTAGAACTGCTGCTGCTGATATTGCAGCGCCGCTTTGAGGTCGAAGGTGTTCTTGGGCGCTTTGAGCGGACTCCATCCGATACCCGCACCGTACGCCTGTTGCAGTCGCAGACCGTTGCCAAAGTTGTGGTCGGCGCTCGCGTTCACCAATCCGAAGATGACAGGCGAGACGTAGCGGTCGTACTCGGTGTCGCCGTGGAGAATATCGGTCTTGCTGATGGAGGGAGCCTGGTAGACGCCGCCATCGATGATGACTTCATCACTCTTCGCTAGACCGTACGTACCGTTCAGGTTGAGCGTGGCTTTGCTTGCCGGGGGCAGGCCCGCGATGGTGGGAATGGATCGCGCAAGAACCACCGAACCGGTATAGGTCTGGGCACTGTTGGTGGAAGCCACGAGGGTGGCACCCAGCGTGATGGACCCGGCCCAGCCATAGAGCAAATCAGAATCACCGTTGAGTTCGCGGTGAAACGAGTCGGCATCGATGAGCGAGCCGATCTGGGTTGCCGGATACGATTTTTCTTCGGCATGAGCAGGGGTGACAAGCACGGATTGATTTTCGAAAGCAACGCTGCCCACTGGGATTTTTTGTGCCGCCGCCTTGCTGATGGTGTGCTGATTTTTTTCGACGACCGCAAACGAATGCGCGCTATGAATGGTTTTGACCTTCGCCAGCGGTACCGTTACATTGCCGAGGACATCGCTGTGGAAGGTCACGTTCCCGGCGAGCACACTGATCAACTTGCCGGCAAGTTGCTCGCCATCCGTGAAGGTAATGGTGTCAAGAGAGTCCGCGAAGCTGTGGCCGGCGCAAAGGACGACCACGGCGCACAGCACGATCCGGTGGATGAACATGCATTCTAGAATGCCAAAGATCAGCCATGTAAGTCTTTCAAATGGGCCTGCGCAAGGACGTACGTGTCGGTCGGCGAGACTCGACCTTCAGGCTTTGTGACTTTTTTGAAAGCCGCGGTCGCGGCGTCGGAAAGGCCGTACTCCTGGTAGATTGCCCCCCAAACATACCATGTCGCATCGTTAGGCTCCACCTGGTTGGCGGCGGCCATTGCCTGCAGGAGCACCTGCTTTGCCTCGGTTGTTTTCCCTTGCGCCGCGTAGACGCTGGCCAGCGTGTGCAGTTCGGCAAAGCCGGCGTTCTTGCTCAGCGTCGTCGACTGCTGCGCTGCCTGCAGTGCGTCCGCGTCGACCATTTTTTGGAAGAGCGAATTCCAGGCATAGGCGTTGTAATCGTTGCTGTTCGATTGGCCTCCGTCGAGGACGGTTTGCAAAAATTTGCGCGCCCCGGCGAAGTCTCCCTGGGCTTGCGCCGCAGCGGCACGCGCCCACAGCAACTCGCGATCGTTGGGATGCTTACTGAGTTGCGCGTCCAGCATACCGTTCCACGCTGTCCAATTCTCTTCGAGGCCGTAGGCCGAGCCGGCGAGACGCAGGGCGGTGATGGAGTCGGGATATTCCTTGAGCAACGCCTCACTTGCTTTCAAAGCGCTGGGTCCATTTCCTGTCGTCAAGTAGCCTTGCGCCAGCAGAAGGTTGAAATCGGTCTGGTCCGGCTTGCCCTGCGCCGGTGTCCACTTCTCGCTTCGAGCGGCGATCGCCGGCAACATCGGAGCGATGTTGGGACGGCCGGCGATGAGCGACGCGGACGCAAGCTCGATCGACTCTGCTCCCTTCGACTCCCCGGAGGTCCATAGTCGCGCAAACAGCATTCCAGACAAGGGGTCATCGCCGCCGCCCCGGTGGACCAGGTCGCGCTTCCAATCCAGCAGGTGGCGAGCCTCAGGCTCATTGCCGTGATGCAATAGGAAGAGGGCGCCGTTGCCCACCTCCATCGAGTCATCCTGGGAGGCAACGATCTTGTAAGTGCCCTGTTCTTTTATGACGAAGAACTGGTGGCCGCCCGATCCCAGGCTCTGTACTGTCACCTGGTAGCCGGTTGCGTCATCGCCCTTCGAAGAAACCTTCAGCGTGCCCATGAAGATATCGAGAAAAGTTGCGGGCGTAAGCCCGGATCGCGTCGCGGTGAGCAGGAGTGCGCCAGACTGCGACTCCGATTTCCGGACGCTGTCTTGCCACTCGGCCTCGGTCGCGTAGCCGATGCGGCTGGAAATCTTATCCATCTCGGCCTGGTTGAGCGTATTCATCAATGCATGAACGAAGATGCTCTCGACCACAGAAACTGGAGTGACCGTGGTGGAGGAAGGTGGGGCATAGGGCTTTAGATCGCGGATGACCTCAATCTGCCGAGCGATGCCGGCTGCATCTTCCTGGCCCTGGATGCTGGCGGAAAGGACTCCGGTGGCCTCGGGATACAGGCGCAGGCCCATGAGCTGCAACCCGGCATACCCCAACGCGGTGCTCCGCTGCGCAGCATCGCCCGATAGGCGCTCGGCGCGCTTTAGTCCAGCCGCCACCCCGTCGCTCGCGACCGTCGCTGAGATACCGAGGCTGTTACGTACCACGGTCGCCGGCAGCGGGTCCAGTTCCGCCAGGACCTCTTTATATCGCTTGGAGTACAACAGGTCATAGGCGATGTTGTCTTCGTACTCTTCGCCCGTCGGCTTGTCCTGCTTGGCAAGATCACGGTATTCCTGGATGGCGCTCTTCATTCCCTCGAGCGAAGCGTAACGAATGCCGTTGGCGTCGTATTCATAAAGAAACGCAAGATTGATGCGCGTCTCCAGATCTTCCGGATCAAGCTCCTTCGATTTGCGATAGGCATCGATGGCGCCTTTCAGGTCGAAGCCCTTGCCCATGCGCACACCGATCGAGTTGAACTGCAGCATCCATCCCAGCGTGCGAAACGCGAGTGCCGATTTTGGGTCAAGGACGGTAGCCTGCAGGGCCTCGGTACGCGCCTGTTCGCCTACGCCCGCTGCCAGCAAGGCATAGGCCATGCGGATGTGAGGAAGTGGATCGTGCGCATGCGACTCGATAAGACCACGGTCGATCGCGAGCGCTTCCCGCACTTTGCCCGCCGCAAGCTGCTTTGCTCCCGCCTGGTCAAAAAAGACGGTGACAGCATCTTCCTTATTGGCGGCAATCACTGCTTTGCGCAGCGCGAGCGCCTCTTCGGTGGTGTACTTCGGCTTGCCAGTGTTGAACCGGTAGACCGCGGTGACGACTCCAGAAGCGTCCGTGGCATAGGTCTGCGTTAATACCGCAGGACCCATGTTGGTGCTTTTGTCCGGAGGGAGAGCGCGCAGCGAAAACCCAGGCGGCGGCGTAAGCCGATAACGACGCTCTACGATGAATGGCTGCACATCGTATTCGCTCGCACGCTGCTCGCGGGCCTTCTGTCGATCAGCCAGTTCGTCCGCGCTCAGCTTCTGGTTGTCCTGGTCAGGATCATAGAAGAACCAGCGGGGCAGGTTGTTAAAGGCTCCTGTGGGATAAAGAACTGCGGCAGCATCCGAAATGCCGGTGTTGCCGCGCTTACTTTTTTCGATCTCCAGGCGAAACGAAAAGGGCTTGGTGAAATCCTTGGCATCGCCACTCTCGACTTTGGCCAACGCTTTGGCTGCATACGCGTTGCGGACATAGCTATCGAGCGAAGTCCTTAGCTCCTTACGACCTGAATCCCCATAGACGGAGCGGTAGTAGGAGTCGATGTGGCCGGTGGTGTGGGAGGACTCGGTGGCTTTCGCCGGACCATAGTCGGCCAACTGAAACTCCCTGGTATCCACCAGCACGCTATCCTCAGGCCGCGCCTCGGGAATCATGGTGAGATCTCTTGTTCCGGGCGCAATAATGAGCGCCAAGCGCCCCTGGTCCCCGTACGGAAGATCGCCTACCTGGGTAAACTCGGCCGTGGCATCGATCCATATGGGGGTTCCGCCCGGCGCCGGCGGCGGCACGAACACAATTGCATGGTCGAACTGGTTCATGCCCGGCAGTGCGGGAGTCACGTCGCGGCCAGGGCCTGCGTTGAGCAACGCCAGATCAGCCGGAATGCCCGCTGCCCGCAACATCGACACCAGAAGCGCCGCTTTGTCCTTGCAATCGCCATAGTGACGTTTCAGAACCTCAGGCGGCAACTGAGGCTGCAACTTAGCCTGCCCAAATTCAATGCCGGTGTATCGCACCTCTTTATGCAGCCGCGAAACCAACTGTTGGATAAACGCGATGCGGGCTTGAGGATCAGCCGGCGCAGCAGTGGCTGCGGTGGCTCCGCGAATAAAATCCTTGACTTGGTCCGGCTGAATCTGGGGATCGGCGAGCAGCCGATACGACTCCGCGACCGCCTCCCAGGATTTCCCCGTGGCCACCTCTATCCACGGCTCATGGGGAAAGTGGGTGGCGAGACCGATGTCGGAATTCATCAGGGGAGCCAGATACCCCTGCTCGAACATCAGATGGCGCACTCCTCCGGCTGACTCGTCCTTAACTGCAACCTCGGGAAGCAGGCCGACCCGATACTGCAGCGGCAGCCCAGCCGGCGCCTCCACGACCAGGCGGGTACGTATCACCGGTACATCGCGTTGCAGGAAGAAGCGATACACGCCGCCACCGGAAAAGAATGGTTCCTTATCGACACGCGTCGTTTCACTTTCGACAATGGCGCCAATGCCCAGACCAGGGAGCGGCGCTTTGTGAATACGCTCGTCCGAGTAGGTGCCGTCGCCCTCATTCCTCGCCGGCACATCGGTGATGGTTTTTGCGTCAAGCTCTACGACGCTGCCGTCGGCCCGGATGACGCGGGCGCGGATGGCAGGTGCATTTTGGTAGAAGGCTTCCCAGCCAACCGCGGACTCCGAGAACTCCTCCAGGCCTGACTGGGTCTCGATACGATAGAGGAGCCGATGAGTATTGGTGACGCGTCCCTCGCTATCGAGGACATCCTTCTCCTCTTCGAAGAGAACCGTGACCTTTGCGTATTTTTCAGGAGTGATTTTTGCCGCAGCGGCGATAACGTCCACTGGCGCCGCGAACGCCGTCCCACCCAAAGCCGCTGGTGCCCCCTGGCCATAGGCCGTGGGCGCGGGGAGCAGTTGCAGACCAAGGAGCAGGAAAGCGCAATGCAAACCAGGCAAAGTAGTGCAATGGAAACGCATGGAGATCCTTACGAGAGATTGTCTCTGAGGAAGGTATCAATCGAGTGGCCGCAAAGCAATGACATTCCCAAAGTCAATCGGCTGCACTCAGCTTAGTCAGGGTTGCGATTATGGCTTCTTCGGCTTCGGTCAGGAGAACGACCAAGCCATCCTGACAGCGGAAGCGGCCGAAGTACTCGCCCCCAAGCGACCAGACATCGTCGACGACGGCGGCGCCAGATCCGGTCAACCGGACGATCTGGCCTCGTTTCAATTGCGACAACTTTCGAATACCGGTCACATAGGCAGACTTCAAAAGGTCACCCCAAGGCGGATAAGAGAGCGCGCCAAATGAAGTGATTATCGCGGCTGCAAATAAAACAGTCAATGTGACGTGTGTGCGCTTGACATTACCTTTTGCTGATAACTGGGCCGCTACGGTACCGGGAGACGAAGCACTTCTCCCACTATCGCGGACTGGACTAACACGGAAGCGGGATGGCATAGCAAAAGCCAAGGATGGATGACCTATGCTAGACCTCCACCGTCACGAAGGACTTTCGCTCGACCCCCGGCAAATGGAGCGCGAGCATCGTAGCCCGCAGCGCCATGAACGCCAGCATGGCGCACCATAGGCCATGATTCCCAAAGTGAGCCGTAAGCAATACGGCGAGCACCAGATAACCAATCAGCGAGATCAACATGCTGTCGCGCAGTTCCCGGGCGCGGGTAGCGCCAATGAAGACGCCGTCCAACAAGAAGCTCCACACCGCCACCAGCGGCAACACCACCAACCAGGGAAGAAACTGGCCGGCGAGCACGCGCACCGCTTCCTGATTGGTAAACACTGCGATGATGCGGTGGCCCAGGACGAGATAGAGTAGCGAGATCCCAGCAGCCACCGTGAACGCGGAAACGGAGCTTGCCTTGAGCACCGCCCGAAAATCTGCCGGCCGGCGCGCACCAATCGCCTCACCCACCAACGCTTCCGTGGCGTTGGCAAAGCCATCCAGACCGTAACCCGCGATCCAGAGAAAATTGATCAGCACAGCGTTGGCAGCGAGGATGGCATCGCCGGCACGGGCGCCGGTGCGGGTAAACCAGACATAGGCCGCTACCAGGCTCAGGGTACGCAAGAGGATGTCGCGGTTGAGCGCAAAGAGTTGGCGCAACCGGTCGCCGTCGATCAGTTCACCCCAGCGGAGATGGCTCAACCGCGCGCCGCCGACCACCATGAGGGCAAGACCCAGTAGGCATCCGATCCACTCCGCGGTCATGGTCGCCGTGGCAATGCCGGCAACACCCCAGTGGAGCCACAGCACCAGCGTCAAGGCGACCGCCATATTGACCACGTTGATCACCGCTTGCAGCAGTAACGCGGTGCGGGCATGCTGCCGCCCCAAAAGGTAGCCGAGGATGGCGTAGTTCGCGAGCGCAGCCGGCGCCGACCAAATGCGAATGCCGCAATAGACGAGGGCGTTCTGCCGCGCTTCCGGCGAAGCACCCAGCAAGGTGAGGGCAGTAGAAATGAGAGGCTTCTGCACGGCGAGAATCAGAGCCCCGATCACCATCGCCGTCAGCAGGGCGCGGCCGAAATGGTGAAGCAGTTGATCCTCGTCTCCGGCTCCGAGTGACTGCGCCACCAGGCCGGTCGTCGCCATGCGCAGGAAGCCAAAGGTCCAGTAGATGGAATTGAAGAATATGCCGCCCACCGCAACGCCACCGAGCACGGCCGGGCTGGGCAGATGGCCAGACAGAATCGTGTCCACCATCGAGAGCAACGGTTGGGTCAGGTTGGAAAGAATCAGCGGAATGGCAAGGCGAAAAACACGCCGGTACCAATAGGACATTTCCATGATGGGTAGCTATTCGAAACGGTATCACTGGGGGAGCGAAACCCCTAGCCTTCGTAAATGACTCCATCCACGCGAACCTTCGAGCACCAGAAGCAAAAGTGAATTTCTTTGCCGGGAACAAGTTCCCGCAAATCGAGTTGGCGCCAGCGATGCCAGCCAAGTTGGCAGCACAAGGTCTTAAGTGCGTTTGATTCGTGTTCCCGGTGGGGCCACAGTTTACCCGGCGATGCCGCAAGCGCGGCATCGGGAGAAGACTCTGACGTGGAAGATGGATCGAAGCGCTCCATAGGTCAATCTAGACCTCTATTGATTCTAAGGGGTAGCGCTTAGTATGCGAGCGTCCGCGTGGAACAGGTGGTACCCCTCATAGACCACGTCATTCAGCGAAGTTTGCAGAAACCGTGGAGCTGGTTGGTTTTGTGCCGAGTAATACTGAACG
Source organism: uncultured Acidobacteriaceae bacterium (assembly GCA_963839075.1). Taxonomy (GTDB): domain Bacteria; phylum Acidobacteriota; class Terriglobia; order Terriglobales; family Acidobacteriaceae; genus PALSA-350. The sequence goes on along the minus strand of CAWITO010000004.1, from coordinate 290,219 downwards.
CCGGCGGCAACGGAGAGGGCGACGCTGCGTGCCGGACAGACATACGTTTTGCCATCGAGCACGACAGGGCCGTACTCAACCAGGATGTTCGCCTGGGTTAGCCGATCGGTGGGGTTGGCGTCGGCAATCAGCATCAGGCGGAAAATCGTTCCCGTCGCAGGGTCGATCGCGATCTCACCGCGATAGCCGGAAAAGTGCTGAAAAACGACGCGGCCCCCGTGTGCATTTTGCACCCACGAAGCACCCACCCGGTAGTGCGATTTTTCTGCAGGCACGATGTAACGATAGACAGCCAGGCTTCCGTTGACGCCTTGCTCCCATCGGCTCCAAGAAAGCTGGCTCTGCCTCCCATCCTCGAGCACTGTTCCCAAAAGACCAAACTCTCCCGAGGTTTGCAGTCCCATCGGCCTCTTATTTGCCTTCGGCTGATCCGTGTGGGCTTCCTCGCCCCCGCCGAGATAGCGCACATCCGCGCTGTATAGCCCGACGAAATGCAACGGCTCGTACCGGGTGAAACCCGTTTCCGGCAGCCAATGCTCCCAAAGAGTTTCCTGATAGCTGGAGGTTACCCGGGTGGCGAATAAGTTAGGAAGTTGATGAATCGTCTTGTTTATGTAATTGCGGCTGAGCGAGAGCATGCGGAGCTGTGCCGCGGCGTCGGGCGCCGGCATCGCTAGTAGGTCGCCAGGCGGCGGAGCGAGGTACACCGACTTATCCGCCAGCGCTAACAACGCCTGCCGAGCCTTCTCGCTGGATACCGCATCGAGCCAATGCGCGAGCCTGGCAGAGTTGAACCGTTGCGTCAGTTCGAGATCCGATAGTTTCTTAGCCAGCTGGGTATCGTGCTGTGATGTCGACGTAGCCAACAATTGCTCGAGCCCATCCGCGGAGATAGGGGTGGCCGCAAACCCGGTCTCGGCAATGGCGCACAGCAGCAGCAGGAGGGCGGCTGTCCTGGTCAAGTTAGCGGGCGGCCGTCAGCGGCACTTCCAGGCTGCCGACTTCTCCGGAGTTTTGGTCGAGCATGCCGGCGCGAAGCCACACGGCTTGCGCCGGAACATCGAGCTGTTGAGAGTACTGAATCCCTTGCTTCACAAACTGATCCACGGACGCCGCCGGCACGTGTAGTGCGAGGGTGTTGGAAGTGGAGTTCAGCGGAGCACCGTTACTGTCATAAGCAATCACGACCAGGGTCAATTGCCCCTGGAGAAGACCATTGGCTGGTTTGAGCTGCAGCGGTGATGCGTCCACGTCGTACCCAATTTTATAGCGCGTGACCGGCCGCCGGACATTGGGATTGCTTCCGGCGAGAGGGGTGGAGGCGGGCTGCACACCAGTACTCACCGGGGTTAACCGAAACACAATCTGGCTAGATGCGGGCACGGCGTGTTGCAGCGAGATAGGGAAGGTATCCTGAGCACGCAGCAGTGGAGTGGCAACATAACTGCGGCGATAGGCCAGGTGATAATGCCCTGGTTGCACGCGGACTTCGATACGGCGCACCTTATTATTCTGCGCGTTGTTGCTGGGGTGGTATGCCAGCGTGTAGTAGTGGGTGCCGTCACGATCCACCTCTGCGAGCGCGCCCTTGAGGCCGTTGGTGTTATTGATGGCCTCGCCCCCAGTCACATGAGCGACCTCTTCCAGAGTCAAACGCTCTTCGGAGTGCTGGCTCTCGTCCGCGGACTCGGCCGCATCCACACGATCCGGATTGCGCACGGCGCTGCCACCAGAGATCGACGCGGGCGCCAGGGTTGGCGGAAAAAGCCCACGGGCATCGATGGGGTAGACCGCTACCCGGGCCTTGGCGAGCAGACTCGCGGTGCGATCGACTTGCCCCGAGAAATCGCGCGCTGAGTCGTCGGGATTCTTTAGATTGAGGTCTGGCAGAACGGCGATGGGGAATGAGCCTGAGAGCCAGAGCAAATTCTTGCGGCCCGGCATTCCAGAGAGATAACGAGCCAGTTGTTGCAGCGCGGCAAGGGTGTACTGGACGCGAAGACTGATGTTGAACGAATCCTTCTCGGCATTAAATTGCTGCAGCTGGCGCATCATCATCATCCCTATTGCGGGATTGTGCATCGCCAGGCCCATTTCCAATAAGTCGTCCTCATCCTTCAGGTTATGTTCGGTATCCCTTGGGGTTTTGAGGAGAGGAGACGTTTGCGGGGAATGCGTTGACTGATCCACAGCCTTGAGCAGCGCACTGTGGTCGGTAGTAAAGTCCTCAACCTGGCGGAGCTGCGTGCTGAGAAGGAACACGGCAACCGGCTTGGTAAGCGGCAGATCTTTGAGATAAGCAAGCAGCTTCTTGTGGGTTTCTATCTGGTTGGTATTGGGCGTATTGAGAGAGTCGATCAGCAACACGTCGACAGCGTTGTCCTGCACCGTCTGCGCATTCGTGTATACACCCGCAGCCAGGTTCGGTGGTGTTGCCGGGGCCGCGGTTGCAGGAGAATGCGCTTCAAAGGAAACGATTTGCTGCGGGTGGCCGTCTTCAAGCACGGAAAAGCTATCCTGGGACAATCCGTCCACCGGCGCGTTATGCGGCCCGATCACCACGACATCGACGAGTACATTCGTGGCGCCGGTCTGGAAGGTTGGCGTGGACTGCGCCAGGGCAGTGGGGGCAACACTCGAAAGGGCCAACAGCAAAATGCGCACGCATCGCATCAGTACCACCCTGTTACGGCTAACGAAATAGTAACAGTGCGATTGGCCGATACGAATTACGGCTGCTTAGCTTTACGGGTGAACAGCTTCAGGTCGATGGCGTCGCCCATCACTTTATAACCAGCATCGTTGGGATGAAGGTGATCGCCTGGATCGACCGCAGGCAGGAAAGTATCCGGGTGCAGAGGATCGCGTACCGCAGCTTCAAAATCCACCACGCCGTCGAGTGCGCCGCTGGTACGCATCCATTCGTTGACCGCTTTGCGGATCGCTTCCCCGTTTTCGGTGGAGTACCCCGCGCCATGATATGGAGTAAGCGTGCACCCAATCACCGCGATGCCGTGGGCGTGTGCGCGCTGAATCATCTGGTCGTACGCAAAAATCAGATCCGCTGCGGTAAGCCCCGCATCGGGGACGGAATGCAGACGCCCGATGTCGTTGATCCCTTCCAGAATGAGCAGGTACTTCGCTCCGCTCTGAGCAATCACATCGCGATCGAAGCGCGCCAGCGCGCTGACGCCGGCTCCATCCAGTAACACTTTGTTGCCGCTGATACCCTCGTTCAACACCGATAGCTTGCGAAACTTCGGATCAGCCTGCAGACGCCGTGCCAGTTCATCCGGCCAACGTTGGTTGGTGTCGACGGTCGACTTGGCGCCATCGGTAATGGAATCCCCGAGAGTGATCACCGCTCCCGCATCCGCTCCCGCCAGGGTGTCGATTCCGTTCAGGTAGTACCAGCTTGTCCTGGTGGTTGGCGACTCCAGCGTTTCGCTCGCGACCGCATTGCCTGGCGCTTCAAAGCTGGTGGCAAGGCCCAGGGCGTGCTCGGTCACCGGCCCCGATGGGCTGGGTAAAAAGAAGCTGACCGTGAGATCAGAGAGGGGCGCCACATGAAACGCTACTCCATCACTCACCACCAAGGCGCCGGGAGGAATGGTCACCGTCGGCTGCCCGTGAAAGGTGAGCGGTTTACCTGAACCGGCGACAATCGCCGCGCCCTTTGCCGTCTGCGCGATCTGGGCTGCGCCAATCACGAGCGGATTGGTGCCATAAAGGTTGGAGAAGCGTACCCGTATCGTCTCTCCGCCCATGGTCGCGCGAACCACTTCGCGCATAGTTACGGCGGTGCCGTCAGCTGCCTTGGCGTGTGCATCGACCTGGGGAGAAGAGGCCCAGGTACCGACCCATTTCTGTTCTGCCGCCACTAGCGGCTGGACACATATCACCGAGGCAAGCGCGAGCAGCAGAGCGCGAGAGGCAGCGATCATGAGCGTTCTCCTATTAGAAGCGAAAGTAGGCACCCGCACTCGGTTCCGAAGTTTGCCGCCTGGAGCCGGTCGTCAGTTGCGCCGAATTGAAGTCCGGTGTTTTGTAGCTCAGGCCCCGATACTGCAGCCGCAGGCCAAGATGCGACGTGAGGAGCGGGTAGTTGACTCCGAACTCGTAGAGGATAGGCACGCGGTACTGCTGGCTATATCGTTGACCGCCGGTGGTGGTGGGCAAGAAGACCAGGGCGCCCACGCCCACCGCGCCGAACGGTTGCAAACCAAGAATCGGAATGGTTGGCCCCTGCACCAGGTAGGCTCCCGTAACCTCGTGCATGTTGTTTTGCACCTGCACACCGTAGTCCGACGCCTTGTATCTGTCGGAATAACGGGTGTAGCCGTAATTGATTTCCCAGCCCAACCAGAAATGGAGAGACTGCCGGGCGGTTGCTAACACCCCGGTCGAATAGGTCGGCTTGTCCTGGATGCCGTTTCCGTTGGACGTCCCGGAGAACTGGCCAAAACCGCTGATCGCGCCGTCAAGGTTCCTTAAAGTCTGAGAAAATGCCCGATTTCCTGCCCCTGCAAGAAGTAGAAGAACGAAAAAAGAAAGGGACCTGCGTACAGATGAATTGAACATCAGTTTGACCACGCTCCTGCGCCTGAATCATCTTTCAACCCAAAGAGATAGCATACGCCAGACGGCATTCAGGTTCCCTGCGGTGGGGCCTTGCGCTCGTCCAGGTATTCCTCGATGCACTGCTCGAGGATGCCATGAGCAGCCAAAATAAAGTCGACCGCGTCCCTGCCGGCTCCTTCACCGCCTACGTGCGGAGTGATGTAGTGGGCGGAGGCCTTGACCTGTTCGCGTGCGTTGGCCACCGCGATCGCCAGGCCACAGACACGCATCACCGGCAGATCAATGATGTCGTCGCCGACGTAGGCGATCTGGTCGAGCGCAAACGAGCCGCGCTGCATGATGTCGCGCACCGCCTGGATCTTGTAGTCCTGGCCCATATAGACGTACTCCATGCGCAGGGCGCGGGCTCGCTGCGCGACCACCTCGGACGTGCGCTTGGTGATGATGCCGCAATGAATGCCGCCGGTGCGGGCGAGGGAGATGCCGATTCCATCGTGCGCGTGAAAGCCTTTCGGTTCCAGGGTTTCGTCGCCCTTTAACGGAAGGTTCCAGATCTTTCCGTCGGTGAGAACTCCGTCAACGTCAAAGAGGATCAGGCGAATGCGGCGAGCGCGCTCCACGGCGGTAAGGTTCATAGCTCCATTCATACAACTTTAGTTTCGCCCTTGCACCTTGCCAGCGCCCCCGGGCAGGTCAATCATGGGAGCGTTATGAGAAGCACCCAGTACACCCTGTATCTTGCACTCGCCGGCGCCGTGGTCTTTCCCGGGCTGGTCGCCACAGAAGCTTTTGCGTTTGGTTCCAGGTATGCGGGCATCTACACATCGGAAGCAAAGGAAGCGACCAGCACGGCCCTTCCCTCGGGTCCCGCATTTAGTATCAGCCTGGGACCAGACGGATCGGCAACCGTGACTCAGGACATCGGCAAAGGGGCGACCACCACGTTCGGACACTGGACGGACTCGGGCAGCCAGATCACCATCAAGTTCGAGTCCCCGGATGACAAACCTGTCGACCCGCCGATGGTGTTGCAGCCCAGCCATGATGGACTGCAGGCGGTGACCTGGAACCATACATTCTGGGGAAAAACGACACCGCCGCCGCTGAAGAAAGAAGAGTCGAATTGGCACGCGAACAAGAAGCACGGCCTGCTCTGAGTTTCGCTGATCCTAGACAGTAACCCCCCTGGACGACTGGGCCTAGAATGGATGGATGCTGGCCTGGGCGCATCCCGTAGTACGGGAGTGGTTCCTCACAAAATTTGGTTCGCCCACAGCTCCGCAAGAGCTGGGATGGCCACCCATCCTCGATCAGCGGCCAACGCTCATCTCCGCCCCCACCGGCTCTGGCAAGACGCTCGCCGCCTTTCTCATTTGCATCGATAAACTGATCCGCCAGGCGATGGATGGCTCGCTCGCGCCGACGACCGCGGTGGTGTACGTCTCACCTCTGAAAGCGCTCAGTAACGATGTGCAGAAAAACCTGGAGCAGCCGCTGCGCGAAATCCAGGAGCTGGCGATGCAGCGCGGCTACCTGTGCCCACCCATCCGTACCGCGGTGCGCACCGGCGATACCCTGCCCGCCGAGCGCCGCGCCATGCTCAAACGGCCGCCGCACATCCTGGTCACGACTCCTGAGTCGCTGTACATCCTGCTGACTTCGGAGAAAAGCCGCAATAATCTTTGCGCCGTCGAGACGGTGATCGTCGACGAAATCCACGCCGTCGCCGATGACAAGCGGGGCGCTCACCTCACCCTTACGCTGGAGCGGCTCGATGCCCTGGTCTGCGGCGAAAACCGGCTCAGTCCCGGCACATTGATCACTGGACGCTCGCGGCCTCCGCTGCGTATTGGCCTCTCTGCCACCCAGAACCCGATCGAGTTGGTGGCGAGCTTTCTCGGCGGAAGACGCGGTCCGGACGTGGCCGTCGTGCAGGTAGGCCAGCGTCGCTCGCTCGACCTCGCGATCGAAGTTCCGGGAGAAGAACTGGGATCGGTCGGCACCAACGCCATTTGGGATGACATCTACGGGCGCATGGCAGAGCTGGCCCTGCAACACCGCTCGACGCTGGTGTTTGTCAATACCCGCGCCATGGCGGAACGGCTGGCCTTCTGCCTGGGCGAACGGCTGGGCGCGGAAAATGTCGCTGCGCACCACGGCAGTCTTTCGCGCAAGCTTCGACTGGAAGCAGAACGCAAGTTGAAGAATGGCGAGATCCGGCTGCTGGTAGCGACCGCTTCGCTCGAGTTGGGAATCGATATCGGCAGCATCGACCTGGTCTGCCAGGTGAACTCGCCCCGCGCGATTGCTGCCGCCATGCAGCGTGTAGGCCGCGCCGGCCACTGGCGCGGCGCTATTCCCAAGGGCAGGTTCTTCGTCACCACGCGCGACGACTTGATGGAGTCCGCGGCGTTGATCCGCGCCATGCGCGCCGGCGTGCTGGACCGGCTTGAGATTCCCAAGTGCCCCATGGATGTGCTGATGCAGCAGATCGTTGCTGCGTGCGCAGCGGAACCATGGGAAGAAGACGCCCTGTACGACGTGCTGCGGCGCGCTCACCCGTACCAGGAGCTCACGCGACAAAAATACGACGAGCTCCTCTGCCTGCTGGCAGATGGCATCGAAGCCAGCCGCGGACGATATGGATCGTACCTGCTGCGCGATCGGGTCAACGGCCGCATGCAGGCCCGTCGCGGCGCACGGACCATCGCTGTTTCGAATGGGGGCACCATTCCCGATACGGCGCTGTATTCCGTCATTGTGCAGCCCGAAGGAGTGCAGATTGCTACCCTCGATGAGGACTTCGCCATCGACTCCTCAGCCGGAGATGTGATCTTGTTGGGCAATACCAGTTGGCGCATCCAGCGCGTTGAGAGCGCCGGCCGGGTGCTGGTCGAGGATGCCCACGGCCAACCGCCCAATGTGCCGTTCTGGCGAGGCGAAGCTCCGCAACGCACGCTCGAGCTTTCGCGCTTTGTCTCCACCCTGCGCAAGGAGATCAGCGACCGCATCTGCGACGTGCTGCCCGGCTACATCAGCCAGACCAGCCCCGAGGTCGCCGAAGCTGTGGCCTGGCTGAAGCAGGAATGCTGCGTGGATGACGCGGGCGCGGAGCAGATGATTGGCTACATCGTCGCCGGCCGCGCCGTGCTGGGGGCCGTGCCTACACTCGACACCATCATTGCCGAGCGCTTCTTCGATGAGGGCGGCGGCATGCAATTGATTCTGCATGCGCCCTTTGGCGGCCGTATCAACAAAGCGTGGGGCCTGGCGCTGCGCAAGCGCTTCTGCCGTGGGTTCAACTTCGAACTACAGGCCGCGGCCACCGACAATGGACTTAACATCTCCCTAGCTGAACAACATAGCTTTCCGCTCGCCGATGTGTTCGATTTTCTCACTGAACAGACGGTTACGGAGTTATTGGAGCAAGCCTCGCTCGATTCACCGATCTTCCGCGCCCGCTGGCGCTGGGATGCGGGGCGAAGTCTGCAACTGTTACGGTTTTATAACGGCAAGCGCATCGCCCCCCAGGTGCAGCGCACCCGCTCCGACGATCTGCTGGCGAGTGTTTTTCCCCAGGTGGCCGCGTGCCAGGAGAACATCGAAGGCGATATTCAAATCCCTGACCATCCCCTCATACAGGAAGTGATGAAGGATGTGCTCACCGAGGCCATGGATCTGGAAGGCCTCATCGGTTTGCTTGCGGGCATTCGCACCGGTGCGATTCGCTGCCTTGCGGTCGACAGCACCACGCCCTCGGCCTTTTCGCACGAGCTGATCAACGCCAATCCCTACGCCTTCCTCGACGATGCTCCGCTGGAAGAGCGACGCGCCCGCGCGGTGAGCATGCGCGGCATGGTTCCGGACAAACTGCTGGGCGAGGCCGGCCGGCTTGACCCGGTGGCGATCACCGAGCTGCGCGAGGAGTGCTGGCCGGATATTCGCGATGAGCACGAGCTGCACGATTTGCTGTGTGCGCTGGTGGTGGTGCCGGAAGAAATCCAGAACGTCGAGGGAGCGCTCCATTGGCCGCTGTTCTTTGAGCGCCTTACAGCGCAAGGCAGAGCCACCATGGTCGAGCATGCCGGCCGCCTCTACCTGGTGGCGGCGGAGAGAACGCAGCACCTTAGCCTACTGTGGCCGGCGGTCACATTTGAGTCCGCGCTTCCCTGCCCTCCAGAAGCAAAAGAACTCGTCCACGCCGATGTGGTGCGCAAAGCGGTGCAGGGATGGATGGCACTGCTGGGCCCGGTAACGTCTCGTTGCCTTGGCGCGCGGCTAGGGATCGGGCCGGCATCGATCTGGGCGGCCATGTTGCTGATGGAAATGCAGGGTACCGTCCTGCGTGGCGTATTCGAAGCCAAAGCGCAGGCGGCCAGCGACGAAGATGTGGAGTGGTGCGAGCGCCGTCTGCTGCAGCGGATTCACAAGCGCACACTGGCCGGCCTGCGTAAGCAAATCGAACCGGTCACGCCCGCGATTTACTTGCAGTGGTTGTTACGTTGGCAGAAGGTGGCGCCGCGGGCACAACTGAGCGGAGAATCGGGGGTACTGGACGCGCTGCGCCTGCTGGAAGGCTTTGAGGCGCCGGCCATCGAGTGGGAGCGCACGCTATTGCCGCAGCGCGTCGCCGGTTACGATCCACGCTGGCTCGATGCCCTATGCATGGAGGGCGTGGTCGGCTGGGGACGTATCTCTCCTCACCCTGCGTTCGCCACCCATGGCGAGTTCGCCGCCCCCAAACGCGTGGTGCCGACGAGCATGGCGCCCATCACCTTCTTTTTGCGGGAAGACGCGCTCTGGATGGACCGATGCCTGGCCGAGCGGGCGGTGCCAGAGCCGGCTTTGCAGGCGTGCCTGAGTCCGCTGGCCTGGCAGGCCCGCGCGCACCTGGCGCAATACGGGGCAGTATTCTCCGGCGACCTGGTGCGGGCGCTCGCCGTGCCGGCCGAGCAGGTAAGCCGCGCCCTGTGGGAGCTGGTGGCCGCCGGCCTGGTGACCGCCGACGGCTTCGACAGCCTGCGGGTGCTGATTGACCCGCGGCGCAAAGCAATCGCCCAGGGGACGAGGAAGCCGCGCAATATCGCCGGCCGGTGGTGCCTGCTGAACCCGGCTGCCGGAGCCGCTGAGACAGCGGGCGCCCAGGCAGAGCGGCGTGAGGCCGAGCTCGAGTCCGCCTGCTGGATGCTTCTTCGCCGCTATGGTGTGGTCTTCCGCGACGTGCTGGAGAGGGAAACGACCATCCCCCGCTGGCGCGAGTTGCAGGGCATGTTCCGCCGCCTTGAGGCCCGGGGGAGCGTTCGCGGAGGGCGCTTTTTGAGCGGTTTTGGGGGTGAGCAGTTCGCTGTACCGGAGGCCGTTGCTTCGCTGCGGGAAACCCGCCTGCATGAGCAACATGAAGCTGTTACCGTGGCTGCTGCCGATCCGCTCAACCTGGCAGGGATTGTGGTCCCGGGAGAGCGCCCGGCCGCTGTTCCGGGCAAGACGGTTACGTTTCTGGCCGGCGCCTTGCGGGTGGAAGAACCGGGTTTGGCTGCGGCGGCGCTTTAAACAACCGCAGATCCTCCGCTACCGAAAAAGATCCCTGCACCCTTGCAAAGTACCCCACTCAAGCCAACAGAAGGCTTGAATGGGCCACCCATCCTCTCGGGCGCATCTTAAAGCGTGGCTCTGGTGCAGGTTCCTCCATTTCGATACCTCTGTCGAAGAACATCCCTGCACCCTTGCAAAGTACCCCACTCAAGCCAACAGAAGGCTTGAATGGGCCACCCATGCTATTGAGCGCATCTTAAGGCGCGACTCTGCTGCAGGTCCCTCCACTTCGCTACCTCTGTCGAAGAACATCCCTGCACCCTTGCAAAGTACCCCACTCAAGCCAACAGAAGGCTTGAATGGGCCACCCATCCTCTCGGGCGCATCTTAAGGCCCGTGGCTCTGTGGTTGCTTAAAACCGAAACTTTCGCTGCGGTTGGTAATCTAACCAGCACATAGGGAGGCGGACATGAATCTGATCCTCATCGTCGTCGGCATCATCATTTGGGGCTGGTTGGCAGTCATTTGGATACGGCGCTACCGGGCGCGCCGCGCGTTTGAAAAGCTCAGCATTACCCCTGAGGCTCTGCATAGCCTGATCGCCACTGACCAGAACGTGCAGATTCTGGACGTTCGCCAGCCATTGGACCTGCTGGTGGACTCCGAGATCATTGAGGGCGCGTTGCGACTTTCTCCCCAGGATGCCGAGGCCAACCCCTCCCTCATTCCGACGGACAAAGATTTGATCGTGTACTGCACCTGCCCCAGTGACAAAACCAGCCGGGCCATTGCCGCGAAGGCTCAGGCAACGGCGCCAAGTCTCGACGTAAGCCGGGTGAAGTTCCTCAAGGGTGGTTTGGCGGCCTGGAAGGCCAAAGGGTATCCTGTGGTCCCGTATGACAAAACCTTCCACCTGGATACTGGCACCTAGCTTCGCCCTGCTACTCCTCCTCCAAAGCGCCGGCGCGCAGACCACCATTGCGAGCCGGACGACCGATCTGAAGAAAATGGACGGCTTCTTCCCGCTCTACTGGGAGGCCAAGACCGGCAAGCTTCTGCTCGAGATCCCCGCCTTCGACAAAGATTTTCTCTACCTGGATCAACTGCCCTACGGCATCGGCTCCAACGATCTCTTTCTCGATCGCGGCCAGCTCGGCACAGCCCAGGTTGTTCATTTCATGCGCAGCGGCAATAAGGTGCTGCTGGTGGAACCAAACCTCGTTTTCCGGTCTTCTTCCGCAGATCCAGCGGAACAGGCCACGGTGAAGCAGTCGTTTGCGGAATCGGTGCTCTTCGGGTTCAAGGTGGAAGCGGAGGAGGCAGATGGCCGCGTCCTGGTAGACGCCACCGATTTCTTCCTCAAAGATGTACACGGCGTTGCGGAGCGTCTCGCGCAGGCCAAGCAAGGCAAATACGGCCTCGACTCCTCGCGGTCCGCAATTCTTCCGGACAGCACGAAAAATTTTCCCAGGAACACGGAAGTCGAAGCCATCCTCACCTTCACCAATGATGAGCCGGCGGCAAATTCCTTTGTGGCCGACGTCACTCCCGATCCCCATGCGCTCACCGTGCGCGAACACCATTCCCTGATCGAGTTGCCGGGGCCGGGCTACACTCCGCGCCCCTACAACCCCAATGCCGGCTACTTCTCAGCCGGATATCGCGACTACTCCGCACCGCTGGGAGCTCCCCTCGATCAACTCTTCATCACGCGCCATCGGCTGGAGAAGAAAGATCCCACAGCGGCCATCAGCGATCCGGTAGAGCCGATCACCTACTACGTCGACCGCGGAGCTCCGGAGCCGATTCGCACGGCGCTCGTCGAAGGCGCACGGTGGTGGAACGAGGCGTTCGAGGCAGCAGGGTATCGCAATGCGTTCCGGGTAGAGGTACTGCCGGAAGGAGCCGACCCGATGGATATTCGCTACAACATGATCCAGTGGGTGCATCGTTACACCCGCGGCTGGTCGTATGGCGAAGGAGTCACGGATCCGCGCACCGGCGAGATCATCAAAGGCCAGGTGACCCTTGGCTCCCTGCGTGCGCGGCAGGATTTTATGATTGCCCAGTCGCTGGTCGATCCTTATCTCGACGGCGCGCCGCTCCCGGCGGACAACGCACTCCGCGCCATGGTGCTTGCGCGCGTTCGCCAGCTATCGGCGCACGAAGTAGGACACACGCTGGGGCTGGCGCATAACTTCGCTGCCAGCTCTCTCGGTCAGGGCACTTCGGTGATGGATTATCCCCATCCGCTCATCACCCTCGACAACAACGGCAAACCGGATCTTTCGCACGCCTATGCCGTGGGCATCGGCGCCTGGGACAGGGTGGCCATCACCTATGGCTACGCGGAGCAGTCCCCCGAGCAGTTGGCCGAGGGATTGCGCAAGGCTCAGCAACAGGGCCTCTACTTCATCACCGACGACGACGCGCGACCGTTGGGTAGTGCGCATCCTCACGCTCACTTGTGGGACAACGGCCCTGATCCGGCCGCAGAGCTAGACCGGGTGCTGAACGTGCGAGCCGCAGCGCTGCGCCAGTTCGGGGTGAATGCAATTCCAGTGGGAACGCCGATGTCGCAGCTAGCGGATGTTCTGGTTCCGCTCTACCTGTTGCACCGTTATCAAACGGAAGCGGCGGCAAAAGAGATTGGCGGATTGGATTATCGTTACGCCCTGCGTGGCGACGGGCAGGAAGTAACCGCCATTGTTGCAGCCGGCGATCAGCGCAAAGCGATCGCGGCGGTCCTGCGTACACTCACACCAGAAACGCTGACCCTACCGGAACCGTTGTTGAAGCTATTGCCGCCGGTACCACCCGGGTATCCGCGCACGCGAGAGAGCTTCGCTGCCTTCACCGGCTTGCCCTTTGATCCAGTGGCCGCTGCCGAGTCCGCTGCTGATCTCACGCTGGTCCTGTTATTCGATCCGCAGCGAGCATCCCGTTTGGTGGAATATCACGCGCGCGATGCCGGCAATCCGGGCCTGGACGAAGTATTGAGTGGAGTGCTCAAGACCACCTGGCAAGCGCCGCGAGCGTCGGGCCTGGCAGCGGAAGTACAGTCTGCAGTGGAGACGGCAACACTTGAAAGTCTGCTTGGCCTCGCAGCTTCCAACCAAACCTTACCCCAGGCGAGAGCCATCGCTCGGTTTGAAGTGGTGCGATTGAAGACGCAACTCACCGCCTCCACCGATCGGCAGGCGCATCGTGCAGCGGCCCTGGCGCGCATTGCGGAATTCGAAAAGGATCCGGCGAAGTTTACGCCTGCCCCACCGGTCACCGCGCCGCCCGGAATGCCCATTGGCAACGATTAACGATTGGCTTGCCGTGCAGCCAGCAACATAAGCACGCTGCAGACGGCGTAGACCAGCGCAGTGCCGCTGATGCTTCTTCCCATGCCGTATTGCGCAGCGGCCAGAGCGATGCCGATGGGCGCAAAGCCCCCACCCAGCCAGCCCAGCGAGTTCATCAGGCCGGCGGCGGTGCCCCGCTGCCGTACCCCCACCACATCGTAGAGCGAGGCAAAGATGTTGGCGTCGTAAACGCCCTTAAAGAAGCCAAAGCCAATCATGCCGAGGATGACCGCAGTCACGGAGGGCGCCCAACCGGTAAAGATGAGGCATGGAATGCCGAGCACCAGGCCGAGAGCCTGGGTAAGCATGCGCCCACCGGCAAATCGGCGTATCAGGACATCTGCCAGCACGCCTCCGCACAGCACACCCGCGATCGAGGAAAGTTGGAGATACATGGTGCCGTTCAGTCCGGCCATACTCAGGCTCATGTGAAATTTGCTGTAGAGGAACGAAGGCATCCAGGTGAGAAAAACCACCGCCACAAAATTCGCGCCAACAAAAGCCAGAATCAATAACCGCAGAGTGCTCAGACTGAAGAGGGATCGCAGTTCGGCCGGGAGGCTGACGCTTTCGTTGCGCGAACCACCGCGGACCGGCTCTTTGAGTAGCTTGCCCACAGCAAAGGCGAAGAGTAACCCGCCCGCTCCGAAACCCAGAAAGCTCCAGCGCCAGCCGTAGTATTGCCCCACCAGGCCAGAGAGGGCGCCGCCGGCAATGGAGCCCACATAGACGCTTGACTGATGAAACGACATGGCGCGAGAGCGGGTATCGGCACCGTGATAGTCACTGATCAGCGACATGGACGCCGGCAGGTAGACCGCTTCTCCTAAACCGCTGAGCGCACGGCAGAGCACCAGTTGGGCATAACTATGGCAGGCTGCGGTGAGCGCAGTGAGCACGGACCATACGATCAATCCACCGAGCACAAGCGTCTTCCGCGGCAGGCGATCACATAACCATCCGGCGAGCGGCCCGAAGAGTGCGTACATCCACATGAATGCCGCACCGACGACGCCCAACTCGACATCGGTGAGCTGCAGTTGTTGTTTGATCAGGGGGAATACGGCGAAGATTGCCTGGCGATCCGCGTAGTTAAAGAAACAAACCACCCAGAGAATCCCCACAACCATCCACTTGTAGTGAGGATGCGGCGCTGCCCCCGAATGCATATCAGTCGATGGTAGCGCACCGCGAAATTTGGGCGTCCCATGCAAACGGGTGTTGGCGCGAGCAGGTAGGGGAAGCAGGCGCTGCAGGCTGGTCTGCGAAAATAGAACCATGCCGGAGAAACCGCCAGCCCTGGAGCCAGAGGATTACTACTACGACGGTCCCTACCTGGTCTTTACTGCGATCTATCACCTGAAACGCGGCACGTGCTGTAACTCGGGGTGTAGGCACTGCCCGTACCGGAGCGGAACCGAAACGCCGGCAAAATAACCAAGATCGTGGTCCCCAGCGTTGCCACCACCAGCCAGAGCGGCGCGCGATAGGCGTGCGCCACTGCAAACAAACAGAACGAATGGAATCCGTTCAGCAACGCAAGATTGCGGATCACCCGGGTCACGATGATCGACTCCAAAATCATGGCGTCACCACCAATTTTCCGACGCCACCCTTTTCCGCCAACTCATGGGCCGCGCCCATTTGTGCCAGAGTGATGCCTCTGGAAATGCGAATGCTGAATTCACCCTTCACCAGGTCCTGAGCAAGCTGCTCCAGACGCTTCGCATCCGGGGTGGACCATACTTCCCTCACCTGGATTTCCTGACCCTCCGCCGATGCAGGCTTACCCACCACCGTTGCCAGGACACCGTTCTTACGAATACGCGGAAGCAGGCGATCGATCGTCGCGCCCCCTACGGTATCGGCCACCGCATCCAGCTCCTGCAATGCGGCCACTTCCTTTTCCTCATCCACCGCGACGATCGCGTCCGGTGAAAGCTTCTCCGCTTTAACGCGTTCGCTCCCACGCACACCCGCGATGACGAACGCTCCGTGCTGGCGGGCGACATGCACCGCCGTCCGGCCGACACCGCCCAGCGCTCCGGTGATCAGTACTCTCTGCCCCGCCAACGGTTGAACACCCAACTCAATCAACTGCGCACCGGTGGTCAACACCAGCGGCAGACCACCCGCGTCCACCGGGTCGAGTCCGGGCGGGATGTGCGCGAGGAACTCCGCCTTACACGGCACGTACTCGGCGTAGCACTGGCCGGTCACGGCCATCACCCGGTCATTCACAGCGACGCCGGTCGCTCCTTCCCCCAGCGCAACGACTTCCCCGGAAAGGTCGTAACCGAGAATCGCAGGCAACTGCAAAGGCATGATCGCTTTCATGGCTCCGCGCCGAATCTTCAAGTCGATAGGATTCACACTGGTGGCGATCAACTTGACCAACACTTCCCCGGGCCCGGCCACGGGAATGGGGACCTCCTTGTAGACAAGCTGGTCGACCCCGCCGTAGCCCTCCAGTAGCACTGCTTTCATAGCTACCCCCGTGTGTGTGTCTGATGCACGCGGGTCAGGGAAAGGCGTGCATTATTCTCGCCCGCTACATGGAAGGGGTAGCCGCGGGGACCGGGGCAGCGGGACGAGTCGTTGGTGGCGGCGCGCGCACCAGCAATGCGTGGCGGGGAAAGCTGAAACTGCCGCCGGTGTCGTCGATCACATTCACCTGGCAGATGTAGAGCCCGGCCTGCATAAAATTCGATAAAATTTGGGCTTTTCCCGGACTTCAGCGGCCGCGCGTAAAAGGACCTTGTTTGAGGGACATTGGGATTCTGAGGGAGCTGTTGGTGTTGACCACGGCGTCGAAGGTGTAGCCGGTTGCGTCCGGAAGCCGACTCAGCGTTTCGGGTTGGATGAAGGGATTTACGTAGCTGGGGTGGTTGGTGGCCGGGCTGGGACGAGGCTGCGGTTCGTGCGCCTGGAGCGCAGCGGGTTGTGCTTCTGCGGCGGTCACGACGTCGCCTGGCTCCGCGACTTCGGCCTGTTGTTGCTGCCGGCGGCGCCACGCCGAGGGGTAGATTTGCGGCTGTGCAGGCGGGGCCACGGTTTGCGTTTGAGCGGGGGAGAGGCGTCGATCGGGAATCAGGCCTTCGATGGCCACGATCATGGAAAGGGCCTTGATCTGGCCGGCCATGCTGCCTCTGGTCGCTTCAGGGTTGAGAGTCGCGAGTTCCCAGAGGCGGGCCAGGATCTGGTCGCGACCAATGTTCCGCTGACGCAGCCCTTCGGCTTGCTGGTCGACCAGCTTTTCCGTGACAGCGGCGCGGTGCTCGATCATGTAGGAGCGAACGCGGGGCTGGGATTTGGTGTAGGCGGCGGTGTCGGGATTGAGACCGACGGCTTCCGCGGCGCGGCGGTCGTTCATGATTCCGGAGAGGACCAGGTGAGCAAAGGCCATTTCCTGATCGGTGATGGGATCGGTGACGGGGTTTTTGGGCATGGTGAGTCTCTTTCTCGTTTTTTAGGAGTTTGGGGAAAGGTTGTGTTCTTCCTTCGCCAAGGCGGCGAAGGAGGAGGCACGCGAGCTTCTGATCGCGCGCTGATGTTGGGCTGGTGTGGGTGAATTTGTGACAGGGATAGGGTGTGGCACCGGATAGAGGTGAAGCTATCCTTCGCTCGCGCTTAGGCCGAAAGCTACCGGCAAACTGCCGGCAGGATGCGGTTGCGTGAGAAACCGCAGTCCTGCCGATATCGTCTGCTTTAAGAGATAGATCTTTTTCGATTGTCTTGTAAGTGGGTGCGATGCTTTTGGGGGCACGGGAGTACATGACCAAAGGTCACTTGGCGTTTCGAAATGCGCTTCGACCAGAGCAGAGCGCATGCATGCGTAGCGAATCTTAGAACGGCGCCACACAGGGTATGATCTGACGACCGTTTCGGCGGTAGACACGGAAATCCTCATCGGTTGTCAGCAGGATCGGACCTGGAAGAATTTCGGTCATACGCACAAGACATGCGTCGGCAAGACTCATGGGCACGTCAGAGTATTTTTCAAGCAGCTTTAAGACGAATTCCAGGTTCTCGGAAAACGAGAATTCAATCACCAGGGCATGACGACGAAGCAATGTACTGATGGCGGGCCTCCCACGGCGGCCCAGTAGATGAAAGGCTTCAGAGATGGCGGCCTCGCAGATAAGCCAAGGCGGAGCGAGCCTAGGAGCTTGGCTGGCCGCCCAGGAATGGTGGGCGTCGCGCTCGCTGATCAGCGCGACCAGAAAGCCGGCATCAACGATTACGTTTCTGGCCATAACCTGTTTCGTCGAGATAGGCCTTTTTGCGTCGGCTCAAGTCCGCCGGCAAGCCGCTCACAGAGCCAACTACATCCGCTATTGCTTCCCAAGACGCGGTCTTGAGTGCGCTGTGCTGCGGCCCTTCTTCAAGGCGTTCCCGGATCACATCGGATTTTGAGACCTTTCGCACTCGAGACTCCGCTTCGATAGAGGCAACGAGAGCTTCGGGTAGCCGGACGGTGAAACTCTTCATTTTAGAGAACGTATTACACTTCTGCCAATAGTGCAATACGTTGGTTCGAGTTCCATTTGTGGAGGTCCTTGGTCGCTCCGTTTCGGTCTTAATCAACAAACGGTCAGTCCGTTGAAAACCGCGGATCCCTCCACTTCGGTCGAAAAACGTCCCTGGGTCGCGGTGGAAAGTACCCCACTCAAGCCAACAGAAGCCTTGAATGGGCCACCCAGCATCTTTTTATCCCCTTGTGAGTGCTCCGGTCTTAATGAACAACGGGCAGTCCGGGGAAAACCGCGGATCCCTCCACTTCGGTCGAAAAACGTCCCTGGGTCGCAGTGGAAAGTACCCCACTCAAGCCAACAGAAGGCTTGAATGGGCCACCCAGCATCTTTTTATCCCCTTGGGGGGCCCGCTACAAGGAAGGGCCGCCCGGTGGGTTGCCTGGTTGAGGAGCCGGGGCGGGCGATGGCGCGGCGGTGGCGGGGCGCACCAGCAAGGCCTGGCGGGGGAAAGTGAAACTGCCTCCGGTGTCATCGATCACATTCACCTGGCAGATGTAGAGCCCGGCCTTGAGCTTGTCCAACGGAATATCGAAGGCAAAGGCAATCGCATCGCGTCCTGGCACGTTCACGCTGTTGGCCTCGACCAGCGGCGTCTCAAAAACCTTGGTCGTACCCTGCAGGAACTCGATGCTGGTCAACACCTGCATCCCTGGCTTCGCCACTGGAGCCCCCGCCGGCCGCACCGAAGCAGGATCGTATACCTCGTACAGGAGGTACAGATGCTGATCGGTACGAAAGACGTGGGCGACATTCGGCACCCAGGTAAAGCCGCCGTTGGAGAGTGGGTCGTTATCGGTTTTTTTTCCGGCCGCCACCCGCTGGCTGGAGAGCACGACGGAACTTAGCTTGAGAGGAAATTTCTTCAGGTCGGGCAGATTGATATCCGTTTCAAACGAGCCCATCCGGCCGGTCTGATTCTCGCGCACCACGAACTTTAGATGGTACTTGCCCAAAGGCAAGCTGAAGCTGGTGGTGTACTGAATATTTTTCTGCGTCACCTGCTGCGAGTCATCGACTGCCAGCTTCACCGTTTGGCGAATCTCAGCCATGTCCTGCCCGGCGGTGTTCTTGAGTTCACCGATGATGTCGAGTGTGGCTTTGCTGCGGTCGCCGCCCTTGACGAAGGGAATCTGCGAACCGGGCACGATTAACGACACTGGCACATCGAAACGAGGCGCCCCACTCCCCGTATCACTGCGGAAGTAGTACGCCTGCAGATACACCTCGACGTCGGTCGCAGGCAGGTCACTGGCCAGTTGCTCCTGCAGCTGGCGCTCGCGCTCATCCTTGTTGGCATGACGATAGTCTGCGGGAGCGTAATAACCAGGCCGGTACTCCAGTTTCACATTCGGACGGTTGATCTTGATGGTGAGCCGACGATAGCGCCCATCTTTGGTTGGATCGGTGGAACGGAAACCGATGACATAGTAAGCCGATGTGTCTTGCTGGATGCGCTGAAAGGCTGGCGAAAAGTCATTGGAGTCGAAGAAGGCCTTGCCCCCGGTATCCGACGACAAGGTAGCCATCACTTCCTGGGTGTTGAAGTTGGAGTCGAGATTGTTCTGCAGCGCGGCACCGTTGTAGCCGCCCGTTCCGCGCAGGCTGCCAGTGGAGGCGTCGCCCAGGGGAGAGATCGCTTCCAGGCCGCGTGCGTCGACGGAGTAGATCGACAGATTCGCCCGCACCGCAGCGTTGATGGCGGCGTGCAGCGAGGCCTGGTTTTCAATGCCGTCGCGCTGAATGCCGCCGGAAAAATAGAGCAGCGACTTCTTCTCGTTGATATACGCCAGCGAGTGGGCAATGTCTTCAAAGGCGAAGAGCTCGCGGTCGGTGTTTACGTCGTTGTATTCCGACTCGTCGGGCGTGAAGGCGGTGGTGTCTTCCACCTGGTTGGTGGTACTGGTCGCGCCCGATTGAAATCCCGCGCCCTGCGTGCCGGAATACGCATTCACCGCGTTCAGTATCAGTTGCTTACTCGCTGTGAAATCCTGATCGAGCGAAAGCGACTGATCGAGCGAGACCACCGCCACCAGGTCGGCCGGCTGCATCTGCTTGTTGACATAGTTGCGCGCCGCTTCCTGGGCCCGGTCCAGGTCTTCGGGCTGCATCGAGGTGATATCGAAAAACATCACGATCAGGCGATGGTTGCGCAGCTGTTCGGAGTTGGCGACGCGGTTCATGCTGCCCATGATCGAACCGGCCTTGCCAGTGATGGTGGCCTCGTTCAGCGGTGCCGCCTGGTCCACACTCTGAAAGTCGAAACTGATGATCTTTTGCGCCTTGCCGTTCTCCTGCACCTGAAAGTCGCTGGTGGTGAGCCCGCGAACCACTTCCCCGGTTTTCTTGTCGCGCACCACAACGTTGGTCAGCACGAGGTCGCTGTCCACCTTGAGGGTGAAGTTGGTCGAACCCTGATCGGGAGCCTGATCCTGTGCGGTGAGCGGCATTGCGGCCAGAAGTGCCAACAGTGCGAGAATGCGGGCGATGTTCATCTGCCTTCCTCTTCATCAGCGGCGTTGCCGAGCCACAAATCTGGGTGCCCCATATCTCCCAACGCTGTTTGTTGGGAGATGTGGGAAATAAACAAATGTTGGCCTGACGAGCTTCGAGTTGAGAGCTGCGAATTTCCCACATCTCGCACAAAAAACGTGCGAGATATGGGGCACCCCCATTCGTGACTGGGAAGGCAGCTCATCATGCTAAAACCGGTACCGCGCGTTAAAGGAGAATTGACGCATGCCGGCGGCGGACGTCACCTGGCCGTAGGTCCCAGAACCCAGGCTGGTATCGACGCCGGAGTACTGAACGGTATTGAGAGGATTCGTGGAGGTCGCGCGCATCTCGAAGGTGCGGGTTTCGGAGAAGCGCACCGTCTTTGAAAGGGAAGCATTGAGCGATACCGTTCCCGGCCCGGGAATAGAGTACCGCGCGGCGGTGCCGTAGGTATTGGCCGGCGCAACAAAGGCGTTCTTGTTGAACCAGTTCAGGAGCGAACCACCCCCGGCCGTCAGCGAAGCTCCGGGCACCAGGTCAGGGCGGAGCGAACCTGTGCTGCCGCGGGCGACGTCGGCCACCGCGGCTTCATAGTGCGGCGTCAGCGGCGATCCGTTCGCCAGCGTAAACGTGCCCGAAAGAGAAACGCCCTCGAACGTCTTTGCCACCCAGCCCCGGTTCAACCAGCGTTCATCGGGCCCGAAGGGAAACTCGTAGAGGAAGTTGCCGGTTAGTTTTTGCCGAACGTCAAAGCTGGAATTCGATTCTTCGGCGAGCAGGTTCTGCCAGTTCTGCGCCACCGAGGTCCCGGTGCCGCCATTGCCACCGATGGAACTGGCGTTGTCGATGGAGTGGCTGTAGGTGTAGGTAGCTCCGAGAGAAATTCCCTTCTGCAGACGCTTGCGGCCGCTCACTGTCAGCCCGTTGTAGTTGGAAAAGGCGACCGAGTCTTCGTAATCGTAAAGCACGCCGCTCAGCGATCCCGTAGCGGTGCGTCCGGGAGCGTTGACGATGTCCAGACGAGTTCCCTTGGAGCCGTTGTAGCCAACATTCAGCACGATGCCCAAAGGCAGCGTGCGCTGCACATTCAGGTTCCACACCTGCACGTACGGTAACCGGTAGTGTTTGTTGACGGCGTAGTTGCCCTCGGTCTGCGGCGCCGGGAAGCCGTTTGCCAACGTGATCTGCGCGTTGGCAGTCGTCTCGTTGGTCTGTACGTCCGCGTAAGGCGGCTGGAATGCGAAATCCTGAATGAACTTTGCATACTGGCCTACGGCGTAGTTGATGCCGTATCCGGCGCGCACCACAGTATCCTTCGCCGCCCGCACGGCGATCCCAAGGCGGGGAGAGAAATTGTTGTGCTCCGGGTAAATAAGATCACGCGGATATTTGCCGGTGTAATAACCCACCCCACCGGAAACAACTGTCTTCACAGAAGCGAAGTTATTGCCAGTATCGAGCGTCGACAGCCGGTCATATTTTTCGGAATAGGGGGAGTAGTACTCGTAGCGCAGGCCGAAAAGCAGGGTCAAGTTGGCCAGGGCTCGCCAACTATCCTGCGCGTATGCGTCCCACGCATTTTGCCGGAGGTACGACTTCTGGTAAGGCGCCTGCAATGAACTCTGCTGCGGCAGGCCGAGCAACAGGTCAGCCAGCGAAGAACCTGAAGTTGCGGTTCCCCCGGGTGTGGTCGTACTGGTGCCCGGCAGCTCGGTAAAGAGTCCGGTAAAGGTAAACGTTCCGGTTACGTTTCCGGTATTGCCAAAGAGATCGTCGTGCACGCGGCGAATGTCGCCGCCGAAGCGCATGTTGTGTTTCTTGTGAATCCAAGAAAGCGAGTTCGAGGCAGCGAGCGTCTGGTTGGTTTGAAAGTTCGGCTGCTGTTCGCTGATGCTGGTGAACTGGTTCAGCGTAGCGCTGGGCAGTCCGTAAAGCAGCGGATTCGTGGGCAACCCGGTGATACCGATCTGGCTGGCTACGTCGGTGTTGCTGGTGAAATTGTTTTTGAGTTGCGTCTGGCTGCGGTTCCAGTTGAGACCGAGGTTGCTGGTAATTCTGCCTTTGCCGATGGTGTATCCCAACGCCAGCGAATATTGATGGGATTGCTGCTTGCCACCGAGGTCGGGAAAGAGACTGAGTTCGTCCGCAGCACTGTGACTGTAGTTGAAGTTCGCGTTCACGCTCTGGCGCAGGGTGTTGCCGCCCTGACCCATGTACTGGCGAATGAGTCCGCCGATGGGCGAGCCACCGGTGCTGGGACCGAAACTATGTACCACACGCACTCCGATACGGGTGGTATTCGATTCAGAGGAAGCCAGCCGCTGATAGTTCTGGTACTGGCCTTGCAGGTTCTGCTGGGGCACATAGTTGAGGAGCGACTGGGCCTGGGGAGAAATGCGGTCGGACGGAATCCTGTTGTTGGGGAAAGCGACGCCCGGCGTTTGCGGATCGTAGATGGTAATGGGAACGCCTTGCTGGTTGGTGAGTTGGGATAAATCGCCACCGCGTTCGTCCGCAGTCGGCACGCTGCCGTATTGACTAAAGGGCGAGGAGGACCGCTGCCCCGAAGCGTTGAAGAAGATCACATCCCTGGTGTCGTGCTCGATCAGGTGAGGAATGTAGGGTTGGCCGAGGAAGGTGAGCCCAAACTGATTTTGGGCGTAACTCGGCTGCGACTGCTCTTCTTGCCGTATGGGGAAAGGAGACGCATTCAGTGCGCTGTTCCCACCCGTCCAGAAGAAGGAGCCATGCGGTTGATTGGGTTTGAAATTGCGGAAATTGCCAAAGCCACCACCGCCACCGAAGCCTCTGCCGCCACCGCCACGCCCTCCACCGCCGCGCGCGCCTCCACCGCCGCCAAAGCCGCCGCCACCACCAAAACCACCACCACCGCCAAAACCACCGCCGCCGCCGGGACCACCACCACCGGGTCCGCCACCGCCGGGGCCTCCTCCCCCTCCGGCAACAGATTGATCCAGCTCGGCGTTCTCCCGCAGTTGCTCCATATCGACGCCGGCGAATGGGTTGGTTGTTCCTGCCTGGCCGACGACAGCGACCGAATCGGTGGAGAAATCCGGGCTGTTGGCCAGAGAAGGCAGAGCTGCACCGGTCGCGCCGCTGCTCACGCCGGTGTCGGTGGCCCCGGCAAGCTGGGCCAGCAAAGCCAGGTTTTGCGCCCCTCCGCCGATGTTGCGGCGCACGGTGTTGCCGGGGCGCGGAGACGATGCCTCTGCGGTTGTGGTTTCCGGGGGAACCCGCGATACCAGCGTCAGACTGAAGTCCGCCTGCTGGTTGTCGGCGGTTGCCCCAGTCGGTTTAATCAGCGCGGTCCTGGTTTGCGCGGCAAAGGCGGCAAGATCCGTTTTCAGCACGTAACGGCCGTTGACCGGGATATTCATGGAATAGCTGCCGTTGATGTCGGTTACCGTGGCATAGCGCTGGCCGGTCAGGGTATTGGTCGCGACAATGCTGACCCCGGGCAAAGGTATCGTCCCCGCCTTGACGGTGCCATGCACCAGGGGGCCAGTGGCAGTGGCGGTGACGGGCGGGGGTTCTGTTTGGGCCCCGGCAGACGCGATGAGGCTAAAGACGAGGAAGAGGCAGCGTAGGCGGTTCACGGTTGGGCCGGGGAACTCTGTGCGGTACGTGGAGGCATGACGCGCAGCGTGGTGGCCAGAAAGCTACCGGCGCGCAGGCCGCCCTCGGCGGAAATCAGGTCGCCCACCTTTACATCGGCGAGGGTTACATCTTCTTTCCGCTTGCGAAACGAGGTGTTTTCATCCACGGCCACCACGGCCGCCTGCTTGTCGCCGGCACGCTCAATCGTAATCTTCAGCTCGTGGATAGCGGTCACTTTCCCCATGATCCAGGTCTTGCCAAATCCGGCGCGAGCAGCGCGTACCTTTTCAGCGTCGATGTCGTAGACAAAAACCGCGCCCACGGTTTTCGCTTTGGTATCCACCAGGCCGCCAGCCATCATCATGTCCCCTACGTGGACATCGGAGCCGGCAATCGGCTGTTGCTCCTTCATCAAACGCGTGTTCACGCTGTAAAACACCCTGTAATTGTCGCCCTCATCGGTGCGTATGGTGAAGCTGTCGTTGGCGACCGCGGCCACTGTTCCCCGAATACCGTTGCCGGGTCCGAACGCACGCCCCGGCCCTTCGTTGCCGTCCTCTTCCTGGGCCCAGCCGGCACTTGCCATAGACAAAAATAGACAGGCCCCAACCACCAGTAGCACCGTGCGTTTCATGGGTTTTCGTCGTCTCTTAGACGGCACGGGCATAGCTAAGGACGCAGGTAGAGGCCGTTGCGTTGTCATCTCACACCACTGCGGTACACTTCCCGGATGCCGATCGATTCGCGTCCACTGCCTGCGCCACCGGCTCCGCCGGACCATGTGGAGAGCCATTTTGAGTCCACCGATCTGGTGCGGGACGTCGTCATTGGCATGTCCGATGGTCTCACCGTTCCCTTTGCCCTGGCAGCAGGACTTTCCGGTGCGGTCAACTCCGCCCATGTCGTGGTTCTGGCCGGGCTGGCGGAAATCGCCGCTGGATCCGTGGCCATGGGACTGGGTGGGTTTCTGGCCGCCCGGGGCGATGCAGAGCACTACGCCAGCGAGCGGCTACGGGAAGAACGCGAGATCGTCGAGCGAACCCGCGACGAGGAAGAAGAGATCTACGAGATCTTCGAGAAGTACGGGGTGGAGCGCACCGAGAGCAGACCGGTGCTTGAGGCCCTGAAGCGCAGACCCCAGGCATGGGTTGACTTCATGATGCGCTTTGAACTTGGCCTGGAAGAGCCGCAGAGCAACCGGGCCAGCCGCAGCGCGACCACCATTGCCGTTTCCTACATTGTGGGGGGACTGATACCGCTTCTTCCCTACATGCTCAGTTCCACGATGCAATCAGCGCTTACCTACTCCATAGCCATCACCCTGGTGGCTCTGGCCGTTTTTGGTGGGGTGAAGGGCAGCCTGACGGGCGCCGGGCCGGTGCGCAGCGCCGTCCAGACGGTCGTAATCGGTGGTTTGGCGGCCGGCGTCGCGTTCCTTCTGGCTCGCCTCCTAAGCGCCCATTGAAGCGCCAGCAACAAGGGCCAAAAAAAAATAGGCAACATCAGGCGGATTCAGGTCTCTAAGTGAAAAGGAGAAAGCTCACCTATGACGCCAGCAACTGCCACGACGGGGACCGGTAGCCGTCTGTTCGAAGATTTTGTACAAGTTCGGCGCCAAAGCGAGGAGCTCTGTCGTCCCCTATCCGCGGAAGACATGATGGTGCAGTCCTGCGCCGAAGCCAGCCCGGCCAAATGGCACCTGGCTCATACCACCTGGTTTTTCGAGACCTTCCTGCTACGCGAATTTCTACCCGGCTACCAGGAATTCCATCCCGACTTTCGCTGGCTTTTCAACAGCTACTACAACTCGGTGTCGGATCAGCCGGAAAAGAAGCTGCGCGCCTCTTTTTCCCGTCCCCCCGTGGATGCGATCCTGGCCTACCGCCGGCACGTAGAAGATGGCATGCAACGCCTGCTGCAAACGGATCCCGCGGACGAAGTCGCAAGCCGGATCGTGCTGGGACTTCACCACGAGCAGCAACATCAGGAGTTGCTGGCGACTGACATGAAGCATGCCTTGTGGACCAACCCTCTTCGCCCCGGCTACCTTGATAAGCCGGTAAGCGATAAACCGGTAGACCTTGGCGCCGTTTCGACCGGCAAGACAGACTGGATCGACTATGAGGGTGGTCTGTTCGACATCGGGTTCGGCGGCGAGGGCTTTGCCTTCGACAACGAGCTTCCCCGCCATCCCGAGTATCTGCGTCCCTTCGCGCTGGGCTCGAGGCTGGTGAGCTGCGCGGAGTACCTGCAGTTTATGGAAGACGGCGGTTACCGACGTCCTGAGCTATGGCTTTCCGCCGGCTGGGACACGGTGAAAGCCGAGGGCTGGAAGGCACCGCTCTATTGGCGCCAGCACGATGGCGCGTGGGTGGTGTACACCATGCACGGAGAGGAGCCTCTCACCGGCTTACTCGAGACCCCGGTTTGCCACGTCAGCTATTTTGAGGCGGATGCCTTCGCGCATTGGGCGGGCAAGCGGTTGCCCACCGAAGCGGAGTGGGAGATTGCGGCACAGGGTGTTCCGGTGCAGGGCAATTTTCTCGAGACCGGTCTGCTGCATCCACGTGCGCTGGCCGCCGCTGCGACGGCTCACCCCGCGCAGATGTTTGGCGATGTGTGGGAGTGGACGCAAAGTCCATACGTCGGCTATCCCGGATTCAGCGCGGTGCCCGGTGCGCTGGGTGAGTACAACGGCAAGTTTATGAGCGGCCAGATGGTACTGCGCGGCGGGTCTGTTGTCACCCCTGCTTCGCATATTCGTGCCACCTACCGAAACTTCTTTTCTCCTGCGACGCGCTGGCAGTTTTCCGGCATTCGTTTGGCCAACATCTAATTGGAATTTCGCGGGAGAACCCATGTCTGCTATCTCGTTACCGAAGCTGCCGCCCGTTGCAACCAGCCCGATTGCCGCGGAAGTGTTCACCGGACTCAACGACCGCCCCAAGGGTCTGTCACCGTGGCTTTTCTATGATGAAGCAGGCTCGCGCCTGTTCGAAGAGATCACCGAACTGCCGGAGTATTACGTAACCCGCACTGAGCGAGGCATTCTTACCCGGCACGCCGCAGAAATCGTCTCTGCGGCTGCAGGTGGACAAGAGCTTTCGATCATCGAGTTGGGCGCGGGAACGGCCACCAAGACCGACCTTCTGCTCCAGGCCGCGATCGCCATGCAGGGGAGTATGACCTACTACCCGATTGATGTTTCCGAAACTGCGCTTGCCGAAGCAAGCACCCGGCTGGAAGCACGCTTTCCACGCATTACCGTCGAGCCGATCGTCGCCGACTACACCGAAGGGATGCAGCTGAAACGAACGGTAGGACGGAGGCTGGTGCTGTACATCGGCTCCAGCATTGGAAACTTTTCGCCAGCGGATGCGCTCGAGGTACTGCGTGGAGTGCGCTCGCAATTGTCACCCGGCGATTGCCTGCTGCTCGGGGCCGATATGGTGAAGGACCCGCAGATGCTGCTCGCCGCGTACGACGATGCCGCAGGAGTGACCGCTAAGTTCAACATGAATGTGCTGACCCGCATCAACCGCGAGTTGAACGCGAATTTCAATCCACAGTTATTTCGCCATCAGGCGCGTTGGAACGAGCAGCACTCACGCATCGAGATGCACCTCGAAAGCCTGCTGGCGCAGAAGGTGAAAGTGCCCGCATTGGATATGGAAGTGCGCTTCAGTCTCGGCGAAACCATCCACACCGAGAACAGCTACAAGTTCACCGATCAGCGTGCCACCGTATTGCTGAACCGGGCAGCCTTCCGCGTGCAGCAGCAGTGGACCGACGACAACAAGTGGTTCACCGTCTACCTCGCCGCCGCGATCTAGCACTCGCAGGGTGCAATGAAAGTGGGTGCCCCACGTCTCGCTACGGTTGGCAAGATGTGGGGCACCCACAGCACTTAATTGAAAGCTCCTGCTGCTGCAACCGCTACTTGCTCAACCGAAGCAGCACCACTCCGTGGCTCGGCACGCTTGCTGTGTAGCTATCGTTCAGCTTACCCAGATCCTTCGCCGCCCAAATATCCCTGGCATTGGCTCCGCCCGAAAAGCCTACATCGCTCAGCTTCAACGTCACCGGCAGCGGAGTGTCATCGCGGTTAAACAAGGCAATCGCCTTATCGCCACCCTTCAACGGCTTCGCCCATATCTCCACCGGACCGACGGCAGAAACACGATCACCCTGCTTGCCCAGCGGATCCTGGTCGATCGCGATCACATCACGATTCGTCAGGATCGCCGTTGTTTCCGCCGGCATCTTCGAGAGATCATTCCCCGCCAGCAACGGCGAGGCCAGCATCGCCCATAAACTCATGTGCAGACGATTTTCATCGAGCGTGAGCTTGCCGTTGCCCACCTCCAGCATGTCAGGGTCATTCCAGTGCCCTGGACCCGCATACTTCGCCAGGCCGGCCTGCGAAAACCCAATCAGTGTCATACGATCCCACGTCGGATTGATGTCCCCCGTGGTTCGCCATAGATTCGCACCCAGGCCCGGTCCCCATTCCCAGACGGCGTTCCAGCCATACTGGCAGAAGCTGTAGACAATCGGACGCCCCGCCGCCTTCAGCGCCTTATTCATCTTCTCGTAGGCATCCTTCATCATCTGTGTCTGCTTCGCGGGGTCGTTCGGAGCCTCCTGCATCATGATCTTGCGAAATCCGCACAGGTCGTACTTGAGGTAATCAATACCCCAGGCCGCATACGTCTTCGCATCCTGCTCTTCATGCTGATAGCTGCCTTCGTACTTAGCGCACGTGGTCGGGCCAGGCGAGGAATAAATGCCGATCTTCAAACCCTTGGAGTGAACGTAATCGGCCAGCCCCTTCATGTCTGGAAATTTGCTGTTGGCCTGGATATTTCCCTGCGCGTCCCGATTTCCCTGCCAGGTGTCATCGATGTTGATGTAGACATATCCGGCGTCTTTCATGCCCGAAGACACCATCGCATCCGCGGCCGCGCGGACATCTTTATCCGTCACCTTGCCGGCGAACAGGTTCCAGCTATTCCAGCCCATGGGCGGCGTAGCGGCCAAATCCTGCGCCACGAGCGCGACGGGCATGAGCAAAGCAGCAAACAATAGAACGCGTCCTGATTTCAACATAGTTTCTCCCGTAGGACACTATAGGAGGGGCTTGAGGATCTCGTCCAGCAGATCCGGCGTTCCGTTGACTCGTTCCAGCCGCGGATACTTTTCGCCATCGTGATACTGGAGCTGTACGGTGCTGAATTCCTTGTCAGTGGAAATGATCATCTCCATCGGCGCGGTGGTTCCCTTTGCCGCGCGGATTGCCTGCATCAGCACATCGGGGGTAAACCCATGGCCATTTACCGCCACGAGCATGCTGCCCGGGCCAAGGCCGGCCCGATACGCGGGCGATCCCATCCGGACATCGTTGATGAGACCGTTCGTGCCCACATAAAGTCCAAGGGAAAACCAGGCATCGACTTCTTTCCGATGTTCCATGATGGCTTTTTCGAAGGCCGTCGGCTCGGTGCCATACGCAAGCCGGTAGCCTCCATGCTCAATACCGTCGAGAGGCGCGTGGTCTGCGTGGGTATGCAACCGCTCGGTCAGAAAGCCGCGCCAGTCGTAGGGCGCAACGGCGTTCAGGTCGGCGACGATCTCCTCAAAGTCGTAGGGCACCACCTTCGGGGGCGTGTTGCCACCCACGGCGAGAAACTTTAGGCAAAAATCATTAAGAGACTTCTTATCGTGGGTGAGGCGGCGGATCGTCGTGTCTGCATCCAGCCAGATCAGAGTGCCCTCGCGGTAGTAGTCCTGGGCCCTGCGCCAATTGGACCAGTATTCACTCGGCCCACGCAAAATCGAGGCTGCGATGGCGGTGTCTTCCAGATCGCGCCACGTGCGCCCTGGGGTCATGTCCAGGTTGGCGCTATACCAGGCAAGCTGTTCACGGTAGCTCTGATCGGTCCAAAGGCCGGAACGCGCCGCCAGGACATTTCCCCAGTATTGCGTCATGCCCTCATACACCCAGAGCAAATCCCCCTTCATGGGAGCGCTGTAATCGGGGGTAGCGAGTCCGATGGGCCGACGGTACTTGCCATTCCAACTGTGGGTAAACTCATGCGGCAGCAAATCCGCATTCAGCACCGCCAGTTTCGGGTCAGACACCCCTTTTTCCTCGATCCCGTTGTCGCTGGATTGGTGGTGCTCCAAACCTTCTGCACGGATCACGTCACTCAGACTGAGCAAGAAATGATAGGTCTCATAATGCCGCGACTGGTAGAGCGGGCCTGTCTCCCTGACCAACTTACTCAGCGCGGCAACAAACTCCGGCTTTAGATCGACGTCCTCGGCGGCATCGCCGACTACGTCGAGGTAGTGCTTGGGGGTGACTTCCGGCGCCAGCGGAAATTCGCGAAAGTATCGACCGGTAATGAGCGGCGAATCCACCAGCATCTCCACCGTCACCGGCGCAAAAGACACGTCCGTTCCCTGCTGGCCGGTGACCGTCAATGCAGTACCAAACTTCCAGCCCGGCGGCATGGTGAGTGAGGCAGTGATAGGAATCTGCGATACGGGAATGTGCGCTGGATACAGAACGACGGAATTCCACTCCAGCACCGTCATGTTGGGGCTGGTGGCTTCGTCTTCATCCGAACCCGTGGTACCCGGGGTGGCGAGAAAATCGAGCGCCACCTCCAGCCGGCTCACTCCCTGCGGCACGTCCACGTGGATGCCATACAAGTCGACATCATCCCGCCGCCACGGCAGTTCCTGTCCGTTGGCGCGCACGAAGATGCCGGCCAGATTATCGATCGGTCCTGTGGGTCGATGGTCACCGGGAATCCATTCCGGATATTCAAGCTTCAGCGGACCGGGTGTTACAGGAATTTCCAGGTGAGCATGAAGCAGGCGCCGCGGTGCATCCGTGAGATCTACATGCAACACAATCGGCGCAGGGGATTGGGCCACGCACGAAGGCAAGAGGAACAGGAAAGCCAGAGCGCTCTTCTTCATTTCGTCATCATTTCATAGCCTTGTATTGGAAGCAGTGGCGCAAATTCCCGGAAACGAGGATCATGACTCATGCCAGAAAAGCTTCCCCAGACCTACGCGAACCATGCCCGGTTGGATCCCGGCTTTCACTTCCTTCTTATTCCGCTCGCATTGATTGCCGTCGTCGTGAGTATCGTCTACCTGGTGCGTCAACCTGGCTGGGGCGCCTCACTGGGAGTCGTGCTGGCAATCGCGCTCTTCCTCGCAGCGTTCACCACGCGGACGTACGCCCTCAAGGTACAGGACCGCGTTATCCGACTTGAGGAGCGCCTGCGCCTGACCCTGCTGCTGCCCGAGTCAGCCCGGCCGCGCATCAAGGAATTGACCGAGGGGCAATTGATCGCGCTACGCTTCGCCTCAGATGACGAGCTACCGGCACTGGCGATGCGCGCGGTTCAGGAGAAATTGACCAAGAAGCAGATCAAGGCGGCGATTGAGTCCTGGCGACCCGATATCTTCCGCGTTTAGGCCCCAATACGCCCCAAGCCCAATCCGATCACGTACGTCACCACGCCTTCCACTGCGCCAACGATAGTCATCTCCGCACCGCTGCTCCACCAGGAGCGCACCGTGACCAGCGATTTCGCCGCACCCACAGCAAAATGGGCCGCCAGTGAAACCACAGCGGAAACAATCACTGCGCTATAACCGCTGAGAAAGAAGAACGGGATGATGGGGATAAACGCCCCGGCTGCGGTTGAGAGCGCGCCCGAGATCGCCGAGGTGAGCGGATTGCTCAGCGCCTCTTCCGTCGCATTGAGCCGTTCCGCCGCCAACGCACGCAGCATCTGTTCCGGATCGCTGGCGATGTGTTCCACCATGTGGTCAGCGTCCTGTTGAGGAAGACCTTTCACCTGGTAATAGAGCGACAATAGCTCGCGGGCCTCTGGGCCATTCACTTTGATAGCCTCGCGTTCGCGGGCCAGTTCCGCCTCGTAAATTTCGCGCTCACTTTTCGCTGCCAGGTAGGCACCCGACCCCATTGAAAGTGCGCTGGCAATCATCCCGGCGATACCGGAGAGCAGCACCCATTTGCTGTTGCCAAGGGTGGCGCCCGAAACGCCGGAGACGATGCCGAAGATGGAGCCCAGCCCGTCATTCACACCGTAGATCGCATCCCCAATCCAGCCGGCAGTGTGTGACCGGCCTTTGTTTCGCTTGGCCAGCATCTGCTCCAGCAGAGTTTTTGGGTCGGTCACCGGTGCCGTACCGGCGCCGCGCGGCTTCTGCCGCCGAATCAATCCGCTCAGCTCCTTATAGTGGTCCTGTTCGTCTTCAATGACCCGGTTCAGAATGGCGAGCGAGGACGCATCGCCCAACGCCTTCAGCTGCTGGCTGTATTTGGCGATGTCGCGGCTCTCTTCGATCTCGAGCCGGCGCAGGGCAAGATCATCTCCTCCAATGCGCGTCTTCAGGCTGTCGGCATCGCCACCAGGTCTGCCGCGGTAGACCGGTTCCGGCTCCCCCAATTCGCGCAGACGGCCGGCCCAGAGCTGGGCGTGCTCCTTTTCTGCAGAAGCCATCTGTTCCAGGGTTTGCTTGCGGGCGGGCTCAGGCTCCCGCTCGGCCAGGGCACGATAGGTGTAGTAGCCCTGCATTTCTGCCTGCCAGTTGTTTTCCAGGATCTGGCCCAGCCGTGGGTTCCGGGGTAGTTCTGGTGGGGCTTGCGTGTTCGTCGCCAAGGCTTCTCCTTTCCTGCCTTCCTACCGGCAGCGTAGCATTTTGCTATGGTTGGCAATGATGAAACTGGAAAATCTGCTTACCGAAAAACGGCACCCTGAAACTGCTCGCATCGACCAGCTTTCCACCCTTCAGATGCTGGAGGTGATCAACGCAGCGGACCGTTCCGTGGCGGACGCTGTGCATGCCGAACTCCCCCGCATCGCGCAGGCGGTCGACGGCATTGCCGAGCGCCTTGAGAAGGGCGGCCGGTTGTTCTACACCGGGGCCGGCACCTCGGGACGGCTGGGTGTTCTGGATGCCTCGGAGTGCCCTCCCACCTTCAACGTGGATCCGCGCATGATCGTCGGTCTGATCGCCGGAGGCGACCACGCGCTGCGCCATTCCATCGAAGGCGCGGAGGACGACCCGCAACAGGGCGTTGCTGACCTGAAGCAGCATGATCTGAGTAGCCGCGACGTGCTGGTCGGCATCGCCGCCAGTGGACGCACTCCCTATGTTCTGGGCGGCATTGGGTACGCTAACGAACTGGGAGCGTTCACGATTGGCCTGAGCTGTGTGCCGGGCTCTGAAGTGGAGTGCCGCGCCCGAATCGCGATTACTCCCGCCGTCGGCCCGGAGGTGATTACCGGTTCCACCCGTCTGCGCGCCGGCACGGCCACCAAGCTGGTGCTGAATATGTTGAGCACCGGAGCGATGATCCGCATCGGCATGGTCTACGGCAACTTGATGGTCAATGTGCAGCCGACCAACGTAAAGCTGAAGGACCGCGCCATCCGCATCATTGCCGCCGCCACCGGAGTCGACGAAGAGCGCGCCGAAGCCTTGCTGGCCGAGGCCGGCACTGTCCGGGTGGCAATCGTGATGCAAAAGCTGGGGCTCAATCCCGGCCAGGCGAAGCAGCGGCTGGAAACAGCGAACGGCCGGCTGCGCGCGGCGCTGGGTGAAGGGGACGAATAGCCCGTTGCCTCTGCGTTACGTCTATAGGAGATAGCGCATAATGAAAGCGATGGCTGGAGGCAGAACCATGGGGAAGAATTTAGCCAAAATGTTGATTTTGTTGGGTCTGGTGCCATTTTCGGTGCTGGCTCAATCAAAGGACCAGCCGGATTCCGGCTTCGGCCCGATCGACACCAGCGCCCCAGCGACCCCTCCCGACGAGATCGTCAAGAAGTTTGCCGCCAAAGAGAGCGAGTTCCGCGTGGCTCTCGGCAACTACACCTATCAACGCGACGTACGCATTCAGACCATCAACGATGACGGCAAAATCGATGGTGAGTATCGCCAGGTGGTGCAGATCACCTTCGACAGCAACGGCCGCAAATCAGAGCATGTCACCTTCGCGCCGCAGAACACGCTGGAGCGTATTCAGATGACCCCCGCCGATGTCTCAGATATCGAGCAGCGCCTGCCCTTTGTGCTCACCAGTGAAGACGTCGGACAATACAACCTGAACTACGTGGGACGGCAGAAGGTCGACGAAGTGGACTGCTACGTGTTCGATGTGGCGCCGAAGGTCATGGAAAAGGGCAAGCGCTACCTGAAGGGGCGCATCTGGGTCGACCAGAAGGATCTGCAGATCGTCATCACCAGCGCCAAGAACGTGCCCGATGACATGCGTAAGGGGCATGAGGATCTATCGCCGCCGTTCACTACGTATCGCGAGCAGGTCGATGGCAAGTACTGGTTCCCGGTCTACACCAAGGCCGATGCGGAGCTGCATTTCTCCGGCGGCAGCGGCTATATGAGCCAGGACGTGCACATCCGGCAGATCGTCCGCTACACCGACTACAAGCAATTCCGGTCGACGGTCAAGCTGATCTTCGAAGGTCAGGACGTGACCAACAACACCCAGCAGCCGCAGCCGAATGGCCAGCAGCCCCAAACAACACCCCCGGCGCCGCACTAAGAGTCCTCAGACCAGCAGGGCTGGGCTCACGTGGGCCAGCCCTCTGGGCCTAAGCGTTATAGGTAGACGAAGCCACGCGGCCTCCCCGGCCCGTCCAGTTGGTATGGAAGAATTCTCCCCGCGGTTTGTCCACTCGTTCGTAGGTGTGGGCGCCGAAGAAATCCCGCTGCGCCTGCAATAGATTCGCCGGCAAACGTTCTGACCGGTAGCCATCGTAGAACGCCAACGCGGTCGAGAAAGCCGGCAGGGGGACACCGATCCGGATCCCGGCAATGATCGCCTTTCGCCACGAAGCCTGGTACTTGTTCATCGCGGTCGCGAAAAACTTATCCAACAATAGATTCTGCAGCTTTGGATCGCGATCAAAAGCCGCTTTGATATCGCCCAGAAAGACACTGCGGATAATGCAACCGCCCCGCCACATCAGCGCGACGCCCCCCATGTTCAGGTTCCATCCCTGCTCCTTCTCTGCGGCGCGCAGCAACATGTATCCCTGCGCGTAGCTGACCATCTTCGAGCAGTACAGCGCCAGCCGGACTTCCTCGATAAACTCCTGCCTGCGGTCGTTCATCTTTCGCTTGCGGGGTCCCTTCAACACCTTGGCCGCCGCAACCCGTTCGCTCTTGAGCGCTGACAGGCAGCGAGCAAACACGCTCTCTCCGATCAGGGTCACCGGCTGGCCCAGGTCGAGCGCCGAAATAGCCGTCCACTTCCCCGTGCCCTTTTGCCCGGCAGCGTCAAGGATCTTGTCGACCATGGGCTTGCCATCGTCATCCTTCTTGGCGAAAATGGTGGCCGAAATATCGATCAGGAAGCTATCCAGTTCGCCTTTGTTCCACTCCGCAAATACCCCAGCGAGTTCATCCGCGGTGAGCCCCAATCCATCCTTCAACAACTGGTAGGCCTCGCCGATCAACTGCATATCGCCATACTCGATGCCGTTGTGCACCATCTTCACGTAATGGCCGGCGCCGTCCTCCCCCACCCAGTCGCAGCAGGGGGTGCCGTCCTCAACCTTGGCGGCGATCGCCTGAAAAATCTCCTTCACGTGCGGCCACGCTTCTTTATTGCCGCCCGGCATGATCGACGGACCGAAGCGCGCCCCTTCTTCTCCGCCCGAAACCCCAGTGCCGATGAACAGAATGCCTTTCGCCGCCAGCTCTTTCGTGCGCCGGGTGGAGTCGGTGAACAGCGAGTTGCCGCCATCGATCAGGATGTCTCCCGGCTCCAGGTAGGGCAACACCTGGTCGATGGTCTGGTCGACCACCTGGCCGGCCTTGACCATCATCATGACCCGCCGCGGCCGCTTCAGCATGCGGCACATCTCTTCCACGGAATGCGCGCCCGCCACCTGTGTTCCCTTCGCCTCGTCAGCGATAAACTCATCCACTTTTGATACAGTGCGATTAAAGACGGCAACCTTGTACCCGTGGTCATTCATGTTCAGCACGAGGTTTTGGCCCATGACTGCCAGCCCGATCAACCCGATATCGCAATTTGCTTCCGTCATCCTGGTCTTCCCCTCTTGTGGACCGCGCGATGATAAATGATCGAGGGAATGCTGAGCAAAAAGCCACTTACTGGCTCGGTGAGAGTGGCTCGGACGGGTTCTGGCGCCTGGGGGCGTTCCCTGCTCTCGCTTCTGCGGCCTTCGGCGGCCAACGCGAATTGCTTTGCCGGCCAACATCCGGGCTCCGTTGGCGGGTAAGCCCACTGCCGGCGTGGTAAGTGGTACTGGCTTTCAGGGCGGCCGAGAAGATCGTCACCGCCACTGTCCGCGGATAAGGTAGGAAGGACGGCGCCCACGAGGAAAGGTTCGAGGCTTTGCGATCGAACACCAACCCCTCCGAGACACTTACGGCAGACTAGATGCTCAGCAAGACGGGCCAGGCTTGTCAGAATCAATTCAGAAGAATTACAAACGGCTCACGCTGTGCAGGCGCAGGCATCCGGGGTCACACCCGTCATCCCTCCACCGGCTGATCGCCAAAATCCCCAAAAAGACGACGCTCGGCGGCCTTAGGCGGCCAAAAGGTGACGGTTTTGTGGACGACTTAGGGGTTTAAGCCATTTGTTTATAGTCTTGGAACATTGCTCTTAAGGAACTAAGAGATGACCGGACATTCATCTATGATAATGAATTAACATCACATAATGCGGGTGCTCTTGATCGAAGACGAGCTTGAGATCCAAGGCTTCCTGAAGAATTCCCTAACCGAGGCCGGTTACGAGGTGGAAGCGGCCGGAGATGCCAAGACCGCTGAGCGGATGGCCACCGAAAGCCAGTATGACGGACTCATCGTCGATCTGGGGCTACCAGACGAGGATGGCATTACTTTGATACTCCGTCTCCGAAAGCTGGGTGTAACCGCGCCGGTGCTGATTCTCTCCGCGCGCCGCTCCGTCGACGATCGGGTGCGCGGACTTGAGCAAGGCGGAGACGATTACCTGACCAAGCCATTCGCGGTGGCGGAATTGCTGGCCCGCCTCCGCAATCTGCTGCGGCGATCTGCGGCTGCGAATTCAGAACCAACCCGGTTGCGTGTACTGGACCTGG
The DNA here is from genome assembly GCA_963839075.1 of uncultured Acidobacteriaceae bacterium. Taxonomy (GTDB): domain Bacteria; phylum Acidobacteriota; class Terriglobia; order Terriglobales; family Acidobacteriaceae; genus PALSA-350. Next base: position 252,932 of record CAWITO010000004.1, on the reverse strand, counting down.
AACTCGATCTGCTGCGCCGTGAGGCTTCTCGCGGTGGAACGACGCTGACACTCACTCCCCAGGAGTTCGTTCTGCTCGAGTTTCTATGCCGCAATGCGGGACGGGTGGTTACCCGATCCATGATTCTCGACCAGGTATGGGGAATGCGTATCCATCCCGATACCAACGTGGTGGATGTGCATATCTACCGGCTGCGGGGCAAGGTCGATCCCGAAGGAAGCCGCCCGCTGATCCGAACCTTGCGAGGTGTAGGCTATGTTCTCCGCGACCGCTAAACCGGGTTTGCGTTCTGCCGCGTGGCGGATCTCCTTATGGGCCACCCTGGCCTTCGCATGCGGAACCATGGTGGTGTTTGTCTTCCTGCATCGCTATTTCGCCCACGACATCCAGCAGCGCAGCGACGCGTGGTTATCGGGAGAGGTCGAGGTTCTGGGCGATGTGGCCCGTCGCACTCCCCAGGACAAGCTCTACGGCACAGTGGTCGGCGAGGTGGCGGAACTGGCAAGCCGGGAAGTACCCAACCGGACTTCCTCCGACGACGGCTTGAATGATTCCGTGTTCTTCCTGCAAACCGCACCCGACAATTCCCTGGCGTTGTGGGTAGGGGCCGGTGAGGGCAAAGCCTATCTCGACGCCATCAAACAACGGAGCGTGATCACGGATGCGCCATCGGATCTGCATGTAAAAGGGTTCGACACCCCATTTCTCGTGGCCTCGGTCGGCCTCGAGAACGGCAGCCGCATCTACCTGGGCCTCTCCGAACGAGACGAGTTACACGTCCTGCGTAACCTGCGTCTGCGTTTCTTTTGGCTTTGGCTGTCGATCGTGATGATTGGCGCGGCAGTTGTATTCTTCACCACCCGGCGTCTCATGGGTCGCGTACGAAAAATCACCGACGCTGCTTCGCTGATCGGGGAGTCTGACCTGAGCAGCCGGGTACCGACCTCTTCCCGGAACGATGAAGTCGCAATTCTGGCTCGCACCCTCAACCGCATGCTTGACCGGATCGAGAACGGCGTCCACCAGCTTCACACCATCACCGACTCTCTCGCTCATGACTTGAGGAGTCCACTGACTGCTGTGCGCGCCAAGCTGGAGATGGCGCTTACCGCCGGCACTAGCGAACAGGAATCCGACGCGATTGTGTCGGCGGTCGAAGAACTGGACCGGCTTTCCGAGTACCTCAACAAATCGCTCGACGTTGCTGAAGCCAAAGCAGACGCATTGCGGCTGCATCGGGTTCCCGTCGACCTGAACGATTTGCTCTCCACCATGGTAGAGCTCTATGAGCCCTGCATGGCCGAGAAGGGCTTGCGGATCAAGCTCCTTAGTCCAGGCCCGGTAGAAATTTCCGCCGATGCTGCCCTACTCCACCGCATGATTGCCAACTTGTTCGACAATGAACTGAAACACCTGTCCGCATCATGCACGGTGACGATATCCCTGACCGCCAACGGCGACGGAGCATGTCTTGTGCTCGAGGACAACGGAGCAGGCTTCGCTCCGGAAATCAGTTCGCATCTCTTTGAACAGCGGGTCAAGGGGCCAAACTCAACTGGCCATGGCCTGGGCCTGGCGTTTGTGGAGGCAGTGGTCCGCGCCCATGGTGGGACCATACATGCGGAAAACCTGGAAAGTGGGGGAGCACAGATCAGCATCGTGCTTCCCTTGTTGGCCGATGTACCCCGGACCGTCGACCTGCCGATGGCTGCAACGCCCAGCTAGCACCCGGGCTTGCCCAGTTCTCGCAAGCGTTCGAGTGTCACTGTGGATGGTGCAGAACGGCAGAGTGCCTCGTAGGCGTCGCCGGCGCTCTGTTCTTCGTTAGCAATCAGCTCGAGCAGCCAATCCGTCGCCTCGGGTAGACGTGTCAGGGCAATGGCGGAGAGTAGTACCGTCCGGAACCAGGGGTCGCGCGCCTGGGTGAAAGTGGTCCGCAGGATTGGAAATGCTTCCAGCGTGTGGGTCTGCGCGATGGCCATGGCGGCTTCGGCGGCGGCATCGTTCCCCGGGGGGAGAAATTGCGCTACCCACGCGATCGCAGAAGAACCTTCCAGAGCAAGCACACCGGAGTAGCAAGCGTTGAGAAGTTCGGGTGCCTCCGATCCTAACTCGGCGCGCAGCCGCAACAGAAGCGCCGCGGCATCGCTCCCAACCTGTTCAATGGCGCGCGCGGCGTTGACCTGAACCGGGGTCTCTTTATCCGCGAGCAATGGCGTCAGTTGGATAAGGACGCGATGACTGCTTACTTCGCGGCACTGCACCAGCGCGAGCGCGCAAGTGCCGCGGAGGGGCCCCGCACTATCCGCCGAGCCGCCCCACACAGGTTCAAGCTGCACGTGGCGCATCCCGCGCACAAAGAGATCCGGCTCTTGATATTCGAAGTCAGCCAGGGCTTTCGCCAGAGCGTTCTTGGCCCAACACTGGGGATCAGCTTTGGCGGGGCTATCGAGAAAGCGCGAGAAGGCGATGGCCAGATCAGGCGTAAGCCCGGTCAGCCGGTGATGCTGGGTTACCGCCGCAGCCTTCGCGACCAGGAAGTTGTTGCGCAAGCCAAGCGCCTTTGCCAGTTGCGGCTTCGCGCTTTCGGGCGAAGCGTCGCGCAACGCTTCAAGGCTGGCGAGCTCCGCATCGAATGCTCGCTTCGTCGGAGTCATCCTCGTTTGTATTGCTGGTCGCTCACATGCTCCATCCAATCCACAACCTTGCCGTCCAGCTTTTCCTGGATCGCGATATGCGTCATGGCCGTCGTCGGCGCGGCGCCGTGCCAGTGCTTCTCCCCGGACGAAAACCAGACTACATCACCCGGTCGTATCTCTTCGACCGGTCCTCCGTCGCGCTGAGCCCATCCACAGCCCGATGTCACAATCAGTGTCTGGCCGAGAGGATGCGTATGCCACGCCGTCCGCGCGCCGGGCTCGAAGGTCACAGATGCCCCTTGGACAAGGGCCGGTTCGGGCGCTTGAAACAGCGCATCGATGCGCACGATGCCGGTGAACCATTCGCCCGGTCCCTTGGCAGAAGCCTGCGTGCCAACTCTTTTGATCTCCATTCCGTCTCCCTCATTCCTTGTTGCGAACGCCCTGCGTGATCTTAATCGTTTGCCCACCTCCAGTGGCATCAGTTGGTCCATCGCCGCTAGGATCCCAGTATTGGCCTCGCGCCCGTCAAATGGCCAGCTCGGGCAAGACAAGACGTGCCAATACACCGCAGTTTTCGCAAAGACCTTGCCGCGCTACCGGCATAGTGTGAGCATGTACCGCAATCCTTAACGAGGAGGCTCGAAAAGCGGTTAATGTTTGGAGATGGCCGATAATTTTCAGGAGCTCTTCAAAAACGGATACCGGGCACGCCGAGAAGGGCGGCTGCCCGAATCGCGCGCAATCTTCTTCGATTGCGTCCGCAAGGCGGCGGAAGCCGGCGACCGGCCTTCCCTGGCGGAGGCTCTTTGCGGTTTGGCGCAGGCGGAAAACGACATCGGAAACTGCGAAGCATCACGCCACCACTATGCGAACGCTGTTCTGCTTTATCGGCAGATTGGACCTCCAAGTAACCTAGCATATGCGCTCAGGCACGAGGCGAATATGGCTCGCAATCTATCGCAACCATTCGAGGCGGAATCGCTTTACCGGGAGGCAGAAGGAATTTACCGCGGCATGGGGGATGAGGCCACCTTGGATCTGGCCAATACCCTCCGCGGTTTGGCTCTTGTGACCGAGCAAACAACCTCGCCGGAGGCTTCCAGATCGCTCTGGCTCGAGGCGCGCGATCTATACGCTCGCTGCAAGGTAGCCGAAGGTGTAGCCGGATGCGAAGAGCAGCTCTTGAAAATTCCAACCTAGAACCCCGACTAGACAGCGCGCGAACCAGGGAGTGACCACGATGTTGACTGACACACCGGAACAGCACGCCATCCTTTTTCCTCGCCTGGGCGAATCGAACCTCTCGTTGCTGCGAAGTCGCGGTACCGTAAGAAAAACATCCGCGTCGGAAGTCTTGTTTGACCGCGAGACGCCAAGGCCTGGCGTCTTCGTCGTGTTGAGCGGCACCATCGCGCTCGTCGGAACAGCCAACGGACAACCAGGCGTGTTGTCGGTACTTGCGCCGGGTGAGTTTACCGGAGAGCTGACGCAACTCTCAGGCAGGAGAAGCCTGGTCTCGTGCAAGGTCCTTGAGCCTGGAGAAGTCCTCGAAATACCCCGCGACGTTCTCCGCGAGATTATGCAGAACGACGCCGCGATTGGAAACATTTTGCTCAGCACATTCGTGCAACGCCGCCTGTTTCTCATTGCCAATGCGGTGGGCGATGCAGTGTTGATTGGTTCCGAGCACTCCGGCGACACGCTTCGCCTGCGCTCGTTTCTGGTAAGAAACGGATATCCCTACACCTACATCGATGTGGACCGCGACCCCGATGTGCATCGCGTTCTCGACCAATTCGCCATCCAGCTGGGAGACATCCCGGTCCTGATCTGTCGAGGCGATCTCGTGCTCCGCTGCCCCACGAATGCCGAAGCGGCTGCCTGCTTTGACCTGAACGCAGGCATCGATGAGTCCGATGTATATGACGTGATCGTCGTGGGTGCAGGCCCTTCGGGGCTCGCGGCAGCGGTCTACGGCGCCTCCGAAGGGTTGGATGTCGTGGTCATTGAGGCCAATGCGCCCGGAGGCCAGGCTGGCTCTAGTTCGAGGATTGAGAACTACCTCGGTTTCCCATTGGGCATCTCCGGGCAGGAATTGGCCGACCGCGCTTTTGTGCAAGCCGAAAAGTTTGGCGCCAAGCTTTCCATTGCACGCGGTGCGGTGAGTCTCGATTGTCAGCGCTTGCCCTACAAAATAGGCCTGGAGGACGGCCAGACACTCCAGGCGCGCACGGTCATCATCGCAGCTGGGTCTCGCTATCGACGCTTGAACATTCCGCGCACGGAACGATTTGATGGCAACGGAGTGTACTACGGGGCGACCCAACTGGAAGCAGCCATGTGCAAAGGCGACGAAGTGGTGATCGTAGGCGGTGGCAATTCCGCCGGCCAGGCGGCGCTGTTTCTTTCCGGCTTTGCCAAGCACGTTCATCTCGTGGTGAGAGGCGCGTGCCTTCGCAGCTCGATGTCGAAGTATCTGATCTCGCGCATCGAAGCCTCGAAGCAGATATCGCTCCGAACCTTTACCGTAGTCGATGCCCTCGAAGGCGACACGCTGTTACAGAAAGTCTGGTTTAAAGACGTGAAGACCCAGGCGCGCGAGTGTCACGAGATCAGCCATCTGTTCATGATGACCGGAGCCGATCCGAATACCGGATGGCTGGGGAGCAACCTCGCTCTGGATGCCAACGGCTTTGTGTGTACCGGTGCCCAGGTGATGCAGAACTGGAAGCTCGCGCGGCCACCCTTTCCCCTGGAGACAAGCGTGCCCGGCATCTTTGCCGTGGGCGATGTGCGCGGAGACAGCATCAAGCGCGTGGCCTCGGCCGTCGGCGAAGGATCGATGTCCATTCAATTTGTTCATCAACTGCTCGCCACCCAGTGAGGCCCTCGCGCCTGCTGTTCGCTGTGTCCTACAGCCCCTCGACCACGCTGGCTAGTTGCTCCGCGCATAGCGGCCAACCAACGTGGAACCCCATTTTTTCGTGCGCTTCCCGGTCTGCGTCCGACCAGTGCCGCACGCGCGCCGTGTAGTTGGTCTTGCCGCCCACCTCTTCAAACGTCAGGATGACGGTCATGAACGGCTTCTCTGACGGCTCCCATGCCTGGCTATAGGCGTCGGTGAAGACAACGCGTCGGTTCTTCACCACCTCGAGATAGACTCCACGGTTCGCAAACTCGTGTCCTTCTGGCGAGGCCATGACGATGAGGTTCGATCCCCCCGGCCGCACGTCCATCTCAACTTTGGGCGTCATCCACGGCTTGGGTGCGAACCATTGCTGTAGCAATTGCGGTTCGGTCCAGGCGCGGAAGACTTTTTCGGCAGGGGCATCGATCAAGCGCGTGAGAATCAGGTCGCGACCCTCGCTCGACGTAGTGGTTTTTGAACTCGGCATGCTGACGGTAGTCATTTCATTGGTCCTTTTGAATGCAGTGAGATCGGTTTCAGATTTGCCTTACTTTTTGAGGGGCAGAAGTTGTTCCAGCCGCGTGTCACGCAGCCACAAGGCTCCCCATGCGATGGTAGCGAAGACTACGGGAAAGATGATGTTGAAGAGGGCCTGCTGCGCACGAACATTTGCGGCGACAGCCCCGCCCAGGTATCCGGTGAGGAGAATCGCACCCAGGACCGAAGTGCGCGGAATCAAATAGAGCAGCGTCGCTACCAGCAGGGCAACACCGATCCCGAGGATGGTCGACTCAGGGAAGCCCAGATGAACCGTAGCCGCGACGACGACCGGCGGTTTAAACAATTTACCGCCGGCGTCAAAGAGGAAAAATGCGGCGGCGAGCCCCGTCGAGACACGGCTGGTCCATAGGCGAGTGCGGGAGATTTCGTTGGTTTGTGCGGGCATGAGATTGGCTCCGAGTGGGGTTGGGAATGTTGAAGAAGCGGACATGAGTTTCTCCTTTGCCAGTAAAGACTGGCGTCGAGACGGAAACTCATCGCTGGGCCAAAACTTTTTCAGCGGGGCGGCAGGAGAAGCGGCAGATCGAAGCGAGGAAAGAGGCTTTCGACATCGAGGAACGAGTTGACGGCAGCGATCCGATCGTCGAACAGTTCGAGAACAATCAGCGCCCACGCTTTGTGTCCGCCGTCCGGGTTTGGGCGGTATTGCGCGAACGCAGGAGAACCGCAGGCCTCCGCCGCAACCAGACGCGATCCGCGGCACCCGCACCCCAAGCCAAGCATCCAGCTACGAATCGCATCCGGGCCCTGGAACCACAACGCATACGGTGGCATCGACAGCGTGGCGTCCTGACGCAGAAGGGCCGTCAAGGCATCGACATCGTATTGCTCAAAGGCGGCAACGTAGCGATGGAGCATCGCTTTCTGTGGCTCCGTGAGCTCCGGCGAGCGGCCCACGCTCGTGTCGGCAACCGCTGCCCGCGCGCGTTGCAGTGCGCTGTTGACCGACGCCACCGATGTTTCGAGTGTTTCCGCCGCTTCGGCTGCCGAAAAGCCGAGCACGTCCATCAACAAAAGCGCGGCGCGCTGCCGCGGCGCGAGCTTTTGCAGCGCAGCAACAAACGCCAGGCGAATGCTCTGTTTCAGGATGGCTCGCTCTGACGGGTCCGCGTCGGAAGCTAATGCGTCCGCGTCCGCGATCGGCTCAATCCATGTATACGCGGGACGCTGCACCAGGTCTTCCAGCGACGGCGTGCCGGAAAACGGTGGCCCCTCTTCAAAGGGCCGAGCCCGGCGGCCCTTGTTGCGAATCTCGTCCAGGCACACATTCGTGGCGATGCGATAGAGCCAGTTCTTGAGAGAAGCACGACCATCGAATCGATCGAGGCCCTTCCAGGCACGGATCATCGCGTCCTGTGCCGCATCCTCGGCATCGAAAAACGATCCCAGCATCCGGTAGCAATGGCCGGTGATCGCAGGCCGAAAGGCCTCGAGACGTTCGAAATCCGAAACTGCCTCCATCGGTTCTTCTCTGTGCGGTTTACGTATCGAGGGTGACGCGGTTATCTGGTGGGCCCACCAGGATTTGAACCTGGAACCAACGGATTATGAGTCCGCTGCTCTAACCGTTGAGCTATAGGCCCTTGGAAGCGCTTTCCAAATGATAGCAAAACACTTAGTTAAGCCTCGTGCGGTGTGAAGTGGACGATGCTTGCTTCCTTGTTGCGACAAGGGGGCAAGCTACTCATATATGCGTCTTCGGCGGCGACGCTCTTGCAGGTAATTCGCTTTCCCCGGTGACGCGCTTGACCCTGTGCGGCGCTGAGTTGGATGTCTCCCACACGGTCCAACGTAGAAGGACATCCTGGGATACTGAATTCCGCATCTTTAATGTTTAAGACTTGGCGCCGGCGCCCAGTGCATAAAGGGGTTGCTCCGTGTTTGCATTTCTGCCAGAAGCGTTGTTTGCCTTACGAACGCTGGAGAAGATGCTCTTATCGGTGCCTCGCAGCCTCCATTTGAAAACACTTCTTTCCAGTTCAATTGCCCTCTTTGCGCTCACGACGCACGCCTACGGAGAACCCCACCCGTTTCCAATCCTACCCAGCGCCCCAATCCATGTGACGGCGCAAACGCGAGTCTTTGGGCGAGTTGACTGGTCGCTGGCCGGATCGGTCGTTGCGACACGGGCGCTCGATTGGACAACTACCGAGGAATGCTTGCGCCGCCCCTGGTGTCGCGAAACCGAGCTGCCAACTGCGCTGGTCAAGAACAAAGTAGGGTTCGCGGCCTTTGAGACTGCGGTGAGTGGGCTCAGCATCCTGGCCGAATACGAGATGACCCGTCATGGCCATCGGCGATGGGCTCGTTGGGGCCAGGGTGTCGATGTAGCATTCGTAAGTTCAACTGTGATCCATAACTACGGGGTGAACCAGGCGCACTAGCGTGGGATGGCACCTATCCCACCGCAGAGTAAAGATCGGCGCGGCACAAAGTATATTGCTGCGAACCAACTCTATGAGCGTTCCGTCACACAAAAGGGACGTTCGGCACTATTTTCCAAGTGAGTCCGCTACACACTTTGCGTGATTGGTTTGGCACTTTGGCTGTCCTAAGTTCGTTTACGCCGGAATATGACAGCGAAGATCTTATGTGTAGAGTCCGATGCGGCGCTCCTTGAGAGCCGGTGCGAAGTTCTGAAGGTTTCGGGGTATGACACGGATGCGGCATCGCCACAGGCGGCCGCAATCCTGCTCCGCAACCAAAGCTTCGATCTGGTCATCGTTTCAAACCTGAGCGACCGCGACTTGCACAGCGTGCTCCGCTTGACTGACAACACTCAGGTGATGGTGCTCCACGGCGTCACCAAGCCATCTACGCTGTTGTTTTCCGTGGCACAAAGCGTCTGCGATCAGCGAGACACCTAAAGCCCCAAAGCATCCCTGACGACTTCTACATACAAGCTCTTGTCTGCATCCGGGAGCTTCCGGCCACGCTCGGGCGTAACGATGAAAGCAGCGGACGCAGAGAGATGCCCCTCTCTCCGCGCTTATTGATGAACTACATCGTGTGACAAACACTTCATTTGGCTTTGTGTTCGATCACTCATGACAGATTGCACACGCCGACAGTGCAGCCAAACGAAATGAAGAATCGTTCATTGTTACCAAAGAATTTTCGACGCCTGCAACCCGCGGGTAGGTACATGGTGTCTTACCCGGTTAAGACTGGAAGCAAGTGATTGCAGTCTCCGGACGAGAGTTCCTAGCGTGGGGGCGAAGGTACTCTCGTCCATGCTCCGCATACGCTGAGAGGGCCATGCACATAACGTTTGCATTCTGGATGATTGTCTTGGCCGCCGCCCATTCAGTCTGGTTTCGAGCACGCTGGTGGTAAGCCGGCATTGCAGATCGATAAAACGCTTTCGTAGCCCTTTCTATTTCAAGGTCGTTACCAAGAACGAGGGGCCGTTCCTCAGGACCATTGAAGCGGCTGACCGTTACGCCGCACGATTGGAAATCCAAAAGATAGAGCACCTGTTGTGGGCGGAAGAAATTTCGGTGAAGCAATTCCTGGCACTTAGCTTTCGCTTCTGACTACGCGGTACCAAGTCGAAGCAGACATTCAGCCAAGACAAGCGCGAAGTTGGTCACGGCTCAAATCAAGTGTTCGGCTAGCCAAAGAGATGTGAATTACCAAATCACGTGAAGTGACATAGCAGACACTCTGACTGCTTCTATCGGTCTATGACAATTGTGCTCATTTCGTTTGCGCTTATGGTAATCACGCTGGTCACAGCGGCGTTACTTGTGTCCGTTGCTTTCTCGCTTCTACGCCACCTGGAATGAACACCTCGTTCGTTGAGTGCTGCCGCTTTCATGCCCAGGGGTCCCCGGTATTTTCGCCGGTGTGAGATCACGCTGTTTGGCAGGCGAGGTACAACAAATGTCCGAGCGGGTATCGGAACTCGACGGGGTTCGCGGCATCGCTTGTCTGCTCGTGCTAGCGGATCACGTGATCATAGCCGGCTTGCCGCCCGGCACGCTGCCCGGCGTCGGTCGCCTCGTCCCCTGGCTCATCGGCGGCGTCGACTTGTTCTTCGTGCTGTCAGGCTTCCTGATTGGCGGCATCCTACTCGACAACCGGAACGCCACGAACTACTTTCGGGTCTTCTGGCTTCGCAGGATCGCACGCATTTGGCCCGTCTACTACCTGCTAGTGTTTTCGTTCCTCGCTGTGGTCATCTCGCGACCCATCATTCCCGCACCTTGGCTAGACCGGTTCCTGCTCAAGGACGCGATGCCGCTCTGGACGTACCCAACGTTCCTCCAGAATTTTGCGCAAGGCGCCAGCGGCTTGGACGGCGGGGCACGCTGGGTCGCCAGTACCTGGTCGCTCGCCATCGAGGAGCAGTTCTACCTGCTTCTGCCCCCTCTCGTTCTGCTGATGAGCCGCCGCGGAATTACCGTCCTCGCAGTCGTCGCCGTCCTCAGCGCATGGCCGTTACGCACCTTGCTTCAGGTGGAGACGGGAACGTGGACGGACGGATACTTTCTGCTTCCCGGCCGCATGGACAGCCTCGGTGCCGGGCTCCTGGCTGCGATCGCTCTGCGGACCCCTTTGTGGATGGCTGTCGTCCGACGGTTGCGCCCCTTCCTCGACGGGCTCTCAGTCGCGACTGTTCTTTTCCTGCTTGGGAACGGCCTAATCCTGCTCTCGAAAGTATTGCCTTCGCCTGGCGCCTTGCTGGCCGCTAACGTCGATTTCACGCTGCGGTCGGTTTTGTTCGCCTGGGGCATCCTGCGTGTTTTCGTCGTGTCAGAGACTTCGCGATACCGCCGCGCCCTCAACCTGCGGCTGTTCACGTTCACCGGGTTCATCTCATACTCGCTCTATATGTATCACCCGGTTATCAACGGCCTGTTTCACGGGTGGGCCTTCGCGGACGTCCCTCATATTCCGGACGGCCCTCACCTGTTGTTGGCTGTAGCTGTGATCGCAGCGTCCTACCTGTGCGCGTGGGCTTCAACGACCTGGATGGAGATCCCGATTCGGCGCCTTGCCCATCGAGTCCGTTTCCAGCACTCGTCGTCGATCCCGGAAGAGGCGGCTGCCTAATTGGCTGCGTCGTTGAGGGGGAGGCAGGCGAGATGCCGCTCGGTGAATCACTCTGTCAGGGTCGCCTGTGGGATTTCTTGCGCTATAGGTCCTCGGTGAGACGATTCCTTCTGTTTGTAAACTCACGCCCAAAACGTCGGGGTACACTGCTTGCGGGATGCCGAGGCACCCCACGAGGAGTCTTATGGCTCAAAAGATCAGCCGCTGGTTTTTCTCGCTCTGCCTGGTAGCGACCCTGCTGTCGGTTTCCGCCCGCGGACAAGACTATAAGCCTTTGCTTGGCAAGTGGAGCATGACGTCGGAAAGCACGGGAGACCCCGTCAAGTGGACCATGACGCTCAAGGAAGCCGAGGGTAAGCTGGTCGCTATCCTGGACACGGGAGAAGGGGAAAAACCCGCGAAAAATGTAACCTTCGCCGATGGCGTGCTGAAATTTGAGGCGCCCTATCAGGATGCTTACTACGACATCGAACTCAAGAAGGCCGCAGACAAGTTGGATGGCACCTGGGACGGGGGCGGCGACTCGGGTAGAACCTACGGCACAAAGAACTGAATTGCGTTGAAACGCTCCACCTCGCTTCCGCACCATGTCTCAGTGAAGCAGACAGGACGAGGTGTACCCATGGGCAAAGCCGTAGGCGCCTGGCTGGCAGGCATTCTCGCCGCCATTATCGGAGGCTACGCGCTCTATGTTTTGACTCGATCCCCCTCGACCACGACGGTCGAGGGTATGGCCTACTCGGCGAGCGCCGCCGTACCGAAGGCCATGGTCTCCCTCACTCTTAGCGGGAACGGGGCGAATAGCGGCCCGTATCACAACGTGACGGACGAGAACGGCTCCTACCGTTTTGAATTCACCGGACTGTCCGCGTCTGCAGGCGCAACGCTACGCGTTGTGGCGAACGGCTTTCACGAGTCCTCGCCGGTTTCCCTTTCGCGTCCACTGGGCCCGGATATCCACGAGGATTTTGCGTTGATCCCATTGGTTGCCCCGCATAATCCGGCTGGGCACGCGACACTGGTGGAGCACAAACCAAACTATGTACGGAAGGCCGCAGAACAGGCTACCCTGATCCGCGTTAAACCCTGATCCCTCTCAGACATTAGACCTGCTAAACTCAGCACCGATGCATCGAGCGAAACAACAGAGTTCGCTACGCCAACCCCTTTTGGTGGTTGCGATCGTATGCATGATCGCCCTGGTGCTGATGCTTTCGTTTGCCCTCGCATCCGCGGCAGGGCACAGCTTTGACCATGTCTCGCTCGCGCTCCCGGTCTTCTTTCTCCTCCTCCTGCTGACCTTGTCCGCCGGCGAGCGGCTTCCCACGAAAAGCCTCGCGGTCCTGCCGAAAGTATCGGCATCTCCAGCTCCCTCCCGCGCTCCGCCTGCACCGCTTTCCTAAAAGCACTACGCCCCGCCGCAGCTCGCTACGGCCGTAGTCGACAACTGGAAAACCCAGGAAGGATGCGTGTCTCTTGTCTCAACAAGATGCAGAGCCAAAGCCCGGACTCATCCGGCGCTTTACCGTTTTTCTCGCGCAGGTGCAAGAGGAAATGAAGCTGGTCGTGACCCCCACGTGGGACGAGGTTCGCTCGACGACCATAATCGTACTAGTCTTTGTGTTCTTATTTGCGTTCTATCTGCGGGCGCTGGACTTAGTCTTCAGTCCTTTGGATCGATGGATATTCGGGCGCTGAACTGAAACGGAGGACCCATTCAAGGCTTGTTTTGGTTGAGTGGGTCCTAGCTCCCTATCAGAACCTGGCGATCAACGTGACTCCAGCGACCAGGAGCAAGCCGCCCAGTGACCGCCACAGGTTCAGCGGATGCTGATCCATCCGGAACCAGCCGAAGTGGTCCACCACTAGTGAGGTGATCAGCGCCGCCGTCACGGTAAAGCCCATGAATGGCCCGGCCCCCACCTTGTTCACCAGCGTCAGGCCGGCGTACACCTGCACCGCGCCCACCAGGCCGCCGACGACTGCCCACCACGGCATGGTGGCGAGATCGCGCGTGGTTGGCAGCGGATGAGGCATGATCAGAAACGCAGCGGTAAAGAAGAAGGTGATGAGCGCAAACGATACCGCGGAGGCCAGCCAGGGGTTCATCAGGTGCTTGTTCAGTTGACCGTTCATCGCGGCTCCGCAGGTCTGGAGCGCTCCGCCCACAATGATGAAAGGAATGATCCACGCTTTGTTCATCGTTTTGCCCCCTATTGCTGAAAATGCTGCATGAGAATCGCTCCGCCGACGGAGGCCAGGAGCGCAACCGGCATGGCCACGATGCCTACCTTGAGAAAGTCCCAGAAGGTGACGTTCAGATCTTCTTTGCGCAGAGCGATGAGCCAGAGGATGGTGGCCAGCGAACCGGTGACCGCGAGATTGGGTCCCAGATCAACGCCGATCATCACCGCGTTGGCCATCAGCCCGTGCGTGTGCGTGGACTGGAGGGTAGCTCCCGCGATCAATCCCAGTGGCAGATTGTTCACCAGGTTGTTGGCAATCCCCACGACCATGCTGACCACCAACGCGCCAGCCGCAGGAGCGAGGTTTTCCGCCCAATGCAAAGCACCCTGGGCCCACCGCAGGGCACCGATGCTTTCTACGGCGTCGACCATGACGAAGAGACCCGCGACCAGCGCGAGCGTTCCCCAGCTGATTTCTTTCGCCAGGTTCAGGGGGTTAGCATGCGCTTTGATGGAAACAGCTGCTGTTATGACGAGCGCCACCAGGAACGTGGGTAAGCCAAGATCCTTATCCAGGGCGGAGGCGGTGAGCAGCACCAGCACCATAAGGAACAGACCGCCGAGTACGATCTTTCCGTTGAGGCGGAGAGGCCGGGCTTCCACGGTTCCTTCGATTTGCGCCGCCAGGTCCTGCCGGAACATCACTCGCAGCACAGCGTAGGTCGCCGCAATGGAAAGCAAGGAAGGAAGGCCGAAGCTGAGCAGCCAATGACCCAGGGGAGGCATGCCCTGGCGAAAGACCACCAGGTTTGCGGGGTTTGAGATGGGCAAGACAAACGAAGCCGCGTTGGCAATGAGCGCGCAGGTAAAGAGGTACGGCAACGGTTGCACTTTTGCTTTGCGCACGGCGGTCAGGATGGCCGGCGTTAACACCACCGCCGTTGCATCGTTGGACATCAGGATGGTCACCAATGTGCCAATGCCATAGACGAGGCTGAAGAGCCGGGTACACGATCCGTTGGCGCTGCGCACAGCGACAGAAGAGAGCCAATCAAAGACGCCATGCTCCCTGGCCAATTCCGAGAGCAGCATCATGCCGGTCAGGAAGAGGTAGACATCCGAGCCCTCGGCGATAGCCTTTCCCGCGAGCTTCAGCGGCACGAGTTGCAGAGCGACCAGCAAAAGAGCGCCGCCGCCGATCCAGTAGACCTCGGGTATTCCGCGCGGCCGAACCAACATCAACACCAGGCTGACACCCACGATCAGGGGCAGGAGAATGTGAGCGAGCATTTACCACTTTCTCCCGTTCTTGTTGGGTCCCAGTTGTGTGCCCAGCAGCCCGTGCTCGGGCCATGCTGCGAGGGGATTCTCCTGGTCGCGCGCAGCCCGCTGCGGCGGCTGCCAGGCCTCAGCCCTAATGACGACGTGAATGCGATCTTCTGCTACCAATCCATTTGCATCTTTTACAGATACGGTTAGCGGATAGACGCCGCTGGGCAGATCCCCGCACTGCAGCTTACCTTGCCATACCTGGCTTTCACCAATCCGCTGTACGCTTACCGTCTTTCCTTCCAGTTGGGCGGTCACGGTTTGCATCACTGCGTTTCCCCACACTTTCGCCCGCACGCGGAGTCGATTGCCTGCGACCGCACCCTCCAGGCGTGGATCCGTGATCAATCGTTCGTCAGCCGGCGAGGTGATCATCACCATGGGGACTTCCTGGAGATGGAAAAACTTCCAGCTGATGACCGGGCCGTCGATGTTTGTCACAGAGAAGCCGACGGGCCCTTCTTCAATCTGCCCTGTGGACCGGGTCGCGGTGTAGAGGGTCCGTCCATAATTAGCAATCTCGTTATAGTGCGTGTGCCCCATGTCGATGAGCCGGACTGCCGGTTTTTCCACCAATTGCCGCAAGCACTCTCCGCCTTGTTTCAGGTCGCTGGGATAACAATGCAGGAAGAGCACTGCAGCTTCCGCTGCATGTAATTGCTCCTCCAGCCACTGAAGTTGCTCGTCCGACATGCAAAATGAGCTGGGATCGGCAACGTCAAAAGCATTCAGCGCCACAAAGTGAACATCGCCTACCTGAAACGCGTAATGCTCTTCTGGAACCATGTACTCAAGGTAATTGGCGAAGCTTTTTTGTTGCACATCGTGGTCGCCGATGATGGAACACCACGGGACTTGCAGCGGGTCAATCGCCTCGCGCACGACGCGATATGCTCCCGCGTCCCCGTGTTCGGCAATGTCGCCGGGTAAATAAACGAAGCTTAACGACCCGCGAAAGACGCGATTGATCCTCTCGACGATGGAGAGCAGATCCGCATGGTTCTGCTCTCCTTTTTCGGTCATGTGCAGGTCTCCGATATGAACCCAGGAAATGATCCCGGCGGCATCGGGCGGCAGTGGAACAAACGGCGGCAATGGTGTCGCAACGGGCATCAGCGTTCTCCCAGGAAAGGTCAGTTGTTACGGAGCGCATCTCTCGGATGTTGGACGGGGTTGCAGATTTCTCCACGGTGCGCTCTGTCGAAAACATCCGGTAGCCCCGAGTTGGGGTACCCCAAATCCCCCGGATCTCTTTTGAGCATTGTTGGGGCCAATGAATTCCAGGCGGCGTTCCGTGAAGAAAGCCGCACACGCTGGTGCCCTTCGAAGCCTCAGCAGAAAAACCGGGGCATCTCGCCTTCTGTTGGCGAGATGTGGGAGGGGAACGAGTGCCAGGGGGGTGCCTGGAAGTCTGCCCAGTCCTTGAAGTCTCTACCAGAACATCTGTCAATTCCCACATCTCGCCAACAGAAGGCGAGATATGGGGCACCCCTAGTCGGGGCTACCGATCGTTTTTCGTCCCGTTGGGTGGGCTAATCGACAGCTGGAACGGCAGCAATCAAAGTCAAACAGACTCCGTTCCACTTGTCTTTACGGAGCGGGCGGTGGCGGCGCGTCGGGACCCGGCCTGCCCCGTGGTGCGGGTGGCGGTGGTGGCGGCGGAGCTCCACCCGCAAACGCAGGACCAGGAGCGGGCAATGCGGCCACAAATGTCTGGCCGTTGGCTGTGAGGCTCTGCGCGATGAGGCTGACTTGCCCGGCGATCACGCGCTGCGTTCCGCTGACCTGAACGCGGCTTCCGCGGACAACACCCGCCTGCGCGCGCATGGCGAGATCCGGAGGCAGACTTACCGCAGCACCATCGCCTAACAGGATGGCCTGTACTTCTCCCTGGGGCCCGTAAACCACCGCGGTGATTCGGCCGCTGTGGGTTGCGGAAGTACCTACTATCGCGGGTGGCGCTTGTGGCGCAGGGGGTGGAACTGCATCTGGACTTTGAGCTGCCGCCCACACCATTGCGGGCGCAAACACAGTGAGCAAAACGAGACGATTCGCATTCATGGGTTTTCTCCTTCGTGCGAGGGAGAAGAAGCAATCCACGCGCCAAACCTCTCACCGCCGGAAGCCGAACAAACGACTCCATTTTTTCCGCGAGCCATCCGGGATGTGTACGCTCAGCGTTCGCAGCATGAGCGGAAAGCGTACATTCACTCCCCTGGGCCGCGCAGCTGGGAATGCTAACCCGCGCACATGCAAAGCGATGTTTCCCGCTCTAGAATGGCGACCCATTTGCTTCCCTGGTCGCCATGCTTCTCGAGACGAAGAACAATCCCTCGCGCCGAAGCCGCGTTGGGCTAAACGCCGCAAACTTCTTTCAGGCGGAGGCAGTGGGCGTCGTCCTGCCGGTCCTCAATTCGTTTCTCAAGGAAGCCCACTGGCGGTACGATCAGATCGGCGTGGCCACGGCCTTGCTCGGGCTGGGCACCCTGCTCTTTCAGACACCGGCCGGCGTGCTGGTCGATCGCTTCCGTAACCGCCGGCTGCTCTTCTTTCTTGCTTCGATCGCCGTCGGCGTCTGCTTCGGAGCCATCCCCTTTGTGCCCCGTACCTCGTTATGGATCGACTCCTTGCTGTTCCTGGCTGGAGCGGCCCAGAGCATCTTCCTGCCGGTGCTGAGCGCGCTGGCATTGGGGCTGGTCGGCTACCAGGCGCTCAATCGCACCCTGGGCGAAAACCAGGGCTGGAATCATGCCGGCAACATCATGGCCGCACTCCTGGCCTTTGTGGCCGTCCGCTATTTCGGCAGTGCGTCCATCTTCTATTCCGTTGCCATCGCATCCCTGGTCGGAGCATTTTCCGTCTACTGGATACGCCGCCAGGAGCTGAATGAAGAGGTCGCCTCGGGAGACGGAAATCGCGCCGCAGTGCCGTGGGGCGCGGTTCTTCGAGGCCGCTCTGTCCTCTGCCTGCTTGCCGCGGTCGCGCTGTTCCATCTTGCGAATGCGCCCATCCTTCCTGTCACCGCGCTCTACATCAAGCAGCTCGGCGGTTCGAGCGCGCTTACTACCTTCACCGTGCTCTCAGCACAGTTGGTGATGGTACCCGTCGCCTGGGCTGCGGGGCGGTTCTGTGACTCCTGGGGCCAAAAGCCGGTGATGGCGGTCGCCTTCTGGGCTCTGCCCTTTCGCATCCTCTCCTACACCCTTGCGCACAACCCGCACACGGTGGTTCTTTTGCAGGCGCTCGACGGTATCGGCGCCGGAATCTTTGGTGTCGCCATTGTTGGCTTTACCGCCGGCCTCACCCGCGGGAAAGGACAATTCAATTCCCTGCTTGGTATCTTGGCCACTGCACAAGCGATCGGTGGAGTGGTTGGGCCCATCGTATCCGGAGTGGTTCTACAACACTTCGGCTTCAACATCGCGTTCCTCGGTTTCGCCGCCCTGGCCCTGCTGGCAGCGGCAACCTTTCAGCTGTTGGTCCCCAGGCCGCAGCCCACGGCAACCCCCTAAGGAGATCCATCATGAGCAGTGCACTCAGCGTCTCGAAAAAAGCCATCAAGAAAGCCGCGAAGAAAGGGGCCGGACCACCGAAAAAGCACGCCCCCCATAAAAACAAAGAAAGAGATAAGCACGAAAGCGACGCGGAACGGCGGCGCGCCTACCTGCACCTGGCACGTGCCTCATCGTTGCTCGCGGCGCTCCCAGAGGGCAAAGCCCACAACGAACTGAACAGTGTGTACTCGCTCTGCAAAGAGATTTTCATAAACGGAAAGATTTCAGGAAACGCGGCCGCCGAAGCGGCACGCGCCCTGGAGCACCTCTGTTTCGTCAGTTTTGCGGCGCCCCATTCTGCTCTGGAGGTGCCAGTCACCAAGGCACTCCAACGCGACTTCGAACGCCATTTCCGGCACGACCTTGAAAAGCAGACGCAGGAGCTGGAGAAGGCTGAGGGAGCGAAAGGGCCGCTTCTGGAGCTGGCCGCAGAGTCGCTGGCAAATGCCGAAAAGATGCTGCTCACGCATGATTGGTACCTGAGCCACGAGTGCCTGCGCGCGGCCGATGCCCTGATCAAGGCTTTGGAGCATCTATAGACGTTGACGAATGTGGCATTTGACTCCAACCCGGATGCTCCGCAGTCTTCGCAGCCGCATTCTGCTGCTTGCGCTGCTGCTCTGCGTCCTGCTTGGGTCCGCATTGACAGGCTTCATCCTGCTATTGCGGCAAACCCAGTCCGCCATCGTCAGCGGATCGCAGGCGCGCCTTCTCAGCGTGGTCACCTCGTTTGCCGGGTACTACCTCAGTGCTCCGGCTTTATCCAACACCCTTACGGAACCGCCCGGCCCGCAGACAGACGCGGTGCTTGCAGCCTTGACGAGCCGAGCCCTGGAGAACGATCCCGGGGTGGAAGGTGGCTTTTATTCCTCTGCTACCGGCGACCTGCTCGGCTACGCGTTTCCCACTCAGGACGGCCCCGGCCCGAAGCGTGATATTCCTCCCCGCGAACGGCCGACCATCCTCTTGGTCGCGCGCCAGGCAGCGGCAGACTACAAACCAGCAGCTTCGATCTTTCGCGGTCAGGAAGACGTCATCCTTTTCCAGGCGGTTCCCATCGCACGGGGCGATCAGATCCTGGGCAGCGTTTGGGCGATGCATCGCATCCACGATGTGAACTCGGCGAGAGATTTGCCGGCGCTGCTGGGCGTAAGCTGCCTGGGGCTTGCAGCAATGGCGTGTGTCGGGGTCGCGTTCTGGATTACCCGCCATGTGCAATCCGATGTCGCCGCGATACAAACGCGTCTCCACGACCTTGAGGTCGATCTCAGCCAGCCCCGCCGAGGTGACGTGAGCGCGTCGGAATTGCATGGCATCCTCACCGGCATCGACAAACTAGGGATCTCGTTGCAACAAAAAATCGAACAGGAGCGGCAGCTCATCGAGCAGCTCCACCACAAAGATCGCCTTGCCGCGCTGGGCCAGGTCGCCGCCGGTGTCGCGCATGAGCTGCGCAATCCGCTGGCAACGATCCGTCTCCGTGCCCAGATGTCGATGCGCAGCAAAGATCCTGAACAACTCGACCGTTCCGCGAGGCTCACCCTGGAAGAGATCGATCGCCTCAGCCACGTGCTGGACCGTCTCCTTTTCATCGCCAAACCCATTGAGTTGCAGAGAAAGATCTTTTACCCTGCGCAGCTGTGCGAAGACCTGGTGGCCTCGCTCGCAGCCGAGGCTGAGAGCGCTTCGATAGAGATCAACTTCATAGGCTCCCAGAACATCGAAGTTTCAGCGGACGCATTGAAACTCCGCCAGGTGCTCGACAATCTGCTGCGCAATGCCATGGAATCCTTTGCAGGAACCACTCCGGCGCCAGGGAGGAAGATTGTCGTGACCCTCGCGCCGGCATCGGACCAGGTCCGCATACACATCGAGGACAATGGCTGTGGCATGCCCGACGACGTCGCAGCAAAAGTGTTCGATCCGTTCTTTACCACCAAGGCGCGTGGAACCGGGTTGGGTCTTTCCATCGCCCGGGAGATCGTTCGCGCTCATCACGGTTCACTGACCCTCGCACACCAGCCCAGCGGCGGCACGCGAGCGGAACTGATTTTGCCGCAGAGAAATGGTCAGTGAACGAAACCATCCTCATCGTCGACGATGAACGCAATTTGCGCGAAAGCCTCTCTGAGGCCCTCCATCAGGCAGGCTACCAGGTGCTGACCGCTTGCAACGGCCAGGAAGCGTATTCCATCATCCAGCAGCAGGACCTGCAACTGCTGCTGTGCGACTGGCGCATGCCGTTGATGGATGGGGCGGCTCTGCTCCATCTGCTGCGGGAAGAGGGGCGGCTGGTCGACTTGCCTACGCTCGTGATCACCGCCCACGGCACCAGCAACAACGCCATCGACGCCATTCAACTGGGGGCTTATGACTTCCTCACCAAGCCTTTCGACCTGGATGATGTGCTGGTCACGATCCGCCGTGCGCTCGAGCATGCATCGCTGCAGAAAGAGGTCGCGCTCCTGCGACAGCAGGTGGCTGCGGCGCCCTCACGCCCCGGCGAAATCATCGGATCGTCTGCCGCGATGCTCAACGTCTTCAAGGAAATTGGCCGCGTGGCACAGACCAGTTCCACGGCGCTGCTCACCGGCGAATCAGGTACCGGCAAAGAGCTGGTCGCCAAAGCCATCCACCAGCACAGTGAACGCCGCAGCGGTCCCTTCGTTGTGGTGAATTGTGCGGCGCTGCCCGAGAACCTGATCGAGTCAGAACTTTTCGGTTACGAGAAAGGAGCATTTACCGGGGCACTGCAACGACGCGCGGGAAAATTTGAAAGCGCGCAGGGCGGAACCGTTTTCCTGGATGAAGTAGGCGAACTGCCGCTTCCGACACAACCGAAACTGCTGCGCGTGCTGCAGGAGCGCACCTTCGAACGCCTGGGTGCGACGGAGACGGTGGCTGCAGACTTCCGCGTAATCGCCGCGACGAATCGGGATCTCGAGGCAGAAGTCGCCGCAGGACGTTTTCGCAGCGATCTCTATTTCCGTCTGAGCGTGATTCCCATTCATCTGCCACCACTGCGCGATCGTCGCGCCGATATCCTTCCGCTCGCCGAGCATTTTCTCGAGACCTACAGCCAACGACATGGCCTGCGGACAACTGGCTTTATCGAGGATGCCATGCTCGCACTCCAGCGATATGCCTTTCCGGGAAACGTACGCGAACTCGAACACATCGTCGAGCGCGCGGTCCTTCGCGCCGGAGGCCGCGCCATCACGACCGAACTCATCAAGGTGGAAGAGGAGCAAACCCAAGGCACGGAGCAACAGGACGAATGGCAACGCCTGCTGCAACTCCCCTTCCGCGAGTCGGTGCAAGCCTGGGAACGGCTGCTGATCGATCGCGCCCTGAAACAGGCCAATGGCAATAAGGCAGAAGCGGCGCGGCTGTTGGGCGTCCATCGCCGCCTGCTCTACGAAAAAATGGGGCCCGAGCTTCCGTAACGATAACCATGGCCCAGGCAAAAGCCGGCCCTGCTCGCGACGATGCTGTTACTCTGATCTTCCGATGAATACAGAATG
Organism: uncultured Acidobacteriaceae bacterium; assembly: GCA_963839075.1. Taxonomy (GTDB): domain Bacteria; phylum Acidobacteriota; class Terriglobia; order Terriglobales; family Acidobacteriaceae; genus PALSA-350. The sequence goes on along the minus strand of CAWITO010000004.1, from coordinate 231,170 downwards.
CCGATCTCGCCGGGACGATCGCACGGTGCCGGCTCGCGATGCCGCCGTCTAGCCGCGCGCGGTGGCCGGGCACGGTCGCAGGTGTACTCGCAACCGTCATCGTATTCGTTCTCACCGCGTGGGCTGCCGCGGCGCTTTATTTCGACTTGCCGTTTCCTGCCTGGCGCGTGCCAGCCGCCATCGTTTACCTGATTGCGGTCATGGCAGCCATGATTCTTCTCCGTCGCGGTCCGCGGGGACTTCTCGTCGCACTTGCCGGGAGCGCCCTTGTGGCCGCCTGGTGGTTTCAGATCAGGCCTTCCAATGATCTTGACTGGAAGCCTGACAACACGCAAACGGCGTTCGCCGACGTGAATGGCAACCAGGTAACCATTCATAACGTCCGTGACTGCGACTACCGTACTGAGGATGACTTCACCTGCCGCTGGGAAACCCACTCGTACAACCTGGCAAACCTCAGGGGCGCCGACCTCTTTCTTACCTGGTGGGGTTCACCGTGGATAGCGCATCCCATCGTCAGCTTCGACTTCGGCGGAGGGCAACACGTCGCGATGTCCATTGCTACGCGGAATAGGGTTGGCCAGGACTATTCCGCCGTCCGGGGCTTTTTCCGCCAATACACGCTGGCGTACACGGCTGCCGATGAGCGAGACCTGATACGCTTGCGCACCAACTACCGCAAAGACGAAGAAGTTTACCTCTTTCGCACCACCGCCGACCCTGCCCTGGTGCGGCACATTTTCCTCAGCTACCTGGTGCGCATGAACAGCCTGCACGAACGACCCGAATGGTACAACGCCCTGACCAACAACTGCACCAGCAACATCGCGATCTCCGCCGCCAGGGCGCAAAACAAGCGGGCGAGCCGAGACTGGCGCATCCTGCTCAACGGCAAATTGGACGAAATGCTCTACGAGCATAACGACCTCGTGACCGGCGGTCTGACGTTGCCTGGGTTAAAGGAGCAAGCGCATATCAACGCTGCGGCAAGAGCTGCGAATGATCGCCCTGATTTCTCCGAACTTATTCGCAAGGGACGGGTCGGCTATCCTGAAGAGGCTTCACCAGCTCAAAAGTAAGCCGGGCCCCCAGCGTAGCCGCCTTGACCCAAACTCTTAATTGGTTAAGACTAAAGCCAGGTGAAATTCCTTCCTCTACTTGCCGCGATGGTGTTTGCTGTTCTGCTCAGCTCGCTCTCTATGACTGGGCACGCGCAGCAACTGCCGCAGGATCCTCGCCTCTCGGCCAGCCTCGCGGGCACGGTCCTCGATGCCAATGGCGCGGCGCTTGCGGGTGCCCATGTAAAGCTCAACTCAAGCGATGGCGGAGTCAACCGCAACAGCCTGACCGGCGATGATGGGAAATTCACGTTTTCGGAGCTTCCGGCCGGAGAGTTTAGCGTGACCGTCAGCTCAGCGGCCATGGAAACCTTTACCCATGCGGGCATCGCGCTGGTAAACGGGCAGACGCTGGAGTTGCCGCCCGCTGTGCTTGCGATCGCCGGCATCACTACCGAGGTGCGCGTCTCGGTTACCCAGACCGAGCTCGCCCAGGAGCAGGTGAAAGCCGCCGAGCAGCAGCGTGTTCTGGGCGTCTTACCAAACTTCTACAGCAGCTACCTCTGGAACGCCGAACCCCTCAATACGCGGCAAAAATTTGACCTGGCGCTGCACTCGAGCCTCGATCCGGTGGAATTCCTGGGCGTTGCAGCGGTGGCCGGCGCGGAGCACCTAAACAACACCTATGCCGGGTACGGAAAGGGAGCGCAGGGCTACGCCAAGCGCTACGGGGCCGCATACACCGACGATCTGCTGGGAAGGATGATTGGAAGCGCGATTCTTCCGTCACTCCTGCACCAGGACCCGCGCTACTTCTACCGCGGCTCGGGCACCGTCCGGTCGCGGACCTTGTATGCCTTGTCGCGGTCCGTCATCACCCGCGGAGACAATGGCAGCCTGCAGCCAAACTACTCCCGAGTGCTGGGCAATTTCGCGGCCGGAGGCCTTTCGAACCTCTATCATCCGTCAGGCGACCGTGGCGTCGGACTCACCGTGGGCAATGCCTTGATAGAAACCGCAGGCAGCGCTGTCGACAACCTGATCCGGGAGTTCGTATTGCGCAAGCTAACGACCAGTGTGCCTCCCCACGAACAAGGCAAGCCTTAAATTCTTAATTCGGGCTTTGGAACAACGATAGTCACCCAAAACTGGGCCTGGAGAGGTCGAAGCTGGGGCCGTAAACGAATTTGTGGAAACCTTGCCTCTTTCGTCCACCCCCCGGCGTCTAAAGTTATGCACTACGGATCAAGCGTGTTTCAATCAAGAGGCCGACGACTCGCTCAACCTATGAAACTTCGAAAACTAAACGCTGCACGCGGGATCCTCCTGTTGTTTACGATTTCCTGCGCTCTTTCGCACGCAAATGGGCAACAGCAACCGGTACCCGCTGCTACCGACGTAGCCCTTCTTCCCGATGCTCCTATGGCGCCCGATCAGCAGCAGGGCTCGAACGCTACCCCGGCTGCCAATGCCGCCGGCACTCCCGGCGCCGCGACCCCACCCGCTTCAGGCTCGGGGCAACAGACCAAACGCATTCTCTATATCGTGCCCAATTTTCGCTCGGTAAGCGCCGATCAAAAGCTGCCCGCGCAAACCGTCAAGGACAAGTTCAAGACCGGCGCCCTGGACAGCTTTGACTACTCCTCATTTATCTTCGTGGGGATCCAGGCCGGGTTAGCCATGGCACACAAACAAACACCCGAGTTTCACCAAGGAGCTGCCGGCTACGGCAGGTATTATTGGCACACCTTTGCGGACACGGTCGACGAGAATCTGTGGGTGGAATTTCTTATTCCCGCAGCGCTACATCAGGATTCGCGCTTTTACACCCTCGGCAAAGGCAAGTTTCCCCACCGGCTCTACTATTCATTTTCCCGGGCTTTCATCACCCGGACAGATGGCGGCCGCGAAACCGTCAATGCCTCAGAACTTGTCGGCGCAGGCGCAGCTGCAGGGATCTCAAACCTGTATTATCCCAGCGGCGAACGTGGGTTCACCAAAACCTACCAGCGTTGGATTACCAGCGTGGCGATCGATACCGGAACCTTCGTGTTCAAGGAGTTCTGGCCCGATATCAATGACAAGATTTTCCACCAGAAGGACTGACGCGCTACATCAGCTCTTCAACAAAGGCTCGCGCGACCTCGGGAGGGATACGCGAGCTTTGCCTGACCAGCGGTTCGGACTTCAACACCGGCTCCGATTCGTCGAGCGTCGGAACATCCGTGCGCTCGAAGAATTTGCCGATGGGAATTTCATCTCCCCACAGCAGTGACTTCTCCATCGCAGCCATCCAGTTCGAGGAGTCGTAGGCAGGGTTGTCCTCCAGCTTCTTAACCCGGGGACGGAACCACTGGAAGGTATTGTCGTGGTTGTAGGTGACGCAGGGGCTGAAGACGTCGATAAACGAAAAGCCCTTGTGCTGGATGCCCTGCTTGATCAACTCAGTGAGATGTTTTTGCTCTGCGCTGAAGCCGCGGGCGATAAACGTAGCTCCCGCTGAGAGCGCCAGCGAAATTGGGTTGATCGGTCCTTCGACATTGCCAAACGGCATGCTTTTCGTTTTCATGCCTTTGCGGCTGGTGGGCGAGGTCTGGCCGGTCGTGAGGCCATAGATCTGGTTGTCCATGACGATGTACAGCAGATCGACGTTGCGCCGCATGGTGTGCATGAAGTGGTTGCCGCCGATGCCGAAGCCATCGCCGTCGCCCCCAGTGACCAGCACCGTCATCCCGTGGTTGGCCATCTTGAAGCCTGTGGCCACGGCGAGCGAGCGTCCATGCAGGGTGTGCATGCCATAGGTGTTGATGAAGCCGGGAAAGTTTGAGGAGCAGCCGATACCACTAATCGTGGCGACCTCGTGATTGGGGATTTGCAGCTCAACCAGCGCCTTCTGGACTGCAGCAAGAACGCCGAAATCGCCGCAACCCGGGCACCAGTCGGGATCGACCTTGCCCTTGAAGTCCGCCATGGTGCTCAGTTTTGGAGCTACTGTCTCGGTTGCCATTCTCTCGTTTCTCCTCACCGGTTTCGCAATTGCTTTCGACCGAAGCTGACGGCCAATACGTGGTTTCTGCCCGGGAAAACCACACCTCACGATCGTTTAAGACATCAACGCCATTGTGAAACCGGCTTACACCATGATTTCGTGCGTTGGGACGGAAAGCTTGGTCGTTCCCTTTAGCTGCTCTTGTACCGCCTCCACAATGTGGTGCGGCATAAAGGGCTCGCCATCGTATTTGCGGATGTGTCCATCGGCCACGAAGCTGGTTTCGCTGCGCAGGTAGCGCGCGAACTGGCCACTGAAGTTGTTTTCGATCATGATGGTGTGGCGAGAACGCTTCAGCAGGTCGACGATCGCGTCCCCGTGCAGCGGCACCAGCCAGCGGATCTGCAGTTGGTTGGCAGTAATTCCCTGCTCCGCCAGTAGCTCGCGCGCTTCTTCAATCACCCCCTGGGTCGATCCCCAGCCAATCAGGGTCACGTCGGCATCCGCCGGGCCTTGCATGGCTGGCGGCTGCACTGAAGCTTCAATCCCTGCTACCTTGCGCATGCGTTTTTCCATCATGGCGCGGCGCTTGGCGGTGTTGGTGTATTCGTCGCTGATGAGCACCCCATCTTCATCGTGCTCGTCACTCGAAACCACGTGTGTGTAACCGGGTATGCCGGGAACCGCGCGCGGGGAAACCCCACTCTCGGTGATGAGATAGCGCTTGTACGGTCCGTGGCCGTTGCCCTCGGCCGAGGTAATCATCTCTCCGCGATCGACCACCGGATCGAAGTTCAACAGGCTGGGTTCGACGCTCAAGCGCCCTTCTGCCAACAGCAGGTCGCAGAGCACAATGCCGGGACACTGGAATCGTTCGGCAATGTTGAAAATCTCCGGGATCAGGGTGAAGCAGTCGCCAATATCGAGGGGAGCCGCAATTACCCGGGGATAATCCCCAAACGCCGCGCCCAGCATCTGCCACAGGTCGCCCTGTTCGGTCTTGGTCGGGACACCGGTCGACGGACCCGCCCGCTGGCAATCAATGACAACCACCGGAATTTCCGCCTGGGCCGAAAGCCCCAGCGCTTCGCTCATCAGCGCGAACCCGCCCCCAGACGTGGCGCACATGGCGCGTACCCCGGCGTGGGCGGCTCCGATTGCCATATTGATCACACCAATCTCGTCTTCCACCTGCCGGACCATGATGTTGGCCTTGCGCGCGTGGTCCGCCATCCAGTGCAGCACCCCGGTCGAGGGGCTCATCGGGTAGGCACAATAGAACTTGACCCCGGCCGCCGCACCGCCCATCGCCATAGCCGCGTTTCCGCCCAGCACGGCGTAACGCTTGTCTGTCATCGGAATCGGATGGGCAAAGGCTTTGAAATTCTGCGTCGCGTAGTCATACCCCGCCCGCGCCAGGCTCACGTTTTCGTCGGTAACCGCTTGTTCCTTCTTGCGAAACTGTTCGGCGATCACACTCTCCAGCGCCTGAAAGCCAATCCCCGTCATACTGAGCGCGGCGCCAATGGCCAGCGTGTTTTGGGCCACCTTGTTGCGGCTGATATCCGCCAGTGTCGAAACGGGAAGCGGGCACATCTGCACTCCGTCGGCCGGTTGGCCGGGTTTGATGGTGTCCGCGTTGTAGATACAAGCGCCGCCTTTCCCCAGTAAGCTGAGGTGGCGGTTCATGGTGTCTTGATTCAATGGGATCAGCAGATCCAGGCGATCCCCCATGTTGGTGATTTTGTCCGGGCCGGTGCGGATAGTAAGAAAGGTGTGCCCGCCGCGGATGATGGACTGGTAGGCGTTATAGACGTTCAGGTGCAAACCGCGACGGCTAAAGATTTTGGCGAAGATGTCACCGGGGGTGGCAACGCCCTGACCGGCCGCGCCTCCAATACCAATAGCGAAGGACTCCCTCATGCTCTTTAATCTCCAGGCTGTTTGCTATGGCGTCTTTCGGAACGGCGATAAGCATACACCCAGCTTTAGCGTTCTGGCAGCTACGAAAAGCGTGGTTGAGAACATGGTTCTCCTGGGCCTCTCACCCATGCGGACCGGCGAAGAAAGCGTAATCTATTCCTGAGAGCCGTCTGCTTTCGGCGTAAACCACGGAGGGAATTTGGCTTATCACGAATTTCAGCATCCCTGGATTACTATCGTGGCGCTGCTCGTTGCGGCCTTCGTTTTCGGTGGCATCCCGCTGGCGCTTGCCTGGGTGTGGGCCAAGGTTTTCTCGCCCGCCAAGCCCGGCCGGATGAAGAATGCGACCTACGAATGCGGCCTCGAAGCAAAAGGAGATGCGTGGGTTCGTTTCGATGTCTCCTACTACCTGTACGCCATCGTCTTCCTGATCTTCGATGTAGAGGCCGTCTTTCTGCTGCCCTTCGCCGCGGCTTTTTCCGGCCTTTCTCTCGCCGCATGTTTCGCTATGCTGGTGTTCCTGCTGCTATTGGTAGAAGGCCTGGTCTGGGCCTGCCAAAAGGGCGTGTTGACGTGGGCATGAGGCTTTCATGGATCAGGATCTAAAAGTCGAACTGAGCAAGCACGGTATCTTCGCCACCAGCTTCGAAGAGCTCTATAACTGGGGCCGCAAAAACTCGGTGTGGCCGCTCACCTTCGGCCTGGCCTGCTGCGCCATCGAGATGATCGCCACCACCATGGCGCGCTACGACCTTGCCCGCTTCGGGGCCGAGGTCTTTCGCCCCTCTCCGCGCCAGGCGGATCTGATGATCGTATCCGGCACCGTCACCAAAAAGATGGCGCCCCAGGTGGTTCGCCTGTACAACCAGATGCCGGAGCCCAAATACGTAATCGCCATGGGCGCGTGCGCCATCTCCGGCGGCCCCTTTCGCGATGGCTATAACGTGCTTAAAGGAATTGACCGTTTCATTCCCGTCGATGTGCACATCCCCGGCTGCCCGCCTCGTCCCGAAGCCCTGATCCACGCCTTCATGACGCTGCAGGAAAAAATCAGCGGCCAGCAGCTAACGGGGGACGCGCGGCCAAGACACCTGCATGCCGACCAGCCCAGCGAATTCCCGGTGCCGGAGTTTGGCGAGCACGGTCTGGAGCCGGCCCAAAACGACAAGGTCTTCAAGGTGCTGCAGGGATGACATTGGAGGAGATCAGCAGCCATCTGCAATCGGGCCTCCCAGGCTGCCAGGTAGAGCTGGTGGTCAATGGCAGCCCTTCCGCGCAGAATTCGCTATTGATCGATCGCCAATACGGGCTCGACGCCGCCAGGCTGCTGCGCGACGAGTTGGGTCTCGATTACTGCTCGAACGCTACCGCCATCGACTGGCCCCAATACCTGGAGATGGTGTACCACCTCTTCTCCATGGACAGAAAAGAAGGTCCGGTCGTGATTCGTCTGCGCACCGCGAACCGCAGCGACGACGTGACCCTGCCCTCGTTGACGCCAATTTGGAGAAGTGCCGAATTCCAGGAGCGCGAGGCCTTCGATCTTTACGGCATCGTCTTTGCCGGGCACCCGGATCTGCGGCGCATCCTCATGTGGGAGGGCTTCACCGATCACCCCATGCGCAAAGACTATGTTCCGCCGGCGGAGGATGAGCTATGACCCAGCTCGCTCCTTCGGAAATCATGGAAATTTCGATGGGGCCCCAGCACCCCTCGACCCACGGCGTCTTCCGCATGGATGTTCGCCTCGACGGCGAGCGCGTCCTGAGCCTCAAGCCGGTCTTCGGCTACCTGCACCGCAACCACGAAAAGATCGCCGAAGCCGGAAGCTACCTGGCCGCGATTCCCTACACGGACCGCCTCGACTATCTCTGCTCCATGACCAACAACTGGGGGTACGCCTTAACGGTTGAGAAGCTGGCCGGCCTGGTCGTGCCCGAGCGCGCGGAATATATCCGTGTGATTGTCGCCGAGCTGACCCGTCTACAGAACCATGCCGGCATGGCAGGCTTTCTGCTGCAGGATATGGGCGCCAGCGGCACCCCGCTGATGTACGCGTTTCGCGAACGAGAAAAGGTCCTCGACCTGTTTGAATCTCTCAGCGGAGCGCGCATGATGTGCAACTACATGCGCTTTGGCGGTGTACGCGTCGACTGTTCCGCCGAATGGCTCCGCCAAGCAGCCGCGGTGGTGGCTGGCTTCAATGGTTTTTTGGACGAGTTCGAGCAGTTGCTGACCGGCAACGAAATCCTCATGGCGCGCACCCAAGGCGTCGGCGTGTTGCCGGCGGAATTGGCAATCAACTCAGGTTTTACTGGTCCCGGGCTGCGCGCCAGCGGCGTTAACTACGACATCCGCAAGGTGGATCGCTACGGAATCTACGATCGCTTTCCTTTCCGGGTTCCGCTGGGTGAGCACGGCGACGTGTTCGATCGCTACATGATGCGTGTGCTGGAAATGCGCGAGTCACTCAAGATTCTGGAGCAGGCATTGCGCGACATCCCCGACGGCCCCATCATGGACCCGAAAGCCAAGCTGCGCGGTTTGCGTCCCAAGGCAGGCGAGGCCTATGCGCGCGTGGAGTCGCCCAAAGGAGAACTAGGCTTCTATTTGATCAGTGACGGTACGCCCAACCCGTATCGCTATCGTGTGCGGCCGCCGAGCCTGATCAACCTGACCGTGCTGGAAGATATGTGTCTCGGGCACAACATTGCGGATGTAGTGGTGATTCTCGGCAGTATCGATATTGTGATGGGCGAGGTCGATCGATGAAGGAGAACTCTACCGTAAGAACAAGAGCTTGGGTGTCCCACATCTCGCTCGTTTTTCGCGAGATGTGGGACTACCGCAAAGCTTCAGGTCAACCGCCGTGGTAGACCCACATCTCGCGAAAAACGAGCGAGATGTGGGGCACCCCTGGATTTGAGATCCCGAAGCACTTTGAGGCAATGATTTATGTTGGGCACAGGCATCATCAAAGGACTCACCGAAACGGCACGAAACTTCTTCGGCAGTTTTGTCGACAAAGACCGGCTGACCACTGTGCAATTCCCCGAAGAGCGTCTGCCGGTCGCCGAGGCAGCCCGCAACTTTCCCTTCCTCATCTACGATGGCACCGATGCGGAACAGGGCCTACGCTGCGTCGCCTGTCAGATCTGCGAGAAAGAGTGCCCGCCGCGCTGCATCACCATTGAAAAAAGCAAAGACAAAAAGCCCGACTTCATTGGCAAACAGCAGTTCTATCCGGCCGTCTTCAATATCGATGTCTCCGTCTGCATGAGCTGCCAGATCTGCGTAGAAGTCTGCCCCTTCGACGCCATCCGCATGGACAACGACTTTGAGCTCAGCACCAGCGACCGGTTTGACGCGCTGCTCTGGACCAAAGAAAAACTAGCCCGTCCGAACGAGCACTATCTGGCCATCCATCCGACAGAAGCCGCAGAAATTGAAGCCCGGCGCGCACAGGAGAAGGCGCAGGCCGAAGCCAAGAAAACGGTGGCCAAGTGAAGGAATGGCTTCTGGGCTACTCCCCGGCGGCGCTGCAGCCGGCGGTCTCCATTCTGCTCGCCATTCTACCCATCCTGCTGGTATTTCCGATCCTGTTCGCGTTAACCACAGTGCTCGAGCGCAAAGGTCTGGGAAGGATGCAGAATCGCTACGGTCCCAATCGGGTGGGCGTCTACGGCATCATGCAGCCCATGGCCGATGCCATCAAGTCGCTCACCAAAGAAGATGTCGTTCCCGCCTCGGCCGATCATGTCGTACATTTTCTGGCGCCGTTGATTCTGCTGGCCGTGGCCTTCGTGCCGTATGCGGTGCTCCCGATTGGACGCAACATGATCGCCGCCAATCTCGACGCCGGCGTGCTCTTCTTCTTCGCCATCGGAGCCATCTCCGAACTCACCGTCTTTATGGCTGGCTGGTCGAGCCGCAACAAGTATTCCCTGCTCGGCGCCATGCGCGCCGTGGCCCAGATGATCAGCTACGAAGTGCCGTTGCTGCTCTCTTCCATCGCTGTCATCATGGCCGCCGGATCGCTGTCGACGGTAGACATTGTGGGGAAGCAATCCGGCTTCACCGGGATTATCCCCCACTGGTACGTGCTAACGCCCTGGGGCTTTGTCGGCTTTATCCTCTTCATGATCGCGGCCACCGCCGAAACCAACCGCTCCCCGTTTGATCTGCCTGAAGGAGAGTCGGAAATCATCGCCGGCTACTACATCGAATACTCCGGCTTCAAATTCGCTCTCTTCTTTCTCGGCGAATACCTGGGCATGTTTGCCATCAGCGGCCTAGGCATCACGCTCTTTCTCGGTGGATGGTCCGCGCCTCTGCCCTTTCTGACCGCGATTCCCTCATGGATCTGGTTCTTCGCGAAATTGCTGGCGATCGTCATCGGATTCATCTGGATCCGAGGCACGCTGCCGCGCTTGCGCATGGACCAGTTGATGAACTTTGCCTGGAAGTTTATGTTGCCCATGGCGCTGGTCGTCGTGGTAGCGGCCGGTGCCTGGCGTTTTCTTCCTCAGGGTGTTGTCCGTTGGCTGATCAGTACGGTATTTCTTGCTGTTGCGTATGTCTTGCTGGCGCGAGGAGTAGAAACCCGAAACAAGATCGCAAAACGAACCTACCGTTTTGCCGAATGAGGGAAATGAACCCAGCATTCCTGATTCTTGCCGTCATCACCCTCATCGGCGCCTGCGCCGCCATGACGCTGCGTGGCCTGGTGCACTGCGCGCTGGCGCTGGCGGTCGCCTTTGCCGGCATCGGGACCCTTTATCTCAGCCTGGGCGCGCAATTCCTCGGCCTCGCGCAACTGCTCGTCTACGTCGGAGCAGTCGCCGTGCTGATCGTCTTCGTCATCCTGCTCACCCAACCCGCGACAGAAGCGGATGGCCCATTCAAGCCCTCTGTTGGCTTGAGCGGGACTGCACCACTGCTAGGGCTGCTCATCGCCGCAGTCATCTTCGCCGTCCTGGGATGGGCCATCCTGCATAGCTTTGCTTCGCATGCGGCGGCTACACCCGAACCCCAGGTCAACATCCGCCAGCTAGGCGTGACACTCATGGACCACTACATACTGCCTCTGGAAGTGATCGGCCTTTTGTTGACCGCAGCACTCATCGGAGCAGTGATCATCGCGATGAAGGAGACGCAGAGCACGCGATGACGGCCCTGGCTGGTTGTTTGCTGGTATCCTCACTGTTGTTTTCCGTTGGCCTCGCGGGCGCTCTCACCCGCAGGAACACGATCCTGATGCTGGTCGGCATTGAGCTCATGCTCAACGCCGCAAACCTCAACTTCGTCGCCTTCTGGCGATTCGGACCGCATCCCGAAGCCATGACCGGGATGGTGTTTGTACTCTTCTCCATTGGCATCGCCGCGGCGGAAGCAGCCGTCGGGCTCGCCCTCATCCTCGCCGTCTACCGCCATACCAAGACCACGGATCTATGAACATCGTTCGCTATCTATGGTTGATCCCGGTCTTCCCCCTGCTCGCCGCCGGCATCGGAGCGCTGCTGAAGCGCGCCCAGCGAACATTTGCGGCCAGCGTCGCGATCGCTGCCATGAGCCTGTCATTTGTGCTCGCGACGATTGCCTTTGGCCATCTCCTGTTTCATCCGCAGCGCCTCTTTATCAATTTCCTCTGGATGCAATTCGGCAGCGAATGGGTCAAGCTCGGCTGGGTGCTCGACCCCCTCTCCGCCATCATGCTGGTGATGGTCACCTTCGTGGCTCTGCTGGTCTTTATCTACAGCACCGCCTACATGCACCACGACGAAAACTTCACCCGTTTCTTCTGCTTCCTTTCTCTCTTCGCCGGCGCCATGCTGGGCCTGCTGATCGCCAATAGCCTTCTCCTGCTCTTTATGTGTTGGGAAGTGGTAGGGCTAACCTCCTACCTGCTGATCGGCTTCTGGTTTGAACGACCTGCCGCAGCGGCGGCAGCGAAGAAAGCTTTCATCACCACCCGCATCGGCGATCTCGGCTTGTTACTCGGCATGGTCTGGCTCTACGCGCAAACCGGCACCCTGGTCTTTTACGACCACGGCGCGGGCTGCATGGAGCAGGGCGCGCTCGGCGTGCTGGCTTCGCAGGCTACCGGGATCGGCCTATTGATTTTCTGCGGAGCCGTAGGTAAGTCGGGGCAGCTCCCGCTGCATGTCTGGCTGCCCGATGCAATGGAGGGCCCAACCCCGGTCAGCGCTCTCATCCACGCGGCCACCATGGTCGCCGCCGGCGTCTACCTGGTCGCGCGCGTCTACCCGCTCATGAGCTCGCCGGGAAGCACCGCTTTGCACGTTGTCGCCTGGGTAGGCGCGCTCACCGCTATCTTCGCCGCCCTGGTCGCCGTCGCCCAGGAAGATATCAAACGGATTCTCGCTTACTCCACCGTCTCCCAGCTCGGCTACATGATGATCGGCCTCGGCGTTGGTGGAGTCGCCACCGGCGTCTTCCACCTCGTGGCGCACGCCTTTTTCAAGGCACTGCTCTTCCTCGGCGCCGGCTCGGTCATTCACGGCTGTGCCGGCGAACAGGATATTCGCGAAATGGGCGGCCTGCGCAAGTGGATGCCGATAACCTTCGCCACCTATGCCATGGGCACGCTGGCCTTATGCGGTTTCCCTCTGTTCTCTGGTTTCTGGAGCAAGGACGCCATCCTGCATGCCGCCTACGGATGGAGCTTCTCCCGCGTTCCCTTTTATCTCGGCGCCATCGGCGCGCTGCTCACCGCCTTCTACATGACCCGCCAGGTGTGCTACGTCTTTTTCGGCCATCGGCGCAAGGGCGCGGTACCCGATCCGATCCCGCATACGGAGACAGCGAGTGTCGATGCCCACGACGCCGCCCACGAGAGCCCGGCAACCATGACGGTGCCGTTAGCGTTGCTGGCCGCCTTGGCCGTGCTCTTTGGCTTGCTGGGAACGCCCGCCTGGCCGTGGCTGCAAGCGTTTCTGGATCTGCAACCCGCAAGGCTCGACCTGCACCAACTGCTGGAAGACGGCGTGCCGCAGCTCATGCTGATTTCTTCCCTGCTTGTCTTCGCCGGCCTGGGACTGGGCTGGTGGCTGTACGGTCGTAAGCCCATCAAGCACCCCGCGGATCGAGATCCGTTGCAATTTCGAGTACTGCAAAATGCCTTCTACGTAGACCAGCTTTATGCGGTCACTGTGCAACGCCTGGCGTGGTGGGTGGCGGTTGTCTCCGCCTGGATGGACCGCTGGGTTTGGAGCGGCATTCCCTTTGCGGTGGCCAACCTTACCAAGGGACTGGGATGGATCGATTTCTCTCTCGATCGCTGGGTAGTGAACAAGGGCTTCGATGAAGGCTGCAATAGTGTGGCCGGTGGCGGCCGATTGTTCGCGCGTTTGCAGGATGGACGCATCCAGCACTATTTGCGGTTACTCGGCGCCGCCGTTGCCGCCCTGGCTCTCTTTCTGCTCTTTGGACATAGTGGATGAACATCACCGCGCTTACTCTACTTCCACTCGCCGGAGCATTGCTCGTGCTGCTGGCCGGCCGCTCAGCCGCGCGGCTGATAGCCGCCCTGTTTGCCATCGCTGCGGTGGCGTATACCTCTTTCCTGTGGCATCTCTTCCAGCCTGCCGCGCGAGGCATGCAATTCCAGGAAGTGCGCCCCTGGGAGCCCTCCATCGGGCTGCAGTATCACGTCGGCCTCGACGGCCTGAGCCTGGTGATGCTGGCCGTCTCCTCGATCGTCGTGCTCATGGCCATCGCCGCATCCTGGAACAACACCAAACAAGGTCCGCTTTATTTTTCGCTCCTGCTCTTTCTTGAGACCGGACTGTTCGGCACCTACACCGCGTTGAACTTTCTCCATTGGTTCCTGTATTGGGAGCTGAGCCTGATTCCTGCGTTCTTTCTGATTCGCCTGTGGGGTGGATCGAGACGTGCGCGAGCGGCCACCCAGTTCTTCGTCTACACCATGGTCGGCAGCATCACCTTGCTGTTGTCGTTCCTGGCGCTTTATCTCGCCAGTGGCACGTTCGACTTTGTGCAACTGACCAATCTCGCACAAACCGGCCAGTTGGCCGCGGCGATCGGACAAAACCTCCACTGGCATCAGTGGGATGTCGGCCACATTACCCTGTGGTTATTCTGCGGGGCGTTTTTGGGATTCGCCGTCAAGACGCCGGTGGTTCCGTTTCACGGGTGGCTACCGTCGGCCTATGCGGAGGCTGCGCCCGAAACCACCATGGTGCTGACCGGCGCGCTATCGAAGATGGGCGTCTACGGATTTCTGCGCATCCTGTTGCCCATCTTTCCCGAACAGATGTGGCGGGTGCGCAACGTGCTTCTCTGGTTGGCCATCGCCACCATCGTGCTACCTGCATTTACCGCGTGGGCGCAAAAAGATCTGAAGCGCATGTTTGCCTATTCGTCGATCAACCACCTGGGCTATTGCATCCTGGGGATTGTGGCCGTCGCCGGTTCCACCAGCGCAGATCCCGGCATCGTGAGCGAGAAAGCGGCTGCGCTCACCGGAGTGATGCTGCAGCTCTTCAGCCATGGCATCACCGCCGCCGCACTGTTCTGGTTCCTGGCCCTGCTGGAACGCCGGAGCGGCGGCCTCACCGGCCTCAACGATTTTGGTGGATTGCGCCGCGCTATGCCGGTTTTCACGGGATTGATGGGGACCGTGACCTTCGCCTCCCTGGGCCTGCCTGGGTTGATCGGCTTTCCCGGCGAATTCCTGATTTTCAAAGGAGTTTTTCCCTTATCCAGGTGGGCCGCCGCGGTCGCGCTGCTCGGGCTGTTGATGACCGCCGTGTTTCTGCTCACCATGGTGCAGCGCGTATTCTCTGGACCGCAGCAGGATCGCTGGGCGGCCATGCCCGACCTGACCTTCGCCGAGCGCTGCATGCTCGCACCCGTCATCGTCCTTATCTTCGTAATCGGGCTTTATCCACAACTGATTAGCGGCATGATGCAAGGCACCGTGATGCAGTTCGTCGGCCAGGTGAGGTACTGACGATGCTCGCCTGGACGATCTATCTATCCTTCATTGGAGCCATCGCGGTTACATTTCTACCGGGGAGGATCACCCGCTTCACCGCCCTGCTCACCGCTCTGGCAGGGTTAGCCATCGCGGCCACAGCGATATTCGAAAACCCCTCCGGGCAGCTCATCACCATCGCAAGAACGCCATGGATACCGCAACTCGGCATCGAGTATCACCTCGCGGCGGATGGCATCAGCCTGATCCTGGTTCTACTCACCGGCATTGCAGCCGTGGCCGGTATCCTGTTCTCCTGGAACATCGAGCACCGGTTGCAGGACTTCTTCGCCCTCTACCTGGTCCTGATCGGCGCTGTATACGGTGTCTTTCTCAGCTTCGATCTTTTTCAGCTCTTCGTCTTTTACGAGATTGCGATCATCCCCAAATATTTTCTGATTGCCATTTGGGGTGGAACGCGACGCGAGTACGCCGCCATGAAGCTGGTGCTCTACTCCTTCGCCGGCAGCGCTCTTGTACTCGCGGGCATGGTGGCCGCCTATGTCGTCTCCGGAGAGCACACGCTGAGCCTGGAGGCGCTGGCGCAATACCCTTTCCCCGTTCACTTCCAGATGTGGGCCTTCCCGCTTGTGTTTGTAGGGTTCGCTGTGCTCGCCGGCATGTGGCCCTTCCACACCTGGGCGCCGACCGGCCACGCCGCCGCGCCGACCGCTGCCTCCATGCTGTTGGCCGGTGTGGTGATGAAGCTGGGCGCGTACGGATGCCTGCGGGTGGCCATGATGCTCTTTCCCCGCGGCCTTGATCCATGGGGCTTCCACGTGCTCGGCTTCGGATCGTGGCAGCAGGTCTTTGCCGTGCTTGCGTTGGTCGGCATCATCTATGGCGCAACCATCGCGCTGGTGCAAAAGGACCTCAAGTTTGTCGTTGGCTATTCCAGTGTCAGCCACATGGGCTTTGTTCTTCTCGGCCTCATGACGCTGAACCAGATCGGTCTCTCGGGCGCGGTCTACCAGATGTTTTCTCACGGCATCATCGCCGGGCTGCTCTTCGCGGTGGTAGGGCGCATGGTGTATGACCGAACCCACACCCGGGATCTGGGAGAGCTCTCGCGCCTGCCGCTCGCCCGGTTGCTTCCCTTCGCGGCCGTGACCTTTGTTCTTGCCTTCATGGCCTCCGTAGGGCTCCCTGGATTCAGCGGCTTTATTGCCGAGCTGCAGGTATTGCTCGGCGGCTGGCGCGCATTCCCCTGGCTCGCCTGCCTCGCCGGTGTTGGCATCCTGATCGGGATTGCCTTCTCATGGCGCGCCCTGCAAGCCACCTTCTTCGGGGACGCAGATGCAACCACCGAACACGCATTGCCCCCGATCACGCTGCCGGAGCGGCTGGGCGCTTGCCTGCTGTTGGCCAGCACGATCCTACTGGGCCTCTATCCCAGGCTGTTGATGGATTTAATTGCAGGCAGTCTCGCCGGATCGTTGTTCGAGCAGCTTCGCCAGGGTGCGTGGAGATGACAGAACTTCTGCGCTTAACAGCACCCGAGATCATCGTCGCACTGACGGGCCTCCTGGTGCTGATCCTCGACCTCAGCCTGCTGCGCCGGGCTACGCTCGCCACCCGGGTTTACGCCGCAGTGACTGTGTCCTGTCTTGGCTGCCTGATCTCATTCACTGCTGTGCAAGCGCAGGGGGAGTTGATCGCCGGCATGCTGGTGGTGAATCCGCTGAGCCTGCTTGTGCAACGAGCGCTGCTCGTGCTCGCAATCCTGGTTCTTCTGCTCTTAAGTTCCGCGCGTTTCACCACCCATGTAGGCGAGTACTGCGCCCTGATCCTTTTTGCTACGGTGGCCATGATGTTGCTGGTAAGCACGCAGAACCTGTTGGTGATTTTCCTCACCATTGAGTTTCTGAGCTTATCGCTCTACGTCCTGGCAGCGTTCGACAAAGAAAGCCAGGCATCGGCCGAGGCGGGCCTGAAGTACTTCTTGTTTGGGGGAATGTCAGCCGGCATCCTGCTCTTTGGCATGAGCCTGCTCTATGGTTTTTCCGGCTCCCTCGCGTTAGAGCCCATCGCCGCCGCCGTGGATGCAGCGCCCGGCGATCCGCTCTTGAAACTAGCCATGGTCATGATCATGGCGGGACTAGGATTCAAGATCGCAGCCGCTCCCTTCCACATGTGGGCCCCTGAGGTATACCAGGGAGCACCCAGCTGGAGCACCGCGCTCATCGCGTCGAGTTCGAAGGTCGCAAGCTTCTTCGTGTTGTTCGTAATAGTCTCTGTGGGTCTGGCGCACGCGTCCGGCGCATCGGCATTGATCGTGCTGCTGGCGATAGTCTCGATGGTCTGGGGCAACCTGGCCGCGATCGCGCAGAGCAGCGTACGCCGCCTGCTGGCCTATTCTGCAATCGGCCACGCAGGATACATGTTGATCGCCGTAGCCATCCACACGCAACAGAGCCTCGCCGCACTCATCTATTACGTCATCACGTATGCGTTGGCGACGCTTGGCGCGTTTGGTGTCCTGGTCGCACTCGAAGGGAAGAAAGTCGACAGCATCGACCGTTTCGCCGGCCTAGCAAAGCGTGCTCCTGACATGGCCTTCTGCCTGCTGATTTTTTTGCTTTCATTAGCCGGCATTCCGCCTCTAGCCGGTTTCTTCGGCAAGTTCTATCTCTTCATTGCTGCCCTTCACCAAGGCATGCTCTGGCTGGTGCTCCTGGCGCTGGCCATGAGCGTGGTGTCGTTCTACTACTACCTCAAAGTCCTCAAACAGGCATACGTCACCGAACCAGCGGCAGAAGCGTCATCCATACAAATCCCGATCACGATTCGTCTTACCCTCTGGGCGACCGCCGCCTTAATAGTCCTTCTGGGCTGCCTGCCCGGGCTCTTATTACGACCCATCGCCGCCGCCATCCGATAACCTCGAAGGGCATCGCGTGTCGACTGAAAGTGTTTTGTTAGCATCATCTCGCAGCCATGAGCCAAGCTGAAGACTATCTCGCCCGCGGCTTCCGCGACGTAGACGCAGGCGCTGTGGACAAGATGACGCGCTGCCTGACCTATATGGATGGGCTCCCCGTCTTTCAGCACTACAAATCCACGATCCTCGAAAAGCTGAACCTACATCGCGGCTCCATCGTCGCCGACCTCGGGTGCGGACTCGGCTTCGATGTCCATCGTCTCGCCACCCTCGTCGGACGCGAAGGACAAGCCCTGGGTATAGACGCCAGCCACGCGCTGCTAAGCACCGCGCGCTCAGCCGGCGGCGCATCAGCCACCTTCGTACAGGCCAACATCCAGCAACTCCCGTTGGCTGACGCGTCTCTCCACGCCTGCAAGGTAGACCGAACCCTCCAGCATGTCGAACAACCCACCGCCGTCCTTACCGAGATTTTCCGTACGCTGCGCCCGGGTGGCACGGTCGTATGCTCCGAGCCCGACTGGGGCACCTTCGCCATCGACGACCACGATCCCATCGCCAGCCAAGTCAGCAGCCTCTTTTACCAGGGCTTCCGCAATCCACGGATGGGGCGTGAGCTGAAGGGTCTCTTCGAAGCAACCGGCTTCATCGACCTGCAGGGCGAAGAGGTACTGCTCTTCACACCCGACTTTCCCAGCTCCGACATTGTCTTCGACATCACGCAAAGCGCATCCCGGCTGGCCGCACAGTGGTGTAGCGACGAACCAATCGCGTGGCTCGCCGACCTGCGTGATCGCGCGCAACCAGTCCGCTGCTCCGTCTCGTTAGTGATTCAACTTGCCAGAAGACCGTGAGCCTGCGACGCAAAGGTATCGCGAATATCCTCATACAGTGGCCCAAGTATCGAAGCCAGGCTCTCCGTCAGGCCCACTACGTCGGCTGCCTGCGCTGGAACAGGAACACCCAGCCCTTGATAGTAGGCGCTGATCTCCTGCTTCACCCGCACCGTAGACTCGCGAATATCCGGAACTGCATCGACCGGTTTGCCGTTCACCTGGAACGCCATCGCACGCATCACCCGGGCAGCGTCGCGTTCAAAGCTGACGCCCGCGGCAGCCACCGGCTCCGGCAACTCCGACAGAGGTTTCTGGGCCAGGTACTGTATAGCAGTGATCTGCACCAGGAGCAACGTGCGGACCTGTGGCTGCCATCGCTTCACATCGTCGCGAATCCGCAGCTTGTGCGCGCGCGATGGACCAAACTCAAACAGGACCGCATCCGATTGCGCCCGCACCGCCTCGAAACCGGTGTTAAGTTGATCGCGCAATTGACGCACCCGCCGAATCGCTTTCACCTGATCCTGCTCCAACAACTGCTCCGCAAGCTGGGCCAACGCTTCCAGATTGCGCGCGAAGATCGCCTGCATTTCGTCCAGCGCATTCCGCACCCATAAGCGATCGAAAAAGAGCCACATCGAGATCAGGCCGAGCAAGACACCGAAGACGCGATCGCGCGCGATACTCAACGACGTTTGGATGGTGAATTCCTGCAGGTTGATCACATACCACGCCAGGGCGAGCTGCACCCCAAGGTACGAAAGCCGTGCGGATGCAGTACCAATCCAGGTGGCAATCGCCGTGACCAACGAGAACAGAATAGTAAAACCGAAAATGGAATCGAGATACGGCAGGACAAAAATCTGCGCGCCCATACCGAAGACAATGCCGCCGACAAACGTACCCCCAAGACGCAGAATCTGCTTTTGCCGTGAAGACCCAATGGTAGAAAGCGCGGTGATAAAGCAGGTTGGGACCGAGGTGCTGAGCCCCGTCCAGTCCATCGCGTTATACGCGAAGTAGCAAGCCGTTGCCGCCAGCGTGCCCCGCAGGGCAAACAGCAGATGGTCAGGATTTGTGAATGCGTCGGCGACAAAGAAGCGCGTCGCCGGCCCCTCTTCGTCGAGCGGAGCATTAATAAACTCCTGCACGGACTGCGACCCGGCGAATGCATCCGGAACAAGGGCAATCGTCCGCTCCAGCGCCGGCAGAAACGGGACCGAAGAAGGCTCGTCGCCCATCGGGCGCGGAATCCGGGGTGGAAGCTGTCGCAACTTGATGGCTTGTTCCACCTCCGCGACGTGGTCTGCGAGGCGGTTCAGTCGCTCTCGATCCGGCGCCTCCATGGACTGCGTGTGCTCAGCGAGCGCCAGCCGAAAGCTGGCCGAAATGTCCACCATGCGGCCGACCAACGCAACGGCCGCGTTCATCTGCGATTTGAAGTGGACGCTGAATTCAGACCGCAGAATGAGCCGGCGCAGCCGTGACGTGCCCACACTCGCATAGAGAGAAAGACGCTTATCGACTGCATCTGCCAAGGGCTGCCCTGTCGCCGCACTTCGCAATACGGTCTCCACTGTCTTGAGCCGCTCTTCGATACCTTCGCTCAAATCCGTCGCGGGATGCACCCTGCGGAACACGTACTCCACCACCACAGTAACCACGACGCCGATGGCCACCACACCGCCCAGCCACAGCGTATTCGTCAGACGGACATTAACGTTCAGCGTGTGGGCGTCCCACACGGAAATAGCTCCCGCAATCGTAAATCCGAAGGCCACGCCCATCCCGACATCCGCAATGATGCGCAGGAAGACAAACGAGAAGAACAGACTAATGACGACCCACAGAAAATGGGTCATGGGGTCCGCGACCAGCATCAGGATGCTGATGGTCGCACACGCTGTGGCGGCCAGAGCGCCGGCGATGGCCGAAGCGCCTGCGCGAAAGGTGGCAGTCGGATTCTCGCGGCTAAGGAACAGGGTAAAAATCGCGCCAAGAAATCCGCCGGGCAGCTGAAACGTCATCACGATCAGCATCACGATGGTTGCGGCGATCGTAACCCGGCCCACCACCCACAACCGGCCCGGGTAGGGCGTCAGCTCATTCTTGAGAAAATTCCAAAAGAATATCCCCGTCTCATCAAGCGAGCTCGGCTTGGCGGCCGGCGTCACCGCGGACGCGGAGGCCATGACTACTTGTCTCCGCGGATGACAACCACTGCGGATTCGCTGAGACGGAAGGGCGTAGACTCCGGCGCGACGATACGAACGCGCACCGGGAAACGGGTGGCCAGGTGGACCCAGTTCAACGACCGTTGCACATCGGGTAATCCGGAGGTGACGAAGTTACCCACCAACGAGGTATCCGGGCGTACGCCAAAGCCGACGCTATCGACAATGCCATCGTAATGCACCTCGGGCCGCGACAGTACGTACACGTCGGCATGCATGCCCGGATGGATACGGTGCAGTTGGGTTTCGCGAAAGTTGGCGACCGCCCACCACACGCGCGTATCGATGAGGGTGAAGACCTGCTGCCCGGTATGGGCATAGGCCCCCTGCGAGATGGTCAGGTTAGTCACCCGGGCGTCGAAGGGTGCGTACACCTTGCAGTTGTTGAGGTTGTACTCCGCCGTTTGTACGGCGGAGAGCCGCGCGCCGCGCTGCGCGGCAAGCGGCTCAATGGTCAGCACCGAGTGTTGCGATTGGCCGAGTTGGGCATGGCTTTGCTCCTGCGCCGCCTTTGTCTGCAGGTAAGCCGCTTCCGCCGATTGCACCTGCGCTTCGGCGAGGAGAAGTTGCGATTTTTGCTGCTCGACCGCCTGCTGCCGGGCGGTGACCGCGGTCCTCGACTGGTCCACCTGGTCTACGGTTACAAATTGCTTGGCCAGCAGCGGCTCGATGCGGTGGTAATTGTTGCTGGTGTAGAGCAGCTCGGCATTGGCGCTGTCAAGTGCCGCTCGGGCTGCGGCAACATTCGCCTTGGCCTCGTTGACCGTGGCCGCGGCACGCTGGACATTGGCGGACGCACTGTCAGTGTTCGCTTTGGCTGCACCTACGGCGCTTACCTGCGAGGCGATGGTTCTGCGATAATCGCCGATCTGGCCTTCCAACGCGGCGAGATCGGACTTCGCCTTTTCCAGTGCGTATTCATAGGGCCGCGGGTCAATCAGGAAAAGAGGATCTCCCTGCTTGATGAATGCATTGTCCTGCACGGAAAGCTGGGTGATGGGCCCGTCGACCTGGGGCGCGATGCCGATGAAGTTGGCAAATACCTCAGCGTCATCTGTCCGCGGATATTTATTCGTCTCGGCCACCACCACGAGACCGGTAATTAAAGCTGCGGCAATGATGCCGATGCTGACGATCCGGCCGGTACGCTTGAGCTGTGGAGGAATTTCGCTGTCGGGCATAGCCTCTCCTTTCTAACTAAAGAACACCAGCCAAAGGATGAACGTGAAGAATGCCGCCAGGCAGGGATAAACAAGGATGAGCGGCGAAAGCTGCGCCTCCAGCTTGATGCGCACAAAGAACAGGCGCACTGCCACCGTCAACAAGATGCCGAAAATACCGCACAATATCCAGGCAGGGAAAAAGGATCCCAGGATATTGAACGAAGGGGCCCGCGAACATCCTGTGGTCAACACCGTAGACGCAACGGCTACGGGTACGATCCATTTATTATGCGATGCGTTCATAAGCGTTACGGCCCTTTCGTGTGCAACAGGTCGCCGGTCTGAAATGCCAACGCGGCGACGCCCGTAAGCAATTGCGTGCGCGCGCTCACATCCGCCGTGCGCGCGGCGGCAAGCGTGCGCTGCGCGGAGACCACATCAATCTGGCTGCGCACCCCGTAGGAGTAAGACTGCAGTGCCGCGTTATACGAAGAGGAAGCCGCTGCCAGCAATGCGGCTGCGGCCTTCTGCTGGCGCAACGCTGTCCGTGCGGTGGAGTAGGCAGACCACACTTCGTTCTCCACCTGGTCGCGCATGGCATCGATCTCTGCCGCCGCCTGTTTTTGCGCTGCCTTCGCGCGAGCCAACCGCTGCTCGCGGGCAAAGCCGTCAAACAGTGTCCAGGTAAGGCTCACGTGCGCATTCCATGTCTCCTGGTTGGGAGAGTAAACGCCTGGGGATTGGTCTTGTAACGTATAGCTCTTGGCCAGTCCGCCGGCGCCGCTAATGCTGAGCGTCGGCAGGTACGCTGTCCTGGATTCCTTCACCTCGGCACTTGCGGCGCGCAGTTCCGCAACGCGCTGCATCAGGTCAGGGCGTTGGGCAAGCGCTTTGTCGATGGAAGATTCGACGGTGGCCGTCAGATCCTCTGGAATGCTCAAGGATTGAATGCTCTCCACCTGCAACGGAGTGACCGGGGAAATGCCCAGCGCGGTGGCGAGATCGCCGTGGGCAATCTCGGAAGCACCCACGGCGGCCTGGAGGTCGTAGTCCGCCTGCGCGGCGGCGCTCCGTGCCTCAAGCACATCGGGCAGCGTCGCAAGGCCGAGCTCCAGCCGCGCCTCCGCGGCCTGCTGCACGGTCTGCGCATTTTTCAGGTTGGCTTCCGCTGCGTCTTCCTGCCCCTTGGCGTTGAGCACCCGGTAGTAGGCGGCCATAACGTCATAAATCACCCTGCGATGAGTGTCGTTGAAAAGAAAGTTCGCGCTCAGCAGATTGTTTCGGCTGATGGCGATCTGCTGCAATCGGCGGCCGAAATCGAAGATGGTATAGTCCAGCTCCAGAGCAGGGGAGAAGGTAAACGCCGTTTCGCGAAAGTAGATGGGGCCAAAGAAGGCATCGCCGCGTGAGCTTTGCGCGGTGACCAACGCCGCGACTGTGGGATAGAGAGTAGCTTTGCTGATCCCCAGCTCGGCGGCACGCACTTTTGCGTTCTCCCACGCGACGCGGGTTTCAGGATTGTTCTGCTCCGCCAGGTTCACGAGTTCCGGCAGGGTGTAGGTCTTCGACGGATCCGGAGCAGCCGCGGGGGATGGCCGTGCGGGAAGCTGCAACGTTGGCGTATTTTGCCATGGCGATTGCGGAGCGGCAGGCGCTCGTTGCGCGCACGCCGCGGCCGGCCCGAATAAGGCTATGAGCACAGTCGCCGATTTTCCCAAAATTCGCTTCATTCGCGCCGCGCCGGACTTGCTATAGATGTAAAGCTGCACACATTCGTCGTACACATCTGTAGCAAATTTGCTCTAAGCAACGGATGATAGCACTCCGGTTTTAACCCGGTGTCTCTTGGGGGGATCTTGCGATTTCGAGCAAAAAAAAAACGGGCGGAGTTTGTTTTCTCCCGCCCGTTGGATATATGAGGATAGCGATGATTTAGCGGTAGGTGTTCGAGATCAGGACTTCCAGATTGAGCGGGGTGGCGATGGGCTGGTTGCTGACCGTGCCAGGGGCGAAGCGATACTGGCTCACTGCGGCGAGGACGCTGGCGTCCACGCTTGCACCGGCCGACTGAAGGATCTTCAGATCAGAGGGCTTGCCAGACTTGTCGACAATCATTCCGACAACGACCTTGGTGTCGTTGTTCATCATGCGTGCAGCTCCAGTCGAGTCAGCTACGACATCGACCTTGTAAATCAACTTGGGAGCGATTACTCCGGTTGAAACGCGCTTGACTTGCGCAGGGCCGTTGCTGGCGTCCTGGGTTTGGGCAGGCGTGCTTGCCTGGGCGTGAAGCATACAAGAGGACAGAGAGAGGATGGCCACTAATACGTTACGCATATAAATTGATCTCCTAGTTAGAGGTGCCCGTCACCAACATATCCCCGGCAGTGAACGACTGTCAACATATTTTTCCAATATGCCAGTTTTATTAGGGTTTTCTCACTTTTGTTTACTATCCGGTGACTGATTTTTAAAAAGTGTTACGAAAAACGAAGGTAATGTGCAGGCCAAAAAATCGCCTGCACTGGGCAGGCGCGGGCAGAGATTTTCGGTGGTTTTACTTGGTGATGCGCGGGAAAGATTTTGCTAAGTAGTCAGTGATGGTGTCGAATTCATCGTCCGTGGCAGTGGCTCCGCGCGCCGCCATCGACTGCACCAGGGAGTTCCACTCCTCCGCGCTGAGATGCTGGGTGGTTGCCAGATCGGGTGAGTGGCAACCGGAACAAACTCTCACCGTAAGGTCATGTCCGGGGCCGGGCGGCAGCTGCGTTGACGCTGCAACCATGTTGGAAGATGCCGGCGCTGCAGCGACGGCAGGCAGAGCGACGGGCTTTACATCCGCCAACGTACTGGTGCTCTGCCCCTTCAGGCTGAATACCACCAGCGCGTCGCCGGTCAGAGCAGCACCCACACCAAAGCCGCCGGTCGCCACCACCGCCACATACTGCTGGCCATTCGCATCCGCATACGTAATAGGTGTGGACTCGGCCGACGCAGGCAGCTTCACCGTCCATAGCTCTTTTCCGCTCCTGGTATCGAAGGCGCGAAAGCGCGCATCATCGGTTGCGCCCACAAAGGTCAGTCCACTGGCGGTGACGATTGCGCCGCCGAGGCCAGGCCGGCCAGTATTCTGCTTGCCCGCAGGCAGACTATCGGTCACACCGAGCGTCGAACGCCAGGCAATTTTGCCGGTATTCATATCCACGGCAACCAACTGCCCCCAGGGCGTCGGCGTGCAGGGAAGATGGTCCGCGGGATTCCAGAAACGAACAACACCGGCCAACGGCCCGGAGTTGGAATAGCTACCGTCTGGGTTACGAACAATCCGCATCGGCTGGCCCAGGTTGCTCACATTCACCACAAACAGGCCGAGCTTAGGATCGAACGCGCCGCCGTAGTAGTTCACTCCACCTTGTGTACCCGGCATCGTGACCGTGTAGCGGTCGAGCGCGGTGGGCGTATACGGCACTTTGCCCAGCAACATATTGTTGCTGTCGACGTATTGTTCACACCAGGCCTTGTGCTCAGGCGTGTCCTGGTAAAGGTTGTCGCGGCTCAGCGTGTTTTGCGCCAGAGGCTCCGTCACCACGGGAAATGGCTGCGTCGGCGATGTCTGTTCCCCGGGGACATCGCTCTGCGGGACGGGCCGCTCCTCGACGGGGTAGATCGGCTTGCCGGTGACGCGATCGAGAATGAACATCAGCGCGTTCTTATTGACCGTGGCCACAGCGGGAATTGTCTTGCCGTTGTGCTTTACATCGAACAGCACCGGCGGCGTTTCCAGGTCGAGATCCCAGACGTCGTGGTGCACCACCTGGTAGTACCACAGCAGTTTGCCTGTATCCGCATTGACGGCCACCAGCGAATTGCCGAACAGGTTATTCCCGGGACGGTCGATGCCGACCCGATCATTGTTGGGAGCGCCGAGGGGCATGTAGAGAATGCCGCGGGCCACATCCACGGTCATATAACCCCATACGTTCACTCCGGAACGATCCTTCCAGCTATCGCCGGCCCAGGTCTCGTGGCCCGTTTCCCCTGGCCGCGGTACCGTGTGAAACGTCCACACCAGTTTGCCGCTGCGCGCATCCCAGGCTCGCGTATCGCCCGCGGGGCCCACGCCGCCATGCAACCCTCCCGGCCCTTCCCCTGGGCCAGAGCCGGTAATGACCAGGTTCTTGTAGATCGCCGGCGGTGTCGGCAGAATGTAGCTCTTGTCCGCGCCGGTCGTCATGACCTCAGGTGTTTTGAGGTTGACCATTCCGTGGTCGCCAAATTCCTGGTTGGGCTGGCCGGTGTTGGCGCTGATGGAATACAACCGGCCCTTGCGCGTGCCGAAGATGATGGCCGGTCCCGCGCCCTCTCCCCCGGGCCAGTAATTGGCTCCGCGCACCGAGGCCTGATCTCCATCAGGAATTAGAAACGTCCACAGTTCGTGGCCGGTAGCGGAATCGAGCGCGACCACGCGGCTGTAGGGCGTGGCCACGTACATGGTCGATCCAATCACCAGCGGCTGATCTTCCGAAGGATGTAAGGCCGTCGCGTCCGCCGGCTTCATGTGGTACACCCAGGCAACCTTCAACTGGTCCACATTGCCGGGAGTAATCTGCGTGAGCGGAGAGAACCGCGTGCCTCCCGGATCGCGCCCCGGCATGGGCCAATTCCCCGGGCTGGGAGCTAGTTGCGCAACGGAAAAGCTCAATAGCGGCAATAGCACGCCGCACGCAATGGCCACGCCCGCTCTCTTCCTCAAAGCGAGGCGCTCTCCGCAGCGAGTCGCTCCAGTTGCCGCTCCTGCTCGCGCTTACGGCCGGCGCGTTCGGGATTGAGATAGAGCCAGCACAAGCCGGCAATCACATCGCTGCCGATCATCAGGTGAATCAGCGCCGTCCAGTTCCCCGCAGTCTTCTGCAGGATGAAGCCACCCACCACCGGCATGACAAACCCGGCCAGGTTGCCCAGCATGTTCATCGTCGCCGCTACCGTCGCAGTATAAGAGCCGCCGATCTCCACGCATGCGTCCCACGAGATGGGCATGGTCAAATCACTGCACAGGCTGGCGGCGCCCATGCAAAGCATGGCGATCAACACCGTCTGGGTATGGAGAAAGACAAACAGAAACAGTGAAGTCGACAAGAGACCGACCAGGGCAATGCGGCGGCGTGGTATCCACGCGGGAGCAACGCCGGTGAGCACCGCTCCAAATCCGCCGAAGAGCAGTGGCAATACCGACAACGCGGCCGCATGAGCCGCCGTCTGGCCGCGGCCTTCGCGCAAGTAGGTGGGCAGCCAGGTGATGTAGAAGTACCAGGTAAACGAAACGCAGAAGTACTGCAGGCATAGGACCACGACTTCCGGAGTGAGGAGCAGCGATAGCCACTTCTTTTGCCCAGTGTGGTGGGTCATCAACACTCGCGAGTTTTCGAGCAGTTCCCTTTCGGCGTCGTTCACCGATGTGTGCTGGCGCGGATTGTCTTTGAACCAGAACCAAAAAATCGCGGACCACACCAGCCCCAGCGAGGCGAAGGCGACAAACGAATATCTCCAGCCAATCAGCCCGATCGCGGCCAGCACCAACGGCGGGGTAAAGGCGCCTCCCCAGCGTGCAAATGCCCATAACAGCCCCTGCGCGGTGACCCGTTCCCGGGCCGGCAGCCACATGCTGAGCATGCGGGTGAGGATCGGGAAGCAGCCTGCCTCGCCCGCGCCGAAGAGAAAGCGGATCACCCACAGCGAAACCACATTCCAGGCAGCCCCGGTGAGCGCGGTGAAGAAGGACCAGCCCAGCACGATCTGCATCAAAACGCGGCGGACGCCGAGCTTGTCGCCCAGCAAACCGACGGGAACTTCAAAGAGCGCATAGCTGAGCCCAAACGCTCCGAACACCAGGCCCATCTGTGCTTTGTTGAGGTGCAGGTCATGCGAGATGGGGCCGGCGGCCTGCGAAATGGCCACCCGTTGCACGTACGAAAGGATAGCCAGCGAGATGGCCAGTGCAACAATGCTGTACCGCGTCCGGCTCGCCTTCATCATTAGCCCCTTGGTTGCCCGCAAAAAAATCTGCCCGGTCAGGGTACCAGTAATAACCTATGCGGTGCGAGAGGTATGATCTTGCAAATGGAGATGAAAATCGATCTTTCCGGCCGAACGGCCGTCATTACCGGAGCCAGCCGTGGTCTCGGTGAGGCCATGGCGAAGGCTTTGTCAGAAGCGGGCGCGCAGGTCGCCCTGGTGGCTCGCGACGTCAAGCGCCTGGAATCAGTGCGCGCGGCGATCACAGAGCGGGGCGGCACCGCCGCTGTGTTCACCGGCGACGTGACGCGAGAAGACGATGTGGCAGCAGTAGCGCACGCCGTCGCCGAACGCTTCGGCCATCCCCAGATCCTCATCAACAACGCCGGCACTAATATCCGCAAACCGGTCGTCGACTTTTCTCTACAGGATTTTCGCAGCGTGCTGGAAGGCAGCCTGATCTCCACCTTTCTGATGTGCCGCGCGTTCGTCCCGGGCATGAAGGGTACAGGATACGGCCGCGTGCTGAACATGGCTTCCATCATGGGCCACATCTCACTGCCGGAGCGGAGCGCGTATTCCTCGGCGAAGTCTTCGCTCTTCGGCTTCACCAAGGCGCTTGCCCTCGAGGTCGCTGCAGGAGGAATTACCGTCAACACCATCAGCCCCGGCCCCTTCGGGACGGACATGAACCAGACCCTGATGAACAACCCCGAGACCAACGCACAGTTCCTGGCCAGCCTGCCGGTGGGCCGCTGGGGCAAGGTCGAAGAGATCGGCGCCCTTGCGTGCTATCTGTGCTCCGACTACGCCGGCTTCATTACCGGCTCCGACATCCTCATCGATGGCGGCTGGACAGCCCGGTAGCTTACGGGCGCACCTTCACCAGCACCAGCGCGTTCGGTTCCAGCTCGAGCTTGAGCTTGCCGTCGCTGAGGTGTGCCTGCTCCGGCGGACCCAGAGCCGTCTCGCGATTCAGCTGTTCGACTTGCTCAGGAGTTGGATCGAGCGGCTTGCCCATCGCGGCGTATCTCGGCAAAACGTTACCGTGTTTGCTGTCGACTCGCTGCAGGGTTACGCCGGCATTATCTGCGAATCCGTGAAAGCGCAACTCCATGGTTCGCGAGGCGCCGTGTTGGCCGGGATCAACCAGATTCCAGGCCGCCACGATTAAGCCTCCGTCCGCGCCCGTCGTCACCAACACGTTTTTTGACGAATTCGGCAGCCGTCGATCGCCGAGCTGATGCAACAAATCAAACCCGTAATAGCTCGGTTTGTTGATGCCGCCTTTGGCGCGCAGGCCAAAGTTACCTTCGAAGGGCCTAGGGATCGGGCCGCCTTCTTCAAACACATCCGAGAACGTCCAGAACGACATCATCGTCACCTTGCCGTCGCACTGACGCACGGTGTTGGCGAGCGCTGGACCGACAAACGTGGTGTCCCGCGATTCATCCATGCCTTGCACATTCCACTCGGTCCAGAAGAGCGGCAGGTTGGGCATGGAGGAAGCCTCGATCTGGCCGTGGACCTTCGCAATCGCCCGGCAAACACGATCGTCTTCGGGTATGTCTTCGTCCGTGCCCAGCAGGTTGTGAACCGTGTCATCGGCGTAGCCATGAGACGAAACAAAATCGATCGGAACGTGGTTGGTTGCGTCGTATTTGAGAAATGCGTCCACCCAGTCGGCGGCCGCCGTGGCGGGGCCCCCTACGCGCAGCCGCGGGCTCACAGCCTTCAACGCCCTCGCCGTGTGGGCATAGAGCTCGAAGTATGACTCCTGGCGCGGAATTCCATTCCAGAAGTCGATATTAGGTTCGTTCCAAACCTCGAAATACCACTGTGACACTTCGTCGATTCCGTAGCGCTCCACCAGATGCCGGGCGAAGTGCGTCATCAACGCGTCCCACGCTTCCAGGCTTTTTGGCGGCGAGACATTTTGCTTGTACCAGAAGGGATGAAGCGCATCCGGATTGAAGGCCAGCTTCCTGGGCATGAAGCTGATCTCGACCACCGGCCGGACGCCGTTTTTCAGCAAGCCATCATAAATCTGGTCAACGTAAGAAAAGTTGTAGACCGGACTGCCGTGTTCGTCTTCGTGGTAGACGCCCACTTCGTCGTGCAGAATGGCGTGAAAGCGAACGTACTGGAAATCCGTCACCTGCTTCACCGCGCGCAAATCGTCGCGGTAACTTTCGCGCAGCGTGAGAATGGCCCGTCCCGAGCCAAACATCTGCTCCCAAAAGTGAGGAAAGGGGGTGCTCTCCGCGTGGGCATCGACCACTACCTGCTCCTGGGCATCGGCTTTGCTTCCCAGGAGCGGAGTGATGATCAGGGTGATGACCAACAAGACCGATCGCAGCATAGTTAAAAACTAAACCGTGCCTGCAAATCGATGGTGCGCGATCCCAGTGCACTTTGGGCCTGGCCGAAGTTGGGATTGCTCGTGACGCCATCATTGCTGATGGCGGTGTTAATCGAACCGACAGCAAAGTTGAGATTGTTGAAGAGGTTGAACGCATCCGCGCGGATTTCAAACTTTGCGTTCTCCCCCAATACCGGCATTTTGGGAATGCCGAACGCTTTGCTCACGGTAGCGTCTACATCGCGGTAGTTGGGCCCATCGAGGAAGTTGCGCGCCACACCGGGATTCTGCGGAGGAGCGAAGACCTGTGGGATGGGGCCGGTTACCGGCGTATACGTTGGCACGGTGAAGTATTGCAACGCACCCTGGGGATAGTTGCTGTTGTACGTGCCTCCCACGCCGGCGCCTGTCTTGAAGGAGTTGCTGGCCTGGCTGCGGCCTGCGCCGCCCATGTATGCGGCCGGACGCAGAGTGTTGTATCCGCTGCCCTGATAGTAGAGGCTGCCGTTGGCGATGTTGGCGTAGGTCGGCGTCCAGGGAAAACCGCTGTGCAGGTTGAAAATGCCGCTGATCGACCACCCGCCCGCGACCTTCTCCAACAGCCCGTTGCCGTGAAAGAGGACGGGCTGCCACAGACCGTAAATCTTAAATGCTTGTCCAACGTTGTAGTCGGAACGGCCGTAGGCCAGGCTCGGATTGTAGGGATAGGGATCTTCGTAATACGGCTGCGAACCGTCATCCATGCTCTTTGACCACGTGTATTGCACATCCAGCAGATACGATTTCGAGAACTGATGTTTGACGCCGGCGAGCATCGCGCTGTAATTCGACTTGCCTTCGTTGTTGTAGTAATCCACGCTGTTGACCGTGGGGTTCAGGGGCTGGCCGTTCACCGCACCGAGCACGTTTACGTTGTACTGGTGGATGATGTGCCGGCCCATGCTGCCCTGGTATCCGAGAGTCGCCACCCACTGCCGTCCCATATCGTATTGCGTGTCCAGTGAGTAGTGGTAGGTATACGCCGACGGAACACTGGACGGAAAACCGGTAACCCCAACCTGACCCGTGACCGGCAGGTTGTTGGCATTGAACGCGACAATCGTATTCGGGTTGGCGGGATAGCCGAACAGTGAATGGACGTCGTTGGGTATGGTGTATTGGATGGCCGGATTGATCTGTGTTGGCGAAACGCTCGAGAAGTTTGGGCTCGTCACCGACGGCGGATTGTTGCCCCCGTTGGCAGCGATCGCGATCTCTTCCTGGTTGTAGTTCAGGCCAAAACCGCCGCGCAGTACGAGCTTCCCTTGATCGCGCATCGGGCTCCAGGCAAATCCGACCTGGGGGCCGAAGTTTCCCTTCTGTGCCTGATACAGATTGCCGCCCCGGCGCACGCGCAAGTCGGTCAGCAGGTTGGCACCCGCGCCCAACTCCACCACATTCAGGTTGTCTTGTTTGGAGGAGATCGGCCCCAGGTAGGTGTACCGAACGCCAAGGTTTACCGTGAGGTTGGGGCGAAGTTTGAAGTCGTCCTGTACGAAGAAGCCGTAGATGTCAGAACGTATGTCTTCTCTGTTCAACGTGGGAGTCCCGGTCAGAGGATTGAACGTGCCAGTCTCGAGCTCGGGTGCATCGTTGAGAAAGTCCCAAACGTTGTAGAAAGTGAACTGCGGCCGCGCAGCGTACGGCGCTTCGTTCAGATAGTAGAGGCGTGTGACGCCGCCGCCAAATTTCACCGTGTGCCGGCCGGCTACCTTGGTGGCTACATCCTGATAGCTGTAGGTCCACTGGTTGTAAACACTCGGTCCCGGCGCGCCAAAAAAGTTGAACGTCGTCGCTGGTGCAGCAGCGTTAAGCGTGCCGATGGCGGTGATATTGTCCTGCGGTAGCCCAAACGGCTCCTGAGGATTGTTATTGATTTCGTTCCAGCGCCATCCCGCGGCGTTCACGCGCGCCTCGTTCAGCAAGCTGGGCGAGAAGGTGTGATTCCAGATGCCGGCAAAGGCATCGTTAATCGCCGAGTGGTGATAGAGGTTGTAAGGCCGCACCGGGCCGTTATAGGTGGTGGAGCTGACCGGCACCCAATAAATGGTAAACGTGAGGCGATCGTTGCTGGTTACATCCGCGTCCAGGCGTCCGTTGTATTGCTGCTCCGTCATTTGGTTCGGGTTGAGCGTGGTGTATTCACCGATGTCCGCAACACCGTCGAGTCCCGAGCCCACTCCTGGATTGCCGCTGCTCTGGTAGGTAAGATCCTGCGTCCCGACTGCCGTCTTAAGCGGGGATCCGATGTCGAGGCCCTGGCCTGGGATGGTGGCGCAGTTCGTGCCTTCCACCAGCCCGACGTTGGCGCACGTCGCGCTGAGCTGACCTTTCGCGCTGACCCCTGCACCGGGAAATGTCAGGAAAGTGGAGGCGATACTGTTGCTCGGCGCCAGCTTGTCAAAGGCCGCGGTGTCATACCAGCTCACTGCGGTGTCAGACGTATTGTTGCGTAGTGTTTCATAAGCGAAGAAAGCGAAAATCTTGTTCTTCCAGATAGGGCCGCCGAGACTGCCGCCGATCTGGTTGAAGCGGCTCTCGTCGCGCAGCAGACCCCGGTCTCCTGGAGTGCCGGACAATATCGATTGCGGACCGTTGTAGCGCTGGTAAGCATTCAATCCAGGACGGTCTGCCTTGATGAAGGCGCTACCATGGAAGTCATTGCTTCCAGCTTTGGACGTCACCTGGATCTGCGCCCCGCTGAAGCGGCCGCTTTCCGCGTCATAGCTGTTAGAAACAATCTTCACGTCACCGACAGAATCTTCGCTCGGCGTTATCACGGTAGTGCCGCCCCACACAGCACTCGCGGTGCTGATGCCGTCGATGCTGATGCCGTTGGCGTTGTTCTGGCCGCCGTTGGCAACGATCTGAGGACCATTTTCAGTTTTGAAAATCCCGTCCGTCGCACCACCGCCGCCGATCTGCGTGGCCGGCAAATTATTGGTCCCCCCGCCCGCCGCCTGCGATCCGTCTCCAAACGATCCCGGCGCCAACTGGCTTAACTGGAAAACATCCCGTCCAAACGATGGCAAATGCTGGATTTCGTTACTGCCGATGACTCCATTGATGGACGCCGTCTCGGTATCGAGGGCAGCCTGCTGATCTCCGGAAACAGTCACGGTTTGGGTCGCATCTCCCAATTGCAATTGCACATTAACCGCATTTGCCTGCTCGGGAATCAGGTGTACGTGATCGAGCTGTTTCTTTTGGAAACCATTCGCGGTCACCACCAGTGAGAATTCGTCTGGAGGCAAGGCATTGAAATTGTAGAGGCCATCGCCATTGCTGGTGGCCGTGTAGGCTTTTGCTGTACCGAGATCGGTGAGGGTCAGGCTGGCTCCAGGAATAACAGCACCGGTTGGATCGGTGACGGTTCCCTGGATCGATGCGCGAAATTGAGCGCGCGCTGCGGGTAGAATCACGAGCGCTGGAATGAGAACGAGCGTTTGCAACAGACTCCGGGACATACGGGCCTCTTAGTCGAGATGGATACGTCCCCGCGTCCGTCGCTGTTGCAAATGATGCAGACGTGTCCTCGCGACGGTGGGAGAACGAGATAGGTTGTGCGCGCGTGATGAATTTCATCACGAAGTAACTTGGATGCTGATGTGTGGCAGAAAGGATTTCCGGACAGGGCGGCTAGGTGGGATGAACCCCCGGGCAGCCAATGCAAGCCAACACCTGGCTTGCAAAGGCTACCCCAATGTAGCGTGGATTCGTTTTACGCGACCTTGCCCTTCTTGCCAAGCATGCCGTGAGGATCGATCACATACTTCTTCGCCGCACCCTTATCGAAGTCCGCATAGCCTTTGGGGGCCTCGTCGAGAGAGATGATGGTCGCATTGACAATTTTTGCGATCGGCAGCCGGTCATGCAGAATTGCCTGCATCAGCTGGCGATTGTATTGCAACACCGGAGCCTGGCCAGTGTGAAAGTGGAGCGACTTCGACCATCCCTTGCCGAAACGCACTTTCAGAATGCCGTGCTTGGAATCCTCGTTCGGCGCCCCGGGATCTGACACCACATAGAGTCCGGGGATACCGAGACTCCCGCCCACGAACACCACTTCCATGAGTGAATTCAAAACGCTGGCCGGCGCCGGTTCATTCGCCGCGCCGTGCCCGCTCGCCTCGAAGCCCACGGCATCGATGCCGGCATCGACCATGGGCTCGCCGACGATGGCCGCGATCTGGTCCGCCAGGCTTTCGCTCTGCGAAATATCGACCGTCTCGAAGCCCATCTTTTTGGCGTGCGCCAGACGTTGTTTGATTCGGTCGCCCACAATCACCACGGCAGCGCCCAGGATCTGGGCCGAAGCAGCAGCCGCCATACCGACAGGACCAGCCCCAGCGACGTAAACGGTTGAGCCAACGCCCACGCCCGCCGACTTGGCGCCGTGAAAGCCGGTCGGCAGAATGTCTGACAACATCGTCAAGTCTTTGATCTTTTCCATCGCCTGGTCTTTGTCAGGAAACTTCAGCAGGTTGAAGTCAGCAAACGGCACCAGAACATAATCCGCCTGTCCCCCCACCCAGCCGCCCATGTCCACGTATCCATAGGCCCCGCCCGGCTGGTTTTTGTTCACCGTGAGACAAACCCCGGTATTGCGCTCCCGGCAGGCGCGGCAACGTCCGCACGCCACGTTGAACGGCACGGACACCAGGTCGCCCACCTTGAGGAAGAGAACGTCCTTCCCCTTCTCGATCACCTCACCGAGGATCTCGTGCCCAAGCACGAGGCCCTTGGGAGCGCTGGTACGGCCGCGGACCATGTGCTGGTCCGATCCGCAAATATTGGTGGACACAACTTTGAGAATGACACCATGCTCGATGGGTTTACCCTGGGGATCTTTGAAGGTGGGGAAATCGATGGGGTGTACTTCAACCTTGCCCGGACCCTCGTATATAACGCCGCGATTCTTCGCCATGCTCTCTCTCCATTCAGATCTGAACGACCTTGGTGATGAGATGCCTGCGGGTGCACGCTCGTCAAGTGGCTGGCGGCAAGTCTAGGTGTACATGGTCGCGCGCTTGGGTTCGCTCGCACGCTTGGGTTCCGCCTCCGAAGGCTCGCCTGCGGCCAATACAGCCGCCGTCAGCCTGGAGGGTTGCGTGGTCGAAATCACCACGTGAGGTTTATGCAACACGTCGATCACCCGCTCGTACAGCCGGTTCCGCACCGTAAGCCGGTCGGAGGCGCGGGTGACGTAGCGTATCAGAATGTCCACCGCCGCACCCGAGGGGCGCATATTCACCGAAGCGCTTGCGCTCACGTGGCTCAGGCCACTCTGTCGGGGCATCCGCTTCCACTCCTGCTCCGCGCGCTGCGCATCCTCTTGCGTTTCCTCCGCGACCGCCGCGTTCAGCAGCGCAACCTTGGCATAGGTTTCTGCTGTAGAAGGCAGACTTACGGACATCTCTTCCCACATCCATTGGCCGACGGTTGAAAAGTTGAAGAACTGCCCGGTGATGGCAAA
Organism: uncultured Acidobacteriaceae bacterium; assembly: GCA_963839075.1. GTDB lineage: Bacteria > Acidobacteriota > Terriglobia > Terriglobales > Acidobacteriaceae > PALSA-350. The sequence continues at coordinate 195,178 of CAWITO010000004.1, read as the reverse complement.
GTTGTTAATGAAGGTCGCGCGGCGGCCGGTCGGATGTCCCTTGACCGCCCAGTCCCTGGTTTCGAGGATCGTGGTGCGGAAAAGATTGATCTCCAGCACCTCACCGGCGACACCATTGATCTCCACGCAGTCACCGACACGGATGCCGTTCTTGCCCATGAGGATGAACCATCCGAAGAAGGCCAAGATAAAGCTCTGCAGCGCTACGGTCAGCCCTGCTGTCGCCAGGCCCAAGATGGTCGAGATCTGGCTGGGCACCCCAAACGTGATCAGCAAAACACACGCGACGCCGATTAACTGCACGCTCGAGCGCAGGATAATGCGCAGCGTTTGCATGCGCCTGCGGTCGTACGCACGGCGCTCCAGCAAGTGCGTCCCCACGGTTTCGCACACGATCACGCAGATCAGGATCAGAGCGACCGTGGCCAGCGAACGCAGGCCCAGGTGGGTCACGATGCGGTGCTGCAACTGCACCTGCGCAGCCCACTTGCTGTACACCACGGCCAACTGCTGCTGCGTCTGGATGCGGTCGTCGAAAAGGGTGAGCAGCTGCCGTTGTTCCCGCCTGCGCTGCAGGTTGGCCAGTTGGCCGGGTCCGGTCGCGGCAGCACCAGGCGCATCCGCCAGCGCTTCGAGCGCATTGTGCTGTACGGTCAATGCCGCGGCATCGGCTTTGGCTTGTTGCAGGGCCTGCAGGATTAGTTCGTAGCGGCTGCGCTGGCTCGCCCATGCCCCGATACGGCCCGCGAGGGTACTGTAGTGACGGGTGGATATCACTGCCATCTCGCCGGTGCCCGCCTGGGTATTGGTCTTGTTCACCGCCGCTTCATGGGCTGCCAGCTCCTGCTGCAGGGCCTCGCGCGTGTCGCCCGACGCTCGGGCCAAATCATGTTGCGCATCGTTCAGTTCATCCACATCCAGGTCGAGTTGCGCCTGGGCGATTTTCACGTCCTCTTCACTGCCGGTGGCAGAGGTCAGGCTATGAACGTGCGCCTGGTCGTCCTTGGCCGTCTGCTGCAGTTGTGCAACCTTCTGCGAGAGCTCTACCGCGTCTCCTGAAGGCGCCTGGTGCTCGGCGTTGGCCTGCCTGAGAGACGACGCAAATGCCTGGTTCACCTCGTGGTCGGCGAGGCGCTCGGCCTCATGCGCGTACTCCTCCTCTTCTTTGCTGACAGCAAGAGGAGCCAGGGCCTGGGCAATTTGCCACGGATGCAAATCGACCAGCGTGTGCTCACCGGAAGAGGCAATCCTGCTCTGCGTGGCCTGCCCTTTGAGGAAGGACAAATGGGCCATGGAGTCGCGCGTGGCCCAGGAGAAGCCGACGCACACCACCAGCACCGCGAGTAAGACCAGCAGGGAGATAAACCGGGCGCGGCCAAGGAAATGCTGCAACGCAGTGTGCTTATGCGCGGGGGAAGCAGACAGGTCGGTTGCCATAGCCTATCCTGTCAGCTTGTGCGTGGCCGGTGAAGACCCCGCTAGTTGTAGGAGATACCAAACACCATGGATCGCCGCGACTTCATCCGCTTGTCCACCGCGCTGCTGGCAGCTCCGGCGGCCCTTGCACAAAATCAGCCGACGGTCCGCGTCACCGTACAGGGACGCAAAGCGCTGCCTCCAATTCCGCCCGACTTTATGGGACTGGGCTACGAGATATCCTCGGTGGCACGCCCTGGGCTCCTGAGCCCCACGAACGCCGTCTACGTGCAGCTCGTACGGTCCTTGGCGACGCAGGGTGTCATCCGCATTGGTGGCAACACGGCTGACTACGCCCAGTACGCCCCCACCGCGCCGGCTGTTTCCACCCCCTACGGAACCGTGGTGAACGATGCCGCGCTAAAGGATCTGGGTGGCTTTCTGCGCGCCACCGGCTGGAGACTGATTTGGGCCCTGAACCTGGGGAGCGGGTCGGATACCAATGCCGTCGCCGAGGCACGCGCCGTGACAAAATTCGCCGGTGACCACCTGCTCGCCTTCGAGATCGGCAATGAGCCTGACCTGTTCCCGGGAGAGAAACATCGCCCTGCCGGCTACAGCTACGATGCCTGGCTCGCCGACTACCGCCGCTACAAGGCCGCGCTGCGAGCGGAACTTCCGGGCATTCCTTTTGCCGGGCCGGACGTAGCCGGCAAGACGGATTGGGTCCCCCGCTTTGCTGCCGATGAGGGCAAAGATTGTGTTCTGCTCACGCATCACTACTATCGCGAAGGGCAAAACCCTGGCAGCACCATCGAAAAGTTGTTAGGACCGGACCCAAAGCTTCAGCCCCAACTTGATCGCCTCCGCGCGGCCGCGCAAAGCAGCGGCGTTCCCTTCCGCATCTGCGAGGTGAATTCCTTCTCCGGCGGCGGACGGCCAGCGGTGAGCGACACCCTGGCCGCTGCGGTGTGGGCGCTCGACTACCTGTGGACGCTGGCAAGCAATGGCTGCGCCGGGGTGAATATGGAAACCGGCGTAAACCAGCATGGGTTTATCAGCTCGTACTCCCCGATTGGCGACGATGAACAGGGCCATTATGCGGCCAGGCCGGAATACTACGGCCTGCTCGCCTTCCGTCATGCGCAGGGAAAAATGTTAGATGTACTTCTGGATGGCGCTTCCCCGGCGATCAAGGCGTATGCAACCCGGCCCGCGCGCGGCAGAATGCAGATCACCCTCATCAACAAAGGCGCTGCCCCCGCCGTCGTCGAGGTAGGCGGAGGTGAGCTTCCCCAGAAGGCCAGCGTGATCCGCCTGACCGGACCAGCGGCCGCCGCCACCAGCGGGGTCAAGCTGACCAGCCCGGAGTCGCTGCCACTCCGTCAGCGTCCCCTGAGTCTCGACATGCCCCCGGTGAGCGCCGCAATCCTCGAGATCAGCTTTGCTACCATGGGGGCGCATGCAACTGAAGATTGAAGCGCCGATATGTATTGCTGCCACTGGAGACGCCTGTGGCGAAGGCATCGTGTGGGAGCAGGAGACGCAATTTGTCTACTGGTCGGATATCAACCGCTTTCTGGTCCATCGCTATGCGCTGAAGGATCGGACGCTGCGGACGTGGTTCTTTTCTGAGCCTGTCACCTGCGTCATGCTCACCAGCCGCGCGGATACGCTGGCGTTGTCTCTCGGCTCAGGCATCGCGCTGTGGAAGCCGGACAGCGATCTGCCGCCGGTTCCTCTCTTTGCTCTTCCCGGGTGGCCGTTCGTGCGCTGCAACGATGCCGGGGTGGATCCGGCGGGCGCGTTGTGGGTGGGATCCATGCGCAACAACGTCGGCGCGGATGGTGCGCCTGCAGACGCGGGTGGCCGGGACGGCGTGCTCTATCGCGTCCGCGGAACTGGAGAGTCCCTGGAGTGGCGCCGTGATCTGGGAATTTCCAATACCCTGCTTTGGACTCTGGACAAATCGCGCTTCTATTTGGGCGATTCGCTCGAGAATTGTATCTGGTCGTTCGATTACAACAAAAACGACCAATCCATCGCCGGAGAAAGGCCCTTCTTCCAGGGCTTCGACCGCGGAGTTCCGGATGGATCAGCCATGGATACAGATGGCTACATTTGGAACTGCCGCTATGGCGGTAGCTGTATTGTGCGTGTAGCTCCCGATGGAAAGGTCGACCGTGTGATCGAAATGCCTGTCAGCAGGCCTACCAACTGTACGTTTGCCGGCAGCGTACTTTACATCACCTGCGCGTCGCCGGAACCCGGCCGATGGGAGCGCTTCGGCGGCGGCCTCTTCGCCATGCAAACCAACGTGACCGGCATGGCCGAAAACAAATTTCTTCTTCCCTAAAGAATCCAGAAACCCGGGTGGGCCCCATATCTCGCCTTGTTTTCTCGAGATGTGGGATCCAGACCGCTGTCAACCTCCAGCACAGAATGGCCATGTCACATCCTCTACTCGAACCCGTTTCGGGTTCAAGTAGAGGACAAGTGGACCAGGCTAGTAGCTGAGCGCGATCGTCACGCCCGTCGGTGAAAACGCGTTGCTGGTGATGGTGAGCGTGTCAAAGCCCTTCGTCGACTTGTACCTGACGTTGATGGTGCAGCTGGCGCCAGGCGCAATCGATCCGCTTGTACACGTGTTGCTCGGGATCGTGAAGCTGCCGCTCCCGCCCAGCGTAATCGCAGAGATGGTCAGCGCCAGGTTGCCGGTGTTGGTCACCGTGGTGACGAGCGTGGTCTTGCTCGGGAATACGATGGCGCCCGAATTCACCGACAGCTTGGATATAAACCCGCTCACGTCGCTGACGTAGATATTGCCTGCGCCATCGAGCGAGATGCCGGTGGGATTCACGAGGCCTGTGAAAGGCATCTGGGTCGTCGGCGTGTTGCTGGAAACGTGCGTGCTCGGGATCATGAGTACGCGCGCGCCGCTATCCGTCACGTACATATCACCGTTGGGGTCAAAGGCAAACCCTGCCGGGGAGTTGAACGCGCATGAGGTGACCGTCGAATCGCAGGGAGAGATATTAAACTGCGAGACGCCGGTCGTTCCGCCGATTCCGTTGAGGCCAACCTGCAGAACCTGGTTGGTGTTTCCATCGCCGATATACAGATTGGCGCCGGTGTTGTCGACTGCAAGCGCCTGCGGGAAGCTTACGCTCTGCGAGCCGAGGTTCAACGTGAGCGGCGTGTAGGCCTCACCTGGAACCTCAACAATTTGGGGCGTATTGCCGCCGTCGGCAATATACAGGTAGCCGGCCACGTCGAATCTTGCCTGGGTAGGCTCACCCAGTTCGATGCTGCCCGTGTTCACCGTGGTCGACGTCAGCGTGGTCGGGGAGTAACTGAATACGAACGCCGTGCTCGCATCTGGTACGACCAAGTTGTCAAAGGCGTCGAACGTAAGGTCGGCGGGGTAAACCAACTGTTTGGTATTGTTGGCGTTCCATTGCGTCAAGCTTCCGCCGCTTGCGGGCAGTGTGTCGAGCTGCGCCGCCATGCTGTTGGCCACATACAAGGTCGCATTGACCGTGTCCGTGGGGTTGAATACTGCGTTCTGCGGCTGATTCAACGTGTTGTTCAGTGTGGACTGGGTCGCACTGCTCAACGTAATCTGCGCTGCATCCGACATACCGGAGAGGAACAGGTACAGCGTCGGCTCGCTTTGTGACGAACCGCTGGGTACGAAGTTCACCTGGATGACACCCTTGCGCAAACCAGGCAGCGTGGGCGTGAAGGCGACGATGAACGTGCAATCGAAGCCAGCTACCTCTGCCGTCCCGCTCTTGCAGGTACCGGTGCCTGTATCGGTAAACTCAGTGCTGCTGGCGCCCTGCGGGTTGAAGTTGAAGTTGATGGTGCCTGCTTGTGCAAACTGGTAATGGATCGTCGAGTTGGTGGCTTGGCCTACCGTCGAAGCGTTCACCACGATTGCCGGATTCCGCAGGGGAATCGTAGTCGAGGTGCTCGTCGCGGTGTAGTTCGGATCTCCCAGGTACTTCAGCGTTACCGCGTTGTTACCGGGATAGAATGCGCCGCTGCTCACCAGGAAGGTCGCGGCAGCGTTGGGCGCAGTGGTGGTCGCAAGCGTACCGCTCCCGATCACATTGCCCTTAAAGACAACCTGAACCGTTCCCGTTGGGGTAATGCTGTTCACGCCGCCTACTGTAATGGTGTAGGGAGTGGGCTGGCTAAAGAAGCAGCAATCCGCATACAAGGACGCGCCGCCGGTGGTGCTGTTGCCGTTCGTACCAACGATGAGCTGCACCGAAGCGGTCGCCGTGGTGTAGTCCGTGGTATCCGTGGGCGTGAACGTTGTATTCAACGTGTACGTGCCGGACGGGCTCATAGTCGTGCCCGACGGAGGATTGTAGACGAAGTTTCCACCCAGAGTAGCGCCGCCGGGGGTTGCCGCCGTCGCATCCAACTGCGTCCCACTCAGCTTGGTACCAACCACCACTGGAGCCGGGGTCGGCCAGGTGATAACCGGCGTCGCTTTGGTGACGACTATCGTGGTCGATCCAGTCGCCGAAGTGTAGGCGGATGTATTCGTAGGAGTGAATGAGACATTCAGCGTATCGGTGCCCACTGGCTCAATGGCACCCGCTGCAGGATTGTAGGTGTACGTGCCCGGCACCGCTACCTCCTGGTTCGAGCCAAAGCCCAACGCCAGGATGACGACGGTGCGCGTCGACGGAAGCGTCACGCTGACCAGGGTTCTGGTGGGATCAGCGGGAATCTGGTAGCCATACAGATCGAACGTACCATTGGTCGTACTACCGTCTTTGTTGTCCTTGTACTTGGTAGAAGCCACCACAGACTCGCCCGCATAACCCGCAGATGAGGCCCATGAGCTCATGTTCACCGTATCGGTCGTGTTCCCATTGGCGTCGTTGTACGTAAGAATGAAGGGCTCATTGGTCTGCCCGGTCGTGGTCGCCGCGCCAATCAGGTAGACCGTGGAGTAATTACCCGCGGTCGGGAGTGTATAGACCGCTCCGCTGGTGATGGCATCGGGAACGCCAGGCGTACCCAGCGTAAAGGTTGCACCGGCATAGGTGACGGAGCCATTGTTCAACAGGTTGTAGGAGTAAGTACCGCCAACATTATCAAAGCCGGACAGATTGTACTGCTGCCCGTCTTGATTGGTTGCATTCACCGACAACTGGCTGCTTGGAACAACCGGCGTCGGCCGCGATGCTCCCTCGGCGACGGCATCCAGCTGAATCGAGCTCAGCGGTGTGCCGTAGACGATCGGTGCCGGTGTCGGCCACGAGATGGTGGTCGTCACAATCGGCGTAACCGGCGGTCCGACAACCAACTGCACACTACCGGTAGAAGATTTGTAATTAGAACTGTTCGGCGTGAATGTCACCGACAATGTATCGGTGCCCACCGGTTCGACCGTCCCCGACGGCGGATTGTAAACGAACGTGCCGGGGATGTTCGGTGTGGTGAGATCCATCGATAACATTACAATGTTCCGCGTCGCGGGCAGAACGACGTTCGACACTATCTTGGTTGGATCGAGCACGATCTGGTAACCGTAGACGCAGGCGGAGTGGGCGTCTGACCCGCCGCTCGACGTGTTGCGATCTTCGCTGCAGCTGATGACAGATTCACCCGGCCAACCCTTGGCGTTGAACCAATCGCTCATGTAAATCGTAGCTATGGTCTGTGAGTTGTCGGTATAGTTCACCGTAAAGGTCCAGGGTGGCGTGTCGTTGTTGACCATCGCGCCCAACATGTACAGGTTGGTATAGTTGCCGGCAGGCAGCGGAATCGTTACATTCGACACCGCGTCGGGTGCGTTCTTCGGCCCGATGGCGAACGTAAGACCATTCCAAACGACCGTTGAGCCCAGGGTCGTGGTGGAATAAGAGTAGCCGTCGTTATCGAAGCCACCCGTGCCGTACGACATGTTCGGGTCGTAAAGTCCATAGACATTGTAGGAGGTCGACAAGGGCACGCTGACCGTGCCGGTCGACGCAGTGGCATCCAGCTGGAAACCGCTCAGCGGGGTTCCGTAGCTGATAGGAGTCGGTGTCGGCCAGGTAATGACCGTGGGCTCCGGATTCACCGTGAGTTGGACAGTGGCGGTCTCCTGACCGTACGCCGCGTTGGCCGGGGTAAAGACTACCGACAGAGTATTGGTTCCCACCGAGAGAATGGTGCCCGAGACCGGGCTATACGTGTAAGTTCCGCCGCCGGGAGCGTTATCCGACGCATTCAACTGCGTCGCGCTCAGCGGGGTTCCGTAGGTGATCGCCGCCGGCGTCGGCCAGATGATGGTCGAGGACAATAACGGTGTTCCGGCGACGGTGGGACTGTTGCTCGCCTTAAAGGCGCAGTCGCCGAGGTATTTGGCGGTGAAGGAATACGAAGCGTTGGGAAGCGTGTAGTTGATTGACGCAACACCACTGGCGAGGGTGCCGGTGCCAATCGGAAGGCCATTGTTGAAGAACGCGACCGATTCTCCGTTGGACGTCGTAGAACCGTAGTTATACGGAGCGAGCGTAGCCTGTAACGTTACCTGCGCCCCGGAAGCAGGGGCGGACGGAAGGAGGGCCAGGCCCAGGGTGGTGGTCGCCACCGTCGGCGTAAAAGTCAAAGCCGAGGAGGTGCTGGTGCCATAATTTGTGTCACCGTTATACGTCGCAACGACAGACTGCGTGTTGCAGCCATTGACGCTGATGTTCGAAAGCGATGCAGCCTCGGTCTGCCCCGACAGCAGCACGCTCAAACCAGTGGCGGTGATGGCCGTCAAGTCGACGCGGTCATCGCCATTGATGTCTCCTTCATTGGCGAAGATTGCGTTCCCACCCACCGAGTAGGTTGTCGGCGTGTTCAGGGTGCCGTCACCCTTGCCCAGGAACACATCGACCATCGCGTTGCCGTTGTTGGCGGAGATGACGTCGAGATTGCCGTCGCGATTGAAGTCGCCAAGGGTCAGGTAGTACGGACCGCTACCCGTGCCAGTGCCATACGGCACCGCCGCGGCAAAACTGGGAGCCGCCGTCTTCTTATTGAGAAGAATGTAAATGTTATTGTCAGGCGCGCTGCTCGTTGCCAGATCGAGCCATCCGTCCCCGTTAAAGTCGCCAAGGGCCACCGAACCTACCTGGCTGGATCCGACGAAAGCGGTGATAAATGGCTTAAAGGTCCCGTCTCCATTGCCCTGGAGGATGCTGGCATAAGCGCCGCCATCGGAAGCAACGGCGATGTCGAGGAATCCATCCTGGTTAATGTCTCCGACCACCAGGTTCCACGGTGAGGGATCGACGGTGTTATAGGACGGTGTCTGGAAGGAACCGTCTCCGTTGCCGATCAGGATAGCCACCTGGTTCAAGCCGGAGTTGGTGGCTGCGAGATCCTGAATGCCATCGCCGTTGAAGTCACCTACGGCGAGCAGGCGCGATGCCGAGGCAGAGGCCGCGACCGCGAAGTTCTTTGCCGTCTGGAAGGTCCCATCTCCATTGCCGAGATAGATGTTGACGGACCCAATACCCTGCGCGCTGAGGACTGCGATGTCCTGTTTGCCATCTCCATTGAAGTCGCCCACCACGACCGAAGAGGGCGTAAACGGAGAGGTGGTACTAATCGCCGTGCCGGTGGTGAAGGTGCCGTCACCCTTGCCCAGCAGAATGGCTACCGATCCCCCGTTCGCGGGAACCGCATAGTCGGGACGTCCATCTCCGTTGAAATCGCCAATCGCCGGTTCGTTCGTGCTTCCGGCGGTGCCATTGTTCAGGTTAGAGATGGGGTAAAGAGTAAAGGGAGTGAAGCCGCTCTTGAGGGTGGTGGGATTAAGCGTTGCCGTGCCCAATGTCGCATTGACGGTTGTATCGGTAAAGGTGACACTGCCCGTCGGTGTGCTCGGACCGAAGGCGGAGACTGTGCCGGTAAATGTGTAGGGCCCGGTACCGGTACTTGCCAGGGCGGTAGCGGAAAGGTACGGACCGGCAAACGTGATCGACGATGTAAACGAATTGCTGCCGAGGAACGAAGTGTCACCGTTATAAGTCGCCAGGAACTGGTGGACACCAACGCCGCCAACCTCAGTTTGAAAGAGAGCGGTCCCCTGTACACCGTTGGCCGATTGTACCTGGACCGTGCCGAGCGGTTCGGTGACGCTGTTATACGTATCAAAGAAAGTGACGGTCCCACCCGGGACGCCCACACCAACCGAGGTGACGACCGCCTTCATGCTGATGACGTCGCCGCTTGCCGGGCTCGCAGGAGTGACGGTCAGGGCCGTACTGGTGCCCGTGCCGGCCCATGCGGCCGGTACACCCGTCATGATCGCGAGCGCGCTCACCAGCGCTGGTATCCATCGCCTGCGAGAAACTTGGCTGAGGGTCATGCTGCGCTTAAAACCGGGATTGGCCGAGTGCGTCATGCGTTTCAGAGCTCCGAGTTCGTACTGTTGGTGATTTTTGAGAAATCGCGAGACAGCGTCTTACAAGAGCAGCCGTGCAAATTAGTGCCCCGGATAGAATGCGCAACTCCGGGTTAGCCATCGTGGCGGCCAGTCGTCGTTCTGGTGCGACGCTATTGAGTCTCTGGTGGAGAATAGCTTTCGTTCTGAGACATTGTTATTACCCGTATGGGTTATTCCGGTCATTTCGAGACGGTTACCTCATCACTCCAGCGGGCGGTGCAAAATGCTTCAGAAGTAGTTGCAATAGACGGAGATGTGAGCCGCGGTTACGGTACTCAGGCAGTAAGCCCGTCGGAACGCGCGGCTGCGGTTAACACCATGCGCTACAACGATGTGGGAATGGATTTGGCGGGCCAGGGAGGGTAGCCTTACCATTGTCCAGGCGGCAAGGACGCACCATCCGCGTTAATAGCTCAGTGGGATACGGCCGCGGGTAATTTGTGCCCGTAACTGCGCGGATACATGACCGAATCACCCATCGGCCTGGCGCCTGCCCGGGCACCAGACACCTTGCTCACGGCTGCTGTATCCTTCCCCGTATATGGATAAGCGAGAGTTTCTGAAGACCTCCGGCGCCTTCCTGGCAGGCAGCATGCTGGCGCCACTGGCCTCGGCCGATACGCCTGCAGCGCGGACCAACTGGTCAGGCAATTACACCTACAGCACTGACCGGCTGCACCAGCCGCAGACGCTGGAAGAGGTGCGGCAGGTGGTGAAGAGCTGCAGCCGGCTGCGGACCCTGGGCGCCAGGCATTCTTTCAATGGCATCGCCGACAGCACGGAGAACCAGATTTCCCTAGCCCATTTCAACCAAATGGAGCTGAACGCAGCCGCGAGGACGGTTACGGTTGGCGGCGGAGTTACCTATAGTCAACTCGCTCCGTATCTCGATGGCCACGGATACGCGCTCCCCAACCTGGCTTCCCTACCCCAGATTTCCGTGGCCGGCGCAATCGCCACCGCGACCCACGGATCAGGCATTAAGAATGGAAACCTGGCGACGGTTGTTTCTGGATTGGAAGTGGTTACCGCGGATGGCGAGATACTAACGCTTTCCCGGGAGAAGGATGGGGTGCGATTCCAGGGAGCCGTGGTCCACCTGGGCGCGGTCGGCGTAATCACCAAAGTCACGCTCGACGTACAGCCAACCTTCCAGGTCAGCCAGGTCGTTTATGAGAATCTGGGAATGGAGCAGCTGGAGCACCACCTGGATGAGATTTTTGCCAGTGGCTACAGCGTCAGCCTCTTCACGGATTGGCAAAACCATCGCATCACTCAGGTGTGGGTGAAACGTCGCGTGGAAGCCGGAAGCCCTCCACAATTTGCCCCTGAGTTGCTGGGCGCCAAACTCGCAACCCGGAAATTGCATCCGCTGGCGGGGCATTCCGCCGAGAACTGCACCGAGCAGTTGGGGATCCCCGGCCCGTGGTATGAGCGTCTGCCCCACTTTCGGATCAACTTCACCCCTAGTAGCGGAGCCGAATTGCAGTCGGAATATCTGATCCCGCGAGAGCGAGGCTATGAGGCAATCTTGGCGGTAGAGACGCTGCGGGACAAGGTAACCCCCCACCTGTTTATCACCGAGTTACGAACCATCGCGGCCGACCAGCTATGGATGAGCACGGCTTACGACCGCCCGTCCATGGCAATTCATTTCACCTGGAAGCCGGAGTGGCCGGCGGTCAGGAATGTGCTGCCTTTGATCGAGGAAAAATTGGCACCCTTCCAGGCGCGGCCGCACTGGGGAAAATTGTTCACCATGGCGGCGCCACAGATCAAACCACTCTACCCCCAGATGGCGCGATACCAGGAGCTCCTCGCGCACTACGACCCGAAGGGCAAGTTTCGCAACCGGTTTATCGAGACCAATCTATATGGAGGGTAGGCAGGACGCACCTACGTGCCGACGGGCCCGTGCCCAGCGTCAGCCCGGATCGCTACTTAAGGTCTTCTTCCGATTCCTGGAGGACTTCTTCTTCGATTTCCATGTCTCGGAATTCGTTGGAGTCGAATACCTGGCCGCAGTCCAGACATTCAACGTATTCGACATCTTCTTCACGCGCTACGACGCGTACCTTAGGGTGTTTGCAGGCGGTGTCCATCGGAAGGTTTGGCTATAAAACCTGTGCTTCTCGGCAAGATTGTACCCGCCGGATTCCGCCTGTCAAATCTGTTTCTGCGTTTCTGCCGAAATTAGTGACTTGGAGGCTTCCTTTAAAGGATGCAAGCCGCAGGTTTCAGGTTGACAGCTCACTGATGGAACGTACCGGCTCAGCTTTCAAGGAGAGATCCTCCAGCTTGCCGAAGATCATCTTGCCCGACGCCGTTTGCAGTACGCTGGTAACCGTAATCTCGACCGCGCGGCCGATCATACGCCGGGCATGGTCCACGACCACCATCGTTCCGTCGTCAAGATAACCCACGCCCTGGTTGTATTCCTTGCCTTCTTTCAAAACCATGATGTTCATCTTTTCGCCAGGCAAGACCAGGGGCTTCAAGGAATTGGCCAGATCGTTCAGGTTGAGCACGCGCACCTGGTGGAGTTGAGCAACCTTGCTGAGGTTGAAGTCATTGGTCACGATGGGTGCCCCCATTTTCTTGGCCAATTCGATGAGCTTCAAGTCGACTTCTCGCAGCTGAGGAAAGTCATCCTCCACAATCTGCACCACCAGCAATGGATCGGCCTGCATCTTCTGCAGAATATCCAGACCACGGCGGCCGCGCTGGCGGCGGGAATTGTCGGAGGAGTCTGCCACGGTTTGCAGCTCACGCAAAACGAACTCGGGGACAACCAGGGTTCCATCCAGGAAACCGGTTTCCACCACATCGGCGATGCGGCCATCGATGATGGCGCTGGTGTCGAGGATCTTCTGGTTGCGCTTGCCCCCCGCGTTCCGTTCCCCGGCAAACAACTCGGCCAAGCCGCCGGTGAAGTTCAAAAGATCACCTTTGCTGGCGCCGACCATGAGTCCGATATAGGACATCAGCATGAGCACAAAAAGCTGCAGCAGGGCGCGCGTCCCCCCGGGAGGCAGACTGCCGGCCAGCACCATCCCGAAGAGGGCGGCGCCAGCAATGCCCAGAATGCTGCCCAAAACCGCTCCCAGCAACCGCTTAATGCTGAGCGCGCGGACGCGCAACTCAAAAATGATGACGGCGGCAGCCGCAACGGCGCCGGCGACGGCAGCCGCCCAGGGCGCCAAACCAAAGGGCTGGAGGAAGTAACAAGCTGCGGTAAGAACAACGATGAAGAGGACGCGAATGACTACGAGGTCCATGCGGGCTCCCTGCCCTTAAAAACATCAATCTGCAAACTCACGGAGTATACCGAGCGCGCAGTGCCTGCAGCAAACAGACAGCAGAGCGGACTCAAGGGCGCTTGCAGAACAGCAGGTCCCTCCACTACGCTCTGCTGCTTTTTTCAACCGCGTCTAGTATTTCGGCACGTTGGGATCGATCTGCTCACTCCAGGCCTGGATACCGCCGGCCAGGTTCTTCACCTTGAAACCTGCCTGCTGCAGGAACTCGGCTGCCTTCTGGCTGCGGCCACCCATTTTGCAATGAACAACGATCTCCCGCGTCTTATCGAGTTCGCCGACGCGATTGGGCAGATCGCCCAACGGAATGAGATAACCGCCAATCTGCGCGATCTTGTATTCGTGCGGCTCCCGTACGTCGAGCAGGAAGGAATCCTTGCCCGCATCGCGCTGCTGCTTGTAGCTGGTGACCGGCAGTTGTTCAATGCCGTTGAGCATCGGTGCATCGGCCGCCGGAGCAGGCTGAATTCCGCAAAACTGGTCGTAGTCGATCAACTGGGTCACCGTAGGATGGGTTCCGCATACTGGGCAGTCGGGATTCTTGCGCAGCTTCAGCTCACGGAAGCGCATGGTCAGCGAATCCACCAGGAGCAGGCGTCCGATCAGGGGCTCGCCTTGACCGAGGATGAGCTTGATGACCTCGGTCGCCTGGATGACACCGACCAGTCCGGGCAGAATGCCGAGCACGCCGCCTTCGGCGCAGGAAGGGACCAGCCCCGGCGGCGGGGGTTCAGGATAGAGGCACCGGTAGCAGGGACCCTGCTCGGTGGCAAAGACGCTGGCCTGGCCTTCGAAACGGAAAATCGAACCGTAGACGTTCGGCTTCCCGCTCAGCACGCAGGCATCGTTCACCAGGTAGCGAGTCTGAAAGTTGTCGGTACCATCCGCCACGATGTCAAAGTCCTTGAAAATCTCCATGGCGTTATCGCTCATCAGCATGGTGTTGTACTTGACGACGTTCATGAACGGATTGAGCGCCTTCAGCTTCTCTTCCGCAGAGTCCAGCTTGGGGCGGCCGATATCCTTCGTACTGTGGATGATCTGCCGCTGCAGGTTGCTGGAGTCGACCACGTCGAAATCGACCAGCCCCAGGGTACCGATCCCGGCCGCAGCCAGGTAAAAGGCCAACGGCGAGCCGAGGCCTCCGGTGCCCACACAGAGCACCCTGGCAGCCTTGAGTTTCTGTTGCCCCTCCATGCCCACCTCGGGCAGGATCAGGTGGCGGGAGTAGCGCGCTATCTCCTCGTTGTTCAGCGAGGGCAGCGCGGCAGGCGATTCGGTAACCGGCGAGCCACCCGCAATCGACGGGATAATCGACAGGCTATCCCCGTCTTTTACCGGTGTGTTTTCCTTATCGCTCAGGTAGCGGATGTCTTCGTCATTGAGGTACACGTTGACGAAGGCGCGTAGCTTGCCTTCGTCGGAATACAAGTGCTTTTTCAGCTCTGGATGAGTGACGGTCAGTTCCTCGAGCGCCTCGCCAACGGTCGCGGCCGTGACACTCACGGTCGCCTGCTTGGCGGCGAATTGGCGCAGAGGAGTAGGGATGTGGATCTTCATGGAACGCACTCTCTTTCTTAGGTGGTTAATACGCGGATTTCTTCGTCTTCAAAGTGCTTGTCGTCCTCGCCCGTGCCGGCCAGGAAAAACGAATTCGTTTGCGCGGCTTTCCCCTTGTCGACGCTCGTAATCACATACGAACAGCCCAGCCAATGGGCTTCCTGAAAGTCTGTCTGCGACCAGCGAGCCGGATGATCGGGATGGGAATGGTAAAAACCCACAATATCGAGATCCTGCTCACGCGCCTGACGCTGGATCTTGACCAACTCGTGGGGAGCGATGTGATAGCGGTTATGGGCGGAGTCGGTACGCGTGTTGCCGGCGCGAACCGCGGTCTCCACTTCGTTCGCGCCATCGAGGGTGTGGCCGAGAAGCACGCCACAGCACTCATGGGGATAGGTCTCTTCGCCATGCCGGCGCAGTTGGCGGTGAATGGCGTCACTGATCTTGAGCATCATTGCTCCCAAAACCGCTCACTCAGATATTTGTCGGCTGAGTCGCACAGTATGGTAACGATCACTGCTTCCTTGCCGGCGCTGGCTGCTTCTTTCGCGATTTTCAGGCTGGCCGCGACCGCAGCCGCCGCAGAAATGCCGATTAGCAAACCTTCGGTGCGCCCCAGCCGCTTGGCCATCTCGTAGGCTTCTTCCGTCGACTGCTGCACATGGCGGTCCGCCACCTGGGCATCATAAATAGGAGGCACAATCGCCGTGGCCATGTACTTCAGCCCTTCCAGCCCATGGAACGGCGAATCCGGTTGCATGGCGATGCACTCGATCGCGGGATTCAGCTCCTTAAGACGGCGCGTGGTTCCCATAAAGGTTCCACTGGTGCCCAGCCCGGCCAGGAAGTGAGTGATCCGGCCGTCGGTCTGCCGCCAGATCTCGTTGGCCGTGGTTTGGTAGTGGGCCTTCCAGTTGGCCGGGTTGCCATACTGATCGGCGTAGTAATACTTAGCTTGGTCCTGCGCCAGTTCGCGCGCTTTCATGATCGCGCCATCAGAGCCGTCCGCAGGATCGGTCCAGACAATATTGGCTCCGTAACCGGCCAGAATCCGCTTCCGCTCCGGAGACACATTCGCCGGCATGCAGAGGGTGACGGGGAAACCATTCGCTGCGCCCAGCATGGCGTAGGCGA
This sequence comes from uncultured Acidobacteriaceae bacterium, assembly GCA_963839075.1. GTDB lineage: Bacteria > Acidobacteriota > Terriglobia > Terriglobales > Acidobacteriaceae > PALSA-350. The sequence goes on along the minus strand of CAWITO010000004.1, from coordinate 179,299 downwards.
TGCCTGTATTTCCGCTGGTCGCGTCCAGCAGGTGTCTGCCCGCCAGCCAACCATGGGCCTGGGCGGCCGCGACGATGGAAGAAGCAGCCCGGTCTTTCACCGATCCACCAGGGTTGGCCCACTCGGCTTTGCCCAGGAGGGTGATGCCCGGCAGGTGAGCGGTCAGACGGCCCAGGCGCAGAAGGGGGGTGTTCCCGATTCTTTCCAGGATGGTGCTTCCGAGCAAGGTCTGCACTTCAGTTGGCATGGGTCTCTTTATCTTGCCCCGTTGCAGGCGGGAGCGCTGCTGTGCGAAAGTTGTGGCAGGGCACCACTAGTGTAGGAACGATGCGGACAAAAGTACACTTTCTAAAGTTTGACGAGATATTGAGCACGTTGCGCACCTTGGGATTTGATGTGCAAACAGTCTCCGGGGTCGCAAACCAGCTGCTGGTGCGGAAATACGGCGCCGGGGCGATTCTCGCCCAGGCTGCCAAGAGCGACGACAAGCTTCCCCACATCGCAATTACGTGGGCGGAACGGCCCGGTTTCCTGTTGGGGGGAGACGTGGCGATCCTGCTCGACCGGGGATACCAAAAGTTCTGGAAGACCCCCCGCCTGGAGGTTCCGGCGACAGCAGATTCCCTGAAGGCTGTCCATCGCTTCGGCGAGGAGCTGCGCGAAGTCGTTGGAGACCCCAGCCTGTACAACGAGTCGTTGGGAACCACCAGCGACAGCTATCAGTATGACCGGGTGAAGGGACGCGACCTGCCTCTGGCCGAGCGGCCAACACCCGCCTGGCAGCTACCACCCAAGACCACCTAAGCTCCTGGAAAGCTGCCGTGGACCCTACTTTTTTGAGCGGTCTCGCTGTAACTCGCGGTAGACGTCACTTTTCGATACCCCGCGTTCCCGGGCGACGCGCTTCAGCGCTTCCTTCTCGTCCAGATCCTCAGCCTTCATCAGCGCAGAAACCTGCTCCCGCACACTTCCGGTAAGCTTCACCGCGGCCGTTACCGATGTACTGTCCACAAGCAGGACGATCTCGCCGCGGATGCGATCGCGGGCTGCGAGCTGCTCGCGTATCTCCCTCGCTGTGCCGCGCAGGAACTCTTCATGCAGCTTGGTCAACTCGCGCGCCACCACCGCGCGCACGGACTCCCCCCAAACCGCTTCCACATCCGCCAAGGTCTCGAGAATGCGGTGCGGAGCTTCATAGAAAACCAGGGTCAACCCCTGCGAGCGAGCAGCCAGCCCCTCCAGCTCCGTCCGGCGAGCTCCGGGCTTGGCCGATAAAAACCCGGCAAAGAGAACCCGCTCCGTATCGAAGCCTGAAGCGATCAGGGCGTTGAGGGCAGCGTTGGCTCCCGGAATGGGAACAACCGGTATCCCAGCAGCCACCGCCGCGCGTACCAATTCCAGTCCAGGATCAGAGAAAGCCGGCGTACCCGCATCCGTCACCACCGCGACACTTCCACCCTGTTGCAGGAACGCCAGCAATTCCACCGTACGGCTCTGCTCGTTGTGTTCGTGATAGCTGACGGTGGGCGTGGCGATTGAAAAATGATTGAGCAGCTTCTGCGTCTGCCGCGTGTCTTCGCAAGCAATGCGGTCGACTTCTTTCAGAATCCGCAGCGCGCGCAGAGTTATGTCTTCGAGATTGCCGATCGGGGTAGCGACCAGGTACAGGCCGCTTTCAAGAGCCAACGATTATTCCTGGCTCTGGCGGCGCAATTTGCGGCTCTCCGCCAGCAGGCTCATGGAGTGCATGAGATTCTGCAACGTCACGATGCCGACAATGCGCTCACCTTCGGTCACCGGGACCAGGGACAGTCCGCGACCGGCAAAGCGGCTGATGGTGGTGCCCAGCGAGTCTTCCGGCTGGGCCACGTGAAAGCTTCGCGACATAACCGCCTGCACATAACCATTTCCTTCACTGCGCAGCGCCGAGAGAATGCTCTGCCGCGAAATGATGCCGACCAGATTGTCTCCCCGCACCACGGGAAAGTCGTCCTGCAGACTATGAATCGATTTATGCAGCGCGTCTTCCAGAGTGTCCGAAGGAGCGAGCATAGAGAACTCAGTCAACATGATGTCCTGCATGTTGACCGTGTCAACGACACTTTGAAAGAGCACACCCTGGTCTTCCAACTGAGCGCCGATGAGGATAAAAAATCCGGCCATCAGCAGCCACGCATTCATCAACACCAGGCCGGCGATGATCGCAACCATGGCCAGTACTTGTCCCAAACCGGTCGCCACGCGAGACGCCTGTTGCGTGCCCCGCGCGCGCCCAACGCCTCCGCGAACCAGTCTGCCGCCATCCAGCGGATACGCCGGTAACAGATTCAACACACCAAGAAATACGTTGAGCCAGATGATGCTGCGGATCAGATGTGCGGGCGTGATCCACGGCCGTTCCAAAAGGTTCAGGGTAGGCGCCATGCCGAGCATGAGCATGGCCATCACCAGGGCAAAACTGAGGTTGGCGATCGGCCCCGTAAGCGCCATGCGCCACTGCACCTTGGGAACGCCGGCATTCTCGGCGCTCTCAGCGTTGGCGTAGGCGATCAGGCCACCGATCGGCAGCAGCAGAATATTTCTCAGTTGCAGCCCGTGATAGGCCGCGACAATCATGCGAGCCGCTTCGCGCACGGCCACGGCTCCCAGCAGCAGCAGCCACAGTCCCACTCCACGAAACATCGAGAGATGAATGCTCTCGTTGTACGCCATACAGATGCCCAACAGCAGGATGAAGAAGGTGTGGATGCGCAGCTCGACACCCATCCAACGCCCTAGAGGAAACGACCATCCACGCATTGCATCCGTCCTTGCTTGCTGCTTCCTGCATTGTAGAACCTTCCGCTGAGGATTCATTTACCATCGGACCCGATGCGGGTAATTGCCGGCACATACCGTTCGCGGCGTTTGGCCGCACCTCGCGGCCTGGCGACCCGGCCAAGCAGTGATCGCCTGCGGGAAACTCTCTTCAATGTACTCGCGCCGCGGATCGAAGGAGCCGTATTTGCCGATCTCTATGCGGGCTCAGGAGCGGTCGGTATCGAGGCGCTGAGCCGCGGCGCGGCGATGGTGTATTTCATTGACAACGCTGCGCCAGCCGTAGCGGCGATCCGCGAGAATCTGGCCGCGCTGGCCATCCGCTCCGGTTTCAAAATCGAGTCGTGCAGTGTCGCAACAGGGCTGAACCGTCTCACCGGCTGCACCATCCTCTATTTGGACCCACCCTACGCAGAGAGCGCAGAGTACGTTCAGACCCTGACCCGTATCGACACACAACTGGCCGCGGACGGTATCGTGGTCGCGGAACACGCCCGCAAATCCCCACTTGCGGAAAATTACGGGATACTCCAGCGGTATCGTGTTCTGGAACAAGGCGACGCAGCGTTGAGCTTCTACCGCAGGTAACCGCCGCCGCGGTGCTCACCGGTTTTCAGATCCACTTCGAAGCTGAGCTCTTGGTCGGTTCGCATATCCCAGCCCAGTCCTGTGACGGTGTCCGCATCCATCGCGGTGATACGCACTCCATCCCAGCTAAGCCGTGCGGTTTGCCAGAGCTTCCCCTCGCGGCCCCAGGCGAGCATGGAATGAAAACCGGAGAAGAGAAGTAGACCGGGTAGTGCGTGGATCTCCGTGACTGGGCGATACTCCACTTGCTCCCATCGCGCCGGATCGCGCGTATCGATGAGGTAGACATATCCGCCCGCAGCAACACAGATCCAGGACGGATTGGGACAACTCCAGACGCCCGTCGGTACTGCGGGATCGGCGAATCCCAAGGCGCACGTTGCAAGAAAAGGCAGTGCTCCACCAGCGGGACGGATCAGCACTTCGAGAGCGCCCCGCTCCACTTCCTCAACTTGCGCGGGATAAACAAACTGCCGCTTGGGCAGAATCAGTGGCCGGGCAGCGAGCACGTCTGCGTGCCAGTCGTGTGCGAAGCTGAGATCGATCACACTTTTTCAATCCGCTCGCGCACACTTAATACCCGGGTCGGCAGGTCTAGCCGGCTGCCCTCTTCGAGAAGAGGAATCAGTTTGTCGAACTCCGGTCCCGAGTGCGCTCCGGTCAACAAAATACGCACTGGATGAAACAGGTCTTTCCCCTTCGCGCCCGTCTCCGTCTTCACCTCGTTCATCACTTCCTTGAATCGAGGAGCACTCAATGGACCAGGCTCCGCCAGAATTTTCGCGGTAAAACTGCTCACCACGCGCGCTCCAGCTTCTGAGGTCAGCAGGCCGGCATCGTCGGCACTCACCGAAGGCGATTGCCACAAAGCCGCGGCTTTATCGGGAAGCTGCTGGAGCTGATCGACCGCCGGCACAAAAAGCTCCAGCACCCGGTCGAACCAGTTCTCGATTGCTGCCGTGGGCTTTGCGGGCAGCCAATTCCGCACAGCGAAGTAAGGCCAGGACAACCGCCTCAGTTCCGCGACCGGCGTTAGCTTGATGGCATGCCGGTTCAGCCAATGCAGTTTGTCCCAATCGAATACTGCAGGGGAAGGCGTCACCCGCTCCAACTTGAACTCCGCGATCAATTCTTCGCGGGTGAAGGTCTCGCGCGTACCCCCTTCTGCTCCCCAGCCCAGCAACGCCAGATAATTCGCCAGCGCCTGCGGCAAAATTCCGATTTCTCTGAAGCTCGCGACCGAAGTCGCGCCATGTCGCTTAGAGAGGCGCTCGCGGTCGCTGCCCAGAATGGTGGAGAGATGGGCAAACTGCGGCAGGCTCCAACCGAAGGCCTCATAAATCGCCACCTGGCGTGGTGTGTTGGAAATGTGATCGTCACCCCGGATCACATGCGTGATTTTCATCAGCGCATCATCGATCGTCACCACGTAGTTGTATACCGGCACGCCTGTGGAACGAACCAGGATGAAGTCCCCCACCGCGTCGCTGGCAAACTCCACGTCGCCGCGCACAATGTCGTGGAAGCGCAGCGCGGTATCCGGTACCGCGAGACGCACCGCGAACGGCTCGCCCAAAGCCTCCCGTCTGAGCGTTCTGCATTTGCCGGAATAGATCTGGGGCCGCTGCTCGCGCACTGCGGCCTGACGCTCCTGCTCCAACTCCTCAGGAGTACAAAAGCAGCGGTAGGCCTTCCCCTCGTGCAGCAGCTGATCGGTGTGCCGCTGATAGATGTCCATGCGCTCGGTCTGGCGGTATGGCCCGTAGGGGCCCCCAATTTCCGGCCCTTCATCCCAGTCCAGGCCAAGCCAGCGCAAGTCTTCCATCAGCTGGACTTCGTAGCGGGCCTCGCTTCGTTCCACGTCGGTATCCTCGACGCGGAGCAAAAAGTCACCGCCATTGTGGCGTGCAAAGAGCCAGTTGTAGAGCGCGGTGCGGGCATTGCCCACATGCAACATTCCGGTAGGAGAGGGCGCAAACCGCACCCGGGTAGCGTTCGGCATAGGTATCTTCCGATGCTATCAAGAGCGGAAGTGCTCCCACCCGCCCGCATGCAAAGCCTCGCGTTGGCCGCCCCTGCGTATCTCCACCATGGGCGCCTTTCCACGCTTCTTCATCCGGCCAATGGCATGGACCGATACTCCTCCCAACGACCTGGGCATGGCCGTCCTAGCGCTTGCCGTAAAGAGGAGCTCGTAGTCCTCCCCGCCATGCAACGCCTGCTCCACCGTGGCGCGGGCATCGATGGGCAACGCCTCAGCATCGATTTCCGCCGCCAGGCCGCTCTCTTCACAGAGGTGAGACAGATCGGTCGAGAGCCCGTCGCTCAGGTCGATGGCCGCCGTGGCCAGGCGGCGGCGCATGAGCGCCATTCCAGCAGCCACTCGCGGCTCTGGATAAAGGTGCGGGTGCCGTATCTCATCCGGCTTACGAAATGCTGCCGGGCGGCGTTGCAGCGCTACCAACTCCGCGGCTGATCCTCCCAACGCGCCAGTGACATAAAGGATGTCGCCAGCCCGCGCTCCGGAACGCAGCAACGCTCTGTCTCTGGGGACGCTGCCCAGCAGGACGATGTCTGCGATCACCAGGCCCGTGGGGGATTTGGCCGTGTCTCCGCCCGCCAGCGGCACCTGGTATTTCTCCGCCAAAGCCAATAATCCGTCGAAAAAACGCTCCATCCAGGAGCCGGTCAGTCCCTTTGGCAAGGCAAGCGAAAGAAAAGCGGCTTCTGGGCGCGCGCCCATGGCGGCCAGGTCGCTCAGGCCGCGCGCCAAGCAGCGGTGGCCGACGCTTTGCGGCGGATGCCAGTCGCGACGGAAATGCACCTTTTCGAGCGAGAGGTCGGTGGTGACCACCAACTCCTGCCGCGGCCGGGGCCGCAGCACCGCACAATCGTCCCCGATACCGAATGCTCAGGATGCTTTTGCTGCGCGATAGCCCCGCCCGGGCCCGGATACCCGCGATCAACGCCCGCTCACTGGGTGCAGCCATGGCGCCAGCATACCTTGGTAATGCAACTTTCCGGGTTTGACCCAATAGATTCACTCTGTTAGGGTCAAGATTCGGTGCTTGTATCAGAACTCCACAGTTTGCCTCAAGTGGCAAGTGGCGTACCGGGTACAGGGCCAATTCCCCCTAAGGATGAGTACGTTGCGCAAACGCTACTACATCATCTTCGTAGCCCGTCAGGAAGACGGCGAGTTGCGCAAAATACCGATCCCTCTGCACTACGCGTATATCTTTGTTGCGGCTGCAGTTATCGGAATTTTCACGGTCACCGGCATGGCCGGATCATACAGCCGCATGCTGCTGAAGACCGCCCATTACAACCAGGTTCGCACCGAGCGGGAGACCATCCGGCACGACTATCTGCAACTCGAGCAGGTCGCCCATGAGAAGGATGTGCAAGCCGCTTCGCTGGGCTCCCTGGCGAGCGAAGTCAGTGCTCTCTACGGCCTGCGTCAAAATAAAGTGGGCAAGCCCACCCTGAGCCGGGCCAAAGCGACTGCCAGCCAAGCGACGGAACTCATTGGCGATCAACAATATAGCCAATCTCTCGACCAGTTGACGGCGCTGCGCTCCTCGGCCATGTCGGGCGAGATTTTGCGCTTCGATCTGTCACCCCGGTTCCCGACCCCGACTCTATATGGCGGCACGGTAGACCTCGCCAGCGCACCCTCCGAGTGGCCGGTAAAAGGTGTTGTGACCAGTTCGTACGGCGCCCGCCTGGACCCCTTTAATGGGGAAGGGGCATTTCATAGCGGCATCGACATCGCAACCATCCTTGGTGACGCGGTCCGCGTCCCCGCCGACGGCACAGTGATCAAGGCTGGTATGGGCACCGGCTATGGACGTGAGGTCATCATCGACCACGGCCACGGCATTCAGACCCTGTATGCCCACCTTTCCGGCTTTGCCGTAACCACCGGTCAGGAAGTCCGCCGCGGCGACATTCTTGGATATGTCGGTTCTTCGGGACACAGCACCGGACCTCACCTGCATTACGAGGTAAGGATTCATGACACTCCGGTCAATCCCTCCAAGTATCTGCATGCCGCTGGCCGGCAGTTAGCGAGCGTCCCATCGATACCCGTACCTGCAGTCAACCACGGCGCTGCGGAGTAGTTTTCCTGGCGCTGTTCTGCTGGGCGTCAGCCTTTGGCCAGAGCTACCTGGGATTCGATAGGAACGACTATCCCGGCGATCCGTCGCTCCCCTCCCTCCACCAAACCTTTGCCTACACCAGTTATTGGCTGAACAATCCTCCGGGAGCGAACAGCAACGGCTGGGTGGGCAAGCGCCGTGCGCTCAAAGCCGAAGGCTTCGGCTTTCTCATCCTCTACAACGGCAGGCTCGACGCGGAGTTACACGGGAAGGACGCGACTGCCTTGGGCCGGTCGGAAGGCAGGGCGGCTGTCCTGGCGGCGAAGCGCGAGGGATTTCCACCCGGCGCAGTGTTGTTTCTGGACCAGGAAGAGGGTGGCCGGCTGCTTCCAGAGCAGAACGCTTACCTCTTTGCCTGGGTAGCGGAAGTGCGCAAGTCGGAGTACAAGGCGGGTGTGTACTGCTCGGGAATTGTAGTGCCGGGCCAGCCCAGCACAGCCCAGGACATTCTGAGCCATGACCGGTCAGTGGTGCTGTGGGTATGGAACGACGTCTGCCCTCCGGCTCCGGGCTGCGCCCTGCCGAAGAAGACGATGAGCGCGGCGGCGAGCGGTGTTCCGGAAGCGAGAGTATGGCAATTTGCCAAGTCGCCGAAGTCTGAGTTTGCCGCCCAGTGCAGTGGCTATGCCGCGGACAACGAACTGCTACGCGCCCGCGTCAAAGATATTTGTTGATTTGAATTTGTCGGCGTCCCCGGACCCGAGTCGAGGCAGATAATTTGGGTGGCCCATTTAAGCCTTCTTTTGGCTTAAGTGGGTTTTGGTCACTGCTGCTGGAGATCTGCACAAAGTACCCCACTCAAGCCAAAGCAAGGCTTGAATGGGCCACCCAAAATTGTTTGGTCGTGGAGAATTAGCCTTCTTGCAGCATGCTGGGCTCTTCAGGAGCACGCAGCCGTACCAGCCGATCGATGGCGTAGGGCGCCCGATGCGACGAGGTGTGGTAGTGGCGCACCTGCAATTCTCCCAACAGCCCGATCGCCAGCATTTGAATCCCGGCCAAAATCAACACGCCGGCCACCACAAACAGAGGCCCGTGGCTATCCATCACCGCCTGGTGGGTGAATACCTTCAGCCCGGCCAGAAACATGGAAATGCCCCCGCCGAGCATGATGCCAAGCGCTCCGAACGTCCCAAAGAAATGCAGCGGCCGGGTCATGTACTTCAACAGGAACCGTATCGTCAGCAAATCGAAAAACACCCGCACCGTGCGGCCAATCCCGTAATGCGACTTGCCGCGCTCACGGTTCACGTTCTTGATGGGAATCTCGCAGATGCTGGCCCCGTACCACGACGCCAGCGCCGGGATAAACCGGTGCATCTCGCCGTACAGCGGAATGTTGTGAATCACTTCCCGGCGATACGCTTTGAACGTGGTGCCAAAGTCGTGAATATCCACGCCAGAAAGCTTCGCCATCAGCCAATTAGCGCAACGCGAAGGAAACCGTCGCATGACGAAGTTGTCTATGCGCTCTTTGCGCCAGCCGCTCACCACGTCATATCCCTCTTCCAGCTTGGCAACAAATTCCGGGATCTCCGCCGGATCGTGCTGCAGGTCGCCATCCATCGCAAGGATGTAATCACCCTGAGAATGGTCAAAACCGGCCGCCAGGGCGGAAGTCTGGCCGAAATTGCGTCGCAGCTTAACTACCAGGACGCGGCTGTCCACGGCTGCAATCTCCTCCAGGAGCTTGTAGGTGCGGTCACTCGAGCCGTCGTCTACCAGCACCAGTTCGAAGCTGTCGCCAATCTGCTCCATCGTCGCCTTGAGGCGGTCGTAGAGAGCAGTTACGTTCTCTTCCTCGTTATGGAAGGGCACGACAATCGAATACTTTGGCATCCAAATATTATAGAACTGTTACGCACTCTTTTGTATCTCCTCAGTGAGGATCGTGGCCGCTCGTTCGCAGGCGGCTCGGTCGACGTCATGGTGGGTCACCAAACGGATGGAATGCGGGCCAACCGAGCTCGCAAGGACCCCCCGGGCAGCCAACTTACTCACTAGGCCGCGGGCCTCCAGACCCTCGCGAAGGCGAAAAATGACGATGTTCGTCTGCACCAAAGCTGGGTCAATCTCCACCTGTCGCAATTCGCTCAGCGTCTGTGCCAGAAGTTTGGCATTGTCATGGTCTTCCTGCAGCCGGCAGGTCATCTTTTCGAGCGCGATCAGCCCGGCAGCGGCAAGAATGCCGGCCTGGCGCATCCCGCCCCCGAGGGCCTTGCGAAAACTGCGCGCCCGCTCAATATTTTTCCGGCTGCTCACCAGCATCGAGCCCACCGGAGCACACAAGCCCTTGGAAAGGCAGAACATCACCGAGTCGTAACCGCGGGTCAACTCGTCGACCGGCGTACCCAGGGCAGTGGCGGCATTGAAGATGCGAGCGCCGTCCAGGTGCACCGGCAGCCCGGCATCCGCAGCATTCGCCCATATGTCTTCCGCCACCTCGAGGGGCATGACGGTGCCACCCGCCATATTGTGGGTATTCTCAAGCGCAATTAGCCCGGTGCGCGGACGGTAGTAGAGGCCGGGAGAGAGCAACGACTTGATGAGCGGCCAGGTGAGGATTCCCTGGTCCGCGTACACGGTCCGGATCTGGCACCCGGAAAAGGCCGAAACCATGGCCATTTCCCAGTCCAACAAGTGGCCGCGCGCCTCGCAGATCACCTCCTGGCCAGGCTCGGTATGCATGCGGACCGCGATCTGGTTTCCCATGGAGCCGGTAGGCACAAACAAGGCCGCCTCGCGTCCAAACACCTCGGCTGCGCGGGCTTCCAGGCGGTTCACCGTGGGGTCTTCGCCGTAGACATCGTCGCCTACCTCCGCTGTGGCCATGGCGGAGCGCATCTCAGGCGTGGGACGGGTGACGGTATCGCTGCGCAAGTCGATTACAGAAGGGGTTGTAATTCGCTGACTCCTAAAAAGCGGGCAAAAACTTCGTTGGAGAAGAGCACTCCCCGGCCAGTCAGGCAAACCCTGTCCTGCCGGTCGACGAGCAGGTCCAGATCGGCCAACTCGCGCACCACAGGGCGGAATTGGTCGACGCGGTCGTAGCCAAACTCCTCAATGAGCACCTGCCAGGAGACACCTTGGTTCAGGCGCAGCCCAAGAAACCAGGCTTCTTCCAATTCTTCCTCACGGGTCAGCCCGCGCGTCTCTCTTCCCCTGCCCTGCAGATAATCCGCCAGCACGGCGGTATTGCTTAAGCGCCGGGCGGGTGTACGCAGCATCGAGTGGGCATCCAGACCAAATCCGAGATACGGTTCCCGTTGCCAATACTTGCGATTGTGCCGGGAAGGCGCGCCGAAATTGGAAATCTCGTACTGCGGCAATCCACGCGCGGCGAGAAACGTGACCGCAGTCTGGTAAAACTCGGCGGTCAACTCTTCGCTGGGGACGGTCTGCGCGCTATAGCGAGTACCCCCCGCCAGCAATTCCCTGCCCAGCCGGGAGTCATCATCAATCTCCAGCATGTACACGCTGGCGTGGGAAACGCCCGTCGCGGCCAGGGCATCGAGCGATTCCTGCCAGCTCGCCGCCGTCTGGTGCGGCATACCGGCGATCAGGTCGATGCTCAGATTGTGCACGCCGGCCGAGCGGACCCGTTCCAGGTCTTTGAGAACCACTTCACGGGTATGAGATCGGCCCGTAGCTGCTGCTTCGCGGTCGACCAGGGATTGCACGCCAAAGCTGATGCGATTGACTCCCAGCTCCAGCATGGCGGCCAGGGCGGTGTCGTCCAGTTGGCCCGGAGCGCATTCCAGGGTGATCTCTGCGTCCGCAGTCATGGAAAACTGCTCCCGCAGACTCCGGGCGAGATCCTTGATGAGAGCAGGAGACAGCACGCTCGGGGTTCCACCGCCGAGATAGATGCTATCCACCGGCTGCGGGGGCGCATTGCGTATTTCTTCACGAACCCGGTCGACATATTGCTGGTGCGCCGCAACCGACGAAACGCCGGACGCAAAGTTGCAGTACGTGCACTTGGCACGACAAAAAGGAACCGAGATGTAGATGCCGAGAGGATTCATCGGTAGTGTCTCAGTTTGAAATCTCTGTCCAGACAATAGTGCAGTCGGGGTCGAGCAAGCGCTTTACCGTCTGATCTGCAATTTGTTTTGCTTTCTCGACTGTTGGCCAGATACCAGCCCCGTTGAACCCTTTGTCCCCTGCGCCCGTATCTCGCACGATGAGGCCGATTCCGTCCACCCAATTTCCGATCTTGAAATCAAACGCCCCCGATGGGGTTTCAGCGTGGCCCGTCATCAGCACTTTATGCATACCCTAGTTTGCCAGAGCCGCGATTTCTTCAAAGCTAAGAGCCTGCCGATTCATCCGCTGCCTCTCTATTCTGCCGTTCTCCACGTAAAATGAGAAGGTCCCCATGGCCGAACAGCAGCACGACGACGATGTAGTAGGCAAAGCGTACGACAGCCGTCTGATGGGAAGATTGCTGACCTATCTGCGGCCCTACAAGCTTCAGGCGGCCGTTTCGCTGGCCGCCATCCTGCTCAAGGCAGGGTTGGATGTTCTCGGCCCATTCCTCACCAAAATCGCCGTCGATCGCTACATGACCGCTCGCCCCAAGCCGGCCCCAGCCGTGCTGGCACACTGGCTCAGCCCAAACGCGATCACCGGCATTACCCAGATTGCCGGCCTCTACCTGGCTGCCCTGGTCTTGAGCTACCTGCTTGAGTTCGCGCAAACCTACCTGATGCAGTGGACCGGACAGAAGGTCATGTTCGACATGCGCAGCCAGATCTTTCGCCACATCCAGAGCATGCATGTCAGCTTCTTCGATCGCAACCCCGTCGGCCGGCTGGTCACCCGCCTGACCAGCGACGTGGATGCACTGAACGAGATGTTTACCTCGGGCGTATTCGCCATCTTCGAGGACGTATTCGTGCTGGCGCTGATTGTGGCCATCATGCTTCGCATGAGCTGGTGGCTGGCGCTGATTGCCTTTTCCGTTCTGCCGCTGATCCTGCTGGTCACCCGGGTCTTTCGCAAGCATGTGCGGGATTCCTACCGCCGCATCCGCTCCGCCATCGCCCGCATAAACGCCGCCACCCAGGAGCACGTGAGCGGTATGAGCGTGGTGCAGCTGTTCAATCGCGAGCAGCGCTCCTTCGAGGAATTTGAAGCCGTCAACCGCCAGCACATGGTGGCCTTCAAAGACGCCATCCTGGCGTATGCGCTGTACTACCCCGCCGTCGAATTGCTGAGCTCAGTAGCCATCGCACTGGTGATCTGGTTGGGCGGCAACGGAGTGCTGCGCAATACGGTGACGATCGGTGTGCTGGTGGCGTTTATCCAGTACTCGCAGCGCTTCTTCCGCCCGATTCAGGACCTGAGCGAAAAGTACAACATCCTGCAGGCAGCGATGGCGGCCAGCGAACGTGTGTTCAAGCTGTTGGATACGCCCGCGGAGCTGCAGAGTCCGCCCGCGCCGCAGGCCAGCGATCGCTCCGGGCGAATCGAATTCCGCCATGTGTGGTTTACGTATCAGCGGCTGGACGCGCAGCAGCTCGCCACTTCTCCGGAGCGGCTCCCGGAAGTGGAATGGATCCTCAAGGATGTCTCGTTCGTGGTAGAGCCCGATCAAACGGCGGCGATTGTGGGCCACACCGGCGCCGGCAAGACCACCATCATCGGGTTGATGATGCGTTTCTACGAGGTCCATAGCGGCAGCGTGTTGATCAATGGCGTGGACGTCCGCCAGCAGGACGTCACCGAACTGCGGCGGCAATTCGGTGTCGTATTGCAGGATCCATTTCTATTCACCGGGACCATCGCGCAGAATATCCGCCTCGGTTCGGATTGGATTACCGACGAGCGGCTGAAGGAGGCGGCGGATGAGGTCAACGTGGGGGATTTTATCCGTGCTCTTCCGTTAGGCTTTGACGAACCGTTGCGCGAGCGGGGGAACAGCCTGTCCACCGGCCAGAAGCAGCTGATCAACTTCGCCCGCGCGTTGGCGCACGATCCCCGCATTCTGGTGCTGGATGAAGCGACCTCGAGCGTAGACACCGACACCGAGATGCGGGTGCGGTCAGCACTGGAGCGCATGGTACAAGGCCGCACGTCGGTCATCGTGGCCCATCGTCTCTCGACGGTGCAGCAAGCCGACAGGATCCTGGTGATGCACAAGGGCCAATTGCGCGAGTTGGGAACCCATCAAGAGCTGCTCTCCCAACGAGGCATTTATTGGAAGCTTTACCAGTTGCAGTACAAAGATCAGGAACTGGCCGTGGGCACGGACTGATTCATGAGCAACCCCTTCGTTACCGATAGCCCCGAGTTCGGGTGCCCCATATCTCGCCCTCTTTTGGCGAGATGTGGGAATCGACAGGTGCCAGGGTTTGAAATTCCAAGGCCGGAATATTCGTTCCTTTCCCACATCTCGCCAACGGCAGGCGAGATATGGGGCACCCGAACCTGGGGCTACCGCTAGCAATGGCAAAAGTCTTTCTGTCTGCCGGCGAGGCTAGCGGAGAACAATACGGCGCCCTGCTGATGGCGGAAATCCGACGGCTTGCCCCTGACTCCGACTTTTTTGGCCTCGGCGGCCTGCGCATGGAAAAACTCGGCATGCGCCGAATTGTCCGCGCTGAAGACGTTGCCCACATGGGGATCACGGAAGTGATCCTGCACATGCCCCACATCTACCGCGAATACCGCAAACTTAAAGCCAGCCTACGCAAGGAACGGCCAGACATCGCCATCCTGATCGACTTCCCCGACGTCAACCTCAGCCTGGCCGGCGAACTGCGCCGCCTGAAAATTCCGGTGGTTTATTTCGTCAGCCCGCAGCTATGGGCGTGGAAAAAATGGCGCCTCAAAGAGGTAAAGCGCAACGTTACCCGCATGCTGGTGATCTTCCCGTTTGAAGAAGCCTTCTATCGCACTCGCGGGGTCGCCGCCGACTTTGTTGGTCACCCGCTCGCCGACCTTGATCCGCCCACCATCACCCGGGAGGCGTTTGCTAGCGAAAATAACCTGGATGCGTCAAAATTCTGGGTTGGCCTGCTACCGGGAAGCCGAACCCGGGAGCTGCACGCCAACTTGCCGACCATGCTTGAAGCTGCCCGATTGCTAGGCTCAGGATATGAATACCTTGTGCCGGTAGCCCCCACCCTAAAGGACGCGCACGTGCACGCGGTCGGCGCCCAGGCCAGGGGAGTGGCGATCCGGGTGGTGCACGATGCCCGGGCTGTCCTGCAGCACGCGCGCGCCAGCGTGGTTGCCAGCGGAACGGCTACCGTGGAAGCAGCGCTCATCGGCAATCCGTTCGTGGTGGTCTACCGGGTTTCCCGTGCCACCTACGCCGTGGCCCGGCGTGTGATCCGGCTGCCCCACGTAGCGATGGTCAACCTGATCGCCGAGCGGCGGCTCGTGCCGGAGTTGATTCAACACGAATTCACCCCAACGAAGGTCGTTGAGAGCCTGCGCCCGCTGCTCGAAAATGAGGAGGCTCGTGCAACAATGCAGTCAGAGTTGCGTGCGGTTGGGGCGGCACTCAAGACCCACGGCAGCGGTAGCACTGCGATTGAGCAGGTTGCCCGTATCGCCTTGGATCTGCTTCCTGCGGCACAGCGTGTTTCACCCAGGCCCTTGGAATGACTTCGACGATGCTTCGATCCAGCACCAAAGTTCTGCTCTTGTCGCTGCTGACCGCCGTCATGAGCGTACAGAGCCCGCAATCATTTGCCGCGGAACGTTCGACCATCAACATTACCGCCTACGTGATCGATGCCCAGCTCGATCCAGCCACCCACACGCTGAAGGCGACCGCCAAGGTGACGTTTACCGCCACCGACAACATCAGCGCTGCCGTGTTCGAGCTGCATAACGCACTCAAGGTTGACAGTGTCCTGGACGGGCAAAAACACCAGCTCAATGGCGAACGCGGCCCAAACGCGACCATCAGTATCGCCCTGCCCAGCCCCATGAGCAAAGGAAGCAGCGCAACCCTCACCTTTGACTATGGGGGCACGCTCAGCGGCACCGAAGAGAGCCCGGTCGAAGGCCTCAAGGTGGCCGCGATCAACGACCCGATCAGCTATTTGCTGTACGCCGGCCGCTGGTTTCCCATGGTCGGCTACCTGACCGACCGCTTTACCGCCGAGATCCATATCCAGGTTCCCTCCGGCTACCGGGTGATCGGCAGCGGCAACACCGGCAGCCCTCGCGTCACCGCCGGCGGGATGCAGGAATTCAGCTTCAACTGGACCCGGCCGAGTTTTCCGGGAACGATCATCGCCGGCAAATTCAACGAGCCGATGGTGGTGTCCGGCTTTCCCAATGTCCGTGTCTATTTGACCGACGCGCACAAACAGAGCGGGCCGGAATATGCGCAAACCGTCAATAAGGAGTTTGACTTTTTTGGCGAGACGTTCGGTGAGTCTTCGACCCGGTTGCTGAATGTCGTCGAGCTGCCCGATGACACCTTGCCTGCGTACTGGGCTCCGGAAATTGCCGCCATCGCCGGGGCGCGCATCGCCGACCGCAACAATTTTCGTTTGCTGGCCAACACCATGGCGCACCAATGGTGGGGATGCATGGTCAGTCCGGCAACCCTCAACGACGCCTGGATCACCAATGGCATGTCTCGTTACGCCGAGCTGATGTATGTCGAAAGGGTTTCCGGGCAAACCGCGTTGCAGGCGGCCGCTATCGATATTTCCGCCGGTGCGCTCGCCTACGACACCATTCCCCTCACGTCCGCGGGACGCCTGGATCCTTTTTCTCCGCAGTTCCAGTCGATGACGCTGGAGAAGGGCGCGATGGTGTTCCACATGCTTCGCTGGGAGGTGGGGGACGACAGCTTCACCAAGATCCTGCGGGCGATGATCACCCAATACGGCGATAAGCCCATGCGCACCCGCGATGTGGAGAAAGTGGCCGAGCAGCAGTCGCAGCAGCAGCTCACCGCCTTCTTCGCGCAGTGGCTGGATGGCACCGGCGCTCCGCAGTTCGTAGACAAGTACACCGTTTACCGGTTAGGCAACAACAAAGGATTTCGCACCATCGGCGAGATCGGGCAGGATCTCGATCTGTTCAACATGCCGGTCGAATTGCGGGTAGAAACCGAAGGAAAAACCGAAGTCAAACGCGTGGATGTAGTGGGCACCAATTCGCAGTACGTGGTGGACACGTTTGGCCGTCCGCGGCGCATTCAGATCGATCCGGATAACTGGGTGCTCAAGAACACGCCCGACATGCAGGTGAGGATATCCATCCTGCGCGGCCAGCAACTGGTGGCCGAGGGAGATACACCCGGCGCGTTGGCTGAGTATCAGAAAGCGTTAACGGCGAACCCCAACAGTTCGCTGGCCAGTTACCGCATCGGCGAGGTTTTATTCAACCAGAAGAACTACCAGGCTGCAGCGAACGCGTATCGGGATGCGTTGCGCGGAGACGACGAGCCCAAGTGGACTGAAGTATGGAGCCACATCGCATTGGGAAAAATTTTCGATGTGACCGGCCAGCGGGATAGAGCCGTGAATGAATACCGCCAGGCCGTCCAGACCAACGACAACACCCAGGGAGCCGTGAACGAAGCGCGCCGCTACCTGCAGCAACCGTATAAACGCCCGGACACTGACTAGCGCGCCGCTATCTGCAGCAGACCCAGAGACCGATGCAGCTCATTCGTAGCGCAGCGCTTCTACAGGATTTAGACTGGCGGCCCGAATCGCCGGTAGCATCCCGCTTACCAAACCCACGACCACGAGGATCACGGTAGCGATCACCACGCTACTGGGCGAAATCAACAACTGGATATCCGCCGCTTCTCCATTGGTGGCAATCGCGCTGTAGAGCGTGATGCGGCCCACCGCAATCGAAACCAAATAAGCCAGCGCAATCCCGCACGCACCACCCACGCCGGTGATCACTAGCGCCTCGGTCAAAAACTGCACCAAAATATGACCCCGTCGCGCGCCCAGCGCCTTCTCGATGCCAATCTCACGTGTGCGCTGCTGCACCGCCACCAGCATGATATTCATCAACCCAATCCCGGCGATCCCCAGCGTCAGCGTGCCGATAAATGCCATCAGCACCTGCAGCCCGGTAGAGATCACCCGGAACTGCGACAGCTGCTCCATCAGATTTGCAACAAACACTGCATTGCGATCAGAAGCGCGAAAGCCATGCGCCGCACCCAGAGTCGCCCGCAGTGCGGCTTCGGTCGTCTGGTAGTTGCCCTGGTAGTTAAACCAGATCGCATCCAGGTACTTGGTATCCTTCACATCGCTCATGGTGGAGAACGGGATGTAGACCACCCGGTTGATGTTGTCATCTCCCTCCTGCATCTTGGCCTTCAACACACCGATAACAGTAAAGGGAACACCCTTAATCCGAATCCGCTGCCCGATGGGATACAGCCCGGAATACAGCTTGCTCTTCGCCTGCGAACCAATCACCGCCACATGATTCCGCTCGTCCAGGTCTTTGCCGGTGAAGAAACGTCCGTAATCGATATCCAGCCTCTGAATCTCCGACACCGCCGGGTAAGCCCCAATCACCGACCACGTATAGCTATGGGTTTCGTTCTGCACCGTGACGTCCTTCGAAACTTCAGGCGAGCTATGCAACAAACCCGGCACGTTGTTCTCAATGAGATCGAGATCCGCCACCTGCAGCTTTACCGGAACGCCGGCCTTTTTCCCGCCGGCCTGCTCGCTGGTAGTGCCGGGAAAGACGCCCATCATGTTGGTGCCGAACTGGGAGAAGATCGCCTCGATGGCACGGCCAAAGCCCGCTCCATACGCCATCAGCAACACCACTGTGGCAATGCCCCAGGCCATACCGATGATGGTGATCAAGGTGCGGCGCCGGTTGTGCTGCATGGCCTCATAGGCCTGGCCAAATAGGTCTCGCCACATGGTGTTCTCCTATTCCCTGCGCAACGCTTCCACGGGATCGAGTTTGGCTGCCTGCCCAGCGGGATATACGCCCGCGATCACGCCGCTGAAGGTGAGCGCAGCCAACGCCAGCGCCGCCGACCACGGCACCAGCCGCGGCGCATCGAAGCCGGGCAAACTGGTGCCGAGTGCGGCATTCAACGCAAACATCAACAGGCTCGCGCCGGCGATACCCAACGCGCCGCTGACCCCGGTAAGCACCATGCCCTCCAACAGAAACTGGGTCATAATGTTGCGCCGTGTCGCACCCAGGGCCTTGCGCACGCCGATTTCGCGCGTGCGCTCCGCGACCGAAACCAGCATGATGTTCACTACCCCCACGGCGCCCAGGCCCAGGGTCACAATCCCCACCCCACCCAGGAACAGATCCATGGCATCGAAAATCTTGCCCACCATGCGCTGCGAGTTGATCGAGTCCCACTCTTCAAACGCGTCTGGAGCATGAGGATCGAATCCATGCTCGCGGGCTACGATGGCGTGCACTTCCGCTACCGCAGGCAGGTTGTCGTCTTTGGCCACAGGCTGGTATTGCAGCGAGCTCACCGCATCCCGGGGGATGTTCTCGCCCGTCAACGGAAACAACTCCAGCATGGTCGTGAGCGGGACATAGACCCGCTGATTGTCACTGTCATTGTTACCGCGGGCGATATTGCCCGCGACGCCGATCACCTGGAAGCGCACGCCATTGAGCAGCATCCATTCCCCCAGCGCGGGACGGCCGGGAAAGAGCAGGGTCGCCGACTTCTTCCCTAAAACCGCGACGCGCCGCCGCTGCTCCAGGTCATCGGCGCGCAAAAAGCGGCCCTGGGCAACTGGCAGAAAACGTATGGCGCTGTAGTTGGGTTCGACGCCGGTCACCTGCCCGCCGCTGCTGGCCAGATCACTCACTTGCTTGATGGTCGAGCTTTCCAGCATGGCGGTGATGTTTTTTACCATGCTGGCATTGGCGCGCACGGACGCCTCATCGGCCAGGGTCAGCTTGTAAGGCCGCATGCCGGTGTGCTGGCTGGGGACGGCAGGGATGTTGCCGCCCCACATCATGATGACGTTATTGCCCAGCGAAGCCATCTGCCGGCGCTGGCCAGAACGAAAGCCCTCGCCAAAACCGATCAGCAAGAGCATAGAGCCCACGCCCCAGGCAATCCCGAACATGGTGAGGAAGGCGCGCAGCTTGTGCGCCCAGATGGCTCGAAAGACCTCGCCGAAGATGTCTGCCGGGGATTGCATCGCTGTCACCCAGTAAAACTGATCTCATCCATCGATATCGCTCCAGCGAAAATCGAGTGAGTCCCGCCACAAGCGGGGCTCAAGCACTCAACCGAAGTCGCGAAGCTCGACATGAGACCAGTTTTTAATACGGATCGAGCGGGTGGCTGGTTCCAGAAGAGGGGGCCTATTTGATGTTCAGGGCCGCCATGGCTTCGTCGGCACTGGGAGAGCTGGCCTTGAGGTAGTCACCGACCCGCTTACGCTCTTCCGCGGAAAGCGTCGGGCTCAGGGCAAGAATGCGGCGGAGGGTGGTGGAGATATCGTCAATGTAGTTCATCATTCGAATGGCTTCGCCGGAAAGTGGCATGTTCTACCTCGTTACAATAGGGTCTGTCTCCATTTTCCGTGCTGGGCACGAATTCGTAAAGCACCCAGCGCCATTTCAGACTGCGGTAGAGCCCAAAAACGCATCCAAAAGGCATGCCTGTTGCTGACGAGTCCCCAGTAGAGAGTGCCATGCCTGCATCCGTACCGGTGAAGCCCAACCCGCGCCAGGAAGCCTCGAATGATATGCGGGAGTGCGTGGAGCGGGTGCTGCATACCGACGCCCGCGTCCCGGTCTCGACGTACCGGGTGCAGATGAACAAAGACTTTACCTTCGCCCATGCCGAGAAGATCGCCGGCTACCTGAAGAAGCTGGGCATTGGCGACTTTTATTCCTCGCCCATTTTTGAGGCCCGTCCGGGCAGCATGCATGGCTACGACGTGACCCGCCACGACCGCCTGAATGCTGAGATCGGGGCAGACGAGGGCTTCAACAGCTTCTCCGACGAACTCAAGCGCCAGGGCCTCGGCCTGCTGCTGGATATCGTGCCCAACCACATGGGCGTGGGCAACGACTCTATCTGGTGGCAGGATGTGCTCGAGAACGGCCACGCCTCACAGTACTCCGAATACTTCGATATCGACTGGAAACCGCTGAAAGACGCGATGCGCAACAAGCTTCTGTTGCCCATTCTGGGGGACCAGTACGGAGCGGAACTGGAAGCGAAACATATCCAACTGTCGATCGACGAGGGCCGGCCGAGGGTCTACTACTACGACCACTCCATGCCGGTTGCCCCGCGGACGTTGTCCATCCTCTTTGACCACCTGGGGGAACCAATACCGGAGCCGCTGCGCGAAGTGATGGCGCGGATCAACGAGATTCCACCGCACGAAACCAGCGACGAGCAACTACGGGAACAGCGCCGGCTGCAGTTGGCGGAACTTCTGCCGCGTTTGCACGAGGTGTTACGTTCGGCGGAGATGCAGCCGATCATCCATCGCGCGCTCACCGCGATCAACGGCGTCGAAGGCGATCCCCGCAGTTTCGACCAGCTGCATACGCTGCTGGATGCCCAGCCTTATCGCCTGGCTTCCTGGCGAACCTCGGCGGAAGAGATCAATTACCGCCGCTTCTTCGACGTGAACGATCTGGTGGGACTGCGCATGGAAAATCCAGCGGTGTTCCGCGAGACGCATAATCTAATTCGCTCGCTGATTGCCACCCACAAAGTCACGGGACTGCGTATCGATCACTGCGACGGCATGTTCAATCCGCGCCAATACCTGATTCGCTTGCAGCTTTTGTATCTTGCCAGTCAATGCGGCGGCCCCGAACCGCGGCAGGAGACGGCAGCGAATGGAATCGAGCGCAGCATTCTCGATCCGGTGCGCGGATATGATTGGTCGCAGAGCCAGGGTCCGCTGTACACAGTCGTAGAGAAGATCCTGGAGCCGCACGAATATTTGCCGCCGGAGTGGCCGGTGCGCGGAACTTCGGGCTATGACTTCGTCTATCTGGCGAATGGCATCTTTATCCAGAGCGCCAACGAGAAGCGGTTCAACGCGATCTACGACCAGGTACTGGGCCACACCGCCGATGCCGACGAAATTATCTACCGTTCCAAACTGCAGGTGATGCAGACCGCGCTGGCCAGCGAAGTGTATGTGCTGACCAACCTGCTGAGCCGGATTGCTGCTTCCAATCGCCGGGCGCGCGACTTTACCGACAACATTCTCGAAACCGTCATCCGCGAGACGATTGCCAGTTTTCCTGTCTACCGCACCTACACGGACGATCGCGGTGAATACACGGAGCGCGACGTTGCATTTTTGCGCAGTGCTATCGCCCGCGCCAAGCGCCTCAATCCGGACATCAACACCTCAGCCTTCGATTTCCTGCGGGAGACGCTGCTCCTGAAGAGCGACTCCTCGGCAGCCAAGCCAAAACCCGATCCCGAAATGCTGTACTTTGCGCTTAAGTTTCAACAGCTCACAGGTCCGGTCATGGCCAAGGGGGTCGAGGATACGACCTTCTACGTCTACACCCGCTTCCTTTCGTCGAACGAGGTGGGCGGATCGACCAAGTCTTTTGGTATCTCGCTCGAAACCTTGCACCAGAGCAACGAGGAGCGGCTGCTGCATTCGCCCGATTCGATGCTGACCACATCGACCCATGACACCAAGCGCAGCGAAGATGTACGCAACCGGCTCAACGTACTGTCAGAGTTACCGCAGGTGTGGGGTCAGTCGGTGCGTCGCTGGCAACGCATGAACGCGGAGATAAAGACCACGCACAAGCTGCAAGACGGCCGCCAGCCTCCCGACAATAATGAGGAATACCTGCTGTACCAGACCATCATTGGCGCCTGGCCGTGGCGGATGGAAAGCCTTAGGGATCGGGAAGAGTTTGTGGAGCGGATCAAGGCCTACGCGTCGAAGGCTTTGGCAGAAGCTAAGGTTAACCTGAGCTGGATTAATCCCGATCCGGATTATGTCGCAGCAGTGCATGCGTTCATCACGGCGATTCTGATGCCGGGCCCGAAGGGAAAGGAAACTCCGTTTGTTCAGTCTCTGAGCAGGCTATTGCCCCAGCTCAAACTGTTTGGAGCCGTGAATTCGCTTGCCCAGGTGGTGCTGAAGATTGCTGTACCGGGCGTGCCGGATTTTTATCAGGGCACTGAACTTTGGGATTTGAGCCTGGTTGACCCGGATAACCGGCGGCCCGTGGACTACGAGTTGCGTGCCCGTTTGCTCGATGCGCTCGAGGCTATGAAACTGGAGGAAGTTGCCCCGGAGTTGCTAGCCCATCTGGAAGACGGACGGAGCAAGCTATGGACAACCCACCGCGCGCTGGCCTTACGTCAGCAGGAGCACGCGATTTTTAGACGCGGGGAATATGTTCCCCTGCAAGTGGAGGGAGAGCGCAAGGAGCACGTGATTGCGTTTCTGCGCCGTGATCCCGCGAGCGGCCGCAGCATACTGGCAGTTCTGCCTCGTTTTGCCTGCACGTTGATGAAGGGCAAGGTGCAACTGCCCCTGGGCGAAGCCTGGGGAAACGATCGCCTGCGACTGCCCGTTGCACCGGGAACAAGCTATGCCAATGTATTTACTGGAGAAACTCTGGCAGCCACGGATGAAGGTGTGCTGTTGAGCGACATCTTTGCGACCTACCCGGTTGCCCTACTGCGCAGCGTATAGCGTCGCCGTTTGAGACGTATGAGAGCTAAAGTTATTCTGCGATGGCGCCGATAACAGAGCAGAACCGGTGGGGCTGCTCATGCTCTCACGAACGACGATCTTTCTGGTCGAAGACAACGATGACGATGCGGAGTTGGCGACGCGTGCGTTTCGCAAAGCCAATGTCAGTCTTGTCCGCGCCCGCGATGGAGTCGACGCTTTGGACTATCTCTTCGCGCACGGCAAATACGCCGAAAGAGATGCACAGGATCTCCCCATCGTGGCGCTGCTTGATCTCAGCATGCCGCGGCTGGGTGGACTGGAAGTTCTGAAAAGGATCCGCGGCGATGAACGCACGCGGCACCTCCCGGTGGTCATCCTGACCTCTTCCAATGAAGACGCAGACCGGCTCAGCGCCTATCGTCTACTCGCCAACAGCTATGTGCTCAAGCCTGTGGATTACGATGAGTTCCTAACCGCAGCTCTGCAGATCAGCCAATACTGGACAGGCTTAAACAAGCCCCCGCCGGCAGACGCCTGATCAAGGCTTTTCAGGTTCCACCCAACCGTCACGATCCGTCAGCACCGCAAGCTGCGCCAACCCGTGCGCTTGGTCCGCAGTCAGTGCATCCGGCCACATGCGCCAGCTCCAGTTGTTCTCCGGCACTGAGGGCGTATTCATGCGCGCCTCGGAACCCAACGACAGGATGTCCTGCACCGGGAAAAGACAAACGTCGGCCACCGAGGTGGAAGCGGCGCGAATCAGCGTCCACACGACATCGTTCGGCGCCGGATTCAAGTAGGAGTAGACGGCGTGGCGTTCCGCCTCGGTGGCGCCGTTTTGCCACCACCCCAGCGTGGTGTCGTTATCGTGCGTGCCGGTATAGACCACGGTGTTGGGTACATAGCGATGCGGCAGGTAGTTGTGCGCACCCCGGCCGCCAAAGCCAAACTGCAAAATGCGCATGCCGGGCAAATCGAATTGCTCACGCAGCGCATCCACTTCGCGGGTGATTACGCCGAGGTCTTCGGCAATCAAGGGCAACTCTCCCAGCCTTGCCTGCAATTCGGCAAACAGTGCAGCGCCGGGAGCCTTGACCCATTCCCCGTGCATGGCGGTTTCTTCTTCAGCGGGAATCGCCCAGAAGGCTTCAAAGCCGCGAAAGTGATCCAGGCGGATGATGTCGTACAAAGCCCGCGCGCGGCGCATGCGGTCGATCCACCAGTCAAAGCCACGGCTCTGCAGCACATCCCATTTGTAGATGGGGTTTCCCCAGCGCTGGCCGGTCACGCTGAAGTAGTCAGGAGGCACGCCGGCCACGCGGATCGGCGTCAGGTCTTCGTTTAACTCGAAGATTTCCGGGTGGGTCCAGACATCGGCGCTGTCAAAATTCACGAAGATCGCGATGTCGCCAATGAGACGGATGTCGCGCTCGGCGCAGTAGGCGCGGAGCGCCTTCCACTGGTCATCGAATGCGAACTGGATCGCCTGCTCGATTTCCAACTCATCCCGGCTATCCTGCTGCAACTGCCGCAGGGCCTCGGGAGTGCGGCGCGCCAGTTCCTCCGGCCACGATAACCACGAACCGGAGTGAAAGCGATGGCGGAGAACGGTGTAGCGCGCATAATCCAGCAGCCAGAAGGCATTTTCTTCACGGAAACGCTGAAAACGTACCCATTGCTGTTCGTCGTGGTGGGCGAGGAAGTTGCGCGCGGCTTCGACCAGCAGTGGCCGCTTATATTGCTCCACCTCTTCGAAGCGCACATTCCCGGAATGGCCGGGTAGCCCTGCGATGCGGTCCGCCGTGAGCCAGCCGGCGTCTACCAGTTTCTCCAGGCTGATTAACAAAGGGTTGCCGGCAAAGGCCGAGAGCGCGGCGTACGGCGAGTTGCCGTACCCGGTCGGACTAAGCGGAAGAACCTGCCACAGCCGCTGTTTGGCGGAGGCGAGAAAATCGGCAAACCCGTAAGCCGCCGGACCGAAGTCTCCGATTCCTCCATAGGAGGGCAGCGAAGTGATGTGGAGAAGCAAGCCAGACGAACGTTCGAGGGCCATTCAGTACCTGTCTCTGCAGATTCGCATGCGAAGCTTCCGGTTGCTTGCTAGCTTTGCATCCCCTGTGGCAGCGCGGGTTGGGCGCGCTTGTTCATGCGGATGCCGCCCTGCTTCTCATAACGATCGGTCAACGAGGTGACGAAGACGGCAAACATCTGCTCTCGCTTCTCGGCCAGCAGTTGCTCCTTGGTGGCGTCGAAGTTCTTGGCAGTCTCGTCCGCAGTCGGCTCCTGCTTTTCATCGATCTTGGCAACGATGCCGCTGTGACCGGTGTTGATGGGCTTGCTGTACTGGCCAACATTCAGTTCGAAGAGTTCGGGTGCGGCACTCGCCAGCTCGCCAATGTCCGGTACCTGCGCGGTATGAGCAACCAGGTCGCTGGTCTTCAAAGTCGCGCCCAGCTCCTTGGCTGCCTGGGCGAGATTGTTTTCCGCATGCGCCTTGTCGGCCAGCTCATTCGTCTTGCGAGCCAGCAACTGCGGCAACTGCTGCTCGCGGAAGTCGTCAACCAGGTGCGATTTGTATTCTTCAAAGCTCGGCGCATGCGCCGGCTTGGCATCGATCACCTGGAAAACGGCAAATCCTTCGCCCGTTCCTGTAACCCCGGGAGCTGCGCCCGGCTTGGCGGCAAACGCCTGCGTCAGCAGTTTCGATCCATCGGGCAGGCCGTTGAGCACGGCTCCCTGCTGCACATAATCCGTCGTCACCACCTGCAGGTGATGCGCCGCAGCCGTCTGCGCCAGGTTTGTCTTGCCGGCCTCGGCTGCGAGTTGCTGGGCAAAGATGGCCTGCTGCGCGGCTTCCTGCTGGCGTGTGAGCGTGGCCAGGATTTGGGCCTTCACTTCGTCTAGCGGCTTCAGATGCGCAGTTTGCTTCTCTTCCACTTTCAGAATGTGATAGCCGAACTGCGTCTTCACCACGTCGGAGATCTGCCCCGGCTGCAGCGAGAACGCCGCCTGCTCGAATGCAGGCACAGTGACGCCACGCTGAATTTCACCCAGCTCGCCGCCCGCTTCCTTGCTACCCGGGTCGTCGGAGTTGGCCTTGGCAAGGGTCGCGAAGTCCGCTCCACCTTTAATCTGCTTCAGCAGAGCTTCTGCCTTTTCCTTTGCCGCGGCATCGGTCTTAGCATCCGCCTTTGGGTCTACCTTGATGAGAATGTGTCTCACCTTCACTTCCTCGGGTACCTGGAAGTCTTTTTGGTGAGCCTGGTAATAATCCTGTATCTGTTGGTTGGTCACGGCGGGCGCGCCGGCGGGCACGTCAGTCGGATT
Source organism: uncultured Acidobacteriaceae bacterium (assembly GCA_963839075.1). GTDB lineage: Bacteria > Acidobacteriota > Terriglobia > Terriglobales > Acidobacteriaceae > PALSA-350. The sequence goes on along the minus strand of CAWITO010000004.1, from coordinate 152,763 downwards.
CAGCGGGATGTAGGCAATCTTGCGCGTCTCGGGGATAGCGTCCTTATACCGTGCGGCGTTCTGTTTGAAGAAGGCTTGCAACTCTGCATCGGTAGGATTGATTTCCTTGCGCAGGTCTTCGGCGTTCAAGACCGCGTAGTCGAACTTGATCTTGGTTCCCTGCTGTTTATAGGCGTCGCGCACTTCCTGGTCGGAGACAGTAATGCCGCCGGTCACCATGGCTTCCAGGCGATTGATCTCGATTTCTTTTTTGACCTGGGTTTCGAAGTCCTGGATCGAAGTATGGAAGTAGTTCTGCACGAAATCGGCGTAGCGATCTTCGCCAATGAATTGTCCACCCGGGAAGAGTGCCTGCGAGAAGGGCCCGGTTTGCAGGGCACGGCGGAGATCGGCGTCTCCTACTTTCAGCCCGAGGCGATTGGCTTCCTGCAACAACACTTCGCGCTGGATCAGCGCTTGCGCGGCCTGCGGCATCAGGTAGGGCAGAACCATATCCGGATAGTGCTTCTGTTGCATGATCCGCTCGGCAACCTGTTGCACTTCGGGCGTGGTAATCGTCGTGGTGGTGCCGAAATAACGGCCGAACACACCGCCGCTGTGCACGGTGGCGTAGCTATCCGAAGTCGTCGCTTCATCGGCGAAGATACCGGGTACCAGCGTGATGACCATGGTGACGACGGCGACTGCGATGATAACGATGAAGATGATTTTTACGACGCGGTTGTCTTTTTGCAGGAAACGAATCATGGGGTGGTGAAAGCCTTCTGGAACAGATTGCAGGGACTCAGTAAGTATACGTGGCATCCCACCCCTCGCAAAAAGCGCGAAGGGTGGGAGAGTCCAGGCCTAACTGATACGACTATCTCCAGCGGCGATAGTAGTAGGGATAGCCATACACGTAAGGACGGGGATAAGCGTATCCATAGGGATATGCGGCCGGGTAGCCATAGGCGTATGGGTACGGCGCATAACCTGGAGGCGGAGGAGCGTAACCGTATCCAGGACCCGGCCCAGGACCCGGTCCGTAGCCAGGGCGCCCATAACCGCCACCTTGGGGAGCCGAGTTACCGGCGAGCTGGCTCGCTTCCTGATACGAGAGGGGCTGTACCGTTGCCGGGCTCGTCAGGTGGAAGGTAAGCACCGACTCTGGCGGCACAATGCTGCGCGGTCCGGCAGTCGCTGCGGAGGCGCCCAGTCCGACGCCGGCACCGGCGACAGCACCGATGGCTGCACCCGGACCGCCACCGGCAATGGCTCCGATCGCGGCGCCAAGGACCGTGGTCCCGACGGTATTGCTTGCCGTGTAACCGCCCTTGCCCGGGCTACTGGTATCAAAAACATCGGTTGCCAGGGCGTAAGAATTGCCGCCCAGGCTCAGGTTGGTCAGCTGCAGCGCGATACTTGCGCCACCCTTCAACTCGCCCGGCTTTTTGACGTCGACCACCCGCCCTGTAACTTGCGCGCCGCGGGGAATGGCCACCACGTTGCCGACATAGACGTTCTGTGCCACGGTTCCCTGGAAGTAGTCGCCCGGTTTCACTCGCTTGGAATCCAGTGGCTCACTGGTACGAATGGGTAGCAGTGCTCCGGAGTTCACCGTAACCGGACCTGAGGTAGGCGCCGCCTGGACCGGGGGCTGCTGCCCCTGGTAGGGGCTCGGCCGGCTCTGGCCGCCCTGGTAGGCAGGACGCGGTGACTGGCCGTAACCGACTCCCGGACTGGTGGCGGGTGGGGCTGAGGGGGCAGCGGTCGTCTGGTTCGGCTGACCCGGATATTGGCTTGGCCCCTGGTCTGCTCCTTGATCCGCTCCTTGGTTTTGGTCCTGCGTCGCATCCGGCGCCGGGATCTGCCCATTTTGCACGTCGGGGGGCGGACCTGCCTGACCCCAATCGCCCTGTTGACCGGGGGTCGGCGTCTGTTGGGTTTGGGCTACCAGGGCAGGAGTCAGTGCAAGACTCGCGCTCAGTGCCCCGGAGAGCAACCACGGCAAGCGATTTGTTCTATTCAAAGTCATTTGTGTACCACTCCGCATACTGCATAGACGGGAATTCGCGCACTCCGTCACAGTAAATGAACCCGGTATCCCGGCAAAAGTTACGCAAGCGTCACACGCAACCTTTACAGAGTCCCCCCTGAACGTGGTAGACATGCTTTCATGCCCGCCACCACCGAAAATCGCCTGCACCTGAGCGAAATTGCTCCTCGCATCATTCAATCGGAAATCCGCTCGATGACGGTGGAGTGCGATGCCGTCGGGGGCGTGAACATGGCCCAAGGGGTCTGCGACACCCCTTTGCCGGAGGTGGTAAAGTACGCCGCCATCCAGGCCATTCAGGACGGCTTCAATATCTACACCCGGCTGGATGGGGTTGCGGTGCTGCGGGAGGCAATCGCGGAAAAGTTTGCCCGCCACAATGGGCTGATGGTGGACCCCGATAAGGAGGTCCTGGTCGCGTCCGGCGCGACCGGGGCGATGGCTTCGGCCTGCATGGCGCTCTTGAACGCGGGAGACGAGGTCATCCTGTTCGAGCCGTTTTACGGATACCACCGGAGCACGCTGCTTTCGATGCGCGTCGAGCCGGTGATTGTTCCCCTGACACCGGCGACCTGGGAGCTTGATTTGGAGCGCCTGCGCGCCGCGATTACGCCTCGTTGCCGCGCGCTTGTGATCAACAGTCCCGGCAACCCGTGCGGCAAAGTCTTCACCCAGGCGGAGCTGGAGGGCATTGCCGAGCTGGCGATCGAACACGACCTGTTCGTTTTTACCGACGAGATTTACGAATACTTCATCTACCACGGCCAGTCCCACATCAGCCCAGCGACCATTCCCGGGATGGCCGAGCGGACGATCACAATCTCCGGGTTTTCCAAGACCTTCAGTATGACCGGTTGGCGGGTGGGATACCTGGCGGCCAGCAGCAAGTGGATTCCCGCAATCGGTTATTTCCACGATCTTCAATACGTCTGCACGCCGTCACCTTTCCAATATGCGGCCGCCGCCGGCCTGCGCGCCCTACCGGACAGCTTTTACCAGGGACTGGCCACGGAGTACGAGGAGAAGCGGGACAAAATCTGCGACGCGTTGTCGGCTGCAGGGTTGACCCCGGCGATCCCGGCTGGAGCCTACTATGTCCTGGCCGATGCCACCCGGGTGGACGGAGAGACGGCCAGCGTGAAGGCACGGAACCTGCTGCGGGCGACCGGGGTGGGTGCAGTCGCCGGCTCTGCCTTCTATGCCGAGGGCCGGGGAGAAAACGTGCTTCGGTTCTGCTTCGCCAAGCAAGACGCCGACCTCCAAAGAGCGGCCACAGCGCTCCGTGCCTACGGTGTCTAGGGAGGCGGTGATCTGTGCTTTTTAAGCTCATTATGCTTTTTAAGGCCCCTCCAATGGCCGATGAGCCGGCACCCATGCGCCTGGATCAGAAGTTTTCTTTATCCTGAATCCATTTGGTGAACCAGGGCATCAGATACCTTGACAACAGAAGACTCAAGTGCGAGTCTTGAAACCAGAAACTCGTCCCACCAGGACTGGGCGAGCAGGAGCAGCGAAGCAATGGCAAAGATTATCGGCATCGATTTAGGTACCACCAACTCAGTGGTGGCAGTGATGGAAGGCGGGGAGCCCAAGGTTATCCCCAACGAGGAGGGCGGGCGCACGACCCCATCCGTCGTAGGGTTCACCAAGAGCGGCGAGCGCCTTGTGGGCCAGGTGGCCAAGCGGCAGGCGATCACCAACCCGGAAAACACGATTTATTCGATTAAGCGCTTTATGGGCCGTCGGGCGAACGAAGTGACCGACGAAATGAAGATGGTGCCCTACAAAGTGAAGGCACAGGGCGACCACGTCGTGATCGTAGCCCAGGGCAAGGAGTACACCCCGCCCGAGATCTCGGCAATGATTCTGCAGAAGCTGAAGAAGGCGGCGGAAGACTATCTCGGGACCACGGTCACCGAGGCCGTGATTACTGTACCGGCGTACTTTAACGACGCCCAGCGCCAGGCTACCAAGGACGCTGGCAAGATTGCCGGTCTGGACGTCAAGCGCATCGTCAACGAACCGACGGCGGCTGCGTTGGCCTATGGCCTCGACAAGAAGAAGGACGAAACCATCATCGTGTATGACTTCGGCGGCGGAACTTTTGACGTTTCCGTGCTGGAAGTCGGCGAAGGCGTGATTGAGGTGAAATCTACCAACGGTGACACCCACCTTGGCGGCGACAACCTCGACCAGCGCATCGTTGACTGGTTGATCGACGAGTTCAAGAAGGATGAGCAGCTGGACCTTCGCGCCAAGGGCAACGAAATGGCCCTGCAGCGACTGAAGGATGCGGCGGAAAAGGCCAAGATCGAGCTCTCGACCACAGTCGAGACCGAGATCAACCTGCCCTTCATCACCGCGGACGCGACCGGACCGAAGCACCTGGTCAAGAAGCTGACCCGGGCAAAACTCGAGCAGTTAGTCGAAGACCTGTTGCAGCGCTCTATCGAGCCCTGCAAGAAGGCCCTGGCCGATGCCCAGATTGACGCCAGCAAGATCGACGAAGTGGTGTTGGTAGGCGGACAAACCCGGATGCCGCGCATCCAGGAGTTGGTGAAAACTCTCTTCGGCAAGGAGCCCCACAAGGGCGTGAACCCGGACGAAGTGGTTGCCATCGGCGCCGCGGTGCAGGCAGGCGTACTAGCCGGTGAAGTGACCGACCTGCTGCTTCTCGACGTGACCCCGTTGACCTTGGCAATTGAGACCCTGGGCGGCGTAGCGACCAAGATGATTGGCCGCAACACGACCATCCCGACCAAGAAGACGGAAACCTTCTCCACGGCGGCGGACAGCCAGACGGAAGTCGAAGTGCACGTCCTGCAGGGCGAACGTCCGATGGCGGCACAGAACCGCACCCTGGGCAAGTTCAAGTTGAGCGGCATTCCTCCGGCTCCGCGTGGCGTGCCCCAGGTAGAAGTGACCTTCGACATCGACGCGAACGGCATTCTGAACGTAACTGCGAAGGATAATGCCACCGGCAAAGATCAGAAGATCACGATTACGTCTTCTTCGGGTCTGAGCAAGGAAGAGGTAGACCGCATGGCCAAAGAGGCCGATGCGCACGCCTCGGAAGACCAGGCAAAGCGGGAAGAAGTGGAAGCGCGCAACTCGCTCGACAACATGGTTTACAACGTCGAGAAAATGCTGAAGGACAACGGCGACAAGGTTTCCGGCAGCGACAAGAGCGACGTGGAGTCAGCGTTGAGCGAAGCCCGCACCGCACTTCAGGGCACCGCAAACGCCGGCGAGTTGAACGCAGCGCGGGAGAAACTGACCGCGTCTTCGCACAAGCTGGCTGAGGCCATGTACAAGGCAAACGCGTCTGCCCCCGCGGGCGAAGCGGCTGCCGCGCCTGAGGAGAAGAAAGAAGAAGGCGTGATCGACGCCGAGTACGTAGACGTCGCGGACAAGAAGTAAGAACCAACGCAATACGGCAGAGGGCGCTCAACCGCTGCGAGCGCCCTCTGTTGCATCAGGAGAAAAAGCGGAAGGCAGGATTTATGACGGACAAGATTTGGAAATTTGAACAACTGCGAGCTGGGAGAGTTTACAACCAGGTTATGTTCAATACGCGGGAAGAGGCGGAGAGCTTTGCGGCTCAGATGAATAAAGTCGAGCCCGATCTCTTTTGTCGAATAGAGCCGGTAGAAGCCCGGTTGTGGTGGAACTAAAGTAGGCTCGGGCCGCCTGAATGGCGGCCCACCGCTTTTTGGATGGCGGCGCTTTTCAGATGGCGGCTTAGGCTGGATTAGGAAATATGGCGACAACACCAACCAAAGACTATTACGCACTGCTCGGACTCAAGAAGACTGCGACCGCAGACGAGATCCGCAAGGCTTTCCGTAAGCTGGCGCGGAAGCATCATCCTGACGTGAATCCGGGAGACAAAAAAGCAGAAGAGAAGTTCAAGGAAATTTCGGAAGCCAACGATGTATTGAGTGATGAGAAGAAGCGGCGCGTGTACGACGCGCTGGGTTACTACACCGATCAGATCGATCCGGCGGCTGCGGAAGCTGCGGCGCGGGGAGGCTACGGATTCTCCGGTGGCGCCCCCGGCGGCAACTCGTCTCGCCAGCCGAGCGGCGGCGGGCGGGGCGTGCCCGATTTTGGCGGATTTGATTTTTCTGATTACGCCAACAATCACCCCGGCGAAGCACCCGGTGGGGGAGCGGCCGGTTCCAGCTGGGGCAGCTTCCGAGATATCTTCTCCGGCGTCTTCTCCCAGGGGCAGAAAACCCAGGGACCGCAACCGGGAACCGATCTCGAATACCAGGCGACCGTCGATTTCTGGACTGCGATCCGCGGTGGAGTGGTCAAGTTGCAAGTGGTGCGGCAGGAGGTTTGCCCCACCTGCAAAGGAAAGCCCTCCACCGGCGGGGGCACCTGCCCGGAGTGCCAGGGCGCAGGCCAGGTCACCCAGATGGGCGGCCGCATGAAGTTCAAGATTGCGTGCCCACGATGCGGCGGAAGCGGCAAGTTGGATAACGAGTGTTCGACTTGCGATGGCGAAGGAACGGTCAGCCGCACCGAGACGGTCGAAATCCGCATCAAGCCCGGAACCCGGGATGGTCAGCGCATACGGCTCGCCGGCAAAGGCAATGCCGGAGTGAATGGCGGCCCCGCAGGCGATCTTTACCTGATTATTAAGATTGAGCCCCACCCGGCATTCACACGGGTGGTGGATGATATCCAGATCGTGGTCCCGGTCACGGTACCGGAAGCTGCGTTGGGAGCGAAGATTGAAGTGCCGACCATCGATGGCCGGGCGCAATTGAAGATTCCCCCCGGGACCCAGAGCGGGCAGAAGCTGCGCCTGCGCGGAAAAGGGGTTCCCTCGGCCAGTCACGAGGGTGTGCGCGGAGACCAGATCGTTACCGTGGAGATCGTGGTACCGCAACTAAGGGATGAGCGGTCAAAGGAGATTTTGCGCGAGTTTGCCAAGCTGAATCCTGAAGACCCAAGGCAGGAAATTTTCGCAGAAGTGTAATCCAGAACGCATATGCCTACGAAACGAAAATCTAAAGGCGCCTACATGATCTCGGCCGTCGCCGAGATGTATGAGATCCACCCCCAGACGCTGCGTCTCTATGAGCGCGAAGGGCTATTGCAGCCTTCGCGCACTGTTGGCAATACCCGCTTGTACACCGATGAGGACCTGGAGCGGCTGGAATTTATCCTCAACCTGGCGCGCGAACTGGGGGTCAACATTGCCGGCATCGCGATCATCCTGCAGATGCGGGAGCGCATGGAGGAGATGAATCGGCAAATGCAGGATTTCGTCGACTACGTGCGGACCGAGATGCTGACCAAGATGCAGCAGGGAATGCCGGCTAATGAGGGGGCGCTGGTCGCCCTGCGTCGGCCGATGGTCGTTCCCCCTTTGGTCCGCAAGCGCTAACTATTCTTCTTTTGCGAAGCTTTCGGGGGCTGAGTGTACTCTAAAGGGGGCGCCTTCTTCCGGTTCAGGGTCGGCTGCAGCGCATGATGAACTTTCTGCTCGTAGTCAGTATTGTCGGCATCCTCACCAGTACGGTGTATGCCATTCTGGTGGCCGTGGGCGCGGCGCGTTTGGCTGCCCGCCGCCGGGCACTTCGGCCTGCGGGATTTGCCCCTCCCGTCAGCCTGTTAAAGCCCCTGCACGGGTCTGAACCCGACCTCGAACTTCATCTGCAAGGCTTCTTCGAACAGAACTATCCCGCCTACGAGATCATTTTCTGCGCGCGCAGCGAGCGGGATCCGGGCCTTGAGATCGCCCGCAAGGTGGCAGCCCGCTACCCGGCGATCCGGTCAAAGTTTCTGTGCAGTGGGATTCCTCCCTATGCCAACGCCAAAGTCTGGTCGCTTGAGCGCATGCAGAATGCGGCGGCGCACGGTTTTTTTGTTGTCAGCGATAGCGACGTTTCGGTTACTCCCGATTACCTGCTGGAAGTGATGGCGCCGTTCGCCGATGAGCGCGTCGGCATGGTGACGTGCCTCTATCGTGGAGTCGCTCACAACAGCTTTTGGGCAAGCCTCGAAGCGGTCGGTATGTCGGTCGAGATGTCGGCCGGGGTATTGGTTGCGGAGATGCTCGAAGGCATGAAGTTCGCTCTGGGACCCACCATGGTGGTGCGGCGGGAGAGCCTCGAGAAGGTCGGCGGTTTCCGATCGTTGGGTGCATACCACGCGGATGATTTCATGCTGGGGAACCTGATCTCGGCGAAGGGATCGAGTGTGGTGTTGTCCACGCACCCAATTGCTCACCATGTGCTGAATACATCGTTCCTGGCTTCGGTGCTACACCAGGTGCGGTGGATGAAGAGCACGCGCTTTTCCCGGCCCAAGGGGCATCTGGGCACCGCCCTGACCTTCAGCATGCCGTATGGGATCCTGGGCGCGGCGATGGCGTTGGGCCTGGACCGTCCGCTGCTGGCGCTCACGCTGCTGCTATGGAGTTGGGGGTCGCGGGTATCGCTGGCCGCACTGGTCAGCCGCGCTGTGGTAGCCGAACCAAAATGGGTGCGCAGTGCCCTGCTCTACCCGCTCCGCGACCTGCTGGGCTTCTGCTATTGGATCGCCAGCTACGTCAGCAACCAGGTGAAGTGGCGGGGAGAAGTCTACAACCTGCTCCAGGACGGTTTCATGCACAACGATGGCCGTCAAACCGAACGCAAGCCTGAGGCAGTTCTCACGGCGTAGACGTCTAAGGGCGATCCGTGTAGAGATCTTTGTCCGAGAGCTCTTGCAGCAAATGGAGCCGGTTACCCAGCAAGGCGACGACGCGATCGTGCTTGTCGCCGGGTACGAACAGGAAGCGCCGCGGCCCATTTCCCCATAGCGCCAGCAAATCGGCATCGCTGATCAACACGTGCGGCGCGTCGGGATAGTTGGAACCCCACAGCACGGAACTCACCCGCCCATTCACCAGCAAGGCCTGGCGCTGAGTGTAGAAGATGATCGAGGAACCGTCGGCCACGTCGCCATACAAAATCAGGGTGGCGTCTGCACCGCCCTTCGTCATGCGGTTGATGGTATCCGCCATGGCCCGGGACGAAAGCATGGGTTCAAAACGTACCAGGGCGATATGAGCAGCGATGAGAAAGACCGCACCGGTGAAGGCAACACTGGCCGTCGCCTCGAAGTGATGCCGCTGACTGCGGAGGATCCAGGCGATCACCGGACCTACCAGCAGGCCGACCGCGGCGAGACCCGCAGGCAACCTGAGAGCCGCAAACGAAGGCCCGGTCAGATCGAATAAGTGAGACATGGATAGCGTGTATCCCGCGACATCGCGATGCGCCAGCAGGGCGCCGATGTCGGCCCCACCCGGTATCCCCCGTGAAGACCACAAGCCATAACCCAACGCCAGGGCGGCGGCAACGCCAACTACGGCGAGCACGGCATGGGCAACGGTAAGCCATCGGCTCACCTTTCCGATCTCCGCTTCTTCATTGGCCAGCGCGCCCGCGATCAACAGCAGTAGCGGAAAATAAACCGGGTAGGTGTAGTACTCCTGGTTGGTCGACAGGGAAAAGAACAGCAGGATGACGGCGGCGTAGATCGCCAGCAGCCAGGTAGTCCTGCGGCGAAAGAGCAGGTCGCGCGCCGCCACGGAATAAAGAGCAGGCCGCAGGCCGTTCATCCAACGATTGCGGGCGGCCCAGGCCTGACGAGCCACCATGGGCAGGTAGATACTCCAGGGAAAGAGCCACACCAGGTGCAGGCTCCAGTAAAGCAGCGCCGGCAGCTTGTTGTAGTCAATCGGGTAGCGTTTGCCGAGAAAGCGCAGCACTTGCTCGTTGATGAAATAGAAATAGAAAAAGCCGTGGACATTGCCGGGAGTCGGCAGATTCCCAACCGGATGACCCGCCCCCGGATTACGCAGGCCGGCGAGGATATGCCATGGCGCGGCGATGGCCAGGAAAAGTAAAATTCCGGAGAGAATGCGGAACTGACGCCAGTGACGCCACTCTCCGGTCAGCAGCAAATAGGGCACGGCCGCGAGGAAGAAAAAGACTGGAGCGATCAGACCTTTGGCCAGCATCGCCAGCGCCAAGGCTGCCCAGGTGAAGTAGAAACGGTTGGGCTTCTGGTCCTCTAGCCCAATGAGAAAACTGTAGAGCGCGAAGGCAATCAGCAGCGTCAGCAGGACTTCGGGAATGAAGATACGGGTGAAGAGGAACACGCCGATACTGGTAAGAATGCTGAGTGCGGCATAAAAGGCAGCCCGGTCGCCGTAGGCTCTCCGTCCCCAGACCCAGGCGAGAATGGCCAAGCCGAGTACGCCCAGGGTCAGCGGCAGATGGGTGGCAAAGACGTTGTATCCGAAGAGATGGTAGTCGATGGCTGCCAGCCAGTAGGGTAGCGGCGGTTTTTCCAGGTAGCGGACACCATCCACCTGCAACGTCACCCAGTCACCGCTGTGCGCCATATGCTGGGCAGCGGTAGCATGGTTAGCATCCGCATCGTCGAGCAGAGATGGGGCGAAGAGGGCAGCGAAGTGCACCGCAGCAAAGACCAGCAGCAACAGGGTCCAGGCTCGCTTGGGAGACAGACTGAAGGTATTCTCGGGAGGCGCCTCGAGGGAAAGTGCGAAGTGGTTCGACATGGTGGCTAAACGATCAGTCCGTAAACAGCAGAATAACAGCCGGATAGAGGCCGCGATGCAACCGGCCGCCGCCTTTTACGAGGCCCTGGAGCAGTGTGTGCAGGATGCGGACGGGGAAGCCGTGCACCGGGTGAGAACGGGCTCGCGTCGCCTGCAGGCCATGCTGGAGTCGATCCTTCGGGAAGCCGGTCCCTCCGAGCGGGAGGCCGGTTCCGCGGAGAGCTTCCGTAAAGCCGCGCGAGTGTGGCTGCGCCAGCTGAGGAAGATCCGCCGGGCCGCTGGGCCGGTGCGGGATCTGGACGTGCAGCGCAAGCTTCTGGAAGGCTGGATGGCCGGTGAAGAGAGTCACCCGCTCCACCGGCAAGCACACGAGCTCGACGCGTGGCTCAAGGATCAGCGCAAAGACAGAGCGCAGGAGATGCAGAAGCAAATTAGCAAGCGGCGGCAGCCGCTGGCGGAACGGCAAACCGCGCTCGTCGCCGCCTTTCCTGCCCTACGCCTGAAGGCCGTCGATATGCGGTCGGCCGATTCGCTGGCGATCGACAGTTTTGTGCGCGCGGCGGATGCCATGCCGCGGCTCGATGCCGAGAACCTGCACGACTTCCGCAAAGCCACCAAGAAGGCGCGCTACCTGGCCGAATCTGGATCCGATGGACTCACCAGCGTGGCGAAGACCCTCAAACGCATCCAGGACGCGATCGGCGAATGGCACGATTGGCTCTGCTTGCAACAAGACGCCTGCCAAGCGTTAGGCCAGGATGCACCCGAATTAACGGCAGCGTTGGACCGGGAGCTGGAGCGCCATTTTTCCGCGGCGATCAAAATCACTGAAACCATGCGAGGCCGGCTATTGGGGGAGTGGATGGCCGTCAAACGGCCAGCCGCCTCTGCTGCCCTCGCAACCCGCCGCACTGCTTAGCAGGATGCTGGAAACGTCAACCATCTCCGCAACAACCCGCAGGGGCTAAAGCCCAGAATGCTTTCAAACCCTTACGGCACGGCTTAAGTCGTGCCCTAAAAGCTGAAGAGATTGCCCCAGAATGCAGACGTACGCCGCGATTGACATTGGTTCCAACTCCTGCCGACTGAAAATCGCGCGAGTCCAACAACACCAGCTGAAAGTGCTGCAGGAAGACCGTGAGGTCACCCGGCTCGGGGAAAGTGTCTTCGAGACCGGCATGGTTTCGCCCGAAGCCATGGCGAGTACCCTGTTGGCGCTGAAGCGCTTTTACCGGGAAGTGAAGCAGCATAGCGCGGACCAGGTGCGTGCGGTGGCGACCTCAGCGCTGCGCGATGCGCGCAATGGGCAGGCCTTTCTCGCCTGGGTGAAGTCGGAAACGGGATGGGATGTCGAGATCATCTCCGGCCTGGAAGAGGCGCGCCTGATCCATCGCGGCGTGATGAGCGAAGCCGGCACCCAGGGCCGATGCCTGCTGATCGACGTCGGTGGAGGGAGCTGTGAGATCACCGTCTCGGACCGCAAACGCATCCAGGAAACCATCAGTCTTCCATTAGGTGCGGTCCGGCTGACCAAGGAATTCATCCCCACTGATCCTCCGACGCAGGAGGAACTGGCGCGGCTGAAACAGTTTGTCGACCGTGAGTTGCGCAAGGCGGATCGGCGTCTTGGCGACCTGCGGGTTTCGTTGGTTGTCGCAACGTCCGGAACGGCCGCTGCCCTATGGGAGGCCAGCCAGGAGATTCGCAAGAGCAAGCCGGCGGCCAAAGGAAAATTGCTGGCGGACACGCGTACGGTGCGCCGGCTGACCACCAAGTTGACGAAAATGAACAATGCGCAGCGCGGGAGCGTGCCGGGCATTGGACCCAGGCGCAGTGAGATTGTGGTTGCAGGCGCTCACGTCTACGCCTCCCTGCTGGAACGGTTTGACTTGCCGGGGTTTGTTTATTCGCCGTTGGGACTGCGCGACGGCATTCTCACCCAGATGCTCGCGGAGCAGGATCCCAAGGCGACAGCCCATCAGCAGTTCGAACAGGAGCGCTGGCAGGGCGTGCTGGCTACCTGCAAGCGCTACGGCGTCGATCCGCGGCAGGCCGAACCGGTGCGGCAGCACGCGCTGCAACTGTTTCGCGATCTGCAACCGGTGCACGAATTACCCCCGGAGTACGGATCCTGGCTGGAAGCAGCGGCGATGATGCGCGATGTAGGCAAGTTTATGAACTACCAGGGGCATCACCGTCACGCGCAATACATCATTGCCAATTCTGAGTTGTTCGGTTTCACACCCCAGCAAAGGGCGATCATGTCGGCAATTGCGCGCTACCTGGGCAAGTCACGGCCGGTGGCCGAGGATCGCACCATGCGGGTGATTCCGCCGGAGGAATTTAGCCGCGTGCAACGGGCAGTGGTGTTGTTGCGCCTGGCGGTTGCCCTGAATCAGGACCGGGCGAGCGATGTGTTGAAGGTGAGCCTACGGGTTTACCCCAAGCGGGTGCTGATGGAGATCAGCCCGGGACGGACTGGGGCTGAGCTGGAGTTGTGGTCGCTGCGCAAAGAAGCGGACTATTTTCGCGAAGTATTTCGCCGCGAGCTCTTTGCCGCGCTGGCGTAGACCAAGCGAAGAACTCGAGGGTCGACTAGCGAGATCAACTGCCCGGGGCGCTGGCTACAGTCGACGCGGGCGATGGCGCCTTTTCGCATGCGTATACTGGCCGGCCGGGGCGCACAGATTAGCGCGCCGACGAAGGTGGGCAGATTGGGATTGTGGCCCACCACGAGGACGTTTTCGTAGGAAGCGAGCGTCCCAAGCAAGGTCTGAAAGCCGGCAACCGTCCCTGAAGGCGAAAGGGCTTCGGCGATCTGGATTTTGCTGTCGTATGCCACTTCGGTGCCCACCAGGGACGCAGTTTGCAGCGCGCGCTTCAGTGGACTGGACAGGATCACGTCGAACTGGAGTCGCAGCGCCGTAAGATACTTGCCGATCAGTAGGCATTGTTCCTTGCCTTCCTTATCCAGCGGGCGTTTGGCGTCAATAGTCGGGTCGGCGCGGCGGACTCCGGCGCTCGCGTGTCTCAAAACGTAAAGATTCATGACCTTTTAAATTAACACAACTGTAACAATTTAAAAGACTGGGGCGGGTGTGGGAAATGGGTTCAGGGGCAGTCCAGGGTCGGGATCTGGAGGTGGAAACGAGGGCTCTGGTTCAGGATCAGGGCTAGGGTCGGGTCCGGGTATGGGGAAAACGTCAGGGTCCATTCCATTGGGAGTAGCCCGGCCTCTATGCGGTTGCCTCGCGGGGTACTTCGAACAGCTTTCGAGCACCCCACGCAAACCAAAAGAGCCCTTGCATGGGCCACCCTGCCCTACTACTGCGGCTTCGGTGGGGGATCTTTATCGTCTTGCGGAGCAGTGCCGCCTAGTGGGAACTTCGTAGCATGGCGATCGATGATCGAGACCTTCGGATCGGCTGGTTCGGCTTCGATCAAAGGCAAAGCGAGAGGCTCGGGACGAACCCAGGGGTCGTCGCGTAGTTTATTCACGAGGTCGCGCAGCGTGGGTTCTGACAGGTCTGCCATCACTTCGGCCCCTGTCACCGGCGTCTCCTCTTCTTCCTCTACGGGTTCCAGATCTTCGCCGGCTAACATGGGCGGATCGATCGACATCACCAGGGCCGCCTCCATGCCACGCTGCCAAAAGCGCGCCGCCAGCATGAGAAAAAGTCCCAGCTGCGCCAGGAGCGCGGCGAGCCAGACCTGATGCGCCGGGAGCAGCTTCCAGAGAAAAAGGCAGAAAGCTAGAGCGGCGAGGCCAAGCAGTCCGATGAGCAGGAAACTGCCCGCAACACGTAAGAACTGGCGATAAAGCAAGCGAGCCGCCGGCAACAAAGCCTCGCGCACCCGGCGCTCACCATCAATGGCATTGCGCACGATGTAGACCTCGACCAGGTCCCACCACAGACGCACCAGCGTAGCGGCAAAAAACACCACCGCGCCGCTGATGGCGGTGTACAAAAACATCTTGCGCTCGACATACACCGCGCCAGCTCGGAACAGCAGCAGAGAGCGAAGGCCAAGCAGGATCCCCAACAGCACACTCCCCACGCACGCGACCGCCAAAGCTCCGCGCACGAAGCGCCAGAAATAAGCGATACCGCCGCGGAGCAGCACCGAAAACCTGGGCGGCTCGGCTGAGACGTATACGAAAATCGTGCCGGAATAGAAGACAAACAAGACCACCAGCTGGAGCAGGTTTAGCCAACCGGCGGAGTGCACAGCTATGGGAAAAAAACTGGCCTCGCGGAGATGCATCAGCTCGGCGAGAGAGGTGACGTCTATGGTGCCGGATATTTTCTGTGCGGCCAGACTGTGATCGAGGTAGGGCGCGAGTCCGCTGGCGAAGGGAATTCCGGCAAGCAGACCAAACACTAAATTGATGGCATATGCCCAAACAACAAAGGGCCAATTGCGCAGGGCGAGCTGAAATCCCTGAACCAGCAGGTTGGGTAACCGGCGTTTCGTTTCCAGAGATGACTCTTCTGGAGGCTCGATGTTGGGGTTCACTCGCACCATTCTTTCAGGAACCAGGGTCATACCAGGAACGATAACCACTGCGAGAGCAACTGCTGAGTAAAGACCCAGTAGTTGGTTAACTTCCAACGCGCAGTGCCATCGGGCCGAAGGGTGTAGCTATTATTGAACGAATCCGCGTCCAGCAGGACATTCTGATCACGATCGACTTGCGCATACAACGCGGGCGAGGCTTTATTCCAGGAGAAGCGAGCCCATCGATCTTTCCCATCCCAGGTCACCTGCTCCCTGGAACCGTCGGCAAAACCCACTTCGAGATTGACAGGGAAAATGAACGTTCCCTTGCGACGGACCACGACCGAAGTTTGGTAGGGCGCGGCGCTGTTCTCTTTCCACCACTCGACGGGTCCGGACGTAAGCGAGTCGACGGAGTAATCGAGCACCTCAGTCCCGTAGATGGCCTGGTTGAGATATGGCTGCAGGTCGGTGCTGCCGGCAGCCTCTTGCAGGGTGTTGAGAAAGTCTGTTCCGGTCGGGTGAGTAAAGCGGTAGCGGGTGAAGTAGAGTCGCAAGGCCTGACGAACTGTCGGCTCGCCTAACACGGCTTCCAGTGTCGTGAGGACGCTCGCGGTTTTGCCGTAGACAACCGATACATAGCTATCATCATTGGCGAATTTCCAGCCTTCGCGCACAATGGGGTCTTCGTCAGGATCTTGAAAATATTCATTGCGTAGCTTGCGAGAATCACTCCCATAAAAAGTGCGCGCGTTG
This sequence comes from uncultured Acidobacteriaceae bacterium, assembly GCA_963839075.1. Lineage (GTDB taxonomy): Bacteria > Acidobacteriota > Terriglobia > Terriglobales > Acidobacteriaceae > PALSA-350. The sequence goes on along the minus strand of CAWITO010000004.1, from coordinate 136,882 downwards.
TACGCAGAGGTATTTTGACCGTAGAGCGAAGCGAGCACTTTGGCCTCGCTGTAGCTATTGATGCCCTCGTCAAGCCAGGGCTCTTCAAACTCATTGGTGGCGACCATGCCATACCAATACTGGTGGCCGACCTCATGGGCTACCGTTGTCTCCAGCCCGTAGTAGTCCCACGACGGACTCCACCAGTCGGCGCCGCCGGTAATCAGTGTCGGGTATTCCATGCCTCCCACCGAACTGCCCGGCTCCGGATCAATGAGGGTGATCTGCTTGTACGGATAAGGTCCATACCATTCATCGAATTTTTGCATGCTTTGTTTGAGCACGGAGAGATAACGACCGGCCTGTGCCGCATGAGAAGGCAGCACTAGTGCGTGCAGCCGAACGCTGCCGAGACTGTTCACCAGGGTTTCATCCGCAACCTGAAAGTGCGGGGACGCGGCCCAGGCAAAATCATGGATGTCTTCGCCACGAAAGCTGAGCGTCTTGGTGCCATCGGAGTGGACCTGCTCATCGGTCTGGATTCCGCTGGCGCCGACGACAAAACGCTGCGGCAGCGTGAGGTTCACGTTGTAGGTGCCAAAGTCGGCGAAGAACTCAGTGTCCGAGTGGTATTGATGACAATTCCAGGCGCCATGCCACATGACACCGATTTTGGGAAACCACTGCGCGCCCATGATGAAGTCGCGCTTGTATCCGTTTCTGGAGATGGCCAGGGGAAATTTGTCATGGAAGGCGACCTGCAAGCGAACGATCTCCCCCGGACCGAGAGGCTTGGGTAGGGTGAGTTCCATGACCGTGTGGTCGTCCTGATTGCCGTCGTCTGGTGCAATGAAGCGCACGCTGGGGGTGAGATCACCTGCGCCTTCGGCGGAAATACTCACGACGTCGATAGAACCCTGTTCGTCCTTGCCATAGGTGATGCCATAACCGTCACGGTGTGCCTCCCGGGAAAATGTTGATTCCGGGCGGAACGCATTCAGGTAAAGGTGAAACGGAATGGTGGCCATCGGCTGGTCGGAGGGATTGCGGTACTCGATGGTTTCCCGGGCATCGAGGGTCTTGGTGACTGCGTCGTATTTGGCGTCGATCCAATAGGCGACCACGCGCTGCGACAGCGCCTTGCCATCAGGAGAATTGACAGCGGTTACCTGTCCCAAAGCAGAGAGTGTCGAAAGCAGAAGAAGTGTCCAGGCGAAGCGCATGCGGCATTCTAGATCATTTCGTGATCACAAAATCCGGTCTAAGGAATTTTAGACGCTCTGTGTTCTTGTGAGGGGAGTGACCAGAGTTGAACACAGAGCAGCCCGGCCAGAAAGCGGCGGTCGTCGCGCAGCACGAGACCGCGGTTGCGCAGAGCACTGGAGTAGTCGGGCAAGCTGCGGACAGGGAGCCCAGTCAGCACTCCGAAGATTCGATAAAGCAGGCCGACGAGGATGCTGGCCAGAGGAGCCGCCCAGGTGTTGACGGGAATGGCAAATTCTGAGATCACCCACTGCGTTCCGGGATTCGCGTGAGGTAGAACGCGGTCGAGGAGATGCTCCAGTTGTTCACGGAAAAAACAGTCGAGGAAGAAGTGGGTCACGATCAGATCGTAGTTACCAGTTGGCTGCCACGCGAGCGCGTCCGCGTGGTGCAGAGAGACCCGTTGCCGAGACTCACGAGTACGGCTTTCCAATATCCGCAGCATGGCGCGGCTGGAGTCGACCACGTCGACGGTCAGCGTGGGATTCGTCGTCAGCAGGCGCGCCAGAAAGCGTCCATCGCCATCTCCCAGGACGAGCGCGCGACGGGCTGCAGTCAGATGAGCAAGCTGGGCATTGCGGCAGCGCTCGAGCATGGGGCCGAAGCTGAAATATTCCAGCCAGCGGTAGGGGCGGGCAACGGGATCGAAATTAACGGCCAAGCGGCAGGAAGGCCAACGGGGTAAGCAGCGCGGCGTCCGCCGCAATGCGCAAATGCAGCGGAGAAAAGTGGGCGCTGCGGAAATCGAGCGCAAACAGCAGGCCGCTACTGAGAACGGCTGCGAGATAGACAGCCATCAGCCCGCGCGAAGGAGCGAACAGCGCCGCAGCCAGAGCAAAGAGCGCAATCATGGTGATGATCATGCGCAGGTGGAGTCCGGCCCAACGGGTGGTTGCGTGAGCTTCGCCGGCCTCCCACTTCTCAATCCCCACACAGTTGACCCAGCAGAGACCGGCAAAGAGCAGCACGGCGGGCGCAAGCTGCTCTTTGCCGAGACGCAACCCAATGCGCGACCAGGCAGGCACGGCGGTAGCGGCGGCAAAGATGATGGCGACCGCAAGCTCCTTGGGCAATCGAGGGGAATTCCGCCGATGAACTGCAATCAGATAGAACACCGTACCGATTCCGATGAGCAGGTTGTCGCGCAGCGCCTCCGGCCGCATGCGGGTGACTACCGACCAGGCGAGGAGCGCGAGCAACAGTGCGCCGGCGGCGAGGAAGGCGGTGCGATGGCGCGCATGGAAATAATGGCGCTCGCGCAACTGTTCGCCGTGGCCGGGATGAAGGCCATCGAGAATGCGGTCGCCCACGTAGAGCAACCAGGTGGCAAGGGCGAGCGGAAAAGTCTGCAGCGGCAGAAAGTGCAGATGCATGGCGTGGGCGAAGAACCAGGCCCAGAGCGCAGCCACGGTAGGAGCATCCAGGCTGAGTAGATGCCACCATGCGGCCAGATTGGAGAGGCGCTGCGTCAAACTCCAGTTTACTGCGCCGCCGCCTGCTTCTTCGCCACCTTACGGCGGGGTGGCTTGGCTGCTAGGGGCGCAGCAACGGACGGAGCTATCTCCGGTTCGGAGACAGGGTCGGGGATGCAGTCGATGGTGTCGCGGCCTTCGGCTAAGCGGATGAAGAAATCCTGAGCGCTGAAGCGCTTGCCATCCGGCATTCGGACGCGGGGGTAGGCGCCGGTCGCTATCTCCATCCGCGACTTGGCAGAGTCGGCCAGGTAGGCGGCGAGGATCTCGCGACGGATGCGATTGCGTATCTGAGGGTCGCGGATGGGGAATACCACTTCACAGCGCTCGAAGAGATTGCGGGGCATCCAGTCGGCACTGCCGCAATAAACCTCTTCCTCGCCTCCGTTGGCGAAGTAGAAGATGCGGCTGTGCTCGAGGAAGCGGCCAACGACGGAGCGGACACGAATATTTTCGCTGATCCCGGGAATGCCGGGCCGAATGGAACAGATGCCGCGCACGATGAGATCGATTTGCACGCCGGCCTTCGAGGCTTCGTAGAGGGCTTCAATCACTTTCTGCTCGAGCAGCGAATTCATCTTGGCGATGATGTGCGCTGGCCGGCCAGCAGCGGCGTGCTCGGATTCGCGGTGAATCATGCGGATGGTGCTCTCGGCCAAAGTGAGTGGGGCCACCAGCAGAGGAGCGTAATCGTCGGACTCGGAGTGGGCCGTGAGGTAATTGAATACGCTATGCACGCTGGCGGTGATCTCGGGATCGGCAGTCAGCAGGCTGAGATCGGTATAGAAACGGGCGGTGTTGGGGTTGTAGTTGCCGGTACCCAGGTGCACATAGCGGCGAGTGATGCCGTCGGGATCGCGGCGTATGAGCATGGCCAGCTTGCAGTGGGTTTTGAGGCCGACAATGCCATGGAAGACCTGCACGCCCGCGTCCTCCAGATTGCGTGCCCAGCGGATGTTCGAGGCTTCATCGAAGCGCGCCATCAGCTCCACCACCACCGTCACTTCTTTGGTCTGCGCGGCTTCGGTGAGGGCGTTGAACATGGGCGAATCAGAACTGGTGCGGTAAAGGGTCTGCTTCATGGAGACGACGCGGGGATCCTGCGCGCCGAGCTGAATGAAATTGACTATGCCGTCATAGGAATCGAAAGGATGATGGAGCAACAGGTCGTGGTGGCGGAGTTCGTCGAAGAGATCTTCGGAGCGGCGCTGCAGGCGCAGTTCGCGGGGGATGAAGTCTTTGAATTTGAGGTCAGGGCGCGGTGTATCGGAATACAGATTCATCAACCGCGACAGGTTGACGGGGCCGTCGGTGAGGAAGACCTGCGAGTCCTCGAGTTCGAAGTTCATGCGCAGGCGGTCGACGACTTCGATGTCGGCGCCCTCTTCAATTTCGAGGCGGACGGCGTCGCCTTTGCGGCGGTTGTGCAACTCGGAGCGCACGCTGTCCAACAAGCTGCGCGATTCTTCTTCCTGGAAATACAGGTTGCTATTGCGGGTAACACGAAAGGCAGCGGTGGAAAGGATCTCGTAGCCGCGATACATGCCGGCGGCATTGTGCTCTATGAGGTCGGCTAGAAACACGAAGTCGTGGGTACCGGAGCTGGAAGGCACCGGCACCAGCCGCGGGAGCGCCCGGGGCACGGTGAGAACTCCCAATAACGCACCTGAGGCTCCCTTACGCTTGCGACGCAGGAGCAGGGCAAGGCAAAGCGCCTTGTTCAGGACACGGGGAAACGGGTGTGCAGGATCGATGGTGATCGGGGTCAACAGCGGATCGACTTCACGCTGGTAATACTCCAGGGCATGGGCACGAGCAGCGGGATCGACGGTAGCCCAGTCCAGCACGCGCACCCCATTTTCGAACAGCGCCGGACGAAGATCCTGCGTCCAACAGCGGTACTGGTCGCGGACGAAGTTGTGCATGTCCTGAACAACAATATCGAGGGTCTGGCGGGGCGTCAGGCCGTCGAAGCCCGGCTCGGTGTATCCGTCTTCAATGCGCTGCATGATGCCGGCAACTCGAATTTCGACAAATTCGTCAAGATTACTGGCAGTGATGGCGAGGAATTTGACCCGTTCGAGCAGGGGGTTGTCGCGATCCTGAGCCTCTTCAAGCACCCGGCGGTTAAAACTCAGCCAGGATTCGTCGCGGCCGATAAACAGACTTTGCAGATCCTTACTCTGATTGTCCATACGGGGAAGGTAAATCCAGTCTATCCTTGTCTACCTTACTAAAGGTTCACCGCATTGAGGATTTGACGCCCGGAGAGGGGTTGCGGGAGGATAGAAGATGAGCATGGTGTCGAAGGAGAAGCGCATGACAGATCAGGATTGTGGTCAGGCAGCAGAGGATACGGCCTTGCAGCTTTTTCACATCGCAGCGCTCATGTTGGGAGACGAGCAGGAGGCGGTTTCGCTGGTAGAGGAAAGCGTGGCCAAGGTGGAGACGGACCCGTGCGCTGAGACCGTCGCAGCCTACGCGGAGGCACGTTCGCTGCTGGTGGATACAGCCGTGCAGCGGATGGCCGGACTTTACCCGGAGGCGTTTGCTGTGCCCAGCGCGGATGCGGGCGAAGCGGGCTGCCTGGAAACCGATGAGCTGGGAGCCGTGGGGTTGACCGGCGAGCAGTTTGGGGCATTGCTTTCGGGCAGTGGCCGGGCATTTATGCGGGATTGGCTGCAACGGCTGGCGCCAGCCCTGCGGGCAATTTTTGTGCTGCGTGCGGTGGCCGGCCAGGATGGCGAGCAGACGGCGGAAAGTCTTCGCCGGAGCGGTGCCAAGGGAGCGCAGGCGTGGCGGAGAGACCAAGTGGGGACGGCATACCGGCAAGCCTTGTGCTCGCTGGCTAGTTCGTTAACGAGTTCGCATGCCGGGCTGATGCCCGCCTGATAAACGGGCGCCGAATCCGTTCGGCGCCGGCGGTACTTCCCTCCTAAGTGTCGTGATTTCCGCAGGACCGTTCGTTTTCGGACGCTGCCGGGCCTTCTTTTTGAATAATCCACCTGTTATTTGGCATCGAAGTCTGTGCTGTTGTTTTTCCGGGCTACAGGGTTTCTGGCCGAGGTTGACTTAAGGATGAGACGTTTGCAAGGTGAATTGCGGGGCACGGAATGGCGATCGCTCACGGTGCTCCTCAGCTTGACCTTTAGCCCCCTGGCCGGACTGGCCCAGCTCGGGGGGTCTTCGAGCAGCACTTCGACGGTCTCAGCGCAACCATCGGTTCAGGCTGCGCCGGCACAGGTTACCAGCAGCACCTACCAGGGAAGCATCGTGAAGCAGGCACCGGTCCCTGGGGTGTATCCGCTCTCGCTCGACCATGCGGTTCAAATGGGGTTGCAGTACAACCTGGGCCTGGTTCTTTCTGGGGTGAACTCGGGATCGGCCGGCGCGCAGCGGCTGCAACAGTTGCAGGCGCTCTTGCCGAGTATCGACGCTTCCTTCAAAGAAGCGGCGCAGCAGACCAACCTGAAGGCGGAGGGTCTGTCGATCCCCGGCTTCCCGGGAATCATTGGGCCGTTCGGCTATACCGACGTTCGCGCGTCGGCCCAGGGTTCGCTGGTGAATTTGTCGTCGCTGCGGAATTACATGGCTGCCAGGCATAACTTTGAAGGGTCGAAGCTCTCAATTGAGGACGCCAAAGATATGGTCGTGTTGACGGTCGGCAATGCGTATCTGCTTTGCATTTCCGACGCGTCGCGGGTGCAGTCGGCGCAGGCCCAGGTAGATACATCGAAGGTGTCTCTGGACCAGGCGGTGGCCAACCACCAGGCAGGCACGGCTCCCCTGCTCGACGAGCTTCGCGCCCGCGTGGACTACCAGACGCAACAGCAAACGTTGATCACGGCGCAGAACCAATACGAAAAAGACAAGATCGCGCTGGCGCGTGCCATCGGCTTGCCGCTGGAACAGAGTTATAGCCTGACTGACCTGGCGCCTTTCCAGGCATTGGACAATCCTGACCCCAACGCAGCGACGCAACAGGCTCTGGCCCACCGCCGCGACCTGCAGGCATTGCAGCGGCAGGTGGACAGTGCCAAGGCCTCACGCAGCGCGGCCACTGCAGAGCGATACCCCACGGCTTCTTTCTCCGCCGATTACGGTGACATCGGCCCGACGCTGGGCCATTCCCACGGAACCTTCGATGCAGTGGGTACCGCCAGCGTGCCGCTGTTCGAGGAAGCAAAGTTGCGCGGCGATGCCAGGAGCGCACAGGCTCAACTGGAACAGAAGCAGGCACAATTGAGCGACCTGCAGGGCCAGATCAGCGCCGATGTGCGCAACAGCATTCTCGACATTCAAGCAGCGGCCAAGCAGGTGTCCGTGTCGCGCAGCAATGTGGACCTGGCGACGGAGGCTTTGAGCGAGGCGCAGCAGCGCTATGCAGCCGGCGTGGATGATAACCTGGCGGTTTCTCAGGCGCAGGCAGCGATGGCCCAGGCGGATGATCAATATGTCTCCAGCCTCTACCAGCACAACGTGGCTAAGCTTTCTCTTGCGCGTGCGCTAGGCATTGCACAAACAAATTACAAGGATTACGTGGGAGGGAAGTAGCAGTGGCGGAACAGAATCCAGAATCAGGCCGTACAACGACCGTCGAAGAGCGTCCCGACACAGGGAACAACGACCAGAATGACCTGGACGCGCCTCCCCCAAGAAAGAAGGGGCGGCGGCGGTTCATCGTCATTGGCGTGGTCGCCGTGCTGATCGTAGGCGCGCTGCTGTTCTGGTGGCACTCCACATACTACGAAGACACCGACGATGCCCAGGTGGATGGCCATCTGATCCAGGTGAGCGCCCGCGTGGCGGGCCAGGTCATCAAGGTCAACGTGGACCAGAACCAATACGTCCAGGCGGGAACCTTGATTGCGGAAATCGACCCCAAAGACTTTGAGGTCGCGGTGCAGCAGGATGAGGCCAGCCTGGAGAGCGCGGAAGCGAACTACGAGGCGGCGCGGGTGAATATTCCGCTGATCGGCGTGAATACGAGTTCTACGTTGCAGTCCGCGGCATCGGGTGTGCAAACGTCGAACTCCACGGTTAAGCAGGCGCAGGGTCAATTGGACGCAGCGACCGCCCAGGTAGCCCAGGCGGACGCGAACAACGTCAAGGCGCAACTCGATTTGAAGCGCTACACGCCCCTGGTAGAAAAGGATGTTATTTCCAAGCAGCAGTTCGATGCTACGGTCGCGTCTGCGGACGCGTCCAAAGCAGCATTAGCAGCGGCGAAAGCGAATGAGATTGCGGCGGAAGATGCTGTGCGTATCGCGCGGGACAAGGTCGTTCAATCGCAGGCTGACTATAGGAATGCGCAAACCGGCCCCGACCAGTTGAAGATTCAGAAGGCCAAGGCGGACCAGGCGGCAGCACAGGTGGCGCAGGCGCAGGCCCAATTGGCCCAGGCGAAGCTGAACCTGGGCTATACCAGGATTGTTGCGCCGGTGAATGGCATCATCACCAAGAAGAGCCTGGAAGTGGATCAGAACGTGAGCGTGGGGCAGAATTTGATGACTCTGGTTTCGCTCGACGATATCTGGATCACTGCCAACTTCAAGGAGACGCAATTGAGGATGATGCGGCCGGGCCAACCTGTGACCATCCACGTGGATGCGTATGGGAAAGACTACGACGGCAAGGTCACACAGATTGGTGGCGCTACCGGATCGATGCTGAGCCTGTTCCCACCGGAGAATGCGACCGGCAATTATGTGAAGGTGGTGCAGCGGATTCCGGTGCGTATTGATCTCAAGGATCGGAATGAGGATAAGGACCACTTGCTGAGACCTGGGTTGTCGGTGGAACCGACGGTACGGGTGAAGAACTAAGACGGACCGCAGATCCCAAGACCTGATCATTCCGGGAAATCCGAACTGCAGATCTCTCCACTGCGCTCCCCCGGATTTCCTGTCGGCTTTAGTGCAATCGGTGAATTGCATGCGGTTCTCCTGGACGGAGAACCGCATGCGTGGCCGTTGTTAAGAGGTGCGAAGTAGGAAAAATCCGGTCCGCTCCGGTCGAGATGACAAAGGGAAGATAGGTTTATTTCCTCAGCAATAACTACGGGAACCGGGAGCGAGCAGCTGCTACTGGGGCCTCACATCAAGGATGCGCATCATTTCCTGGTAGTGTTCTTCGTCTTTGTTCTTGATCTCGTCGAAGTGTTTTGATTGTTCCTCACGGCGTGGATCTCCGGTTCGCGCGTAGAGTTGCAGCAAGCCAAAGTTAGCTCCATAGTTCTCAGGATCCTTTGCCACGGCGCGGTCGAGGTAGGTTTGTGCCCCGGGATAGTCGTGACTCGCGATTAAGACCTGGCCGAGTTCTGCGAGGACATCCGGCCGGTCGGGTTTCAGTGTGTTGGCCTGATCCAGTTCATGCTTCGCCTCTTCCAGTTGGCCCTGTACGCGCGCAATTCGGCCTAAGTAGTAATGAGCATCTGCGGCAGTGGATTCTCGAGTGGCAGCCTGTTTGAGCCATAGACGCGCCGAATCGTAACTCTTTGCCCGGAAATACGTGGTCCCGATCGCCAGAAGCCCTGCTGGATCGGAGGGACGCAAGGCGTGGAACTTCTCCAGGTAAGGAAGCCCCTGGGTTGCATCCTGGGCGAAGGACGAGACAGTTCCCATTCCGAAGTTGTATTCAGGATTGTCCGGCGCTAACTTGACCGCCTCGCTCATGGCCTTACGTGACTCACCGAGAAGGCTCATGCGCAGGCAGAGCACACCAAACTCGTAAGCAAAGCTCGCATCGTTGGGTTGCAGGTCCCGGGCGTGGGCCAGATAGCCGAGCGCTCCCTGATAATCGTTGGCGGCCTTCGCGACGCGAGTCAGGTCAATCAGTATCGGGACCGAAGAGCCACTTTGCGAGAAGGCAAGTTCCAGTGTTTTCCGCGCGGCCTCGAGTTTGCCTTCTCCCTCCTGGGCCAGACCAAGAATGCGGACGCCATCGGCCGACAGAGGTTTTTTGTCATTGGCTGCGGCGAATATTGACTCAATCAAGTCGGCGCGGTGGGCTGCCTGGAGCGCGGGCAATACTTCCATCGCGTCCTGTTCCGTAAGGTCAGGAGCGGCGACGATGGCCGTGGCTGCCTTGTCGGCCGCGGAGGCGTGATGAAGCACGGCCTCATCGGCGCAAAGCACGATCTGGGCGCCGATCCGGTTTCGATCGTCCGCGCTCAATCGCCCGAGATGCTCCAACGAGCGCTCATAGTCATGAGCCCACATGAGCAGCGTAGCCGCTTGATAGTGGGCCTCGGGATTGTTCGGTTGGCGGCGCAGGAGCTTTGTGTAGACGGCGAGCGCAGACGCTCTGGCGGCGTTATCCCGTTCAGCGGTGAGCATATAGACGCGGCCAAGATTGAGATACGCACTTGCAAGAGCCGGGTCGTGCAAAATTGCCGAGGAGAACTGTTCTATCGCGCGATCCGCATGCCCCTCCTGGATTTCGACAACGCCGAGAAGATTCTCCAGGCCCCCGTTTTTCGGAAAACCTGCCTGCGCCCTGGCAATCAGTGACCGTGCGCCTTGCAGATCGTTTTGTTCAATTTTCTGCTGAATCTCCGACACCAACGCCCGATATTGATCCGGGGGCTGCGGCGCGGCCGCTGCCTGGGTCAGGTGGAACATGCCCAGGGCGAGAACGAGGGCCCACGCACGGCGAAGCTGCTGGTAGCTGAACACGAACCTTTCCACTCCTGTGCTTTACACTACCGCTCATGACTCTTACCGGGCGTGGAGCAACGGCCGCTGTTCTGCTGGCTCTACTGGTTCCCTCGATCGAGGCGCAGAGCACGAACGAGACACCGCCGCCGGCTGCTGCTTCACCTTCGCCGCTGGACTTGACTCCAGAAAAAGTATCTCACTTGAAGACGGCGATCGCGGAACACGACTATGTCGCGGCGGAAAAGGTGTTGATCGACGAGATCGAGCCAGATCTGCATTCACCGCGGGCTGCCCGCCTGCTGGCGTATCTTGGCAGCATTTATTTTTTGAACCATGACTATTTGAATGCTGCCGTCGCCTGGAAAAAATCCGAGGCCATCACTCCACTCCGCCCGGACCTGCAGTTCTCTCTGGCGATGGCGTACATCAGAATTTCGCATCCGGAATGGGCGCGAACAGTGATCGTATCTCTTTCCTCGCAAGACAGCAGGAATGCGCTTTACCCCTATTGGCTGGGACGGCTCGATTACGACGCACATCATTACGCCGACGCGACCCGTCACCTGCAACAGGCCATCACGCTCGATCCAGCCATGGCGCGTGCTTACGACAGCCTTGGTCTTTGCTACTTCTATCAAAACGAGAATGCGCTGGCCCTCGACAATTTCAATCGAGCCATCGCACTTGAGCACACAGCGGAGCATCCCTCCGCATGGCCCTATTTGAATCGTGCGGTGACGCATCAATTCATGGGTCATGCGCAGGAGGCGGAAGCCGATCTAAGGGAGGCACTACGACTCAATCCACTGCTTGCGGAGGCACACTACCGGCTGGGCAACCTGCTGCAGGAACGGGGGCAGCTTGACGCTGCGATTCAGGAACAGTCGGAGGCAGTACGCCTGGATGAAACATACGCGGAGCCACACGCTGCGCTCGCGCACATTTACAACCAACAGGGCAAGAAGGCTGCGGCGCAAGACGAAGTCAACACCTATCTTCGTTTGCACGCAGCCGTTCCGGCGGCATCGAAACCTTAAAACTCCAGGCGCCCCACAAATTGAATGGTTCGTGGAGTGGTTACGGTCCCGTTCCAGGTGCCGAACGAGTTGCCGGAAGCCGCAATGTCGGTTACGAATGCGTATCCCGTTCCCCCGTTGGTAGCGCCCTGGGAAATGAAGTAATGGCTATTGAAGGTGTTGAAGAAGTTGGCCTGGAACCTGAAGTTCAACCTCTCTGTGATGTGCGTGTCTTTGATAAAGGAAATATCCAGGTTGCGATAGCTGGGTCCATAAATTGGCTCAACCGCTTTTCCGAAACCGGTATAGCCAAAGGCGGAGAAGTTGTGTTCAAACGCGTTTGAGTTTAGGAGCGTGTTGCTGTCTGTAACCGGATTGAAGCTGTTGCGGCCGTGCAGCAACGGCTGCTGTCCGGCAAGAGAGCCGGGTACGCAATGTTCCCGGAACTCCGGCACCTGGGTATTGGTGGCGCAGGCCGAGGAGTAAAACGAGAACGGGATTCCGTATTCGTAACGGAAGATCGGTCCCACGCGCCATCCGCCCACTATTGTATTTGCCAGCGAAGAAGAGCTAAGGTACCGTTTGCCGTTGCCGACGGGCAGCTCATACACGGCGGCAATCGAGAAGGTATACGGAACGTTGTCGGGAGCGATCGCGTACGCGCGCGATTGGTTGTAAGGACTGAACGCGCCGCTGTTGCCACCCGAACCAACACCGGTATTGTTTCCCGACTGCACGTTATTGGACGCGTTGGTGAACAGCTTCTGCAGCGTCAATGAGCCGAGGATATAAAGGCCACCCTGGAAACGCCGCTCGACTTTGCCCTGGAAAGAGCGGTAGATGGAGTTTCCGTGCTGTTCGTTGAGGCCGCCCAGATTACCGCAATATTGCGGGAACGGCAGCAGGGCCTGGGCGAGTGTGGGTGCGCATCCGGTCATCTGGGCATCCCAACCAACGTAGGGCTGCGCGACACCATGGGCAGCGAACGTCGCCGGGCCAGCCGCGTCGTTGTAGCTGACCGCGAGATCAGACCCGATCGCCGTGATCGTTGGGTCCAGCGGGTTCAAGACGTTGATGGGGCTCAGGGCAGAGGGAAGATGGGTGCCCTTGGTGCCGACGTAGGAGACGCTCAACAAGGTATTGCTGGGCAACTGGCGCTCCGCGGTCAAATTCCATTGCCCGGAATAGGGTCTGCGGTTGCCATCGAACGGCCGGTAAAGAGAGGGGGTCTGGCCGTTGTCGAAGCCGCCGCTGATGTTCTGCGTCGGACCGACCTGGCTGGGGGAAATGCCCGACGTAAGGTAAATAGCCGGTGTTTTGAAGTTTCCTACGGAGGATTCGTTCAACGTCAGGTTTTTGTTGAAGCCATCCTGCGCCAGGCCGCCTCCCCAACCGGGATAGAACGCTTGTCCAAAATAGATACCGTATCCGGCACGAATGACGGTCTTGTCGTTGAGCGTGTAGGCAAAACCAACACGCGGACCCCAGCCTTTCTTGAAGGGAATCTCAGGATAGCGAGCGCCGTAACTGGCCGCACCAAACTTCGTGCCGGCAAAGGCGAGTCGCCCGGGAAGCTCAGTTCCCGATGAGGTGACTGCATCCGGATTACCGCCTGCAGGGTCGATAAACGACAGGTTGTTCTTCTTGTCTACGAACGGGGTGATGTAATCCCAACGCAGACTGTAAGACAGGTTCAACTTCGGCGAGATACGCCAGGAGTCGCCACCGTGAAATGCCCACCCAGTCTGCCGGGGATATTTGGCAATGATATTGATGTACTCCACATTGGCACTGCCGGTGGCGCCAAGGTAGAAGCTGGCCATGGCATCGCCGGGGCAAGCGGAGTTGGCGCAACCCGCGTTGCCGGTGGTGTCCGCCGCAAAGCTGAAGGTGCCGCCTTGGTTCCCGCCACTATGGATACTCATGCCCGCAAGCTTGTATTCGAGACCAAAGCTGAACGTGTGTTTTCCCTGGATCCTGGTGAAGACATCGTTGACGGCCCATGTTCCGCGTGTAGTCAGGTTCGCCGACGAATTCGGTGGTGTGTTGTTTCCAAGCTGCGAGTAGCCGCCATCAAATGTCATTTCGGGCAGATACGAGGTGTTGGCCACGCCAGGCACCGTGGGCAATTTCGCCATGCCATTCAATGCGTAGTAGCCTTCGTTGCGGCTCAGGTAGCCGACGGTGGCGTGATTGGTCATATTGTTGTTGATGGAGTGTTCCCAGTTGAGGCGCTGGATGGGCGCGTTCTCAGGGTTGGCGGGGCTTGCGGTCGAGAGAGCGATGGGTAGATCGGTCTGCGCGTTCACACCGCTGAACTGCCACCAGAATGTGTAGTAGAAGTGATCTCTCTGACCGATGTTGGTGTCGACGCGGAAGAAATACACGTTCTCGCTGTTGGTTAACGATCCCTGGCCTGACCTCGGGATGAAGTAGTTGTTCGTTTCCGCGCTGTTGGTGGGGTTCGGCAACTCTGCAAGGAAAGCTTTGGCGATGGGATCTTCGAAGTTGGGATCGATCTGGTTGCCGGGGATGGCGGTACCCGCCAACGCTCCATACTTCACTGGATCCGCCGGGTAGTAGAGCTGGCTGCCGGCGCCGCTGAAGTTTCCTGCGCGCGCATTGAGCGAAGCAATGGACAGGGTGGAAGAACTAGCGCCGCCGTGATCCTGGAAGCCCTCCCAGTTGAAGTAGAAGTAGCCTTTCGCATAGGCATCGCGGCTGTGATAGCCCGGGATCCAAATGGGGCCGCCAACGTTGGCGCCGAAGTCGTTTTCCTTGTCGGGTGTCTTCGCTGATGCACCGTACTGCTTGGCATTGAAGGCGTCGTTGCGCAGATACTCGTAGGCCGCGCCGTGAAACCTTTCGCCGCCGCTCCTGGTTTGCACGATCAGCTGGCCGGAAGTTGAGTTTCCGTACTGCGCGTCATAATTGGAAGCCAGGATTTTTACTTCGCTGGTAATGTCGGGCGACATGCCAAAGTCGGTCTGCAGGCTCACCATGCCGGACTGATTCATGAAGCCTTCCGACGCGGTGGCGCCATCGACCACTGCTTCGTCACCGGTAATGATGCCGCCATTGGTGCGGGAATTGTAAGCGTTGCCACCGCCGCCTGTGGTTACACCAGGCATAAGGATGGCAACAGTCACGGAAGAGCGCGGAGCGCCGGAGATGACCAGCGGGAAATCCTGCAGGGTTTCGGGACTGACACCGCCACCAACCGTGGGGTTTTCATAATTGATGAGCGAAGCGTCAGCGCTGACGGTCACCGTCTGGTCTGCCGTGCCTACGGTCAACTTCACGTCGACACGTGCCGCCTGGTTGACAGCGAGTTCGATGCCCTTGCGGACGAATGATTCGAACGCAGGCGCAGTCACAGAAAGGTCATAGATTCCAGGAGGGAGGTTGCGGAAATTGTATTCGCCGCCGGCATCCGTCTGAAAGTCCAGGCGGGCTCCAGAAGTTGTGTTGACGAGCGAGAGCTTCGCGCCCGGCACAACGGCACCGCTCGAGTCTGCTACCAATCCTGAGAGGGACGCATTGACATCCTGCGCAAAGCTGTGTGGGTTCGCCACCAAAAGGAAAAGGCCCGTCAGGACTGTGAACAGGAGTGCGCTCGTTCTTGCGACCATGCTCCGCATAATGTCTCCGTCTGTATTGCACTGCCATTGCGAAATGCGTTGAGATCTTTGCCTCGTCTGAATCGCACGAGATCAAGCAACATGCACTGGGGGCCCGGGGGGAAACCGCATGGTGTAAGCGGTTTCATTACGCGCGCATTAATGCGCACGTGGAGACGACAGCGGAAATGTAAGCGCCGCATAAGCGGAAGTCAACCATTTTTACGAGTTCTCACTCCACCCGGAAATGAAAGATACAAGAGGCATTGCATGGAATCACGCCCGGCTCTTCACACTTCGGAGATGTGTAAGATGAGGCGATGGTGCAACCAAGCAGAAGAGAATTTCTTTCCGCATTGGCTGCTGCACTGCCGCTGTGCGTATTACGCACGGCGTTTCCTTCCGCTCCCATTCACGCCGTAAAAACACCCTTGTTTCAGGCCATTCCCGCCACGCAGTCCGGCATTACCTGGACCCATACAAATGGACGATCTCCTTCCTATTACCTGCCGGAAACCACAGGCGCGGGATGCGCCTTTCTCGATTTTGACAACGACGGCTGGATGGATATCTTCCTCGTCAACAGTGGGCCCTGCGACTTCTTCACTCCTGAAAAGCCCCTGAGTCATGGGCTCTATCGCAACAACCGCGACGGAACCTTTACCGACGTGACCGCGCGGTCGGGCGTGGCCAGCAGCGGTTACGGCATGGGCGTTGCTGTCGGCGACTACGACAGTGACAGCTATCCCGACATGTTCGTCACCGGCTATAACCGGTCCATCCTGTATCACAACAATGGCGACGGAACCTTTAGCGATGTCACGGCGAAATCAGGCATCTCCACGCCGGGGTGGGCTTCGAGCGCCGTCTGGTTCGATTACGACAATGACGGACACCTCGATCTGTTCGTCTGCCAATTTGTGAAGTTCGACGAGCGTAGCAACCAGTTTTGTGGGAACGGAAGCACTGGAGAACGCCACTACTGTATCCCCCGCATTTATCCGCCCGCCCACAGCTGGTTGTTTCACAACAATGGGGATGGCACGTTCACCGATGTCTCCGAGACAACCGGCATCAGCTCCGGTTTGGGCAAGGCGTGGGGCGCGGTGGCCACCGACGTCAACAACGACGGGTGGATGGACCTTTTCGTGGCCAACGACACCGTCGCCAATTTTCTGTGGGTGAACCGTCAAGGTAAGTTCAAGGAAGAGGGCGTCGAGGGTGGAGTCGCTTACAGCGCCGACGGCCGCGCCCGGTCGGGCATGGGTGTCGATGCTGCCGACCTCGACCAGGATGGTTGGCAGGATCTGAGCGTGACCAATGTCGATCAGGAGATGTATTCCGTCTATCACAATAACAAAGACGGCACCTTTGACGATCTCTCCGCGGCCAATGGGATCGGCGCAGCCACTCGATCGATGAGTGGCTGGGGATTGCGGTTCTTCGACTACGACAACGACGGCAACGTTGATCTGTTCATTGCCAATGGACATCCCGATGACCAGATCGAAGCTCACTCGGGTAGCGTCACCTATCGCGAGCCGCTGCTTCTGTTTCACAATGACGGCGGGATCCTCAGGAATGTAAGCGCGTCGGCTGGACCGATTTTTCTGGTGCCGCTGGCTGCGCGCGGGTTGGCACTGGGCGACTTCGACAACGATGGCGCGGTGGATGTTTTGATCTCGACGAACAACGGGGCGCCGCTACTGCTGCACAATCAGGCCGCCAAAGGAAACCATTGGCTGGGATTAAACCTCAAGGGGACGAAAGCGAACATCGACGCGATCGGGGCTCGGGTCACGTGGACGGCGGGGAGTTTGAAACGCACGCGGCTCAAGTCGGGAGGGGGTAGTTATTTGTCGAGTCACGATCCTCGCATGGTGCTGGGACTCGGAGCACACACCAGGGTTGACCAACTTGAGATTCGCTGGCCCGCTCCCAGCAGCCTGGTCGAGGTTTTTAAGGATCTGCCGGTGGACCGCTACATTTCGATCGTGGAGGGCAAGGGCTTGGTTAAGTAAGACATCTGCGGACGTACCGACTCTTTTCGTTGCAGTCGAGCTTAGCTGGTAGCCAGCCCGATGAGTTCGCTTAGGTCGGCAACGTTGGTGGAGATGCTGCCGCGGGGAATTTTGGGACCGATGACCACCGCTTGATTGTGGCCCTCGAACCAAACCAGGAATCCAGATTGATCGGCCCCCGGCAGGCGCTGCTGGTTGAGCCAGTTGTAGTACGCACCCATGTCACCGTCGACCAGTGAGCCGGGAAGATCCAGTTCGGCCTCTGCCGGGCTGCTGGATAGCAACTCATTCATAGGCTTCTGGCGTTGCCGGGGCGCAAAGCGCACCAGGAGGGTCAACGATTGAGCGCGGCGTAGAGCCTCGCGGGCGGTCCATTGGGCGAAGGTCGTGCTGAAGATTTGCGTGCCGGAAGCCTCGGTGAGCATCTTGATTTGGAATCGGTTGAGGACCTCATCGCCACCTCCCATGCCAAGGTCAGCCGGCACCAATCGCGCCAGAAATGTTCGTAGCTCCTCAGGTCCCATCCCCGGCCGCGAAATTTCGGCCTGCATTTTCTTCAGCAACGCGACCCGTGCCGGCTCCAGCGACTGATAGGAAACAGTGGTGAGCGCGGGACTAAATTCGGCCTGCTTACCACCATCAATGTACCAGTGACCATAGGGCACAGGATGCGCTTCCGCCCGTGCGGCCAATGCGGTCAGCAACAGTTGCATACCGTTATCAGGCTTCACGCTCGAGAAGTAGGCTCCGTGCGGACGCAGGTTGCGAAACAGCGGCGCATCATAGGTGGAAACTCCCTGGCCAATGACAGCAATCCCGAGCCTGCGCACGGGTATAGCCGGAGGCGGCATAGCGGTCTGCAATCGATCTCCGTATGCGGTCGCGGCTTTTCGGAAGCCATCCTGCTGATGCGTGGTCCAGAGATAGGCAGATAGCTGTTCAACAAACTGGGCCGGCTGGTTGATCCAGTCGACGTGCTCCAGTTTCGACGATAACGAGAACTGCGCGAAGCTGTGGAACCAGTCGATCCTTTGGTCCGGTGAGAGAGCACGCAAATTGGCCAGTTCCCGGTCGATCGCACCTCGCTCAGCGGGAAACTTGTAGTCGTATTCGATGAGCTCGCGCAGCAAGCTGGGCACAAAACTGAGTGGCAGCGTGCGCAACGCGTCGAGATGTGCGATCGCCAGCGCCCGGGCCTGGGGAGGATACCCGGCGAACTGCTCGGCCTGTAGATCGCGTGGAAGCATGTCTACACCAGCTCTCGAATCGGCTTTCCCTGGGAGAGCGACGGCGAGAAACCCATCATGGTACCCAGGGTGGGCACCAGGTCGATCGATTGCATGGGATGGTCATACACAACGCCTTCGCGGACGCCGGCGCCCAAAGCCATCATCCAGGTGGTACGCGAAGCAGTGTCCCCAGTGCGGTGATGCTGAAAGCCGTTGCCACCCGAGTCCTCATCGGCGTCACGGCCAAAATCGGGCAGCACGAACAGAGTGGTATTTCCCGCGTACTCCGGTTCGCTTTGCGCCGCTTGCCACACTTCGGCCACCAGGCGATCGGTGCGGCGAATGGCGTCGACGTACAGTGAATACGCTCCAGCATGCGCGACATCGATGTCATGCATGGTGATCCAAAGCAGACTGGGTGCCTCCTGCTGCATCAACCGGCGCGCAATGTAAACCGACAACTCATCCGGACTGGATACGGTCAGCGCATGCGCCCGGAAGTCGTCAACGGACAGCTTGAGGATCATTTCCAATTGCTGCAATTCCACTTCGCCCCCAGCCAGCTGTGGCACGTACAACGGGGTCTCGTAGTTGTCGCGCAGTAGGTGTCCATAGTCAGCGGTTCCGCCAGACATGGCTGCGGCCAACAGATGCTTGGGCAGTACCACCCTTGCTCCCGTACCGGCACCGAAGGAACGGTACTCGCTCTCGCCGATGCGGTTGAAGCCGTTGCTGGGAGCGACCACCCACGCGTCCGACGGCGGGCGGTTCAGATCCTTGCGGAAATACTCGAAGACGGTTGGGTGTTCCGGCGGCACAGCGGAGAAATTATTGAGGGTCTCATACACGCCGGTAGCCAGGCTGGCGGTCGCCACGTAGTGGCCCAGGATGCCTTGATTCATCACCTGGGTGAAGAAGCTGGCGCGCGGCGCAAGATCGTGGATGAGATGCGGGATATTTTCCTGACCGCTGGGGGCGAAGGTCTCCTGGTCGCGCGCTCCTCCGCCGAACGTGATGACGATGATTTTTTTCTTCCTGGCCGCGGCCGCTCCACGCACCAACGGACTGCCGCTGAGTAAGGTCCCACCCAACGCAACGCCGGCGGCGCTGCGCAGGAAGTCACGCCGGCTGCGGCCGATATGTCTCGCGCTGTTCATTTGGAGGAATAGACGAACTGTTTGACTTCAGCTCGCTCCTTGTCGACTTCAGCCATGTGCTCCGCGCGCTGGCGCTGGTATATGGCGAACTCTTCCTGAGCACGATCCTTTTGCCCGGTGTGAACGTAGTCTTGTCCGAGGCGGTAGTGAGCATCGGGAAGATTGGCGTTCAACTCTAACGCGCGCTGGTACTCGGGTATGGACTTCGCATATTGGTGCTGATCCGCATAAAGATTGCCAAGCTGTACATGCGCGTCAACAGAAGAAGGGTCAAGAGTAACCACGCGTTGCAGCAACGACTCAATTTGGCCCAGGTCAACGCTGGCATCTTCTGCCCGTTTTCCCTTCCACAGGCTCATCGCGTAGTAGTAGACCGCCGATGGATTATTCGGCTGCAGCTCCTGGAAGCGGCGAAAGCGCTGGATCACGCCATCAGCCTGATTAGGGGAGCTATCGTATGCCCTGGAGAGGAAAAAGTAACAGCGAGGGTCCGCCGGGTTTAAATCCGCAGCCGTAAGGAGGGCCTTCACCGCGTCGTCGTACTTGCCACGCGAGTAAAGCGCCATTCCCAGGCCAATCAACAGGCGAGGAGAGTCTGGGTATCGCTGCGAGGCTGCCTGGAACACTTCAATGGCAGGTTCGTAGGTCTCGTGAACCAGCAACTCGCTTCCCCAGTCAAAGAGATTGCCCTCGTTCGGGTCCATGTGCGCGGCGGCTTCATATTCGTTCACGGCCGGCACAAACTCTCCATTCGCTTCGTCGATTTGAGCCAGCAGGTTATGCAACTCTCCGGTGTTCTTGATCTGTTGAAGATTCTGCACCAGTTGTTTGGCTTGACTGAGATTGCCGGTAAGGAAGTACGCCAGCGCCAGGTCATACCCGTTGTCGTAAGAGGGATGAATATCCTGTGCCTTCTGCAGCAGAGGCACGGCTTCCGCCATCTTTTTCAACTGGATGTGGAGTTCGCCCAGGTTGTGGTTGGCGTCGTAATTAGCGGGCTCCAGGTCGAGGGCTTTGCGAAATTGCACTTCTGCCAACTCTGGTTTGCCGGTATGAACCAGACTGGCCGCCAGATTTGTCCGCGCGGCTGCGGACTCGGGTTTGAGGCGAACGGCGATGTCGAGCTGCTTTACAGCCTTGGCATCCTGTGACTCTCCGGCATAGACCAGACCGAGAAGTTCATGGACCTCAAAAGCCCTCTCGGCATAGGGTAGGAGCGCCTCGAGGTGTGCCGCCGCCTCAGGCAACTTGCCCGCGTCATACTCGGCCACAGCCGCTTGGAATTGGCGATTCAGATCTTGCGTTTGGCCGTTGCGGTCCTGACCCATGGCGAGCGTGGCCCAGCAAAGAAGACAACCAACAATCTTCGCCCTAGAAAAGTACCTGGTACTCACAGCCCACCTCGCGCCACCGCGTGAGCAATTGCTACGCAGAAACACCCCGAAAGGCCGCATGGTAGCGGCCTTTACGGGGTGCTTTCACTCTAGCCTAATAATACAGTTTTAGAGAGAACTGTATTTGTCTTGGCGCGTTGGGCGCATCGCGGGTGGACCCGATTGCGCCGAAGTTGGCGTTGTTGAAGTTAGTGGAGTTCGCGATCGAGACAACACCGTTGCCACCGAATCCCGGAGCACTGAAGTTCGGGTGGTTGATGATGTTAAAGAACTCACCGCGAAACTCCATTCTAAAGCGTTCGCTGATCGGTATCTCTTTAAATGCCGAGAAGTCAAATCGATGGTAGCTCGGCCCGGTGGTCGTTGCAGGGCGGTTGCCCAGATAACCGAACCCAGTCGTAGGGATGCAACCGGTGGGGTTGGAGGCAGTCGTGCCGCCCAGTAAGCACGGCTGTTGAAAGGCGTTTGGGTTGCCTAGCCAGTAGGGAGTGATCTTGCCGTTAACTACCTTTTTCTTGATTCCAAGGTCTGCACTCTGGCCAGGCACGGTTACGTCAGTGCAGCCTAAACCGGCCACCGTTCCGGTCGGGCAACTGAGGGACAGCGGCTGGCCGTCCTGCAAGGTGACGATCCAGTTAACCATCCACCCACCGACGATGCCATTTTCAAGCTTGTTGGCATTCGCGAAATATTTCTTGTCTTTGCCAAGCGGCAACTGGTAGCCGCCACTGGCATGAAACACGTTTCTAATATCGAAAGAGGCGCGCGTCCAGTCCCCTCTCACGCCGAAGCCGGGCAGATCCGGCGCGCGAGCACCAGCAAGGCTGCCACCGTTAAGCAAATCACCGGCGTCTGTTAGGACCTTCGAGTAGGTGTAAGTGAGCAGGAAATTCAGACCGTTCTGAAACTGATTTTCCAACTTGGTTTGCAAACCGCTGTAGACGCTGGCTCCGATCATTCTGCCGGTCGAACCACCGCCAAAATCCGGAAAGGGCTCCGTACCAACTCCCCCACCACCAACCGCACCCTGTGTGCTGGCGTTGTACGGAAGCAGCGCGGTGATGGGATTTGCAGTCAGGTTCATTTGCAGATGCTCCGCCTTAGTTAGAACGTAAGCGACCTGAGCCGACATCGTGTGAGTAATTGCGTACTGGACCGACAGGTTAGCCGCGGTGGTACTGGGGGTTACGAAATTGAACTGAAGCCCCTGCAGCCCTACGCCCGTTCCTTGCACGTTAAGAGGTGTGAACGAGTGGCAAGAAAAGCCGGACTCGAAAGTCGCGCTTTGCCCCGGACCTGCCGTCGGGCAGTTAGCGTACACCGTGCCATAGCTCACCGGTACCACAGCAGACAATCCGTCAGGGGAGCCATTGGGGACCTTCGGGTTGTACTCGAAGTTATACACGAATGGATAGTTCTCACCGATATTTGGACCGTAGCCTTGGTTCTCGAAGGCATTCCAGAAAAGACCCACGCCGCCGCGTGCAACCAATTTCGGGTTGACCTGGTAGGCAAAACCGAAGCGGGGCGCAAAATTCGTGTGAGGTGGCTTGAGCAATCCCTTGCCATACTTATCGGTCGAAAGCAGCGCGATCCCATCTTTGGCCAACACGTCAAGGAAGCCGTTGCCATTCAGCGCCGGATTATTAGCGGTAGAAGAGAGCTGCCTGTTGTCTTTTCCGGTAGCGGGGATGATAAACGTCGGGGTCCCGTTGTAATCGGGGACGAAGTTAGCCTGGCCACCGTTCTGCTCGTTGATGGGCCCGAAGTAGTCCCAACGCAAGCCAAGGTTGAGGGTCAGTTTTGGACTTACCTTCCAGTCGTCCTGGAAGTATGCTGCGAAGTACATCCTCTCGTCATAGGTCTTGTTGATGTTCGACGAGCGAACGTCGTCAGACCCACCGGAGTAGTCGATGGGAACAACTCCAGGCCCAGCCGTGATGGTCGATGGAGTTGGTGGAAGGACGAACTGGGCTATACCGTTTGTGCTTCCGTTGTGGCTAGGAACATCCGCGAAGCTGCCGTTATAGTCAAACTGACCGTGCGCCCAAGCTGGCTGCAACGTGTTGAAAACAATGTGCTGATACTCGACGCCCATTTTAAAGCTGTGGTTGCCATAGATCTTCGAGAAGTCGTCTACCACCTGGGTGGTCTGGGTGGTTTCATCCGAAGGCAGGAAGTTGTTGGCGCCCAAGGTCTGCAATCCGCCGAATCCAAAGGCCGGCAAGCCGCCGTTATTTTCCACCTGTGGGATACCAGGGATACCGTACTTCTCCGGGATGCCGTAGGTGCTGCCTTCAGGACCGAAGCGTGAGGTGTGCAAGTGGTCCCACCCAAAACGGGCCACGTTCACCGTAGTCGGGGTGAAGAGGTGGGTATAGGCCGCGACACCCTGGAAGGACTTCGCGGTTTGAATACCCTGCTGGAAGCCGCCACCGTCAGCTATGCCGCCGAATGGACCGGGGATAAATTGCGGATTGTCCCAGTAGCTGGCGCGCGCAAATATCTGGTTCTTATCGCTCGCATCGTAATCGCCGCGAACGTCGAACTGGTTGTTGTGTTGATAAAGATTCGGGCTGGAAGCAAAGTTGGAGCTGACGCCAGAACCAGTGGGGTGCGGATAAAGATTCAAGAGGGTAACTGCGTTCTGGTCGATGCGGTCAGCAGGAATCTGGTTCAGGCCCGGGCAGGCGGCGAGTGAAATAGTTCCACCCTGACACGTAGCAAGACCGAAAGGATCTCTCAGGAAAACGGGGGCACCGGTGGTGTTGGTTTTACCGGAGATGGGATCGGTCCCGCCATTCAGAATCTCGCGTGTGGTGGCGGGGTCAAAAATCACGCCAACCGGGAAGCTGCGGCCCAAGGCATCCTGCCGCGGCGTAGCCGAAGCGTTTGCGGCGGCTATCTCGGTCAGATTCGTGTAGCCGCTGCTGCGCTGCAGCTCAGTGGGCACGGCAATGCCGGATTGCGTGTTGCCCTGCACGTGGCGGAAGCCTTGGTAATCACCGAAGAAGAAGACCTTGTTCTTGATGACGGGGCCGCCTATAGAACCACCGAATTGATTCCAGCGCAGCTCGCCCTTTTTGATTCCGTTATTGTTCTCAAACCAATCGGCGGCGTCCAAAATGTCATTGCGGAAGAATTCCCATGCAGCGCCGTGAATCTGGTTGGTACCGGACTTGACAGTCGCATTGAGCACAGCGCCGGCGGCGCGGCCCAATTCAGCACTGAAGTCTGAAGTCTGCACTTTGAACTCGGCAATTGCATCCGGCGGCGGAAGAACGACGAAGTTGGTTCCGTTGAGGAAGTCGACGTTGTCGGAGTTGTTGTCGATACCGTCGAGCAGGTAATTGTTCTGCGACGGGCGCAGGCCATTGGCGGCGAAGGCTCCGCTTGCCGCGTTACCGCGCGTGTCAGCCTGCGGAGTGTTCACGCCGGCTGCGAGTTGGGCCAGGAAAGTAAAGTTGCGGCCGTTCAGCGGCAGGTTGTTCACGCTTCGCTCGTCGACTACCTGACCGACAGAGGCATCCTCGGTTTGGAGCTGAGGTGGCGCGGTGCTCACGGTCACCGTCTGCGATTCCGCACCAGGCTTGAGCTGGACGTCAACGCGTATGTTTCCGCCAACCGACACCACGACGTGCTCCTGGGTGGTTACCGAGAAACCAGGAGCGGTGGCGGAGATCGAGTAGTTACCGATTCTGACCGGCGAGAACTTGTACACACCGGAATTGTCGGTGTTGTTCACCGTAGTCAAGCCCTGGTCGGTGTTGAGCAAGGTAACCTTTGCTCCGGGAACGACAGCGCCGGTGGCGTCCTGAACCACACCAGTAATTGACCCTTCGTCGACCTGGGCGGATGCTGACGGCATCAGGAGCAAGCAGAAGGTTGCAAGTGCTATGCAAGCGAAGGAAATAGACCAGCGAGAGAGATTGCGATCACAGCCCATCAGGAAAAGCCTCCAAGTCTTTCAAACCACGGCCATTTGCCCTCTTGGGGCGCCGGCTCGTTTGTGTAACCGTTTTCATGGGCTGCCCTAAATATGCTCAGCAGAGCCCCAAAAATCGGTTGCATTGATTGCGGCCAGAAAAGTAATCCAGACAAACAGCACTTGTCAATCAAAAGGTTGAGACCGTTTCGATCAAAAGGTGGAAATCGTGCCGGGCGGCGCCTCCTGCAAGCCCGTCGCAGCTCGAGATATTGAAGGTTCAGGCTGGATCCGGCGTTGGTGCCACCTTGAGGACCTTACCGGCAGGGGCATCTTTACTGTTACTGTGTTGGGGTGGGATGGGCAAAGTACGCTGCCCTCGTTTCACCCGGTCGCGTGAAGATCGCGTTTCGGGGATACCTGGTCTTTACTACGACCTCAAGCGTACTCATGCTCCAACCGGACCCCTTCAGAATGCCGCGTCACAAGAACGAGAACCAATTCCCTTCCCGGCGTGCAGTCCTAAAGAGCATGGGGTTGGCGCCCCTGCTCCTCCGTCCAGCTCCCTTCGAGGGATATTCCTTTCTTTTCGGTCCTGCGACTAGCGTCCCCGGCCGGAACGCGGGTTTCCCTTTTTCAGATGTTCGTCTGACCCCTCACTACCCGGTCGCGTCTCCGCTGGAAGATGTGCTGCGTCGGGTTGCCCCGGGTTCCGATGAGTACATCACGGAGAAATATGCCTGGGAGATTGAGTCGCTTTTACGGCAGTGGGGCCAGGCCCTCAGGGCTTCGGTCCACGACCTCGCCGCCCTGGCGAGGTCTCTGGACCCGTCGATTGAAGCCTCCCCGCTGGTACCGGCTAACGAAGTCACCCTGCGGACCGGGTCCGGGATCCGTACCACCCGACGATCGTTTGCCGGCAAGGCTGTTTCCGGGCGAGAGCGTTTCCTCGAGCAGATACGGGCCTGGCTGGGGCAGGTCTCAAGGATCGAGACCGCGGAATTCCAAATTACCGGCATCGAGGAAATCGGGGACGCCTCGCCGAGGGTTCGCCTGAATATCGACATCCGCTACGACATCGTCGCCTTGCGGAAGGATGAAGGGCGTGAAGAGCGGGTTGGATCATGGCAGACCGAGTGGTCACACGATGAATCCGCGGGGTGGAAAGCGCTACGATGGGAGGCTCGCGAGGAAACACTCGCTGTAGCCCAGGGACCGATGTTTATCGACGTTACCCCGGAAGCTCTGGGCCGAGCGGAATCGTACAAAGGCCAGATGCTTCGCGGGTCCGACTATTGGCGTACGGTTCTGGACGGTGCATGCGGCATCGATGTTTACGGCAACAATGGTGTGGCCGCGGGTGACTACGACAATGACGGATTCGATGATCTCTATGTTTGCCAGCCCTCGGGGCTGCCCAACCGGCTTTACAGAAACCGGGGCGACGGCACGTTCGAAGACGTAACGGAAAAATCCGGGGTCGGCGTGCTCGACAATACTTCGTGCGCCCTGTTTGCAGACTTTGAAAACAAGGGGCGGCAGGACCTTCTTGTCGTTTGCGGGAGCGGTCCGCTGCTTTTTCTGAATCAAGGGAATGGAACCTTCTCGATCAAGCGCGACGCTTTCAAGTTCGAGCGTCCTCCGCAGGGAACGTTCACCCATGCGGCGATAGCCGACTACGATCGCGACGGACGTCTCGATATTTATTTCTGCCTCTACAGCTACTATCTGGGCCTCGACCAATATCACTATCCGGCGCCCTATTTCGACGCCCGGAATGGCCCACCCAATTTCTTGCTGCACAACGAAGGGAACGCAACCTTTGTCGACAGGACTGAGGCTGCAGGATTGAATGCCGGGAACAACCGCTACAGCTTCGCTTGCGCGTGGGGTGACTCCTCTGGCAAAGGCTTGCCCGACCTCTATGTGGCCAATGATTTCGGGCGCAGCAATCTCTATCGCAACAACGGTGGTGGCACTTTCACTGAGGTTTCAAAGCAAGCCGGCATCGACGAGCCGGGAGCGGGAATGAGCGCGTGCTGGACTGACTTCGATAACGACGGCAAACAGGATGTCTACGTTGCGGACATGTGGTCGTCCGCGGGACAAAGGGTTTCCGGGCAAAAACGCTTTCACGAAAAAGCGCCGGAGGAGATTCGCGCATTTTACCGGCGGCACGCGCGCGGCAATGCGCTCTACCGAAACCAGGGCAATGGAACGTTTCAAGACATCATTCAGCAGGCCGGAGTCGCGATGGGCCGCTGGGCATGGAGTTCGGATTTCTGGGACTTCGATCACGATGGCTTTCCGGACCTTTACGTCGCCAATGGATACATCTCGGCGCCGGACCAGAACGACCTGGCAAGTTTTTTCTGGCGGCAAGTGGTGGGTAAATCACCCGAGGATGCAACCCCCTTATTGGCCTACGAGCACGGATGGAATGCAATCAATGAATTGATTCGGTCCGATCGCTCCTGGAGCGGCTATGAACGAAATGTGATGTACGCAAACAACCGCGATGGCACATTCACCGAGGTTTCAGGTGCGGTGGGATTGGACTTTCCTGAGGACAGCCGCTCTTTTGTTCTCGCCGATATCGACCATGACGGACGGTTAGAGGTCATCCTCAAAAACCGTAACGCTCCCCAGTTGCGGATTTTGCATAACGTGATGAAGGAACTCGGTCCATCGATCGCGTTCCGCCTGCAAGGCAAGACGAGCAACCGCGATGCGATCGGCACCTCGATCACCCTCGAAGCCGGTCCGCTCCGCCAGACGAAGTATTTGCAGGCAGGATCGGGGTTCGTTGCCCAGCACTCGAAAGAGATTTTTTTTGGCCTTGGCAAGGCGGAGGGCACCATTCGAGCCACGGTCCGATGGCCAGGTGGGCTTTCTCAGCAATTCGAAAATATCCCTGTCAATCATCGGATCGCAATTGAGGAGGGTTCCGCCGAATTTCTAGCCAGGCCATTCGCCGCACCGCCTCAGGCTTACGCACAAGCCGGCAGCCCGTTCAAACTAGAACCGCTGCCCTCGAAAATAGAAACGTGGCTGATTGAACCGTTGACAGCACCGGCAATCTCGCTCCCCGACCTGGCAGGCAACGTGCGCGAACTACGAAGTCTGCAGGGTGGCTGCGTGCTTCTCAATTTCTGGGCAACTCACGCGCCGCTCTGTGCCGACCAACTGCGGCTTCTGCATCGGAACCAACCGGCGCTGGCCAAAAGCCAGCTCGAAGTTCTAGCGGTCAACGTTGATGACGCCGCCGATACTGGCGCAGCGCGATCGTTTGCGGCCGGCGAGCGATTCTCTTTTCCCGTCCTTTTTGCGACGGAAGACGCGGCTGGTGTTTATAACATCATCTACCGTTACCTTTTCGACCGGCGCAGGGATCTCGCCATTCCAACGTCTTTCCTGCTGGACAGAGACGGCTTGATCGTCAAGGTATTCCAAGGGCCCATCGATCCGCAGCGATTGCTGGAAGATGTGAAGGCTATGCCCACCACTACAGCCGAACGCACGCGAAAAGCGCTGCCGTTTGGCGGCGTTGCTTATCTCGACGCCTTCCAGCGCAACGCATTCACCTACGGAGTGGCACTCTTCCAGCACGGCTACCTCGATGCGGCGGCCGCCGCGTTTGAGCAGGTCATCGCGCAGAAACCGGACGATCCGGAAGCCTATTACAACCTTGGCACGCTGCACCTGAGACAAAACAACCTGCAGCAGGCGCGTCATTATTTAGAACAAACATTGAAGCTGCGCCCGAATTATCCCGAGGCGTGGAACAATCTCGGGATGATCGCGGCCCAGCAAGGACAAGCCGATGAAGCCGTGCGAGACTTTCAGCAGTCTATCAGTCTGAGACCGAATTACGCGGTTGCCTTGCTCAACCTGGGAAATCTTTATCGTCGCAAAGGCGCATTTCCGGATGCCGAAACGCTCTTGAATCGAGCCCTCGAAATTCAACCCGATGATCCTGAGACCAACTACAGCCTGGGAATGTTTTACGCGCAGCAGGGGCAAACACAATCAGCGGCGGACTACTTGCAGAAAGCGATCGCACTGCGCCCCGGTTATCCAGAGGCTTTAAACAACCTCGGCGTTCTGTTCATTCGAGTCAACAATTATGCGGGCGCCGAGGCGCAATTCAAGACGTGCATGCAGGCCGCTCCGAAGTTCGATCAGTCGTATCTCAATCTTGCCCGGCTCTACGTGATACAGAACAATAGGGCGAAGGCGAGAGAAGTTCTGCTGCAACTGCTGCAAGTGCAGCCTCAACATCAGGCGGCGCAACAGGCTCTCGAAATGCTAAAATCGCAGCCTTAATGGACACTCGGCAGACACATGGACGCGGAGTGAAACCGCCCTCGGGCTCTCCCCCGGCAACGAAGTTTGGGTACCCCATATCTCGCTCGTTGTTCGCGCGATGTGGGTCTGCTATAGCGCTTAACCTGCAGTTTTTCGGTAGACCCAAACTTTGTAGTGTCTTGTTTCTCCTTACCAGCCTACCTCTTGCTGCCCAGCAACCTCATCATTCCGTCCCCGTCAGGGAAGTAGAACCGGCGTCTCAACTATCCGCAAACCTGCGGCAAGCGGAAGAACTGCGCAAGCAGGGCCTCTTCGATCAGGCGAAGAGTAAGGTGCTGGAGGAACTGCAGCGTAATCCTGCCAGCGTGGAAGCCTACAATCTGATGGGCTTTATTTACATCGATGAAAAGGACTTGAGCAACGCTGTCGAAGCATTCCAGCAGGCATTGAAACTTGCTCCTGGCTCAGCCAAGACGCTCAACAACCTGGGAAACGCCTACATGTCTGCGCGGAGGCCTGATTTGGCCGAGGCTGCATTTCGAGCTGTTCTCAAGACGAACCCCGGCAACCGCGATGCCAATTACAACCTTGGCCTCCTGCTGATGGGCAAGGGATTGCCCGGCGAAGCCATCCCGCACTTTCAACGCGTACATCCCGCGAATGTTGCAACCCAGTTCCAGTTGATTCATGCCTATCTCGCAAGCAACCGCACCGCCGAGGGCTTGCGGCTGGCAACCGAACTTTCCGCCGAGAACAAGGATGATATCCAGGTCCATTTCTCACTTGGAATTATGCTGGCGTCGGAAAAACAATACAAACCTGCTCAGTCAGAGCTGGAAAGGGCCGATGCACTGCGACCGGGCACCTTCGAGATCCTCTACAACCTGGGGCAAGCCTACCTTCGCGCCGGCGAAAACTCACAAGCGGAATTTGTACTCAGCCGCGCCCTCAAATTGAAACCCGACTCGCCGGACACGCTCCACCTGCTGGCGCAGGTCTATTCGAATGAGTCGCGCCCGCTCGACGCACTCGAATTGCTGGTACGCGCTCACAAAATTGCGCCGGAAAACGCGGACGTTATTTTCCTGATGGCCCGGGTGAGCATGTCGCAGAATTATTACGAAGATGCGATACCACTTCTGGAATCGGGCCTCACGATCGCCCCGCAGCGTTCCGATCTCCTGGCCGCGTTGGGCGAAAGCTACTTCATGGCAGGCAAGGTGGACAAGGCCATCGAAACATTCCAGAAGTTGATCGCACTTGATCCATCCGCGCGGTCGTATCTTTTCCTCGGCATTTCGTATCGGCAACTCGGCCGATTCGACGAAGCAAAACAATATTTTCAGGACGGCCTCAAGCTCGATCCTCACAATAGCGTTTGCCTCTTCAATCTTGGTTTTATCGCAGAGCGGCAGGGAGACTCCGCACAAGCCGAAGCGATGTTTCAGCAGGCGCTCCACGCCACCCCGAACTTTGCTCCCGCGTTGTTGGAGCTAGCTAACCTGCGCACGGTAAGCAAGAAATATGCAGAGGCTGCCGACCTGCTCAGGAAATACGTCGAGGTTAGTCGTGAACCGGCGACCGGATACTACAAGCTCTCGATGGTGGAACGAAGTCTTCACCAGACCGATGCCGCCGATCGCGATCTAAAGGTATTTCAAACACTCTCCAAGAACGCTCCAACTGGTCCCTATCCGTACGAGCATCTTTTCGACTACCTGGATAGTCGCTCAAAGCTCGCGCCTCAGGCTCAGACGCAGTTCGATATTTCGCAACTCCACGACGAGATCAGCAAACATCCGGATCAGCCAGAGGATCTTTACCTGCTGTCCGAGGCCTATCTCAAATCCGGGAAGACGGAAGAAGCAAGAGACACCATCGCGCAGCTCGACAAGTTAAGCGCAGGTGACTACCGCACACAAAATGGAGTTGGCGTGCTGCTGGCTCGTTATCACCTGTATGACGATGCTATTCAGCACTTCCATGATGCGTTGCAGGCGAACCCAGGCTCGGACGAGGTAAAGTTCAACCTCGCCGACGCTTACTTCCGAAAAGGTGAGTATGCGGAAGCACTCGATGCCGCCGGACAAGTTTCCGAGCAGGGGCGCAAAGACGATCCCTATCTGGCTCTGTTGGGAGATATCTACGCACACCTGGGAAACGCCACCCGCGCTGAGGAAATTTACCGCGACGCCATCGCGCGTAATCCGGACAACGACCAGGACTATCTTTCGCTCGCACTGTTGCAGTTGCGAGAGCATGACACTGCCGGCGCAAAGCAGACACTCCTGCAGGGACAGGCCCGCATTCCAGGGTCAGGAAAGATTCTCTGGGGTCTGGGTCTTGCTGCGGCACTGGAAGGAAACACCGCAGACGCCGGCCGGCATTTTGAGCGGGCAGTGGATTTGCTTCCAGAATGGCCCGGCAGCTATTCCACCCTGGGCGTTTTCTATTTTCAAACCGGACAGATCGACAAAGCCAAAGAAGTCCTGAACCGTTTCAAGAACAGTAGCGAACGCGGTGCCCTGGATATCAACCGGATTGAGCAAGTGCTGGCCATGGCGCCGGCGACCACCCCGGCTGCAAATGAGCCTATGACGATGGCCAATCGGCAGCAGCTGCTGCAACTCGCGCTGTCACTTGCCGATAGGACGCTCTGAGACGTGACCCACGGATTCTACCTTGGCATTCTGATGACCCTGGCCGGGGCAGCCACTGCTTGCGCTCAGGCCGGGAAGGCAACAGGTGTCCCGATCACCGTTCGCTATACCGACGTGCGCAAGGCTGCTGGTATCACCTTCGTTCAGGACTCCACCCAGACAGATGAAAAGTATTACCTCGAAACGATGGGCACCGGTGTGGCATGGATCGATTACGACCAGGATGGATTGATGGACCTCTACTTCGTCCAGTCCGCGGCCACCGATATCTACAAACCGCCTCAGCCGCTGCGCTCAGCGCTCTATCACAACAATGGTGACGGCACCTTCACCGACGTCACCGAAAAGGCGGGGGTTGGCGGCCCAGGACACTACGGCCAGGGTGTCGCCGTAGCTGATTTCGACAATGACGGCTGGCCTGATCTCTACGTAACCGGCTATGGACGCGCCATTCTGTACCACAATAATCACAATGGCACATTTACTGACGTCACCGCGAAAGCGGGTGTTGCCGACGAAGGCGGATGGTCAACCAGCGCAGGATGGTTTGATTACGATAAAGATGGATGGCTCGACCTGGTGGTCACCAACTACATTGAGTGGAGTCCGAAAAACAACCTGTGGTGCGGAGAACGCACGCCCGGTTATCGTTCCTACTGCAACCCCGGCAACTACAAGGGGCAGAAGACAGCGCTCTACCATAACAATCACGATGGCACATTTACCGATGTCAGCCAGAAGTCGGGCGTGGGACTTCCTGAATCAAAAGGAATGGGCGTGGTGCTCGCCGATTTTGACAACGACGGCTGGCCGGATATTGCGATCGCCAATGACACCTGGCCGAATTTCCTATTTTTGAATAATCACGACGGTACATTCAAGGACGTCTCCCTGATATCCGGGCTGGCGGCCAGCGAAGATGGCAAATACGAAGCGGGAATGGGCATCGACGCGGCCGATGTGAACGGCGACGGCTTGCTGGACGTGTACATTACCCATCTTGATTTCGAATTAAACCGGCTGTACCTCAACAACGGCGACTCCACCTTCACCGATGACACATATGCCTCGGGGATCGGCGCCAAGGCAAGGCTACTGAGCGGGGTGGCAACCAAGTTCCTCGATTACGATAACGATGGCTGGGTCGACATCGTGCAACTCAACGGCGCCATGGTGGACAACGTGGCTCTCTATCACAGCGAAGTCTCGTATAAAGAACCTCTGGCCATGTTCCGCAACCTGGGCCTGGGACACTTCGAAATGACCTCCTCTCAACTCGGCCCCGATTTTCTTCGTTCGGTTGCAGGCCGTGGTTTGGCTACGGCAGACTTCGACAATGATGGCGACATCGACATTGCCGTCAACAACCGAGGCGAGTATCCCGAGCTGTTGCGCAACGATGGGGGCAATGCCAATCACTGGCTCGAAATTTTATTAGTGGGGACAAAGTCGAACCGGGATGGCACCGGCGCGCAACTTACATTGACATCGGAGGGATTCGCGCGGGTGAAGCAAGCCGAGGGCGGAACGAGCTACCTGTCGGCCAGCGATCCGCGCATTCACTTTGGGCTGGGCAAGCGAACCAAGATTGAGTCGCTCGTGATCACATGGCCCAGCGGCCAGGTGGACAAACTGGCGAATGTACCCATCGATAGCATCATCACGGTCAAAGAGGGCACGGGCATTGTCCCGCGCCCGTTCCCGAGAGTGCCGGCCCTATGAGTCTTTATAATCGTCGCCATCTATGATTTTTCCGCGCAGGCGCTTCCTCGGCTCATCTCTCTTCATTCTCGGCAGCACCCTGACAGAGGCTCTTGCCACGCCGCTGTGGAAATGGAGAAGCCCGGATTTGGTGGAGGCCGCCGTCGCGACTCCCACAACTTCGCCGGTCCAGTTTGTCGATGTGGCGCAGCAGGCCGGCCTCAACAGCCCCAATGTATGGGGTGGCGTAGATCACAAGCGGTCAATCATTGAAGCAAAGGGGAGCGGACTTGCCTTCTTTGATTATGACAATGACGGATGGCTCGACATCTACCTCACGAACGGAGATCGGCTGGATACGAAGTGGCCGGCCGGACAAGCACCGATATCTCATCTCTACAAGAACAACCGCGACGGCACGTTCACCGATGTCACGGAAAAATCGGGACTGGGCCTCACCGGTTGGCAGACCGGCGTGTGCGTTGGCGACTATAACAACGATGGATGGGATGACCTGTTCTGCTGCTTCTGGGGACACAATGTTCTCTTCCATAACAACGGCGATGGCACGTTCAGCGATGTGACGAAGAAAGCCGGCCTCGTCCAGGCGCGAGTCCGGTGGGGCGCGGGCTGCGCGTTTCTCGATTACGACCGGGATAGTCATCTCGACCTGTTTGTGTGCAACTACATCGCGTTGGACCCGGCGACGATTCCTGCGTCGGGAAAAGACAGCGTCTGCCAGTGGAAGGGCGTACCGACCATGTGCGGTCCGCGGGGACTTCCGGGCGACACCAACATCCTTTATCACAACAATGGAGACGGGACGTTCACCGACGTTTCGGAGAAGGCGGGGATATTGAAGCCCGGCCCACGATACTCAATCACCGCGGTCTCTTACGATTTTGACAACGATGGATGGCCGGATATTTACGTTGCTGTGGACTCTGAACCCAGCATCCTGTTCAAAAACAATCATGATGGCACATTTACCGATATCGCCGTGATGGCGGGTTGCGCTTACAGCGACAACGGACACGAACAGGCTGGGATGGGTGTTGCTGTGGCGGACTATGACTGTGACGGTTGGTTCGACATCTTCAAGACCAACTTCGCCGACGACACCTGCAATCTTTACCACAACAATGGGGACGGAACCTTTACGGACGTGACGTTCGATTCTGGCGTTGGGGTCAACAATCGCTATGTCGCATGGGGATGCGGATTCGTAGATTACGACAACGATGGGTGGGCGGACCTTATTCAGATCAATGGGCACGTATACCCGGAGATCGATCATTACAACTTTGGGCAGACATTCAAGAACCCTCGACTGGTATATCGGAATTTAGGGAATGGGCATTTCAGGGATGTTTCCGCGGAGATGGGGCCCGGGATCACTGAGCATTTCTCCAGCCGCGGAGCGGCGTTCGGGGATTACAACAATGACGGCGGGCTGGATGCGCTGGTGTTGAACATGAATGACTTGCCGTCACTGCTGCGCAATGACGGGGGCAATAAGCAGAATTGGATCAAGGTCAAGTTGCTGGGTACGAAGTGCAACCGCACGGCGATTGGCGCGCGGGTACGGGTGATCACGGGCAAGCATGTGCAGATGGATGAGGTTCACAGCGGCGATAGCGTGATGTCGCAATCGGATTTGCGGCTGCACTTTGGCTTGGGAAAAGCGGAGACGGTGGATGTGATTGAGGTGACATGGCCGACTACACAGAAGATTGAGAAGTTTACCCAGGTGAAGGCGAACCAGATCCTTACCATCCGCGAAGGGGATGGGATTGTTTCAGTCTTGAAGCTTAAGGCTACCTGGCTACCTGAGGGGACGGGAGATCCGCTCCACTCCGATCATAAGAAATAGGTGGACCATGTTTCCGAGAAGGCGAGAGGCACCCATTCAGAGGGTAGGGCTGGCGACGGGTGCTTGAAATTCTTCGCACAACCCAAGGAGTGACCACTATGAAGTCGGTGGTTGCAAAGCTGCGGTGGATTGACGGATGACGAGTTCGGCACGGACGATGTGGGATACACCCTCCTTCACTCCACGCTGGCTCGCCGCATAGAGAGTAGTAAAGGCAAACTCGGCGATATCCGACCGCGATAAGCGGATCGTGGTGAGTGGCGGCGAGACGAAGCTACTGAGAGCAATGTCGTCGAAACCCACCACCGATATGTCGTCGGGCACCCGGAGACCGGCGGCATAGATCGCGCCCATGATGCCGATGGCGGTCAAATCGTTTGAAGCCAGCACAGCCGTGGGACGCACGGGGAGCTTGAGTATCTCGAGCATGGCGGCATAGCCCCCGTCAAAGCGATGGTTGCCGGTGCGAATGGAATCGCTGGAACATTCCAGTTTCTTGCGCTTGAGCGAGGCCCGAAATGCCTCCAGCCGGGTTCTGGCAGACGCAAGATTATCCGGACCACTCACAAAGGCAATCCTGCGGTGCCCCAGCTCCGTCAAGTGGTCAATCGCTTGCTCGATCCCCCTGGCGTAATCGAGGGAGACATCGCTGATCTTTTCTCCGACCACGCCGGTGTCGAAAAAAACAATAGGAATGCCTCGCCCACTCAGCATCTGGATAAGTTCGGAGTCCATCTCGGAGGTCATGATGGCGACCCCATCCACCTTGCGCTCCAACATGCGGCGGACACACACTTCCATGCGCTCGGGGCGATAGTCGGTGTTGGCGATCAAAACCTCGTGGCCATGCTCGACCGCGATCCGCTCGAAGCACTTCACCAGTTCCGGAAAAAATGGGTTCTCGATATCGGAAATGATCATGCCGTAGATATGGCTTTTGCCGGTGCCGAGGGTACGGGCATGGGTGTTGGGATAGTAGCCGGTACGCGCGATGGCGAGGCGGACACGTTTTTCCGTGCGCGCGTCCACGGGCGCTGTGCCGTTCACCACCCGTGACACCGTGGCGGTGGACACTCCGGCTCTTTTGGCTACTTCCCTGATGCTCACGAAACCGCCTGCAGCCGCAAGTTTATTGGTGTAACTTCAATCGCGAACTTTTTTCCAGCTTGATAATACACCGCTCTATTTCTTGAGCAGAGCGTCAATTCCCGCTTGGGCAATCTGTTCGTCAATCTCCGACTTTGCTCCGCTGGCCGCAATGCCACCAAGCAACTGGCCATCCACCTTAATCGGCAAACCGCCCTGGTTGGGGAAAAAGTTGGGAAAAGCCAGCACCTCATTGTGACCGTTCTTGACGGACTCAGCTCCTTCTCGCGAGGGGCTGCCATACGCTGCCGCATGCCGGGCCTTTTTCTGGGCAAACTGCAACGTATTGAGCGAGGCGCCATCTTCCTTCTCCAGGAAAAGCAGGTTTCCGCTTTCGTCTACGATGCAAATCGTGACCTCGACGTTCAGCTCCTTTGCCTTCGCCTCAGAGGCGGAGACCATCGTCTTGATCGCGGTAAAGCTCAAATACTTGCGGCTGGGCAGATCAACGGCATGCAGACTCGACACCAGAAGCAGCAGCACGGGTAATAGCTTGAACATGCGGAACCTTCCTTTCAATGCGGGTCCTTCAATGGGGGTCCTGGTTTTGCAGCACGACCAGGAACTGCTTTACCTCGCGCCGCTGTTGCTCCACCGCGGCAGCCTGCTGCTTCTCGATCTCATCATGGAGTTGAAATTCGTGCGCGGCTTTCTGCGCGTCACCTAGGCGATCATAGGCCACGCCCAGGCGGTAATGAGCTTCGCCGAGTTGCGGATCGGCCTCAATGGCCTGGTCGTACAAGGTAACCGCCCTTTCGGGCTCATGCCGGGCGTAAGCGAGAATTCCCAGCTGAAGGTACGCCGGGGCGCACTTGGAATCGATCTCAACGGCACGTAAAAGCAGGGTTTCCGCACGCGGATTCGCCGGATTGGCCTTCACGAGGGCCATGGCGTAAAAATACAGCGCCTGCGGATTGGCGGGCTCGATCTGGGTAAAGTGCGCCAGCCGGGGCTCAAGACACGGCAACGGCTTGGGCGCCGCGGTGAGGATGCGGCCCATGAAGGTATAAGGCTCGGGATCGGCCGGGTTTAAGTCAGAGGCCTGGCACAGGCGGTCGGCCGCCTCGTCGTAGAGCGCGCCGGCAAACAGGGCCGCGCCCAAACCGGTCAACATTCTCACTGACGATGGATGGACCTTGACGCCATTCCGGAACACCTCCGCTGCTTGCCAGATGGCACGGTGGAGCAACAGCTCAGATCCCCAGGCAAAGTAATTTTCTTCGCTGGGGTCGAGGCGGACGGCAAGTTCCTCTTCGTGAACAGCGCCCAGCGGATCGCCGTTTTTCTCGTCCAGCTCGCCCAACCGGCGGTGACGTTCAGCCTCGGCGAGCACGCCGGTGGCCACGCCCTGGGGTTTGAGGATAACGGTTTCGCGGGCCAGCGCCTCGCTCGTGCGCAGGGTGGCATCCGATCCATGGCCGCCGACCGCGGTCCAGTCGGTAACACCGGCCACGGTGAAGTCAGGCTTGTCTGCGAATTCCATGGGCTGCGCATCACCCGCCGGCCCCAGCACCAGGGCCGGCTGTGCCGGAGAAGAGGTCGAGACGGGAGTGGTCTGACTACGTCGCTCCGCCTTCTGCGCAGTGAGGGTGTAGCTGCCTTGCGGGAGGTGAGTAAAGGAGAAAGCACCGGATGCGTTCGTGGTCGTCTCGAGCCCGGCGGGAAGCGGCGGACCCGCGAGCTTTACCTTGGCGTCACTGATTCGCGTGCCGGTAGCGTCGACCACCGTACCCTGAACAATCGCTTGTTGGGCGAAGCCGGGCAGCGAGACGCCCAGCAGAGCAAACACGAACATGGAACGAAACGGATGAGACGAGTGAGCCACGATCCAGAAGACCCTTACACTCTCGGAACTATACCAAGTTGCGTCTTCTTATCCACAGCCGTTCGCCTGGAAGTTCGCCCAAAATGCTGATTTGCCAAATGTTACTGCTCGGGGACGGTGCGGGAACCGGGCCAACTGCAAGCGGCGAACGAGCGCGGTTCGGTTAAACTGATCGGCAAGCGCCGAGTGCCTTCTTTACTACCGCACCGTTTCCCTCTTTGCAGACATCTATAGAGGGACGACTCAAGGGACCTATGCCGTTAGCGTACGACTTCTTTCTACATTTCGCGTACATCATCCTCTTTCTGTGGGTGATGGGGGAACAGCTTGGGGTTCCGATACCCAGCCTACCCCTGCTACTGGCTGCCGGCACGTTGACCGCGACCCATAAGCTCTCACTCCCCCTCGTCCTTTTTTCGGTCGTCGCAGGCTGCTTCGTCAGCGACACGCTGTGGTATCTGTTGGGCAAACGGTTCGGCGGCACCATGGTCAAGCTGGTGTGCCGGTTGTCGTTCGAGCGGTCGACCTGCGTGCGCAAGACCGAAGACTACTTCACGAAGTATGGCGAGCAGGCCCTGCTGGTGGCCAAATTCCTGCCTGGCCTGGGCACAGTGGCAGCACCCATCGCCGGCCAGACGGGGATGCAGTATCGCGTGTTTCTGGTTTACGACCTGGCCGGAGCTTTACTTTGGGCGGGTACGTTTACCCTCGCCGGACACTTTTTCGGAGATGTTCTGCGCGTCCACCCCGGGCTGCTTTCGTGGGTGGGCCATTTCGCCGGCGCCTTGCTGCTGCTGGCGGTAATTGGCTTGCTCGGTTACCGGGTATGGAAGCAACAGGCGTTCCTCAAACAGGTGCGGACGTCCCGGTTGGACCCTGAGGAGCTAAAGCGGATGCTAGATGGCGGGCAAAATCCGTTCATCGTCGACCTGCGTCATCCGCTGGACTACTTGCCAGATCCTCGGGTGCTGCCGGGAGCGATCCGGCTTTCGCCGGAAAGCCTGATGCAGCGCAGCGGCGAGATTCCGCGCGATCGAGACGTGATCCTCTACTGCACCTGCCCCAGCGAAGCGACGGCGGCGAAGATGGCGATGAAGCTGCGGCAGAATGGAATCTACCGGGTGCGTCCGCTCCTGGGCGGCTTCGATCAGTGGAAAAAACTCGGCTACCCCCTCGAACAGCACGAGGATCAGCCCGCAAGTATCGCCTGACAGAGGTAACACTTCCGGGCATTGTCCGGCAGGCGGCGCTCCTGCTACCTTGCTCGTGGTCGAGACGGAGATATCTGTATGGCGTTTACTGAGACATACCACTGCGACGTCTGTGGCAACCCGAGGGGCGAGACAGATGACTGGTGGCTGGCGCTAACCGAGCCGGCGCCGCTCATTCCCAAGGCTCCCGCGCAACCAATGCTGCGCTTGACCAACTGGAACCTGCTGCTCTCCCACGCGGCGAACGTACGCCATCTGTGCGGCGCGCGTTGCGCCCATACCCTCATGGACCGGTGGATGCGCGGCGAGTAGCTGCGCCCTGCCCACTCCCCCTCCCCGGTAGTATGGAGATGGGACGTGGAGACCGGATTGGCATACGACGATCTAAGAACCTGGATCAAAGCCCTCGACAAGGCGGGCGAACTCAAGCGCATACAGGAAGCAGTCGATCCCATTCTGGAGATCGCCGAGATCACCGACCGGGTGTCTAAACGCGGCGGCCCCGCATTGCTGTTTGAGAACGTAAAGGGGTACCCGGGCGCGCGGGTGCTGATGAACCAGTTCGGCAGCGAGCGGCGTATGAAGCTGTCGCTCGGAGTCGATAGCCTGGACGACATCGCAGGACGGATCGAGGACCTGCTCCATCTCAAATCTCCGGAAGGTTTGTTGGGCAAGTTGAAGATGCTGCCTGTGCTCGCCGGGGTGGGCCGGTTTTTTCCCAAGACGGTCGAGCGCGACGACGCGCCATGCAAACAGGTGATTCTGCGGGACAACTTCAGCGTGCTGAATTTTCCTGTGCTGCAATGCTGGCCCATGGATGGAGGCCGCTTCATCACCCTGCCCTGCGTGATTACGCGCGACCCGCGGAGCGGTAAGCGGAACGTCGGCATGTATCGCATGCAGGTGTACGACGGGCAGACCACCGGCATGCACTGGCAGCGGCAGAAGGTGGCAGCCGAGCATCTGCGAGAGCGCCTGCGGGCAGCGGCAGTCACGGCCGATGATTCTGGAGACGCGAACGCCGCGCGCGTGCGCATCATGGCGGAGACTGCGGGAGGAACGTCGCGAGCGCCCGGTGCGGGTACGCCGAGTCACGGCCGGCTGGAGGTCGCAGTGGTAATCGGCACCGATCCGGCGACGACCTTCTCTGCGATTGTGCCGGCTCCGCCGGAGGTGGAAGAGTTCGTCATCTCCGGGTTCCTGCGGCAGCAGTCCCTCGAGTTGGTAAAGTGCGAAACGGTGGATCTGGAAGTACCGGCCCAGGCGGAGATTGTGCTCGAAGGCTACGTGGAATTGGACGAGCTACGCACCGAAGGCCCCTTCGGCGACCACACCGGCTTTTACACCATGGAGGATGAATACCCGGTCTTCCATATCACCTGCATCACGCATCGCAAAGATCCGGTGTACGCCGCCACCATCGTGGGCAAGCCGCCGATGGAAGACGCCTGGATGGGTAAGGCTGTGGAGCGCATCTTTCTGCCGCTGATGAAGCTGACCATTCCGGAAATCGTGGATGTGAACCTTCCGGTCGAAGGCGTTTTTCATAACCTGATGATTGTCTCCATCCGCAAGAGTTATGCCGGGCAGGCGCGTAAGGTGATGCATGGCATCTGGTCTCTGGGCCAGGCGATGTTCACCAAGTGCGTGATCGTGGTGGATGAAGATTGCAACGTGCAGGACGTGGCCGAGGTGACCCTCCGGGTGGCGAACAATATTGACCCGGAGCGGGACATTCAATTCACGCTGGGCCCGGTCGACTCGCTCGATCACGCCTCTCGCCTGCCAAACTACGGCAGCAAGATGGGTATCGACGCAACCCGCAAGTGGAGCGCGGAGGGATTCACCCGGCCGTGGCCACCCATGATCGCCATGGACCCAACTACGCGGGCGCGCGTGGACCAAATCTGGAAGAAGCTTGGACTGGAGTAGCAGAGCCAGGATGACATGGTGGCGTAAGCTTCGACGACAAGAGAAAACAGATTGGCCGCGCATGGAGCAAGGGCTATATCGCAGCTACCGCGCGGTGCATCCTTTTGATGAGCGTTTTGGCGTAGATACCAGCGGGCTCATCTACGACCTGCGTTCCGGCCACCACCACGACCTGCACAATAACGGTTACTTTGCCGTGGCTCCTTCGGTATTCCGCTCAGTGATGGGTGCAATGCAGGAGCGGCTGCAGCTGGATTTCTCGCGGTTTCGTTTTGTGGACGTGGGATCGGGCAAAGGCCGAGCGTTATTGCTCGCCTCGGAGTACCCTTTTCGGGAAGTGATCGGCGTAGAGCTCTCAGTTGAGTTAGAGCGGGTGGCGCGGGCGAACGTTGCGCGTTATCCAACCAGTAGTCACCAGCCTGCGGTTACCTCGGTTCAGGGTGACGCCGCGGAATTCCAGTGGCCGTCGGGCCCATTGATCGTCTACATGTGGAATGCATTTACGCAGCCCGTGATGGAACGAGTGTTGCAGAACCTTGCCACCTCTCTGACAAACGAACCGCGGGAGTTGTACCTGGTCTACATCCACCCGGAGCTGGAGATGATGCTTTCGCAGCTTCCATGGCTGTTTTTGCTGTCGCGGGAGGAGTTCATGATGAGCGAAGAGGACTTTGCCGCATGGGCTTTTCCTGAGCGCCATGAGTTGTGCGCGATCTACCGAGCTTTGGATCCAAAGGTTGCATCTGCCCACTAAACCAAAGTGTCGAAGAGCTGGTGACTAGTTACAACGCACTGACACCGACGGGCAACAAAAGAGTATGACCTGAATGCTACGATTAGCTCGTACTCACAGCTTATCGGTAACACGACTTCTTCCCCCCAAAGGGTCGTTGCGATCCAAGTCATCATTGCCCGGTCCCCCCGCCGCGAGCACAGCTGGAACTGAAGACCACGTGCAGGGGGAAATGAAATGCGGAATTGGTTTTCTAAATTGAGCGCTTGCTTTCTGCTTGGTGCAACCTCGTGCGCGATCAGTGCGGCACAGGATATTGGCGGCCCTTACTCCCACGGCAAGGCATTCAGCGGATTTGTGGAGTATTCGAACGATTCCAGTCACATGCTGTTGGGTTATGCAGACGGACGCAAGATCAGCGCGCTGGGTGTTGGGTTTGAGAAGCGAAGCTTTGTCGACAATGAGGTGGCAGGGTCGTGGATTGCGGAAGTGCGCCCGTTCATGTCGGTGACCGACCCGACCGAGAAGGGCTTTCTTTTGCAGTTTCCGCAGCAGCCGGCGTATTCGGGGATGGTCAATTTTGCGTCTGCGGTTCCGGTGGATAAGCCCGTTAGCAGCCAGCCTGTAACTGTACTTTTGGTGAACCAGAACCAGGTGTACGCCGGCACCGCGACCTACATCGGCGGCACCCGCACTACGTACATGAGCGCGTTCAGCCCATTAGGTTACAAGCTGAGTTTGCGTCCTCACCATCGCGTTCAGCCGTTCGTTACTGGATTGGGTGGCTTTGCCGTGGCACCGCGCGATGTGCCCGTATTCAATAGCTCCACGGTAAACTTTACGTTTGAGTTTGGTGGTGGTGTGGAGATATATCAAACCCATTTGCGCTCATGCAGGTTTGAGTATCGCTATCACCATCTTGCGAACCTGGGCAATGGCGCGGAGAATCCCGGGGTTGATTCGGGTGTATTTAAAGTGAGCTACGCTTTCGGCCGATAGCGTGGTCGGGAGACGTACCATTTTTCGGGGTGACGCTATACTCGTGGCATCCGCATGTCTAAAGGATTTCCACTCGGTGTAGCGCTTCTCCTTTGTCTACCGCTCTCGGCGCATGGCGTTCGTTCGGCCCGTGACCACCGCTTCAAAGTAGTCTATTCGCAAGAGTGGGCCTGGCGTCAGGCCCAGCGACTCGAAGAAGATGAGGATCAGGTTGGGGGGCGTAAAGAGATAAGCGCCCAGCTGCCTCGCGTGGATGCAGCCACCCAGCAGGCAAGACTCATCCATTGGCAGCAGGTGATGCAACAGCTGCGTGGCATCGACCCCAGTTCTCTGGGAATGGAAGACCGTACCAATCTCATCATCTATCGCGAGCAGATTGCGGTCCTGATCAATCGGCAAAAATTTCACGAATATGAAAAGCCTCTCAATGCGGATACGGCCTTTTGGTCCATCCTTACGGTAACGGCAACCAGGCCTTTCCATACCGTCCGCGATTACACCAACTACATTGCGCAGCTCAATGACATGCCTCGCTACTTTCAGGAGCAGATCGTCAACATGCGCGTGGGTCTCAAGCGAGGTTTTACACCTCCTAAAGTGACGCTGCTGGGACGCGACGATTCGCTCACCGCTGTCACCCAGGCGAAGAAGCCGGAAGACGTCATCTTCTATACACCGTTCCGGCAAATGCCTGCATCGATTCCAGCCGAGCAGCGGGCCATCCTGCGAGCACAAGGCATTGAGGCGATCCGCAAGTCGGTCATTCCCGCACATGCGCAACTGCTGCAGTTTATGC
Source organism: uncultured Acidobacteriaceae bacterium (assembly GCA_963839075.1). GTDB lineage: Bacteria > Acidobacteriota > Terriglobia > Terriglobales > Acidobacteriaceae > PALSA-350. The sequence goes on along the minus strand of CAWITO010000004.1, from coordinate 92,964 downwards.
AGACGGAATATATTCCCGGAGCACGCACTGCGCTGGCTGCGGAGTCTCTGCCCGACGGAAAAGCCTATTACCGATCAAAGATATTCGAAACCACCACGACGGATATGACGCCTGAACAGATCCATCAGCTCGGTTTGGAAGAGTTGTCCGGGATCCATAAGGAAATGCTGGCAACCATGAAGCAGGCGGGCTTCCGTGGCAGCTTTCCAGAGTTTTTGCAGTTCCTGCGCACCGACCCACAGTTCTATGCAAAGACTCCGCAGGAGTTGCTCACGCGCGCCGCGGTCATCTGCAAGGAATTTGACGGCAAAGCCTCTCTTTACTTTGGCTATTTGCCGCGTATGCGATTTGCGATTCTTCCCGTTCCGGCGGCCGAAGCTCCTTTCTACACCTCTGCCCGCGGTGGTCCCGGCACGTACCTGGTGAACACCTACGACCTAAACTCACGCGCGCTTTACAGCCTCACCGCCCTGACGCTGCATGAGTCCGCACCGGGACATGCGTTTCAGATGCCGATCAACATGGAGCAAAAGAATCTGCCACCGTTTCGGCAACTGTATGTGGATGCCTATGGTGAGGGCTGGGCGCTCTACTGCGAGCGGCTGGGAACGGAAATGGGGATGTATCACACACCGTATGAAACGTTCGGCATGTTGAGTTACCAGGCGTGGCGCGCGGCCCGGCTGGTAGTCGACACCGGTATTCACTCGCAGGGATGGTCGCGCGAGCAGGCACAACGCTTTTTGCGCGAGAATACGGCACTTTCCGAACACGAGATCGAAACAGAAGTAGACCGCTACATCTCATGGCCGGCCCAGGCTCTCTCCTATTACCTGGGTGAGATGGCGATCTGGAAGGCGCGCCGTAAAGCAGAAGCTGCGCTGGGCAGCAAATTCAACATCCGCGCCTTTCACGACACTGTGCTGGCGATGGGCTCCGTGCCGCTGCCGGTGTTGCAGGATCGCGTTGACCTCTTCATTGCGAATGGCGGTAAGGGTCCGTATCCGGAGATGGAGTAGACCCGTGCGCGCACTGGAACGAGATCTACGTCTGCTGCTGCTGGCCGCCTCGGCCGGATCTGCGGACGGTTGGAGTTTCTTTGGCATGGGCCATGCCTTCGTTGCCAATATGACGGGCAACACCGTTCTGTTGGGGATTGCTGTCTTTCAGAATCACGGCGACATGCTACACCCCGCGATTTCTCTTTTCTGCTATGCCGCAGGCGTGGTGCTTGGTTCGTTGTTTACGACCAAGGTTGAGCCAGGATTGCTTTGGACCAAAGCAATCTCGTGGACTCTGCTGCTGGAAGCGCTGCTGCTCATCGGAGCGGAAGCGGCTTGGGCCACCCATCCGCTAAACCTGGACCTGTTACTCGGCATGGTGGCCTTCGCGATTGGCCTGCAAAGCGCGGCGCTGGTCGCGCTGAAGATTCCCGGAGTCGTCACCACCTACATCACCGGCACGTGGACCACGCTCCTCGGTGGTCTGGTGCGATTTGCTCGCAATGAGCCAAGGCACGACCTGCAATTGGAAGAACGGATGCTGCTGCAAGCCGGCGTGCTCGCGGTGTACTTTCTCGCTGCAGTGCTTACCGGCTGGCTTTTTCGCCACGCACCGCTTGCGGTCGGAGCGCTGCCTGCGGTCAGCCTGCTGCTGGTCGCGGTGCATGGATTTGTTCGCGGCTAGTGTCCGATATCTAAACCGAACTTCGGAGCAGAGTTGGTTCCAGTCACCTTCACTGGAATCTCCGCGCCCGCGCCATGCTTGTGAAAGAAGGGATCAGCGACCTTGAGCATCCAGCTCTTCCAGCGGGAAGCGACCATCTGCGAGAGCTTGGCCTTGGTTCTGACCTTGCCGGTGAAATCAAATTTCTTGCCGTCGAGGGTATAGACCCCGGCCAGTTGCACCGTCGCACCCGGCATCTCGAAGAGCAGGTCCCGCAGATCGAGCTTGCCGTTGCCCATGCGGAACTTTCCCGTCATGCGGGAGTTCACATCCTCCGCTCCGGGCTTCGCTTCTTTGGGATGGCCCTGGGCACGCAGGCTCAGCATGTCGACCTTGTCTTCCAGATCGGGATTGGTAAAGTGCATTTGCTTCAGGGTGAAGGATCCGTCGAGACCCAACTTCTGGGTTACGCTCTCTTTGCCGGGACGAATGTGGAGCTTGGTCTTCATGCCAAGCACACCGGTCATAACCACGGGCTGGGTCTTGACCGCCAATTGCAGGAAGTCCTGGATGCGCCCCGCCGGGACGTCGACGTCGAGATCGATGCTATGACCCTGCCCCTTATGGTTGACCACTGCGCCACTGCAAGAGAACTCCGAATTGCCCAACTTCGCGTTTACCGGCTGCAGATAGGTGTCGCCAGTGGTGCCGTCGACGATAGCGGAGAACTGTGTTTCCAGAGGAACGGGGTGGTTTGCCGTGTCGAGCGAGAAATTCGGCACATCCGCGGTTCCGTGTACCTCGATGCGATCAAGGCGGCCGGTGAAGTCCCCCACGGAGTGCAGCATGCCGCCGATCCCCTTAATGGTGTTCAGGTCAGCATGCTCAAAAATGTACTTGCCCGTCACCGTGGATTCGCCGGGTGTTTCCGTATCCCAGGGCCCAAAAGTACCCTCAGCGTGGATCTCACCCTTGGGAATGGCATTGGTCAACTCAGCGTTGTAGCGTAAGGGCGCATTCGGGCCCAGGTCGTGCATCACAATGTGCTTTAGTTCGAAGGTTTTTGGATCTTTGTCAGGATTGCTGGTGGCGATCACCAGGCGGGAGGCGTCGCAAATGAAGTCGTCCACTTTAATTTTGATCTTGCCTTTGCGTCGGCTCGGGTGCGCGTTTTGATCGCGCATCGACTTGGGAGGGACGGTGATCGTCAATCCCTGCACATGGACGGCACGTACGTGGGTCGGCTTGAGAAACAGGCCGATCAGGCCGGCATGAAAGTCGAACTCCTGGATGGCGATCACGGGACTCTTGAATCCCGCGGCCACCACATCGTCAGGAGCAAAAATGCGCAAGCCCTTTCCGGAAACAGAAAGACCCCGAATGAGCGAAACCTGGAGATCATCAAGCTCGACGTGGCTGTCAAAGCGGGTGCTGAGGGTCTCAATCACTCGCCCTTTGAGGATGGGCTCGGCGCGCTTAAGCATGACTTCCGCGATGAACACCAGAACAAACAGTGAGATCAGGACCGTCCACAAAATCCAGCGCTTACGCTTAGGTGGTTTCTGTGTACCAGCTTGCGACGGTTCGAGATTGTTGATCGTGCCCAAAACTTAGCCTCCTAAACGGATGCGTTCGGCCCTGGATTGGTTTCCGCAAGGATGGAAATAGTCAGCTGACGTGCACAATCGGGCGATGGGACGGTTCCTTGATGGCCCGGCGCAGGATTTCGTGCGTCAGGGGTGCCGTATCCCCCTCTCCCAGAAAGATAAAGCGCATGGCATTCAGGAATGGGCTTACCTCGGTCCAGTGAAAGTAGGCGTGGGGAATACATCCGGTGGTGCGCTTGAGGTGAATAAGGATCGCGGCAATGGAATTGGCAACCGCCGCGCTGCGCGCATGCAGGACGCGGTTGGAACCCTGGCGAAAGCCCTTTATGGAAATACATTCGGTGAAGTCAGAGGAATCCCCACGCTCTACCTCAAAAAAGTAGATGGCGTCATCGTGCTCCAGGCCATGGAGCAGGCGAAGATTCGCGCTGGCATCATCCAGGTTTTTGTTGGAATGGTTGCGTGGATTCCAGGCAATGAGGCGAATAGTCTTGTGGGCGCTTTCGGCCAGCAGCGCCTGAGCCTGTTCGTCAAGGATGATCCCGGTGATGCGCAGTTCCGTGGCGCGAAAGGCGCGGGAGACCAGGGACATGAAAATCATGGTCACGATAAAGATGCAGGAGATCTTGAGGCCTTCCGGGCGCTCGTAGATGTTTACCAGGGTCGTGTAAATGAAGATGAGCGACACCAGGCCGAGGGCTACACGAGCGAGCCGGGTTTCCGCCGCAAGGGTAACCGCACACGAGGCTGAGGTAATGAGCACCAGAACGCCGGTAGCGTAGGCTCCGCCCTGGGCATCCACGTCGGCGTGAAAGAGACGCGTTACCAGAAATGCAACCGAGACAAAGACCAATACCAGGGGACGGGACGCACGGGCCCACTCCGGCGCCATTCCGAAACCGGGCAGATAGCGCGGGATCAGGTTAAGCAGGCCGGCCATGGCGGAAGCACCCGCGAACGCGAGAATGAGGATGGTGCTTGCGTCGTAGACGGTGCCGAACCCATTGCCGAGATAGTGATGCGCCAGGTAGGCCATGGCTCTTCCGTTGGCGGGGCCACCCTCTTTAAAGTAAGGCGCGGGAATCAGCAACGTGGTGACGATGCTGGTGAGCATGAGAAAGACGCTCATGATGATGGCCGCGGTGGCGAGCAGGCGGCGGGTATTGCGGATGCGGGTCTTGAGATCGTCGCACTTGATCAACGGCATCACGGCGACGCCGGTTTCAAAGCCGGAGAGGCCGAGCGCAAGCCGGGGAAAGAGCAAAAGCGAAAGACCGATGATAGAGAGGACGCTGCCGTGGGTTGCGAAGATCATCGTCTTCCATTGAGGAATGAGAGTGGGATGCGTCAGCACGTGAAACATGGCCACGGCGGTGACAATTACGTTCAGCCCGAGATAGACGGCGACCAAGACAACGGCGATGTTGACCGCTTCTTTAAAGCCCTTGAGAAAAATGACGCCCAGGATGCCCAACAGGCCGAGGGTCACGGCCATTTGGTTGTGGAAGACGTGAGGCGTGTAGGGGTTATGAATAAAGTGGGCCGCGGCATCGGCCGCCGAGAGCGTCATGGTAATGACAAAATCGGTGGTGGCAAAGCCGAGCAGGACCAGCACAAAGACCTTGCCGCTCCAGCCGGGAAAGAGCTTTTCCAGCATCGCGATGCTGCCCTGTCCGTTAGGGCTGGCCTCGGCCACTCTGTTGTAGACGGGCAGGGCGGCGAAGAGCGTCACCAGCACGAGGACGAGGGTGGCGATGGGCGAAAGCGCCCCAGCGGCGAGAAAGGCAATGCCGGATTGGTAGCCGAGGGTGGAGAAGTAGTCGACCCCGGTAAGGCACATGACGCTCCACCAGGGATGATGGCTCTCGGCTCCTTGGGCGTGGGCGCTCTCGGGGCGCTCGAGATCAGAGAACAGCCAATCCGTAAAAGCCACTCGTTCGTTTCTCCTCAACCTTGCCTGGATGCCCAGGGCCGTTGCACCGAATAGCTGGGCGTCGCCGTAGAGGCGGCCTTACTGACCGAAAGCAGTTTGCGCCGGGTAAGCCAGCCTGCGGCAGCCTGGGCGGAACTCTTTGAGATGCCAATCGATTCCGCGAGTTGCTGGTAACTGATGGAGACGGGCTTGCCCTGGCGCTGTTGCTCAGACGCAAGCCACAGATAGACAAGAAAGCTCACCGGCCGGCGATCGTGCCCGACCAGGTCGCGCATCAGGGTGTCTACCACGTATTCATCGACTGTCACCATGGCTATACCGACCATCAATATAGCATCGAGTACCTGATTGCACCTGCCGGGCGATGCGGTTTATGTTGCGGCTGGAGGAAAGCCACATGATTCGCGGGGTAAAAATTGTCAGCATTCCTGTGCGCAACCAGGACGTTGCGTTGAAGTTCTACACCGAGAAGATGGGTTTCAAGGTAGCCACCGATCAACCCTTCGGACCGGGTCAACGATGGATTGAGTTGTTGATTCCGGGAGACGATACCGCGCTTGCGTTGTTCACCCCGAACGGTCATGAGGACCGCATTGGGGGGTTTCAGCCAGTGACGTTCTGGTGCGATGACGTTTTTGCCACGGCAAAGCTGTTAACCTCCCGGGGTGTGGAGTTGGCGGCAGAACCGAAGAAAGAAATTTGGGGCACGATGGCAAAATTCAAGGACCCGGATGGCAATGAATTCGTCTTTTCCAGTAGGTGAATCTGATACCGTGCTCTGATGAGCATGGCGAGTGATTTCGACGCGATCGTGATCGGAAGCGGCGCTGGGGGCGGCACGCTGGCGCTGCACCTGGCGCAGGCGGGCAAGAAAATCCTGGTCCTGGAACGCGGCCCGTTCATGCCGCAGGAGAAGCTCAACTGGGACACATCCGCCGTGTTCCTGGATAACCGTTACCACACCAAAGAGACCTGGCAGGATAAGGACGGCAAGCCGCTGCATCCCCAGCAGGCTTACTTCGTAGGCGGGCAGACCAAGGTGTACGGCGCGGCGATGTTTCGCATGCGCGCGGAAGACTTTGGCGTGATCCAACACCACGGCGGCATTTCTCCGGCGTGGCCCATCAGCTACGCGGATCTGGAGCCTTTCTATGGCCGCGCTGAGGATCTGTTTCACGTGCATGGCGACCTGGGCACGGCGCCCTCGGTGCCTGGCGGATATGGCTCGTCCTTCGACCCGACGGAGCCGTTTCACTCGACGAAGTATCCCTATCCTGCGTTTGTGAATGAGCCGCGCATGCAGGTGATCGAAGACGATGTGCGCAAGCTCGGCGTGCATACCTTTCCTATTCCTCTTGGCCTGAAACGAAATGAGGCTGATCCGGTCGCGTCAAAGTGTGTTCGCTGCGACACCTGCGATGGCTATCCCTGCCTGATGCACGCCAAATCGGATGCCGATGTGAATTGCATCCGGCAGATCATGAATTGGGCCAACGTCACGTTGATGACGAACTCCCGCGTGACGCGATTGTTGACCAACAGCAGCGGTACTGCGGTGACCGCGGTAGAAGTGATCCATAGCGGAGGGGGAAGCTTTGCGCCAGCGGCTTCGAAGGATGGCTCCCCGGCGACGTACAGTGCGGGTTTCTTTGCGGTATGCGCGGGAGCGATCAATTCGGCGGTGATTCTTCTCGCTTCGGCCAACGACAAGCATCCAACTGGGCTTGCCAACGGCTCCGACCAGGTAGGACGGAACTTCATGTATCACCAGGCGGATGCGCTGCTGGCGATCGGTACGGAACGCAACGAGGACAGCTACACCAAGACGTGGGGCACCAATGATTTTTATTTCAAGGATTCTGATCCGGCGTATCCCTTTCCCCTTGGACAGGTGCAGCCGGTAGGGAGCTTCCACTTCGAGATGATGAAGGGCGACGCGCCGCCGCTGACTCCGGGGTTTGTTCTGGAGACGATGAAGCAGCATGCTGTGCCGTGGTGGCTCACAACGGAAGATCTCCCTGATCCGAATAATCGGGTGACGCTGCACAACGCCACGCCACTTTCAGTCGAGAACAAGCAGCCCGGAGTGAGCGGGGCGCATCCCGCCGGCGACACTGGCCATACCAATGAGTCGGAGACGGTCTCGGACTCGGCGCCGATGCGGATCCGGCTCTCGTATACACCGAATAATGTGGAGTCGTTCAACCGGCTCAAAGATCGCTGGGTCGATGTGCTGAAGCGCGCCGGCCATGCAACGACCTCGGTTCCGCTACACGCTTATTTCAAGAAGCGGATCCCGCTGGAGGGCGTAGGCCACCAAAATGGGACTTGCCGGATGGGGACGGATCCAACGACTAGCGTGCTCGACCCGCATTGCAAGGCGCATGATCTTGACAATCTGTATGTGGTGGATGCCTCATGCTTTGTGTCGGCCAGTGCGGTGAATCCGTCTCTAACGATTATTGCGAATGCGATTCGGGTGGCAGATCATTTGCTTGCGGATCGGTTGAGATGAGGGTTTGCCGCCGGTGCTCCGTTTCGTCGTGATTGGTTGAGACCTGAAAGAACTGCGGATCCCTCCGCTTCGCTACGCTCCGGTCGGGATGACAAAAGGGAGGGTAGCGGCTACCAGGAGATTTGTTTCGTTCCACCTGCATTTCCGACTGACCACTACTTTACCCTTTGTCATCCCGACCGGAGCGTAGCGAAGCGGAGGGATCCGCAGTTTATCTCAGGCGTAGCGGAAGAGCGCTTTGAAGCCGTAGTCCATGTGTTGCTGGATGTGGCAGTGGAAGAGGGATAGTCCTGGTTGGTCGGCTACGAAATCGACGACGGCTCTTCCGTAATAGGGCACCACTACAGTGTCTTTCATGATGCCGCCGGTTTTTGTGCCGTTCATCTCTACCAGCTCCAGCTGGTGGCGATGGAGATGCAAAGGATGCGCATCATCGGTGCGATTGCGAAAGACCAACCGGTAGCGGCCTCCCTGCTTTAATACAAATTCGTTTTCGTGCGGATACTGTTTTCCGTTCACCAGCCAGCTGTTGAACTTGCCCGAGCCACCGGGAATCTTCTCGAAAACCATCTCGATCGTCTGGTCGGGTGCAATGGGGTTGGGATTGATTTTCCCGAAGACGGTGTAGTCCCATGCGCGTGCCGGGGCAGCCCATTGCGGCTGGCGATGTTGGTTTTCGTATTCCACCACGATGCCTAGCCCGGTGTTGCGAATGCGCTCTTCGGTAGCACCTAAAATCCAGACCCCGGGCTGGTTCATCTCCACAACCGCATCCACCCGCTCGCCGGCGCCCATGAGGATCGAGTCGACGTTTTGCGGGACCGGCACCGGATTGCCGTCAAGCGCGATGACGTGAAACTGGTGTCCGGCCAGTGCGATGCGGCGGTTTTCAATCGCGCTGGCATTCAGCAGGTGCATCAGCACCCGCTGACCTTGCTTTACCCGGATTGGTTCCCCTGCTCCCAGCGCCTTATCGTTGATGGAGTAGGTCAAAGAATTGACTTCGAGGCCGTTGGGGTCCGTGTTCAATTGCGCAGGCTTCTCCGGCTGCGGTCCGCGATGGCCGTCATCATCGTCGTCATCCATGCCGGTGGTGAAGAATGGCTCCCAGTCACGTATCGAAAGAAAAACTTCCTGGTCGTACTGACCCGGGTCGTTGCCGGAGTCGACGTAGACGAAACCAAATTGGCCGGTGTAACTGCCGCGATGCAAGTCCGCCTCGGCCATGGCGTGGGAGTGATACCAACGGGAACCCGAGGGCCGCGGGGTCAACTGGTACCGCCGTTTGCCGCGTGCCGGCACCATGGGCGTTCCCTGCTCCATCACGCCGTCAACATCCGATGGAACCAACATGCCATGCCAGTGCACCAACTCCGGTACATCTGTGTCGTTGATCACATCGACGTTTACGGCCTTTCCCTCGCGCATGCGCAACACTGGCCCGGGCGACGCATCGTTGTAGCCGACGGTGCTGAGGATGTGATCGGGGGCGAGTTCGACAGTGACAGGGGCAATGCGGAGAGTGTAGTCGGCCTTTGCCGGCTCTTGCGTCGCCTGGGCGAGGAGGCTGGAACTTCCCTGAACCAGGGCCGCTCCGCCCAACTTCAAAAAGTCGCGCCGCTTCACAAGGACTGGACCCTCGAAAATCGTCTCACGCGGAAAGACGGCTCTGCAAGCATTTGCGTGAGGTCGCAACCTGTCGCAGGCACGCATCGTCTATCTGGTAAGCTCAAGGCACGCGCCCGTAGGATTTCCGCTCATGAAGCTCCTGCAAGCCAGTTCGGCAGCGCTCGTCGGCATGGCGCTGTGCTCCGCGCTCTACGCATATCAGCGGACGGCAGAATTCGGCTTCGACGATGATTCGCAAACCAATGTAAGGGCAGAGTTTTACTGGTCCCGGCTGAGCTATGCGCCGGCCATGGGCAGCGGCTTCTCCGGTGGCTATGGCGGTTTTGGCGGCTATGGCTGGCGCCATTCCTGGTCGCGCGACTACCCCAAGGCTGACCGCCAGGTTCTGCTGGCGATGAAGCGCCTTACCAGAATCCAGACCCGCTCTTACGAGCAGGTGGTCAACCTCGATTCCGACGACATCTATAACTATCCCTGGATCTACGCGGTGCAGGTGCAAACGTGGTCGTTCACGGATGAAGAAGCCAAGCGTCTAAGGGAATACCTGCTGAAAGGCGGCTTCCTGATGGTGGACGACTTTCACGGCACCGCCGATTGGGAAGAGTTCATGAATGGAATGAGGCAGGTGTTTCCCAACCGGCCCATCGAGGATCTGGACGGCAAGGACGAGATTTTTCACGTGCTGTACGACCTGGACGAGCGCATGCAGATTCCAGGCGAACAATATATACAGACCGGCAGGACCTACGAGAAGGATGGCTATGTGCCGAAGTGGCGGGCGATTCGTGATGACAAAGGCCGCATCATGGTTGCGATCTGCCACAACATGCACCTGGGCGACGCCTGGGAATGGGCGGATGATCCGGATTACCCCGAACCGTTCGCTTCGATGGCGTTTCGGGTGGCATTGAACTATATCGTTTACGGCATGACGCATTGATCCACCTGCTCATCGTTGGAATTCCGGACCATGTTCCAATTTTTCTTCAAGTATCCGATGCCGGTGTTTTCGAAAGGGCAGTTTGTCCTGCTGGGCGCGTGGCCGGCTTGGATATTACTGTTGCTCATCCTCGCCTCGATGGTTGGGCTGGCAGCGCTGATCTGGTCGCGGCTTCCCCAGGCGGCCCCCACAATCAGCAAGTGGCGGGCGGGCGCGGTTTGGTTGCTGCAGTCTTTGCTGATCCTCACCGTGTTGACGCTGCTGTGGCAACCCGCGGTCACGGTCGCTGAGCTTGCTCCGCAGCAAAATGTAATCGCGGTGGTGCTCGACGATTCGCGCAGCATGGCGACTGCCGACAGCGGCACGATGACGCGCGAAGCTACGGCCCAGGCTGCACTCGCTGGCGGCGTGCTGGCGGGATTGCAGAAGAAATTCCAGGTGCGGCTTTACCGGCTCGACAGCCGGGTAGCGCCGGTGGCGGCAATGGCAAACGTACAGCCCGTGGCCCCGGCCACGCACATCAACGACGGGCTTAAGCAGCTATTGAACGATACGTCCGATTTGCCGGTGGGCGCGGTGGTGCTGCTGAGTGACGGTTCGGAGAATTCGTCCGATGGATCTGGCGATGTGTCTCTCGATACTATTCGAGCCCTGCGCAATCGCCGTTTGCCGGTGCACACGGTGGGCTTTGGCAATTTGGAAGCGGCTCACGACGTTGAAGTGAATGACGTCAAGTTGGCATCCCGCGCCATGGCGGATTCGCGCATTCCTGCGACCATCAGCTTCCACCAGCGGGGCTATGCCGGCAGTAAAGCCCTTCTGTCGATTCGCGACGGTAGCAAGACTCTGGAATCGCGGGAGGTTACGTTAGCCGCCGACGGCACTACCCAGGTCGAGACGGTTTTCTTCAGTCCTGGGGACGCGGGTGTAAAGAGTTTGCAGTTTTCGCTCGGATTGATGCCCGGCGAAGAGGATGCGGACAACAATGCGCTCACTCGCCTGGTGGGGGTGACGGACAACAAGCGGCGCATCCTTTATGTGGAGGGCGAACCGCGATGGGAGTACAAGTTCATCCGCCGCGCCGAGGACGACGACAAGATCGTACAGGTGGCCTCGATGCTGCGGACGACCGAGAACAAGGTTTACCGCCAGGGCATCAGTGATCCCTCGGAGCTGGCGAATGGCTTCCCGGTGAGACCGGAGGATCTCTTCGCCTACCAGGGCATCGTCCTTGGTTCGGTGGAGGCGGGGTACTTTACGCCGTTGCAGCAGGAATTGCTGCGTGAGTTTGTCGACCGGCGGGGTGGCGGCTTGTTGTTTCTCGGCGGACGCTTTGCACTGGGAGATGGAGGCTGGGGCGGATCGAGCCTGGTGGATTTGCTGCCGACGTATCTGCCGAACAACAGAACGACCTTTCATCGCGAACCGGCCACGGTTGAACTTACAGCGGCGGGATCGGATAGCTCGATCACGCGGCTCATGGATGATCCGGCAAAGAATGTTGAGCGCTGGAAGAAGCTCACTTACCTGATGGATTACCAGGATGCGGGCACTCCCAAGCCAGGCGCGACGATGTTGGCGCAGATGAACGTCGGCGGACGGAAGCTTCCCTTGCTGGTGACACAGAACTATGGACACGGGCGCACCGCGGTGATGGCGACCTCGGGCACCTGGCGATGGCAAATGGGCCAGCCGTTGGGCGATCCAGCGCACGATCTGTTCTGGCAACAATTGCTTCGCTGGCTGGTGCTCGATTCTCCGGGGCAAGTTACAGTGACCGCGGCAAACCAAAACCTGATGGACGAAGGGCACATCGAGCTTTCCGCCAGCGTGCGGGATAAGGAGTACATGCCGGCTCCTGACGCCCGCGTGACGGCGCACGTGATCGGGCCGGATGGTCTGTCTGCTTTGGTCGACATGGTTCCGGCGGCGGATGATCCAGGTGTCTTTCACGCTTCGTGGACGGCGGAAAAGCCGGGTTCGTACCTGGCGGAGGTGACGGCGCAAAAGGGTTCCGAGGACTTGGGGAGCGATACGCTACCCTTTGCCCGCACCGATGGAGTGGCTGAGAACTTTCACCGCACCCAGAATCGTGAGCTTCTACAGAAACTGGCCACGGAAACCGGAGGGCGGTACTGGAAGCCTGATGAATTGGGGCAACTGCCGAGTGAGATTTCCTACTCGGATGCCGGCATCTCGGTACGCGACATCAAAGAGTTGTGGAACATGCCGGTTGTGTTTTTGTGGCTACTGCTGTTGATGGCGGCGGAGTGGCTGTTGCGCCGTAAGTGGGGTGTGGTATGAAGTGGGCCGCGGTGTGTCTGCTGATGGCCGCACTGCAGGCACACGCGAGCGTTTACTACGTCACCGTCGCCGGGCTTGGCGGCGAGCCGGACTATGAACAACGCTTTACCGCGAATGCCAACGACCTGGATAAATTGTTTAAGGCGTCAGGCAATGGAGCGCATGTAACGACGCTCAGCGGAAGCCAGGCCACCAAGGCCCAGCTCACGTCAACCCTCACTTCGATCGCGCACGATGCGCGCCCCGAGGATGATTTCGTGCTGATCCTGATTGGGCACGGCTCGTTTGATGGCAGCAATTACAAGTTCAACCTGGTCGGTCCGGACATCACGGCGCAGGATCTTGCCGGTTTGTGCGGTCACATCCCGGCGAAGCGGCAACTGATCGTAAACGCCACCAGCGCCAGCGGCGGCTCCGTGGCCGCGCTGGAAAAGCCCGGGCGGGGCGTGATTGCCGCCACCAAGAACGGTACTGAGAAAAATGCAACCGTCTTTGCTCGCTATTGGGTGGAGGCGTTGCAAGATCCGACGGCCGATTTAGACAAGAGCGACTCCATTAGCGCGATGGAGGCATTCGCGTACGCCCAGCGCAAGACCGCCGCATTCTACGAATCGCAGAAGCGGCTGGCCACGGAGCATCCTGTCTTTGAGGACACGGGCAAGAGCGAACCGGTACGGGAGGCTTCGCGGAGCGAGGGAGTGTTGCTGGCGAGCTTTCCGGTGCTGCGCATTGGGGCTGCGCAGAAGCAGGCCAATGATCCGGCGAAGCAAGCGCTGCTGGCGAAAAAAGAAGACCTGGAACAGCAGATCGACCTGCTCAAGTATCAGAAGGCCGCAATGGATCCGGCGGAGTACAAGCAGAAGCTCACCGAAGCGTTGGTGCAGCTGGCGCAGGTGCAACAGGAGTTGGACAAATGAAAAAGCCCTGGGCGGTGTTGGTGATGCTGATCGGCGGCGTGAGCGTTTGCCAGGCGGCGACTCCTGATAGCTGCCGCACTCTGCGCAAGCATGGCCAGCAGGCGGAGGCGCATACTTGCTTTGAATCTCTGGTAAGCAGCAACTCTGCCTACTACCGGGCCGAAGGCTACTGGGGCCTGGAGCAGTATGACCAGGCGAACGAGCAGTTCCGGATCGCGACGGCTCCCGCGGGCAGTGACCCTTTGTACCGCGTCCGTTGGGGCAGGCTGCTGCACGAACGCTTCAACAATGGGGATGCGGCCGGACTGTTTCAGGAGGCTCTGCAGCGAGATCCCAAGAATGCCCAGGCGTATTTAGGTCTGGCAATCGTGAGCGCGGATGGCTTCGACGGCAAGGCCACGCAGTACGTGAGCAAGGCGTTAGAACTCGATCCCAAGCTGGTCGAAGCGCATGAATTCGCCGCCAACCTGGCGCTCGAGAATGCGGATACAGAGCATGCCGTTGCACAGGCCGATGAAGCGATTGGCCTCTCTTCCGATGCGCTGGATGCCCTGGCCATCCACGCCGCGGTAGAGCTGCTCGCAGATCGCTCGCCGGATGCGTGGTTCGACAAGATACACAAAGTGAACCCGCACGACGGAGAGACCTATGCCCGCGTGGGTCACTACCTGGAATTGAACTACCGGTTTGAGGATGCGATCGCGTATTACCGGAAGGCGGTCGAAGCGGATCCTCGTCTCTGGCCGGCGCGGTCGCAGTTGGGTGTGAGCCTCATGCGCATGGGGGAAGAAGAGGAGCCTTTCAAGCAACTGGAGATGTGCTACAACAACGGTTACCGCGATGCGGAAACCGTGAACAGCCTGCGGTTGCTGGATAGCTACAAGAACTTCGTCACCTATAAAGAAAACGGAACGATCCTGCGGCTGCGCAAGAACGAAGCGGATCTCCTGCATCCCTACTTTGAAGCCGAGCTGCAGCGCATTCTGCCCACCTACGATAAGAAGTACAAGATGCACCTCACCGGCCCGGTACAGGTTGAGGTGTATCCCGATCATGAAGATTTCGCGGTGCGCACCATGGGCATGCCCGGACTGGGCGCGCTTGGCGTCACCTTCGGTCAGGTCGTGGCGATGGACAGTCCTTCGGCGCGCAAGCCGGGAGACTTCAACTGGGGCAGCACGCTATGGCACGAGATGAGCCATGTCTACATTCTCTCGGCTACCAACCACCGTGTGCCCCGCTGGTTTACCGAGGGCTTGGCCGTACACGAGGAGACGAACGTATCGCCGGAGTGGGGAGACCGTATCTCGCCGGAGATCCTGGTGGCGATTCGGGATAAGAAATTGCTGCCTGTGGCCAAGCTGGATCGCGGGTTTATTTTCCCGGAGTACCCGGCGCAAGTGGTCGTTTCTTATTTCGAGGCAGGTAGTATCTGCGACTACATCAAGAGCCACTGGAGCGAGGACAAGCTGCTCGATATGGTTCATTCCTACGCGGCACGCAAGACAACTCTCGAAGTGATTCAGGCGGATCTTGGGGTTAGCCCGGAGGAGTTCGACAAGCAGTATCTTGCCTGGATCAATGAACGCTATGGGAAAACTGCGGCGGGGTTTGATGAATGGCATAAGCAGTTGGAGCAACTGGCGGAGGCCTCGAAAAAGGATCAGAACGACGTTGTTCTGCAGCAAGGGCCAGGAGTGATTCGCTTGTATCCGGAATACATCGGAGATGCGAACGCTTACGAGATTGTCGCCGTGGCGGATTTGGCTAAGGGCGATAAGAAGGGCGCGGTCGCGGTGCTGACGGAGTACGAGAAGGTGGGCGGCGAGGATCCTGCCATCCTCAAGAAATTGGCTTCGCTGGAAGAGGAGTTGGGGCAGCCGAACGATGCGGCTGCGACGCTAGAGCGGATCAACTATATCTACCCTGTGCATGATGAGGCGATGCACCGCCACCTGGGGGATTTATGGTTTGCGCAGGCGAATTATCCGGGGGCGATTCGCGAATACACGGCAGTGGTGGCGTTGAATCCGTTGGATAAGGCGGGGGCGCAGTTTAGCCTGGCGCAGGCGTATTACAAGGCGGGGCAGCGCGATAAGGCAGAGGAGAGCGTGTTGGCTGCGCTGGAAGCGGCGCCGGGGTATCGGCCGGCGCAAAAGTTGTTGTTGGAGATTGAACATCCGGAAAGAAATTGAATGGGCAGTTGCGTATTTCCCACATCTCCCGAATCTGTGGCGAGGAAAGAGTTGAACGTGAAACAACAACTGGGTGCCCCATATCTCGCCCTTTGTTGGTGAGATGTGGGAATCAAACAACCGTTTGAGAGGAAGGAATATTGACGATGGTCACGAGCCCTGAACTTAGCCAGGACGCAGCTCAGCTGCAACAGCGCATCGAACGGTTCCACGCAGTCCGTGATGGCATCCTTGCCCAGGTGCGGCAGGTCATCGTCGGCCAGGATGAAGTGCTGGACCAGATCCTCACCGCGCTGTTTGTCGGCGGACACTGCCTGATCACCGGCCTGCCTGGCACAGCCAAGACCTTGATGGTGCGCACCATCGCGGAGACACTTGGCCTCACCTTTCGCCGCATCCAGTTCACTCCCGACCTGATGCCGTCTGACATTACCGGCACCGACATCATTGAGGAAGATCTCACTACCGGCCATCGCAAATGGACCTTCGTGCAGGGGCCCATCTTCGGCAATGTCGTGCTGGCCGACGAAATCAACCGTACTCCGCCGAAGACCCAGGCGGCGCTGCTCGAGGCCATGCAGGAGCGCTCGTGCACCGTGCGCGGTCACGTCTATTCGCTACCAGCACCATTCTTCGTGCTGGCCACACAGAACCCGATCGAACTCGAAGGCACCTATCCGCTGCCGGAAGCGCAACTCGACCGGTTCCTCTTCAATACCATCCTCGACTATCTCAGTGCCAGCGACGAACTCAAGGTCGTCGACCTGACCACAGCCACGCGCGTCGCCAAGGTTGAGGCGGTTACCACAGCGCAGGAGCTGCTCGAATTCCAGCAGTTGGTGCGCATGGTACCGATCGGGGAGCCGGTCGCGAAGTACGTGGTGAACCTGGTGCGCGCGACTCGCTACAAAAACGACAGCGCACCGGACTTCGTGAAGAAGTACGTCAACTACGGCGGCAGCATACGCGCCGCGCAGTTCATCGTGCTGGCGGCAAAAGCGCGAGCACTCTCCCGCCGCCGCTATCACGTTACCTACGACGACGTCACCTCGCTCGCTACGCCGGTTCTGCGGCATCGCATCCTGCTCAACTTTCATGCTGAGTCGGAACGCGTGGATGCCGACGAAATTCTGCGCCGCCTGATCGCTCACATGCCGCCACCGAAGGAGGCCTGATGCTGCAGCGCTTCCTCGATCCCGCGGTACTCGCCAGCATCAGCAGCCTCGACCTGCTGGCGAAAACGGTGGTGGATGGCTTTGTGGCCGGGCTTCATCGCTCGCCCGACTTTGGTTTTAGCCAGGAGTTCGCCGAGTACCGCGCCTATACCCCCGGGGACGACCTGCGCCATGTGGACTGGAATCTTTTCGCCCGCACCGAACGAACTTACCTGAAGCGCTACCGAGGTGAGACCAACAGCCAACTCACCATCCTGCTCGACGCCAGCAACTCGATGGACTACACTTCGAGTCCGAGCCGGCCCAGCAAGATGGACTACACCCGCTTTGCTGCCGCTTCCCTTTTTTATCTCGCTCTCCACAATCAGCGCGACGCCGCCGGATTGATCGTCTTCGACGATGAGGTCCGCAATTACATTCGCCCTTCCACCCGGCAGGGGCAGCTGCCGCGGCTGCTCGCGGGACTGGAGCAAGCGGAGCCACGGGCGCGTACCGACTTTAGCAAACCGCTCCTGCACTTCCAGGAGCTTTTGCACCGGCGCGGCATTGTAATCATGTTCTCCGATTTCTATGAGGATCCGGCGGCCGTCATTCGCACTATTGAGCCGTTGCGCTACCACGGAAATGAAGTCGTACTCTTCCATGTGCTCGACCCGAAAGAGATCCGGCCTGACCTGCGCGGACCCGCCATCCTGGTGGATCTCGAGACCGATCAGCGCATGGAAGTGATCCCTGAATATGCCCGCCATGACTACATCCGGAAGATCGACGATCACATCGAGCAACTGCGCAACCGC
Organism: uncultured Acidobacteriaceae bacterium; assembly: GCA_963839075.1. Taxonomy (GTDB): domain Bacteria; phylum Acidobacteriota; class Terriglobia; order Terriglobales; family Acidobacteriaceae; genus PALSA-350. The sequence continues at coordinate 75,287 of CAWITO010000004.1, read as the reverse complement.
ACGCGCGGAGCGGGCATGGATTACCACCTGCTGGTGACTGACCAGCCGCTCGATACGACACTGCGTGAGTACCTGGCCATTCGACAGGGAGGGCAATGATGGGCTTACTCAATCCATGGTTCCTGCTTGGCCTGGCGGCGATCGGCTTGCCCGTCTACGTTCATTTGTTGCGCCGCCACATCATTCCTCCGCAACCGTTCAGTTCGCTTATGTTTTTCGAACGGGGTACGCAAAGCTCAACCCGTCATCGCCGGCTGCGCTACCTGTTACTTTTTTCTCTGCGCACCGCTTTGCTGCTGCTGCTGGTGCTTGCGTTTGCGAATCCATTCATTCGCCGGGCGGCGGCCGGCACAGACAGCAAGCTGCTGTTGGTGGTCGTCGACAACTCCTTCAGCATGCAGGCCGGTTCTCGATTTGCCGATGCCAGGCAAGGCGCGTTGCAGTTGCTGGCGTCGCGGCCGCGCGCGCAGAAGGCGGAGATCATGGCGCTAGGCGGCCGGCTCGCCATTCTTACCCAGCCGATTCAGGATGCCGGCGCTCTTCGCTCGGCGGTCGAGAGCATCCAGGTTGGAGATTCACGGGCAAACCTCGGCGAGCTGGCGCACGGCGTACACGCCCTGGCGGAGACGGTGCACACGCCGATCGAGCTGCACCTCTTCAGTGATATGCAGAAGACGGGGATGCCGGCCAACTTTGCGGACATGGCGCTGCCCGCGAATGTTACCGTGGTGCTGCACCCGGCCGGCGCTCTCACTCCTAACTGGACGGTCGAAAGCGTCAACGCTCCCGCACAACTGGCCGATGTAAAGGATCCGAAGAAATCGCGGGTGCAGGCAGTGATCGCGGGATATGGTACCCCTGCAGCGACGAAGACAGTTTCGCTGGTGGTGAACGGCAATACCATTGCTACACGCAAGCTTGACATCCCAGCCGATGGTCGCGCCGCAGTCGAGTTTCAACCCCTCGATGTGCCCTACGGCCTAAGCCGTTGCGCGATCAAGCTCGACGCCGGGGATGGGTTTGCCGGTGACGACAGCACCGTATTCTCGGTAAGACGATCGGATCCGCAGCGGGTGTTATTCGTGCACGAGAGCGGCGACAAGCGTTCCGCGATTTATTTTGGCGCAGCGCTGGCGGCGACCAGCCAGGCATCGTTCACCATGCAATCCATCGACAGCGACAAGACGAATGATGTCGACCCTTCAAAGTACGCCTTTGTCGTGCTCTCGGATGCGGTCGCGCTGCCGTCCATTTTTGAGAATGCGTTGACGCAATATGTTCGCGGCGGCGGCAATATGCTGATCGCAGCGGGAACATCGGCAGCGCATCGTTCGCTTATCCCCGTGTTTGGCGGCCGTTCCTCCGAGGCGCATACCTACGCGCGCGACGGCAATGCCGGGGTGGGCGAAACCGACCTGACCTTTCCGGTGATGAACGAAGCGACCGGTTGGGGGGACCTAAAGGTCTATTACGCTACCGTGGTGGATCCGGCCCAGGCGCGGGTGATCGTTCGGCTTAGGGATCAGACACCGTTACTGATCGAAAAACAGATCGGCGAAGGGCACGTGCTTCTGTTTGCTTCCGGCTTCGATAATTTAACCAACGACTTGCCGGTTCGTCCCGCCTTTGTGCCTTTCGTGGACCGGGCGGCGCGCTATCTCTCGGGCAACGACAGCCTCAGCGGCAGCCGGTTGGTGGATTCATACATTCCTTTGCCCTCTGGCGGGGTGCAGGTCCTCGATCCTGACGGCCACCGTGCTTTGTCACTCAACGACGCAGCTACGGCCCAGTCATTCCAGTTCACACGCGCCGGGTTCTACCGGATACATTTCGCGAATGGCAAAGATGCGCTGCTGGGGGTGAATCCCGACCGCCGCGAGTCGAACCTGCAGCCGATTGCGAATGATCTTTTGCAACTCTGGGGGAAAGGGTCCGGGACGGCAGCATCCGCGGACTCTACCGGTTTCGTGCAGGAGAAATATACCGCCCATAGCGTCTGGTGGTACGTTATGCTGCTTGTATTGGTGGCGGCGGTTGCCGAGTCCATTGTTTCCAGCCGCTACCTCGGCACACAGAGGGAGGAGGCATGAGCAACCAGGACAAGCTCAACCTCTATATCCGGCAATTGCACCAGCGGTTGCGACTGGGTATATCGCTGCGTGGTGTGGCCATCCTCATGGCCACGGCCCTGATCACGACCATTCTTCTCGTTCTCATACTCAACGCGTTTGCCTTTCCTGTCCGCAGCCTCGCCGGGGCTCGTTCGCTTTTGCTGGTAGTGCTCGGACTCGTTGCTGCATTCGGGATCGCGCTTCCCTTACGCCGGCTCACGCGTGGCCGCGCCGCGGCTGCGGCGGAGGCTGCCTATCCTGAGTTTCAGCAGCGGCTGCTCACGTTTGACGACCGGCAGAAACAAAGCAACGATCCCTTTCTCGAGTTGCTCGCGGCCGACACGCTTTCCGTGGCCAGAGATGTGCCGCCGGCCAACCTGGCTCCGGATAACAAGTTGTATTTTCTGGCCGGAGCCGGTTTCGCGTGCCTCGCGGTGCTCGCGTGGCTCATCGCGGCGGGCCCGGGTTACTTAGGGTACGGGGCTTCGTTGCTCTGGACCGGCCCCAAGGCTACACCGCTCTATGACATCCGGGTTACGCCGGGCAACGTCGCTGTCCGCCGCAATGCGGATCAACTGATTACGGCGCAGATCATCGGTCTCAAGCCGGAGAAGGTGCGTCTGTTTGCGCGCTACAAAAGTTCGCCCAAGACCTGGGAGCCGGCGGCCATGCAACCGCAGGTGGGTTCCTCAAATTTCCAGTTTGTCTTTGCCGGGCTTCCCGAGGACGTCGAGTATTACGTTGCCGCCGGCCCTCTCAATTCCGCGCATTACAAGGTACGGGTCGTCGATTTGCCTGCAGTCAAGCAAATGAAGGTGACCTACCACTACCCCAAATGGACCGGCATGCCGCAGGTCACCGAGGAGCATGGTGGCGACCTGCGCGCGATTGAGGGGACCAACGCGGAGTTGACGGTACAGATGGATCATCCGCTGCATAACGGCCAACTCACACTCGATGACGGCAAGCAGATCACGCTCAGCGGCGGCGAAGGAAATGTGTACAAGGGCGCAATCACCATGCAGAAGGATGGCGCCTACCACGTGGCCGCGATCGACCAGGGAGAGCCGGTGCGTTTGTCGGAGGATTACTTCATCGCCACCGATAAGGCCAATCCTCCAGAGATAGCCATCGATCGTCCCACGGGCGATTACCGCGCGAGCCCGATTGAAGAGGTTTCGGTCGGCGTCAAGGCTTCGGATGATTTCGGCTTGAACAAGATGAGCCTGCATTATTCCGTCAATGGTGGACCCGAGAAAACGGTCGAGCTGTTGCCCAAAGCGGGCAGCAAGAGCGCAAGTGGATCGACGACGCTGAGCCTGGAAGATTTCAAGCTGATGCCCGGCGACCTGGTGAGCTTGTATGCCACGGCGAAGGATGGCCATGCAGAGGCGCGCACAGATATGGCGTTCATCCAGGCGGATCCGTTCGAGCGCGAGTTCTCGCAGTCGCAGCAGATGGGTGGCGGGGGCGGCGGTGGTGGCGGCCAGGGGAACCAGACCGACATCTCCAAACGCGAGAAAGAATTGATTGCCGCTACGTGGAAGCGGCAGAACGATAAAACAGCGTCGACAAAGGATTCCTCAGAAGCCGGGAAGTTTCTCTCGGAAGTGCAAACCAAGCTTCAGGAGCAAGCTCTCGCACTGGCCGCGCGCATGGATAGCCGCGATCTCGGTTCGGCGAATGAGGATTTCAATAGCTTCGGCCACGACATGCAAGCGGCGGCCGCAGCCATGACGCCATCTTCCGACAAGCTGAAGCAGATGCAGTGGCACGATGCCATCCCGGCGGAGCAGAAAGCTTTGCAGTATCTACTGCGGGCAGAGGCAACGTTCCGCAAGATCGAAGTTGCGTTCCAGCACGGCGGTGGTGGCGGTGGAGGAGGATCCGGCGGCGCGGGTCGCGACCTTGCCAGCCTTTTCGATCTGGAATTGGATACGGAGAAGAATCAGTACGAGACGGCGCAGACAGGTTCGGCGGCAGAGCAAAAAGCGAAGGCAGTGGATGACGCTTTGCAGAAGCTCGATGCCCTGGCTCGCCGGCAGGACGAGCTGGCGAAACAGCAGCAGAACAAAGCGCAGACCATGCAGGAGCGGTGGCAGCAAGAGATGCTGCGGCGCCAGGCCGAAGAGTTGCAACGGCAAATGCAGCAGATGGCGCAGAACGGCCAGCAGCAGAGTGGGCAAGGACAGCAGGGTCAACAGGGGCAGCACGGACAACAGGGTCAGCAGCAAGGCCAGCAGGCTGGGAACAGCTCCGGAGGCGGGTCGCCTTCTGGTGGGCAGTCATCCCAGGCGCGAGGTGGATCTCAATCCAGCGGGATGGGAGATGCTCCTGATCCGCGCGTGACCCAGGCGTTGAACCGGCTCCGCCAGGCCGATGAAGAGATGAAGCGCAGCAGCGCTGGACAGCAGCAAAGCAATGAGGCGGCGCAACGAGCAGCCGATCAGCTTCGCCAGGCGGCTGGCCTTATGGGGAGCGCGCAACAGAAACAGGCCACGGGCAAACTTGATTCGCTCTCGCGGGAGACGGATCGCCTGAGCAAGGAAGAGCATGCCCAGGCGGACCGTATTCGTAACTTTGCCGGTCAAGCGAATAGTAGCGGGAATAGCGGCGATCAGGCCGATTACCAGGCGAGGCAACAGCAGCGCAGCCGGCTGGCACAGGACCGTCAGCAGCTATCCGATGATCTGGGACAGCTGGAAAAGAATTTGCGCAACGCTGCCCGTGAGCTGGCCCCAACTCAGCCGCAGTCGGCTTCGAAGCTGCGGGACGCGTTGGGAGGCATGGATCAGACGGATCTCACCAACCGCGTGCAAAGGACGGCGGATTGGCTGCGGCGCGGGATTAACCCCAACTCCAACGGAACGGAAGAAGGCATTAGCAAAGGTCTCGATCAGTTGAGCCAGCAGGTGCGCCAGGCGCAACAAGGGCTGGGGCCGGGTAAGGTTACGCCTGGCCAGACCGGGCAGCCGCAAGGGGAGCAGACTGCAGCGCTCGATCACATTGATCGCTTCCGCAGCCAGGTGGAGTCGCTGACAGGGCGTGGACAGAATGGGGCCGGGCGTCAACCGGGGGGCCAGCCAGGACAGGCAGGGCAGCAGGGGCAGACGGGACAACAGGGCCAAAGCGGCCAGCAAGGGCAGCCTGGACAGGGAGGTCAAGGTGGTCAGGTGGGGGACCGGGGCAATCAATCGGGCCAGTTTGGCGGCGCAAATCAGCGCGGTGGCAACCAGGTCGCGCAGGATAACCTGAGCGGCGATCTCGGAAACCGGCAAGCCGGCGGCGGCGCGGTGGGCACGGCATGGAACAACATCAACACCGGCAATAACCATTTCGACCGGAGCGGCGGCCCGGCTACTCCCAGCACATCTATCGGCTTTGGCGATCCGGAGGCGAACTACCGACAGGGTATGGATGAGCTGAACCAGCTTCGCCATCTGGCGCAAAACGACCCTGCGGCGCTCAAAGAAATCCAGGATCTTGTGCGTGAGATGCAGCGTCTGGATCCGCGCCGTTTCCCGGGAAATCCAGCTTTGGTGGAGCAACTCCACACCGAAGTGCTGAGCGGAGTCGACAAGCTGGAGTTGCAACTGCGCCACGACCAGCAGGCGCCCGGAGAAGCCAGGACTACCAAGGAGCCAGCGGTACCTGCCGGTTATGAAGACGCAGTCGCCGAGTATTACCGGCGATTAGGTAAAGGCCAATAGAGAACCCGCTCAAGTCAACGGAAGGCTTGAACGGGGCACTCATCGTCTTATCGCTTTGGTTTACTTACCCTTGTAGTCCTTGAAGAGTTCGGGAAACTCCTGCTTCAGGGCGTCTATCTTGGGACGGTCGCAAACCATGATGTACGGGTTGTTGGGATTGTGCAGAGCATAGTCCTGGTGGTAATCCTCGGCATCGTAAAAGCCCTTCAACGGAACAACCTGGGTCACGATCGGCTTAGGGAAGATCTTCGCAGCGTCCAGCTGCGCGATGTAGGCCTTGCTAATCTTTTGCTGCTCATCATTGCCGTAGAAAATCACGGAGCGGTACGACGAGCCAACATCCGGGCCCTGCCGATTGAGCTGGGTGGGATCATGCGCCACAGAAAAGAAGATTCGCAGTAGCTGCCCGTAGGTAATCTTTGACGGATCGTAGATCACCTTTACCGACTCTGCATGACCGGTGTTTTCCTGGTTTACCTGTTCGTAGGTTGCGTTGGAAGACGAACCCCCGGAGTAACCCGCAGTCGTCGACAGCACTCCCTTGACCCGCTCAAAGACCGACTGGGTTCCCCAGAAGCAACCGCCGGCAAAAACGGCCGTCGCTTTCCCGGGGCTCTGGGCCAGGGCGGCATCCTCGGTTGGAGGAGGAACCGGAGCTTTGACCGCCGCAGTGCACCCCGTGCAGGCCGCAAAGGCCAGGAGCAGAGCACCCATCGTATTCCGCAGCGAAACGTTAGCAAACATAGAAACCCTCCGACGGTATTGAGACGCACTTACCGGGCCAAAGTTACAGGCCCGAGCAAAGCGGATGCACTAACGATTATAGGGAGGCCCCTTGGCCAGGACCGCGTTCAGCGCCCGATCGTGCCCGTAGATATCGTCAAAAAAATGGACTTCCCCGTTTTCCTCGACCACCGCGGTGAGATAGATGATCACCACTGGAACCGGCGGGCTCAGGTTTACCTGTTGGTTATCCTTGCCGGATTGCATCGCCGCCTTGACCGCATCGAGCGTCCACTTAGGCTGGTCTCGCAGCAGCCAGGCCGCCAACTCCGCAGGCTTCTCCAGGCGGATACAGCCATGGCTGAAATCGCGGCGGGATTGAGAAAACAGGGATTGGGCCGGCGTGTCGTGCAGATAAACATTGTGCTCGTTGGGAAAGAGAAACTTGACCAACCCGAGCGAATTCTGGTTTCCGGGCCGCTGACGTACGAGTAACTTGCCGGAGCGCAGTTGCGCCAGAACCTCGGCACTCACCACTCCGGTGGTGACGATCTTGCCGCTCTGGTCCGTCACTTCAAAATTCTTACGCGCCAGGTAGCCGCTGTCTTTTACCAGCGCGGGGATGATTTCCCCACGGGTGATGCTGTACGGCACATTCCAATAAGGCCGAAAGACGATGTACTTCATGTCCCGGGCAAAGACCGGCGTTTCATTGCGCACGGCCCTCCCCACAACCACATTCATGCGCAAGGCGACTTTGTGGTCGGGTGAAAATACGCGCAAGACAAATTCAGGAATATTCACCGCTACCGGCAACGGAGAAAATTCGTCGGGCAGCCATCTCCACCGTTCTAGCGCATCCACGAGCTCCTGAATGCGGACGCTTAGTGGCGTGTTCAATTGGCGCAAGGTGTCCTTGCCCAATCTGCCGTCCGCTGTTAATCCATGGCGACCTTGAAAGTGCTTAACGCCGTCAACTAGTGAGCCTTCGTAAATGCCTGGCTTGATATCCGGCAACGCGCCTTGCGGCAAATCACCGAGCAAATGGAGACGCTGGGCCAATGCTTCGGCGCAGGCATAGACATCTCCCGGCGCCAGAGTCTTTGCTACTTCCGGCAGGGGCAAGCTGCGTTCCTGATCCGCAAGCTTCAGGTAGGCTAGCAGAGCGGTTTCGGTACGCCGGTAGGCATAGTAGGGCGGTTCCACTTGGTCCAACACTTCCGTTACGTTGGCGGCGGCCACGAGCTTCTGTATCAAAAACTGCGGCAGATCGTACCTCTTGTGCTCTACATCGATGCCAATCTTAAGAGGACTCGGATTGACACGGCCGATGTGCAGGTCAGAGATGTAGCGCATGGCATTGACGGTGAGTGATTCATCGAAGTGGGCCGCGTTCTTGGTATCTGCGGGTGTGCTTTTGAGCGTGCTCAGCCGCTGCGCCCACTGTGAGGCGTCATAGTCCTCCGGGCTCAGGCCTTTTTGCCGGCTGTTTTCAAATGCGCCGATGACCGCGAGCGCCTGGGGTGTCGGTTGTCCATCGCGGATCCACACCGGCGTATAGTTCACGGACTCATAGAGTGCCTGCACCAAGAGCCCAGGCGGGCTACTGGCGGCGATGCCGCGCAACTCCGCGGTAACGGCCTCAAGGTTCAGAGATGCAGGGGGCGGTGTGCTTTGGGAATGGCAACCAAGCGCAAGCGCCAACAGGCCAAGGATGACAGTCGCACGAGGCATGGTCGGCATGGCTAAGGTTTCGAGATACGCTAGGCTGAACGCGAAACGGAGTAAACGGGCTGATGACGTGCGGCAGTTGCCATGAATTTCTCAATGGCGGCGACCATCTCAATGCCACCTCTCGCCCCCACGGCCCTACAGTTCATCGCCGCGGCGGCGCAACCGAAATCAAGCTGACGCTCGAGCGGCCAACCTTGCAGCAGCCCATAGATGAAACCCGCGTGGAAGATATCTCCAGCCCCTGTGGTATCGACGACGGCGACGTCATATGCGGGCGCGTGGTGGAGTCGGTTCCCATCCCACGCCAGCACGCCTTCTTGCCCCAGGGTTGCGGCGGCAAGGCGGCACGGATACCGGCGCTGCATCAACTTCAACGCCATTTCCAGATCGGACTCTCCGGTAAGGCGGCCGGGAATATCGCGGCTCACGATCAGGAAGTCGACCTGCTCTAAAAGGTGCTCAATTCCAGGATATAACTCATCCAGATCGGCGATCACGGGGATGCCGGCGGCGCGAGCCCAGCCGGCAGCCGTGGTAGCGGCTTCAGTGTCAAAGCCGTCCACGTGCAGGGCGCGTGCGTTCTCAACCCATGCGCGATCCAGATGTTCAGGCTTCAGCGCGACGCGCTCATCCCTGCGGCATAAAACCGTCCGCTCGCCCCCGGCATCGACCAGGATCAGCGATTGCGGGCTCGCTCCACCGGGAACAGTGACGATTTGTGTCTCCACCCCTGCCTTGCGGAAGGATTCGAGGTGCAGAGTGGCCGCGGCGTCGTCACCCAGGATCCCAACATAGCGCGTCGTCATGCCCCAGTGCTGGCAGGCCACGACTGCAGTCGCCACCTGGCCCCCAGGCAATATGTTGGCGGAACGGTATTCCGTCTTCGACCCGCGCACGGGAAAATTCGCCAGGCCGATCAGCGTGTCGGTCGCATTCAGGCCCACTCCCACCAGGTCCACTTTTGACGCCTTTGTCATCGTCTCAGTGTATAACCCAGAAGCCCTCGTGCACCTTACCTGCCTCTTCTTCGAGGAAAGGCCCGGCAACCACGATTGGCCTCTGCCCGCGGGCGAAGACTTCGCGGCAGGGTAAGTCGAGGGTGGGATTCTCCTCATGGCTGCCGGTATATCGCAGCAAGCCCGTCTCGGCCAGGGCAAAGACCACGCGGCCGATGCCGGTCCAGTAAATGGCGCCGGCACACATAGCGCAGGGTTCGGTGCTGGTATAGAGCGTGCATTTGGCGAGGAGAGATTCGGGAAAGCGCTTGCCGGCTTCGGCGCAGGCCAGCATCTCCGCGTGCTGGGTCGGGTCGCCTGCCGGGCGTACCGCGTTGTTACGCGCGGTCACGATAACCTCGCCCTGCCCGTTCACAATCAGCGAGCCAAAGGGATGGCGGCCGTCGTTGCGCGCCTCGCGCGCCAGTTCAATTGCACGGCGCAAAAAGGCCAGGTCCTGTTCCGTCACTTCATTCACGGCTCATGCCTCCGTTCTTGAGGAAAAGACTAAGTTGAGCAGCACCGCCGAAGCAGCAGTCAGGAAAATGCCGCTGTTGAGAAAAAGCCGGGCTGCCTCGGGGGCGTGAGCAAAGAGCTGCGGCGACGCAATGGGCAGCACTCCTATGCTTACCGAAATCGCCACAATGATGGCGTTGCTCGTCCCCTTATAGCGCACGCGGGTCAACTCCTCAATCCCGGCCATGGCGGTCATGCCAAACATCACGATCGACGCCCCTCCCAGCACCGGCCGTGGAATGGCGGCAATCACCGCGGCCAACTTAGGCAAAAAGCCGAGGAGCACGAGTAATCCGCCACCCGCGGCGACGGCAAAGCGGCTCTTGATCTTGGAGAGCGAAAGCAGGCCGGTGTTTTGCGAATACACGTTGTACGGGAAGCTGTTAAAGATGCCTCCCAATACGGTTGCCAGGCCATCGGCGCGGAAGGCGCCGGTTAAGGTGGCGGGGGTGATCGGGCGGCCAGTGATCTCGCCGATGGCGAGGCAGTTGCCAGTGGTTTCAGTCATCACGACGAGCATGGAAAGGCTCATCACTAGGGCGGGAAGTAATACAAAGCGGGGAGCGCCAAAGAGCAACGGGTGCGCCATGGAAAACCAGGGTGTTGCCGCCACCTGGTGAAAGCTGGTTTGCCTGGCCAACGCAGCCAGCGCGGTGCCCCCGATGAGTCCCAGCAATACGCTGAGGTTGGCGATCATGCCGCGGCCGAAGCGCTGGATAACCACGACGAGCAGAATTGTCGCCAGTCCTAGGCCCAAGTGAGTCATGCTTCCGAAGTCGGTGGCCGAGGGGTCGCCGCCACCGAGCCATCCACCGGCTACCGGGAGCAGGGATATGCCTATGACCGTGATCACGGACCCGATCACGACGGGTGGAAAGAAACGCAGCATGCGGCTGAACCAGGGTCCTACCAGAATGGTGAAGAGGCCGCAGCTGATCACGGAGCCGTAAAGTGCCGGTATGCCGTAGTGGGTGCCGATGAGAATCATGGGCGCGACACAGATGAATGAGCAGCCCTGAATCAAAGGGAGGCGCGCACCGAACTTCCACCAGCCGAGGGTTTGAAGCAGGGTGGCGAGGCCAGAGGTAAACAGGTCGGCGCTGATCAGCGCGATCACCTGTCCGGGCGTGAAGTGCAACGCGCTGCCGAGGATGAGGGGGACCGCGACCGTGCCGGCGTACATGACGAGCACATGCTGCAGGCCGAAGAGGAACAGGCGCGGGAGGCCTTCTACCTGATCGATCGCGTCCGCTGTCATGGGAGGTTTCATCATACCCTGAGCAAACCGCGGATCCCTCCACTGCGCTACCCCGGATTTCCTGTTGAGGTTTGCGTTATCGGTGAAGTGAGTGCGTCTCTCTTTGCGGAGAGCCGCATACGAGGCCGTTTTTGACAACGGCGAAGTAGGAAATCCGGGTCCGCTCCGGTCGGGATGACAAAGCGCAGTGGAGGGATCTGCGGTTTCTTGTTGTTCTCGAATCCAGCGTCGGTTAGTAATGTCAGATGACTCCGAAAATCTTCCTGTTTGCTGTGCTGGCGGGCGCGTCGCTGCTGTTTGCGCAGACTCCGGCGGCGCCTCCGGCCAAGCTGGTGGTGAAGAATGCGTTCATCCTCACCATGGCCACCGGGCAGCGGGAGCCGGTGAAAGGCTATCTCGTCATTGGCGCAGATGGCCGCTTAATCACGGTCGCGGCGGGGGACCCGCCGGCCGGCCTGCAGACAAAGGACACGCTCGATGCCGGCGGCCACTGGGTCATCCCCGGCTTTCTCTCCGCCCATAGCCACCTTTGGCAGAGCGCTTTTCGCGGGCTGGGCGCGGACCAGACCCTCATGGGGTGGATCGATGCCCTCTATAAACCCGCGGTCAAATCGAGCCCGGAGGATATGTACTGGTTCACCCTCGATGGCTGCCTCGACCATCTGCAACATGGCATCACCGCCGCTTACAACTTCAACTACGAAGCGCGTACGCGAGCTCCGAACGCCGTCACTGCGGACGATTTTGATAAGTCTGGATTTCGCGCGGAGATGGACTCCGGCATCCGCTTCGTCCATAGCCTCTCGCCGGGGCGGGCGACCGCACCGGGCGTGCAGCCCAGCTACGGATATGAGCAGGCACGCCTGCCCCTGAAGGCTTTTCTCGACTGGACCGAAACGCAACCCAAGTCCCCTAACTTCCTCTCGGTGATGATTACCGGCCTCACCGCCTTCAATACCACGTATCAACAAACCGTGATGGAGAAACAGCTCGGAGACGAGTTTCATCTGGCCAACGAAACCCACTACCTGGAGCCACCGGAGACGCAGTACGAACAGCAAAGCAAGTTTCGCTGGTTTATGGATAGCGGATTGCTCTCGAAGAACCTGATCTTCGGGCACTTCATTCATACGAATAGCTTCATCCTGGCGGAGAGCGCCAAGGCAGGGGCGTCCATGTCGTGGAATCCGCTTTCCAATGGACGGCTGGCGTCGGGGGTGGCCGATATTCCCGCGTACCTGAAAGCGGGGATCCGGGTCGGCATGGGTGTCGATGGCGAGGCCAGCGCGGATGTGGCCGATCCCTTTGAGAACATGCGCACCGGTCTCTATGCCGTGCGCGACAAGTATGAGAATGCAACCGTCATGAGTCCTTATGACGTGCTGCGCCTGCATACCATGGGCAGTGCGGATGTCATGGGGGTTGCCGACAAACTGGGCAGCCTGGAGAAGGGGAAGTATGCCGACTTTCTGGTGATCGATCCCACCCGCTTCCGCACCGTCTTCGATCCTTATGCATCCCTGGTATTTGTTGCCGGGGAGCGCGACCTGGAACGTGTATACGTGGGCGGCGACTTGCTGGTGCAGAACGGCGCGCTGTTAAAGCAGGACATGGTGAAGGAGCGGGCCGAGGTAGCCAAGCGCGTCGCCGCACTCCGCTAAAAACCTTTTGTCCAAATCGAAGGCGGCCACACGTCATGGTAGTGACGGACGACAACGCCCGCCTACAATCCAAGACGGAGGTTTTCTATGGAATATCTTTTAGTCCTCTACAGCGAAGAAGCCGGTTGGAATAAGCTCTCGCAAGCCGAACAGCAACAGGGTGTGGCGGCCTACACGGCCTACACCGAAGCACTGATGGCAGCCGGCGTGATGAAAGGGGCAAATCGCCTGCAGCCGAGCGCAACCGCGACCACCGTGCGCATCAGCAACGGCAAGACGCAAGTGCTGGACGGACCCTACATCGATTCGAAGGAACAGTTGGGTGGCTATTACCTGATCGACGTGCCCGATCTGGATGCAGCGCTCTCGTGGGCTGCGCGCTGCCCGGGCAGTGGCCACGGAGTGGTGGAAGTGCGCCCGATCTGGCCAAGGAACTCCGAGGCCGGCCAGCCAGCCAGGCTCGAAACCGCCCGGGCCTGAGCCGCCATGCACGAAAACATAACTGCGGCGCACAGCACAGCCGAACTGGTCGCGCGCCGCAGTTATGGCAAGCTGGTCGCCTTTCTCGCTGCCCGCAGCAACGATGTCGCTGCCGCTGAGGATGCTCTTTCCGAAGCCTTTGCAGCGGCCCTGGCCAACTGGCCTCACCACGGATGTCCCGCCAACCCCGAGGCATGGCTGATGACCGTGGCCCGGCGCAAACTGATCGACATGGCGAGGCGGCAGCGCAGCAGCGGCATCGTCGACCACGATCTGGATACGATTGCCTCAGCACTGAGCGACGGGCCCGCGCCCGGGGAAATACCCGATCGGCGGCTGGCCCTTATGTTTGCCTGTGCGCACCCTGCGATCGACACGGGTATCCGCGCACCTTTGATTCTGCAGCTCATCCTGGGTCTGGACGCTGCCACGATCGCGTCTGCGTTCCTCATTTCTCCTACCACCATGGGTAAGCGGCTGGTGCGCGCCAAAACCAAGATCCGGGAAGCCGCGATTCCGTTGCGTATCCCCGAGCGCGCCGAACTACCCGGCCGTCTCGATACGGTCCTGGAGGCGATTTACGCCGCCTTCTCCGAAGGCTGGAGTGACGCAGCCGGCACCGACACCGCGCGACGCGATCTCACCAGTGAAGCGTTTTTTCTGGCGAGGCTGGTGACCGAGCTGCTGCCCAGAGAGCCGGAGGCTTTGGGACTGCTGGCGCTGATGCTCCATGCAGAAGCGCGCCGCCGCGCACGGCGCAGCGAGAGCGGCGAGTACATCCCGCTCGCCGAGCAGGATGCAGCCTGCTGGGATACCCAGATGATCGATGAGGCAGAAGCGCTGCTGCTGCGCGCCCGTGCCAGCAGCGCCGTTGGCCGCTATCAGCTGGAGGCAGCGGTGCAGTCGGCCCACGTGTACCGCTGCCGTACGGGTATCGCGAACTGGGACGCGATTTTGCATCTTTATAGCGGCTTGATGGCGGTAACCGACTCCCCCGTGGTGGCGATTAATCGAGCTTTGGTACTGGCGGAATTGAAGGGCGCACATGCGGCTCTCGATGCCATGCCCGACCCCGCCTCGGATGCCCGTCTGCTCGCATACCAGCCCTTCTGGGCAGCGCGCGCCGAGCTGCTCGCCAAAACGGGAGCGAATGGCGAAGCACGCAAGGCCTACGAAATTGCCATTGGCCTGGTGCTCGATCCCGCAGTCCGCCGCTTCCTCGAGCGGCGCCGTTCAGCGCTTGAAGATTGACGTGCGATCAACGGGTGCTTATGCGAGAATCGGTGTCCATGACCAGCAAAGCCGTGGCCAGTCCGCTTACGCTTGAGGTCGCCCATAAGGGCGAGTGTTTTGTAGTGCACTGTAACGGCAAGCTGGTCGCTGGTGTCGGCGATGTTCTTTATAGCCAGGTCTGCACCTTGATCCCACAAACCAAGAGGATCGTGCTCGACCTGACCAATCTCACACGGGTCGACAGCATGGGCCTGGGCACACTGGTTCGCTGCTTCGTTTCTGCGCGATCCGCGGGCGTCAGCCTGGAACTCGTGAACCTCGGTAAGCAGATTCGTTCGCTTCTGGGCACCACCGGCCTCATGTCAGTGTTCGTCACCATCGGGGAAAGCGGCATTAAACTCTGCTAATGAAACGACAACGTGCAGTCCGTCACTATCGGAGTGGCTGACGGTTCTTCCAGCGCCGCCGGCAAAGGGAGAAGAGCGATGCGAAATGCCGCTGCCGTGCTGTGCGCGATGTGTTTGTCCTCATTGGGCCTGGCTGCACAGACCATGGTGCCCTGGCTCACTCGCTCCGCCGATAACTCGAGAAGCGGCTGGAACGCCCAGGAAACCCTGCTTTCCCAGGGTTCTATCACGACCAAGGGGATCATCCGCAGCACGATCATTCCCGTGATGGGTGATGCGCGTGGCATGGAGGCGCAACCGCTCATCCTGCCCCAGGTGACCACACCCCTCGGTGTTCGCGACGTGCTGGTGCTGCCTTCCATGGCGAACGTGGTGCGCGGCGTCGATGCGCACGATGGCTCCTCCATCTGGCAGGTCACGCTTGGCATGCCCATCAATGGATCGCAAGCGATCGACATGCACCAGATCAACGATCACTGGGGATGCCTCTCCACCGGCGTCATCGATCCGGACACCAAGCGCCTCTACCAGGTCTGCTGGATCTCCTCCGACGGTAGTGGAAATCCGAATACCGCACAGTACTTCATGTTCGTGTTGAATGTAGGAGACGGAAGCAAGGTCGTTGCACCGGTGCTGATCCAGGGCACGAGTAACGGACAAAGCTTCGATAAGGCCATGCGCAAGCAGCGTTCCTCGCTGGTGGAAACGAATGTCGGGGGAGTAAAGACGGTGTTTGGCTGCTCCGGCACGATCCGTGAAACCCAGGCCGGGGTCGCTTCCGGCTACTGCTTCGCGTTCGACGCTGCCAGTAATACGATGTCCGCCATGCTGGCGCTCACCGCGGGCGAGGGGGCGGGCGTGTGGATGGCCGGGCAGGGCGCGGCTGCGGACCCGCAAGGAAATCTCTATGTCATCACCGGCAATGGAGACTTCGACGCTTCGACCCAGTGGGGCGAATCGTTTCTGAAATTGCAGTACACACCGCCATCCGGCGCCACAGCGGGCAAGCTTGTGGTGGCGGATCACTGGACTCCCTGGACCGACTTTCAGAGGACCGGAAACGCAGCCCCCATGCTGGCGGACAAGCTTTCCGGCGTGAGCGCTCCCAGTGAGGCCGTCAAGCCGGTCAACGCCGGTATGAACATTTCCATGAAGGACGCGAAAATCGTCCAGAAAGTTAACGACCGCGGAGTTACCGTGGATTTGGCTTTCCCCAATATGGCGACCGGCAACTGGTCTGATGAAGACTGGGGATCGGCTGGTCCGGCCTGCATTTTCTCCATCGGCGTCTGCATCGCCTCCGGCAAGGATGGAATCGGCTACTCGATCAAGACGGCGAAGCTTGGGGGCACCACGGTCGCCGACTTGTCGAACCCCAAGAAAAATTGCGCCAAGCTCGCCGCTCCTCCCGTTTGGTTGACGATGAGCCCTGGAAACGTCGATCCCTGCCCGCAGAATGCGCAGACGCTCGACTTCCTTCCGAATCGCGACACCGCCCACCTGCATATGACCCCGGTGCAGTTCCATGACCCGGTGATGAACTCCTGGACCATCTTTGCCTGGGGCGAGAACTCGCAGCTGCACAAATGGGCTGTCAGTCCTGCGGGGGCTTTAACCTTTGTGAGGCAGGGGAACGAATTCGCCAGCGCGGATGTCCGGGGAACTCCTCCCGGAGGCATGCCCGGCGGCTTCTGCTCGGGAAGCAGCAATGGCGCCGATCCGAACTCGGCGATCCTGGTATGCACCATTCCTTACCGGGATGCGAATGCTCAGGTGTCGAATGGGCGATTGCTGGTCTACGATCCTGTGCACCCGGAGGTCGACGGATCCTTGAAGGTGCTCTGGGACTCGCAGCGCTTCAACATCCAATTTCTGTTTAACAAGTTCGATCCGCCGGTGATCGATGGCGGCCAGATCTACGTCCCGAACTATAACGGGGGCGTCGATCTCTACACGCTCGTCCCGTAACGCGTCGCAAAGTTATCGAAATTTGCACTACGCAGGCCGGCTCTCCGCCAGACATTCTCTGGGACCGCGGCCATAGGTCTGCACGAATACCTTGTAAAACTGGGCATAGCTGCCGAAGCCTGCGGCATACACCGCCTCAGAGAGGTTTTTCTGGGCGGGTTGGCGATACTCCTCCCAAAAGCGCGACAAGCGGATCGAATTGCGGTAGCGCGTGAGGGAGACGCCAATCTGGCGGTGGAACGTGCGGCTCAGGTGGGCCTCGCTCACACCACACGATCGTGCCAGTTGGGCGAGGTCGTGCGGCCAATCCCCCTGGCTCAGTAGCTTGATCGCGCGATGCACCGCGGGATGCAGGGCCACGCTCTCGCCCAGAACCTGCCCATTGCGCTGGCTGCGCCAGCAAAGCATCAACAAATGGTGGAGACCGGCGTTCAATCCGTCCGGATCGCCGTGGGCGAAGGAAAAGTCAGATGTCACGCCGAAGCCTGCCTCATGATTCAACAGATCGGGATCAAGAGCGCCTTGCATCAGGCAATCCATGGTCTTACGAATGAGATCAAACGCGTCCGGCGCCAGCAAGGTCTTGAGCAGGCCGCCATGCTCCTGCTGATCCTGCTTGAGCCCCTCATAGAGCGCCGTGTGGCAGGATTTTTCGATGAGCGCTGGTTTGAAAACCACCACGTAACACTGCGCGTCGTCGGCGCGATCGACTAGTTGGTGCTCATGGCCGGGAAAGAGCCAGAGCAGTGTTCTGGGGGTAAACGTAAATCGTTGACCGTTCACGACATAGGTGATGGTCCCCCGAACCACGAGGTTCAGTTCGAGTTCTACATGGCAATGGCTCTGCAGTTTTGGCGGATTCCGGGTGGACTCGACGAGGTAGAGAAAACCGTCGTAACCCCTGCCGATTTTGAGGTCTTCGAGCACCAACGACAAGATACGATAACTTTTCGGCGCTTGTCGAGAAGACGCTCCGGACTGCCCGGCGGTATGTTGAGAGCGTATGAGTAGCAACCTGGTCGTACTCGACTACAGTCTCACCGGAACAAACGCCTCCCGGGCGGTGGAGCGAGGGCTTGCCGAGGCAGAGTGGTACCAATGCCCGGTCCCGCGGGAAACCATGCGCAAGCTGCTGGAGCGGCGCGACGGACCGGCGGCGCGCGATACGGTTTTGTGGTTTGCCCTGATCTTCGCCAGCGGCTACACCACCTACCGGTTATGGGGCAGTTGGTGGGTGCTGCTTCCCTACGCTGTTTATAGCGTCCTCTATGCTTCGACCTCTGATTCAAGGTGGCATGAGACCGGCCACGGCACTGCGTTCAAAACGGATTGGATGAATAACGCGCTGTACGAAATCGCGTCGTTTATGGTGATGCGCGAGTCCACCGTTTGGCGTTGGAGCCATAACCGCCATCACAGCGACACCATCATCGTTGGCCGAGATCCTGAGATTGCCGTGCCGCGCCCTCCTGATATCAAGGGCATGGTCATGACCTTCTTCAATCTTCGGGTGTATCCGAAGTACTTCAGGCGCATCGTGATGCATAGCTTCGGCCGCATGGCGGCGGAGGAGACGACCTTCATCCCGGAAACTGAGTTTCCCAAGGTGTATTGGAGGGCACGCGTGTATGTCGCGATCTATTTGATCGTGATCGGGCTGGCGATCGCCACGCGCAGCATTCTGCCGCTGCTGTTCGCGGGCTTTACCAACGTGTTCGGCACATGGCTGCTGGCCACGTACGGATACACGCAGCACGCGGGATTGGCAGAGAATGTTCTGGATCACCGGCTAAACAGCCGCACCGTCTACATGAACCCGATTCACCGCTATCTCTACTGGAACATGAACTACCACGTCGAGCACCACATGTTCCCGCTGGTGCCCTATCACGCGCTGGCCAAGCTGCACGCGGTGATGAAAGATGATTGCCCGACCCCGTATCCAAGCCTTTTGTCTGCGTGGCGGGAAGTGGTGCCCGCCGTTCTGCGCCAGGTGAAGGACCCGGCATGGCACATCAAACGGCGTCTGCCGGAGCCGAAGGCTCGTTTGCGCGAGGCCACGTTTGTCTCCGTCGCGCAGCCCGATACGGAAGGTTGGGTGGAAGCGTGCGCATCCCGCGATTTGCGAGCTGGCGAAGTGATCCGCTTCGATCATGGACGAAAGACCTTTGCTCTTTACCGCGACGCGGAGGGGCAGATGTATGCCACGGATGGAGTCTGCACCCATGGCAACACGCATCTCTCCGAAGGGCTGGTGATCGGTAAGACGATCGAGTGCTCCAAGCACAATGGACGTTTCCACCTGGTCGATGGTTCACCGGCACGCGCACCCATTTGCCGGGGCCTTGCTACCTATTCCGTTGCGGAGATCGGAACGCGGATTCGGGTGAATGTCGTTCGCGCCGGCGGGGTTGGCGCGCGGAGCCAAACAGCGTATCGCTTCCGCGTGGTCAGCAACCGCAACGTGGCCACCTTTATCAAGGAAGTTGTTCTCGAACCTGCGGACGCTGGAGTGCAGGTAATTTTCACTCCCGGGGATTATCTGCAACTTGATATTCCCGTGTACGACGAGATCCGTTTTGGCGACTTTGCGATCGAGGAGCCGTTTGCGACGGTTTGGCGTAATCAGCACGTCTTCGACCTGGTCGCGCGAAACCAGGAACCGGGGCGGCGCAACAACTACTCGCTGGCGAGCAATCAAAAGACGGAGAATGTTTTGCGGTTCAATGTGAGGATCGCTACACCGCCGCCGGGCCAGGATTGCGCTCCCGGCGTGGGTTCGAGTTATATGTTCAGCCTCAAGCCGGGCGATATCGTAACCGGCATTGGACCCTTTGGAGACTTCCATGTGAAGCCCACGCAGCGCGAGATGGTTTATATCGGGGGGGGCGCCGGTATGGCACCGCTGCGCGCTCATCTGTCGCATCTTCTGGAAACCGAAGGCACGGCGCGGAAGATCAGCTACTGGTATGGCGCCCGATCGAGCCAGGAGATTTTCTACCAGGATTATTTTGAGGCGCTGGCAAAGGCTCACCCCAATTTTTGCTTTCACCTCGCGCTATCGTCGCCGCTGCCTGAGGACAACTGGAGTGGCTTGCTGGGATTTATTCACGAGGTGGTACTGGAGAAGTATTTGCGTGATCATGTAAGCCCCACAAGCGCTGAGTATTACCTGTGCGGTCCTCCACTGATGATCAAGGCTTGCAACAAAATGCTGGCTGAGGTTGGAGTTCCCGCTCACCAGATCGCTTACGACGAGTTCTAGACCTACCCGAGGGCGCGCACTTCCAAGACTTCGACCTGCCCAGAGAAGGGGATGGTGATGCCGCGGACGAAATCATCTTTGGCGAAGGTGCCCACCTCCTTGTCGCTCATGATGGAATGCAACTTGAACTTGCCCGGGGCCATGACGTCGATCTGCACCGTGGCGCTCGCTGCGTCGGATTTATTGCGAAAGAGTACTATCACGCCGTTGCCGCTATGAGCGAGCCGGGCAAAGCCATCCCACTTGTCGGCTGCAGTCTGACGCCAGCTACCCAGCGGGAAGAAGCTCTCGCTGATTCTTGTCAGCGCGCGAAGCTGCTTAAACCAGGAGATTTTTTCGTGATACCACTGGCGGTCGCCGGCACTTAGCTTGCGCAAATCGCCGAGCAGAAGCGGCGCAGAACCGATCGCGGTCGCAAAGCTCTCCTGGATGGTGGGCAGTTCCGCGTGAATATTGCCGACGAGCATACTCTCGACCGGCATCGAGGGGGCGCGCTGGTATAAGAGCTGGCGAGCCTGGATTGGGCCCGCGGAATCAGGATGCTTGTCGTCGACGTTGCTGATCCAGTCCAGGTCGCCCGCTACCAGCAGTCCGGCATCGATGATGTGTTTCTGACCCCAGAGCTCAAAGGTCAAATCAAGCAGCACATCGGGATGCTTTGCGTAGACCTTGGCGGTGACATACGCGATGCCCTCGTAGATCATATTGAGCGATTCCGCCCAGCTATGGTGATCGTGACCCTTGGCCCAACAGCCCGGCGCCTCACCGTAGGCGTTGAAGATGGTTGTGATATCAAGCTTCACATAGGCCAGGTCGAATCGCTCAATGGCATCATTGAGGCGATCCGCTGCGAGGTCACGGAATGGACTCGCCAGGCACATCACAGCCTTGGTACCGCCCATGGTGCCGGTAACCTTGGTGTTGCCCTCCATATCCTGCGTGGCCCACTGAGGATGATTGCGATACGCCTCCGTAGTCAATCCGATCGCAGCCAGCGGGAGCCAGAGCCCGAGCCGCATTCCCTTGGCTTTCACCGCGTCCTGCATCGGTTTCAAACCACCGGGGAACGAAGCTAGGTTGACAGCATTGTCGCCGTATTCCTGCTGCCAGCCGTCGTCGATGGTAAAGACGTCCATCCCCATCGCTCCCGCCGCCGCGATGAGTTCGAGCGCGATGTCGTGATTGATGCCTCGCTCGAAGGGTTCCCAGGTGTTGTAAATCCAGGGCGGACCATGGTCGTCTACTCGCCTCACCAGAACTTTGGCGGTATAGGAAGGGAGTACCCAACGCGGGTCGTGGAAACCGTCTCCGTTACGATAGGTGGCCAGCGAAACAGCGGCTGTTCTGAACTCCTCGCCGGGAGCGATGGAGCGTTCGAACGGCATCAGATCGGTATCGTACAGAACTCCCAGCTGGACGCGCTCGGGATCGTGCCAGCCGCCAATTTCGGTACGCTTCATATAGCCAGGTACTTCGCTCAGGATAGCGACTCCGACACCAGTGCGGCTGTTGCTGAGCAGCAGGCCTGCATCCTCCGAGCGGCCGGTATAGAAAATCTCTCTCGGCACCGCGCCGTATTGGGTATTGAGGATGGTTTCGTTTTCCGGACCTAACGAAAGCCATAGAGCCTCGATATTCATATGGCTGAATTTGAGCGGAGTGGTACCCATGTTGCGCAGAAGCAGGTGCTTGCGAATCACCGGATGCCCGTCGTAGCTGTTGTAGCTTACGTGAACCTCGAGCTTTAGCTCGCGCAACAGCAAACGCAGTGTCAGCAGGTTCGCGTTGGGGGAGTCGGCACCGAGCAGTTCGAACGCCGACTTTGTTCCGGAGTAGTGGTGCCCATTGCACTCAAAGGAAAACTCGGTCGCAGAATCCAAGCGCGGCTTGTCAGCCGAAATGAAATGTGCGCCGGTGCCGAGGTCACTGAATGTTTCGGTATAGAGCCCCGCACCTGGCTGGAAAACGACCGTTCGACTGACGCGATCATTGCCAATGCTCCATCGGCGAGCCTCCTGAGCGTACGTGGGCACCACAAGGCTCCCCGCAGCGAGGACCACACCGTTCTGGATGAGTTGCCGGCGCGTGAGCAAGAATCTTTCGTTATTTTCCATAGTCAGTCATCCAAAAATCTTCTATCTCTTCGAGGGTCTTGTTGCGAGTCTCGGGCACGTACCGCCAGGTGAAGATCGCCTGGCTGAGAGCCATGACTGCCAGGAAGCCGAAGGTCACGATTTTGCCGATCTGGTGAAACGCATACGGAAAAACCAGAACGACGACGGCATTGGCTACCCACTGCAGCAACACGGGAACCGTCATGGCCAGACCACGCACGTCGTTGGGAAATATTTCGGGGACCAGCGTCCAAAAGACTGGGCCGACACACGAAGAAAAAAATGCCAGATACCCGAGGATGAGCACGAGCACGAGGGCCCCATGAAACTGACCCGTCGCCACTGCGATCAGCAGACCGGTGAGTGTCGCGGCCATGCCGAACGAACCGGTAATGTAGAGCGGCTTGCGGCCGTAGCGGTCGATGACGCCGAAGGCAACAAGGGTAAACATAAATTCGGTGACGCCGACCAGAAAGGTGGAGAGCAAGGCTGCATCGATCTTCCAGCCAGCCGACTGAAAGATCGAGGGAGCATAATCCACGATGGTGTTCACTCCCGAGAAGTGGATCAGCACGGCGAGAAAGATGCTCGCGATCAGGGCGCGACGTACCCCCGGGCGGCGCAGCCCTTGCCACGATTGCCGTTCGTGATGCATGGCTCCGGTGATGGCAGCAATTTCCGCGGTTGCCATGTCGGTGCCGGCGATCCGTTCCAGGATGCGGAACGCTTCCTTCGTTGCGCCAATGCTTACCAGAAAGCGTGGAGACTCGGGGGCGAGCGCAACCAGGGTGAGAAACACAATCGAAGGTGCGACCCCGGTCAGAAACATCCATCGCCAGTTGTTCACGCCGGAATTGCGCAGGAGATAGTTAATGCCGTAGGAGATGAGGATGCCGATGACAATCGAGAGCTGGTAGAAGGTACCCATACGCCCGCGGATGGTTGCGGGAGAGACCTCCGCGATGTACATGGGCGAGAGCAGGGAGACTCCGCCAACCGCCAACCCGCCGAGAAAACGCGCGATCACAAACACAGCGAAGTTGGGAGCCAGGGCGGTCGCGATCGAAGTCGCGGCAAAGAGCAATGCGACCCAAACCAGCATCCGTTTTCGGCCGTATTGATCCGTCAGCTTCCCGGCGAGGAAGGACCCCAGCACACAGCCAAAGAGCAGCGAGCTGAAGGCGAATCCAAGACTGATGTCGCTGAGCGCAAACCGCTGCGTAAGGAAGGGACCGGCCCCGGTAATAATGGCGATGTCAAAACCGAAGAGCAGGCCGCCCATCGCCGCGGTACACGCCAGGAACGAAACGTAGCCGGCATTGAGCTGCCTGCCAGGCAGAGGGTCTAACGAGGTATAGATTTGGATGGCCTCATCGATTGTTGAATCGAACCAGCATCGCAACTGGCAAGCCTGGCTGTCTTCTTGAAAAACAACCAAGAGTGATCGCAATTTGTCCTTTTGGGATGTCCCTCCTGAGGGCGAAGCGGCATCAATAATAGACAAAACAAGGATGAATTGTGCAAGACCACTTGATTGCACAGGGCCAATGATGTGTCTCGGCGGCGGGCAAGACGATGAAACGAACGCAGCAACCGACCATTTGGTTATTACCATTACTGCTTACAGGCGCCCTCCATGGACAAGCGATTCCGGCCTCGGACCCTGCGGCCACGGTTTCTTTGCAGGTGCAGGCCGAGGACAGTCACCCCCGGCAGTCCGCCAGCTTCTCCCAGGAACTTGACTCCTACCTCAAGGCACCGGGTGCTGCGCCGAATCCCTTGATTCACTACTCGCTGCTCGATGCGTTTCCTAATCGCGTCACGGACACGGCGCGCTGGCTGTTTCAGTGGGAGAGCCTGAAACTTGGGCTTACCTACACGCTGCTGAACCAGTATGCCGTCGACACTCCTCCGGGTGTGCGGCACAACCAGGCGAGCGGCCGGTTTGATCTTTCCGGTGCCATGCCCTTGTATGAAGGTTCGAGCACGGCCGGCTCTTTTTCCTTGCTGGTACGCGGTAGCACCAATATCGGGATAAGCCAGCAGTTCAATTTAAGCGACGCGCTGGGTTCGACCACGCTGATCAATTGCCTTGCCGGCTTCGGCGCAGCACGTCCGATATCTCTGAATCTTCTCTACTATCGCCAGGACTTTCTGCATAAGCGGCTATCGTTCTACGTGGGCAAGATACATCCCAATCAGCACATCACTCTCAGCATGTTCAACAATGACGAGCGCAATCAGTTTCTGAACGGCATGAACGATGGCTCGATCGCTGTTCCGTCCGATGGGGCCTGGACGGGCGGTGCGGCCCTGGAGTATCAGGCAACCCGGCACGTCTACGTCCATGCAGTGACCGCTGACACGGAGGGTTCGCAACAAGGAAACATTAAGACGCTGGAGGACAAGAAGTACATGAACGCGGTGGAGTTGGGTTGGTTCTCGGGGGCACCGGGAAACAAGAACCACGTCTACCGCGTGACGGTGTGGCGCGATGACACCAAGAGCCAGGGCAGCGGCCATGGCGTGGAGCTTGAATTCGACCACGAGTTTGCAAACGGCCTGGTTCCCTTCGGCCGGTTTGGTTATGGAACTTCGACAGGTACAGGCTTGCGCATGGCGAATGGAGCCGGGGTCGCCGACACCCATCCGTTCGGACGTCGGGGCGATATGCTCGCAGCCGCGCTGACATTCACGCGCCCGTCCGATCTAAGCAAGCCGCATGAGAACATTTTCGAATCGTTTTACCGTGTGCGGTTGACGCAGCACTCAGAGATTGGGCCGGACGTGCAGGTTCTGGTCCACCCCTCGAACCAGCCGATGCTTCGGAAGACGGTGATTCTCAACGCACGCATGCGCATCTTCTTCTAGGGGATGAGGCGAGCGGTGCGCAACTTCTCGAAGAGCTCAAAGAAACTCTCGTCCGTAGCCTGGTAAGCGGTGAACCCGAGCTTGCGGCTCTTCGACATGTCGGTCACTACTTCGATCGGACGCCCGAGGTCGGCATCGGTGTGCCAGGCGGAAGCAAGCACGCTAAGGTCATTCTCAACCAGGCCATGCCGGGCTGCGATGCTGGTCCACACGGGCGCTGCATCCGCGAGCTGCTTCTCTAAGGGAATGCCTTGGCCCTGCAATTCCGCCGCTTGCACGCCGAACCAGGCGGCGAGGCGCTTCCACATCCAACTCCAGCGAAACACATCGCCGTTCACAACATTGAAGGCCTGATTGCGAGCCGCCGGAGTGGTTGCGGCCCAGAGGAGGTGCTTCGCCAGCAAGCGCGCATCGGTCATGTCGGTCAGACTATTCCACTGCACGGACGAGCCGGGGAATTGCATTGGCTTGCCGAGCTCTTTGCAGATGGAGGCATACACCGCCAGGGTGGTTCCCATATTCATCGCGTTGCCGACGGCATAGCCAATGATCGTGTGTGGGCGGTGGACACTCCACCCATAGCCGTCGCGGGCGGCGGCGGCAAAAACCTCATCTTCCTGCGCGTAGTAGAAGTTCTCGACATCCAAGCGCGGCTGTTCCTCGCGGAAGGGCGTCGCGGGCAGGTTTCCTTTGCCGTAGGCTTCGAATGGCCCGAGATAGTGCTTGAGCCCAGTGACGAGGGCGACGTGCTCTACCGTCTCCGCATCCGAAACCGCGTCGAGTACGTTGCGCACCATGGCCGCGTTGACTCGGATGTTCTCTGCTTCGGTCGGCTGGCGAAGCCAGGTGGTCAGGAAGATGTGGGTCGGCTTTACATTTTTGAGAGCAGTCTGCACGGCGGCGGCGTCCTGCAGGTCGACGGCAAGGGGAATCATGGCTTCGCGCTGACCGGGGCGGCGAGCTATACCGTAGACGGTCCAATCGCGTTCGGTGATGAGCAGGTCCGCCAGGTTGCGGCCAACAATGCCGGAGACTCCTACGATCAAAGCTGTCTTTTGCATGAAGAGCTTCTCCCGACAACGCGCACGAACCAGTCCCGCGATGGTTCATCGCGAGACCAACTCGTTCTGTCGTTAGATGCTACGGCCGATGGTTCAGTTGAGCAATGCGGCGAAGGCGTGCCAGGCACGGGTCATACCGATGGGGACGGCGAAGGCGATCGACACCAAAACGAGGGGCGCGGCCCACATGGTGGAGCGGTGGATGCGGTGGATGGTGAGGACCTCGTAGATGACGAGAAGGAGAAGCATGATGCCGATGCCGGTGCTGGGCCCGGCGGGTTGCGGCAGCCCGATGCG
The DNA here is from genome assembly GCA_963839075.1 of uncultured Acidobacteriaceae bacterium. Taxonomy (GTDB): domain Bacteria; phylum Acidobacteriota; class Terriglobia; order Terriglobales; family Acidobacteriaceae; genus PALSA-350. The sequence continues at coordinate 48,883 of CAWITO010000004.1, read as the reverse complement.
AGCCCAGGGAAAGCGGCCGAACGCGGCGCCGACGAGGGATATGGTGGCGATCAGGATGAGGCGCTTGTGCGCGTCGGGCCGGCGGCGGGCACGCCATGCAGCGTAGATGACGATGGCAAAGCCGCTGATGCCGATCAGCGGGATGGCGAGAGAGACGGAGGGGTCAAGCGGGCCGATCTGTACTCCGCGATGAAGCGCGTCGATGGCAGCAACCACGCCGAGCACGACCATGATCGGCGGAAGGCAAAAGGCGATGGTGCCAAAGGAACGATGCCATTTGACACGGCCAGCGGAGATGAGTGCGGCTTGCACGACGAACAACACCATCCAGAGGGTGAAGACCGCGCCATGGATGTGAAGGATGGGGCTGGGCAGCGGCGCACGCAGCATACCGGCCTGGAAGTAAGTCGGCGAGAACCCGATGTAGACGCAGATACAGAGCAGGATCGCCATTCCACTGTAGAAGACGCGTTCGACCGTTCGATTGACAGGCCGGTAGCGAGGATTGTTTGCGTACGCGGGCGTCACGATGGCGTCTGTTGCCATGACCCTCTCCTTTAGCCGGCGAGGTGGGGCACGCCGGAGATCGAATTCCTGGGATGCGTGACGATATCACGCGACCGCGACGTCCACAAAGGCATTTCGTTAGCGTCTTTTTTTCAGATTTTCGTCAGATCCTTACCATCGGCTTGACCAGTTACGACGAAGGAAAGACAAGTTAGTTAAGAGTGCGGTGATCAAAACAACTACGATGGGTCATTCTACTTCGTGCATGTTCTTCTCTACTGTACAGCCAGCCCTTCTTACTTAACGTCAGCGTGCAATTGGTAACTGCTACGGAACTTATCTCCCGTATATATAACTGCGACAATTACATTTGTTGCCACAAAAAGACAATCTGAAGACATCGCCGTGACAAGAAGCCAGGGGCGGCCGCCTAACTTGGCCACAGGGGCACTTCCATGAGTGGTCTCTGCAAACGAACATAGGGGGCAAGTGATGAAAGAATTCGAAGTGGCTGGAAAGCGTCCAGTAAATCGCCGTTCTTTACTGAAAGGCGGACTGCTGGCAGGAGGCGCTGCTACTTTAGGCGCCGGCATGTTAGGAAAGAGCGCTGCAGCATTGGGCCAGGAGAGTAGTCAAGGACTGAACAAGGGAGATATCGCAATCCTGCGGTTTCTCGCAGCGGCGGAGCTCATCGAATCCGACCTTTGGGTACAGTACGCGGAGTTAGGCGGCATTGGAACGAATCCGCCGATCGAGATAGCGCCAAGCCAAACATTGAATGCCTACCAGGCAGCGCTATCGAACCTCGATGGGGATGGCCCACAGTACATCACCAGCAACACGCTTGATGAGATAAGCCATGCCACGTTCCTCAATGGCTATCTGGAGTCGAAGGGAGCCGATCCTGTAAATTTCGATGAGTTTCGCATCCTGCAAGGGAGCACGGCGACCGGAGCACAGGATATTGGGCGACTTACCAACCTGATGCATCTGAACGTCGACACGAGTTGGTTTGTACGTTATCGCAGCGTTACCAATCCGGATTTCGGTGCGACCTTTCCGCAGGCAGTCAAGATCGTGAACCGGACGGCGATTCCCCGCACCGACGCCGACTTTGGCAATGCGAATCTCATTCAGGTGATCGCGAACACCGCTGCGTTTCACTTTGGCGCGATCGAACAGGGCGGCACCAGCCTCTATGCGGCCATGAGCCAGAAAGCCAGCAGCCTGGAGGTGTTGAGAATCACGCTCGCCATCGGCGGAGATGAGATTGCTCACTTCCTTGAATGGGTTGATTTCGCCGGCAACGGAGTGCAGGACCCGGTCGCACCCGTCAGCGCCGGCGGCCTGACCTTTCCCAATTTTTTCACCAACCCGCCGAATCCTTCCATTCAGCCCAGCCTGATCTTCCCGGTGCCTTGCGAGTTCATTAGCCGGGATCTTCCTCGCTGCGCCGTCATTCGTCCCTTGCTCGACGACTTCGCGGGCGCAGTGGCCACGATCAAGTTCTTTACCGATGATGGGCTCTTCGTTGGCCAGACGAAGGAATTCCTCAACCTGCTGCAGACGCTGGCGGTGGAAGCGGACGCGGCTTCGCGCCAATACTGATCAAGGTCCACCGCGGTAGCAGCTTGCCTTTTCGTTCGAGGTGAGCTGCCTCCGCGTAGCGTCAGGGCCGCGCAGTGGAGATTTTATTTCGCTGGTTTGGGTGCAGTTGCGTGTTGCTTGGCATCGGCCACCAGGGCTACAAATGCAGGATCGGAGTGCAAGGATTGAAAGTCCGAATCCGTGGCTAACTCGAGGTCGAGCCTGGGCGTGAGTCCGTGGTTGACCGCAGTAGTGAGCTGGGCGAGGGCTTCCTTCTTTTTGCCCTGCACAGCATATAAGGCGCCGAGGTCATAGGCCGCCTCGGCAGTGGTGTTGTGGTCTGGCCCCAGCACGCGAAGCCTGGTGTCGTAGGATTCGCGCAAGAGACGCTCCGCCTCCGTATACCGTCCCTCTGCGGTCAGCACCTGGCCCAAGGACTGCACCGTGGCCTGGGTATCGGAATGATCATTGCCCATGGTGCGGCGTTCAATCGCGAGCGTCTGCCGCAATAGGGCTTCAGCTTCGGCGTTCTTTCCCTCTTCCCGCAAGACATCTGCGAGATTGCCCGCGGTCACGAGCGTCGAACGATGCTCCGTTCCGAGTTTCCTGCGTTTGATTTCCAATGTTTCGCGAAAGAGTTGCTCCGCCTCGGGGCGGCGGTGCTCTAGCGATAACACCAAAGCGAGATTGCCCATGGTTAGCAGGGTCGTCGGATGGTCCGGTCCGAGCACGCGGCGTTCGCGTTCAACAAGTCCGCGGAATGTTTCCTCGGCCTCAGGATATTTGTCCTGCTGCAGAAGGACCGCACCCACGTTGATCCCAGCCGCCAGAGTTTTCGGATCATCAGCTCCCAGGGTGTCTCGATCTATTTGCAATAGCGCTCGAAATTGCTCTTCGGCTGCGGGAAATTTTCCCTCGTAGGCCAAATCGATGGCCAGAGTCGATTCCGCGGCCGTGGTTACCGGATCTTTCGATCCATATCTCCGCATCGCAATTTCGAGCGCTTTGCGGAGAGCGTCCTCCGCCTCCGGATAATGGCCCTCTTCGTTGAGGATGAGGCCCAGTTGGGTCATCGATTCCACGGTGCTGCGATCTTCAGCGCCCAGAGTGCGGGTGCGCTGGTCGAGTGTTTGCCGTGCCAGCTTTTCCGCCTCTGCATTGCGACTTTGCAATTCCAGCAGACCGGCGACGCTGTACATCGATTTCAAGGTGTCTGCGTTCTTTTCTCCGAGGAGTTTGGTCCGGGTGGCGAGCGCGCGCCTCAGGAGTGGCTCTGCCTGCGGATACAGTCCGAGATTCTTATAGACGTCACCCATCACCTGCATGAGTTCTGCTTGATCCTGAGGATCCTTATCGAGTCCGCTCACCACCTGGGTGGACGCCTTGTCGAGAATCTCGCGGACGCGCACATCACTCCCGCGCGCCTGGCCGGGGTTCGACACCTTGAACATATTGGTCATGAACTCGGTGATTCTGTCGGCTCGATCCCTTTGCTGGCGAATCCTGCGTAATTCGACCGTCTGGGCAACGGCGAGACCGGCAAGCAGCAGGATGATGGCGGCGGCTAAACCAACCCCCAGCGTGTGACGGCGAACATATTTTCTTGCGCGATAGATGAGGCCTGGAGCGTGCGCGGCAACCGGCTCATTGCGCAGGTAGCGGCGGAGATCGGCAGCCAGATCGGAAGGCGAGGCGTATCGCTGCTGGCGGTCTTTCTGAAGGGCCTTGAGGGCAATGGCGTCGGCGTCGCCGCGCAATTGCCGGGTGAGGGCGACGGCGTCCACTCCGCGATTGTGGGCGTTGGTGACCGAGGTGTCTCCGAGCGATCGCAAACGGGTACTGGGTTTAGGGGCATCGGTCTCGCGGAGGCGGCGCAACACTTCGTCGTAGGCGAGCTTGGCGAACTCGATAGGGAGCGCACCCACCAGCAGTTCGTAGAGGACGACACCCAGCGAATACACATCGGTGCGGGTATCAATATCTTCCCCGCCGGAGTCGGCCTGTTCCGGGCTCATGTAGCCCATGGTGCCGACGATCATGCCGGCACGCGTATACATGATTCCTGGATTGAGCTGTTGCGACGTCGCCTTGGCTACACCGAAGTCGATGATGCGGGGGACGGGCTTGCCGTCGACTTCCGTCACCAGGATGTTCGAAGGCTTCAGGTCGCGGTGGATGATTGCTTTCTGGTGGGCGTGCTGCACTCCCTCACACACCAGGATGAACAGCTCCATACGCTGCCGCATGCTCAGCTTGTGGCGGTCGCAATAGTCGGTGATGGGCAGCCCGGCGACGTACTCCATGACGAAGTAGGGGCGGCCTTCCGGCGTGGACCCGGCGTCGAAGACCTTGGCGATCGCGGGATGGTCCATGAGCGCGAGCGCCTGGCGTTCGGTTTCGAAGCGCATGACAACTTCGCGCGTATCCATGCCGATCTTGATCAGCTTTATGGCGACACGGCGGCGGACCGGCTCTTTCTGCTCGGCCAGCCATACCTGGCCCATCCCGCCTTCTCCGATGAGTTGGAGGAGGTGATAGGGACCAATCACGGAGCCGGTCGAGGAACTGTTTGGATCCAAGGCGCCGGTTGGCGCGTCGGAGATGGTTTCCTGGGTCGAAGGCACTTCGGTATCCCGGTCGAACGGCTCGGTTCCCATGCTGCCAGCACCTCCTTACCCTCAAACAGCTAGGCGCCGCTGGAGTCCAATATACCGATCTTCGCTTATGAGATCACTTACGGCTGAGGCCAGACCGTGTTGGGTTGTCCCTGTCGGACGGTATAAGCAATGACGAATTTCAGCGGCTTTGTCTGGCTTCCATTGCGGCTCACACGGTGCCAACTGGCGGCGTCTCTGAAGCTTTGGCCGGCCACCAGGGTCTCCTCCGGGTCGTGGTCGAAGGCTGAGATCATCGTGCCTTCGAGAACCAAACCTATGCCGGCAACCGGATGCGAATGGTTGCTGGCATCCGCCCCGGGCGGATAGGTGATGTGGAAGAGGCGCATTTCCCAGCCAGGCATGCCGTCTATCGGGGAGGTTTGCAGTAGTTCGCGTGTGACTTCGCTCATGGTCGAAATTCTGCCACAACCATGAGTACCAGGAAGTTTGGCACAACTCGTGAAATTCCTGCGCACCGCACCTTGGCGGTTCGGTCACATCGTCAATACAACACGAAACTCCGCGTTGCCACTCATCATGCGGGCATAGGCTTCCGCTGCTTTTTCCAGGGGATAGGTTTCGATCATCGCGCGTACCCCGCGCAGTCCTGCAAAGCGAAGGGTGTCATCGGAATCCGCCGGCGTTACGCCTGCCCATCCCTCCATCGTCTTGCCGCCGCGGATGAGCTGCGTTGGAGCAAACTCGATGGTGCCCGCGCCTACGCCAACCAGCAGAAGCTTGCCCTTCGGTAACAAGCCTCCAATGAGTTCGGCCATCGCCCTCGGATCCGGCGCGGTCGCGATAATCAACCTGGCGCCGCCTAGCTTTTGCAATTCCTCAGCCGGTTTCTTCTCTCTGCTGTCGATATACACGTCGGCGCCAAGTTTCATGGCGAGGGATTCAATGTGCGCGCCGCGCCCAACCGCAGCCACCTTGTAGCCAAACTTGTTGGCGAATTGAATTCCCAAATGGCCGAGTCCACCGATTCCTTGCACCGCGACCAGGTCGCCGGGCAGTGCGCCCGCATACCGCAGGGCGTTGTAGGTGTTACTACCAGCGCACATCAACGGCGCAGCATCGATATCGCTCAGTCCGTCAGGAATCGGAACGAGTGCTTCGACTGGAGCCAGCATGTACTCCGCATAGGCACCGTCATAACTGAGCCCGGGATTTTGCTCATTGCGGCAGAGTTGAAAATCCCCGTGCATGCACTGGAGACAGGTGCCGTCATGGCCGCCATGCCAGCCGACGGCAACGCGCTGGCCTTCTTGCCAGTCAGTCACTCCAGTTCCGAGCGCATCCACGACGCCGGCCACTTCATGCCCGGGAACGCGCGGATAGGGGATTCCTGGCCTGCGGCCTTCGACGATGATCGAATCGCTGTAGCACACACCACAGGCATGCACTTTGATGCGCACCTTTCCCGGGCCTGGATCGGGCACTTCCAGCTCAACTATTTTCAGACCGGCTCCCGCGTTCGTGACCTGGGCAGCTTTCATGGTTGTAACTGCGACTGAGGTTTTCATCACTCCTCCTACAGACCCACGTTGAGTATCGTCATTAGGCCCGAAGTGCGGAGGAGAAACCATTAGACGTAGGTATTGATCGATACCAATGTCCTGGCCGATACAGTCGTCCAATTGATCGGGGGTGGCCATCCGCGGCCTCGGGAGTCTCGGGGAGCCCTGAAACTCCCCAATAATCCCGATTGAAGGAGAAGAGCGGTTTCAGTTGTCAGAGATCGTTTGTTCAATGACGCCTGGGCGCCCTTTTGTCTTCGTTGGGTGGGCCGCCGAAGATGATCATCGGCGGCGGCGAAATTCGGTGCAATCTCCTGATAAATCAATCACTTCTGCGAAGATGATCAAATTTAGTTTTTTCCCGCCCCCCTGCGCGTTTCGTGATGCGCGGGGGCGGCATGTTGCGGTCGTTCCCGGGGAAACAATCGGGCGAGACGGCAGCGCGGTTTGCGGCGCCGAGGAGTGGTCCTGTATTTCCGGTGTTCAAGAGCATTGAGGCGCACCTCTGCAACAACAGAGATTGAGCGCAGATAGGCGCCGGTGATCAGAGATCCGTTCCCGGGCTAACTGCGATAAGTGGGATTGCTACTGATTAGACGCGGAGCGGTGGTATTTTCTCGCTAGTAACTTTGTGTTTTTTTGAAAAGCGGCATAGATGGAAATGACGCTAATGCGTGGAATGAACCTAATGGGCTGCCGCCTCTCCGACCAAATTCCGACAAATTCTCTAGGGTTATTTCCGTCTGTCCGGGCCTCTCCGGGCCTCTTGCGCGACTACCGCGATGGGGTAGGCTGCTACTCCGCGCGCAGGGCCTCGTTGGGATTGATCGATGCGGCACGGCGCGCAGGCACGTAGGCCGCAACCAACGCTGCTGCGCCGAGCACCAACACCACGCAAAGCATCGTGGGCCGGTCCCAGGGGCTGGTCGCAAACAACATAGTGCGTAGAATACGTGCCGCAGCCAAAGAGCCCACGACTCCGCCGGCAATGCCAAGCAGAGCAAGCCAGCACGCGTCCGTCATGATGAGGCGATACACAGAAGAGCGCTGTGCGCCCAGCGCCATGCGGACGCCGATCTCCCGCGTGCGCTGGCCAACGGTGTACGAAATCACACCGTACAGACCGACCGAGCCCAGCAATAGCGCAAGGGCGGCAAAGCCCGCAATCAGCCAGGCGGCAGAACGATGAAGATAAGCTGCCTGGGACTGATTTATACGATCCGTCATCGTTTCCTCTCCATCCGCCAGGAGCGCTGGATCGACGCTTCGCACCGCACGTACCATCTGCAGCAGCATTCCCTTTTCCTGCTGGGAGCCCGCGGTGCGCAGCGCAACATAAAAATCCTGGGCCGGATTTTGTTGGAACGCCCGGTACACCACCGGCATGGCTGCCGTATCGAGCGCACCCTCTTTGATATCGTCGACCACCCCAACGATCTGCACGGGATGCTCTTCGTCCCACTGGCCCATCAGGGTCTTTCCCAATGGGTCTTGCCCGGCGAATACCTCACGGGCCATCGTGCGATTGATCAGGGCTACGCGCGGCTTCGACAGATCGTCTGCCTCGGTGAAGTAACGGCCTTGCAGGAGCCTCGCCCGCAGCGTCTCAAAGTAGCCTGGGCTGACATAGCGCATATCCGCTTCATCCCCTTCGCCCGGGTAGACACGCCCGATCACGCGAAAATGCTCCACCCAGTTCTTGGATCTTTCGCCGCTGGAGAACGGCGCCTCCTGCACGGCGCCGGTCGCGATGGCGCCCGGCAACGCCGCCAGCGCGTCGGTTACGTTGCGTTCCTTGGCCAGTGTGATCGCGGGAGAGGGGTTGTTGTCCACGAAAAGAACATGCACCACCGCGAGATGGTCCGTAGCCATGCCAACATCTTCATGGAGCAGGCGGTAAAAGCTCCTCGCCAGCAGACCCGCGCTCATCAGCAGCACCACCGTGATGGCCAACTCTGCCACCACCAGGCTGGCTCCCATGCGCCGCCAGGTGCGGCCAGCCACGGCACGGCTGCCCTCTCTGAGCCCGGACTGAGGGCTGGACAACAATAGCTGCAGCACTGGACCCGCGGAAAACAGGATTGCTCCGCAGAATGAGAGCGCCGCGGCAAACACCACCATGTGCCCGCTGAGATGGAGTTGTTGCAAGTACGGCATGTCATCCAGCACGCCCCGCGGAATCTGCCGGACCAGCACTCCGATGACGAGGGAGGCAAGCAGCAAGCCGAGGGCAAAACCTGCGCCGGCCAGCACGGAACTTTCGACAACCAGCTGCCGCAGCAGGCGTGGCCGCGAAGCTCCCAATGCCCCGCGCAGGGCAAGTTCCCGCCGCCGGCCGTCCGCCCGTACCAGTAACAAACTCGACACATTCACAAAGCCAATGAGCGACAGCAGGCCTGCACCCGCCAGCAGCGCAACCAACGTAGGCCGAATATCGCCGAGAATCGCATCGGTCAGCGGTATCACCGTAACCCCGCGGTCACGATTCGCCTCGGGCACTTCGGCTGCGATCTGCCGGGCGATGGGGGCTAAATCGTCGTAGGCTGCCGCAACCGATATCCCCGGTTTCAGGCGGGCAACGCCGTAGAAGGGGTGTCCGGTTCGAGAAACCTGCATCAACTCCGGATCAATTGTCTTCCAGAAGCCTGCCTTCGCCGCGGGCGCAAAATGAAAGCTCCTCGGCAGCACACCGATAATTACAAACGGAGCGCCATCGAGCACGACTGTCTCACCCGCAACGGAAGGGTTGGCGGCATATCGCTCCTGCCAGGTTTCGTAGCTCAGAATCACCGTCCGTCGTGCGGCCGGCAGATCTTCTCCCGGTGCGAAGTCGCGGCCGATGAAAGGAGCGATCCCGAGGGTGCGAAAGAAGCCGTCGGTTACCTGGGCGCCGGCAACATTTTCGACGTCCGAAGCGGTTTTAAGGAGATATTGGTCTGGCCGGTAAATATCCAGGGAGCCGAAAGCACGGTTTGCCTGCTTCCACTCCAGGTAATCACCGTACGAGATGTGGTAACGAGCGCCTATGGGCAATGTTTCAAAAAGGGCGACAAGACGGGAAGGTTCTCGATAAGGCAGCGGTCTCACCAGCGCTGCATCCACGAAAGCAAAGATGGCGGTGCTGGCGGCAATACTCAGGGCCAGCACAATCATCGCTGTGCATGCGAAGCCGGGACCCTTCCGCAACTGGCGCAGAGCGAATCGAAGATCCTGGAAAATAGTTTCAAACAATGGGGCGGCCCGGGTTCGCGCTTAGCGTAACTCGCTGCGAGTAAGACTGCTACAACTTCGAGTTATTCAGGCGTTAACCAAAAAGCTTCCAGGAATGCTGACACGCTGCACTCGATAGCGGATTTTGAAGTGTGAAGTTTTGTCGTCAGACGGGAGGGGTATTTTTTACAAGTCCACCCACAAGTGCCGCTCCTGTCAGGAGGCTAACTTGGGCCCGCCCGTCCAGGGAGGTTTGTGGCTAAGGCTTAAATTCGACGCGCAACAGACAGACTGGATGACGGAAGGGCTGTTTTCCGGTTAGTCAAATCGACCCGCCGAGCAAGATATCGATGTGCGATCATCCCGACAGCATGCTTCACCGTGGTGTTCGGAATATACCAATGCTCGATATCGATTCAGTTCTCGCATTTAAGGCAGCCTCAGAAACAAAATGGCGCAATACATCTGTCAAAGGCTCAACCTGGGGCTTTCAAATCCAGGCGGGGACTCGCTGGAATCCTGGCCTAACGGATCAGGTGATCGCGCAATATGAAGTTGCGGTGGGCGCTTCGTTCCATCCGGATTTCAAAATTTTCTTGCGGTGCATGAACGGAACAGACATTCCGGCAATCGATGTGCGAGGGAGCGGCGGCGAGCCGCCGCGCTTCGCGACGGGATTCTACTCGTACCCTCGCGACATCGCTCTGATAGAAAAGCGTATTGAAGACGTCAGCGCGGACAAGATTCAGTTGTTCGCCACGCTTGAAGAGCAGGGCTTCCATCTCCCCGATGATGCCAAATTTATCCCTGTCTATTCTCATCGATATTTGGTGTGCTCCCCCAGCATCGAAGGCAGCCCAGTATTGTCGATTTGGGACGCTTCCGACGCTATTGTCTACGGAAGGTCCTTGTTGGAATATCTTGAAAAGGAAATTCTGAGCGAACGGTAGAAGTTTCCTGTCCTATCCTGGCCGGATGGTTAGACGGAGTACCCCCCTCGTTGTTTGGTGCTGGCTTCAGTCTTTCTATGAAATTTCCTGGTCTTACCTTGGGGTTCGCTGCATCTCTCTGCCAGCAGGAATTCCGGTGATGGATATCACCCTCTGCAGTTTCCCAAGACGCTCTACCGGTTGCAGGTGCGCAGGGTGAGAATCCATTCGGTTGGATGGTATGGAAGACATGAAGCGTGACAATGGGACCGCAGTCAGTGGGTGGTTTGTCGGTGGGTGGTTTCGCGCGTGTGCGACCGCGGTCGTGATCGGATCACTGTTGGGCGGCGCCCGGTTGTTGTATGCCCAGGGAGCCAAAGTCAGCTCACCGGCGGAACTAGCGCGCATCGCTGACGAACTGAAGCCCGGCGAGTGGGTATGGGCGCCGTCCGTCGCGCCCACCGGGCCGCTGCTGATCTATGTCGACCTTTCGCGCCAGCGCGCCACTGTCTACCGAAACGGAGTACGCATCGGGGTTAGCACGATCTCATCCGGTAAGCCGGGGCATGAAACTCCAACTGGAGTCTTCACGATCCTGCAAAAGGACGCCAGTCACCACTCTAAGAAGTACGACAACGCCCCCATGCCTTTCCAAGAACGGCTCACGTGGGATGGGGTGGCGCTTCACGCGGGTGGGCTGCCGGGCTATCCCGAGAGCCATGGATGCGTTCACCTACCGTATACCTTCTCGCAGGAGCTTTTTCGCATCACGAGTCTGGGAGCCACCGTTGTCGTGCAAGGCGACGCCGCCAACCACATCACCTCAACCGACGCCAGCCTGTTGGCTCCCCTGGACACCCAGGGACAGCAGGTAACGCAACAGCACCTTGGTTCTATGGAGTTTCGCTGGGAACCGGAAAAGGCGCCCACCGGGCCCTTAACCATCATCATTTCGAAGCATGACCAGCGGATCGTGGTTCTCCGCAATGGTGTCGAGATCGGCCGCAGTGTAGCCGAGATCAACGATGAGGATCCCGCATCTCACGTCATCAACCTGACCCTTGGCGCGGATGGCAAAAGGCACTGGATCTACGTGGGTCTGCCCGGCCACGACGACGACAAAGGCCGCGAACTCGATGAGGCCACGCTCAACCGTGTCCACATGCCACGCGGTTTCTATGAGGCGGTGCACCCGGTAGTGCAACCAGGCACGACAATTCTGGTCACGCAATCGAGCGTTGGTGCCCTGACGACCGGACAGCACATAACGATTCTCGATAGCGTCGTGCCTCAGGTTTCAAATTGAGATATCGAAGCAGACTGTTGGATATGCGTCGACAGCCTACTTATTGTGGCAACCGTTCAAACTGAAGGAATCGGTATCCTGCCGGCGCATTACCATCCACAGTCCGTATTGCCCCACCGCGTCTAGTCCTACCCGGCAATTAGGCTTAGCACGTGATCCGCCGCTTGAACGCCCCTATACTGTGCCTCCTCGAAGATGGAAAACCCGCTGAGATCTGAATTCGCAAACTGGATTCGCCCTTGCGCCTGGGCAAGATTCCGCCGTTCTTTGGAGAAAATGGATCCCACCTTTGGCCGGGCCATTGCGTGTCCCATGCGCATGATGTCAATCCGCGATATGCACTTGCGAATGTCAGGGTGCACGCGTTCGAGGTCGTGCAGAATCGCTTCCTTCCAGTAGTTCCAGTCCTTATTCAATAGCAACCGGCGGTTTTCCGATGGCAGGCCCTCAGCCAAAGCCCAATAGAAAGTCCAAACCGTGCGGTCTACATAAGATCGGAGGCTTTGATGGGTTGCATCCACGTAGCCGAGTGTGGGTGATTCGATAAAAACGTTATCCCAGGTTTTGTCGCTGCCGTAGGAATCCGGGAAACGTTCGAGCGTGAGATTGGCGGTCAGCCATGGCGAATACTCGAAATCATGCAGCGGCGCCATGCCTTCCACCAGGTAAGGCGCCAGGAAGGTGGGTGCGGCAAAGATTACGAAATCGGCCTGGTATTCCGTATCCCCGGACAGAACGCTGAAGCCCTTGCCGCGTTCCGAGATCCTGTGCACCATTCGGTTGGTGTTGACATACTTCCCCAGCCGTTCCAGGAGGCGACGGACGATCCAGCCGTTACCTTCGGGCCAGGTCAGCGGGCCCTTCTCCTCCGGATCACGAGAAGCGAAATACTGGATTCCTGCCCACGCGGAGGTGGTGGCGGCGGTCGCGCCATAATCGTCGCGGCAACAGTAGTTCATGTACCAGTTCAAAATTCGCGAATCCATCCGTTGCGCACGTAGCCAGTCCGCAAACGAGAGTTGATCGAGGTCAGCGGTGCTCTGCGACAACCCAATCTCCATGGGCACGGTAAATTTGCCCGTAGCCCGAAAGGCGTGGATAGAGTCTTCCAGCCTACGAAACTGATCGCGGTCGGCTGCCGTTAATCCGATGGCGGGCTCAATTCCTTCCTGCCATCTTCCGTACAGGAACAAACGTTCTTGCGGCGCGAAGCAAAGATAGCGTTCCTCCCATTGGCCGTTTTTCAGTACTCCCAGCTCCTCCATCAGCTCACGGACGTAGATGGCCTTCGACCCAGGGACGGGAACATAGTGCGCCGCCCAGGGGTAGGCGGTGATTTCATTTTCGCCCCAGCGTGAGTTGCCACCGGCCTGGTCGTTCATCTCGAGGAGAACAAAGTCGGTGAAACCCTTCTTGTTCAGTCGCCATGCAGAACTAAGGCCGGCAATGCCGCCACCCACAATCACTACCGCACGCTTCACCACTTGCGTTGGCTGGGGAAAGCGCGCGCGATCGCGTAACTGATGGCCCATCTGGAACGAATCGTTGACGAATGTACCGGCAATTGGCCGGTCTCCTTTGATCGACAAGCCTACGAGCGCCGCACTGGCCGATTGCAGGAAGTTGCGCCGTGGCGTCCTCAATGACTAATGTCCTTCCAATCCTGGTCGTAGGAGCGAACCAACACCTCATCATTCAACCGGTTAGCCGGCATGGGCAAAGGGGCCATATCCGGCGGGAATTGAAACAGCGCGGGTAAACCCTCAAGAGCCACAAAGCGAAGATCGCGCGGCAGAGAGGTTGGGAGTCGATAATCCCGAAAACCGGCGATCACAAATCCCCATTCTCCGAAGGAGGGCACATACACGTGGTAGGGATATGTCTGCAAGCCGGCCTGCTTGAGCGTCTCCGCAATGCACCAATACGAATCGCGGGCAAACATCGGCGAGGTACTCTGCACGACCATCAAACCCTGAGCGCTTAAGTGACGAGCAGCGGCTTTGTAAAAAGTAGTGGTGTATAGCTTTCCCAGGGAATAATTCGTAGGGTCAGGAAAGTCGATCACGATAAAGTCGAAGCTCTCGGTGTTGGCATCCACCCAGGGAAACGCGTCGGCGTTGATAATGTGCACTTTGGGCGACGAGAATGATTGCTTGTTCAGCGCCGTAAGCATGGGTAGAGTGGAAAACAACCGGGTCATCTCCGGATCAAGATCAACCAGGGTGATGCTTTCGATTTGCGGATATTTAAGGATTTCGCGAACCGCCAGACCATCGCCGCCACCCAACACGAGAACGCGGCGCGGGACCGGGATGGCTGATAATCCAGGATGGATGAGCGCTTCGTGGTAGCGATATTCGTCGCGCGAACTGAACTGCAAGTGACTGCTGAGGAACAAGCGGATGTCATCTTTGAATCGCGTCAACACGATGTGTTGATAGCGGGTATCGCGCGCAAAGATGATTTCATCGGCATAGATATTGTCTTCCGCTGCCAGCGTGATGCGTTTGGCTTGCGCGAATGCGATTCCCAGGGCGCACAGCACCACGACGCAAATCACCCGCAGGCTGCGCTGTGAAGCGATCTCTTTCGCAAACAGGAACGTACTCCACAACGCGACCGCAACATTGATGATGCCAAACAGCATCGCCGAGCGAACCAGGCCGAGGCGCGGCACCAGGAGAATCGGAAACAGGAGCGATGCTGCGAGCGCGCCCAGATAATCGAACGTAAGGACGTGCGCGACCACATCGCGAAAATCATAACGGTCGCGCATAATGCGCATCAACAGTGGGATCTCCAGACCTACCAGAACGCCGATGGCGACCACCACGGCGTACATCAGTAGTTGAAATCCCTGGGTGTAAGCAAACGCCAGAAACAGCAGAGCGGAAGAAAAGCCCCCAATCACGCCCAGCAACAGTTCGATCCACACGAAGCGATACGCCAGACCGCGATCGATGTAGCGTGAAAGAGCGCTGCCGATGCCCATCGCGAACAGGTAAGAGCCAATGATGGTGGAGAACTGGAGAACGCTGTCGCCCAAAAGGTAGCTGGCGAGCGTTCCCGCGATGAGCTCATAAATGAGCCCGCAGGCGGCAATCAGCAGGACAGTAATGAAGAGCAATATCCCCATGAACTAATGGACAGCCGACGCGATGATGATGCAAATGCCGATCGACATGGTGCCAATCAGGATGGCGAGCGCGGTATTGTGCTCCTGAACAATTTCTTTCCATAGGTTGTAGGGGGTCACCTTGTCGATAATTAGAAAGGCTGCGGTAAAAACAACAATGCCGAGTGCTGCATAAATAATCGCATTCACTACATTGCCAAGCTGGACGCTCATTTACTTGCCTCCTGTGTAGTGGTGGTAGCTGTTATAGACCGAACGATAAGAGCCGGGATTATCACGGATAGACCGGGGAACATTATTCAATTTGTCGACTGTGTCGAAGCTCCATCCCCGATACTCTGCGACACCCAGCGTGCCGAGCACGACGATGCCATACAAAACATATAAATTTCTGATCATCCGTGACCTCTTATTGCATAACAGTCGTGAATCTTGAGAAGAGCGGCGCATTGCCGCTGATCGGTTTCTGGACCTAAATCAGTTGTTACCGTTCACTCGCTCCTCTCTGCCCAGCGCAGATGTTCAAAGCTCATGGATCGCCAGGTGATGAATCCTGCAGGAACCAGCAAGGCCAGCAAAGCTATGCCAAAGAAGCTGGCCTGGGGAACATCGCGCGTGGCCGTGACGGTGTATGTAATTATGCCTCCGCGAGAATCCGACTCGGGTTCGACGCGAAGATAATAGTGACCCGGAGGTACGCTTGGGATGGTCACCGTATTATTGCGCTCGCCTTCTGACCAGAAACCGTCTGAATCGTAGCCATAATAGTAGCTGATCTCGCGTCCGGCATCGTACGCCTTTCCCGTGTCCTGGTTTATGAGTGCGTAGCTCAGGTAGATCCAACTATTGTTGACGTTGGCGGTGGCACCTATTTGCAGATTGGACGTGTGCCCCGCGAGCTGAAAGACGTCGGTGACAAACGATGCTTCCCCGCGGGTACTCGAGTTGAATTGGTAAGTACTCTGAAATACCTGCTCATTGCGCGACACAGACCAGAAGAGAACCATCATGCTGAAAAGAAGCAGCGCGAAGCAGGTGAAGGTAAGCCATATTGCCTTCGTATCGGCGCTCAGCGGATAGGGCTGGTTTTCATAAACGCCGATGCGCTGTGGCGGACTCCCCGGCAGACGGAAAGCTTTCCACACGTCATGGCCCGACATATATTCGCCCATCGACCACGTGATCTCTTTGCCAGTTCTTTCGCTTGAAATCACCCGGGGCGGAGAAATATAGTCAGACACCTCAACGGATTCGCCAACACGGACCTGCCAGGGAAACTCCCCCAGAACGAAACTCGTTTTGGCGTTGACGGTTTGGAAATGCTTATAGGTTTCTTTGAGATAGCTCACGGTTGCGGGGCTGGTTTGGCTGACGCTTGGCAAGGAACGCAAAATGCTGGTGTCGTTCCAGTGACCGCTGTATTCGGTTAGATAGCGAAAACCTTTGTATGGGTTGAAGAGAACGTATTCGTGCCAACTGTAGGGCGCTCCGTCCACAAACGTGGTCCGGCGCTGGAACCCGATCGCATCGTACGCAGTGCCGCGTATGGTTCCCCGCGTGCCGAGCGGGATGAGTGGAGGATCTTCGTCGACAACCGCCTTGAACGTCTGCAGAATTTTCAACTGTGGATCCTGCGCATCCAGTATGGAGTGGCAGTGATCGCAAACCACGGTGACCGCGTGGCCGAACGATCGCATGGAGAACGCAGCGCCGCACGCTGGACAATTGAGCGGCTTCACTTGCGGTGTTGCAGACGCATTAGGGCTGCTTGCGCTCATGGCCACCCTGCAAACGATCTCAAGTTCTTGAGATGGAGCTCTTCAAACTCGACTGACTTCCCCAGGTAAAGCACGGGCGTTTCTCCGCTATAGTCCAGCGTTGCAAATTTGCTGTCTGCCGACATCAGATCGACAAAAACCGCATCCGTTTTCTCCCAGTACTGGAACGGCAATTCTCCCTCGACCCCACGGTAGTGCGCCTCCGTAATCGTGGTAACGGTGTAGGTAACGTTGTCCCAGGTATAGCGGTAGCGGAGTTGCGGCTGGCCCGCAGGCGGCAACGATTGGCCTGAAGCCGCAAACGTCACGACATAATCATCCTGCGCATCCGAGAGCCATGCACTGCCGTTGTTCAGCATCAGATGCCATTCATTCCAAGTTCCCTGGTCGTATTCATAAATAATTCGACCAAGTACCACAAAAGCCTGCCGGCCGAATACCCCCTCTGTACCAATCTGGATGGGAGAACTGTTCGGCGGCAGATCGGCTACCTGGCCCACTTTTTTTAGATCGATATTAGTTCGAACCAGGATGGATTTGCAGTATTGGCAGACGGTTTGTACGCTGCTCGACCAGCGGAAGACAATCCCGGCGCCGCAGTTGGGACAGTTCGCGGCAGGCTGCGTCATCGTTTAGAACTCGCTCGCAAAAGTTTTCGCCGATTTGGCGGACTCCGAGGTAAATCCCTCTGCCAAACCATAGGGTCTGGAAAGAGTCCTGACGGTCACGGCGGTAGCACCGAATGCCTTGGCGAGCTCTCCGTGAAAGTCCCAGGGTTCCCGGGGGACACAGCAAAAGAGGTTTAGACACAAAGACCCGAATTCAGGGAAGGTATGACATGCCAGGTGCGATTCCGACAAGAGGCAAAGGCCAGTGATCCCGCCCATGTTTGGGAATTTATGCCATTGAGTCTCTCCCACCTGGCTGAGGTTAAGCTCGGCAATCATCCGCTCGAAAAGATCGCGCAGTGGCTTGGCGCTCCGTAGAGCTTCGGCGGAGCATCCGTGTGCTTCAACGACCCATTCGATTCCATTCGTCATGTGAGAGGGACCTACTGCTGCGCGTGCCCGCATTCGGAACAGAACTTGCTGTCTCTGGGGATCGGCTTGCCGCAGTTAAGACAGAATTTCGTTGCCGTCCCGGCCGTAGGGGTCGCTGCGGCCCAGGCCTCGGATGCCTGAGGAGCAGAGGAAGGTTTCTTCAGCGCATCCATCATTGCCTGTCCCATCGCTAGGCCCGCGCCCAGGCCGGCGCCAATGGAGGCGGCCCCCCCACCTTCGTTCGCAGCGGCCAACGGAATGGACTGGGCAACCTCATACTGCGTATACCGGCCCATATCGCCGACCATATTCATGCTGATGCGTTGATCGAGAACTTTCTGCAGCTCGTCTGGCAGTGACAAGTTTTCCACTACAAAGGTGTCGAGCGTGAGGCCGAACTCTGCGAACCCTGGCTTGAGCTGAGCAACAACCTTCTCTGCGAGTGCCACCTGGTTCGCCGCCATGTCGAGGAACGGCACGTTGCTACCTGCAAACGTATCCGTGATGCGTCCGACGATCGTATTGCTCAGTTGTCCATCGAGGTCCGCAACCAGATACTTGTCCCGCGTGCCACTCACCTTTGCATAAAACACCTTGGGATCGCTGATGTGATAGGTGTAGATTCCGAAAGCGCGCAGCCGAACCGCACCGAATTCCTTGTCTCGAATCGTGATAGGGTTGGGCGTTCCCCAGCGTTGGTTGGTCTGAATGCGGGTGGAAAAAAAGTAGACATCTGATTTGAACGGAGACTGGAAGGCTTTGTCCCAGTTCCTGAGGTAGGTAAGAATCGGCAAGGTGCGGGTGTTGAGCGTGTAAAGGCCCGGCGCAAACGCATCCGCCACCTGGCCCTCATTCACAAACAAGGCCATCTGGGAACCTCGGACCGTCAGCTTGCCGCCATTCTGGATCTCGCGGTCTTGCATTGGATAGCGGTACGCAAGGATGCCATCCTCGGGTTCAACCCAGTCGATAACGTCAATGAACTGCTTGGACAAAAACTCTCGAAGACTCATGATGCCCCCGGTTCGCGCTCATCGCTGGGTTCTGGGCGATCCGCTGGAGAGGATGCTACGGGCTGTGCCGACCCCTGTCAACAAAGGCATCTTGCGAATTTGTGGTCAGACGTGGAAGGGGAGGAACGGGCCATTGGGCACCGGGTAGAGACGGACGGTACGCAACCTTTATAGTTTTTTTCACCAACACGACGGTGAATTTCCCGTCCGTCCAGGGACCTGTCTCCTTTGATCACGACTTCCCCACAGATTCCCGGAGCGGCCGATTGTCCCCTTTTCTCTTTTTCGTAGCCATCTTACTTTTTCTCGAGCGCCACTGTCAGGGTTAGGGGATTTCCTTCGATGACGACTTTTTGCTGCCAGGGCTTAAAGCCGTCGCGATTGACTTTCACCTTGTGGAGTCCTCGCGCGATGGATAGCGTTGTCGATGACTCGCCTTGACGTTTTCCATCCACCCACAGGCGTGCGTCGTCGGGACTCGTCTCTACGTGCAACGTGACAAGTTGGTTTTTCTGCCCGGACGGCTGAGAGGAAGGTGTAGGCGGTTTTCCCTCGGGTGCCAGATTGAATTTGCGCTGGTCTAGGGTCGTCGCGCTGCCGACGCGGGCCGCGATCTCTGTCCCCTCCGGCAGCACAACTTCCTGTCCGTGCAGCAACAGCGCTGTTGTCACGCCTGCAGGACTTAGAAGGATGACGGAGGCGAATACCAACGTCTTATAGGCTTTCGGCCCGGGCCCGCCTCCGCTTTCGGCCTGCGTCGTGTCGAGCGCCAGGTGTTCCCCGTCGGCCATCTCTACATCGGCAAGGTGCAAGGCCAGCCGGCCACCGGTTCCCCTCTTCGCCTTTTTCTTAGCAACCGTGAGGGATGCGGTAAAAGGAGCCCCCTTGCGGACTACCACACGGCCCCCGACTACCAGGTCAGCGAGCTCCTCCATTTTTACCGCCTCACCCGCAGTCGCTGTTCTTGAAGAAATCTGTTGCTGCAGCCGCGCCTGCAAAAATGCACCCGGCGGAACGACAAGAGGCGCCGACTCCTGTGCACATAAGGTTGAGCAAGCCAGAAAGAGCGACAGGAGAAATGCACGAGAACACAGCGACCTGGAAGCTACGAGCATCGGTGCAAGCCTTTGAAGAATGAGGATCGGCAGCCGGCGGTTTCCTGCCACTGTAACTGTTGCCGCATCATTCACGGTTGCCAATACAACCTTTTGGCAGTTTGCGAGGCGCCATTCTCAATGCCAGGGCAGGGGGAATACGCGGGGAAGTCTCAGGACGATTGCGGTGGTAAAGGTTTTTGGGTGGTAACTACTTTCATTTGGGACGGAGAGTCCCCCGTAGCCAAATTCAAAGACGCGCCAGTCCACGCGGGGAAAGATTGTGAAGTCGACACCTCCGAGAACTTGATACTCGAATTTGGTGCCGTCACTCGGCGATCCCCCTTGGTAATTCAGACTAGCCAGGCCAGCCGTTGCCTCCACGTAAGGGTGCAGCGGGACGATGTGCAGGTTTAGACCGACGCGAGGTCCAATCGCCCCGCTGGTTAAAGAGGTTCCGCCGCTTCGTGTCGAGGAGGCGCGTACATCGATCCCCACGTTCAGGATCGCAAGCTCTCCGCTTGCAAGATAAGCGCCTAAAGTACCGCCGTATAGAACATAACCGTTGTTTCCTGGAACACCCAGGTTTTGGGCGGTAAATCCGCCATAGAGCCCAAGCTGCGCCTGAAGAGAGAGGGGCAAAAGTCCCAAAATGCATAGAAGGAACAATGGCAGCAGCTTCATCAGGCGAGAACCCCCGTCACCAACTTACTACTCTGACTGGCGGGAGCCCCGATAAGCCTCAGGAGGGAAACTAAAACGTAACACTCCCTGTCTCCGATGCTCCCGTCTCTCAGCTTCTAACAACCAAAGTCACCGCCATCTTCTGCATGATTGTGCCGTCCGAAAACGCGAGACAAAGGAAGGGCTTCGCCCGTTGTTTTCAACCCACGTAGAAATGGTCTCAAGTGTAAAGCAGTGGCTTCGGGACGAAACATGAACCCGCTTTGGCGGCGGGTCTCATACGTGACGCCTCGCTGGCTGAGGATATATGAGACCAGTTCGAGTGCCCAGGCCAGGCCGGTGAAAACATGGGCACCCGACCAGGGGGTGAGGCTTGCGGGTAAGATGTAAATTTTGACGCGCGACAGACAGACGGGATGTTTCCTGGTTAGTCAAATCGACCCGCTGAGCAGTCAAAAGCGTGCAAATAGTGAACCTCACGTTGTCACCCTCACGTTCCGTTTTACAGAATGTCGATTAACCTAACTGCATGAATGCAGGGCTTCGGGTTTCTTATCTCTGGCATGACGTTGATGTCTTGGAGTTATGTGTTGTCGCCGAAAACGCTTCCTTTCGAGGCACCGCAGACGTATACGTCGGCACGGGTGAACTACTTGAAGCCGCAGCCACGTTGTCAGGTTTCCCGCAGAACCACCTGGACAAGCGACAAATTACGTTTGGGGCATTCGGCAAGCAATCTGCTGGAGGAGCCGCGAACCTGAGTTTTTATTGCCGTGATCTAGCGGGGCACGCTACATGTAGGGCAATCATTGAGAGCGCCTATGGTGATCAGGAGGTTGCAGGGAGCGCAACCGTCTGCGTTGAATTTGACCCAGCTTCTCTTGACGAGTTTCTGATGCAGTTCAAGGCGGTCGAGACTGAGCATCAAGGGTGTGCATTCATGAAAATCCGACCCTGAAGGCTCTTGGGGAGACCCACGTATAGGCCATTCGCTAAGAGCAGTGCAAGAGCGGGAATCTCGTGCCAAACCGATCAACATCAGGGCAAACGTGGGGTCGTTCGCCGGGTTTGCGGCAGGTTTTGCCTCTGAGGGTTTGGGTGGCCGGACGAACACCCATCCGCTGCTACATTAAAAGGAGACCATGATCCATCCCACAGATGATTTGCGCATTCGATCCACCCGAGTCGTGCTTCCACCCGTGTTTCTTGAGGAAGAGTTGCCAGCGACGGAACAAGCCTCCTCGACCGTCTTTCAGGCGAGGAATGAGATAATAAATATCCTCAAGGGCAACGACAAACGCCTGATGGTGGTGGTTGGCCCCTGCTCGATTCATGACGTGAAGGCGGCGCGAGAATATGCGAGCCTATTGAAGACCGCCATTGCCGAGTTCTCGAACGAACTTTGCATCATCATGCGGGTCTACTTTGAGAAGCCACGTACGACGCTCGGATGGAAGGGCCTGATTAACGATCCGCAACTCGACGAATCGTTCCGTATCAACGACGGGCTGCGGTTGGCGCGGCATCTGCTCCTGGACCTGGCCGAGATGGGCGTTCCCGCTGGCACCGAGTTTCTCGACATGATTTCCCCGCAATACGTCGCGTCGCTGGTGAGTTGGGGAGCGATCGGCGCACGCACGACAGAAAGCCAGGTGCATCGGCAACTCTCATCGGGGCTATCCTGCCCGGTCGGCTTCAAAAATGGAACGTCGGGCAACGTGCAAATTGCGATCGAGGCCATTGTCTCGGCCGCGCATCCTCATACGTTCCTGGGACATTCGAAGACGGGACAATCGGCCATCCTGTTTACAGCGGGAAATCCGGACTGTCACATAATCCTTCGCGGTGGAAGGCAGATGACGAATTACAGCGCTGCCTCTGTGGCAGAGACTGCGGAGCAGATGGAAAAAGCCGGCGTGGCGCCGCGGATCATGATCGATTGCAGCCACGCTAACAGCAACAAGGACCATCGTCGCCAGGGACTGGTCTGTCGCGATGTTGCTGCGCAGATTGCGGCGGGGGACCGGCGGATTATTGGCGCGATGCTTGAGAGCAATCTGGTTGCGGGTGCGCAGGCATTTGTGAAGGGCAAGCCCCTGGTGTACGGCCAGAGCATCACCGATGCCTGCATTGATTGGAGTGAAACCCATGGACTGCTCGCAGAGTTAGCCGCGGCTGTTCGTTCGGCCCGAGGATAGGCGGCATCGGTGGCGTGTGTGGACGACGGCTAAACTCCCACGAACGGCGGTCACCTCGCCTATCCCCTAAACCCTTTCACGTAGAATACGTCGCATGAAGTTGCGCCAGTTTGTTGCTGTCCTTTTACTGTCTACCCTTGCAGCGTTTGCCCAACACGAACCTGCCAAACCGCCGGCGGATGCCGCCAAAGCTGCGGCCAAGCCTGACGAGCCCATGAAGAACCCACTCCCCGCGGATAAGTCCGTTCCGCAGACGATTACGGTGAACGGTAAGACGATTCACTATACGGCGACCATTGGCACGATTGAGTTGAAGGACAAGAACGACAAGGCGAACGGTGTGGTGATGTATACGGCGTTCACCGTGGATCCGGCAAAGGGTGAAACCAACGGAAGCAGCACGCACCGGCCGGTGATGTTCGCGCTGAATGGCGGCCCGGGAGCTTCGTCGGTCTATTTGAACCTGGGGGCGATTGGACCGAAACATATTGCGTTTGCGAATGCGGGCGATTCTCCGTCGGATCCAGCGACGCTGACGGACAATCCGGGCACGTGGCTCGACTTTACTGACCTGGTGTTCATCGACCCGATCGGCACGGGATTTTCGCGTTCGCTGGTGGACGAGGTGGAAACGAAGAAGCTTTATTATGCGGCGACTCCGGACATCGAATATCTTTCGCTCGTGATCTATAAGTGGCTGGTTGCGAACAATCGCCTCCTGGACAAGAAATACCTCGTGGGCGAGAGCTATGGCGGCTATCGCGGGCCGAGGATTACGCACTATCTGCAAGCGAGGCTGGGTGTGGCGATGAACGGGTTGGTGCTGATCAGCCCGTATCTGAATCCCGAAGCCGGCGATGAAAATCTGTCTCCCATTCCGTGGATGACTACCCTGCCATCGATTACGGCCGCGCACCTGGAGGCCGAGGGAAAGCTGACGCCGGCGGCGATGCAGCAAGTGATCGCCTACACCCAAGGAGAATATGCCGAAACGCTGCTGAAAGGGCGCAGCGACCCGGCCGCGACCGATGCGATGGTGCAGCATGTGACGGAAATGACAGGCCTGGACCCGAAGTTTGTGAAATTTGCCGGCGGGCGGTTGGACACGGGAGCGTACCTTCGCGAGGTGCACCGCACACAAGGCCTGATTGGCAGCGTGTACGACTCCAATGTAACTGCGCCTGATCCTTTTCCGTATGCGCCGACGCAGCAGACAGGCGACCCAATTCTGGAGAGCATCATCGCGCCCACGACCACGGCGATGGTGGACTTCATCACGCGCACGGTTGGCTGGAGAAACGATGCCCGCTACGAGGCGCTGTCGGAAGACGTGAACCGGCAATGGGAGCAGGGCGGCGACCTGCGGAAGGGCGCCGTGGCGGACCTGCGCGAGTCTGTGGCTGCCGACCCCAAGCTGCGCGTGCTGATCGTGCATGGATGGAACGACCTATCATGTCCCTTCATGGGGTCGGTGCTCTCGGTGGACCAGATGCCCGTGATGGGGGATGCGAGCCGGGTGCAAGTGCAGGAGTTTCCCGGCGGACACATGTTTTATACGCGTGCCGGGAATCAGGAAGGGCTGCATACGCTTGCGGGGGCGATGGTGGCGGCACATTGAACGGGAAACCACGAAACAACAATCGGACAGGCAGCTAGAGCTTATGCGGTAGCTGGGCAATGGGGATGGTGTTTGCCCATTACCCCGCCTGTAGGCGCGGGAGGAGTAGCTATGCTGCCCTCACCTGCTATTGACACCTGGAGACGCACCGAGCTAATTTCTGTCGCCCGGATTTCATATTGAAGGTTGTCTGGGAGTTTAGGGGACTCGTCCCTTAAACTCTCAAGACCTCCCTATTCCCCCCCGTGCATACACTTACACCTGTTGCGGAAGAATCTCCGCCATCCAGGCCTCCGCATCGGCTCCGGCTGCCATGCGCATCGGCGCTGACGGATCGCTCACGATTTTCCAGATTGCTTCGGAAACATCCGACGAACGAGTCACCGGGCCGGACGAATCCCGCACGCTCGACATAAAGCGTTCGATCATCGGGGCATACGCGGGATGATCGAGGCCGCGCAGGTGCGGAAATGCATTTTGGCTGAACTTCGTCTCTGGCGCTCGCCCCGGCAGCACCAGGTGCACACGTACTCCAAAAGGCTTCATCTCCAACGCGAGCGATTCGGTGAACGCATTCACCGCAGCTTTGCTGGCCCGGTACAGGCCAACCAAAGCCATCGGCCGGAGGGTGGTCGACGAGCTGACGTTGATGATGACGCCCGACCGGCGCTCACGGAATGCTGGAAGAACCGCCTGGGTCATCGCGAGCGTACCCAGCGTATTGGTTTCGAAGAGAGAACGCGCGGCGCCAAGATCGATGAGTTCCACCGGCGAGGGTATAGCGAACCCCGCATTGTTCACCAGGACATCGATGGTGCCAGCATCGGCCACTGCCTGCGAGATGCTGGCAGCATCGGTGACATCGAGCGGCACAATGCACAGGCGATCAGACTTGGGCAACAGCTCGTGGCTGGGCTTCCGCATGGCCGCCACCACATCCCATCCACGATCGAGAAAGAATTTTGCAGCATCCAGCCCGAACCCAGACGAGCAACCGGTGATAAGAATCTTCGACATGGCACCTCCCGGTGCAGACCTACAGATTGAAAGATAGACCGCATCACAGGGACTTTCTATAGTTGACCGTCCCTCATTCTTTTGAGAGAGTCCTGTTATGTCGAGTGACCCTCTCGCAGAGGTGGTGACGCTGCTCCAGCCTTCCGCTCGTTTTTCGAAGTTTGTGGAGTGTGCTGGAACATGGAGAATCCACCGGGCAGGAACCGGGGAGCCTTTCTACTGCGCGATTCTGGAGGGCTGCTGCAACGCGACCGTGGATGGTCAATCGATGACGCTTGAGGCCGGGGACTTCGTGCTGGTCCCAGCCATGCACGACCTCATCAACGAGAGCCTAATCCCACCACCGGATGGAATGACGACAAAGCCGACCGAGGTCAGCCCAGGATATTTTCGCGTCGGCCGGCAAACCGATCCGACACAGTTGCGGATGCGGATCGGGCACTGCAGCCTGGATTCTCCCGATGCAAAGCTGCTCGTCTCCTTGCTACCGCAAGTAATCCTCGCACGCGGGGAACCGCGACTCGCTGTGCTGCTACAGCTGATTGCCGAGGAGAGCCGCGCCCAGCGTTCCGCACGCGATCTTGTGCTGCAGAGACTGCTGGAGGTGATGCTCATCGAGGCATTGCGATGCGGTACGGATACGGCATCCACGCCCGGCCTGGCCCGAGGGCTGGCGGACGAGCGCCTTGCGACCGCACTGCGCGCTATCCATGCACGCCCCGCATATCCCTGGACGGTTCCCAAGCTCGCCACCGATGCTGCTTTGTCGCGTTCGGCCTTCTTCGCGCGCTTTACCCGCACCGTTGGTGTGCCGCCCATGGAGTATCTCCTGGCCTGGCGGATGGCGCTGGCGAAGCAGCGATTACGAGGACGCGAACTCGCCATCGAACAAGTTGCCGCGAGCGTGGGTTATAGCTCGGCCAGCACCTTCACGGTAGCCTTCGTACGCCATGTGGGCATGCCGCCGGCACGCTATGCGCGCATGCAGCGGGATGAATCCGATCGACACCAAGCATCCACGGAAAACGCGCGCAATCCGTAGCATGCAATCTCGTCTGTCTTTTCGACGGAGATTGAGTCAAAGAGAAATGCTGGAAGGCTGTCCTGCATTGTTCTGAAACCACCACCCAAAAGAACTCGCGCTGGGCGAGGAATGGCAGTTACTGGGCCGGGAGTAAGATCGAGGCCGGTGATATGACATGAGCGAAGTGACGGTGATTGGCCTGGGGTTGATGGGGCCGGCACTGGCCGAGGCGCTTCTGAAGAAGCCGCTTACTGTGGGGGTACGGAACCGAAACGAGTCGCGCGGCGAACGGTTGAAAGGCGCAGGGCGCGGAGGTGGCGCCGACGGTCGAGGAGGCCATCGCAGCGAGTGATGTTGTGATTGTGAGCCTTTCGAATTATGCGGCTGCGCGTGCGGTGCCGGGCGGAGAAGCTGCAAGCGGTGCACTGAAGGGGAAGACGTTGATCCAACTCAGCAGCGGGACAACGAAGGAGGGTTAGGGATGCGGCCGCATGGGCACACGAGCGTGGCCTGCGGTACCTGGATGGAGCGATCCTCGGGTATCCGCAACACATTGGAAGTGCGGCGCAAATTTTGCTTTCGGGTTCGGGGTGGGCATGGAAGTGACTGATTATCGACCTCTCACCGATAAAGAGCGCACCCTGCTAGCGTGGCTCCTCGAACACGGGCCAATCCACGCGACAAACTTCCTTCCCCAACTGGCGATCATTGAGGCGCGAAGCAGTTGCAGTTGCGGGTGTCCCAGCATCGAATTCAGCGTTCCAGTCGATTCACCATTCATCGACTCGCCGCAGGCCATGAGAGCGCACTTCGTCGGGCGATTAGGTGATGATGAAGTGGGTTTGATGTTAGCTGCCGGGAACGGCGTTCTTTCCGAACTTGAGGTGTCCATTTTCGGCGAGGTCGATCATCCTTTCGATCTACCCGCGATAGACACCTTGCAGCCTGCAAGCTGAAGAGCCCCGATTGGCTGGAAAGTCACAATTTCCGTAACTTCCCTGTCGGTGCCTTGGGCAGGTCTGGAAAAATTCTGAAATTGGTCTGGGAATAAACCTCTGCAGATTGGAGGACCCTGTTCGAACTGAGGTATAGCAGAACTGAAACAGGACCTACCTAGCCAATTCCTTTGGGTCGACGAACTTACGAAGGCGAATATTTGCTTCGTGGCCGACCTGTTCCTCCGCACCCACAAACGAGGTGTAATCGGGGTGTGCAAAGTCGTGATAGTTGTAGATTTGATGAACCCAACCGGCGTCGTAATACTTGAGCGGCAGATAGCGATTAGCGACGATCTTTTTGCTCGGGTGGCTCTGGCTGAATTCCGTAATTGCCAACTGTTCGCCAACATGTTCGTTGGCTAGCCAGGTGTTATCGCCGATGACGTCATCGAAGTACATGAAGACGCGAGGAAGAAAATAGCGGGCTTCGCCGTCGAAGAGCGTTAAGGCGTCACGGGTGGACGAATAGAAATCCAGGTCGTGGAAAATGGCTCCGATGGGCGCGGGATTGTAGTCCGAGAAGAATGTCTTACAGGTATCTTTGACGTTGCCGAGAACCAACTTTGCCAAGCGCAGCCTGGTCTGCAGGGTATTGGCCTGCATTTGGAACTGACCGGGCCGGAAGTAATGCATGAGATCGCGATAGTCCTCGGCCTGGGGAAGGCCTTCTCCGGTATCGAAGCCGTAGAGCTCGATCTTTATGGGAAGAATTTTGCTGATCTCTGCGATGTGCATTTCCGCATTCAATAGTCCGTTGCCTCCGCCGCAGCCGAACTCCACCACACTCATCGTGGGATACCCAAGCCGGGTGGCCAGTTGGGCTGCTTCGAAAATGCAGTGTCCGTAATGGGGCCTGTCGACTGCGTTGGCGAAGAGACGGTCACGGTAGGAAAAAAGGGATAGGCGACGTACGATCTTCCGGGCCAGAGCTGCCCGGAGCGATCTTGGATAGGTCAGAACCTTCAGCATCTGCGACATGTTGACCTCTTGTGTAAAGAAAGCGTGAGAAGTGCACGGGACTCCATCCGCCCAAACCACTTTCCGGGCGGTCGCGTTTGTTTGGTGATCTGTTTGGTGATCGATTTAATGATCTGGGGGGAGTTGCAGTAGCTTACGACAGCCACCGGCATCAGCACAACAGGAGACAGGCCGATCAACGGAGACGCTGTCGCGGCTTACGCAGAGTCCGCGCTTTTTTCAAGTTGAGCAACCCGGCTTCGTCGCTTTCCAGCACCAGGACGTGTCCGTCGCCGCTCACTGAGCGCAGAGTTTTTGGAGGTTTGGCAGTTCTGGATGAGGCCGCTGCCGTCGCCGATATTCAATGGGCAACTGCGAGCTCTTTGTCGGCACCAACCTCGGCCCGATGCGCGGTACCGTATCGACTCGTCAGTTCCCGGATCTGGTCGGGGCTGAAATGAAGGCTCTTTTGTGCCATTGCCTTGAAGTCGTTGGAATCCCAAGTTGCCTTCATCAGACCCCGCTGGGTGTGGGCCTGGTCCCCGAGAAGAAGGTGCCCGATTTCGTGGACGGCGGCATAGGCAAGCACAATGTTCGGAGGGAGGTTCGCGTCAGAAGCTTCCTCCTCTGCCGGCTTTAGAAAAACAGTGGCGTAGGTGCCGCCTTCATGGTTGGCAACAGACATGCCCAATTTAAATAAGCGTGGGTTCTTCCTGTACCTGCCCGCATCTGGGACCACCCTGATGACGAGCTGCCTGGGGCTTCCGGTGTGGTTTTCGCAATGCGCCTTCGCGCACAGGTCCACCTGCAGCGAGACGCCGGAACTGGCCAGAATCTCTTGCATCCGCGTGATGAGTTCATGGAGATCTACCGGCTTCAAACGGGCGTAGTCGTAAATTTCCACCTGGAGTGCAGCCGACTGCGCTGAAACGGTGTTTGCGCTACTGGCCAGCGTCATGAGAAGGAGCAGAAGGAAACAGGCTCGGCTTTTCATTGGCCGAGGCTGCGCGGAAGATCACAGAATCAAAATGGTCTGAGGCGGATTTAACGCTGACGTCCCGATGACGAGCTAACTGTTGGCTTCACCGTAGGATACGTTTGATTCTTCCATGGCGGGTAACACCTACTGCTCCGCCACCTTCTTCAAATTCTGAAGCCCGGCTTCAAAATGGCGCCCCATTAATCCATTCACGCCGACGGCCAGAGCTCCTAAAAATGTTGTGGTGGTGGCCATGGCGAACAAGTTGGCACGCATCGCATGGGCCGTCCTGTCGAGCGGACAAGACTACAGACCCTCGCCGATCGTCTCAGCCGCCTAAAGTAAAAGCGCCAGTAAAGGCAACACATCCACGGATTTGAATTCACCCACCGAAGTCTGCACAGGAACAGCAACGACGAAAGAACAGTCACAACGGCGTGCCTTCAACCTGATACCGAGAATGGTCTTCAACGACCGACCGACTTATAAGGACAGGCACGCAGCGGAACTCATCGTGGCCAGGAGAGACGATCTCCACTTAAAGGCCGAATACATTGCCGCAGACTTGTCTCTCGCCCGTAGCTTCGCCCTTGCAGTCCTGCGGCGGACCATACATTCTCGATATGAAAAGTCGCGGGCTTAGTCGCGGCGAATACCAGCCCCGCCAACACAACAATCATCACTCCCAGCAGAAGCTTGAGGACCATTCACCCCTCCCAGAACTGCCCTGCGATGCCTTTATCCGCGCTCGATCGCATTGCTGGGATCCTAACCGAAGTGTTCAAGCGGCTTGGTGACAAGCGATCCTGGCGACACTGCAGCCGGGACTACAGACGGCAGGTCAGACGGGTGGATGAGCGAAATGGGGTCGGGCGCGTCTTTCAAGAGAGTCTATGCCCGTTTCTATTTTGCTCAAGCTGAACTTGCATCGGCGGTTGCAGTTCGGCACGGGTACTGCGGTGTTCCTCGCTGCGGCTTTGCTATCTGTTTTCGCCGGCGGGGCTGCAAAGGCTCAAGCGGCTGCGAGCCAAACCCCAGCGGAGCCGCCGTCTGTGCCTGCCTGGCAGAAGTCGGCAGGCGGCAAGATGGAGTTCGAGGTGGCGTCCGTCCGGCCAAGCGAACCCGGCAGTTCCCCCGGCGCTAACATGAGCATGAACACAGGAGACTATCTCCAGCCGACCGGCGGTCTCTTCACGGCGAATTTACCGCTGGTCACGTATATCGCATTCGCCTACAAGCTGTCGCTCGACCATGAGCAGGGAAAGTTACTTTTTGACTCGTTGCCGAAGTGGGCTGCGACACAAATGTTCGCCGTGCACGCCCGGGCATCATCGGGAAGTCCGACAAAAGATCAATATCGCCTGATGATGCAGTCCTTGCTTGCAGGCCGGTTTAAGTTGGTGGCTCACATTGAGCAGCGAAACGTTCCTGTTTTCGCGCTTGCACTCGTTAAGCCCGGAACTCTGGGACCCAATCTCCGACTTCATCGCAACGGCCCACCATGCGACGTTCCCTCTTCGGAGAATGGTGCTGTACCTTTGCCAGATTCAGGAACCCCATCGGGTGGCAACGACAGCTTTCCCTTCAATTGTGGAAGCTTCAACCTCGTGGTCAGGCCGAACAACATGGTACTCACCGGCTCCCGGGATGAGACCATGAGCGCTCTGGCTATATGGCTTTCCGGGTCAGGTCCTGCTGACCTTGATCGTGCAGTTGTGGACCAAACGGGGCTCGACGGAAGGTTCGATTTTTCGCTCATGTGGACGTACGTGCCGCACGGCTCTTTGCCTTCAGATACCGTCAATCAACCGGAATTCACGGGACTGACATTCAAGCGTGCCTTGAGGGAGCAGCTCGGACTCAACCTGAAGCGCACAATTGCTCCTGTGAATTTTCTCGTAGTGGATCATGTTGAAGCGCCGTCACTCAATTAGGTCTGATCGCGCTTGGGGTCGGAAACCGCTTACTCAGAGTGATCCGCTGTGGTCGTGGCTTAAAGGCTGGCTTTCGCTAAGCGGTTGTTCCTGCAGGAGCGGATGCGGCAACTGAAAATAAAAACTTTGAGGTGGCTGTCGATTTTCCCTATCCCCAACGACTATAGGGCAAGAGAACGATGAGGTACGGTTCCTGAGCGAACAGGAAACGAGCCACAGGAATCAACGAGGAGAAAAAAAATCATGCCCCAGTATCTGGTAGCCGTTTACCAACCCGACGATTTCGACCCATCCACCGTAACCGAAGAAATGATCGAAGAGATCCACGCGGTTAACCGCGAACTGATTGCTGCCGGTGTGCGTAAGTTCGCCTGCGGCATTACCCCGCCCGCCAGCGCGAAGACGCTGCGAGGCCAGCCCGACGGCAAGGTACTGGTCACCGACGGGCCATACACCGAGACCAAGGAGCACATGGGCGGATTTTGGATACTGGAATGCGCTGATATGGACGAGGCGCTGGTATGGGCGAAGAAGGGCGCGATCGCGTGCGATGTGGTGGGCGAGGTGCGCGAGCTTCTTTTCTTTCCGGCTCCGGAGCAGGCAGCGGAATAGGCTCAGCCGCCATGACTTTGGACGATGCACCGTCTTGATCATGAGACGATGCACCCCATAACGAGCCAGCGCGACGCGGCTGGCTCCTACAAGGAAAAGGAGAAGAACGGTGAAATACCTATGTTTTGGCTACTACGACAAAGGCAAGTTCGATGGCATGACTGAGGCCGACCGAAACGCCATGTTCGACAAATGCTTTGACTATGACGACCATCTTCGGGCCAGCGGGCACTGGGCCGGTGGAGAGGCGCTTCAGGGGCCGGAGACCGCGCTGACCCTGTATTGGAAGAACGGCAAGGTGGCGACAACCGACGGTCCCTATGCCGAAACCAAAGAGCAACTCGGCGGCATTCTCGTCCTTGAGGCGAGGGATATGAATCATGCAGTACAGCTCATCGGCCAGCATCCGGCTATGACGTATGGCAACATTTGGGAGATTCGGCCAGCCGGGGACATGAACGAAATCATCAAGGCAAGCGAGCAGCGACGGCGACAAGGAGTCGCCCCCTGAAGAAGATTCTGGCTGGTCACGGATCGAATCGACACAGCGCTGGCATGCGCAAAGAAAACCGCCGGCGCTGCAGGGATGAAAGGTATCCCGGCGATGATGCCACCGCTCTCAGCCTGATTCGTCCGCAGTGGGGATATATGCTGTCGAACCCGAACGGCACAGGGAGCACATTCTGGGAAAGATACCTGCAGGGTGGCACATTCGACTATGACCCAGACTTTATGAGTCTCGCGCACGGGTGGGCGACGGGGCCTACCTCGGCGCTTACAAATTACGTTGCCGGTATTGGTCCGGAGTTGTCTTCCACGGTGCCGTTTTACGTTATTCCGCATCCAGGCGATTCGACACAAGTATCCGCAACTGTTTCCCTCCCCGCAGGCGCGGTGTCGACCTCCTGGAAGTATTCCCAGGACGGCAGCTCATTTGCCGAGACAATCACGGCACCGAAGAGCGTAGCAGGACGCTACGGTATCGCCACAGGCGGCAAGCCGATCAATATTTCGATCGATGGGCAGCTGGTGTGGAGCACCTATCATGGCGGAGTGGGAGCCTCTTCCGGCATGAACTTTGGGGATGTATTTCGGAAGGGGAACTATGTCTACCTCAGCAGCGTTGCCGGAAGTCATACGGTGATCCCGAACGTCTGTCCTGGCTAGACGCTCAACAGAGGCATCGAGCGATTCAAGCAAAGTCGCCAGTTTGGACTCGCTGGCCGGTTGACACTCGCTCCTGGTTCACACCGACGAATCCGGTTTATGTACGGACGGGTGCAGCCCCGACGCCCTGTCCAGTCACGGAGACAAGGCAAGGAACCTTTACGTGATGACAGATAGTGTCGTTTACGTGACAGTCAATGCTGCATTTGTCGTCAGGTTTTTTGCCCGCTATTGCATTGGTTTGACAACAGAAGGTGTGGGACCAACCGTCAAGGTAAACTGCGCTGCAGCATTGATTGGCGGTACTGCAATTAAGTTGCTGGGGACGATTGTGTCGATTCCGGCGGCGTACACGGTGTAAGTGCCTGGAGCCGCCGTAGGAGAAGCTGTTAACACGATGGGGGTCGAGGCCTCGATATCACCAGCAGGGTTTGCAGTTATCCCTGGAGGGAGATTCTCCATAGTGATGTTTACAGCGGACGTGCCCGCTTGGTAACCGGAAACGGATAGATTTACGGTTTGCGAAGTGCCAGGAGCAATGGTGACACTCGTTGGCGAGACAGAAAGGTTTAACGTGGGCGGCGTCACCACGAGTGACAACGCTTCGGTGTGAGTGATGGTGCCGGACGTCGCCGTTAACGTTAAAGGATAGGTCCCGGCGGCCGCGCCATCATAGGCGATGATGAAATGGTCAGACTGGCAAATCGGCCCGACCAGGCAATCAGCGGTGAGGTACGCTCCACCGCCACCATAAGGCGGACCAGTCGGAGTTTCACCCACAATCACCCCCGGGGGGAAACCTGTGATCTGCCCCCCCACGATTCCGCTGAAGCCGGCCGTCGGCGTCACGACAAAACTGCCGGTTACATAGGCACTCAGTTGAAAGCCACCTTGGGGTGCAGCGATGGAGAAATTCGGCCCGATAGCAACGGGCACACTCAGTGCTTGGGTAATACTGCCCGAGATACCCTGAATGAGGATGGACCCCGTGGCTGCATTTGAGCTGGCCTGTACCGTAACCGTCTGCGCTACTCCCGGTAGGAGAATTAAAGAAGATGGGGTGGGGGTGAGCCCACTCGATCCGGTCAAGGTAGCTTGAACGTTGCCGGTGAAGCCGCTCACCGGCAGTGCCGTGACGCTGATTGATCCAGCAGCGCCAGGCTGCAGGTTGATGCCGTCTGGTGGGGTTGCGCTTAACGCAAAGTTCGGAGCCGGGGCAAAGTAGTCGGATAGATCGAGAATGAGCTGAGTCGAGGATGAGGCAAATGCATCGATCGATCCATTGGGACTGCCGACGAGCGCCATATTCGAGGTTACGAAGCCATCGTTGGCATTGAGCACGGAAATGGGAGGTTGTGGTGTAGTGTCTGGCCACAAGGTTAGATATCCCAGCGGTCCCGAAGGGACAACGGTGGCATTCATAGAGTATGCGCGGCCACTTGTGGGGACACCACACTTGTTGCCACTTGCAACCGGTACTGTTAGCTCACCGTGAAACTCTCCGCTCGATTCGCGGGTGTCGAGGATCCGGCATGGCGTCAACGGGTAGAGGGCAAATCCCGAAGGGGCGAGACTTGCAGGAGCGAAGTATCCCGTTATGTCAAGGATCAGATCAGTATTATCTGTCGCGTAGACAGAGACAGACTGGGACGTGGAAGGGTTTATCGAGATCAGAGCAGCGTTTGCCACGACTGTACCCGTCAGATCGTTCAATGTCGAGATGAGAGGTATTTGCGGTTCGTTCGGCCAACTGCCCCACACTGTCACGTAGGAGACTGGGTGAGCTGCGATCGGAACAGTGGTGACGTTGAGCGACACCGCGCCTCCATTCGCGAGTGCCGCGGCAGGCAGGCTGCAACTACTATTTGCTATAGCAAAGGTACGCTGCTGACCCGCTACCAGGGATGGCGCCCCGAAGCTCGTGCCGTTGTTCACCCGCGTGTCTACAATTCGGCAGGGAGTGATGGGTACGTAGACATCTGCTGTTGTATTGGCGGTGAAATAACCGCTTACGTCAAGGATAAGGTCGGTAGTGTCGCTGCTATAGACACTGATTTGCCCGCCATTGCCGCCCACTGCAATGGCTGCATTCGCCTTCACACGGCCGTCAGACGAGTTCAGCGTTGAAACTACAGGCTGAGCTTGTCCGGCCGGCCAGACGGTCAGGTAACCTAATGGGCCATGAGGCACGACCGTGACATTCATCGCGTAGGCTATGGGTCCGGAACCCTGACTGGGGATGCTACACGCTCCTCCGGCAGGGTTAAAGGTCTGGCTGGTACCAGCAGCGATGGGGCCGCCGCTCACTCGTGTATCCACCGCGCGGCAGGGGGTTATAAGAGGTACATAAAAGAGCGGAGTGGTACTGTTTGTGCTTTGAGCAACAACCGCCGGGCATGCGGCCGTGCCAAGCGCAAGAATCATGACAAAAGAGCGGACCATGGGGCTCCAGGGAAGATGCTCGGGCAGAGCAGCGAATCAAATACCGGAGTCAGCATAGTCTGATTGTGGGACAAAGCTATCCCATCAAAATGGTACAAAACGTGTACTTTGGTAAACAATCGAGGTGGCCTAAACAGGTCTTAAGCCATCCCCTGCTTCGGCTTTGGTGCCAGGAGATCGCGTCCAGGTTCGGCCGCGCCATTCAAGGACTCGCGCCCGGACACGCTGGCGTTCATGTTGTCCACCTGAGCACTCACGGAACGCGGTCTGGATTGCTATTCAAATTCAGTGCCCGTCCACACACCCGGGACCGCACCCGATCACGCCCAAAACAGCCACCAAACGATCTTGGCTCTCGGATTTTCGAGTGGCCTTTTCAGCTTGAGTCAATGATCTTGTATGGTGCCGGGAGGGGGGGTCGAACCCCCACGAGGTTGCCCTCGGCGGATTTTGAGTTTGCCGAGAAGACCGTAAATCTATGATAAATAAGCGTAATCGGCCGTAAACGAGCGTAGGCGTAAATCCCGTGCTCCCCGGAATTTAGCCTAATTAAGCGCAATCTAGCCAAACTGATGTGTGTACCCGAACCTGTACCCGAAAATCACTGCCGAAAGGATTCAATTCGCCACCCCTTTCTAAGGCGGATCGCTCGTTGGATCTCCTAGAGCGGCGAAGTAATGGGCTTGCGGCGTTCTACGGTGCCGCATTTGAAGCGGATGCTCTAAGGTGCTTTTCCGACGGTCGTCCGGTCGCGGCCCTCAGTTTGGAACTTACCGAGAAATCAGACTTTGGCGGAACTTGACCGGACAGGTAACTTCCGTCAACTAAACGAAAAACCAAAATGAGCTTGAGACGCCACCATCTAGGGGGATACTTGGGTGGTACCGAGCGGTGTGGCTGGGCGGTCGTGGAAATGCGTCTTGTAAAACGTTTGTATAGTCGATTCGCCTTTCTGGCCGTTTTGCTCTTTTAGCCTTTCTTGGAATCAACAACTTCAGTGTTTTCAATAGTCTGCTCGGGTTCGACTCCCGCCGCCTCTACCATAAGCCTATCCAAATCAATGGTTTACACGATAACTTGATCTATAATTCAATTTGGCTGAGCACTAGACTCCCTCAATTGAAAAGTCCCAGTAAGCGGACACGGGCGGGTTTTCCGCCCACGTCAACTCGCGATGCATGTGGGGTCAGAATCGCGGTTCGCACAATCAGGGAAGACTACAGCCACAGTTACGGAGTCATTCTTTGAAAGATCACTACGATGAGTCGTCGCCCATCTAAATGTTCTCGAGACGCCTTCTTTGGCGACTCGATCGGCCGCATAGGTTTGTGCAATGGGTAATTGCACAAAACACATAAACCGCTGGGCAGCACGATTGCGTCTAGAGAATTCCCTTGCCGCTCCCGTTCTAACTCGTTGATCGCTCGGAGGAAAGTCTCGATCTGTACCGCATGTTAACCCGTGGCCTTTGTAATGGCTCGCCAACGCTTCGTCTGCCACCGGTCTCCACGGGGCAGTTTATGCAGAGTCAATCCTGCTTAGAAACGAAGCGCCGCAAGCCTACCTCGCCAAAAATAACCCGACCGGGAACGACAAGACAAAACGCGGTTCCGTCCCCGGAGGCGGTGGCAAAGGACACGCGAGCACCTATTTTGGAGGCTCGTTCTTTCATTCCTGAGATTCCGAAGTGTCCCGGCTTGCCGCTGTGGACCAGGTTCGGATCAAAGCCGCGGCCGTTGTCGTTAACCCTGATCATAAGGTCTCGACCAAAGTGCAGTTCGATGGTCAATAGTGAAGCACGGGAGTGAATGCAGGCGTTTCGAATCGCTTCCAGCGCTACCCGGTAAACCTCATCGCGAGCGACGGGGTGCATGACTACGGGTTTGCCTCGGATGATGAACGATACCTGCATCGAGTCCGGGGCGCTGGTTTCGGCGACGTGGCGGAGCGCCTCGGATAATTCTTCGGCCTGGGCCGTACTGCGAAGAGACTCGAGCGCGGCGCGACCCTCGTCCATCGCTTGCGACAGCCAACGTGAAAGCGTGATCAGAGTACGTTTTGCTCGAGGCGGGTCATCGAGGTAATCCTGAACTTCGTCAGCAACCAGTTTGCTGCCCTGAATGGTCTGCAGCAGAGTATCATGCAGGTCGCGTGCAATGCGAGTTCGTTCCTCCAACCGTTCATTGAACCGCATCCTGACGGTGGAGTCGTATTGACGTAACCGAAAAAGATAGAACAAGTAACCCAGAAAAATTGCGAGGACCAGGGAGAACGAACGGAACCAAATTGCTCTGATACCAGGCGGGCGCGATCACAGAAGGCGAGCTCTGATCCTCGCTCGTTCCACACACCGTCGTTGTTACATGCTTTTACGAAAAACCTGTACGTTCCTGGACTGAGATTAGTGTAGAAAGCGGAGCGACGTGTACCTGCATCCTTCCATTCTGCATCGTGGCCCTCAAGCATCACGCGGAAGAAAACGCGCTGGGGCGAGACGAAGCTGAGCGCTGTGTAGTCAATCTGAATGTCGCGCGTGTGAGGCGGCAGGCGCAGTTCATTCTGCGCAGGGTAAGCGGTGTCCTTTGCAATCACCTGTTCGATATGGATGGGGGGAGGCAGCGGGTTCAAGTCGAGGTGGCTGGGGTCGATCATCTGCACGGTGCTGTCGTTACTGAACCAGAGGCGTCCATCGAGGGAACGTGTGGCGGCCGGTGCAAAGGTGGCGGGCCCGGGCTGGGCTCCGCTGAATGCACCGAAGCTGCGAGTCTGGATGCTGATGCTCGGATGAGCCCACCATCGGTCCAGTTCTGCCTTTTCGATCCGTATCAACCCGCAGTGGCTATAAAGCCATAGCGCCTGGTGAGCGTCTCGGAGAAGCGCATAGACTGCATCGCACGGCAAGCCGCGTTTTTGATCGAGAACGCGAAGAGCGCCCTCTTTCCAGACAGCGAGGCCAACACGCGTGGCTCCCCAAACCGAGCCATCGGGATCCACGGCGAGACCCAGGAACCTGCCAAGTTTCGCGCTCTGTTTTAAGAGATCAGTATTCAAGTGGCCGTCGTAGTAGGGTGTGATTCCACCGCCGATAGCGCTCATCCAGACGCCGGGGCCAGCCGCGGCATTTATATCGTCAAGTAAGGGCACCTGCGGAGAGACTAATTCCTGTTGCGCCTTTTCATCATGGAAGCAAATGACCCTATTGCGACCGGACAAACTGGTGTTGGCCCAGACTGTTTGGTCGGAACTTTCTGCCAGGGAGACAACGGAGCCGGTTGGTTTGCCTTCACGATCGAGCATGGGCGTGAAGTGAGCGTTGTGGTACACATACAGACCGTTGTCGACACCCACCCACAACTGTCCACTGTGATCCTCAAGCAGGGCTGTGACTTGCTTTCCCGGCAGGCCGTCATGAGATTGAATAGACGACACGTGGCCATCGTGTATCGAATCCAGGGCGCCTTGGGTTCCAATCCAGATGGAGCCGTCATGCGCGGCGACCACAGAGGCGGCCGAGTCGGAGGAGAGTCCCTGCCGTTTGGAGAAAGTTGCGACCGGTAAATCGCGGAAGCTGTCGATTCCAGAAGTGGTGGCAACCCAGAGACTACCCTCGCGATCCTCAAAAAAGCCGTTGATACAGTCCCCGGAGAGGCCATCGGAACTATCGAAGTGATCGATCTGGTTACCGTGTATACGATAGATTCCTTTATTAATGGTTCCCGCCCAAAGGTCCCCGACTCGATCGCTGAAGAGAGCAATCACCTCAAGGGTGGAGCTATCGAATCCTGCGACAACAAGAGGCTTCCATTGGCCGTTGAGGAAGTGCTGGAGTCCAAGGCCAGGACCGGACCGGTTGATTCCGACCCAGAGAGAGTTATCCTTGGCGACCCCGAGGCCCTCTACGCCGGAAAGGCCTTCGGCGCTGCGGAGTTCCTTGATGGAGTAGGTGGTGGAAGATCCCTTGCGCCAACGGACCAGGCTATTCGTACTGCCAAGCCAGAAGTTTCCCGCAGCGTCTTGAGTCAGGGGCCCAAGGTTAACGGGACCCAGGCCGTCGGCCTCTCCATGGCATTCAAGTCGCGAATCAACTGCTTCGCAGAGGGGACCTAACCCATCGTGCACCCTGCTCCGGGTAACCCAGGCGTTTCCGTCTTGATCAATCAGGATGCCGGAGATGCGACTGGCCGGCGAGAAATTGAGGAGTTCCCGCCCCGTCCAACGAGCAAGGCCCCGGCTGGTTCCAATCCACAGACCCCCATCCCTGGCGGGAGCCAAATAGTTGATGTCATCCGATGGAAGCTTCTGAGAGTTGGGAGGGGTCCAGGAAACAAAGCGGACACCATCAAAACGAAACAGTGTTCCCTGGGTACCGACCCACAGGTAGCCATCGCTGGTTTGTGTGATGCTGGTTGGCACTCCGCTGAGGATGCCTTCCTGAAGGCGCCAGGCCGTATGCGCGTACTGCGAGATGTGCCGCGAGGAGTCGAGTGCCTGCAGGTGAGCCGGCATGAATCCGACCTGCATGGAACCGAGCAGCAGTGCTGCGGCAATCTTCATCGCTACCCATTGTGGCAGACCGATTATTCGCCTCGATACTCTATTTTTCCCTGCTTGGATTCACGGCGCCAAGGGTTTCAGATCCTGAAACACCGTAGGGATCAACTCAGCCACAGTCGGATGGATGTGAAGGGAGCGCGCTAGTAGAGTGGCCGGTTGTCGAGCGTACATCGCGGTTGCGATACAGTGTATCGCTTCGTCACCGCCAACGCCCAGGATAGTGCCACCCAGAATTTCCCCCGTGGCCGCGTCTACAAGAACCTTCATAAAGCCGTGAGTTTCACCCTTCTCAATTGCCCTGCCGATGGTCGCCATTTGCCGAACCCCGATCAGTGCTGGTTTGCCTCGCTCCCTCACCTGGCGCTCATTCATCCCCACCTGAGCCAAAGGCGGATCTATATAGAGGGCATGGATCGGAATTCGATCGGTCACGCGGCGGGGATCATGGTCAAGCAAACTTGCCGCGACAATATCCGCGTCGTTGTAGGAGGTGTGAGTGAAGCCTCCTCGACCATTGATGTCTCCAAGGGCCCAGATGCCGTCGACCTTGGTTCGTAGTTGGTCATCCACATCGATAAAGCCCTGGTCATTGGTTGCAAGTCCTGCCAACTCGAGCCCTAAATCTTCTGTGTTCGGATCTCGACCGACGGCGAGAAGAACATGCGACCCGTGGATTTCCGGGCTGCCCTCTTTGCATCCGACATGAACAATAACCCCGGAAGGTCCCTGTTCGAGTCGTAGGCACTCGGCGTGAAAGCGGAGTGCAATCCCCTCTGCCTGCAATATTTCGGTTACCCCCGCGCAAACGTCGGCATCTTCATGACCCAGGAGTGTTTCGCCCTTTTCAACGACAGTGACCTGGGAACCAAACCGACGGAACATCTGCGCAAACTCAAGGCCGACATAGCTGCCGCCGATCACAATGAGGTGCTGAGGAAGAATCTCGAGATCCAGGACGCTTGAACTGGTGAGAAAGGGAACGATTTCTGTACCAGGCATCTTTGGAATGCGGGGGCGCGCTCCTGTATTAAGGAAGACGTGCTTAGAGATAAGCACGTCTTCTCCTACACGTATTCGATCAGGGGCTT
Organism: uncultured Acidobacteriaceae bacterium; assembly: GCA_963839075.1. Classification (GTDB taxonomy): domain Bacteria; phylum Acidobacteriota; class Terriglobia; order Terriglobales; family Acidobacteriaceae; genus PALSA-350. Next base: position 7,834 of record CAWITO010000004.1, on the reverse strand, counting down.
CGAAATGGCCGGCGCCGTGGAACAGTGTGCAACCAGCAAGGCCCTCGATAGCCGCTTCATTTTTGGCGCGAAAGTTGAGAACAATCGCGTCTTTGCGCGCTTTGACCTGCTTGAGGTCCACGCGCGCGGCTTCGCTTCCGAGGACGCCAAATTTTTTCCCGTTGGCAGCAATGTATGCCGCCTTTGCACTGGCAACCATTGCTTTTGTGGGCGTGCAGCCCACATTGACGCAGGTGCCGCCGAGCCATTTCTTTTCTACAAGCGCCACTTTCCAGCCAGCGTTGGTCAATTTTCCGGCAAGCACTGAAGCCTGACCTGCTCCCACAATTACTGCATCGAATAAGCGGTCCATGTACGCACTCCTTATCAACTGAAACTATTGGCTGCGCGTTGCTTCTAAGAGAAATCAAACGCACGTGTTATGACTGATCGACTTTGAAGAACAAATGAGCGGCCACCCAGGAGCTCACTCGATGGTTTTGAGCTTCTCGAGATATTGGTGGATGTCAGAAATGACCACGGAGCCCTCACCTACGGCTGAAGCGACTCGCTTGACCGAGCCTGCGCGTACGTCGCCGATAGCAAAAACGCCCGGGCAACTCGTGGCAAATCGAGAAACCGGTTCCCACGCAGAATCACCAGTGCGGATGAAGCCATTATGGTCCAGGGCCAGGTATTCCTCGAGCCACCCGGTATTAGGATCTGCACCAATCATGACGAAAACGTTGTTCACGGCGAACGGCCGTGTCCGACCCGAGAAACCATTCCTAACCGTAACAGTGTGCAGACAGTCTTCACCCGCGATGGACTCGACCTCAGAGTTCCTATGGATCTCAATGCGAGAGGATGAGCAGACTCGCTGCACCAGGTAATCCGACATGGTCGATTCCAGGGCGCTTCCACGGACAACAAGATGGACGCAACGAGCGTCTTTCGAAAGATGCAAAGCGGCCTGCCCGGCTGAGTTGCCGCCACCAACGACAATGACTTCCTGCCCCAGGCATCGAGCGGTCTCGATCGGAGTGGCGGCGTAGTGGATGTTGGTCAATTCAAAACGTTCGTAGTCAGGAATTTTCAGCTTGCGATAGCGCGCCCCGGTGGCGATCACAACGGTCCGGGAAGTAACAAATCTTCCTTCCGCAAGACAGAGCCTGTGGCGGCCGCCAAGACAGCACAGACCAACCGCATTCCGGGATACCTCAAGCCGCGCGCCAAACCTTTGCGCCTGCACCTCGGCTCGGGAAGCCAGCTCCTGGCCGGTAATGCCCATGGGAAAGCCGAGATAGTTCTCGATTTTCGAACTGGTACCAGCCTGGCCGCCGGGAGCCGTTCCTTCCAGCACGATCGTTTTCAAGCCTTCGGATGCTGCATAGACTGCGGCGGCGAGTCCTGAAGGTCCGGCCCCGACAATGGCGACATCAAAGAGCTCCTCCAACTCAAACACGTGGCTGATGCCCAGCTCATCGGCGAGCAGCGCATTGCTGGGGTTTCTAAGCACGCGCTGGTCGGGCATAAAGACAACCGGCATTTCCGATGGATCAAGATCGAGACCGTCGAGTAACAGTTGAGCGGTTGGATTGGTTTCCGCTTCGATAAGCCGGTTGGGATACCCATTGCGAATCAGGAACTGTCGCATGCGCATGGTTTCTGCGTCACGACCGTAGCCGATCACAATGACCCCACCATGAACTCGCTGCATGAGAGAGGCGCGGCGCCCGATCCAGGCGCGAACGATGACGTCCGCGATATCCAACTCGGTACGCATCATTTGTTGCAGCGCCTGCGAGCTGATCCGCAGGATCCTGCTGCCCTTTGCAGTGCGGCAACTTAGAAGCGCTTCGCGGCCGCTTAGCTGATCGAGCTCGCCTGAAAACTGGCCTTTCGTCATGGTTGCCAACACTGCGCGAACCTTTCCAGGCTTGTCTTCGAAGAGCTCCAATCGGCCTTCCAGAACAATGAACACATCGGCGTTGCGAGCGCCCCTCTCAAAGAGAGTCGTATCCGAGTCGAAAGCTTCTACTTTCCCGTAGGGAATAAGCCTGGTCATCATTTCCTGGGAAAGGGCAAATGCGGCAGGCTCCTGCGATCCTTCGCCGAGATATTGAGGTGTTGGTGTTTGAGGATCATGACGGGATGGGTTTCGCTTCCTGGGCATGGTCATCCCCTTCTCGCCCCCTCAGCCTCTCCCGTGGACGAGTTATTTCGATTTAGAGGATCAACAGACGTCTTGCTCAGAACGCCTGTAGCATTGCGGTGCCAAAGTTTGCGTGAAAGCGCTCGCAATAGATGGCTACCGTATTCATCTGTCCGAGGTTCGCTTCGCTGGGCACACGGTAGTCCTGATCGCCTTGATTGCCTTTGAGGTCTCCCAGGTCGAGGTTTTTCACAGCGGCAAGCGAGAAGTCTTTGGTTGGATCTGTCGACTTTCCGTCGATTAACAGCACGTGGACCGCCGGTCCGTTCGAAGTGGAAAAGTTGGTCAGGCGAAGCACGCGGCTACCGTCAGCCTGTTGGTATACAGTCGCGCGGCCGGATGTCTTATGCACCTCTCCCACAAACTGGCCGGCAAGCACTGGTTTGGAGCTACCCGCCGTTGGCGAGGGCGCCTCGTTTACCGTCTTATTGATGAATAGCTTTTCGGGCCGAAAAGCGAACCACGCCCCCGCCAGAACGAGCAGGCAGAGAGCGGCAAGGAAGAAGCGCTTGGGAGTCGTATTGGTTAGGGTCGACATAAACAAAGTTTCCTTCTTGATCTAAGGGAGTAAGTGGTCTATCGCGGGCAATATGGCGAGTGTGGCGGGGTGGTCTGAATCGCGGACGATCAGGCCAGAAGAGCCGCAGCAAACAAGACAAAAAAACCGCCGAAAGCGCAATTCGCGGGAAGTTCATCGCAGTCTCTCCTGGTTACATCTCGGTTAATATGCGGACAGCGCCGGCGCTAACCTGATTTAGTATCCGTTTTCGATTGCTGAACCGGCCTACCGGATTGAAGAGTGGCGGACCTATCCATTTCTACAGGCCCTCCGTCCCCAAGTCCGGACTGTGGAGAACTACAGGCGGAAAACTGTGGAAAGTGACTTTGCGGTAAACCGCTGAACCTATAGGGTTGTTCTTGACGGTTTGGCGCGCTGACTGTGTCGACGTTCGCGAAGATGAACTATTTCGGTCGTGTCACGGAGAATCTGCGTCGGCAAAGCCTGGGGTTGCCAGAGGACCCGGATCATGGAAACACTTCGTACTTCCCCGCTGGTTCCACTTCTGGGAGGGATCTTTTTATGTGCGGTCTGGTTGTGGGGGCTTAACCTTATACACCGGCGAGGAGTACGGCACTATGAACGACTGTTCGACAACGCATATGTGGAAAGCTTTACGAGAAGAGGGCGCATCGCAAGGTCGTTACACCCTAATTTAGCCCAGACTATTCAACGCACGAAGTCTGTCGTTGACCAAGTGCGAGCCGGATTTCCGGATGGCCCGGAGACTGAAGCGGCCCTGAACCAGGTTACAGCATGGCTCGAAGGAGCAGCAGGAGACAGTGACCGTGCCCTTAGATCGCTTGAAGTCCGCAACATCACGCCGTTCCGTCATGGTTACATTGCCAGAGGACCAAATGTCGACATCCAAGACAATTCGCATCATGGTCGTTGAGGATCACCCTGTTTTCCGCGAGGGGTTGACCATGATCATCGCTGCCCAGCCGGACATGGAGATGGTGGCGCAAGCATCGACCGCCGACGAAGCACTTCAAGAGTATCGAAGGACCAGAGCGGACGTGATTCTCATGGATCAAAGATTGCCCGGCGCGAGCGGGACAGACGCTCTCATTGCGATCCGAAGCGAATTTCCCCAGGCTAGGATCATGATGCTTACCACCTCCAGCGGAGATATCGAGATTCAGCGCGCCTTACGCGCGGGCGCCGCTGCCTACGTGCTGAAAAGCACCCCCAAAAATGAAATCCTGCGCATCATCCGTACGGTATCGACAGGTAGAAAGCATATTCCGTCCGACGTCGCCAGCAGTGTCGCCGAGCACATGGGGCAGGAAGATCTCACGCCCAGAGAGCTCGAGGTTCTTGAACTGATTCGTGAAGGAAACAAGAATAAACAGATCGCGGATCAGCTCTCCATCTCCGAAACGACGGTCAACTTTCACATCAAGAATATCGTCGATAAGCTGCAAGCGAACGATCGCACCCATGCCGTTACGATCGCGCTGCGCCGAGGTCTGCTCCAGATCTGAGTCACCTTTTCGACGGATAAGACCTGGAATCCGAAGCATGCCAACTCAGACCAAAACTACGTGGCCACCGCTCGTCCTGCTCGCCACAGCCGTCGCTGCTCTCTCCACCGCGCCGCGAGCGCAGTCTCTGGAGCCAACGACGCAATTGACCCAATACGCCCATCGCTCGTGGCGCACCGGGGATGCCGGCCTGATGGGAACGCCCCAGAGTCTCGCGCAAACGAGAGACGGGTACATCTGGGTCAGCACTGAGAATGGGCTCTATCGCTTTGACGGAATGCGCTTCAGCAAGTGGAATCCCAAAGCTGGAGAATCTCTTCCGAGCGCTTCCCTGTGGTACTTGTTCGGAGGCCGAGATGGTTCCCTGTATGTTGGGACCGATCGTGGTCTCGCCCGGATTAGGGATGGCCACGTTTACACCTATCCCGGCAGTCCACGCTGGCCCGGGCCTTTCGCGGAAGACCGGGATGGCGACATGTGGATGGGAGTTAGTGGCGCCGCCGGCGAGCAGAGTGCAATTTGCAAAGTGAGCGAAGAGAGTCTGCGATGCTTCGGCGTCCATGACGGATTTACATGCGCCCGAGGCCTGTCAAACATGGCCGGCCCCGACGGGTCTCTGTACGTGGGAGGCACGGAAGGTATTTGCCGCTGGAAGCCAGGAAACCGGCCCGAAGCAGAGCTACTTCCTTCTCTTTTGCGGCGCAAAGGTTTAAGCCGTGTCACGGGCCTTGCGAGTGTCGCAGACCGTGGGCTTTGGGCAGGATTGGACCTCAAAGGGTCCGGTGCTGGTCTACTTCATTTAGAGAACGGACGATGGCGTTCCTACGAAACCCCAACGATCGATGGCAGGAACTTCTCCGTCTCATTCCTTTTTGCGGAGCGAAATGGCTCGCTTTGGATTGGAACCACCGACAAGGGTGTTTACAGGCTTGCGGGCGGCAGGTTGGATCACTTCGACCTCGCCGATGGACTCAGCGACCGTCATGTTCTTTCGATCCTCCAGGATCACGAGGGTGGCGTTTGGATCGTTACTCCGAAAGGTATCGATCACTTTCGCGATTACGCGGTGCTGAGTTTTGGCGCGAGAGAGGGTTCGTTGGCGGATCGCGCAAGCGCCGTGGCCGCCGACCGCGAAGGGTCGGTCTTTTTGGGAAGTAGTCTCCTTACTCGCCTTACCGGCCAAAGCTTGCTGCAAATGAAAGACAACCGCGGCACGCTCATCAAGGATGTGCAGTTTCTCTTTACGGATTCGCACGACAACCTCTGGGTCGCCGCGAGCGATCGCCTTCTGGTCATGCGAGACCACCACAAATTTTCAGAGATCAGCGGATTCCCTTCTTCCCAGGGAAAATACGTCGTGTACATCACCGAGGACAGTACACACGACATATGGGCATCCGTGGAGGCCCTCGATTCCCGGAGCGCCCAGTTGATTCAGATACACAACGGCCGGGTGGTGGGCCGGTTCGCTGAGTCTTCCGTACTCGAACACCAGGTGATGAATGCTCTGCGGCGAATCCCGCAGGGGGTCTGTGGGTTGGGGGAGCGGTGCACGGCCTGTTCTGGTTTCATGACGGCCAATTTCAGCGGGTCTCAGCCGGCGGCTTCAATGAAAGAGTCGAGAACCTTTTGCAAGACCCTGACGGTGCTCTTTGGATTGTGACCCAGCGGGGATTCGTGCGCTACTTCGACGGCACGGCCAAGCGTCTCACTGTGGCATCCGGGCTACCCTGCGACAGCGGGGTCAATATTCAGGACGATGGGCATGGATCCAAGTGGTTCTACACACACTGCGGAATCATTCGTGTGTCCGATGCCGATTCCAGCGTGGTGGGAGAGTCCCGAGGCGCTTGTTCATGGACGATTGTTCGACGCGCTGGAAGGAGCGCGGCCGAATCTGTCCAACGGAAGTCCCACGCAAGCAGCCGACGGCAGGCTGTGGTCAGCAAGCGATTACGATTTTCAAGTTATCGACCCACAACATCTTCCGTTTAATAAAATGCCACCGCCAGTGAAAGTAGAACGATTGGCAGCGGACGGGCACGACCTCATACCGACTCGAAGCAGGAAATGCCTCTACATACCAGGCAGATCGAGATCGACTATGCGGCCCTTAGCTTCGTGATTCCGGAACGGGTGCGTTTCAAATATCGCCTGGAAGGCCATGATCGGACTGGGCGGAAGCGGGACGCCGGCGGCAGGCGTTTTACAACGACCTCGCACCGGGCCACTACGTGTTTCACGTCACCGCCTGTAACAATGACGGTGTTTGCAATTGGCGGGGCACGGAACTGGCATTTACCATTCCACCCGCCTGGTATCAAACCTCGTGGTTTCGCGCTTGGCGGTGCTTCTGCTGGTCATCCTGGGAATCCTCGGCTACGTTTATCGTTTGCAGAGGTACGCCCGGTCGCTGAAGCGGCGTTTTGACGAACGATTGCAGGAACGTACGCGGCTTGCCAGAGATTTGCACGATACCCTGCTGCAAACCATCCAGGGCAGCAAGATCGTCGCCGACGAAGCGAAAGATCACGTCGAGGACGCGCGCCTGATCGGCCGCTCGTTGGATCGGCTATCGGAGTGGCTTGACCGCGCTAGCATAGAAGGCCGGGCGGCGTTGGAAGCTCTGCGGAGCTCGTCGATCGAGTCAAACGATCTGGTCGGTGCGCTTCACCGTGTAGCCGACGACTGTACTCCCGGGCCCCGGATGGCGGTCAACATTTCCATGCTGGGCTCCGTCCGAGAGATGCACCCCATCGCCCGGGACGAGGTGTATCGAATCGCTCACGAAGCTATCCGTAATGCGTGTGCCCACTCTGGCGGAAATGATCTGTGGATCGAGCTGCAATATAAGAGGAGGTTCCACCTGAAGGTAAGAGACAATGGCCATGGTGTTAATAATGAGGTCCTGAAAGCCGGCAAACCAGGCCATTTTGGGCTTGCAGGGATGCGAGAACGTGCGTTATTCATGGGCGGCAATCTTCATATCGGGAGTTCCGCTCATGGCGGCACCCTGGTTTCAGTCGTCATTCCGGGTCAGGCAATCTATAAATATCCTTCCCGTGGATTGCAGCTGGCTGGTCGATATTTCGGCCGCAGTGGTCTCGCGAAACTTGACCGTTTTGATGCGCAGGTTGTGCCGCCGCGGTCCAAGCAATCTTGCAGTGCCTGCGGAGCATTCGACGAGCCCGGTAGAGGCGGACTTTCACCGCGCCCTCACTCCACTTAAGGGTTTGCGCAGTAGTCCGGATGCTTATTTGTAGTCTGGTGGTGGTTTCGCCTTGAGCTGTCGCAACAGGCCCGCCACATCCTCGACAGTCAACAGATCGGTAAGCTTTCCTCGCGATTGAAAGTCATGTATTCAATCCCGTCTATTTTGGCTTGCATGTTGGTGGCGTGCAGAACGCCTTCGGGGGTTGCGAAATCTCCTTTGTGGGTGCCGGTGATTACAAACCTTACCGCAGCCATATTGCCGTCGACTACGGTGCTCAGGTCTGTGATTCTGACATCCGGAAAGGGCCCGACAAATCGGGCGATGCCTTTCACATATTCATCGGCGCCGCGAAACTCCCTGCCATTGGAAATGACATGAAG
>CAWITO010000003.1:17500-529119 GCA_963839075.1 uncultured Acidobacteriaceae bacterium | reverse complement strand
ACCTGCGAATCCAAGCGCGGTGTTTGCATCCTCTGCTACGGACGCAACCTTGCCTCCGGTCGCATGGTGGAGTTGGGTGAAGCAGTCGGTGTGATCGCGGCGCAGTCGATTGGCGAGCCGGGAACACAGCTGACCATGCGTACCTTCCACATCGGTGGTACCGCATCCCGTGTATCGCAGCAGTCTTCACTCGATGCCAAGAACCCGGGTACCGTGCGCTTCCTCAACATGCTGACCGTTCGCGCCAAGTCGGGCGATCTGGTTGCCATGAACCGGTCAGGCGCCATCGCAATTGTCGATGAGCGTGGCCGTGAGAAGGAGCATTACCAGGTGGTCTACGGCGCCAAGCTGAAGGTGGAAGAAGGCGCACACGTAACCCTGGGTCAAACGCTGGTCGAGTGGGATCCGTACACCTTCGCGATCCTTACGGAAATCGGCGGAACGATCCAGTTCAAGGATCTGCAGGAAGGCATCACGCTGAACGAAGAGGTGGATGAAGTGACGGGCCTGTCGCGTCTGGTGGTTGCGGAAGCAGCCGACGAGAAGCGTCAGCCGGCCATTGTCATCAAGGGTACGGGCGCCAAGGGCAACAAGCGGTATCTGATGCCCAGCCGTGCTCACCTCATGATTCAGGATGGCGACGAAGTCTTCCCGGGCGATGTCCTGGCCAAGATCCCGCGTGAAACCACCCGTACCAAGGACATCACCGGCGGTCTGCCGCGTGTCGTGGAACTGTTCGAAGCCCGTAAGCCGCGTGAAACCGCGATCATCAGCGAGATCGATGGTGTGGTGAAGTTCGGTGAAGTGGCCAAGGGGCAGCGCAAGATCTACGTCACTGCAGACAACGGCGAAGAGAAGGAATACTCGGTGCAGCGCGGTGTCCACGTGAACGTTCAGGAAGGCGAGCGCTTGAAAGCCGGCGAACCGCTGATGGACGGTCCGCTGAACCCGCACGACATTCTGGCCGTACTTGGTGAGAAGGAGCTGCAAGGCTATCTCGTCAACGAAATCCAGGAAGTCTACCGCTTGCAGGGCGTGGCGATCTCGGATAAGCACATCGAGACCATCGTCCGCCAGATGCTGCGTTGGGTGAAGATCGAGGAAGTCGGCGACACGTCGTTCCTGCTCGAACAGCAGATCGATAAGTTCCGCTTCCGCGAAGAGAACGAGCGAGTGATTGCCAAGGGTGGCCGGCCGTCGATTGGACGTCCGCTACTGTTGGGCATCACCAAGGCTTCGCTCTCGACCGATTCCTTCATCTCCGCCGCGTCCTTCCAGGAGACCACGCGTGTTCTCACCGAAGCCAGCATCAACGGCTCGGTCGACAGCCTGCGCGGCCTGAAGGAGAACGTCATCGTCGGTCGCCTCATCCCGGCTGGTACCGGTATGGAGTACTACCGCAACATCCAGCTATCGCAGGAACTCGAAGAGGCTGCTGCCCGCGTGCAGCAAGAAGTCACCGCCGCCTTCGAGGAAGCCGAGCGCGAATTGGAACTGATGCGGCAGGAAGGCGAAGCCGAAGAGATGGCAGCCGAGTAATCAGTCCCATAACAAACCAGAAAAGGCCGCGAGCAATCGCGGCCTTTTTCTTTGGCGCAGCCAGATTGCGCAACTACAGTTGATCCTCTCGCAAAACCCGCCTCCTGGACGGGTGCCCCATGGTTTGCACTAAATGGGTTGAACAAGCCGGAGCGAAGCTCCACTCCTTGTGCTTGTTTGCGCCTTAGAGAAGAGTAAATCTCAGTGAGCAAAAATAGGATCGGTGACGTGTCCTAGACCCCCGGTCGGAAATCTCTCGGAACATCACCAGCTGGCTGGAATGGAAGTACCGCGACCGTTAATTCCGATGAATTCGGAACTGAAGCGATTACGCACCTTTCGTTCCGGGTTTCCCAAGTGGATCGCTTGACCAGGGTAAGCCCAGTAAAGCTCACCGGCCGCCTGAGTTACTGGCCGCAATGGAAGCCACATGGGGACTGGAGCTAAGTAGTTGCTCTGCCTGATCAGGCCGGCCCAGTGCGATGTACACCTCGGCAAGATCCTTTCGTACTTCCTCAAGGGCAGCATCTGGCGGGTGAGGTTGCATTTTGAGATTCTGGTAACTCGCCGACAGTTGGGTCTCTGCTTCGCGGTAGCGCTTGAGACGAAGCAACACACGGCCCCAGCTTGCTTGGGCAGAAGAAACGTGTGGGTCACTTGCAGGCAGGGAAGCCACTACGATCTTGACTGCTTGCTGAAAAAACGGCTCTGCTTCCGCGTACTTGGCTTCGCGCAAGTAGGCATCGCCGAGGTCAATCTTCATGATCGCGGTGCGGAAGTTATTGTCGCCGAGCAAAGTCCGGTCGATTTCCAGAGCACGGCTGAAATAAGCCCGGCCCGCGTCCGGGTTGTTCCGCTTGAGAGCGATTCGCCCCAGCATATCGAGCGTAAGCGCGATCCGATCATGCACCTTACCGTAAATCTTTTCCTGAATTTCGAGCGCCTTCTTCAGAATAGTTTCAGCGTCGGCCTCCTTCCCTTCCTTGATCAGAAGAGAGGCTAGAATCACCCTCATCGTAGCCGAGTCCGGGTGATCCGGACCGTACCACGCCTCATTGATCGCAATGCCTTCGCGATAGTGGGTCTCGGCCGCAGAGTCCTGTCCGAGCGATACCTCGGCTGTCCCCAGGTTCATGAGATCTGTACCGGTCTTTGGGTGCGATTCACCGAGTAACTGGCGGTCCATCGCAATGGCGCGCAGATCGATGGACTGCGCGTCCTCGTGGTGGCCCGCGTAGTATTCCGCCACACCGAGTGTCGAGAGAGCATTCCGCAAAATAAAACTACCGTCTTCTCCGGAGGGCTTTGCATGAATCACTCGTTCCAGAATCGGGATGGCCTTTTCCGGAGAGCCGCTTTGCGTTAGCAATAGACCCAAAGTAGCCTCAGCATCCAACAGCGCGGAGTCGTTCTCCGACAGGTGTCCTCGTGCCAGTTCGGCGGCCTGCTGCACGAGCTTCTCCGCGTCTTGATATTGAGCTTGGTCTCCCTGTAACAAGCCAAGCTGTGTCAGGGCAGAAGTAACCCTCGAGGGATCGGGTGTTGGGCCGGATTTGGCCTTCTCGAGCGCCTGCAACAGTAGCGGTTCTGCCTTCTTATAATCGCCAAGCTCCTGGTACATACGGCCGAGTGTTTCATCCAGGTCAACCTGTGTCTGGGGGTCAGAATCCAACTCCGCCACCTGCCTGGCACCTCGATCGAGCAAAGTCGTTACCAGCAGTTGGCTCGACGGTGCTGCTTCGATGTCGCCACCCTCGAACAAATTCAGCATGAATCGTTCCACCCGCTGTGTGCGCGCGGTCTCTGCCTCCGCGGCCCTGCGCGCCTTGCTAAGCCGCACCATGAAGAAGACCACCAGAGCAACCATGCTTGCGAAGATCAAGGATGCTGTGAGGATGCCCCGCCGGTTACGTCGTACAAATTTTCCCGACTTATACCGCAGGGAGTCGGGTCGAGCCTCCAGAGGTTCCTCTCTCAGGTAGTGGTCGATATCTCGTATCAACGCCTCGGCCGACTGGTATCGCCGCGCGACATCCCTATGCATGGCGGTCAGGCATAAGACGTCCAGATCCTTCCAGCCCGCGAGGCCGATGTCGTCATCGTCAAACGAGCGCTGCTGACCCGACTGGCGCGCGGCGGATGACGGTTTCAACGGCGCCGTACGGACCACCAGGTTGTCCGCCTCTCCTGGTGTTAATCGCGAGAAATCAAACGGAAGACTCCCCGTCAGCAGCTCATAGAGAATAACGCCAAGCGAGTAAACATCGGTGTAGGTGCCGATGCGCTCGCCGCGAATTTGTTCCGGAGACGCATATCCGGGAGTCATGAGCCGCAGAAACGTTTGCGTCTCGTTCGCCTTGGTTGCCGGCTCGTCGATCTCTTCGAGGTGTTTGGCGATCCCAAAGTCGAGCAGTTTGGCTGTACCGTCCTCATGGATGAGGATGTTCGAGGGTTTTAAATCGCGATGGATGATAGCTTGGCCGTGCGCGTATTGCACCGCTTCGCATACTACGCGAAAAAGCCGCAGCCGCTCCCTAACCGAATATATGTGACTACGGCAATGTTCTGTGAGCGGGGCACCCTTGACGTACTCCATGACGAACCAGGGCGTCCCATCTTTCAAAATGCCGGCGTCATAGATCCGTGCAATGCCCGGATGATTGAGTTGCGCGAGCGTCCTCTGTTCACTCGCAAAGCGCCCGCGTCGTGCCGGCGACAGCCATGCGTCGCGCAGCAGCTTGATGGCGACGAGGCTGCCCAGGTCCTTTCGCTCGGCAAGGTACACAACCCCCATGCCGCCTTCACCCAGGAACTGGATGATTCGGTACGGCCCGAGCTCATCGAAAAGTCCCTCGGTGAATCCTGGGTCGACTGCCTGACGGGCTAAATCGCTTAGATTACGATTGAAGAAGGGAGTACCGAGTGCATCTTCCTCAAGCAAGGCCATAACATCTGCCTTCAGTGCGCCGTCATCACCACACGCGGTCTTGAGCGCCACAGTACGTTCCGCTTCGGGTAAGTCTACAACCGAGTGGAAGATAGCCTGAACCTGTTCCCAATGCGAGCTTTCCATAAATAAGGTGCTGCTCCGGCGGCATTCAGTAGCCGCAACCAGCACGGGTTGCGGGAAAAACCTTAGTCCTGAAGGGTAAGGCCTTCATCACTTTCGCGAAAGCTCATTTTTCCCGGGACGCCCAGGCTGGGATCAGGTTCCGGAAAGCACCTCTGCAGTTTGCAGGCTAAGAGTGTGCGTAAGAACCCCGCCTGGCATCGTTTCAGTTCCGTAGAGACGGCTGAGCGCCGGGTCAGCTTCATCAACCTTCTTCGGCCTGATTATCCTTCGGGCTGTCGGATGTGGCGAGCTAACCATGCCTTCGCAGCGCGCCAGTCCCGAAGTACAGTAGCTTCGGAAACGTCTAGTAACTGCGCAATTTCTGCAATTTCAAAGCCTCCGAAGAACCGGCTTTCCACCACTTGTGCCTGACGTGGGCTCAGGCGCATTAACTCATCCAGGGCGGCATCCACTGCAAGCAACTCCTTATCGCTGCCAGCAATCACCTCAGCGGTTGAGTCGTCGAGAGTTACAAAAATTGCCAAACCTTCCCCGCCGCGCTTGTGGGCATGCCGTCGCCGCGCCGATTCGATAAGGATTTGCCGCATCGCTCGGGCCGCGATTCGCTTGAAATGTAGTGCCGACTCGAAGTTAAGGTCGGGGGAGTTTCGCAGCCTCAGCCATGCTTCGTTCACCAAGGTCGTAGGCGTCACGGAGGCGTTGAAATCGTTGCGCTTGACCGCGGAAGCCAGACGTCGAAGCTCCTCGTAAGTCGCGCTGAAAACATCATCGAGAGCCCGCTTGGGCACAGGACGATGATTCCCCTCATCAGGGGCACCTGGGTTAGGATCTTTTCTTTCCATCTGCATGACGGTTTTCACACCCGCTTCGCACAATGCCTGATGAGGTCAAACGATCCGGGCCGCTCACGTCGGGGAGTGGGGTGTCGGCCAAATCGGTGAGGAAGGATAGCACGAGGCCGGGAGGATCCCCATTAATATTGCGAGCCGAGGTGGACTTGTTGCTGAGGTCATTGCCAAATGACACGAGCATGCGGGGCTCATTGTCTGGCGATTCGGTTGAAGGATTATTTGTTGAAGTTAGCGAAAGTTTGTTACGAAAAGTAGGCCGGTAACCATAGGAATCGGGTTCAACGCTTTTGCCTTAGGTGATAGACTTCCGTTCTATCCCCTGCACCGTTTCTGGGCCATAAGAGTTCCTAACACTTCTTGAGGGAGAATTGTGCCAAATTATCCAAAGCAGACTCCATTGTTGCTGAGCGTCGAGCTAGACAAGACATCCCTCGAGATAGTGCAACATAGACTATTCTCTCTTGCCGCGATAAAAGAAGTAGGTCATTCCCTGGTTAGGGCGGCTACGCGCGCATACGCCAAGGTGATCGTATCTGCGATCGTGATTGCTAGCGGCGCGTTTGGGGCACCGTCCGCGTACGCATCTGTCGTAACCATAACGGTCACGGGAACTATTGCCTCGGGGGTCGACAATACCGGCGTTTTTGGCTTTGCGCCCCTTAGCGATATCAGCGGCCAGACCTTCAATCTGGTCTACACGTTTGATGACACCAAGGGTACTCAAAGTCTCGGTGACGATGGGGGGCAACCGTGCGGTACAGCAATCGCATATAGCGAGTCATCCAATCCGGGAACCGCGGTTCTAAAAATTGGATCGGGGACATGGACGTTCGGCACTTTAGGCGAGCCCTTTTCGAACACTTCGGCTGCCGCGCGCCTCATTGGGAACTGCCTTGTTGGCGGCATTTACAATTCTTCCCCAGATTATAGTAGTGGCGGGCCGGTCTTTGACATCGTCGATTCCCAGGTCGCTGACAACACAGGTTTAGCAGTTGACAGTGTAGGCATTCTTCTTGGGATTGCAGGTGCAGCGATTCCGATAGCTAATTACAACTGGGAAGATGCTTTACAAACCACTCAAATCCTCTACAACTCCAACAGCAGCTTTTATAATTCGTCCGCTGGTTTTGCTATAGACGTACAAGACATGAACTACAAGACCGTGGACTCCGCAAAGGGCACACTCACCCCGATGAGCATCACGGTAAGCGGCCCCCAGTCGGAGTCTTCCAGTCCGACCGGCCTTCAATTTATCCCGGTGACGCCATGTCGTGTTGCCGATACACGAAATGCAACCGGGGCCTTTGGGGGCCCGGAACTCGGTGCGGGAACCAGCCGTGAATTCGATATTCCGCAGAGTGCCTGCTCCATCCCATCCAGCGCGGTTGCGTACTCGCTCAATGCGACTGTTATTCCCAAGGGCCCGCTTGGTTACCTAACGCTTTGGCCCAGTGGTCAGCCCCAACCCACGGTGTCCACCCTGAACTCGGATGGTCGTGTGAAGGCGAACGCTGCCATCGTCCCTGCGGGAACCAACGGTGGAGTCAGTGTCTTTGTCACCGACCCTACGCAGGTCGTCCTGGATATCGACGGCTACTTTGTGCCCGCAGGAACAAGCTCAGCCTTGGCCTTCTATCCGCTAACTCCATGCCGGGTAGTCGATACCCGCAATGCTTCCGGCCCGCTAGGAGGTCCGACCCTGACGGCCGCTACCAGCCGGAACTTCCCGCTGCAGTCCAGTGGCTGCCGGATGCCCCCTGACGCCGCGGCCTATTCGCTGAACGTGACTGCTGTTCCCAAGGGATCGTTGGGTTATCTGACGATGTGGCCCAGCGGTCAATCCCAACCGTTGGTGTCCACGCTGAACGCGCCCACCGGAGCAGTGACGGCCAACGCAGCTATCGTCCCCGCAGGCAGCAGCGGTCAGGTCTCCGTCTATGTAAGCAGCGCTTCCGATGTGATTCTGGATGTGAACGGGTACTTTGCTGCGCCGAGCGCGAATGGCCTGTCCCTGTACACCACTACTCCCTGCCGAGTGATCGACACCCGCAACAGTTCTGGGGCTTTCGACGGCGTATTGGCGATAGACGTAGAGACCAGTACCTGTGCGCCACACTCCACGGCCCAGGCTTACGTTCTGAACGCAACCGTGGTGCCGCCGAGTTCGCTCGGTTACCTCACGCTCTGGCCTGCGGGAGAAACCCAGCCGGTCGTCTCCACGCTCAATGCCGGAGATGGATCCGTCACATCCAACATGGCCATTGTCCCAACAAACAACGGCAGCATCGACGCCTTCTCCTCCAACTCAACCCAACTCATCCTGGATCTCTCCAGCTACTTCGCTCCCTAGCGGGGCGAGGTGGCTGGAAAGACCAGAGCGGCTCGCTCCGCTGAAAGCGCAGAGCAGGGTCTTTCTCCAGAGCCTTGTCGATTCCGGGAATGCAGGACAGACTGGGAATGCAGGAGGGAATGCAGCAGGAACGCACTACAGACGGATGTGCCCTAATGCAATCGTATCTGTCGTGTTACTCCGGCCGCTGTCCTTTAGTATGGACCCGCAGCACCGTCCGGCGATTGGCCGTCCGCTACTGCTGGGCATCACCAAAGCCTCGCTCTCGACGGATTCTTTGATCTCCGCCGCGTCCTTCCAGGAGACCACGCGTGTTCTCACCGAAGCCAGCATCAACGGCTCGGTCGACAGCCTGCGCGGCCTGAAGGAGAACGTCATCGTCGGTCGCCTCATCCCGGCTGGTACCGGTATGGAGTACTACCGCAACATCCAGCTATCGCAGGAACTCGAAGAGGCTGCTGCCCGCGTGCAGCAAGAAGTCACCGCCGCCTTCGAGGAAGCCGCGCGCGAATTGGAACTGATGCGGCAGGAAGGCGAAGCCGAAGAGATGGCAGCCGAGTAACTCAGTCCCATAACAGACCAGAAAAGGCCGCGAGCAATCGCGGCCTTTTTTCTTTGCGCTGCGCACCAACAAACCTTGACCCGGAGGAAACAGACCCACTCCCGTGCTCGCCGCAGCGAGCTCAGGGACGACTAAAAGTAGCCCAGAACGTCAGTCGTGGGTAAAGCCAACAAAAGGGAATAGTCCCGGAGGGACGGCCGAAAATTGCCCAGGATGTAAGTCCTGGGCAGCCACCGCGCCAACGCCATCGGTGTCAATGGAGTGGGTGAAAGGCATGCCAAACACATCCACGGGAAAGCCGCAGATGACAGCTATTTCTCGCGATCCTCGGGCACTGGAGTGTAGCCAGGCAACAACCTTGCTTCGCCGCGAAACATGCGGTAATGATCGAAGGTAAATTCGTTGATCCGCGTCTCGTACGGTCCCCAGGTTCTGAATAAAAGATCGCCATACTCCAGGAAGACAACGGTGCGGCCCCTCCAGAGGCTTACGCCGCGTAAGGGCAAAATATAAGCCCGGCCATCGATTTCTACCGGACCATAGGTGACGACGAGACCCGATTGCCTGACCGGCACGAACTGGTTCAAATCAGCCTCTACCTGCACGCGCCCAATCGCTCCACTGGCCGTGTTGATGGTAACTTCGCCGTGATAGCCGGGCACAATTTCGTATCGATTGTCCCCAGTCGCTTGCGGCAAACAACAGCCATCCACCCGCAGATATCCTGCCTTGTCTGCCGGAACAGCAAAGCGAAACACAGCGCGCCGGCCATCGGGACCCTCTTCCCAGCGAACCCACTGCACGCCCTTCTTCAGGTCCATCGCGGCCCGCAACGTAGCGCGCAGCAAGGGCCCGAATGTGCCGTAAGTCCACAAAGGCTGTGTGTCGGGGGAGCTGATGTGCGTCGACGCGGTAACCACCTCGGCTCCCTTTCGATACGACACAGTCGCATCGAACTTTTGCGCCACATGAAAGGGTTCCGCCTTGATCGCGGTGTCGAACTCGCGCAGGCCCGCACCATCCGCAAGGGTTACCGCACTGCGCCTGGCAAAGAAATTTGGCAGACGTGCAGTGTTCTCGGTGAGAAATCGATCGGCTGCGGAAAGTATCCGTTGCTGTTCCGGTAAATCGGGCGGAGGATGAGGCAGGCCATTCGAAGCCACGGGAGCCATGAATTGCGATTCGTCGGCCAGGGCATCGAATTGTTCGCGGGCTTCGCCCCGGCGCACTTCCGCTCGCAGCGTCGCCTGCTGCGCGCTGGTGAGCCGCTCGCTCAGGATCAGGTTGGGCAGTGCTTGCGTGACCGCCCGCTTCGAGTCAGCCTGCAGTCTCTGCTGTAACTCCGCTACCGTGACGTGCTGCATGACGGCGTTCGGAGCGTCCTCATAATAGGGTTGGTCATAATAACCGGTGCTGGTGGCCGCAGTCAGCCCCGGCCGCGCTATCGTCACCGCCAGGGAATGATACTCGTCGGCATGCGCGGCGAGAGGCGGCTCAAAGGTAAGCGTATAAAACACGGCGAGACGCTGCACACTCTCGGTCATTTGTGTAGCCAGGTCTCGCCCTTCCGGCACCACCCGTCCTCCACTCTGCACTGCAAGCACCTTCTTATACAGGTCCATCACGTTTGCTTGCGCCGGCGCGTGTACCCCTTTCTCGAACGCCGTCCACGCGTCCTTTTGCAAACCCCAGTTCGGCTGCGTGAGCGACCAGGTTTGTTCCCCCAAAGAGAAGGCGTCGATCGAGACTCGGGCCTCACGCAGCAACGCAGAGTACCAGCAAATCTTGTCGAAAAGGTGTTGGGCGAATAGTGGATCCGCCATCGCATTGGCGAGAACGCCCCCTTCTCCCTGCATAGGGCGGTAGTAATACGTGGTGTCGAGGTAAGCTCCACTCCCCCGGTCATTGAGGCCACTCCCCACCCATAGCAGTAGTTTGCGGCCGGGATTGCGAGATTGCTCAGCAGCGATGACGCCGATCGCCCGCACTGCTTCGAGTTGGGGATACCGCCCGTAGGTCTTATCGATGGCGTCCTGCGGAATACCCCGAGAATCGCGGGGAACTTTTGTCGTCATGTTGGACGCCAGTTCCTTCGCCAGCAGGTTGCCGTCCCGCGAAGGTCCTGGGATACGCGTCAGCCCATGGGCATCCAGGGAGTAGATAGTGACCGGCCGCAACAGAAATCCGTCATAGCGCCGCAAAAACGCAATCGTCTGTTCCTGCTCAAAGACGGCCATCTCCGGCGGCACTTGCAGCATATCGAGCAGAATGACAACGCTTGCGGTGGAGTCGATCGCGGCAGCATCATCGTTCGATGCCTGAAACGCGACAATGTTCTGTGGCTGACCATTGTCGAGCAGAGTGAAGTCGCTTCGATGCAGGAGACCGATCGGCTCGCCGGCTTGATCCGTTACGGTTACATCCAGTCGAATCAATCCGTTGAGCCCCACTGCTGCCGCGGGGGGCCGGCGCTGGGCAAGGCTAACCGTCGCGGTTTCTTTTTGCGGCCAGGCAGTGAGACAGGTGGCCAAAAGAAAGACTGCGAAAGTAACCTGTCGCCACCATGGCATACCCGGCAAACGCGCGTCGCGCACTCCTGATGAAAATGAATATACGCCTTCGTCCGAAGAGCAGACGGTGCCGTAGGGTGTGCGCTCTCGCGCTCAACGGGAAACCAGGACTCTTGGAAAACGTAATTTCAAACAGCGCGGCCACGTAAACAAGAGGGACCGAACATGTTTGCGCGGGTAGCATGGTCCACCCTCTCTCCAGGGAGTCCAAACTTGATTCGGGATTCACTGCTTCCACTGCAGCGAGTAGATCTGGCCGACCACCGTCCGCATGACCCGGTCACCGGATAACATCCTTTTGGATGCCGGCACGGTGCCCCTGGGCACCACGGGACGCGTTCTCAAACCCGACACCTTTCATGGCACGGTCACGTCCGTGCCACAAACTGCCTGCCCTGTCGGCATCAACTTTTGGAGCTACAAGGTTGCTCCTACCCGTCCGCTCGAGGTCGTCGTTCAGGACTTCCAGTTTGTTCCCCGGTAAAAATGATTTGCTTACGTCGCCTGTGGATTTCTCTTCCTTCGAAGAGACAGTTGGAAAAGTTCATGAATCCAACTCGTCGCTCATTGCGCTCTTTCGGAGGAACAACGGACCAACCACGATTGCAAAATGGAGATGGGGCGAGATTTCCCGGGGAGCAACCTCCTGCAGCTATCCAGATATCCGCTCTATCGGACTACCAAAGAAACGGTGGTCGATTGTTGCGGACCGCCGGCGCTGTCGCCGGCGGTCACCGATACGGTGTATGACCCAGCAGGGGTACCAGGGTTGGAAGGCGTACTGTTGCCTCCTCCACAGCCCAATGCGCCAAGAGACACCGACGCCAACAACAATGCCCAGCTCAGCAGACGCAATTTGCTGTTCCATCGCTTTACCCTGCCAGGAGCAAACCCCAGCCCAGTTAAGCCCGCCAGGGCAAGTCCACTCACCGGCAGCCATGGACCGTAGGGACCGAAGGGCTGGTCTGGATGGAGCATAGCCGTAGCTGCAGCTGTCGTAACAGTCAATGTGCTGCTTGCCGCCGCGCTACCGGATGTCGTGATACTGGCGGGAGAAAACGCACACGCTGCCATGCTGGGTAGTGTGCCGCAGGAGAACTTCACCGTTCCGCTGTAGCCTCCTGAAGGCGTAACCGTAAAGGTAAATGTCGCGGACTGGCCAGCGGTGACCGATGCAGAGGAAGGCGAGGCTGCAACGGTAAAGCCGGGTGCGGCGATCACCACCGTGACAGCACTGGAAGTACTGCTTAGATTATTTGCGTCTCCCCCGTAGGTTGCCGTGATGGGGTAGCTGCCCGCGGCTGCAAACGAAGTCTGCAGTGTCGCCGCCCCGTTGCTTACCGTCGCTTTGCCCAGGCTGGTCGTGCCGGTGGCAAATGTAACCGTGCCGGTAGGAACGGACCCAGTCACTGTTGCCGTTAACGTGATCTGCCCATTCACGTCGCCTGCGGAAGGAGAGGCCTGCAAGCTGGTGGTCGTGGCCGCTTGTCCGATGGTCACGGTGACGACTGCGGAGGTACTTGCGCTGTTGTTGCTATCACCCGGATAGGACGCCGTCACTGCATAGCTGCCGGCGCTCGCAAAGGACGTTTGCAGCGTCGCGGCCCCGTTTGCAAGTGCCCCGGTTCCGAGATCATTTCCATTAGCTGTAAAAGTGACGCGCCCACTCGGGTTTGTCCCGAAGACCGATGCGGTGAAGGTGATTGTCCAACCCGGCGTTCCTGTCGTCGGAGAAGCCTGCAGCGCCGTGACGGTTGTGATCGGACTGGGCTTCACGGGAGGAGGATTGGTCTGATTTAACAAGGAAACTGCATACGTAGAACCTGAACTGCCGCCTAATGGAATCAGCATATCCAGCTTGCTGTCGCTAGCAAGAGGCGGAGCCTGACTGTTAAGCCGGGTTGGCGACGGCGGATTTTCATCGTATTCATACTGCGATGCGTTTACATAGTAGGCATTTGTATCTGGTGTGAAATTGCCACTTCCATCTCCCACGTAAACCGCGAGAAAAGAAGAACCTCCACCCTGCTCCACGAAAAGTAGGTCTGGCTTGCTATCCCCGTTCACGTCAGCGGCCGCAAAGGAGTAGGTATACTGCGGCAACGGTACAGTGTAGAAAGGCGTCGTCTGAAAAGTCCCATCGCCATTTCCCGCGTAGATGGCGGTACCGGGACTGGCCACGGCATCAAGAATACCGTCTCCATTGAGATCTGAGAGTGCAACCAACGCGGGGAACTGGCCTGTACTGACAGGGACCGTCAGCGGGATTTGTCTGAAAGTTCCATCCCCATTGCCGAGAAAGACAGCGTTGCCCCAAACGAAATCAAGCTTTTTATCGTTGTTCAGGTCGCCAACCAGAAGGCCGGGGTACTGGTTGTTCTGAGTCACATTCAGCGGGACAGGAGTGCCAAAGGTCCCATCTCCATTTCCGGGGACGAATACAAGCCCCAGCCCGCATACGGTGCCTGCTCCGTAAGGAAGAATAAGATCGAGCTTTCCGTCGGAATTGAAATCGCCTGTTACGCCGGCCCCGGGATAGCTGACCCCGAGGGCCACAGGGGTACCCACGGCCTGGAATCGACCGTTGCCACTCCCCAGATAAGAGATCAGCTGGGCATTTGGGGGCTCCACACAAACGTCGTCGCCTACGCTGCCGGGGTTAATGGCAATGGTATCGATGTTTCCGTCACCGTTGAAGTCCCCGGTCATCAGGTAATATTTGTCTGAGGCCGGGAGTGGGATCGCTTGATCCAGGATAGAAAACGTCCCATCGCCTCTGCCCAGTGCTACTCCGAAGGAGGTCCCAATGGTTTGAGACGTCGTAAACACCATGTCGGCGATACCGTCATTGTTTACGTCAGCCACCGGCCCCACAACGGGTGTGCCCGGCGACGCCTGCAGCGTTCCGTCGCCATTGCCGGGAAAGTAGAAGGCTCCGTAGGGGTTGCCGAAAATCAAACCCGGGTTCCCGCTGCCACTAAGATCCGCAAAGAGCAGTGGGTATTCCCCGTTTGACGTTACTGGGTAGCTGCCGGAGTGTGTGAATCCGCCCTTGCCATCTCCGACAAACACATCCAAAACATTGCTCGCAACCACCAGATCAAGGTTGTCGCTTTTAGTAAGATCAGTGGCTTCCATAAGGTTAGTGGCGCCCGGCAGTTCCGCTAAAACTTGTAAGGACGCACTCTGGCTGAAAGTGCCGCTGGTGCTGCCGAGAAGCACCTGCACCGAGGTAAAGAGGCTGGTGTTGCTTGGAGGGACCAGCTGCAGAGCAATATCCGTGATCCCATCGTTATTGAAGTCGCCGATCGTGAAGCCGGTGAAGTTTGCGGATTGTGTCGTACTGGCGTTAAGTGTTCCATCTCCCCGCCCGTAGAGAATGGAAAAACCGGTGTACACGATATTTGGCGATGTCGCAAGAATCGACGTGATGAGGTCTTGTTTGCCGTCGCCATTGAAGTCACCGGCTAGCAGACTAGAGGATCCCGCAGGTGCTGGGTACGGCTTGGGAATTTGAAACACTCCCGGATTGGTCGACCCCTGGTTCAACAGAACGGCCACTTGCGGGGCCGTGCTGCTGGAAACCAGGGTTGCGATATCTAAAAACCCATCACCGTTCAAGTCAACCAGGACTGGTGTCCCGGCGTTGTTGATCGCAAAGTAGGCGGGAGTCTGAAAAGTGCCGTCCCCGTTTCCCAACTGGATTGTTATATATCCACTGCAGGAATAAATCAGGTCTAGCTTCTTGTCATTGTTCACATCGGCGAAACTCGGCTGCGCCTGCACCGCCGAGGCCCCCGGGCAAGTGAGCGCGGTGGTTACAGTAGTCGGCGTGTTGCTACCGGCACTCAGTACGATCTCTAAGCCAACGCCCCCGAGGTACGCAAGGTCGGGGACGCCGTCCCCATTGAAATCGCCGGCAAACTCTGGATACGCGCTGCCGGAAAGAGGTAACTGCTTGGCAACAGGAAAGAGGACTGGCGAGGTTTGCGCTGTCGTTGGTTCACTCCCGAAACCGAGAATCCCAAAAGCGAACCAGAGAGCCCAGGCCCAAAGAGTATTTCTCCGCATGGCAAATGAACACATAAAAGAGACCTGACCCTTCCAATTCTGCATCCACGATTGTGGCCAGTGTGCTGGAGCTGAAAATCGAATACAAGCCTTAATTTTGCTGATAGCTCACCAAAGGCACGCAAGTACACGGCATGATCCGGTGAAAGCGACCACCGCCTCTAGACAGACCCGGGGACAAAGAGCGCCGGGATAAACCGGCACACTGTAGGGGATGGAAGAGCCCTACGGAAAAGGAGAAGCGACTCCATTCTGGCCTCGAGTCTTGCCTTTGATCCCGCGAGGGGTTGCAGCGAAGCGTAGACAGAGGGCTGGCGGGCGGGATCATTAAGCTCCGAAAACATGCAACCGAGTGCCGACCCCTTTCTGTCGGTGGGAAGGCAACATCAGCGGCAGCGTTAAGACAGACCCGGGGACAGACAGGAAGATCACCGACGATGGAGCTCCCAAAAGCAGATATGACCGTGCCCCGCAAACGCCTTCTGGTTAAGCGCAGCTTTGCGGTGCCTATCGTACCGCTCCCATAGCTCAGGCATCAAGCGGGTAAGCTTCTCCTATCTGGTCACCGCCAAGGTTACCAAAGAATTTCATAGGGCTCTCGACGGGATTGCGAAACCGCACTACTCTGAAGGTAGAAAATCACTCGTCAGGGCCTTCGTACCGGAAAGCCCTGCCCGGCGTAGCACCCGCTCTTCTAGGTGCGCGTCTGCATGAATCTCAGAAGAGAGATTCCCTGCTAAAAATCGCACGACTGCAAAGCAATGGCTGCAGGTACCTGCACCGCCGCGTAAACCCGGCCCCTCGGGAAGGGTGCGCCCAGGCGCTCTCTTGATAAAGTAGTTTTGACAACGAGAAGAAGTTCACCGCCGGTCCCCCAGGGGCCCCGTTCCCTACGACCCCGAGCGAGCGCCCCTCTCGCCGGTCACGGCCATCCGGAGGCCGGGAGAAGGGGCAAGAAAATAAAAATTTGATCATCTTCGGGCAAACCCGATAAAACGCCCCTGCGAACCGCAGAGAGTCCACGCTTGCCAACGCCTTAAGCCCATCCAAAACAACGCCGTCGTCCCCGTATGTGCCGGCGTTCGCCTCTGCTTCTCACACCAGAGTTCCTTCCTTCATAAGAAGCCACCCCTTTTGCCGGGCGCCGTTGAGTTCCCCTGAGAAAACGCAATATACGCATGCAGTGACCGGCAATGCGCAAAATGACCCCAAAAGGCCAAATTTTATAAAGTTTTACTGAATTAAGGCTGCGACTCGCTTGTGGAAGTGCCGCCGCCAGCGTTTTAGACGCTTTATCCGCCAGCTTTGAAGCTGTCTGGCCAGGCAACGGGTTCAACCAGTATCTCGTCTCTCCCGAAGAACCGCTATCGCGATTCGCTGCCTATCGCGGAAGCAATCTCGCCGTTCAGAGAAGAGATCTGGAAATCTCGCCGCAGCGCCACCGGTTGCGGGGGTAGGTGAATCGTCACGTGCAACGAAGATTGCGCCGCAGTCAGCCTCATATCCAGGTCGCCCGCCGGCAGACCGCTCAGTGCAAACCGGCCGTCGTTGTCCGTGATGGTGTCGCGCCCCAGCAGGGCGATGTGCAGCGCTGCACCTTTTACGGCAACATAACTGCCGGAGGAGGGGTCGTAGACGGTCACTCGTCCCGTGAAGGTTCTCATCGCTGGAATCTTGAATATTGGGTGCGGTGTTGAGCTCTCGCTTGCCCTGATGGCGATGGTAGCCAGCCCCTCGGTGGAGTAGCCCAGCTCCACACTTTCAGGATCCACGGCCACCGAATAAATCCCGGGCTGCACGTTCGGCAGATCGAATTTGCCGCTCTTGTCGGTCGAAAGCAACCGGTCTCCTGACGCGCTTTTTACCAGCAGCTTCACATCTCCCAATCCGCTTCCCGTATCGTCTTGCACGTATCCCCACAGATCCATCTCAGCAAACGCGACGCCAAAGTCGATGCTGGCACCGCCGGCAACCACCGTGTCGGTGGGGGTAGTGAAATAGTGTTCGCGGTCAGACCTGTACTGCAGTTCCAACCGATGGTCGCCTGTACTCACGCCGCCGAAATGAAAGCGTCCCGACGCATCGGTCACCACACTCCGTTGACCATCGAGGATCACCGTTGCTCCGGGCACGAGCTCACTCCCGAGAACGTAAACACCGTGACGCGTTCGATCGACAAAGACGGTCCCGTCGATACCGGTCCTTTTCTCTCCGGAAAACAGCCCAGGTGCTCGGGAAAAAATGTGCCGGAAGGACACAGAAACCAGGGCACTCTGCGTATCAGATCCCAAAGCATCGGAGCGCACCAGCGAACAGTTCGCCTGCAAATAGTTATTGTTACCAATGGCCTTCGTATAAGCGCCCGTAAAGGCAGACAGTTTCGTTTGCGAGCCCTGAAAGCGATTCGTGCTTGCAAGATAGGAGATACTTACCTGGTGTGGATGTGCGCCGGTCGAAGACCAGCTCAGGGTTCCGCCACCCTGCAAGCGGCGCGGAACCGTAAGCATTTGCGCCTGGTTGGCAAATCCCAGGCTGTGCAGAAAAGCCGCATCCTGCAGCAGACCTGTCAGTTGTTCCGGACCAACCGATACGATGCCCAGCTTTTGCAATGCCTGCTGCAACGCCGGCAACTGCGACGAAAGGGATTGGATGCTCAACGCATCCTTCTGCCAATCGAGAAACTCCCCCAGTTCGAAGCGGCGTACGCGCAGGCGAATATTTTCCGTGATGCCACCTCCGTTTGAAAAACTATCGGAAATGGTGGAAACGCGATATTGCAAGCCGGCGCCAAATCGAGCGCGATTGAAACTGATCTGCTGCGGCAGGTTCACCGTAGTCACCGTAGGGAACCGCGCGGTGGTAAAGGATCCGTAATTGAAGCCGCTGCTCGCCGACCACGATCGGGAAAGCTGGAAACGCACGTTGCCAAACGCCATTTGCGAATCCTGGCGAATAGTCTGCAGAATATTGTTATTGACGCTGCCGCCAGAGTAGAGACACCATCGCGGTCCCAACAACTGGGTCCAATAGGCGGCCGCGTTGAGGCCGGGAAGACTGCTGGTGCGCAGCGACGGAAACGACAGTTTGCGTTGCATGATCGTGGCGTTGAGCTGCGTGGTCTCGGTATTGTGGTGGGCTTCCCCTGCGTAAGCCAATCCACGGCCATAAGCCACTTCACCGCGCAGCGTCCAATGGGGAGCAAAGTTGCCGTCCCAGAGCAGGGAAGCGATGAGTCCGGAATGAGGCCGGCCGTTCGTCAGATCGATGGAACGAAGAAAATAAAGCCCCGGGGTTAGGGTCATGGACCTCGACAACCAGACATTTGCGCTCAGCCCGGTGGCTAACTCTTTCTCCGTCGGAATCAACACATCGGCGAATTCCGCGGAGGATGTATACCCGCCGTGAAAGTGCCAGTCGCCCGCCTGCACGTGAAGCCCCCGTAACACCACATTTTGTAACGTTAACGGCGACTCATTCACCGTCCGGTCAAGTAGGGTGACATCCGTGTGCCGGGTGATCACACGGTAATACGCAGAGGGCACAAAGGTGGTGGGCTGGTCCGCGCCGGCATAACTGGCAGAGGCGAAGTGCAGTTGTGTCGTCTGCAGCAGGCCGCGGTGTTCCAGGTCCACAATATTCTCAAACAGCAGCCGGTCTGAGCTGAACAGCGTCTCGTAGCTACCGGTTTCGTTGTTGGGATCTTCGGGTGAGACAAAACCTGGCGGGTAATGAGGAGGCCCCGGGGAAACGTGGATGGAGAACTCCGCGACAACCGCCTCTTTGAAGGCAACGACGCGTGTGTCGCCGGGATCGATGCCGGTAACGATAAGAATGCCATTCTCCATGGCGGCATCCGCCACGTGCGGATCGAGTGAAACCGCCGAAGTCGCGCCGGGCGCCGGGAGGCGAACCTGTGCGCCGGACTTTACGATAACCTGGGCGGAGAGCGAACCAGCCGCAAAGAGTAGGATGACGAACGCACACTTCACTTGACGGTGAATTCGGCAGCATTGGTGACCAACGCGGTTTGGTGTTCAACCAGGAACAGCGCTTTATAATTGCCGGCCCGAGGCAGGCCGGGATGCTCTGCGATAAACTCCAGGCTTTCGCCCGGCAATAGGCGTTGGCTCTCAATGGGCACCCGGGCGATCAAAGCGCCACTTTCATTGGTAACTGCGACCACGCCTTTCGGCACGATCGGATCGCTGCCGGTATTCTTAAGTCGCTCGCGAAAAATGATGGTCTTCGCCTCGGCATCGACTGATATCTGCAGAGGCTGTTTCTCCACCTGGAAGTCGTCGGTCAGGGTAAAGGTGAAGAGCGTTCCCAGCGAAGCGGTCATTTCCACCGCATGGCTTTCGCCCATCACCGTTCGACCCATGAAGGTGCAGGCAATGGCCCGTGCTTCGGGCGAAGCCGGCAGCGTAAGTGTCACTCGAGTGGTTACGGAAGAGCGGGGCAGCGCCACCGGGTGGTCGTTGGTGAACGAGGCATAGCGGGCGATACCCCCTTCCAGTTCGCCCGCCGGTACAAACACTCGTTTGCCGTCGCGTACCACGACGTCCAATGCTTGCATCTCAAATGCCAGCTCGCTACCGGTGTTGTTCCACAGGGTCAGCTCCTGGGAAATGGTTTGTCCCGGTTTTGCCTTCACCATAATCACCGCTGGGCTGAGAGTCAGGGTGGGAGGGCCATCGTTATCCTCATTCAGTGACTGACCCACCAGCGCCGTCGAGGACACGAAGGAGGCCAGCGCGATCGTGAAGAAGCACAACCGAAGCGCCAACGTGCATTTGCATTTCATCGGTCCCTCAATTGGCCGTGGCCATGAAATTCACAGTGTTGCTGATCGTTCCCGCAGCCTCGCTAAAAGGAATGATCAAGGACAGGGTGTAGGCGGTAGCTGCGGCGTAGGTGCCGCTGGAGGTAACGGTCAAAGGGCTGCCACTGCTCAGCGTCGAGCCTCCGATACGCCACGTATTGATGACGTCGGAAGACTGCAATTGCGCGGTGAGCGTATAACTCGAAGAAAGTCCCAGGGTACAGGCGAGGAACGTCAACAAGTTCTGACACGTGACCTTCACGTCGAACGGCGTGGCGACTGTCCAATTGGTGGCTCCCACGGTTTTTGTAACACCGGTAGGCACGCTACCTCCGTAAGCCTGCATGGTGGTGAACGACAGGCTGGTCGAGTTCGTGCCGCTTCCGCCCAGCATGACTCCGCTGGCGTCTGATTGCAGAACAATGGTCAGGCCGCAAAGCGACAGCAGGCATTGTGCCCCTGCCGGCCGGGCTGACGGAGCGATCCATCCCAGGAGGACTGCCCAGGTAGCAACATGCTTCAGAATGGATCGCACTGTGGAACGTCCCCCTCTAGTTCGCCGTGACCACAAAGTTGAGCGTGTTGCTGATGAGACCGGCCGATTCAGAAAACGGAATGGTCAGGTTGAAGGTAAATGAGGTCGTTCCGTAGCTGCCGGTCGAAGTCAACGTGGAAGCAGAAGCGGACGTGATCGTCGTGGAATTTATCTGCCACGTGTTCGTCGAGTCCGTCGTCTGCAATTGAGCGGTGAGCGTGTAGTTCGCGCTGGTCTGGTTGGCGATCTGCACCACCGCATCGAACGGCGTACTGACCTTCCAGTTGGTGGGAGCATTCACCGTACGCGTAACGCCGGTCGGCACTGTTCCCCCATAGGCAGACATGGTTCCGAACGCAGCGGTGACCGCGGACGTTCCAGAATTGGTCAGTGTTAGGCCGCTCCCGTCCGTCTGCAACACAAAGCTGACCGAACCGGCCACGGTAATGGTGACTGCCATGGTTGCCGACGAGGATGCCTGTGCGGCGCCCTGGCCGCAGGCCGCAACCAAAAGCAGGCCCCATAGCGACGATGCCCATTTTCTCCTCGGCAAATCATGCGGAGACGGGCAATGGATCAGAGGAGTCCTCATCTTAGAGCTATATCGGTAATAAGGGAGCGTTACTTGAGGCTGCACAGCAGGGGGGAGTGGCGAAGATAACGGGTGTCGCCTCTGCCGCCCGTCAGCGGCTTAGTTCGGCTAGCAGCCACGCCCTGGCCATCGTTCGACCGGCTCACCCGCGCAGATAACGACCGCTCACACATTCCGGTCGGTTCCCTGAACACCGATCCCCGTTCGGATGGCCTGCGCGCCGATCCTCGGATTCTGGAGCCTCGCCAAAAAATCAATCTGCCGGAACGAAGTGATGTTGTAGGAAAATGGGTGTTTAGGAGATGCACGATGGACCGCCGTTTTTTCCTTAAGGGCTCGGCCGCTCTCGCGATGGGTCTCAGTGGATGTGCCAAGAAGCCTCTCACGGCGTCCATCCCTGCCGCACCGTCCCTGCCGTTCTACGATTTGCCCGGCCCCATTATTCCCATTCGCGCCGATGTCGATCGCATCTTTCGTATCACCGTGTGCCTGCGGCCATTTCGTGCCGCGGGGCCGAGGCTCGACGTGGAGCGCCTGGGCGACAAGGTCGTCGTTCACAACTACGGACACGGCGGTAGCGGATGGTCCCTTTCCTGGGGCTCAGCGGATGTGGTGGTGCGCAAGGCGCTCGCCGCGGCCAACGGAAAGAAGGAGCTCGCGGTCATCGGCTGTGGCGCGCTTGGCCTGACCGCCGCGAGCACCGCGCAGCGTGCCGGATTCAAGGTCACCATCTATGCCAAGGAGCGCCCGCCCTACGTGCGTTCTGCAAGAGCGACCGGATCATGGACACCGGACTCGCGCATCGCCCTTACTTCCGCGGTCTCACCGAATTTTGCCGCCGAGTGGGAATCGATGGCCCGCACTTCGTTCGCCATGTATCAGAGTTATCTCGGCATGGCGGGGAACCCGGTCGAATGGACAGACCGCTACTACCTGAATGATGAGAGTCCAGCCGAACGAAGCTCACATCCGCGGCGGCCTCACCAACACGACTGGGCAGAGTACGAGGACCGCATTGCCGACCTGACGCCGGACTCTCAGGAGCTTCCGGTCGGAGCGAATCCCTTTCCTACCCCGTATGTCGAGCGCACAACTTCGCTCACGTTCAATATCGCGGACTATTCCCGTCAATTGATGAACGACTTTATGATTGCCGGCGGCCTTATCGAGACCCGCGAATTTCAATCACCGCAGGATCTGGCTTCGCTTCCGCAAACACTGATCATCAATTGTCCCGGATACGGAGCGCGCCAGTTATGGTCCGACGAAAGCATCATTCCGGTTCGTGGTCAGATCGCGTGGCTCATTCCGCAAGAGGGAGTTCACTACGGGCTCTTCTATAAAGGCGTGAGCGTTCTTGCTCGCCGCGATGGCATCGTGGTGCAGCCGCTGCATGGCGGCGACGACACGGGTTGGAACGACACCAACGAGCAGCCAGACAGAGCTGCGGCGGTAGCGGGGGTCGAGGTCATCCAGGAACTCTACAACCGCATGCAGAAGGGGTCGAATGTTCAGCGTCGCCTTTCGTGAGCAGGTATCGAGCCGCGTACTTGCGTGGGCCCAGTCCGATAAGCGCATTGCGGGCGCTGCTATCGTCGGATCACTCGCGGTGGGCCCAGGGGATCGATGGTCGGATCTTGATCTCACGTTCGCCGTCGTAGAAGGCGTGAACGTACGCGAGGTCTTGCAGGACTGGACCGAACGTCTGGTAGTAGAGTTTGACGCGACCCGTCTCTTCGATCTGCCGTCCGGCACTTCTATCTATCGCGTCCTGCTGCTCCCGGGGTGCCTTCAATTCGATCTCTCCTTTACCCCTGCGAGTGACTTTGGCGCCATCGGCCCAAACTTCAAGCTGCTATTCGGCAACGCGGTTGAAAAGCAGGCCTTGCTACCGCCCACGCCCGGCGATCTCTTCGGATACGGAACCCATCACCTGGTGCGAGCGCGTGTATGCATTGAGCGGGACCGTCCCTGCCAAGCCGAATACTGGCTCAGCGCAGCGCGCGATTACGCCTTGAGCCTGGCGTGTCTCCGTCGCAGTCTTCCGGCCCACTATGGGCGAGGTTTCGATGCCCTGCCGTCTGACCTGCGCGAACGGCTATCCGATGCGCTCGTAAAATCCTTAGACAAGCAAGCCCTCCTCGCAGCACTGGACCGAACCATCGCACTCCTGTTGCAGGAAAGCACCGGCATGGAGGGACTTTCCTCACGCATCAGGTCCGACCTCCAGAAACTTCAATCCCCGGAGCGGGGTTCTTAGCGCCGCCGCTCACCTGTGGTTGTTCATGCCCCCAAAACCCACTCAAGCCAACAGAAGGCATGAATGGGCCACCCATCATCTAGCATGAGACGAAGCAGGAGACCCGAATGCCGGAAGGCAATGAAATACACCGCTACGCCAAACTCCATCAGGAAACATATGCCGGCAAAACCATCTGCGTGGAGACGCCCAACGGTCGCTTCCCCGATGCGCCGCTCCTCAGCGGGCGCAAGCTGAAATCCGTCCTGGCCCACGGCAAGCATCTGGGCTACGATTTCGGCCGCGACCTAAAGCTACACGTGCATTTGGGCCGCTTTGGCGACTTCACCGAAGGCAAGATGCCCTTTCCCGAGGTGAAAGGAATTCTGCGTATGAGGTGGTCAACCAGGACCGACTGGCTGGAGTTGCGTGGTGCGACCGACTGCTCCGTTTTCACCGATGCACAATGGCAAGCACTTGAGGATCGCCTGGGCCCCGACCCGCTCACGCCCCATGCCGATCCTGCG
Organism: uncultured Acidobacteriaceae bacterium; assembly: GCA_963839075.1. Taxonomy (GTDB): domain Bacteria; phylum Acidobacteriota; class Terriglobia; order Terriglobales; family Acidobacteriaceae; genus PALSA-350. The sequence goes on along the minus strand of CAWITO010000003.1, from coordinate 505,388 downwards.
CCCGCCTATGCTCGCGTGCGGACGGCGAATCTTTCGATCGGGGCGCTCCTCATGGATCAGGCAGTCTTCGCCGGCATCGGTAACATCTACCGTGCTGAATTACTGTATCGCGCAAAACAAAGTCCATTTACCGCCGGCAAGGATACATCCGGCAAAACGGTGAAGGCGATATGGAACGACGCAGTGAAACTCATGCCGGACGGCATGGTTGATCGTCGCATCGTGACCACGCGACCCAAAGATCGCCCGCATCCAGGGGGAAAAGCAGAGCGCGAAGAGACCCACTACGTATACCGCCGTCACGGCAAGCCCTGCTTCGTTTGCGGAACCACGATTCGCCGCGTCGAGATGGCCGGAAGAACCCTGTATTGGTGTCCCACCTGCCAACCCGATGAGACCGGAGCCGAGCGCGCCTTTCTCGCCAAGTCCAAGCCAATGGGTGACAGGCCGTCACGTTCTCCTCACCGTTAAGCCTTCCTATTCCTCACGCAACAAAATCATGGGATCCACGGCGAGCGCGTGCCGGGCAGGAATCCAGGACGCGACCAGGCCCACCAGCAGCATGGTCACAATGACACCGCAGAGCACGATCGGATCTTTGGGCGTGGCCTGATAAACAATAGACGAAAGCACACGGCTGGCCAGCACTCCGAGAATCATCCCCGCCACCGATCCAATGGCCAGCAGGCGGAAAGCCCTTCCTAGCGCAGCGCCCAGCACCTTGCGGTGGTTGGCGCCGAGCGCCACACGGATGCCCAACTCACGCAGGCGTTTGGTCACTACGTACGAGGCCATGCCGAAAATGCCGGTAATGGCGAGCATCGCGCCGAGCATACCCAACACGCCCAGAGATACCGTGGCCACACGAGCGGGAAAAAGAGCAGAACCGAGCTCCGTGCTCCAGGTCTTGATCTCGAAGGGAAGCGTGGGATCGAGTTCGTGCAGGGTCCGCTGCACGGCGGCCGCAACTTCTTGCGGGGCCCGGCCCGATCGAACAATAAGACGCACATTATTCGAAGGCTGTTGCAGGAACGGATAGAACATGGCCGGCTCAGGGTCTTCCGTCAGCGTTTCATATTTGCCGTCTTCCACCACACCGACGATTTCCATCCGTTTACCACCCCACACTTTGTAGTGGCCACCGATAGCCTTATCGACAGAGCCAAATAGCTTGCGGGCAAATTCACGATTGACCACAGCCACCAGGGGAGCCTTGGCGTCGTCGTGCAGGGTAAAGCTCCGTCCTGCCAGCAGCGTCGTCCCGGCTGCGTGGAAATAATCCGGGGAGACGTTGAATTGCTGCGCGTCGGCAACCGAATTCGTTGGCCGGTAATCCGTCGTGGTGTCGCTAAAAACCGTCGAATCGTTACCGCCGATGCTGAGTGCCAGCCGGTCGGTGTAGCCAACGGAGGTGACACCGGGGATCGCCGCCACGGCATCCAGCATCCGCCGTTGCATCACCAATCGCTGTTCGTCACTATAGCCGGCCATGTGCAGATCGGTTTGCGCCAGCATCACGCCCTCGGGCTGAAAACCATATTGACTGTGCAGCGAGCGCGCCAGACCCCGCACCGCAACCAGGGAAGAGGTCACCAGAACGGCGCAGAGCGCAATTTGCACCGCAAGCAAAATGTCTCGCAGCGTAAACCGGCGCGTACCGCCGATGCCGGTCGATCCCGCGCGGATCACCTTCCACGGATCGGAGCGCAACACCTGGCGGACCGGGACCAATGCGAAGAAAAATCCACTGAGCAGCGCCAGCAGCAGCGCGAGGATGTAGGTCTTGGCATCCGGATTAACCGGCACATTGATCGGAATACCGGGAATCGGCCGCCAGGTACTCAACACCCGCAGAATCGCCACCGCGCCCGCCATACCGAGCACACCTCCGGTTACAGATACCAAAACCGCTTCGGTGAAAAGCTGGCGCAAAATCAGTTGCCGAGGCGATCCCAAAGCCATGCGCACCGCAATCTCACGCGCACGGTCAGCCGTTCGCGCGGCGAACAGGCTGCCAAGATTGGCGCATGCGGCCAGCAGGATCAATCCCGCCAGCAGCATGAGTCCTGCCATAAACGCACGCGCCGGACGGCCCAGCGTATCGCCTACTAATCCCGGCCGCGCCAGGGAGAATCTCAGGCCATCATCCTCCTTCGGATACTGCTTTGCCAACGACGCAGCAATGGTGTTCAGATCCGCGGCGGCCATCGCCGGTGTGACGCCGGGTTTCAGATGGCCGATGATCCAGGTGAAGTGGGAGCCGCGATCTTCCAGTGGGTCCCAGCCGGCCATCTGGCCCAGGTCGACCATAGGGGTCCACAGGTCGGGCGAGAAGAAAAGCTCCGTGCCGCGGAAGCCGGGCGGCGCTACCCCGGCAATGATGTAGGGATGCTTATTGATCTGCACCGTGCGGCCCACCGCCCCGCGGTCGGCGTTGAAGTGGGTGTGCCAATAGTCGTAGCTCAGCACCACAAAGGGCACACTGTTCTTTCCATGCTCATCGGAGCTATGCAGAAAGCGGCCAAGATACGGCTGTATGCCCAGCGAGTCGAAGTAATTGCCAGTGACCATGTACGGCCAGACCACCGAAGGATTGCCGCTACCCGTGTCCAGTCCGAAGCCGCCGCCCGAAATGTCATAGGAAACCAGCGACTCAAAGCTGCGATTTCGATCGCGCAGGTCGATGTAGTCGAGGTACGAGTGCGAGGGAGTGCTCCCACGTTCGAAGTTTCGCTGCAGCATATAAAGGTTGTCCGGGTGGGGCACCTTGACCGGTCGCAGCACCAGGGCATTCAGCACACTGAAGACGACGGCGTTGGCGCCAATGGCGAGCGCCAGGGTGAGCACGGCAGGAACCGTGAATCCTGGGGATTTGCGCAACTGCCGCAGGGCAAGCCGAAAGTCGGCGTTCATACTTCCCCCTTAGGAACAGGATGCAAAGCACGAACCGGGGCCTTCGCTCGTGCGGGCTATCCCGGGATACGCATTCTCAAACATGATAGTTCCAGGGATTGATGGCCGTCGATTAGAGACCGAGCTCGCGAGCCGCCAACGCAGTACCCTCCACCCGGGCCTGGATCTTGCGGAAGGCGATGTCTCGTGCGGTGGATGTGTCATCGGCGAAGGGAGAGAACCCGCAGTCATCCGTGGTTCCCATTTGAGCGGGAGGGAGAAAGGACGCTGCTTCCAGCGCGCGATCGCGCACCTGGGCCGCAGTTTCAATGATCGGGTTGATGGGATCGATCACGCCCACAAAAACGATATGATCCGGCCGCATAAGCTGGCTCACAAGGCGGAGAACGCGTTTCCTGTCCGGCTCGCTCGCCATTTGCAAATAAAACCGCCCAACCTTCATTTGAAAGAGATCGGGCAGCAATCCCGCGTAATCAATATCCGCACTGTGGGTGGAGTCGTGATCGCCGCCGGGGCAAACATGCACTCCAATGCGTAACCGCTGTGCCGCGGTGAAGTGCTCCAGCACCTGGTTGTTGAGCGCGACAAAGTGCCGCAGGAGATTCCCACTGGGATCGAGCTTGAGCGACAGCCTCGCCTCTGTGAAGTCAATCTGCACATTTGCGGCCCCGGCGTCGAGTGCGCCCCGAATATCGTTCTGCGCTTCCCCGATAAGGTCCGCCGTGAACGCATCCTGGGGATAGCCGGGGATCCCGGCCGCGGGATAGAGCAGGCTCAACGCAGAGGCGGAAATAACCGCCTGCTTCACCGGAAAGCTGGTGAAGCCGCGGGCGGCCTGCAGGTACGAGCCGGCGTGCACGCCATAACGGAACGGCCCCGCGGTCAAGCGCGGTAGCTGGCGTGTATGCCCGTCGGCAAAGGGAATCGTCACTCCGTCGGGAGCAAGATTCTTCAACCCAAAAAGAGGATAGGTCGCGAAGCTCGGCTTCGTCTGTTCCCCGTCCGTAATGACTGGCGACCCCGTCTGCTCAAATCGCTGGATGGTGTCGCGGGTAGCCTCGGCAAAAGCCTCCGCAAGCATCGCCGGGCTAATCTTCTTCGCTTCTGCATCGGCCACGGCCTGAAGCAACGCAGCAGGCCGCGGAATACTACCGATAGGTTCCGTCAAAATCGCCATACCGCGCACTCTATACGAGCAGTATTCCGCAAGCATCCACCCAAAGATGGAGGTACCGCACCCTTGCGACGCGCCTCGTACCAGCTGGAGGGGCAGTGTATACTCGGGCAACTTAAAGTCAGGATGTTCCCGGATGCAGAGTTGGAAAATGTTTCCCCTGAGCGGGCTGCTTGCCCTTTTCATCACTCCATCCCCAGCCCAGACCGCTCACGATCCATCGGTCCTCGTGATGCGAGGCGCCCGTATCCTGCCCATCACCGCTCCACCCATTGCCCAGGGGGTTCTGGTGATCCAGGGCGGTAAGATCATCGCCGTCGGCGAAGAAGGCAAAGTCACAATCCCGGCCGGCGCGAAAACTGAGGATGCTACGGGGAAAATCATCATGCCCGGCATCGTCGACTCGCACTCGCATATCGGCATCATGGGCAATCCCACGACCTCCGATGGGCAGGACGGCAATGAAGGCAGCGGCCCGGTGCAGCCGGCCTTGCGCGCGCTCGACGCCATCGATCCCGCAGACCCGAACATTCGTATCGCGACCTCCGGCGGCATCACCACCGCGAACATCATGCCCGGGAGCGGCAACGTGATGGGCGGCCAAACCGCCTACGTGAAACTGCGCGGAACGACCATGGAACAGATGCTGATCCCAGGGACGATCGGCGGCATGAAGATGGCCAATGGAACCAATCCCAAAGGCTACGGGAGCCGCGGCCAGGCTCCCATGACCAGGATGGAAGAGGCCGCCCTGGCCCGCGGTATCTACATCAAGGCGCAACAGTACCAGGCGAAGTGGGATGCCTACGCCAAGGCGGTTGCGGCCAAAGACAAAAGCGCGAAAGAGCCGGATCACGATCTGGGAATGGATGCGCTCGTCCAGGTTCTCGACGGCAAGCGCGTCGTGCACAACCACACCCACCGTGCTGATGACGTGATGACCGTGCTTCGCCTGGCGGATGAATTTCACTACCGCGTCGTAGTGCACCACGGAACCGAATCCTGCGAGGTAGCCGGCGAGTTGGCGAAGCGCCATATCGGCGTGAGCTACACCATGATCGATGCTCCCGGCGGCAAGCCGGAAACCATCGGCTTAACCATGAGCTGTCCCGCGCGCCTGGAGAAGGCTGGAGTGAAGGTAGCCTTCAACACCGACGATCCCATCACCAACTCTCGCCTGTTGCTGCGCTCGGCGGCGCTCGCCGTTCGTGGCGGCATGAGCGAGGACGCGGCACTGAAAGGCCTCACTATTTATCCCGCGGAAATGCTCGACCTGCAGAGCCGGGTCGGTAGCCTCGAAGCAGGCAAAGATGCAGACTTCATTGTCCTCACGGGAGCGCCGCTAAGCGTGTATACGCATGTTCAGGAAACGTGGATCGAGGGCGAAAGGGTCTTCGACCGTGCCAGCCCTGCCGATCTGCACTACGCCACCGGAGGTTTCCAGGTAACCAGCCGCTATCCGCAAACCGCGGGAGGGGCGCAATGAGAGTGGAATGCAATTGAAGCCAATTAGACCCTGTCGCGCGAAAAATGGAGCCGCACCCCTTGCGCTCTTAGCCGCACTCGCCCTTACGTCATCACTGCAGGCACAGAATCTAGCCGTGATCGCCGATCATGTCTACACCATGGATGCGGGCTCGCAAGGCGGTCCCGGGATGGTGCTCATCCGCGAAGGCAAAATTGAGGACGTGCGTCCGGGCGCCAACCAGCAGCCGCCCAAGGGCTACGAAGTCATCCGGGGAGCGTACGTGACCCCAGGGCTGATCGATTCAGACACCACCACCGGCGTTTCCGGTGCTTACAACATTGCCGCTGACCAGGATCAGGAAGAGGCGACCGACCCGAACACAGCGGATGTGAATGTACGTGACAGCCTGAACCCGGAAGACCTGCTCTACCAATATGTAAACACCTATGGCGTCACGACGGTCCAGGTTGCTCCGGGGCCCGACAATCCGATCGCCGGGCGGGCCGGCATCTTCAAAACCGCTGGGCCGCAGTCTCCCTTCCGCACGGTAGACCAGCTGATCGTCCGCCTCAACTCCGGGATGGTCTTCAATCTGGGTGAGGGGCCGAAGGAGACCTACGGCAAATCCCACAAGGCGCCGGTAACGCGCATGAAGACAGCAGAAATTATCCGCGACGCTTTGCTCCAGGCCAGGCAATACCAGGATAAGTGGGACAAGTGGAAGCAGGAGGGAAGTGACCTCTCCAAGCAGCCCACCATCGAGCCGAAGACGGCTGCGCTGGCCGACGTGGTCACCGGCAAGACGCCGGCCATCTTCAATGCCTATCGCGCCGACGACATCGACACGGCCATCCGTATCGGCACGGAGTTCCACCTGAAATATATGTTGGCCTCGGTGACCGAGGGCTATCTCATCCGCGACCGCATCAAGCAAGCCGGAGTGCCCTGCCTGGTAGGAGCCATCATGCAGCCACTGGAGAGCCTGGAAACCGCGAACGCCACCTATGAGAACGCCGCGCTGCTCGAGCAGGCAGGCATTCCCATCTCGATCATGACTGGCCATGTCGAATATGTACCGAAGAGCCGGGTGTTGTTATTTGAGACGGCGATCGCCGCAGCCAACGGGCTCGGCATGGAACCCGCGTTGCGTGCCATCACCATCACCCCGGCAAAGCTCCTGGGCATCGACGACCGGGTCGGTTCCCTTACCAAAGGCAAAGATGCCGACGCAGTAATTTACGATGGCGACCCGTTCGAGTACACCAGCCACGTGCAACAGGTTCTCATCCAGGGAGCGGTTACCTATCGCAGGCCCTAGGAGAGCCTGAAGGGTATCTCCTAATGTTTGTGCGCTGCGAAGGGGCTTCAGCCCCGCCGTAATCCACCCCAGTGTGCGGCTTTAGCCGCTGAGGGACATACTCCTTAGCAGCCGCCGCAGCCCTTAAGAACACTATTCTCGCGTGAGTTCAACGCGACGGTTGCGTGCACGGCCTGCGAGTGTGTCGTTGGTATCGACGGGGCGGGAGGCTCCAAATCCGTCGGTCGCGAGACGAACCGCGGAAACATGATATTGCGTGACCAGCGCCTGCTTCACGGCGGCGGCACGACGCCTGGATAGGTCGAGGTTGTAAGGGTCTCCTCCGACATTGTCGGTATGCCCGCTGACGGTCAGTTTCCAATCGGGATTGTCTTTGAGCACTCCGGCAATTTCCTGCAACACCGGGGTCGACTCTGGTTTGAGATGGTCGCTGGCAAAGTCAAAGTAGATACCGTAGATGTCTACCTTCTTCTTCTCTTTCAGTTGTTGCTCGATGACGTTCGGCGCAGGCTGGTTCGACTTCGACGGTGGTGGATAAGTGATCTTGATGACCTGGAGAGTGGATCCGGAACCCAGTTTCCACGAAAGCATCAATGGATAGTCAGGTTGATCGAGGATGTAGAAATCGGCCAAACCATCATCCGTAGAGCATGCAGCGCGGAGTGCCGGTAAATTCACTGGTTGGCCGTCGAGCAGAACAGGGAAGGCGTAAATACCGTTCCCCTCTCTCTTTAAATCACATTGCTCCTTTTGAAATTTCTCCAGGGATACACCGTTCAGGTCTTTCGCGCCTCCACCAGTAATTCCTGAGAACATGCTCACCAGGGAGCCGATGGCACCCTTGATCCCATCGGGTCGGAACGAGAAGGAGGTTTCTCCCTTCTGTTGAAGCTCAGCTAACACGTCGCGGGAAGCACTGATGGCGGTTGTTCCCGGGAAGGACGGAGGGTCGTTGCTGCCGAAGATTTCAGCGTACTCGTGCGCGCTTTGCAAATCCTGCGTCAGTACGTTTCGATTGACGGTGACTTCCCGGCTCTGGCCATTGCTCCCCTGGGAGGCCGAATCCTTTTTCGGGTCTGCATGGTACGTCACCGTGACTCCGTTGTCGTCGATGCCGGCAATCGACTTCATGGATTCGTAGTCGCCGGACTCATCCGCTACGGCCGTGACCACTAACATCCCTTTCTTCAGGGGAGCTGGACCAGAAGCCCCGGATGCACGAGCGGCGGAAGACTGCATTGGCGGAAACGATGCAGGGCCTGCATTGGCGGAAGTCGCCGCGTCAGCGCTATCGGCGCCAGGGGTGGCCGACGGCGCGTGCTTACGCGGGATCACGCCGGGTGCGACCTGGTGAATTAAGCTTTCGGCTTTTTGCTTGGCTACGTGTACAGCGTAGATAGCGCCGGCCACCCCCAATCCGATCACCACCAGAAGCAGCAGGAAGGCGACGATCAGAAAGTTGCGCAGACCGTGGCCGCCCTGCGGAGCCGGTACAGGAGCATAAGGAACGTTCACGTTCGGCGGCGTGACCGGTTGGCTAGCCGCAGGCACCGCGCCCATAGGCCGCTGGGGCGCGCCACAGTTGGTGCAAAAGGCGCCGGCCCCTCGAGGTGCGCCGCAATTGGTGCAGAAGCTCATCGTTCCCTTCCTGTGCTGTTTCTTAAGGCATTGCCTGGGGCTGACTGATATACAGTGCGCGAACCATGCTGTCTCGTTACAGACGGCCTATCCGTTGCCGAAACCTCGCGTCCGTATTGTTCGCCCTAGTTTATGTACGAGCAATAACCACCTCAAAGGAGAACACACTTTGGCCCCCAAACGCTCAAAAGTTGAGGCGCCATCGCCCCGATTCTGTCGTCACCAGGTGTCTGATATAAGTGACCAGACAGAACTGACCCCACCGGCGCAGGCTGGCCGTCTTTGCTCCAGATTCCGAAAACGTCAGTTCCGTTCAACCGGCAATGAGACAGGAGTAGCGATGGAACGGCGACAATTTCTCAAGCGCTCGGCAGTCGCCGGCGCTGCGCTTGCTTTTTCCAACAAGATCATTTGGGCAAAGGAGGCCGATGCTCATATTGAAGTGCTCATGGACGAGCCGCTGGGCGAGATCTCGCCGAATGTCTATGGACAGTTCACCGAACACATTGGCGGCGTGATTTACGACGGCGTTTGGGTGGGAGAGAAATCGAAGATCCGCAACACCTACGGTATCCGATCCCAACTGGTGGACATGATGAAGCAGATCCACGTTCCCGTCATTCGTTGGCCGGGCGGGTGCTTTGCCGATAGCTACGACTGGAAAGATGGTATCGGCGAGCCTTCGAAGCGGCCCCGGCGCACAAATTTTTGGGAGGTCGACCCCGATGCGCTCCGGCTGCACGACAAAGGCGCGCAGGTCTTTGAAAGCAATCAATTCGGCACCAATGAGTTCATGCGCTTCTGCCGCCTGACGGGTGCGCAACCCTATGTCGCCGCCAACCTGCGAAGTTTGACCGCCTTGGACTTTGATCATTGGGTGGAATATTGCAATTCTCCCGCCGGCAGCACCACCCTGGCGGACGTGCGTGCGGCCGCCGGCTTTCCCGAACCTTTCAATGTTCGCTACTGGGGTGTAGGCAATGAGAGCTGGGGGTGCGGAGGAAACTTTACCCCGGAGACCTATGCCACCGAGTTCCGCCGCTACTCCGGCTGGATTCCCCGGTACGGTCTCGACCTCCAACTAATCGGTTCCGGACCGAGCGACAATGATATCGACTGGACTCATCGATTTTTCGACCAGATCTACTCCGGCCGACCCTACAGCAACCCAAACTTCACTGGCTGGTCGGTGCACCACTACGCGTGGAATCTGAGCCGCGGTAAAACGGAAGACTGGCAGGCCGGCAAAGGCGACGCACTACAGTTTGATTCCGTGGACTGGTATGAGCTGTTGCGGGAATGCGATCGCATGGAGCAGATCATTCACGATCAGTGGGCGGTGATGGGCCAGTACGATACCCAACATCACGTCAAGCTGGTGGTGGACGAGTATGGTCCCTGGTATCGCGAGGGAAGCGAGCTCGACCCGACCCACCTGTTCGGACAGCAGATAACCCTGCGCGATGCGCTCGGCACAGCGCTCACGCTGGATACCTTTAACCGCAACCCGGAGAAAGTGGGCATGGCCGCCTGCGCCCAGCTTGTCAACAACATCAACGCGTTGTTTATGGCGCATGAAGACCGCTTCTTTGCGACGCCGAACTTTCATGTCTTTGCCATGTACGCCGCACATCAAGGTGGACAGGCGCTACGCGCCGAGTTCTCCGCGCCGGAAGTGCACTATATGCGCGATGAACACCAGGCACGCTTCTGGGGACTCAAGGGATCTGCCTCGCGGAAAGATCGCGTGGTCACACTCACCATCGTTAACCCGGAGTTGTCGAAAACGCTCGACACCCAGATTGCACTGCGAGGCGCCACAGCCGCCAGCGCAACCGGCACGGTGCTGGCGGCAAGTGACATGCACGCGCATAACACGTTCGATCAACCAAAAGCCGTGGGGCCGTTAAGCCTGGCGGTTGCAGTCAGCGGTAATCTGCTTAACGTGAGCATTCCGCCTGCCTCGGTTACCAGGCTCGAGGTGACTCTTGGTTAAGCGCACTTCGGGGACAGGAGTTTCGGCGACAGTACGCCGCAACGATAGTTACAGCTTACCGATAACAGTCAATCTGGTACCCGGACATGCGATCACCACCGTGCCTGGGACCAAGTCTTTTTTCCTCGTGCCGTTCAGTCGACGTGCTACTCTTTGGAACACTATGGCGGATCAGCAAGACTTCGTTGACGCTGGTTCGGCTCCTGTGGCCGATACCGATATTCCGCAGTTCTCGACCGCGGAATATACCCACGTGCCTGGCACGGAGCGATGCCGTATCTGTAACAATCTCATTGCCGCCGACTACTTTCGTGTTAACACCTTGATGGCCTGCCCCCAATGCGCGGCAGACGCGCGCAACGGACAGCCTCGCGATAGTCATGTCGCGTTCTCGCGTGGCTTGGTATTTGGCATCGGCGCTGCGATTGGCGGCATGACCCTCTACGCCAGCTTCACCATCATCACCGGGTGGTACATCGGTTATCTCGCACTCGCAGTTGGCTATCTGGTCGCGAAGGCAATCAAGAAGGGCGCGCACGGTTTGGGTGGGCGACGCTATCAAATCGCCGCCGTAGCCCTTACGTATGCGGCCATCTCTGTTTCGGCTGTGCCCATTGGGATCTCCTACGCCGTCAAGCACCAGAAGGAGCTGAAACAAGGGCAATCATCTGCCCCATCGCCAGCCGTCGGACAGCCGGCTCCGGCCGCTACCCCGCATTCCGTCCACTACGGCGCGCTTGCCTTACGCCTCCTCGGGATAGGACTTATCTCGCCCTTTCTCGGCTTGCAGGACCCGGTGCACGGTGCCATTGGGCTCTTCATCCTGTTCATTGGCCTGCGCATTGCCTGGCAACTTGCAGCCAGCGCTCCGCTCGACGTGGAGGGCCCGTACGGCCATGCCACCCTGGCATCCTGATTCGGGTATCTGAAACGTGTCGACGGTCACGCCGCAAATCATCCCGCCCTGTCGTGGTTGTGGCAGAGAACTCCCGCTGGCTGCGCTGGCCTGCTCCGATTGTCATACGTTAGTTCACACGATCGAACTGGAGCGCCTGGCCAGTGACGCTCGTGCCTCTGAAAACAATGGCGATCTGAGCGCTGCCCGGGAACAGTGGAGCAGGTCTGTTGCCCTTGTGCCTGAGGACTCAAAACAGGCCGATTGGATGCGCAACAAAATCCGCACCCTGGATGCCGCCTCGGCCGCGTCGCCCAAAGCCACGAATACCTGGGCACGCAAACTCGGGCCCCTGGGTCCTATCGCTGTTGTCCTGGCCAAGAGCAAGGGCCTGCTCCTGGCAATTTTCAAGCTGAAATTTCTGCTAAGTTTCTTTGCTTTCTTCGCCGTGTACTGGGCACTGTTTGGATGGAAGTTCGGCTTGGGATTCGCGTTGGCCATTCTGCTTCATGAGACCGGCCATTACATCGATATCAAACGGCGCGGCCTTCCGGCAGAGATGCCTGTATTCCTTCCTGGACTTGGTGCCTACGTGCGTTGGCAGGCCCTGGGAGTGCCGCTCCGCGTACGTGCCCAGGTCAGCCTTGCCGGGCCCCTGGCGGGGTGGTTTGCTGCCGCCGCTTGTCTCTTGCTCTATCAACGCATGCATAGCCCGCTTTGGGCGGCGCTGGCACGCACCGGCGCGGCGTTGAATATTCTCAACCTCATCCCGGTCTGGATCCTCGACGGAGGCCAGGCAGTCCTGGCACTCGCCCGCAACGAGCGCCTTGGATTACTGGCCGCGACCCTGGCCCTATGGCTCGTGACGGGCGAAAGCATTTTCTTTCTCGTAACCATCGGAGTTACATGGCGGCTGTTTACCAAAGACGTGCCTGCACAACCCGGTTGGTCCACGTTGGCCTACTATGTTGCCGTTCTCGGCCTGCTGGCTGCTGTTCTGCACGCAACCCCAGTCACGCCCTCGGCAGCCTTCTAGCCGCCTGCTCCAGCGGCATAGGCTGGTGCACTCCGTGCCTTAGACTGAGGGATATATGAGCGTGCCTCTTCAACCAGCAAACGAGATCGACCTGCCAGCCGTCGTTGCAATCATGAACGCCGCCTTTCGTGGCACAGGGGGTGAGCGGGGCTGGAGTGTTGAGGCTGACTATATAACTGGTGAGCGCACGAGCGAATCCCTGCTCCGTGAGGAGATTGCCGATGGCGCGCTCTACCTGCTCGCGAAAGAGGACGGGACCGGGATCCTCCAGGGGTGTGTCAGCCTGCAGGCATCATCGCCTGATAAGTGGTATCTGGGTTCGCTCGCGGTCAATCCTGCGATGCAGAACACAGGGTTCGGACGCAAGCTTCTTGAAGCAGCGGAGCGTTACGCCGCGATGCACGGAGCTCGAACGATTGAAATGACCGTCGTCCACGTTCGCGATACGCTCATCTTCTGGTACGAACGGAGAGGCTATCGGCGAACGGGCGAGACTCGCCCTTTTCCCTACGGGGATAATCGCTACGGAACACCGAACCGGAGTGATCTGGAGTTTGTCGTCCTCGAGAGAAATTTATAGGAATGCGCGCCGGCAGCGGCCATGCAACGCCAGCTAGTTTGCTGAAGGCTTTTCTAAGTGATCGATTGCGTAGTATTCCACCGGTCCCTTTTCCGGCTCCAACTTGAGACCAAGCTGCTCCTTCACCGCGTCGAAGAGTGACGGACGATCCAGTAGTCCTGGCGGTAGATTCTCCTTTTGAAAGTTAGGCGGCAGTTCCGGCGCGAAGGATAAGGTGAAATCGTAATTGTTGTCCAGGCCGGTTTTATTGATGACAGGCCGCTCTTCCGACTGAAGCATCTGCCCTAAAAACCAGCAAAGATATTGCATCGGAACTCTCGTCCCGACGAAGACATTCCCCGGGCCAGGCATGATTGGGATCTTGAAATCCTGCTCGTTCCGGTTCACTTTCATTTTTACTCCCGGCTTGTCTACCATCAATGCGTACACCGGGCCTTCTTTGATGTCCTTATAGAATTTCAGGTTGAAACGGTCGGCCAACAGATTCTGAAACATCACATGCAGATCGTCAATGCTGTAAGGGCGATCCGCCTTTGCTTCAATATCGTAGTGGTCGCTATCGAGCCAGTCCGGACCGCCGGTGATCTGCCGCATCGGCACTTTGTACATAAGGCTGATCATGATCTTGACTGACATGTTTTGCACCAGGTAACCGTTGCCGCCCGGCATCGGCTTGATTCCCCCATTGGTAGCTCCTGGCTGGGCTGCCCGAATCGCAGCGACCTCAAACGTGAGGCGCGGCGCTTTCTCTTGCGCGCTCGCGAAAGGTACTGCAAGCAGGCAAAGGAGTTTGGTCAGAACGCGAATGCGGTGCCGGACGGCAGAAGACCCTGAGAGCTCATTTTGTCCCCTGCCACAAAGAATAACCCACTGGCCGGCTCACGCCAGCAAAGCAATGCAGCATTGAGACCGGAACCCTGGATCCTGGAAATGGGTATGCTAGTCAAGACGCAACGCGGTGAGTCCCGGGAACATGCGAGGACTAATGGCTCTGACAATCGCAGGCACAGTGCCCCCTACCCAGTCGAACAACCGCTTTACCAGCGGTTTCGCCCTGGTCACCTATATCGCCCTGGTGCGGGTTGTACTTTATCTGCTGGCCGGTCCCCGCTACGGCTATTTTCGCGACGAACTGTACTATCTCGCATGCGGGGAGCATCCAGCCTGGGGTTACATGGACCAACCGCCGATGATCGCGTGGATAGCCTGGCTTCTGCAGCACACCATCGGCACCTCGCTTTACGCAATGCGCTTGCTACCTATGCTCGGCGACGTTGGTGCGATCGTGGTCACCGCGCTTTTGAGCCGGAAGCTCGGTGGCCAGCGCTGGGCGATGTTTTTCGCTGCGGCGGCGGTGCTGGTGACACCGATCTTCCTTACCTTCTCCCACCTCTTTACCATGAACGCCTTCGATCCCCTGTTGTGGACGTTGCTCACGTGGCTCCTTGTGGACTTGATTCAGTGGGGTAATCAAAGGACGTGGCTGTGGATCGGGGCCCTTGTCGGCATCACTCTTTTGAACAAGTACGGCGTCCTGTTCCTGGTTGTTGGGCTCCTCGTAGGAGTCATTGCCTCGCCGTTGCGCCAGAGTCTGGCACGCCCATGGTTCTGGGCGGGAATTGCACTCGCCACACTGATCGCATTGCCAAATTTTCTTTGGCAACTTCACTGGGACTTTCCTTTTGTGCAGTTGGTGCACTCTGTTCGGCAGGGTGGACGCGACGTCATGTTACCGCCGCTTCCTTATCTCGCACAACAGGCGCAGATGCTTTCCTTCGTCCCGGCGTTGCTCGTTGTGCTTGGTTTGTGGTTTGCGTTTTCTCAGGCCGGAAGGCGCTACTCCATCGTGGGTTGGGGCTTTGTAAGCGTTTTGGGTCTTATGCTGCTGCTTAAGGGAAAGTTCTACTACGTGGCGCCGGCCTATCCCGCCATTTTTGCTGCCGGTGCGGTGTCTCTGGAACAGTTGACAGAAAGCCGCTGGCTGCAATGGTTCCGCCCTGTCTATGCGGCGCTATGCTGGTTGTGGGTGGGCTCGTTGCTCCCACCGCAATTCCGATTCTGACAGTCGAAAATTATCTCGCGTATACCAAGACATTGGGCATTCAGCAGCAAAAGTTTGAGAATCAGCCACAGAGCCAACTGCCGCAGCTCTATAGCGATATGTTTGGATGGGAAGACAGGGTAAAGGTCGTTGCGGCTTATTATCACTCCCTGTCTCCTGAGGAGCAACGCGTGACAGCCATCGGGGCGCCAAATTATGGCGAGGCAGGAGCCATTGATCTGTTCGGTCCCAGGTACGGGTTGCCCAAATCAATCAGCAGCAGCAACAACTACTGGATTTGGGGGCCACGCAATTACACCGGCGAGAGTCTCCTGTTGCTTGATGAAGATTCACCGGAAAGGTTTCGATCCAACTGTCAATCCCTGCAGGAAGTCGCACACCCCGTGAATCCGTATTCTCGTCCTGACGAGAACTTCCCCATCTATCATTGCCGCGGGTTGCATCCCAGCCTCCAAGTGCTATGGCCAAGGCTGAAACCGTGGAAGTAAAGTCTGAGCTATTCCGCACGCAGAATCTCCACCGGATCGATCCGCAACGCCCGCAGCACCGACGGCACTGTAGCCATCACTGCGACGATAAGAATCACCAGGGAAGGAATGGCCAACATCCCCGGGTCAGCAGCCTTTACCTGAAAAAATAACGATTCCATATACCGCGCCGTAGCCAACCCCAGGGCCATGCCCGCAACCACGCCAATCATCACCGTGGAGAAAACGCTCCCGGTCACCAGGCGGGCAATGGCCCCGCCGCGCGCGCCCACGGCGACTCGAATCCCGATCTCCCGCTGCCGCTGCAACACCGAGTAGTTGAGCACTCCGTAGAGACCAATTCCCGCCAGCAGCAACGCCACCACAGCAAAGAACACTCCCAGCATCGCCAGCAGCCGCTCGCGCACTGTCTGCCCATCGATCAGCTCCTGCTGCGTGCGCACGTTGCTTACCCGGATCCCCATATGCTCCGCCGCCACGGCCTTGCGCAACTCGGCTGCGTGCGCCATAAGGTCGTTGCCGCCAAGCCGCAGCAGAAAGGTTGTATGGCGCTCCGGCTGCACCCCACCCTTGGCATTCAGCTCACGCAGCGGCACAAAAGCGACGGGCAGCTGCGCATCGCGCACGCTGCGATAAGGCGCATCGGCCGCCACGCCCACGATCAGGCATCGCACCCGCGTGCCATCGTCGCCTGCTTTCTCGAAATACCTTCCCACTGGATCGACCCCCGGAAAATAGCGCTTTACGAAGGTCTGGTTCACCACCGCCATACCCGGGAACACGTCACCTGCCAGAAACTCCCGCCCTGCCATCATCGGCATGCGCATGGTTGCGAACCAGCCCGGAGAAACGGTGAGAAAGTACACCATCTCGACACTCGGCGGGCCGCCATTCACCGCCACCGAATCGTTCCAGGACGAGGACATTAACGGCCAGCCCGACTCTGCTACCTTCTCCACTCCCGGCTTGGTGCGTAACATATCGGCCACCTGGCTCCATGCCTGCGGCAACTGTCCCTGCGGGGCCACCGATTCGAGCAGCAGCAACCCTTGCGGTGAAAAGCCAAGCGGCAACTTCGCCAGCCGTTGAAACGTAGCCACAAACAAGGCCGCCGTGAAGACCACCATGAAACAGAAGGCGACCTGGGCGGCGATCATGCCATGCATCATGCGCCGTCGCGCATGGGGATCATCTCCGCCCTTCAAGGCGCGAACCGGCTTTACCATCGAGGCACGCAAGGCAGGCACCAGGCCAAACAGCAGCATCACTCCTACGATCAGCAGCAGGCCAAAACTGAGCACGCGTCCGTCCCACGGCAAGATCAGCCGCGCCGGGTTGTCGGGAGAACTGATCAGGCGCAACACCAGCGGCGCGGCCCTCCAGGCAAACAGCGCGCCGAGCGTTCCGGCCGCGCACGCGAGCATTGCGCTTTCCACCAGCACCATCTGCACCAGCCGCCAGCGGCCCGCGCCGATCGACACCCGCAGCGCCATCTCCCGCGAGCGCGCAGCCGCCAGGGCCGTCATCAGGTTGGCCACATTCACGCAGGCGATCAACAACACCAGCAGCACCAGGCCGCCCAGCCATTCCAGCGCTTCCCGGTAGTCTCCCTGCAACCCGGAAACACCCGACGGGGCCGCCTGCAACGCCACCCGCTGATGCAGGTAGTTGTCGATGCTCTGCTGCGGCATTCCCTTGAATCCCTTTGCCCGCTCTGACTCAAATCGCAGATTGATGGCGTCAAGTTTTGCTCGCAGCGGCTCGATGGCGAGTTCCTGGAGAAACAATGGCCAGCGCCCGGTGCCACGTCGCGTCGTCCCGAGTTACCCAGCGATGCATCGTCGCCGGCAAAAAGATATCCGTCACTGTTCCCGGCTCGATTCCCGTAAAGCTTTGCGGGCCTACACCCACAATCTCCAGCAACTGTTCGCCTAAGCGGAATGTGCGTCCAATCACGTTGGGGTCGCGCCCAAATCGCCGCGCCCAGTAGTCATACGACAAAACCGCCACCGGGTGCGCCCCTGGCGTCAGATCCTCCTGCGCGGTAAACAGCCTTCCCAACAGAGGGCGTAGAGCAAAGCTCTGCCACATCTCGCCAGAAACGTACTGCACGTACCCCTTCTCCATCTCCATCGTCGCCGGCATAGGTCAGGTCGAGGTAGTCGGCATAAGAAATCGCAATCAACTTCGCCTGTCCTTGCGCTGCGCTACGCATCAGGGCAAAATCGGGATACGCCCACCCGTCAAAATTTTGCGGTTTGCCATCGAACGTAAGCTCATCCCGCGAAATCACAAACAAGCGCTTGGCATGCGCCACCGGCAACGGCCTCCACACCAGCGCATCGATCAGACGAAAGGCTGACACGCAGGCTCCCATGGCCAACGCCAATGAAAGAACCGCGGCCGCCGAGGTCACGCGGTTCCTGCGCAACTGCCGCCAGCCAAAAATCACATCCGCGCGTACACCATCCAGCCAGGCCGCGACACGCACCCCGCGGCTCGCCTCCCGCTGCCGCAGCATCGAACCAAACGACCGCCGCACCTCCTCCGGATCGCGCCCGGCGGCGATTGCCTCATCCGTGTGCGACTGAAATTCTTCGTCTAATTCGCGGTTCACGCGGTCTGTGCAAAACACATTGCCGATTCGCGTCCAAAGCGACATCTCATGCCTCCCGCAACACCCGGTTAATGGCAGCACTCACGGTTCTCCAGCGGGTCTCCTCTGCCACCAGCTGTTTCTTCCCCGCCGCGGTCAATTGATAGATGCGCGCCCGCTTGCCGTTTTCTTTCACCACCCACTCGGCGCGAATCCACTCCGCCTCCTCCATCCGGTGCAGTGCCGGATAAAGCGATCCTTCCTCGGCGATCAACACCTCACCCGAGGTTTCCTTGATCGCGGTCATGAGCGCGTACCCATGCAATTTCGGGCGCCGCGCGAGGATCGTCAGTACCAGCAGGTCCAGCGAGCCCTGGAGCGCATCCTGTTTTCGCATACTAAGACATCTTAATACATAGAGGGCTTAGGGTCTGTCAAGGGGGATGTTGCGAGACCGGGAGGAACCAAACGGGTTGGGGAACGTGAACCGCGTAAGCGAAGCACCCGGAATACCGTCAGTGGCTGAACCGGCTCCGCACGGGCGCGGGAGGCGTGGTGCCTTTCACGGCGAGCCACAGGATATTGTTCAACTCCCGCGGATCGGCCCGGTCCGATCCGCGGAAATCGAGTTTGCTCGACCGGTCCGCCAGTGGACCGCTCATCGGATTCTTCGCGTCAAGGGAAACGCGCGGAGGTTCATTGGTGTAGGTGCTTGCATCCGGCACGATGGTAAACGCGTTTGCCATGGGCCGCGCCGCGACATCGAACATCGTCATCGGTTTCAGCCCCAGAATTAGCTCAATGGTGCGCAGCACCGACGTGGTGTTGTAAAACGTGCTGTCCACGGCGTGGTGTTTCGCATAAGGCGAGATGACATACGCCAGGGAGCGATGAGAGTCCACATGGTCCGCGCCATCCTGGGCGTCATCTTCGAGCACGAACATCGCGGTTGAGCCCCAGAATTTGCTCTTGCTCAGTCCCTCCACCATCACCCCGACCGATTGGTCGTTGTCGGCCACGCAGGAGATGGGTGATCGAATGCCCGGGCGCATGCCTTCGGTGTGATCGTTGCCGATCGTCATAACGATCAACTGCGGCATATCGCCGGCCTTTTCCCAGCCCGCCAGGTCGTTCAGGAAAACATAAATACGGTTGATATCCGAGTACGTGCGATCGTGCTGACGGAAGTAATAGCTGGTGTGCGGCTTCAATACCGGGTCGGCCACATCGTCGATCTGAATGCCGCTGTCCGGCGGATGGGAAAGATTCTTTGCGAAGAAGCCGTAGTTATAAAAAGAAACTCCCGCTTCGGTGGCTCTATTCCAAAGAAAACCGCCGGGAGCCGATCTGGCCCCTTCGAGAGTATCTCCGTAATCTGCATACGTGCGGCCTGCGTATTCCATGGGCCAGGTGCGCTGGTTAGAGTCAGTCGCAATGGCGGACGTGGTCCAGTACAGTCCATCCTCGCTGACGTCGGCGTTGACATAGAAGTTGTCGAGCAGCACAAACTGACGGGCCAGTTTGTGGTGGTTCGGCGTTATATTTTCCCCGAAAAGAACCAGGTCCGGGCTGCCATTGCCTTCTTTCATGTCGCCGAGTACCTGGTCGTACGTGCGGTTCTCTTTCATGAGCAGAATGACGTGTTTGATCGGCGTTGCGCCGCCAATATGGGTCGGGATAGGGCTTCCGGCGGGAATGCCCGCGTCCTCAAGCAGCGAATCATGATACGGCGAGTTGGCGATCACTGTATGCGTATACGCACGCAACTGCTTTCGGGTGAAAGGAGCAATCAACGAAGCGCTGCCTGTCTGTATAGCCGGTACGTACTCCATCGCCGCGCTCTTCTTCGCCACCGGCCACTTGAATGGATTGGGGCCGTTGGGGTTGGGGTGAGAACCGCTGCCTTTGCCGTTGAGAACAAGCAGGCGTCCGTCGCGCAACGCACGCACCGTTGTCGGGTACCATCCGGTGGGGATGTATCCGGTGATCCTGCTTTCCTTGCCGGAAACATCTGCAACCGCGATTGCATTTGCATCGGAACAGGCGATCAATAAGGTTTGGCCGTTGCGGCTCAGGCTTAGAGAACTGGGTGTCATGCCGACGGGTTGGCGCGGGGTGAAGGCGAGATTGAGCTTTTCCTGCGGCTCCCATGTGCCCTTTGGATCCTTCGCCAGAACGAAGACGTAGTTGGTATTGGCGCAGGCCACAGCCAGCCGGCCGTGGGAGAGCCAAACCATCTCTGTCGGATGCGCTCCCACGGGAATGCGCGCCAACTCTTTGCCACTGGGAAGCGCATACTGCACGACGGTCGCGGTTGTCCAACTGGAGATATAGACCGAATTGCCATCAGGCGCCATCAGCATCGAGTAGGGATAGGCAGCAACTGCGGTTGCGCCGGTGACCTTGCCGGACGCCAGATCTACCTCAAAGAGACGATCCTGCAGGGTATCGAGCACCAGCAAGCGATTCTTAAGGGCTACGATGTCTGCGATGAGATGCAGCGTTTGTGCGGGTTCGTCGGGGAACAACTCAATCTTTCGAGAAACGGTGAGCTGGCTCCGTTGACCGAAAACTCGGTAATGCTGGCGCGGGCCCCGTTGCCGGCATAGAGCCTGGTTCCGTCGGCCGAAAAGGCCAATCCACGCCATGCATCGGTAATCGAAACTGAAGAAGTCTTGCGGGCAGTTTTCATGTCGAGGTAATCGACGGAAGCAGGCAGGAAGCCTCCGTTCAGTACGGCGATTCTCTGGCCGTCGGGCGAGGTCGCTACAGACATGGGGAGAGTCGAAAGCGGAATCGTCGTTCCAGCGGGGTGAATGTGCCAACCGGTATTCAGGAGGAAGCTTCCATCCGGTTGCGGACCTACCTGGGCCAGCAGCGTCTCCTGCGTCGTTTGGGAATGCAGCGTGACGATACCGAGGGCGAACATCGCGATGACTGCCGAGAACACGTCCCGGGACTGCATACATGGAGCACTCTTCAGCCAAGCTTGAATTCTGATCCGACCCCGTCGCAACCAGGTCCAGCCGAGCATACGGTGCGAAGGTTACGCCATGATTGCTGCGACACGCCGTTCCGATGTATTCGGGCTTTCGATAGAATGCGCTGTCAAGTATTGACGCGACTGTCACGTTTCCTGGAGAGGAGTAACACCGATTGCATCCATCTGAGCAAGACATTCCCCGAGGGCTTACGCGCAGAAGATTACTCGGGCAAGCAGCCGGCGCTGCCGCCATCTCTATGGTTGGCGGCAGCAGAGTGGTGGCTGCGCTCGGTCAAGTCGCCGGGCCGGCAACCGCGCACGTCTCAATGCTGCGGGTCGATGTGAGCAAAGCGGTGAACAGTTTCGATCCGGACAAGAGTCTCGGCTCTTCCATGGACGAGCTCTCGATCGAAAGCATCCCGAAAATCTACTCACCGGAAATGGTCCGCCAATGGCTCTCAGCCGGCTGGGGGCCAATCACCTATCGCAACCACACCGAGCTTGCCGTTGAGGCGTGGCACTGGAACAGCAACGGGACCTGGAGCGACCCTGCGCATCAAAGGGGCTACTTTGTCGGTGATGCCGAGCCCACCGGCTTCCTTCATGACTCCTTCGGTTACCCATTGCCGCATCGCGGCACCACCGCAGACGGCGGCGCTGCGAGCGGTTGTGGCCGGCTGACCGATGGAGATCCGGCAACCTTTTGGAAGAGCAATCCCTACCTCACCCAGGCGTTCACCGGCGAAGACGATGCGCTCCATCCGCAATGGATCATTCTCGATTTGCTCACTCCCCAGCAGCTCAATGCGGTGCGCATCGATTGGTGCGAGCCCCGCGCCCGTGCGTATGAGGTGCAGTATTGGACCGGAGTCGACCCCATGAATTGGGAAGCGCAATACCTGCCTGGAGAAGGCCTAGGCGTCAGCCAGCAGGCCAACGGACGTTGGAATAGTTTTCCCCATGGCATCGTGCGCGATGGCAAACCCGGGACGGCAACGTTGAAGCTTGCGCAACAGCCGATCACCGCTCGCTGGATTCGCGTCGTGATGACGCAATCCTCAAATCAGTCCGGGCCCCACGGCGCCGATGACGTGCGCCATCGTGTGGGCTATGCCATCTACCAGGTGTACGCCGGCATGCTCCTCGACGATGGCTCTTTCGTCGATCTCATACGGCATTCGCCGGATGCGACACAAACCCCGACCTACTGTTCCTCGACCGATCCGTATCACTCGGCTGCGGACCTGAGCAAGAGCGGGGACCAGACAGGTCTTGACCTGTTCTTTACCAGCGGCATCACCAACAATCTGCCTGCAATGATTCCGGTCGCCGTCCTCTTTAGCACCCCGGAAGATGCCGCGCATCAGATTGCCTACCTGAAAAAGCGTGGATATCCCGTGGGCTGGGTCGAGATGGGAGAAGAATGCGATGGCCAGTTCATGATGCCGGAAGACTACGCCGCACTGTACCTCCAATTTGCTGACGCCATCCATAAAGTCGCTCCGGAAGCCAAACTCGGCGGCCCGGTCTTTCAGGGCGTCAATCAGGATGTCTCCGTTTGGCCGGATGCGGAGAACCGTACGTCCTGGTTCGGCAGGTTTCTGGATTACTTGAAATCTCACAATCGCATCCAGGATCTCGCCTTTGTCTCCTTCGAGCATTATCCTTTCGATCCCTGCTCGGTGAACTGGGCCGATCTTTATCGCGAGCCGGAGCTCATGCGCAATTGCCTGGATGCTTTTCGCCAGGATGGCTTGCCCGAAAGCGTGCCGCTGATGAATACAGAGAGCGCGGTCACCTACAACCTGTCGAACTACATGACGGATATTTTCTCCGCGCTGTGGCTGGCCGACAGCATAGGTTCGTTCTTCTTCTATGGCGGGGCTGCTTACTACCATTCACCCATACAGGCCGAACCGCTGCAGCCTGGCTGCCACGGCGGCTACGCGACCTACGGAAACTACGTTGCCGACGCGGATCTGAAGATTCATCAGCTCACCGCGCAGTACCACACCGGCCGCATGATCAACAACGAGTGGGTCACTCATCGCGCCGGGCTGCATCATTTGTTCGGCGTGAACGGGGGTGTGCTGGATTCCGCCGGTCACGCGCTCGTGACCGCCTATGCAGTGCACCGGCCCGACGGGGAGTGGGCCCTTCTGTTGGTGAATAAGGATAGAGAAAACCCGCGCATTGTTGCGATTGCGTTTGAGGAAGCCGACGGCCGCATTCGCTTTTTTGACGGCGAGGCGAATATGGTGACCTTCGGAAGCGAGCAGTACATCTGGCATTCGGAGGGTGCGCAATCGCACGCAGAACCGGATAGCCCACCTGTCACTTCCCGGATCGCGGCCGGCCGCGGAGCCAGATGTTACATTGCCCAAATGTTCTGTCACTGTGCTGCGTGGCAAGTTGTCAGGGTAGTCTCGCGAGACACCCGCCAGTGGCCAGTTAGCGGTCGGACATCTTTTCGGACATATCGTGCTTCGGCTCTCTTCCCTCGAGAAATGCTTTTTGCTCTTCTTGCAATACCCTCGCTGTAATCTTCATGGCCAATACATGTCCCTGCCAAATGCCGAGTTGCTCCGCCATCGCATCGGCGGCATCCTTGGTGAGCGTTCCGTCGCCGATGCGGTACCTCTCGATCACGCCAAGAGCGCGCGATTCGTCCTCTGAGAGCTGCTCTTCATTCTTCAAGAACGCCTCTACCCCAGAGTAAATGCTGGAGAATTTCTCTGACTCTGGGTAGGGCATAAACGCCAATGCGCCTGTTGCCTGCGCCGTTCTCCACCCCGTATCCTCAAGCCCGCTCGTGTTGTAGCTGATGTCCAGGGTCGTATTGTGCGCAGCGGGGTCCTTTGGATTTATCTGCACCTTCCGCACTTCGGCCAAGTCTCGCTTCAGCCTCTGCTGTTCCTGATCGATGTCTCCCAGTGCATCCGCCACGCTTTTGTCGTTCTTACGAATCTCTTCTGTCATCGTGTCCCTCGCCTCCGCGGCAAGCTCACGATGTTGGTGCCGTTCGACGGCGGCCTCAATGCCCACCGCAATTAGCAAACCGATCGTTATCGTAAAAAGGTGAAGAAGAAACTCACCTACTCCGTCGATGGCTCTGTGCGGAAGATGGACGTCAAGCATCTCCCTACTCTACTCGTCACCATTTCCGCGAAAAAGTGAAATCCTCGGCGGCAGCGGGTGGGTGGCCCATTCAAGCCTTTGGTTGGCCTGAGTGGGCTTTACTCGCCGATGTTGAAAGAGACGGCAACAAGATCACGAGGGCAGGGAAGAACGGACTGATAAAGTCCAGGTGCTCATCCGCTCTGCAGACGAACTCATACAAACGGCTCTTGAATGCATGCGAGGTGGATTGTGCGTTTTGCATTGGCGGCACCATTGCCTCTTGAAGCAATAGTGCGGTTCACCCCGCCAAACGTTACGGCGAAAGTGCCGAGGAACTCAGGCAATCGGGGGCAATCATGCCGATAGGGGCCAGTGCGTAATTCCTGGTTTGCGCGGCGACCGCGAACTCCCGTGCAACCTTCAGATATCCGTGAGCGGCTTATCCGAGCGCGGCTTCGGTGGAAGCCCAGGCACATGAAGATCGTGTTGTGACTCGGTCTCCAGGCGGCTGATCTTTTCTGCGAGCGCAAGGCTAATAAATTGGTTCAAGGAAATACCCTCTCTCTGCGCAAAATAAGTCGCCCGATCCTTCAGAGATACGGCAAGCCGAAGTGCAAACTCGGCTCGACGTTTTCGCTCGGCCATATCGTCTAAACTCCCCTCCGCACAATCGATCAGTGTCGATAGAGGACCTCCGAGTATAGCGTAGGCAACCTATGATTGTTGTCACAAACCATCGCAGGCCGTTAATAGCATAAGACCGATTGATAAAAGTATCGATGGGGTAAATAGCAAGATTTAGCCATATTTAACGCGATGCTTTGTTAGTTCGAAGACGACGCCTGCGCTGCAGCGGCGACTCGCTTGTGATCGAGGGAGGGGAGGGAGTTGTTGATCGAGCTTTGAGCGAAGCTAACTATTGGCCGTCGTACAAATGCTTCAGTTCACGCCGTACTTCCTGAAAGACAGCAGTGCTTAAATCGACCAGGATGCTACGCAACCGTCTCTCAGTCGCTTCACGGCGGCTCATGCCGGGGAGCGCCGGTGTGCCAAGATAGTCGGCGTACTCTTCACACAGAGTCCCCCACAGTTGTGCCTCGTGATGCTCAAGTTGTTGGGCTTCTCCGGAAGTTCGGAGATGCTTCGCCTTTTCCGGTGACAGGGTTGACGCTCGGTATTCGAGGCGCGCCCGTTCGGCAATGATTGCGGACAGTTGTTCTGGTCCACTCCCGGTGATTCCCATTCGCGTCACGTGGACTTGATCGGACATCAGCACCGGTATTCGCTTTTTCGAGTTCGCCGACTTCTGTTTCCCCGGCGGAACAGACGGTTGTTTTAATTTGCGATTAGTCAAAGCCCTTATTAACCCTTCCTAGATATATTTACGGTGAATCGGCACTTATAGATCATGAAATCTAAAAAAAAGTTTAACTACGAACTCTGCCTGTAAACCGCAGCTTCCTGCCGGTCGGGGATGAGATCTACGCTTTAAGTTCGTGCATTTTGGGGAGGGGTAGGGCCCTAAGGGCCAAGGGTCGCTTCTGCCCAGGGGCTCGATTCAGAACTGCAATCAGGCGCGGCTACGATCGTTGCGCACACGGTTTCTGCAACCGCTTTCATAATAACCGCATAGCGGCTTTAGGCAACCCGCCCATTGGTAACGGTGACGAGGTCTTGCGATTGGGTCAATGTTATCGCGCTCATGTTTTGTTGCAGTCAAAAAAAGAGGCGCGACCTACTTGCGGCAAGGTCGGCTGCCAGTTGAGCGAGTCTGCGAACCTCTTTCGGTATGCTCCTGGCCTCCACGCCGCCGAAGCCCAGGATGAATCCCGGACGGCGAACATCATCGAGGTAGGAAGAGGAGAGCGGCCAGGCATAGAGACCTTCACGAGCGGCTTTCTCGGCAATGGGCACATCGGGAGTTCCCTCCGGGAGCGCCCACACCAGTTGTAAGCCAGCCTCGTCGCCAAGCACCTCGCCCGCGGAACCGAACTCATCGCGCAGGCTCTCGACCAGCGCATTCCTGCGCTCGTGGTAAAGAACACGCATCCGCCGCGTATGCCGTGCAAAGTGACCCCCGGCGATAAACTCGGCAACCACGTCCTGGTAAAAGCTGGGTGGGCCGAGGTCCATGGCCCGCCGGACGGTCGCGAAATAGTCGACCAGGTCGGCAGGCACCACTACGTAGCCGAGCCGTAAAGAAGGAAACAGAACTTTGCTGAACGTTCCCACGTAGATGACGCGTCCATCCTTGTCGAGCCCCTGCAATGACGAGATAGGCGCACCTTTATAGCGGAACTCGCTTTCGTAGTCGTCCTCAATAATCCACGACCCGTTCTTCGTGGCCCATTCCAGTAGTTGCAGCCGTCGCCCCGCACTCATGGTCACTCCCAGCGGAAACTGGTGAGACGGTGTCACCACCGCGGCACGCGCTTTTCTACAAAGCTGCGTACCCGCCGCGACGTTCAATCCTTCTTTGTCCACCGGCACCGGCACGAGACGGCAGCCCGAGAGCGCCAATGCTTTTTGGGCGAAGCCGTAACCCGGCTCTTCCACCCATACCGGACTTCCTGGATCGAGAAGAACCCGGCCGGCGATTTCGAGCGCCTGCTGCGAGCCGGTTACGATCATCACCTGTTCCGGATCGCAGCGCACCGCGCGCGAGACCTTGAGATAGTTCGAAACCTGCTCTCGCAGCAACCTGGAGCCAATCACCCGGTCTCCATAGTCGAATGCCCTGGCGTCCATCTCCCGGCAGTGGCGTGCCACCAGGCTTGACCAAAGTCTCAGCGGAAAGTGTTCCGATGCTACTTGCCCAACGCGAAAGGCTCCTTGCCCTCGAAGCCACATGGGTTTCTTGAACGGCGGAAACACCGACATGCTTCTCGCAATCGACCGCGGCCCAGAACGCAGTTGGATAGGTTCGCCGCTCGGGTTATTGGACGGATACCGCTCGGGAAGCAGATTGGAAACGACCGTCCCCGAACCGACGCGGCTTTCGAAATAGCCTTCCGCCAACAACTGCGCATACGCATTCACCACCGGAAATCGCGATACCTCCAACTCCGAGGCAAGCTCACGGCTCGATGGCACGCGATGGCCCGGACGCAGGATGCCGTCGACCACCGCCACGCGATAGGCGTCATAGATTTGTTTGTGCAAAGCTGTCGACGACTTTCGGTCGATGGCGATCATCGGCAGAATTCCTGAGGCGACCTTCTTCATCTTCGCGCAGTGTAGTGGTATGTCAAAAAGGGCGTCAAGTGGTATTGTCTCTCACCACTTTATCGGCGGCGCTACGTTCACAAGGCAATGCATTGCGCAGTGAATGGTTGGGAAAGGCAGCGACCAGACGGCTCATGACGTTTGGCTGACGGCAACAATAGCAGTGACATTACAGTTGCCGGCATCCGCGTCGACCCGGTTACCGGCACGGTTGTGGACCCGCTACGGCCAACGAGCTTTTCTAGGTTGCAAAACCTATGGCGGTTAAGACCTCGAGGTGTACGGTCGGTGCCAGGGAAGAGAGCACCGCGCGGGTGCTGCTTTGCTGACCGATTCTGGTGGACGCAAGCTCCACCAGCACCGCGCGAACCATCGTACCGGCCTCTCGCTGGGCAGCAAAAAGCCCTGCCAGCGCTGCTTGAAGCGCCGGCAGGCTGGGATTGAATGCGGCATTTTCGATGTATGAGCCGGCGAACGTGCCCTTATCCGGCATTTGAATCGCGACCCCTGACGGTGAGGATGTGTACGGCGAGTAAGACCTGGAAGCGGCGTCGAGCGCTCTTAACACCAACGGATCCGTTGAGGGCGTCGTCAGGGAAAGCTTGGTCCGTTGGATTGGAAAGGCGCCTTGCGTGAATCCCAGGTCCTTGGGACCGAAGGCCATGGGAAGAAGCTCTGACAGCGTCACCGGAGGCTTCCCCTTCACCAGCACCCGGATATCACCGTTCGGCGCCATCTCATTCAGGAACTGCCGGCAGTGGCCACAAGGGGCCGCCGTGACCGCAATTGCCGACACCGCCTCTTCTCCAGACATGTAGGCGTTTGCCACCGACGCCTGCTCGGCATGAACGCTGACACCCAGCCCCTGCCCAGGCACTTCGATATTGGCGCCAAGGTAGAGACTTCCGCTCTTGCCCAGGAGAACCGCTCCGACAAAGTAGTTCGACAACGGCGGCCGCGAGGAGGTTCGTGCGAGCGGAAGCAGAGACAGCATTAAGTCATCGATGCTCTTGTGTTCCAGGCTTAAAAGCTGGTTCACCGTGGCCGCAGGAATCTGTCCACGGAATCTCTTATCGTCGATCACTGCCCGAAGCAACTGCTGCGACGGAGCGCCAAACGGCGCAAGAGCTTCGGTTACGCCCGGCGGTGGGTCTGCGAGTTCGGCCCGGCAACTGAGCGCGCAGAAGCTCGCTGCCGTGGAGTAGAGGAACCACCGGCGCGTTACGCTCCCACTGTGATGTTCATCGGTCATGCAGTGGGACTCATTGTAGCAACCCACAAACATATCAGGCTGCTCTGATAGACTTTTGCGCGATGAGGATATTTTCGGTTCGAGTTCTCTGCGCCGTGCTGTCGTTGGCCGCCGTCGCAGCTGCGCAGGACGTTATTCCCCTCTATCCCGGCACCGCGCCCGGCTCGATACCGCAAAACTATCCTGAGAAGCAGTACTTCTCCGCCGCTTGGAACACAGAAGTTGTTACGAATGTGACCAGGCCCACACTCACTCTATTCAAGCCCGCTCCTGAGGTGAAAAACGGCACCGCGATCGTAATCTGCCCCGGCGGCGGTTTTATGGCCCTGTCGATTAGCAACGAGGGTACGGATGTCGCCAAAAATCTGGCCGCGAAAGGCGTGACCGCGTTCGTGCTGAAGTATCGCCTGGCCCATACCGGCGAGGACGCCACCCAGGAATTCGCCCCCTTGTACGCGGATAGGGCAAAGTACGACCAGACGATGAAAGACGTTACGCCTCTGGCGGTTGCCGACGGCCTGGCGGCAGTTGCTTACGTCCGCCAGCACGCATCGCAGTGGGGAGTCTCTCCCGATCGCGTCGGCATCATCGGATTCTCCGCCGGCGCTGCGGTCGCAGCCGAAGTTGGCGTTCTCTACGCGCCCGAGGGAAGGCCCGCATTTGTAGCCCCGATTTATTCCGGGGGGTTGTTGCAAAGCGCTCCCGTTCCCCCCGACGCGCCGCCCATGTTCCTGGCCGCAGCGACCGACGATTCCCTCGGCCTCGCGCCCAAGACCATCGGCCTCTACCAGCTGTGGACCGCGGCACACAAGCCCGCTGAACTACACATGTACGCCAAGGGCGGCCACGGCTTCGGCATGAAGAAGCAGAACATCCCCACGGATCACTGGATCGACAGCTTTGCCGACTGGTTGCAATTGCAAGGCTTTCTCAGCAAATGAGTACCCCAGTCGTGTTACGTTGCATCCAGGATGACCAACCGTAGAGACTTCCTGAACCTTATGGGCCTGGGCATCGCCGGTGTCGCCGGCCGCTCCTGGGTCCCCGCCTTCGCGCAGCCTGCAAATACCCAGGAGGTGGATCTGGTCGTCGTCAACGCCCGGGTCCGCACCGTTGATCCGCGCACCCCGACAGCCGAGGCCTTCGCTGTTAGAGGAGGACGGTTCGTCGCCGTCGGTAGCACGGCGGATATCAAAAGTCTCATTGGCAGCAAAACGCAGACCTTCGATGCTCGGCAAATGGCCATTGTCCCCGGCTTCATCGACACCCACAACCACGGCGGTGGCGAGGGTTTGCTCTACGATGTGCTGGTCGGCAATCCCTACGAAGTCGAGTTCGTGACTATTGACAGCATTGTCGACAAGCTCCGCGTCCGCGCTCAAAGCACGCCTCCGGGCTTTTGGGTCGAGGGGTTCTTTCACGATGACACCAAGCTCAAGGACAAGCGGCCGCTCAACGTACAGGACCTCGATCGCGTCTCGACCCGGCATCCCGTCTGCGTGCATCATCGCGGAGGCCACACCGGCTTCTACAACAGCAAGGCCTTCCAGATGGCGGAGGTCACCAAAGACACGCCCAATCCTTTCGGCGGAACGTACGACAGGAATCCGGAGGGCGCACTCAACGGCCGCGTGACCGATCGCGCCATGGATACCCTGAACAAGGCCGGCCAGCGCGTCTCTTATTCAACCGACGTGAAGCAGAAGCGGGTCCTGGACGGAGTCTCCTTCATCTCGCAGAAGTTCGTGCAGTATGGACTCACCACCGTCCATCATGACGAAGTGGGAGTACTCCCCGCCATGCAGGAGCAGCGTCTTCGCGGTGGGCTTCTACACCGCGTCAGCTATGAGCCCTACGACGAACTGCTCGAAGCGATGATTGCCAACGGCATTGAGACCGGCTTCGGGGACGAGTACATCCGCTTTGGGGCCACCGCGGAGCACACCGTCGACGGTTCGTTCTCGGAGCGCACGATGGCCATCAGCACTCCGTACAAAGACATATCGCCGCCCTATCACGGCAACCTGACGCAGACGCAGGAAGACCTGAACGCCTGGGTAGAACGTGTCCATCGCGCCAACATACGTCTGAATTGTCACGCCAACGGAGATCTGGCCATTGATCGTGTGCTCACGGCCTATGAGCGTGCGCTCAAGCTCTATCCGCGGCCCGGCGCCCGGCCCAAGATCACCCACTGCAGCCTGGTGAATGACAACCTGGTGGCTCGCATGAAGGCAATGGATGTTGTTCCCGCCGAGTTCAGCACCTATGCCTACTACAACGCTGACAAATTTCACTTCTACGGTGAGGACGTGATGCAGCACATGATGGCGTATCGGTCCTTGATTGACGCCGGCATCACCCCTGCCGCCGGATCCGACTTCAGCCCCGGGCCCTTCGCCCCGCTCATGGCGATCCAGGGCATGGTCACGCGCACTGGTTGGAATGGTGAGACCTGGGGAGCCAATCAAAAAATCACCATCGATGAAGCTCTACAAGTCAGCACGCTGAACGGCGCCTACAACGCCTGCGAAGAGACGATCAAAGGATCGATCACCGCCGGCAAGCTAGCCGACTTCGTCGTCTTGGCCGACGACCTGCACGCCGTCGATCCCGGAAAGATCAAAGACATCAAAATCGAACGCACCGTCGTCGGAGGCCAAGCCGTCTATCAGGCATAGCTCGTGGGCCTCATCCCCGGCGAAGCGCATCCAAAACGAACGGAGGGAAGAACAGATCCATGAAATCCCGGCTTGCTCTCATCGCAATCTCCATGCTGCTGTCAACCACTGTCACCCTGTTTGCACAACAACATATTTATCGCTCTTCGGCGGATGCTCCCTTCACCGAAGCGCCCGCGGATGTAACCTTCTGGGTTAGTTATTGGGAAAAGCCAAGCGTCTTTCTTTTTGGTTCGGAGCAGGAGGCGTTCCACCAGAACGTGCACGAAATCGCGTTTCCCCTGAATGTCTACGACCAACCAACCAATCCCAACGCCCTCGATGAGGATGCCCAATGGCTAAAGGATCATGCCGGTGATCGCTTTTACATCGACGGCTATGCCTCCTCTGACGGGAACCTGGGCTACAACCTGACGCTCTCAAGGCGGCGCGCCGAATGGGTTAAGCAAGCCCTGATCACCAAAGGCGTTGCGGAGAATCGCATCGTGTTGGCGGTGCCTTGGGGACAGCTGTACCCTACGTGCGCTGAACTCGATGATTCCTGCTGGGGTAAGAACCGCCTCGTCCGCTTTACCTACTCTCCGCAATGAGAGCTAACCCGCCACAGTAGACTGGCGAACAATCAGCTTCGGCTCGACAAACGCTGTCTGCGCCTCTTCGTCGGGCTTGGTCGCAAGCGTGAGTACTCTTCGCGCGGCGGCCTCGCCCATGCGTCCAATCGACTGGTCTACGGACGTCAGCGGCACCTTCAAATACTCGGCATACCGAAGATTGCCGCACCCGGCAAACGCGATGTCGCCGGGAATGCTGAGGCCAGCTTGAAGCGCCGCCTGCATGGCGCCGATTGCGGACAAATCGTTGTAGCAAAAAACCGCATCCGGCCGGCTCTTCTGCGCCAGCAGCTCCTGCATGGCGCGGTACCCGGCAGAATCGCCCGACTCCTCAAATCGTTCGCGGGTCACCACATAGTTCTTAGGCAGCCGGATTCCCGCGACGGCAAGAGCGTTGCGAAAGCCCTTGTAGCGATCCATGGAGGGGCTCGTTCCTTGGGCGCCGATGTGGGCAATTTTCCTGCGCCCCAAACCGATCAGATGGCGCGTGGCCAATTCGCCCACCAGCACATCATTTGACCCCACAAAGTCTGCCCCGAGTTTCGGGATGTTGCGATCGATCAGCAGAATCGGGGGGCCATCGGTGAAAAACTCCGCCTCCTCAACATTCTGGCAAGACGCCACGACAAGAACGTCCACCCCTCGCCTCACCAGGGTACGAATCTCCTGCCGCTCAATCTCCGAATCTTCCTCCGAAGATGACAGCACCAGCGCCAGCCCGCTCGCCCGCAGAGCGCCGGCGAGTGATTTGGCCAGCTCGCCGAAGAACGGATGCACCAGGTCCGGCACCACCAACCCCACCGCAAATGAACGGCCGCTGGCCAGCCCGCGCGCCTGCATATTGGGCTGGTAGTTCAGTTCCGCCATGCGCTTCAGGACCCGGGCACGGGTTCGTTCGCCGATGTCCACGCCGCCGCGCAACACCTTCGACACGGTCACCGTCGACACGCCGAGATCGGCGGCTATGTCCTTCAACCTCACGGCCATGGTGTTTCCTTACCGGTCATCCGAAGCGTGTCTGTCGCCAGAGTGCCCATCCGGCGCCCGCCAACGCGGTCAGCAGCGCCAGCGTCAACACCGCGACCCAATCCAGGTTCATGGCCAGCGGAGGCATCACCGCGTTGATCCCCAGCCACAAAAACAGACCGCTCGCAGACACCACGATGGCCACATCCCACCACCTGCGTCGTTGGCTGCGTTCGCCGAATTCGTCTCCGCTCTGCGCCAGCAGCACCTCGCGATATTCCAACCCGTAGCGATCGCACTCGCGCGCCAGCGCCTCATTCCGCGACACGGTCTCGCGGGACGAAGCCACGGCGGTACTGACCGCCAGTGCCCCCAGGATCATCAGCACCGATCCTCCGAGCACCAGGAAGAGATGCGCCCGGTTCGCCGAGGCCAACTCGCCAAATACGAGGGCCCCCCAGGCCAGACCCCAAAACTGGTTCGTATTGGAGAGCGGAATGCCACGGCCAATCCCCAGATACTTGGTAGCGAACTGTTGGAAAAGGTCGCCGATCACCCACACGAAGCCACCCAGGAAAAGCCAGAACAACAACTGTTTGCTCTGCAGCAGCCGGAATGCCGACGAATGCATGCCTCCATCGAGCGTCCAGGTCAGCAGGAACATCATCCCGAGTTCGCCCGCCGTAAACGCGGTCACAAACGAGAGCGGATTCATACCACTGAGATAAGCCTTGCGATAGGGCACGTACATCGTTCCCCACATCAGGCTCGCGCCCGCCGCCGCCAACAGGCCTCTGATCGCGTGCGGTGAGGCTCCGCCGTCACCATGGATGGTGCTGAAGCCCAGCATGATCGCCGCCGCCACGATGCAAATACCACCGCACACGACCTTGGCGACATTTTTGGTTGTCGCGCCCCTCAGCTCGCGGAACAGCAGAACGCCCCAGAGCAGCCCGATCAGTGAGTTGGTATTCCACAGCGGAAACGCAGTGGCCAGGCCTACATCGCGGATCGCGAACACGGTCAATGTGTTGGCCACCGCCCAAAGTGCACCGGCGAGCAGCGCCCACACAATCAGGTGCTTCCTGGCAAACAGGTCAGCAAATACGTAGCTGGTTCCTTTGAGCAAGGTAGGGAACGTCCAGCGCGCGGTAAACACGCCCGCCACCATACATAGCGAAACCGCGAACGGAGAGAAGCCGGCGTTGACCAGTTTTGTCGGGGCCTCGGCAGCCCCCAGCCAGACGCCCGCCGCGAGACCGCAGATCACTCCCAAGCCGTGCAGCGAGCGGCCGGCCGCGGCGGGACGGGCACTAGTTGCCATGAATGAAGACCAGCAGAACCACACCCAGAACCAGTACCACCGCGGGAATCCAGAACTGTACATCGGTCAGGATGCACCGCAACATCTTTCGCATACAAAACCTCACATTTACGTAACCGGTAACGAAAAGTAACGTTATCGAGATAACCCTATTGCTGTCAAGCGAAGGTGGGATTGTCGAACGCGAAAAATTGGTGTACGTTAGCGGTAACGTAGGAGACGCACAATGAGCCGAGCCGCCGCCGCACCCAACCAGCCGCTGCACGATCTTGACCAATGGGATGACTTCGTCGAAGGCCGCTACCGCGAAGGCAAGAGCGAAGAGGAGTTTCGCCAGTACGACGCCACGGCCACTCCCGGTGTCGCGGAATTCTACCGTCTGAACCACGAGAACATGACCGTCGATTATGTGCTGGCAAAGGAAGAGGAGTACTTCACTCTGCGCAAGGGCACAAAGACCATCTGGGAAGCTGCGGATTTCCTCAACACCCTGGTTGACGACAGCGATCCCGACACGGACCTGACCCAGATTGAGCACTTGCTGCAGACCTCAGAAGCGATGCGCCGCGACAACCAGCCCCGCTGGATGATCCTGACCGGCTTCCTCCACGACCTGGGCAAATGTCTCTGCCTCTATGGGGAGCCTCAGTGGGGAGTGGTGGGCGATACGTTCCCTGTGGGCTGCGCCTGGTCGAAGGACATCGTCTTCCCGCAATACTTTGCCAACAACCCCGACCGCAAGGTTGCGGAATACCAAACCAGATATGGCATCTACGAGCCCAACTGCGGGCTTGACAATCTGCAAATGTCATTCGGTCACGATGGTTACATCGCCAAGGTGATGAAACCCTACTTGCGCGACGAATCGCTTTACATGCTGCGCTATCACTCGTTCTACCCGTGGCACAAGCACGGCGCGTACGACCACCTGTGCAACGAGAAAGACCGTTCCATGCTGGAATGGGTCCTCAAGTTCAATCAATATGACCTGTACTCCAAGGGCCACACCAAGCCTGATCTCGCGCAGCTAAAGCCCTACTACGATGATCTCTTCGCCGAGTTTCTTCCACCCACGGTAGCGTGGTAGCGATCGCGCGACGAAGCTCGAGGTCTTCCACCAGGCCTTGCCCCGCACGGGTAAGGCCTTGAGATTGAAATTCGTTCCAGACGACGAGATCAAAGCCAGTTCAACTGCATCCGCGCTTTGGTGTACCGTGGAATGGCATGCCTGACCGTCGTTCCTGGATAGTAGCCACCACCAGCTTCCTCTTCATCCTGTTACAAAGCGCCTGTACCGCGGTGATGGCCATCAGCGGTGTTCGCGTCATCATCGGGCTGAGCGCCCTGGCTGCCGCTGCCGGACTCAACCGGCCCGCCGGCGGATTCCACGCCGACGCCATCCGCATCCCCATGATGGCGATCGCCGTGTTCGGCTCACTCATCAACCTCTACGTCATCTGGCGCATCCGCACCCTGCGTGCGCGGCCATCCTCGCAGTGGCGCATCACCCCGGTCACCTCCAAACAAAACCGGGCCGAACTCTTCCAGATCATCCTCGCCGTCCTCACGCTTGCGCTCGTGCTGGCGGAGTATCTCACCCACCGCATCGTCCACAACGCCTAAGGAGAGATCTCCCGGATCTCTTCTTCCAATCGCGCATGCAGCCGCTCGCTAAAGCCCAGCGGCAGCTCGAACACCCGCTCATCCGCGGTCAGAATCAAAATATTCCGCGTCGAATCGAGAATCGCCGAACAAATCTCGCAGTGCTCCAGATGCTTCTGTACTGCTTCCAGCACATCCGGGGGCAGGTTCGCGTCCAGGTAACCGGAGATGTATTGCCAAACGTGTTTGCACTCTAAGACCACGCAAACCACCTCCGCTTCGGGGCCATCTGCTTTAACTGTGGCGCCAGAATTTTCTGCAACATCATCCGTGCTCTGTGTAGCCGAACCTTCACCGCCCCGATGCTGATGCCCAATGCCGCGGCGGCCTCACTCACATTCAGTTGCTCTACATCCCGCAGCTGAAAAACTTCCCGGTAAATCAACGGCAGGGAAGTGACGGCCTCTTGCAGAATGAGCCGGACTTCCTTTCGTTCCAGCACCTCGGAAGGGATCTCCTTCCAGTCTCGTAACAGCGCTGGTGACACATGACCCTCCTCGTCGGGAGGTTCATCAAGCGATTCCATTTTGATTGTGTTGCGATGCCGCAGGCGGCTCCTGGCTTCGTTCAGGGTAATGCTGACCAGCCAGGTGCCGAACTTAGCTTCCCCACGAAAGCTTTTCAAGTTGCGGTAAGCCTTCAGGAAAGTCTCCTGGGCAGCGTCTTCCGCGTCCGCCTCATTCTTGAGGAAGGACAAGGCCATCAGATACACACGGCGCTCGTAGGGGCGGATCAACTCGTGGAAGAGCCTGGATTCGCCCGCCACGATCGCGGCGATCATCTGTGCTTCATCCCGGTCTTGCGTCGCTGCAACCATGCTTTCCCTCTACAGCGGTTTGCTATCCGCACCCAGTACCCGCCCATTTCCCGGGGTCTGTGCGAAGAGAATGACATGGTGTTTCTCTGCCGGCTGAAACGATGCGGGAATCTGCACCTGCACCGTCTCCTCGCCAACCGCCTGCAGTCTGGCGACGCGCGCCATCGACCGCGCTACCGAGACATGTGCCAGGGTTTCCCCCTGGTTCTCGCCACGCAACACACTGGAGCGGTCAGAATCATCCACCAGCACCGCCATCAAATCCGCTCCGTGGGCAGGCAGGTCCCCGCTGGTGGAAAGCTGCACCGTCAACGTGCTACCGGCGACGTTCGTGGAGAGAATGTGCAGAGCCAGGCGCGGCGGCTGCTGTTCCTCGGCCTGCACCGCCCGGGCGAACGCGGCTCGATCACTGCCCACGATCTGCTCCGCGCCGTTCACCACCATCTGCGGTGTATACACGCCTTCCAGGTGAAACCGCTGGCCATAGGCGTTTTGCCGCTCGGTGTAAATCTGCGAGGAGAAGGGATCCGCCCACCCCAGGCCATTCCAATAGGTGACATGTTCGCTGATGCCGACCACCCAGTCTCCAGTTTGGGTGTGGGTGCCGTTGACTTGCCGTAGAAGTGTATCCGCCGGGGGACAGCTCGAGCATCCCTCTGAGGTGAACAACTCCACCAACACGACGTTCTGCGCGTGTAGTCCCAGCGCGCAAGCCAGCGCACAGCCAGCCAGAATTTTTCGGTACATAATCCCCCCGGCGCACATCAGACGCCTGGGCCGGTTGGATAGTTACAGGCCCAGGGGGGACTTAAAAAGCATAAAGAGCTTAAAAAGCACAAATCACCGGCCTGCCAGCTACATATTGGTATGCCCGGCGCGCATCTCTTCGTTGAATGCCGGCTTGGTGGCATCCAGAGCCTGTTGCAGGCGGGCGCGGAATTCGGGCTCCCGCGTCAACAGCGCGGGGGTGGCCGCGGCAAAGTCGTCCTTCACGGTCAACAGCCCAGCCGTTTCCAGCTCCGCAGCCATGTGTGCCAACTCTTCCGGAGTGGTGTTCAGGTACTGCGCATCCCGCGGGTCCGCAATCCACACCGGCTGCGAGTTGCCCAGGATCCCGGAAAGCCAAAACACCTTGGTCACCAGAAATCCCTTGCGGCTCTCGTCGTTGGTATCGGTAAAGAAAAACTTCTTTTGCCAGCGGCTGTAATAGCGTGTCGTCACCGGAACCGGTTGACGGTTGCCGCTTTTCAGCAATTCCAGTTGGCCCTGATCGAGCGTCTTGCGAATCGAGCTGTAGATAAAAGTCTCTGCGTACGGCTGCTCCGGCGCGGGCACGATCTCGGCAAAGGTTACCGTCATGCTGGCGGAAATTTTCGCATGCAGCAGGGAATCCGTGCCGTCGGCAACATGCACCACTCCGTGCACGATGTAGGTATCGGCGCCGGAGGTCGAGCGGTGGAAGGGCCAGCGGAAATCACTGAACGTGATCGGTAAGCCGGCCATCGTTACATAGGCATCGGGGCGCGGATTGTGCAGCCGCTTGGCCTCTTCGTGCAGGTGGCTGGTCATCTCCGGCAACAGTTCGGGGCGGTTGAAATCGAAGTCCTCGCTCAGTTCGAGACGCAGCGTGCGCTCCGCCGGCGCATCGGGAGACAGGCCGATACGGAAGATCGCCGTCGGCCGGCCGTTAAAATCGATACCTTCTTCAGAGGACAAGATGGTCAGGCCAGAGTCCGCGGCGGCGACGCCAAGCGCGGTACTGAGTGCGGTCACAAGATTTGCAGACATGTCCTATTGATTGTACTCGGGCTGGGCCAGGGCAAAGGCGACCAGGGTACGTCCCTGGCGGCCCGAAGATTGCTCAAACCCCTCGAGCAACGCCTCTTCCCGCCCCTCGGGATCGACCGTCATTTCACAGGCAGCGATCTGCTCCTCAGTCGCTCCGTGATAGCAGAGTTCGCAGACACTGAGGCCCTCTTCCGACTGCACCGGCGGTCCAAAGACCCGGCAGGTCATCGGCCGATGCAGATAGAGGTCGCACAGACCAGTGGCTGGGTCGAGCGCTGGGCAAATTTCGTCATTGGCGAAGTCATCGAATTGCGCCTTACCCTCGTCTGATGTATCGAGCAAACCGGTGAGCGGATCGCCTGGAAATCCATTCTGGAGCCGCTCAACAGATAGGCTCGCCCGCTTGCGGACGGCCTCTGCTTGTTTGGGTTGGCTGACGGAGAGCTCTCGCAGACCTTGCTGCAGCCGCTCGACATCGAGTTGATGAATGGCGAAGACACCGACACAGCATTGCGTACACCCAGGCTTGCAGACCAGCCAGTCGCCGCTGCGGCGGCCAGCCTCGGACAGCGCTGCATCGAGTATCTGGACGAGTTTGGCATCACCCGCTGGAAGCATACGGCCATTTGACGCCAAAACCGACGCGCGCGCGTAGAAGTTTCCCTAGGAACACAGTCTTAAGAAGTTAGGATGAAGAAAAAGTTAAAGTTGCTGCAACTTTTCGATACAGTTAAACGTTAAGGGACTATGAACAAAAACGCCCCGAGGAGATTCGTGAACAAATTGAGCTACTCCCCCCGCATCGTGCGTTTCTGGTTGTTCATGCTCGGCGCCTTTCAGGTCGCCGCGCTGCTGATGGCATTTGAGCGGCCTGCTCAAGCCTATGTGGATCCAGGTTCGGGTTTTGTGTTTCTCCAGGTGGCCGGGTCCATGTTTGCCGGCGCAATTTACTACACCCGCCATCGCTTGAAGCGGTTGCTGCTCACGCTGCGCCGATCCTCTCCCATCCCATCTTCTTCCAGCAGCCCTGCCGAGGCCATAGAGAACCAACAATGACCCAAGGCACGTCGCAGGAGATTGCGACGTTCCGGGATCCCGCTGGGTCGCTGCGCATTCAAGGGGATCAGGTCCGGCGAACGGTCCACCCCCGGTACGCGCCCGAGGCGTTGCGCTTTTTGCAGTCCGACCTCGCCCGGCGCTTCACCGGTGAGGGGCACCTGGTCGAGAGCCAGATACTCTCCTCAGAAGCGGATCAGCCCTTGCAGCTGGAGCATCCGCGGATCTTTTTCCCTTCCTACCCGTGGGAGTGGACTCCCGGTCAGTGGGTCGCGGCTGGAGAGCTAACGCTTGACCTCTGCAGTCAGTTGCTCCGTGAGGGTTGGATCCTCAAAGATGCGACCCCTCTGAATATTCTCTTTGATGGCCCACGCCCCGTCTTTGTTGACGTCCTCTCCATCGAACGCCGCGACCCTCGCAGCCCGTTGTGGCTGGCCTACGGACAATTCGCGCGAACCTTTCTTTTGCCCCTCGCGGCCTACAAGTACCTCGGCTGGCCGCTCGCCGGGACACTGCATCGCCGCGATGGATACGAACCCGCGGATCTCTATCCCTACCTTTCTCATTGGCGGCGTTGGAGCTCTCCCCTACGGGCACTCATCACGGTTCCGTACCTGCTCGAAAGCCGCAAGAAGTCATCCGGTAGCCCGCGCACGCTGCAACAATCTCCTGAGATTGCAACCGAGGTCCTCGGCCGCAACCTGAGATCGTTCGCTCGCACATTGCGTAAGCTCGCGCCCAAGCAACGCGACTCGCGCTGGACCGACTACCAGGTGGCGGCCGACCACTACAGTGGCGACGAACGGCGGCAGAAGCAGGATTTTATCGAGCGCGCCATGCAGAGGCTGCGTCCTGCCGCGGTGCTCGATATCGGCGGCAACACTGGTCACTATTCCCGCATTGCCGCCAAGTCCGGCGCGCGCGTCGTCGCCTGGGACACCGATGTGGCTTCTTCCGATGCCAACTGGAGCGAGGCCCGCAAAGCAGGCTTGCCCATATTGCCCCTGCTGGCTGATGCGGCCCGGCCCACGCCGGCCGTGGGTTGGTGCAATGCTGAGTCGCTCACCCTGCTGGAGCGGGCGCGCGGTCGCTTCGATTGCGTGCTGATGCTGGGAATCATCCACCACTTGCTGCTTGCCGACCAGATTCGCTATGGCCGATTTAGCCGGGCTTGCTGGCCTCGCTCACCCTGCGTTCCGCCATTGTCGAGTGGGTACCCAAAACCGACCCGCGCTTCATCGATCTTTGCCGCGGGCGTGACGAACTTTACCAGCACCTCGAGGAAGAGTTCTTTCTCGAGGAATTCACCCGCTACTTCACCATGTCGGCACGTGAGCGCTTGAGCAACGGGCGAGTTCTCATCTTGTTCGAGAAAAGATGAAGCTTAGGACGATCGCGCAGGCTTTTGGAGCTGCCATCACGCTGTTGATCCTTCGCGTATGGTCGCTGCTGTCGAGCTACCATCCCGTCCTGTACCACAGCTTCCTGCCCATGCAGAGTGTGGTCTGGGGTGTGCTCATCCAGGTGGGCGCGGTAAGCCTGCTGGCGGGCCTGCTCTTCGTCTGGCTGTGT
Source organism: uncultured Acidobacteriaceae bacterium (assembly GCA_963839075.1). GTDB lineage: Bacteria > Acidobacteriota > Terriglobia > Terriglobales > Acidobacteriaceae > PALSA-350. The sequence goes on along the minus strand of CAWITO010000003.1, from coordinate 464,167 downwards.
AAGCGCGAGAGCGGATGGCGCAGCGTGATCTGGGCGTTTGTGGCTGCGGAAATGGCGTCCTCAGTGGTCGGCGCCGCCACGACTGTGCATCGCGGACCCATTCCCTTTCTCGCATCTGGCTCCGGCGTACTGGGCGGTTCTGGTGGGCTCGCTGGTTTTCCGTTGGGTACGACCACTCGACTATCTGCGCGCGGTGCGTGCGCTGGGAGTATTGCTGGCGCTGGTCGGTTGCAGCATGGTGTGGATGATCCCAGAGCTGTTGTACCAGGCATTGCGCGCGCAGCGCATCGATACTCCCGTACCAGTGATAGCGGCGACCCAGGCATCGCCTGCTTCCTCGTCCGGGCGCATTGTCTGGCTTCTGTTTGATGAACTGTCGTATGACCAGACGTTTGATCACCGCTTTCCCGGTGTGGCGATGCCGGCCTTTGACGACCTCAAGCGGAAGAGCGTGGTCTTCAGCGATCTGCGGCCGGCCGGCTACCACACCGATCGCGTGATTCCAGCGTTTTTTCTGGGCAAGCCAGTCGATAACATCCGCGGCACTCTGGATGGAGACCTCATGCTTCGGTATCCCGGAAACCGGAAGTGGCAGGCGTTCGATGCGCAGGCGACTGTCTTTGCGGATGCTCAGCGTCTCGGGTGGACGACCGGAGTCGCCGGTTGGTACAACCCCTACTGTCGCATTCTTGCAGGCACCTTGAACTACTGTTTTTGGAGAATGGCCGAGGGTCTATTGAGTGGCGCGATTCCCGATGAATCGGCCTGGCACAACGCCGTTGTGCCGCTGCGCGATAGATGGCGTGCCTTCCGGCATGAGACTTTGTTCGAGCAGCAAAAGCAGGCTCAGGACTACGTTGTGGTTATGAAGCAGGCCGAGGCTTTGCTTCGCGATGAGAACATCCGATTTGTATTTATTCACCTGCCCGTGCCCCATCCTCCAGGTGTTAACCCCGGGGGAGGCTATATCAGCAACCTGGCAGTGGCCGATCAGTCACTGTCTGAATTGCTGAAGACGCTGGACGCGACTAGCCTGGCGGCAAATACAACCTTGATTGTCTGCTCCGATCACGCGTGGCGTGTGGCAATGTGGCGGCCAACCGGATTTTGGACGAAGCAGGATGAGGCGGCGAGCCACGGAGTGTTCGACCCGCGTCCCGTGCTCATGATCCATTCACCCGGCCAGCGGCAGGAGCAGGACGTGACCGCGCCCTTTGACGAAGTCCGCATCCACGACATCCTGGAGCGTTTGCTCCACGGGCAAACCTCCGCCATCGACCCCGCCGTGCTGGCAGGTTCGGGCCATTAACCAAAGACCTGGCCGGAGCACTCACCCAGACCGATCCTCACAAACCCCGGCCGCTCGCAATACCCGCGGATGATCACCTCGTCACCATCTTCGAGAAAGCTGCGGACTTCCCGGCTGGGCAGTAAGACAGGCTCCGCGCCACGGCGGGTGATTTCCAGCAGGCATCCACGAGCTTCGTCGGTTGGCCCCGACACCGTGCCCGTCCCCAGCACGTCGCCCGGCTGCAGGTTGCAACCATTGCTGGCATGGTGCGTGAGTAACTGGGCCGCGGTCCAGTAAAGGTTCTTCAGGTTGCCGCGGCTCAGCCGAACGCCCTCGCGCATGCCTGCCGAGCGCAAGTAAACCTCCAGCGTAAGGTCGATGCCACCGCGCACACGATCCTGCTGCGATTCGAGGTAAGAAAGCGGCGCTGGATCGCCGTCCGCCCGGAGATATGCGGGAACGCGAAAGGGCTCCAAAGCCTCCATGGTGACCAACCACGGGGAGATCGTCGTGGCAAAGCTCTTGCCCAGGAACGGCCCCAGCGGCTGATATTCCCAGGACTGAATATCGCGCGCCGACCAATCGTTCAGCAGGCAAACGCCAAAGAGATGTGCCGGCGCATCCACGATGGGAATCGTCTCTCCCAACGGATTACCAGGACCAACCACGAACCCAACCTCAAGCTCATAATCCAGCTCCCTGCTGGGCGCATATTCGGGCGGAGCACCAGCCGGCGGGAGAATCTGGCCAGACGGCCTCTTGATGGGGGAGCCGCTGACCACAATCGAGGACACCCGTCCGTGATAACCGATCGGCACGTACTTGTAATTGGGCAACAGTGGATTCTGCGGACGGAAGAGCGTCCCCACATTGGTAGCGTGGTCGATCGAAGCATAGAAGTCCGTGTAGTCGCCGATGATCGCCGGCTTCAGCATGGTAACTTCGGCGATCGGCGCCAAATGAGCGGACACCTCGTCTTCATACCGTGGATGGCTGAGCAGATCGCTGAGTCTTTCCCGCAGGGGTGACCAACTGCTGTGGCCGAGCGCGAGCAACGGATTCAGCGTGGGCGCGGAACAGGCCTGCCTGGTTGCCACCGAAAGCGAGTCCAGTAAACCCGTTCGGCCACAGCCCCGCAGGTTGAGCACCTGGTCGCCGATGGCCACGCCCAGCGCGGGTTCCGAAGCACACGCAAAGAGTCCGAACGGAAGATTCTGAATGGGAAAATCGCCGTCCGGGCGATTGGCCGAAGCTACCCAGCTCTGCCGCCGCGGATCATGGGTAGCATTCATAGTTGCATTAGGCGAGAGGCTTCCCGGTAAAGTGCTTTTTCAGTTTCTGCCACACCTCGAAATAATCGCGCTGCAGGCACTCCGTTTCCATCGCGAAACGCGTAGGGTGAAGCACCAGCTGCGTCTCAAACATGAACGCAAGCGTATCCGCGAGATACTGCGGCTTCAACTCCGCATTGCTTGCGCGGTCGAACGTCTCCGCATCGGGTCCGTGGCCTTGCATGCAGCTGTGCAGGCTGGCACTTCCGGGAATAAATCCTTCGGCCTTGGCGTCGTATTGGCCGAAGACCAGCCCCATAAACTCGTTCATGGCGTTGCGATGGAACCAGGGTGGACGAAAGCTATGCTCGGCTACCATCCAACGCGGCGGGAAGATCACAAAGTCTACGTTGGCCGAGCCGGGAATTGCCGTGGGCGCAGTCAGCACAGTGTAGATAGACGGGTCCGGATGGTCGAAGCTGACTGTATTGATGCAATTGAAAAGGGCGAGGTCGTACTTATACGGCGCATAGTTGCCGTGCCAGCCGACCACATCGAGAGGGGAGTGATCGATGCCCGCCGACCAGAGCTTCCCCTGGAACTTGCATAGACTTTGAAAATTGCCGTCCACATCCTCATACGCGGCGACCGGAGCGAGAAAGTCTCGCGGGTTGGCCAGACCATTGGCGCCGATGGGGCCAAGGTCCGGCAAGCGAAAGGGCAAGCCGTAGTTTTCCAGGATGTAGCCTCGCGCCGCTTCCTCCAGCAGCTCCACCCGCATCTTCAACCCGCGGGGCAACAGACATATCTCCCCGGGAGCCACCTCCAGAATCCCCAACTCGGTGCAGAAGCGCAGTTTGCCTAACTGGGGCACGATCAACATCTCTCCATCAGCATTGGCGAAGAAGCGCCCGGCCATGCTTCGGCTGGCGGTATAGATGTGCACCGCGCATCCGCTCTGCCCTGCCGGGCCGCCATTGCCTGCCAGGGTGGTTATGCCGTCGAGAAAGTCGCAGGGCGCGGAAGGGATCGGCAGCGGATCCCAGCGCAGCTGGTTGGGCGTCGCCGACACCTCGTCAAAAGGCCCGCTGCGCATATCGTTCTCTGGCAGCTCTACGTAGGGACGATGGGTTACCGAGGGACGGATGCGATACAGCCACGACCGCCGGTTGCTGCCTCTGGGAGCGGTGAAGGGAGAACCGCTGAATTGTTCTGTATAGAGCCCCAGGATCGATTTCTGCGGCGCGTTCTGGCCCTTGGGCAAAGCACCGGCCACGGCTTCCGTCGCGAATTCATTGCCAAACCCCGATTGATACTGCAACTTCGACATGCGACCTCCGCGTACCGGAGGACTATACCATTGCCAACTTGGAGGACTGCACAACTATTGAGCAACTTTTAATGCGCGCTTCGGCCAATGCCGCCGATACTCCGGATCAGATGCGCGGTTTTTCACAGCCACGATCGCCTTCGCAAGTTTCGGCAGGACAGTCTCTTACCGTTTCAGGTGCCTTATCCGACCTGGCCCTCCACCCGGCGCGAACCTTTCTCTACAGCTGGAACTGGAAGGCTGCCCTGCTGAGCGCCTGCTTGCGCGCGCCGATCTTCCTGGTGGCTACGCTGCGCCGCGGTCTGGAGGCCATTTCGGTGGCGGTTCTGGTCGAGGCAGTGTATAGCGCGGGCATATCCGGCTGTTACGGGGCCTTCGTGCAAAAGCTGCGCAACGCCCGTCCGAAGTGGGCCGCGGGGCTCCTGATCCTGCTCCTCATGCCCGGGCTGCTGTTCTGGTTCGACTATCTGTTGCATCGATATACCGGAATGCCCAACCTGAAACGCGGCATGCTGGCGGCGGGTGTGCTCTCCCTGCTCTCCTCGCTCTTTAACTGGTATTTGATGAGCCGCAGCAGCCTGCTGGTGGGCAAAGAGGGCCACTCGCTGGCCAATGACCTGCAGCGCATGCCGCGTTTGGTTTTTGAATTCATTGCCTGGATTCCCCGGCATTGTTACCGCTATCTACGCAGTTCCAATGTGCACATGCAGGCATGAATCAACGGGAGCCAATGCCGATTAAAACGCTACATCTCACCAACGCCTTTCATCCGCACTCGGGTGGCATCTCCACCTTTTATCTGGCCATGTTGCAGACGGCCAACGAGCAAAAGCGGGAGATGCGGCTGGTGGTTCCCGGCAGTGAAGACCGGGTGGAGCAGGTGGGCGACTACGGCAAGATCTACTTCGTGCACGCACCCAAGGCGCCGCTCGACAGCAACTACCGCTGGCTGCCTCCGACGACCTATCTCTACCCGGGGACCGCGATCCGCACTATCCTTCGCGAGGAACGGCCCGACGTCATCGAGATCGCCGAAAAGTACAGCCTGCATTACCTGGGGGGAACCATCCGCCTCGGGCTCCTGCGCGATCTCGATTTCCGCCCGTTAATCCTGGGCTTGAGTTGTGAGCGAATGGACGAGAACGTCGCGGCGTACATGGGTACCAGCGCCCTGCATCGCTGGTTCTGCCGCTGGTACATGCACTGGATCTACTTTCCCTTCTTCGACCATCACACCGCCGTCTCGGAGCACGCGGCCACCGAGTTAGTGGCTGCCTCGCACGGTCACGCCGTGGAGCGCGGCATCTGGATCCGCCCCATGGGCGTGGACGCCACCCGTTTCACACCGAGCCGGCGCTCGCCAGCCATGCGGCGGCATCTGCTGGAGCAAGCCAATGCACACCCCAGCGCGCGCCTGCTGCTCTATGCCGGTCGACTGGCACCGGAGAAAAATCTTCCTCTGCTGGTCGAGATGATGCGGCTCCTTCGCCATCGAGACTACCGCCTGATCGTGGTCGGGGACGGAATCCAACGCGAACAGTTGGAGCGCCAGGCGGCCGAGTTGGCGCCAGGCAGGGTTTGTTTTCTGCAACACATCACCGACCGTGAGCGGCTGGCCGAGGTCTACGCCAGCTGTGACGTGTTCGTCCATCCTAATCCGCGGGAACCGTTTGGCATTGCGCCGCTGGAGGCGATGGCCTCGGGACTGCCGCTCGTGGGAGCCAACTGTGGCGGTATCACCTCCTACGCTAACCAGACCAACGCCTGGTTGGCGGAGCCGGAGCCGGCTGCCTTTGCCGCAGCCGTGAATCAGGCGCTCGAGAACGACGCAGCCCGTCTAGCCAGGGTGAGGGCAGGGCTTCAGACTGCCGCCGCCAACAGTTGGGATCGCGCCGCGGAGGCCTATTTCGCACTTTACGAGGCGCTGCATGCGGAGTTCCGGGGGCAGGATTCGCTACGGAATTTCCCCCCGTTTGCGGTTTCCAGCCCAGCCACCAACTTGTCGGACGTGGTAATCGCGGTATCGTCGTCGATGGCACAGACTTTCTTCCATGCGCTGATGCGGTGGGGCAGCAACGAAAAATCGCGGGCCACAGAAATTTCTCCGCGTTACATGCAAATGGTGCCATCGGTCACCGTGAAGGACGAACAGCAAAGGACATTTTGTGTTCAGGAAGGGCAGACTTAGTGCGATCCATCCAGGACGCTTCTGCCACGTGTAAACGGAAAGCGAGACCACAGGGGGATCCAATGCGCGCAACTGCCTTGTCGACGTTTGTTGTTTTCTTGTTCGCCGTGCTGGCATGCACGCCGCCAGCACTGTCGCAGAGTGAAGCGGCTTCGCCCGCTCTCACCGCAGACGAAGTGGTGCAGCATTTGATGGAGAAGAATCGCGAGCGGGCCAGTGGGCTGCAACATTATGTGGGTACGCGCATGTATCGACTGGAGTATAGAGGCTTTCCCGCCTCGGCCGACGCGGCGATGCAAGTCGAAGTCAATTTCGATGCGCCGTCTTCCAAGCGTTTCACCATCGTCAGCGCCAGTGGCTCGAAGCTGATCCAGAGCAAGGTCTTTCATCGCCTCCTCGAAAGCGAGCAGCAGGCCGGTGACTCGGATAACAAGAAGCGCACCGAGCTGGGCCCGGATAACTACAATTTTTCCCTGGCCGGCATTGAGGGCACGAACTACGTGTTGAACGTCGATCCCAAGGTTGAGAGCAAGTTCCTGTATCGCGGCAAGATCTGGGTGGACGCGCACGACTTCGCCGTAACGCGCATTGAGGCGCAGCCGGCGCGCAATCCTTCCTTCTGGACGACGAAGTCTCTCATTCACCACACCTATCAAAAAATCGACAATGGCTTTTACCTGCCTAAGGAAAACAAGACGGTAACCAGCGTCCGGCTGGGGGGTACGGCGACGTTGACGATTGAATACCAGTCCTACCAGGTGACCGCCGCGAAGCCCGTAGCCTCGGCAACCAGGGGAGGATCCAGCGACGGAGCAGCTTGGCCGGACGGCGGCCTCAATGAAGGATTAGCCCACTTCGTCTCAGGAAAGAATTAGCGGGCAAGCCCGAGCCCGTGTTTCCTAAAACGCCAGTTTGATACCAAGCTGAACTACCCGCGGTCCGCCTTGATTGTAAAGAGCACCAGATGCTCCGAAGCTCTGGTCGAGCATCTTGGTGGATTGACCGAAGAACGCATCCGACAAGGATGGGTCGATATATCCGAAACTCGGGTGATTGAACACATTGAATATTTCCACCCTGAACTGCAGATTCAGTTGGTCGTGCACACGAAGGGTTTGCCGAACGGCGAAGTTGCCCTGCACCGTGCCGAAACCGCGCACGAGATTGCGCGGGGCATCCCCCTGTTGCCCACCATCCGGCAGACTAAAGGCTGGATTCGTCGCGTTCACGCCGCCATTAAAGATTCGGCCTCCAGGATATTGAGAGTCGTGAAGGTACAGCGGCAGGCCTGCCGTCAGATTCACCCCGCTGTAGTAGGGGCGGCCGGTCACTGGGTCAAAGAAGAAATTCCCTAATAAATCCACCGGAAAGCCTGTTCGGGCGATGAGGCGTGCGTCGAGATTCCATCCCTCGCGCAACCTTCTTCGACTGAAAAACCTATGACCCGCCTCGGGCGAACTCCAAAAGGCGGCCGCCTCCAGATTCTGACGTACGTCGAGATCGGAGTTGCCGTATTTCAGCGGAAAGAATGGATCGGTCGAACCATAATCAAAGGAGTGAGCCCAGGTGTAGGAGGCAAGGGCCTCCAATCCGCGGGGCAACGTTCGCTGGAATTTCGTTTGTAGGGATTGAAAGTTCGAAGTGATGCCAGAGGGAAAGTAGGAGACGTTGCCGAACTCCGGATTGAGTCGGCCGACATTTGTCCGCTGCTCTTGCAGCAGCCTGCGTCCGCTGGCGCCCACATATGAGAACGTGATGCTTTGGTTCTTGCCCAGGGCCTGCTCCATGCCCAGGTTCCACTGCCAGCTATAAGGAAGTTGACGATGCGGAGCAAACGCGAAGGCCTCCATGTTGCTGTACGGTGGTGCGACCGTGTCGGAGAAGTCAATCTGTGCCGGTGTCGCTGGAACAGGCGCATCGAGAAAATGAGCGTAGGTTGTGAAGCCAATTCCCTGAAACGCCTTGAGCGCCGGCTGCGTTCCGGTGTCGAAGAAGACGCCACCGCCGGCACGAACAATCAGTTCCTTGCCGGGTTCATTTCGTGCCACCCAGGCCGCTCCAAAACGCGGCGCGAAGGCATACCAACTTGTTTGCCAAAGTGGAGTGCCTCGAGGCGCCAACTGCAGCGTGGCCGGTTGGTTCACGTTGCCCAGAACCGTGTAAGCATCCTGGCCATGTTGTCCTTTGGGTGCCGGGTTCACGTCCCATCGCAAGCCCAGGGAAAGGTTCAGCGTCGGCGAAACTTTCCACTCGTCTTCTGCGAACGCCGAGAACTCCTCGAGGATAGGATTGGCGGGTAAGCTTTTGCTGATAACCAGATCCGACGCGGCGTTGTTCACGATTGAGTCCCGGGTGAAAAAATCAGCCAGGACCGAAAGGCCCGCAGGAGTGAGGTTGGCGGCGACCCGTCGTTGATCGATGCCGATTCTAAAATAATGATTCCGCTCTCGAAGGCTGAATGTATCCCGGACGTTCCACTGATGAAGAGAGCTGCTCACATGATCTGTGTTGCTGTCGCTATCGCCGATACCGGTGATATGGATGTAGGCATCCGCGCTGGAATGAGTAAAGGAACTGGGAACGCCTAGAGCGGCGTTTAAGCCTTCGATAAGTCCGATGCCTGAAAAGCCCCCACCGTCGTCGAAAAGCGATTCTGTGATGGTGTTGGCTCTTACGTCGCCTGTAGCATAGCCCAACCTAAACTCATTATTGCGTGTTGCCGAAAGCTGGTTGGTTGCCCCAAAGGTAAATGTCTGGTTTCCCGCTCGATAGGTAGTCACGGAGTAGAGTTGGCTAGCCTGGCCGTCGCTCGGTGTGTTGCCGTAGCGGAAAAAGAGAGAGAACCTCGGGGAGAATGCGTGATCTATGCGCACGCTGGAAGAATTGACGTGCGATGGGAAGGATACGCCTCCAACTGGAGCAAGGGAGAGTCCCATCGGATTGAGGGGACCACCGGGCACGAGATTAAAAGCCAGGTTTGGAGCAGGAAATGTTGCCAGTACCGGCTCTATCGCACTTGGGACCGCCGGTGGCACGTTGCAAGTGAAGGGGTTCGTAGGGTCGCTGCAAATAGCAGGGGTATAAAAAAAGGCTTGCGGCGTCTGCTGATCTACGTAGAGCCCTTCATACGAGAGGAAGAAGAAGCTCTTGTCACGGCCGTTGTAGATCCGGGGAATGACAATGGGCGCTCCCACTGTGGCGCCGGCATCATTCTGATTATAGTTAGCGGGACTGATGGGAAAGCGCTGAGCCGTCGCGAACCAATCTGCGGTATCGAGTAGGTTGCTGCGGAAGTAATCGTACAAGCTCCCATGGACTCCGTTTCCTCCTGAACGGGTCACAAAGTTAAACTGTCCGCCGGGTGTCCTGCCATACTCTGCTGAATAGGTCGAACTGAGTACCCGAAACTCTTGCAAAGCGTCGACCGACACCAGGCTCTGGGTCGTCCCGAGAGCAGTCAGACCTGAGATAGATCCAGTCGCGCCGCTGCGTGAGTTGCCGGGCGACAGTCCGGCATGAACATTTGCGGCAACGCCATCGACAAAAAAGGAGTTCGAATTGGTGGCTTGCCCGTTGACGCTGAAATCTTCCTGGGTTTGTGAACCATTCTGGGTCGCGACTTGCGGGTTCTGCGTGACGATTCCCGGTGTTACGGAGAGAAGATCCTGAAGGTTTCGCCCGTTCAAGGGAATCGCAGAAATGAATTTTCGGTCCACCACCGTGCTGACCGAAGCGTCCGTTTCGTTCAAGGTGAGCCCGCTGGCATCGACGCTTACCGTTTCGGTGACGCCTCCGACCTTCATGCGAACCAATAGATTCTTCGTATCGCCGCCATTCAACGTCATGCCATTCACCTGCGTGGTGGCAAAGCCGTCGCGCTCGATTTGCAGGGCATAGACGCCTGGGATGATTCCGGGCAGCAGAAAGCCACCTTCACGGTTCGTCGTGGAATCGTTTTCAGTGCCAGTCTGCGTATTGATGAGCTTCAGCCTGGCATCGGTGATGGCAGCCTTCGAGGAATCCTGCACCACACCGATTACGGTCGCTGAGTTGAACTGTGCGAAGGCTCGGAAGCCCATCCATAGAACAACCAACAGGAAGGCCTTGATGCTGCGAATGCGTCCAAAGTATGCCATGGTCCTGGGGGTCATTAGCGCTGGGCCGAATTTTGTCTGCGGCCATTTGAGTTGCTCAATCGTTCGGCAAAGCCAGCCACTTCCTCAGCTTGCTTCACAGGAATAGTATCTATCATTGTTTTTAAGGCAGTGTCCAGATTTTCCGGCCTCACAAGTTTTCCGTTGGAAGCGAAGAAGGAGCCGGCTTGCTGATTCAGGTCGCGAACTTGACGCAGTAACGAACCAGCCGCATTCGCAAAGTGTTCAGGATCATCCAGGGCCAGTATCTCCCCCTTGCCCGCGCTTGGTTCATCCCCCGTATTCGATATCTCCTCCACTTCGGACCGCAGGGAGCGCAGTTCTTTCTCCAGCTTCGTCGCGTGGTTGTTCACCATCTCCGTCCACTCTTGCTGCGTACTCAGGGTGACGGAGCGAAGCTCTTGCGGAGAAAGCGAGGTCGCCAGCCGATCAAGTGCGTACGCATGCTGGAGTGCTAGCTGAGCATGTTGCAGCGCGTCTCTGGAGAATTGCGCAACCGCGGCATCCAATGCATCGCCGCGGAGGCCCCTGGCCAGAAGATAGGCGCGAATCCGGGAATCCGCCGCAAAGCCTGGCTGCGACACGTCGTAGGCCTCTACCCGAGCAGTTGCTCTCGAGCCGGGAGGGACGGCCAACTCCCTGGACGAGACAATCCTCAGGTCAAGACGGTCGTGCCCGTCCAGGATTTTCAATTGGTTATCGATCGCGTTCTTCAGTGCGTCCGTGTCCACTGTGCCCGAAACGCGCACTCGGTCATCCGAGCTTCTTAGCACCTCGATCGGGACGCCTGTATCGGCTTGGATCGCCTGCAGCTGATATAGGACGCCGATCTGCAGTTCCGCCAGGCGCGTACTCGTAGTCCCGGCAAGATCATGCGGGTGCCGGGTAGAGGATCGCGAATCCCGATGCCGCGTAGACAGCTCACCGCTCTCTGGGTTAAAGGTCGCATCTGGCACCAACCGGGACGGCTCCCGCTCGTAATCTGCCTCTTCAAAGCGAAGCTCACGGACTTCGCCGCCAACATGCACGCGCATGGTCTGCCGAATCGCTTGCAGGTTGCGGTTGAGCGTGAGTGTTGCGGAAAGCAGTTGCGGAATCGCCGGCGTGGGACCGACCCTGGTCAACTCATAACCGCTCTCAACCGAGCGAATCTGCGGTGCACGGTCGTCCATCGCGGCAAATGCCTGGGCAGAAAGATCCTGGTCCCAGAATTGGTTCATCGAAGAGTGACTCGTACCGGCCGCCGACCCGTCGCTCGGAGCTTCTCTGTGGGACACAGCCTTGTCATCCTTATTGCGCCATTCAGTGACGATCAAACGGTGTTGCGCGTCAAAGAGCCGTCGAATATATCGGTTGCCATCGCCATCCCTCCACAGAACGACGACGCCCTGCTGCAGAACCTCACCATCGTGAGAGATCTCCTCAACACGCAACACCTCGTGTTCGGTCTGCCCCTGTAGGCTCGCGTTCCGCACTCGGATGGAATCGCTTAGGATCTGCGCCGCATCCATTGGCGGTTGCGTATTGCGATATGCGAAATATCCCAAGCCTCCGGCGAGGACCGTTAGTAGCACAGCCCAGGCTAGGGCAGACGTGGGAATGAGGGCGCGGAAGTTTGCAAGCCAGCGCGCGCCGGCAATCCGTAGACCATCCAACAAGCCTTGTGTTCTTGGGGTTCTCCCTGTGTCAGCCTCGAGGACCAACGGAGTCTCTTCCTGTTCTTCCGCAACCATCGAGGCAAGGGCGGAATCGAAGTAGGCGACCTCACTCTGCAAACCCAGCCCGTCGAACGTAATACCTAGCTCAAGCCAGCGCTGATCGCTCAACGGGACCCGCTGCACGCTCGCCCCGGCGCCCTCGGGCGGCGGCGGTCCGACCTCGAGAAGAGCAAGCCGCACATGCTGTTCACTAAAGACCTCAACGAACTGCGGTCTGTCAGAACACTCAATACGCGCCGAGAGGCGATTGTGCTCAGAACGAACATCATGAAATGCAATGACCTGTCCGTTCAAAGCGATGAACAGAGTGCGCGGCCGGTGCTCATAGGTCCGAGCCCATTTCTTGCGGACGGACTGCAACACGGCATCGAGCGTTACTTCTCCCCGAACAGAATCATCCCCCTCGCTCGGCGAAGAAAATCCGAAGACATCCAACGGTTCGCGGTCTCTTAGAGTCGGCCGCCGCGCGTTCCGATCAATTGCAGATAGGCAGGGTTCACAACTCACGATGTGGGCCAGAAGCCGGCACGAAATTGGACTGCCCCCGGAGGAACGATAATGTGCCAGCAACTCCTGTTCCGACATGCAGGCGTCGCGGCGGGACTGCAGAATCATTTGCCGCAGTTCCTGGAAGAGTTCAAGAGGAGACTGCAGACTCCATGACAGGTCGGGCGCCGGCGGAGTATCCCGATTGACGATACGGAGCTTTGTGGGGTCGTCGAGGTAGAGCTTTACCTCGGTCCGCGCCGTCTTGATCTTGTTGTAAATAGCCGAAATCGGTAGTTTCGCTAACTCTGCAACCTCCTGGCGGCCGTAGCCGTGAAAGAAGTGAAGGATAAAGTAACTGGCTGTCTTTGACGATTCCTTGCGCCAGGTGGTGTAGGCACAAATCCGGCGTAGGTCATTTTGCCGGGCCAGAATGTCGCCCGAAGTGCTGGCCGACATAGCAAAAGCGAATGAATCAAAATCCTCTACCCTCACCAGGTGCAAAGCTTCACGAGAAGCGCGCGCCAAGCTGGAACGATAGAGGTTACGCAAGCATGTGTATAGGTAACCGTCGAGGTTAGCGATTGTGTTCAGGTCGGGCCGTACCAGGGCCATGTACAAGAAGAGTTCCTGGACAATCTCCTCAGCCTTGCCCATGTCCCCGCGGGCCAATAATTTAGCCCAGCCAAGAAGCTGCCCATAGCGGGTCGCGAGCAGGCGGCTGGCGTCGATCGCGTCCTTGCGTTCAGTCGGTTGGAGGCCAGGGCTGCTCATTCACCTGCTTAGAGAGGTCTTACTGCCAAATCTACCCTCGGGCAAACACCTTTTGCTCCTAAGGGGATGGTCGGACCAAAACGGCAAAAAATTAACCTCCGCAGGGTAGAAAAGACAGGAATCAGTCTCAGTATCAATGAAATCAATCGCAAAATAGGAGATTTCTCGTTTGAGCTTTTTAGAAGATTTCGCTCTACGCGGAGTGCTTTCTCGTTGTGCTCAGCTCCGACTGCCAGGTCATGATCAGACAGGGGCCCGATGTCGAGGTTGCGGCAGTCTGAAGAAAGGGCGTAGAAAGCCGTCCCCGATTCAAGGGGAAACTGACATTGCAGCGCAGGCTTTGTGTGCACACTGCCTGCGCCTGGTAGACCAATTGCGGCAAGATGGCAGGATTTCGGCGGTCTTCATCTTTGGGCGACGAAAGCAGACAAAATTCTACGCTGCCGTTCAAATAATGGGGGAGGGATCTTAGATCGGGCCGCATCGTGGCTCTCGAAGGTCTGTCTCGGGACGAGTTCGTAGGACGTGTCTGGGCGCTGCCGAAAAATTCTTCTGCGCGTCACGTGCCCATGGTGCCATCAGTAACCGCAGCGGATGAAAAGCGAAAGACATTTTGTCATTGGGAAGAGCAGACTGAATGCGATCCACCAAGGACGCTACTGACCCCCGCGAACGACGCCAGGAGCTTCAGGCTGAATCGATAGCGAGACCACACACGGGGGACCAGATGCGTACAGCCGGCTTGTCGAATACACCTATACAGAACAACAAAGTGTTGTTGGCCGCACTTCTGCTCGTCGTACTGGCAAGCACGCCGGCAGCCTGGTCGCAGGGCGAAGCGGCCTCACCCGCTCTCACCGCCGACGAAGTGGTACAGCACTTGATGGAAAAGAATCGGGAGCGTGCCGGCGAGCTGCAGCACTACGCGAGCATTCGCAGTTACCGTCTCGAATATCAGGGTTTTCCGGCCTCCGCCGGCGCGACCATGCAAGTCGAAGTGAATCTTTGATGCCCCAGGTTCCAAGCATTTCACCGTCGTGAACGCCACCGGCTCGAAACTGATCCAGAATAAGGTTTTTCTTCGGCTGATCGAGAGCGAACAGCAGGCCGGCGACTCCGATAACCGGAAGCACACCGAGCTGGGACCGGATAACTACAAATTCTCCCTCGCAGGCATCGAGGGCGCGAACTACGTCCTGAATGTAGAGCCGAAAGAAGAAAGCAAGTTCCTCTATCGAGGCAAAATCTGGGTGGATGCGCATGACTTTGCCGTCACCCGCATCGAGGCGCAGCCGGCGCGAAATCCCTCGTTCTGGACGACGAAATCTCTGATCCATCACACCTATCAGAAAGTGGACAACGGCTTCTATTTGCCCAAGGAAAACAAGACCGTCACCAGCGTGCGGCTGGGAGGCACGGCTACGTTGACCATCGAATACCAGTCATACCAGGTCACCGCCGCCAAGCCCGTTGCCTCGGCAAGAAGGATCAGCACCAGCGACGGTTCCGTGTGGCCAGACGGCGGCTTCAATGAAAGCCTGGCCCATTTCGTCTCCGGAAAAAACTAGAACCACTCGCATCACCAAACCAAAAATGATCGGCGACCCATGCCAAGCCTGCCGTTGGCTTGCGTGGGTCTTCTGCGCTCTGGGCTGCTCTTAGAAAAGCGAAGGACGCGAAGATGCGCCGAGCAGGATGTTGCTAATGCTGAAGGTCGTGTGCGTCCCTTCATTTCCGCCCCAGGCGAAGAGCAGGTAGACGACCGGAAGGCCACCCGCGTGAACCGTGAGCCCAACTGAATAGCTCCGCCGAAGGTTGGAGAAGTCGATATCGCTGCGGGTGAGCGCAGACTTGGCGGCGTCCACCGAGAAATACGCGCCAAGAGGAACCTTGGGAAGCGAATGCTCCACTGTGCCGCGAAGTAGAACGAGGTTCGGTGCGCGGAAGCGGTAGTCGGGATAGCTGGCCAGGATCGGAATGCCGTCTATATTCGACCCTCCCGTGGTCGGGTCGAAATAAAACGGGACGACGTTGCCCGCATGCGCCGCGGAGCCGGTGAGGAGCATGCGAAGGCTGACGGACCCCTCATTGTTGATCGTGGTGGAGATGTGCGGGCAGCCTGTCCCAGTGCCAGAAGCACAGGAGTCGGGACCGTTGTGCGGGTTAGAGGCCGTGAGGTAAACCTTGCGGTTCATTGGGATTTCGTGGCCGATGTCGGCGGTCCAGCGTTGGAAATTGTAAGGAGTGCTGCTGAGGCCGACGAAGTCCTGAAAATTTGCGAGGTAGTGGAGGCGAAGCCGCCCGTCAAAGAGGCTGGGCTGCACCTGAATGCCGGCGCCCGGTTGAAGGAACGTCGTTGGGCGGGTGAGACCGGGAGCAGTCGCCTCGGTGTAGACCTGTCCGATCGAGGGAACGCTCTGATCGAAATTCCCGCGGAGTTGCGGGACGCGGCCATTGAGCTCAAGTGTGAAGGAAATTCCGTCACGATTCAGCGGGAGGATGGCGCTGGCCCCGGCAATGGTTTCCGTGAGCCCGAAAGCGGATTTGCCGGACGGAAGCGTGTTAGGCCCGAGGCCGTAAAAGTAGAGAAGGTTCAGCGACGTGGCTTCCGCGTAAAGGTTAAAGACTGGCGCGATCTGAAAAGCAGGCTTCTCTTGTTTGCCAGTCGGCGTGCCCATAACGACACCGATCGTCTGGCTCGGAAGCCGATACGTGGTGAGAAAGGTACCGGCGCGCCAGGAGAGGTTGGGTGTGGCCACGGCATCGGTATTCGAAGTGAGCCGCCATTCGTTCTTGAAATCTTTGTGCTCCACCAACGCGAGGCCGGCAGCAAAGCCGTTCTGCGGGGCGAGACTGCCGATCGCGATATGCAGCGGTTGGCCGACCACCAGGGTTTGCCCGATTCCGGACAAGTGGCCGAAGCTGAACGTGGAGCATGGCTTCGAAAGTTGCTGACGACAGGGATGGAGTTCCAACCACTCGCGGCAAAATTCGGCTTGCACCCGGCCTTCGTCACCGGGTTTGTGACCAATCTGATCGCAGGTTTCGGCCAACGCCGCATGTACGGTGAGGAGCATCGCCAGCAGGGCTAAAGGGCGTAGCTTCATTTCTTCGCCTTGCTTTTCTTTGCGGTTCTCCGCTTCGGCGCACCTTTTTTCGCAGACGATTTTTTCGCGCGGACAGGGGTCTTGGCGGTGGCTGGAGGTGCGGCGCTTACCGTGGCCGCGGGCGCCGCGGGTGGTGCGGCTGCAGACGTTGCTGTCGCGGCGGCGGCGAGGACCCCAGGTTGCGAGGGTGCCACGCCGCGCAAAGCATTGGTGATGGCAGCGATGTAGCGTGCGGCGCCCGCTTCGGTGTAGATATCACGTGCGATGGCGTCGGGAATTCCCAGGTCCTTACGCTTGCGCTCGATGTGCTGGAAATGTTTGAGCTGATGGTAGAGCAGATCGGAGACGCGCCGGTTTTCATTGTAGGCCGAGCGGGGCGGCGCGGGAACGAGGATGGGATCCACGGTACTACCTCCTGCTAAGAGTTTGCGGGCTGGACGACGAAGCTGGGACATTCGTTGTCGGCGCGAATGGTTTGGAGCGTGAGATTGCCAAGGAAAGTGTTCGCATTGAGCTCTCGTTGTGAGCGCTGAACTTCCGGAAGCTGAAAGAACTCAGTGACTGTGGCAGGGATGCATGCGTGGTCGAACGTCTCGTTGATGACGGAGCCGGCCTTCACCCAGGGAGAAATGAGGATCGCGGGAACACGGACCCCAAGGCGATCGAAGGCGAATGAGTCCAAGGTCCCGGTATCCGCAGGCTGGGCCATGAAGGGAGTGTCTGGCGGGCACGCGGGAGGCGGCACGTGGTCGTAGATGCCACCGTGTTCGTCATAAACCAAAAGCAGCGCAGTGTTGGGCCAGAGATTGGGATTGGTGCGGATGGCGTTGTAGACCTGGGCGATGAACTGTTCCCCGGCGCGGACATCGTGGTCCGGATGCTGGTCGCAGGCGATGGCCTCGCCGCTGCCGTCGGGAGCGGGATGGTCGGTGTAGTTGGGTTCGATGAAGCAGTAATCGGGAAGTGCATTCTTACTGCATGCAGTGAGGAAGTCGGGAAACGTGCCAAACAGGGCAGGCTGATTTTGCAGCAGGTTGACCACCTCCATGGTGGAGCTGGCCTCATCGTAATAGAAGAGCTTGCAGGTGTGGCCCGCGCTCAGGAGCCGGTTGTAAATCGCCTGAATGGTCTTGCCCTCATAAAAAATGTCCATGCTGACCTGGCCGAACGATGTTCCGTAATGGGCGAAGGCACGGTTACAAATTGTGGGTCCAGGGATCGATGCGAACCAGCGATTGAAGACGGCATACTGGGTGGCAAGCGTGGTGAGAACGGGCAGTTTGTCCGGCGTGAAGTAGTACAGGATGTCGTGGGAATGGGCCGTATTCTGCTGCTGATTGAAATAGCTGGCGATGAAGCCCTGCATCGTAGCGGGCAGCGGTGGACCGTGCTGGGTGCTGTTGAAGATTTGCAGATTGACGGCTGCGAAGTGGTGGTTGGGATCGGGATCAAGTTGGCTCTGGTACTCGGCCAGGGGCTGGACCACCACCTGCGCGCCGCTGGTGTCGGGGTTTGACTCGGTGCCCGTAAGGCCGTCGATGTTCGGATGAGCGGATTTCAGTGCGCCGAGCATGTGATCGAAGGATCTGTTCTCCATCATCAAAACGACGACGTGCTTCAGAGCCTGAATTCCTGGGAGAGTTCTGTCGAGTGCCATTGCATCCTCAAAATGAATGGTGTGTTTGGGGGCCGTAGCGTTTCGCAACAGGCGTGAATCACTCGGCTATTTCCCATGGTCGAAAAGTATATTCGCATCGATCCATATCTACACGGTCGCCCCGAAATTTGACGCCTTCGACCTTCAATCTTGCTTTCTGTTCCTTCGCGGACGAACCGGGCAGCTTGATTTGCCCCCCCGCACCCAGGACACGATGCCACGGCAGTTGATCGGGTGGATCCGTGCGCAGGAGCCGGGCCACCGCGCGGTGATAGAGCGGGTAGCCAGCGGCAGCGGCCACCTTTCCGTAGGTGCTTACCTTGCCGGGCGGGATCGAAAGGATAATCCGGCGAAAGGCGCGATCGCGCTCGCCATCGGCGCCGCTACCGAAAAGAGCCTTTCGCTTGGCGTTCTTCACAAACGCAGGATCCAGGGTGAATGGGCGTGCCTGCGAACCCCTCGTACCGGGTTTTCGTATGCCGCGTTCGTCTCGGGTTTGCTTCATGCCCTTCCTCCCTGTCCTTTTAATGTATCGATTACTTACGTTTGGCCGCCGGTGGCAACCTACACTTCTTTACTTGCCGCAACGTAGGCAAGGCAATACGTTGTAGGGAGTCTTTCCTGGTCGGAGCGCATGAACAGCCTGGAATACAAAGTCGAGTCCGTGAGCGGCCTGCAGGAGTTTCTGAAATTTCGCCGCGGGCCGCTGCAGTACATTGCTGACGCCGGCAAGCGCAGCGTCGATGTGCGGTCGATTCGTTTCGGCAACTACGAAATCTATCACGCCAATCATCCTGATCTCATCCGTGACGTGCTGGTCACGCACGATTGGAACTTCATCAAGGCCCGTGGACTGCGCTCTTCCAAGCCCATCCTGGGCAATGGGTTGTTGACCAGTGAAGGAGAACTGCATCGCCGGCAACGGCGCCTGGCGCAACCAGCCTTTCACAGCACGCGGCTGGCGTCCTATGCCAACGTGATGGTTGCATGTGGCGTGAGCGCGAGCGACGGCTGGGTGAGCGGACAGTGCTATGCACTCGATCAGGAAATGATGCGGCTCACCCTGCAGATCGTCGGCCGCACCCTCTTCAGCGCCGACGTCGTGCACGACGCGAAAGACATCGGCGAGAGTCTGACCAAGGCCCTCCGTCAGTTCATTGGATTAAACCGGCCGCTGGCGCAGTTGATCCCGCCGTTCCGCAAACGCGCGGAGCAGAGAGCAGCGCAATCCAGAAGCGAGATTGCGGCCGTCCTGGCGAAGCTGATCGAAGAGCACCGGAATGAGCCGGACAAATATGACGACATGCTCTCGCTCCTGATGAGCTCGCACGATGACATGGGAGCGGGTTACATGTCGGATGAGCTCCTCCTGGACGAAGCTCTGACTCTGTTTCTGGCGGGACATGAGACCACGGCCAACGCACTGACCTGGACCTGGTATCTACTCGGTCAACATCCCGAGGTGGAGCGGCAGCTACGCGAAGAGATCGAATCCGTCCTCAGTGGGCGCATTCCATCGCTTGAGGACATGCCGGGGTTGCGTTATACCGGACAGGTCTTCCGCGAAGCCATGCGCCTCTATCCGCCTGCGTGGATCATTGCACGCGAAGCGGTCACGGCCTATCGGCTTGGCCCCTTCGACGTGGCGCCGGGAGCGACGATCTTCATGAGTCCTTACGCCACCCAGAGAGATCCACGTTTTTGGGATGATCCGGAGCGATTCGATCCCAATCGCTGGCGGGAAGAGGTCGCCATCGAACGTCCGAAATTTTCCTATTATCCATTCGGCGCCGGTACCCGCGTTTGTATCGGAGAACACTTCGCCATGATGGAGGGTATCCTTCTGATCGCCGCGCTTACGCAACGATGGAAGTTCCATCTCGTGCCCGACCAGCAGGTCGAACTATGGCCGCAAATCACGCTCCGACCAAGGCATTCGATTTATTTTCGGTTGGAAGCAAGCCAGCGCTAAATACTCCTCAGTTGTGCGGCTCTTGCGGTGCCTTTTCGCCGGGTTTGGGTTGCAGTTTGTTGGGTGGTGCTACGTTTGGCCGCGGCATCGCGTGAACGGCTTCCGGCTGTATCGCCGGACCAACGGGGCGTCCATTGCGCAGGTTGTCGACCTGCTGCGGGCCTAAGGGGCGGCCGGGGTCCACGGATTGAATCGCACGCTTCTGCTGCTCAAAGGGCGGCTGCACCGGCGCAGGCGGGGTTTTGTTGATGAGCGGGCGAGATTGGTCAGGCGGCCGCGGGACAGGCCGTTCGAACTGCTGCGGGACCGGTTCTGTGTGGACCGCCACCGTTGGCATGGCATTTTGCCGGATCGGTTGCGGGATCGGTTCTGGCTGAGAAACCGGCGCTGGGCGCACCATGTTGGGCTGCGAGGTGACCGCAGGTGGCCGGTCGGGCGACGGAGCGATCACCTGTGCCTGGCGCTGCAACGGGAAGCCGGCGCGGTTGATCGGCTGAGCCGGCTGGGCCGTCGTCATGGCAGGACGATTGATCGCGATCGGAGCCTGCGGCGCACGGACGGGTGTTCCCGGGGAACCGGCTCGCTCGAAGCCCTGCCGCGTTTCCACCACTGGGCGGGCCTGGATCGGAGGAACGGCGCGGGCTGGGCCCCTCATAGCCACAATTGCGGTGGCCGGAGTGACGAGTGGGTGGGGGACGAGAGGGGCGCTGCTGAGTTGCTCACGAATCTGGGGCGTGAGCTGCATGCGCTGCGCCTGAGAAATCGCCTGCCCGGAAGCAAACGCGTGCTCCGGTACGGCCACGGTCGCGACGCCGCGATTTACGTACGTCACATTTGTAACATTCGTAGTGTTATAAACGTTGACCGTCCTGTTGATGTAGGTATTGTGGATCACGGTCACGTTGGTGGTGTAGATATTGGTCACATTCACCCGGTTGATGTAGGCCGGGCTCGAGTGATACCAGGGCTGATAGACCTCGCGCGGGCCGAGAGGGAACCAGGCGGCGAGCGCTCCTCCCCCGCCGACAAATGCCACCAGGGCAGGCGAGTAGCAAGGCCGGATTTCGCCTCCGAAGGCAGAGGGCGGCGGTCCGGGGATCCATCCCCAGCGCCCACCAAAGTTAGCCCAGCGTCCGTAGTGGAACGGGGCAAAGCCCCAGGGCTCGGCTTCGACCCACGTCCAACCCCAGGGAGCGACCCAGGCCCAATGCCCATTGGAATAAGGTGTCCAGCCAGCGGGCACGGTTCGCGGATACCATACCGCTCCATAGCCCTGGTTATCCTGGTTGGCCGGCTGCCAATCGCCGTAGTCGTCAAGGTCGGCGGCGCCGATCATGTCCGGGGAAACGTACTGGGAGGCGTACGAGCGTTCACGGCGGTGCTCGCGTTCCTGGTCGAACTGGTCGAGTCCATCTGGCGGCAGCAGTTGGACAAACTCGGCGTAAACGGGGTTCGATCCGCTAAGGCGCAGGGATTGGCCGGGACCGATTTGCTGGTCAAGATTCTGGCCGGTGACTTCGACTGCTCCGGAGGAGACCGTTACCACCGTGGTGTCGTCCTGGGGAAAGGAATCGACGCGCACGTCGCCGGGCTGATCCACCAGGATCGCCCCGTTGGGGGTGTCGATTTCGACCGTTGCAGGCTGGCCGCTGAAGGCAGCAAGGGAGCGGGTACGGATGCGGATCGTGCCTTGCGCCAAGCCCAGCTGCGCAATGTTGTCGGTAAGTGAGGAGAGCGTGACGTCCGCGCCATTGCCCAGCCGGACCGCGAGGCCCGAGGTCTGGAGTTCGCCGAACGAGTTGTTGTCCGCGTACACGCGGTCTCCGCCGGTGAGAGGATAGTTGATTTCCGCCTGGGAGAAGCTATCGAGACCGTTTGGCTCCAGTGACACATTGCCCTGAATGAAGGAGATGCGGGCAACCCGGTTGGGTGGGTCCCCGGGGAAGTCGCTCTGGGCATGGAGGATCGGGGCGGCGTTGAGGAGCAGAATGCCAAAAAGAGCGCAAAACCGGGCGGGGATACGGTTCGAGAGAGTCATGACGTTCTCCTCAGCTTGAAACAGGCATTGTGCCTTCGATGGATAGAACCCGGGTTTTTGCGGAAGGATGTGGTGAGCTTCGAGCGGGCCCTCTATTCGTCAGCATAACCGGGCTGGAAGGCGTGTGGCGGATCGCAGGGCAATTCGTACCTACATACGCACGTCTCGCCGGTAACCCTTCGGGTCCGGACGGCGCCCTGCTTTTGTGTATTTGTAATGATTCCGTAACGGTTACGTTTATAGGCCGGTTGGATCGACTGCTACGTGGCCGACCGGGTTCTTCCAGGCGTGGTAGCCGGCACGCTGTAAGACAGACACTCCCTGGTCAACAAAACCTTCATCCGCCAGTTGCTGGTGCAAAGCCAGGTGTGCGGCGGTCCATGCAATCGGTCCAAGCTGCTCAGGAGGTGGTCCGAGGAAGCCGTCCGGTTGTCGCATCCATATCTTTTTCTCCGCCAGCAACTCGTCCACGCGGGAATTGTAATCGCCGCGGAATTTCTCGTCGGATTGCAGAATGCCAATTAGCTTAGCCAACTCAAAGGTCTCCTTCTCCTGGTCGTGGAGGCAGAACCAGGTCACTACGGTTGGGGGTCTCACGTTGTCGAGGCTAAAAGCGAACTCTTTCCGCACCAGGGCGTCGTGCTCCTTGCGGTAGACGGAATAGCGCGCTTCAAGAGTGTTTGCGCCATCGCCGCCGCACAGGAAGAGCCCTCCGGGGCGGAGCGTGCGGAGTGCCCACTCTTCCGAGCGGCTGCGAAAGGGTGCGTCGAAATAGAACAAGACATTAAATACGCGAACGATGTCGGCCGCAGGCGCGTCCGCGCCAAGACCCAGTTCCATCAGGCTTAAATTGCTACGCTCGTAGGTGCGAATTGGATTGCATACCAGCCGCGCGCCATCATGCTCTACTTCCGTGCATTCGCCGTTTCTGGCAGGTGGTAGTTTCTCGCGAAGATGGGCGAACAAATCGCCGAACCGCCGCAAGGTTGCATGGCGTTCATTGTAGAGGGTCAGAAAGCTGGTACTATTCGCGGCGCCGGGTTGAAAGTAGCGTATGCCGCCCTCTCCATCCATACACGCATAGTTTCCGTCTGCATCGTGAACCACGTAGGGGTCAAAGCGAAGGTCAGCGCCAATCACGTGCCATTGCGGAAACTCGCGTGCCGCGTCTACCGCGGTTTGCGGCGGGAATCCGCAACCCATCTCGAGAAGAACACTACCCTCCGGAAACTTTGCCCAGGCATTGTCTGTGAGGTATTGATTGATCAGTCGATGGCGGTTTTCATAGGTAATCGGGGGGACGACGTTCCCCCATGCCCCGGGAAGCAGAGCTGGAATCATCACGCCCAGGATCCAGGTAAGGCTGGGTGTGATGTTCTCCGGCGACGTCTTTGCGATCGCCATGAGCCGGAACGCGCGCTCGACAAACTCCTTTACCTCGGCACGCTCGGTTTCGAGGTTCTTCAGAAGCGGGAAATGATGGGCGGCGGAACGGTCGCCGAAGGTGCGCTCAAACAGTTCTTCGATGGAAGCCCACGCGGCTTCTCCATTAACCGGCATCATGTCGATTGCGCTCCCGTGCGGAACCAATCGATCATAGACGGAAGTGGCGCTTTGGAGCGTACTTTATCGTGAATTCATCAGCCTTGCGTAATTACTCGGCGCGCAGAGCGTCCACCGGATCCACAGAGGCTGCCCGGCGAGCCGGCAGATAGCTAGCCAGTGTCGCTGAAAGGACCAGCACACAGGGAATGACGGCGTAGGTGAACGGATCGAGCGGGCTAATGCCATAGAGCAGGGACTTCATCAGCTGCGTCAGACCTGCTGCCGCGGCGACTCCGATCACCACTCCCATGCCGGTCAGAGCAACGGCCGAGCGGACGAACATCCACTTCAGTTCGCCTTTCTGTGCCCCGAGTGCCATGCGAATGCCGATCTCACGGGTGCGCTGCGACACGGCGAAGGCGATCACGCCGTAGATACCGATGATGCCGAGCACCAGCGCCATGGTGCCCGCAATGGCCAGCATCACCAGGGCAAAGGAGGTTCTTGCCAGCGATCGACTATAGATATCCTGCATGGTCTCGATCGAGGCCACGGGAAGGTTGGCATTCACCGACCAGACCGCCCGCTCCAGCTCACTCGAGAATCCCTGAGTCCCGCTGCGATCACTGCGAACAACAAAGGTTACCGATCGGGCGGCGTAGGTCGACAGCTTCTCTTCATAGAAGTTGTTTCGCAGGACGGGCCAGTAAACGATGGCAGGGGCCTTTTGATCGACACCATTCTGGCGTACATCTTCGACCACGCCCACCACTTCGAGCCAGGGGCCCTTGAATCGCCGGAAATGTTTACCAATCGCGGCACCAGGCGTCCCCCACAGCTCGCGCGCCAGATTTTCTGAGAGAATGGTCCCCTGCCGAACGCCATATACGTCGCTTTTGGTCAACTCGCGGCCCGCGATCACACGGCTTCCTAGGGTATGGAAATAGCCCGCGGAGACATAGTTGTACAGTCTGAGCGGCGGCGTCTCATGATCGTAACTTTTCCCCTCGATGCGAATTTCGTCCCAGCCGGACTCAAGTCCATCCATGGGGAGCGCGGTTCCGAAGCCGACACTGGTTACGCCCGAAATTGTGGCAAATTTGTCGGCGATCTCGTCTTCGATATGCGTGACCACGACCGGATCGGCAACCAGCGATTCGGGGATGGAGATGCGCAGGGTCTGTACATGGCGGGCATCGGTGAATCCAGGCTGCACATGGCGTAAGGCCTGAAAGGTGCGAATCATGAGCAGGGCACAGACAAGCAGCACCATCGCCATCGCTACCTGCGCCACCACCATCAGATTGCGCGAGTGCTGACGCTCCCGGCCGACGCTCACGGTTCGCGCCGAACCGGAGAGAACCGCAGCCCCTTTCGTTCGCGAATACTTCAGTGCTGGAATCGACCCAAAGACCAAGCCGGACAGCAGAGAAAGCAGGAAAGTGAAGGCCAGCGAAGCCAGGCCGATGGAAATTTCATTCGATCGTGGCAGGTCGGTTGGCCCAATGGCCGCGAGGAGCAGCAAGCCCGCGTACGCGACCCCAACCCCGAGCACACCACCCAGCAAGCCAAGCAACACGCTTTCCAACAACAGCTCGCGGACCATCCGCCCGCGTCCCGCACCCAATGCCGCACGGATCGACAGCTCCTGCTGCCGGGCATCGGCCCGGACCAGCAGCAAATTCGTAACATTGGTGCAGGCAATCAACATGACCAGGCCGATGGTTGCCATCACCACCCACAGCACGTCGCGTGTATCGCCAATGACTTCCTGCTTGAGCGGGCGCAGCATCGGCGTGATTTTCCAGGTCTCGTAGAAGTGCGAGTCGATGCCAGGCCCATTGGAAAAGGAGTTCATCCATATAGGCAACATGCGCGTGATATCGGCGTTTGCCTGGGGAATGGAGACTCCCGGCTTGAGGCGGGCGATGCCTTCGAAACCAAAGCCTGCCAACGGTTGATTGTTGCGTTCAAAGGCCAGCGGTAGCAGAAGATCGAAATCATGGTTCACCACGCGGAAGCCACGCGGCATGACGCCAATGATCTGCATGGACTGCGCATCAATCATGATCGTGCGCCCGATCACAGAGCGATCCGAACCAAACCGCCTCTGCCAGTAACCGTAACTGAGCATTACGCTCTTCGCGCCGTGCGGGTCTTGGTCAGCGTGCGAAAACCAGCGGCCGGCCACGGGAGGCACGTTCAGAGCTTCCAGCACGCCATCGCTGATATCAACGGTGCGCACTTCCTCCGGCTTGGCAAGTCCGGTTACGTTTGCGGTCTGCGGAATCCAGACACCGACCGACTGCATGGTCCGGTTCTGTTCTCTGAAGGTGAAATACAGTGACGGTGAGAGCCGCAGGCCATTGACGAAGCTTGCCAGCCCGGCGGCGCCTGGGGCTTCTAGGTGCAGGGCCACCAGCTGCTCCGGTTCGGGATAGGCCAGGGGTCGCAGCAGCACGCTGTTGACCACGCTGAACACGGCGGTGTTGGCGCCGATACCGATGGCAAGCGTCAGCAGCACGGTCAAGGTAAATCCTGGTGACTTGCGAAGCCGGCGGAAGGCAAATTTCACATCTGCGAGGAATGATTCCACCGCACTCCATTGCCACGCTTCGCGACTGCGCTCTTCGAGCAGGGTCACATTGCCAAACTCCCGGCGGGCTGTTTGCTCGGCTTCATCGCGCGGGCTCCCCTTCTCCACCAGTTCTTCGATTCGTTCTTCCAGGTGCTCCCGGATGGAGACCGAGAGATCTTCGTAGCGACGCCGGCGGGAGAATAACTGAGCGAGCCAATTCATCTAAGCCTCCTATGCCCGCGCTGCCGCGAGGACGCGAGTGATGCCGGCGAACATTTTCTCGATGCTGGGGATTTCGTCTTCCAGGTGCCGAATGCCGGCATCGGTGAGGCGATAGATGCGCGTCGGGCGCCCCTTCGAAGACGTACCCGTCTCCGATTTGAGCCAACCTTCGCGAAGCATCCGCTGCAGAGCGGGATAGAGGGAGCCCTCTTCCACCTGCAAGAGATCATCGGAGACTTGCTGGATGTGTTTTACCAGCGCGTAGCCATGCATGGGCCGCAGTCGAAGGGATTGCAGAATCATGACTTCCAATGCACCCGGGAAGAGGTCGCGGCGACCAGAATCCTTTGCCATGAACAAGATCCTACCCCAAGATAGCTATTTTTAAAATAGGTATGTTTGAAATTTCTCCAGAAACTGTAGGATGACGATTCGCTGCTTTTTCACAAATCCTGAAAGGGACGTCGCAGGGGGTGCAATGCAAGAGGAGCTGTGCTTCGAAGATTTCTATCCGGGCCGGAAGTTCGATTCGCTACGAAATTACAAAGTGACGGCAAGAGAAATCATAAGTTTCGGCGAGAGCTACGATCCTCAGCCGTTCCACATCGATGAGGGCGCCGGCGAGAACTCCTTCTTCAGCGGTCTTTGCGCCTCCGGGTGGCTGACTGCCGCCATCGTCATGCGTCTTCGCGTGGAGTCGATCAACGTGCGAGGTGGAATGATCGGCGCCGGTGTGGAAGAGATGCGCTGGACTCATCCTGTACGCCCCGAGGACAGAATCCGTACCGAGTCGGAAGTTTTAAACGTCCGGCGATCCATGCACCGCCCGGGGTACGGTATCGTGCGCTCGCGTACGACGGTGCTTAATCAGCACAACGTGGTCGTCATGCAATCCATCGTGAATTGGCTGGCTCCGCTCAGGCACGCGTGATCGCGAGAATGCTTACTGGCCTGTCTCCGTCGCAATGGGCTGGTCGCTCACCGGCATGGCCTTAAGGGTTTCAAGTCCGGCTTGTACCTGGGCCCATTTTTGCGGATCCTTCTTCGTGCGGATGGGCGCATTGGGGTCGGCGTAGTAGTGCGCGATGTCTGCCTTTAGTCCGGGTGGGACGGTGTGCTTCGGGTCGGCAACCAGGCGATTCAGAAGCTTTTCGTAGGTCTCATCGGTGAGGCGATAGGCTCCTGGCTGGATGGGAGCGCCGGTGTCGAGGTCGCGATTGGGCAGTGTTTGCCGCGGTTTGCCAAAACGCTCCAGGGTGGCAGTCATCGCATCGATCGACAAATTGACGCTGCGTACATACTCCTCTTCCGTCGCGCTCGTCGGCCCTTTGATGGCCACCAGTTTCAACGGGCCGACCTTAGGCAGAATGAAGATGAAGCCGGCCAGGGCATAGGTGCCAATACCGGCCTTCCTGCGATAGTGGTCCCAGTTTTCTTCCGCGGCAACCTGCGTCACCCGTGCCGCCAACTTTAGCTGATCGGGGCTCCCGGAGTCCGCGGGCATAGATCCGCGATGCAGCAGAGTGACGGCGTAGGCAATGCGCGGAATGAAGCTGCGCACGGCGAAACGAAATCCTCCTACATTGATGCGGCGAAAGCGAGCGTGGGAGAAATCCTCGCTCAGGCCATAGGTGTCATAGAACGCAGTGGCCAGTTGCTGGGTGGGAAGATTGAGGCCGACATGGCGGAGATAGTGGATGGGGGCAAGCCGGTGGTGAGCGATCTCATTAATGTCGAAGGCGAACTCGGTTTGCACGTGGGCGCGCTCGCCTTCGCCGTAGGTGACAACCGGCCCATATTTCGCTTCCAGCTTGGGAAATTCCACCGCGACCGCGCGGTTTGTTGCTCGGGAGTGGCCGATATTGTCGCCGATGTAATGGGAGAGTGCGCCGATGGCAAAAGCGAGCTCATTGGCGTTTTTGGCATCGCGGTAGAGATGAACGATGAAATCGCCGGTCCGGACATAGTGCGTCAGGTCGGAGTAGAACACGTCGCCGAAAGGGTAGTAGCCAATATCCTGGACGACGCACCCGGCATAGGCATACGAGTGTGCTTCTGCCAGTTGGGCCGCGGTGACGTTGGGATAACGGCTGCGAAGCAGGGGAACGATGGAGGACTGCCAGGTAAGGTCGATGAGCTGCTCGTGCGTCAGTAGCGAATAGGCTCCGGCCGGGCGGCAGATCAGAATCAGGCACAGAATAAGAGCCGGGCCCCTCGCAAAGTTGCGCATCGGCTACAGTATCGCATCTTGCTCCGCCTACCTCAGAAGGTGTACTTCATTGCCCCCTGCAGGATGCGCGGCGCCGCGGCGCTGATTGCGTTGCCAAAGCTTGCGCTGCCGATGTTGCCGTCGATCGAGCTGGGGCCGGTGAACTGGGTGTGATTGAAGAGGTTGAATGCTTCCACGCGAAACAAGAGTGATCTCGCATCCGTGAACGCCAGTTTCTTGGCCGCCGCTATATCGTAGTTATCCGCGCCAGGACCATAGAAGAAGCGGCGCTTTGCATTACCCGCGGTGCCCAGAGCATTCATACTGAAGGCGCTGCCGGCGAAATAGTTGTGGCCGTTCCTGCGCGGGTTTCCATTCAAGCGAAGCGCCCCCCCGGTGTAGTCCGGCTCATCAATACTGCTGTTGTTGATGCCGTTGGGATTGGTTCCGATGAGGGAGTTGTCACCGTTGTTCACCATCGTGACCGGGAAGCCGCTGGCAAATCGCGTGATCCCGGAAATCGACCAGCCGCGGCTCAATCGATTCGGGCGCATCCACTGATCAAATGGAACTTGATACTCATAGCTGACGACAAAGTTATGTTTCACATCGAACGATGAGATCGCATAACTGAGTGAGGGATTAAACGGGTTCACTTCTTCGGCGATGTTGGAAGACAAGTCCAGCGACTTGCTATAGGTGTACCCCGCCGAGAAGGCAAGCCGGCCACTGGTATGGCGCGCGCTCAGTTCGAGCGCGTTGTAATTCGCATGACCGATAGTGGATTGCAGCGAGTTGCTGCCGAAGCTTGCACCCAGCG
Source organism: uncultured Acidobacteriaceae bacterium (assembly GCA_963839075.1). Classification (GTDB taxonomy): domain Bacteria; phylum Acidobacteriota; class Terriglobia; order Terriglobales; family Acidobacteriaceae; genus PALSA-350. Next base: position 434,807 of record CAWITO010000003.1, on the reverse strand, counting down.
GTTTGCGGGTGCCGTTTACCTGGCCACCCGCAAGCGGATAGTACACCGTATCTTCTCCGTTGGGTCCGCAGGTGAGGGTCCCCGGCTGCACTTCGTTCGCCTGGCTCAGGCTGAGGCAGAGCGAGGGATCGCCTGCATTGGGCTCGATCAGCACCCGCAGCCGATGGCTGGAGTTGCCAACATAACTAGCGGTGAAGACAGTGTTCGGTCCCGCTTGCCGCTCTACCGAAAGCATCCATTCCTCGGTGTACGGCGCGCGGCCGTGGATGTCGTATCCAGGGATGCCGGAGATCGGCTCGTAGGCGTTCCAGTCGATATTCGCGTCGGGGTGGTTGCGCGACGAATTCAACGGGGCAAAGGTGTACGGGAAGGGCTGGCCGTTGTTCTGCCCGCTTGCCGCAGTCATAAACGGAGTGGCAAAGAGAGGAGTAGCCGGGCTGGTATACGTAGTGCCATACGGAGCATTTGCAGCCAACACGCCGATGGAAAGCGCATCGATCGCGGTATAGAAAGTTCCCGCGCTCGCGCGGATGCTGGTGGTCCCCGGTGATCCGAGTATTTTTCCCAATCGGCTCCCCGGCTCTGCTTGCGGCGACCACGCAACACCGAGGCGCGGCGAAAAGCTCAGGTTGCTGATCGGCGCGAGCGTATTGGGCACACCGGGGTCCCCGGGATAAAGGATGCCAACCGGCGCTCCAGGAAAGACGATGGATTGCGCGCCCGGAACGAAGGTCGAAATCTGGTTGTACTTTTCCGACCATGGCGCGATGCGATCCCAACGCAGCCCGTAGCTCACCGTGAGGTTCGGCAGAATGTGCCAGCTGTCCTGGGCAAACAAGCCAATGTATTTATTGCGGGCGTAGAAAGGGTTGAGCTGGCTCTGGTTGTATTGACTGGGCACTCCGATCAAGAAGTCAGCAAAGTCGACCCCGGTTTGCGTTCCCGAGAAAACGAAACTGCCATTGAATTGCGCGATCGGGTGCGCGTCGACTTCGTCGGCATGGAACTCACCGCCAAACTTCATGGTGTGGCTGCCAAGCACCTTGGAAAATGCATCCGTCACCTGGTAGGTGTTGTTGACCTGGGTAAGCTGATTGGCCGCGGCGCCGGTGGAGAAACCATTAAAGTTCAAATTCTCAACACTCTGACCCTTGGGATCGAGAGCGACGATGCTGGCCGATCCGTCAGCATTCGCAAAACCCTGGGAGACGAGGCTCACACCGCGGCCGCCGACGGGCTCGCCGACATTGGTGTTATTGCGCAGGTAGCCGAAGTGGATCTCATTGACCATGGTGGTCTTGAATGTTCGGGTGTGACCAAGAGCGAGCAACTGTGCACGCCCGGTGGTGATGGCATTGAAGCCGGGAACACTGGCTCCGCTCTGCGCGACCGGGTAGGGATCGTTGAGATTGAAATCGTCGATGAAGTAGTAGGCGGTGAGAAGCCCTAGTCTTGTGTTGCCATCGATCCGCACGGCTCCCTTGTCGTCACGTACTGTCTGATCGTAGGAAGAGGTTGCATAGCCGTTGGCCGTATTGGGAGCAGGGATGTATTGCAGCATGCGCTGCGCCGGAACGGACCAGGCGCTCTGTGGAATGACGCCGTTGGCAAAGACAGTGGAGTATGGTTCTCCGCTGTGAACGGAGTAGCCCAGTTTTTGCGAGAGCAGACTCGCCAGATACGGACCGCTAACCTTCCCTGTCAGGTCATCGAAGCTGCCGCTACGCTGGGCCGCGCTGGGTACGCTGATGGTCCCGGTATCGATTCCTTGGGTCTGCCGCGTTCCCTGGTAGTCAGAGAAGAAAAAGATGCGGTCGCGGCGGATTGGACCGCCAATGGTTCCCCCGAATTGATTCTGACGGAAGGTTCCGCGCGTAGGCGAAAAGTAATTGCGGGCGTCCAGGTCGGTATTGCGGAGAAATTCAAATACGTCGCCGTGGAAAGCATTGCCGCCTGCTTTGGTGACGACATTCACCTGGCCTCCGCTGAACTCTCCATATTCGGCATCGAAATTGCTTGTGATGATGCGGAACTCATCGATGGCATCCAGGTTGGGGATGATGGCTGTTCCAGCATTGACGTCTTCTTCCACGTCGGCACCGTTGACACTGAAAAAATTGGCGAATTCACGCTGGCCGTTGACCGAGATGTTACCCGGATTGAGCGTGCCGGAGGGATTGAGTACGGTGGCCCCCACATCCTGCACCGTGGCGGAGGTGATGCTGGTCTGCGGAGCCACTCCAGCCTGCAGTGAGAGCAGATCAGTATAGCTGCGGCCGTCGAGGGGTACGGCGGTCATCTGCCGGCCAGTAATCACCTGGCCGAGTTGGGAGCTGGCGGTCTCGACATGCAGCGTGTTATCGGTAACGCTGACTGTTTGCGCCACTCCGCCCACTTGCAGGCTGGCATCGAGGGTCAGCACCGCGTCGGTATCGAGCACAATCCCGGTGCGTTGATAGTTGGAGAATCCGGCAGCGCTGACCTGTAGATCGTAATGGCCCACCGGAAGCACGGGGAAGGTGTAGAAACCCTTGCTGTCGCTATGAGTCTGGTAGGTGAGGCCGGTGTCGGAATCGCGAACGATGATTTCCGCATTGCCGACGACACGCCCCCCCGGATCCTTGATCGTACCCGTGATGTTGCCGCCCACACTCGCCCATCCGATGGAAGCAGAAAGCAGTGCAAGGATGCACCAGGCTGTTCGGATTGAACACAACAGAGTACGGCGCACATTCACTCCCTTGGCAGACACACTGCAATTGAAAACCGGCGGGCAGGGGATCCTTGAAAGGAAAGCCCGCAGTGCGATGATTTTGGTTCCAGGTGCCCGCGGTCTCCGCCAAGGGCTACCTGCGGTATTTGGCGTTCAAATTTCCATCAGGAAACTTTCTGCTGCGCGCCACAAGTTCTGCATAGCCCACCGACTTCGAGGCGCATCACCTGTACGTCAAAATTGTTTTGCGCCGCAAGTTCCCGTTTCAAACGCTGGAACGTGGGGCTGTCGAGTTCTTCGATGACGCCACAACGAAAACAAGCCAGGTGCAGATGATCTTTCTGCGTCTTCACCTCGTAGTAGTGCCTTTCCCCGTTGAGATGCATGAGGTCCAGTTCGTCGATGAGCCCCAGGCGTTTCAGCAGCTCCAGGGTGCGATAGACGGTGGCGCGGTCAATGTTGGGGTCACGCTGGCGGGCACGGGAGAGCAGGGTAGCCGCATCCAGGTGGGAGTCTGCCTGCTGAATGGTTTCAATCAACGCGCGCCGCTGCGCGGTCATGCGCACACCTTTTGCCTCTACCTCATGCAACAACGCACAGCGCTTCAAAGGGATGTCCTAGTTGCGACGGACTCGCATCAGCCTCAATATACGACAAAAAGGGTCGGATTACAATCTCTTCATCTTGGGCGAGACGATTTCTCCCCGGCCCGGGCGGCCCCGATTGAGGCGGGAGGCTAAATGCTCAGTTGTTGCTCGACGAGGGTGGCCCAGTACCCGGCGCCTGTGGAGAGAATCTGGTCGTTGAAGTCGTAGGCGGGGTGATGCAACATCGGGTTCAGTTGGCCGGCACGTTTCGCACCCAGCAGGATGTAAGCACCCTGCTTTACCCCCAGCATGTAGGAGAAGTCCTCGGCTCCCATGATTGTGTCTGCCATCTCCACCACTGCGGCAGAGCCGGCTACCGCAATCGCGGCTTTTCGAGCCAGGGCCATGGCGGCTGCGTCATTGATGGTGGCCGGAGCAACCATGTGCATCTCGATTTCGGCGGTTGCGCCATAGCTCTCGGCGATTCCGTTCGCCATCCTCACGATGTTGCGCTCGATGATCTCACCGACAGCCGGATCGATCCAACGGGCAGTGCCCTTCAACACGGCATCCTGGGGAATGACATTGGCGGCTATACCGGATTGGAAACTGCCCACAGTAACTACGGCCGGATGCTTGGGATCGACGGAACGGGAAACAAGTGTCTGCAGCGCAGCTACCAGCGCACTGCCGGCCACGATGGGGTCAATGCCAAAATGCGGTTGTGCCGCATGTGAGCCCTTGCCCACGATCCTGATCTCGAAAAAGTTGGCCGCGGCCAGGATGGGGCCATTGCGCCAGTAAAACTCTCCCACCGGGACTGCAGGCATGTTGTGCATGCCGAAGATTCGCTCCATGGGAAAACGGTCAAACAAGCCATCGGCGACCACCTGCCGGGCACCCCCGATTTCCTCCGCCGGCTGGAAGATGAGATACGCGGTTCCTCTGAAATTACGGCTGGCGGCCAGATATTTCGCCGCGCCCAGCAACATCGACGTATGCCCATCATGACCGCAGGCATGCATGATGCCCGGATTCGTGGACGCGTACGGCACGCCCGATTCTTCAGGAATGGGCAGGGCGTCGATGTCAGCGCGCAACCCGATCGTCGCGTCGCCGTCGTGCTTGCCGCGAATAACGGCAATCACACCCGTGCCGGTAAATCCATGGATCTCGTCGACGCCAAACGATTGCAGCCGCTCCTGAATAAAGGTGCAGGTGCGAGTCTCGGTAAAGCCAAGTTCAGGATGTGCATGCAGGTCTCTGCGCCAGCCAACCATCTCTTCCTGCAAGTGCGTTACGTCGTCAATCGTTGGCATCTCGGTTTTCCCTCGTCTTATGTATATCTGAAACTATTGTGGCGTGATCGCATCGAAAGGGACGTGCAAATTGGTATCGATAGTTTCGCCGCATCCATTCCGGACCCGGTTACCGGTGTGGCTCTTACCCCTGCCGAGCGGATGCGTCACCTGCTGGAGGAAATGACGCTCGCCGACCAGGTGGGCCTCGATGTTTTTGGTATTGGAGAACATCACCGTCCGGAGTTTCTTGATTCCGCACCGCCGGTCATTCTGGCTGCAGGGGCTGCGCTTACCAAAAACATTCGGCTTACCAGTGCGGTCACAGTGTTGAGTGCTGCTGATCCGGTGCGTGTGTTTCAGCAATTCGCGACGCTCGACCTGATCTCGCAAGGGCGGGCCGAGATTGTCGCCGGCCGTGGTTCCTTTATCGAATCTTTCCCTCTCTTCGGCCTCGACCTGAACGACTACGATTCGCTGTTTGCCGAGAAACTCGATCTACTGCTCAAGCTGCGCGAGAGCACCCAGGTGTACTGGTCGGGTAAGCATCGGCCGGCGCTCAATGGGCAAAGTGTTTATCCCCGGCCGGTGCAGGATCCGTTGCCGATCTGGTTGGGTGTCGGCGGAACGCCCGCGTCGTTTGCGCGCGCGGGCGCGCTGGGGCTGCCCTTGATGGTCGCGATCATTGGCGGTGAGCCGCATCGCTTTCGTCCCCACATCGACCTCTACCGCGAGGCGGGGCGCCGCGCCGGCCATAAGCCGGAGCAACTGCAGGTAGGACTGCACTGCATCGGCTTCCTCGGCGACACCTCACCGCAGGCAGCCGATGACTTCTTTCCCGGCTACGCACACACCTTTACGGAGATCGGGAAGGAACGCGGCTGGCCGCCGACCACGCGGGCGCAGTTCGACGCATTACGAGGACCTACCGGGGCCTTGATCATCGGCGATGCGGAGACAGTTACGAAGAAGATCTTGTACATCAACGAAGCGCTCGGCGGCATTGCGCGCATCACCTTTCAGATGGGCGTGTCGACGATGCCGCACGCAAAAATGATGCACGCGATCGAGATCCTCGGAAACCAGGTCTCGCCCATGGTGCGCGAGGAATTGGCGGTTAACGCCGGATGAGCAAGCTTCATCGTTGCGCCTGGGCGGAGAGCGATCCGCTGCTTCGTGAATATCACGACCAGGAATGGGGAGTTCCCGAATACGACAGCCGTGCGCTGTGGGAATTGCTCATGTTGGAAGGGTTTCAGGCCGGGCTGGCGTGGATCACGGTATTGCGCAAACGTGAGGCCTTTCGCGAAGCGTTCCAGGGCTTTGATCCGCAGCAGGTTGCGGCTTTCGGGAAGGCAGATGTAACGCGGCTTCTGTCTAACCCCGGCATCATTCGCGCGCGCGCTAAAATCGAAGCGACGATTCAGGGGGCGCGCATTTACGAAGAAATGAAACGCGAAGGTGAGGACTTTTCTGCGTTCGCCTGGAAGCTGGCGGGGGGCAAGCCGGTTAAGAATAAGACCGGCCTTTTGCCGGCGAGAACGCCGCTCTCCGAGGACATATCGGCGACGTTGAAGAAACGCGGCTTCAAGTTTGTGGGTCCGGTGATTGTGTATTCCTGGATGCAGGCGTCAGGGATGGTCAACGACCACAACCCAAAGTGTTTTCGCTATCGTCTTAAATAATTTCAGCTGCGGTCGTAGTCGCCGCTCTTGCCCCCGGACTTCTTCAGCAACACAATCTCGCGAATGATGATCGACTTGTCCAGCGCTTTGCACATGTCGTAGATCGTGAGCGCTGCGACCGCGGCTGCGGTGAGGGCTTCCATCTCCACCCCGGTGCCGGCTACCGTTGCCGCGATGCTGCGGATTTCGATGCCGCCCTCCACGACGGTTGCAGTGACGTCGATGAAACTCAATGGCAACGGATGACACATTGGGATCAGGTCGGCGGTGCGCTTGGCGGCCTGGATGCCGGCGAATCGCGCCACTTCCAGCGGGTTTCCCTTGGGGTTTAGCGGCAGGGCAGCCATCACCACAGGGGAAAGCACGACAAACGCCGCGGCCTGCGCTTCGCGCCGGGTCGCAGCCTTGGCGCTCACATCCACCATGTGCGCGTTGCCTTCAGCGTCGTAATGCGTGAGCTTGTCCATGCTGGTTAGGCTAGCAGCACGGTGACGGTCTCACCAGCGGCCAAATGTGAGACGTCCGGGGGCACCATGAGAAAACAATTGGATCGGCTTGTCGCGGCAAGGTCACCGGAACCCTGCCAGGCTACCGTCTCTACGGCTATCTTGGGGCTGAGTACAGCCGGCAGAAAACGCGTCAACCCGGTCTTCACGCGAACCTCGCTGGCCAAACGGGCCAACACAAACCGCGGCCCGGGTTCACGATCACCCGAGAGCGCTGCAAGCAGCGGCCTGACAAAAAGCAGAAACGTCACCATCGTGGATACGGGATTGCCAGGAAGCCCGAAGAAGGGTAGCTTCCCAACCCTGCCAAAGACCACTGGCTTGCCGGGCTGGATAAGCGCACCGGTAAAGAAAAACTCGGCGTCCAGAGAGAGCAGGACATCCTCGACCAGATCGTACTTGCCCATGGAGACGCCACCCGAAAGGAGCAGCAAATCCGCGTCCAGCGCACTACGGAGCACACCCTCCAGATGGCCGCGTTCATCGCGGGCGATCGGCAGGCGAACCGGCTCCGCGCCGCAGGCCATTAGCTGCGCTGCCAGTGAGTAACTGTTGGAGTTGCGAATCTGCTGGACGAGCAGGGACGGCTGGTCCAGTTCCACCAGCTCATCGCCGGTAGCCACGATGGCCACCCGGGGCCGGCGGAAGACAAAAACTTCGGCAGCCCCGCAGGCAGCAGCTGCTGCCACCTGGGCCGCACCGATCGACGTGCCCGCGGGCAGGATCACCGCTCCCGCTCGCGCCTCCGCGCCCTGGCTCACGATGTTTTCTCCGGGGGAGATCGTACGGCCGTGGGTGAGGCGGATGGTCCCGGCATCCTCGTGCACGTGCTCCACCATCACGACGCAATCGCCACCCGCAGGCACAGGCGCACCGGTCATGATCTCAATCGCTTGCCCTTCGGAGATCGAGAGGGAACCGGTAGACTCACCTGCGCGAATCGCGGCGACAACACGCATCGGGTGACCGGAGGCAGCATCCGCTGCGCGGCAGGCAAAGCCGTCCCGGGTAGACCGCGGAAATGGGGGCTGATCGCGGTCGGCCTGGACTGGCTTAGCCAGCACTCTGCCCAGGCTTTCGAGCAGGGGAACAGGCTGGAGTTGTGCCGTGGGCGCCAGCATCGCGGCCTGATCACGCACGATCCCGAGGGCTTCCGTATAGCTTACGACCCGGGATGGAGCGGAGTTGTTCAAGGGAAGGGAGCAAAGAAGAGGGACGCTGTGTATGCAGCGCCCCTCTTGGTTTGGTTCTTCTTCGGATTAGTGCTTGGCGTTGTACTTGCTGTTGATCTTCTCACCGATTTCCGCCAGAACCGACTTCGCTTCCGGCGCCATCGGCCCGGTGGGAGCGAGCTCGAGATACTTGTTATATGCCTCCGCCGTACCTGGGGGCGCAACGATCTTCTGCGTCTTGGGGTCAACGGTGGCTTTGGAGATGAGGGCCTGGCCCTTCAGGTAGTAGGGAATCGCCTTATTGGGGTCGGCGGCGATTGCCTTATCCGCGGCGGCGATGGTCGCATCGGTCTGCCCTGAACGGCTCAGGACGATGGTTTCGTTGGTATAGAACATAGCCGCGTTGCTAGGCTGCAACTTGGCGGCGGCGTCGTACGCGGCGGTGGCGTCCGGAATCTTGTTGGTATTGGCGTACACCTCACCCAACGCATTGTTGTCGGCCGCTTCCACGTCCGGATTCGGTTTTTTGGAATTGGTGTCGAGATCGAGCGCCTTTTTGAGCGAGGTCATGGCATCGTCATACTTCTTCTGCCCGGTCTGGGCGATGCCCAGCTCCAGCCATAGCACAGCGGCATCGGGCTTTATGGTCGTGGCCTGCGTCATGGCCGTGGCTGCGTCGTCATACTTTTTGGCGGCATTGGCGGCCCGCGCCTGCTTGAGCAGGTCGTTCAGCTTGCCGACGCCTTGGTTCTCTTTATTGATTTCCGCGTTCTTCGCCTTGGCTTCTTCGAGCGCCTTCTTCTGCTCCGGAGGCAACTTATTGACGTATTCCGCGCGGCTCAGGTCGAAGTCCTGCAGCGTATCGGCGCCGGCGGTGAACTTCACGTTGTCGAAGCGGTCCACGGCCTTTCCCGGGGTGGCGTACAGGGTCACGTAATATGTGCCGGGCTTGATCCCGGTGCCTTTGTAGTCGCCGTTTGCATCGGCGGTGAAGGTGAACAGAGGGGTTTTGCCGTCGGTGCTGAGGACAACCTGGGCATTGGGCATGGGGGCATTGGCGGGATCTTGTGCGTGGCCATGGATGCTCGCCGTGGCGGCGTCCTGCGCAGCCGCGAGGGCTGGGACGAGGGCAAGCGTGAAAATCGCTAGCCAGTGGGTAAGTTTCGTACGCATGGTGTATCTCCTTGAAGCGGCAGCGCGTTAGCAGGTGCTGCCGAAAATCCTGTCACCGGCGGATGATTCGCCCGTATAGCACGACCAAGTTAAATGTATGACCCCAACAATTCAAGGCCAGCACGTTGGATGACTAAGCAGTCGAAAGCGCCGCCTGTGCCTGCCACTCTACAAAGAGGCTTAAAGCTCGTTCACACTGTAGCCGGTGCCGCTCTCGTTTATCCCGTATCTGCTTGCGCAGAGACTCCTCCAGCGGCAACAGCAAGTCGAAGGTGATATTGGCTGGTTGGAAGTCCTTGGCCTGGGCATGGGTAATGTAGTGCACCAGCGAGCCGAGCGCGGTGCCACGCGGCACCGGGACGGGAGAAATGCCCTGGGCCAGCTGGGCAGCATACAAACCGGCCAGCATGCCGGTGGCGATCGATTCGGTATAACCCTCTACGCCGGAAAGCTGGCCGGCGATCAGAATCCGGGGATGGTCCCGCAGGGACAAGGTCTCGCTCAGGACCTGAGGCGCGTTGACGTAGGTATTGCGATGGATCTGTCCAAAACGGAGGAATTTGGCATGTTCCAGGCCGGGGATGAGTCGTAGGACCCGCGCCTGCTCGCCGTATTTCAGGTGGTTTTGCAGGCCAACCAGGTTGTAAGAGTCGGCGCGCAGATTCTCACAGCGCAATTGCACCACCGCCCAGGGAATTTTGCCCGTGCGCGGATCACGCAGGCCGACCGGCTTCATGGGTCCGAAGCGCAGGGTTTCCTTACCGCGGCGGGCAATTTCTTCGATGGGCAGGCACCCTTCGAAGTACTCCAGCTTCTCCCACTCTTTGCTTTCGACGGCTTCGGCGGAGACGAGTGCCTCGTAGAAACGCTCGTATTCCTCCTTGGTCATGGGGCAGTTGATGTAGTCGGCGGTGCCCTTGTCGTAGCGGGCGGCGAAATAGACGCGATCCATATCGATGGAATCGGCTTCAACGATCGGGCTGATGGAGTCGTAAAAGGCCAGTTGACCGCTACCGGTAAGGCGGGCAATCTCGGCGCAAAGCGGCGCGGAGGTCAGCGGACCGGTGGCCACGATGGTGAGCTGCTCAGGATCGAGGGTGGTGACTTCTTCGCGATGGACGGTGATGCGGGGTTCCTGTTCGATCGCCTCGGCCACCAGGCGGGAGAACTCCACGCGATCTACAGCGAGCGCGTGTCCGGCGGGTACCGCGCTTGCGTCGGCACAGGCGAGCAGGGAAGAAGCCGCACGGCGCATCTCCTGCTTCAGCAGCCAGGGTGCGGTGTTTTCGCTCTCCGATTTGAGCGAGTTGGAGCAGACCAATTCGGCGAAATCAGCGGTTTCGTGGGCGGGGGTGGAGCGCAGCGTGCCATCGACCACGCAGCGCATTTCGTAGAGGTCGACTTCGCAGCCGCGGCGTGCGGCCACCAAGGCAGCTTCGGGGCCGGCGAGTCCGCCGCCGATCACACGCATTCTCAATGGGTGGGCTCCAGCGCGGCCAGCGAATGGATGGCTTCATCGTTCACCCGCATGATGCGCCACTCGGAAAGAAATTTGGCCCCCAGGCCCTGGTAGAAGTCGATGGCGGTCTGGTTCCAGTCCAGAACGTCCCATTGGAGCCGGACGCAGCCTTGCTCTGCCGCGCGCGCGGCGACGCGGGCGAGGAGCGCCTTGCCGATGCCCTGGCCGCGGAAGCGGGGATGGACGAAGAGATCTTCCAGGTGAATGCCGGCGCGCCCTCTCCAGGTGGAGTAGTTGTAGAAGAAGAGGGCAAACCCGGCCGCCTCTCCGGCAGCCTCGGCGATGAGGCATTCAAAGCGAGGATGGGGGCCGAAGCCATCACGCAGCAGGTCGGCCTCGGTGGTTTTGACGGCATCGGGCTCCCGCTCGTAGGCGGCGAGAGCGCGAATCAGGTCGAGAATCAAAGGAATGTCAGCGGCGGTTGCGGCACGGATCGAAGGCATCGTTCTGCAGCTAGTTTATAACGCGGAGTCTTGCAGACGGGCGTGGTAGCGGCGGGCTTTCATCCGGTTGCCGCAGGTCTTCATGTCGCACCATCGCCGGGTGTGATTCTTGCTCAGGTCGAGAAAGAGCCAGCGGCAGGTCGGATCGCCGCAATCTTTTATGTGTTCTGTGTCGTCTGAGACGAGCAGGTCCGATGCGGCTTGGGCGAGTTTCCATAGCGGGAGTTCTGGGGCGAGGCTCGTCCACGCCCACTCCAGGCGGAGGCCGTCTGCACATAGCTTCCGCTGGAGCGCCGCAGCCTGGAAATGCCTCTCGAGGATCTCGAGTTGCGCCGGTTGGGTTCTGCCACCGTCCGCCCAGGCGTAGAGAACCTTCGCCAGCGCCTCCCGTAGCTCCAGGGTGGAGGCAAGCACTCGCTGCGCCTGCGCTTCTGATACGGTGCGCGCCAGTTTCCGCCCTTGCTCCGATGGCAGCAGCTGCAGTTGTACGGTGAAGTGAAGAAGATCGCCGTAGGTGGGCAGGAGTTCGACGCTTTGCGCAGAGAAGCGCATGTCGAGTGTATTGACGAGCTCCAGGGCCGGGTGCCCGGCATGAAGCTTGAATGGAGTGGGAGTCAATTTCCTCACTCTGTCATTATAACTGCTAAAAATTGTTTCAGGGGTTAGATCGCGGAGCGTATAATCTAACCTGTCATGGTCACCACAGCGGTTATAGAAACGCAGAAGAGCGAGCTGGATTTCAGGGTCATCCTGGCGTTTGCGGCCATTTATGTCTTGTGGGGTTCGACGTACCTGGCAATTCGTATTGCGGTGCAGGAGGTCCCTCCCCTATTTGCGGCTGGGTCGCGGTTCTTCTTTGCCGGCACGCTGCTGTATGCCGTGATGCGGCTTTGCGGGCGGCAGCGTCCATCGGGTAAGGAGTGGAGCAGTCTGCTGATCATCGGATCGCTGATGTTTGTGGTCACGTATGGCGCGGTGTTCTGGGCCGAGCAGTACGTGCCTTCCGGGTTCACGTCGGTTCTGGAAGCAACCCTTCCGCTGATCACGATTGGGCTGGAAGTGTTTGTCTTTCGGCATCAGCCTTTTCGTTGGACCATGCTGGCCGCGATCGCGCTCGGTTTTGCGGGTGTACTGCTGCTGCTGTTGCACAACGCGCAACACGTCCCACTGCTGCCGTGCGTGGCCATCCTGGTTGGAGGAGCAGCGTGGTCCCTGGGCGCGGTGTTGACGCGTTCCATGGTCTTGCCCGAGTCGAAGGGAATTACCGCCGGCGCGGAAATGCTATTTGGCGGAGCGATCTTGCTGGTGCTTTCGGCGTTGACGGGAGAAATGCACCCTTTCCCGCATATTTCCGGAAAAGCATTTGCGGCGCTTGCCTACCTTGTCGTGGCGGGATCGTTTCTGGGGTTTAGCGCATTTGTGTGGCTGTTGGGGCGTATGCCTGCGACGCGGGTGGCGAGTCACGCTTACATCAATCCGGTGGTGGCTGTGGCTCTGGGATATTTCTTTGCGGGGGAAGTGGTCACTCCGCGCATGTTGGCGGGGACGGCGTTAATTGTCGTCAGTGTGGCGCTGATCCTGATCAAGGAGAAGGCCTAAGCAGAACCGGAGTTCGAGCGGCTGAGCAGACCTTCACGGTTCGCCTCGAGCACTTGTTTCCTTACCCACATCTCCCAACAAAGAGCGTCGGGAGATATGGGGCACCCCAAGTCGCGGCTACCTTCAGGCCACTAATCCACATACGTTTCGTCGATGTAGCACCAACGCCAGGATTCACCGGGTTCTATCGAGCGCATGATGGGATGCTTCGTTTCATGGAAGTGTGCCGTCGCGTGACGATTCTTGGAGGAATCGCAGCAGCCCACTTTGCCGCACTCCAGGCACATCCGCAGGTGAACCCAGCTGTCCCCGATCTTCAGGCACTCTTCACAGCCCTTGGTGTGCGGTTTCACTTTCTTTACATGGTCTTTTTCATGTACGCATGTGCTCATCAGTTTCCTCCGTTTGACTTCACTACTGGTAGTTCGATGAAGCTCGCGTGGTAAATGTGCTGCGTGGCTTTGTGAAAATCTTCCGGCTTCGCCCAGAAGATGTTGGGCACAAAGGTCTGCGGGTTACGGTCGTATAGCGGAAACCAGCTCGACTGTACCTGCACCATGATGCGATGGCCGGGCAGAAAGACATGGTTGGCGGGGGGTAGCGCGTACTGGAACAATAACGGCTTGTTGGCCTCGAGCGGCTTGGGGTCAGAAAGGCTTTCACGGTACCTCCCACGGAAAATATCCGCGGAGATCATCAGCTGATACCCACCCATCGCCGGATGGGCCGCCACTTCGTCGGGATAGACGTCGATCAGTTTGACGACCCAGTCGGAGTCGGTGCCGCTGGTCGACGCCAGCAGGTTCGCAATCGGCTGTCCACTGATCTTGAGCGGCGCGGTCAAGACATCGGAAACAAAGACGGCGACATCCGGCCGGCCCGATTGCTCACGCTGATCATCCACCAGCCACTCCGACCAGGTCATTCCCTCTCCGTAGCCCATGGGTTGAATGGGCCGCGCGCGATAGGGAACTGGCTTCGCCGGATCGGAAACGTATTCCTCGAACGCCGAATCTGCAGGCTTGGTGAAGCTAAGTTTCAAGCCATCGCTTAGGTAAAGGGGAGTCGGCGTGCTTGCGGCAGGCCAGGAAGGCAGGCTGTGCCAGGTGTTAGTCCCGGTATCAAACGCAGTGACGGGTGCAATCTCCTCTTTGGGGCCGTCGTCCTTGAGATACCGGGCGAGGAAGGGACGCAGGATCTGCTGGCGGAAATAGAGCCCGGTATCGCTGTTGAAGTGCAACGCGCCCAGAGTGCTGGCGTCCTCGATCTCCTGCCCATGATGCCAGGGTCCTAACACGAGAAACACCTTGTCGTTGGCCGTATCCTTCGGCTTGATCGCCTTATACACCGCGATGGCGCCGTAAATGTCTTCCTGATCCCACAAGCTGTGGATCAGCATGACGGGCACCTTCAGCGGCTGGCCGGCGAGGATCGTATCCATCGCCTGGCCGGTCCAGAAACTGTCATAGCTGGGATGCGCGAGCACCTTCGGCCAAAAGCCCATCTGCTCCAGGTTGTGGCGGCGGCCCAACTCACCAGCGGAGCCCGCCGAAAGGTAGGTATCATAATCATCCAGGTGGTCGGTCCACCACACCGCTTTGTTATCGCGCGTGCCCTCCTGGTTGTAGATGTAGGGCAGGTTCTGTTCCCGGAACGCTCCGTTGTGGAACCAATCGTCGCCCCTCCAGCCGTCGACCATGGGATTCATGGGAACAGCGACCTTCAACGCCGGATGAGGATTGACCAGCGCTGCCAGGGTGGTAAATCCATCGTAGGAGATCCCGAGGATACCTACCTTGCCATTACTTTCGGGGATATTTTTTACCAGCCAGTCAATGGTGTCGTAGGTATCCGTCGCATGGTCCACAGAGGTAGGATTCAGCGGCCCATGAAACGGGCGATTCATCACGTAGCCGCCCTCGGAGCCGTATTTGCCGCGCACGTCCTGAATGACCCGGATATAGCCGTCCTCGAGGATCACTTCGTTGGCATTGTCGTATCCCTGGAGCGAAGGGCCGAGGTGCGCGCTGGACTCATGGGTGGTCAGCGCGTCGGCGTCATACGGAGTGCGCGTCAGCAGGATGCCCGCGTTCTTTGCCCCTTTGGGGACCAGGATCACGGTGTGCAGTTTGACTCCGTCGCGCATCGGGATCATGACGACGCGGCGCTGGTAGTCCCAGCTGGAGGAGGGCGTATTTAGCGTGGCCGGTGTTTCGCTGGGGAGATCCTGGGCTCGGGCTGGCTGGATCGGCAGGAGGGCAGACAACAGGAAAGCAGGCAAAAGCCACGTTCGCGCAAACTTGTGCATACGCAAACGTACTACGGAACCAGCGTTAAAAGCTCAGTAGCGGCGCAGCAAGCGGGAACCCAGCTCCCGGTTGGCGCGTTGCAGCTTTTCTTCGAAGATGATGCCGATGGAGAATGGCCCAACGACAAGGCCCAAAATGCACAGCCAAGAACCGATAGAGTTCCACATAGCCCTACACCTCTGCTTTTGTTAGACGACCGCGATAGCGAATTCATCGACGATCCCATTATTAAAAGCAGTAGGGAATAACAAAAAAGGTGCAGGTGCCGTGGGAGACAACAGTGATTACTTTTCCCGGGCGCGCACCTTGAACCAAATCGGAGACCCGCGGAACCCAAAAGCAGCCCGGATCTGGTTTTCCAGGAAGCGTTGAAAGGCGAAATGTAACTTTACTTGTCGGTTGGTGAACAGGATAAAAGTCGGCGGCGCGACCGCAGCCTGGGTCATGTAGAAGATGCGCATCTTGTTAGCGGCCGGCACCGTGGCGCGCTGGAAATCGATCTGGGCCAGAAAGCGATTCATCTGCCCGGTCGAGACGCGTTTGCGCCGTTCCGCTGCTACCTCTTTCACCAACTTGAGCACGGTGTGGATGTTCTTGCCTTCGAACGCGGAGATAAACACGATCGGCGCATACGCCAGATATTTGAGGACGTTGCGTACTTGTTGTTCGAAGATTTCCTTATCGGCCGGAGGCTTGCCGTCGGTGCGGCCTGTCGTCACCAGGTCCCATTTATTCACCACCAGGATCACCGAGCGGCCGCTCTCATGGGCATAGCCCCCAATCGTTGCATCGGAGGAAGTCACACCCTCGGTTGCGTCGATGATCAGCAGGGCCACGTCGGCAGCTTCCAGGTGGCGGCGAGCCATCACCACGGAAAGCTTCTCCGCCATCATTTTGGTTTTGCCCTTGCGGCGAATACCGGCGGTGTCCACAAAGCGCAGTTTGTCTCCGTCGTACTCGATCACTTCGTCGACGGCGTCCCGGGTGGTGCCTGCGATCGGCGATACGATGGCGCGTGACGAGCCGGTGAGAACATTCAGCAGAGTGCTTTTGCCAACGTTGGGCCGGCCGATGATCGCGATCGAAGTCTCGTGCTGTTGGAACTCCCCGTGGGTACGGTGGCGCGATTCGCCTTCTTCCTCTTCTTCGAGTTCCTGCTCGGGCTTGCTTTCGACTGTCGGAAAGGTCAGGGTGGCGAAAACGTGGTCTAACAAATCACCTATGCCGGATCCGTGTTCGGCCGAGATGGGAAGCACTTCGCGAATCCCCAGGCGGCGGTATTCGCCCATGTGCTCTTCCATTTTTTCGGTGTCGATCTTGTTGACGGCCAACAGCAGCGGTTTCCCACCGCGTAAGAGTATTTTGGCCAGGTCGTAGTCCGGCGCAGCCAGGGGTGTGCGGCCATCGACCACCATCACAATGGATTCGGCCTCTTCCAGAGCTACCTGCGCTTGGCGAAAGATCTCAGAGGGAATGAGTTCGGGATCGTCGGGAAGGATGCCTCCGGTATCGACCACGCGGACCTGTTTGCCGGCCCACTCGATCTCGCCATAAATGCGATCGCGCGTGATGCCGGGCTCGTCGCCCACGATCGAGCGGCGGGAGCTGGTAAGACGGTTGAAAAGAGTCGACTTGCCCACGTTGGGGCGGCCGACGATGGCCATCACCGGCCAGGTGGAAGTGTCGACCGCCGGCGTGCTGCGTATCGCGATGGGAAGGGCGGCTTCTTCGGGGGTGAGCGGATCGGGCGGCTCAAGGTCAATGCGCTTCATCGGCCCCTGGCCCTGCACCGGCCGCTTGCGCGCCGTCGCTTGACGTGCGGCGGTCGCATCGGCGGAGGCTTTGGCCGCTGCCTTGCGCTTCACTTCGGCGCGAGAGTGCTCACCGCGTGTGGCGGGGGTGGCCCGCTTTGCGGCCTTCGCAACCGCCGCGCGCCGGCCTTCCCTGGAGCTCGGCTTCGGTTTTCTCGCCTTGGTTCCCTTGACTGGCTTCATCCTTTTTAGTCTTTCATACTACGAACAGCCCACCGTATAGACTTAGAGTTTTACCGGCTTTCCCCTTGTCGACCGCTACCATCTCCGCCCAGCCGCTGCCTTCGCTGCACGACTTCTTCTCCCCCGGGGGCATGCTCTCGCATTCCGCGTTGCCCTACGAGTTTCGCCGTGGGCAGCTGGATATGGCGCGCGCGGTGGAACGCAGCCTGCAGGAAGGGAAACACCTCATCGTGGAAGCAGGGACCGGCACGGGCAAGACCCTCGCCTACCTGCTGCCCGCCCTGCGCACCGGACAGCGGGTGATCATCTCCACCGGCACCAAAAACCTGCAGGAACAGCTCTACTTCCGCGACGTGCCTTTTTTGGAATCGCTTCTGGGGCCGTTGCGGGTGTGCTATATGAAGGGCCGGGCAAACTATCTTTGCCGCAATAAGCTCTACGCCCTGCGCGACCAGCCGATTCTGAACGGCCTCGAAGAGATTGACCAGTTCCAACAAATCGCGGCCTGGGAGAAGACCACGGAAACGGGGGACCGGGTGGAGATCGACACTCTGCCGGAGACGAGCCAGGTTTGGGCGAAGCTGGATGCCCGCGGAGAGGCTTGCCTGGGACAAAGTTGTCCTGACTACGAGCGGTGCTTCATCACCGAGATGCGGCGACGGGCGGCCGAGAGCGATGTGATCATCGTCAACCACCACCTTTTCTTTGCCGATCTGTCCATCAAGCTGCAAGCCAAAGGAGCCGCCGATGCGGGTGTGTTGCCGGAAGCCGCGGCGGTGATTTTCGATGAGGCGCATGAATTGGAGGATGTGGCCTCGAGTTATTTCGGGATCAACCTGAGCAATGTGCGCATGGAAGAGCTGGTGCGCGACACCGAGGCGATCCTGCGTTCGAAGCAAGCGCATTCTACGGCGCTGAAGGGCTGTGGAGAGATGCTGCGCGAACGGTCGAGGATGTTCTTCGCAGCACTTCCGCGCGGGACCGGCCAGGGTGAAGGGCGGATGCCGTTTGAAGGCAGGGAGCAGTTTCTTGAGGAGCATGGCGACGTCTATCTGGCGGTGATGAACGCCCTGCACCGCATGGAAGGCGAATTGGAGCGGCTGCGCGGTGTGGAAGAGTCCATGGGGCTGAAGAAGCGAGTGGCAGACATTCGCGAACATCTGCGCTTCTTGCTCGAAGCGGAGAGTATCAACACCGTGTTCTGGATCGAGCGTCGCGGCGGTTCCGCGCGCCAGGGACGCAATACCTACCTGCAGGCGACTCCGATCGATGTTTCGGAGATGCTCTCGGAGCTGCTTTTCGAGCAATACCCCAGTGTGGTTCTTACCTCGGCAACGTTGACCGTGCAAGGAGAGTTTGGGCATTTGCGCAAGCGGCTCGGTCTGCGCGATGCACGCGAGCTGGTAGTGCCGTCCCATTTTCGATATGAGGAGCAAGCGGTGCTGTATCTTCCGCCGGGCATGCCGGATCCGCGGGAGCCTGCATTTGCTGCGCAGGCGGCGCGCTGCATCCGGCGGGTGTTGGATATTACTCGCGGCCGGGCGTTCTGTTTGTTTACCAGCTACCAGCAGATGCGCGATCTGTATGAGCGCCTGCTGCCGGAGTTGGATTATCCCTGCCTGCTGCAGGGCACTGCACCGCGAAAAGCGCTGCTGGAGGAGTTTCGCAATACTCCCAATGCGGTGCTGTTTGGGACGTCGTCGTTTTGGCAGGGAGTGGACGTGCAGGGTGAGGCGTTGAGTTGTGTCATTGTGGATCGGCTGCCGTTTGCAGTGCCCTCGGACCCGGTGGTGGCGGCGCGGATGCGTGCGGTGGAAGCGGGTGGGGCCAATCCGTTTTTTGACTACCAGGTGCCGTCCGCGGTGATTACGCTGAAACAGGGATTCGGGCGATTGATTCGCTCGCTTGAAGATCGCGGATTGCTGGTGTTGCTCGATCCACGGATCGAGCGGCAGCGATACGGAAAGGTTTTCCTGGAAAGCTTGCCGCCGTACCGGCTAACGCGCGACATCGCCGAGGTGGAAAGATTTTTTGAGGGTTGAGGGAGCAACAGTAACCCCAAGTTGGAGCTACCTGTGAAAGGCGCGTTGTCTCGCAATCTCTACATCCTGGCCGCTTCACTGCTGGTGTTTTCGCTGGTCTGCTGCGGCATGGCCTTTGTTCCCAATTCGCTGCAGCCGAATCTTCCGGTGAACGGCTCGCTATGGAAGATGATCAGCCTGGTGCTGCTTCTTGCTGCTCTCGTCTCCGCCCTCGGAGGCGTCCTGGCGACGATGTTTGAGCAAGTGGAACGCCGTAGCCAGGAACGGATGCGCCGAGAACTCGACGAAGGGCTCGCCCGCCTGAGCCGCTCCAATCACCGCCAGTAGAGAGCTACAATCAACACATGTATGAAGTTACGGTCGAATCGGGTTTCTCTTCAGGACATTACCTGCGTGACTACCACGGCAAGTGCGAAAACCCTCACGGCCACAATTACAAGGTTCGGCTGACATTGCGGGGCAAGGAACTTGACCCCAGCGGAATGCTGCTCGATTTCAAACTCTTGAAACACGTCATGCGCCCGGTGATCGATCGCATCGACCACCAGATGCTCAATGATCTCGAACCGTTCACCAGGCTCAATCCCTCAGCGGAAAACCTGGCCCGCTATTTCTATGACGAAACCAGCCGCCAGCTGCACGAGATGACCAGCGGCCGCGTGACCATCAAAGACTGCACCATCTGGGAAACCGATGTGACCACGGCGACCTACTACGAATAGCTATCTGACAGGTGCAGCGAGGTACTTGTCGAAAGGGATTTCAAAGTAGAAAAGCTCTTTGCCATCCGCGCTCCGCAGCATGCGCAGATTCAACTTGGCACCCGCCAGCGGATGGTCGAGCCCCTGTACATCGTAGAAGAGAAAGCCGGCCCGCGTGGTGTGGGCCTCGACGGCCACGGCTGAATACTCAAAGTCATGAAAGTCGTCATCCACATCTTTGTTTTTGCTGGAGGGCTTGTTGCCGATCCGTGGCAACGGCCCGGGCAGCTTGTAGCCGCTGTCAGGACGCTTGATTCCACCAATGCGCCGCTCTACTTCCTCCGGTACCGCCGCGGGTATCTTGTCGCCGAACGCAGTGATGAAGTTGATGCGCGCGTCGATCAGGGAGATAGGCTTGTCTCCGTTATTGGTGACAATGATTCGGATGGGCATAAAACCATATTCAAGATATTTGAAACGGAAAATCGAGGCCTTCTCTTTTGTGTTGTAAGGGTCGGCGGCGATTGCCACTTGGTCATCGGGATGCTGGTCGAAGGCGGGATAGCTGGTGGCGACTCCCGCAGGCGGCGGTGCATGTTCTGCCGCACCGGCCGAAACCAACAGCGGGGACGGGAGCAGCAAGGCGGCAAGCAATCCAGACAGTACAAATCGGCGCGGCATTCCCGCCTTCGATTATGAGCTTGCCTGGTCTTACGAGTAAAGCGGTTACGAGTAAAGCTGTCGCCAGTAAAGAGGCCGCCAATGGCGCTCGTCATCTATAGCTGCCTGTTGTTCGTGGTTTTGATTCTGGGCGCGCCCTACTACCTGCTCGCCATGGCGACCAGCGGCAAATACCGCGAGGGGCTCAGCGAGCGGCTTGGCATGGTGCCCAAGCGACTGCGCGAAGGGGATACGCGGCGCACCATTTGGGTGCACGCGGTCTCGGTAGGAGAGGTGCTCGCCGCCAGCCGCCTGGTGAACGAATTGGCAGGCCGCGCTCCGGAGTATCGGGTGCTGCTTTCGACCACGACCCGCACCGGCCAGCGGTTGGCCCGCGAGCGTACCGGGATCAACCATACTTTTTACTTTCCGCTCGATTTTCCCTGGATTGTGAAGAGGTATTTGCGAAAACTGGATCCCGCATTGGTGATCCTGGTGGAGACGGAGTTCTGGCCCAACCTGCTGACTGCGTGCCGGCGGGCCGGGATTCCAGTGGCGGTGGTCAACGGACGCGTCTCCGACCGCTCCCTGCCGCGCTACCTGCGGTTGAGTTTTTTGTGGAAGAAGATCCTCTCCGGCGTTTCCATCGTGCTCGCCCAGAGCGAGGAAGACGTGAAGCGCATGAAGGCCATCGGGGCGCCGTCGAGCCGGGTCACCTTCGGCGGCAATTTGAAATTCGACATCCGCAGTGCCGCACCGGCGGCCATTACGACGCTATTGCGTGAGAAGCTGACGGCAGGGACCCAGGTGCTGGTGTGCGGTAGTACGCTCGAGGGCGAAGAAGAGCTGCTGCTGGATGCGTTTCAGGACCTGCGCAAGACGGTTCCCAACGCGGTCATGATTCTTGCGCCGCGTCATCCGGAGCGCTTCGGAAGGGTGGCTCAACTGTTGAGGAACCGCAAGGAACAGAACCTGCGGCGCTCCAAATGCACCTCGCAGACGCCTAAAATCAAAGCGGGCACGGTGCTGTTGCTGGACTCGATCGGCGAACTGGCATCGGTGTATTCGCTGGCCACGGTCGCCTTTGTTGGCGGCAGCCTGATCCCGGCCGGCGGTCATAATCCACTGGAGCCGGCGCAATACGCGGTGCCCATCGTGATGGGTATGCACTACGCCAACTTCCGCTCGATCATCGACACCCTGGTCTACGCCGAGGCGTTGAAACTGGCGACAAGGGAAACTCTGGTGCCAATCCTGGAGAATCTGCTCACCGATCCGGAGGCGGCCAACGGGCTCGGGGTGCGTGCGTTGGAGGTGTTCCACCATCAATCCGGAGCGACTGGACGAGCGATTACCGCGTTGCTCGGATTGCTGCCGCAATGACCCCGCTGCTGGCGCCTTTTTCCTTGCTCTATGGATCGCTCATGCAGGCCAGGAATGCGCGCTTCGATCGCACTCCGGCGCAACGGTTGCGCTGGCCCGTGGTCAGCGTTGGAAACCTGTCGGTCGGCGGTGCCGGCAAGACTCCGCTGGTGATTTGCCTGGCGCGGCTGCTGGCGCAGCACGGGTGGCATCCTGATGTGTTGTCGCGTGGTTACGGTCGATCCACCAAGTCCGCCGAGCGCGTGGATGCTACCGGAGATGCGACGCATTTCGGAGACGAGCCTTTGCTGATTGCGCGGCAGACCGGGATTCCGGTCTATGTCGGTGCGAGCCGGTATGAAGCCGGCTTGCTAGCGGAACAGGAGAGCGGCTGCGGCGGCCCGCATGTCCATCTGTTGGACGACGGATTTCAGCATCGCCAACTGGCACGCACAGTCGACATCGTGGTGATGCACCGCACTGATCTTGAGCAACGATTGCTGCCGGCGGGACGGCTGCGGGAGCCGCTTTCTTCGCTGCGGCGCGCGAACGCCGTCGTTCTTCGCCAGGAAGATGCGGAACTCGAAGCAGAGCTCCGCGCCTACGTGGGTCCGGAGTGCTTCTTCTGGAAAGTGCATCGCTCGCTGAGCGTGACGCCTGCCCGGCGAGCCCTGGCCTTCTGCGCGATTGCCCGGCCTACGGAGTTTTTTGCGAGTCTGACTGGAGCCGGCGTCGAGATGATCGAGCGCGTGAGCTTTCGCGATCATCATCGCTACACCTTCGCTGACATCGACCGTCTGGCGCGCCTCGGCAAGGGCTGTGATGCCTTCGTGACGACATCCAAAGACCAAGTAAAACTGGACGTCGCCATGCGCCAGCGCCTGAACCAGGTGGCGCCGCTCGAGACGGCGTCGCTCGTGGTTGCCATGGAGGACGACGACTTGGTCTGGGCCCAGCTATCCGCTTTGCTGGTATGAGAAAATCACCCTATTGTCCTTGCTGAACGAGCAAACCCGCGTCCTGATTATGCGGCTGGGCGCGATGGGCGATATTTTGCATGCCCTGCCGGCGGTTGCTGCTTTGCGGCGGGCCCATCCACGGTTGTATCTCGGATGGGCAGTAGAACCCAGGTGGCGTGCGCTTCTCGAATCAGGGGACGATCGACCGCTGGTTGATCGCATTCACACGGTCAAGGCAAAAGAGTGGGCGCGGGCTCCACTGCGGCGAGAAACAATGCGCGAGATCGGTGCTTTGCGTTCGTCGTTGCGCGCTGAGCGCTATGACCTGTGCATCGATCTGCAGGGCGCCGTGCGTTCGGCTCTGGCCGGCAGGTTGGCCGGCGCAGCGCGCATGGTGGGAGAAGATGAGCCACGGGAATGGGCCGCGCGGTGGCTGTTTGGCGAGCGGGTTAAAACCCACGGTGTGCATGTGATTGAACAGGCAGTGGAAGTGTGCGCGGCGGCTGCGGGAGAAACGCTGATCCCGATTCTGCCTCCGCTTCCCGTGGACCCCGAAGCCGAGTTGTGGGCGGACGAAGTACTGCGCAATGCGCGCAGGCCGGTGGTGCTCATCAGTCCTGGCGCCGGTTGGGGAGCCAAACGCTGGCCCGCCGAGCGCTATGGGGCGGTTGCCGATGCGCTGTCGCGGCAGGGTTGCATGGTGCTGGTGAATGCTGGACCACAAGAGCAGGCCATCGCTGCGGAGGTGGTGCGTGCCAGTGGCGGTGTGGCGCGGGCGCCGGAGTTTACCCTGGAGCGTCTCATCGCCCTGACGAGGCGTGGGAGCCTCGTGATTGCCGGCGATACCGGGCCGCTGCATTTGGCGTGTGCGTTGGGAAAGCCGGTGGTGGGGATTTACGGGCCCACAGATCCTGCGAGGAACGGCCCCTTTGGTGTGCCCTTCCGCGTACTGCGCCACCCGGAGAGCAAGCGCGACCACACCCGCCACGCAGAGCCGGAAGCCGGCTTACTGACGATTACGCCTGAGCAGGTGACGGCCGCGGCGATGGAGTTGTTATGACAGAGGTTTTGAAGGAGGCCGAAGGAGAAATCGCATATTCCTCAGCCGTCGCCGTAGAACAGCAGGTCCCTCCGCTGCGCTACGCTTCGGTCGGGATGACAAAGTTGGTGTGGTGTCGAGGATCTAATCCCACAAGGTTGCGACAACTCCGAAGCGTAGCGCAGTGGAGGGATCCGCTGTTGTACGGCAAAATCGAGGGATCTGCAGTTTGCCCCGGAGTAGCATGCTGACCAAGTGGAGCCGCGTCGCGCGCCGGATCCGCGTCCCTTGCGGATTCCTCTTTGCTGCCCTCTACCTTTGGAGAGCGCATCCCAGTGTGGTGTCGCTGGCGTACAGCCTGCTGCTGGTGGTGCCAGGGCTTCTGCTGCGCGCCTATGCTTCGGGGTACGTGAAGAAGAATGCGGAACTAGCCGTTACCGGACCGTACGCGTACACCCGCAATCCCTTGTATCTGGCCTCGATGATGATCGCCTTCGGGTTTGCTGCCGCCTCCCGCAGTTGGTGGATCACTGGGCTGCTGGCGCTGCTCTTTATCCTCATCTACGTTCCTACCATCTATTCGGAAGAGCAGTTTCTGCGCTCCACGTTTCCCGCTTTCGAGGACTACGCAAGACAGGTCCCCCGTTTGCTGCCACGGTTCCCTCCGCTGCGAAACCCGGGTCAGGGCAGCTTCTCGGCAGCCCTGTATCGCCAACACCGCGAGTACAATTCCCTTTTGGGTGCCTGTGCCGTTTACGCTGTACTGGTGGCCACGCTATGGTTCCGCCACTGATCGCTGGGAGAAGCTCTGACGGTGTTACGGTATCCAAAACTCGCTACGTTCGTACTCTGTTTCGGGACGCTGCTGGTGCTCGCACAGACGTTGCCACCTCTGCTTCCACCCCCACCTAATTTTTCCTTTCCGGTCAAACAAACTCTCACCTACGCGGTCGACTGGCGGGTGTTTCCAGCCGGTACGGCGACCTTCCACCTCGAACAGGCAGGAACCATGCAGCACGTGGTGGCCACGGGGGAATCGATCGGCGCCGTGAATCTGCTTTTTCGGGTAAACGACCGGTTCGAGTCCTATTTCAACCGCACCACGGGCTGCTCGGGTAACTTCTCTAAGCAATTGCAGGAGGGGCGGCGACAAATCACCAGCACCCTGCGCTTTATGCCCACAGAGCAGATTCTGGACGAAAAGAACCTGGTAACCGGCACCACCAAGCATTTGCAATCGCCGATTCCCGCCTGCGTCACCGACCTGATGTCGGCAATTTTCTATGGAGGATCGCAGCCATTGCAGCCGGGCAGCAGCTTTCGTATGCCGGTCGCCGATGCCATGCGGGTGGTGGATGTGACCATGAAAGCTGAGGCCCACGAGCAGATCACTACGCTGGCGGGGACCTTTCAGACCATCCGGGTACAGCCGGTGGCCGACGCCGGCGTGGTGAAAAATCGAGGCAATATCTGGATCTGGTATACGGACGACGACCGTCGTCTGCCGGTGCAGATGCGCGCCCGGCTCTTCTGGGGGACCATCACCATGCGACTGGTGAGCATGGCATCGAAATAGATCTACTGGATCCGAAATCGCTCGCGCATTAGCCGCTGGAGCCTGGGTTTGTAGATGATGTTGTAGGCCAGCTCTTTATCCGGAAACATGGCCAACGCGGCCCGCTTGCTGTCAGCTACCAGTTCCGCGGCCTGATCGACGGTAAGGCTGCCATCCTGACTGATCACCGACATGACCATGTCCATCATCATTTGCAGGCGGCGGATCTTGCGTTGTTCCTCTACTTTCTCCTGAGCGGATTCGTCGGTGCGAGCGGATTCGCTTAAGCCCATGAAGCCTTCCCTCCGAGTGTGAGAACCGTGCTTTGTTGCGAATCGTATAACGGAACCCGGGGGAGCGAAACACAAAAAGGTCAGGGCGGGACACCGAAATGGGTCTCCGCAGTTACTTCGCCGACCAGGGTTGGGCAGTGACGGTGTTGCCGTCAAGATAGAACGAGGTGGCGCCCAGGGCATCGGTTCGGAAGGTGCGGACGTGGCTATCCTGCAGGCGGTCAAGCACTTCCAGTTTGGGATGCCCGTAGGGGTTGTGGTGGGCCACGGAGATGACGGCATAGCTGGGAGAAACGGCGGCAAAGAATCGCGGTGTGGTGGAGGTTCGGCTTCCGTGGTGTCCGACCTTCAGCAGATCGGCATGAAGGTCCCGCGAGAGCATGCGTTGCTCACTCGCGGCCTGGGCATCCCCTTCCAACAAAACAGACGTCTTGCCAAACGCTACGTGCAGCACTAGCGAGTCGTCATTGCTGGCAGCCGGCCCTGGGACATATCCAAGCGACGGGGCCAACACGTCCACCTGGGCTCCGCCGAAGGCAAATCGTTCCCCTGCCGCCATGGATTGGACGGGGATTCCAAGCCGGTGAGCCTCGTCCACCAGGGCCTGGTAAGCGGGGATCCCAGGATTGTTTCCCACCCAGAGCGCGCGCGGGCGAAAGTTTTCGAGTACCGATGACATTCCTCCCATGTGATCGCTGTGCGCATGGGTCAGGGCGATGGCATCGAGACGGCGGATATGGCGCGACCAGAGGACGGGAGACACGACGTCTTCGCCAATCTCAAAGTTGCTGTGCGCCGCCTGCACGCCCCCGGTGGGGCCTCCCGCGTCGATAAGCAGGGTCTTACCCTGAGGCGTGATCAACAGGAGGGAGTCGCCCTGGCCCACATCGATAGCGGTGACCTCGAGCACTCCGGGACGATAGTCGAGGGTGCGGGGATAGAAGACGCAGGCGGCGGAACAGGCGAGCGCAGCGATGGGGAGCACTACGGGCCAGCGGCTGTTGCGGGCGGCCCACACGGCCAACCCGATCAGGACAATTCCCCCGGCGATGGTCCAGGCGCCGGGTCCGGAGAGACGAATGTCGCCCGCGCTCATGGTGCTGAAGAAGCGCACGATGCCGTTGATGGAGTGCAGTAGCGCGGCGGTCAGGGCGGCGGGCACAAGGGCAATTGAGGGCCAGACAAGGAGCGTGGCAAAGGTGATGAGCGCCGAAGGAAGAGCCAGCCCGATCAAGGGCACCACCAGCAGGTTGACGGGTAGACCGAGCGCGGTCACGCGATGGAAGTAGATGGCCATGGGCAGCGACATGGCGAGCTCGATGAGCCCGGAGACGAGCAGCAGCTCGCAGATCCGGAGCGTGAGGCGGCAGACGGCGGGCGGGAGAAATCGCGCGAGCCGCCAGCCCAGGAAGGGTTGCAGGTGGCTCGAGAGAAGCCGCAAGGTGACGCGAAACTGCGCCAGTTTGGGGGGAAGTCCGGGATCGATGGCGAGCAGGCCAATATTGCGTGCGGCTTGCAGGTAGGGAGCGAACGTGTGCTCCGCGATGGGGACGGCGACCCCGGCCACGATCAGTACAGAAAGCAGCGTCATCTGAAAACTTGCGCCGGCGAGGGAACGCGGGTCGAAGGCGAGCAGGCAAAGCGCTGCGAAGCCGATGGCGTTGAGGCTGTTGCGCGCGCGAAAGAGAAGCCGGGCGAGGAGGTAAAGAGTCACCATCCAGAAGGAGCGCTGCACCGGCTCACCAAAGCCGGCGAGCAGCGCATAGGCGAAGGCGCAGAGGATGGTGATGGTCGTCGACCAGATGCGAGGAAGCCGCAGTAACGCAGCCAGGCCGAAGATGCAGCCGGCGAAAATTGCGAGGTGCATGCCGGAGACGACCAGCAGATGAAACGAGCCGGTGCGTTCGAAGCCGATGCGGGCCTGGTGGTCGAGGTAGGTGCGATCGCCCAGGATCATAGCGCTCAGCGTGCCCGCGTCGTCACGGTCGAGCTTCCACCAGGAGGCGGTGGGGCTGGAGAAATCGAGGAGTCGCTGGCTCCCCGCCTGCTGGACGGCGTGCAACCAGCAGGCGAAGCTCGCTGCTCCCGGCGCACGCGTGAGGGAGGATGTTTTCAGTGAGCCCACCACGCCAATGCCCTGTTGACGCAGCCAGGCGGTGGCGTCCCATACGCCGGGGTCAAGGTAGCGCTCCGGAAGATGCATTGCGACTGAGGCATGCACACGGTCTCCGCAATGCAGCGCAGGGAAGGGCTGATCAGCTGCACCGTACACCGTTGCCCGCAGGCCCCCGGCGACAGGCCGGGTGACGTGCAGGTCGATGCTTTGGCTCTGTTCTTGGCGAGTGGCGCGTCCGAAGGGAGAGGACGATTCGCTGAGGCGGACCGGGGTAGTGCGGGTCACGATGCCGTCGAGTGTGGTGATGCCCCCTGCGTCAGCAACGAGGCTGAGTTGGGTTTGCGGATCAGGTCCAGGCTCAATCTCGCTGAGCAGGAGGCCGAGCGAGATCCAGACGCAGGCTAGCGAGAGGAGCGCAACACGAGTGTGTGCGGCGACGAAGCCGATGACACCGAAGATCACCGTGCCGACGATCAGGGCGCCGGGAACGATCCAAAAGTGTGCCAGCAGAATTCCGGTGGAGAGCCAAAGAGCGGCGTAGAGGGCGGGAGCAGTTGTAAATGAAAGCCGATCGACCATGCTGCTCCCGGCAGAACTGCAGATCTCTCCACCGCGCTACGCTCCGGTCGAGATGACAAAGGGAAGAGGGGTTACCTACTTCTGGATCGGCTACGAAGGATCTTCAAGCCCCTGTCGCTAAGGCCAAATACGTAACTGCCCTTTCCGTTGTCATCTCGACCGGAGCGTAGCGCAGTGGAGAGATCTGCAGTTTCCCACGACTCTGTCCCTCACCCGCACATTAATTGCGCTTCAGGAGAACAACCGTTTCCATGTGAAAAGTCTGTGGAAAGAGGTCGACCAGGTGTACTTTTTCCAGGGAGTAAAACTGTAACAGTAATTGTAAATCACGCGCGAGCGTTGTCGGGTCACAAGACACGTAAACGATCGAGGCAGCGCCTGCATCCGCCAGAAGCGAACAGACCTCTTTACCCAGACCGGCGCGTGGAGGATCCACCACCACCAGATCCGGTTTCACCTTTGCCGGTTTTCGCAAAAACTCAAGCGTGCCGGAACGCACAATACGGTGCGGCTTGCCGGCAAGGTTGTGCTGCAAATCCTCTGCCGAGGGGCCGGCGGACTCGACCGCTGTGACATGTTCGTAGTCGAGTGCTCTCGCGAACAGGCCGACTCCAGCATAAAGATCCCATGCCACTTTGCCGGAACCACTCCACGCAAGCACTAGCTTGAGAAGTTCGGGAAGTACAAACCGGTTCACCTGAAAGAAGCTACCGAGGCTGACACGATACGCGTTCTCTGCAACGTCATAAGTGAGATGTGGTTGTCCCCAGGTTTCGCCAAAGAGTCCTACTCCGGTGACCGCAGGAAGCTGCGACTGCAATTGCTCGGCGACGCTCTTGACCGATCTTCGTTTCCGGCCCACAAGAGAGACCAACAGCTGCTCGCCATTGGTGAACAGCTCGACCTCATCGCACAGCCCGGCCACGTCGGTTCGTGCGATCGCAGCAATGGCTTCCTCCAGCAGGGGAGCAGCAATGGGGCAATGCTTTATCGGCAACAGGTTGTGCGAAGCACGCTGCCGGTAACCTAGTGCGGATTTCATGACGTGCAACCGAACGCGGTTCCGATATCCCCAAACTGGTCCGGTCAACAAGCCGATCTCGCTGGGGACCGGTAGATGTGCCCGGGAGAAAGTTTCCCTGAAAATGTCCAGCTTCATCTGTAACTGATACGGAGCGTTGGCATGCTGGTACTGGCATCCGCCACAGCGCGGGACGTACTCGCACCCGGGTGCAATTCTTTCCGCGGAGGGCTCGAGAATGGTATCGAGCCGGCTTTGAGAAAAGCCACGCCGTTCTTCTAAAACTGTGGCCTCGACGAGCTCACCCGGGAGCGTGCCGGGAACGAACACAGTTTTGCCCTCTGGATTCCGGGCTAATCCGTCACCGCCGTAGATCGCTTTGTCGATGCGCAGCTTCATTCCTGGCTCATGTAGAACAGGCTTAGGCGCGGCAGGTTGTATTTTTCCAGCAACCGCTTGTGCAGAAACTGCTGCTCAACCTGGCGAATCTGTGTGACCGGCATGCGGCTGCGGTAGGGAGCCAGTTCCGCTGCTGCCTGTTGTTTCAAGGCAAGCAGGTCAGCTTCCGGAGTGGTGGTCAACAGAATGGCGAACAGTTTTTCTTCAAGAACGGTGAGGCATTGCTCCAGTTCCTCAAGCGGCAGCTTTTCGCTGGCGAGCGACCGGAGCCGTTCCGCAAACTCAGGGAAGGAGCCGAGTTGCTGAGCGGCTGCTTCGAGATGAGCAGCGATCCTTTCCTGTTCAAAACCCTGCTCTTCCTGACCAGGAAGCGCCGGAGCAGCTCCCACGGCTGCTTCGCGCATATCTTCCATCGCGGAAAGCACTGCCTGCGCACACCAGGCCAACCCATTGACCCGTCGAACGTGGGCCTTGTGTTTGCGCGCGTCGTGCTTGTCGAAGGCATCATCGATACCTTTGAGCACCGCGGTGAGCGGAATTCCCGCTTCGCGCCAGGTCTCAATCAACGCCCAGTCAATGGTGGAGAGCAGGAGCAGCGACCCGCGGCGGCGCTGAAAGTGCTCTTCAATCTCAGTGAAGTAGTTGAAGTAGTTTTGCACGAGGTCGTCAGGCGTGCCCGTGCCGGGGCTTGACTACGCGGTTGCGCTCGTAGATCAAGCGCAGTCCGTCGAGCGTGAGCATATCGTCGATGGTCTCGATGTACCGGGAATCATCCACGATCAACCGTGCGAGGCCGCCGGTGGCCACGATCTTGGTGACCGGTGAGTCTGGTCCCTGCGTCTCGTTGAGCATCCGTTCCAGGATGCCGTCCACGAGCCCGATATAGCCGTAGTAAAGCCCACTCTGGATGCAGGCAACTGTGTTGGTGCCCACCACCTTGGCAGGCTTTTTCACATCCACACGCGAGAGCTTTGCCGCCCGTGCAAAAAGTGCCTCGGCAGAGATTGCAAGGCCCGGGGTGATGACTCCACCCAGATACTCGCCTTTGACCGAGATGAGGTCGAAGGTTGTGGCGGTGCCGAAATCAACGACAATGCAAGGGCCTCCGTAGCGCGCAAAGGCGGCCACGCTATTGACCAGACGGTCGGCGCCCACTTCGGCCGGGTTATCGACCAGGATGGGCATTCCCGTCTTGATCCCGGGTTCGACGAACATCGCTTTGACGTTGAAGTATCGCTCGCACACCTGGCGCAGGGTGGAGTCGAGGGGCGGCACAACCGAGGAAATGATGATGCTGGTGACCTCCGCCGGTTCCACTTTGCGCATGGCGAAAAGGTTCAGGAAGAGAACGCCATATTCGTCGGCGGTCTGCGTGCGCAACGTGCTGATGCGCCAATGCGTGACCAACTCGTCAGAGCCTTGCCGGTACAGGCCGAGGACGGTGTTGCTATTGCCGACATCGAGGGTGAGGAGCATAGAGTTTTCAGCCGTGGTCCCGGACGCCGCCGGAGTGTACGGTACGCAGCCCGTCGGCCGTGCGCACCTGGAGAAAGCCGCGGAGATCAAGGCCAGCGGTCACGCCGGAGTAGCCTCCCCCCTCATCTACCTGCACATGCTTGCCACGAATCCCGGAGGAAGCCGTTTCGAGGCGATTGAGGATACTCGAGGCCGCACCGGCGGTCTCCGCGCTCAGCGCTTGCGCTTCCCGGTAAAGCGATTGTAACAAAGCAATGAGCAGATCCTGGCGCGCCCAGGACCTGCCGGTTTCAATGCGGAGAGAAGAGGCGATCCGGCCCAACTCATCAGGAAAGCTTTCCTGGTGAACGTTGATGCCGATGCCCACGACCGCGTGGCGTACTCGCGTGACCTCAGCATTTAATTCGGTGAGAATGCCGCAAAATTTCTTTCTGCCGAAGAGCAGATCGTTGGGCCAGCGAATATCTGCCTGCAGGGAAGTGACCGAGCGCACCGCATCGCGCACGGCAAGACCCGCCGCCAGCGAGAGCCAAAGAATATCCGCAGGGGCGACCTGTGGCCGTAGCAGGATACTGACGTAGAGGCCCGCGCCGCTCGCCGAGTGCCAGCCATGCGCGCCCCTCCCTCGTCCGGCGGTCTGTTCGTCCGCCAGGTAGACGTTACCCTCGGGAGCGCCTTCCTCGGCTTCGCGCATCGCGAGCACATTGGTGGAGTGGATGGTAGGGAAGAAGCGAATTTTGCCGGCAAAGGGAGTGGCGGCAAGGGCAACATCAAGTGCGGCCAGGTCGTAATTGTCCTCTTCTGTCATGGCATGAGCAGTAACCGCGGATCCCTCCACTACGCTACCCGGATTTCCTGTCGAGGGTTGCTAGGCCGGTGAAGTTCATGCGTTTCTCTTTGCGGAGAGACGCATACGAGGCCGCTTTCAAGAGCGGTGAAGTAGGGAATTCGGGTTCGCTCCGGTCGAGATGACAACGGGAGTCGTGATCAGTCAGCGATGCGTGTGGAACGAACAACTGTTTTTCAGCCACTACCTTCCCCTTGTCATCCCGACCGGAGCGTAGCGCAGTGGAGGGATCCGCGGTTACTGCTTGAACCCTAGAAAATCTCCGTGGTCACGCGCATGCTCAACTCAACCGCTGGGGCGGATTGCGTCAAGGCACCCACGGAAATGAAATCGACCCCAGCCAAGGCGTACTTGCGAACATTTTCGAGCGTGATCGTGCCGCCCGACGCTTCCAACGGAACCTTCACTCCCCGGGCACGCACGGCGATTACAGCCTTCTTCGTCTCCGCAAGGCTCAGGTTGTCTAACAACAGCGACTCCGCGCCACCCTCGAGGGCCTGCTCCAACTCGGCGATGCTGCGCACTTCGCAGGTGATGGACTGCCCGGGCGCGCGCGCGGCGACCGCACGTGCCAGCACTTTGGGAATGCCACCACCCAACGCAATATGGTTGCTCTTGATCAAGATCCCATCCGACAAATCAAACCGATGGCTCTCGCCGCCGCCGCAGCGTACCGCGTACTTATCCAACACACGCAACCCGGGTACCGTCTTGCGCGTATCCAACACCTTCGCCTTGGTTCCCTCGACGGCATCGACATAACCGCGGGTAAAGGTGGAAATCCCACTCATCCGCTGCATCAGATTCAGGATGACTCGCTCGCACGCCAGAATAGCGCGTGCATTACTCCGGATCACGGCCACCGCCTGGCCCTTCTTCACCCGGACCCCATCAAACATCTCGGGATGATTGATCACTTCAAACCGGCCGGTGCTCTTTTTGTCGAGGCGGAGGAAGATCTCGAGAAAACGGGGGATGCACCCCAGCCCGGCGATGACACAATCCTGCCGCGCGATGACCGTGCCGGATGCGCGGAGGCCGGGCTCAATGGTGATGGCGGTGGTGACGTCGTTGGTCGCCCGGTCTTCTACCAGGGCTTGCTCTAACGTCGCCTCGACCCGCCTGCTCTTCCAATCCATCCGGCTTCCTCAGTGGCTCCCATTCTTGCAATTGAGGCTTTCGAGCGCAGCCCGCGTTTTGGGAATGAGCATGCCCAACTCAGCGGAACGGCGCCGCAGCCCATCCACCACGGTGGCCGGAGCCTTGGCCAGAAAGCCCTCGTTGGTCAACTGGCGATCCGCATTCGATACTTCCTTCTCAAAGCGCGCGAGCTCTTTGGTCAGGCGCTCGCACTCCACCGCAACATCGATCGTACGCTCATAGACCACCGCGACATCGAAACCGGGAGCCGAACGCACCGCGGTACCTTCCGGCATGGAATCGACCAATTCAATGCCGGACACTTTCGCCAGGCGTTCGACGATCTCGCTGTTTTGCTCGACAACCGCACGGTCCGCAACGCGGAGCACGATGGGCACCGGGGCCTTCTCTTCCACGCCGAGCTTGCGGCGCATGTCGCGCACCGCGACAATCAACTCCTGCATCAGCGCCATCTGCTCTTCTGCAGCAGCGTCCTGCAGATTCTTTTGCCCTTGAGGGTAGCGCGTCAACGCGATGGACTTGGCCGGAGGATGATTCTCGTACAGGGCATGCCAGATCTCTTCGCTGATGAAGGGCATAAACGGAGACAGCAGGCGCAGTGCCGAATCGAAGACACTCAGCAGGGTAGACAGCGCAGAGCGCACCGATGTCGGCTGCGCGGTGAAATCCAGACGCAGCTTCACCACTTCGAGGTACCAGTCGCAGAAATCGCCCCAGAAAAAGCTGTACAGGATGTTGGCTGCCTCGTGGAAGCGATACTCCCCGAGAGCCTGGTTGATCTCGTCCGCGGTGCGATGCAGGCGGGAAACAATCCACCGCGCCTCGAGCGGCGCGTCCTTGCCAAGCTCAGGCAGCTGGTTCAGGTCGACGACAATACCGGCCTCCGCGGCTCTCTCCATCTGCATAAAAATGAAGCGCGCGGCATTCCAGATTTTGTTGGCGAAGGCGCGATAGCCGTCGGTGCGGTCCTCATTGAACGCAATGTCCGTCCCCGGCGAAGCCATGGAGGCGAGCGTGAAACGCACCGCATCCGTTCCAAACTTCTCCACCACCTTGATCGGATCGAGCACGTTGCCCTTGGTCTTGGACATCTTCTGCCGATCGGCATCCCGCACCAGGGCATGGATATACACTTCGCGGAAGGGCACCGCGTTCTCCAGGGTGCGCTTGCTGCCGTCGGCCATCGGCTCCTCCAGCATGAAGTGACAGCACAGCATGATCATGCGCGCCACCCAGAAGAAGAGGATGTCGAATCCCGTAACCAGCAAGCGGGTGGGATAAAACGCATCCAGATCGGGCGGATGCTCGGGCCATCCGAGTGTCGAGCAAGGCAGCAGGCCAGAAGAAAACCACGTGTCCAGCACGTCTTTTTCCTGCTCGAGCTCAAGGCTGCCGCAGTGCTCACAGGTTTCGGGCGAGCTCCGCGAGACCGTGATCTTGCTGCAGTGCTTGCAATGCCAGGCCGGTATGCGATGACCCCACCACAGCTGGCGCGAGATGCACCAGTCGTGAATATTGCGCATCCACTCGAAGTAGGTCTTCGCGTTCTGCTCCGGAGTGAAGCGGATGTAGCCCTGCTCCACGGCAGCGATAGCCTTATCGGCCAATGGTTGAATGCGCACAAACCACTGCGTCGAAAGCAGCGGCTCTACCACCGTCTTGCAGCGATCGCACTTGCCAATCGAGTTCACATGCTCGCGCACGGCCGCCAGCAATCCCTGGTCTTCCAGATCGGCGAGGATCTGCTTACGCGCCTGGTAGCGATCGAGCCCCGCATAGGGGCCGGCTGCGGCGGTCATGTGTGCGGTCTCGTCCATCACGCTGATGGAGGGCAGGCCTCTCCGTTGGCCGAGGGCAAAATCGTTGGGATCGTGGGCAGGAGTCACCTTCACGGCGCCCGTGCCAAAATCAGCGCTCACCCAGCTATCGGCAACCACCGGGATCTCGCGGCCGGTAAGCGGCAGGCGCAGCATCTTGCCGTGCAGATGGATATAGCGCTCGTCTTCAGGATGCACGGCGACCGCAACGTCGCCCAGCATGGTCTCGGGCCGGGTGGTGGCAATCGTTACATAGCCCTGCTCACCGGCAATCGGGTAGCGAATCTCCCACAGTTTCCCTTGCTGCTCCTCGTGCACGACCTCGATGTCGGAGATGGCCGTCTGGCAGCGGGGACACCAATTGACGATGTAGGCGCCGCGATAAATCAGCCCCTGCTCATAGAGCCGGACAAACGCCTCACGCACCGCGGCTGAGCGTGGCCCATCCATGGTGAAGTATTCGCGCGACCAGTCGACGCTGGTGCCCAGCCGGCGCATCTGGTCGAGGATGGCGGCCCCGTAGTGATTTTTCCACTGCCAGACTCGCTCGATAAAGGCTTCGCGGCCCAACTGCTGGCGAGTCTTGTGCTCCTCAGCCAGCTGGCGTTCCACCATCAACTGGGTGGCGATGCCGGCGTGATCGGTCCCCGGCAGCCAAAGCGCTAGGTCTCCGCACATGCGCCGCCAGCGGGTAAGGATGTCCATTTCCGTGTGTTCGAGCATGTGCCCCATGTGCAGCCGCCCGGTAACGTTGGGTGGGGGGAGCAGCATGGTGAAGATGGGCGCAGAAGCGCCTTCTTCTACCCGAGGCTGGGTAAACAGGTCCTGCTCGACCCAGTAGGCTGCCCATCGATCTTCGATGGCGGCCGGGTCATAGGCTTTGGGTAGGTCACGAGGCATGGGGGCGTTCTTCTTTCAAGCCGGGCATCTGGCTTGTCGTGCGGCGACAGAGTGCAGCTCTTAGAACGGGTTGAGCTTGTCGATGCCCTTCTTCTTTTTGTGTTTGCTGGAAGACTCGTCGCTTGAATCGTACTTGGGCGCCGGAGCCTTCTTCTTCTTGCCGTTGGCCACCGCGCCGGCATCGGTGCCGGTTTGTACCTGGGCGGCGTTGTGCACATCGTTGGTCTGCATGGGAGCTTCCGCCGGCTTCTCAATCGGTGGTAACGCTTGGTTATTGGTCGGGCCGACAGTATTTAAGCCGCCGGGATTTTGTGCCCCCGGGACTCCCGCAGCCGCAGCGGCCGCAGCCTTGCCTTCCGCCGTCGGGGCCGGACCTACTGGCTGAGACGTGGGTGGAGCAGACTCCGCTGGAGCGGCCGCGCCAGCTGCGTTTTCGCCCGTGCTGACAATGCTGGCTCCGATTCCCGGTCCAGGTCCGCTGGCGGGTGCGCCGCTATCCGAGCCCTGTACATTCTCCAGTTGCAGTGTCGAACCGGTCGCCGGCTCAGCCGGTGCAGCACCTTCCGTCGATGCTGTCGAAGTCGTCGGCGGTCCGAGCGCAGGAGCCGCGGGTAGCGGCTTGTCGTTGAGGGCCGCGGTGAAGAGTGCGGTATCACGCTTGTGAACATCGGGCGCAGTGATTTGCGGAGGGTCAGTCAGTGTCGGCTCACCAACACGCGCCGCGTTCACCGTGACCGGGCCACGCTTCACCAGCAGAAGAGCGCGATCTTTGAATGTGATGCCGGTACGGCTCTGTTCCTCAGCCTCGCTGTCGGCCATCTCTTCCTTGGTCGGCTCGGGTACGGGGCGATTCAAGGCGATGAGGCGCTCGCGGGCATCCTCGACATGGGCTGCCATAGAGTAGTGGGTCACCACGCGGGAGTAGGCGTCCGCTGCCTGATCGTCATAGGCCTTCTCCAGCTCCTGTTTGGCCTTATCGTTGATACCTTTCAGGCCCTGCACGTAGCGAGCTTCGGCTGCATAGGCATCGCCCAGTCCGATGAGCGCCAGATCGCTATGGCTATAAAGCGGATAGCTGTCGGTCACTGTCTGCAGACGGGCAATTGTGGCCGCCCAGTTCTCATGGGTGGCGTAGAAACTGCCGATCTGGTACTGCCGCTCAGCCATTACTTCCTGCACCTCGCGCAGGCGTTGTTTTGCCCGGGGTACGAAGGTCGAGTCAGGAAATTGCTGGATCATGGTGCGGTATTCCTGCTCCGCCTGGTCCGCATTCTTCGGATCGCGATCCGGCTTTTCCATCTGCATGTAATAGATGTCGGCGACTTTCATCTGAGCTTCCGCAGCTTCCGGCTGGTTGGGGAAGAAGGTGATGAAGTCCTTGTACTCTGCCTCAGCCTGGGTCAGGGCAGCCGTGCCGCCTTCCTTGAACCAGCTGTCGCCCACGGCGAGCTTGGCGCGCATCTGGTATTCCGACTCCGGGTAGGTATTGAGTAGGGTCTGCAGGTCGAGCCGTGCCACGTCGAACTTGCCTTTCTTCATGGCAATCATGGCTTTATCGAACAGTTCTTTATCTGGCTGCTTACTGGCGTGCCCGGCGAGCGGGTTATCGGGACTCGGCGTGGTCGCCGGTTTAGAGGGCTTGAAGATGCCGAACTGAGCCGAAGCCGGAAGGACGCAGAGCAGACACAGAGTGGAGAGCCGGAAGAAAAAACGCTGCATAATCCCTTATGTTAAATGCCGCTAGGCCCGTGCGGGCTGGAAATTTTCTGCATTCCTGGCTAATTGCAGGAGGGTTCTGGCCTCATCTTCCGGATGCCCGGAGTCGAAAACAGCACTGCCGGCGACCAGAAGGTCGGCGCCTGCTTCGACGACTCGGCCGATCGTTTCGTGAGCCACGCCCCCGTCGACCTCAATTCGGTAATGCAGGCCGAGGTCTGCGCGCATTTCTACCAGCTGCCGGATCTTGTCCAGGGAGAACGGAATGAATTTTTGCCCGCCGAAGCCAGGGTTCACGCTCATCACCAGGACGTGGTGGACCATGGGCAGGATTTCGATCAAAAAGTCGGGCCGGGTCGCGGGATTGATGACCACGGCGGGCTGCATGCCGTGTTGGGAGATGAGTTCCAGTGTGCGGTGCAGATGGCGGCAGGCTTCGTAGTGGACGCTAATCCAGTTGGCGCCCGCGGCTGCAAATTCGGCGATAAAGTCGTCTGGATTTTCGATCATCAGGTGGCAGTCGAGCGGCAGGTTGGTGACCTTGCGCAGCGACTTGACCACCGGGGGCCCCATGGTGAGGTTGGGGACAAAGTGGCCGTCCATGATGTCGATGTGGATGGCAGAACCACCGCCTCGCTCCGCGGCCTGAATTTCAAGGGCCAGCTTGGAAAAGTCGGCAGAGAGGATGGATGGCACCAATTCAACCATGTTTCCCCCTCAAGTGCCCTCAGTGTAGCAGGACTGTGTAAAAAGAAATGACATCGGTAGCCCCGAACTGGGGTGCCCCATATCTCGCCTTCTGTTGGCGAGATGTGGGAATCTCGCCTCCGCTGAGGTGGATGCGCCGACGGTCGAGAAACCCTCAGAACTTGACCCCGGTCAGGCATCCTTACGCGTGCCACTGGATCGGCGGATTCGTTAGCTCGTCCGGGTTGGCACTCACCGCCTTAGCGGCCACCCTCGATATAGCCCGTACCAGCGGCTTACGAGGAACCTCTCCATCCGCCCCGGCAAAAACCATCTCGCCGGTCGATTTGGGCCGGTAAAACCACCGCGCAAACAGCGCCACATGATCGGATACCGTTGCCCAGGGAACGCGCTTCGCTTCGAGCTTACCAAGAGCCTCCTCCAGACGTGTTTCCAAAACATCTTTGGACGCGATTCCCGGCGCGCCCAATGGCACCGGCTCCAACGCCACAGGATGCGCGAACAGCGAACTTGATCCCGAGCGCTCATTGGCCAACCGCATACCCATGATGGAGTAGGGCGCCGGTCCGGTCCAC
Source organism: uncultured Acidobacteriaceae bacterium (assembly GCA_963839075.1). Taxonomy (GTDB): domain Bacteria; phylum Acidobacteriota; class Terriglobia; order Terriglobales; family Acidobacteriaceae; genus PALSA-350. Next base: position 395,883 of record CAWITO010000003.1, on the reverse strand, counting down.
ACACCACCCTGCAAGCCAAACAGCGACACGTGGTCCAGTTCGGCGGAGGGCTGAACCAATATCCCACTCAACTGCGCCAGCGGACGGACCGCCTCGCTGACCAGATGAGCGACTGCCTGTACCTTCTGCATTCTTTGATGGATCGCTGCCGCCTGCTCAAACTCCATCGCCTCGGAAGCGGCATTCCGCTCCGCTTCCAACTTGCCGATGAGAGAAGTCCCGCGGGTGGACAGAAAGGCAAACACATCCGCGGACTCCTGCGCGTAGCGATCGTCCGTGCACCCCTGAAAGCAGGGGGCGAGGCACATCTTCATCTCGGAATACACACACCCGGGAAACGACGGATCTGGATTCAGCTCTTCAAAACACCGCCGTAGCAGGAAGAGATTGAGCATCTCGTCGGCGTAGCGCTCGGCCGCGGCGCGCGAGGGAAACGGACCAAACAGAGCATCGGCTGCCGTTTTGCTGAGTTTGGTTGTCGCGTACACCCGGGGATAGCGATTTTCGACCGACATCCGCAGAAACGCCGGGGGACGCAGGCGCAGCCGTTTCTTCGCCCGATCACCGAATGCCCGCATGGACGCGTCATATAAGCACAGCGAAGATTCAAATTCAGAGCCGGTTACGGTGTACTCGATGTGGTCAACGAGGTGCGCCAGTTGCAGCCGTCGCGTCTGCGCCGTACCTCCACGTAAGAAGCGCATGAGGCGGCGGCGCAGGTTGGGCGTTTTGCTGAGGTAAGGTTCGGCCGCGGGATCGGCTGCGCACAGGGCAAAGATGCCCGGAGCCTCAGGAAGTTCGCCCAGGCTGGCCCGTGGATCGGCCGGGTCAAAGTGAATGGAATTGGCTAGACCGGCTCCCATAGGACCCCACCCGAAGGTGATTATTCCCCGGCGATGGTCATTCCGTCGATACGTAACGTGGGCGAGGTGACCGAGCCGCGAAACTCAAGGTCGTTGGCGATGGCAGTGATGTTGTTCAGCATCTCCTTCAGATTGCCGGCGATCGTGATTTCCTCGACCGCATACGTCAGCTCGCCATTCTCGATCCAGAGTCCGGCAGCGCCGCGGGAATAGTCGCCGGTGACCATATTCACTCCGGAGCCCATCAACTCGGTGACATAGAAACCGGACGTGACGCCGGCCAGGAGCTGTTGCGGGGTGATGTCGCCGGCCTCGAGAAACAGGTTGCCACCGCCAATTCCAGGAGTGCCCGCCAACCCGCGCGCGGCGTTTCCCGTGCTCTGCATATTCAGTTTGCGCGCCGTGTAGGTGTTGAGCAGGTAGTTCTTCAGTACGCCCCTCTCGATAACCACCGTGCGCCGCGTGGGCAAACCCTCGCCATCGAACGGAGAGGTGCCGAAGAGACCCACCAGGGTGCCATCATCAATGACAGTTACGTTCTCGCTCGCGACCTGCTCTCCCAGCTTGCCGGTCCAGAAGGACGCGCCGCGATAGATGCTGTCGCCATTGGCGGCCTCGAACATATTGCCGATGAGCGAGCGCGCAATCTCAGGAGCAAACACAACGGGGACGTTTTGCGTCGGGACACGGCGTGCATCGAGACGGCGCAGCGTTCTGCGTGCGGCCTCGGCGCCGATGCTCTCCGGCGAATCGAGGCGGGCTAGCGTGCGTGCGCTTGAATACCAGTAATCCCGCTGCATGCCGCCCTTTTCTGTCTCGGCAATCGGCATGGCCGAAAGCGAGCAGTACGAGCGGCGATATTCGCCGGCAAAGCCGCGCGAGTTGACCATCACCTTGTGGCCGGTAGCTACGTCAAAACTGCCGCCATCACTCTTGGTCAGCCGGGGATCAGCGGAGAGCGCCGCGGCTTCGGCACGCCGCGCATACTCAATGCGCTCGGCAGTCGGCAGCCCGTAGACGTCATCGTAGTAGAGCTTGAGATCGTTAGTCAGTTGGCCCATGGCGCTGGCCTCGGGCAAGCCGGCGAAAGGGTCGACCGAGGTGACTTTGGCTAAATCGATCGCGCCCGTGATCAGGTGAGCCAGACCCGCTTCAGAAAAGTCGCTGGTGGAAGTGTTGGCCGTGTGGTGGGCTCCAGCGGAGCCGAGAAAGACCCGCAGACCAATGCCGCGGGCGCCCGACTCCTTGAGCGTCTCTACCTGGCCCATGCGGACCAGGGTAGAGAATTCGTCACCTTCACGGATCACTACTTCGGCTTCCGTCGCACCGGCGCGCAGTGCGCGTTCGACCACATCGGCGGCGAGCTGCTGCAAGCCGGTTGTCGCCTGGGAAATTGGAATCGTGGTGGACATTATCTACCTGATCTACCTGTGCCGCCCACGGTCATGCGGTCCAGCTTGACGGTTGGCATCCCAACGCCCACGGGCACGCTCTGCCCGTCCTTGCCGCAGGTGCCGATGCCTTCGTCGAGCGCCAGGTCATTTCCTACCATGGATACGTATTTGAGCGCCTCGGGCCCATTGCCGATGAGGGTGGCATCGCGTACGGGGGCGGTGATCTTGCCGTCTTCGATCAGATAGGCCTCTGAGGCGGAGAAGACAAACTTGCCGCTGGTGATATCCACCTGGCCGCCGCCGAAATTCACGGCGTACAGGCCGCGCTTGACGCTACGCAGGATATCCTCGGGGCTGTCTTCGCCGGAGAGCATGTAGGTATTGGTCATACGGGGCATGGGAATATGTTGGTAACTTTCACGGCGACCGTTGCCGGTATCGGCCATGCCCATCAGGCGCGCGGAAAGCTTGTCGCTGAGATAGCCCTTGAGAATTCCGTTTTCAATCAGCACCGTCTCCTTGGTAGGGGAGCCCTCGTCGTCGACATTCAGCGAGCCTCGGCGCGACGGCATGGTCCCGTTGTCGACCACGGTGACTTTCGAACTTGCCACCTTGTGTCCGATAAGGCCGGCGAAGGCTGAAGTTTTCTTGCGGTTGAAGTCCGCTTCCAACCCATGACCCACTGCCTCGTGCAACAAAACCCCAGGCCAACCGGGGCCGAGGACGACTTCCATATCGCCTGCCGGAGCCGGGACCGCATTCAGTTGCAGAATTGCCTGCCGGGCCGCTTCGCGGGCGAAGTGTTCGGGAGATTTGTCCGCTTCAAAGAAGCTGAGCTCCACCCGACCACCGCCACCTGAACCACCGCGGGAGTTTTTCGACCCGTCCTTCGCGATCACGTAGCAATTGAGGCGCGCCAGGGGCTGGGTGTCGCTGGCGAACGTGCCGTCGGAAGCGGCGATCAGAATATGCCGCAGTTCATCGTGGTAGCCGGCGCGCACCTGCACGATGCGGGGATCGTAGGCCCGCGCGGCGCGGTCGGCCCGCATCACCAACTCGAGCTTGGGAGCAATCCCGGCATCGGCGTCCACGGCCGAAATGGGATACAGGCTGGCCTTGGGTGTGTCGCGGAAACCAGCAACCTTCTGCTTCGAAGGCCCATCGGCGATCAACGCAGCGGTGCGTGCCGCGCGCATTAACCGCTCCGCCGACAAATCGTCGGTGTAGGCATACCCGGTGCGATCGCCCGAGACAACACGAATACCGCAACCGGCGCTCACGCCCTGGCTGGCGGATTTGACCAGCGATTCATCCACCGAAATCATGGTGGAAGCCACCGATTCAAAGTAGAGGTCGGCAAAATCTCCGCCGGCCGAGAGCGCTTCGCCCAGGCACCGTTCAATCAGTCGCCCGGTCAGCCCAAACTTCTGGAAGAAGTGCAGCTCGTGTTCAGGAAAATTCATCGTAACTTCATTTTAGGCTACGAGGGGCTCCTGGCGGAACTTGATTGCTGCCAACACGGTGAACGACAAGAACAGGACCAAAACCACCAATTGGGTCAGTTTGAACGCAGGCTCCGTTTGGGTGGGCGCGAGCGCATGGAGCGCCGGCACCTTCAGGAAGAGCTGCACCACGAGGACGAAGAAGTTAAGGTAAAGCGCCAGCACGCTGGTGATGGCGTAGGTTCGCCGCCAGCCGCCCGCCAGGCGACGGCTATACAGCGCATAGAGCGCAACGCCCAACAGGACCAGGGAAATGGCGCCGACGATATGTGACGGAAGGAGCTTATGAACCGGGAAGAGATAGCCGGTGGCGCTGGTGAGGACGGTGGTCCAGAGGAATAAGGGCGTCCAGCCATTGACCTGTTTTCCGGCAATCAAGCCGAAGACCACGACGAAGCCGGAGGCAATCCCGATCAGGCTTATCAGAACGTGGAAAAGGGTGAAAATCGTAAGGATCATGTCGTCAGCTCCAAGTCACCTTCAGATGTTGCCGGGATGAAAAAGGAGTTACGAATTTTATTCAGCCCGCATGACCGCGGCTGGGTCGGCCCGCACTGCGCGAAGTGCCGGAATCAATGTGCCCAGCAAAGCGGTAAGCAGGCACACGGCTACTGCTGAGGAGAATGTCACAACATCGGCCGGGTTGACCCCGGCGAGCAGGCTCTGTAACAGCCGTGCCGCCATGTAGGCGAGGATCAGTCCCGGCACCACTCCGGCCAGGGCCAGGAGTGTGCCTTGCTTCAGGACCATTTTGAAGATGTCGGGGTGGCGCGCCCCCAACGCCATGCGGATGCCGAATTCCTGTTGCCGCATCGCGACCGCAAAGGAGAGAAGTCCATAAATGCCGAGTCCGGCAAGCAAAACAGCCACCGCCGTAAAGATGGTCAGCACGCGCATTTGCACGGTACGGGATTCGGTTTGCCCGGCAATCACCTCGGCAACCGTCCTCACATTCGAGATCGGTTGTTCCGGATCGATGTTGTGCAGGATCTGACGGATGGTGGGCAACACCTGTTCCACTGGCTGCGAGGAGTGAACGACCAGATCCTTCGGCGCAAAATTCGGGAACCAACCATCTGGAACCTGCTGGTAGCTCAGATAGACCTGCGGCTCGCTCGTCCTCTCCAATCCACGCACCCGTATGTCGCGGACAACGCCGATGACTTCCCGGTCGTGAAAGCCAAAATCGAAGTGCTGCCCGATGGGCGATTTTTCTGGCCAATACCGCCTGGCAAACGATTCGCTGACAACGGCGACGTAGGGCCGCCCGGCTGAGTCTGTTTCACCGACATCGCGGCCGAATTTAATGGGAATCCCCATGACAGAGAAGAAGCCAGGAGTGATGAATCGCATGCTGGCATTGTTGTTCAGCCTGCGATCGTCGCTGACGCCTTTGACCTGTACCGGAAAGATACCGCCGCCCCAGGTCATGGGAAGGAAACTGGTATAACCAGCTCCGGTCACACCGGGCAGATGGCGTACCTCTGTCATCACCTTGTCGTAGAACTGCTGTCGGACGGCAGTCTTTTCGTAGCGCGGGAACGGCAACTGTGTTCGCAGCGTCAACATGTTTTCGGTGCGAAAGCCAGGATCGGTTCCTTGCACCTTCCACAGCGCGCGGATCAGTAAACCGGAACAGGCGAGCAGCACAACAGAGACCGCGACTTCCGCAATCACCAGCGATGTGCGTGCTCGTTGATTGGCTGAACCGGCGGTACGCGAACCCGTCCTCAGGTTGCCGATGGCCGCGCTTCGCGAAGCCCAGAACGCGGGGGCGACTCCGAAGCCAATGATGGTGAGCATGGTGAGGCCAAGCGCGAAAAACAACATCCTGCCGTCGATCGGGGGCACTTGCGAAACGGGCAATGCATTCGGCACCAGCTGTGCCAACAGCGGCATTGCCAGCACCGCCAGGCCGATCGCGCCTGCTCCTCCGGCCAGCCCCAGCAGCGCGCTTTCAGAAAGTAACTGTCGTAGTATGTGGCGGCGATTGGCGCCGAGCGAGAGGCGGATCGCAAGTTCTTTTTCCTTCGCGAGTGAACGGGCCAAAAGAAGATTGGCCAGGTTGGCGCAGGCAATCACCAGCACGCATATGACTGCACCGCACAATGCCAACAGCAAAAAGCGGGATTGGGCCGAGAGCTCATCACGAATCGAAGCCACCGATGCGTCGACCGCCTGGTTTTCTTTGGGATACTGCTTTTGCAATCGGCCGGCAATTCCTCTTAATTCGGTGCGCGCTGCCTCGACAGAAACGCCGGGTTTAAGTCTGCCGAGACCGCCCAGGTAGGTATTGGTGCGGTCCTGGTAGTCATCTGCCTTAAAACGGAACGCAGTCCAGAATTGGGTGTCCCTTGTAGGAAAGAGAAAGTCCGCCGGCATAACGCCGACTACAGTGTAGGAATCGTTGTCGAGATAAATCGATTTGCCGACGACAGCCGGATCGCCCGCAAATACGACTTGCCAAAGGCTATGACTGAGTACGACCGAGCCCGGAGCGCCGGCAGTATCGTCGTTGGGTTGCAGATAACGGCCGAGTAGAGGGAGCCGTTGCAAAGTGGGAAAAAGATTTCCCGTAACCTGCGACCCGGCGAGTCGCAAGGGTTCACCCTGGCCCACCAGGCTCATGGAGTTGAATGTGTAAGCAGCCAGACTCTCAAAGGAGGTGCTGGCCGCGCGAAAATCCCGGTAGTTGGCTGGAGACAACTCCATCCGCGAATATCCAGGATGGTTTTCCCACACTGTGGCCAGGCGATCGGAGCCGGGAAAGGGAAGTGGGCGCACCAGCACAAAATCCACCAGGGTAAAGATGGCCGCGTTGGCGCCGATGCCTATGGTCACCAGCAGAACTGCGGTCAAGGCGAAACCGGGCGAGCGAAGCAGTGAGGCCGCGCCGTGGCGCAGGTCGCGGCCGGCGATCTCCCAATGCAGGCCCGCGGCGTTGGTGAATATTTCGGCCACAGCCGCGAGCCAGAGTCGAATTCTGCCCATCCCGCTTTGGGCCTTGAACTCAAGAGAAAAGATAGAGGCCATCTCCTCGCCGTAGTCCATCCGGAATGAGGAGGGATAGAGATGAAGCAACAGTCGATACAGGTTCATTACGTTGTCCTGGGTGCGACTCCGCAGGAGCGCGCCATTTTGAGCAGATCCCGCATCCGTCCTGCCTCTGCTTCCGCAGCGGCTCTGCCGAGAGGCGTGATGCGGTAGTACCGGCGGCGTTCATCATCCATTTCAGGAGCAGGCCGGGTGCGGGTTTCTACGATGAGCCCCGTTTCCAGCATGCGCTGAATGGAACGGTAGAGAGTCCCGGCACTCAGCTTCAATTCTCCCTGCGTTCGGCGGGCTACTTCAAGAATGATGGCGTAGCCGTGCCGGTCCTCATCCGTCAAAGACAGAAGAATATGGAAAGTGGTGGGCTGCAGGGGCAAAAGTGCGGAGATGCTGTCATCGGCCATGCCCGCATACTATATGCAATATGGCTATATGTGCAAGGAATGCATGCATGCCGATAGCATCATTGCTGAACCGCCACTAAGTATGGGTGCCCCATATCTCGCTTGTTGTTTGCGAGATGCGGGTCGGCCGCAGAGTTTCCGGGCAAGCCTCGTGGGAGTGCCACATCTCCCAGAAAACGTGCGAGATATGGGCACCCAAACTCCGCTGCGGCTTTCAGGGATGCCGGCTACTCACTGCGCAGTGCGCGCATAGGCTCGACGGCGGCGGCACGGCGTGCCGGCAGCAGGCATGCAGTTGCGGCGACTGCCAGCAGCACGCTAACTGCGCCGGCAGTCAGCAGCGGATTGTAAGGACTTACCTCGAAGAGCAAACTGCTCAGTACCCGCGCCGATGCGAAGGCCAGCGCAATGCCTCCGGCGATACCGATGACCACTGGCAGCAGGCCATCGCTAAGCACCAGTTTGTACACGTTGGCTCGCTGAGCACCCAGCGCCAGGCGCAACCCGATTTCGCGATAGCGTTGCGCGACCGAATAGGTCAGCACGCCATAAACGCCCAGCCCCGCCAGCAAAAGCGCACTGACCGCGAACAGCAACAATAGATCCATCTCGAATCGTTGATTGGCCACCGAGTCCGCGACCAGGCCACCCAATGCGCGCACGGTGGGAACCGGGACCGCGCGGTCGACGCTCCAGAGGGTTTGCCGAATTGCATCCGCCATCTCCGAGGGGTCCTGACGGGTTCGCACCACCAGTCCGGCCATCGGTTCGGTGCGGTACCAGTACGGGACATAGATCATCATCGGGTCAGGGGTCGCGAGCGCGACGGTGCGCGCGTTTGCAACCACGCCTACGACCGTGAAGGGCTTCTCGGTCGTGGGGTCCCCACGGCTGAACTGCTGCCCTATGGGATTCTTTCCCGGCCACAGCGTTTTCGCCGTTTTCTCCGACACGACGGCGAGGTTCTTACCCCAGTTGGTCTGGCTGAAGATCGTCCCGGAGATCAGCCGTAGATGGATTGCTGGGAAATATTGCGGACTGACCGAGCGAAAACTCTCCAGCGGCAGTTGCGTCACCGGCCGGTTGTCTCCCGCTACCCGTGCCATATCCCCCCAGCCATCTCCGCTTAGCGGCAGGATACTGGTCATGGCTGCATGTTCCACGCCCGGCAGCCGCGCCATGCGTTCCAGGACCTCGCGATAAAACGCGGCGCGCTTGTCGGTGTCGGGATAAGACTCCGAGGGCAAATCAACTGTCGCAGTGACAGTTCGCTCGGTGGTGAACCCGCGGTCGACTTTCATCAGCTTTACCAGGCTGGTGGTGAGTAGACCCGTCATCAACACCAGGGCGACGCTCACCGCTGCTTCCACTCCGACCAGAACCCGTCGCGCCCGCCGGCTCCCCCGCGATTCGCTGGTCAGGCGTGAATCACTATGCAGAACTTCCTGCGGAGCTGTCCGGGACACCATGAAGGCGGGTGCTGCTCCGGCTGCGAGTGTGGCGAAGAGCGTCAGAAATAGCGCGCATCCCACACCCGCCCAGTCCAGATGCAGAGTGCCGCGAAAATCGAGCGCGGCAGGAAGGTATTGCTGCATGGCAGGGACAATGCCGGCGGCGAGCAAAACACCAAGGCCGCCTCCCACCAGGGCCAGCACGCCGGTTTCACGAACCGCCATGCGCACCATCTCGGACCGGCCTGCGCCGAGGGCGGCAGCCACCGCCATTTGTGGCTTCTGCCTAACGGCACGAGAAAGCAGAAGGTTAGTGATGTTCACACAGCCCACCAACAGTAGACCCAGAACCGCCGCCAGCAAAATCATCAGCGGTTTCCGGTTGCCGCCCACGAGCTTTTCCTGGAAAGGAGTGATCTCTACCGAAAGCGTCGCCTTTTCATCGACGGGCAGATTTGCGGCGATCGCATGCTGCAGGGCATTCAGGTCTGCAGTCGCCGAAGCAACCGAGGTTCCCGCCTTTAACCGTGCCAGCCCGAAATAATTCAGGTCGCCCATATCTTCGGCCAGCCGCTCCTTCGAGAAGGCTAGCGGCTCCACGGCTTCGACGGCGAGCGGGTGATTCACGGTACCGATTGAGGCCAGTGTCTGTACCGACGGCATGCGGAACGAACGCGGCATTACGCCGATGACAGCATAGGGGAATCCATTCAGCGTAATGCTCTTGCCAAGGATGCCGGGATCCGCACCGAACTGATGCCGCCACAGGTCATGGGTGAGGATCACCACATGTTCGTGGCCCTCCTGTGCCTCACTGACGGTGAAGGCGCGTCCTATCTTGGGCTGCACCTGGAGCACAGAAAAAATTTCAGGCGTGGCCGACAGCACGCCTACCTGCAGCGGGCGTCCCCCGGAGCCGAGCGGCAGGGACTCTTGTTGCATCACGGCGATGGCGTCGAAGCTGCGGTTGTGCTGATGCCAGAAAACAAAGTGGTTTGCGCTTACCGGCAGAGTCGGATAGAGGTTGCTCCATTCCACGACTTTCTCTTCGATAGACACCAGCCGGTCCGGTTGCGCGAACGGCAGCGGGCGCAGCATCACGTCATACACCAGCGTGAACATCGCCGTCGTCGCACCAATGCCAAGGGCAAGCGTTAAGATCGCGGCGATCGCAAATCCCGGGGACCGTAACAGTTGCCGCAGGGCATAACGAACATCCTGAAGAAAGCGTTCAAAGCTCGCCGAGCCCCACGCTTCGTGGGTTTGTTCCCGGATGACCGTCGTGTTGCCGAGGGCGCGCCGGGCCGCGAACCGGGCCTCTTCTGCAGACAGACCACGTTCGCGCTGCTCTTCCTCTTCCAGTTCGAGGTCCGATTGCAGTTCCCGCTCCAGGTCTGCATGCCGTTTGCTGATCTGCCACCATCGCATGTCAACTCTCCTCGCCGGCGGGCCACATGACACGTGCCACCGCGTCCGCCATTTGCTTCCACTGAGATTCTTCGACCACCAACTGTTTTCTGCCCTTCTCGGTCAGTCGGTAGTACTTGAATTCCCGGTTGCGGTCCGGCGCTGTCTCCCATTTGGAAATAACCCATCCTCGCCGCTCCAGGCGATGCAGTGCGGGATAGAGTGAGCCGTGTTGCATTTGCAGAAAGTCGTTGGTCGAGCGCTGAATGTGCTTGCCGATCTCGTGACCGTGGGCCGCTCCATGCAGAAGCGTTCGCAGGATAAGCATGTCGAGCGTGCCTTGCAGCAGGTTTGCCCGTGGTGGTGTTTGTTTCGCCATGGAAGACAGTCGACCCTCGATTTACTGGGATGGTAGACATTCGACTATCACTTGTCAAGGAAGCGCGCTGGGTTGGGATTTTGCCGCCCGGATATGTCCGCGAAAACTATGTAGACAAACCCTTGTCTTGATTGAAAAGCGGTTATACCATCGTCAACGAGGTCACCCGCAGCCCAATGGCAAAGCGTACGCGCGCCGACGGACCCGCCAGCTTGAAAACCCTTGCGGCCTATCTCGGTCTCGATCCTGCGACCGTGTCCGTCGTCTTGAACAACGTGCCGGGCCGCTCGATTCCGCAAGCGACGCGAGAGCGCATTCGTAAAGCGGCCATCAAATTCGACTACCAGCCCAGTTTTTTGGCGCGTTCCTTGCGCAATCGCCGCACCATGACGATCGGTATCCTGGTGCCGGTACTGGCCGATGGTTACCACGCGGAGGTGATGACCGGTATCGGCGACCGCCTGCTGGAAGAGGAATACTTCTACTTCATTGCCCATCACAGGCATAGAAGCGACCTCATCGAACACTATCCCCGCATGTTAATGAGCCGCGGCGCAGAGGGCCTGATCACGATCGATACCAACCTGGTGGACAAGCTACCGCTGCCCGTGGTCGCGATCGCCGGGCACCAGCAAGTGAGCGGCGTGACCAACGTGGTCCTGGATAACCGTAAGGCTGCGGAGTTGTCGCTGCGTCATCTCTACGATCTTGGCCACCGCACCATCTCCTTCATGCGCGGTCAGCCGTACAGTTCCGATTCCGGAGCCAGGTGGCAAGGCATAGTCGAGGTAGCGCGAGAGCTTGGCCTTCATATCCGGCCTGAGATCACAATCCAGTTGGAAAAAGACCTGACCTCGCCGGAGTTGGGCTACCCGTTGGTGAAGGAACTGCTGGCTCGCCAGCGCGGTTTTACCGCGGTTCTCTCCTTCAACGACATTGCTGCCATTGGGTGTATCCGCGCCTTGCACGATGTAGGACTGCGTGTTCCCCGCGATGTATCGGTGGTCGGGTTTGACGATATCAAGGAAGCCGCCTTTCAAACACCGAGTCTCACGACTGTTCGCCAGCCCTTGCACCAGATGGGAGCGTTGGCCGTACAAACGCTACTCGAACAATTGCGCAATGCAGAGACGCGCAAAGCCTCGCGCATCGCGGTGGAACCGGAACTGATCATCCGCGAGTCCACCGGCCGGGCAAAAGCTTAAATTCGAGTAACCCTGAAGACAACTGCGGACCCCTCCACTCCGCTACCCCGGATTTCCTGTCGAGAGTCGCGTTATCGGTGAAGTTCATGCGCCTCTCTTTACGGAGAGTCGCACACGAGGCCGTTTTCGACAGCGGCGAAGTAGGAAGTCCGGGTAGCGGAGTGTAGGGATCTGCGGTTTGACTCGCAAAGAAATGGGGTAGCGGCTTTCGCCGCTACCCCAAAGAGAGGGGAACAACCTTAGAACGTTACGTGCGCGCTCAACTGCAGGGTCCGTCCAGGATCCGTCAGGTTGGTAATCGTGGAGGTTCCCGTCGCGATTGCGCCGAACGCTGAACAACCCGTGGGCAGGTTTCCCGATGACGGACAAACCGTGAGGTTCGGGTTCGGTAATGAGAACGCGGGATGATTGAACGCATTGTTTGAGTCGGCCCGCACCTGGAGGTGAATCCCCTCAGTGATGGAGAAGGTCTTGCCCAGGGACAGGTTGACCCGTTCAAAAGCCGGTCCAGTCAGTTGATTGCGCCGTTCGTTCCCGAACGTTCCAGGATCCGGTGCGGCAAAAGCAGCCTCATTGAACCACTGGTTGGGACCCCGATTGGAAAGTTTGGGGTTGCCAATCACATTGGGAAACCAGTTGAAGTTGCTGCCCGCCAGCGAGTACGAGTTGGTGCCGTTGGCCATGACAGCGGTAAACGGCTGGCCGCTCTGGACAATGATCGTGCTTGAAAGCTGCCACCCGCCGATCGCCTCGTCAAGCAGCGTGCTGTTATTCAGGAACTGCTTATTCTTGCCGAACGGCAATTCGTAAATCGCATAGCCCCGGAATGCATTCCTGATGTCGAAGTTCGAATTGCCATAGTTGGCCGAAGGAACATAGGAGTTCTGGATTTGTGTGGCGCCTCCATGGCTTCCCCATCCGGCCGAGTCGTTGTCGCTCAGGAAGTGCGACCATACGTAGCTGAAGCTGATATCGAGACCCCGGCTCATGCGCTTCTCGACTGCAGCCTGCAGAGAGTTGTAGTTCGAGATGGCATTCTCGTTGGCCGGCGTTCCCGACGTATTGAGCGAGCCAAACTGCGGATAAGGCCTCGATCCCTGGTCGTTTGCGGAGAGCAGGGCCTGCGGAACCTGGTTGATGTCTACCTGGAAGGGCAGGTTATGCCCGTGTGTCGCGACGTAAGCCAAAGAAGCCACGACGTTGGTGCCGATCTGGCGCTGCGCCTGCAGGTTCCACTGGTAAGAGCCACCCACAGGTTCGTGGTAAGCGTTGAAGTTGAAGCTCTGGCCGTTGTACGCGTCGGGTGCGGTGGAACTCGAAACATACGGCAGATTCGTACCTGTGCCGGAGAGAGTCACGACCGGCGTGATGCCGTTGGTGTTGTCATTGACGCTGCCTTTGGAGCCGAACGCCTGCCCCATGCCGCCACCGTACTGGTCGTTGCTCCAGTTGTAGGAGAAGAGGCCGAAGCCGCCGCTGATGGTGGTAACCGGGTTGAGTAAATAAGAGAAACCTACGCGGGGAAGAAACGTGGTGTACACCGGCTTCTGCAGATGCGTGCGGCCATTGGCATGGGTCGATCCAAACCAGATCGCGCCGAGGCTGTTGGAAGTTGGGTTCTGCACCGTGGGATCGAACGAAGCCTCGTTACCCTTAGTCTCGCTCCAGCCAGTCTGGATCTGGTAGCGCAAGCCGAGGTTCACGGTGAGGTTCGGTTTTACCTTGTAATCATCCTGAATGAACATCTGCGGAAGCTTCTCGCGGCCGCCATATTCCGGGGTCTCGTTGGCATTCCAATTCTGCGTCTGCCCCAGCAGGAAATCTGCATAAGGCGTGCCCGTGGTGGTGCTGCCGACGTAGGCCTGGGTGTATTGACCGGTGTAGCTCATGGTGCCGGCGTTCAGGTTGCCCCATGCCGTGGAGTTGTTCTGGTAGATCAGGAATTCGCCGCCGAAGTGCAGAACGTGCTTGCCGACAATCATCGTGACGACATCGGAGGGATCGAACGCGTGCTCTTTATACACCGCGTTAATCTGCGAAGAGAGAACGGTGTTGCCATTCGGACCGTTGTCGAAGTTCGTGATGTTGATGTTGGGGAAATTGTCAGACTTGGCAAATTGCCATCCCAGTTTTGCCGGGTAGCCCTTATCCAGCGTGTAGGGCACGAAGAAGTTGAGCTGGTTGGTGTAGCCCATTCTCGCTTCGTTGGTCACGTGCGGGCTGATGGTCCACACATCCGTTACCTGGCTGTTGACTCGGCTTACATCGCCACTCTGGCAACCGATGGGGCAGAGGCCCGGACCGTACGTCTTTCCCGGATTGTCGCCTTCCGTCACCGAGCCGGTGAGCCGATTGCTGGCATTGATGTCGTAGTCCAGGCGGCCGAAGAACTTGGTGAACGGGTTGCTGTTGGGAGCGGTGTAGGTGTAGTTGTTCTGCGCCTGACCGTTGGAGACCGTGCCGGCCGTATTGGGAGCGGGGAAATAAGCCTGGATGGCCTTGGCTACAGGATCGAACCGGTCCGTTGGAATCTGGTTGTTGGGGAACGGCGTGCGGCCAATGCAGGGGCACGCTGTCGGCGTGCTGGCTCCGGGGTACGTGTAGGAGCCGGTTTGCTGAATCACCGTCGTGCTTGCCGGATCATAAATGGTCGGCAGCCCGGAAAAATCGCCATTCAGTTCGGCCGTAGTGGGAACGGTGTAAAAGCTGGCCGCGGTCCCGCCGTTATCGATGATGTGTTCGTAATCAAAGAAGAAGAAAAACTTGTTCTTGATGATTGGACCGCCGATGGAACCACCAAATTCATGGAAGTGAATGACAGGCGTTGGCGTGTTGGCGCCGAAGGTGTAGTTGTTCGCATTCAGAGCGGTGTTTTGAAAATACTCATACGCCGAACCGTGGAAGCGGTCTGATCCGCCTTTGCTGATCTGGTTGTAGAGAATGCCGCCAACGCCATATTGCGCAGAGAAGGCAGAACTGCTGGTCTGCACCTCTTGAATTGTTTCCTGAATGTTGATGTCGGAGTTTGCGCTTGCCGGCAGGGTTGTCTCTGCTCCGTCGGCGAGTACCGTGCTGAAGGGCAGATTTCCGTTCACCGCGAGCATGGTGCCATTCGAGGTGCCAGAGCCCACCACTCCCTGGTTGCCGCCGGGAGCGCCCGCGGCTCCGGGTTGCAGAATATTAAACGACGACCAGTCCTGGCCGATGCTGCCCACCTGCGGGAGCTGCGAGAGTGTCTGCGCGGTCAGGGTGGTCGAGATAGCTCCACTCTCTGTATTCAATAAGGGAACATCTGTATTCACCACGACTTGCGTGTTCACCGTCCCCACCGCTAATTGGGCATTGATGGTCGTCGGTCCGACCGGAACGGTGATCGATGACCGGACCAGCTGGGTGAATCCGTCTTTGGAAAAGGTAACTTTGTAGCTGCCCGCGACAATCGAGGACGTGTCGTAGACGCCGGCTGCATTCGTCGTGAAAACCTTGCTAATCCCGGTGTCGATGTTGATGACTGTTACGGTTGCACCTGGAACCGCCGCGCCGGTTGTATCGGTGACAATTCCACTCACATCGCCTGCATTTGTGCTCTGCGCCCGCGCCATCTGTAATGAGCCCACCGCCAGCACAACTCCGAGTAGCCGCGTCCATCGTCCTGATTTCATTGGTCCTACCTCCAAAAGGTTCCCGTATGTCCTGTTGTTTCTTCGAACTTGGTTGCACCGCGCGCTCCTTCCGGTTCAAAAAACCTATAGACAATCGGTTGTCTGAGCCAAAAGTTCCGCGCCCGAGCAATCTAACAGGATGCTGCGCAGCGTTGTCAAGAGGGATCTCGGACTCGTTTCGACCGGGAAACGCCTAAACAACCGTGTGTCTTATAGATGAGGACGCTCCGGCGCGCGAAAGGTAAGCAGAGGTTTTGTCTCCTTCCGGGCCCGCGGGGTATGATTCGAAGGCGATGCACGTAAAAAAAAACTTGCTGCCCTGTCCCTAGCGCTCTGTTCCATCCCTCTCCTGGCGCAAACGCCCCCCAGCGGCCAGGTGCCGGCGGCAGAGCACGCCCGGCTCGCCCAGCAATACCTCAATCAGAAGCGGCCCGACCTTGCCATTCCGGAATTGCAGTCGCTGGTGGCACTCGATCCCCGAAACGTTGATGCCCAGGCAAACCTGGGAGTTTTACTCTTTTTTCAGGGGGATTATGCCCGGGCGATTCCTCACCTGAAAGCGGCTTTGGACTTGCAGGCGAACCTGGGAAAAATCGAGGCGCTGTTGGGAATGGCGGAAAGGCGCATCGGGGACACGGCCGATGCCCTCACTTACCTGGACGGTTCGTTTGCCACGCTTGAAGACAAGCCGCTCAAGGTGCAGATCGGCCTCGAATTGGTTGAGCTCTTTTCAGCGAGTCAGGAACTCGACAAGGCCAGTGCAATCGTGAACACCTTGCGGCAAACTGACCCGGCCAACCCGGTCGTCCTCTACACTGCGTATCGTGTCTACTCCGATCTTTCGGCGGAGGCGATGTTGAGCCTGGCCTTGGCCGCCCCCGATTCCGCCCAGATGCACCAGCTCATGGCGCATGAAGAGGGGAGACTGGGTAACACGGCCGGCGCCCGGACCCAGTATGAGAAGGCGCTGCAGGCGAACCCTAAATTACCCGGCATTCATTTTGAGCTAGGGGAATTGCTCAACGCCTCGGAGGATGCGAAGACCAAGGCCGGAGCCGAAGCTGAATACAAGGCGGCGATCGTCGAGAATGCAGGTGATGAAAAGGCGGAATGTCGCTTAGGAGACCTGGCCAGCCGCCAGGGCGATCTGAATCGCGCAATGGAGCACTACGCCACGGCGCTCCGGCTGCAGCCTGACGATGCGGAGGCCAACTTCGGAATGGCCAAAGCCCTGATCGCGCTAAACCAGCAAGCCAAGGCGCTCCCGATTCTCGAACGCGCTGTACAACTCGAACCAACCAACGCCGCCGCCCACTTCCGCTTGAGTACCCTCTATCGCGAGTTGGGTCGAAATGCTGACTCCCAGCGCGAAGTGGAGGCATACAAGCGATACAAGGCCTTAAAGGAACATCTGGAAGCACTGTTCAAGGAAATGCAGCTCCATCCCGCCGGGCTCTCGCAAGAGGAGAAGTAGTTGTCGATGCGGAGAACGCTGGCCACGCTTTGCGCAGCTGCGCTGCTTTTCTGTTGCCCGGCATGGTCGCAACAGACGCTCCCGCAACTGGTGGACATTACCGGGTCGACGAAAATTCACTTTAACCACCTCTCCTCTCCGGCAAAGAAATACATTGTGGAATCGATGAGCGGGGGCGTGGCCCTGATTGACTACGACCGCGACGGCTGGCCGGATATTTACTTCACCAATGCGCCCAGTGTCGACATGACTCTGGCTGGCCAGAAGGCGCGGAGCGCCCTCTTCCGTAACAACCACGATGGCACGTTTACCGATGTCACCGAGAAGGCGGGGGTGGGCTACCCCTGCTGGGCGATGGGCGCCTCGGTGGGAGATTACGACAACGACGGCTGGCCCGACCTGCTGGTCACGTGTTTTGGTGGCGTCATTCTCTTCCGCAACAATCACGATGGCAGCTTCAGCAACGCGACCGCCAGGGCGGGACTGAGCAGCGATGCGGGCTGGGCCACCGGCGCAGCCTTCGGCGACTACGACGGCGACGGATGGGACGACCTGTTCGTTGCCCACTACGTAGACCTCGATCTCAAAGACCTGCCAGAGTTCGGCTCCAGGCCAACCTGCCAATACCATGGGATCGCCGTCCAGTGTGGTCCCCGTGGTTTGAAGGGATCTCCCGACGCGCTCTACCACAACAATGGCAACGGAACCTTTACTGAAGTTTCGAAAGCCGCTGGTGTGGGAGATGCACAGAAGTTTTTTGGAATGACTGCTGTGTGGGCCGACTTTAACAATGACGGGCGTCTCGACCTGTTCGTCGCCAATGACGGCGAGCCCAACTACCTCTACCGGAACGACGGTCACGGCCACTTCACCGATGTTGCGCTCGACGCGGGAGTCGCGGTTAACCTTGACGGTAGCGAACAGGCCAACATGGGCGTTGCGTTGGGTGATTACGAACACAAGGGGCTCTTCTCCCTGGCCATCACCCATTTCAGCGAGGAGTACGCGGCGCTCTTCCGCAACAACGGCAACCTCAACTTTACCGACGTCTCCTATCCTTCCGGCATCGCCCGCGGCTCGATGCCCTATGTGGGTTGGGGTGACGCCTTCTTCGATCTGGATAACGACGGGTGGCCCGATCTGATCATCGCCAACGGTCACGTCTATCCCCAGGTGGATACTCGGGATATCGGGACCTCCTTTCGCGAGCCAAAACTGCTCTACCTGAATCAACACGACGGCACGTTTCGCGACATCAGTAAACTTGCCGGCGCCGCCGTCCAGTTGCCGCAGGTAAGCCGTGGGTTGGCTGTCGGGGACCTGTTCAACGATGGCCGCCTGGAGATCGTGGTCGAAAATCTGGAAGGCGGCCCGATGATCTTGCGCCCCGAGGGTGGCCCTCGCAACCATTGGGTAGGTTTCCAGCTAGAGGCGGCAAAGGGCAATCGGCTCGCGCTGAATGCGCGTCTGCGTGCCACCGCCGGCGACCTGGTGCAACAGGACCAGGTACAGAGCGGCGGAAGTTACCTTTCACAGAGCGATTTGCGGATCCATTTCGGACTCGGCAATCATGAGAAAGTGGACAAACTCGAGGTGACATGGCCTTCGGGAAAGACAGAAACCCTCACCAACCTGCCTGCCGACCATCTGTACCTGCTTCAGGAAGGACAAGGGGCGGTTCCCAATCCATAAACCCAGGTTTTAACCCCGCAAAAATCTCTCCTAACCGCGTCTCCCGGACTGCTGTCTAATGTTTCGCATGGATACGGACGACCACGCCGCGATTCGGGCAGTTCTGGCCGGAGACAAAGAGGCATACGCAGCGTTGGTCATGCGCCATAGCGCGAAACTCTTCCGGGTAGCGTTCCGCATCACAGGCAATCGGGCGGACGCGGAAGACGTGGTGCAGGAAGCGTTGCTGCGGGGATATCAAAAGCTGGAGACCTTTGCTTCCCGGTCGGATTTCGGTACCTGGATTTATCGCATAGCGGTGCGCTGCGCGTTGGACAAGATTGGCCGCAACACGGTTGTTGAGCCCATGGATGGCGACCTAGGCGAAATACAGGTTGCCGATCATGAGGCGGGCCCGGAACGCCTGTTGTTGAGCGGGGAAATCCGAGCGATCCAGGAGACGGCCATGTATGCCCTGTCGCCGACAGAGCGAACTGCGTTTGTGCTGCGGCACCTGGAGGATCACACCACGGAAGAGATCGCCGCAGCGATGGGTATCCCGCCCAACACTGCCAAACAATCTGTATTTCGCGCCGTACATAAGCTGCGACACCGGCTCGCTGCGATGAAGGTAAAGATATGACACACCTGAGTGAAGAAGAGTTGATTGCCCAGCTCTATGGTGACGGCGACAACGCAGGGCACCTCGATGGATGCACGGAATGCTCCCGAGCGTACGCCGCGCTCAAGAGCGACCTCGCCGAGATGAAATTTCCAGATCCGCCGGAGTGCGACGCTGCCTATGGCCGGGAAGTGTGGGCGTCTCTCTCCGCGTCGTTGCATGCATACGAATCGCCGCGACCAAGCTTGTGGAGTGGCAAAGCGTGGCGAAGGTTGAGTTACGCCGCCGTCTGCGCGTTACTGGTGGCGTGCGCCTTCCTCGGTGGCCGGCTGTGGGAACGTAAACAAACGCAGCCGGCCGCGGGCATCAGCGCAAGCCAAAAGCCTCAGCCGGTGGTGCAGGCTCCGCTACGCGAGCATGTTGTCGTGGTGGTTCTGAGCGACCATCTGGATCGTTCGGAGCGGCTGCTGGTCGAGTTGAAACATGCAGGTTCCGATAGCAACGGCCTGGAATCTCCGCTGCGTGACGAAGCGCGAACTCTGTTGGTTGCAAATCGCATCTGCCGGCAGAATGCCAGGCACGACGACGATCCTGCGCTGGCCCCCGCGTTGGAACGGCTGAATCATCTCCTGGAAGAGCTTGCCAACCAGTCCGGAGACTTGAACCAGGCAACGCTCACCCGTCTCCAAAACGAAACCAACACCAACAGTTTGCTCTTTGAGGTGCGTGTGCTGCGTTCACGATTGCCGGAGCGGCGGGCGGCCGTAACCGGCCATACGAAAGGGGGCACGATATGAGGCGTGCAATGGCTGTTCATGCCGCGTTATGCGGGGTATTGGTCCTTTCCCAGCTAGCCGGCCTCGCGCCGCTGAGTTTTGCGTCCAGCAAGCCGAACACCGGCTTGTACGTGGACGGCATCCGGGCCATCAACGAGGGCCGGTGGCCAGATGCAGAAAAAGTGTTTACCAAGCTCGCTGCGCAACCGGGTGTGTATGCCGATGGCTCCCTTTACTGGGAGGCCTATGCACAAGACAAGCAAGGGCAGGTGAAAGGCGCGCTTGAAACCTGTGCTCGACTGGAGCGAGATTTTCCCGGTAGCAAATGGGTGCATGAATGTGGAGCGTTGGAGATAGAGATTCAGGCCAGAACCGGAGAACCCGCTACGCCCAAGGTCTGGACTGACGATGACCTGAAGTTATTGGCGCTCGCTTCGCTGATGCAAAAAGATGAACCCAAGGCTCTCGCGCAGTTGCAGGAGATTCTCAGTGGCGATGCCAGTGAAGAGCTGAAGAACAAAGCCAAGTTCATCCTGGGACAGCACTATTCAGATGAGACCTATGCGCAGATCGTACGTATTCGTTACGTTGAGGGCGACGTACGCATTGCACGCGGAGAGCAAAACGAAAAGCTTGCCGGCGATACCTGGGAACAGGCCACGGCCGATCTGCCGCTTGAAACCGGCTTCAGCCTGGTAACCGGCAACGGGCGTGCGGAGATCGAGCTGGAAGATGCTTCGACGATCTACCTGGGAGAGAACTCGGTTCTCATGTGCAACGATCTGCACACGACCGGCGGTATTCCGTATACCGAGATGGCGTTGCTTTCCGGCACGCTGTCGCTTGCGATGAAGCCCTACATCTTTGGCGAACAGCTTCTTATCAAGACTCCAACGGATGACATTTCCGTGAGATATCCGCAGCGGGCTTTCTTTCGGATCAACAGCTACATGGATGGCACCCTGCTCACGGCCCAGGAAGCCGACGGTCTTCATCTGACTGCGTTAGGGCAGCAAACCGGCAAGGTCAAGTCGGCGACGTTACGCGGCGGCCACATTCTCGAAGCAACGGCCCCCGATGATGCAGGCGCATTTGCTGATTTCGACCGTTGGGTAGCGGACCGAGTCGCCCAGCGAGCGGCCGACATGACCGATGTGATGAAGGATGCCGGCCTTAACTCACCGCTTCCCGGATTGGCGGATATGAAAGGACAGGGTGAATTTTTTGCCTGCCCGCCCTATGGGACCTGCTGGCAGCCGGCTGGGTCCGCTGGTTCTGATGATCCGCAGCAAACGGAGAACCAACCTTTCGGCTCGGGTCGATCTACCGCCCGGATCGTGCGGGCAAACTTCACGATACCCAGATTTACCAGGGCACAGATCATGGCTGACCCCTTGGGTTCGGGTTTTGATGCCTTCTCTCCTTGCTTTCCAACCTCCGTCCGGTACCGGATGCAAAAGGATCCCATTACGGGCAAGTCAAAGTTGATCGATACCGGGCTGGGGCGTAGAGCCGTGTGGGGTTGGGCGGTTTGTCACGCCGGGGGATGGGTTCAACAAAGGCACCGTCGCTATGTGTGGTGTGTCGGCCAAAAGCGGCACCACCTGGAGGCGGCCCGCTGGGTCAAGAGCGAACACAAGGTAGGCTTTGTCCCCATTCATCCTTTCGACGTCAAGGGCCGGCCACCGATCAACCGCAAAGAAGACGTCTTCACGGTGAACAGCAAGCATGGCTTGTCGATTGAACGGGCGAGGTTCGATCCCGGTCACATTGGGATTCTGCAATCGCCACCGCGAGAGTTTAGGACTGTCTATCTCCGTCCTTTGGCGCCGGTGGGCGTGCCGCGCATGGAGGCCCGCGCGATGAAAGGGCTCGCCGCGGGGAACAAGATTACATCCGTCAGGCCAGTGGGCGCGCCGCTTCACTTTGACAGCAAGTCGCAAAGCTTCATGATGGCGAAACAGGTGATGCATGGAGGCAAGTCGGTGACCGTCGCCGCGCCCGTATCGAACCATGGTGGCACTCTGCAGGCACGGGGCGGCAGCTTTGCCGGCGCGCACGGCGGCATTGGCGGCGGGGGCAGTGCGCGCGGTGGAGGTGGGAGTGGGGGGGGGATCGGTGGCGGCGGCCACGGAAGCTCCTCAGGTGGGAGCTCGGGGGGCGGTGGTGGGCACGGTGGCGGTGGCTCCAGTTCTGGTGGCTCCAGCGGCGGAGGGTCGAGTGGTGGCGGTTCCGCTGGCGGCGGGGCTGGCGGTGGCCATCACTAAGAAGCTGTATCGGCGACGGTCACGAAGCGTCGTAGAATAGCGCACAGGGGAGTGTGCGTGAGAAAACCTCAACGCTAGCGGCAGGCAGTCGCGCAAGAATGCGTTTGCCTGCTGCTGCTGTGTCTCCCGTATTATCAGGCGCTGTTATTTGCGAGCATGAGCGGGATGATCTCCGTCCTCTCACTGACTTGCCTGCTGGTACTTGTCGTTGCGAGCTCGCCACACATCTACCGCACGATTACCGGTTGCCTCAGAGCGGTTCCGCTTGCCTCGGTCGCTCCTGTTTTCGATCGCGTTAGTTTTTGGGTATCCATTCCTTCCCACACCGCTCAGGAGCCAAGCCTCGCTCCCTGGTTCCAGCGTCCCCCACCCCTCTTTTCCTGACCCCAGTCGATTGCTGAGCATGGCGCCTCTCGAGGTCCATGCATCCGCCTGTCTGTCCACTGTTTCTGGGCTCATGGCCCGGAAGGAAGAGGTGTGCTTTGCCCGAGATTTCCAATCCCAATGCTGCTGGTGGCCGTAAGCCATCCATCGTGGCCATTACGATTCTGGGACTTCTGATCCTAATGTTCAGTGTGTACTTCCTTCATGCCAAACCCGGCATGCCGGAAAACAACGGTCATCTCCAGACGACCGCACAACCCGAGGCCGCTCCTTCGCAGTTCGGGTGGACGGCCGTGATCGCCATGCCGCTCTATCAAGCACTGCGCTTTGTTTATCAGCGCGGCACCGGAAACTGGGGCTGGGCCATCATCGTGCTTACGGCCATCTTCAACCTGGTGATGTTCTGGCCACGAATGATGGCACTGCATTCCTCGGTGAAGATGGCGCGTTTGCAACCCAAAGTCGACGAAATCAAGCAACGCTATGCGGTTCTGAAGAACGACGATCCCAAGCGAACCGCGATGAACGCAGAGCTGATGGAGCTCTTCAGCAGAGAGGGAGCGAGCATGTATGCAGGCTGCCTCCCCGTGCTGCTGCAAATGCCGCTGTTTTTCGCTTACTATCGCGTATTGCAGCACGCCCCGAGTTGCACCAGGCGCATTGGTTTTGGCTTGCCGATCTATCCTCGCCGGATCCCCTTGCACATTCTGCCGGTCTTCATTGTCGTTACCATGTGCATCACGCAACTCATCACCCCTTCGGCCGGAATGGATGCTGGCCAGCAACGGTTGTTTGCGTTTGTGATGCCTGTCGCGATGGGGTTTACCCTGTGGCACTACGTCTCTGGGCTGGCGCTTTACTGGGCGGCCGGGAACCTCATCAATCTCGTTTTACAGTTCGGCATCAACCGCAGCCGGATTGGCAGGGAGATGCAATCGCTGACAGCCGGGCGGACGCTCAGGACGAGGTGAGCGCCGGCATCCAGACAAACTCTTGTCCAGGATCGCCGCGGCTGCTAACTTGTTATTTAACAACAATTCAAATGTGTGGGGTCATCCCGGCCACATGGGCAAACGCACGCGCGACGAGGGCCTGTCCGATCGGCCTGTTAGCCTCAAAACCCTTGCGGCCTATCTCAACTTAGACCCCACCACGATCTCTGTCGTTCTCAACGATGTACCCGGCCGCTCTATTCCGGAAGCAACCCGGGAGCGCATTCGCAAGGCGGCCGCCAAATTCAACTACGAGCCCAGCTTCCTCGCGCGCTCGCTGAGAAACCGGCGCACCATGACCATCGGCATCCTCGTGCCGGTATTGGCCGACGGCTATCACGCCGAAGTGATGACTGGCATCGGAGACGGTCTTTTACAGGAGAAATACTTCTACTTCATCGCCCATCACCGTCACCGGCCCGACCTGATTGAGCAGTACCCACGCATGTTGCAGAGCCGTGGCGCTGAGGGTCTTATCGCGATCGATACCAAGCTCGTGCACAAACTGCCACTGCCTGCGGTTGCCATCGCCGGCGAACGGCGAAGCGGAGTCACCAGCGTTGTGCTCGATCACCGCCGGGCCGCGGAGCTTTCGTTGCGCCATCTGTATGACCTTGGGCACCGCACCATCGCCTTCATGCGCGGGCAGCCTTACAGCGCCGATTCAGGAGTTCGCTGGCAGGGCATCGTTGAGGTGGCTCGCGATCTTGGCATCGCTATCAAGCCGGAGTTGACTATCCAATTGGAAAAGGACCTCACCTCACCCGAATTGGGCTATCCCGTCGTGCAACAGCTTTTGGCCAACCATCGCAAATTTACCGCGGTGGTGTCGTTCAACGACGTTGCCGCCATAGGCTGCATTCGCGCTCTGCACGATGCGGGGTTGCGGGTGCCGGAGGACGTTTCCGTGGTGGGGTTCGACGATATTAAAGAGGCAGCCTTCCAGACGCCCAGCCTCACCACCATTCGCCAACCCCTGCATCGTATGGGCGAGATCGCCGTCCAGCTACTCCTGCAAAAACTGGGCTCTTCCACGGTGAAGGTGCCACCCCTGGTCGCTGTCGAGCCGGAACTGATCATCCGTGAATCGACTTCAGCCTGCAGGCAGGAGCCCGGCAGCGGAGGAACCTCGCGGCCGGCTAAAAAGCTCAGGCAGGAAAAGAAACCGTAGTAGTTACCATACCGAGCAGCGGTCGCTTGCCGCACGCACCATGGCGTCGCCCGCCTTACACTCAAAGGCCTGCTGAAATTCGGGCATGTTGCTCAAAGGGCCCAGTACCCGGTACTTGCCCGGGGGATGCGGATCGGTGGAGACGCTGAGCCGCGCTGCCGCCGGCCGCACGATCGCTCCGCGCCACTGCCCCTCGGCGAGAAAGAACTGCTGGTCGGGAGTGAAACCGTCGACGGTCGGTTCCGGACCTTTACCCTCGCGGGAGCGCTTGTAGGCGCGATATGCCAGGTTCACTCCGCCTAAGTCACCCAGCGCTTCTCCGGTAACCAGCTTGCCCTGCAGGTGCAAGCCGGGCTCGACGAAGTAGCCATCGTACTGCTTGGTGGTGCAACCGGTGCGAGCCTCGAAGTTGGAGTAGTCGGCAGGGGTCCACCAATTCTCGAGCTTGCCGTCGGCAGCGAACTTCGCGCCCTCATCGTCCACGCCGTGCGAGATCTCATGTCCAATACTTACGCCGACGGCGCCATAGTTGATCGCGTCCAAACCCTTGGGGTCGAATCCAGGCGGCTGCAGATAACCGGCAGGGACCACGATCTCGTTCATCGGGGGATTGTAATAAGCATTCATGGTTGGGGGCGTCATATCCCATCGGCCACGGTCGACCGGTTTGCCGATCTGTTGCAGATCGTCGCGCACCGCGTAGCGGTCAGCGCTCAGCACATCGTCCAGGTAAGTGGACCGGTCCACCACCACGCCGGCATAGTCCTTCCATTTGTCCGGATAGCCGACTTTGATATTCAGTTGGGTGAGCTTATCGAGGGCTCGTGCTTTGGTCGGCGCAGTCATCCAGTCGCGCGTTTCGATGGATTGCTTCAATTCGTTCACGATGTTCACAGCCATCTCGCGCGCCCGGGCCTTGGCTTCGGGAGGCAGATAGCGGTCAACGTACTCACGTCCCAACGCTTCGCCCAACCTGGCGTCGGTGGCGATCACGCAGCGCTGCCACCGAGGGCGTTGCTCTTTGGCTCCGGTCAGCGTCGTTCCGTAGAAGCCAAAATGCGCTTCTTCAAAGGGCGCTGCCAGGGAAGCAGCCTCGCCATTCAAAATGTGCCAATGTAAGTAGGCTCGCCAGTCTTCTAGTGGTACCGTAGCCAGCAGGCTGTCAAACGTAGCCAGCAACTTTGGTTGTGGCACATTGATGTGTCCGTCCGTGGCAACTGACAACAGGGCAAACTCCCCTTCCCAGTTGAAATGCGGCGTGAGGGTCTTGAGCTCGGCGAAGCGCATCGGGTGATCCTGTATCGCGGGGTCACGCAGCGCGACCCGGCTCAGGCCGTCCTGCGCCAACCTCGTCTCGATCTTCATCACCGTGGCAACGGCTGCGTTCGCGGCCGCTTCATCCATGCCGGTGAGCGTGAACATCTTGTGGACGTAGACACTGTATTGCTCACGCGCTTCCTTGAAGCGCGGCTCGTCGCGCAGATAGTAGTCGCGATCCGGCAGGCCCAACCCACCGATCTCGAGTTCGGCGATCACGTGCGTGGGGTCGTGAAGGTCCTGCGTGGAAGAGAGTTCCAGGGGCGCATTGATATTGATCTGCTGCAGGCTGGCTATCTCTGCATCAAGCTGCTGCGCATTGCCCACGCTGTCGATTTGCTTCCACAATGGATCGAGCGGCTTTATGCCCAGAGAGTTGATCCTCGGTTCATCCATGCATGCGGCATAGAAGTCACCGGTCAACTGGCCGGGCGAGCCTTTGGCCAACGACGACGCCTTGCCGGCATCCTCTTCCGCGATGGCACGTAGACGGGCGCGGGTATCGTCCTGGGTGATGCTGCGGATCGCCCACGTTACCTGTATGGCCGGTATAGGATGAGTTGCGCGCCATTGCCCGTTGGCATAGGCATCGAAATCCGTACATGGATTCGCGGTACGATCGATGTTCTCGGTGGGCACGCCACGCAATTGGGCGAAACTCACGATGGGAATCAACAGGCACGTAGTAACGAGACGAGCGAAGACGCGCAAATTCCGAGCTCCTTGAGCTAAAAGGGTAAATCATGAACCTGACCGAAACACCTGAGATCGTCACCTGGCCCCCGATCCACTACGTCTTCGTCGAGAAGATTGGTCCCTTCCCCGTCAATGCGCCACAAGCGTGGCAGAGCCTTCATACCCATATCCCGCGCATTGCAGAGCACAATCAGATCACGGGATACACGAGTCTGTACAAGATTGGACCGATGGTGTATCGAGCGGGAGTGTCTGTCGCTGCGGTACCGCAGTCGCTGCCGGAGGGGATCGAGTACGAGGAATTTAAGGGCGGTAAGTACAGTCGCTTTACGTTAACGGGATCGTATTCCAACCTTGGGCCGGCGAGTGGCCGGGTGCAGCAAATCATCTCCGAGAGCGGGCTCCCTTTGCGGGATGATTACTTTATTGAGAACTACGTCAACGATCCAAGAACCACGCCGGAAGCGCAATTGATCACCCAGATTCTGGTGCCGACGATGTAGGTCCTCTCAATCACTGTACCGGGAGCTAGGAACTGTGACCGGCGCAGTGCAGTACACCGAGGTATGCACTCCACGGACCAACGGCCTCGCGGTATTGGTACGCCATCACGCGGGACACTTGGTGCAGGTGCGTGAGGTCGTGAGCCGCCCACGTCGCAAGAAGCTGCGACAGCGTCACTACGCCAAAGGCAGGATGGCGCCCACTGCGCTCAAGATCTTCCTGGCTTAGGTGCAACGCGTCTAAAGCAGCCAGGTTTGCCGACCGTAAAACAGCAAACTTATCCAGCAGCTGCCCCAGTGACTCACTTGCTTGCACCGGCGGCACACGATGGAATGGCGCGAAGGCGCGAGTCTCCCCGAATTCCAGCACCATATGTACGCGTGGCATCCAATCGGTTTCTTCGGCGTGGATCAGGTGCCCCATGACGTCGAACGCGCTCCACGTCGCATGGCCCTCATTGCTAAGTGTCCAAATCTCCGGCTGATCACGTAACAGTGCGTTCAACACCACCGGAGTGCGCGCGAGCAACGATACCGTGTTCGCTAAATCATGATGACTAGCCACAAATCTCTCCCGGGACTATAAATGTCACGATAACAGCCAATCCAACAGAAAGTTCCGTATGGAACGCATGATACAGAGAAGAGATTTCTTGCAAGGCCTCGCCGCCCTGGTTCCTTCTTCGGCTGTATTGGGAGGCTTCAACGCGATCGCGTCTCCGCTGCGGCGGAAAGTAAAAATCACCGACATGAAAGTGATGGTGGTGGGCAAGCCTGGAGGCAACACCCTGGTTCGTATCGACAGCGATGCTGGTATCAGCGGCTACGGCGAGGCTTATTGGGGCTTCGGCATCAAGGACGTGATGCTAGGTTATCTGCGCGATACCGTCATAGGCCAGGATCCGCTCGATATCGACCCACTCTACACCGAGATGATTCTGCGCACCGGCGGAGCCGGCGCCATCGGCGGTGTTACCATCACGGCCATTAGCGGAGTGGAGATTGCCCTGTGGGATCTTGCCGGCAAACTGCTGGGCGCTCCTGTGTGCAAGCTGTTGGGGGGCCAATACCGCAGCGGGGTCAGCGCCTATCTCACCACCAGCCCGCCAGACTTTCTTGACCCTGCCGCATGCCGTGAGTGGGCGGCCATGGTCAAAGAACACCGTTACGGATTTCAAGCGGTCAAGACAGACATCCGCCGTGCTGCCGACCCCTACGGTCTGTTCCCCACGGATGCCCGCTTTAACAGCCGCCAACTCAGCCTGCACGACCTCGAGGTAAACGCCAAAGGCTTTGCCAACGTGCGCGAAGCTTTGGGTGACGAATTCGAAATCGCCATCCACTGTCACTGGGAACTGGATCAATCGGACGCGCTGAACCTGGCGCGCGCGGTCGCTCCCATGCGCCCCATGTGGCTCGAAGATCCCATGGACCCTGATTTCTCCGAATCCTGGGTCAAGCTCACCGAGGAATCGCCGGTACCGATCCTAACGGGTGAGAATCTCTATACGCGGCGAGGCTTTATGCCCTTCATCGTCCATCAGGGCTGCAACATCGTGCAAATCGATATTCCTAAATCTGGCGGCTTGCTGGAGTCGAAGAAGATTGCAGACCTCGCCGATGTCTTCAATATCCCGGTTTCGGCGCACAACGCAATCGGTCCCCTGGGCGCAATTGCCTCGGCCCATTGTGCCGCGGCCATTCGCGACTTCAAGGCGCATGAACTAGCGCTCAGTCCATCGTTGGGCGCGGCTGCCTCGCAACGGCACGAGCTTCCGTGGGGCTTCTATACGGGAGATCCATCGCTGACATGGGAACAATTTGTTCTGCACGATGGACCCCTCGTGAAGGATGGAAGAATCCAGGTGCCGGACAAGCCGGGACTGGGTGTTGAGCCCAATCCTGATTTCGTGCGCGCTCACCTTGCACCGGGCGAAGTATGGTGGGGTTAGCCTTCTAAGGGACGGCCGATTTCCCAGTGATGCCCGAAAGGATCAGCCACGCGCCCTACTCGCCAACCGTACTGGTCGGCCACCGGGTAAACCTCAGATGCTCCGGCCGATCGCGCTTGCGCAAAGACAGCATCCGGATCGGCGACGGTAAGAATCAGTCGCACGGAGCTTCCGCCGAGAGACGCAGGGCTGAAATTGAAATGTGCGGGAGACTCGTCGCCGAGCCAAAACTCCGCGCCACCTATCGAGAGCCGAGCGATCACGCTGTCATCCAGGTCCAGACGGTAGACCTCGGTTGCGCCAAACGCTGATTGATAGAACGCGAGAGCCTGTTTGCTGTCGCGAACCGACAACCAGGGCGCAAGCGAATTGGATAACGGATGAGTTGCCATCACTGTACCTTTCCTGCCGTGTTCTCGAGCACGACATCAGAGACAATCGCAGTATCAGAAGTGGCCGGCAAGTGGGAGCAAAAGCCTACTCCCACGTAGAAGGGTTCATCGAAATGCAACTGGATAGGCGGCCCAAACTGGTGCATCGGCTCGCCCTGCAGGCTGACAAAGATGGCAATCGAGTCGCCATGTTTTTCAATCCCAATGCGCTTCGCCTTGATGCCCTGGAGCATGCCGCCGAAACGGTACTGCATATCTTTGATGCTTGCGCCCTTTTCCGAACGCCATGCCAGGTGGATCATGCCCGCGCCATGTTGGCCGATCATCGCTGCTTTGGAGTCATCCTCGATATTTTGGCGAATCATCAACACAACTTTGCGATCCCCGTAGCCCTTGGGGTCAGGAAAGCTTACATCCGTGGCCAGCGAAACGTCGCCCGACATCTTCTTCCACAGGAACCGGAACTCATCCCGCGTGTACCAGATGTTGTAACCGGCAGAGTGAATCGTGTACTGCCGAGTGGCGGGATCATAACTGGCGCTCCCCGGTACCACTGCGCTGCCGATATCGGATTGACCGGTGAACGCGCCGATGGGTGTATCGAAGTTGGTGCTCGGCCGATGAAAGTCGGCCGGCGGAGGAACCTGCTGGTGGGTAGGGGAGCCAGGCTGCGCCCAATCCGGAACAGTAGGAGTCTGAGCGCGCAGCAGCGGAGGTGCAAGGCAAAGGGTGAGCGCGATCATCGCCAGGAGCGGTGAAGTATACATGGTCCCTTTCAGACATCGTCAAGCCTCGAGAATTTTGGCGAAGACGGCGCGATCGACGTTTCCGCCGGTGGCTACCAGTCCGACGCGCTTCCCCTGCAGCAAATGCTTTTCCTTGACTGCAGCCGCCAGTCCGGCTGCGCCCGCTCCCTCCACAACGTTATGCGTATCGGTAAAGTAAGACTTCATCGATTGTGCTATTTCGTTCTCGCTCACCCGCACGATGCGCTCTACATTCTTGAGTATCACCTCAAGCGATGCGTCCACGGGCACGCGGCAGGCGAGCCCGTCGCCCAGCAATGTTGTCACCGGGGCCGCGATGGCATGCCCTGCCGCAAACGAGAGGGCATAGGCGGGGGCCTCTTCGGCCACCACACCAACAATCTTCGTCTTCCGCCCCATCCCGTTGCGCACCGCGCAGCAGGCACAGATGCCTGAGCCCTGGCCAATGGGCACATACACCACGTCCAGATCATTCACCGCCGAAAAGAATTCCAGCCAGTAGGTTGCGACCCCCTTGATGATGTCGCCGTGATAGTTGGGGACCAGGTGCCACCCGCGCTCAGCAGCAAGTTGCTGAGCATATTCTTTGGCATCCTGGAAGTCGCTGCCGAACTCGATCAGGTCCGCACCCTGCGCCCGCATGGCAGCATTCTTCTCCACGCTGTTTCCTTTCGGTACAACGATGTGTGCCGGCACATGGAATCGCTTAGCGGCGAGCGCGACTGACTGCCCGTGGTTGCCACGCGTCGCCGTGACCAGTGCCGTTGGTGCCGGAGACTCGCGAAAGCGCTCCGCCGCGTACACCACCGCCGTCCGTGCTTTAAAGGCCCCTATCGGCGTGTGATTCTCATGCTTTACCCAGATCTCTGCTCCCAGCCGCTCGCGCAGTAAGGGCCAGACAAACTGCGGCGTGGGTGGCATAACGGCGTATACCAGCTGCTGCGCCTCGCTGATCTCGTCGAGTGTAGGCAACGGTTGGGTTTCGAGAGCCTGCGACGTCATGCAACTATTATGCTCCCGCGCTATGGTAACTTGGCTCTGCGCCATGCCGACTCCAGCCGAAAAGTCCGCCACTCTACGAGCGAATCGAAGACCCGGCATTTCTCAAGGGAGTGCAACTCATTGACACCGGGGATGCCGTTGGTTTGCAAGCGCATTTGCGCGACTACCCGGCTCTCGTGCATCAGCATGTGCTCTTTGCCGAACGAAAATATTTCCGCAATCCAACGCTGCTGGAGTTCATCGCGGAAAACCCGGTCCGCCACAATGCGATGCCTGACAATGTCGTCGAGATTGCCAGAATCCTTCTTGATGCCGGGGCCAAAGAAGATAGAGCGAGTATGGACGAAACCCTGGGGCTTGTCTGCTCGGGAAAGATCCCACGAGAGCAGGGCAAAGTGCTTCCCCTGATTACCCTGCTTTGTTCGTATGGTGCGGATCCCAATTCTGCGATGTTGCCTGCGCTCGCGCACGGAGAATTCATTGCAGTGGACGGGTTGATTGAGCGCGGTGCCCGAATCGATCTCCCCGCTGCGGCGGCAACCGGCCGCATTAGCGCTTTCAAAGACTTGTTCCCGGCGGCTCTCGCCGAGGATCGGCATCGTGCCCTCGCACTAGCTTCTCAATTTGGCCATGCAGAAATCGTCAGGTTGTTGCTTAAAGCTGGGGAGGATTCCAGCGGGTTCAATCCGGTCGGAATTCATTCCCATGCGACTCCGCTACACCTGGCTGCATTGGGTGGTCATCTGGAGACGGTGCGCCTCCTCGTTGAGGGTGGCGCCCGTCTCGATATTGCAGATACTCTTTGGAACGGCACGCCACTTGCGTGGGCGCGTCACGAGGGAAACATTGAGGTAGTGAACTACTTGGTGAAAATGCCTTGATCCGTGTCGTATTTCTTCTCGGTCTTTGAGGCTTTCTTTGCAGCTTCCTCAGCCACGCGGTCCAGCTTCTTGTCCTCTCCTGTAATAGAGGTATGGAACTCATCGAGGCTGGACGTCTGATCCGTTGTTCCGAGGTTTGGGTTAGCTTGATTCGGCATGGTGAAAATCTCCTCTTCTACTGGATGCACCATCCTGCCCCTGAGTTATCCTTCATGCTCTCGTCAGTTCGGCCTACTCGATTTCAAACGCAACATACAACATCACTCCCTGCCGTTCCACTTCAAGCACCACCGCATCGCCGGGTTTCAACCCGGAAAGCGTCTGCCGAAGTTGCTCCGTATCCAGCAGCGGATTGCCGTTGCACGAGCGAATCACGTCCCCCACCGCCAGATCGGCCGCGGTAGCCGGTTCGCCACTCAGCAGACCCGCCACCAGCACGCCATTATCTGACCGAAGGTTGAGCATCGAGGTCAGTTGCGACTGTTTCAGATCTTTTACGAAGATGCCCAGCGAAGCGATTAAATCTTTCTTGGGATCGATCAAATCAGAAAGACTGTCAATCGCCGGCGCTGCATTGACGGCACTGACCGAAATCGTCATCGGCTTTCCATCACGCAGCACCTGCATGCGGATGGGAGTACCGCGCTTGTGTACGTAGAGCAACGCGGTGTACTTGGGCAGCGAGTCCACTGGTAGGCCATCAACCGCGGTGACTAAATCCCGGGGATGCAATCCAGCACTCGAAGCCGGCCCCACCTGGTCGATGTCCGAAAGGATCACTCCCCAATCCTGGGGCAACTTTAGGCCGGCCGCCAGCGCCGGAGTGATGGTTTGCGCGTGCGCCCCAATCGTTACGTTCGAAACCGTGCCATGCTCGCGCAACTCATGGTAGACAAAGCGCACAATAGGTTCGGGAATGGCAAATCCCAGGCCCTCGCTTCCTCCACCAGACGTAACAATGAAGGTGTTGATCCCCACCAACTCGCCGTCGCGGTCAATCAAAGGACCGCCGCTATTACCCGGGTTGATCGGCGCATCGGTTTGCACATAAACCATCGGCCGATCCACCTCCGGCTGCCGGCCGAGCGCGCTGATAATCCCCTTGGTCACGGTGTGGTCCAGGCCTTCAGGTGCCCCGATGGCCACCACCGTCTGTCCCAGGCGAAAGTGGAACAGATCTGGCAACGCGATAGACGGCAGACCCTTCTCCTCAATCTTGATCAAGGCGAGATCGGCATACTTGGTAGACCCAATCAGCTTCGCCTCGTAGACTCTCTGCGGATGTCCCAGCCGGGTATTCCCGCTCACCAACTCGACTGTGGCCGGAGCAATGATTACGCGGATGCGAAGAGCTCCGGCAACTACGTGATTGTTGGTCATGATGTAGCCGTCGGGATCGACAATCACCCCCGAGCCAAGGGAGCGCTGCCGTTCCAGCGCCTGTGGCTGCCCGCCGGAATCCTGATCGTGTTCGGGTGCACTGTAGCCGGTTACCTCAATCTCCACCACGGACTGCATGGCGCGCTCGGCCACTTGGTCGAGGGCCTGGTCATATTGCTGCAGGATGGGTGAATTGGCAGTCTCTTGCTTGGATTGCGCAAAGACCGGGTGGCCTAGGGCACTGCTCAGAATGGCTAGCGCTATGATCGTTCCCGTGTTCATGCAAAGTCCCTAGCTGAAAGTCGGTTTCTCAAGCACTGGAGTGTTCACCAGGGTAGCACTCGGTTCGTCCCCGGTCTCCCATTTGAGAATCTTGAAATCGAGTACGAAGATGGCATACATTACGGGCACTTGCAACTTGGTGACCACCGTCGCCACCAGCAGTCCGCCGATCTGTGCATAGCAAAGCGGTTTCCACAGCGGACCTCCGTGCAACGCCAACGGTAATAGCGCCAACACCGTGGCGAATACGGTAATCAGGACTGGACGCAGCCGCAGGATGCCGGCATCAATCAGTGCCAGCTCGAAATCATCGCCCGCGATGTGACGTTCTTCAATGAAGTCGAAAAGCACGATGGAATGGCTGACGATGACGCCAATCAAGCTGGCCACACCGAGAAACGCCATAAACCCGAACGGTTCCCCCATGATCCAGAGCGCCGCAAATGCACCCATCATGCCATAGGGGGCGGCGGCCAGAACCAGCAGCGGCTTGATCGCATTCTTGAACTGAAACAACAACGCCAGGTAAATGGCAACGGTGGAAATTAACATCACCATGGCCAGGTTCTTGAACCCATTCTTCGTTTTGTCATATTCGCCGCCGATCTGTATCTGGTAACCGGGCGGCAGTTGGGCCTGCAGTTGCTGGAGTCTCGGCATCGCATCTTTCAGCACTTCAGAACTCAGGCGACCGGCAATCGGGAAGCAACGCACATTCATGGTACGGAATTGTTCCAGCCTGACAATTCGCCCCGTGACCAGATCGTGCTCAATATTCGAGATCTGCGACAGCGGTACCTTGTTGCTGTCCTGGGAGCCATAGACGTATAGGTTCTGAATGTCGGAGAGTTGCGACCGCTCATCCATGCGCAGCCGGGCGACCACCGGAATCTGTTTCTGACCCTCCTGTAACACGCTGATCGTGGTACCGCTCATGCCGGCGACAGAGGAATTTGCCACATCCATATTCGTAATGCCTGCCAGGTTGGCGCGGTCAGGATCGATCGTCAATGCAATCTGCGCATTCTCTTCGCCCCATTCGTTGCGCGTGCGCTCGGCGATGGAGATGGAACGAAAGATCTCTTCCACCTTGCCGGCGATGTTTCGCAGGCCGCGGATATCTTCGGCCTCGTCCCTGGCGTTCACGTCCGCGGTGCTCGAGATGCGAATTTCAATCGGGTAGTCGATCGGGTTGGTCAGCAACTGCCGTGCATCCATGCGTGCGCCAGGAATGGACGCCGTCAACACCGGTTGCAGCTCCTTGACGAACTGCGGTGTGATTTCCTTGTCCTTTACCTCGATCAACACCTGGGCGTAATTTAACTGCTGCAACTGGGGAGAGGCCGAGAACCAGAAGCGCGGTCCACCGCCGCCGACAAACGTGGTCACGTAGCGTAGAACGTCCCCTTGTCCCTCCTTTGCGTGCTCGCTTGAAAATCGCTGCGCTTGTTCGCGAACCACCTGTTCCACCCTGCGCGCTGTCTGGTTGGTCGCTGCGAGCGTTGCATCGTTGGGCAGCCACACATCGACATAGGACCAGTACTGAACGTCTTCGGGAAAAAACGCGGAGATCAGGCGGGAAAAAATAAAAGCGCCAAGCGCAAGAAAAAGCAGGGAAGCGGCGAAGAATTTCCAACGGTGGTCGATGGAGTACCTCGCAGCCCGGGCGTAAAGACCAAAGAAGCCGCTCGTGCGTTGCTGCTCCAGCGTTTTCTCCACCTTTTTCTCTGGGCGCAGCAGGTAGTAGCCAAGCAAGGGGAGAAACGTCATCGAGACCAATCGCGAGGCCACCAGGGAGACTGTCATCACGATCGGCAGGCTGTGCAGGAACTCCCCTGTACTTCCGGTGACCAGGAGAAAAGGGAGATACGCCACAATATTGGTGACGGTTGCATAAAGAATGGCGGTGGCAAGCTTGGTGGGTCCAAGCCATGCCGCTACAACCCTGGGATGGCCGTCAGCCAGCGATCGTTTGATGGAGTCCCCGGCGATGACCGGGTCGTCCACCAGCAGGCCGAGGGCGATGATCAGCGTAGCTACCGAGACCTGTTGGATATCGATGCCCATCAAATACAGCCCGCCGAACGTCATGGCCAGGGTAATAGGGATGCAGATTGCCATCAGGATGGCGGAGCGCCATTCCCAGAAACCCAGCCATGACACCAGCACCACCAGCGCAATCGCCTCGTAGAGCGCATCCATGAACAGGCTAAGGTTTTCCTTTACCTGTAGCGGCTGGTCCGAGGTGCGGGCAATCATCAAATCTTCTGGCAAATACTGCCGCACCGCCGCCAGCTTGATATCGACGCTGTGGCCAAAGGCATCAATCTGCTCGCCATCTTTCATCTGCACAGCAACCGTGACTGCACGGCTGCGGCGCCAATGTCCTTGCTTGTCCATCCACGTCAGATAATTGAGATACTTTGCCGGGCTTTGATAGCCGCGGGAAATGGAGACCAGGTCTCTCAAGTAAACCGGGCTCTTCGCCGCCGAGGACGAAGAGCCGATAATGACATCGCCGATCTGGCGCGGGTCTACAAACTTGCCCGACGGATCAATCTGGATATTCTGCGGCCCCACTTCCAGTTGGCCACCGGGCAGCGTAATATTCCGCGCGCCGAGAATGTCTTTCAGGTTCGAAGGCGTGTAGCCGTAGGCTGCCAACCGATCCTGAGAGTAGTCAAGGTAGATCTGTTCGGGCAGCACGCCCTTGCGTTCCACCTTAGCCACTTCGGGTGCGCCCTGCACCGTTCGCCCGATCAGGTCGGTGTAGTCGTCCAGTTCGCGATAGGAATACTTGTCCCCGGCCACGGCTGCGAGGCGGGCTTCGGTATCTGCGGGATCGCGAACAAAGGCGGCAGGCCAGCTATCCGGATGTATTTCCGACTGATGCAGTTTCTCCACCATCAGACGATCGCCAAGGACCCGCAACTGGTCGTCACTAAGCCGGGAACTTACGTCGGCTCCAATGAAGCCGCTTCCGGAAAAGAAGTGCGGGTCGGAGATGTATTGATGACCACCCCCCTCGTGAAGAACAGAAACAAACGCATCGCGCACCAGTTCGGGCGAAACCGAAATGGGGAAAGCATAAATAATGCTGACACGCGGCTGCGGAGCCCGCGCGGGTTCTGCAGCGCGCGTGGCTGCAATCGCGGCACGGATCGACCGCGCCCGTAGCGCAATGTCGACTTCGCTGGCGGGCGGGCTCGCCACCGTGAGCATCAGGGCGGCCGTATCGCCAAAGTCGCTGTTAAATTGGATCGGCCCCGCGCCCTGAGGCAACCTGTTATTGAGTGCGATGAGTTTCAGGTTGATATCTGAGAACTGCTTCTTGGGATCAGTGACGGTATCGTCCAGTTGGATGTAGACGAGGGATAGCCCGGGGAAGCTGATCGAGCGGATGCCGAAGTCAGATGCGGACGGCGGCTTGAGGAAGGCGTTGGTCGCCATCACCTGCTCCACCGGCCGCGAGACCAGTTGTTCCACCTCTTGCGCGTTCGCTCCTGGCCATGCAATCGAAGCCACGGCAACCCGCACCGGGATGCTTGGGTCTTTGCGCTTTGGCATGTGCATGTAGCCGTACCAACCCCACACGCACACTGCAATCAGCAACACCACTGAGACCTGGCGATGCTCGGTGAAGAAACGAGCCGTGTTGTGGGTCGTCGCGATGTACTCGGCTTCTGCTTTATGGCTCATGCGAATGCACTCACGGGATAACCCGCACTTTATCTCCGTCTTTGATCAGGCTCACGCCCGTGGTGATCACCCGTTCTCCCAGTGCCAGGCCACTCTTGGTGGCGATCATGTTGCCGTAGGTATCCGCCAGCTCGACCGGGCGTATGCGAGCGATTTCTGTCTCTCCGCTGCCTTCCGCAATCATCACTGCGAAGCTATCGACCCGCCCCGGGTCGCGGACGACGGCCGATAAAGGAACAGCGAGCACCGACTGCGGCAATTTACCTCCGTTCAACAGGAGGGACGCAATCATTCCCGATTTCAAACGCTCTTTCGGATTCTCGATCGTCACCTCTACGGAGAACACGCGGCTTTTCGGATCGGCCGAAGGAGAGATAGCGCTTACCCGGCCGGTAAACTGCTGCGGCAGGGCATCGGTCGAAATGGACATCCGTTGCCCCAGCTTCACCCGTTCCATCGATGTATCAGGAACGCCGAAGACCGCCTTCACCGACCGTGTGTCCGCCACTGTGAAACCATTGGTGGCCGGACCCACCAGCGTTCCGAGGTCGATATTTCGTTTCACCACCCACCCGCTGAACGGGGCTTTCAGTTCGCAGTACCCCAGGGCCACGTTGGCCTCACTCACCTGCGCCTTGGCTCCTGAAACCGATGCCGCCGTGCTGTCTAACTGGGCCTTGGCAGAGTCATAGTCCGGTTTGGTGGCGCTCTGCGAAGCGAACAATGCGGACGTGCGATCGAAGGTCAATTTGGCCTTGTCATATTCGGCCTGCGCGCGCGCCAACTGAGCATTGGCTTGCTGCACTTTGTCGATGTAGTCCTGCTGCCGCACAACTGCCAGCACTGCTCCTTTCTGCACGTAGTCACCCTGGTCGACATTGCGCATACCTCCGCTCGGGTTTTTCACCTGGCGGATGCGGTCGACATAGCCGCCGGATTGGAAGGAAAGGTCCACCTGGGCATAGGGAACAATGCTGGCGCTATATCTCGCGCCGTTCCCCATGGAGAGGGTTTGCACGACCGCAGTGTGCACCGGCAGTGGCAGGGTTTCGGCGGCATTCTGTTGTTTGCATCCGGCCGCGGACGACAGAAAACTGGCGACAGCGGCGGAGACACAAAGTCGAAGCGCGATGGAGTTCATGGCTTACTCCTCCCCCAGGGCTTTTTCAAAGGCGGCCTTGGCATTCCAGAACCCAAGCAGGCTTTGCTGGTATTCGTGTTCTGCGTTGGCGACCGTGGCCTGTTGTTGCAATACGTCACGCACCAACACCGCAGAATGGTGGTACTGGTCGTTCACCTCGCGCATCTTCTCCTGCGCGGCGTCCAGGTTAGCCTGGGAAACTACGAGAAGGGTACGGCTTTCTTCCAGCTTGCGAAAGGTGTTGTCGACATCGAGCGTGACCTGGGCCTGCGTTTCCGTTAGCTGATAACGGCTCTGCTTCACGCTAACATCTTTCTGTTGCACCTCGTCCCGCCGCCCTCCCCAATCGAATGGATCCCACTTGAGCTCGATGCCCGCGGAAAGGATGTTCTGCGGCAGAATCTCGGTATTAATGGGGTCGAGGTAATGGATGGCCGCGCCAACGTCAGGAATGTACTTTGCCCGCGATAGCTTGCGGTCGTAATCCGCGCGCTGGGTATCGATAGCCGCTTCTTTGATCTCCGGCCGCTGTTGCAGCGCTGTTTGCCGGGCTACTTTCAGGTCCATCTCTGCCGCGGTGATCGCAGGCACCGGCTCGGTGCGAAACGGCGTGTCGAGATCCCGTCCCAGTAGCTCGTTGATCTGCTCCTTCTGTGTGATCAGGGTATCGCGCAGTTGGATGATCTGATACTGTGACTGGGCCAATTTCGCTTTTACCTGCAGGCTGTCGGACTTGAGAACGGCTTGCTGCGAAAGGTAGTCGAGCGTAACCCGGTCTGTTTCCTGGTATTGCTTGACTGCTGCCTCGGCCGCGTCGAGCGCGCTTTCCGTCTGCAACGCGGCGTAATAGGCCTGCTTGACGTTAGCCGCCAGTGATTGCCGCTTCGCTTTGTATTGCTCGCCGGCATAGTCCACGGAAAGCTCCTGCTCCCGGATGGCTAAGTGGATCTGGTAAAGCTGCGACAGCGGCTGCGCTGCCTGTACCGAGGCGTAGCCGGTAATTCCGCTGGAATAGTTGATCTTGGTGGGATGGTCGGTATTGAAAATGCCGGCGGGAAAACTGAATTGCGGCTGGGTAATGTCGCCCGACGCAAAGAGATACGTGGTAATGGCGGGAAAGCGTTTGGTCTTGGTCTGTGCTACCGCCCACTTCGATTTTTCGATGTCCAGTTTGGCAATGCCCACCGGCCGATTGTTGTCGAGGGCGATCTGGACGGCCTGCAAAAGCGAGAGAACGGGAGCCTCGCCAGCGGCTTCCTGCGCCGGTGCCATCGCACTCATCATGAGCGCTATCAAGACGAGCAGACTCATCGGGTTACGCTGTGTCCTCAGACAAATCGCAAACGCCTCCACTCCGCTACCCCGGATTTCCTGCTAAACGTTGTGCCATCGATTGAGATCGTGCGGCGCTCCTTACGAAGCGCCGCATGCGTTGCCGTTGTTAACTGCTGCGAGGTAGCAATCCGCTACGCTCCGGTCGGGATGACAAATGAGAGAGGGGGGAGCTCCATAGACGACTGTCTCGGTCAGAGGGTGATCCTAGCAACCGTGACCCTTGCCGTTCTCATCCCGACCGGAGCGTAGCGATCTGTGGTTTGGCTCCGGAGACCCGACAGGTGCATCGTTTTTAAGAACGGCCTCTTCTCAGGCCCCCACCCCCGCCCTGCGGTCCAAGACTGTTCAAGTCATTCAACACTGCCTGCCGGTCCGCAGGACGAAACTGCCCCGCGTCCATCGTCTCCTCAATTTGAGACTTTGCCTTCTTCAAGGCCATAAATTGCTGTAGCTTGCCTCCGCCGTCGGTCTTGATGCTCTGCAGAGAATTCAAACTGTCCTGCAGTTGCTTCACTTGTGGTTCGGTCGGCTGGCCATGCATCACCGCCGTGAAAATGTCCTTTCCAAGCTTGGCGCCCGGTTCGGGAGCTGCGGCGGTTGGCGCGGCCGACTGCTTGTTCATCATCATCACTTGTAGATCCTGCTCCAACGTCTCCCGGTCCGGCTGCTTCACCGTCGCCATAATGGCCTTCATCTTCGATACCGTGCTCCACGGAGTCATCAGGTCGACCGGTGCGCCCGGCTTCTGGGCCGCTTTGTAGGCCTTCAGCGTTTCGGCATTTTCCTGTAGTTGCTTCAACTGAGGAATGGTGATGCTGCCGTTCAATACCGCCGCTTTGATGTCCTGCTTGAATTTGTCGGTTGCGGCGTCAGCAGCCTGGCCGAGCGCCGAGGCAGATGCCAGAGATAGCTGCGCCAACACCACGACGGTGAGCGAAAGAGTGCGTAGATTGGGTTTCATTGTTCCTGCTTTCTGCTGAATAACTACTTGACGGAATACCCTCGAGAATCGAGACATGCAGACATCGACCGCTTGAAGTTATCGAGTGTTTGCTGCTGTGCGGTTGTGGCCGCAGTCGCCTTGTTCTCCTGCGCTGTTTCCTGTTTGTCTTTTCGCTTCGCCTTGATTCCGCCCAGGATTGCTCCTCGGCGTGCTCCCGCAGCCGGGTCGCCGCCTGTCGCGCCCGAGATCACTGCCCCTCGCATCGCTCCCTGGGCCATTGGCTTATCGCCACTCTTCTGCTCTTGCGGCTTGGCGGTGTTGGTGGCCGTGGAGGTGACATTAGGGTCATAGCCAGTCTGGCTTTTGGCGCTGGTGTAGCACTGCGATTCGTCGGTGAGCTGCTGCGTCGCGCTCTGTTTGTTTCTGGGGTAAACATAAAGTCCGACTGTGCTCGCCATGCCTTTGACTGGCGGCGCACTTTGTCCCATGGCTGCCCGATCGGCGCTACAAAGCCCAAGCAGAACGATGGCCATGCTACAGATAGCTGCCTTATTCATCGCGCTCACCGTCCGCCGCCTACTCGGCAACTTCTCCCTTATCGTTGGTCTTGATCCACCCCTGCGCAGCCATGGACTTCAGTATCTCTTTCGCCGTTGCGTCCGCCGTCTTCGAAGCGTAAGCATTCAACGTCTTCTTGCGATCCATCACTGTCGATTTCGCCACCACCGCGGCCGGATCAAGCCCGGCGGCGACCGGCACCACTGACCCTACATTCGCGGCAGGCTTGGTATCCGTCGAGAATTTTGAGAGCAGAACCATGTCCTGCCCCGTTTTCACGTGGACATCCACACTGGTTTGCACGTCTGCGGCGCCCAGGCCCATGCCGATCGTGTCCCGTTCGGACTTGGTGCCTTCCTTGAGTGAGGTAAATGAGCCCTGAACAGCCATCTGGTTATCGGCCGGGGTCGTGCCCGTAGCAACATGCTCCACCGGAATACCCGTCTTCGCCAGAGCCTTGACTAACTCCGCGGAGAACTTCTTGCCCGCGCTGGCGGCCACTGCGTCCGGCTTCTTATCTCCTGTGATCAGGTGCCGGGGACGCATCGACTGCAGCTTATCCACCTGGACGTCGTCGGGGTTAACTGCAAAGTCATATACCAGAATCTTTGCCGGCTTGGGCAACGGGGTGCCCCCGGTGTAGACGCTGATGGGTGTGACACTGACTTTGGCGGAAAGCGGCCCCTGTGCCTGAACGCAAATGTTTAGTAAAGCGGCCGCAACAAACAGGCCGCAGATTCTCTGTTGTCTTTGCATAGCAATTCCTTCACCCGGTTAGTGGAACGCACGCGTTGGCTGCCGGGTTATGGCCGCCCGGAACAACCGAAGATGGAAGGGGAAACGATGGCCCACGATCGATCGCTAGGGGAAGAGAGTAGTACCGTGACGTCGATCGTGGGCGATCATGAAGCCTGCTTCCTGCCAGGTCAATAGGCAATCTTCTAAAACCTTTATTTCCCCTGTCTAAACTCCATCTAACCCAACAAGCCTCAATGAATCTGAAGGTTACGCGAACTTTTAATTGCGTACAGCGCTGCTGAACGATAGACTCGGGTTCGCGAGCAACCTGCATTTCTTTAAACCTTGTGAAGATCGAGTTGCTGAATTGGATTTCTGCCGTGAGCGTGGTGTGTGCCTGGATCGATCCGTTTTGAAGAGTTTGCGCTAGACCTCGACCGCTATGAGCTGCGCCGATCAGGGCGCGCTGTCAAGTTGGAACGCATGCCGATGGAGCTCTTGATTCTGCTGCTCGAGAGCGACGGCAAACTGGTGCGCCGCGAGGTGATCAACCGCAGGCTTTGGGGTGAGCAGGCCCAGCAAGACACGGAGCACAGTGTTAACACAGCGGTTAACAAGCTGCGCTTCATTCTGCGCGACGATCCGCGAGAACCGCGCTTTATCCAGACAGTCGTGGGGCAGGGCTATCGCTTCATCGCCAAGGTAGCGCCCGAGCCGGAGTCTGCCGTTCCAGCGAACGGGTCCGTCCCCAAACCGGTGGCAGAACCTCTCATTGTGGCCATACCGGCAGAGTTGCCGCCTGCGATTCCTTCGGCATCCTCCCGCTGGCCACATTTGTGGATGGCCGCCCTGGCGATCGCCTTTTGTCTCGTGGCGGGCTTTTTCCTCTGGCACAGCCGGCGCGCAGTGCCGGCGGCCAAGGTCGTAGCCGGTGGCTTCCATTCCATTGCTGTTCTGCCCTTCGCCAACCTGGCGCCGAACACTGACCAGGACTACATCATCGACGGAATGACCGACCAGCTCATCACTGACCTGGCGGGGAGCACGCCTCTGCGCGTCATCTCGCGTAGCTCTGCCATGCATTACAAGGGCTCCCATGTCGACATGAAGGAGATTGCGCGGGCGCTCAACGTCGATGCCGTGCTCGAAGGGTCATTCCTGCACACCGGCAAGCAGGTGCGCATCACTGCCAACCTGGTCGATACCCGCAACGATCGTCATCTGTGGGCGCAACGGTATGAAGCGAATGGCGACGACCTGCTCAGTATGCAGGAGTCGGTAACGAACGACATCGTCCGCCAGGTTGCGCTCGCGTTGGGCACCAATCTGGTCGCGGCCAAACTGCGGCCAGTGAGCATTAAGGCAAGGGACGCGTACCTTCGCGGCCAGTTTCAGTGGAACAAGCGCACGCTCGACAGCATGGAGCGCGCCATCGCCTACTACCAGGAAGCGATCGACGCTGATCCGGAGTATGCCGAGGCGTACGCTGCCCAGGGCGATGCCTATGTGCTGCTCAGCAGCTATGGGGGGCCGGCACCCGCGCTTTCACTGGCACGAGCCCAGGATGCCGCCGAGCACGCATTACGTTTGAAGGGTGGAT
Source organism: uncultured Acidobacteriaceae bacterium (assembly GCA_963839075.1). GTDB lineage: Bacteria > Acidobacteriota > Terriglobia > Terriglobales > Acidobacteriaceae > PALSA-350. The sequence continues at coordinate 352,022 of CAWITO010000003.1, read as the reverse complement.
TGGCCGAGGCACACACCGTGTTGGGCGCGGTGAAGACCGATCGCGATTGGGACTGGGCAGGAGCGGAAATCGAATATCGGCGCGCGCTCGCGCTCAATCCGTCCTATCCCACGGCGCGTCACTGGCTAAGCCTGCACTTGTCCCGGCTCGGCAGGATGAAGGAGGCGGAGGAAGAAATTCAGAAAGCGCGCTCTCTCGATCCGCTGTCCGGCATCATTGCCACGGATGCGGCGGAGACTGCCTATTGGGCGCGGAATCCAAACGAAGCAAACAAGCGTATCGACGAAGTGTTGACTGCAAACCCGGACTTTGCCGAAGCCCACCTGGTCAAGGGAAAGATCTGCGAGCAGTTGGGCCGCTATGAGCAGGCGCTGGCGGAGTTTAAGGACGCGCTTATGCTGTTTCGCGTTGGTTCCAACGTCGAGGCCTTGCGCGCGCACGCTCTCGCTCTTGGCGGTGCGTCGGAACAGGCGCTCAGCATCGCCCATCAATTGGAGGCTGCGGATGCACACACCTACGTCTCCGGCGTAGACATCGGTGCCATCTACTGTGCACTCGGCCAACCGGACACGGCCATGCGCTTCTTCAATCGCGCCTATCTCAATCGCGACAAGGGAGTCGATCTTCTCGGGATCGATCCCTTGTTCGATGGCTGCCGAAACGACGCCCGCTATCAGGCGCTCATTAAAAAGTTGAAACTGTAGCGTCCCGCTTACTTAGGGATCAAGACTGTTTGGCCAACATGGAAGGCCACATGGCTGGTTCGGCTCAGCAGCACAGAAAAACGATTGCGCTGCGGATCCTTATCGAAGTCTTCGTCCGAGACCGAGCCGTGCTTGTGTAGCCAGTCACCCGGCGCAAGACGGTCAAAGCCCGCTTGTAACGCGCCGTTCACCTCGTTCCATGCCTTTTTGATCTCGGCCGCGCTGGGCAACGTGGGCACAGACTTGTCCGGACTGGTGATGAAGATCGGGTCAAGATCGGGATAGAGGCGCGGTCCCAACACCAACAGCGGCAGCATGCGATCGTGTACCGCCGTAAGGTGGCCCCACAAATAAATCAGCCGATTCTTGCCCGGCGCTACTTCCTTCTGGAGCTCTTCTTCGCTTAATGGAGAAAATATCTTGTTCGCTCGCTCGACGTTCAACTTCCATGCGTTGACTGCAGCGGTGGCCAGGCCTTGCTCGGGGGTCATGATCGTTCCTCTCTGTGGAGAATATCCTGTCGCGCAATGACGAAGCAAAAAGCCGCACTCCAGCGGCTTTGCCTGCACGCTCCCTCAAGCTTCAGCTATGATGATCCCCTTATGGCTGCCCAACTCCCGGAATTATTTCTGACCGCATCGGTAAAGCGAATGCAGCTTTCCGAGGCCGACATCAATCGCTGTATCGATAAGCTCTCGGAAGAGCAGATGTGGCACCGGGGCGCCGATCACGAAAACTCGATCGCCAATCTGCTGCTTCATCTGGAAGGTAATATGCGCCAGTGGTTTCTGCACGGCATTGACGGTCAGCCGGATGTGCGTGTACGCGATGCGGAATTTTCCCTGGCCCCTGTGCATCGATCGGAAGAGGTCCGCAGCCGCTTTGCCGCAACGCTCGCGGAGTGCTGCACGGTCATCGGCTCGCTGCCGCCGGAGCGGCTCATGGAAACCATCAATCCTCAACCGACGGGGAACTGGGGGCCGATGACGATTCTGGAAGCGATCCTGCGCATTACCGGCCACCTGTTAATGCATCAGGGCCAGATTATTATGCTTACTAAGCAGCTCAAGGGTGCCGACCTGGATCTCTCCATCCCACGTAAACGCTAGCGACTCGACAGCGTAGAAATCCTCTGCGCATGCGGACGGCACACCCGGAAACCAAAATAGAACGCGTTCAAAAAATGTCTTGACGGCTGCGCTTGTCCGGGTCCAGTATTTGACCATGGTCAAAAAAGAGCCTGTTACGGACAAAGGGGAACAGACGCAGCAGCTTATTTTCGAGAGCGCCCTCGCGGTATTCCGCGAAGACGGATTCGACGCCGCCACCATGCAGCAGGTTGCAACCCGCGCCAACGTGGTGAAAAGCGCCGCCTATTACTACTTCCCGAGTAAAGAATCCATCATCCTGGCTTATTACGAAGCGGTCCAATCCGAGCAGGAGCGGATTTGCGGGGAGTTGTTCGCTCGGAACAGGGATCTCAAAACCCGTTTAGCCTCTGCAATGCACTCCAAGTTCGATCTCGCCGGCAATGATCGCAAGCTCCTGGGGGTCGTCTTCCGCTACACCGGCGAACCCAAACATCCGCTGTCTTGTCTGGGCAAGGGCACGGCTCCTATGCGCCGCCGGGCTACCGAGGTGTTTCGCCAGGCGATCAGTCAGGAGCGTTTGCCGAAAGACCTGGAGCAGCTTCTGCCGCTCGCACTGTGGTCGTTACAAATGGGTTTGCTGATCATGTTCCTCTACGATGAATCTCCCGGCCAGCAACGCACCCGCAAGCTTGCCGATGGAGCGTTGCACCTGACCATGAAACTACTGTCCCTGGCGAAGCTGCCGGTTCTCAGGCCGATTCGCACAAAAGTGCTTGTGCTCTTGCGGGATGCCGGCTTGTTACCCGAAAGCGAAGGAGATCACGATGGACGAACCAAGTAACCGACGAATTCAACCGGCCCAATGGGCAGTGATCATGCTTGCCGTTGCGTCCACCGCGGTCACGATCCTCTACTATTGGGTTCGGCACTTGTACCTTGGGCATACCGCTGTCATGTTCCTTGGTATTCCAATGGTTCTGGCAATTTTGCTGGCGTTGACACCTCGGCAACAAACGGTCACCGGAGGCATCCTCAAGGGCATTACCCTGGGGCTGCTGATCCTCGCTCCGATACTGAGAGAAGGCTTTCTCTGCATCCTGTTCGCTTCGCCATTGTTCTACCTCGTGGGGATTATTATTGGCGTGGCCGCTGATCGGGCGAGGGAACGCACGTCATCGTTGCTTTGCACCAGTCTCGTTCTATTACCCATGTGCCTGGAGGGCGTATTCCCGGCGACGACGTGGAATCGAGCGCAATCCGTCACTGTGGAGCGTGTCGTGCAGGGTTCGACCGATGCCGTCGAAGGCGCACTGGCGCACAGCCCGAACATTCACCAAACCCTTCCAGCATACTTAGCAATCGGTTTTCCCAGGCCGCTCCAGGCGTATGGGGAGGGCCTCGCTGTAGGGGCGTCGCGAACCATCCACTTCAGCGGCGCTGAAGGAGACCCGGAAGGTGATTTAATCATGCGGGTTAGTGATCGCCGTGCAGGCTATGTCCGCTACCAGACAGTCAGCGACGCAAGCAAATTGACGCAGTGGCTGCGGTGGAACAGTTCAGAAGTCTCATGGCAGCCAATCGACCGGGATCACACCCGCGTCACCTGGACCATTCAATTTGAACGACAACTCGACCCAGCGTGGTACTTCGTCCTTTGGGAGCGCGCGGCCGTCTATGAAGCAGCGGCGTATCTCATCCAATCCAATGCCACTCCCGGACAGCAGCAGCCATGAGCCGCGCCGACTGCATCAGTGCCGGAGCCCTTTACCTTCCGCTGACGCTCGCGATCGCAGGCGGCATGCTCCAGCGCCGAAGGCCACGGCAATTTGCCGCTTGCCTGTTGGGCGGGCTCTGGGCTTTGCCGGCGTTGCTGGCGCTGCAGGCACTGAATCTTCATTTCGCGTGGTGGACCTTCGCGGTGCAAGGTCCCACGTTTCGCGCGATGCCCCTGGAACTGTACCTCGGCTGGGTCATCCTGTGGGGGATTCTGCCACAATTTCTGTCCACGCGTCTGCCGATCGCCGGGGCGGCCGCTCTCATGGTTGGGCTGGATCTGTTCTTGATGCCGCGTTGCCTCCCCGTCGTGATGCTTGGGCCCGGTTGGTGGCGGGGAGAGGCAGTGGCGGCGGCTCTGGTGTTGCTGCCGGCGTTGATGCTGGCTCGCTGGACTCTTGAAGAATCTCACCTGCGCGCGCGCGCAGCGTTGCAGGTCTTGTTAGCCGCGGGTCTGTTATTGTATCTTGTGCCCGAGCTGGCATTCGCGTTGCGGCCCGGGAAAGGGTGGTCGCCATGGTTACAAATGGTTTCCTGGCAACGCCAATTAGCTCTGCAATTATTGCTACTACTCGCGCTGCCGGGCCTTGACGCGGTCGCTGAGTTTGCCGGGCGCGGCATGGGGACACCCATCCCATACGACGCGCCAAGACGCCTGGTGACCAGTGGCATCTATCGTTACTGTGCCAATCCGATGCAGCTATCCAGTGGGCTCGCGATGCTACTGTGGGCAGCGCTGCTAAGAAATGGATGGCTTCTGGCTGCAGCTCTGCTATCGATCGCTTACAGTGCGGGCATCGCGGAGTGGGATGAAGGCCACGATTTGACGAACCGGTTTGGCGATGCGTGGAGACAATACCGCGCGCAGGTTCGGAGTTGGATCCCGCGATGGAAACCCTATCACGCCGGAGCGCCCGCGCGTCTGTACGTGGCGGCAACCTGCGGACCGTGCACCGAGGTGCGCGCATGGCTGCAGGCACGAACCCCCTACGGGCTGGAAATATGGGACGCAGAAAGTCTGCCGCCCGGATCGATCCGCAGACTACGGTATGACCCGTCCGACGGAACTGCCACTGTCGATGGCGTGCGCGCCTTGGGACGCGCCCTCGAACATTTGCATCTGGGCTGGGCCCTGGCCGGAGCCGCATTACGCCTGCCAGGCGTCTGGCAAGTCGTGCAGTTGTTGATGGACGCCAGCGGATTTGGTCCGCGCGATCTCGAAGCGCCCATTTGCTCTGAGCCCCGCGACAGAAAACAAACGCTCGTCACCGTTCCGGCGCGGCTAGAAGGGGGGCACACAATCTCAAATTCTCAGGCAATGCGGCAGCCGCAGTGAGACGGCGATACAGTCCCGTATACTGCGGCGCAAGATTGCCAGACGAAAACTGTGGCAGTTTAATGGGTGCTTGCCGCGGTTGCCGAAGCGTGGCGACAATCGCGTGGCCGAGTTCGTCCACTGCGTCGTGCTTCAAGCTCACAAACCGGCAACAATCGCCCCCGACTTCGCGGAAGGCAGGAATATCGGAGCACACGACGCGGCACCCCGCCAGGAGCGCCTCGGCGACCGGCAGTCCAAAACCCTCTGTCCGCGACGGCACGGCCAGCATCTCGCAATGGGTATAGCACCACTGCAGCTCGGGTTCCGAAAGACCTGCGAGAAAATGAACCTCCCGATCGAGCGAGAGCTCAGCCACCAGTTTGCGAATCCGCTCCGTCTCCGGTCCGGTAATTCCGATGACCACAAGCTTCATGCTGCGATCGACCAACTGGTAGCGTCGAAGCCGAGCAAAGGTCTGCAGCAGCAGAGGAATATTCTTGTTGCGCCGGTGTTGCGCGACGCAAAGCAGAAATGGCTCACCACGCCATCCAGCGAGTGGCGACTCGATGGCACATAGCCGCTCCGGCTCGACACAGTTGTAAATCCGAACGGCTTTCCGCCACGAGGCTGCGGGAGTATAGCGCTTGAGCAGAGCATTGGTAATATCGGATACGCATGCGATCGCATCCACGTTGCGCAGGCACTGCTGCAGAACGAGGCGGTTGAAGAAAAACTTAGGGAAGCCGAAATTGCGAGGTATTTCGTAAGGGTACAAGTCGTGTAGGGTAACCACCGTCGGACAGGAATACGAAGCCGCATCGACAGGCATGGGATAGCTGAGATGGACGACGTCCGCATGCAGTCGGGTAGCCAGTTCGGGCAGCCGCTGGTAATACCAAAGATTTCTGCTGAGGGAATTCAATTCCATGTCGGCGATATGGGTGACAAGCCGCGGGCCGGGAAGAAGACCGGCCGCCCGCACCAGGTCACGCTGCCAGGGAGCTACCACGAGGTGCAGGGTCGAAACCTCTGCCTGCTGTAAAAGGCAGCGCACCATATTGAACGCGTGACGTTGCACCCCGGAGATGTGAGAAGAAAAAGAAGCAGCGGCGAGCACAATTTTCATAGACCACTCCGTTTCAGACGCAAAGCGTCGAGCACCTCGCTGGCCAGCGCTTTGCCGGGATGATCGGGAGCCACCCGCGACCAGTGATCCCGTATGAGGATGAGGGCCGAACAACCGGCAAATGCGGCGAGCGTCAAGGCCAACGTGAGCAACAGGCGATGCGGAAACGACTTCTTCTCCGGAATACCGGGGGCATCGATCACACTGACCAGGGGCACGTCTTTCTCTTCTTCAATACGCGCCATCTCATACTGCTGGGTCAGGAGCTCAAACACCGTCTCCTGCACTCGCACCTTGCGATATAGATCGGCGTAAGGTACGGCCAGCCGGGGAAGCTGCCGCAGGGGCGGGTAGAGTTCGCCCGAGGTTTCTGATTCTGTTTTCGTCGTCAGGGGTGCCGAGGTCCCGGTCATGTTTTGCATATCGCGCTGCAAGCTGGCGATGCGAGCCTCGGTTTCCCTTACGCGTACGTTGCCGTCGCCGTAGATCTGCCGCAACGACTGCAGGCCGGACTGCTGTAGCAAGAGCTCGGCCTCAATCCGCGCCCCGGCATCGACCATCGCGTGAGTCTGCTCCTTGATGTCGACGGTGCTATGCGTGCTCGAAAACTCGCTGAGCGCGATCTGCGCTTTCTCCAGATCGGCAGAGACCGCGTTGAGCCTGCGCTCGATGAAAATGCGTTCGCGATGAGCCGCCGAGGTGTTGGTCTCGAGCACCAGCTTGTTCAACTCGTCGAGGTAGGCCTGCGCCAGGTCACGCGCCCGCTTGGGGTCCTCGTCTTCCACTTCGACCGTGATCACACCGGCTTTCTTGTCTTCGGTAATCGTGGTTCGGTGGGCCAACCGTTTGGCGGCATCCACGCGGTAGCGCTTGCGATAGAGATGTTGCAGTTGGAAGCGGTCGAGCAGGTGGCCGCTGACGGTTCCACTGCGCAGCAAGTCGACAAACAGGGCCGTAGTGGTGTGGCCGCCCAGCAGACTGCCGGCGAGATTGCCGAGGCCTCCCAGGGAACCGGAACGCGACGCCAAAGCCGCCAGCATCATGGTTCCCGAGCTCTGCTGGTCGGGCGGCATGATGCTGGCGCTCGACTTGTATCGCTTGGGAATGACGAGTGCCAGGGTGATGCTGAGTATGAAAGCGATGAGCGTCACCCGTCCCAGCAGGCTGCGATGCTGCCACAGCAGCATGCCGCGCACCGCCCAGTGCTCGGCCGGTATCGAGGGCGTCTGCTGCTCCGGCTCGTAGATTGGGGTAAACATGGCGCTAGAGTGCCGCTACCGAAGCGGTGATGGCGATCGAGGACGCGAGTTGCGCCGTGGTGAGCAGATTTCTCCAGAACAGCGAAGCCCCGATGATTTTCTGCGGAACAACCACCACATCGCCGGGATTGAGCTTCGTGGAGAGCACATTGCCGTCGAGCCAATCGCCCGACCGGCGACCGATGACGGAGCCGTTGGCACGGATGATGAAAATATTTTTTCGATTCGCCGTGGAATTCGTTCCTCCCGCATGATTCAGATACCAGCCCGCGCTCTGTCCCGGCGCGTAGGTAAGCGCAGTCGCGTTGTAGACCTGGCCGGTCACCAGAATGAAACCAGGTTGCTTCGGGATGGTGAGTACATCTCCCCGGCGCAATTCGATGTCGGCCGGCGTGTTCGCCCAGCTCGCGGTATCCGCCGAGATGTGGATGACCATGCGGCCGCTCGGTGGATGGTTCTTCAGATCCTGCAGCACCTGGTCCTGCTGCGACTTGATAAGTTGCAGGGTGCCGCCATCGCCGCCGCCGGCAAGGTTGGGAGAAAGCCGTGCCGCTGCCGAGTTGGCCTCAATTTGGCGAATGAGTTCTTCCCGGCTCTTCTGTTCCAGTTCGCGCACTTGTTGGCGAACCAGGACCGCGCCCATCGGGTAGGCCGCCGCCAGCAGGCCTCCGGCTCGTTGCAGAACAGAGCTGAGACGCTCCCCGTCATGAAAGCCGTAGCTGCCCGGGAAGCGAACCTGGCCCTCTATGGTGATGGACTCGCCGATGTCGTCCCACCCGGTGATTTGGTGAATGGTGAGAACGTCGCCGGGTTTGAGCAGATAATCCGCGCTGGGGTTGGTGCCATCGACGACCTCTCCAATGGGCACCACGGTCAGGCTCTCGACCACACGGTTGCCGTTGGCGATGTTATAGCTGGTAAGGTCGGCGCGCTCGCGCAGCGCATCACGCTTGAATCCGCCAGCCATGCGCACCAGTTGCGCGGCCGTCATGCCGTTGGAGAGTGGATACGTGCCAGGATGGAGCACCTCCCCAAGGATCGATGTCTTGGGCGCGTCTGCCTCATAGCGGCCGTAGACGCGGATCGTGTCGAACGGCTGCAGCGTGAGGTTTCCGTTTCCGATCAATACGTCCGGTAAATCGAAGTCGATGGTCTCCGCGTGCAGATCGGGCGCTACCAGGCGCACGATCTCCCCATGTGCCGCCGGCTCCGGCAGCGTATCGCGATAGCTATGCAACACGTCGCTCAAAAGCATGCCGTCCTTGTACGGCATGCGACCGGGGCGGGTGACGTGACCTTCGAGGTAAACGACACGTTCGCTGTAGGGCAGAATGGATTGCACGCGCACGCGGTCGCCATCCTGTACCTGGAAGCCGCCTCCGGCATCTGCCGTCACAGTCTCGCGCATGCCTTTGGCATCAATGCGCTCGACCGTGATGTGGCTGAGCGAAGCACCTGCGGTAAGTCCACCCGCATCGTCGAGCAGCATCGACAGGGACGTACCTCCCGGCTTGCCCTCGTAGATGGCAGGGCGCTTGACCGCTCCATAGAGTGCGACCTGCGGGCCGGCTGGCGGAACGAGGAGCGTATCCCCGCTCTCAAAACGGCCGCTGCCATTGCGAACCCCATGCAACAGAAAGTCGTAGAGGTCCACTTCTTCTATCAACTTTTCCCCGCGCAGGTGACGCACAACGCGAAGTGAGCCAGAGGCCGTGGGACCGCCGGCAGCGTAGAGGGCACTGAGCGGAGTTGCCAGCGAACTGATGTCATAGCCACCCGGGCGTTGTACATCGCCGGTGACGTAGACCCGCACCGAGCGCAGGCGCGAAACCGTCACCACCACCTGCGCACCGCGATACTGTTCTTTGAGCGCATTGGCGATTACCTTTTGCGCCCCATCAAGAGTGAGCCCTGCCAATTGCACCGAGCCCGCTTCCGGTAGCAGGATCCGGCCATCGCGGCCAACCAGGCGGATAATCCCGACGGTCACGCCTCCCCACATATCGATGGTCAGCGTGTCGCCGGGGCCGATGACGTAGTCGGGGCCAAGCGGTATGTCCAACGGAGTGTCCCGCGCCGACACACCGCGTCCGGTAGAGAGGTTGCGGTTGAGAAAAACTTCGGAACCGAACCGCTTCAACTGCACCGCCTGGTCAGGTATCTGCGTGTACAGGTCGCGCATCGAGCGCAGATTGTACGGGGCAGGTAGACGCAGCACCTTGGGCTGATCGGTCGATGCATTCACCTCTTCGCGGCCCCGTTCACGAACGGGAGCATTCGGGTGAAGCGCGGGTTCGGGCAGACCATACTCGTCCAGCAGCGACTGTGTGTCCGGCCGTGGAGTGGTGGTCGGGTAGCCCAATGCATCGGCGCCCTCCACCCGCGACAGACTGCGCTGCGGGCCGGCCACATTCCCACTCTCACTTGCGGAAAGGCTGCTGGGCCGCGCCTGCAGGTCTTCATCAGAGACATATCCACGGGCGCGCAGAAAGGTGGTGATATTCGCTCGCAGGGCGGCGCTGGTGGCGATTTGCTGATAGAGCATTTCGTCGGAGATTTCGTTGGCGTCTATCTGCCGGCCCTGTTCCTGCAGCCGATCGGCCACCTGCGACTTGAGTTCCAGAACCAGGTCGGGACTCTGTTGCAGAATCTCGATGATCTGGTCAGACGACAATCCTGACGAAATCACCGTGCTCGCGCTGGCCAGCGAACGATCGTCAGTGGGTCTCTCAGGTGCGTCCGCCTGCGCCGTTGTGTCCGGCGCCGAGGGGGCAAGCGGAGACTGCGCCTTGCCGTTTGTTGCAGAAAAGAGCAGGATCGCCAACAAAGTGGAGACAATGACAAGGTTCGATCTGAGTGGCATAGGCATGACGTGTTAAAACTTGACGCTAAGTGAGCAGGCTTAGGGGCGTGTCATGAGCAGGTCAGGAGATTGTCACTGCTTTGTCGCTTCCGCATACGCTGCCGCCAACGCAGCGATTCCCATGCGTAGCCGGCGCCATGCACCAGGTGAAACCGCAGGCGAAAGCAGACGAAGGCAAACTGCACGCGGTATCGCCGCAAGCGGATGGCAAAACTATCGCTGGCCGCCGCGGGCGAGATCGAAGGCGGCAAACGTAGTGGGATAAGTGCCCTTCGCAGTGGACGTCTGGAGGGAACGCCCGCGGTGGCCAGCTCTCGCTGCAGCAGAAGATAGAGTTTGTTGCCGGGGAAACTGGCAAAGACAGAACGGTATCCGTAGAGATCGATCCACAAACGCGCGGCTGCGGGAACTCCGGGCACCGTCCAACTGGTCAACGCCTGGGGAGCAAATTCGCCCATCACCTGGCTGATCAGCAGGATCACGACGCCGAGGGCCACTGCCGATCCCGGTTGTTCTTCGGCGACCGCCTTCACCCTGCTCCAGAACTTCAGGTCCTGGTAGTGAGTGACGACGTTGCGGCGGAACTCGAGCAGGTGCGCGGCCCGCGAAAATTCGCTGCACACGTGTTTGTAAAGATGCAGGCCTTGCCCGAGAAGCAGGTCCGGCGGCGAGAGGACGGGCGTAAAAATGCCGTAGAAGCACTGGCATTCGGCGCGGGCCAGCAATGCACTGCGGCCGGCGGTTTCCCACGCCACGTGCAGTTCTACGCAGCGGGAGGGCACTTCTTTGTAGAGGTTTTTCAGCGACGCGCCGGGAGAGGCGTCGGTTTTGAATTCCCAGCTCCGGCCGCTGATGGCGCGCAGCCGATAGCCTCTTGCCTCGAGCAGGTGGCGAGCTGTTTCGACATCCTTCGAGGCGACCAGAAAGTCGAGATCCAACTGCGATCGCAGCTCCAGTTTCGGTACCGAGTCCGGCCAGAGCGAGAAACCCTTGAGCGTAACGTATGAAAGACGAGCACCCTGGAACGCCCGGTGAATCGCAGAGGATTCTTTGATCATCGCCCGCATGCGCGCCGAATTGTCCGCGAGATTTTGCTCCAGGCGCGACATGACCGCCTGCGGCAACAGGTGAGTGAGCTGCAACTCGAACAATCGATCGAGGAAGTACAAAGCCAGGCCGCTGATGTCGAGCCAATGCAACAGGCTCTGCCATTCGTCTGCGGTAAGGTGCCACAACCGCGAATACTGTACTGACAACGGCTGGCAGAGAATCGACATCACCGCTTCACGAATTTGCAATTGCCGGTTCAAGGGTTTACCTGACTCTAGGCATTTCCCTGGTAAGGATTGTCATGACACGGTCAGGCGATTGTCATTATGTTGTTAACCCGTTTGTTTGCTGGCCAGTGACAATCAACTGACAAGATACAGAAGATACCGAGACACCTCCCCGGGCGCGCATAGCTACTGTTGCCCTATGCCGTATTTCATTCTGAAGATTCGTTGGCGCAGAACAGCAGTACCGCCCAGGCAGATCGTTTTGTGGCTGCTGCTCTTCTGCTCTGTACTTTCCGCGGCCGCCCAGGATACACCGCTGTTGTCTGGCGGTGTGGGATTGCTGACCAACACCAACGGCGGTAACACGTCCTACACCCCGATCATTGAGCCGCTGATTGCGGCTCCCGTCGGTCGTCACTTTTTAGTAGAGAGCCGCGCGGCGGTGCTCGAGACGTGGGCGCCTGGGGGCAGCAGTCAATCGGGTTACCAGCACTCCCATTTTGCCGGCCTTACCTATTTGCAGGGCGACTACATCGCGTCCCGGCGCTTGACTGTGGTGGGCGGCAGCTTCCTTCTGCCCTTCGGCACCTACAACGAGCGTCTCACCCCACTCTGGATCGGCAACTTTCAGGATGGGCCGCTCAGCTTCAACATTGGCACCATGTCCACCGCGCTTGGTACAGGCGGCCAACTGCGGGGAAGCGCCATCGATCGCCGCAAGTACTCGGTCACCTACGCGGCGTATTTTTCGGCGCGGGTCGCGAATCAGCAGTTCGCCGCGCAGCGCTCTTCCGGGGGCCGCGCCAGCCTCTATCTGCCGGATCAGCGGTTGGAGGTGGGCCTGTCTTATAATCGCCGCCTGCAAAAACCCGACGAGAATTTCTTCGGCACCCATCTCTGGTGGGAACCGAAAGATACCGCGTTTCGTTTTCGTTCCGAGTTCAATCGCGGCGAACATGCGCAAGGCTATTGGATGGAGTTCGATTACCGCACCCAGGCCTTTGGCGGCCTCAACAGTGTGATCGGCCGTTTCGAACCGGTCTTCCGTATGCAGCAGACGTTTCGTGTCGACAACTCAAATATCAGTGACGGTGTTCCGTCAGCGAATACACAACGCGTGGACTTCGCCCTCGACTACAACCTGCCGCACAACACCAGGATTCTGACCAGCTATGCCCGGCAGTTCTCCTCCACAGGCAACCGCAACATTTGGGAGACGGGCATTGTTTATCGCTTCCTGTTCCCAGCATGGAAAGGGAAATGATCATGAAGCTTACCTCTCAACTCGTCATGCTCGCCATTTTGGCGCCGGTGCCATCCTTTGCCCAGACAGCGGCCAAGGAGCGTGACCGCATGGTCAACCTCGCGGCCTTGCTGGCCGCCCCACTCCTTCCACCGGTCGTCGGACTGGATGCGCCACCGAGCAAGAAGCCGGCGGCCACCGCCCATGAAGACGAAGGCGAGCGCATTTTCGCGCAGAACTGCAGCCGTTGCCACAACGCCCCGGAAGGGTTTTCTCCCAGCATTGCCGGCACCGTCGTGCGCCACATGCGCGTCCGCGCCTCGCTCAGCCGGCACGACGAAGAACTGCTGCTAAAGTTCTTCAACCCTTAGGAGCGCGATAGAGGTGGGGTCTACCCACGACTCCTCAACTAAAACCTTGCGGTGCCCATAGCTCGCCGACATCGCCGAGATATGGGGCCCGCGAGCTTCGTGGGCGCCTGGAGGGATTACTGCTTGGGATGGAGATTGGCGATGGTCACGATCGCCCATCTGGCCAGATCAGAATTCGCGGGATCGGTAGTCTTCAGCGTTTCGAGTGCCGCCACTGACTCCACATCTCCCTGCCAAGCCAAAACGCGAATGACCCGTTCGCGGATATTGCTGTCTTTGCTCGCTAGCGCCTTGCGCACTTCGGGCAGAACCTCAGGTCCCGCTTTGACCAACATCCACTCCGCCCGATCAGCCACCTGGTGATCACTCGCGCCCAGGGCTTCCACTGCAGGCCGGGGATCCGCCGATATGCGGTCCCACAGCTGGAACCCGGCAACCATGCCATCCATCGAAGCAAACCCATGGCTTGAAGTGAAGGCCTGCTGCAGCAGCGCCCCTTGTTCCCCAGGTAAGCTGGCGATCGCGCGCATCATTTCCATCTGGCATCGAAAGGAACCGGTGATCCCTTGAATCTCAGCAGCCGTAAACCGGCGCGGCTCCTGCTTCACGTAACCGCCATAGATATCCTGTTCCATAACGATCTCCTGCTGCAATCGAGCCGGAACAGCTTTCGCCGCAACCGCCGGCTGATGCCGCACCAGGGCGATCGCCGCCGCACCCCGCACTCCGCAATCATCATGCGCCAGCAGCGGGAGCAACGTTTGCGCGTCCACTTCACCCGGTGCCCGCCCCAGGGCCAACAGCGCCGCTTGCAGAACCTGGCTATCGCCATCCCGCAGTAGCGGCAGCAGGGAACTCGCGGGTGCGCCCAGCATACCCAAGGCCCAGGCCGCGTTGGCACGCGCATCCGCGTTGCGCGACGCCAGCGCTTCGCTGAAAACAGATACCGCCGTGGCTGGACGCGCGGTCACAAGTACGACCGCGGCTGCCCGCGAAACCTTGTCATTAGGATCGAGCAACCAACCGGCAAAGTTCGGAGTTAGGTGAAATCCCCGATACCGTCCCAACTCCAGGATGGCGGCTGCATCGCCGGAATTCGCCCTGACAATCAAATCGCCAAGTCTGGCTTCGACCGGCCTGCCAACTGCATCGGCGCCCAGACGAGGATAATCCACGTTGATCCCATCGGCGCCCGCTTTCACCGCAGCTTTCATCGCCGTCAGATCCATCTCGTGGTCGTTGGCAGAGAAGTTGACGATCACCGCTTTCCCCTCACTGTGGTGTTGCTTCACCGCGGCTTCGGTCACACCCGGCTGCACCCAAACCGTCCCCGTTCCCACATCGGTCGCGGCCGGATACAACTTCTTCACATCGTCCCACTCGCCATTAAATTGCACCCGCGACAGCATGCCTTCGCGCTCCACCAGGCGCAACACATCCGCACCCAGGCCTTTGTCCTTCAAATCCAGAACTAGCCGGAGGTCGCGGTCGCGTGCCAGGCGCAACGCATCCGCAAAGCGGGGCATCCGCATGCCTGCGAAGCGCGGCCCCATCCACGAGCCCACATCGCGCAACTGCAGATCCTGGTAATACGTTGTCTCCACCTCACCCACACCATCCGTCAGCCGCTCCAGGATGCCGTCATGGTTGAGCACGATCTCACCATCGAGCGTGCGCCGCAGATCAATCTCCACCACGTTGCAGCCCAGTAGGGCCGCCTGGTCGAGGGACTCCAGGGTGTTTTCAGGAACGTCTTCGTTAGCGGTGCGATGACAAAGCAGCTGCACAGGTGTGGCTGCGTGGGCAAGCGGGAAAGTCAATGCCGCAAACAGGACGGCGATCGCTGGTTTCATGCGTCTACGCTCGCTGTCTTCGGAGAAGAAAAAGAAACGCCAACGCAATGCCCGCCGCGGCCAACGCCAGCGAAAGCAAAACCGGAGGATACCCGAAGCGGGTGAACAGCATGCCGGTCCCTGCGGTTGCCGCAGATGCGGCCAGAGCGTTGCAGAACAGCGCCATGGCCGCGGCGGTGCTACGCTGGCTGTCCTGGGTTCGGTCCATGAGCAGGTTGTAGAGCCCGGGCGAACTCATCCACTGTGCAGCGGAGAAAACCAGGTACAGCCCGACCGCAAGCGTTTGGTTGCTGGCGCCGGCCAACAGACCCAATACCAAGGCGGCAACCATCTGTGTTGTGGCGATTCCCCGTATCAGCCCAAGGCTTCGCAGCAGCATCGGGGTCAGCAGTCCCATCACTAGCTGAACCACCTGAACGGTGGAGAAAATCAGCCCGATCTGCGTCATGCCGATATGCATCCGCGACAGGTAGACATTAGCAAAGGGGTTAAAAGCCGCCAACACAGCGGACCATAGGGCCATCAGCGGAAGAAAACGCCGTAGGAAAGGAGTCAGTCGCCACGCCTCTCGCCAGCGCACCGCGGGCACCGCCGCATCCTGAAGCACGGTTGGCAAGCGCAGGCGCATCACCGGAATTAAGCCCACCAGGGCAATCGCGCACGAGCCCAACAGGATGAGGCGTTTGACCTCGGCAGCCGCCAACGCGACACCAGCCCACTGCAGCCACTGGCGCAGGTATCCGCACACGATGCCGCCGAGCATGCTGGTACCCACGCTCACCGAAAAGATAAGGCTGAACCCCGAGGTTCTATTCTTTTCCGTCGTGAGCCGGGCGACTGCTGGAAGAAAGCACACTCCCCAGCAGCTCATGGCCAACCCCACCAGGAAGGCCAGCGCAATTTGGGCAGATTGCCCAACCCAGATCGCTCGCAACGCGTTCAATACCGGAGCAGTTACGAAAAGAAACATCAGCAACGGCCGCAGGCCGAATTTTTGCGTGAATGCACCCGCCGGCAGTGTCCCTACGACCGAGCCGAGCGTCATGGCGCCGCCGATCCACCCCATGGTGCGTTCGTTCAAGTGGTAATCGAGCAGATACAGATTGAAAAGAAAGAAGTAGACTGCAAAACCGGCGTCGAAGAAAAACGCAGCCAAGAAGAATATCCAGTAGCCCTGGCTGAGATTCTGCTGCCGCAGCCATCCCCGTGGATCTTTCCAGAACGGCAGTGCGTCCGCGGGAGCGGCGAGCAATACTTCCATCACCGCCCCTCCAGCGCCAGTGCCCGCAGGCGATCCACCGCCCATTCCAGCTCGGTGTATCGCAACTCATAAACATCCGCGACCAGCAAGTGATCGAGCGCTCTGCATTGGTGCTGCCGCGTATCCGGCTGACCAAACAGCACGGCGCGCATCGCACGCCGGGCAAGGTCTTTGTCGTAAGGCGCCAGTTGTTGCGGGCCGCCGCTGTGCCGGTTGAGAAAGACAATGAAATCCACCCGCGTGCTCTGGCCTGTAATCATGTGTGGCAGCTTGGCGGTGGGCAGCTCGATCGACGGCTTACCCGCAGCTCGCGGCGTGATCGCAAGCCCCGCGATTTCTGGAAAGAGCTCCCTCGCCGATGGCCGGAAACGAACCTTGTAACAGTCGCCGGAAACTCTTCGCTCGCTTCCGCCGTTGAGTAGGAAGCTTGCATCGTCGGTCACATAGGTCCATCCTGCCCGGGCGCAGGCATAGGCGAGAGTCGATTTACCCGCCCCGGAGTCACCGCACAGCAGCACCCCGCGACCATTCAGGGCGACGCAACCGGCATGCACCGGCGTCGTGAGCATGGTTGCTACGCAAATGGCCGGAGTGCCCAAAATAAAATATTGTCCGTAGAGCCGATTTTCCAGGGTGGCCGCGGAGACCACAATGTTGATCCGGCCGCGTTCCAGGTGAGCGATGCTATAGTTGTTCGCGTCCGCGACGCAGACCATGTACGGGGACATGAACCGGTACGTCGGCTCAGGAGGGCATTCCGCCGCACCACCCTCCACAAGTCGCACTTCCACCTGCAACGGGTCAGTATCGTACTGCTGCTCAAACCGTCCCCACATCTCCTCATAGTGTTCGAGTACCTCGGGCGCGTTGGTTGCGACCTCGGCGGGGAATCCAAAGGGGTAGAAAGTGGCATGATGCGTCATATCCGGTGGGTCCATCATGTGTCGCACAGGCTCAGCGTCCTGGGTCGGCTCGCATGCCGGCTCGAGTTCGTCAATCGAATACATGGTCCTTCTCCTAGAACACATACTTGGCTGCGAATTGAATGATGCGGGGATTGGTGACGGTCCCCGTGATCTTGCCGAATGTGGGGCTTGCCGAAGGATTGAGCAAGGTTGGATCGCTATAGCCAAGGCTGGTGGATGGATTCCCAAACTGCGGAGTGTTGGTTACGTTGAAGAACTCGGCGCGAAAACGAAAACTGCTCGCTTCGCTGATAGGGAAGACGCGCTCCGCAGCCAGGTCCAGGTTGTGCTGGCCCGGTCCACGTAAAAAGCCCACGCCACTGTTACCGAAATCCTGATCCGCCAGGCTGGTGCCGTTCGGCGCTTCCGGGGCCCGGGTAAAACCATTCGGATCCAGATAGCCATTGATGACACGCGAAAAGAGTGAGCCGTGAGTGACAGGACTGCTGTTGCTGCGTTGCGCGCGCACTTCACCGCCAAGCAGGCCATAGACAGAGCCTGCGTTGCCGTCAGAAATGCTCAGAGGAACGCCGGACTGGATCACGGCGATGCCCGAGAAGACCCAGTCGGTAAGTACGGGGCGCACGAGCCTTGGGGAAGAGCTAAACCTCGGCGCCGTCCAGGCAAAGTTGGCTACTACGCGTTGGTCACGATCCGTCCCCGACGGTCCGTACGATGAGTTTCGCAGATCGTGCTGGTTATTGGTCGGCAACTGCAACTCGAACAGATCGGTGCCGACCTCACCATTCACTTCGTCAAGATTCTTTGCCCAGGTATAGCTCGCCTGCAACTGCAGATTGTGCGTCATCCTTTTGGTGACGCTCGCCTGCAGGGCGTTGTAGTTGGCGATAAACGGAGAATCCGTATAGAGCGACCCCTCACTGATTCCCTGAATCGGCATGCGTGCGGTCACGTTGCCGATAGAATTTGTCGTCTCGCCGAAGACCGGGTTCTGCGGGCTCGCGAGCAAAGCCTGGTCAAACTCAACCTGGCCGGAGCGGTGCGTTGAGTTCGTTCCCACATACCCTACTTCGAGCAAATAGCCGCCGCCCAATGCATATTGCAGGTTCAGGTTGTACTCCTGCGTTCTGCCATCGAGAATGTTCGGGTTGGTGGCTTCGATGAACGGAGCGGAAATCGGCGTACGCGGCATATAAATCGGAAAGCTCGCACTCGGTGGAACCTGCGGAACAAAAGGACTCTGCAGCGTCGCTCCGCTGTTCTGCGCCCCCGCGCTAATCTGGCTGAGCGTGAAGGGTGGATCGTTCGTGGTTTGTTCCGCAATGGTGGCAGAGTGGCGGTCGAAATAGATTCCGTATCCCCCGCGCACTATGAGCGCGGGCTTTTGCAACACCTGCCACGCAAAGCCGAGCCGTGGTGCGACGTTGCCAAACGGAGTTCTGTACAGCCCCGCATACGGCGTCCGCACCACGCCTGCGGGTAACGTCCCCGCGAAATTGGAAGGCAGCGTAAACCCGGTCAAACTGCCCTCCGCGGGCAGCGGCCCAACGGAAGCAATGTTGGGATCAAAGTTCGACAGGCGGCCGTTGATCTCAGAGGGTGCGCCGAAGATCTCGTAACGCAGCCCGGCATTGATCGTCAACCGCTGCGTCAGCTTAATGTCGTCCTGCGCGAAAACAGCAAAGTCGGTGAACCGATTGTTCTTGCGATAGTTGCCGGCTCCCGCGAAGCTGACGCCGATATTGCTCAACCCGAACGGGCTGCCATTCTGCGCCGCACTTTGGCCGACGAGAAAGTCGTCGAAGCCGCCGATGATCAGCAGGCCGTCGGTCTCTTCAGGGTCATTCTGGTCGACCTGATGACGTTTTGCTTCCGCGCCGAAGCGCATATTATTGCGGCGCCGCGTCAGCGCTACCGTGTCTTGCCACACAAACGTGTTCGTCACCTGCCAGGCTGAGGGCGTGCCCGCATCGCCGATGGTGAATCCGCCAACGGTAAGCCCCGGCAAATTGGTGGTCGTGCCGGTGGGTGTCCCTTGCCCGATCGAGGCCGCCTGCAGAGGATTCGCTACCGTCGAGGATCCATCGAAGCGGATGTAGCCGAAGCGCGCAATGTTGACCAGGTTGGCGTTGAAAACGTGCGTGTCCGACAGCACGAACATGGTATTGCGATTGAGCTCATTGGTCCCCCAACCCGGAACGTTGGCGGCATTCGGTGAAAAGGGCTCCGTCGTTCTATCGCGTGAATAGAAAAACCTTCCGGCAACAGTGTTTCGTTGTGTCAGATTGTGATCGATGTCCACGGTGAACTGGTCTTCGCGAAAGTGCGCGGGGATCGCGTAGGTCGACTGCCCCATCGGAACCTGGTCAGAAGCATCGTCGCCCGTGTTTGGTAGTGGGACTTGCGGACTCGGCACGGCAAACTGGCCATTGGGCAGCTTGGCATTGAGGATGGAGAGCGCGACCGGATTGATATTGCTGCCGTCACACGCCACCTGCGTTCCACCCGCTTGGGTCAGATAGCCTGCACCAGGATTGCCTTCGGCATTAGGATGTCCCGCCGGGCAGAATTGCGCCCCGAGTGTTGCCGCTGAGCGGTCGGCAGTGAGCAGCGGCAAAATCGGATGCTGCTCGTCTCCCAGCCCGTTCACTTCCGTCAGCCCCTGGTACGACGTAAAGAAAAACGTTTTGTCGTGTACGATCGGGCCGCCCAGCGCGCCCCCGAACTGGTTATGTTTCAGGTCGGCCCGAGGCTGGCCGTCGAGTTTTGAGAAGAAGTCATTGGCGTTGAAAATGTTGTTGCGGACAAATTCCCACGCGCTTCCATGCAGCTTGTTGGTTCCGCTTTTGCTCACCAGGTCGACGTTGGCGCCCGTTCCGCGCCCATAGGCGGCATCGAAGTTCGCGGTTTGTACGCGGAATTCCTGGATCGTGTCTGGAGCCGGGATCGCCGTTCCGGCATCGGTCTCTGCGTTGGCCGCAGAGTTCTCCGCCAGGTTGTTAGCGTCGATACCATTGAACTGAATATTGTTTGCGGTCGGCGTTGCGCCGTCAGAGGCGACGTTCTGCGTGCCGCTGCCCAGGCTGGTCGCATTCGGCAAATCCACCACCACGCCGGGGGAGAGCCCAAGGATCTGCGTGTAGTTGCGGTTCGACAAGGGCAGCGCCTGGATAGCCGTCTGGTCGACCAGGCCACCGAGTGTCGAGCTTTCAGTATTGGCGAGCTGCGCCTGGCCATTCACCTGCACTTCAACGCTCGCACCGGCCACAGCCATCGTCAGGTTGACTGCGCTGATCTGGCTGACCGTTACTTCAATGGAGTGCGCCGAAGCGTTGACGAAGCCGGGCGCGCTCACCGTCAGCGAATACACACCGGGAAGCAGGAGCGGGATACGGAAAGCGCCTTCGGGGCTGGTTCGGCCGCTGCGGGAAATGTGGGTCGCCTCATTGACCGCGTTGACCTCGGCATTGGCCACAACCCGATTGGTTGGGTCAGAGACCACGCCTGAAATGGCCCCCGTTCCCGGGGTTTGTGCCCGCGACGCCAGGGCGCACGCAAGCAGGCAAATGGCCGGCGCAAAGAGTGTTGTACGGTGTCTCACGTTTACCTCGAAGTAAATGATTAAAGGCTGAGTATGCCGAGGTACCGCCCGTAACTTGTTACCGAGTTGTCATTGCTTTGTCAGGATGTATGCCAACGCCGGAGAAAACCCGCGTCCCGCGACAGGGAAAAGAAACAGATGCAGTGGCAAACGCCGATTTCTGCCGCAACAAAAGGATGACAATTGGCTAACCTGCCAACGACAACTTGGCGACCTCAGCAGGTTACCTTCGGGTTAAGAAATTGATTGAGGGAGAGTTGTCTATGATGAAAAAGTTCCTGCGGACGATCTGGGTGAGTGCTGTCGGCCTCGCGCTGGCGTGGCCCATGCCACAACTCCAGGCGCAGCCCGCGCCCAAGACCATCGAAATTACTGCCCACCGCTTTTCCTATGAACCAGCGGCGATCACTTTGAAAGTAGGGGAGCCTGTCGTGTTGGTGCTCAAGAGTGAAGATGTTGCTCACGGGCTACGCATCCGCGAGTTAGGGGTTGAGTTCAAAGTTGGCGCTCACGCCACCGCCCAGGCGCAAGTCACCCCCACCACCGCGGGCGACTTCGTTGGCCATTGCTATGTATTCTGCGGCTCCGGACACGCTTCCATGGCGCTGACCGTGCATGTTGTGGAGTGACCATGCACCGGGCTGTTTTGGCGCTCGCTCTCTTGTCGGGGCTGGCCGGCTGCAAAGCTGAGGCCCCGGGAAAGCTGGAAACCAACGTGATGACCTTCGCCGAACATCGTTTTTTGATTGGGAACAAGAATGCGAAAAACCCGCTCGCCGATACGCCGGGAGCCCGCGCCGATGGTAAGGATGCCTTTTCGCACTACTGCATCGCCTGCCACGGGCTCGACGGTCAGAACACCGGCGTCCCGTTCGTCGACCACATCTCGCCGCCCATTCCGTCGCTGGCCTCTCGCGACGTGCAGCGCTACACCGACGGCCAATTGAAATGGATACTGAACTATGGCATTCGGCCATCGGGCATGCCTGGCTCAGAGGGCACGCTGAGCGACGAAGAGCAGTGGTCCATCGTGCTTTACCTCCGCCATCTACCCCCTGCGGGAAGCCTCGGCGAACCCGACATTTACACCCACTAATACCGGCATGAGCGCCACCACGTATCCCGTACTCGCCCACAACCGCCAGGCGGTAGAACCTACCGGCCTGGCGTTTGTCGTCGGTTTCTTTTTTGCCGCGCGCCTGGTCTTCGGTTTGCTATCGGTGCGTCTCTTGGGGATGACGGCTCGCGACGGCGCCGCAGCGAGCATGCTGGTGGACGGACTGTTACTGCTGCTGGTGTGCTTCCATTCCCTGGGCTATCCGCATCGCAGTTTTGCTTCCATGTTGCGTGTGCCCACGCTCCGCTGGGTGCTTGTCTTTCTCGCCTTCTCGGGCTTAAGCCTGGTGTGGAGCGGCACCGTATCCCTGCCCAATTCCATCGTCTATTGGCTTGGCCTGGTTACGGATGTCGCCATCGTTCTCTTGCTGCTACGCACCGGCACGGTCACAGCATCCGCTCACTCCATCCTGCGGGGCTATGTCGTCAGCGCGTGCGTGCTGGCCTGCATCGCCTGGATCATGCCCGCGCAAACCGACTTGCGTCTGGGTGACGAGGAACTCTTCAACACCAACCAGATCGGCAATCTGTGCGCCTTCGCGATTCTAGCCGCGCAATATCTCACCCGTCGCAAAGAGAGGCGCTGGGGCTGGACCATTCTCTTCCTCTCCTTGACCTTGTTGCGCAGCCTTAGCAAGACCACCATCGTCGCCTTCCTGGTAAGCCAGGGCTTCTTGCTAATAATCGACCGGTCGATACCGCGCAAGACCAAGGTGCTGGTGCTGCTGACGGTGTTGCTGGTGATCGCCGCGTTCTGGGGACTCTTTGAGGCTTATTACGTCGTTTACACCAATGCCGGCAACCAGGCGGAGACACTCACCGGCCGTACCGGCATCTGGGCGTATGTCTCGAGCGCCGCGCTCGATCAACCCTGGATCGGCCATGGTTTCGATTCCATGTGGAAGGTCGTGCCTCCCTTTGGGCCGGATCAGTTTGAGGCGCGCCACGGGGAAAACGAAGCCCTGACACAGTTCTACGCGTACGGTGTGGTAGGCCTCTGCATGATGATTGGTTTGTACGGAAGCCTGTTTCGACAAATCCGCGCCCTGCCGCGCGGTTCGCTCAGAGCCGTGCTTCTGAGCCTGCTCTTGTTCCTGCTGGTCCGCGGCTTGGCCGAGGCAGAAGCGTTCGATTTTTTGCTTCCCCTGTGGGCGTTCGTCCTTTTCAGCCTCCTGTTATCGCAATGGAATGATGGGCCAGTGACAAGCGTGTGACATTTGCCCTCCGGCGATTAGCCATCATGAGTCGTGCGCGTCTTGGGGTTGCTTTTATTCTGCCTGGGTGTTGCTTCAGCGTGTGGCCAGACCACCGGGCGTTGTGTCAGCACGTTGCTTGCCTATGATCCGTATGGAGATGCCACCGGATCAACCTATATTCCGCTCGACAGTTGGGTTTACCAGGCGATGGACCGCTTGCACGCGCTGGGAGAGGTCGATGCTGCGTACGCAGGCATGCGGCCGTGGACCAGGTCGAGCGTTCTCCACATATTGCAGCGTGCATCCGACAGTATCGGCGAAACCGCGGCTGAAAGTGACGCCTGCAACATCTTTCAGTCTCTGGCGCACGAGCTAAAGCCAGACACGCAGTCGCTTCAGCTTGCCAGCGTGTATACCCGCGCCGGCGGCATCTCGGGCACTCCGGTGCGCGACAGCTATCATCTCGGCCAAAGCCTGGTAAACGACTACGGCCGCCCATACCAGCAGGGTTTCAACAATGTGAGCGGCTTGAGCGTTCGCGCGCAAAAGGGAAGATTCGCGTTTTATCTGCGCGGAGAACTGCAGCATGCACCGGCGGCCGCAGGCTATTCGCCGTCGCTTGCAACGCTGCTTTCACAAAACGACGGCATTCCCTTTGACATCCACACTCGGCAGGACACGATCCCACTTGGCCCTATTGCATCCATCTCCGACGTACGAGTGATGGAGGCGAACCTCTCGTGGCTGGTGGCCAACCACGAGATCTCGTTCGGCAAGAGTGATCACTGGCTCGGGCCGGCAAAAGGAGGAAGCTTTGCCTGGAGCAACAATGCAGAAAATATCTATGCCTTTCAAATAGACCGAGTCGAGCCTTTGCACGTCCCGCTTCTGTCGCGATACACCGGTCCCTTCCGTTACCAGTTTCTTGTCGGCAGCCTGCAGGGTCATACCGATCCCAATGCTCCATGGGTCCATGCCGAGAAAATCAGTTTTAAGCCGACCCCTAATCTGGAATTTGGCTTTTCTCGCAGTGTCATCTGGGGAGGCAAGGGGCATGTACCCATCACTATCGGTACCTTCCTGAACAGCTTCTTTAGCTTTCAGGATGTCTCCGCGGCGAAGAAGGTCTCGCGCAACGATCCCGGCGCCCGCTTTGGTACATTTGATTTTTCCTATCGCCTCCCTTACCTGCGTGACTGGCTCACGCTCTATACGGATTCCCTCGCCCACGACGACGTGAGCCCGATCAGTGCTCCCCGGCGTGCCGGCATTCGTCCCGGCTTGTACCTCTCGCATTTTCCAAAATTTCACGCACTCGATCTTCGCGTCGAAGCGGCAGATACGGATCCGCCGACCAGTCGCAGCAATGGCGGTTACTTTCTTTACTGGGAGCAGATCCAGAAGCAGGGCTACACCAATAAGGGATTCATCCTGGGAGACCAGATCGGCCGCGAGTCAAAAGGGGGTGAAGCGTGGCTCACCTACCATCTCTCGCCGACGGAGCAGGTGCAATTCAGTTATAGAAATGCGAAAGCCGCGAAAGACTTTATCCCCGGCGGCACCACGCAGAACGATTTCACCCTGTATGCTACCAAGCGCGTCGGCAGTCACTACGAGCTGCAGGGTTTCATTCAAACCGAGCATTGGAAGGCACCCGTCTTCGACGCCGATCACCATTCCGGAATCCTGGGAGCCGCGCAAGTCACCTGGTATCCCTAGTGTAGTGCGTCGGAAATAGAGCCCTGTATGAAAGGCATCGGCTATCGGTGCTTTCGACAGTGAATAAACTCCCATCTGTGTGACGCACTACCCTGGCAATACCTGAAAATCTCGTCCATCCACGAAAGGGGTATGAGCTTATGTGAGCGGCTCGATTTGATGAGAAGAAACACAGAATTGCCGCTTTTGGTATCCCATTGTGACTGGCAGGACTACACTCAAGCCGTCTCTCAGAAGGTTAAGCGTATGCGCCGTTCCGTGTGTAGTCCTGTGCTCATGCTCTGCTTCGCGTGCTTTTTGCCGTCTCTGGGCGCGCAGAGTTTCCCTATGCCGCAGCTGGGTAAGTTGGGTGACCTGGCCGGCAACGCAAGCTTGAGCGACACCAAGATCGCTTCCGGCCTCAAAGACGCCTTATCGGTTGGCACGAAAAAGGCCGTGCACCTGGTCGATCATCCGGGTGGTTATCTCGACAACGCTGCCATCAAGATCCTGTTGCCCAAGAGTCTGCAGCCAGTCGAGGAAGTGCTGCGTACCGCGGGCGAGGGTCCAAAGATCGACGGCTTTATCGCCAGCATGAACCACGCTGCAGAAAGCGCAGCGCCAGCGGCGGAGCAGATTTTTGCCGATGCAGTCACCGCGATGACCATCGACGATGCCCGCAAACTACTCAATGGCGGTGACACTTCCATCACCGACTACTTCAAGTCAAAAACATCGACCCAGTTGGCCACGGCGTTCCGTCCATCGGTAGAAAAAGCGATGAGCGAAAATGATGTCACGCAGCAATACCAGGCGCTCGCTGGCCGTCTGCCGCAAATGCCGTTCATGAAGTCGTCGAGCTTCGACATCAACACCTACGTGGTCAACCAGGCGTTGAACGGATTGTTTTATATGCTGGCGCAACAGGAGAAGGATATCCGCCACAACCCTGCCGCACGCACGACGAGCCTGCTCAAAGAAGTGTTTTCCCACTCTTCGTAGGGCGGTCGAGATGTTGGAGCACCGGGAGGGAATTGAACCCTCGAATACTGGTTTTGCAGACCAGCGCGTTAGCCACTTCGCCACCGGTGCTCATCTTTGTGCAAGACTACCCGCAAAGGGCGGCTATTTGCCCTGCGGGGCGAGATCTTTCTTCGCCAGGTACCAGGTTTCTACCTGTAAGCCTGCTCCGCCGCCGTTCAAGCGTTTGCGCGCATCTTCTACCGTCGCGGGCGCGGGAACGATGACCGGCTGTCCCACCTTCCAATTCGCCGGTACGGAAACGCCGTTACCGTCGATAGTCTGCAGCGCCTCGAAGATGCGAATTAACTCGTCGACGTTACGTCCCAATTGCATTGGATAGTAAACGATTGCGCGGATATTTTGCTTGGGATCGATCGCGAAGACAGCCCGGACGGTGGCCGTGTCGGAAACCGCTTCATGCACCAGGCCATAGGCCTGCGATACCTTCTGGTCGAGGTCGGCTACCACGGGGAACTTCACTTCCACACCAGCGTTGTGCTCGATATCGCGTACCCAGGCGATATGCGCATAGACGCTGTCAATGGAAACGCCGATCAGTTGCACATTCAGGCGTTCAAAATCATCCGCACGGCGGGCAAACTCGATGAACTCCGTGGTGCACACCGGGGTGAAATCAGACGGATGCGAGAAGAGCAGGACGTACTTGCCCTTGGCGGTGTAATCGCTTAGCTGGATGACGCCGTGCGTGCTCTTGGCCTTGAAATCGGGGGCCTGTTCCAGCAGCCGTGGGATGCGTGTTTCGATGGTGCTCATGTTTGCTTCCTCGGTGGAGATCGTTGGCAGCGGCTCACCGGGCACGAGCGAACCCGCGCCGGTACAGTGGCTGCGGGTGGATGAGTGTTCCCTTTGTCAGGAGGCGATCAGGCTTCGATACAGGCACACACCCGCAATGTGCAGCAACGACAGCTGCAACAGAGGGAACCAGGCTGATGCGAGGTGTGTCTCATGTTCAGTTTGAGCATAGAACTCCAGGCACCCCCTGTCAAACCGCAACCATGCGGGGGTACACCTCGGCCTTTCCCCGGAGTCTTTCCCGGCAGTGCCGCATCTGATCAACAACAGCAGAAATCGCAAATCCCCTAAACACGACAACGACTTTGTTGCGAATTATTTTTTATGGCAGCACTGCTCCCGCAGCAAAAGGCCCCCTTTTCCTTGAACAATTCACATCCTTTCAACAGGGTTAATCATGCGTATACGCAACACTGGCAACAGTACGCCGCGCCGCGGTGGAACTTCTGCAAAAAAGCAAGCACCACTTCGCTTGTTCTTCTCCGTTTACACAATGCCTTCCTGTTCGTACTCTGTCCAAGCGTTTCCGTTTGGTAACGGATCTGTCGGCGATTAAATCTGACAACTTAAATGCAGACTGAACGCGCCCGCATGTGCTTTTGAGCGCGTTGCTGTTGACCAAAACCTGCAGTCACGTAGCATCCAGTGACCGCGAGCGGGCCCTTTTTTTTCTTTACGCCGCAGCGGTCGCTGGCGGCCCAACATCGCATGTTTCACCGTTCCACTTGGAAGGAGATATTTAGGACTACATGAGGCCAAAGAAAACAATTTTATGTGTAGATGACAATGAGCAGGCTCTTTCTGTTCGCAAATTCCTGTTGGAGACCCGTGGATATCGGGTATTGACAGCCGTCGGCAGTGAGCGAGCCCTGGAGTTATTTCGCGAAGGGGGCATCGACCTGGTGGTGAGCGATCTCATCATGCCTTACATGGACGGCAATGAGTTGATTCGCCGCATGAAGGAACTGGCGCCCGAGGTGCCGGCCATACTGATCTCCGGCAGCGTGAAGTCGTTCGACCGCGGCAATCGTGCCGACGCCTTTCTACCCAAGGGAGCCTGCTCGCCCGTGGAAATGCTGGAGCGGATCCGCTTGATGGTGGCCCGCAAGCGAGGGCCCAAAAAGGGCCATGGGCTGCGTGCCCGCAACAGCGAATTGAGCACTGAGAATCAGGCCGAGGTGCACGACTCGATCGTCGTCGTGGCATGACCCCGGGGGCTGCGCTGCTGCCGGTTACAATCGAACAGTGCAGCCTATGATCGCGGCAAAGAACCTAAGCAAGATATACCGGGCGGGTAAGGTTGAGGTGCCTGCTCTCAGCAACGTCTCCTTCGATGTCCCGGCGGGTCAATTTGTCAGTATTGTCGGCCCATCAGGCAGTGGCAAATCGACGCTCTTCTACATCCTTGGCGGTCTCACGCGCGCGACTGCGGGGAGTGTCTTGATCGATGGAGTGGATTTCGCCCAGCTCACCGATTCGCGGCGAACCGCACTGCGCAAGACCAAAATTGGGTTTGTCTTCCAGAAGTTCAATCTGCTGCCCACGCTGACGGCGCGCGGCAATATTGAAATTGCCCGCGACATTGCCGGCAGTCACGGAGCGCTCGACGAAGAGCTTCTGAAGCAACTGGCCGACATGCTCGGCATCGCGGGGCGCCTCGATCATCGTCCTTCCGAGTTGTCCGGTGGGGAGCAGCAGCGGGTTGCCATTGCCCGGGCGCTCATCACCCGTCCCGCGATCATTCTGGCGGATGAGCCCACAGGCAACCTCGATACTGCGAATTCCGATGCGGTGCTCACGATGCTGCGCCGCTCCAACCAGGAGTTCAAGCAGACCGTCCTGATGATTACCCACAATCCCGAAGCAGCCGCCATTGGCGACCGCATTCTGCACATGCGCGACGGCCACATGTTGGACGCCTAAGGGCCTATCCTCTCGTACATGACCACCTGGGTCCTGTTCGCCGGCTTGCCCGGCACCGGCAAGAGCACCCTTGCCCGGGCCTTGGCGGACCGCCTGCGAGCGGCCATTTTGGATAAAGACAGGGTGCGTGCCGCGCTGTTTCCGGGCACGCTGACCGATTACTCCCTGGAACAGGATGAGCTGACCATGCGCGCCATGGAGCAGGCGGCCGCTTACCTCACCGAGCGCCGGCGGGTGGACTACATCTTCTTCGATGGCCGCACCTTTTCCACCCGCAAGCAGATTGGCGATGTGCTGCTGGCTGCGGAGCGATGCGGTGCACGCTGGCGCATTCTGCACCTCATCTGCGCGGATGCGATAGCCGAGGAGCGCCTCACGCGGATCGATCCGGGCCACCCGGCAAAAAACCGCGATCCGGGGCTCTACCGCAGCATCAAGCAGCGCTTTGAGCCCATCCTGCACCCCAATCTGGAGTTAGACACGACCGAGGGCGTGGAAGGCCAATTGGCAAGGGCGCAGGGCTACCTGGTTCAGGGTTAGGGGCGTGCGTTGACCGGGCGGTGGCGTGCCCGATATACTCTTCAAGGACGTATGCGGGAGTAGCTCAGTGGTAGAGCATCGCCTTGCCAAGGCGAGGGTCGCGGGTTCAAGTCCCGTCTCCCGCTCCAGATGGCTACCTTCGGGCCGTCCGTCTGCCAGGCATTACAATTGCAAAGAGATGGCGCGGTACCCAAGTGGTAAGGGAGAGGTCTGCAAAACCTTTATGCGTCGGTTCGATCCCGACCCGCGCCTCCAATCCTTTCAGTGCAGGTCCATTTAATTCAGCAGATTAGCAAAGAAATCGCGTTCGTTCTGGTTCGTTCCCAATCGGGCCGAATTGGCCTGAATTGGCCTCAAAAGCGGACCAAAAGCGGACGCAGAAAAATCCCCCTTACTGGATAGCCCTTCCAGCGCCGCCGGATGCCGTTTCATCGATAGCCACGAGGCTCTCTTCAAATCGCCGCATAGGGTGCTATCCATGGGGAGATGACTAACGCCTCGTGGTCCCCGACGTGTTCATCACTTTGGATGTCGCGGTTCAAGCGAGCCAACGCGTCGCCCAATGCGGTTCACGTCCTCGCGCTATAATTCCGCTTCTCTGGAAATCTTCGGTCACGAGGGACAATGATGAGCGAAAGCACCGATGGGAAGCTTCGGTTCCACCTTCAGAATGTCGATTCAGGCGCCAGCGAGGAGACCGTGCGCCGTTCATTCAATGAGGCCATGGACGCTGCAATTGAAGAGGCCGGCGGCAAGGCCGATATCGACGCCAAGGCCGAGTTCGAAGGGGGATTTCTTGGTGTCGGCGAAACCGTGGTGGTCCTCTGGATCCTGCATGCGTTGAAGGTGGGAGGAGTCGCATTTGGCACCGGAGCTATGACGGCGGCGGGTAAGTCCTTCTATGAGGACTTTCTCGCCCCGCAGCTTCGGAAGCGCAATCTGCTTCCGTCCAAAGTCGAAGCGGTCGCAACTCCGGCGAAACCTGAACCACCAGCCAGTAAGTGAGTACGTTGTTCGCTGAGGGAATTTCGGCTTGGCCCAGAACGCGCCTATCCAATTCGAATCGGTGTTTGTTGCTCCGATCGTTCGGGCGCAGTTCGACGTGCTGCACGTGCTGGCCGAAGCCATCGCGCCTTCGCTGCCTGATTTGTACCGGGCGGCAACGAACTGGAATCGCGTCGTGGTCGCAACAGCCGAGTCGTTTGCGAGGCAGATCCACAAAGTTCTGACTGTCGAGGATGCAGCCGCAATCTGGGGCCAGGTCCTGCTCGACCTGGACGTGCAGAGGCTCGCACCTCCGGCAGCGGCTGTGGTTGCGTCGATCACAGCGCGTCTTGAGGCTGCGATCGCCGGATCGTACGACGGCGGGGACCATCTCGTGGCAAGGCATGAGGCCGGGGTCCAGTGGATCAGGGAACTTGGCGTCCGGTACGGACTTGCAGCCTTCGAGAATTCCCCCAGCTATCCCGTGCGCGCGCACTACAATCCAGATGGCGATGACTACTGCGCCTCCTCCAGCCTCTTTGCGAACGAGATCGGATGGAATCTTCAACTAGTCGAGCGTTCGCTCTATGGCACCTTGATCCTCGAGATGCTCTTCGAGCATGAGTACCTCTCCCACATGCTGCCGAAGAATAACTTTCTGTCGAAGAACGTTCGAGAGATCTGGCTCAGTGCAGCTCTCTATTGGGAGCATGTTCACCAGGCCGGCGACCCGGCGACCAAGCAGGTGAAAAAATTTCTCTGGGAAAAGTTCCGCCGCGAGCTTGGCCGGTACTTCGATCCCAAGGACTTGGAGTTCTTCGGTCCTCTAGAACTGGACAAACTCGCAGAACAGATTCGATTCTCGTCCGAGGAGATCTTTTGGGACATCACGAAAGCGATCCTGGAGTGTGCGGATAAGCGAGAGAACGCATTGCTCACCGATGGCTTGCTGCGACGGCTACTGGCCTTGACGCCCCAGGAACTAAAGGCCGGACTGGCCCTGAAACCGGGTGACTGGCCGCTTCTCCAGGAGTTTCACAAAAGCTTATGTAAATGATTGATTATATGACCACTTGTTTTTACCTTGCTATATCGCAAGGAAACGCGCATCCTAGTACTGTGACGGTTGTAAAGCGATGAACGTGACCCATCCCAACTACGGTCAGAATTACCAGCTTACGCGGGCGGCCCTGCGTCTCGGCACCTTCACGGTCTCGGAACTCGAAGACCTGACCGGCGCGGCCAAGAATACCGTCTATTCGTTCGTCAGCAAACTACGCCAAGTCGATGAAGGCATGTTGACCTCCGAGGAGCTGCAGTCGCTTCGCGGGCGTCCACAGAAGCGCTACAGCCTCACCGATTCCGGAACCAAGTACCTGGCGGAGTTGAGCTTCGTGCTGGCATCACGATTCGGCGAGGACAGCGAAGGCTCCGAGCAGCGGCAGATACGTGCCGAAGCCACGGAAGGCATTTTTCTGCCTAGCGACATCTACGAGGAGGACCGGGAACTGGTTGTGCAGGTCGAAGTTCCCGGGCTGTCTGAGGAAGATGTCGACGTGCGGATCGAGCACAACGACCTCATCGTAAGCGGCGAACGGCCCGCCTTGCTCAGGCGCCGCGGGGCAATTC
This sequence comes from uncultured Acidobacteriaceae bacterium, assembly GCA_963839075.1. GTDB lineage: Bacteria > Acidobacteriota > Terriglobia > Terriglobales > Acidobacteriaceae > PALSA-350. The sequence continues at coordinate 320,434 of CAWITO010000003.1, read as the reverse complement.
CGTACATGATCGAGCGACAGCACGGCCGTTTCGTTCGAGCGTACTCCCTACCGGAGACGGTCGATGCGATAAAGAATGTCGAAGTGAGGAACGGCGTGTTGGAGGTGGTCCTCGAGAAAGCCGCGTCGTCTATTAGCAGGGTAGGAGAGGTAGTCGCTGAACTACGCCCGGCTAGGGAGCAGGCTCAGAGCGTGGCCAGCGCTGCGTTCCACCACCACGAAGAGACGGCCGGATCCTGAAAGGACGCGGCGCCCTTCGCGCACCGTCCGGCTTAGGGACTGCTTGAAAAGCGGGTCGGAGTTACTGCCAAAGTTCATGCGGGTATAGCCTGCCCCGATCAAGTCGTTTTGAAAGTCCTTGAACTTGTCGGCCACCTGCTGGGGGTCACCGCAATAAAGGGAAATTTATGTACCTTTAGGTGTCCAGAAACAGCCTACGCGGGCTAGCCTGCCCCGCTCCTATTCGGACGTCGATTGCCTGACGGTTCTGCGGCATTTCCGGGGCGAAAAACGCGTTGTTCGGATAGCGGATCTACGGCGTCCTGCCACGAAACAGGAAACAGGCAAGCGGTTGACCAGCGCGATGCATGGAATTCGAATGGGCAATCGGATAAACCGGATTATCACGCGCTGAGCGGGACGCCAGATGCGCCCGGCATGGCCTGTCGGAATTTGCTGGAGTGATGCGCGCAAGCAACTCGCTAGGAACGATCACTTACCTTTGAGAGCGCCGAGTACCCCAATTCAGGAAAAATGAATTCTTTTATGAAATCAGCAAAAAGAATCAGGTGTCAGAAAATCTTCTTCCTTCCGAGCTTTTGGAGAACTAAATCGGCAAGTTGCTTTGGGGTCCTTTTTCTCAAATCAATGTAGTGGATGGTTTTCCGCAGTCCCGGTAGAACCGTGTCATCAAAGCGAGCAGGCAGGATATATTCTTCTTTGGATTCAACTGCTCGCTCGAAGGCGCTTCGGCGCTCATGGCTTCTCTGCATAGAAGTGTGAAATGAACATCACGCAATAGCGGGCGGAACCGCTATAGACCTTATGCAGATGCTCAACGAGGTCTTTACCCCAAAGTGTCGCCTCTTCATAGACGTCGTAGAATAGCGATACATCATTAGATTTCAAGAGCGCCGCCACCTCATTGACGTAATCCCGGTCTTCTCCCGCGAAGGACAACACCACTTCGTAAGCTTCGTTCAATCCAGCCGCTCCCGTTGCACTGACGACTTTATAGGATGTGTGTCCAGAAATTTGCCCCGAGGCTCGGATCAAGAATCCGTCATTGGCGAGCGCTTCGTTAAAGAGGGCGATTAATCTGTCTATCTTTTCGGGATCAGATGATACAAGTGGGTGAACGCACGCTTCCAAGAATTTGGCAAACATTTCATCTGGCATGTCGAGGACGTGAAGTTTGCTGTACAGCAATTCATCCATGGACCAATCGCTGTTATTAACCATGTGCTGCCAAATATCGCCCTCCGCATTGTTGAAGCGGTCGTCTGCGGAGGGCATTGTTTGCAGCGGCCACACTCGCCTCAGAAATGCTATGAGGTCAAGCCTGCCATAGAAAGGATCTTTGTCGAGGAGCAACGCGTCCACGATATCCCGCCGCGTAACCTCTGAGATGTTGTTCGGTTTTTCGTGCATTGTCAGAATCTCCCCGGCTTCAATTTGGGGTGTTTGCCTAAACGTTCAGGACGGTAGAGTTATCTCTGGCCGATTCTCTCCCGGCGCACCAGAAGTGAAACGCTCCTCATGGGCGCGGCCTAATTCGCAGTCGCTGTTGAATCTCTTCATATACAGGTAGGTGAGTTCCCGCTTCAATAGTTACCGCAATGCCGTAGGGAACCATGATGCTATCAGTGACACCTGCGTCTTCCTTGCACCAGACGCGCAAGGCGAGATGCCCGTCATTGATATATGCTACCGCAGAGTCGCCTTCGAAGTGTTCATGGAGGACGCTCCCCCGTTTACTGGTAGGATCAGCCGGTTGGCTCTTTCCTCTTTCAACGCCGAGGACTTGGAGAGGGGTGTCCGGAGCTGCCTCCATTTTGACGCAACGATAGCTTTGATGTCCTGGCTTTATCGGTGAGGTCCACGCGAGCGTGATAGAGAGCGAACGGGGATCGGTGACGCGTTCTAAACACGAAGGCAGCGGAATCAGATAACTATGCGCGGTGTCCGTCTGAAGAGCCCCGTAACCCACGAGTGTTGCCCTGTTAGCGGCGCATTCCAGAGCCATCTCGATATCGGGTACTCCATATCCTACAAAGCGAGCGCAATTGTCGGCCCGTTCCACACTTCTGCGCCGGTCTTCAGGGCCGCAGATCTCTTTTAGCAACTCGCCGTTGGCGCTCCAGCGAGCCGAGTGCAGCAGTAGAGCCTTGACGACGACTGCGTAGTATTGCGAATCGATATCTGCAAGCAAGGAACCACCGTCCCTGTCCATTAGGGACTCAAAGATTTGTGCTCCGGCTCTGGTCGCGAGTGCGGTGGCAGGACTTGTTCCTGCAGTAAGTGCCACTTGGTCAAGACGCCCCTGTCCCTGCGCGTCGGGTGTGGCCGAACTCAGGCCGTAGATCCGGCGAGGTTGACTATGAACAACTCTGAGCGTTGTGCCGGTAGCCTGCATGCGTACATGCTCTCGCCCTCCGGGGAAGTACAGTTCAGGCTTAATCATTCGGCGGTAGCCCAGACCGAGCCCCGAGGTGATATTGGGTAGCGTGGTGTCCTGGAGCGGATCAACCGTGTTATAAGCTCCCTGGCGGTTTGCCACGCTGTCGCTGTGCTGTGCACCTATTGTGAGAACGTTGAGCGCCTCCGCGGGAGACAGGATGGTGCGTTCATATTTTGCGTTGTTCAAGGATTTGATGACTGCCCGCTCGCGCACTTCAGGCCGAGCCTGCTCGAATGCGGTCCAGCTTGTAAAGTCAGCGATCTCTAGGGGAGTTAGAATATTTCCGCCACTGACGAGAAAAAGGAGACCGTACTTGTCCGCAAGGAAATCGAGCAGGCGGGCAAGCGGGCTCATAACTCCTGAGAATGGTCGGCGGACATCACCCATTGAAAGGTTGATCATGAAGACCGTCGGAGCTGCGCCCTCCTGGGCCTCCGTGCCCTTAATCCGTAGAATCGCGCGATGGATCGTGTCAATAAGGAGTCGGTCGTTTTCGGTCTGTTCAATACCATGCTCATTGGTAATCATGACGGGGCGAACATAGAGTGGGCGCGTCAGTGTCTCACCTTGTTCGTTGCGATCCCCATGCAAGATGAGCGATGCCATCGCGGTGCCATGCACGCGCTGTGACACAAGCGCCCGACTTCCCAAATCGTCGGGATCATCGATGATAAGTCGATTGGTGAGCAGCGTATGCGCTTGAACGGGCATTCCATCCAGAAGTGCAGCAACGGGCGTCCCGAGGATAGGTCTGGTTCCGGTAGCGTCCGGAGTTCTGTCGGTTACGGCTTCCATCGCTAAGGGATCTTGCAATACGCTCTGCGGGCGCAGGAACATGATCTCGTCAGCCAAGGCCAGCTGCACCGCTTGCAATTCGATGAGGTTTTGCACGTATGCGGAAGGGATATCAACGAGCAGGCCGTGATAGGCGATATTCTGGATGATCGCTTCATGGACGACACTACCGCCTGCCTCCGCTAAAACTTGCCGGACAGCCCCGGTGGCTTCCGTCCGCCGTGCCTCGCTGACGCGATACCAGAGCTCGATCTCCGTGCGGACAGGCCTCTGCGGGTCACGCTCCCGCTCCTCGCGCCAGAACGCTATGGTTTCAGGTGGAATGCGATCCTGTAGTCCCCATGGCCGAAGGTCGTGCAACTGAGCGAACAAATGCCCTATCGGTGTAAGACCCCTGTCGAGAGGCTCGTCGTTCTGCCAGCGCTCCCACAGGCTCAAAAGCTGTCGCAGCGCCTGTAAGTCTGGCATAGCCAGATAATATCGTCCGGACACCTCCTTACCGGGAATGTCCTGGCCCTTTTTCTCCCCGTCGCCGTACTTAACTGCAAAGTCTTCGTCTGGCGGGAAATCCGTGTCGATTTCCGCCATAAATTCAAGGCCATCAATCTTTTTGAGTGCGTTGAGAAAATTCGCAACTGTTCCGCCGATTTCAAAGACGATCACACGTTCGGGGGCAAGCGCAGTCGGATCATCACGGAGCTCGATGGGGCCGCCGGCGCGTGAAAAAACCGTCTGGAGACGGTCAAACACGGGGCCGAAACGATCCCGCTGCCTTCCTTTCGGGGGTTTCCGGAGGTTCGATATCAGGCGTCGACCGCCAGGAAGTTCTGTGGGATTAGGATTTGGAAGACGAAGCAGAGGAAGCTCTGGCATTACTCTCCCCTTTTGGTGGCGTTCGTCTTGCGCGGGTCTTGGATGTCCACAAACTCAGTTGTTGGGCAATGATACTCTTGAGGGTTTTCTCGCCCGCAGACAGCACTTGACGTCTGCGCACGTCAAGGCAGAATTCCTCGGCTTCGGCGTAGCTGATTGTGCCCAGTGCCTTAGCAACGGAGGTCGGCGATTGGCCCGGAGCTTCTCCGAACCGCGCCAGGAATGCATCGATAAAGTCGGCAAGTTGCTTCGGCGAGGGCAAAGGAAGATTCAGGCGCAGCTGAAACCTTCGCCAGGCAGCACGGTCTAGGAGCTCGGGATGATTGGTCGCGGCGGCAACAATGGTATAGCTCGGCAGCTCATCTATCTGCATCAGCAGTGACGTGACCACCCGCTTAATCTCGCCCGTCTCGTGAATATCCCCGCGCTCTTTTCCGATGGCGTCGAACTCGTCGAAGAACAGGACACACGGGGTCGTCCGCGCATAATCGAACACGCGCTTAAGCCGGGAAGCGGTTTCGCCGAGATAACTGCCGATGATGGCTTCATAGCGGACGACAAAAAGGGAGACCGCTACAGCTTCCGCGAGAGCCTCTGCAACCGTAGTTTTTCCCGTTCCTGGGGGGCCAACAAGGAGCACCCGGCTGCGTGGCTCAAGACCGTGGGCCCGCAAAATGTCGGCACGATGTTGCTCGTCGATAAGCTCTCTAAGGCCTTGACGTGACTCGTCTGACAGCACCAGATCTTCGAGCCTGCGACGCGGGATGATCTCAGATATGAAATCTCTGCCTCTGCTCAACGGATCGATGGGGGTTATCGTCGCGCTGTGCATAGTATTTCCATTCCCGTTTCCGTTAGGCGCAATTGCCTTTGAAAGCCTGTCGGCCAACACATCATGCCGTTTTGCACGCTCCTCGGCAATAATGGCTTCCGTTACCGTGCGAAATCCTCTTTTATCCCCGTTGTTTCCGGCCTGAACGAGCGAAATAAGAAGGTCACTGCGGGCCATTGGAGCCTCCAGCACTGCTTTTTCGCAACTTTTCGATAGCTGCCTCAAGGAGCCAGTTGTTCCGTGACAGAGGGATGTCTCGCTGGCCCAGCTCTTCATCGATCTGCTTGACTACTTTCTGAGGCAGGCGAACTGTTACCGGCACTCGCGTTGATGCAGGCCGCTTCGACGTCCCATTGTTTGCCTTGCGATGCATAGTGACATCATAATGGCGTCACATCGAATTGCAAGTGCATCCCCATATTCGTGGCAACGTGCGCATAATGGGCTTCGAACATCCTCTGCGACGAGGGCAGATGGCGGCTGGTACACCCCAGGGTCTATGCCTACAGAGCCTGCCCGCAATTCTGGCGCTGAGTACAGTTGCGGCATTTACTGGCAATGCCATGCGAGCGGTTGACGGCGCCTGCCCAACGCGCTTCCCTTAGACGCTGGCTGACGTCTAGCGCCCAGTGTTTGCCTCCGGCGCATAGGGTACGTCAAACCAGCGATCCGCATACTGAATCCGCGCATAGGGCGGCGGCTCACCGTATCTGTCCTCGACCAGAACGCAGTAGGCGATGGTCTGGATGAGATCGCCGTCATAGGGACGCTTGGGAGCCCGCGTACGCTTGCGCACGATGGGAATGATGGCTCCGGTCTTTGTCCGCACCAGCGCTTCAGGTTTGCCTTTGAGGCCGTAACGATGTAACGAAGCGAAATGAGAACGGGGCATTCCTGTTCCTCGTTGTCGGCGGATACGAGATCTCCGGCAGGAAGTTCCATCATCTCAGCATCTCAAGTGTCCACCTAAAAATAGATGGACACTTGAGCCCCGCGCTTAAACCACACCGCTTATCAAGACGGCCTTAAAACGACGCTTACTGAAGTCCGCCTAGCATGCGGTTGCGGCGGTGGCTCCAGAAAAGGACAAGCGCGGCGGCCATGAGAGCGATGATGAGCCATTCCGTCATTTGCGCATCCCGAGGAACGATTTAGCCAGCCACAAAGCCAGCGCGGCAAGCATGAGGAGGATGGCCCACCATAGGGCTTGGGCATTGCTGCCCCTTCGCGCGGCCCCTGTCCGTCTTTCGTGAAATGTGACGCCAGCGACGCGCTGCTGCTGGGCCTTGGCGGAAACCACGTAGCCCTGGCGACTCAGCCACCATGCGCGCTCGCAGAATACGAACTCGCGCAGCTCGCCGGCGTTAATCATCTCACCGGGAGGGCATAAAATTCCGTCGCGGGAATCTGGGACTTGGTGCATCTGGGTACCGATCGGTTCTGTTTCTTAGCGCGCTATATTGTGTAAATTCTGTGGTGCCCCGCATACGATGCCAGATGGCTAAAGATCCGAGAAGAGGCGCTCCAAGTCGATTGTGGGTGGCGACGTGATATCGCGTGTCCCTGACCAGTTGCTTTCATCGCTACTTGGCTCTCTCCGTGATGCCTCTCTGAGGCGTTCGGACTGATGAGTGGCTCTCCCACTAGCGCTACGAAGTGAATCCTCTAGAATCGGAAACGTTTCAACTAATTCGTGCAAGTCATTTGCCAAATACAATAACCGGTCCGCTTCGCCCGATATTGCTTCGTCTTCTTCTGACAACGAGAGATCGGCCCGTGCCTCAGATTTGACGATTTCGCAGAGTTTCTCGATCAAATCATGATATCTATCGGGATAGCCGTCCTGAAGCAGTACTCGCCTATCTGTCTTGCTCATGATCTCAACTACTTTTACCCACTTTGAAAGCACATTTTCTTCAAGGAGAGAACCACCAAGAACAGTCTCTAAACTCGCTTCGAAATCCGCTTGCACCTTTTTCCAAAGTTGGTAGGTGTTTGGCATCGGAGGAGGGGGAGAGACGGTCATCGTCATTTCATAGTATTCCTCCAATATTCCATGAGTGAGGTCGTCGGGGCGATCATTGATAATTTCCCGGAGCGCGGCACAACAACTAACAAGAATTCGCGCAAGTCTTTCCGGAACATCCTCTAAACCGTGGGCGCCCTGAAGGGAGCCACGAAGAGTTTGCAGGACATCACGGACAGGATAATCCAGTTGGATCTCTCGAAGAAGAGTGATGAGTCGCAGCTCTAAGATGCTCCATGACTTTTCACTCGACATCAAGGGATAGCGGCGTTGTCCTCCAGCGCCTCCGGCCACCGAAAGCGCCAGCTTGAGACCAATCCAGGAACATCGTTGCAGAAAGTGTTCACTAAGGGTCGCATCGCGCTCAAGCTCCTCGATAACTAAATCCCGATAGCTGGGATGAATCCAGTCAACCCTTTGGCCTTTCCGCTTCTCCCAGGGGGCATGGTGAGGAGCGGAATCCTGAAGAAAGCCCTCTTTGAGGAGATCTATCTCTTCATTCATGGGCCTTCTTGGCTCATAGAATCTGCGATACGACTCTTCTAATTCTTTGATGGGCGGGGAGCGATCACAGTCGAGCATCGATATTAATAGATACTGTTGGGCTTCCTCAAGCTTTCTATATGCTTTTCTCATGCGCTCAGTCGGATTCTCGATTGCCTCCTTTATCGTCACACTCAACTGTTCTTCACTACATTCCCCGGACGATACTTGTATCAGCAGTTCTGGAAGGGCGTCCTTAACGAATCTTCTGATTCGCTCAGGCGTAAAGTGGGCATTTCCTACGATTTCTCCTGCGTGCTTGCGAACGATGGCTTTCGCACGTTCATCCATTCCTGCAGCTCGTGCATGGCGGTACAGCATCAAAGCTCGTTCGCTGGTTTCGAGCTTGTTGGCTCTGACCAAGACCTCTTTATGATCGGGAAATTTAGAGGCCGAACCCTGTAGTGACATTTCGTGTATAGCTTTTTGAAGAATATGCATGCGACTGGTCCAGATTAGCCAGTGACGCCCATTCAGTTTTGGAATGACTTTATGTAATTGTCGCCCCCATTCGCTTCCCCTGTTAACGTCATACTCCGTTGTGCCAAATGCATCGTCAGCAATGAAAACCTGGTCACGATTTTCCGAATAGGCAGCAAAAAAATCAGCGGGTGTGTCGCAGTCGATGGCCTGCCATTTCTGAGCCAATTTCACTGCTGCGATGATCCACGCTATGGCTGTTTTCCCCATCTCTGGAGCGCCTTCAAGTACAACGAAGTTGTGTTTTCCGAGAACTTCCCATGCATCCTCATATGCTTTTGTGGGGACGAAAACACCGGAGAGAGCATCAGCCTCTCGTAGGACTGCATCGGTTCTTTGGATAATCTCGTTCTTAACAACCTGATCAAGAATCTCGAACAGATTGCGCAGACTGAGGACCTGGGGGAAAGCCCGTGCCACAGAGATATTTAAATCTAATAGCGCGCATAAGTCTGTGGCACCAAGCGGCGTCACGTGGCATTCGCCAAGAGTTGCCAGGAAGAGGCTGCGAATGTGTTCGCGATGAGCGGCCGTCAGTGGAGCATTCGTCACGAGTGCATATTGCCTTGGGTATTTCCACCGCCCCGCCTGAAGGCGGTTCTCTATAAGAGCAATCTCCTTCTTCACGGAACTTATCAATAAAGATCCGTAGTCGGCTCCGGCGGCATTGGCGCCAGCGATGAATTTGGCTTGAAAAACGAACGGACCCGGATTTGTAGTATGGCGGCTGGGAAAATTTAACTCCTGGCCACAATATGCATCTCTCCCATGATCAGCACTTCCACCCCAAGATTCCACGCCTATGCCAAGTTCTGCCTTGAGCAACACTTGAATCAAAGATTCAAATTGCATCCAGCCAAGGCTATCGAGATTGTAAGGGATCGTCTGGGCCATAAAAGTAACGCACTTTGCATGTTATAAAGTCGCGGTCTCGATCAGATAGCTGCGGCATAGATATTTGTGTCCCTCTCGGGATAGCTCTCGTAGAAATGCTCGAATACGGCCGAACACTTGCGCTTGTAAAGATCGGTTGAGTAGGCGCGCGGCAATCCTTCATCGAGCGCCTCATTGATAGCGTCCTCGACGCGCGCGCGAGCCGATTGGCGCTTCCGCCAGTCGAGAACGAGCAACTCCTTCAAACCTTCGAGCAGTCGCTTCGCCACTTTCTTTACCTCCGCGCGTTCTTCTGTGGTGAGTTCTGGAGCGGGCCGGGTGAGGATATCGAATACTACCAGCTCCTCCTCCGTCATATGTTCGCGGACATGCCGAAGTTCTTCTTCGCTCAGCGTGCGGCCTAATGCGAGAAGTTCGTTGAACAGGTCTTCGATGTTGCGGCTGCCGGCGTTATAGGGGCAAACCTGGGGACGTCCGCCACGCTCACCTGACCAGAGCGAGCCCCTCAAATTGAACCAATACTCCGTCTTTGATCACGATGGATTCGGCGACCGTGAACATGTTGAACATCCCGAGTTCCCACGGTGAGTACAGGTCGCCGGGTTCGGCGCTGGCGATCGGTTTGGGAGAAGCGACAGATTGTGCAGTTGACCCTGGGGCCGGTGCTAGTGCGGCCTTAGTGGCTAGAACACACGGTGTGAATGCCAAACAAGTGCTCAAGTGGCGGAGGGAGTTCGAGCGGGCAAATCGGGCGAAGCAGCACCGAGCTGGTTACCAGAGGTTTCTGTTCCAGACCCGTCTTTTCCAATTAGCCCTGGACGTATTTTCAAAATCGCCCTAAGCTGGAGGCAGCAAGCAAATATGTCGGCGCCACTCCCATTGCAGGCGCTGCCCGGCTTGGCCTGAGCCCCTTGGCTACTGGCCTGCCCCTCTCTCAAACATTTGAAGTTCGGACGCCATCCGCACCTGCATGCTCGATTGCAGAGCCTGCCACGCGGCGGAGGCGGGGGCGCTCAGTGCGCTCCCGTGATGGAGTAGTTTTGACAATTGTAGAAAAGCCACAACACCGGCGGCTGCGCATGCTTTCTGTTCGCCGGCCGCCGCCCCGCCATCGGCTCCGTCGAGCGACCACAGCAAACTTCTGGAAACTCCTCCCACAAAATAAATAATTGAAAATTTTGAGCCTCTTCATGAAACAAAGGACTTACACGCCACGAGGCGCGAGTCCGACGATTTTGGTGCAATCAGAGCCCGTCCTTCTGGCTGGCTTCTGCTCCCTCCTTCGGCACGACCGCCCTCCTCCGGCTACTGCTAAAAAGATTCCGCTCGCAGACTTATAGCGCTTATAGCGCTTTTCGCGCATATTTCTTCAAACGACCTGAATCCTACCTTAACGTCACACTGAGGGGATTCAGGCTGACGGAGACAGGCCTGATCGTACAGGGGCTCAAGTCGCTGGGTGAGGAGCGGATCACGCAGGAGGGGGTCGGCCAAATTCGCAAGTGGCTTCCGAAGCCGATCCGAAGTAAAGTCCTCGCCGACGCGCGGACCGCCGCAGGCTGGCTGTACAGCACAGTTCAAGACATCGTTCGCGAGAAAAACGGCCCGCAGGAAACGCCCAAGGAAGACGCTCTCGGATAAGATCGCCGTTGCTCGATCCCACCCAAAGGCTAGACTGTCTCCTATGGCTCTGCGACAGGTAAGCGCAGTTCGGTACGTGGCTCCCTTGCGCGAAGGCGGCTCCATGCCGGGCTTGATTGAGGCAGACGACGGCAAGCTCTATGTCGTCAAGATGCACGGCGCTGGCCAGGGGCCTCTGGCGCTCGTGAGCGAGGTTGTCTCGGGGAACTGGCTCGTCTGCTTGGCCTTGCCGTTCCCGAGCTTGTGCTGGTCGAGCAAGCCCACGAGTTCGGACGGCAGGAACCCGATTCGGAGATACGAGATCTGTTACGGGCCTCGGTCGGAACGAATGCGGGACTTGCCTTCCTGGAAGGCGCGACGACCTTCGACCTGGCAGCCGGCGACACCGCCCATGTAGCCATGGCCTCGCTGACGGTATGGCTGGATGCGTTTACGTTGAATGTCGACCGCACCCCGCGTAATCCAAATCTTCTCCGTTGGCGTGGCGGAACGTGGTTGATCGACCACGGCGCGTCGCTATACTTCCATCACAACTGGGCAACGGCCGAAGCGAAGGTGCCGGCTCCTTTCGAGGGGATTCGCGACCATGTGCTATTGCGCTGGGCCGGTGATATTGAGTCGGCCTCGAAGACGGCTCATGCTCGACTCGAAGACGGGTCCATCGCCGAGATTTTGCGCGGCATACCCGACGCGTGGCTAACGGGTAAAGATGCTGCACTGGATGCCGATCACCAGCGGAGCCGATACCATGATTTTCTTCGCCGCCGGCTGGCGGCCTCGTCCATCTTCGAGGAGGAAATACGGCATGCCCGAGCGCATTCCCTATGAGTACGCGGTCGTGCGCGTCGTGCCGCGCGTCGACCGGGATGAGTTTGTGAATGCCGGCGTGATTGTGTTCGCCAAAACCAGCAAGCTCCTCGCTGCCAGCACGCATGTCGATGAGGCTCGGCTGCTGGCGCTCTGGCCCAATATCGATGTAGAGAGCGTCAAGCGGCACCTCACGGCCATCAATCGCATTTGCGAAGGCGATCCTTCCGCCGGGCCGATTGCCGCCATGAGCCAAAGTGAACGTTTCCATTGGCTAACCTCGCCGCGGAGCGCGCTCATTCAGGTATCGCCAGTCAGGACCGGTCTCTCGGATGCTCCGGAGACCGTGGTCGCGCATCTGTCGCGAGAGTTATTTGGGATTGATTGAGCTGGCGCTCGTTCTGGTGTGATTGCTGCCACACCGAACATTGTCAGTGCCCCCGTCAGCCTGATTACTCCGACGTGCTCTTCGCCCGAAGGCCCGCCATCTCATCGAACGACTCTCCACACTTCGGACACCGACCGTGTGAGCGGCCTGGCGTACCAGCTAACCGGGCTGCATGCAATAGCCACACCATAGGCACGGTTGCGACAGACCGAAGTTGGGCACCCCCTTGAAACCGCGGTGCGCACTGGCTTCCCCTGGCTGTTTTCCTCAGCCACTGGTGGCACCAGTGGCTCACTCAAGGAGCAAAGTATGCCGAGAGGTCGAGGATCAAAGCGGTCGGACTCGGCGAATATGCATCAATCGCGCCGTTGGTTGTGGGGACGATAGCCATGTTCGAGGTGATGGCCCCGTCTGCGGCATTGAGTGTGGAGACAGTGGGAGTCGCCCCCGCAGGTCCGAGTCTCAAGTAACCAAGCGCTCCGGTAGGAACGACTGTCGCATTCAACACATAGGCCGATGCGGCTCTCGGAGGGGCGCAATTGCTGTCATGCACTTTTACGTTCAGGACTCCGGAGAACGTTGGATCAGCCGAGGTACGCGTATCGAGGACGCGGCAGGCTGTCACCGTATAAAGAGACAAGCCACCGCTGGCCGGTGGGGCAAAATATCCGTTTACGTCTACCAGAACGTCGGCGCTCTCATGCACAAAGAGGGAGATGTTCCCCCCGGTCCCGGCGGGAATGATAGCGGCGTTTGCGGTGACTGCACCAGTAATCGCATTCAGGGTGGAGACGGTTGGCTGTGCCTGTCCAGTTGGCCAGACGGTCAGATAATTCAAAACACCCGCGGGGATTGCAGTGATGTTCAAAGAGTACGCCTGCGCGGTTGCTGGGACGTTGCAGCTGCCGGATTGAATGGGAAATGCGCGGGGTTGCCCACCGGTAAGATAGGGACCGGCCAACGGTCCGGCCGCCTTACGGGTATCCACCACACGGCACGGGGTCAGCGGGTAAAAGGCCAGTGCGGAGGGAGTCGAGGGAACGAAGTATCCGTTGATATCAACCGCGAGATTGGTAGGCATGCCGGCAGCGTACACACTGATGGCTCCTGAGGTCCCGGCGGGTACGATTGCAGCATTAGCCTTCACTCGGCCGTCGGAGTTCAAGAGCGATACAGTGGGCATCGGCTGCCCGGTCGACCACACGGTCAGATAGCTGAGAGGTCCTTGGGGAATAGCTGTCACATTGAGCGAATAGGCTGTCGCATTCGAGGGAATGCCACACGCGCTTTGCGGGATGGGGAAACTGCGCGCGACGCCCGGCATCAGGATGGGACCCCCGAAGGAACCGGCAGCATTCCGTGTGTCCGCGACCCGGCAGGGAGCGACGGGTATAAAACTCAAAGGCGGCGATGTGATCGGCGCCGCCACGATCTGGGCAATTGCTCCCGCCGATCCCTGGTGAGTGCTGTCTCCCGAATAATTGGCGGAGATAACGTGGGTGCCTGGCGACACAAAATACGCGGTGGTCGTCGCTGTTCCGTTGCTACCCAAGGGCAGGACCAGCGGAATCCTTGAGTCGGGCAAATAAAAGCTTACCTTGCCTGTCGCCCCGCTGCCATTGACCGTCGCCGTCAACGCAACCGACTGACCAGCCGTCGATGGATTCACTGAAGAAACCAGCGTCGTGGTGGTCGCAGGCAGACCCGGTGCCGCGACGATCGTTAGATTTGTGACCGCTGAGCGAGCGAAGGAGTAGTTTGCATCGCCCGCGTACTGAGCATAGATCTGAACTGAAGCGGGTGAGAGCCTGGTGAACGCCGTGGCTGTGCAGACTCCATTGCCGTTAAGGGTACAGAACGCATAGTCTGAACCGGCGAAGTATACCGTTATGGCCCCGGTAGGTACCGTAGGAGGAGTGCCTGTCACCGTCACTGTAAAGCTAACCTGTTGGCCAGCTGTGATTGGGTTCGGCGAGACTGCCACAGTAACCATCGGGGTCGTTGCAGCGGCTGCCAGGGGTGTAAACACCGAAATAGACCCGAATAAAGATAGCAAAGGGAAAACCGCAAGCAGACTCTTCATACACGCGCTCCTGTGTTCAAATTCATTCTTGCGAGGCACGGCGCTTCTATCGTTAGTGTTTAGAAAACCTGATCGAGTTTAGTTGAAACGTTGAGTGCAAGAAATGTTTTTCATTTAAAAGTGAGTGAAACGCCGATGAAGGTCTCATCATCGTGGTGAATCAATAGGTTCCGCTTGAAACGATCTGCCGATTGGTTGGCTAACTCCCCGCGGAGCGCGCTAATTCAGGTATCGCCAGTCAGGACCGGTCTTTCGGATGCTCCTGAGACCGTGATCGGACATCTGTCGCGTGAGCTGTTGGGGATTGGTTGAGCTGGGCCTCGTCATTATGTGATTGCTGTCACAGTCAAACATTGTGCCGTTCGCTAACGTGTCTCCTATAGGCGGCCTTTCCATAAGCGTCTATAGGAGTTTTCTATGCCTACCGCAAACCCCGTTGCCGTTACGTTTGAACGAATCCTGGTTCCTACGGATTTTTCCGAGACCTCGGATCGGGCGCTGGAGTACGCGAAAGCCATGGCCTCCGAGGATCGCGCGCAACTGCTCCTGATGCATGTCAGTCCGCCCGTCAGCCTGATGACTCCTCCAGAAGCTGCCTGGATCGACCAGGAGGGGATTGAGGCAGCAGAAGCAGAGCGCCTCGAACAGAGTAGCGCCGCCTTGCGTGCCGAAGGATACGACGCTACAGCCATATCGAGGAGCGGTCCGCTCTACGACGAGATCCTGACTGCTGTGAAGCAGAACGATGTAGATCTGATCGTCATCGGGACGCATGGCAGAAGAGGCTACAACCGGCTTCTACTCGGTTCAGATGCGGAAGCGGTGCTGCGCAAGGCGCATTGCCCAGTGCTTCTGGTTGGGCCGGCGGTCCCTCCGTTACAAGATAAGAAGTGGCCTCTGCGTGAGGTGATCTGTGCCACGAACCTCGATCCGCGTTCAGCGCACATCGCCGCGTTTGCCCATAAGCTCGCCACCCAGCATGGAGCAGAGCTGGTCCTGTTCCACGCACAACAACCCAATAGCAAGCAACAGCCGGATTGGGTCGCCTTCGAAGACGCCTTTCACCAGTACGTCTCCGAGGAGCAGGGAAGCTACTCCTGGCTGCGCAACCGGGTCGCCACGACCGCTCCGGGCGTAGACGTGGTCTATCTGGCCAAGCAACGCGGTTCCGATCTGATCGTGATGGGCGCGCACCCCGCCTCGTCGATCGCCACTCACCTGGCTCCAGGCATTGCGGCCACCGTGCTCAGCGAAGCGCCGTGCCCGGTTATGACGCTGTTGGAGTTCTAGACGGGAAAAGGGCACGGCACCCGTCGAGTGAGGGCGTCGTGCGTTGTGGGAAACCTAACGTAACCGAGGCGATCATGACAAGACTTCAGGAATCTGCCGAACGCATGCAGGCTGCTTTATCCGCAACCGGCCAACCGTCACGTACCAGCTCTGCCTTCAGCAAGATTGTTTATGCCGGGGATCTCGAACGAGATGGCGACTATGGTCTGCGCTACGCACAGAAGGTGGCCCATGAATATGGTGCGGAACTCGTGGTGGTCCACTCGCTCGATCCCATAGTCTATGCATTGCCTCATGCGCAATTAGAGGGCGGTGCCGCCAGCGCGGAGTTGGCGGCAATGGAGCGGGATCCTCAGCGCCATGGCGCGAACCATGACTCGTTCGTGCAGCGCGAGCAAGTATGCGGCGAAATTCTGGCAGAGGTTCGCCGGCACTCGGCATCCCTGCTCATTCTCGGTACAATCGGGCAGACAACCGCAGGCAGTATGGCCCTGGCCAGCATGGCGCGGCTGTTGTTGCCAGAAATGCCTTGTCCCATCTTGACCGTTCGCACTCCAGCGGAGCCGGCGGCGCTGCCCCGCTGGTTGTGGGGGAAGGTAATCGCGGCTACCGACTTTTCCCCGGCCGGCATTGCCGCTCTAGATCTGGCACAGCGTATTGCTCGGCGCAAGCTCAGTGTGCTCCACAGCACGCTTTGCGGCAAGCAGCAGCAATGCCACGACTGTCTGACGCGCCTGCGCGTCCTCGCGCCATTCAACGAGTCGCATACGTTGCCGGTCGAGCATCTCGTCACCTCGGGTGAAGTCACTGCGGCGATCGCTTCGATGGAGGAAAGGTTGCGTCCCGACCTGCTGGTATTGGGCGCGCCCAAAGTCGGGATTGAGAAAGGTCACCTCGACGAAAGCACCGTCTATCGCGTCGTTGCCGCCGCCTCTTGTCCCGTTCTCCTGGTGCCGTTCGATTTCGAAGGTTGTGGCACAACCATCGACCCGGCGACGTATGTGTGGATGGAAAAAGCGCGGTGCGTCGACGGCCAGCAGCACTCCGTTCTCGGCCACGCCGCAAACACAAAATAGCTCACACGAAAGGAGTTTTTCCATGATCATCGCTGCGTCTAGTCCATCACTCAGGCCAGAAAAGGTTTCCGCTCTGGGGCCCGCTGGTCTTCGCTTTCGATCCATTCTGGTGGCTACCGATTGCTCACCCGCAAGTGCCGTTGCAGTCAACCAGGCTGCTCGGCTGGCCAAAGAATCGCACGCTAGGCTTTACGTATTGCATTCGATCCTGCCCGAGCTCTATGGGATTGGCATAGGCGGCCCCATCCCCGAGCTTGAACTGGTCGATCTGCAGGCAACGCGCGAGAAGCTTCATCAATATGCGGAGCATATTCCTGAGTTGTGGACCGTGAAGCACAAAGAACTCGTCTTCCTCGGTTCTACCCATGACGCGATTCGGTCCGCTTGTAAGGCCCACGGTGTTGACCTGCTGGTGGTTGGATCCCACGGTCGTCGTGGGCTGGCAAAGCTTGCGCTTGGTTCCGTCGCCGAGTGGGCTATCCGCAACTTGAATTGTCCCGTGTTGGTGACGGGGCCAACCTGCGATCGAAGCAAGCGCCCAACCCGCTCGATTGTTCTCGCGGTCGATCTCGCAGAAGGAGAGATGATCCCGGCTCAGTATGCCGGTTCCATGGCTCAGGATGACAACGCCCGGTTGACGGCGTTGAGTGTACTCCCTGAAGCGAGCACGTTGGAGGAGCGGGCCAAAGCTGAGCGCACCATCAAATTCGATCTTCATCAACTCATGCCAAGTGACTACAGGGAACGATGCACACTGCAGTTTGAGGTAAGGACAGGTGACATAGCGGCGGAGATTCTCCAGTCGGCACGGGAAAACGGAGCGAGCCTCATTGTTTTGGGTGCAAGGGCCAACGCATCTCTGGGGCACCATACACCTCGGACTAAACTCGCAGCGATCGTTCGAGGTGCGCGCTGCCCCGTGCTGGTGGTGCCTTCCCACCTCTCTTGTTGATGGTCAATCGGGCCGACAGCGTGAGGTAGATTGCTCCGATGGTGTGGTGAGCGCCACCGCACGGAATGCTCACTGTCCGGTGATGACGTTACCGGCAAATTTCTTGCACGAACACAGAGCCGAGCAGGTGGAGTTGCGTATGCCAATCATTGGAAGCCCCGTAACCGTGAATCTGGAAACAATTTTGTTCGCAACCGATTTTTCGCCCAGCGCCGAAAGCGCGAAGCTTTATGTTCAGGCACTTGCGCAGCGCTATCACGCGAACGTGCGTCTGCTGCATGTTATCGACCTTGGAGCAGCCTTTAGCAGCCCGGACGCCGGTATCTCTATTGACCTTTTTCGTCGCTATGGCCAACAGTCGCTGTGGCGATTGAGAGAAGAACTCGCTTCGGAACAGGTGAAGGCCGAGGCAATTTTGTGCGAAGCAAACGGTCCTGTGGAGGGGGTCCTGCTGGCGGCAGGGGACAAATCCGTGGACTTGCTCGTCATTGGTACGCGGGGCCACAAAGGCCTGGCGCGGCTGATACTTGGATCGACCGCCGAACATTTAATTCATCAAGCGAAGTGCCCCATCATTACCATCGGGCCTGCCGTGCGGCCACCGAAAGCGCCTGTCAACTTTCAGCGGATCGTCTTCGCGACAGATTTCTCGGCCGAAGCGGCGAAGGCATTTGTCTTTGCTTTGTCGTTCGCACAGGATTTTGGCGCCCATCTTTACATGTGCCACGTGGTGCCCGAATTCGCAGCACATGACAGAGTAAGCGACCAGGAGTTGAATGATCAGTTTGTAATCGCCCTCCGTAGGCTGGTGCCAGATGTGGCGAAGGAGTGGTGTGAGCCCGAGTGCGTTCTTGAGTATGGATATGCAGCCGACGGCATCTTGTTGCTGGCGGATCGCGTCCACGCTGACCTGATTGTGCTGGGGACGCGCAGTACGTCGCACTGGTTCGACAACTTTAACACGGGAGTCGCGTTTCAGGTGATCAGCGGCAGCCCCTGCCCGGTGCTCACCATGCGCGAGTAGCAAACGCGGCTAGGTGTAGTCGCTTCGCTCGATACCCAATTTCCTCATTCTGGAATTCAGGGTTGTTCGCTTCATGCCGAGTTTTTCCGCGGCTCCCCCGATGCCGCCGATGATTCCCCTGGCCTCGCGCAGAACGCGCAGAATGTGTTCTCGTTCCGTTGCTAGAAGATTATTTTCAGGTACAGTTTCCCCTTCCTCGTCGATCTTCTCGAGTTCCGCTAAGGGAGCCCGCAACGTCGGCCCCGGCGTAAGAATCACTGCCCGTTCGATAAAATTCTCCAGCTCGCGTACATTTCCCGGCCATGACCAACCAACGAGGGCAGACATGGTGTGCTCGGGAATGGTGGTGATGTGCTTGTTCATCCGTCGCGCGTGTTTGTTCACGAAATAATTCACCAGCAACGGAATATCCGACGCTCTGGATCGTAGCGGCGGAAGGGTGATCGGAAAGACCCGCAGTCGATAGTAGAGATCACTGCGAAATTCTCCGGTTTTGACCATTTTATGAAGTTCGCGATTGGTCGCGGCCAGTAGCCGCACGTCGACGCGGATGGTTTTTCGTCCCCCGAGGCGTTCGATTTCCTTCTCCTGCAGCGCGCGCAAAAGTTTCGGTTGCAGGTCCAGCGGCAGGTCGCCAATCTCATCCAGAAAGAGCGTGCCCATATGCGCTAGTTCCAGACGTCCTATCCGTTGTGAGATGGCGCCCGTGAAGGCGCCTTTTTCATGCCCGAACAGCTCACTCTCCAAAAGCCCGAGCGGAATGGCGGAGCAATTCAGTTTGACGAAGGTGCGGTCGCGACGCGGGCTGATGGTGTGGATGGATCGCGCCACCAGTTCCTTGCCGGTGCCCGTTTCCCCCAGGATCAGGACCGTAGCGTCGGTAGGGGCCACGGTTTCTACCTGCTTCAGTACACCTCTTAAGCCGCTGCTATCGCCAATAATTTCGGCGAAGTTATGTTCGATGCGTAGCTCTTCCTCGAGGTAGCGGTTTTCCTCCTTCAACTGGCCGCTCAGTTGAACAATTCTACGGAAGCTATGATCCATGCTGATGGTTCCGGCGATCTGGGCGGCAGCCAGAAGAAGCGTCTCGATATTCCGGGGATCAAAGCCATTCCGCTGCCTGCAGCCGACGAAAAGTGTACCCAACACCTCTCCGCGGCAGTCCAGAGGAACCCAGCAACCCGACTGAATACCAGCCTTTAGCTGGTAAGCGGGCGATCCGGTTTCTTTGGATTCCTTCTGGCTCATCAGTAGCGGTTCCCGATTGCGAAAAACCCAGCCTTCCGGAGTTCCTTCGACAGGCAGGATTCTCTCCGGCGAGGCAGAGCTTTCGATAACCGACGGAAGCTCCTGCACGTGCAGCTCGTTCGCTTTGCCGAGGTCGTGCAGAGCAACCGCGGCATAATCGTGAGGAATTAAGCGCTGGATGCTGGCTTCAATCGCCACCAGCAGTTGCCGGATATCGGGATTGGCCAGCAGCGCCTTGCTCAGTTCCAGCGCCAGGGCCTCTTCGGCTCGCTTACGATCCGTGAAGTCGCGAGTCACCTTGGAGAAGCCGATGAGCTTGCCGTCTTTTCCACGCAGGGCAGTAATGATCACGTTCGCCCAAAAGCGGGAACCGTCCTTGCGGATGCGCCACCCCTCATCTTCAAATCTGCCTTCGGCTGCGGCCGCGATCAATTCGTGCTCCGGCTTTCCGCGGTCCACGCTGTCCTGCGGATAGAAGCGAGAGAAGTGCTGGCCCAGGATTTCGGCTGCGGTGTAACCCTTGATCCTTTCTGCACCCGGGTTCCAGGTGGTGACTCTTCCCTCGCAGTCAAGCATGAAAATCGCATAGTCTCTAGCGCCGTCCACCAGCAGACGAAATCGTTCCTCACTGCGGCGCAAATCGGTTTCCATTTGCTTACGTGCGGTAACATCGCGGATCACGGCCAGGATAGATTGTTCGCTGCCATTCTTGACCGGGCTCAGCATAATGTCGACGGGGAATTCTGATCCGTCCTTACGCCGGCCATACAGTTCGACACCGGTGCCCATCGGGCGCACGCCGGGCGCAGTGGCAAAATCGGTACGGTAGTGAGGATGATGTTCGCGAAACCTTTCCGGGATCAGCATCTCCACCGGATGACCGGCCAACTCAGCGTCTGTGTAGCCAAAAAACGTTTCGCACGCAGGATTCGCGGCTAAGATCTTGCCGGCGAGGGAAGTAACAAGAATGGCGTCCGGGAAGGCGAGGAAGAGCTCTTTGAACAGCCCGTGCGCATGTTCAGTGAGACCTCTGATACCTGCATTCATTGTCTAGCACTTCTGGGCCCATAGTACATTCATCCGGTGGCAACCGGAAGCGCTACTCCCCGCTGACTGCCATCAGGGCTGAGCGATCGGGAATCACGACGGTCGCCCCTTTCAGCGTTACCAGATGTTTGCTCTTGAAATCGCTCAGCGTGCGAGTGACTGTCTCGCGTGTCGAACCAAGGCAGCTGGCTATTTGTTCGTGCGTCAGAGGCACCCTTATCTGATTTGCTTCAATCGCCGGCTTCCCGTCTGAGGGCCAATGCAAGATAAGCCGAGCCAGCTTCTCCTGTGCGGTGCTGAAGAGGCCAATGGTGCGCAGTTGCTCGCAGGCGCGTTGGTATTGCAGGTTGAACTGGCGAGTGATTGCGGGATAGGCTTCTGGAAAACGATTCACGAATTGCTGGAAATCTTCGCGAGAAATGAAGACGGCCTGCACGGGATGGAGAGTCTGCGCGGTCACTTCATACGGGGTTGCACACATCGACGCACTCAGACCGATCACTTCGCCTGGCTTGACGATTTGCAAAATGAGCGTCTTGCCGGCTTTTGAACTCACCGAAAGCTTAACTTTTCCGGAACAGACGAGAAATATTCCACGCGCGGGCTCGTTCTCGAGGAACAATACCGAGCCTTCAGGATAATGCTTGGATACTTTAATTGCGTCGAATGCCTTGGTCGCCGCTGGAGAGAGATGGCAAAGAAAGGTGTCCTGTTGTGACTTGCAGTGGTCGCAAGTGGCGCTGGGCTTACTTGGGAAGGCATTCATCACTCGGTCTCCGCTTGCGATCTGTCTCGCATGATCTGATTGGCAAAGTCATGGGTTAAGGGCGAGTCGGCGAAGAGTTCTGCGCCGGTTGTCCTGACAATTTCCTGCAGTATCCGGGTGCCATTGGCATCGATCGCGGTCGTTCCCCGCAGGTCGACGCGCAGCCCGCTTTGTACGCCGGGTGTGTACAGCTCGGGCCAGGCTCTTCCCAGTTCCGCGGCCCATGGTCCGACTAATTTGCCTTCTACTTTCAGAGTTGCAGGCTGGCTATCGTGGTCTATAGAGATCCTGAGCATTCCATCTCCTTCTTTGCTGTGCGTGAGTGCAAACCGCTGCCCAAAGAATGGAACCTGACCATCATTTCGCTAAGCAATTGATACGAGATGGATTACAGGATAGAGCGGGAACGGAGTGACGCTGGCGCGACGAACATGGCGACGCAATGTCGCCTCGGAGGCGAGAGTTTCGTCTTGCAATCTAGCGAAAAGCGGTGAGGGGCGTCTTTTCGTTACCGTCAGCCGGCTCGATGGCACGCGTTAGTTGCTTCTGCAGGAAATACATCGAGAGCAACATTTGCGTGCCTATAAAAAGCGAATAGGCCGCGACTGCAGCCAGACAGGTGCGGTCATTCCGGCGGGCGACGGCGAAGAGAAGAACGGCGAAGCCGAGCCCGATCGCAGCCATGACATAAATCGTGGTTTTCTCTCGCACGTTTCCCGGCCAGCTACGGGCTAACCCAAATTTGCCGGCCGTCAATGACAGCGCGTACACCGCGAAAACGTCAGCGAGCATGCGGAAGGTGGTCCCAGGATAGACAGCCAGGAAAACGCAGGCGCCGGCTACCGTGGTGCTTACCATCAGAGCGCCTTTCAGCCCGTTGCTTTGCTGACGTCCAAGACCAGCGGCGCAGAGCCAATCAACTCCTGCGATGAGCAGCAGAGAAGCCGTGACAAGTAACAATGCGAGAGCGCCCCCAAACACAGAAAACAAGAGGTTGGTCATGGTCGAGCGAATGTAGAAGAGCGCGAGCCCCAGCCCCACCAAGGTGTACCCATGGACAACCATAAGTCTCAGACGCTGGTTTGCCGTCAACCGGAGCATACGCATCCCCTTCAGGAATTACTGGTTATGGTCCTGGTCTCGCGGATGGCCTCAGCGTGCTTTTTGCCGGCTGCGTTACAGACAGTAAAAGTGGGGCACGGGGCACGTGCGATGACCCGGTAGGCTACGCCCGAGCGGAAGGTAGTAGCCATCGCAGAGGCTGGAACTGCACCCAGTATCAACATGTCCGCCCTGACCGCCGAGCATTCCGCGAGAATTTCCTCCACCGGTTCTCCGTGGCGAATGCGTAGCTGCGGGACCAGGCCCAAGTACGCCGCGGCTTTTCTCATCCGATCGATCTTGGATACCACGCGAAGATCGACGCTCTCGTCGCCCCGGTCCTGCTCCATGACATGAAGCAAGATGAGTTCACCGCGCGAAGCGGTGCCGAGCTGCGCTGCCAACGCCAGGTTCTTTTCGAAATCATGGCGCAACGAAGTGGCGAAGAGAATGCGGCGGAATGTACTGGTCGTTGGCGGTTGGCAATGCGGTCCGACCGCGCAAACAGGAACATCCAGTTTGCGTATCAATTCTTCGGCGACCGATCCAATTAGCAGCTTACCCAACTTCCCTTTGCCCGAGGTTCCCAAAATCACTCGATCGATCTCGTGTTCGTGGACGAAATCGATAATTCGGTCCACCGGGTACCAGCGGCGAACTTCATAGTCGCAGCGGATGAGCTGATTTCTGAGTTGGAATGCAGCCTTGGCCAGTAGCTCTTCCGCGCGGCGGAAGGCAATCGTTTGCATTTCCGGAAGCGCACCCGTTCCGGTTGCGGTCTCCGGAGGAACGACATAGAGGAGCCAAACCTTCGCTCCCGTTGCTTTGGCTTGTTCCATCACTGCCGGTAGTAGGAACTCAAGATCGTGCAAATCGGTGGCGACCAGGATCGACCTCGGCTGGATGCTGGTTGCTGCAAGACTGGTAGGCATGAGACGCACCTCATTCCTCAGACTGACAGGCATGCAGGCTTGCGTCGGTGACGGTTGTCACATTTCTGAGCGGCGGGCGTGGCGGAGAAGGGGGCCCGTTAAAGCAATCAGGCATTCAAGGCAGTACTGCTCTAAATAAAACTCCCCACGTGCTCCGCCTTGACCGCCTCGCCCGCCTTCCTCCCAATCGCCAACAGCGTCTCCATGTTTTCGACGGCGTCCATCTTCTGGATGTTGGAAGCGTGAACGCTGGGGAAGCCGGCCGCGGTAAGCCCCTCGGCGCTCAGGTCAGCGTTGTAACGCGCGTAGAGGAATTGCCGTCCCAGATCAGTAGTAAGTGGAATCATCGGCGCTGCGTATCGTTGCTCCAGATTCATGCCGGCTTCCACATCACGGGGAATCATGTCCAGGATTTCCCGGTCGAGGCGTGCGCCAAAAGTGCACCGGCCAATCGCGCGGCAGTTGATATCCTGCTCTACCTGGATGCCATACATCAGCTCTCCCGGCAGGCCGGCCACCGTGAAAGCGATGTTTTTGTTGGGCGAAGCCGCCGTCGCTCCCATCGACTCCGCTGCGCCCGTGCCGACTGAAACAATCAGCATCTCGCGCTCACCTGCTTTCCAGTTGAGGCGGTAAGACGGGTCCGTCGCCATGCGGTAAAGCAGAAAAGCCGGATTGTTGTGCGGCGTCACACCGCCGTCGACGAACACAAAGGTCTTCGTCTGGTCTCGCGGATCCCACTGCAGGATCTCCGGTGGAAAGTAAACCGGCGCCGCTGTACTGGCTCGCACCAATTGCCACAGTGGCATGAGCAAATTACAGTCCAGGCGTCCCGGTTCATTGTATTTGGCGTCCGGATTGCTGCTGATGGGCCAGGACGAATCCGTGGTCACGTTCTTGGTTACCACCAGTAGCAGGCACCTCAGCTTGTCTGACCCCAGCCGTGTATTCGCACCAAATACCTCTTGCAGCTTAGCCTTCAGCGGGTCCGCCGTGTAGAAGTATTTCACGCGATCAATCAAAAACGAGGGCTCGAACATCTGCTTCCCGTTTTCCCGGTAAAATTCGATCAGATCCGCCACCGTCATACCGCAGGTCAGACCAGCTGCGATGATGGCTCCTGTGCTTGTGCCCGCAATGTAATCGAAATAGTCACATAGCTTCAGGTTGGTCCGCTCGCGTACCAGCGTTTCCAGAGCCTCCAGGATGCCAAGCGTCAGCAGCCCACGAATGCCGCCGCCGTCCAACGCCAGCATGCGACGCGGCCGCTCTTCCTTGAATCGGGGTGACAGATGCTGCCACCTTTCGGGATAAATCATGCGCCTGCCTCCATCACAACGTGGGTACTGAGATCGATTCCAGGCCACGTCCCAGCGCGACTTTCCTGAAATCATCCGTCAGGTCCGTGGTGCCGCGCGTGAAGCCATTCCAAACCACCATGGCCAGGGCATACCTGCGCGTCGCAGCTCCCAGGGTCAATGCTTCCTCCACAATCCTGGCGTTCGCCTGAACATAAGCCTCGTTGTTGTCACCGGTAAGCTTCATGTCCACGACATCGCTGCTTGCTAGCTGATTCAGAATGGCGTCGAATCGCTCCCCCCATGCTTCCCCTCGATCCGCAACCGAGGTTGTACGGAATCGATCGCGCGCAAAGGGCAGCACCACCCGCCGTTTCAGGCCCAGCTTCCCAGCGCTTTCCAACAGTAGGATGTCGGCCCCACAGGCCGCCGCGGAAACCACCGCCTGGCATGCCGTGCCCACCAACAGATTGCGGATACGCTGCGCGACCGCCGATTCGTTGCCAGGGGGAAAGCGGCGCTCCTCTGCCCCCTCGGCATCGATGCGCCGCCCTGCCATGGCCACGACCGTGCCTTGCGGATCGAGCCACCGTTGAAAGACGGCAAGTGCTGTCGCCAATGCGGCGCTGGTCTGCGGGTCATCGTTTAGCAACAACGAGCGACGCAAATCCGGGAGGGTGGACTTCAGGTGGAAGTGCGAGGGCACCGACTCCCCCATCTCAGCCAGCATTTTCTGCAATGAAGGAACATCTCCGGCGTCGAACGCAGCGCCCAGG
Organism: uncultured Acidobacteriaceae bacterium; assembly: GCA_963839075.1. Classification (GTDB taxonomy): domain Bacteria; phylum Acidobacteriota; class Terriglobia; order Terriglobales; family Acidobacteriaceae; genus PALSA-350. The sequence continues at coordinate 294,883 of CAWITO010000003.1, read as the reverse complement.
AGCGTGAGTGTCGCCCATACGTCCGCCGGATTTCGCTTGTGCGCCCGCTCTGACGCCATCTGTGCCAGATTCGCCGCGGAAGCCGCCTTCTTCTCGTCGCCTGCGAGCTTCCTCGCCCGGTACAACCGTGGCAGGTTGCTCGCCGGATAATAGTCGTTCAGGTCGAGCATCGTTGCTCGCTCATAGCAGGCGATGGCCTTGTTAAGAAAGCCGGATTTTTCCTCTTCCTCAATCGCCTGGTTGTACAGACCCTTGTATCGCCCCCCAAGCAGGCCACTGCGTTCCGACGTATCCCCTTCGGTGCGAATCAGCGACTCAAGTTCAATGATGGCCTGCGTCGCCTGCCCCGACTTCCCCAGCATCAAGGCACGCTGTTCGCGGATGGCGGGCAGACTGCGTACCCTCTTTGGCAGGTCACCGATAAATTGCAGCCCCTGGTCCATGTTCAGGCCATCGCGCAGCAAGTGAACCAGGTCCAAGGCCATACTGGGCGCCGCCATCGCATAGCTTTTGTATTCGTCAATCAACTCGGTAGCCATGGCCGCGGCCAGCTCGGGGGGCAGCCCTCGGGCCACTCCCACCTTCGCCTGGAACTCCGATAGTTTGCCGGCTACCTCGCGAAACGACTCCAGTTGCTCCTTCTCGATGTGGTCCGGGAAGCCGGGTAGCGCCTGAAAAACCGGGGCCACATTATCTAGCGACCCTTTGACCCCGGGCACCAGTGCTTTGCGGATGGCGGCTGCCGTTTCGTCGGTAATGGTGCCCTCGGTCAAAGGAAACTTCACCCGGCGCATCTGGCTCACATCGAACATCGGCTTCGACCAATCGGCGGCCACCAGGACACAGCCTTCCCGCTTTGCTGCATGCCGCACCCCGACCTCGTAGTAGACATTGGCGTTCGGGATGGTCATGTCGGCGATCACCACGTCGGAAATCACCAGCCGCTCGATCATGGCCTGGATAATCAGCGAACCGGCATCCTGGTCCGCTCGTATCGGCGTCAGATCCAGATCCTCGACAATCATGGGCCGAAAAACCTTGTCCCACAAAAGATCAAAGTCGACTTCCACCGGAATCGTATCCGTGCCTGCATGGGTTAGCTTCTTCCCAAAGGGCATAACCATAAAGCAAACTGAAATCGGCGTTGACATCGAGGAACCTGCCCGGTACTGAAGATTGAAGTATCTTACGCGCCCCACCCTCGCAGCGGCGTAAACTCAAGAAACGAATTCAGCAAAGTCACGGATTGACAGGAGATTGGTCCTGCATAGCATCTTCATTAGTTACCGGCGTGACGATTCAGAAGGAGAAGCCGGACGACTGTCTGACGATCTTTCCGAAATCTTCCACGAAGACTCCGTCTTTATGGACGTGAACGCCATCCAGCCCGGCCGCGACTTCAGAAAAGCCATCGACGAGAGCATCCACAAATGCAGCGTGGTGCTGGCCATCCTGGGTCCGACATGGCTGGAATCGAAAAGCTCTTTAGGCCAGAGGCGCCTGGAGGATGAGGCTGACTTTCTCCGCCTCGAGCTCGTATCGGCGTTGCAGCGGGATATCGCTGTCATCCCCGTATTGATCCGGGGAACGAGAATGCCACGAGCCGATCAACTCCCCGAAGAGCTGAAAGAACTTGCTTTTCGCAATTCGGTGGAACTAACGCACGCCCGCTGGAAGTCAGACGTACAGGTGTTGGTGCGGGCGCTACGCCCCTACCTTGAAGGCCCCGGCGACTCCGCCCCCGCAGCAACAACCACAGCCCATGCGGCCGGTGCTACAGCGGCAGCCATCGCCGTACCTCCGGCTGTGAACGAGGCCAGCGCAACCGCGATAGAAAAAGCGGTCCTCGACCGGGTCGCCCGCGATCTTGCCGCCTATATCGGTCCCATTGCCGAAATTGTCGTCAAGCGTGCGGCCAAACGCGCTCCCTCGGTAGCGGAACTGTGTGACGTGGTGTCCCGGGAAATTGCCTCGGTAGCCGACCGCAACCGGTTCCTCGCCACCTGCCGTAAGTAACTATTCCTCATCCAGCATGGCCAGTGCCTTTTCGAGGCTCACCCGCATTCGATTGAAGGATGCGGTCACGGTGGCAATTTCATCCTTTCCCGATACCACCAGCGGCGGTACATTCTTGTCCCCCCGGCTAATGCGGTCGCCACTCTCAGACACCACCTTGAGCGGGCGAACCACCAGCCAGTAGACTCCGGCGTCCAGGGCCAGAATCGCGGCCAGCATGGTAATGATCAGCGCCGTCAGCAGGCCGCGAAAGCCTGCCTTTGCCATCGCGATGGGCACAGCAGTCGGGATAGAAATGATTTGCGCGCCGACGACTTCATTCGGCTTCCAGTCAAAACCGTTCGCAGAGCCATAGACCGCGAGCATCGCGGGCGGGGCAGCCGCTGGCGTGCTATGGCACTCCAGGCAACCTGCCGTCACTTTGATGGGATGGGCGAGAAACATCACTTGGCCGTCCTGCGTGGACCGTTCGCCGACGACCGAATCCATGGCCGGGTTGTCCTGCAGTTTATGGATGACGTCCGCTTCCCAGTCAGAAGCGCGATCTTCCGGGTTGGTGGGGTTGAGCGTCGCTTCCTTGTAGGAGTATTGCGGGTAGCTCTTGCGCGTCCGGTTGAAAGTATTGGTGGCGGCGTAGAAGGGAACCGTCTCGGCGAGAAATCGTACTTTGTGCCGTGGATTCTTCTCCAGCAACGGCTTCAGATCCTCTTCGGTGTAGTCCCTCACAGCCCGCGTGCTGGCCACCATGAGTTCAGCCTGCGCCAGGACCTCACGGCGGGCATTGCGGATGAGAAAGCTGTAAGAGAGCTGACACATGAGCAAGCCGCCCGCGCCGAAAATGACGAGCAGTATGAGATTGAACTTGGCGAGCAGTTTCATCCCGTTACCAGGCTCCGTTTCTTTCGACAAAGAGTATCACCGCAATTTCATGGCAGAGAAGGGACTTCTCGCCGGAGCTCCTCAATCCCGCGCCTGATAACTGCTGTGAGGCCATCCATTTGCAGTTTCGCGGCGAAGCTTTTACCCTCGGTACTCGGATAAGGACAGGTGTTATGGCAACCAGGAAAGCAGAAGACGGCTTTACCCCCGATCGCAGAGAATTCGTTAGGTTAGCCGTGGGAGGCGCACTCAGCGCTGCCGGTGTTCTCTCCGCGCCACGGACTGCGTCGGCCACCGTGCACAAGATTGATCCTGGGATCAAGTTATGTGCACAAACCTCGGCCAGCCCGACCGACGAAGAACTGCTCTTCCTCAAGCAGATCGGCGCAGAGTACGTCAGCGTAGGGTCTACGCCCGATCTAAGGACCGCCGATGGCTTCAAGCAGATCAAGAAGCGCTATGCCGACGCCGGCATCACGGTGTGGAACATCGGCAACACCAGCGTGCACAATATGTCTGAGGTCACGCTCAACCTCCCTGGCCGCGACGCGAAGATCGAGGAGTACAAGCAATACATCCGTAACCTGGGTCAGGCGGGCATCTACTACACCACCTACGCCCACATGGGCAACGGAATCTGGAGCAGTGGCCGAGCCGCCATTCGCGGCGCCTCCGCCCGGGAATTCGACATGGCCAGCCCCAACAAGGTGGGCGTCTGGGCGGATAAGAAGTTCTACGAGCCGCTCTCGCATGGCAGGGTCTTCACCAAAGACGAGATCTGGGAGAACTACACCTACTTCATCAAGCAGGTCACGCCCGTTCTTGAAGAGAACGGCGTCCGGATGGGAATCCACCCGGATGATCCGCCACAACCGATCCTGGCCGGTGTCCCGCGCTGCATCTTCTCCAATTTCGCCGGATACAAGCGGGCCATGGAGATTGCCAACAGTCCCAACGTCGGTATCTGTCTCTGTTGCGGTACCTGGAACGAAGGCGGCGCCGCGCTCACGGAGAAGGATCCGGCGGAGATGATCCGTTATTTCGGGCCGGAAAAAATCTGGAAGATTCACTTCCGCAATGTCAGCGCGCCGCTCCCCCACTTCGTCGAGACTTTTATGGACAATGGCTATTACGACATGTCCAAGATCATGACGGCCTTGGTCGAGGTGAAGTTTGATGGCATCGTGATCCTTGACCACACCCCGGAAGTCGTCGGCGGCCACTACCCGGAACAAGCCTACGGATTCGCCTACATGAAGGCCCTCAAAAATCGCGCGCTGGCGGAATCCAGGGCTTAACCGTCTCACCGGAGATACGATTGCACGCACATAAGGCACGGGTTCTATGTCTGGTCGTTGTTGTCTTTGCGGTCCTTACCGCTTCTGCGCAAGACTCGCCTTGTGCCGCCTCCATCAAGGGTAATTTCCCCAAAGCCGTCATCTCCAATGGATCTGTGCAGGCGGTGATCTATCTGCCCGATCCGGACAAAGGCTACTACCGCTCCACCCGTTTTGATTGGTCAGGCGTGGTCTCGTGCCTCACGTACAAAGGCCACAGTTATTTCGGCGTGTGGTTCGACCACTACGATCCCATGATCAATGACGCGATTACCGGGCCAGTGGAGGAGTTTCGCTCAAGCGACGGGCTCAGCTCCATCAACTACGCTGAGGCGAAGCCAGGCGAACCCTTTCTCAAGCCCGGCGTCGGCGTTCTCACCAAAGTGGACGACTCTCCTTACAAGTTCGGCTTCCCCTACCCTTTTGTCGATAAGGGCAAATGGACAGTTCACGCCACGAAGGATGCCGTAACCATGACCCAGACACTGCACACTTCGTTTGGGTACGCGTATATCTACGAGAAAACGGTACGGCTCGACAAGCATCAACCGGTGCTGATCCTCGAACATAAATTGAAGAACACCGGCACAAAACCCATCGATAGCCAGGTCTACGACCATGACTTTTACATGATCGACGGCACGCCGACGGGCCCTGGCATGGCGGTGCATTTTGCCTTTACCCCGCAGACGGAAAAACCTTTTGAGCCGCGCGCCAAAATCGACGGTAACGACATCGTCTACCTGCAGGAGCTTAGCGCCCACCAGTCGGTCTACGGTTATCTCACCGGCTATTCCAGCAACCCTTCCGATTACGATTTCACCACCGAAAACCGCAACACCGGGGTCGGTGTCGAGCAAACCTCCAGTTCGCCCATTTCTTTGTTCAACTTCTGGTCGATCCACACCACGGTCTGTCCCGAGGCTTACATCCACGTGAGAGCCGCGCCGGGCGAAACGGCTAACTGGAATATCCACTACCGCTTTTTTGCCAAATAGCCCGGGAAACTAATGCGGTAGCCACCGCGTCCATTCCACAAGGCTGCATCCAAGCTCGGTATGTTCAGACAGCCTCCATTCGGGCAAATGATGAGATTTGCGAAGCTGCTGATTACTGCTTCTTTGTGCGCCTCTACCATGGTTCTCGCCCAGGGAGGATCGAGCGCGCTGCAGGGCAGAGTGCTCGATCCCAGCGGCGCCGTCATTCCTCAGGCACAAGTCACCGTGACTTCAGCCGCCGGGCAAACCGCCAGCGCAGTGTCCGACGGAGCGGGAGCCTACCAGATGCGCGGTCTGGCTGCTGGGGCCTATACGGTGAACGCCGCCAGTGCCGGCTTTGCCGGCTTCACGGCTTCTATCACCCTCACGCCGGGCAAGACCACAACCCTGAACATTGCCATGCAGATCGAGATGGAAAAGCAGCAAGTGCAGGTAGAGGCGGATACGCCTACGGTCGATACCAGTCCCGACCAGAATGCCAATGCCGTGGTGCTTAAGGGAAAAGATCTGGATGCTCTCTCCGATGATCCCGATGAGTTGGAGAATCAACTGCAAGCTTTGGCTGGGCCGGCTGCAGGACCGAATGGTGGTGAGGTCTACATCGACGGTTTCACTGGCGGCCAGATTCCGCCGAAGTCGTCCATCCGCGAGATCCGGGTTAATCAAAATCCGTTCTCGGCTGAGTTTGACCGTCTCGGATATGGGCGCATAGAAATCCTCACCAAGCCTGGTACTGATAAGTTGCACGGCCAGATCCAGGCGCGGGGCAACGACTCCTCGTTCAACTCGCGCAACCCAATTCTGCAGACCGCGGAGCCCCCTTACTACTCCTACAATATGCAGGGCAACGTCGGCGGCCCCATTTCGAAGAAGGCCTCGTACTTTGTCAGCGTCTTCGGACGCAACAACCAGAATGTAAATGTGATTGATGCCATTGATCCCAACAGCGTAACCCCGGACACTCCGGGCGGTACTCGCTTGAACCAGGCGTTTCCCAACCCCAGCTCGCGCATAGACATCAGTCCGCGGCTCGACCTGCAACTGGGGCAAGCGAACACTCTGACCCTGCGCTACGAATTTTTCCGCCAGGTTAATACCAACGGAGGGGTCGGGCAACTTGCCCTCCCCACACAGGCGGCAAACACCGAGAGCATGGAGAACTCTCTGCAGGTGAGCGATAGCCTCGTGCTCAGCAAGAATCTGGTCGATGACCTTCGCTTTCAATACCGTCGCTTTCGCTATCAGGACATCGCGCAAAACACGACACCTACGATCAGCGTGCAGGGCGCATTTACTGATGGCGGTAACAACGGTGGCACGGTTCGCGACAACCAGGACATCTACGAGCTGCAGAATTATTTCGCCGCCGCGAAGGGGAATCATTCATTGAACTTTGGCGGCCGCCTGCGCTCGTATCGCGACGCCGATTACACCGACGGCGGAACCAACGGCCAGTACACATTCAAGTCCCTGACCGACTATCTGAATAACACTCCGCAGACGTACCAGGTCACCAAGGTAAACCAGTACACTGCACGCGCTATCCTGTTCGACGCCGCGCTCTTCTACCAGGACGACTGGAAGGTGAACCAGCGCTTTACCTTCAGCTATGGCCTGCGTTGGGAGACGCAGAACCGCATCCACGACAAAAGCGATTGGGGGCCGCGCATTTCTTTTGCTTACGCTCTCGGCCACGGCGATGCCAAGCATCCACCCAAGACAGTAGTGCGCGCCGGGTATGGTTGGTTCTATGAGCGCTTCACGGTGCCGAATAGCTTCGGCTCCAATGCGGGCACGCCGTACCTGATCCAGGCGATTCACCAGAACGGCATCAACCAGACGGTTTCCACCGTCACGTTTGCGACGACGTCGGGCTCAGTCACGCCTCCAAACACGGCGCCAACTCTCTACACAGTGGATCCCCGTTTTCACGCGGCTCTCGACATGCAGGCCGCTGTGGGCGTCGACCGTCAGTTGGCCAAAAGAATAACTGCCAATGTGACGTTTCTCTACGGACGGGGTGTCCACCAATATTTCACCAATAACATCGGTGCCCCCGATTTTCCCACCGCCGATCTTCGCACTTATCCCGACGCGGCACTTCCTCCTTCGGAGGAAAACGACCTGCAGTATCAGTCTGGAGCGGTGTATCGTCAGCGCCAGCTCATCGTGTCGGGCCGGGCTAGTTATCCGAAGTTCAGTTTCTTCACCTTTTACAGCTATAACGCAGCCGAGGCCGATACCAGCGGAGTCACCTACACTCCATCGGTCGCCCAGGACCCCGGCCTCGACTATGGGCGCTCGAACTTCGATGTGCGCAACCGTTTCGTCCTGCTGGGGAATTTTTCCGCACCGTACGGGGTCACCTTCAATCCCTATTTTGCTTACAACTCGGGTACGCCCTATAACGTAACGGTGGGCAGCGATCTTACCCGGAACAACCAGTTCAACGCCCGCCCCACCTACGCCGCCAGTTGCAGCGATGTGAACGTGGTCGCCACCAAATTTGGCTGTCTCGACATCCTTCCCTTTGGCACCAACGAGAAGATCATCCCCTTTGGCGTGGGTACCGGTCCGACCAATGTCAGCCTCAATATGCGGGTCAGCAAGGTAATCGGGATTGGTCCCAAGGTGGAAAGCGGTCGTGCTGCGCGCACCGGCGGTGGAGGTGGTAACCGCGGCGGCGGTGCCGGTCTCGGCGCGGGTGGCCTAAGCGGCAGCCGCGCCGGACCTGGACGCCTGGATCAGAACAGTTCGCGCCGGTACAACCTGACCCTGACTGCTTACGGGACCAACATCTTCAACCACGAAAATTTGGGCACGCCCAACGGAACCCTTTCCTCACCCTTTTTCGGGCAATCCCAATCGCTCGCGGCTGGCGGCTTCTTCGGCGCCTCCACAGCAGGGAATCGCAGCGTATTCCTGCAAGCCATCTTCAACTTCTAAGGTCACCCATTTCAGAGGACCTGGAAGCGAGCTAGAAAAGGTGAACCGTAACACCGGTCGAGATGCGGAGCAGATTCTGGTCATTGCCGGCCGCGTTGGGCAGGCGGGTATATCCGTAATCGGCCTGGATAACCCGGAAAGACAGATGCCGCCGGAACTTGTAATCCAAACCGATACCTACCAACAAGGCAAACGAGTTGGCCGTAGGCTGAATAAATCCGGCTTTGTCGGGAAACGCCGAATTGAATCCATGCGCTACCCCCGCCAACCCCTGCACGAAGGGCTTGAAATAGTAGAATCGGTCCCCGCCGATGCGGAAGTTGAGGCGCTCTCCAGCAGTGAACATCAGTAAGGAAAATGGCTGGCCTGTGTTGTGGATCTCGCCCGTGTGCGCAGCGCTTACATCCACCACCGTCGTGTAGCCGCGATAGGTCCGGAAATTCCCCTCGATGCTGGCGCCGTTCATGAAGAAGCAGCCGCACTGACCAGGCCCGGCATTGGCTTCGGTCGGGCTGTAGGCGAGCGATACTTCCGCCCGCGGCAGAGAAAAGTCTCTTCCGGCCGGAATCACCTGGCCGTGCAAGCGCCACGCGCTCGCCAACACCAGTACCAATAAGACAGCAACTCTACTGAATCGCAAGCGGCACCTGGGTCGAGCGCTGGAGTGTTCCGCTCGCATTCCCTTCATTCGCTATTACGGTAATGGCATAGGGGACTTTTCTGGCGGCGAAGAGTCCTGCGCCGGAGCATCCATTCAAGCCCACAAGCGCGATCAGGCTGAGCAATACCACCACCATCATGCCCACCGTTCGTTTTCTCATGCGGACCGCTCCGAAAAGCGGAAGCAGAATACCCAGGGCAAGGGGCAAGCGTCCAAAAGGCCCCGGCGGCGGTTCGTTCAAGGCCGTCTTGGCGGTTGTCACCGTCATGGTGACGACTGCCGCGCTGCTCCCTGCCGTCAGGGTCGCAGGAGAGAAGGTTGCGTTCGCCCCGGCAGGCAGCCCCGTTGCCGTAAAGCTCACGTCGTAAAGGAAGGTACTCATGACCTCCGGCGTCACCTGCATCGTGTACACCACCGTCGTGCCGGGCAGGATGGTCGTATTGTTGGTTCCTTTGCGTGCAATCTGCAGATCGCTGATGGTGACGGTGATTGCCGCCGAATTGCTCGTCAGGTAGCTGGGGTCGCCGCTATAGGTTGCGGTGACGCTTTGCATTCCGTCGGCCAGGACGTTGGTGGTGTACACCGCCACTCCGGCAGCGTTCACCGGCGCGGTGCCCAACAGTGTTCCCGCGTTAAAGAAGCTCACCGTGCCTGTCGGACCCTGCGGCGGAGGTGGAACCGCCGGAGTTGCCACCTGGGCGGTAAATGTAACCGGCAAGGTAAACAGCTGTTGCAGCGTATTGGCCGTCAGCGTCAACGTGGTGGCTACGGTCAGCCCCTCCAGCGGGACGGTGGCCGAGGTGCTCGGTGCAAAGTAGGTGTTGCCCGGGTAGACCGCGTCTACGTAGTGGGTGCCGGTACCGGCGATGGTGATGTTGGCTACGCTGGCCGTTTCCGTCTGCGTGAGATGGTCGAGGAGGATCGTGGTGTCAAAGTCGGCGATGTTAGGGATCGCCAGGTCCGGTGTCCCATCTCCGTTAAAATCTGCCACCACCAAATCATTGGGTGAGTCTGCCAACTGCGTTGGCGTTCCCGCCGGCGTGAAGGTACCATCCCCGTTGCCGAGCAGCAGGGTCAAGGTTTGCGTGGGAGGATTCGTGATCTGGCCGTAGTTCGCAACCGCCAGGTCGGTAATACCGTCCTCGTTGAAGTCGCCGGCTACCATGGCAAACGGATCTAACCCGACCGCAATTGGCGATCCAGCGGCCGGTGCAAAGGTGCCGTCTCCATTGCCCAGCATCACCACCACACTGCCGACTGGGCTGGGCGAAATCGCGGTAAAGTTGGTCGCTGCAATGTCGACTCGCCCGTCCCCGTTGAAATCCGCGGCAACCACAGCGCCCGGGTTGTAATTAAAGTTGGGAATCGGTGATCCCGCTGCCTGAGTGAAGCTGCCGTCTCCATTGCCCAGCAAAATGCTGACCGTGCTGTCGGCCTCATTCGAAACCGCTAGGTCCGGCGTGCCGTCTCCGTTGAAATCCGAAACCGCCAGGAAGAAAGGAAACCCGCCTACCGCGACCGGCGGGCCGGGAGCGGGGGTGAAGGTGCCGTCGCCATTGCCCAGAAGAATACTGACGGTGTTGTCTTTGGCGTTAGTGACCGCCACATCCAGGAGGCCGTCCTTATTGAAATCTCCAGCTCTCACAGCTTGCGGAAACGTACCTACCGTGATGGGTGAGCCGGTGGCCGGAGTGAATGTTCCATCTCCATGTCCCAAAAGAATGATCACTGTATTGTCGTAGCCACTGGTCTCTGCCAGGTCGGCATTCCCATCGTGGTTAAAATCGCCCACCGTCATGGAGCAATTCGACGCCTCGTTATTGTTGATGCAAGGGATCGTCCCCACGCCGAGGATCGGTGATCCGGTGGCCGGTGTGAAGGTACCGTCGCCGTTACCCAGCAGGATATTGATGGAATTGGTCAAGGAACTCATGATGGCCAGGTCAGCTTTGCCATCGTTATTGAAGTCCCCGGTGCCCCCGGCCGCAGGCTGGTTGCCGGTCTGGTCGGGTGAGCCAGGTGCCGGAATAAAGCTTTGCGCGAAGGCCGGTGGACCCAGGGTCGCTGTCCCCAGCACGAAGTTGTTATTGGTGGTGTCTTCAAACGAAACCGTGCCTGAAAGCAACGGTGGGTGGCCCGCCACCCCGACCACCGTGGCCGTGAGTCCGTAGCCGTCCAGGTTACCGCTCACAGCAATGCTGGTGCTGGTCGGATATTGGCCGCTTACGGTAAGCGTCTGCGTGGCAGAAGTGCTGGCCGCGTTGGTAGCCGTCCCGTTAAAGATTGCTTTATAAGTGTGCACTCCGATTGCAGGAGTAATCTTGATGGTCGCTGCGGCACCGTTCAGTTGCCCGACGCCCACAATGGAGGTGTTTTGGCATTCAGATGCCGAAGCATCGCAAAATGTGACTGAGCCCGCGGTCACTGCCGAACCACCGGCCGTAACGGTGGCTGTCAGGGTTACCGGGGCGGGCGACGCAACCGTCGACGAAGATAGCGCCAGCGTTGTGGCCGTGGAAGCTGCTCCCGCCTGCGCTACGGATCCGAGCATTGCGAGCAGGGCAGGCAGCACCAGCCCCGGTCGAACCCGGCGGAAAATGTCGATTCGTCTCCAGGCAGAACAGCATTCATTACCCATGAAACCAGTCCTCGGTGGTGCCGCAAAACTCTAACTACGTTCCAATCGTCAAGCCTGGATTTCAGGCTTTGCACGTGTTCTGCGAAACCACCACCCAAGCACGACCGTAGATGAGAGAGCGACAAGTGCGCAATTGCAAATTAGGTGCGCCCGAGGGCGTGTAACGTTACTCAGCTGGTTCCGGACGGGTTACGAACGCTGCATCCTTTAAATCCAAGCCACGGCGAGTCGGCCCGTTTCCAGGAGCAAATGTAACCGCGGCTGTCTGTTGGTAGCGCGACAGCGTCTTGCTTCGGCTATCGGCATGCAGGGGCCCAAGCATGAGCTAACCCTAGACCATGGTGACTTTTCCGTTCCCAACGTCGTAGAGCGCCGCCCCGATTCCCAGCTTCTTCTCTTTCAACATCTCTGCCAGAACGGGAGAGGTTTCCCCCAGTACCGACGCCTGCAGGCTGGCATTCTGGCGGGCCGCCTTGGTCAGGCTGTCACTCGCCCCCGCGATCGCGGGATGAATGTACTGATATAGGGTGCTGATCTGTCCCGGCACCGCCTTGCCCGCCATCGTCGCTTTCACCGCGCCGCAATTGGTGTGGCCGAGCACCAGGATCGCTTTGACACCCAGCACCGCCGCGCCATATTCCAGGCTGGCGATCGTGTCCGGCGTGGCAACATTGCCCGCCACCCGAACCACAAAAAGATGCCCGATGCTTTGGTCGAAAACCAGTTCCACCGGTACCCGCGAGTCGGCGCAGGAAAGCACTGCCGCGAACGGTTCCTGATGCTCTTCTGAATTTGCCTTAAGAATGTCCAGGTCTTCTTTGAAGGAGATCAGGTTCTGGGCGACAAAACGTTGATTGCCCTCAACCAGCAGATTCATCGCCTGCGCTGGTGTTTCCGGCCTCTGGATCGGTTCGCGTTGCGCTTGGTACATCCCTCGCGCAGACGTAGCCGTCAGCCCCGCTACGCCCAACGCCGCTAATCTCAGGAAATCTCTTCTCCGGTTACCTGTCTCCAAACTCATCGTGCGCCTCCGTGCTATGTCAAGTCTCGAATTGAGTATCGCTTAAAAAATGTAAGCCTTTCCCATTAAGTATCCTTGTGCTCCATTTCGGTTACCGACGATTGGTAAATGCCCTGGAGGTTGTAGCTTTCCATGCCATCTCCCATCTAAAGTTGCTTTACGGCGCGGAACCCAAGCGGTCAGGGGAAGGTCTGCAAAGCCTTATTTTGCTGGTTCGATTCCGGCCCGCGCCTCCACCTTACATCCCTATGCGATATCCTTGCCAGCGGCGCCCTCCATGGGCGCTGGGAGAAAACGCGTGGAAAAGAAGTTATTGGTGGTCGGCAGCATCAATGTCGACCTGGTGGCGTGTGCGAACCGTCTGCCGGCTCCCGGCGAAACCATTTTAGGCAGCACCTTCGATGTGTTCAACGGCGGCAAAGGCGCCAATCAGGCAGTCGCCATTGCCAAGCTCGGCGCTCCCGTCGACATGATCGCCGCTCTGGGCACCGACCTCTTTACCGAGCGCTTGTTGCAGGGCTTGAAGACCGCCGGGGTCGACACCCACGCGGTGCAAATGGTGGCCGGCCCCTGCGGCGTCGCCCACATCTCCCGCGCTGACAACGGCGAAAACTCCATCATTGTGATCTCGGGCGCGAATCGTTCCGTCACCGTGAGTTACATCGATGCCCACCAGGAGGTCGTGCAGCAAGCCAAAATGATCCTGGTGCAATTGGAAACTCCGATGGATGCCGTGATCCGTCTGGCCGAGTATGCCTGGGAGGCGAAGGCTCCCCTGATGCTCGATCCCGCTCCCGCCGTCCCCTTGCCCGAAGCTCTGCTCAGCCGCACTAGCTGGCTTACGCCGAACGAAACCGAGGCGCAGATTCTGCTCGGGCGCGTCAACCTCGAGCCCGCCGCTGCGGCGGAAAAATTATTGTCCATGGGAGTACGCAATGTAGCGCTCAAGTTGGGCGCCCAGGGAGTCTTCCTGGCTGGCCGTGACTGCACCCCGCAGCACATACCCGTTTTTGCCGTAAAAGTTGTGGACACGACGGCGGCCGGCGACTGTTTCAATGCCGCCTTCGCGGTCGCGCTCACTCGTGGGAACCCACCCGCAAAGGCAGCTCGATATGCGGCGGCTGCAGCCGCCATCTCCGTCACCCGCGCCGGCGCTCAACCCTCTCTGCCCACGGGGGCAGAAGTAGACGCCTTCCTGGCTTCTTCATCGCACGGGTAGTGTGGGTGGAGATTCTTTCGCCGATGGCATTCGTCTATTTCCCACATCTCGCCAAAGGCGGCCGAGATAGAGGGCACCCCAGGTTGAGGTCGCTGCAGGAATTTCTTCCTCAGGCTGTGCCATGAGCCTGGCGGGGAAGCCCAGCCTGAAACACCACTACTCCCTCATCCTGGGTTTCCAGCGCAAATTGCGCTCCGTAGGGCACAAAAACGATCGCCCCATGCTCCAGTCGAGACCTCTTTCCGCAAGCACTCAACTCCGCCGACCCCTGCAACACCAGCAGCGCCTTGGGACCGTATGTCGCCTCGCCTGCCAACCGGCCGCCCGGCTGTAGCGCGATGCGTGTCAGCTCGAACTCCTCCGCCGGCGTTCGGTATAACCGCTCGTGATCGTTGACCAACTCGCCTTCAAACACATGCGGAATCCCCCCTTCGAAGGTAAGGATATTCAGCAACTCCGTCACATCGACATGTTTGGTCGTGAGCCCGCCGCGCAGCACGTTGTCGGAGTTAGCCATCAACTCCACATTGACGCCCTCCAGATACGCATGCAGAACCCCCGCCGGCTGAAACGTGCCTTGTCCAGGATGCATGTGGATCAAATTGAGCAGATACACGCTGAAGATCCCACGATCCCGGTGCCCATCCGGTAAAGGAAAATTCTCCGCTGCCCTCAGCGCCCAGTAATCGGGGCTGTCCTTATTCTCGACTGGATTAGCCTTCAGCCGGGCAATCAGGCGATTGAGCAGCAGATCCACCTGCTCCTGCGGCATCGTCATGGTGTGGCTGTAAAGCTCGCGGAGCAGCTGGCGCCGCACCGCATGATCGTGCCCCGCTGCAGTGAGCCGCTGCGCGAAATCCGGCATCAGCGCACCAACTTCCGGAGTTTCGGCAAAGATCCGCGCAGTCTGCTCCAGAGGACGAAAACCATGCAGCATCCAGAACTCGGTCAAGGCAACGCCGATTTCCGGCTTGTGGTTGTCGTCCTTATAGTTGCGGTGGCTGGCGTGGATCGGTATGCCCTGTTCGTTCTCCCGGGCAAAGCCGCCGCGCGCCTGCACAAGCGTGGGGTGCGCCTGGATCGAGAGCATCTTGTGCACATCAAGAATCTTGAACAGGTACGGCAGCCGGCCCCCGAAGCGATGATTCGCCGCCACTCCGAGAACAGCGTCCGGAGCTTCTGCGATCCACGCGTCCAGAGGCTCGTCACCTTCTGCTGTCTCAGCGATCGAGGGCGCCTTCGCGTGGGCGCCGATCCATAACTCCGCGAACGGCCGGCGCGTGGCATTTTCCATCCCCAGCAAATCGGGAATGAACTTGTGTCCGCCCCAATCGTAATGCTGCACCACGCCCTGCAGACGCACCACCTCGGGGTTAGCCATGAACGGCTTGCTCCATCCGGCGCAAAATACCATCCGGTTCCTCGATGCCCATGCGAGTCATATCGTCGGCGCGTTCCTGGGTGTCGGCGACGGCGTAAATACGCAACTCATCTGCATTGCCCGAAGGCCGTACATGGGCCACTTCGCCGTTAGCAAAAAGAATGCGCACGCCATCCGTATAGTCCACCGAGCGAATGGCCGCGAAGCCCAACTCGGGGCTGAAGAACAACGCCAAGTCTTTCAGCACGGCCGCGAGATCGGGAGCCGAAAACCGTTCCACAATCTTGAGCGCGGTCGCCCTGGGAAACTGTTTCAACAGGGCAGCGCGGCTGAACCGCTTCGGCAACTGCGCAAACAGCTCAATCGGCGACAACCCCGCGTGCTCGGCGGCAAACAGTACCCCCAGGATAGGAAGACCCGCATCCCGGGTAGCGAGCGGCGCGAGCGTGGCGCCGTTCCGCGTAAGCGGCGATCCGGTCAGGAACCCTCCGTTTGGCTCCCATCCGCAGACTCGCTTTTTTCCCTTGGCGAGCGCGGCTTCCATCCCGGCGATCACGAACGGGGAACCGATGCGCGTCTTCGGTTCGAGGACCGGCGCGAGCTTGCCCCGGTCGATGGCGTCGTTGCAGCTGATAGGGACCACAACGGCATCTGCCTGCAAGTACCCGGCGACAATCATTCCCACCACGTCGCCACCGAAGAACTGTACTTTCTTTGTCAGCGGATCAACCCCCAGGATCAGCGGGCGGTCGCTATCCCCATCGGTTGACACCACCGCATACAACGGGGCCCCCGCGTTATCAGCGAGCTTCTGAATTACCGCTAATTGCGCAGCATCGATATTCTCCGTATCGATGGGGACGAAGGTATCGCTGCGTCCACCGGTCACCACCTCCGCGCCCAGCCGCTCGAGTATCTCAACCAGCAGATCCCTTCCTACCGCCGAATGCTGATACACCAGGATCCGTTTGCCCTTGAGGCTCGATCCCGCGAAGAAGCTAGTGAAGCGTTCGATATACGCGCTGCGAGCACCGCTGTGCTCTGCAGGGAGCTCCTGGTGGCCGCGCTTGAACATCCCGCGCTCATTGAACAACGACAACGTCCACGGCTCTTCGTACAGCCGCTGCCGCGCCATGCTTACGGTTTCGTTGATCGGTGCTTCCTGTTCCTTCAGCAACTCCCCACGGCTGCTGTTGGTTTTGTAACCGTTACGTTCAAAGGGAATATGGCTGCCCGTCACCATGATGCTCCCCTTGTGGCGCGACAGCGCGTAGCTCGCCAAAGCAGGAGTAGGAATACGCCCCAGGTTGACCGGTTGCATCCCGGCATCCCGAATCGCCTGCACGATGGCCTGGGCAAGTTCTCCCCGGCCCTGTTCCTCGGGAACAAAGGCGGTGGAGCTGGGCCGCAGATCGTAGGCGAAATAAAACTCTTCCCCTCGCCGGATCCCGCCTTCAGCGACGGGTAAGGATTGCAAATATTCGAGCTCTGCCAGAGCGTTGAGATAGATTTCCAGCTGCGTCAGATCTACCACTTTGCCGCGGCGACCGCTGGTGCCGAACCCAAGTACCTGCGGCTCGTAGGTCAGCCGCGATCGCAGCGAGTCTGTTTTGGTCACCACACTCATGCTTGAACCCTGTCGCGTATCATCACCATATTATCCATTCTGTTGTGCTGTGCCGTTATTCCCTAAGTGTCGTACACCAACATGCACACCCATTCTCAAATTCGCGCAACCGTGTGTTCTCTCGCTTTCCTTTTCAGCGCCACCATCGCCTGTCCGCAACAAACGGCTGGCGCGAGCCCGGTATTTGCCGGTGCGCGCCAGGTCTTCGACGGAACTATGCTGCCCAAGGTCGAGGTGCTCACCTTTGAACACAGCGACACACTCTTTCCCGTCCGGCGTGTGCCACGCGGGCCCGAGGTCCGTCCCTTGGTCCCGGCGTCGCAGCAGCTCGGGAACGTCCACTTCCAATCGCGCGGCACTGCGTTCGACCTCTTCGACTATCTTGCAGACGATCGGGTCGCCGCCTTGCTGGTGTTGAAAGACGGCAAAGTTGCCTTTGAAGATTACGAACTTGGCGCCGGTCCCGACACCCGTTGGATCTCGTTCTCCATGGCCAAATCCGTGGCCTCGACGCTGGTCGGCGCCGCGGTGAAACAGGGACTCATCACCAGCCTCGATGATCCGCTGACCCGATACCTGCCGCAGCTGCAATCCGGTCCGTACCACGACGTGAGCGTCCGCAACATCATGCAGATGGCCTCGGGAGTGAAGTGGGACGAGACCTACACCGATCCCCATTCCGATCGCAGGCAACTGCTGGATAAGCAACTGGAACAAAAGCCGGGCAGCATCGTGGCCTACATGAATAGCCTTTCCAAGGCTGGCCCTCCCGGCTCCATCTGGAACTACAGCACCGGTGAATCCTTCCTTGTCGGCGCCTTGATTGAGGCCGCGACGCACAAGCCGCTCGCGACCTACCTCTCCGAGACTTTCTGGTCGCGCTTGGGCATGGAACAGGATGCAACCTGGTGGCTCGAATCGCCCGGCGGCATGGGTCTCGCCGGCAGCGGTCTGGGCGCAACCCTGCGCGACTACGGGCGCTTCGGGCTTTTCGTGCAACAGGATGGGACGCTTGACGGCCAACGGATCGTGCCGGAAGGCTGGTTCCATGAGGCGGGGAGTGCGCATGACTTCGGCGGAAAACCCGCCGACTATGGCTACCTGTGGTGGCCGGTACCCAAGGGAGATCCCATTCATCGCGGGGCCTTCGAGGCCATCGGCATTTTTGGTCAGTACATGTACATCAACCCGCAGCAGAAGCTGGTGATCGTCGTACTGAGTGCGCGCCCCAAGCCGGAAGCCATTCTCAGCCCGGTGAAAGACCTCGATTTCTTCGCGGCGGTCGCTAAGTCACTGCGATAGTTACCAATAGAAATTTCTTAGGCTATGATCCCGGATGATCTATTTTCTCACCACCGTGATTCTGATCGTCACTGTAGCCGCCTGCTTTCTTCTAGGCCGTAGAGGTGTTGCCGCGTTTGGTTGGAAGCAATGGGCCCTTCGGGTACTGGTTGCGCTGCCCCTGCTGGCGTCCGGTGTGATGCACTTCATCCAAACGGCCGTGTTCGCAAGCATCGTTCCGCCGTTCTTTCCCTGGCGACCGCAACTGGTCCAGGTCAGCGGAGCCATGGAATTGGCGGGAGCTATCGGGTTACTATTACCCCTCTTTGCCCGAGCAGCGTCCACCTGTCTGTCACTGTTGATGATCGCAATCTTCCCCGCGAACGTGTACGCGGCCAATCAGGTAGTCGGAGGTCTTCACATGCCAGGTGTGCCCGTGCGCACCGCAATGCAGGTGGTGTACATCGTGCTGTTATTGATGGCAGGCTGGGGTGTTCCCTCGACAAACCGCGGACCCCGCCGCTCCCCTTCCCTCCGGTCGGGATGACAAGGAAGGTGGCGGGGATCGTTGATCTCGAGTCCAAGCGAAATCCGGAGATAGGATGTCTTGCAGCCCGAACTACTCTTCCCTTTGTCATCCCGACCGGAGCGGAGGGATCTGCAGTCTGCCTCAGTGGGGCAGGAACTGGACGGTATAAGCACTCGTCGGGTCAAACGGCTTGCTGAGCACCTTCAGGTCCAGCAGTTGCTGGTACATACTCGCCCACCGCGCCGGATCGAACTTTCCTAAATCAGGTCCACCGCCATCAATGAAATGCTGGTCCCGCAACGCCTCATAGCTGAACTGCATCTGCGCTACGCTCATCGCCGGATTTAATTTCGCAATCGCCGCATTGACGTCATCGGGATGCTGCAAATAATCCTTCCATCCCCGTAACGAAGCGCGCACAAACTTAGCCACCACCTCGGGATGCCCGGCAAGAAAACCGCGCGAAGTGAGCACCACGCGATACGGGTCATAACCAGTCTCGCTGATCAACATCGTGCGCACCGGCACACCTGCCTGGCGGCAAAAGAAAGGCTCCGAGGTAACAAAAATCTGCTGAATATACCCCGGGTCCTGAATAAAGTTGGCCACGCTATACGTCGCTGGAATCTCGCGCGCATTCTTCAGGTGATACCGCTTCACCAGGTAATCGAAATAAGTCGACACGCCCACCCTGACCGCCACCGCGTGCCCATCCAGATCCTGAAAACTGTGCACCGGGGAATCCTGGTGCACCATCAACGCCTGTGGGTCATGCTGCATCGTCGCCATGACGGCTACAAAAGGAAGACCATTGGCAATGGACTGCATGGTGTTGTCCGAAGACCCCATGGCGAACTGCACTTTGCCGGTCGTGACCTCCGGTGCACTGTTCACATAGGGACCCCCGGGAAGGATCGTAACCTCCAGGCCCTCGTCTTTGTAGTAGCCGCGCATCTTCGCGTCGTAGAATCCGCCATGCTCCGGCTGCGGATACCAATCCGTTTGCAAGGCCACCGGGATGAGGCCACTGTTGGCAGCGCCTTGCCGGTTGCACCCACTTAGCAGCAGGGCAACGCAAACAGCAAACGCAGCCACACGGAAAGGCCTCATTTCGCCCCCAGTGCGGCAGCGTAGGCGAGCAGTCGAGCATCGCCGCCCCGCGCCGCAACCAGTTGTATCCCGCCTCCCGGTGCGGAAAGCGTCACCGCTGGTGTACCCGCCAAACTGATCGGCGTGGTGTAGCGCAGAATCTTCAGCCTTGTGCCTGAGTGATCTGCCCCCGCGGGCAAATCTGTCATCGGCGCACAGGGAAGTATCAAAAAGTCATGTTCCGCCAGCAACCGGTCCATTTCGGCGCGAAAAATCACATGGCGCTTGCGTAAACTGTCCACCTCGGCTGCCGGCAGGGCGGCTCCCAGCCTCAGCCGTTCAACGATCGCAGGCTCGAAGTGCTCAAAGTATCCGCGATGAATGGCCGCCGCCTCGCTCGCCTGTATCCCGCCGAATATCTCCCGTGAATCCGACCAGAATTCCGGCTTGAATACGCGGATCGTCGCCCCATGCCGGCGCAAAGCTTCCTGCCAGCCGCGATACATCTCCAGCACCGCCGGCTCACAGTCATGCAGAAACGACTCATCCACCGCCGCAATCGTCACCTTGTCGGGCGCAGTCACCAAATCCACACCGAGCAGCGCCGCAGCCAATACCGGCCCGTCGCGCAGGTCACGAAACAACCATCCCAGCGTGTCGAAGGAGGCTGCCAGGTGAAACCCGCCCTCCCACACCCGGGCGCCACCTAACCCCAGCGAAGACCGGTACCCCGCCACCCCACAGAGCGCAGCCGGCACTCGAATGGAGCCGCCAGTGTCGGTGCCGATTGCCGCCACCGCAGAGCCCTCCTGCACGCTGGCGACGCTGCCGCTGGAGGATCCCCCCGTGAGCAGCTTTGCATCGCGCGGCTGCAGGCAGTCGCCGTACTCAGAGTTTTCTCCCGTGATGCCATAGGCCAGTTGGTGCAGATGCGTCTTGCCCATGATCACTGCGCCTGCCGCGCGAACCCGCGCCGCAACCGCGGAGTCGGCCCGCGCAACTCCATTTTTCGTCTCATAAAAATGCGAGCCGCACGTCGTGGGGTAGTCCGCGACATCGAAGCAATCTTTGATGGCGATCGGAACTCCGTAGAGCAGCGGCCGTTTCTGCGCATCGGGAAACCGTGTGGGCAGCGCTGCCTCTTCCGCCAGCACCTGCTCCGGGTGCAGCGCGAGGTATACATTCCTTCCCGCGTTGCTATTGGCCCGCTGCAGGGCCTCACGCGCAGACAAGGGGATTCGGAGTGAGGTCAACGGTGGCATCTGGGTTTGTGTATACCATGATCGGCGAACTGATTTAAACTTTCGCATGACTGTTGTCTCTGCTGCGGATGAAGCCCGCCTTACAGCGCTGGTCAAGTTCACCGCCCTTAGTTTCAAGACTCCCCGGCCTGTTCCCTTTGGCGCGCTGATTGTCGAAAGCAACACCGGCGAGACCCTCATGCGTGCGCGCAATGCAGTTTCGGCTGAGAACGACCCTTCCTCGCACGCAGAAGTGCGTACCGTCCGCCTTGCCTGCAAAAAACGTAAGGGCACTTCTCTCAGCGGCTATACTTTGTACACCACCTGCGAGCCTTGCCCTATGTGCATGGCCAATGCTCTCTGGGCGGGCTTAGACCGCGTGGTCTACGGGGCAACCATCGAAGACGCCAATCGATATTGCCGCCAGATCCAGATTCCCGCGGTCGAAGTCGCACAACGCAGCGACATGCAATGTGTAGTCACCGGGCCCATCCTGCGTGAACTTTGCAACACCCTATTCACTCACCCGCGGATGCAAGAAGCGTTTGCCACCTGGGCCACGCGCAAGCAATAAGGAGCTGTCGCATGACAACGCCGCTGGAAGTGGCTCTCGCCGCTGTCCTGGGTGACCCGGAGCGGGTTTCGACCGTCCCGCAACTGGTCAACCGTCTCTCCCGTGACTTTTACTGGTACTCGCCGGTGCTGCGCAAGCAGCTCGATGGCAAAGCCGCCGATATCGTCGTGTTCCCGCTGAATGACCGGGAGGTTGAGGAGGTTCTGCGCTACTGCTACGAGCACGACGTGCCCGTCACTCCACGTGGCTCCGGAACCGGAAACTACGGTCAGGCCGTACCGTTGCACGGAGGCGTGCTGCTCGACCTGTCGCGGATGGACCAGATCGAGTCCATTGCCGAGGGTGTCGCCATCTGTCAGCCGGGAGTGCGCCTCGGCGTGCTCGAAAATGAAGCCCGCAAGGTAGGCTGGGAACTGCGCTGCTATCCCTCGACAGTAGCCAAGGCGTCGGTGGGCGGCTTTATCGCCGGGGGCTCCGGTGGCATTGGCTCTGTCACCCATGGCAGCCTGCGTGACTTCAGCACCGTGCGCGCTCTCGATGTTGTCACCATGGAAGATCCACCCCGCCTGGTCCATCATGAAGGCCAGGAGATTCATGACATCCTCCATGCCTGGGGCACAAACGGCATCATCACCCGCATCTGGCTTTCGTTGACCCCCAGTGTGGAGTGGGCACAATGCGTCGTGGCGTTCGATACCTTTGACCAGGCCTTCGACTTCAGCCAGCAGGTGGCCACTACGGAGGAATGGACCAAGCGGCTGATCACAACGTTTGAGTGGCCCATCCCGTCCTTCTTCAGCCCCATCAGCAAATTTACCCGCGCCGGCAAAGCGTTGATCTTTTTTCTGATCGCAGAAGACCAGCGGGAACGCCTCGAAGCAGCGGCCATTGCGGCCGGTGGCGAGGTGACGCTCGCCGAACACTACAGCGGCCTGCGTTCAGTGCCTCTGCTTTCCGATTACACCTGGAATCACACCACGCTGTGGGCCATGAAGGCCGACCCGGAGTACACCTACCTGCAATGCGGCTTCGACGCGGTGAATGTCCGTAGTCAGTTCGCCAAACTCAAGCAGCGTTTCGGCAACGAGTTTCTCTTCCACATTGAGTTCATCAAAAACGCCCAGGGCGTCGCGGCCCCGGGCTCCATCCCCGTGGTTCGCTTCAGTACAGAGGAACGCTTGAACGAGATGATCGATTACTGCCGCGAGATCGGTGTCACCGTTGCCAATCCGCACGTCAACAATGTGGAAGGCGGCGGACGCTACCGAAGCGACAACGTGCAACTTCTGGCCAAGCAGCGCTATGACGCCAAAGGATTGTTAAACCCAGGCAAGATGGTGACCTTCGCCAAAGCCGTCGCCGGAGCTTCGATCGCATGAAGAGCTGGATCCCTGACAGCCGCAATTTTGCCTATCTCACCTGGAAGCAGGTGGACGCGCTTCCGCGCGAGTCGACTCTGCTGGTGCTGCCGACAGCGGCCATCGAACAGCATGGTCCGCATCTTCCGTTAGCCACCGACACCCTCATCAACAGCATCCTGCTCGGCGCCGCACTCGAGCGTCTGCCGCAGGAGGCATCGGTGTACGCGCTGCCTACGGTCTGTTACGGCAAGAGCAACGAGCACATCGGCTTTCCTGGGACACTCTCCGTCTCGGCCACTACGTTCATGGCGGTGCTGCGCGACCTGGGCGCAAGCATTGCCGCCGCCGGGTTCAAGAAGATCGTGCTCTTCAATACCCATGGCGGCAATTCATCGCTGGCCGATGTGATGGCGCGAGACCTGCGCGCCGAGTTCGGACTACGCACGTTCTATCTCTCTGGCTCGGGTGGTGCCAAGTTCTCCGGGTTGACCGACCAGGAACGGGCCTACGGCTTCCACGCCGGCGATATGGAGACGTCCTTACTCTTGAGTGCCATACCGCAGCTGGTCCACACCGGCGAGTACACCGTGAACTACATCGCGGACATTACCAAGCCCGACCTTCTGCGTCCGGAGAATGCGCCCGCAACCTTTGCCTGGCTTACGCGCGACATTGCACCCAGCGGAGTGATGGGTGATCCCAATCCTGCCACTGCCGAGAAAGGTGCGCAATGGATTGAAGAAGCCGCGGAAAAAGTAGCCGCCGCGCTGACCGCCATGGCCGCCTACACCAACTGGCACAAACCTTGATCAATTCGATCGATTGGATCGACTGCGGCTCCGGCGTTCGCCTCGAACGCGGCGTGCGCTGCACCATGTCCGACGGAGTCGTGCTCGTCTCCGATCACTACTACCCGCCCGCCGCGGGACCAAACCCGACCTTGCTGATGCGTCAGCCGTACGGCCGCGACATTGCCTCCACCGTCGTCTACGCCCATCCCGTCTGGTTCGCGGCCAACGGCTACAACGTCGTCATTCAGGATGTGCGCGGGCGCGGAGATTCTGAAGGCGATTTCTACCCCTTTCGCAATGACGGCGTGGATGGCGCGGAAACGATCCGCTGGCTGCGGACGCGCGGTGAATCGAACGGCAAGATCGGGATGTACGGATTCTCCTACCAGGGGCTGACACAACTGCTGGCCGCCGCCCAGCAGCCCGAGGGTCTGGCGTGCATTGCGCCCGCCATGGCCGCCTGCGATCTTTACCACGGATGGTTCTATCGTCAGGGCGCGCTGCGCTTGGCCTCAACCCTCGGCTGGGGACTGCAGATGCTAAAGGCTGATGCTCGTCGCCGCAATCTTCGTGCCGCCAGCGATGGTCTGGAGCGAGCGTGGACAGACCTGCGCAGCCAGCCGCTACTCGCACCCTACGGATTGCATCCGCAACTGCAGCATGAAGGCCTGCCCACCTACGTGCGTGATTGGATCACCCACAATGAGCCCGGCCCTTACTGGTCTGCCCTGGATGTCAGTGAATCCCTCGATCGCATGCAAGTACCTGCGCTGCACATCGCCGGTTGGTTCGATACCTATCTCGGCGGGACCGTCGCCGGCTTCCTCGCCATGTCCAAACACGATCACCAGTACCTGGTGGCCGGCCCCTGGATCCATATCCCGTGGGGCGACCTCGTTGGCGAGCAGAACTTCGGTCCCGAGGCGCTGCTCGATACGGACACACTATTGCTGCGTTGGTTTAACCACTGGCTCAAGGACAGTGGCGAGTTCGATCGCGAGCCGCGCATTCGTCACTTCGCACTGGGAGCAAATCGCTGGTTCGCCGCCGAGTCCTTCCCATCCCAGAGTCTTGCCCTATATCTGCATAGCCATGGACGCGCGGCATCACGCAAAGGAGCGGGCGTTCTGTCGACCGCACCACCCAGCTCTGCTGAACCACGCGATGTATTCGTCTACGATCCAGAAGTGCCGGTCGCCGGCCCAACCGGCCCCACCAATCAGGCGCAGCTCGAGTTGGGGAACAACCTGCTCGTCTATACC
The DNA here is from genome assembly GCA_963839075.1 of uncultured Acidobacteriaceae bacterium. Lineage (GTDB taxonomy): Bacteria > Acidobacteriota > Terriglobia > Terriglobales > Acidobacteriaceae > PALSA-350. Next base: position 270,032 of record CAWITO010000003.1, on the reverse strand, counting down.
GGCCCGCAACTAACCGAGCCGCTGCACGTCTTCGGCTCACCCAAGCTGACGCTATACGCCGCAACCTCCGCAGGGTACGCCGACTTTACCGCCAAGCTGGTGCGGCTGCGTCCCACGGGGCAGGCCGAGTTCTTGTGTATCGGCATCGCCCGCTCCTCGTATCTCTTCCCCAGCTATCGAGCGGATACTATCCACTGCTGGGAGATCGAGCTCGAGCCTACCTCCTGTGTCTTCGCTGCCGGGGACGCGATCCGCATCGAAATCGCGAGCTGTGCCTTCCCGCTTTACGACCGCAATCCATCCACCGCCATGCAGCCCTGGCTCGCGGATGTCTGGACGTGGCAGCGCTCAACCCAGATGGTGTTGCACGATACCGAGTTTTCGTCGCGCATCGATCTTCCTTTAGCGGAGACCGCATGATTGCCCTCAACGGACTGACCAAGCGCTATGGCAGCACTACTGTGCTGCAGCAGATCGATCTGTCCATCAATCCGGGCGAATTCGTCACCCTGATTGGCCCGTCCGGTTGCGGCAAGTCCACTTTGCTCAAGCTGATCTCCGGCCTCACCGGCGCCACCTCGGGCGGCATACTGGTAGACGGCGTCGCTCCCGAACAGGCCCGCAAGACCATCTCCTACATCTTTCAGGACGCGACCCTGTTGCCCTGGCGCAATGTCACCCGAAATGTGGGACTGGGCCTCGAGTTGGAGAGCGTCGACCGAGAAGCTCGCAAGCAAAAAGTGCAATCCCTGCTCGAACTGGTCGGGTTGACGCACGTGGCGCGCTCCTATCCTCGGCAGCTATCCGGTGGCATGAAGATGCGCGTGTCGGTCGCGCGTGCCTTGGCCACCACACCCCGCCTGTTGCTGATGGACGAGCCTTTCGGTGCGCTCGACGAGATGACCCGCGACCGCCTGAATGAAGAGTTGCTGCGTCTGCGTGCCGAGCAAAGCTGGACCGCCGTATTTGTCACCCATTCAGTTGCCGAAGCAGTCTTTCTCTCTACCCGCATCATCGTTCTGGCGCCTTCCCCGGGCCGCATCGCGCAACAGATCCCCATCGACCTGCCTTTTCCTCGCACCAGCATTACCCGCGAAAGTCCGGAGTTCGAAGCCTATGTGACGGAAGTCTCGAGAGCCCTGCGCGGAGTACGCAGCGCGTGAAGAAGCACGCCGTCACTCTGCTCAACGCGCTCGCCGTTTTCGCGGCGCTCTTGCTCTTGTGGCAGGGCCTGTGCCTCGCGCTTCATCTGCCGCCCTACATGCTGCCTCCGCCGCTCGCCGTGGCGAAGTCTGTGGCCGACCGCTTTCCGTCCCTGGCCGCGTCACTGGCCATCACTTCCTTGGAAGCCGCCGGCGGCCTGGTGGCCAGCATTCTTGTCGGGATATTGATCGCGTTGATCTTCGCCCAGTCGCGCTGGATACGGCGCATGCTCTATCCCTACACCATCCTGCTGCAGACGGTTCCCATTGTCGCCGTCGCGCCGCTTATCCTCATGTGGGTTGGACCCGGCACGCTTTCGGTAACGTTAGTCGCCTTCATCATCTGCCTCGCGCCCATCATTGCCAACACCACGCAGGGATTGATCAGCGTAGAGCCGAACCTGATTCATCTCTTCCTGATGCACAACGCTTCGCGGCTGCAGATCCTCACCCGGCTGCGCTTGCCGCATGCCGTCCCCTATCTGTTCGTGGGCATTCGCATTGCCGCCGGCATATCGGTGATTGGCGCCATCACCGGTGAGCTCTTCGCCGGTTCAAGCCGCGTGGGCGAGGGTGGGTTGGGCTACTCAATCCTCTACGCCAGCGCCCAACTGCAGACCGACTATCTCTTCGCGCTGGTTCTGGCCGCAACCGTACTAGGCTTTGTCTTCTTCTTTGCCGTGATGTTTCTGGAATGGTATTTTCTGCACAACTGGCATGAGTCTGCGCGTACCATGACCGACGAGTAGATGTTCAATTTTGAGTCTTGCATCGCCACGAAGCTTGGGTGCCCCACATCTCGCTCGTCTTTCGCGAGATGTGGGTCTACCGCAAGAGTCTCAGGTGAGGAGCTGTCGTAGCCAAGCTTCGTGGCAGCGCAACGCTTTAGGATCCGCTGAGGGAAACCATGATTCGTTTGCAATCGAAGACCGGGTACTGGCTGGTAACCCACGTCGACCACGCCCGCCTCGCAGGAGCGTTCGCCGAGAAGTGGGGAAACGACCACTTCCTGGCGCCCGAACCGCGCACCCAGGTCCTGCGCGGGGTCTCGAGCCACGACGATGGTTGGGCTGCGCGCGACCAACACCCGCAAATCACCCGCCAGGGAAAGCCCAGTGCCTTCTCCGTCGAACTCGTTGGTAAGTACTCTGCATTCGAAGAAATCGACCTCGCCGACTACCTCGCCGTCCGCGAGCGCGCCGTCAAAATGGTCGCCGAGGTCGATCCCTACGCCGCCCTGCTGGTCTCCATGCATACCCACGACCTCCTCTCCGCAAGAGCTGATCGCAGCACCATCCAGCCAGACCAACTTCCACTGCTCGATGCCTTTCTTGCCCGGCAAGCGGAACTGCAAGCTGGCATGCGATCCTCTCTCGCGGCCGACACCCATTTCGCGCCAGAGGAGATTACTCCAGCGCGCATCAACCACCACTTCCATTTGCTGCAGGCCTGTGACAATTTGTCCCTGCTCAGCTGTGTCGACTTCAAAAAACCCGCGGATCTCTTACACGCCCTGCCACTGACCTCCGGCGGAGAAAGCCACATCACCGTCGAGCCCCTGGGCGAGCGCCACTTCCGCCTCACGCCCTATCCGTTTGCCGAGTCGCCCCTGGTCTTCACTCTGCCGGCGCGTCATGTGGAAGGCGAACACTACACCAGCGCCCAGGAGCTCGGCGAAAAATTCCACCAAGCAGTGCCCGCGCTACTCGAAGTCACCGTAACCCGCTAAGGAGAAAATGTGAATCGATCCACATGCCTGGTCTTGCTGATCCTCGTCTGCTCATGCGCCCAACTCGCCACCGCTCAGAATTCCGCAAGACAACTCGTCGAGCGCCAGGCGCGCGCCTGGGAAAAACAGGATTTCAATCTGGCCGCGTCCGACTGGCTCCCTACTGCTGTGCTGGCGTCACCCGAGGGCAATACACCCGCCCCACAAATGGCCTCCTCGATGAAGGACTACTTCAAGGACTTCACCGATCTGAAAGTCACCATCAAAAACGTCTTCACCTCGGCCGACGGAAAGAAGTTAGCCATCGAATGGGACTGGGCCATCACGCGCAAGCGCGACGGCAAGCGGGGAATTTCCCACGACGCCATCATGGTTGATCTGAAAGATGGCAAGATCGCCTCCTGGCGTGAGTACTACGATCCCGCGGCGTCGGGGGAAGCCACTCCATAATGGAGGTGGCTACAAGTTGGGACCTGTGAAGCTTCTCCGGAAGCGAAAGTTCCCGAGCAACTGTAGCAGTTGCTTTGGTTCGTGGAGTTGTGTCGAAAAAGATGCGCTAAAAGCGCTAAAAGCGCGATAAGTCCAGGGGGCGCGGTGGCGTCAGTGAATGACCGTCAGGTGTCTTAGCTTCGGAATAGCCCAGGCCGTTGATCATTGCTGGTGCGTAAGTCCTTTGTTTCATGAAGAGGCTCAAAATTTTGAATTATTTATGGCAATTATCCCCTTGACTCACGTAAGGTGGTAGCATGATTGCGTGGACTCACCTTATCAACTTTTGCTTAGGCGCATTGAAAGGGCCAACGTACAGCGGGCCGAGCTGGATCGGGAAATCGATCGCTGGGTCGATGAAGGCGCATATCAAATCCGGGAAAATTTTGACCGAAATACGGGAAACACACTCTATTGCGTTGAGAAGATTGCAGACCCTTCGCCGCTCATGCTCGCCCTCATCGCGGAGACTGTTCACAGCCTCAGGGCTGCGTTGGATAATCTCGCTTACCAATTGTTTCTGATTTCCAGGACTGATCCCGCTGATGACGGGGCGTATATGTTCTTTCCCATTTACGACGACACCAAGCCGTCTAAATCCGATCCCCTCAGCCCAATAAAGTCCCTCAAAAGGAAAGAGATCGTAGAACTTGTCCGAAGAATCAACCCTTGCAAGACTGGGAACCCTACGCTTTGGAGTATCCATAAGCTCGACATCGTGGACAAGCATCGTAGATTTTTGACTTGCTCTCTCGTCCACCACGGCGTCAATATTCATGGGGTGCTGCGCCAAATGGCTATCGACGTCGGATATTCCGACATGCTCGCGTTTATCCCGGCTAGATATCAATCCCTCACATCGCACCGGACCGGAAAGAGGGCGGAGGTGGGCGATGTACTTTTCGTCGGCTTGCCCGGGGATGAAAAGGTTAATGAGAACCTGAAGTTCACCTTCGATGTATCTTTCGCAGAACCTGGGATTGTCGAGGGTAAATCTATTCGCGAGACCCTTGACGAAATGATCGTAGAGGTTGATGGCACTATTGCCAGCTTCAAGCCATTCTTGCTCTGAGCGAGGAGGCATACCCGCCTTTCCGCCGAGTGATACACTACGGCTAGGAAAGGCGGATGTGCTCATGAGCGGCAACTCAGAAGGCGATCAGCCCCACGCGGTACCCGAACTAAAGCCATCGAAAGAGGTCGAAGCCAAAATGCAACCGTTGGCGCGGGAGCAATTCTTCGGACTCCTGAGGCGAGCGGCTAATTCAGCCGATCCAGCAAAGAAACAAACATAGGCTCTTCTGCAAACCTGCGGTTGTAGCGGAAGCTGTACTCATCGCAGTACGACTGCAAATACTTCGCGCTGACCTGATGATAAACCCCTCCAATTCCCCTCTTCAATAAGCTCCAAAATCCCTCAATCGTATTGGTGTGAATGTCCCCCATCACATAGACCTTTTCGGCATGGGAAATGCGCCGATGATCGTATCCGTGCGGAGTGGTTCCCAGCTTGTCATAGGTTACAAACTCGTCCGTGTACACAATGCTGGCAGGCATCACGCGCTCATGGATAATCGGGAAAACTGTAGACGCCTTCACGTCTTTCGTAACGCGAGCAATTACCTTGCCACCGCGTTCGAGCATGCCCAGCACAGGAGTCTTGTCAACAACGGAGCGGCCCTGTTTGCCGCGTTTGCCAAGGTGCTTGTTTTTGCCCTTGCCGCCCACATATGTCTCGTCAATCTCGACCGCTTCGCCCTCCAAGCTGATGTCCTCCGACATCAGGGTGCGAATCTGCTTAAACATGCGCCATGCCGTCTTATAGGTCACTCCCGTTTCACGCTGAATCTGCTTAGCTGAGATACCACAGCGCGTAGCCGACATTAGATACATAGCGTAGAACCATACACGGAGCGAAGTCCTCGAATCCTGAAAGATCGTCCCAGCCATCGGAGATATCTGCGTACCGCAATAGTCGCAGGAGTAAACCGGCCTCTTGGCAATCCGGTGAAACTTACGATCTACTCCGCACTTAGCGCACGGCACCAACCCGCTCGGGTACTTTTGCTCCTTCAGAAACTCCAAGCATGCGGCGTCATCAGGGAACTGGGTGTTGAAGTCCTTGATCGTGAACCGAAGGTGTGGCGGAATGGTCTGCTTGACTTTCATGACTCATCCAGTATCGCCTAATCTTCTACGTGAGTCAAGGGGATAATTGCCTTATTTATTTAAGGTTGTCGCACGATGGCACAAGCGCGTGGTCATGGCCGCGTGCTCATTTAGAAAGCGTCTCGGCGCGCCCACAGGGCGGGGGAGGGTGCGATACCAGGCGAGCCCAAAGGGGTTACGGGTGAAAACGGTTCGTAACCCCGCAACGGTAAGGCCGGTCGGGATACCTCGTGACTACGTTTCCGGATTGTCGAAGAGCTAGCCCTATGAGCGCCTGGGCGCTTGCTGTTTCCGCCGAAGCCATTGCAGACCTCCGCGACGGACCGATTCTGGATTTGCACCGCCGGGTCGGCATGCCTGCACAGCAGGCACTTTCCGGAAGTTAGGGGCGTGCACGGAGCTAAGGGGCTCGGGGTACGCGGGCAGCGCTCCAGGGACGGGACAGCGCCGGCATTTACTCTCTACCTGGAGGGTAGTATGAGTTTCGTGTTTGGTCCAGAGCGCTACGGAATTCTTTAGTAACAGTCTCGTGGTCGAATTTGCTGGGTGGGACAAGGGAAAATCGAGGCGCGCCGTTATTTAGCAAGGACGCCCCAATGCTCCCCAGAGCGAAAGTCGTGGCGATCGCGCTCAATGAGCAGTTATCCTGCCGAGTCCGGCGAAGCCACTCCCTAGAGCCGCAAGCTGGAAGCAGACTGGATAAGTCTAAGCAACGTTGGCGGCGTAAATGGACCGTCCCCAGATAGCTGAATGCCCAACGGAGCCAAGGCATCGGCGATCGCGCTCGCAATCGACCCCACCCCACCCACCGTGCCACCTTCGCCCGCGCCTTTCATGCCAAATGGATTCAGCGGCGAAGGGCTGCACATGCTGCCCGTCAGAATGGGCGGCATGTCTGCTGCGGTTGGCAGCAGGTAGTTGAGAAAGCCAGTCGTCAACGGCTGCCCCGCCTCGTCATAACGAACCTCTTCAAACAGCGTGCCCCCCAAACCCTGAGCGACGCCGCCGTGCACCTGCCCCTCGACGATCATGGGATTAATCACCACCCCGCAATCGTGGACAGCCGCGTAGTGCGTGATCCGCAACTCCCCCGTCTCCGGGTTAATTTCGACCTCTGCCATGTGGACTCCGTTGGCAAAGGCAATGCCCGGCACCTGGTGATTCGCGGACTCTTCCAGCGGAGCGGAGGTGATGCCGGGCGAGAGTGGGTTCGCCGCCGCATGCCGCGCAATCGCAGCCAGCGATACCGGCCGCGCCTTCGTATTTCGCACCCGGGCGCCGCCGTCGGACCATTCCAGCTCCACCTCCACCGTTCCCAGCATCTCGGCAGCAACGGTCAACGCCCGCTCTTTGATCCGCCGTGCAGCCAGTCGCGCGGCCGCCCCTCCAACCGTGCCCCCGCGGCTGGCAAAGGTCCCCAGGCCGTCGGCCACCAGATCCGTGTCTCCGTGCTCCACCACAATGCAATCCAGAGACATCTGCAATTCGTCCGCGACCAATTGGGCGATGGCCGTGGCCGTGCCCTGGCCATGCGGAGAAGCACCCGTCAACACCGTCACCTTGCCTGCGGTATCGACCCGTGCGTAGCCGGTCTCGTACGGTCCAATGGCGGTTTCTTCCACCAGGCACGCGATCCCCAGTCCAACGATGCGCCCTTCTGCGCGCGCCGCTGCTTGTCTCGCCTGCCGTTCCCGAAAATCGAACAAGGTCGCCGCGCGCTGCAGCGCCTCGGGGTAATCGCCACTGTCGTAGATCACTTTGCCGGCAAGCACGATCTCCGTGCCGCGGTCAGAAGGCAGTTCCTCCGGGCGCAGCATGTTGCGCTGCCGCAGTTCGATGCGATCCATGCCTACAGCGGCAGCGATGCGATCCATCATCTGCTCCATGCAGAGGACCGCCTGTGGATGTCCGGCTCCTCGATACACGGCCAGCGGCGTTTTGTTCGTCAGAACAGATAAGGATTTGGCTCGGTAGTTGGGAATACGATAGGGCCCGCGGAACATCGCGGAAGAAATGGAAGCAGGCGTGGTCGACAACGTCGCCATCGCGGCTCCGTTACTGGTCATGCTGTGCAGTTCGATGGCCGAGACAATGCCGTTGTTATCATAGGCAGCGCGCACGCGGTGTATCTGCTCTCGCGCCTGGGTGGTGGCCAAAAAGCTCTCGCTGCGGCTTTCAATCCAGCGCACCGGCCTTTGCAATCGCAGGCAGGCGACTGCCGCCAAGACCTCGTCCGGATAAAACTCGCATTTGGCCCCAAAGCCACCCCCGACGTCAGGAGCCACCACCTTGAAGTCCGCTATGGGCATACCCAGCACACCGGAGAGGAAGGCACGCACCAGGTGGGGAAACTGGGTCGACGTGTACAGCGTCAATCGCCCCCCATCTGGCTCAGCCACAGCGCCACGGGTTTCCATCGGCGCCGGCGCACAGCGGTGGATACGAAATTCCGCTTCCATGACGTGGGGTGCCTGGGCAAACGCCAGGTCTACATCGCCAACCTCCTGGCGGCACACATTCGCGACGTTTGTTCCGTACTCTTCGTACAGCAGGGTCGTGTCTCTGGCAGCCTCTTCCATGTCCAGAACCACCGGCAGATCCTCATAGTCGATCCGGATCTCCTTAGCTGCAGTCTTGGCTGTTCGCAGGTCGGTCGCCACGACGATGGCAATGGGATCTCCAACATAGCGAACCCGGTCGACGGCAAGCGCCCGCATCAACGCAGGCTTGGAATCGGGGAACAGATCAATCGAGGGCAGGGGATTCACGGAGGACGCAATCTCAGCACCATCGAGCACCAGCACAACACCTTCCCGGGCGACGGCCGCCGAGCGATCGATATTCTTGAGGATGGCGTGGGGACGCGTCGATCGCACGATCACCATGTGCAGCATGCCCGGCAGCGAGATATCGGCGACGAAGCGTCCTCGACCGCGCAGCAGACGGCGATCCTCCCGGCGGCGAACCGAAGAGCCGACGAATTTGGTGATCGCCATCGTTACGGTTCCCCCGCCAGAGTTTCCAGCGCCTCGATGATGTTGCGATATCCCGTGCAGCGGCACAGATGACCCTGCAGTACAGTCGCGATCTCCTCCCGGGTAGGATGAGGATTGTTGCGGAACAGCGCGACCGAAGACATCACCAGGCCCGGAGTGCAAAAGCCGCACTGCAGCGCGTGGTGCTCATGAAACGCGGCCTGCACGGGATGGAGTTCCGTTTCCGTGCCGATGCTCTCGATCGTCTCGATCGAACCGCCTTGCGCCTGCACGGCAAGCATCAGGCAGGAGCGCACCGGCTCGCCGTCGAGTAAGACGGTGCAGCTGCCGCAAGGTCCTTCGCCGCAGCCGATATGTGTGCCGGTCAGGCCCAACTCCTCGCGCAGGAAGTCGGACAGCAGAAGGCTCGATGGGACCGTGGTGAAGGTTTTCTCCCCGTTCACGATCACGTGCAGGTCATGGTGCGAAGCGGTCATATCGTGAGCTCCATGCTTGCCGTGCAGGCATCGCGTACTGCGTCGCGTAGCAGCACCGGCAGCACTGCGATGGCGTACGCAGCATCCAAAACTCCCTCGCCCGGTGGAGGCGGATGTACGCGCAAGGCAGCGGCAGCGGCCTCAGGTGCGTCGACCAACGAGGCACCGATCAGGGCGGCTTCCACCATGGAGCACCGCCGCGGAGCATCGCCACAGCCGCTGACAGCCAGCCGAGCTCGCTCCACGTATCCTGCGGCATCCAGTGTGACGACGGCCGCCGCGGTTGCCAGTGCGCGGGAGTTGCGCCGCGGCGCCACATCCGCCATGGCCGAACCGGTGCGTTCCGCGAATGGCTTGATGTGCAGGTGAGTGACCACTTCACCCTCAGCCAATGTCGTGCGATTGGGCGCCGAGAAAAACGCTTCTGCCGCGACCAGGCGAAAACCGCCCGCCCGCTCCAGCCGAAATACTCCATCGACTGCGAGCACCGCCGCCGGCAACTGGCTCGCTGGATCGGCCCACGCCAGGTTGCCGACCAGGGTTCCACGGTTGCGCACCGAAGGCGTAGCCGTCTTCTCCGCGGCCTGCGCAAGCAGTGGACAGCCCTTTCGCAACGTGGACGACCGGATCACTTCTGTCAGGCTTACCATCGCCCCGATGGCGAGTTCGTTCTCCATGGTCTGGATCAGTTTCAGTCCGCTCAGGCCGCCCAGGTTGACCAGTACCTTGGGCGCAGCCATGCCGGCCATGACACGGGGAATCAGCGTCTGCCCCCCGGCCAGGGCCATCGCTCCTGGCTCTGCCATCAAGGCGAGCGCTTCATCCAGCGTCGATGGCAGAGCATAACGAAAGCCATCCATCCCAATCCTGCTCCGGCGCCTGCGTGAAAACGGCAATATAAAAAGCCGGATAGCGTAGGACGCTATCCGGCTGTGCTTCCCGTGGACCCAGGTTAAAACGTCAGTTGCAGCGACATCTGTATCTGCCGCGGTGCGCCAATGGTATGGGTTACATAGCCAAGGCCGGCCGGGCAGTTGTAGAAGCTGTCGTTGGTCTGGTTGCCGGTGGAATCGCATCCCGTCGGCAGCGCCGTCTGTCCCGCGGAGGGGAACTGGTTGAAGTACCCGTTCTGAAAGACTTCGTTGCCAGGAATATCGAAGCTGGTCGTGTTGGTCAGGTTGTACACGTCAAAGGTGTACTTCAGGTTGTAACGCTCGGTGATGCTGGTCATCTTCACCAGCGAGATATCTGCCCGCTTCTGCGAAGCCTGGCGGAAGATGTTGCGCTGGCCAGTGGTGAAGTTGGTCTCTACCGTATCGCCGGCGGGAATCGCCGCAGCCAGTGGGCTCGACGACGTGACCAGCGGAACGGTGAAGCATTGCGGGTTCAGCGCGGGAAGGTAATTCACTCCGAAAGCTCCGGAGTGGCCGGTCTGTGCCTTCTTTGGTGAGCAAGCAGCATAGTTCAAGGGCACGATGGGGTTGGTGATGCCGTCGTAGACGCTGTAGTAAAGGCTGCCAACCGCGCCGCTAAAGTCCACGATGCTGTACGGCTGCCCACTCTGTAGAACGGTCAGCCCTACCAGCGACCATCCATCGGTGAAACGGCCTGCCAGCGTGGACCTGCCGTAGAAGTCCGGCAGCTTGTACACGTAGTTGAAGTTGAACACGTGGGTACGGTCGAAGTCAGACGAAGCGTAACCGTCACGCAGGTTGAGCGGGTTATTGCCGTTGTAGAACAAGCCGATTGCGCTCTGCTCGTCCAGCGCGTGAGAGTAGGTATACGACGCACCCACCTGGATGCCGTGGCTCATACGCTTCTCTACGTGTACCTGCAGGGCGTTATAAGCCGAATCGCCGGCTGCCTTGTAGGTGATGGACTCAGCCGCATAGCCAATATAGGGAACACGAAGATCGATGTTGCCGCCTTCAAAGTTGAGCAGCGCTGTCGAACCGTCTCCCAGCGTAATAAAGCTGCCATCGGGGTTCGTGGGCGTGTAGCCGTAGGAGTAGTTCTGTCCATGGACGGCAGATGAGGGCGAAGCGATGTTGGGCTGGTTAAACGGAACCGGAACTACCTGGTGCCGGCCCAGGTTGCCGACATAGCCGAAGTCGAAGGCCAGGTCGTTGCGCGGCTGCCATTGCACGTCGAGAGTGTAGTTGATCGAGTAAGGCAGTTTGTTCTTACGATCGTAAACGCCGAGAGAAACCGGTTGGGCTCCGTTGGCGATGGCCGTTGCGTTTGGAAGATAGGCTGCAAAATCGGATGCCTTGGGGTTGGTCGGCGCCGGACTTTGTATGTTGGTGTACGGGTACTCCAAGGAACCGGCAGTGCCGCCAGCGCAGGTGGGGATGTAACCGTCCTGGTAAGTTGCGACCGGGCAGCTCTGGGCAGTGACGAAAGGAACCTGTTGCACCACACCGAAGGGTCCGCCCGTTACCAGGCCGATAGCATAACCGGGTGAGAAGTAGCTGAAGAGTTCGCCACGGTCGTAGTACAAGCCCATGCCGCTGCGGATCACGACTTTGTTGTTGAACATGGTGGGTGTCCATGCCGCACCCAGTCGGGGAGCGAAGCCCCACTGCCGTCCGGTCAGCGTCGTCTTGCTCACGCCGGCAGATCCGTTCTTGTTGTTGCCGGCGATGATGAAGCCGCTCTGTGTTGCCCCCAGTGTCCCCGCAGATTCGCCTGCCGGCACCGCACCGGTGGCTGTCACGTACGAGTAGAGAGAGGGATCGAAGTTGAAGATGTTGCCGTTCTTTTCCGTCAACCCGCCGTCCCAGTCGTAGCGCAGGCCAGCCGTCAAGGTCAGGTTCGGTTTGATCTGAAACTTGTCCTGCAGGAAGAGTCCGAGTTGGTTCGCCCGGTAGTAGCGGTTCGCGTTGCCTTGCAGAAACGTGGTTACGTTGTAGTCGTCATCGGGGGTTACCAATCCGTTCAGGAATTGGCCAAAGTCATTGCTGGCAATCGTGCCCGTACCCGGACGGCGGTCGCGGATATTCAGCTGGGTAAAGCTGTAGCTGCCACCAAATCCAATGCTGTGCTTTCCCTTGACCCAGATGGCGTTTCCAGAGGGCTGCAGGCGGTTCTGGAAGACGCCGGTCAGCGAACCCTGCCCGCCGGCGCCGGGGCCGATGTTCAGCGAGTCGCCGATGCCCGGAACCTTGCTGTCGCCCAGGGTATGGATGATCGTGATCCCGGGGAAGTAGTTCGAGCCGAAGGTGTCAATGGACGGATTTCCATAGGCGCCACCGGGGATGCTCGCAGGCCCGAACGCCTGGTCATTGGTGTTGTATAGCTTCTCCCGCAGGAAGCCGAGGGTTTCCTGGGTGCTCAGGTTCGATCCAATCAGGTAAGTGTTATTGATGGAAAAAACCTGTGCGCCCGCATCGAGCTTCTGGGTAAAGCCGGGCACATTGGAGTAAGCATAAGGAGCAGCTGTGGGGTCGTGCTGATAGTAGTACTTCGCCGCCACAGTGTCTTTGCTGGTGGCGTTGTAGTCGAGGTTGGCGACCGCCTGGTCGCCGATGAATGTGGCCGTTCCCGGGATGAAGGAGTTGAAGTAATGCGACGGATCCAGGGTGACATTCTGCGCGTTGGGGATGAGCCACTTGCCGGGTTCACCCTTCACCGCGGGAGAATTAAACAATGCCACCGCGATCGGATCGACGGCTCCGGTCGGCGCGTTGAAGCCGTTCGCACCGGCAAGTGCTGCCAGCGCCTGCGGGCTACGGTCGTCGCTCAGTCCTACCGGCACATCCAGGAAGGAGTCGCCGATTTCTGCATCGCTCACATGCAGGTGCTGATACGCCAAAAAGCCAAACAGCTTGTCTTTGATGATCGGGCCGCCGACCACTCCGCCCAGGACATAGCGGTGCAGCTGTGGCACCTTGTCTTGTGCCGGTACAGCCTGGTCCTGGTTAAAGAAGAAGGGAGCGGCATTCAGCCAGTCGGTTGCGCGATGAAGGTAGAGTGATCCGTGGTAGTCATTGGTGCCCGAGCTGGTGCTTAGATCGATATGCGCGCCGCTGGTCGCACCTTGTTGCGCGTCGTACATCGAAGCGTTCACGCGCACTTCCTGGATGGTTTCAGGAGCAGGCGAGGGAAGCGCGTTGCCGATGGACAGATAAACCGACGCGCTGGATTGAATGACTCCGCCGCCGCCGCCATTGCCTACACCCGTGCTGGGGGAGACGCGCGAAGAGGCAACCTGGCTGGTGCTCTTGCCGTTGAATAGGTTGCTGCCGTCGACGCCGTTCAACAAAAAGCTATTGCTGGTATCGCGTTCGCCGTTCGCCCAGATAGGCGCATTGCCCAAACCAGAATTAACGCCGGTGCCGCCCGGCAGCTCAGCGTTGACACCGGGCGAAAGAATCGCCACACCGGTAAAGCTGCCCGTGGGTAGTGGGATCGCCTCAATCTGCGCTCTGTCGAGAACGTATCCGTTGGTCGTATCGACTGCGTTCAACAGCGGGTTCACGTCGACCTCTACTGAGTCCGCGACGGTACCCACCTTGAGTTGAGCCTGTAGCGAAACCGTGCGGTCCGCCTGCACCAGGATGCTAGGGATCTTCTCTGTCGAGAATCCCTGCATGGTGACCATCACGGTGTACTTGCCGATCGGCAAATCGTTCAGCGTGTAAACGCCCTGCGCATTGCTCGTTGTCGAGCGCTCGAGCTTGGTATCTTCCGAGATCGCCTTGACCTCGGCGCCGGGAACGGCGCTGCCGGAAGGATCCACCACCTGCCCGGTGATACCACCCAGGGTTTGTTGTGCCTGCAGTGTCTCGGACTGAACCACGAGAAGTGAAAACACCACGGCGAACGACGATACAAGCGTGCGGAAATTCAAATGCATGTGGCTATGCCTCGTAAGCGAAAGAAGCTGGGACCGAACTCTAATTTTTTATTTGTCGACTACGTTGTCGGTGCAACCAGAAAGGTCACGACAGGGTGACGGCCCAAAACGCTACCGGTGGGATTATTCAGGGACTGAGCAGAGGATAATTGAAAGTCGATTCTCAGCCAAGCAAAATTGCAATGGGTTGCACGCACAAAGAAAGATGCACCGAAATAGAACTAGGTCAAAAGGGAAACGTGCGCGAAAACGATGCGCCAGCCCTCGGGAAGGCGGGCCCAGGTCTGACTCTGGCGTCCGCGAGTAACCTTGCCGTCGGTTACCCGTTCGAAGGCTAACGTGATGCTGGCAAAGTCTTTGCCAAAGGTCACGATGTCGAGCCGCTGCACCGCCCGCGCCAGGTTGGCAGGGGATCGCCCCTTGCGAAAGGCGTTGATTTCGTCGATGCCGTAGAGGCTCTCGCTCGGCCCAAATCGCGCCACATGAGGGGAGGCCCAGAACATGCCGATCAGAGTCTCTACGTCGTTCGAAACCAGGGCTTGTTCGTAGCGAGGATAGAGGGCCGTCAACTCGGCAACCGTTTCAGGATCGTTGATGATCATCAGTACATTCTTCTCGAAGGCAGCACGCATTTGGGTATCGCCGCGCTAACAGTAATCATGGGCTCGTTCACCACCTGGCTAAGGCGCAGTTTCATGGCTACGCTGCAGAGCAGGTAGGCATTGATCGGCGAGCAGGACCAGCGGGCCACCAGCAACTCCACCATGCGTAGGGTGGCGGCGCGCGCAGCCTCCAGGGCATCGGTGCGCGATTCCACCACGATCCACGAATCCTGGGGTGCATCGGGCGTGCGCGATTCGGCAGACTCGATCAGCGGCCCGGAAAGCGCCTGTTGGTGGTGGACGTGAAAGCGCAGCGTGACCTCGGCTGGGCATTCGATGCCGTTGATGCAGACTTCGCCATCGCCCTGGGCCGCATGTGCATCCCCCGCGGAAAAGAGCGCGCCGCGGTTGAACACCGGCAGGTAGAGGGTAGCCCCGGTGCATAGTTCGCGGACGTCCATGTTGCCGCCAAAGGGCCCAGGTGGCCGGGTGCGAAATTCGCCGTCCTCGTCCGGCGCCACGCCCATCACTCCGCAAAAAGGTCGCAGCGGTACCACCGCTGTGCCGAGCGAGCGGCTTAACTCGCCGTCCAGAGTCCAGTGGAACAAATAGGGTTCCTTGAACACATCCTTGAGAAAGCCGAGGCCGGGGATCACGCTTGACCAGCCCCAGCCGAGATGCTCTACCTGCAGCACCTTGATCTCGAGCACATCGCCGGGTTCCGCGCCCTCGATAGCGATGGGGCCAGTGAGCGCATGAATACGGTTGCGATCGATGGACAGAAAATCGTCGACCGTCGAGCTGGGCTTTACCTGGCCGCCGCTCGCGTCCAGGCAGCTCATCACGACGGTATCGCCGGAAGCGATGGTGAGCCGTGGTGGCAGGGCGCGATTCCAACGGGAATGGGTGGGTTCGGCAGTGAGACGATGTTCAGCCATGGAGATTAGATTGACACGACCATCTGCAACTCGACCAGCGCATTGCGCGGTAGCCCGCTGACCCCGATCGCGGCGCGCACATGCCGCCCCGCGTCGCCGAATACCGCCACCAGCAAATCAGAAGCTCCATTGATGACCGCGGGGGAATCGGGGAATCCGGCGATCGAGTTGACGTAGCCGTTAACACTGACAATTTCACGTACGTCGTCGAGGGAGCCGAGCGCCTGCCGGATGACCGAGAGTTGCCGCAACGCACAGTCGAGCGCCGCCGCATATCCGTCGGCGACCGTGCGTTCCGCTCCGGCAGTGCCGGTCGCGGAGGAGATGGCGCCCGCAAGGTAAAGCAGATTGCCCACCCTTTTCGCAGGCACGTAATTGCCGCCCGGAGCCGGGGGCGCCGGTAAGGTATGGCCGAGTTCCAGCAGCCGCTTTTCTGCACTCATGTCTTCGTACTGTAAAACAATAGCCTATGACGGCATTCATTACCCGCGACACTCCAGTGACCCGGGAGGTGTTGAACACCATCGCCCACCTTCCCACCCGGAGCCTCCCGGTCATCGTCGAAGACGCGTTCTTCAAAAAACTGGCCGATCACGACTTCATGCGCATCGCGATGTTCCTGGCGCTGAAAGGTTACCTGGAAGGTGGCTGCCCGATTGGAGCCGTCATCATCGACGATGCAACCCGCGCCATCGTAGGCAAAGGGCACAACACGCTGGTCCAGGAAAACCATCCCTACAATCACGGCGAGACATCGGCGATACGCGATGCAGGCCGCCTCGATTTCAGCCAGACGACGATCTTCTCGACGCTTTCTCCCTGTTTTGTCTGTGCGGCACTGGTCTCCATGCGCCAGTTCCACAGAGTGGTCGTGGGCGATGTGACCAATGCTTCTGGAAGTGAGCCGTGGATTCGGGAGCAAGGCGTTCAGGTCGACATTCTCGAAGATCCCGAAGCCATTGCCCTCTACGCGAAGTACAGGAAAGAGAAACCAGATCAGGACCTGGAAGACTGGAAAGGGATAGCAGAAGTGCGCAAAAGAGAAATGCATTAGTATGAGCCAATGAAATCAACCCTGGCCGCCGTTGTGCTCCTTGGCACCTCGTTGCTTTCTGCGCCCACTACGCAGAGCAGGCAGGCTCCCACCGATCTCGAGATCGGAGACAAGTTTGTCTCATACCAGGATCTCCTTCATCTGCCACAGGTCAGCTTTCCCTCCGACGACTCCAACTTTCCAACGCCTGCCGCCCTGGCCGGTGTCTCCCTGGAGGAATTGAAGCGATCCTTCGGTACCGATGGAGAAATGGTGGTAGCGATTTGTAAGGATGGCTATCGCAGCAACTATCCTGCCAGCTACATAGCTGCCCACCATCCGGCCCTGGTGCTCACCGTCGATGGCAAGCCGCAATCGGGCTGGCCGAAGGCAGAACGCGGCTTGGAGTTGGGGCCCTATGTCATTGCGAATCCCGGCTTTACTCCCTCGTTCAAAGTGCTCTCTCACTCTGATGAGCCCGCGATCCCATTCCAGGTGGTGAAGCTCGTGTTTCGCAACGAACATCAAGTCTTCGGCGCTATCGCGCCCCATGGCGACTTCGCTCCCGATTCGCCGGTGATGGACGGATACAGAATTGCCGAACAGAACTGTTATCGCTGTCACAACATGGGCTCGGAGGGTGGCCAGATGGCCGGTCTGGGTTGGCCGGTGATCGCCATGATGGCCAAGAGCAGCCCCGACTTCTTCGCGAAATATGTGCGCAACCCCCAGGCGCTGAACCCCAGCAGCAAAATGGCCGGAAGCCCCCAGTATGATGACCAGACCATCGCAGCACTACGGGCCTATTTCTCTACCTTCGCACCCGGAGAGCAAAAATGACGATCCGTATTTCTAAGGCGCTGCTGCTTTTCGCCCTGGGGCTTTATTACACGCTGGTGGTCTTCAACAACACCAACGACTACAACACCAACCTGACCTTCGTGCGTCATGTGCTGGCGATGGATACCACATTCCCCGGCAACAATGGCATGTGGCGCTCGATCCACTCACCCGTTGCGCCCTGGATTTTCTTTGTGTCCATTGTTTGCTGGGAAATTACCACCGGCCTCCTCCTCTACCTGGGAGGCATTCTCCTCCTTCGCAATCTGCGCTCCACCGCGGTTACCTTTAATGCAGCAAAGAAGGTGGCGGTCGGCGCGCTTACGTTGAGCCTGCTGATGTGGCTTACGGCATTTCTTACCGTGGGCAACGAATATTTTCTTATGTGGCAATCGAAAGAGTGGAGCGGCGAGAGTGGCGCCGACCATATGTTCGTCATCGCCGGCATCATACTGCTGTATGTAGTGATGCCAGATACAGAAGCGCAGGCCTGAGCAAACCGCAGATAGCTCCAGTCGCTACGCTTCGGTCGGGATGACAAGGAGAGGGTAGCGGTTCGTCAACATCGCGTGCCAATCGAAACAGCCATTGGACGAGCAGCCCCCTCTCCCCTTGTCATCCCGACCGGAGCGTAGCGGAATTCCTACTTCACCGTTCTCGATAACGGCCACGGGTGCGGCTCTCCGTAAAGAGAGACGCATGAACTTCACCGGCCTCGCAACTCTCGGCAGGAAATCCGGGGTAGCGGAGCGGAGGGATCCGCAGTCGGCTTAAGAATCCTCAGATAACTTAGCCAACGTAGCCGCCAGCACCGTAACCCCGTTTACGATTTCCTGGGGTGAGGAATACTCATCCGGCCGATGACTGACACCGCCGCGGCAGGGGATAAACACCATGGCCACTGGCGCAATCCGAGCCATGAAAAGCGAATCGTGGTAAGCGCGGCTGACCATCTTTCTGTAACTGAGGCCATTTTCCACTGCCGCCTGTTCCAGCGCCTGCAGAATTCGCGGTGCGCTGGTAGCTGGAGCGTCGGCATTGATCGGCGTCACGCTAATCCGGACATTCCGTTTCGCCGCAACCCGTGCGCAGGTCTGCTCGATCTCCCGCAGCACCTGATCTCTGCGAGCTTCATCGGTATCGCGAACATCCACATCCATCTCCACCCGGCTAGGAATACTATTCACCGCACCCGGGTGAATCGAGCACTTGCCCACGGTCCCGCAGGTATCGGTTGAGCCGGTCGCCAGCGCTTTCTCCTCCACCGCGAGCACAATCTCGGCGGCGGCGCAGAAAGCGTCTTTACGCTCGCGCATCAGCACGGCTCCCGCGTGACCGCCTTCGCCTTCGAATGCAATGCGGAGTGCTGCAGGCGCAGCAATGCTCATCACCAGCCCCACATCCAGCCCGTCTTTTTCGAGCAACGGACCCTGCTCGATGTGCAACTCAACAAACGCGCTGTAGTAGCCCTTCGGCAGTCGCACATCGTCAAGCGAGCCACGAAAGCCGGCCGCTGCGCGCAACTGCGCCAGGCTGGCGCCTTCCCCATCTTTCAGACGTTCGTCCGCGGTACTGTCAAGGCCGCCGCTCAGCATGCGGCTACCCAGGCAACCAAGTCCAAACCGCGTGGGCTCCTCGGCCGTGAAAAGCAGAAGCTCGATCGAGCGTTGCGGTTTAAACCCGCTCTCCTTCAAAGCGCGAATGGCTTCCAGCCCCCCGAGCACGCCGACCGTGCCATCGAACTTTCCCGAGTGCGGAATGGCATCGATATGCGATCCCGTGCCCACCGCTCCCAACTCCGGCCGCGTCCCTTTCCAGCGGGCGAACATATTGCCCACTGCATCCTCGCGCACCTCCAATCCGGCGTCGCGGCACTCCGCCTTCAGCCAGCCACGCGACTTCTGGTCTGCTTCCGCAAACACCAGCCGCGATATGTCAGGAGGCGTGTAGTCAGAAAAAGAAGCCAGGTGGTCGATGCTCAAAAGCAGCCGGTCGCGATCGATATGCATAGGTATTTACCGTCCAGGAAGCGGGTGGCGGTTCCAGTCTTTGTAAATCAAATACTTTGCCGGAGTCTTGCCCAGCGCGCCAAACCATTGCGGGCAGTAGGGCGCCATCCAGATGAAATCTCCCGCTTGCACCGGGTACCAGGAGTTGCCCAGGCGATAGATGCCGCCGCCTTCCAGCATCAGAAGCCCGTGCTCCATCACGTGAATTTCCACGATCGCCAACGCCGCGCCCGGCTGGTAGGTCATGGTGTTCACCGCGTAGTCGAGACCCGGAAGTGTCGGTAGCAATTGCCGCACCTGCAGCGCGTTATCGCCGCCCAACGGCTCGGAAGCCACGGCTTCCTCACGGCCAAAGATGGCAGCCGCGGGAGCCTGGTTGATCAGGGAAATCGCTGGCTTCTCGATCACCACCACCCGGCTCATGGCGGAGGCCTTTGCCGTAAGCGGTTGGTTGGCGGGTATGTGGGCATACGCACCGGGAGTCATCGCATTCGCCTCGACCGTGATCTCGCCTTCCATCACGTAGAGAAAACGCTGGCCGTGAGCCGGGCCGAGGGTGCCGCCGGGCTCAAACTCAGCCGTGTACCAGGTGAAGGCCGCTCCCAGCGCCGGCGCTGCGTGAACAATGATGCTGACCGAGGTGAACCCCGGGAGCGGAATGCTGATGAAAGTATCAGGAGTCTGAAGCAGGTGCGTCGGCTGCCGATCGCTGCGTGTGTGTCCCAGATTATGCATGGGTAGGGCTCTTCTCCTGAACGAACTTGCGCAAAAACAAAAGTCCAGCCGCCAGGGCGTGCGCCACATCCTGTGTGCGAACCGACTCATCCGGATGATGGCTGATCCCTCCGGGGCTGCGCAGAAAGATCATCGTAGTCGGTACCCGCTCCGCCAGGATCATGGCATCGTGGCCGGCACCGCTAACCATGCCGACCGGAGAAACCCCGATGTCGCGAATGGCCTCAGCCGCCAGGCCGCACAAGCCGGCATCCATGGCAACGGCAGGCTGATCCATTGTCGTCGAAGCTGCGATGGTCAACCCACGGCGTTGGCCAATTGCGGTTGCCTGCCCAAGCAAGTGTTCCACCGCCTGGTGGCGGACGTTGTCTTGCGCATGGCGCACGTCGAGGCTGGCGCGCAATTGTCCGGCGACGACATTGCCTGCTCCCGGGTGGGTCCGCAGGTCGCCGACGGTCGCCACCAAACCAGGAGTGGCGAGCGCAACTCGCTCCACCTCGCTGATCCATTCCGCGGCGCCGGCCACCGCATCGTTGCGCAACCGCATCGGCGTCGTCCCTGCGTGCCGGGCACGGCCGGTAAAAGTGATCTGTGCTCGGGTCTGTCCGGCAACGGCCTGCACCACACCCAGGGATTGGTCGTCACTTTCAAGCACGATGCCCTGCTCGATGTGGAACTCGAGAAAGCCGGCAACGTCGCCGCCGAGCACGCAACTCGGGATCGTCGCAGGATCGAGACCAAACGAAGTAAGCGCTTGAGCGACAGAAACACCATCCTGGTCGACAGCCTGCAATAACCCGGGATCGAGCCGTCCGACGGCTGCACGGCTGCCGATGAAGGGCAGGCTGAACCGAACCCCTTCTTCCTCTGAGAATCCGATCACCTCGATCGAGAAGGGAAGCATTTCCCCCCGCAGCGACTCGACCAGGGCCAGCCCCATCATCACGCCCAATACACCGTCAAAGGCGCCGCTATTCGGAACCGTGTCGAGGTGGGAGCCGATCATCAGGGAGAGGCCTGCGCTGCCGGGATACCGTCCGCGTAGATTGCCCGCAGCATCGGTCGTGACCCGCATGCCAGCGGCTTCCATCCACTCCTGGACAGCCTGCATGCAATCGCGCATGGCCGCGGAAAGAAAGGTGCGCTTGATCTGGCCCGGCTCTTCGGTAAATTGGCCCAGGTACCGGCAGCGGGCAATAATCTTCTCCGCCTGTTCGAGTGTTTCAACTGACATTACTGAAATTATCCATCAACCGTAGCGTAGTGGAGAGATTTGCCGTGTCTGCCGCGGGCTTCACTTGCGGCACACCCGAGCCAGAATATTTCCGTAGGGTTCATCCGTGGGCACGAAAATCTCGTTAGGGTTCGTCTGCCCGAAGCGAGAAAGATCGACCAGCAGGCAATGCTTGTTCGGCATTCCCAACTCCATATCAGTGATTTCCGGAACCGCTTCGATCGCCGCCTGGGCCATGGCATACAGCGTATGCTGCACCGACTTGCTGTCATGCTCGGCAAACGCACCGATCAATGCTGCGCGCAGCCTCTTGCGCGTCGCCCCAAAATCCAAACCGCCAGCCTGATAAGTCCACTGCGCCGTCATCGAAGTGCCGAAAAGCCGGTCCGCTGTTTCTGGCAGCGTGGTCAGCGAGTCGCGCAGATACCCCTCGAACCCCGACTGCGCCGTCTTCAGAATCACCAGGCCTTCCAGGCCCGACCGGACCGAGGCGACCCCGCCCTGCCGGCATGTAACCGCCGTAGTTTCCACCTCGCCGTTTGCCCGGATAAATGTGGAAGGATGCGGCTTACCTGCCACCAACGCGTTCTCCCACGAAGTGCCGGCGACCTGGATTGCGAGGTGCTCTACTTGTGGGTTGCGGCTCAGGAAGAACCCAGCCAGTTCGAGGCCGAAATCTTCGATACACGCCGCCGAACTCTCCCGTGCTCTGGAGTACACAGTGTTCTTCATCGTGTCGGTGGGCAAGATATCGCTGTTATCGCCCTCCGTGAAGCAGCTCTCAAAATCGCCCGAGAGCAGCACCTCGACCTTCCATTCCTTGACCGTATGCAGCGGACCATCGCGCTTTACTTTCATGACGCGCACGCTGGACTTGCCGTAGGTATTCTCTGCCAGAGCGATCACCGGCTAGCTCCCCCTGTACGTGGTATAGCCATTCGGACTCAAAAGTAACGGAACATGCAAATGGGTGTCGCCCGATCGAACCATAACCGTGATCTCGACTACCGGGTACAGCCCTTTGATCGACTGTGCCGAATGGTAGCTTCCGGTCTCAAACCGTAACCGGTATTCCCCCGGCTCCAGGGCCGCGCCGGAAAGAAGATTCGCGCACCGGCCGTCCTGATCGGTTTTCTGCACAGCAACGCTTTGCCCCGCATATTCCAAATGGACAACGATCCCGGAGGCCGGCAGACCAAGCGCAGTGTCCAGCACATGGGTGGAGATGCGGCTCATATACCGAGCCACTTACGCAGGCGCAGCTGGGTAATCTCTTGCTGTTGCGCCGCTGATTCCAGCAACTCGGTTGCCGGGTCATTGCTCAGCCGCCGCTCGAGTATCTGAAACATCTCCGCCGGCTGTTTCCCGGTCGCGCGGACGATGAAGATTCTCCCGAAGCGCTCTTCGTACGCGCGGTGTCCCTCTTGCATGCGCCTCAGAATAGCAGCATCGGCATCGTTCATCAGGCTTTGCTCTCCACTGGACCACGCAGCCGACACCGCCGTCGTCTTTGCCTGCGCATGCTTTTCCCCAATGCGCGGGTGGCTGCGAAATGCCTCCAGCCAGTCACTCTCCGCCAACCCCTGCCAGCACCGGTCCGCCGCTGCGAAGAGGTGGGTCTCGTCGTCGTAGGGGCGCCCCGCAGCCACCTGCGAAGCCCAGGTACGCGAACCACAACAGGAGAGAATCTCCTGCGCCGCGTCATCCGCGTTCAGCGTATGCCACCGTGCCAGGACAGGATTCATAGGCCTTCAACAAACTCCTGAAGAAGATTGCCCGCTACCTGAAGCCGGTACGCAGCGCTGGAGCGAATGTCGTCGATGGGAGCCACTTCTGATTCCATTGCCTGCCTGGCTTCCTGAATCACAGCCGGACTCGGAGACTGGCCCAGCAGCAATTGCTCCGTCCGCCGCAACCGCACCGGCGTCACCGCCATGCTGCCAATGGCCAGCCGCACGTCCGCAATTTTCCCCGCGTCCATTTTGCCCAGCCCCGCCAGGCAAAGCTTGGCGATCGCCTGCGCGTTGCGCGTCCCCACCTTGCGTGAGTAGCCGTGAAAATCCCGGAACCGCGGTTGCAGGGCGATACCGGAGATAATTTCGTCCGCTGCCAGTACGGTCCGTTTATAGCCGGTGTGGAACGCAACGTAGGGCACGCGCCGTTCGCCGCGTTCTGAAATCAAAAGCAATTCCGCCTCGTAGACCAGCAGGGCGGGAAGGGAATCGGCGGCGGGCGAAGCGTTCACAATATTTCCACCCAGCGTCCCGCGGTTCTGGTTGGCGATGCTCCCGGTCCACGATGCCGCTCGGGCCAGCAGCGGGAACTCCTGAGCAATGCCGGGATCTTTTCGCAGGTCGCTATAGGTGCATCCTGCGCCGACAATCCACTCCTCCGGCCGACGTTCGATGCAGCGTAGCTCCTTAAGCCCCCACAAGCTCACCAGCTTGCGCCCGGAGAGCCGCCCTGCGCCGTACTGCACCATCAACTCGGTGCCGCCCGCAATCGGCAGCCAGACTCCGGGCTCGCGCGCCAGCAACGTAAGCACCGCGGACAACTTGCCCGGCGCCACCAACTCGTACTCCGACGGATGCGACCTCATAGTTGCGAGGCCGCTTCCATCACAGCGTCAAAGATGCGCGTGTAGCCGGTGCAACGGCAGAGATTGCCACCCAGGCCTTCGCGTATCTGGTCGAGGGTCGGGTGAGGATTTTTCTTCAGCAAATGAACCGTAGCCATCACCATCCCCGGCGTGCAGATGCCGCACTGCGCGCCCCCACATCGAAGGAAGGCCTGTTGCACCGGGTGAAGAACTCCCTCCTGCGCCATCCCCTCGATGGTGCACAGGGTAGCTCCCTGGGCCTGCAGCACTGGCACCAGGCAGCTATTGACCAGCTCCCCGTCCCATAGCACCGAGCACGACCCGCACTCGCCTTCGCCGCACCCTTCCTTGGCGCCGGTAAGGCCGAGTTTGTTGCGTAACACATCGAGCAGGCGCTCCATGGGGTAAACAGATACGGTGTGCGCCTCTCCGTTCACGGTAAAGGAAACGTCACAGTGGCCGGTGCTCATTGGCTGCCCTCCGCCGCCAGCGCAGCCGCCAGTGGTTCTTCAGGACGTTCCGGCTCCGCCGTCAGCCCACGAAAAATATCCTCAGGCAAGAGGGGAATCGAGTTGAAGGTGACCCCAGTCGCGTTCACGATCGCATTCAGGATCGCAGGTGCAGGACCGTCCATCGGTAACTCGCCAATTCCTTTCGCGCCATAGGGCCCGTACTGGTAGGGCACCTCCTCGAAAAAAACGCGAATCGGCGGCAGGTCTTCTGCGGTGGGCATGATGTAGTTCGTCATCTGGTTATTGATCATTCGGCCGTCTTTCCAGATCACTTTTTCATACAGCGCATAGCCAATCCCCTGGGCGACTCCACCCTCAATCTGTCCCGCGGCCAGAATGGGATGCAGCACCTTGCCAATCTCCTGCAGGGCCACAAAGTCGTCGATGGTAACGCTATAGGTAAGGGTGTCGACCGTTACCTCGGCGGCGTATACCGCCCAGGCATACGCGGGATAGGCTTCGCCACGATACAGTTCATCGTTCCAGAAGATATTGGGCGCCGCCTCATAGCGGCTGTACGCCTTTAACGGACCAAACCGATCCCGGTAGGTTTGGCAAGCGGCCAGGAACTGCTCGCGGGTAGCCGCCTCTGTAATCAGTTCACTTTGGATCAGCGTCTGTTTCAATTTCAGCGCCGCGGTCTGCACGATCTTTCCGATAATCATTGCCGTGCGCGAGGCAACCGTGGGTCCGCTGTTGGGGCTGATACTGGTATCCACCTGCGCCACGCAAACGTCGTCGTACTCGAGATCAAGTGCTTCGGCAGCGATCTGCGAAAGGATGGTGTTGGTCCCCTGGCCGAACTCCGTGCTCGATACCAGTACCCGTATGCCGCCGCTCGCGGGAGCTTCCACACCCACCAGCGCATTGAGATAGCGTTCGCCGGAACCGGTAAACCCGGCGCCATGCAAAAACGCCGCCAGCCCAATTCCTTTCTTCTTCGTGCTCGTCCGGTTGTGCACCGCGAAGCGCTCGAGCTTCGCGTGGTAATCGGTCAATTCCAATGCACGCTCGAGCAGACGGTCCATCACAATCGGATCGTGGATCACCTGGTCGGTAGCCGTCGTCATCCCCTGGTGCAGCAGGTTGCGCCGGCGAAACTCATCCGCGGGCAAGCCGATGGTTTTCGCGATGGTGTCCATGTGCCGTTCGATCGCGAACAGGCTCTGCGGAGCGCCGAAGCCGCGAAAGGCGCCGTGCGGCGGCGTATTGGTAGCGTAGGACTTCGAATGAACCCGGATGCTCGGCCAGAAGTAAGGGCCACTGGCGTGGATCGTTCCGCGAGACAGCACCGTCGACGACAAAGTGGCGTAAGCGCCGCCATCGGTAACAAACTCAATCTCGCCCCCCAGCAGCTTACCGTCGGCGCTGACCGCCGTGCGGTGCCGCGTCCGCGACGGATGCCGCTTGGTCGTCGCCGCCATATCTTCCATGCGGTCGTAGATCATCTTGACCGGCCGGCCCGATTTCATCGCCAGCAGCGAAGCGTGGCACGCAAGCATCGAGGGATATTCTTCCTTACCGCCAAAGGCTCCGCCCGTCTCCGCCTGGATCACGCGCACATTTTCTGCTGGCAATCCAGTAAGCGCCACCAATGCCTTATGCATGTAGAACGGACACTGCATCGACCCCCACACCGTCAATGCGCCGGTGTCGCTTGCCTGGGCGATCACTCCATTGGGTTCAATGTAGAGCTGTTCCTGGGCTCCAGTGTGATATTCCCCTTCGATGATCCAGGCGGCGGTCTCCCAGGCAGTATCGACGTCTCCCTTTTCCATCAAAAAGCTTTTGAAGATGTTGTCTTTGCCCCAGATGATCTGCTCGCGGCGTTCACTCTCCTCGATGGAATGAATGGATGGTGAAGGTTTGTAATTTACTTGGACAGCCGCGACGGCCTTGGCAAGCAGATGCCGGTCCGGGTGGGCGAGCAGCAGGATCGGCTCTTCAGGATGATTGACGAAACCATCCGCCAGGCACGGTTGATCCTCCATGATGAGCGGTACGACGTTACGCCCGGGGATATCCTTCGCCGTGACAATGGTGAACTCATGCCACGCGATACCCTCGCCAAACTTGATCTCTTCGACGGCGCCGCGGGCGATGCTGCTGCGCACGGTCGCGCCGAAGATCATGCCTGGCAGCGAGAGGTCATCGATATAACGCGCCTGTCCAGTCAGCTTACCCACGGCCTCTTTGCGCGGAACAGAGGTACCGACGATGCGAGTTTGCAAATTGGACCTCCTCTCCTTGAAATCCTGCCCGGCAATCAATACGGTGCCCCCATATCTCGCCTTGTGTTGGCGAGATGTGGGAAATACGCAGACCTTGCCGCTTAAGACTTTCGGGTCACATCTCGCCGAACGCGGGCGAGATATGGGGCACCCGCATTTGTGGCAACACAAGATCCTGAGCTGTTTTGATTCTTAACCCGCGAGCACGCGGGCGCAAGTTTTTCCCATGGGCGGCCCGGGGAACAAGCCCTCCTCGAAGACCTTGGTGCCGCGCAGATAAGTAGCCATCACCCTGCCGTGCAAGCTCTCGCCCAGGTAAGGAGATACCGGATGCCGGTAGTGCAACTCAGCATCCCCCAAGGTGAACACAGCTTCCGGATCGAAGACCACCAAATCCGCATCGTACCCGGCGGCGATCGCACCCTTGCGGCCCTCCACGCCGGCCAGTTTGGCCGGCTGTGCCGACATCCACCGCGCCAGATCCTCCAGGGTAAGTCCGCGCTGCCGCATCTCCGTCCAGATCACCGACACGGCGACGCTCAGGCTGGCGATCCCTCCCCACGCGCTGCCGAAATCTCCTGCCTTCATCGCCGGTGGGCAAGGGGAGTGATCCGTCGCAATCAAATCAATCACACCTTCGCGCAGTCCCTGCCACAGAGCTTCACGGTTGGCGCGTGAGCGAATCGGCGGCGCGCACTTGAACAACGTGGCGCCGTCGCGAATATCTTCGGCGGTGAAGTGCAGGTAATGTGGGCAAGTCTCCACTGTCACCGGCAAGCCCTCGGCACGTGCCGCACGCAAGTCTTCGAGGGCAAGGGCCGTGGCCAGATGAACGATGTGCAGCCGAAAACGATACTTCCGGCATAGCGCAATCATCATGCGGATGGCGGCGACCTCCGACATGTCAGGCCGCGAACGCAGCCAGGTCGCATATTGCTGCCAGTCCTCTCCTTCACCTTGGTGCAGATATTCGGCTAGCTCCGCGTGCACCAGCAGTGGCAAGCCGGTGCGAGCGAGGATCGGCGCAGCTGCCTCCAGCCCCTCGCGTCCCACTTGGGCTAGGCCCTCGATCCCGGGATAAACCAGAAAGCACTTAAATCCGGCAACACCCGCTTCCGCAAGAGGGATGAGATGATCTCTATTCTCATCCGTCAGGCCGCCCCAGGGAGCCCAGTCCACCCAGCATTGCCCGCTGGCGGCCGCGCGCTTCGCCTCCAATGCGGCCACTGTGGTGGTTTCGGGTAGGCAATTGAGCGGCATATCGACCAGCGTGGTGAAGCCACCGGCTGCAGCCGCACGCGTCGCGCTCGCGAACCCCTCCCATTCTGTTCTGCCCGGTTCATTGATGTGCACATGCGCATCCACCAGGCCGGGCAGCAGCACCAGGTCGCCGAACCGCTGCACCTGCGCGCCCGCTGGAATGTCCTCAGGCGCGCGCACCGCCTGGATGCGCTCTCCTTCGACAATGACCGCCGCCGCGCGCACTCCCTCGGGCGTCACCACACGGCTGGAGATAAAAGCCTGTGTCATACTTCGGATATTCCGGCAGCCCTGTTGGAGAGTGCAAGCGAAATCGCCGATGAGGGGATGAACATGCAGAGTGAGAACGACTTGATGCAACTGGCCATCCGCCTGGCGGTGGAGAACGTGACCAGCGGCAAGGGCGGCCCGTTTGGCGCGGTCATCGCAAAGAACGGTGAGGTCATTGCGACCGGCGTGAACCGCGTCACTGCCGACAACGATCCGACGGCGCACGCCGAAGTGAATGCCATCCGTGAGGCCTGCCGGGCACTCGGAACGTTTCAGCTACCGGGTTGTGTGCTCTACACAAGTTGCGAGCCCTGCCCTATGTGCCTGGGTGCGCTCTATTGGGTCCGGCTTGACTCTGTCTATTACGGCAACACCTGCCGTGACGCGGCCGAGGCTGGCTTTGACGACTCGCTCATCTACGAAGAGCTGCAGGTGCCACACCACGAACGCAAGGTGCCGATGTTGCGATTGCTCCCGGATCAAGCCATCGAGACCTTTCGCGCCTGGGTTCGGCAGCACGCGCGGGTCGAGTACTAGACTCTCGCCCAGTCACCAATCCGGATGACTCGAGTACTAGCTTCTTGCCCAGTAATCAATCTGGGCGCCCCATATCTCGCCCTCTTTTGGCGAGATGTGGGAAGCAGATGGCTCTGTACCCGAAATGCTTAACCGGCCACGTTCGCTCATCTCCCACTCGATTTCATCACTGGGCGATATGTTGTTCTGTTGTATGCTCCCGTATGAGCACTCGATTCCTGGCCTTGTTCCTCCTGTCGTTGTTGGCGGGCAGCGCCTTGGCTGCGCCGATCCCCGTGAAGGTCGTGGTGATCTCGCTCTTCGAGCCGGGAGCAGACCAGGGCGATACACCCGGCGAATATCAATACTGGGTCGAGCGCGAACACCTCGATCGTGTCTTTCCTTTTCCCCAGGGCTTTCACGACCTGCGCATGAATAACCAGGGTGTGCTGGGCGTCCTCGCCGGGGTAGGCACTGCCAGGGCGGCTGCCTCCATCATGGCGCTGGGTCTGGATCCGCGCTTCGATTTCAGCAAGACCTATTGGTTGATCGCCGGAATCGCAGGCGGAGATCCTGCGGATACATCCCTCGGCTCCGCTGTCTGGTCGGAGTGGGTCGTCGACGGAGATCTGGCTTACGAAGTGGATAGCCGCGAGATCCCTCCGCAATGGACAACCGGCTTTGTGCCCCTTGGTAAAATCGTGCCCTACGAGCAACCGCGGACCGAAGAAAACGGCGTCGTCTTTCACCTCAACCCATCCCTCCGCGAATGGGCGTATCAGCAGACGAAAGCCGTCAAGCTCGACGATTCCCCGGAGTTGGCCACGGCCCGCGCACAATTCGAAGGCGCCAACGCGCAGCATCCTCCCTTCGTGCTCAAGGGCGATACTCTGGCCGCCTCCACCTTCTGGCACGGAAAAATCCTCGATCAATGGGCCAACGACTGGGTCCGCTATCAAACTGGCGCGCAGGGTAACTTTGTCACTTCTGCCATGGAAGATAGCGGCGTCCTGCAATCCCTCACCTTTCTCAATCATGCTCACCGCGTCGACTTCGACCGGGTGATGGTGCTGCGCACGGTCAGCAACTTCGACCAGCCGCCCAAAGGAATGACCGCCGCGCAAAGCCTCGAGGCGAATTCGGCCCACCGCTACAGTGCCTATCTTCCATCCCTCGAAGCCGCCTACCGGGTCGGCAACGGAGTTGTATCTGAAATCGTTACGCATTGGGACCGATACCAAAATCACATTCCGTAATTGAGGTGGAACGCATGACTGTGGGCTCCCCATCGGGCTTCCTGGAGCGGACGTTCCAGATACACGAACGCGGATCGACTCTGCGTACCGAAATCCTCGCCGGGCTCACCACCTTCCTCACCATGGCCTACATCGTCTTCGTGAACCCAGCCATTCTGAGCGAAACCGGGATGCCGGTTCCGTCGGTAGCCGCCGCCACCTGCCTCTCGGCGGCCATTGGATGCATCCTGATGGGGCTTCTTTCCAACTACCCCATCGCGCTCGCACCCGGCATGGGGTTGAATGCGTATTTTGCTTTTACCGTCGTGAAGGGAATGGGGGTTCCCTGGCAGACGGCGTTGGGATGTGTCTTTCTCTCTGGATGCGCGTTTCTGATATTGACCGCGGCGGGTATTCGTCAGCTGATCGTAAACGCCATCCCACGGGAGCTGTTCTCCGCAGTCGCGGCAGGCGTGGGCCTGTTTGTCGCCTTCGTTGGACTGCGTGACGCGGGCATCATCGTATCCAACTCATCGACCATGGTGGGCATGGGGAATGTGCGCACACCCCAAACGGCGCTCGCGATCATCGGCCTGATGTTTATCGCCGTACTGCAGGCATGGCGTGTGCGTACCGCGATGCTGTTGGGAATTGTGGGCACGACCATAGCCGGCTTTGCTCTGGGCATCGTCAAGTGGCAACCGGTGCACTACCACATAGCCGACATGACGGCGACGGCCTTTCACCTCGACATTCGCGGGGCGTTCCACTTAGGCGGAACCTTCGGCGCGGGCCTGATCGAGATCGTCTTTGTCTTTCTCTTTGTCGATCTCTTTGATAATGTCGGCACTCTGGTGGCCGTGACCAAGAAGGCAGGGTTGGTCAACGCCGACGGCGAGATTCCGCGCTTGAATCGCATTCTGTTCGCCGACGCGACCGCCACGATATGCGGCTCGATGGCCGGCACCAGTACTGTGGTGAGCTACATCGAGAGCGCTGCGGGAGTCGCCGTTGGGGGCAGGACGGGTGTGGCGTCGATCGTCACCGGGTTGTTGTTTCTGGTGGCGCTCTTTGTCGCGCCGTTGGTCGCCAGCATTCCGGCTGCCGCGACGGCCCCGGCCTTGATCCTGGTGGGAGCGTTAATGATCTCTGCCGTCACCGAGATCGAGTGGGATGATCCCATGGTAGCGGTGCCGGCCTTCCTGACCCTGATCACCATACCGCTGACATTTTCCATAGCCAATGGCCTGGCTTTCGGCATCACCTCGTTCGCGCTACTGCGACTGTTACGAGGCCAGGCCACCCTCAAGGACTGGATGCTCTTTGTGCTCGCTGCCCTGTTTGTCCTGCGCTTCATCTACATGGCGAAGAGTTAAACCGCAGATCCGAGAAGTATCCAGTAGCCCCGACTTGGGGTGCCCCATATCTCGCCTTCTTCTGGCGAGATGTGGGAAAGGAACGAATCCTGCGGACGGTGCCTGGAGGCCTGCCCAGTCCCTGAAGTCTTCACCCCAAGTCGGGGCTACAGGGTGCCTACTGGCCTTAATGGATCGTCTTCATCTTCCGCGACATGTAATCCATCAACAGATACTCACCCAAAGTATCCGGAGTCGTGAAGTAAGCCTTCCCGCGGCACATCTTCGTCATCTTCTGCACAAACTGCACCAGTCCCAGATCCGAAGCCAGCATGAACGTGTTAATCATGATGTTCGACCGCTTACACCGAGCCACTTCCTCCAGCGTCTCACTCACCACCAGCGGATCCAGCCCAAACGCATTCTTATAAATTCGTCCATCCGGCAAAGTAAGCGCCGAAGGCTTACCATCCGTGATCATCACAATCTGCTTCATATCCTTGCGCTGGCGCTCAAGAATCCGTTGCGCCACCCGAAGCCCCTCGCGGGTATTCGTGTAATGCGGACCAACCTTAACCCGCGCAATCTGCGAAATCGGCACCTCTTCCGCCGAATCGTGAAACAGCACCAGCGACAACGAATCCCCCGGATACTGTGTCCGAATCAGATGCGAAAGCGCCATCGCGACCTTCTTCGCCGGCGTAAACCGATCCTCCCCATACAAAATCATGGAGTGCGAGCAATCCAGCATGACCACCGTAGCGCACGAGCTCTGATACTCGCACTGGTGTACATGCAGATCGGAATACTCAAGATTCAGCGGCATCGCAATGCCTTCGCGAGCAATGGCCGAGCTCAGCGTGGTGGTAGTGTCCAGATTCAGCACATCCCCAAACTCATAGGCCTTCGACGCCCCGCTGGCTTCAATCCCGGTAGCAAAATGCCGCGTATCGTGCCGGCCAAAACTGGACTTCCCCAGCGACCCGAGCAAATCCCGCAGCGTTTTGAAACCCAAAAAGTCCAGGCTCTTATCGGTAACCTCAAAGCGCACCTGGCCCTCGGCCATGCCCGCCTGTCCATTGGACGACGGTTGGTTTGGATCCTGCCGCCCCTGGCTGGAAATGTAGTTCTCCTGCTCCATGCGTTGAATCAGCTTGTCGATCAGCTCATCCAGCTGGCCGTTCTCCGCCATTTCCTCGATCTGCTTCTGCATCTCCCCATCGAACAGATCTCCCGCCTCCAGCGCCTGGCGCAGCGCCTCGCGCAGGTTATCCATGGTGTGCTCGCCATCCAGCTCAGCAAAGCGTGACCACGGATCCTGAAAACCGGAGTCCAGCAAAAACTCCGACAGCGCCTTGAGCAGGTCGTCCATGCTCATCTCCGACGCTGGGTCGCCGTTATATTTCGTATAACGAATGCGCTTCATCGAGGATTCCTAGTTAAAGCCGCGCCGCGTCCGCCGCTCGTGCATTTCGTCGTAGTCGCGTTCCTGCTCCACGCGCTCCTGCTTGCGTGTGGTCTTCTCCTGGGCGCTGAATCCACGCTCTTCACTCCGGCTCAGCCGTTTATGCGCGTACATGCCTTCGAGCAAAAACTCCGCCGCGGACACTGCAAGCTCCGGAGCATCCGAAACCTTTACCGACAAGGGTGACAACTGGGGAAATAATCCCTGGATCTGTTTCAGCTCTTCCAGAATCGCTGCCGACGGCTGATCGTCATCGATGCGGACCGCACCCCCCAGGTTGAACCACTGTTCGATCTGCTGTGTATTCGTGCCCGTAAAATACTTATCGAAAATCTTCCCGATCGCGGTGCGAATCAGCTCCTTCACCACCACGTCCGCGCCCCGCATCTCGCCCTCGTACTCCAGTTCGAGCTTTCCGGTAATGCCTGGTAACGCGGCATAGATATCGCTCATGCGCGGCACCACCAGTTTCTCGCCATGCATCAGCGATCGCCGTTCTGCATTTGAAAGCACCAGTTCCATGGTGGAAATCGGCAGCCGCTGGCTGACGCCGCTGCGCTTATCCACCTTCTTGTCTTCGCGCGCTGAGAACGCCACTTGCTCAATCACCTCGCGCATGTACTGCGGCACGTTGATCTTCGTCCCGCCCCGTTCGCTCCACGCTTCCTGCGCGGTAATTGCCATGCCTTCTTCCAGGCTCTCGGGATAATGCGTACGAATCTCAGACCCGATGCGATCCTTCAGCGGCGTGACGATCTTGCCTCGCGCGGTGTAGTCCTCCGGGTTGGCGCTGAATGCGAGCACAATGTCCAGTTCCAGGCGGACAGGGTAGCCCTTAATCTGCACGTCCCCTTCCTGCATGATGTTGAACAGGGCTACCTGAATCTTGCCTGCCAGATCCGGCAGTTCATTGATGGCGAAGATCCCGCGGTTCGCTCGGGGCAGCAACCCGTAATGCATCGTCAGCTCATTCGAGAGATCCTGGCCGCCGCGGGCCGCTTTGATAGGGTCAAGATCACCCACCAGGTCGGCCACCGTCACATCCGGAGTGGCCAGCTTTTCCACGTAGCGGTCTTTGCGGGGCAAAAACGCGATCGGCGTGTCGGCGCCTTTTTCTGCAATCAAATCGCGGCACCGCTTGCATAAGGGATGGTAAGGATTGTCGCGAATTTCGCAGCCTGCGACGTAGGGCATCTGTGGGTCGAGCAACTCGGTAAGCCCGCGCAGGATGCGGCTCTTCGCCTGGCCGCGCAGTCCGAGCAGAATAAAGTTCTGCTTCGACAGCACCGCGTTCACGATTTGCGGTACCACCGTATCCTCATACCCCACAATGCCGGAAAAAATAGGCGCTCGGGTCTTGAGCCGCGCGATCAGGTTCTCGCGCAGTTCGTCTTTCACACTGCGCTGCTTGACCCGCGCTTCATAAAATTCTTTGCTGGACTGAAGTTCCCCCAGGGTCTGGGGAAGACGGCTCGATGAGGACATTCTGTTGCTCCCTCCTGTTGGGCTTTGGAGCGGAAATGCGAGAGCAGAAAAGCTAAGCCCCTATGGATCACCTTACACCATGAGCAAACCGCGCTCCACAGCAGTTACATCACGTGCCCATTACGTCCGGCCACTGCACTTGCCTGTACGCCGCGCCGTAGTTTCGGGAGCATGGCGGTGTAAAAAGCGATCAGTTTTTCCGTGCGCTCAGCGTCGGAGCGCATGGCCAGCAACTCGATACGAAAAGGAAGATCCGTTGGCGATGCCCAGGCCAGGCGGAAGGCGACCGGCTCATCAAGATCGAAGGCTCGATGCGATTTTTCTCCGCCCATCAATTCCAACACTTCAAAATGCAGCGCGGTGCACTCTTCCCGCATAGAACGAGTGGCGGGCATCCCCTCATCCTCAAAGAAATCCACTTCCGCTTGCAAAAAGCTGCGTGAGTTATCCAGGTTCTCTATTTCAAAGCGCTTTGATCCCTGGCACAGGATGTCCATTCGTCCATCGGGATACTTCTCCAGAACACGCACGATCTCTGCGGTGCAACCCACCACCGCCAGACCCTCGCGTTGCGCACACACAACCCCAAACGCCATCTTTTCCGCCAGGCAAACGCTCACCATCTCGCGATAGCGATCCTCGAAAATGTGGAGCGGCAGGGCTGCTTCGGGAAACAGCACTACTTCAAGCGGAAACAAGGGGATCTTCATGCTTTTGCTATTATGCTCGTCTTTCCCTGACTGCAACCGGCCGCCTCCGCGATGGTTTTGATGCGCTAAGATTTTGCCGTTTGGCCGCTCGAAGGCTATTCCAATTCCGAAAGCAGCGCTTCCATTTCATTGAGAGCGTGCTGGTTTCCCGTCCGCTGGGCACTTGCGATTCCCTGGTGAAGCCGGCTTTTAGCTTCTTCCGTGCGTCCCGCCTTCAACATCGTTTGTGCCGCCATGAAATATCCCGGTGTGTAGTCGGGGTGGGTGGTGAGTAACCGGTCGAATTCTGCCAGGGAGGCGTCTGTCTGGCCCTGGTTGGCATGTTCCATCGCCAGCCCGTAGCGCGCAAAGGCGTCCGACGGGTTCTGGGCGAGAATCTCGGTAAGCATCGCAATTTTATCCATGGCTTTCTTTCTACTCTACAAGCGCATTTGCATTCGCCGCCGCAATTGTCCAGACTTGAACGATGCAATCTTCCGATCCGCAACTTCCGCCCCGCAAGATTGCGGATTCGCGGTCCGAGATGACCGAACTGATCCTACCCAACGACACCAATACCCTGGGTAACCTGCTCGGCGGCCGGCTCATGCACTACATCGACCTGGTGGCCGCCATGTGCGCCTACCGCCATTCCCGCACCCATGTCGTGACCGCCTCCATGGACCATATCGACTTTATCGCCCCTGTTCATGTTGGTGACCTGCTCATCCTCAAGTCCTCCCTCAACCGCGCCTTCCGTACTTCGATGGAAGTGGGAGTAAAGGTGTGGGTAGAACACACCATCGACGGAAGCTTCCGTCACGTAGCCTCGGCCTATCTGACGTTTGTTGCCGTCAACAAGCAGGATGGCAGGGTACGCGTACCCCCGTTGCAACCGGAAACAGAAGAAGACACGCGCCGCTACGAGGATGCGGGCCGCCGCCGGGAACAAGCCCTCATCGAACGCGAGCGAAAGCAAAGCGCTCGCGCCTTACCATTGTTGAAGAACGTGTAACGAGGTTTTTATGGCACACATGCAAACACCACCCGGGCCGCAGACGCTGCCCGGAGTAGCGAACATTATCGCGGTCGGCTCCGGCAAAGGTGGAGTCGGCAAGACCACGCTGGCAGTGAACCTGGCCACGGCGCTCGCCAAGCTCGGTTTTCGCGTCGGTTTGATCGACGCCGATATTTACGGTCCCAATGTTCCGTTGATGATGGGGATCAGCCAGCAGCCGCGGGTCCTCGAAAACAATCAGATCGAGCCCTTGGTCGCGCATGGCGTCAAGCTCATCTCGGTCGGCTTCATTTCTCCAGGCGACAAGCCGCTGGTGATGCGAGGCCCGATGCTGCATCAGATCATCCGCCAGTTCTTGCAGCAAGTGCAGTGGGGTGAGTTGGATTTTCTTCTGGTCGATCTTCCGCCGGGCACAGGAGATGTCGTGATCTCGTTGGTGCAGACGGTTCCGCTGACCGGAGCGGTCATTATCTCAACCCCATCCGATGTCTCACTGCAGGACGCGCGCAAAGCGTTAGAGATGTTCCACCAGGTCAATGTCGAGGTGCTGGGATTGGTGGAGAACATGAGCCAATTCACCTGTCCCCATTGCAATCAGGTCATCGACATCTTTTCCCGCGGAGGTGCCGAGCGCCTGGCGAAGCAGGCGAAGCTCACCTTTCTCGGTTCGATTGAGTTGGACTCGGAAATCCGTCACGGTGGCGACCACGGACTACCCATTGTCCTGGCCGGAGAAGGAAATCAGCACGCGTCTCAATTTTTCGAAGTCGCGCGTAAGGTTGCCGAACGCGCCATGATGCAATCCGCGAAGGACGAAAACATTCTGGAGATCAGCTAACTGGCAGATCTCCACTGCGCGGAACTTAAAAGAAAAATTGGGCCCTACATAAAACAAAGGACTTATCGGCGACAACACATTTGTGCCATGGAATACCTAACCGCTCATATCTTGACAGTGCCACACTCAAGTTTTAAAATCTGTTGTACCGAATCTGCGCTGACAGTACCTTGAAACCAGTGTGGAATGAGCGCCTTAGGGCAGGTGGACAATGTCTTCCGACCTTCGGATCAGCCCTCGCGACCGGCTGGTCCTGAACGCGATCATCGAACTATATATAGCAACCGGGGAGCCTGTTGCCTCCCAAACCGTGGCGCGCCAATTGGATAACAAAGATGGCATGAGCGCCGCGACCATCCGAAATGTGATGGCCGCTCTGGGCGAAGCAGGTCTCCTGGAGCAAGCGCACACCTCGGCAGGTCGCTGCCCGACTGCCAAGGCCTTCCGTTTATATGTCGAGCAACTGCACGGTGGTATGCGCGTGACGCCAAGCGCGCTGACCCAGGAGCGGCGCGAACAAATTGAAGACGGCTTTGCCGGCGTGAGCAGCCGCCAGCAGTTCCTGGAACGCACCTCCCATATCCTTGCCCTCATCTCGAGCGGCGTCGGTGTGGCCATGGCGGCGCAAGGAGAAACCTATTGGTTGGACCACATCCATTTTTCGCGCATCTCGACCGGGCGCGTGCTGGCCGTGGTGGTGACCAAATCCGGAGTGGTGTTAGATCGCGTATTGGCAATGGATCGCGATCTCTCACTGACCGAATTGGAGAATGCAGCGGCATTTCTCAACCAGAATTTTCGTGGCTGGTCGATCGAGCGCATCCGCGCCGAGCTCACCCGCCGATTGGAGCAGGAACGCAGCCAGTACGACCAGCTCATGCGTTCTCTGCACGAACTTTGCAGTAAGGGCGCGCTGCAACAGGAAGGTATGCAGCAGCCCATATTTATTGTCGGGGTCGCTAACCTGGTCGCAGGTGAGGCAGACGCCGAACAGTTACGCCAATTGTTGAGCGCGCTCGAAACCAAGCAGCGATTGATCGAGCTGCTCGACGCGTATGTCGATGCCCGGCAGCAATCCGTGCGCGTGGTCGTTGGCTTGGAGGAGACAATTCCGGAGATGCGAAATTTGGTGCTCATCGGCGCCCCAGCGCGCCTCGGCAGCCAGAGCCTGGGTACGGTGGCGGTGATCGGTTCCACGCGCATCGCGTATCAGGAGACGATCAACGCCGTCTCCTTCATCGCCCAGCTCTCGGATCGGATATTGCCTACCCAGTAGCCAGCCTGCCTCTGCATCGTTAAGGTCGATCAAGCATCAAGTTATTTGCGAAAGGTTTTACGAATCCCATGGTCACAGCACGCAAAGTTACCGGCCCCGAGAACGACCCGGCCGCAGAACCCATCGATACCGCCGCTCCAGATGCAGAAAACGGCGATCCAGTCACCACGTCTCAGGCATCGGGCGAGATCGAGCGGCTCAAGGCCGAGCGCGATCAGCTCGTCGATCGCCTGGCGCGTCTCCAGGCGGAGTTTGAAAATGC
The DNA here is from genome assembly GCA_963839075.1 of uncultured Acidobacteriaceae bacterium. Classification (GTDB taxonomy): domain Bacteria; phylum Acidobacteriota; class Terriglobia; order Terriglobales; family Acidobacteriaceae; genus PALSA-350. Next base: position 231,711 of record CAWITO010000003.1, on the reverse strand, counting down.
GCGCAAGCGCGAAGCTCGCGAACGCTCTGACTTCCGCGATTTCGCCGTCTCCGGAGCTGTCGAGCAGTTTCTGCCCGTCCTCGATAATTTCCAACTCGCCCTCGGCTCCGCTGGTTCCGTCGAACAGCTTCGTACCGGTGTTGAGCTGATCGTGAAGCAGATGGAAGAGGTTCTGCGTGCGCTCAATGTCACCCCGGTTGAGACCGTCGGAGCGCGCTTCGATCCACGCGTGCACGAGGCATTGGAGAGTGTCGATCGCACCGATCTTCCCGATCATCAGGTGTTGGACGAAGTCCGCCGAGGGTATCGCATCCGCGAGCGGCTGCTTCGTCCGGCGCTGGTCCGCATCGTCAACAACCCGCAACAGAAAGAAGCATGAGTAACGCATCCAACGTGACCAAAGTCGACTACTACGAATTTCTGGGCGTCTCCCGCGACTGCAACGATCAGGAGCTTAAGACCGCTTATCGCCGTCTGGCCATGCAATTTCATCCCGACCGCAATTCCGAACCGGATGCGGAGGATAAGTTCAAGCAAGCCAGCGAAGCCTACCAGGTACTCTCCGATCCGCAAAAGCGTGCCGCCTACGATCGGTACGGCCATGCCGGCGTCAGTGGCGCGGGTGCCTCGGGCTTTGAGGGTTTTACCAGCGCTGACGTGGGCGACATCTTCGGTGATTTCTTCGGCGAGATGTTCAACATGGGTGGAGGCCGCCGCAATGGCCGTGGTCAACGTGGCCGCGACATCCGCTACGATCTCACGCTCGAGTTCGAAGAGGCGGTCTTCGGCAAGCAGACCGAAATCCAGTTCCGCCGTGCCGAGATATGCGTCGATTGCCGGGGCTCCGGCGCGCCGGCCGGCCGTGGTCCTGAAACCTGTAAGCAGTGCGCGGGGCGTGGGCAGGTTCGTTACCAGCAGGGCTTCTTCTCCATTGCCCGCACCTGTCCAATTTGTAACGGCAGCGGTCAAGTCATCACTGATCCTTGCCTGCAGTGCAACGGTGCTGGGCTGATCGACCGGCGGCACACGATCAGTGTCAGCGTGCCGGCGGGGGTCGAAGACGGAACCCGTATTCGCTACCAGGGTGAGGGAGATGCCGGGCGCTCCGGTGGACCCAAGGGTGATTTGTATGTCGTGCTGGCGGTCAAGGCGCACGAATTCTTCGAGCGTGATGGCAATGACCTGCATTGCGTCATCTTTGTCTCCTTCCCCCAGGCTGCTTTGGGAGATGAGATCTCGATCCCGACGCTGGAAGGGGATTCTCTGCTGCGCATCCATGAGGGCACGCAATCAGGCAAAGAATTCCGTCTGCGCAGCAAGGGCGTGCCTCACCTCAACGAGCATGGCCGGGGCGACCTGGTAGTGCAGATCGTCGTGCAGACCCCGAAGAAGGTCACCAAGGTGCAGCGTGAGTTGCTCCGCCAACTCGGAGAGACGATGCACGTGGAGAACAAGCCCACCTCCCGCAGTCTCCTGGGCAAAATGAAAGACCTCTTCAGCTAACGGAAAGTTTCCTGGCCCCAAAGCTTGGGTGCCCCACATCTCCGGATTTCCTCTTGACCTTGGTGGGGCTGATGACCTTCGTGCGGCTTTCCTTAAAGAAAGCCGCACACGCTGATGTCCTTCGGAGTCTCTTGCAGGAAATCCGGGCGTCTCGCTCGTTTTTCGCGAGATGTGGGTCTACCGCAAAGCTTCCGGTTAAGTGCCGCAGTAAACCCTGCTCTCACCCGATCATCGCCGCAATCACCGCCATCGCAGCAATCCCCGCAGTCTCCGCACGCAGAATCCTGGGGCCCAGGCTGACCGGTTGCCATCCCTCCGTGACAAAGAGAGCCTCTTCTTCTGCCGTCCACCCACCTTCCGGTCCAACCGCGAAGTGAATCGGCGCTTTCTCAAAATGCTGCACTGCCGCATAGAGCGTCGTCGCGCGTTCCTGTTCCGCCAGCAATAAGCTCAATCCAACTTCAGGCTTGATGCGCACCGCCGATTTAAGCGGCGTGATCTCGTCCACCACCGGAATATCCGAACGCCGCGATTGCTTCGCTGCTTCGCGCGCAATCCTCCGCCACCGCTCCACGCGAGCCTGCGCTGCCTGCGCCAGGTGCTTCTCCGTGCGACGGGCGATCATGGGAACAATCCTCTCCACCCCTAACTCGGTCGCCTTCTCGATCATCCATTCCAGTCGGTCAAACTTGAAGATCGAGAGCAAAACGGTTACCGGAAGTGCCGGATCTGCCTCCACCTCGGAAAGCAGAGTGAAGCGCACCGTATCGCCCGTGACCCCGGCGATCACGGCGCGCCATACCCGGTCACCGGCAACCATGTCGCACTCCATTCCGGCCTGCGCGCGCAACACGCGGATGAGGTGAGCAGCCTGCTCCCCCCGCAGGGAAGCACTGGTCTCGTCCCACTCATCGGCGATCCACCGTCGTCTTGTCATGGTGCGGGCTCTCCTCTAAACGTGTCACACCGCTCTACCACTTTGGTAAGCAGACCACTGCGCGAGGCGCATGAACACTGGCGATTCCACTGCACGCAAAAACACCTCGGGGGACGCTTTTGGCGTCCCCCGAGTGTGTTGCCGGTTGCGTTTCTGCTTACTTCTTTTTTGCAGTTTTCTTGGCTGCCTTCTTCGCTGGCTTCTTTGCTACTGCTTTCTTGGTTGCCATTTTTCCTATTCTCCCTTTGTCGTGTCGACATCGAACCTGCAAGAGACTCTTTGCAGTTAACGAATGTATAGAATCCAGAAAAAATAGTGTCAAGAAAAAAATAGCATTTCGTGAATATCATTGTGCCCATCGGAATCGTTGAAGCCAACCATCCATTTCCCTGCGAGCTCACTTTTGTGTGAGATGGACACCATAATGTCGCAGCAAAACCAACGCAACACCACTCACCGCATCATGCCATGCGTGTGCAATCATCCCTGTTCGCAGTCCTCTCCGCCGCAGCGCAAGCATGCCAAACATCGCGCCATACACGGCGATCAGCAACACTCCCGCAATTCCTTCGTATCCATGTGCGCCGCCAAACACCAGCGCGGAAACCACCACGCCCACCCGGACGCTCCGCCCCATGCGCGCAAATTGCTGCTGCAGGTAACCGCGAAATACCAATTCCTCGCAGATACCGGCAGAAATGCTGAGCACCAAAAACAGCAACATCTCCCAACCCGTCACCGGCGCAAGTTTTTGTGTCACGTCCCCGATCTTTTGCGGATCGATGTGCGATCCCGAGACTTTGACCAACACCTCACCGAGTAGACCGAGCACAACCAGCGATGCCGCCCAAAAGGCGAGCGCCACGCCAATATCCACCAGCCACGCGTGTCCACCTGGCCGCCGCTCTCCGAGAAGTTGCCGCAGCGGAACCTTCCGCATCCAGATTCCCCACAACGCCAACCCGGCGAGCACCCACTCATACACGATGGTCAGCGTGTAGTTGCTCGCCAGGTGTAAAGGCTGGTCGCCAAAGCTGCGCAGCTGGCGCACGCCGGCGATCGAGAGCCCGAGGATCAACAACACCATCAGGGTGGTGTGCCACCACGGCGCGATCAGGCCGCCTGCTGAATTGCTTTGCTCGGGCGCCGCTTGCGGCGCTCCCATCGTTGTCATGCCTGTGGTGCCTTTGCTATCGTGATCGGTTCTATCAAGTGAGGCCATCCGCTATGGAAGATGTAGTCATTGTCGCCGGAGTACGCACACCCGTTGGGAAATTTCAGGGCGCTCTCTCCAGTTTTTCTGCTGTGCAGCTGGGTTCGCTGGTGGTGCGGGCAGCGCTGGAACGCGCCCACCTCAAGCCCGAACAGGTAGACGAGTGCATCATGGGGAACGTTGTCTCTGCCGGCTTGGGACAGAATCCGGCACGGCAAGCCGCGCTCCACGGCGGTCTCGCTCCCGCCGTCAGTGCGATGACCATTAACAAGGTGTGCGGCTCGGGGCTCAAGGCCGTGGGACTTGCCGCGCAAGCCATCCAAACCGGCAATGCCGAGATCGTAATCGCCGGTGGTATGGAATCGATGACCAACACTCCCTATCTGCTGCCCCAGGGACGAAACGGCTTCCGCATGGGCAATGCCACAGTCGTCGACTCCATGATCCACGATGGCCTATGGGAGATTTACAACGACTACCACATGGGCATCACCGGCGAGAATGTCGCCGAGAAGCACGGCTTCACCCGCGAGCAGCAGGATGAATACGCGCTGAACTCGCATCGCAAGGCCGCTGCCGCCCAGCGCGCAGGTTATGTGGGGCCGCAGATCGTGCCCATTACCATTCCGCCGAAGAAGAAGGGGGAAGCGGCGACGACATTCGATCGCGATGAGTCTGTCCGCGACGACGCAACCATTGAGGCGCTTCGGGCGCTCAAGCCTGCATTCAAGAAAGATGGAACGGTAACCGCCGGCAATGCTCCCGGAGTAAACGACGGTGCGGCCGCGGTCGTGGTGATGTCAGCTACGAAAGCCAAATCGCTCGGCCTCACACCCATGGTTCACATCCGCGCCCAGGCGACGAGCGGCATCGAGCCTAAGTGGGTGATGCTCGCTCCCGTTTTGGGAATCCAGCGCGTGCTGGCAAAAGCGGGCTGGTCCAAAGAAGAGCCAGACCTCTACGAATTGAACGAAGCATTCTCGGTGCAGGCGATGGGAGTCATGAAAGAAGTGGGTCTTGATGGAGCAAACGTAAACGTGAACGGCGGTGCAGTAGCCATCGGTCACCCCATCGGCGCCAGCGGCGCACGGATCCTGGTAGACCTGATCTACGAGTTGATCCGCCGCGACGCCCATCGCGGAGTAGCTGCGCTGTGCCTCGGCGGCGGCAACTCCGTGGCCATGGCAATAGAGCGCTAGCCCCAGCGGCGGCCGCGTCCACCTGTGTAGGTCCTCACAACTCCGCCCACTCGTGTCGGTCTTCACGACTCCGGGTGCCCCATATCTCGCACGTTCTTTGTGCGAGATGTGGGAATTGACAGATGCCGAGGGTGAAATCTCGACGGTCGAGCAGAATTCAAATTTCAAATTGAGCATCCGTGTCTTTCCCACGTGTCGCCAAACGAGGGCGAGATATGGGAAACCTCCAGTCACCACACCTCAACTCACGACGCCTCAAAACGCACAATTCATGAGCGTAAGTTCATGTTGTAAACCCCTGCTATACTCGCCGCACCTCATGCTCTTCAAGGCGCTCAGTGCGGCGGTCTACGGCATCGACGCTCACATCATCGATGTCGAAGTGGATTACTCTGGAGTGCGTACGCTCGAAGACCACTACCACACCGTAGGCCTCCCCGACGCCGCGGTACGTGAGAGTCGCGATCGGGTCCGCGCTGCAATCAAGAACTCTGGCTTCTTCATTCCCCCAACGCAGATCACCATCAACCTGGCCCCGGCCGATCTGAAGAAAGAAGGATCGGGTTTCGACCTCCCCGTCGCCATCGGGATTCTCGGCGCTATGGGAGCACTGCAATTGAAAGACCTGGCGCAATTCCTGCTGGTAGGAGAACTAGGGCTCGACGGAACGCTGCGCGCTGTACCCGGCGTGCTGCCCATAGCCGTCGCTGCACGCGCGCAGGGCATCGCTAACCTGCTTGTTCCAGAACGAAACGCAGCCGAAGCCGCGGTCGTCGAAGGATTAAACGTCTATCCTGTCCGCACGCTCAACCAGGTACGCCAATTATTGGACGACGCAGCCAACGGCGGCATCCATGCGCAGCCCTTTCGCGGTGACTCGCGCCGCCTGCTTGATGAGGAGCACACCTACACCCTCGACTTCAAAGATGTCCGCGGCCAGCAGACCGCCAAACGTGCGCTCGAAGTCTCAGCCGCCGGCGGACACAACATACTCATGATCGGCCCTCCGGGCTCAGGCAAAACTATGTTGGCGAAACGGCTGCCCTCCATCCTGGCGCCGCTTCGTTTGGAGGAGGCGCTCGAGACAACCAAGATTCATTCTGTCGCCGGTGTCCTCGACGCCGAAGCAGGGCTGGTGACCCAGCGGCCCTTTCGCTCGCCCCACCACTCCATTTCCGACGCAGGACTGATTGGTGGCGGCAGCATTCCGCGACCAGGCGAAGTTTCTCTGGCGCATAACGGCGTGTTGTTTCTGGATGAGCTGCCGGAATTCCCACGCAGCGTACTCGAAGTGATGCGTCAGCCACTGGAGGACGGAACCGTAACCATCTCGCGGGCTGCGATGTCCCTCAGTTTTCCTGCCCGCTTCATGCTGGCGGCGGCGATGAATCCCTGCCCCTGCGGGTACTTCAACGACAAGTCGCATGAATGCTCCTGTACTCCACCCATGATGCAGCGCTACATCGCCAAGATCTCCGGCCCGTTGCTCGATCGCATCGACATCCACATCGAAGTGCCTGCGGTGCAGTATCGCGAGTTGCGTGCTCCGGCCTCGAGCGAGGGTTCGGTCGAGATCCGCGCGCGTGTGCTGGCTGCGCGTGATAGACAGCACCAGCGTTTGAAGAACGATCGCATCTTTACCAATGCGCAGATGCATACCCGGCAAATTCGCACCCACTGCGAACTCTCGCCCGAGGCGGAACGCTTGCTGGAGCGCGCCATGCAACAGCAGGGACTCAGCGCGCGTGCCCATGACCGCATCTTGAAGGTGGCGCGCACCATCGCCGATCTTGACGCGAAACCCGGCATCACCGTCGGGCATATTGCCGAAGCCATCCAATACCGTACACTCGACCGTAGCTACTGGAGTTAACCGTGAACCGTCGAGTCTGGCTGCAGGGAGCAGCCGCCACATTGGCGTTGAGCAGGTATGCGTGGTCGCTCGATCTTCCCCATGCTCGTCCAGCCCGCGCCGATCGTCATTTCACCAGTGAGGCGGTGGAAACGGTCATCGCGCAGGTACAGAAGAAAATCCCCGACCCTCTGTTGGCCACGATCTTCGAAAATTGCTATCCCAATACGCTGGACACCACCGTCTTTCCGGGAACCTACGACGGCAAGCCGGACACCTATGTGGTCACCGGCGACATCGATGCCATGTGGCTACGCGATTCCTCGGCGCAATTGTGGCCGTACTTACCGCTCGCAAAAAAGGATCCGCAACTGCGCGCATTGCTGGAAGGCGCCATCCGCCGCCAGGCGCGCATGATCCTGATCGACCCCTATGCCAATGCGTTTATGCGCGATGCCACGGCGGCGCCTTTGGAGTGGGCGGTGAAGGATAAGACCACCCACATTCCCGGAGTTGGGGAGCGCAAATGGGAAGTGGATTCGCTGTGCTATCCCATCCGGCTCGCCCATGGCTACTGGCAGCAAACCGGCGATACGGCACCCTTCGACGCCCAATGGAAAGAGGCGGCCTGGACCATCGTGCGCACCTTCCGCGCCCAGCAGCGAAAGCAGGGTCCCGGGCCGTATTCTTTCCAACGCGAGTCGGAAGTTCCCTACGATACCGTCGCGCTCAGCGGATTTGGCAATCCCGCAAAGCCGGTAGGCATGATCTTCTCCATGTTCCGTCCCTCCGACGATGCGTGTATCTATCCGCTCTTCATCCCCGCCAATTTATTTGCCGTAGTGAGCCTTCGCCAATTAGCGGATATCGCCTCAAAAGTATTGAGCGATGCAACGCTGGCCGCCGAGGCGCAATCCCTGGCTTCGGAGGTGGAGCGCGCCATCGACCAGTACGGTAAGACGCAGAACATGTGGGCCTACGAAGTAGACGGTTACGGAAACACCCTGATGATGGATGATGCGAACGCGCCCGGCCTGTTGAGTCTGCCTTACTTAGGTTGTTGCCGCCTGGACAACCCGCTCTATCGAAACAGCCGTCGTTTCGTGCTGAGCGAAACCAATCCCTACTTCTTCCGCGGCAAGGCCGCCGAAGGAATCGGCGGACCGCACGAAGGACTCAACATGATCTGGCCAATGTCGATCATCATGCGCGCCCTCACCTCATCGGATGATCGCGAGATTCGCCAATGCCTGACCTGGCTAAGAGACACAACCGCAGGTACCGGCTTCATGCACGAGTCTTTCCAGAAAGACGATCCCAGCGTCTTCACCCGGAAATGGTTCGCCTGGGCAAATACGCTTTTCGGGGAACTCATGGTTACCCTGGCGGCTCGCGGCTTCTGGAACTGATCCAAGGCCACCCCCTCCACCAATCCCGTCTGGGCACAAATCTGGCCGCCAGAATTTCCGTCCGGTCCTAATTGCAAATAAATGCGTGAAAAGCGCGATAAGCGCGATAAGTCCCTACTGATCTTCTTCCGACGGCTGGTTCTCCGCTACGCATTCGCCATTTTGGTTCTGAACGTGGTCATCGATCGCCGACCAGAGGGTAGAGGGACGACCTCCACTGGGCTCCGTCTGAAAGGAGAGTGCGCCCAGAGAAACGAGTGATTCGAGGGCAGCATCTATCCGGTCGGCTTCCACGTGGCCGTGAAAGAGGCGCCTGATCTGATCCCTGGACAATCCTTTATCAGAGGCGTCGATGGCTTCGCGGATGCGGTCGGCAATGGGATCGCCGGTGGACAGGCCGAAGAGGAGGGCGGCGCTGGCGTAGCAGTAATCCCATACGGCGAGGGCGGCCTGGAGATGGGGCAGGGCAACGACGGAGGTGGAGTCCAGGGCGGCGTAGATAGCGCTGAGACGGAGGACCTGGGCCTCGGCGCGGCTGGTGGCGGCACCGCGGAGACCGGGACGAAGCTGGCTCAAGGCTGGATAGCGGTCCTGCCAGAGATCGCGTGCCGAAGGGTCGCGCTGAAAGAGAATCGCGGGAGTCGCGGTGGCCCAGTCAAGAGCGCGGCGTAGTTCGCGGGCAACCGGGGAGAGGTCGTCGGCGCTAAGGCTTCCACCATCCGGCAGGCAGTTGCTGCGCTGCACCGAGGCCCAGAGACAGCGGTTGGCGAAACCGTTTTCCGCTTCGCCGCGGGGAAGATTGCGGGCGAGTTCCTGCCGGGTGATGTGGGCAATGAGGCTGAAATGGGTATCGGTGGCCTGCAGGTGCTGGCGCATATCCGTTGTGTGGAGATGGCCACTATCCCAGGCGCAGCGGAGGAGGGGCGACAAGTTGCCGTTTCCTCGCTTGAGGGTATGGAGGACGGAAGCGAACTCTTCAGAGAGTGCGAGAAGCCTGACGTCGGTGGGCTGCTGCCGATCGCGCAGTGCATAGACGAGGCTGCCGGAGGTAAGGCGCGCACCGGTGACGCGGGTGGAGAGCCATGGTTGGTCGACCTGAGCGAAGAGGCGGGCGATCTGATTCCAACTAGTTCCCTTGCGGGCCTTGCTGGAATCGCCGACGAGGACGACGTAGAGGTTGAGGCAGTGGCGGGTGGCATCTACCAGGCAGTGGGGCCCGCGTCCGACGAGGTTGCCGAAGGCGGCGAGAAGCTGGAGGAGCAGGGAGGCGGGATGAGCTTCGGTGTGGGGCGCGATGGTTTGGACGGCGAGTCCGGCGAGTCCATAGAGTGCGGCTTGGTGGAGCTCTGGATGCGCGGCGGGGCGGGGATCGGGCGTTCGCGGAGATTGCTGAGCCGGGGCCGGCGAGGGTGGTGAATAAGGACTGGGGTCAGGCGGTTGGGTCCGCCGTTTGGGTTGCGTTTGCCGCGACAGGGCGAGGAGCTCGGCTCTGCGTTGTTGTATCTGGGCGAGGGTGGGTGTGCCTGGGCGAGCGACGCCAATGGCCGTGTTTCCTATCATGGATCGACACTATGGCGGTTTCGTATATCTGTCAAAAACTCCTTGGTCACTGCGGGGAAGGGTGACTTTATGGGGTTGAGGCTTAAAACAGTGGTGAGATTTTACGACGGCGGCGAAAATTGTTGATCATGGAGTTACTGGAAGGGGTCAATTGCGGCGGCTGTCAAGGGCTGTAGCAAATTTATCTTTGCAAACAAGGCGTTGATCAGGGTGTTTCGAGCTGGGTAAGTTACCGATGGGTGTGTTTGAAAAGGCGTCCCTTTGTTTCGGGGTGTTCCTCCTGCGTTGTCTCGATGGGGTTTGATGTTGCGTTGATGCCGTGGCGAGTTGCCCGGTCCGCTGGGGTTAGGCCAGGTATTGCCGAATGTGCCATGGTGAATTCCCTATTCTGAAATTTGGTTAATGACGATGCCATTGTGCCTAGGCCTTCCGTTCGCTATATTCATTGCCTCGTTACGAACCGTGGTAAGACGACCCTGGACCCGCGCGAGTAGCATGCTATTGGACTCCGCGTGCGAAGCTCTGTTGTGTATTTGAACTGTATTTGTTAACGCTGCCTTATGACCTTTTACGCTCATTCGAAGAAAGATGCCGGCAAAGAGCAGTGGCAGAAGCTTGAGCACCATTTGGAGGGTGTTTCCACGTTAACCTCCCGTCTCGCAGGCAAGCTACACCTAAGCAAAGCAGGGGAGCTTCTTGGGCTGGCGCATGACCTCGGGAAGTACTCCGATGCATTTGCGCATTATCTGCAAAAAGTTGCGGGTGATGAGGCTTTCAAGATGGAGCCAGATCTCGCGCTTAAGGGAAGTGTCGATCACTCTACCGCTGGGGCGCAGATCATCGCCCAAGGGCTAAAGGGCGAGCGTCAGGCGCTTCTCGTCGAGATGCTTGCCCTCTGTGTGGCCTCGCATCATTCGGGCCTGATCGACTGCATCCTCCCGGATGGCGTCGATGGACTGACCCGCCGGCTAAATAAAGACAACGCCCTCAGCCACTGTGTAGAGGTGTTGAGCCGCATGGCCCCGCAAATCAGGGTGCGCCTTGATAGCCTTCTCGAAGCTTCAGACGTTGTCGATGAGCTTCGTGCGGCGATGAGCCGTGTGAGAGAGAAGGACGGGGACGCAATTATTCAGCCCTTCAAGCAGGGCCTTTTGTTGCGGATGCTCTTCAGTTGCCTCATCGATGCTGATCGCATCGATACCGCTGACTTCGACAAACCAAGGGCTGCTCGACTTCGGCAGCATGGTTCTTACGCGCCCTGGAATCAACTTATCGACAGGCTGGAGTGCCGGTTGGCCGCATTTTTGAGCGAACGCTGGGTTGATCAGATTCGCCGTGACATATCCGCACACTGCCTGGCTGCAGCAGGCCGGGAAAAAGGGATCTTCACCCTCACCGTTCCAACGGGGGGAGGGAAGACGCTGGCAAGCCTGCGGTTTGCTTTGCATCACGCCAAGTGCCGGGCCATGGATCGCGTGATCTATGTCAGTCCTTATATCTCGATAGCCGACCAGAATGCGGACGTCGTTCGCAAGATCCTGGAACCGGATGGGTGCGACTTCGCTTCCATTGTGCTTGAGCACCATTCGAGTCTTACTCCTGACAACGAGAGCTGGCGAGGGTCGGTGCTGGCGGAAAACTGGGACGCCCCGGTTGTATTCACCACAGGGGTACAGGTGCTCGAAGCGCTTTTTGGCGGTGGTACGCGTTCCGTCAGGAAACTTCACGCGCTGGCCAATGCGGTCATCATTTTCGATGAAGTGCAGACGCTCCCGATACGGATCATCCACATGTTCAATAACGCGGTTAATTTCCTCGTGGAGCAGTGCGGTGCAAGCGTGGTGCTTTGCACGGCGACCCAACCGCTTCTGGAAAAGGTGGACCCCCGAAAGGGCGCGATGCGCTTCGGCCGGGAATCCGAGCTAATGCCGGACGCCGCACGGTTATTTCGCGAGCTAAAGCGGTACGACGCATTTGATCGATCAAACAAACTCGGCGGATGGACGGCGAGAGAAGCAGGCTCTTTCGCCGTAAACGAGATGCTTGATGTCGGAAGTTGCCTGGTCATCGTGAATACGAAGCGGGATGCTCTCGCGATCTACGAAGCATTCCGGCAACATCTTCTGGAAATAAGCGGGCAAATGGAGGAGGGTTGCCTGGTGCATCTGAGTACACGCATGTGCCCTGTCCATCGTCTTCAAGCATTGCAGGCAATGCGGGCAGCCCTAACGGCTCATAAGCGAGTGCTCTGTGTCAGCACGCAGTTGATTGAGGCCGGGGTGGACATTGATTTCGCAGCGGTAATCAGGGACCTGGCCGGGCTTGATTCGATTGCCCAAGCTGCCGGCAGGTGTAACCGGAATGGTGACCGTCCGTCCGGGCGGGTTCATATCGTCAAGATGGCTGACTCCCTGCCGAAGCAGTTGGAGGAAATCCGGTGTGCCCAGCAAAACGCTCGGCGTGTGCTGGAAGACTGGCGGGATGACCAGGGAGAGGCGCCCTTTCCATTATCGGATCCCACCGAAATGGGGCGGTACTTTAAGCACCACTTTTTTGCACGTAAAGACCAGATGGATTACCCGGTGCACGAGCAGCGTGATGATACGCTCCTGCAGATGTTGGGCGAAAACAGTATGGCAGCCGAGGATGCAAAAATCGCGGGCGTGACACGCAGTGGGTTCATGCAGTCATTCAAAAGCGCGGCGTCCGCATTCCGCGTGATTGATAGTCCGACGCAAGGCGTCATCGTCCCATTCCATCAGGAAGGAATAGATTTGATCGCTCAGCTCTGCGCGGCGTACGATCTTTCGGCGGACTTTCATCTGCTCCGTAAGGCACAGCGGTATGCGGTGAATCTGTTCCAGTGGGAGTTGGATCGTCTCACTCGAAGCGGGGCCATCTATGAAGCACAGAAGGGTACCGGAGTGCTGTGTTTGCAGGACGGCTTTTATTCAGACGAGTTTGGATTAACGCTCGAAGGGGGCGGTGAAATGGAGGCGACCTTTGCATAACACGCCAAAAAATACAATCGACTTTCGTGTCTGGGGCAGGTATGCCATGTTCACCGACCCACTCACCCGGGTGGGAGGCGAAAAGTGCTCCTATCATCTACCAACCTACGAAGCATTGAAGGGAATAGCCAAAAGTATTTATTGGAAGCCGACATTTATCTGGCACATCGACCAGGTACGCGTCATGAAGCGGATTCGCACGCAAACGAAAGGTGTAAAGCCGCTCGATTACGGAGGCGGAAATACGTTGGCTATTTATACTTATCTCACTGGCGACCCTTCATCCACTGAGGGGGAACCGCGTGTCGAATATCAGGTCCGCGCACATTTCGAGTGGAACGAATACCGACCCGAGCTAGAACGCGACCGCAACGATGGCAAGCACTTTCAAATAGCCACCCGCAGCCTGGAACGCGGGGGCCGGCAAGACATCTTCCTCGGAACACGGGAATGCCAGGGCTACGTCGAGCCTTGCGAAATGGGATCGGGCGCCGGTGATTGCGATCATGATGGCGAGGTGCAATACGGTTTTATGTTCCACAGTTTCAACTATCCGGACGAGACTGGCGAAAACAAACTCTCCAGCAACTTCTGGCGGCCGAAACTCGTCAATGGAATCGTTTCGTTCCCGCGTCCGGGTGAAATCCCTACAGAACATAAGAAGGAGATACGTGCCATGAAGCCGAAGGCTTTCGGGCTCGAACAAAACCTTCAGTATGTAGAGACCGAAGCCGAGCAATACTCCGCAGCTAAGGGAGGCCTGTCCTGAGTTGGATACAGAAGCTTTACGAGACTTACGATCGCTGCGCTGGGCAGCCTCAATTCGATAAGAAACCGCTGATGCCCGTGGATCACGCGGAGCAGCAAGTTCATATTGAAATCACGCTTGGCGGTTCGGGCAAGTTTCGCTCGGCATCGGTGATTGCCAAGGAAACCACTTTTATTCCGGCGACAGAGGAGTCCGCAGGCCGAACCTCCGGCCCCGTCGCTCATGGGCTCGCAGACAAGCTAGAGTACCTGGCTCCCGCCGGGCCGGATCATGATGCTCGCGAGGACGAACCTGATGCTACCGGAGTTGCTACAACTGAGGATATCAAGGCGAAGGAGGGCAACGGGTCGGCGCACACGTTGTATCTCAATCAGCTTCGACAATGGGTCGCGGTCGAACCCGACCCTCACGTAGAAGCGGTACTACGCTATATAGAAGGCGGGTCGATCATTGCGGACCTCTTGAGCAGTAAGGTACTGTATGCGGATGGTGCGGGAAGGCTGTTGACGAAATGGCAGGAGCCGGGCGCCCCGCCAGCGATCTTCAAGGTTTTAACGGCTGCGGGGGGAGACCGGAATCAGCGGGCTGCCGTGGTTCGCTGGGTTGTTGAGCTGCGTGAACCGCAAGGAAATGCAGAGCTTTGGAAAAACCAAAATGTGCAGCGCTCGTGGCAGCGTTTCGTGGCTAGAAGACCTCGAGAAGCGGGCCTGTGTATGCTGACCGGGCAGATTATTGCCTTAGCCAAGAATCATCCCAAACGAATAAGGCACGGAGCGGACGGTGCCAAGCTGATCTCCTCGAACGATAAGACAGGATATAACTACCGATTTAGAGGGAAGTTCGATGTAGCCGAACAGGCTTATGGACTCGGAAGTAAATCGACGCAGAAAGCGCATAGTGCTCTTAGATGGCTGATCGAGAGACAAGGGTATCCCAACGATACCCAGGCGATCGTTGCATGGGCTGTAAGCGGATCGGCGATTCCGAAGGTCATCGCGGATTCAAAACAAATGCAAAGAGACGCCGCCAACGAGATAAACATCACCGACGACCAAGATCCAGAATCCATCAACGTATCTGGAGGCTACAGGGGCGACGTCGGACAGCTTTTCGCACAGCAAATGAACAGCCTGATGCGCGGATACCAGGCGAAGCTGGCTGAGCGCGAAGACGTTGTTGTGTTGGCCATTGATTCAGCGATGAAGAACAAGGGTGGCTTAGCGATCACCTACTACCGGGAATTGCACGCCTCGGAGTTTTTGGATCGCATCCGCGCCTGGCATGAAAGCACAGCGTGGCCCCAGAATATGGGCAAAGATCGCAGGTTTGTAGGGGCGCCGGCGCCCCGTGATATTGCCGAGGCAGCTTACGGCCGTCGTGTTGATGACAAGCTCAAGAAGGCTACCGTTGAACGGCTATTGCCTTGTATCGTCGATGGCAAAACGATTCCGCTCGACCTTGTAACTGCGTGTTTCCATCAAGCTACCAATCCCGTCGGCTTTAAGGAACCTTGGGAGTGGGAGCGTTGCCTGGGTGTTGCCTGTGCATTGATTCGCGGAAGCAGAAGAAAGGAAGACTATCAGATGTCCCTTGAAGAAGATCGCACTTCCCGGAGCTACCTGTTCGGGCGATTGCTGGCTATCGCCGAGAAGATTGAGAGCCATGCGCTTTATCTCGCCAAGGAGACGCGCGATACGACCGCCGAGCGCTTGATGCAGAGATTCTCCGATCACCCTGCCTCGACGTGGCGGACGATCGAACTCTCGCTGCGTCCCTACATGCAGCGTTTGCAGAACAGCCGGCCCAAATCTCTTTATGTTTGGAAGCGGATGCTCGACGACATCATAAGCCGGTTTCAGAAGGATGAATTTACTCGACCTGGCCGGCTCGATGCCGAGTTCCTGCTTGGATACCACTGCCAACGAGTGGCGCTGCGCTGGAACGACACCAAGAATGAGACGCCAGAAGAGAACAGCCCGGAACCGCAGTTGGCGTAGGACCGAACAGCACCCAATCTTTTAAGGAGAAGCCCGTGAGTTCGCTACAACATAAGATCGACTTCGCCGTGATGCTTCACGTGAGGCACGCCAATCCTAACGGGGACCCACTTAATGGAAATCGGCCACGCACAGACTACAACGGCTACGGTGAGATCACCGATGTTTGTATCAAGCGAAAGCTTCGCGATCGTCTTGCCGAAAACGGTCAAAATATTTTCGTGCAATCGGATGACCGCAAGAACGACGATGCGAAGAGCCTTCGCGATCGTGCGGAAAAGACCCTCGGCAGCAAGTTCGGCTCCGGCGAGACTGCCAGACTGGCCAGCGAGACGTGGTTTGATGTGCGTGCATTCGGCCAACTCTTCGCACTGCCCAAGAAGACCAAGGCGAAAGGGTCAGAGGAAGAAGGCGATACGGGCGTATCCATTCCGATCCGAGGACCGGTCACCGTGCAGTCCGCCTTCAGTCTGGCTCCCGTAGACGTGACCAGCACTCAGATCACCAAGAGCGTGAGTGGCGATGGCGATGGAACAAGACGCGGCTCCGACACCATGGGCATGAAGCATCGCGTCGATGAAGCAATCTACGCGTTTTATGGCAGCATGAACCCGCAGCTCGCGGAGCGAACAGGTTTCAGCGACGGTGATGCTGAAGTAATCAAAAAAATCCTGCCAAAGCTGTTCGAAAACGATGCCTCTTCTGCCCGCCCGGAAGGAAGCATGGCGGTGCTGAAAGTGATCTGGTGGAAGCACAGCGCTGGAAAATGCGGGCAATACTCTTCAGCGAAGGTGCATGGCACGCTCCAGGTGAAGCCTGACGGCACCTACACCTTGAGTAACCTCGACGGGCTTACCCCAGAGGAGATTGACGGCTTCTAATCCTCCGATGCCCAACCCCACCTCCGAAGCTGAGGACGACACACTCCCCATCAGCGGGCTGCAGCACCTGGCCTTTTGCCCGCGGCAGTGGGCGTTGATTCACCTAGAGCAGATGTGGGTGGAGAACGTCCGCACGGCGGAAGGACGTCTGCTGCACGAGCATGCTGACCTACCTGGACAAAGTCGCCGTGACAACATTCGCACAGCGCGCGGCATGTGGCTGCGTTCAGACAGACTTCACTTGACTGGCCGCGCCGACATCGTCGAGTTCAGGCCCCAGCCCTATCCCGTGGAGTACAAGCGAGGCAAGAGCAAGCCGACCGACTGCGATACGGTGCAACTCTGCGCGCAAGCTCTCTGCCTCGAAGAGATGTTGCGGGTCACGGTTCCAGTGGGCGCCATCTTTTATGGCAATCCGCGACGGCGGTTGGAGGTAGCCTTCACGCTGGCTCTTCGGGCGCGCACGGAGGAACTCGCCGCTACTATGCACCGTCTCTATGCAACGCGTACGACCCCCCCAGCCATTCCCGGCTCCTACTGTCGTAATTGTTCCCTGGTCGACATTTGCTTGCCCGAGGCGACCGCTGATCAGGGCAAAGCAGCAGGCTGGGTGGCGCGGCAGGTCCGTTCGCTTGAGCAGGAGATTTAGGCCTCCCGCATGCGCAAGCTGCTCAACACGCTCCACGTGATGACCCAGGGCGCCTACCTCCACCGCGATGGGGAAACGATCGCCATCAAGGTGGAGGATGAGCTGAAGCTGCGTGTGCCCATCCATACGCTGGAGGGCCTGGTGTGCTGGGGCCGGGTGCTGTGCAGCCCACCGGTACTGGGCCTATGCTGTGAACGAGGCGTGGGCATTTCCTTTCTCAGCGAGCAGGGAAGGTTTCTCGCCCGGGTTAACGGACCAATTTCCGGCAATGTGCTCTTGCGCCGCCAGCAGTACCGCATGGCCGATCGCGAGGC
The DNA here is from genome assembly GCA_963839075.1 of uncultured Acidobacteriaceae bacterium. Lineage (GTDB taxonomy): Bacteria > Acidobacteriota > Terriglobia > Terriglobales > Acidobacteriaceae > PALSA-350. The sequence continues at coordinate 214,417 of CAWITO010000003.1, read as the reverse complement.
CGATGCGCTGCCGGTAGTCCGGAACATCGTCACCGCCAAAATCGCCAATAGCCGCGTGGTTCTGCTGCGCGCCGCCCGTGAGCTCGCGGATGAAGCGCGCGAGACCGTTTTGCGAGAGGCAGGGAACCGGCTTTCCTGGACCGGGCTCAATGCTGCGGGTGCACCCTCGATTGAGGAAGCCCGTGGCCACGAGGGTGTGGCCGGGCAGGTGTATTTCTCCGTTTTTGACCAAATCATCAACGGCGACCGGGAGGCTTTCAAATTCGGAGGCCGGTCGCGTCGTCCTCCGCTGGACCGGGTCAATGCCATGCTCTCGTTTGTCTATGCGCTGTTGCGCCACGACATTGAATCTGCTCTGGAGACAGCAGGCCTCGACCCCGCCGTCGGGTTTCTCCACACCGATCGCCCTGGGCGGCCAAGCCTTGCCCTTGATCTTATGGAGGAACTGCGGGCTGCGCTTGCCGACCGCCTCGTATTGACCCTGATTAACCGGCGTCAGGTACAGGCAACGGGCTTCAGCAGCCAGGATGGCGGCGGCATCGAGATGGACGATGTGACGCGTAAGCAGATAGTCGTCGCATGGCAGTCGCGCAAGCAAGAGGAGATAGAGCACCCTTATCTGAAGGAGCGGATCCCGCTTGGATTGGTTCCTTATGTCCAGGCACTCTTGCTGGCGCGTCACGTGCGCGGCGGCCTGGATGCCTATCCCGCTTTCTTCTGGAGGTGACAATCGTATGATGGTCCTCGTGAGCTATGACGTAAGCACGCGCGACGATGGCGGTCGTCGCCGCCTGCGGCGGGTCGCCCGGTTGTGCGAGGATCATGGGCAGCGGGTTCAAAACTCGGTCTTCGAATGCGTGGTCGATGCCGCACAGTGGGTGGTGCTGCGAGCCAAGCTGGTGTCAGAGGTGGACCCCGTCGAGGATAGTCTCCGTTTTTACTTTATGGGTAATGAGTGGAGACGGCGCGTGGAGCACGTGGGCGCGAAGGTGTCCTATGACCCAGAGGGTCCGCTCATTGTTTAGTCTTCAGGTTTCATCCGCGACCACGCGCGAACCCCAAGCGAACAGCAATTTGGTGCGATGTCCGCAAGTGAGAGAAGTGGCTTGGTAGCAGGGAGAAGGCTGCTGCCCGTGTCAAAAACGTTGTTCAGTGATTTGGTTTCGAGTGACGATCGCGTTTATGGCAAGCTATCTATAGAGTCTGGTTTAATTTACGTCAGGTGGCGTCGCGCCCCGTGCGGGGCGCGTGGATTGAAACTTCCGGCTTAGCTAACTTGTCCTTCATCGCACCTGTCGCGCCCCGTGCGGGGCGCGTGGATTGAAACGTGGGGTTTGACCGGCGATATATTGGCGGTGATGCGTCGCGCCCCGTGCGGGGCGCGTGGATTGAAACGTCTGCTGTTACATGAAATGCGGTGATTGGTGGCGTCGCGCCCCGTGCGGGGCGCGTGGATTGAAACCAGGCGATACTTGCGCAGTCGATAGCCAACCGTGGTCGCGCCCCGTGCGGGGCGCGTGGATTGAAACGCCCCGTAGAGGTACGCCACGGAGAGGTTCGCCCCGGTCGCGCCCCGTGCGGGGCGCGTGGATTGAAACCCTGGAAGCCGTCATTTGAAGAAATTTACGTATGTCGCGCCCCGTGCGGGGCGCGTGGATTGAAACATGACTGCAACTCCAGCATGGGCGCCGTGCGCTCGTCGCGCCCCGTGCGGGGCGCGTGGATTGAAACGGCATCCTCGACCTCAACGGCCGCGATGTCATCTCGTCGCGCCCCGTGCGGGGCGCGTGGATTGAAACACTCCTACGCTTGCCATCACCGTCACCGGCGGCACGTCGCGCCCCGTGCGGGGCGCGTGGATTGAAACATCGCGCCCACCGCGTCTGCGATGACCAGGCCCGCGTCGCGCCCCGTGCGGGGCGCGTGGATTGAAACCCCTCACGCCGCGGCAACTGGATGCGCTGGTCAAGGTCGCGCCCCGTGCGGGGCGCGTGGATTGAAACGATCCGTTGCCGACCAGATTGGTGCCGGTGAGCCGGTCGCGCCCCGTGCGGGGCGCGTGGATTGAAACCAAGCTCAAGGGCGAGCGCGACGGCAATTGGACGTCGCGCCCCGTGCGGGGCGCGTGGATTGAAACTCACTCACCCACACCGGCTCCATCCCCTGGTTCGGGGTCGCGCCCCGTGCGGGGCGCGTGGATTGAAACGGACAACCTTGTTTACAATGTCAGCGAGTTATTGTCGCGCCCCGTGCGGGGCGCGTGGATTGAAACACGCACCCGCCATCAGCCGGCAATCTTCCACGCCGTCGCGCCCCGTGCGGGGCGCGTGGATTGAAACGCGCCGGCCAGCGCCGGGTAATGGTGGAGCGGCGTCGCGCCCCGTGCGGGGCGCGTGGATTGAAACGCCGTCGCCGGCATCGCGGTATCGTCGCTGCTGGCGTCGCGCCCCGTGCGGGGCGCGTGGATTGAAACGCCTTCGTCAGGAGCAATAGCCATGTCGTGCGGGGGTCGCGCCCCGTGCGGGGCGCGTGGATTGAAACAACGAGGCTATTCAGCAGGGGAGGCTCAGCGCCGGTCGCGCCCCGTGCGGGGCGCGTGGATTGAAACGGCGATCCCGAGGTGCCGTTCGCCAACCAGAACAGCGTCGCGCCCCGTGCGGGGCGCGTGGATTGAAACCATCAAGATTTGAAAAACTGGCTTGAGGCCGTACGTCGCGCCCCGTGCGGGGCGCGTGGATTGAAACCTGGTGGGCGGAGCCGTCTGCGTAACGGCAATTATGTCGCGCCCCGTGCGGGGCGCGTGGATTGAAACTTTTTGCTGGCCCACGCTTCTGCCCTGGCCTGCGCGTCGCGCCCCGTGCGGGGCGCGTGGATTGAAACCCACTTGCGTTGGTCATCGTGGTAGCGGATCACGCGTCGCGCCCCGTGCGGGGCGCGTGGATTGAAACCCGCCAGGGGAAAAACGCTACCCCCGCAGGGCTAGTCGCGCCCCGTGCGGGGCGCGTGGATTGAAACACGTCACGTTTAGGACGCGGATTGTCTGCTAGCCGTCGCGCCCCGTGCGGGGCGCGTGGATTGAAACGGGCCGGATCCCAGCGTTACCGGCGGCGTCTACCAGTCGCGCCCCGTGCGGGGCGCGTGGATTGAAACGCAGGCATACCTCTCCAATCCCGGCGAGGTCAACGTCGCGCCCCGTGCGGGGCGCGTGGATTGAAACGCCGCGTGTGACGGATACGTCAAAGGCGCCATCGCGTCGCGCCCCGTGCGGGGCGCGTGGATTGAAACGCTCCTATAACGACTCCGTTTCCGATGCGGCGCGGCGTCGCGCCCCGTGCGGGGCGCGTGGATTGAAACTGGATAGCCAGGTCGCCCTCGTACTCGCCGGCGCGTGGATTGAAACACGTTCTGGGCTGCCAAAGTCGCCGGCAGAGTCCGGTCGCGCCCCGTGCGGGGCGCGTGGATTGAAACGGGCCAATTGCTTGTGTACATCGGCACGAGCGATGTCGCGCCCCGTGCGGGGCGCGTGGATTGAAACCAAGCATTGGGGAATGACCTACACCGCGGCGCCGGGTCGCGCCCCGTGCGGGGCGCGTGGATTGAAACACTTGTGCAGCGAGCAGTGCTGCATCACTCACCTGGTCGCGCCCCGTGCGGGGCGCGTGGATTGAAACCCAGATCCGCTCCATCGACCACACGTCGATCTCCGGTCGCGCCCCGTGCGGGGCGCGTGGATTGAAACGCTGCGTGCCGGTCTCCGCCTGGCCCTCGAGCGTCGTCGCGCCCCGTGCGGGGCGCGTGGATTGAAACGGCGCCATCCACGCGCAGACCGGGCAGCTTATCGGGTCGCGCCCCGTGCGGGGCGCGTGGATTGAAACTTCGGCGGCGCAAGAATCACCGGCAAAGCCTGCTTGTCGCGCCCCGTGCGGGGCGCGTGGATTGAAACGCTCACGATGTCGGGCGGATTGCTCTGTGGCGCCGTCGCGCCCCGTGCGGGGCGCGTGGATTGAAACACCATGAACGTGGCCAGTTGATCGGGCGACCGCTGTCGCGCCCCGTGCGGGGCGCGTGGATTGAAACTCTACCCGCAAACAGCAGAGGAACGGCAGCATTACGTCGCGCCCCGTGCGGGGCGCGTGGATTGAAACTACACCGCCGATAAGGCCATAGCACTTGCCATTGGTCGCGCCCCGTGCGGGGCGCGTGGATTGAAACGTCAAGTTTGAAACGACACAATCGGAACTCGCGCTCGTCGCGCCCCGTGCGGGGCGCGTGGATTGAAACCGTAATTGGGCGGACGCGCTGGAGACGCGCATCAGTCGCGCCCCGTGCGGGGCGCGTGGATTGAAACCATGGGATGAGCAGGAGGGCGCGCGATGAAGGCGTCGCGCCCCGTGCGGGGCGCGTGGATTGAAACCAGCTGCTGGGGTACATCTCAGTCCTGAAGCCCGTCGCGCCCCGTGCGGGGCGCGTGGATTGAAACATGCGCAGCTGACAAAGATGAAGCCGGAGATGGAGGTCGCGCCCCGTGCGGGGCGCGTGGATTGAAACCTCTCCAACCGCGGAAGGAAGTGCTTTGTGTCTCGTCGCGCCCCGTGCGGGGCGCGTGGATTGAAACCGCCCTCATACATGCGATGAAACGGCGCGCCGCATCGTCGCGCCCCGTGCGGGGCGCGTGGATTGAAACGCAAGATGCGTACCTGTCGCTTGGACTGTCGTACGTCGCGCCCCGTGCGGGGCGCGTGGATTGAAACAAAACGCAAGGACTTTGAAACGGCCACAGCTTTCCGTCGCGCCCCGTGCGGGGCGCGTGGATTGAAACAATGTCCATATCACGATAGGGACGCTGTTGACGTGTCGCGCCCCGTGCGGGGCGCGTGGATTGAAACCCTCGACTTGGCCCAGCGCAGCTTATTGGCTGCAGTCGCGCCCCGTGCGGGGCGCGTGGATTGAAACTTCTCTGAAGACCCGAAGGTGGGGACGCCGCGAGGGTCGCGCCCCGTGCGGGGCGCGTGGATTGAAACATGAGTGCGAGAAGCGGTTGGCAGCCGAGTCCGAGTCGCGCCCCGTGCGGGGCGCGTGGATTGAAACCTTTCGTTTGAGCGGTTTATGCTGCAGTGATGCACGTCGCGCCCCGTGCGGGGCGCGTGGATTGAAACGGCCCGGTGTTGCCGCTGCCGAGGGTGATGGCGCGTCGCGCCCCGTGCGGGGCGCGTGGATTGAAACGACGATGCCTTGGTCGTTAGCCATCTCATACATCGTCGCGCCCCGTGCGGGGCGCGTGGATTGAAACCCTCTCTAGAGATGGCGGAGGACACGAAATGCGCTTGAGTCGCGCCCCGTGCGGGGCGCGTGGATTGAAACCCTACCCGCTAACGTACAAACGCCTCTAGAGTGACGTCGCGCCCCGTGCGGGGCGCGTGGATTGAAACATGATGTTGCGCAGATGGACGTGGACCGTGTTGCGTCGCGCCCCGTGCGGGGCGCGTGGATTGAAACCAAGCTCAAGGGCGAGCGTGACGGCAATTGGACGTCGCGCCCCGTGCGGGGCGCGTGGATTGAAACAGTTGCTTGGTTTCCTCATAAGTCATGGCTATGCTCGTCGCGCCCCGTGCGGGGCGCGTGGATTGAAACGTGCAGGTGCAGATGCAGCGCGCTCGCCTGCGGGCGTCGCGCCCCGTGCGGGGCGCGTGGATTGAAACAGGTGTAGTAACCAGCGTGACATCAAAATTGGTTACGTCGCGCCCCGTGCGGGGCGCGTGGATTGAAACAACAACGGCAATCACGAATTTCGCCTGATGCGGGCGTCGCGCCCCGTGCGGGGCGCGTGGATTGAAACGCTCCTATAACGACTCCGTTTCCGATGCGGCGCGGCGTCGCGCCCCGTGCGGGGCGCGTGGATTGAAACGACGCCAGGCGGAAGAGGCCCTGGGCGTTGGTGGTGTCGCGCCCCGTGCGGGGCGCGTGGATTGAAACGGCGTGCCGTTGGTTTGAAATTGCTGCAGCGTGACGTCGCGCCCCGTGCGGGGCGCGTGGATTGAAACAGCAGCCCTATCTGCTTACTACTAATGGGTGGGAGTCGCGCCCCGTGCGGGGCGCGTGGATTGAAACAGAAGTTTCTCGATACCCATAACGCAGCGGAGGGTGTCGCGCCCCGTGCGGGGCGCGTGGATTGAAACGCCAATGGAACCCCATCGTAATCAGACAGGCCGGCGTCGCGCCCCGTGCGGGGCGCGTGGATTGAAACGTAGTAGTGGATGGCTTTGTGCAATTGGGTTCCGGTCGCGCCCCGTGCGGGGCGCGTGGATTGAAACAGTGTCCGCCTTATCCACATCCATGGCCAAAGTTGTCGCGCCCCGTGCGGGGCGCGTGGATTGAAACGCATTGGCACCAGTGATCGTGACGTAAGGCGAAGTCGCGCCCCGTGCGGGGCGCGTGGATTGAAACATTAGTCCAGTTCTAAGTGACTCGGTGCGAGTCCTGTCGCGCCCCGTGCGGGGCGCGTGGATTGAAACGTCTCGACGATGGGAGAATTGTGGAGGCCGCTAGCCAGTCGCGCCCCGTGCGGGGCGCGTGGATTGAAACCCGTACGGTTAGTGATGCGTTTGACAGCTAGAAGTCGCGCCCCGTGCGGGGCGCGTGGATTGAAACGACGTGGATGTCACCAAAGAAATCAACTGGTCGGGTCGCGCCCCGTGCGGGGCGCGTGGATTGAAACGCTGTTCCCACCGTGGGTCATGGTCATCGCAGAAGTCGCGCCCCGTGCGGGGCGCGTGGATTGAAACAGACGTACATCTTGGTCGATTCCGTTTACGCCGCGAGTCGCGCCCCGTGAGGGGCGCGTGGCCTGGAACATCGTGCGCACTTTCCGCGCCCAGCAGCGAAAACAGGGTCCCGGGCCGTATTCTTTCCAACGCGAGTCGGAAGTTCCCTACGATACCGTCGCGCTCAGCGGATTTGGCAATCCCGCAAAGCCGGTAGGCATGATCTTCTCCATGTTCCGTCCCTCCGACGATGCGTGTATCTATCCGCTCTTCATCCCCGCCAATTTATTTGCCGTAGTGAGCCTTCGCCAATTAGCGGATATCGCCTCAAAAGTATTGAGCGATGCAACGCTGGCCGCCGAGGCGCAATCCCTGGCTTCGGAGGTGGAGCGCGCCATCGACCAGTACGGTAAGACGCAGAACATGTGGGCCTACGAAGTAGACGGTTACGGAAACACCCTGATGATGGATGATGCGAACGCGCCCGGCCTGTTGAGTCTGCCTTACTTAGGTTGTTGCCGCCTGGACAACCCGCTCTATCGAAACAGCCGTCGTTTCGTGCTGAGCGAAACCAATCCCTACTTCTTCCGCGGCAAGGCCGCCGAAGGAATCGGCGGACCGCACGAAGGACTCAACATGATCTGGCCAATGTCGATCATCATGCGCGCCCTCACCTCATCGGATGATCGCGAGATTCGCCAATGCCTGACCTGGCTAAGAGACACCACCGCAGGTACCGGCTTCATGCACGAGTCTTTCCAGAAAGACGATCCCAGCGTCTTCACCCGGAAATGGTTCGCCTGGGCAAATACGCTATTCGGGGAACTCATGGTTACTCTGGCGGCTCGCGGCTTCTGGAACTGATTCAAACTTGTCCAAACTACCTCGCAGTCGGTCCCAAACGTCCCATGTTCATCAGAGACAGCAATGAATACGGAACGCGTTGAGGAAGAAGTTTTTGCTGTCGTTATCCCGTTCCGCAACTCAGTCCTGCGTCTCCCTCAGACCAATCGGCGAATCACTTACGAGAAGTGCGACGTGTTTTGACCTCTTCCGTTGCTGAGGTCCTATTTTGCTTTTCGTCAAATTTCTTAGTGACGGCAAGGCAGCGGTTCAGGCCGCCATCGGCGGAGAGAACTTCGCAACCTCGCCGCACGGCGACGGTACAGAGCAAAATATCGACCGTGCCGGCCGCAACGCCCTGGCTTCTGCATTCGTTGTAGACGCGCGCCGCATACTCGTGATCGGCGGTGTTGATCGGCTCATCGAGATATGGGTCGAGCCCGGCTTTCACTCTGTCGAATTGGGCTTTGTCCTTGATGCCGGACAAAATCTCCTGACGGAGAAGCCCAATCATCGCGACTCGACCGTCCTGAATAGCCTGAACCAGTTGCGCCTTGAGCTTCTGTTCCTCTGGACTGAGGCTGGCGGTGTTCTTGCGATGAAGCGCGAGCGACCAGACAGAGGCATCGACAAGCAGCTTCACCGCTCGTTCTCGATCTGGTCGCGGCGGCGGTTGGCCTTGTAGTCGTAGTCTTCGTGGTAGTCGATGGTATCGAACAGGTCGAGGATCTGCATCTGTTTACGGCGGCGAATGTACTCGTCTAAATCCGCAGTCACGGCTTCCTTTTTCGTCCCGTGGTGGCCTATCTGGCGAGCCTCCTCGATCAACCGGTCGTCAATGGCTAGATTGGTCGGAATAGGAGCACCTCCTCTATGTGTAGCCTGCCACACAGTACTACGTGTAACGCGCTACACGTAGCAAGGCAGACGGCCGCGCAAGCGCTATCGGGTCAGTTCCTCGATCAGTCTTTCGTGCTGCGGATAACTACCCACCAGTTCGTCCCGCTTCGCCAATTCGAAGTCTGCAAAGTCGAAGCCCGGCGCCACCGTACATCCCACCAGCGCAAACCCGCTCGGATCTTCCAGCCGCGAAGCAAACCAGCAACCAGCCCGCACAACGGCCTGAAACGAACCCACGCCATCCACGCGTAACTCGGAATAGCACCCCGCCGCATCGATCACATACACCACCAGAGCGCTCCCGGCATAGAAATGCCAAAGCTCATCGCTGGCGATGCGATGAAAGGCAGAAAAGTCCCGCCCTTCCAGTAAGAAGTAAATCGCTGTAGAAGCGGCCCTGTTCCCGTTTGGCGTCGCGATCGGCAACTGTGACGTATACGTAACCCGGTAATATCCGCCCTCAGGATGAGGACGCAACTGCAGCTCTCGGATCCAGTACTGAGCGTCCTGAATCAACCTTCCGCTCGCTGCTTCAGCGCATGCACCACCACGCGCAGCATCTCTTCCTCGGGAGCGCGCTTGCCCGTCCATATCTCGAACTGCCGCGCACCCTGCTGCACAAACATCTCCACCCCGGTCACCACGGGAATTCCTTTTTGCCGCGCCATGCGCAGCAGGGGAGTCTCCACCGGGTTGTACACCAGGTCGAACACCAGCCGCGCGTTCAGCTCTTTCGCTTCCAGAATCTGCTGCTGCTTCACCCCGTGCATACCCACCGCGGTGGCATTCACAATCACATCGAAATTCGTCTTCGCGACCTGCTCGCGCCGAATTGTCTTGGCCTTCGCTTCCCGCGCCAGCTTTTGCGCCGTCTGCGGAGTGCGATTCAGGATCATCACCTCCGCGCCCTTGTTCACCAGGCCAAACACCGCAGCCCGCGCGGCGCCGCCTGCGCCGAGCACCAGGATCTTTGCCTTGGCGAGCGAGAGCCGCTTCTCCAGCGGCCGCACAATCCCGCCGACATCGGTATTGAATCCATAAAGCTTGCCGTCATGCGAACGCACGATGGTGTTGCATGCGCCAATCTGTGCCGACACCGGATCCATATTCTCCAGGTGCTTCAGCACTTCCTGCTTCAGTGGCATGGTGACGCTCAAGCCGGCAAGCGGCAGCTCGCGTACCAGGGTCAACAGGTCGGTAAGCTTCGTGGTTTGCAGAGCCAGGTACACCGCATTCACGGTTTCGCGATGGAACGCGGTATTCAACATCAGCGGAGAGAGCGAGTGGGTAATCGGATTGCCCGCCACCCCATACACCCGCGTGGCGGCATCGATCTGGTTGATGCGATACGTATCGCTCAGCGCGCGCGCCGCAATCTGCCCCGGCGCCGTCTCTTCTCCCCGGGTCGCAGCCGCGAAGGTAAACACGCTTCCCGCGCGCACCGACAACACCCGGCTCAGGATCCCCTGGTCCCCCATGCACAGGCCAACCAGGTTCGCCATGTCGCCCTTGCGCTCGAGAAAACGCATCATCAGCACGTTGTCGGCGAGCGATCGCGCCGTGGTCACAATCTTGATAAATTCCGGCTCGAAGGGCCGGATGCGATCGAAGATGCCATCAAGATCCTTCGTCGCCTGAAAGTCGTGGTACGAGATGAGCAGCGCCGAGCCGCGGGAGCGCAGCTTTTCAAATTCGGCGTCCTTGATCGCCTCCGCCGTTTCCAACTCCAGATCCACCAGTTGAAAGCCCGAGGCAACTGCCTTGTGCAGCACCTCCAGTTCAGAAACAATCGTGCCCTTGAACTTTCCCCCATTCGCCGCCCGGCGGCACGTGGCAATCGCTGTAACCAGGGGATTCTCCGCCAGGAATTGCTTCAATCCAGCTAGCGCGGTCAGCGGCTTGTCCAGGTAATCCAGCCGAAACTCCAAAAATGGGCTGTCGCGCATCGCCTCCGCGGCACGTTCGAGCATCTCTGCCGGGGTCGTCCCGGTAATCGCCACGCACACTTTGCCCATACGCGAGCGTAAGTAGTGCTGGGAAAGACTTTGAGCGGCAGAGTTCATGGCGATAATCTGGGCATCTTACCGGCCATCCCCGCCGGATGCAACTGGGGTACCCTTAACACTGAATAAGGAGTGCTCTTTGAGCTATCTATCCGCCACGGAAACCACCACGCTTCACCCTTGGAATGCAACCGGACAAATCGATGCGGAGGGCCTGGAAACCTGGGTCCGCGGCCGCCTCGCCTGGCAGAGCCGGCAGATTAGCCAGCTCGTCGCCGTTCAGGGTCCCAGAACCCTGGAGAATACGCTTCGCCCCTACGACGATGCGGTGGCCACGCTCAGTGCGGCCGGTTCCCTGGCGTCCCTGCTCGACAGCGTGTATCCCGACAAGCCGGTCCGCGACAAAGCCCGCGAACTGACGCAAATCGTCGCCGAACAGGCAACTGCCCTCTCGCTCAACCAGGACGTCTATCGCGCCCTCGCCGCGATCCATCCGGCGGCTGCCGACTCCGCCACCGCTCACTATCTGAGCCAGACGCTTTTAAACTACCGCCTCGCAGGCGTGGATAAGGATGACGCTACCCGCGGCCGAATCCGCGAGCTCTCTGATAAGGCGACCGAGCTCTCGCTCATGTTTGCCAAAAATGTCCAGGAAAACGTCAACCGGGTGGAGGTAACCGACGCGGGCGAGCTCGCAGGTTTGCCCGAAGACTACCTGCGCAACCACCCCGCCGATGCCAATGGCGTCATCACCCTCACCACCGACTACCCCGACATGCAGCCGGTGATGACCTTTGCCACCAACCCCGATCTGCGCCTGCGCATGTTCCGCGCCTACAACACCCGCGCCTATCCCGACAACCGGCCGCTCCTGCTGGATTTGCTCGCACTGCGCCAGCAGGTGGCCACCATACTCGGCTTCGCCTCCTGGGCCGACCTTGCTACCGCCAACCAGATGATGGGCTCAGCCGCCAACCTGAAGAAGTTTATCGCTGAGCTGGAAGTGGCCTCCCGCGAAGGCGCACAAAGGGAGTACGGCATGGTGCTTGCGTTCGCGCGTAAGCAACAGCCCGGCCTCGCAAACTTGAAAAGCAGCGATCGCGGTTACTGGTATGAACAATTCCGCCGCGATGCCTTCGACTTCGATTCTCAGTCGGTGCGCCCCTACTTTCCCTATCAGTCGGTGCAGAAGGGCATCCTTGACACCGCTGCACGGCTCTTTCACGTCTCCTTCCAAAGGAACCATGAAGCCGCTGTCTGGCACCCGCACGTCACCGCCTGGGATGTCCACGATCGCGGCCAGCTCATTGGACGCTTCTATCTCGACATGCATCCCCGCGAAGGCAAGGACAAGTGGTTCAGCGCCGCTCCCCTGATCCCCGGCATCGCCGGCCGCCAGCTTCCCGAGGTGGCGCTTATCTGTAACTTTCCCGGTGGCCGGCCAGACGATCCCGGCCTCATGCAATACAGCGACGTGGTTACCTTCTTCCACGAATTTGGCCACCTCATGCACGCCATCCTCGGCGGCCAGCAGGCCTGGGCAGGTGTGAGCGGCATCGCCACCGAAGGCGATTTCGTCGAAGTCCCCTCGCAAATGCTGGAAGAGTTCTTCCACGACGCTAAACTCCTCGCCTCCTTTGCTCACCACTACCAAACCGGGGAGCCCATCCCCGCAGCCCTGGTGGAACGGATGAATCGCGCCAGTGCCTTCGGCCGCGCCGATGGCGTCCGCACCCAGCTCTTCTACACCAGCTACTCGCTCGACGTGCACAACCTGCCTGCCGAACAGCTGGACCCGGACGCGCTCCTCGAAGAAGGCTACACACGCATGCTGCCCTACGAGTGGGTTCCAGGCAATCGTATGTACGCCAGCTTCACTCACCTTATTGGGTACACCTCCAACTACTACACCTACATGTTTGATAAGGTGATCGCCCTCGACTTCTTCGGCCAGTTTGATCGTGCCAATCTCCTCGAAGGCCCAACCGCGATGCGCTACCGCCGTTCGATTCTCGAGCCCGGCGGCTCCAGGCCGGGAACGCAGCTCATCGAGGAGTTCCTCGGTCGCAGACAAAAAATGGACGCTTTTGCCGCCTGGGTAGGCGAAGAGTTTGCCCACTAGAACAGGAATCTATGGCCTCCAAAATCCTCCGCAAAGCATGGCAAGGGAAGTGGGCCCTGGTCACCGGAGCCAGTGCCGGCATCGGCGAGGCAATCGCCGTCGAGTTGGCGCAGGCAGGGGTGAACCTGGTGCTCACGGCCCGCCGGCGTGATCGCCTCGACCAGTTGGCCGATCGCCTGCGCACCCAGTACTCCATCCAAGCCCAGGTGCTCGTGTCCGACCTCACGCAACCAGACGCGCCGCAACAGATCTTCGACGCAACCGAAGGCGCGGGGTTGGCGGTGGAAGTGCTGATCAACAATGCTGGATTCGGCGAGTACGGAGAGTTTCTTCACTCGAACGTAGAAGCCCAGCTGAGCATGGTGCAGGTCAACTGCGCGGCCGTGGTGCATTTGAGCCGGCTTTTTCTGCCCCGGATGGTGGAACGCCGCAGTGGCGGCCTGATGATCGTGGCCTCGACTGCCGCCTATCAGCCCGTCCCGTATTTAGCCACCTATGGCGCCACCAAAGCCTTCGACCGCATGCTCGCGGAAGCTTTGGCCCAGGAAGTGAAGCGCTACGGGGTCCGCGTCAGCGCGCTTTGTCCCGGCCCCACGGAATCGGAGTTTGATCAGGTCGCTGGCACGCGGAGCGGAGATAAGCGCCCCCGTCAGTCTTCAGTGGAAGTCGCCCAGCGCGGATTGGAAGGCCTGGTTGCAGGCAAACCCTGGGTCATTCCCTATTTTCGTGGCCAATTGCAGGTGTTTGGCCAGCGGTTCATGCCCCGGCAGATGGTGACCGGGACGGTGGAGCGGATCATGCGGCCTCCGGGGAGCTCAGCAAAATAAAAAAAATATTTTTACAGCCGCACAACTTCATTCGTGAACTTGCATCAGAACTATGTAACTACAGAGGCTACTTCAGACTTTTCCAACCTAGGCAGTAGATTCTTCTTTTGAAGCTCCGCCTCCGGCGAGCTCTCCTCTCCCAAAACCCCTGACAGCCCATCTTATCGGCCTCTAGAGTGGCCCGCCGGAAGGCGGGCCCATGTCTTCCATCCCGTACTAAGATAGCGTTGATGCAACCGCAGGTCGTCCGCACCCCCGCGTGGTCCAAAACTGGCTGGTTGGTTCACGGTTTCAGCACCCGTGTCGGTGGAAAAACTACCGTCTACCGTCCCCAGGAAAAGCACCCCGGCGATCTCAACCTGAGCTTCACGGATTCCGACGACTGCCAAATCGTAGCCGCCAACCGTGGACTCTTCCTTAAAGCTGCCGCTGGTACCAAGGGCATCCTGGGCATGGTCACCCTTCGCCAGATCCATTCCTCCCTGATCCACCGGGTTGGCCTCTCCGATGTACGGGCCAACGATCAACCGGCGGTGCTCAAAGGTGATGGCCTGATGACCGATCGTCCGGGCGTCCTGTTAGGTATCCAGACCGCGGACTGCATCCCGGTTTTGGTCGCCGACCGCAAGAATCGGGCCGTCGCCGCCTTCCATGCAGGTTGGCGTGGCACCTTAGCGCGCATAGTGGAAAACGGTGTGGGGCGAATGCGGTTGGAGTTCGGGTCCCACCCGGAAAATCTGGTCGCTGCCATTGGACCCGGAATAGGACAGTGCTGTTACTCCGTGGGCGAAGAGGTACGCGACCAATTCGAGTCGCAGTTTACCTACGCGGCCGAGCTCTTCAGCGAGGTGTATGACTCCGACGTGGTGCGGGAGAAATATCCCATGCTGTTCCTCACCGCCCGCGCTCCAGGTCATAGTCAGATCGGGCCTGCGATGCACCTTGACCTGGCGGAAGCGAACCGGCGCCAACTGCTGGCGGCCGGTCTAAAGAAATCAGCCATAGCGATGACCGGGCAATGCACCGGTTGTCACCCGGAGCTCTTCTTCTCGCACCGCATGGAGCGCGGCTTTACCGGTCGGTTGATGAGCGTGATCGGCGTAAGTGCCGGAAACCCTTAGGCGGCGGGATGCCCTTCGCCGGTTTCGTCCGGTTCGGGAGACGTCTCCCTCGGATTTACCAGGTCGCGCAACTCTTTGCTGGGCTTGAAGTAAGGCACCCGCTTGGCAGGAACGTCCACTTTCGCCCCGGTTTTGGGGTTACGGCCCGTCCGGGGCTTACGCTGGCGGATACGAAAGCTGCCAAAACCGCGGATCTCGATCTTGTCGCCGGTACGCAGGGCGTGAATCACGGAATCGAAAATGGTGTCCACGATCATTTCCCCATCCCGGCGCGTCAGGTCGCCCAGCTGGGTTACTTCCTCAACGAGGTCTGCCTTGGTCATGGTCCAATCTTCTCCAGAATATAAGGGTAACCCGGCTTAGCTATAGTAGATGCAGCAACTTGATGGTACATCGGAAAGAATTGTAACCAAGGGCCGCCTGTGGAAGGGTGACAACTGGGTAAACCGACGTTTCGGATTTTGGCGCCAAAGTACCGTCCTGTCACAATTGGTTTGACCTAGAGATGCACCAGCAGGAAAGAGAGTATCGTAGAATTTGCGTTATTGAACTGCTTTGGGTGCCTTGTGCAACGACCTCATATCAGCATCGTAATCCCGGCGTATAACGAAAGCGCTCGCATAGGTAGAGCGTTGGACGAAGTCCTGCACTGTGTCCATGCGCGCAATTGGCACGCTGAGGTGGTTGTCGTCAACGACGGCTCAACCGACAACACGGTCGCCCTGGTGCAGGAGTACGCCGCCATCCATCCTGAGATTCGCCTGCTCCAAAACCCGTCAAACCGGGGTAAAGGATACAGTGTCCGTCACGGAGTTCTGCAGTCCGTTGGTGAGATTGTCATGTTCACCGATGCGGATTTGTCGGCCCCGATTGAAGAGGCCGAGCGGCT
This sequence comes from uncultured Acidobacteriaceae bacterium, assembly GCA_963839075.1. Classification (GTDB taxonomy): domain Bacteria; phylum Acidobacteriota; class Terriglobia; order Terriglobales; family Acidobacteriaceae; genus PALSA-350. The sequence continues at coordinate 198,951 of CAWITO010000003.1, read as the reverse complement.
GTTTGCTGCCCTGCAGCAGGGTGCGGATATTGCCATCGGTTCGCGCTGGCTCGATCGCACCCGGCAGACCATGAAGCAGCCGTTCTATCGGCAATTTTTCGGGCGCTGCTTTAACGCGATCACTCGCTTGATTATGGGCTTGCCCTTCGCCGATACCCAGTGTGGCTTCAAAGCCTTTCACCGCCCCGTAGCTCAGACTATTTTCCAGCTGCAACGAATTGAGCGGTGGGGTTTTGATCCCGAGTTGCTCTTTATCGCCCTCAAACGCGGCTACAAGATCCAGGAAGTCCCAGTCACCTGGGGACACGACGAGCGTTCCCGCCTTAGCTACCTGAAAGACGGCCTAAAGATGCTGGAAGAGATCGCCTACATCCGTTGGCAGGCATTTGCCGGAGCCTATGACCGGCAAGTGGTCGAGTTCACGCCGGAATGGCCCGTCGTCAAAGGTTAATTTCTCGTCAACTGGCAAGACTTCCGGGTAGCATGTCCGAGGCTTCGGGCTTGCGTTTCTTCGCCACAACGCGAATTTGCTGATCGCTCGTCTGCTCCATCGCAAGTGTTTCGGAGCAGCCACCACAAAGCCAAAAATGCTGCAGACGGCGTGCTCTGCCTCCTCCTATGGCCGCGGCTGAATTCGGATCGGGCAGGTCGAAGATGAAAATTCTTCCTTCGCGTAGGTAATGTAGCGGCTTTCCACAACTCTTATTAGCGCACTGATTGACCATAGTATTTCCCCGGGGAGCCGAATGGGGCTCCGCTCTCTCATCGCCAGAACTGAGGGAGGATCTCGCTACTTCATAGGAACCGAAAAAAGCGCAAAGGGTTTTCTCTGCTCGCCGTTATGCGAGAATCAGAAGTTCTATGCCCATACTGCGCTCGAGTCTGATTGCGCTTTCCCGGAATAAGCCTCTACGCGAATTTGCGGAAGACAACGCGCTGGGCCGGCGTATGTCGTCTCGCTTTGTCGCCGGCACCAGCGTAGACGATGCTCTGGCCGCCGCCGCCGCCGTGAACCGGCAGGGCTTCTCCGTATCGCTCGACAGTCTGGGCGAGAACGTTCATTCGCCTCAGGAAGTGCAGCAGGCAGCGGACGTTTATCACCGCGTGCTCGACGCCATTTCCGAACGCAAACTCGATGCCAACGTGAGCGTGAAGCTCACCCAGATGGGTCTTGACCTCGATCCCGATCTTGCCTTTGCGACCGTCGCGGCGATGGTCGAGCATGCCGTTACCGCCAACACCTTCGTGCGTATCGATATGGAGGGAACCGACTACACCCAGGTGACAGTCGACCTGGTGAGCCGGCTGCATGCGATCGAGCGTAATCGCGGCCGCATTGGGGTGGTCATCCAGTCCTATTTGCGCCGCAGTGAAGCGGACATCGACCGCCTCGTGACCGAAGGCATCCGCGTCCGTCTGTGCAAGGGCGCTTATCAGGAGCCGCCCAGTCTCGCCTTTCCCGACAAGGCCGATGTTGACCGTAATTTTGTGAAGCTCATGCAAAAGCTGCTTCCCAGCGGCGTCTATCATGGCATCGCCACGCATGACGAGAAAATGATTGAAGCCACGTGCCGCTTTGCTCGCGAACAGGCGATCGGTCCGGACAAGTTCGAGTTTCAGATGCTTTACGGGGTACGCCGCGATTTGCAAAAGTCGTTGCTGGCGCAGGGTTACCGCTTGCGGGTTTACATTCCGTTTGGCACCGAGTGGTATCCCTATTTCATGCGCCGTCTGGCCGAGCGGCCGGCTAACTTGTTGTTCATGGCCCGAAATTTATTCCGCAAGTAGGAGATCGATGAAGACCAAGAATGCACTCAAGCAGGCCGAACTGATTGTGCGGCTTTACGAGATTCGCCGTGAAACCGCTCTCCGCGCCTCGCGCGATTATGTCGGGGGAGATTTTAATCCCAAATCAGTGGAAGAGTTCGTGAGCCTGGTAAAGGATGGTGGAAAGCCCAGCGGGCATATCCTGCAGGTCTACGGCTACTGGGACATGGTGGCCGCCTTTGTCGTCCACGGAGCCCTCGATGAGGAGTTGATCTTCGACACCTGCCAGGAAATGTACTTCCAGTTTGAGAAGGTGCAGCCTTATTTAGCCGGCTTCCGTCAGAAGATGAACCTGCCGGAGTTTCTCAAGAGCATCGAAGTTGTAGTCACCAATCGGCGCACCAGGGTGGTCGCCAAGCCGAAGAAGGCACGCGCTACCAGTGAACCAGAGGCTCCTGCAGTAACTACCCCGGAACAGTAGAGCCCGGGAGGGATTTACTGTCTTCACTGTCCAGGTTGTATCAGTGACTGTCTTCGATCGCCAGCACGGCAAACCCCGTCGCTGCATCGTTCATAAACTGGCCGATGTAGGAATTTGGATCGCGTTTCAAATTAACCGACCACGCCGGCCATTTCCCGATGTCCGGAACCTGGTTCATCTCTAACCAGGCCAACCCGCGCTTCGCCTGCGGAAGATTCCGCGCCAACCCCGACTGCTCCAGCGCAATCAGAGTCAGCCCAGTCGCATAACCATCGCTCCTGGTCTCCTCCGCCGTCTTATCCTTCCGCTGCCATGTGCCCAGATCCGTAAGGCTCCAACCGCCATCCGCCTGCTGCTTGGAAAGAATATTCGTCAGCAGCGTCTTTCGCTCACTGCTCGTCAGCAACCCGGGCATCTTCGCCGAAGCCCAAAGCAGGTAAACCTTATTGATCAGTGGCTGACTAGCATATTCCCGTCGCAAGTACCCGCGCAGCAGCTTCAGATTCTCCTGGATCTTCGGCTCGTCCCGGTAATCATCCGGAGCTCTTCCCACCGCAATGGCCGCCAGCGCCGCCCCATAGTACTGCGACTCGTTCGACTCCCACGGAGCAAGGTGGAAGTTCAGCCAATCCCACGCCCCGGCCTGATCGCCAGTCTTGATCTGCAGCGCCCAGGCATTGTCAAACGCGCTACGCGCAATATCCGTCAGATGATTTTGCTGCGCGTTATAGGTGGACAGAACCAGCGCATTGAGAACCGACTCAGTCCCGCGCGACTCCGGTGTCTTCTTCGTCCCGTCAACACCGGTGTGATAGAAGGGCTCAACCTGGTTCCAGAGTGTGACCCGTCGCACCACGTAATTCAGCATGACCTTTTCCGGCGCCGACACAGCTGTCTCGCCTAACGGTCCTCGCAAACTGGATCGCGAAAGGGCATAGGGCAGAACTGTGTGGCATGAAACACACACCGTTCCATGGTCGCGTTGCGAGACCGACCAACCCTGCCACCACGTCTGCCGGTTATCGAGGTAGTGCGCTGCGGCCGTCGAACTCCATGCCGCCGGTGCAGGCGTATCGACAGCAGCAGGAGACGCAGCAAATCCACTGGCTCCCAGCAAAGGAGCGACGAAGGCAAAGGCGAGTAGGCGGGCGATCTTCACGCGTGCACATCTCCTTCTGCGTTACAGGCCGTGGGTAACGGTAGCCTACCACAGGGGATTGTGCAGTTATCCTTCTGACCCGCGCCGGGACTCAATCTCTTGCATCAGCTCGGCGACCTCGGTTTTACCCTGTGCGCGCAGGCCTTCCATCACCCCAAGGCGATCTTCTAAAGAGCGGTTCTGGTTGAACTTTTGTTTTCCCTCGAGCCGGCGGATGCGCACCTCAAAGCCGACGATAGCTTTCAGTTGCGAGTCAATGTACACCGCGGGTGCATCGCTCACCTGCCAGGGAGCAGGGAAGGTGGCTTCATGTTTTGTGGTCAACTCCGTAACTACCGTTCTGAGCCGCTCCGTATCTTCAAAGAATTGAACCCGGCCGTAAGCGTGAATCGCGGCGTAGTTCCAGGTCGGCACCACCCGGCCGGTTTCCTGCTTTGCCGGATACCAGTTCGGCGTGACGTAAGTGTCGAGGCCAAGAAAGATAACCAGCGCCTCCGTCTCTGGATCCGTTTCCCGCCACTGTACGTTAGCCCGCGAGACATGCCCGGTCAGCGTTCCATATTCGCCTTGAGTTACATCGAGGAGCAGCGGTAGATGGGTCGCCATCAGCCCCTGGCTGGTGTTCGTCACCAGGGTAGCCAGATTGCTCTGCTGCATCGCCGCCTGAAGCAGGGGAAGGTCCGTTACCTCAAAGGCTTTGGGCGTATACATGGGGCCTCCGCTTACCTGTCTTATACCATTTAGACTTTCCTGAGGGGTCGCCATGTCTTCCAGCAACAAGCATGCGGGTACGAGTGCCACCGCGACGCAGCCGGCTGTTCCGGAACCAACCTACGCCGAACGCGCGCGCACGCTGCTTCACCTCGGCCGCGTCGGCAGCCTTTCCACGCTTTCCCGTAAGTGCCCCGGGTTTCCGTTCGGCTCACTGATGCCCTACGCCCTTGACGGCAACGGACGGCCTGTCTTTCTCATCAGCACCATGGCCATGCACACCCAAAATCTGCAGCAGGACGGGCGCGCGAGTCTATTAGTGACAGAGCCGGGAGCAAGCGGTGATCCGCTTGGCGCGGCCCGGGTCACAGTGGTCGGCAATGCCACACGCATCTCTGAGCCCGAACTCGCGGATGCCCGCCGTCTTTACCTCGAGCGTCACGAGAATAGTAAGTACTGGGTGGACTTCGACGATTTTCACTTCTTTGCGCTCGACGCGGTCGATGTCTACTACGTCGGCGGGTTCGGCGTCATGGGTTGGGTAGCAGCGCCGGACTACACTGGCGCCCATGCAGATCCATTGGCCGACGCGGCGGCCGGCATCCTGACCCACATGAACGCCGATCATGGGGATGCGCTGGTCCTGCTGGCTCGCGTCTTCGCCGGCATCGACGCCCAGGAAGCGGTGATGACGGCGGTGGATCATCTTGGCTTCCACGTGCGGTTGAAGACCGCAGAGGGTATGAAGGGCGCACGCATTGCGTTCCTCCGCGAGGCGCAAACGCCGGAGGAGACCCGCAAAGTGCTGGTCGAGATGGTGCAGCAGGCGCGGCGGCCGTGAACGCCAACCTCGCCGGCAAGACTACCTTTCCCGGCTTCGTAAATGCCCACTCACACTCCTTCCAGCGACTGATACGTGGCAAGTCGGAGTCCCGGGTGACGAGCGGCCGCGACTTCTGGTCATGGCGGGGAACCATGTACCACGCCGCCGCAAACCTCGATCCCCAGGATGTCTACGACGTCGCGCGCATGGCGTTTCTGGAAATGTTGTTGAGCGGAACCACCACCGTGGGCGAGTTCCACTACCTGCATAACGCGCCCGGCGGCCAGCCCTATGACGATCCGAATCTGCTCAGTAAGCAGATCATCGCAGCCGCGCAATCGGTAGGGATACGGCTGGTTCTATTGCGCTCCGCCTATTTGCGCGCAGGCTTCGAGCTACCGCCCGACCCAGGCCAAATCCGGTTCTATGAAACCGCCACGAATTTTCTCGCCAACATGGAGGCACTGCGCAGGGAGTATCCCAACCTCCCGATAGGTGTGGCGCCACACAGCCTCCGTGCTGTGCCTCTGGCTGATTTGCACGACATCGTCTCCTGGACCCGGCAGCACAAGCTACCGCTCCACATGCATGTCGCCGAGCAGGTTGCCGAAAATGAAGCCTGTGTGCGCGAGTACGGCGCGACCCCGGTCTCATTACTCGGCAGGGAAGGCGTGCTGGGTCCGGACTTCACCGCAGTGCACGCCATCCATATCACCCGGGAAGAAATCGACGCATTGTCCGGAGCCAACACGACCATCTGTTCCTGTCCCACCACGGAGCGCAACCTGGGCGACGGCATCCTGGCCGCCGACCAGGTAATGCGTGCTGGAATCAACATTGCCTTGGGCTCAGACAGCCAGGCCCAGATCGATCCATTGGAGGACGCGCGGCAGCTTGAATATCATCTCCGCCTCCAGCAGCAGCAGCGCGCCATACTCGACCAGATCGCAGGGCAGGCGCTCTCCGCCCGTCTGTTTGAGTGCGCCACGATTCACGGCGCTCGCGCCCTGGGAGTGAACCTAAGTGCGAGTACGGACTGTTTCACCGTCGATCCCGACGACGTGTCGATCGCAGGCCATTCCGCAATCGATCTGCTGCCCTTGACCGTCTTCACCCTGAACCGGACCGCAATCTGCGACGTCATGGTCGACGGCCGCTGGGTAGTGCGCGATCACCGCCACCCGCTGCAAGAGGAGATCGTGGCCCGCTACCAGGAGCTTCATCACAAACTTTGGAGTGGCCGCGAAGAAAAATGAATTCTTCCCCAGTCCCAGCCCCGGCCGCGGAACGCCGTCTGCACCACATTCTGCTGTTCGTCGCACTCGCGCTTTGTCTCGTGCGCTTCGCGTACCTGCGGGCGGACTTTCCCAATCACTCCCAATGGAGGATCGACCAGGCAAAATTCACCGACGAGGGTTGGTGGGCCAGCGCCGCGGTTCGGCATTTCCTCGTCGGTCACTGGCAGGTTGCCGGTGACTACAATCCGGGCATCGCTTTGCCGGTGTGGCCGGTGATGCTCACCGCGCTCTTTCACGTCAGCGGCGTCAGCCTCGTCGCCACCCGCGCCCTGAATGTCTTTTTCTCCGTGGCGACCGTAGGCCTTGTCTACCTGCTGGCACGTCGCTACGCCGACGCGACGTCCGCAGCCGTTGCCGCTCTGCTCCTCGCGGCAAGCCCCTTTGCCTTCGTCTTCAGCCGGTTGGCCACCCTCGATACCTTGATCGATTTCGAGTTTTGCCTGCTGCTCTGGGTCGCTTCGCTCGCCAAACCAAAACGCATTCTCCCGTCACTCGGGCTGGGCGTTCTCATCCCTCTGACGTTGCTCACCAAGACCACCGCGCTTGTGCTGGTGCCGGCCGTCCTGTGGCTGCTCTGGACCGCAACCCGTCCGCACTCCCTGCGCGCGCTCCTGATCACGACAGCGACCGCCGCCGGCCTTCTGGGCCTGTACATCGCACTCCTCCTGCGCTCGCCCTACGCCGGCGACTACCACTACTTCTTCGAGATCAATGACCTGGCCGAAGTGGATTGGCGGCACACCGTCACGTCCTTGCCGTTGCAGCTCTTGCGCCACGGTATGTGGGTCGATCGCATTCTTTATCCCGCTGGGCTTGTGATGTTAGTGCTGGCACTCGTGTGGCTGCGTCGCCTGTGGCGCAACCCTCTCTTCGCCGCCTCGTGGATCGCCTTCGCCGGTGAAGCCATCTACATCCTTCGTCGCCAGGATGACTACGCTCCCCGGTACTTCCTCGCCATGCTGGCGCCACTGGTCCTCATCGTGGTTCTCGGCCTTCACGAAACAAGAGGCCGTACCCGGCTCCTGCTGGCCGTAACCCTGGCCGTCGCTGCGGTGTTCGATACCAGCCAGATAGCCGGCTTCCTCATCCACCGCCAATACCAGTTTCACGATGCAGCACAATCCATCCGGAAAATCATCGATAGCGACGCCCACGCGCCGCGCCTTCTGCTCGGTTCAAGCGCTGCCCAGCTCTCGCTCATGACCGGGATACCATCGATCAACGACGGATACAGTAGTCAGGATCTCGCCCAGAAGGTCGCCCATGATCAGCCCGGCTGGTACATTGGCTGGAATGATCTGGACGAGGATATACTCGCTTCCTTGAGCGCTTTCCAGCTTGATAAAGTTGCCAGCTACCGCGTCTTTGACCATGATGATAGGGACACTCTGACTCTTTACCGTATGGTCGAGGCGCGTAAACCATGAAGATGCTCGCTGCTGTTCTGCTGACCCTGGCGATGGTAGTCCCCGCCTCGGCTGCGTCCCCCCTGCACATTGTTTTCGACACCGACATGGGCAACGATGTCGATGACGCACTGGCTCTCGCCATGCTGCATGCCTTCATATCGCGGGGAGAGGTCAAGCTTCTGGCCGTGACGGTAAGCAAAGATAATCCCTGGGCCGCCGAGTACGTCCAGATGGAAAACGAGTACTACGGCCGCGGTGACATTCCGGTCGGCTTGGTGCAAAACGGCAAGGAGAAGGACGACGGCCTCTACGTACGACAGGTGTGCGAAATGCACCATCGCCACCCGGGAAAATACCTGGACGCCGTCGAGCTCCTCAGAAAGACTCTGGCCGCGGAAGACGATGGCGCGGTCACCCTGATCCAGGTGGGTTTCTCCACCAACCTGGCACGCCTGCTCGATTCGCCTCCCGACCACTACAGCCCGCTCAACGGCACGGACCTGATAAAGAAAAAAGTGCGTGTGCTCACCGCGATGGCAGGAAACTTCGCCGCCCCCAAACGCGAGTACAACGTAATGATCGATGTCCCCGCTGCCAGCCGTGTATTCACTGCCTGGCCGACTGCTATTTACTTCAGTGGCTTTGAAGTGGGGGAAGCGATCCTCTATCCGGCCGTCAGCATCGAGAACGACTTTCCTGCAGACAACCCGGTTGCCCAGGCGTACAAGGCCTACGCCAAAATGCCGTACGACCGGCCCACCTGGGATCTCACCACGGTGCTTTACGATCTACGGCCAGATCGTGGCTACTTCGACCTGTCGCCGCCGGGAGAAGTCACGGTCGCCGCCGACGGAGTCACTCATTTTGAACCGTCTGCGCAAGGAAATCGATATTTCCTGCGGGTAAGTCCGATCCAGGCCGCAACCGTGCGCGACGCCTGCATCTGGTTATCGTCGCAACCGAAGTAAGCGGTTTTTGCGTGCCTCAAAGCTAGCTGCGTATGTCTCGCTGGTTGCCCAACCTCTTGCAGTGTGATCTCGAGCCGGAACGCCAGTCGATGCAAAGGCGCTTCTTTCAAGGGTACGGCCTTCAGGCCGTACGTAAGTGCTTCAGAAGAAGAGCGGCTTCAGCCGCTGAGGGAAGCAATGCGTCGTACTGGACGTTTTATTAGGGGACCTATCTAGCTCTATCTGCCGGTCGCCTGGAACTGTTTTCCCATGAAATCTCTTCCAATTTCCCTGTAGCGAGTGCTCAGGAAATAGCCCCTCTTCCCTTTGTCATCTCTCCACTGCGCTGCGCTCTGGTCGAGATGACAAAGGAGAGAGAGAGGTATTTCCCGAGCGGCCTCCGCCGCAGCTGGTAAGAACCCACAGTAACCTCCAAAACAGTACCTCCGGCTTGCAAAAACCATCCCCGTGTCTTATCTCTTCCTGCGCTCGCACATATCCTGTTTACATACGATCTCGGCAGGCGGCGGGTTCTCGCGTCACCGCTCTCTGGCCCGGCAGTCGCTGGTAATTTCGGCCTACACGCGAGCGAAGGACAGCCTCATCGCTGTCCGGTGCCCCACCCGATCCCTGTCCAAAGTCAACCCATCACACCACCCGCCCCGGCGGGATTTTTTATGTCCCTGCGGCGCTTCGCTGCTCGTTAGAAGCGAACAACCGCTCCCAGCAAGCACCCGTTTCTCAACTCTCGTTCCCAACGAAGGAGCCACCCGTGCCCAAAAACAAAGTCAGTGACCCCATCACCGATCAGGAAATAGCCTTTGCCCGCTTGATCCTTTCGGGGACCATGTCCGACCAGCGGGCCGCCGAAGCCGTGGGTCTCAACCCCGGCACTGCTGCCTACACTAAATCCAAACCTCGGGTTCGCGCCTATATGCTCGAGCACCGTGCTGCTACGCAGAAACAAATCGTCGAGCACCACGCTGAGGGCCTGCGCCGCCTCAACCTGGACCGCGAGCAAATCCTCGGCCGCCTTTGGGAAATAGCCAACCTGGGCCCCGAAGTAACCCGAGGCAGCATGACGTCCCAGGTCAAGGCTCTCGCCATGATCGTAGCCATCGAAGGCATGATCCCAAACCGTATCAGTCACGGTCGTGCCGGCGCCGCGGAGAAACAACCCGTCCCCCCGGCCGCCCCACCGAAAGTGTATGCCGCCAAGTGGCTGCGGAGCGCACAAGAGAAGGCCAATGGCCCTCACTCCGGTACGGGCCCTGGCCACGAAGAAGTCCAGCAGGAAGAACCGGAAAAAGATGAGCTTGCTGTTCTCCACGCTGAACCCAACGCCGGCGCGGCAGACTCATCTCCAGACCCCGTCCCCGCCCCCGACGCCGTCCTTGACTACGGCGAGTCCGCGTACGCCCAACACGTTAGCCTCGCGGAAACGCAACCGTCGCAGTATTTCTCATTTGTTCCAGACACAGCAGGCCCTCTCTCCCTCCGAAGAAATCCCTTCGCCCGGCGCCGTTGAGCCTACGACAGAATTCATTGCATGCATTCGAAAGGCGCCAAAACCGCCAAAACGATCTAAATTTATTGAATTTTATAAAGAACGGAGCCGCTACGGATTTCCTGCGGGTAAGTCCGATCCAGGCCGCACTGGTGCGCGACGCCTGTATCTGGCTATCGTCGCAGCCGAAGTAGCACTTAGAAGACCCTGTCCAACTGGAAGAAGATCTTGTGGTGGTCCTTGCCGTTGCCGGCCGCTCCGGCAATTTCAAACGGGCCGAACGCTGTCTTCACCACAATGCCCAGAACTCCGTCCAAGGGTACGCTCGGCTCATTGGGCAGGAAGAAGGTCTTGCCCGCCTCGAACGTGCTGATCAGGTTGATGCTGTCTCCCAGCAAAGGAGGTAGCTTGGCGATCCGGCGCAGATACCCCGTCTGGAACAGGTAGTACTGGTTGGTGATCAGCTCGTTCTCGCCAAAGGCAGAGAGCTGGCGGCCGCCGCCCAGCGAAAACGGCGGGATGCCCGTGTCCTCCTTGCCCAGCGTCGTACCTCCGTACGCCGAAAGATACGCGGAAGATTTCGACGTGAGCGGGAACAGGAAATGACTTTGCAGTTCCGTAAGCGGAAACGATTTTTTGGTGCCCGTGTTGGCGTCCCACCACTCGGCGCGATAGGTGGCGGCAAAGCCATGAAACGGCACGACTGGATCATCGGTGCGGTTCACGTTGAAATGAAAGTGCGTGATCCCGATGCGCCCGGATTGGACGGGATAAATCACCGTGTCCCCAATCACCGGCGAATACCGTTGGTAGGCGGACTGGTACCCAAGACGTGCTTCCGCCGTTGTGCCAAAGGTATAGCCAACGTCGAGCGCTCCGCCAAACTGGCGCTTCCGGTACTGCGAGTCGATGTGGTTGTCGTAATAGAAATAGAATTTCGACGTGTTCAGCGACAGTTGTGGCGCGATGAACCACCGGGTCCCGGCTGCGAACGGATGGTAGTACTCCGAGTCCAGCTTATAAAGGGATCCAACGATAACATCGTTGCGCAGCTCGGAGCCAAAGCTGCCGAAATCGAGAAAAGTAATGCGCGCTCCCGCACTGAACAGCACCTCGTTGTAGTTGGTGCCGTCGATCAGGATCAGGGGTCGGACGATGGGCGGAGAATACGGCTTCTCTTCTACAGAAACCAGCAGTCCTGGTTTACCGTCTTTCTCCGTCATGCTGTAACCTAGCGACGCGAAGCGTCCGCTCCCGGCAATCCGCGTAAATTGTTTCTCCAGGTTATCCCGATCGACGGGTCTGCCGACATCCGCTGCCAGCCTGTGTTGGATCTTGTTTTCAAAGGGTGTTGTCGTCCCCTCCACAGCAACGAATTGCGGCACCGGCGCCTGCAGCGTGCGGCTTGCACGCCCGGCGACGTACTGATTCCATGCTGCATCGTCGACCGCAAGCTTGCTGAGGATCGCACTCTTCGCCTCTGCCGCCTCGTACCCCAGCTTGATGATCTCTGTCGACTTGTCGTAGTCAAGGGCGGTGTACTTGTCCAGGGGCACCGTCACCAGAACATCCGCCATCTGCATGCTCTTGAGTTCATTGGCCGCGATCATGACGCTCAGTGACTGTCCCAGCACGGAAAACGAATTGAGCGGTTGTTGGGCGTTGAACGCCGCCGTCTGCAGGTAGACCGCAACCGTAAGTTTGGCGCCCATACTCTGGGCGACATCGACCGGCAGATTATTGATCAGTCCTCCGTCGGCGTAGAGATGGGTGCCGGAACGGACGGGAGTGAAAATCCCCGGGAGCGACATCGTCGCGCGCAAGGCCAGCGAGAGCGAGCCGTCCTGAAAAACTTTTTGCTGGCTGGTGGTGAGGTCGGTGGCCACACAGGCGAATGGTGTCGGCAGATCCTGAAAGCTCTTGATCCCGGAATAGGCGAGCGTTACGTGATCGAGAATGAAGCTTACCTCTTGGCCCGCGTTAAAGCCTTCCGGCAATTGCACGCCATGGCGCAGGCCGAACTCGATCCGGGTAGGGAACTGGACCTCATCCTGTTTGCGTCGATAAGAGAGGTCGCTGAATGTCAGTTGTCCGCTGAGTGCCTGGTCCCAGTCAACGTTCTGAATCAGGTGCTGGATCTCTTCCGGAGTCCGCCCGGTGGCATAGAAGCCGCCTACCAGGCCGCCCATGCTGGTCCCGGCAACCAGATCCACCGGTACATGGTGTTCGTAGAGCCACTCCAGCACGCCAATGTGCGCAAGGCCGAGCGCTCCGCCCCCTTCGAGCACCAGGCCAACCTTGGCCCGTCCGGCCTCCTGGGCTGGAAGAGCGCCGCTCATCACCAGCAGGAGCAACGCCGCGGTAATTCTCAACATGCGCATGGCTGTCTCGACGGGATGGTAACACTCGCAGCGCAGCCCTCAGCGGTTAAAGCCGCGTGTGTTCCAGAAGAAGTACATGCGGCCCTACCCCGGATCCTTCAGGCCTGAAGGCGGGCCCTTCTTAATTGGTTTGCGAAGGGTACGGGCTTCAGCCCGTACGTGATCTCCAGGAGCAAGAAGCGCGGCTTTAGCCGCTGAGGGCGTCGCTTGCAGGCTAATCGAACACGACAGTCTTGTTCCCGTAACAAAGAATGCGCTGCTCCAGGTGCCACCGCACTGCGCGCGACAGAACGATCCGCTCCAGGTCGCGTCCTTTGCCGATCAGGTCTTCGACCCGGTCACGATGGCTGATACGAGTCACATCCTGCTCAATAATCGGCCCCTCATCCAGCACCTGGGTCACATAGTGGCTGGTTGCACCAATCAACTTCACCCCGCGTTCAAAAGCAGCATGGTACGGCTTGGCGCCAACGAACGCCGGCAAGAACGAGTGGTGCACATTAATGATCTTCTGCGGATACCGATCCACAAACGCCGGGGACAACACCTGCATATACCTGGCCAGCACAATCAACTCCACTTCATGTTCAACCAGCAGCGCCATCTGCTTCTCTTCCGCCTCAACCTTATTTGCAGGGTTCATCGGAACATGATGAAACGGCACCTTGTAGAACTCCGTCAACGCCCGAGCGTCTTCATGATTGCTGATCACCATCGCCAGGCGGCAGGGCAACTCACCGACCTGGTGCCGATACAGAAGATCGATCAGGCAGTGCTGATAACGCGACACAAAAATCGCGACCGATGGCCGCTTCTCGCCCATCACCAGCTCCCAGGCGAACCCATACTTCGCCACCAGCGGAGCAAATGACGCGGCGAAGGATTCTTGGTCCAGATCGAAGTCCGTTAACGACCACTGGATGCGCATGAAAAACAGCCCCCGCACCGCATCCTGGTGCTGGTCGGCGTGCAGGATGTTGCCCCGGTGCACGAGGATAAACCCAGCAATTGCAAAGACTAAGCCCTGTCGGTCCTGACAATACAGAAGCAGTGTAGCGGTACTTTCCATGACTCCCGAGCCCTCTGGTATACTTGTTGGATACGAAAAGTATCTTACGCGGACGGCAACTTATGTGCGGAATTCTTGGGCTTTTTCGAAAAAATGCCGACTCTGACGACCATCTCGGAGCCACCATCCTCAGTATGCTCGAAGCGCTCGGCCGTCGCGGCCCTGACTCCGCCGGCGTGGCCCTGGTTGGCCCGTCGCAGCGCGCCGGCTATATCGTGCGCGTGCAGGCCGGGGACGAACTCGAGATGGGCGAACACGCCATCAATGTAAACCGGGCAGCGATCGAAAACTTCGCTCGCGATCTTCAAGGTGTCGGCGAACTATCATCGAGCGGCGTCTATGTGCGTTTCTTGCTGGCAGCCGATACCGATATCTCTGCACTTACCAAGGCAATTGAGTCTCTGGGAGATGGCATCGAAGTGATCAGCATGGGTCACGCCATGGAGCTCTCGAAAGAAGTGGGTACCCCGCACCTGCTCGAAGGCAAGCACCACATCTCCACCTTCAAGGGCTCGCACGGCATCGGCCACACCCGCCTCTGCACCGAGTCTATGGTCGACCTCAGCCATTCTCAACCCTTCTGGGGCCGAGGAGCCGCCGACGTTGCCGTCGTCCACAACGGACACATCACCAACTATCATCAGCTCCGCCGCAAGTATGAGCAGCGCGGCATCCGCTTCATGACCGAGAATGACTCCGAAGTCCTCGCCGTCTACCTGGCGGAAGCCATGAACAAGGGCGCAACCCTGAAGCAGGGCCTCGAAGGAGTGCTGCGCGATATGGATGGCGCCTTCTGCGCCCTGGCGGTCACCGCCACCGAGATGGGTTTTGTGAAAGATCCCTACGCCTTCAAGCCACTCGTCGTTGCCGAGACCGACGACTTTGTGGCCGTTGCCACCGAAGAAATTGCCATTCGTTCCGCCATACCGGGCGACTACCAGGTGTCAGAAGCACAGGTTGAGGAGGTGCGCGTTTGGTCGAGATAGCAGCCCCCGCCATCGATGCTGGAAACCTTTCCATCCGCGAAGTCAACACCCTGATTCGCTCCCGCCTGCAAGGCGGGACAGAAATTTGCGTCGAAAACCCTAACGCCAGGCACAACCTCGCCGTTGCCCTGCTGCAACCAGGACGCGTACGTTTCATGGGTAGCGTCGGCTACTACTGCGGCGGCCTGAGCGATGGTGCTGAGATCCACGTCGAGGGCAGCGCTGGCTGGGGCCTGGCCGAATCGATGAGCAGCGGTCACGTAGTCGTCCAGGGCGGCGCCGGCAACGGAGCAGCTGCGGCGATTCGCGGTGGCACCGTAGTCATTCACGGCGACGCAGCCGCGCGGCTTGGCGTTTCCATGAAAGGTGGAGTGGTCCTGGTCGGCGGTGACTGCGGCTACATGGCCGGCTTCATGGGCCAGAAGGGAACCCTGGTGGTCTGCGGCAACACCGGCCACGCCTTTGCCGATTCGATGTACGCGACCACTTGCTTCGTCGGTGGAACCATCGGCAACCTGGGCACGGATGCAGTCGCCGAGACTGTCTCTGCAGAAGAGGCGGCGATGCTCGATGGCCTGCTGGCGGAACACTTCACCCCTGAGGAGCGAGCTAAGAAACCCGCAGGCTCAAAGTTCACCAAGGTGGTCGCGGGACGCAAGCTCTGGAACTTTGACAAGCACAATTGGAAACAGTGGCAGGATGCCCTCTAATGACTGATCTCACGCGCCCTCTTCTGCAGAAAAGCGGAACTTACTCACCCGACGTCATGCAGGGCATTCATACCAAGGCGGAAACCGGCATCTATGAGATCCGTGGCTACGGTGCACTGCGGCCGCGGCGCTGGGCTACCTTCGACGATCTCACCTTCCTGCCCTGCGGGTTGACGCGCATTCCGCTGGAAGGCTACCGCGAAAAGTGTTCCACCAAAACGGTTCTTGGCAAACGCTTCGCCAAGCGTCCGCTGGAACTGGAAATCCCCATCATGATTACGGGCATGAGCTGGGGCGCGCTTTCCTACAATGCCAAGGCCGCACTGGCCAAGGCGGCAGCCAGGGTGGGCACGTCGAATACCACCGGCGACGGAGGCCTCTCCCCGGCCGAGCGCGAGTTTGCCAAGGACTACGTCTACGAGGTTCTGCCGTCGCGTTATGGCATCGACGTCCACGATCTGCGTGGCGCCAGTGCGATCGAGTTGACCATCGGGCAGGGAGCCAAACCCGGAACCGGCGGCCTGCTGCTGGGCTCCAAAATTTCCGAGACCATTGCCCATCAGCGCGACCTGCCGGTCGGTGTCGACCAACGCAGCCCGGCGAGGCACCCTGACATGCTCGGCCCCGACGATATGGTCATTAAGATCGAAGAGCTGCGCGAAGCGACCGACGGCCAGGTGCCGATCTTCGTCAAGCTGGGCGCCAGCCGCACCTACGATGACGTCAAGCTCGCGGCGAAATGCGGCGCAGACGTTGTGGTGGTGGACGGCATGGAGGGAGGCACCGGCGCATCGCCCGCCATTCTTCAGGAGCACACCGGCATACCCACTCTTGCCGCGGTCTGCGAAGCCCGTGCGGCCCTCGAAGACGTTGGCCTCTATGGCGAAGTGCAGCTCATCATTGCCGGCGGCATCCGCGACGGCGTCGACGCGGCCAAAGCTATGGCCCTGGGTGCGGATGCCGTCTACATCGGCACCGCGGCGCTCATCAGCCTGAACTGCAACAAGCCTTTGTACATTGAGGATTACGAGGCCCTTGGTACCGAGCCGTACCACTGCCATCACTGCCACACCGGCCGCTGCCCGGTCGGCATCACCACCCAGGATCCGGAGCTGATGAAGCGGCTCGACATCGAGCAGGGAGCCGAGCGCGCCCTCAACCTGCTGCGCGCCATGACGCTCGAGATTCAGATGCTGGCGCGTGCCTGCGGCAAGTCGGACGTGCATCACCTGGAGCCGGAAGACATGGCGGCGCTGACCATGGAAGCGTCTATGATCTGTGGCGTTCCTCTGGCCGGCACACGTAGGGTTATCGGAAGATAGAGCTGATGTCTTTCTTGTTGAAATGCCCGAACTGCGGCGAGCGAAGCGTCTACGAATTTCGCTTCGGTGGGGAAGTGCGGCAACGGCCGGCCGCCGATGCCGAATACGAAGCATTCATCACCTACGCCCTCCATAAGCGGAACGTTGCCGGGGTGCAGTGGGAGTGGTGGTACCATCGCGGCGGATGCGGCGAATGGTTCAAGGCCAGCCGCAATACCCTGACCAATGAAGTCCACCAGGTACATCTGTTCCGAGAAACGGAGCCTCGCGGTTAATGGACTTCCTCTGGAATGGCAGCACCATCAGCGCTGAGCCTGGAGATACTGTGGCCTCGGCGCTCTATCGCTCCGGTGTGCGTACCTTCACCCACAGTTACGAATACGGCCGTCCCCGGGGTGTGCTCTGCCTCACCGGTGCCTGCCCCAACTGCATGGTGAACGTCGATGGCGTGCCCAATGTGCGCAGCTGCACCATCCCGGTGCGCAACGGCCTCACCGTGCTATCGCAGAACCAGAATGTCTACCGCGGTGTAGATTCACCCACGCTCAAGCCCTTTCCGCCTGCCCCGCCGCTGGCCGAGGCTCCCAACCACTATGAGCACGCCTACCTGCAATTCGACGTGGTGGTCATCGGTGGTGGCCCTTATGGAGTTGAGGCTGCCCGGGCAGCTGCAGCGCACGGGCAGCACGTGGCCCTACTGGAAAAGCAGCCGGATCTTCCCGAGCTGGCCGGGGTCACTACCTTTCCCAACACCAGTTGTTTCGGCCTCTACGAAGGCAACCTGTTAGGCGCGGTTCAGATCGACTACACCCAGCCCAACACGGAGACACTACTCCACCTGCGCGCCGGCCGGGTAATCCTCGCCACCGGCGCCTATGAGACACAGTTGCTGTTCGCCAATAACGATTTGCCGGGCATCATGCTCGCGACCGCGGTGCTCCGGCTGATCGAGCGTCATGGAATCGTCCCCGGCAAGCGCGCGGTGCTCGTCGGTAACTCCGCCCGATGCGCCAGTCTCGAACCTCAGCTTGTCGCCGCGGGCATAGAAATAGTTGCCAGCGTGCCCGTGGAATCCGTGGTAAGGGCGAACGGCGATGGACATGTCACCGGGTTAGTCACCGAAACGGTTACCCATAACGCGGACCTGGTGGTGATGTGCGGCCCTCTGGTTCCCGATATCGGCCTTCTGGCGCAAGCCGGCTCGCGTCTGCAGTGGAACCAGGACAAAGGCGCCTTCCTCGCCGAGTCGTTGCCGCCCTCCGTGAGCCTGGTGGGTGCTGCAGCAGGAGAGGGATTTGCCAATCAGCCATACCTTCCCCCACCGTCCGCGCAATCAGCGCACGCCATTGCATGCTTGTGCATGGATGTCACCGGTCACGACGTGGTCGAGACCATCGAAGCCGGCATGGGCCACATCGAGTTGATCAAGCGCTTTACCAAGCTGGGCAAGAGCGCCTGCCAGGGCCGCCAGTGCCAGATGGCAGCGGTCCGCCTCTGTTCCCAGATCACCGGAGAAAGCATCGCCCAGGTAGGCACGACTGTCGCCCGGCCTCCCGCACCGCCGGTGACGCTGGGCGTACTCGCTGGCATGAAGCATCATCCTGTCCGTCGCACCCCCATGCACGATCAACACGATCGGCTGGGTGCGGTCTGGATGGATATGGGCGACTGGAAGCGGCCCCGCTACTACGATCCCGCTGGCATCGGAAACCAGGACACCTGCGTCGAGCAGGAATACCGTGCCGTCCGTGAGCGTGCCGGCATCATCGACGTCAGCACCCTGGGCAAAATTGAAGTCAAAGGCGAAGACGCTGGCCGCCTGCTTGATTTGGTCTTCACCCACAAATTTTCTACCCTGCCCATTGGCCGGGTCCGTTATTCCGTGCTCTGCGATGAATTGGGAACGATCGTCGACGACGGCACCATCTCCCGCATGGACGAGCAGCGCTACTTCCTCACTACCACTACCGGCAACATCGACTTTGTCTACCAATGGCTTGAGTGGTGGGCCACTGCACTTGGCTATAACGTAAACATCATCAACCTGACCGCCGGCCTGGCCTCTATGAACCTCGCCGGCCCGCAGGCCCGCGGTGTGCTGTCCCAGTTGACCGATTGCGATCTTTCCTCCGCGGCCTTTCCTTATATGGATTGGCGCCAGGCTACCGTTGCCGGCGTGCCCGCCTCCATGATGCGCATTGGGTTCGTGGGTGAGATGGGTTGGGAGATCGTTGTACCCGCCGAGCATGGCAGCGATGTGTGGGAACAGGCGATCAAGGCCGGAGCTGTGCCCTTTGGGGTTGAGGCCCAGCGCGTCCTGCGCCTGGAGAAAAAGCACATCATCGTGGGCGTCGATACCGATGCCCTCAGCAATCCCTACGAAGCCGGCATGGCGTGGGTGGCCAAACTCGACAAGCCTGACTTCATCGGCCGCGTCGCGCTGTCGCGGTTCAAGCAGAATCCGTTGGAGCGAACGCTCGTCGGTTTCGAACTCGACGGAACGACCGTGCCGCCCGATGGATCGCCCGTACTGGTCGAAGGCCATCCAGTGGGATGGGCTACCAGCGTCCGCTTTTCCTGGGAGAAGAAGAAAGTGATCGGTATGGCCTGGGTCACGCCCTCCGAAGCGAAGCAGGGAACACCCATCACCCTCCGCTCTGAAGGCGTCGATTACGTGGCCAGCGTCGTCGACGAAGTCTTTTACGACCCCACCGGGCAAAGGTTGAAGATGTGATGGAAGCGCATATCTCCCAAGCGAATCTGCGCAAGCTGGACGTACGCGGCCAGATCACCGTCGCGCCGCCGGCCACGCTGTGGCAGCTCACCTCCACGCATGCATTGGTCACATCGACGGAGCCGATACCCTACGCCCCATCTTCCGCCGTCACCGACGTCAGCTCCGTCTACAGCGCGATCGCCCTGTCCGGTACCAAATCGCGACAGGTTCTGCAGAAGCTCACTACCTTGAACGTGAACGAGTCCGCGATGCCGGTAGGAGCTGCCCGTCAGACCCGGCTTGCCCATGTCAACGCCATTATCCTGCGCGAACAGGACGCCTTCCTCATTCTCAACACACGCGACGTCGCCGTCCACGTATGGGATGCGCTGGCCCACGCAGGCGCTGAGCCATGATGAGACCCGTCATGTGGGGCCGCCAGGAACTGAAGCCCACCTACGATGTAGCCATCATCGGCGCAGGCGTGCACGGTCTGGCTGCGGCCTATTACCTTGGCAAACTCCACGGAGTGCGCAAGGTGGCGCTGCTGGAGAAAGGCTACATCGGTTGCGGCAATAGCACGCGCAACACCGCCATCCTGCGCTCCAACTACCGCACCTTCCCCGGCATCGCCTTCTACGACGCGTCGTTGCGTCTCTATGAAGGCCTCTCCGACGATCTTGGTTGGGAACTCGATTTCAACCAGTCCGGTCATTTCACCCTCGCCCATACCGACTCCTCTATCACCGGCCTGCGCATCCGTGCGGAGAACAACCGCCTGCTGGGCGTTGACAGCCGCATGGTCGACCGTGACGAACTGCGGCGGATGGCGCCCACCATGGACATGTCGGACCGTCCTCGCCTGCCGGTGCTGGCGGCCTTATACCATCCACCCGGCGGGACCATCGGCCATGACGAAGTGGTGCAAGGCTACGGCCACGCCTGCGACGCCATGGGGATCGAGGTGCATCAGTTCACCACTGTCACCGGCCTCGAGGTTCAGGGCCGCAAAGTCACACGCATCCGGACCACCCGGGGTGATCTCTCCGCGGGGGCGGTGCTGAACGCCACCGCAGGCTGGGCGACGACCATTTCCGATATGGCGGGCGTCTCCTTGCCGATCGTGAGCCAGCCGCTGCAGGCCTGCGTCACCGAGTTGATCGAACCCTTTCTCAACTACGTGATCGTCTCTTCCAACCTGCACGTGTATGTGAGCCAGACGGCTAAGGGTGAGCTAGTGATTGGCTCCGAGGTTGATCCCTACCAGACTTATTGCACCCGATCGACGCTGCCCACGCTGGAGCAGATGGCGACGTACACGCTGGAGCTCTTCCCCCAATTGCACGGCATCAAGATCCTGCGCCAGTGGGCTGGCGTCTGTGACATGACTCCAGACTATGCGCCGATCATGGGGGCGGCTCTTGAGCTGGACAATTTCTTTATGGATGTAGGCTGGGGTACCTGGGGATTTAAAGCGGGCCCGATCGGCGGCCATTGCCTGGCCGAAACCATTGCTACCGGCAAACCCGCGGTTTTGATGCAGCCGTTCTCTCCTGCGCGCTTTACCAGCGGCAGGCTCCTGGGAGAGAAAGCAGCGGCTTCAGTCTCGCAGTAATCTAAATTCGGAGAAACAGAGTTGACCATCCCAGAAGGCATTGAGTATTTCCTCTGCTCATTCGTAGAGATGAG
This sequence comes from uncultured Acidobacteriaceae bacterium, assembly GCA_963839075.1. Lineage (GTDB taxonomy): Bacteria > Acidobacteriota > Terriglobia > Terriglobales > Acidobacteriaceae > PALSA-350. The sequence continues at coordinate 177,976 of CAWITO010000003.1, read as the reverse complement.
CGGCATTCCGAAAGCGAAGCTGGTTCCCGCCAGCGCGATCGACGACATGGTGACCGATGGAGCCGGCTTCGCCGGTTTTGCCGCCGGCAACGTGGGCCAGGGTCCGCACGATCCTGATCTTGTCTCGGTGCCCGACATGGATGCGTTGGTCGTGCTGCCATGGAAGAAGAACATCGCCTGGGTTCCGGGAATGCTGCAGGTCGACGGGGTCGCCTCGAAATACTGTCCCCGCCGCATCCTCACCCAGCAACGGGAGATTGGACGCAAGCGCGGTTACGAATTGATGGTGGGCGCCGAGCCCGAGTTCATGCTCCTGAAGCAGACGGAGGATGGTGGGTTTGTTCCGTGGGACAAGATGGACAACGCCGCCAAGCCTTGTTACGACATGCGCTCGCTCAATCGTAACCTTGACCTGCTGACCCGGCTGATTGGTTACATGCAGGAAATGGGATGGGAGCCCTACGCCGCCGACCACGAGGACGCGAACTGCCAGTTCGAGATCAACTGGAAGTACGCCGATGCAATGACCACCTGCGATCGTCAGATTTTTTACAAGTGGATGGTCAAGATACTCGCGGAAGAGCAGGGCCTGCATGCGACCTTCATGCCCAAGCCATTTGCTAACCTCACCGGCAATGGTTCCCATTGCCATCTGAGCCTCGCTGATCCTGTGACGAAGAAGAATCTCTTCTACAGCAAAGAAGACCCGCTTGGCTTGTCGCCGGAAGGCCGCTGGTTCATGGGTGGCATCCTCAAACATGCCACTGCTCTGAGTGCGATTCTCGCCCCGACGGTAAACAGCTACAAGCGGTTGATTCGCGGCCGTCCCCGTTCCGGCGCCACCTGGGCTCCGGTTTACATTACGTATGGCAGTGCAAATCGCACGCAGATGATCCGGGTCCCGGGTCCGGGCCGCATGGAAAACAGAATGGTCGATGCTGCAGCCAATCCGTATTTGGCCTGTGCCGCCATGATGGCCGCCGGCTTAGATGGCATCGACAACAAGATCGATCCCGGAGTGCCCAGCCACGACAACCTCTACGAAGTCCCCTGGGACGAGCTCCACGCCAGGGGCATCGGCCATCTGCCGGCAACGCTGCAGGCCGCCGTCGAAGCCCTATCGAACGACGAAGTCGTCTGCAACTCTCTGGGCAAGGAGTACGCCGACTACTACATCCAGGTAAAAACTGAAGAGTGGGAGAGCTACCACAACAGCGTAAGCCAGTGGGAACTGGAACACTACCTGAACATCCACTGACGAAGTAGCCCCGACTTGGGGACTGTCCACGGACTCACTCTTTAAAACAACAACGGAGCTCGGGTGACTGTCCACGGACCACTTCTTAAACAGCAACGGGGTTAGGGTGACTGTCCACGGACCAACTCCTTAAACGACAACGGAGTCAGGGTGACTGTCCACGGACCCACTCCTTAAACGACAACGGGGTTAGGGTGACTGTCCACGGACTCACCCCTTAAAACAACAACGGAGTCAGGGTGACTGTCCACGGACCACTTCTTAAAACAACAACGGAGTTAGGGTGGTTGTCCACGGACTCACCCCTTAAAACAACAACGGAGTTTGGGGTGACTGTCCACGGACCCACTCCTTAAACGACAACGGAGTCAGGGTGACTGTCCACGGACCACTTCTTAAGCAGCAATGGGGTTAGGGTGACTGTCCACGGGCTCACCCCTTAAAACAACAACGGAGTTTGGGGTGACTGTCCACGGACCACTTCTTAAGCAGCAATGGGGTTAGGGTGACTGTCCACGGACTCACCCCTTAAAACAACAACGGAGTTTGGGGTGACTGTCCACGGACCCACTCCTTAAACGACAACGGAGTTAGGGTGACTGTCCACGGACCACTTCTTAAACGACAACGGAGTTAGGGTGACTGTCCACGGACCACTTCTTAAAACAACAACGGAGTTAGGGTGACTGTCCACGGACCACTTCTTAAACAACAACGGAGTTTGGGTGCCCCATATCTCGCTCGTTTTTCGCGAGATGTGGGTCTACGACGGCGGCTAACTGGAAACTTCTCGGTAGACCCATATCTCGCGAAAAACGAGCGAGATATGGGGCACCCAAGCTCCGTTGTTAGGAAAGAGTTTTGAGTTACTTAGGCCAAAAGTACCGCTCCTTCTTCACCGCCTCGACGTAAATGGCTCGCGCTTCCTGTACCGCCGCACTCTCTGATACCTCGGCAATCGGCACATCCCACCACGAGTCATAACCCGGCACCCGGTCGTGGTAATCCGTCTCCACCACGACCACCGATGTCCGCGTCTGCTGCTTAGCCTCGGCCAAAGCCGCCGCCAATTGTTCATAGCCGCAAGCCTTCACGCTAAACGCGCCCAAACTCGCCGCGTTAGCTGCAAAATCAATCGGGATCACAGGCCCGGTCAATCCCTCTTCGCGATAGCGATATTCCGTGCCAAATCCGCCGCTGCCAACCGCACGGCTCAGCCCCCCAATACTGGAGAAGCCGTGGTTATCAAACAACACAATATTCAGTTTGATCTTCTCCTGCAGGCTGGTCACAATCTCCTGCGCCATCATCAGGTACGAACCGTCTCCGATCAGCACATATACTTCGCGGCTGGGATCAGCCATCTTCACGCCAAGCCCTCCCGCGACCTCATACCCCATGCACGAGTACCCATAGTCCATGTGGTATCCCTTGGGGTCGCGCGTCCGCCACAATTTGTGCAGGTCCCCGGGCAAACTCCCAGCGGCGTTCACAATAATGTCGCGCGGTTCGAGCGTACTGTTCAGCAACCCGATCACCTCGCCCTGGCTCAACGGAGGCCCGTGCCGGCGAGCATAGATCCGATCAACTTCCGCATCCCACTCCTTGCGCAGCCGAGTGACCTCACACGCGTAGGTCTGCGGAACCTGCCACGACGCCAAGGCACCCCCCAACTCCTCGAGCGTCACCAACGCATCCCCTGTCAGCGGCAGAGCGGAATGCTTGTACGCGTCAAACTCGGCAACGTTGATATTGATGAACCGCACCGCCGCATTCTGGAAAGCCGTCTTGGAAGCAGTGGTGAAATCGCTCAGCCGCGTGCCAATACACACAATCAAATCCGCCTGCGCTGCCAAACGATTCGCGACCAGGTTGCCGGTAGCGCCCATCGCGCCCGCTGCCTGGGGATGATCCGCATGCAGCGAGCCCTTGCCCGCGTGCGTCTCCGCCACTGGAATCCCGGTGCGTGTCACAAACCGGGACAACTCTCCCGTGGCCTCGGCATAAATAACCCCGCCCCCAGCGATGATGAGCGGGCGCTGCGATCCGCGAATCCACTCCACCACCTGCTTGAGCAATCCGCTATCTGCGCGCGGCCGCGCAACCGTCCAAACCCGGCGCCCGAAAAACTCTTCGGGATACTCGTACGCTTCTGTCTGCACATCCTGCGGCAGGGCCAGCGTCACCGCCCCGGTTTCCGCAGGAGACGTCAGCACCCGCATCGCCTCAGGCAACGCAGTAAGGATCTGCTCCGGCCGCGAGATTCGATCCCAATACCGCGACACCGGGCGAAAGCAGTCGTTCACCGAAACATCCTGGCTCGATGTCGACTCCAATTGCTGCAAAACAGGAGCGACGTTACGTCGGGCAAAGATATCGCCCGGCAGCAACAGCACCGGGATGCGGTTGATCGTAGCCAGAGCCGCGCCGGTCACCATGTTCGTCGCCCCGGGCCCGATCGACGAAGTACACACCAGGGTGCGCAGGCGGTTGCTCATCTTGGCATAGCCAGTCGCGGTATGCACCATGCCTTGCTCATTGCGAAAAAGGTAATAAGGGAAGTCAGGGTTCTGCTGCAGTGCCTGCCCGATGCCGGCAACGTTGCCATGTCCGAAAATCCCCACGCAACCGCCAAAGAAGGTTTGCTCTTTGCCGTCTCGTGCAACCACCTGGGCTTTCAGAAACTGGATCACCGCCTGGGCCATGGTCAGTCTGCGCGTCATCTCTTCCCCCTTATCGGAAGTCGCATACCATCCTACTGCACAATAAGCGCTTAGCCAACCAGCGCCTGATCCAGGTCGGCAATCAAATCCTCCGCGCCTTCCAGGCCAACAGAGAGCCGCAGCAACGACTCCGGCGACCGCGAAAACTTGCCTTCGATGGAAGCCCGGTGTTCGATCAGGCTATGCGTGCCGCCCAGGCTGGTGGCGCGCACGATCAGCTTCAACCGGGCAAGCATCGCGAACGCCTCGTCCCGTCCACCCTTGATCTCGAAGGAGAGCATGCCGCCGAAGTCCTTCATCTGCCGGCTGGCAATCTCGTGACCGGGATCGTTGGGCAAGCCGGGATAATGCACCACCGCAACACCAGGATGCCCAGCCAGGAATTCCGCGACCTTGCGAGCGTTCTCGCAATGCATCCGCACCCGTGGCACCACCGTTTGCAGACCACGCAGAATGGTCCAGCAATCAAAGGGAGATAGCACCGCCCCGCCAACCCGCTGGAATTCCTTAATCCGATCGCCCAGGGGAGTTTTCTTTCCCAGGATCACCGCTCCGCCCAGCGCATCGCTATGTCCCGAGAGATACTTCGTCAACGCATGCACCACCAGGTCCGCGCCCAGGTCGAGCGGGCGTTGCAGTACCGGAGTGGCAAAAGTGTTTTCGCAGGCAAGAGGGATGCCGAGACTACGCGCGCACTCCGCCACCGGCAAGATGTCGGTCACTTCAATCAGCGGATTCGTCGGCGTCTCCAGCCACAGCAGTTTCGTCTCCGGCCGGCACGCCGCGCGGAGTTCCGCGATATTCCGCATATCCACGAAAGTATGCTGCAGTCCCCAGCGGGCGAAGATCCCCGTGACCAGCTCGCGCACGCCGAAGTACAAATCACGATGGAGCACCACGTGATCACCCGGGGCAAACGCCTGGAACACCGCCAGGCTGGCCGCCATGCCGGTGCTGAAGGCAACCGCCTCGACCCCGCCCTCGAGATCCGCCAGGCATTGCTCGAGGGAATGGCGATTGGGATTATCGATCCGGCTGTAGAAAAAGTGCCGCGAGAAACCGCCATCGGGGTCGCGTTCAAAGGTAGTGGAGGTGTAAAGAGGCGTAGTCACCGAGCCGGTAGTGGGATCCACCTGCCGCCCGGAATGGATGCTGAGGGTTTCGAGCTTCATCCCCTGAGTTTAGTACGCAGGGATCAGATAAGTACTGCGTGCAGGGTACGGCCTTCACGCCGTACGTAAACATTCAAACGAATGCGGGCTTTAGCCACTGAGGGGTGCGAAGGCTAGTGGGCAATCACCGCCGCGCCTGCCTTCTTGGCGCCTTCCACTTCAATCAGCTCGCCCGTGGTCACGTCGTACACATACCCATAGATCGGGATCGTCTTGGGGATCAGCGGATGATTCCGCAGCCTGTTCACGTCATCAACCACAGCTTGCATCGGATCGGCAATGGTAAGCCACTCGATGAACTCGCCGGCACGCGAACCCGGCCCCGTGCCCACATCGCGAAACCCCGAAGGAGTGAGCGCCGCCGGCTCGAGGCTGTGGTCAAGCAGCCCACGAATCACCTCGTTGGTAAAGAACTCCATGCCGCAGTTGGTGTGGTGAATCACAAAAAATTCCCGGGTGCCGAGGAGCTTGTAACTAATCACCAGCGATCGCACCGCATCATCGCTGGCGCGCCCGCCGGCATTGCGGATGACATGCGCATCCCCTTCCGCCAGCCCGGCAAATTTGGCCGGATCCATCCGCGCATCCATGCAGGTAAGGATGGCGAAGCGGCGTGCCGGAGGCAGCGCAAGTTCGCCCTTATCAAACTTGCTCGCATACTTCTGATTGGCTTCAAGTATTTCGCTGACGACAGAACGGTTGGGCATGAAAAAATTCTACCGGACAGCCAGAGTCTGCGCCTGCCGCCCGCGCGCCAGTTGTGCGTGTAATAAATCAAACACCGCCTGCATGCCGGCTCCGGTCTTTGCGGACACCTCCAGCACCTGCATCCCTGGACGCACGCTCTCGATATTGCGTCGCGCGGCCGGCAGGTCGAAATCCGCCGCCTCGGCCAGGTCCATCTTGGTAATCACGGCCACATCGGAGCTATTGAAAATTGTGGGATACTTCAACGGCTTGTCTTCGCCCTCGGTGGCCGAGAGCAGCACGAAGCGCAACTCTTCTCCCAGGTCGTAACTCGATGGGCAAACCAGGTTTCCCACATTTTCGATAAAGAGAAAATCGATGCGGTCCAACTGCCACGACGCCAGCGCATTCTCCACCATCTGTGCATCCAGATGGCACACCGTTCCGGTGATGATCTGGCGAACCTCCGGCGTAGCCCGCCGCAGCCTCGCCGCATCGTTCTCGGTAGCCAGATCGCCCACCAGTGCGGCCACCCGTGAATCGCGCGCCAACCCGCCAAGCAGCTTCTCCAGGAAGGCAGTCTTGCCCGATCCCGGGCTCGAGACCAGGCCAACCACGCAGGTGCCCGCCTGTTGGAAGCGCGCGCGCAAACCACGCGCCAGCAGGTCATTTTGCTTCAGCACTTTTGCCCGCACTTCCACCATGCGTGTGCTCACGCGGCCACCTCCAACGACGCCACCTCGATCTCGCGGCCAGAGATGATGCTCTGTCCCGGACTACCGCACTCCGGGCAACTGAGCTCGTAGAGCGAGGGGGGAACACGGTTCTTGCCGCATGTCGCGCAGTAAATCACCAGCGGAATGCTCTCAATGACCAGCCGTGACCCTTCGAGAGGGGAACCTTCGCAGGCCAGCTCGTACGCGAAGAGCAAGGCGTCTTTATCCACCCCGGAAAACACCCCGAGCTTCAGATGGACCGCCTCGACCTCCAGGCCGCCGCGGTTCGCTGACTCTTCCGTGATCTGGTCGATCATGCTGATCGCGATAGAAAGTTCGTGCATGACTACATGGCACGAATTTTGAGATAGCGGCGCAGGTCGGGAGCGACCGTCACGGCGAGACCGATTAACAGCAATCCAAATGCGCCAAGAGCGAACTTTGTGTACATGATGTCACCTCTCCACTGTTTGTAAGCTAAGGGCCAGTTCTAACACCCGTTCGGCCGCCGCAGCCACTGCGGCTTGCACCGGCGCAGACAAGCCCATGCGTCCTTCGACTTCATCGCCAAAGTCCTTCGGCTCGCAGCCCAGGACCAACACCCGCGCAGAAATCCTGCCCAGGGAAGCCGCGACGTTCAGCACCTGGACCGGGTCCATGCCGTGAGGATTGAGCGTGGTTTCCGCTGTAACCAGGTTGGGTTCCAGCAGGCACAGGGTGCCCGGCGCCTGCCCGCGAGGCATTGCATCCACCAGGATGACCGTGTCCCACGGATCGAGCAGGGTGTAGGCCAGGTCGAAACCACGAATGCCAAAATCCTTTACGATGACGCCGTCCGGCAACGGCCGTCCAAGGAGCGCGTGCGCCACCTCGACGCCGAACGCGTCATCCCCAAGAAAGATATTGCCGATGCCGGCGACCAGGATACTCATGCCGGCTCCACCTCTTCGGGGGAGAAGAAGAAGCGATGGCCGGGCTGCCGCATCATGCCGAACTCACGTCCGGGGTCATCGTCGAGAACCACCGCGAGCTGGACATGATCCTCGAAATCCTGCTCGATAGCTTCGATGACGGCGACCTTGCCCTTCAGCGCCATGTCGAAGATGTCAGCCTTCTTGCGGGGACAGAGTCGCACCCGGTCACCGGTCCTCAGTTCGACTCCATCGATGCGCACGCTTTCCGGCGGCGCTTTTGTTTCCGCGAACGGATTCCACTCTTCAACCCGGAGGACACCATGGGTTTCGAGCATGGCTTCGGATGTGAGTGCTTCGGTGCGCTCGAGAATCCTGCGCGCGCGGGCATCGCCGTTGCGCATCTCCTGTTTCTCGGCGTCGGTCAGGGTAAGCACGCGCAGGGCGAGCATCTCGTCCATCTCGGTGCCATCGAAGAAATCGCCGGCGCTCTGCGGCGCAATCTTGGGATAGTCGTACAAAATGATCGGAGAGCAAAGCATCATGCTTCGATCCGGTTCGTCGCCCACCAGAACAGGGAAGACGCCAGAGTGAGTGCAGTCGGCAGCGACATCAGCATACTGGTCGTCGGGGTCGAGGAGGGACACAAACTCTCCGCCGGTAACTCCCAATAACAAATGCGCGGACACGAAAGAGAGCGGGAGCGTCTCCTCACGTGTGGCTCCGGCCGATGCCGGAGTCACATTCTCAACCGAGAGCCGTACTTTGCACGTGTCCTCTCCGACCCTCTCTGCCGCGATAGTCAGTTGCAACCTGAGAGTAACCGCAGATCCCTCCGCTGCGCTTCCCCGGATTGCCTGTGGAGATTTGGGTGCTCGGTCAAGTTCATGCGTCTCTCTTTGCGGAGAGCCGCATCCGCGGCGGTCATCAGATTCTGTGAAATCGGAAATCCGGGTACGCTCCGGTTGGGATGACAAAGGGGAGAGTGGCGGCACCGTGAATGGTGGCTTCGGACCGACTTGCCTGCTCTCATCTCCACTACTCTTCCTTTTGTCATCCCGACCGGAGCGAAGCGGAGCGGAGGGATCCGCAGTTGGCACTTCAAGTTGTAACCCAAGCGGAGACGCAAGCAGATCAATCACTCGAAGTTCGGTATGCTCCGACGTCCGCTCCACCGCTTCCTCCCAGGCCAGCGAAGGATCTGTAAGCGCGACGGTCTCCTTCTGCCGTACTAATTGCAAAAACCTGATCCTCACATCAAGAAGGGCGTCGCCGACCACCAGGCACTCCGCGACCAGCCCAAAAGTCTCCTGGGGGCGCTGCGCCTCTGCATATTGCCGCGGATAGAGGGTGCCGAAATTCCAGCGCTGGCGGTTTTTGATCGCGCTTGGCCGATACGGATACAGAATGTACCCCTCATACAGAATCGCCGCCGCGATCTTCTCTACAGGATCGAAGTTCATACCTTCACCTCGTCCAGGGCGCGGCTGATCGCTTGCTCCCACGTAGGAATCCCGTGGCGAACCTTATAGTCGTAAAGTTGCTGAAAGGCATCGCGTTGCAAACACAGCCAGGCCGTATTCGGAAAGTGCATCTCCATCATCTCTTTCCAAACCGAAACCGGAAGTCGAAAATTCGCCTCGCGGTCCCACGGCACCTGGGCCACCTGCAGCGCATCATTCTCGCCCCGGTAAAAAACCGTTCCGCTAAACATCACGCAAACCGGAATATCCCCCGCATCGAGCGCATGAAAATATTTCGTCGCCGCCACGTTAAAGTCAAACGTGCAGGGAAGCTCCAGGTCCACCAATACATTGTCGCGAAAGCCCGGAACCGCCACGGTCGTATTCATCCACAGCAACGGTCGCACCGTCCGGCTCCACCGCTCCGGCGCCCCAAAAAGATCGAGCAGCTTCTCCTGTTCCTGGGCAACATACCGTCGCTTCGCCGGTTCGATCTGCACCTGGCAGCGCAGGGTCAGGTTATGGATGTCCTCTTCCGCTGGCAGATTCGAGATGCGCAGCTTGAACGCCAGCAGCGGAGTCGCTGCATACGCCACCGCTTCCGCTGCTTCAATCTGAAAACGGAGCTCAGGCATGCGCCGGCTCTCGTGCTTCCACGCTGCGGCTCTTCAAATCAGCGAAGAACTGGTGTATTTCCTTCCACACCTCGGTCCCGCCCGAAAGCCCCCGCCAGTGCATGCGGATCAAGCCCACCAGCCGATAGCACTCATCGACTGGCACAATATAGTACTGCTCCGGCTTGCCCACACGATTCACGAGAAATGCCTCCACCTCCGGTTCCATGGTCTGCAACGCGGGATGATCCGCGGCAATCTCAGCCCACGATTCCAGACTCAGCAAGGACTCGATGGCGCCGGCGGGGCTGGGATACATCGCCCGCACCTTCCCCTCCGCGCTATCGAGATAGAAGAAGGCGAGGTTGATGGGGATCATCAAGCCTTCCCATTGCAGCTCAGGCATGACAAAGCCGGCAAGCTCCCGAATCCGCCGCGGCACACGCAGGAAGTGAGCGCCCTCCAGACCGCAAAACAGCACCGCACAGCTATCGCACGAACACACGATCTCGCGTTTCTTCGGGTCGAGCAAATGCTGATGCACCAGTCCCAGCGCCGCACTGCAAAGCTCGCAGCGTTCCTCCGCAGGTTTCTTGCGCGTAAATTGCCTCAGGAAGGGAAGCGTCTCTTGTCCCATAGCTATCCCAGAACTACGAGTTTGGGAGCGGAAGACTCAGCATTCTCCGCAACAATTTCCACAATGTCGGGTGCTGCCTCGTAGAGCGCTTCTTCCACCGCGTTCTTCAGCGTGACTGAAGACGACGGACAGCTTCCGCAACTCCCGTGCAGTTTCAACCGGACAATGCCATCGCGCACACTGACCAGTTCGCAATCCCCACCATGCGATTTGAGATACGGCCGCACCGACTCCAGCCCCCGAATCACCCTCGTCTCGATATCGTCGGGATGCAGAGAGTGCAACAGAAACATTCCGGCGACCAGATTATCGTCGAGCGCTCCGGACAAAGCGCGCTCTCCTTCAGCCGTTTCCAGAAGCCTGTCAATCAACCGCTGCAAAGCCGCGCCGTGCAGTTCTACGACGGACTGCACCAGCTCCAGCGCGGCGGCCCGAACCTCCGGGTTGCCAGCCTGATCCAGTTTTGCCGCCAGCTTTTCGACCCGTTCACTTTCGGCGCGAAATTCCCCACGCCGCGGTGCGGCTACCGGTTGCTCCGAAATCGCAGCCATTATGGATGTCCTGCCGCCCCAAACATGGGCGAATGTTTCACCTCGATCACTTTGCCGTCCCCGACATACATATGCACGCCGCAAGGCAGGCAGGGATCGAAGCTGCGCACCGCGCGCATGATATCGATACCCTTGAAATTCTCCGGGCCATTCTCCTCAAAGATGGGTGTGTTCTGCACCGCATCCTCATACGGCCCCGGAGTTCCATAAATATCCCGCGGGTTAGCATTCCACGGCGTAGGCGGATACGGATGGTAGTTGGCAATCTTGCCATCGCGGATCACGACATGATGCGACAACACCCCGCGCACCGCTTCGTGAAACCCGCAACCAATCGCTTCGTCGGGTACCTTGAAGTCTGTCCAGGTGGAGGTGCGGCCGGCATGCAATTCCGCCAGCGCCTTCTCGACAAAGTGCAGCGCTGTTGCTGCCGCGTACGCCTGGAAATAAGTCCGCGCCCGATCGCGCTCCAGCGCGTTGCTCCACTTCGGAATTTTCCACTCGAACTCGGTCTCCGGCAAACTCGCCGTCTTGGGGAGATTGATCTTGACGCTATGACCGGTAGCCTTGATGTAGCCAATATCCACCAATCCGGACAGCGCCGTCGACCAGAGCCGCGCAATCGGGCCCCCCCCGGTATCGAGCGCCAGGTGGTCGCCGGTGCGCTGGTCATACCAGCGCGGGGACATCACCCAGGTGTAGTTCCCGCCAAAGTTACGCTTCTGCGGACGAGGCAGCGTGGTCTGGTTCCAGGGATGATGCTTGTCCACCGGGTTGCCCAGCGGGTCACGCGCTACAAATGTCTCTGCCCCCTGCCAGTCGTCGTAGTACGAGCTACCCAGCAAGATCCGAATGTTCAGATTGATATCGACCAGGTTGTTCGTGACCAGTTGGCCATCGACCACCACGCCCGGGGTCACAAACATCTTGCGTCCCCACTCTGCCATGTTCTTGTAGGTGTAGTCGCAGCTATCGGGATCGTTATACGAACCCCAGCAGGCCAGCAACACGCGCCGCTGGCCGACCTTCTCATAGCCGGGCAATGCTTCGTAGAAGAAGTCGAAGAGATCGTCATGCAGCGGCACGACCTTCTTCATAAACTCGACATACTTCATCAGCCGGACCAGGTAGTCGGTGAATAGCTGAATGGTGGGCACTGTACCCACACCGCCGGGATAAAGCGTGGAGGGATGCACGTGCCGCCCTTCCATCAGGCAGAACATCTCGCGCGTCATGCGGCTCATCGCCAGCGTCTCGCGGTAGAACGAGCCGGTGAATGGATTAAGCGCCGTCATGATGTCGGCCATGGTGCGAAAGCCGTGCTTGTCGGCATTGGGGCACTGGTACGACTGCGCCTTGGCCCACACCCCCGGATTCGTCTCCTTCACCATTTGCTCGCAAAAGTCCACGCCCACCAGGTTGTCCTGGAAGATGTTGTGGTCGAACATGTACTCGGCGGCTTCGCCCAGGTTGATGATCCACTCCGCGATCGGAGGCGGCTTGATGCCGAAGGCCATGTTCTGCGCATACACCGCGCAGGTGGCGTGGTTATCGCCACAAATGCCGCAAATGCGGCTGGTGATGAAGTGAGCATCGCGCGGGTCTTTACCCTTCATGAAAATGCTGTATCCGCGAAAGATGGAAGAAGTGCTGTGGCACTCGGCCACTTCCCGGTTTTCAAAGTCGATCTTGGTGAAGATACCGAGGCTGCCCACGATCCGCGTTATCGGATCCCAGTTCATCTCGACCAGGTTGCGCTTCTTCCTATCGATCTCAGGTATTGTCTCTGGATAAGTCGCCATCGAAGAAATCCTCTCGGTTACATCTGCTATCGACCGTTTGACTATCTGCTCTAGTAAGTGGTCGGGCGGTACCCCGTCGTCAATTGCGGCCGCGAGTGCCGCCACTTCGGTTCTTTGTTCACCGTCGCGTTCGTGATACCGCGCATGGTGCGAATAAATCGTCCGTACGTCCCGATAATGTTGCTCGAAAGCTTCGCCCCCGGCGGTTCATCCATGAACGGCATGAACTTATCCGGGAACCCCGGCATGGTGCACCCGATGCAGATGCCGCCCACATTCGGGCAGCCGCCGATCCCGCGCATCCATCCCCGCTTGGTCACATTGCAATCCACGACCGGACCCCAGCAGCCCAGCTTTACCAGGCATTTCGAGGAGCCGTAATGTTCCGCAAACTCGCCCTGCTCGTAGTAGGAGCCGCGATCGCAACCTTCGTGCACCGTCTTGCCAAACAGCCACGTGGGGCGTAGTTGCGCGTCGAGCGGAATCATCGGGGCCAGACCGGCCACCTGGTAGAGCAAGTACAAGACCGTTTCCATAAAATTGTCAGGCTGCACTGGGCATCCGGGAACATTCACGATCGGCAAGCCGGCTTTTGAGCGCCAACCCCATCCCAGATAATCCGCCAGCCCCATGCACCCGGTCGGATTGCCCGCCATCGCGTGGATACCGCCATAGGTCGCGCAGGTGCCGATGGCAATCACTCCCAGCGCCTTCGGCGCCAGCCTGTCGATCCAATCGCAGGTTGGAATCGGCTGCCCGGTATGGGGATCCGTTCCCATTGCGGCCCAGTAGCCTTCGCTCTTGATCTTCTCGTTGGGAATCGAACCTTCCACCACCAGCACGAAGGGCTCCAGCAAACCCTTCTCTGCCTCATAGAAAAATTTCATGAACTCATCGCCGTTCTCATACGCGAGCACGGGATTATGCAGGTGAACCTTGGGCAAGCCCGGAATCGCGCCCAGCAGCACATCTTCAATGCTTGGCTGTTCGGCCGCGGTAATGGAAACACTATCTCCATCGCAACTAAGCCCGGCGGTGATCCAGAGAATGTGAACGTCAGAGACGGCGGGAGCTTTCGTAATGCTGCTTGCCATAGATTCTCCTTATAAAAGAAAAACGCGCCCATTCGAGTGGACGCGGGACACACGCATATTGCTCAGGGTACATACGATGCCAGAAGCGGGATGGTAGAAGCAGGACAATGCCTGTCTCCTTGAGAGCGAATCTCAGCGCTGGTTAGCCGCGAAATTCCTCGACCGCAGAAAACTACGCCGCAGTGCCAGTCGTGTCAAATGAACGTTCGTAGCATTCAGCAGATGCGAGGGAGTTGTTCGCCAAACATTACGTCCAGCACCCGGGTTCCACCGATCTCGGTGGTCATCAGAATCATTCCAGGATGCTCTGCGACAACCTTTCCGATGATGGCTGCATCCGCGCCCAGCGGATGCAGGTGCATTTGTTGCAGCACGGCGTGTGCCATCTCCGGCGCAACGATCGCCAGCAACTTACCCTCGTTGGCGACGTATAGCGGATCGAGCCCGAGCACTTCGCATGCGCCCTTCACTGACTCACGTACCGGGATCGACTGCTCCTGCAGCAGCATGCCGACCTCGGCGTGCTTGGCAATTTCGTTCAGCGTGGTCGCCACGCCGCCGCGAGTAGGATCGCGCAGGCAGTGCACGAAGTCGACTCCTTCCGCGCCCGGAGTTCGCAGCATGGCGGCAACCAGGCCGTGCAGAGAAGCGCAGTCGCTCGTGATCGCACCTTCAAATTCCAGGTTCTCGCGCTGCGACATGATCGCCATACCGTGGTCGCCGAGATAACCGCTCACCAGAATCACGTCGCCCGGCCGCGCGCGATCGGCCGATATGTGAACTCCATCCTCGATCACGCCAATGCCGGTGGTGGTGATGAACACCTGGTCGCCCTTACCGCGATTCACGACCTTGGTGTCGCCCGTGACCAGCGTGACACCCGCTTCTGCCGCTGCCGCACGCATCGATTCAACCACGCGACGCAGGTCGTCGACGGCCAGGCCTTCCTCAAGGATGAACGCTGCAGAGAGGTAAAGTGGCCGAGCTCCGCTCATCGCCAGGTCGTTGACCGTTCCGTGGACCGCTAATCGCCCAATGTCGCCACCGGGAAAAAAGATGGGGGTCACGACAAAGGAATCGGTAGTAAACGCCAGCCGGGCGCCAGCAATCGTAACCACTGCCTGGTCGTCGAGCTTGTCAAGAATAGGATTGCGGAACGCGGGCAAAAAGATTTGCTCGATCAAGTCGGCGGTGAGCTTGCCCCCGCTGCCATGCCCCAGCACAATCTGTGGATGCGAGAAAATCGGCAACGGGCACGACCCAAACTTGCTCAACGATGACCACCCTCTAACCCGCAAGAAAACACAGATCCCTCCACTACGCTTCGCTCCGGTCGGGTCGGGATGACAAAGGGGAGAGTAGCGACTCGTCAGCAGTGCATTCGGTCCGAAGCGGGTGCTGGCTCACCCCTGCTCTCCCCTTTGTCATCCCGACCCGACCGGAGCGAAGCGTAGTGGAGGGATCCGCAGTTTCTCCAGGTAGCCATAGATCTAATTCGCCACCGCTGCGATTTGATGCAACGCGTCGATCTTCAAGTGCCGCCCGTAAGCGTAGTAGGCGGCGCAGGCTCCCTCAGCCGACACCATCGTCGCCCCCAGCGGATGCTGCGGCGTGCACAACGTTCCAAACGCCGGGCAATCATGCGGCTTCTTGATCCCCCGCAGAATCTCTCCGCTAATGCATATCTCCGGCTCCAGTGTCGCGATCTCCGCGACATCGAACAACCTCTCCGCATCCTGGGCTGCGAACTCGTCCCGCAGGTGAAACCCACTCATGGGGATATTGCCAATCCCGCGCCATTTACGATCGCCCACCTCAAAAACCCGGCTCACCAGCTTCTGCGCAGCACTATTCCCGTCCGGGCCCAACACTCGCGAATACTGGTTTTCCACCACCGCCCGGGCCGGCTTCCAATTGCGCGAGCGTCATCAAGGTTCCATGCAGAATATCGATGGGCTCAAAACCCGTGACCACGATCGGTACCCGATACCGGGCGCTGATCGGCTCATACTCGCGATAACCCATCACCGCGCACACATGTCCCGGCCCGAGAAACCCCTGCACCCGGTTATCCGGTGCTTGCAGAATGGCTTCGAGTGCCGGCGGAACCAGCACATGCGAAACCAGCAGCGATACATTGCTTACCTGCTCTTCCCGCGCCCGCCACGCCAGCATGGCATTCGCCGGCGCCGTGGTCTCGAACCCAATGGCAAAAAACACCACCTGCTTCGCCGGGTTGGCCCGTGCAATTTTCAGGCAATCGAGCGGCGAATACACAATCCGCACATCGCCTCCCATAGACTTGATGGTGAACAAATCCCCATCCGAACCCGGCACGCGCAACATATCGCCGAACGAGCAAAAAATCACGTCCCTCTGCCGCGCAATCGCGTGGGCTTTATCGATCATCTCCAGCGGCGTCACGCACACCGGGCACCCAGGCCCATGAACCAACTCGACCCCCTCCGGCAGAAGGTGATCGATCCCATTCTTCACAATGGAGTGGGTCTGTCCCCCGCACACCTCCATCAACACCCACGGCCGCGTCTGGATACGGCGCATTTCGCCCACGATCTTCCGGGCAACGTCACCGTTACGGTACTCGTCGAGAAATTTCATCGCTCGTCCACCACCGGGGACTCCAACTCCGTCAACTGGTCCAACTCCTCGAGCACTCGATAGGTGCGTTCGGCCTCGGCCTCATCGATGCGGCTAATGGCGAAGCCCACATGCACCAGAACGTATTCGCCAACCTGCGTCTCCGGCACGTACTCCAGGCAAGCCTCACGCACGATGCCGCCGAACTGAACCCTTGCCATGAGCAAACCGCGTTGTTCAAAGGTTTCCAGAACTTTGCCGGGTATGGCCAGGCACATATCACTCTCCTCGGCGCAAACGTTCGTTCGCCACCATAGCCTGTCCCAGGGAAAGGCCGCCATCGTTCGCGGGCACCAGAGCGTGCAAAAAGACCTCGAAGCCGCGACGCCGCAACTCTACCACCGTCCGCCCAAGAAGGTACAGGTTCTGAAAAGTCCCGCCGCTTAGGCAAACCCGGTTCACCCCGTCGCTCGCGCGAATCTGCCCGCAAACTTCTCCGATCGCCGCGGACAACGTGTTGTGAAAGCAGGATGAAATCTCACCGATGTGCTTATCGGCCGAGATGTCCTTCGCCATCGCCACAATCATGGGCCGAAAGTCCACGACGATCGGCCCGTCTCCATCCAGGCAAAAATCGTAGCGGCCGTCTGTACCCTCGGCCGCCACCGATTCCAGCGCGATCGCTGCCTGCCCCTCGAAACTCACTTCCAGCGCCAGGCCCAGCATCGCAGCCACCGCATCAAACAACCGCCCACACGACGACGTCTCCACCGTTTGGATGCCCCTGGTCAACATCGCGTTGACCAGGGCAACCTGCTTGTCGGGTACCCGTCGAAACCTGTCGGCTGGCTTCTCAAAGGCATCCAGCAAATAGCTCAACGCCATGCGCCAGGGCTGGCGCACCGCCGCATTCCCGCCGGCAAGCAAAACGTTCCTCAGGTGAGCGCGACGAGTGAAGGTGGCATAGTCCGCCACCAAGAACTCGCCGCCCCATATTTTGCCGTCCGTTCCGAATCCGGTTCCATCCATGGCCACGCCCAGAACCTGACCCTGGAGATGGTTTTCTGCCATGCAACTCGCAATATGCGCATGATGATGCTGCACCCCGATTTTGCGTTCGATGGTCGAGGCCAGAGCCATGCGTGTGCTCATGTAGTCGGGGTGCAGATCGTGGGCGACCGCACGCGGTGTCACCCGGAAAACATGCTGCATCCGCGCAAGCGTCTCTTCGAAGAAACGCATCGTCTCGAAGTTTTCAAGATCGCCAATGTGCTGGCTCACGATGGCGCGCCCACCCTTGGTGAGGCAGAAGGTGTTTTTTAGTTCGCCACCGAACGCCAGCACCTCCTCCGTCTCGGCTCCCAGATCGATCGCCTGCGGAGCAAAACCGCGAGCGCGGCGCAGCACGCGTTCCCGCCCTTCGAACACGCGCACCACTGAGTCGTCCACCCGGGTGGCGATGTCGCGATTGTGCAGCACAAAACAATCCGCCACCGTGCCAAGGCGCTCCACCGCCTCCTGGTTGTCGATGACAATGGGTTCCTCGCTCAGGTTGCCGCTGGTCATTACCAGGGCATCCCATGCGGAGGGCATCTCCGGTGAGTCGCTGAAAAGCAGGTAGTGCAGAGGCGTATAGGGCAGCATCACTCCGAGCGTTCTATCCCCGGGGGCAATCTGTTCCGAGAGCACCCCACCGGGCAAACGTCGCAGCACCACGATGGGGCGCCTGGCATGCAGCAGGGTAGCCTCCTCCTCTTTTGTAATCGCGCACAGCTTTCGTACGGCGGGCAGGTCGCGCATCATCAGGGCGAAGGGTTTATGCGGCCGCCGCTTACGGCGACGCAATTCCAAAACCGCGGAATCATTCGTGGCGTCGCACGCCAGCAAAAAACCGCCCAGGCCTTTCACTGCGACAATCTTGCCCTGGTGCAGAAGCTCCCGTGTCTCCTGGATGCTCATCGTCAAAGAAGGCCCGCACACGGCACATGCGTTGGGCTGAGCATGAAAGCGCCGGTTCGCGGGATCTTCGTATTCCGCCTGGCACGCAGCGCACATCGCGAACGCCGCCATCGTCGTGGTCGCGCGGTCGTAGGGCACTTCTCGGATGATGGTGTACCGCGGACCGCAATGGATACAATTTGTGAACGGGTAGCCAAAGCGCCGGTTTGCAGGATCGCCAAACTCGCTCCAGCAGGCCACGCAGGTTCCCATATCGGGAGGAATCAAAGCGAAACCGCCCGCCGCCTCCCGGCTATGAAGAATGGAGAAGCCGGAACGCTCTTGTACCTCGATCTCAAAAATACCGACCGAAGCAATCTCCGCCAACGGAGGTGGATTCTGTCGCAGTGTTTGAAGAAATTCGTCAAGGGCGGCGTGCGGGCCTTCAATCTCAATCGTCAC
Source organism: uncultured Acidobacteriaceae bacterium (assembly GCA_963839075.1). Classification (GTDB taxonomy): domain Bacteria; phylum Acidobacteriota; class Terriglobia; order Terriglobales; family Acidobacteriaceae; genus PALSA-350. The sequence goes on along the minus strand of CAWITO010000003.1, from coordinate 159,350 downwards.
GCCGGCAGTGGAATTGAAAACAAAACCAGCCAGCCGTAACGCCGTTGCCAGGTTATAAACAAAAGGGCGAAACCCAACCCCCTGCACCACGCCGCGCACCTCAACCCGCCTGCGCTGAGAAGACATCCTCCGCATCATACGCGCCAAGGTATCTTTGACCGGCGGTGGACCGTATCTTGCCAGTTTTTGGCGAGATGTTGGAAAGAAGCATTAGCGTAAGGTAGAAACGGCGGCGGGATCCATATCCGCGTAATCCTGATTTTCCCCGCCCATGCCCCAGCAAAAGCTATATGCGCGCGTACCCACGCCTGCATGGATCGACCAACCCGGCGAAACCACCGCCTGCACGTTGTTCATCAAAATATGCCGTGTCTCTCCTGGAGGGCCCATCATGTGAAACACCACCGCCTCCGCCGCCAGGTTGAAATACAGGTAGACCTCCGAGCGACGCATATGGGTGTGCGGAGGCATCGTATTCCACACGCTCCCGCTATGCAGATGCGTCACCCCCATCACCAGCTGGCAGCTCTTCTCCCCCGCCATGTGGATGTACTTCGTGACCGTTCGCAGATTCGCCGTCTCCGCGCTGCCAATAACCGTCGGAGTGGCGTCCGCTTTCTTAATCAGCGCGACCGGGTAGGTCGCGTGCGCGGGATAGCTCAACAGGTAGAAGATCGCCGGAGCCGCAGGGTCGGCAGACGCAAACCGTATTTCCGCATTCGCCCTGCCGATGTAAACGCAATCCAGATTCTCCAGCGAATAGACCGTGCCGTTCACCGTAACCGATCCTCTGCCGCCGATATTCAGCGCGCCCAACTCGCGCCGCTCGGTAAAGAACTGCGCCCGCAGATCTGCATCTGCCTCGAGCGTCAGCGGTTCCGCAACCGGCGCCGCAATGCCCACAACAGTGCGGTCGAGGTCGATATACACCAAAGCAATCGACCCCGGCTTATACAGCGAATCCAGGAGAAAAGTCTCCCGAAGCTCGGCCGTCGTCATGCGCGGATAGCGCGACGGGTCGGCCAGGAGAAAAGTCTCCATGGGCGCTCCTTGTCAGTTACTTCTGACTAGAAGTTTATCTTGAGACTCAGCTGCAGAATCCTCGGCTGGTTTGCCGCATTAATCACGCCGAAGGTGTTGGTGCTGAAGGAAGTACCACCATTGCCGATGGCTCCATTCACATTCGACCCTCCGGGATTCAGCAGGTTGGTGTGGTTCAGGCAATTGAAGCACTCCGCTCGTGCCTCCAGCGCTGTCTCCTCATGCAAAGGAATAAATTTGCTGAGCGCCATATCCACGTCGGTGTAATGCGGGCCGTAGAACTGGAAAGGGCGAGTATTTCCATAGGTTCCCGGGGTGTTAAACGCAAAGGATTTGGGGTTGAGCCACACCAACCGCCCCAGCCCCTTTGCGTAAGGGCTTCCGATCAGGTTCGGCCGGTCATTGTTGACCCCGGTTAAGGACTTGTCGGTGCCGCTGGTGGTCGTGAATGGGACTCCCGTGGTTGCGGTAACGATCGGCGCCAACTGCCATCCACTCAACAACAGCGTCCGCATCGAGCCGCCTTTCACCGCACTACGGATGATGGCTGACGTGACAAAGTTGTGGCGCAGGTCAGAGCCGCAATTGCTGTAGTCGGCGTTGGGATTTCCGGGATTCTGGAATTGATCCCCGGCATTGTCTCCGTTCTCCGGCGGGCCCGACAGGCAATGCGAATACGTATAGTTGGTCAGCAACGTGAAGTAAGACGAGAAGCGATGCTGCACCGAAAGCAGCATGCCATTGAAGTTGGAGCCCAGGCCCGTGTAGGCCTCCGTTAACTGGGTGTAGTAGGCGCCCTGCGTCGCATTGGCTAAGGAAAGTTGACGGCGGCCGTTGGTATTGGAAGTGCTCGAGCAGGGCTTGCCGGCTGCAGGAACAACTGCCAGCGCACCGCAGGATCCCGCTACGCCGGTCGAAGTTCCGGGAATATAGACGGCGGGATTCTGCTCGTTGCCTGACGAGTTATTCTGCACCCGTGTCCCCAGGTAAGACGCAGTGAAGGACCAGTCTTTCAGGAACTGCTTCTCCACGCTCAGGTTCCAGGTTTGCGAGTACGCCTGCCTCAAGTTGGTGGGCACCACAAAATAGGAGCCTGACACGGGAAAGAAAGCATTCTCCGCGGTCGGTGGAAAGGGTTTGGGATAGGGATTTCCGCCGGGATAGGTAGCGTACGGATTGCTCAAACCGCCGGCGGGATCGACCAGCGTGATGGAATCGCCCCATGGGCCCATGGCTTCGTAGTGCGATTGATAGTAGAGCGGGGGCTCCTGGAAGCCCAACGTGTACGCCGCTCGGATACTCTCCCGGCCCAGCCCACGAGGATCGAACGCAACCCCAAAGCGCGGTTCAAAGTGATCGTATTTGGCGTGATAGTAACCGTGCGGCACGCCCGGGTCGCCATAGAACAAGAGTCCCGCCGGCGCAGTTGGGTAGACCTTCGACACCACGCCCGCAGCGTAATTGGCGGGGGAAAAGCTGCCGCCGCGGCCCGTTGTTTCAACAGCCGGCAAACCCGTGGCCCAGCGAATACCCGCGTTCACCGTAAGCTTTGGGGTGAGTTGGATACTGTCCTGGGCGTAAATACCGAGGTAGTTCTTGCTGAAATCTACGCCGGTATTGTTGCCCTGGTACAGCGAATACAATCCGCCGATCATAAAATCCGCCAGCGCGTCCGCGGTCAGCGATCCGTTAAACGAAAACTGCCCGTTGGCGTTGTTGGTGCCGTCGTACACCAGGTAGTTGTGTATGTAGTTGGCGCCGAAAGACCAATGGTTCTTGCCCTTTGTCCAGAAGAGATCCTCTACCAGGTTGATTGAGTTGGTCGTGATATCAGTGCTCTCGCAGGTTCCGCAAGCGGCCGTAAACGCACCCGAGATGGTCATGTACAGGTAGTTCTTTACCGGTGTACTCACCGCGATGCCAACATCAGAAGGATTGATCAGGCCCGCGTTCGCGGCGCGGGTAATAAAGTTTCGCGTGCCGCTGATGCGCAGCGAATTTACCAAGCTCGAGCTGATGGTGTAGGTGTGGCCCAGGGTAAACGACTGTGCCTGGTCATTCAGATCCGGGTTAGCGGTCAACAGCAGATTTCCGCCATAGAAGGCGGGCTGCGTAAAGTGGGTGAGAAAGTAGCGGCCGAACACAGTCTGCTTTTCACCTGCCGTCCAGTCGATGCGGCCGATGAACTGGTCCTCGTTCTGGGGCTGGGGTATTCCGTAGACCAGCTTGCCGCAAGGGCTGGAAGTAGCCGGAACCAACTTCAACAAAGCCAGCGCGGAAGCATTGAACTGCGATACCGGTATCTGGTCATCGGGATAAGGCTGGCCCGTAGCCGGGTTGGTCAGTTGCTTGAACTTACCGCTGCTCTGGCAGGTGGCCCCGTCATACACGCTGAAGTCCCCATTGAGCATCGCCGGCGTAGGCACATAGCTGGTAATGCTGTTGCCTTCCTGGCGTGTCCGGGTTCCCTGGTAGCCGCCAAAAAAGAACAGTTTGTCGCGGCGGATGGGTCCCCCGATCGCGCCGCCGAACTGGTTGCGCTTGAGCGAGTCCTGCCTGGTCGAAAAATAGTTTCTCGCGTTCATATCACCGTTGCGGAAAAAATCAAACACGGTGCCGTGAAAGCTATTCGTGCCCGAGCGGGTGACGATGTTGACCACTGCGCCGGGGTGGAGTCCGTACTGCGCCGAAAGCCCGGAGGTCTGCACACTGAATTCCTGCAGTGCATCGGGGAAAGGGAAGGGGAGGTTCACATTTGTGAAGGCGTCGTTATTATCCGCCCCGTCCATCAGGTAGTTGATGTTGGTCGCCTGCGCGCCCGCGACAGAAAGTGCCACCGAACTGGGATAGTTCTTGGTTCCCACCAGGTCGCCCGCGGGAGCCACCGATGCGCCGGGCGTGAGCAGAATTAGCTGCGTCGCTTGCCGGCCGTTCAGGGGCAGGTCGATGGTCCGCTGGCGGTCGATCACCTGGGAGATTGACTGATCTTCGGTCTGCACCATAGATGCGCCTGCGGTCACTTGCACCGTCTGCGTCACCCCGCCAACCTGGAGTTTGATGTCGATACGCAGGTTGTTACCTACCTCAATCACGATGCCCGTCTGCTCATACGCGCTGAATCCAGACGCACTTACCTTTAACGAATATGGGCCGACCGGCAGGTCGGGGAGACTGTAACCGCCATCGCCTCCGCTGGTTACAGTACGGTGCAATCCAGATTCCTGCTGCGTCGCCTCAATGCTTCCCCCAGACACGGCGGAGCCGTTTGCATCCGTAATAGTTCCTTGAATCTGGCCGCTGCCGATAGCCTGCGCCGCGGCTCGCTGCACGTTGGTTGAAAAAAGGGAAACGACGATAACGAGATAGAAAAGCGTCCAGGTATTTTTTGTTTTCCTGGTAAAGATCGATGGCATGGAGGCCTCCCAAATAGCCGGCCCAAGGTGTATCAAACCGTATATTCCTTAGGCAAATCAAAACTAGGGGTTGAGCCATGTATGCTAAGGCGGACCTATGCTGATAGCCGACGATCTCGCCCGTATCGCCTTGCAGGAACAGGAACTTCAGTTCACCGCGTTTGATGAAGAAACGGCCTGGAGGATAGGGTCGACCGTTCGCCAATTGGCTGTCGCCCGCAAGCTGAGCCTGGTGGTCGACGTGCGGCGCTTCGCGCAGCCGCTCTTCTACTCAGCCCTGCCCGGGACCACGCCCGACAACGTGGAGTGGATCCGTCGCAAAGGAAATGTAACCGCTCGCTTCCACAAAAGCTCCTATGCCCTGCGCCTGGAGCTGGAGGAGAAGAAGTCGAATCTGCTTGACCGCTATGGCCTGCCGATCGCCGACTACGCAGCACATGGCGGCTGCTTTCCCATCCGGGTGAAGGGTGCGGGGGTGATCGGCTCGATGACAGTATCCGGTCTGCCCGACCGCTCCGACCATCAGTTGGCCGTTGAAGCCTTATGCGCCGAGTTGGGGCGCTCCTTCGACTCCCTGCGCCTGGAATAGTTCCGCTTGGCCCGGTGCGCGCAACGCCGTGGCGATGCCGGCCGCGGTGAGAAACGCAGCCGAGGTAATGCAAAGCCCCCAGCTCAGACCCGCATTTTCTGAAACTCGTCCGATGAGGTAAGGCGCCGCTGCGCTCAGCACCCGGCCAATGTTGTAGACAAACCCCATGGCCGAGGCCCGCAGGGCGGTCGGAAACAGTTCACTGGCGATCACGCTGAAACCGCTGAAGTACCCGGTTCCAAAGAAGCCGACCAGCGGCCCGATCAGCAGCAACGCCGTGGGATTGCGCACGAAAGCAAACAACGGCACCAGCATGGCCGCAACTAGTAAGTAGCCGATATAGGTGTACTTGCGGCTGAAGCGGTCGGCGATGTACCCGAAGGACAGGTAGCCGAGGAATGTCCCGGTCTGCATCACGATCGTCCAGGCGGACGTTTGCACCACGCCCAGGCCACGCGTCTCCAGGAAGTGGGGCAGCCAGGTGAAGAGTCCCCACCAGGCAAAGAGCGCGGCCGCGTTCATGCTCGCGCACACCAGCATGCTGTAACCGAAGACGCCGCGGAAGAGGCTGCCAAATGGAACCCGCTGCTGATGCTCTTGCTCCCAGGATTCCGGCTCCCGCAGTCCGCGGCGCACCCAGAACGAAATGAAAGCGGGCAGAATGCCGGCGAAGAAAACGGCGCGCCACCCAAACCGCGGCATCACCAGCGCAACCACGGCGGCGCCGACGGCGTAGCCCACGGCCCAGGCGCTTTGCACCAGCGCGAGCGCCTTACCGCGATGGTGGGCCGGCCACGTCTCCGCCACCAGAGAAGCGCCCGCAGCCCATTCTCCGCCCATGCCGAGCCCGAGGACCACCCGGTACAGCAACAATTGCGTGGCCGTCTGTGAGAAGCCGCAGAGCGCGGTTCCGACGGAATACATCAGCACACTCAAGACCAGGGCGCGCACCCGTCCGAAACGATCAGCAAACCAGCCGAAGCCCACTCCCCCGATCGCTGCCGCAATCAGCGTCGCCGACATCATGGCGCCGCTCAAAGCAGCAGACATATGTAACTCATGCTGCACCTGGCCGAGCACCAGCGCGTAGAGCATCACGTCCATGCTGTCGAGCATGTAGCCCAGAAAAGCAGCCAGCAGCGCGCGCTTCTGTTGGCTTGAGGCTTCGGTGATCCAGCTCAGCATTGCGTGACCATATGTTTGCGGGTTCGACTAGAGTAGCCCAGACCGGCCATGTAACCTACAACATAAAGGAGAGCGAGCGTGCGGGTAGCCATCGATACGGGCGGTACATTCACCGACTGCGTCTACCTCGCCGGCGACAAACTCCAGGTGTTGAAAGTCTTCTCCACGCCGGCGAATCCATCGCAAGCTGTGCTTGATGGCCTGGGCCGCATTACCGATGGGAAAGAACTCGATGTGCGCCACGGCACCACTGTCGGCACTAACACCATGCTCGAGCGCAAAGGCGCGCGCGTCGCCTTTATTACCACCGCCGGTTTTGAAGACACCATCGCCATCGGCCGTCAGACGCGCCACAAGCTCTACGACTGGTTCGCCCCCGTACCCATTTGCCTGGTGCCGCGAGCCCTGCGCTTTGGCGTACCCGAGCGGGTCAGTGCGGAAGGAGAAATCCTGCGCTCCCCTACGGAAGAAGAGCTGCAAGCCCTGGTTCGCCAGGTGCGTCACAGCGGAGCCGAAGCGGTCGCCATCTCGCTGCTGTTCTCCTTCGCCAACCCACAAACCGAACAGCGTGTGGAGTCCGCGTTGCGCTGCCTTGGTCTGCCCATCTCCACATCGCATCGCATCCTTCCCGAATTTCGCGAGTACGAGCGCGCCTCCACCATCGTCGTCAATGCTTATCTCGCGCCTAAGATGCAAAGCTACTTATTGCACCTGCAGCAGAATGTGGCTGGCCGTGTCGACGTCATGCAATCGTCAGGAGGCATCCTCTCTGCCCGGCGCGCCGCGCCCGAGCCCGTCCGCACCGTGCTATCAGGGCCTGCGGGAGGCGTAATCGGCGCGTGCCAGGTAGCTCGCTGGGCCGGCTTTGACCGCATCATTGGTTTCGATATGGGTGGCACCTCCACCGATGTGTTTCTCTCCGATGCCACCGCCGGGGGAGCCCACTTAACACGCGAGTCCATGGTCGCCGGCGTTCCGGTGAGCATGCCCATGCTCGACATTCACACCGCCGGCGCCGGCGGTGGATCCATCGCCCGCTTCGACGCCGGTGGCATGTTGCGCGTGGGCCCGGAGTCCGCCGGCGCGCAGCCGGGCCCCATCTGCTTCGGCCGCGGAACTCTGCCCACCGTCACCGACGCAAACCTGCTGCTCGGCCGGCTGGACCAGGGTACGTTTCTGGGCGGAGGCGTGGCCCTCGACCGGCCGCGCACTGACCAGATCATGCGCGAGCAGAAGGGTGCATTGGCCAGCGTAGAAGACTATGCGGCCGGCATCCTACGCGTCGTCGAAACGCAGATGGAGAAAGCAATTCGCGTCATCTCCATTGAGCGCGGCCACGATCCCCGGCAGTTCACGCTGGTGGCCTTCGGGGGCGGCGGTCCACTGCATGCCTGCGCCCTGGCCCAAGCTCTCCGCATTCCCACCGTGCTGGTGCCAGCCATGCCGGGAGCACTCTCCGCCATCGGCATTTTGCTCGCCGAGTCGGTGCGCGATTATTCCCGCACCGTGATGTTGGCCGGTGATTCCCTTGCCGGCCTCCACGCTAACTTCGACGAACTGGAGCGGCGAGCCCACGAGGAATTCATCACGGAAGGCCTACAAGGTACACCGCACCGTAGTGTGGACCTGCGCTACCTGCGGCAGGGATACGAACTTAACGTCCCCTTCGATAGCGAGTCGATCGCTGCCTTCCATCGCCTGCACAAGCAACGCTATGGCTTCTGTGACGAACATAAGCCGATAGAAATTGTGAATGTGCGCCTGCGCATGATCGCAGCCGGCGAGCCCTACACACCTGCCTACCGTGAGCCGGTGCCGGGCGACGGAAACGCCGCCTGCCACGCCGAGCGCCCCGTTTACTTCGCCGGTAGCTTTTTGCCGACGCGGCACTACACTCGCGAGCTTCTCCAGCCGGGGGATACCTTCTCCGGACCAGCCATGATCACCGAGTACACCTCGGCCACCGCCTTGCCACCCGGTTGGCGCGCGCACGTCGATGGATACAGCAATTTAGTACTCGAGCAACGGCCATGAGCGATCCGGTCGAGCTCGCTATTTTTCAAAGCGCGGTCCATTCCATTGCCGAGGAGATGGGCGCAGCGCTACGGCGTACCGCGCTCTCCCCGAATATCAAGGAGCGGCGAGACTACTCCTGTGCCCTGTTTGATGCCCAGGCCAGGGTGATCGCGATGGGTGATCACATGCCGGTCCATCTCGGCTCCATGCCGATGTCGGTGCAGGCAGCCGTCGCGGCCATTGCATTTGTGCCTGGCGACATTGCCATCCTTAACGATCCCTTCGCAGGCGGAACCCACCTGCCCGACATCACCATGGTGTTGCCCGTCTTTCTGCCTGGGCACGAGCGGGCCAGCTTCTACGTTTCCAACCGCGCTCACCACGCCGATGTGGGCGGTTCGTTCGCCGGGTCGATGGGCCCGGCCAACGAAATCTTTCAGGAGGGCCTGCGCATTCCGCCGATACGGATTGTGCGTGCCGGGCAACTGGACCGCGAGATGCTCGATCTGATCCTGCTCAACGTGCGCACCCCCAAAGAGCGCGAGGGCGATTTGCAATCGCAGATCGGCGCCTGCCGCGTCGGGGAACAGCGCGTCCTGCATCTGGTAGAAAAATACGGGGAGGCGGCCCTGCAGGATTTGGTAGAGCAGTTACTGGCCTATTCCGAGCGGCTGGTGCGGACAGAATTACGCACCATGCCTGCGGGCGACTTCAGCGCCGAAGACTGGCTCGACGATGACGGCGTCACCAGCGAACCGCGAAAGGTTGCGGTACAACTGCGCTTCGATCCGCAAGCTGGATCGATTGAGGTCGATTTTGCGGGTTCGTCTCCACAAGTGGCGGGCAGCATCAACGCCGTCCGCGCCATCACCCTCTCGGCATGTTTCTACATGCTGCGTTGCCTCTTAGGCGAGGATGCGCCGGCAACTGCCGGCATTTTGCATCCGCTCACGTTGCACACTCCGACCGCGAGTATCGTGGATGCCCAACCGCCGGCGGCGGTAGCAGCCGGCAACGTTGAAACCTCGCAGAGAATCGTCGACGTTTTGCTGCGCGCGCTGGCGCAGGCTGTACCTTGGCGCGTGCCTGCGGCCAGTGCCGGCACCATGAGCAATCTGACTATCGGAGGCGTGGATCCACGCACCGGCCAACCCTTCACCTACTACGAGACTGCGGCCGGTGGAATGGGCGCGCGTCAGGGCCTCGACGGTATCTCTGGCGTGCAGACCCACATGACCAATTCGCTCAACACGCCCATCGAAGCCCTGGAATATGCCTATCCCTTCCGCCTTCGCCGTTACGCCTACCGCGACGGCTCCGGCGGCGACGGTCAGTACCGCGGCGGCGACGGCCTCATCCGCGAAGTCGAACTCCTCGCCGACGCTCAGGTAACCCTCCTGGCCGACCGCAGGAAGCAAGGTCCCTACGGTCTGCAGGGCGGGGAAGAAGGAGCCCCGGGCCGAGCTTGGGTCATAGGCAGCAACCAGGAAGTTACCGAGCTACCCGGCAAATCAAGCCACCGCCTGCAAAAGGGAGACCTCCTCCACCTGGAAACACCAGGCGGCGGAGGTTGGGGCAAGAAAGGCTAACGTTACGACCTGGATTTGCTTCCTCGCAGCTGTTGGTGACGGCCGCGTATGCGGCTCTCCGCAAAATCTCACACCGGCATTGCCGACTCACAGAGGGATGAAACGGGGTAGGTGTTTGACGCTTCCAGTTTTCCAGTAGCGAATGCTCAGGAAATACGCCCATCTCCCTTTGTCATCTCGACCGGAGCGCCGCGCAGTGGAGATCTGCGGTTCGGATTGCCCGGAAAAATCTGGCCTAGGACTCTGGTGGAATACTGCAGATCTCTCCACTACGCTACCCCGGATTTCCTGTCGAGCGTGGCGTTATCGGTTGAGTTGCGTGCGTCTCTCTCTGCGGAGAGCCGCATACGTGGCCGTTGTGGAATGCGGTTAGATAGGAAATCCGGGTACGCTCCGGTCGAGATGACAAAGGGGAGATGGGCGTATTTCCTGAGCATTCGCTACGGGGAAGGGTGAAGCCGCGCCTGTATCTTTTTAAAACCTTGTACTCTGTACAAGCATGCAGCGACGACAATTTGTGAAGTCCCTTTTGGGCAGCGCGTTGTTGTATCGGCAACCGCTGTTCGCGGTCACCTCTGATCCCGGCGTCAAGCGCGTCCTGGTCATGTTCAAGTGCCACTTCGACGCTGGTTTTATCGACACCCAGGCAGCCATCGTGCGCCGCTACTTCCAGCAATACTTTCCCCAGGCGATTCAACTTGCATCCCAAATGCGCGAATCAGGGGGCAGCCAGCGCTACGTGTGGACCACCGGCTCCTGGCTTCTCTACGAATACCTCGAAGCCGCCACGCCGGAAGAGCGCGCTCGCATGGAAAAGGCTATCGCGGCCGGCGACATCGCCTGGCACGCCCTTCCCTTTAGCTGGCAAACCGAACTGATGGAGCCCTCGATGATCGCGGGAGCCATCGGCCTTTCGCAAACCCTCGACCGCCGTTTCGGCCGCACCACGACTGGCGCGAAAATGTCCGATGTCCCCGGCCACACCCGCGGCTTGGTTGCGCCCCTTGCCGCCCAGGGCGTCACCTTTCTCGACATCGGTGTGAACGACGCCAGCACGCTGCCACAAGTTCCACCGATGTTTTTATGGAAGGCCCCTGCAGGCCAGACCCTGGCCGTGATGTACCACCATAGCTATGGTGGCGTCACCCGGGTACCCAACTCCGACCTGGCCTTGGCAACCGTGGTGAAGGATGACAATTTAGGACCGCACACGCTGCAGGAAGTGCAAGCCACCTACGCGGCTCTGAGCGCGCAATTCCCCAACGCACAGATTACCCCCACCAACCTCACCGAGATGGCCAACGCCGTCCAACCCTATCGCAACCACCTGCCCGTGTTCACCGAAGAAATCGGCGACACCTGGATTCACGGAGTCGCGAGCGATCCGTTGAAGCTCGCGCGTTATCGTGAAGTTAGCCGCTTGCGTCAGTCCTGGCTCGCGAACGGTAGCTTTGCCGTGGGTGATGCCACCGATGTGGCGCTGCTTCGCCGCCTGTTGCTCGAAGTCGAGCACACCTGGGGCACCGATACCAAGACCTGGCTGGACTTCGAGCATTACACCCCCAGCGCCCTGGCGAGCGTGCTCGACACTAAAAACTATAAGGTGGTTCAATTCAGTTGGCAGGAGAAGCGCGACGATCTGTTTGCCGGCATCACCGCACTCCCGGCGCAGCTGCGTGAGCAGGCCCAAACAGCGGTCAACAACCTCACCCCTGCCAGGCCGAAACTAAAGCAACCGGCAAAGCCCACGGGTGAAGTCAAGACCCCGCACTTCACCGTCTCCATCGATGAGAAGACCGGCGCTCTCCACCGCCTGCATAACAACCAGACGAAGCAGGAGTGGGCCTCCCCGGATCACCCCCTCGCGCTATTTTCGTATCAGACACTGTCGCAGGCCGACTACGACCGGTTCTTCGCGAGCTACGTGGTCAGCACCGAAGACTGGGCCTTCAAGGATTTCGGCAAACCCAACATCCAGCATTACGGAGTGCAGAGCCAGGAGTGGCTCCCCACGCTCACTGATCTGCAATGGGAACAAGAACCGCAAGGCCAACGCCTGCTCGCGCAACTCGCCATTCGCGATCCGCAAGCATTGCAATCCGGCCGCGCCGCATTTCCGCAGACCATGTATCTGGAGTACTGGCTGCCCAACGATGAGCCGGTGATTGACGTGAGCTTCTCCTGGTTTGAAAAACCGGCGACCCGCCTTCCCGAGGCACTGTGGCTCAGTTTTCATCCCATTGCACCCGATCCCGCGGGCTGGGTGTTGGAAAAATCCGGAGAGCACGTCTCCCCGATGGACGTAGTCACCTCTGGAAATCGCCACATGCACGCACTCGGCCGCGGCTTCGGCTACAAAGAACTCTTCGTCGAAACCATCGATGCACCGGTCGTCACCCTCGGCATCAAGTCGCCGTTGCCGTTTTCCAACGCGCAGCCGGATCTCTCCACCGGCATCCATTGCAACTTGTTCAACAACGCCTGGGGCACCAACTACATCATGTGGTACGGCGAGGACATGCGATACCGGTTTCGCGTGCACGCCTAACAGCAGAGGAGTTCTCACCATGCCACGCAATCGCTACATGGTCCTTCTGGTCTTCATCGCCTTCTTCGTGATGTCGTTGCTGACCAACATATTGGGCCCCATCGTGCCCGATATTATCCAGAGTTTTCATCTCAGCCTGACTGCGGCCGGTTTTCTCGCCTTTGCCTTCTTCATCGCGTACGGCATCATGTCGATCCCCGCCGGCTTCTGGGTGGAGCGGTTCACGGAAAAACCGGTCATGGTGATTTCGTTTGTGGCCGCGACGGCAGGATCCTTGAGCTTTGCGTTATTTCCCGGCTACCGGGTGGCCATCGTCTCGCTTTTTGTCATGGGCGCCGGCATGGCGATTCTGCAAGTGGCGTTGAACCCGCTGCTGCGCGTGGCCGGTGGCGAAGAGCACTTCGCGTACAACTCAGCCCTGGCGCAGTTGATCTTCAGCAGCGCCTCCATCGCCAGCCCATGGATCTATTCCTACCTGGTGGTCAATCTGCAACATCCGGGGCCAGAACCAAATGGCGTACTGCGGTTGTTGGCCCGGCTAACCCCGGCTGGTTTGCCCTGGGCTTCCATCTATTGGTTGTTTGCCATTTCAAGCGTGTTGATGGTGGGGGTGGTTGGCTTTTCGCGCTTTCCTAAAGTGCAACACACAGAGGCTGAGCGCGCCGGTTCGTGGGCAATGTATCGCGACCTGGGCCGCCGCCGGGTCGTCTGGATGTACTTTGTTGTCATCTTTGCGTATGTCGGCTGCGAGCAGGGCACGGCGGATTGGATTTCGAGCTTCCTTTATCGCTATCACGGTTACGATCCCCACACCACCGGCGCAGCGGCGGTTTCCTGGTTCTGGGGCCTGCTCACCGCCGGCTGCCTGGTCGGCATGGGGCTACTGAAGCTGTACGACAGCAGAAAGATTCTAATCGGCACTTCGCTGGGAGCTTTGCTCTGTCTTTCCGCAGCCTTGTTTGGGCCGGCTCACATATCGCTGCTGGCGTTTCCTGCGATTGGCTTTTTTGCCTCGGTCATGTGGCCCATCGTGATCTCCCTGGCATTGAATTCCGTAGCCGAATACCACGGCTCTTTCTCCGGCATCCTCAGCACCGCGATCATCGGGGGAGCCGTGGTTCCCCTCATCATCGGCCGCATCGGTGACTTTGCCGGGTTACGGGCCGGGGTAGCCTTCCTCTATGTCACCTACGGCATCATCCTGAGCGTCGGCTTCTGGGCAAACCCGCTCATCGCAAACGCCACCATCACGGTAAAGCCGGCATCGGCTCCTGAGCTTGCCGGATAGGCTGGGCCTATCTTCCTGGGGGCACAGTCAATAACCTCCTGCCGAAAATACGAGCATCGACGGAGTAGGCCCCGGGCCCCAAAACTGCCAGGACTGCGCTGTTCACGATCGAGAAAATGAGCTGACCATCGTGCCAACTGCCGCATTCCAGCACAAGGCCTAATTGCGCCAGGCAGAACAGGGTAGCGCAATACGGCGTGAGCAAGCCGAGGCCCAGCAATATCGAAGACAAAGCCGAAACTACCAGGATCCAGGGGGAATTCGCGGCGCTGCGGCAACCATCGAGATTCAGAACAAAGGCCGCAGCAACGCCGATCCGAAAGACCAGCAGTGCAATGCCCGCGGCTCCCGTAGGAAAGATAGAGAACAGTCTCTGCACAACGGAAGCCTAAGCGTGGCTCAAACGCACGGCAATCCCGAAAGGAGGGTCTCCCGGAGAGCCTTTAGGATCGCCTCGGGATAGGACAAGCGCTATAGCCCCAGGGCGCTCAAGCCGGGATGGTCGTCCGGCCTTCGCCCCAGCGGCCAATGGAATTTGCGGTCCGCTTGCTGGATTGGCAGATCATTGATGCTGGCATGCCGCGCATACATCAGCCCCTCTCCATCGAACTCCCAATTCTCATTGCCGTAGGCGCGGAACCAGTTACGGGAGTCGTCGTGGTATTCATACGCAAACCGCACCGCGATGCGATTGCCATGGAATGCCCACAACTCTTTGATCAGCCGGTAGTCCAGCTCCCGGTTCCATTTCCTGGATAGAAACGTCACGATCAGTTCCCGCCCCTGCAGAAACTCGGCGCGGTTGCGCCAGCGCGAATCGATCGTGTAGGCCAGCGAAACCTTCTCCGGGTTGCGCGAATTCCAGCCATCCTCGGCGAGGCGAACTTTCTGCACTGCGGTCTCTTCAGTAAACGGCGGGAGAGGGGGACGTGCGCTCATACCGATGCCTTGCCTTTCAGCTGCGCGAGTTCCTGGCGCAGCGCCCGGTTTTCTTCCTCCAGCTTCTGTACATGCTGCTCGATCGGTTGCATGCCTTCGCGAATCTCCTCGGCCGTATAGCGCGGTGTAATGTGTTGCGGACAATTCCAGTCGTAGGCCTCGACATGGATGACGAAGACTCGTTCAATCGGAGTCTTTTCCTCCGGGACGCGCACCTTGGGTAACCAGCTCTCTGCCTGGTCTCCTTCGAAGATTTCCACCCGACCAAGAATCTTCAGGCGCGCCTGCCGCGGGTAGTCCACCATGATGATGGCAACTCTGCTATCGCTCTGAAGGTTTCCCGTGCTGATGTACTGTTTGTTCCCACGAAGGTCGGCAAACGCCAGGGTGTGGTCGTCAATCACTTTGAGAAACCCTTTGGGGCCGCCGCGATGTTGCACATAAGGCCATCCGGTCGAGCCCACGGTCGCTAAGTAGAAGCTGTCTCGCTGCGCCAGGAACTCCAACTCGAAGTCAGTGAATCGGTCCTGCGATCCGCGGAACTCTTCCATCCGCGCATATTGCCGCCGGCTGCCGTGGCGCTCCTGCAGTTTCTTGACCAGGGGTGTAAAGACCAACGATGCAAAGCTCATAAATTTGTCCCGGGGATTAGATATAGGTTTGGCTGGTTCGGGTCCAACTTTATTTGCGGCGCAATCGGCTGGGGTTTTAGCTGCTTAGCAGTATGAAATGCTCGACTCGTCATTAGGGTACTCTTTCCAATGGAACAGTTCCCTCGGCTCAACGTCTGGGAGAATAACGATGGAGTGATGGCCTGAAATGATGCTCTCGAAGCTGCGAACCGACCTCGACATCATGCCTTCGCCGGTACCAGACCGGCCCGGCTTGCTGATGCGCGACTTCTTCCGCTACTCCGATGCGACGCTCATCATCCCTCCACCCCTGGTACCTGGTCTTGCGCTGTTCAACGGGAGACGAACCAAAGCAGATTTACAGGCGGAGCTTGCCCGGACGCTGGGGGAAGCAGAGGCAGACGGCGTCGTCGTCCACCTGATCGACGCGTTGAGCCACGCGGGCTTCCTTGAAGACGAGAGCTACCAGAAACTTAAGCGGGATCGTGTAGCGGCGTTTGCGCACAGCCCTGTGCGCCTGCCGGTCCATGCAGGATCCGCCTATCCGGCAGAGATCGGACCGCTGGAGAAATGTATGCGGCACTATCTCGAAGGAGCTGGTCCCACCCAACCCGCAGTGATGGGCATCGCCGCGCCGCATGTCAGCCCTGAGGGCGGCTGGCAAGGCTACCGCGCCGCCTACAAGGAACTGACCCCTGATTTGCGTGACCGTACCTTCGTGATTCTGGGAACCTCCCACTATGGAGAACCCGACAAGTTTGGTCTGACGCGAAAGCCCTTCGAAACTCCATTCGGCAGCACCAGCGTGGACCCAGCCCTGGTGGCGGAATTGGAAGAGCAACCAGCCGTGCTCGCCGAGGACTATTGTCACTCCGTCGAGCATTCGATCGAGTTCCAGGTGGTTTTTCTGCAATCCATCTACGGAGCGAACGTGCGCATACTTCCCGTGTTATGCGGGTCGTTCGGAAGAAGTATTCGTACCGGCCGCCTTCCGGAAGATAACGAGCCCGTGAAGCGCTTTCTTGCGGCGCTCGGGGCAATCGCGGAACGAGAGAAGGACCGTCTCTTCTGGGTGCTGGGTGTCGATATGGCCCACCTCGGTATGCGCTACGGCGACAATTTTGTGGCTCGTGCGAACCAGGACGAAATGAACGTCGTCAGGGAGCGAGACCTGCTGCGGATCGAGCGTGTGAACGCATCCGATCCGCGAGGCTTTTGGGATCTGGTGAAAGAAAATCAAGACGACTTGAAGTGGTGCGGATCCTCGCCCTTTTATACCTTCATGAAGGCAGTGCCGCAGGCGCGAGGTACCCTGCAGCACTACCAGCAATGGAATATTGATGAACGCAGCGTAGTCAGCTTCGCCGGCATTACGTTTGCTGTATGAATCCGCTCTCTATTGCGTAGGAATGAGCTTCTTGCGGACCGAAGCAGTTGTACCCGTCATGGTTGCGGCCAGAACGACAACATTCCGATTGTTGGGGAGCGTGATGGCGCTGACGCTCTTGTTTGGGTTCAACGCAAGTTTGTATTCATACAAATTGAAGGCTCGGTTATCCCGCTGGCCCAGGCTGTTGTCGCGATAGGCCATGGCGAGCACTCTGGTTTCTCCCGCGTAGTTTTGCGGCGTAAACCAGTCACTTAAGTTCTGAGTGAACGTCGATGTCGTCCCGTCGGTGTAGGTCACTTTGAACACCTGTCCAGGCTGATTTCCATTCACGCCTGTGGCCAATAAATTAACGGTCAGATACTTCCCGGCCGGCAGAGCGACCGTCTTTGCGCTCACGGCGTCCGCAGTGTTCGCTGGCCCGAAATAGAATAGAGTTCCACCGATGGTCTGCTGCACCCCGATCAGATTGGCGGAGTACGCCGTGCTCGTACCGTTGAGCCCACCATCCAGGCCGCCACCGGTAAAGGAAGTGGAATCCGTCACCATCGCGTTGATGTTGTACGCAGGCGACAGATTCACCAGCACGGTGCCGCTCGCGGGAGTCAGCACCGTGAGCGTAAAGGAAGTGCTGCTGGTCAGGACGCCGGCAACCCCCTTCACCGTGACGAGAAAGTTTCCCAGTGTGGCCGCACTGCTAGCTGTGAAGGTCGCGGTCATCCCGCTGAACCCAGCGGTCACACCGCTCGGCACTCCCGAGGCAGACAGCGCTACGGTGTTGCTAAAGCCACCTTGCGGCGCAACGGTGACGGTAGCATTCGCCGCCGATCCGCGTGGCAAACCGAGTGAGCCAGGCTGTACCGACAGGGTAAAGCTCGGTGCGGTGACGCTGAGCACAATAGTGGTATCACTGCTGAGTGCGCCGGAAACTCCAGTCACAGACACGGTGCTCGTCCCCGGAGCCGCCGTACTACTGGCAGCGAACGTAAGTAAACTCGTGCCCGCCGTACTCGAAGGGCTGAAGGTCGCCGTCACCCCGCTCGGCAATCCGGAGGCGCTCATGCTCACCATTCCGCCAAAACCATTTTTCCCCACAACGGCGATGGTGGCCGCACCCGTACTTGCCCGGGGTATGCTGAGGGCTGCGGCGGAACTGGAGAGTGAGAACGAGGGCTGGACGGACGCGCCAGCCAGGTCGTTGATCAGATGCTGGCCGGCAGGGGAGCCCCACCCGGTCGTGAGGTCGTACCCGCTCACCGCGGAGAAACCGCCGTTGTTCCCGCTCCGGACATCGTTGAGGTCAGCCGAGTAAGTGCTCCCTTTGCCGATTGCGTAGAGCGGGGAATTGAGAAAACCGAGGCGCGGTTTTTTGTTCGCCGCCGCCTGCTGGTTGGCAAGCGCGATGAACCCTGCCCACAACGGAGCCGCTGCGCTGGTGCCGCCCACCACCACGGCCGAGCCGTTGCTTTGGATGAGAAACATCTGAATATCCGCAGTCAGGGCCACGTCCGGCAAGTTCCGCATCTTCGTCGAGCCCCCGTTTCCGCTCATGCTGAGCCCCTGCTGGTACGTTGGCATGGGATAAACGGTGCTGACGCCCCCACCGCTGCCCGACCACGCTGCCTCAGACTGCCACGGCCCACCCGCACCCGCAGTCTTCAGGCTCGTTCCCCCCACCACGGTCAGGTTCGGATCGTCCGCCGGAGTCATCACTGTGCTCTTATAAGCGCCGCTATCGCCGGAAGCTTGCAACAAGGATTGCCCCTGCGCGATGTACTGCTTAAAAATATTCTCCGTGGTCGAGTTAATGCCAAATCCCCACGACGAGCTGAGTTGCGGTGCCAGATTATCGGCGGCCATCCGATTCAGAACATCGTTGGGATATTCGCCCTCATACACAATCACCTTTGTGAGCCCGGGAGCCATGTACGACGCCATCATGATGTCGAGAATCACTTCAATATTGGAATTGCCGGGTGCGCCGCTAAAGCCATCGAGCAGCACCGTCTGCGTGGGCACCGGCGGCAAACCTGCCTGGGCAAAATTTTTCACCACGTCGCCGGCATAGAAGCCGTCAAACTCCACCAGTCCCACCACCTGCCCGCTTCCGGTCAGCGTAACTCCCGGCGCATAGGCGGCGCGGAAGTCCTTGCCGATGAAATAGCCACCAGGACCACTCCCCGTGACATACGAAATTGCCTTTTCCATCGGAATCGCTTGCAGCCCCATGGGCCGCGGCACAACGAAGTTATCGAGGCCGCTGATGTCCTGTACTTTCACGTCCAGGTCCAAGGAAGGTTCGCGATCCGGCGCAAAAAACCTGCCCCGCACCGGGTGGTCATAGACCATCATCTTCACGTGCAGAGTTTTCTCGATGGCAGATGTCTCACCTGAAACGTCAAGCAAGAGGCGGTTGGCATGGGTGCCGGTGACCACCAGCCCGTTCTCACGCGCAAATTGCATCAGTGACTGATAATCTTCTTCTGTCGGACCGAATTCGGCCGCGAACTGCGCCGGACTCAGATAGCGTCCATAGTTCGGGCTCGCGGTGTCTGAAAGCTGTTCCAGCAGCGCATCGAGTTCACCCTGATTTCTTAGGGGTAGCCCGATGGCCAAGTTGAGCCGCGTAGTTTCTCCCACCGGGTTGATTGCCCGCGAACTGGACACGGCATGGGGAACATGTCCTGTCAGAACCTGTTGTGCGTTTGCCGCCGCGGCGATCAGCATGCTGGCCAAGCAAGCTACCGTTAAGGAGAGAGATTTGGTAAGGAGCTTCATGTACGCTCCCTATCGGCGAACGGGGATGGGATTCCATCGCTAAGCCCAAGCTTTAGTTGTAGGGGGCGTACAACCGGTGCGGTTGCAGAGCGGCGTCCCATCTTTGGCGCGCGTACTTACCACACCCGTAACTGTCATGGTCTGCAGCTACTTCCGATGGGTTGGCGAGGATGAAACGATATGAAAATTGAACTCGTGGCAGCCGCTCCGGAAGAAACTCGGAAAGACGGTCCCACGCCATCACTCCGTGCGCAGAGTTTCCCGGAGACACAGCCGGCCTCCCGCCGCTGCTCCCATACTCCCTGTCCAAGTTGCGGCACCAGAATGGTCCGTTCCAGAGACTTACGGGACATGTGCCTCATCTGCGGCTATATGCAGTCCCAGGCCTAACTTCCACGCATGATCTGTAGTGTTTTGCATCACTCGAGATCACTCCATCGCCCGGGTCGGCATTGCTAAGGGCAGCGAAGGTGTTGCCGATAAAGCCTGTGCCGGTCGCAGCATCCGGGCAGAAGGGGCAGGCATGGAGTCTGGAACAGATGCGGTAACATTCCCGCCGAACGATGCTGAGCGTTCAGAAGAACGCCTGCGGCAGGCGCAAAAATTAGAAGCGGTGGGGCAACTCGCCGGTGGGTTAGCACACGACTTCAACAACCTGCTGGGGGTTATCCTGGGATATTGCGACATTCTGGAGGAGCAGGCGGGACTGCCCGCAGCAACCCGCCAGATGATCGCTCACATTCATCGTGCAGGCACATCGGCCCGGAACCTGACGCAGCGTCTGCTGGCGTTCAGCAGACAGCAGGTAATGCAGCCCGTGGTGCTCGATTTGAATGCAGCTGTGAAGCAGATGCAGATCATGTTCAGTGGCGTGGTCGGGCCCGATATTGAACTGCGAAGCCTGCTCGGGCGCAGCTTGGGAAACATCAAGGCTGACCCAGCCCAGGTCGAGCAGGTGCTGATGAACCTGGTGATCAATGCCCGCGACGCCATGCCCGAAGGGGGAAAAATCGCAGTGGAAACGGCAAATATAGAGATCGAAAAGTCACAGCAACAACAATCCCCATTCATCCCCGCAGGGCTATACGTCCGCCTCATCGTGAGCGATACAGGAACCGGAATTGATCCCGAAATCCAGGCTCACTTATTCGAGCCTTTTTTTAGCACGAAGGCCGCCGGCAAGGGAACCGGGCTCGGTCTGTCGACCGTATCCGGCATTGTCCAGCAGATGGGCGGAGCCATCGATGTTTCTACCAGGCCGGGGAAGGGAACTGTGTTCAAGGTCTATTTTCCTCGCTGCTTCGAAGCTCCGCTCGCCATGCAGGCGGGATCGGCGATCGCCCCGGGCGGGGAGGCGGAAACCATACTGCTTGTAGATGACACAGCAGCTCTGCGTCAGGTGACCCGGCAGATGCTCCAGGATCAGGGGTACAACGTACTGGATTCGGGCGACCCGGCGGAAGCCTTGCGTATGGCGCGGGAACACCAGGGTCCCTTGTCATTGATGATTACAGATTTGTTCATGCCCGGCTTCAGCGGTTCTGTCCTCGCAGAAAAGGTGGCGACTTTCCGCCCTGAGACCAAAATTATCTATACCTCCGGCTATCAAGATGACTCGATTGTCCAGCCAGGCGTGCGTGGGCTCGACTACGAGTTTCTGCAGAAACCCTTCACCCGGGATGATCTGCTCGGCAAAGTGCGTACGCTTCTCGATGCGCCCCGCCTACCACCGCGGCGTCCAGTGAGTCCTGTGCGCGCCAGCGTATCCTCCCCGCTGTCCTTTGGTTAATTTTTCGTCACCGCGATGTGTTCCATCGACCGCTTTTCTTCGCGTCACGCTCAACGAGGTTTTTGTGCTGCCGATACAAGGAAGGGAAGGGCCCTGTGCACCGCCAGGCCAATCCAATGCCTCGCGTGGAAATGGAACGGAATAGCGAATGTTCTCGATCGTCGGAATTGTATTGGTATTCGCCTGTGTGATCGGCGGCTTCCCACCGCGCACCAGCGTCAGAATCCGGTTGCCCTCGCCGATGGGTATCAGGATCGCGTCCAGCATCTCGTTCGTGCCCTTCACGATGCCCGCGTACGCGCCCTCGAACTGATTCGCCTTGCCGCGTTCCGTCAAGCGGCCTTCTCGGGATGCCTCGGTCAGCCGTGCCTGCTCCTTCTGCAACGCCTGCAATACGATGGCCACGTTGTTCACCGCCAGCTTCATCTTCTCGTGGTCACCCTTGTACGTAGCCGTGATCAGCTCATCGATGTTGCCCGCGCTGATCTGTGCCAACACGCGGTTGCCCTCGCCGATCGGCAGCAGGATCGCATCCAGCATTTCGTTTACGCCTTCGATGACCTTGCGGTTATTGCCTTCAAACTGCTCTGGCTTCCCCCGCTCGCTCAGATGCCCTGCCCGGGAAGCTTCCACGAGCCGGTGTATTTCTTGTTCCAGCCCGTTGTCTTCCTGCTCCATCACCGGAAGATCCAGGACAGCGGTGCCGTGGGAGGGGTTGCCGTTGCTCATTCGCTTCGCCATGTCGTGCTCCTTGTGCTGCCCGCTAACTGGATCTGTCGTTGTCCGATCGGTTGGCCACGGTGCCGGAAGTCCCTATGGTCGTCAGGTCGGCCGTGCGCTCTGCATCGAGCACCAGCAGCAATCGGCCATTCAGCTTGTAAACGCCGCGGATCAGCTCTTTCGCCGCCGGGTCCAGGTTCTCCGGTGGCCGTTCGTAAGTGGAGGCGTCCATGTCCAGCACATCGCCAATCTCATCCACCAGTAAACTCACCGCTCCATCCGACGTGCGCACCACAATATTCATCGGCGACTTATCGTCGGCACGTGCAGGCAAACGAAGCCGCCGCCGCATATCAATGGCGGTGACAATCTGGCCCCGCAGGTTGATCAGTCCCTCGATCACCCCGGGGGCCTGTGGGACCGGCGTCATCTGTTGAAAGCGCAATACTTCCTGAACATTCAAAACATCCACGCCAAAGAACAAATCAGCGACGAAAAAAGTCGAAAACTGTTGGCTTGCCTGCACTGTTTCCGCTTTCGTCACCATTTCGGTTTCCATACTCACTTGCCCGCTCCCGCGCCAACCGGAGCCAGGGAAGCGAAGGAAGAGACGAGTTTCGCGACCGACTCAACCACGCGCAGGCGATCGAATTTTGCCTGGCAATCCAGGAAACCGGCCGTCTGTGCCGCAGCGCTCTGCATCTGTGCGGCTGAGTCCGCGAGGGCCATCACCGGGATCCTTTCCCATTCCGGACGGCGCTGCATCGTCTTCAGCAGCGTCCCGCTTCCTTCAGGAGGAAAGTCCAGCGCCACCAACACCACATCCACCGGGTGCTGCGCCAACCGTTCCAGCGCCTCCTCCAGATTCGCCGCTTCCAGCACCACGTAGCCCGCAATGTCCAGACCGCTGCGCACCATGCCTCGGGAGAATGCAGAGCCATCGGCAATCAAAATCCTGCGCCCGGCCGCCGATTGCTCACCTCCGGAAAACCAATCTCCTCCCGAAGCGCGGATGACCTCGTTCAGATCAAGAAAGTCGGTCACCTGTTTTCCCACCACTGCCGAGCCCAGCAGCCCAGCGCGGTCGGACTCCTGGCGCACCGTCACGGCATCCTCCGTAACGTCGAGGATTTCGTCGACCACCATCCCCACACTGCTGTCGCGGTCGTTAAACACCACCACCTGGACCGGGTCGGGCGACTCATCGGGTTCCGGAGCATCGGGTTCAAGCACCCGCCGCAGTGAAACCAGGGGTAGAATTTGGCCGCGATACTGCACCACCTCGCCCCCGCTCGCGCGCTCGATCCCCGATCGCGGGAATTCTTCCAGCCGCGCCACTAAAGAAAGCGGAACCGCCAGGCGGCCGAACGAGCCGGCACGGAACAGTAGCAGACGTTGTTGCTCAAGATCGCTTTGTGTTCGTTGTTGCCCGGCGGCCCGCCCCTGTTCCAGAAATTCGGTCAGAATTCCGGAACACTGGCCGATGCCGAGCACATCGAGGATGAGGGCGACCCGGCCATCCCCCATGATGGTGGCGCCGGCGTACAGCGTGAGCCCCTTCAGTTGCTTGCCAAGAGGCTTCACCACGATCTCCTGCGTATCGTTGATGCCGTCCACCACCAGGCCAAACTGCCGGTCCTCCGCCTGCAGAACCACCATGCTCACGGCCTCGCCACTCTCGGCTGTCTTCAGCCCCAGCACCTGGTTGAGATAGGTGATGGGCAAGAGACTACCCCGACGCCGATACACTGGTGTGCCGTGCACATACTCAATATGTTTTCCCGTCTGATCCGCTTCCAGCCGTATTAACTCGAGCAGGCTGACCTGGGGAATGACAAACCGTTCGCCACCGCTGGTGATGACGAGACCGGGAATGATGGCCAAGGTCAGCGGAATTCTGATCTTCACGGTCGCCCCTTCGCCTGTCCGGCTGAAGACGTCGACCACCCCGCCAATCTTCTCGATGTGGGATTTCACCACGTCCATGCCCACGCCACGGCCGGAAAAGTTAGTCACCTCCCTTGCCGTCGAAAAGCCTGGCATGAAGATGAGGTTGACTGCCTCGCGATCGCTTAGCTTGTCCGCCTGTTCCTGGCGCAGCAGGCCATTCTCCACTGCCTTGCGTTTGACGCGCACCACGTCAATCCCCGCTCCATCG
This sequence comes from uncultured Acidobacteriaceae bacterium, assembly GCA_963839075.1. Classification (GTDB taxonomy): domain Bacteria; phylum Acidobacteriota; class Terriglobia; order Terriglobales; family Acidobacteriaceae; genus PALSA-350. The sequence goes on along the minus strand of CAWITO010000003.1, from coordinate 135,278 downwards.
TCGGCAATCTCGATATTCACCTGCCCGCCTTCGTGGTAGGCGCGCAGGGTCAGGGTGCCCTGGGCAGCTTTGCCTGCTTGTATTCTCGCTTCCGCGGTTTCGATGCCGTGGTCGCACGAATTCCGGATCACATGCATCAACGGGTCCTTAATGGCTTCAATGATGGTTCGGTCGAGCTCGGTTTCGGCTCCATCCATCTGCAGGTGAATCTGTTTGCCCAGGCTCATGGCCATGTCCCGTACCACCCGCGGCAATTTGTTCCACACCACACCGATCGGTTGCATGCGGGTCTTCATAACGCCCTCTTGCAATTCCGTCGTGATCAGGTTGAGGCGTTGTGAGGTCGCGTTGAGGGTGGGGTCTTCGCGTTCCACATTGAACTGCAGAATCTGGTTGCGCGTCAGCACCAGTTCGCCAACCAGGTCCATCAGCTTATCTAACAGGCCTACGCCTACGCGGATGTTCGCATCGACGGCGGCGGAGGGCCGGGCAATATCTTCCTTGCGCGCTCGTTCTTCTTCTCTTTCCGGTTCAGGAGAGTTTTTTTTTGCGACCGCTTCGGCTTCGGGTGTCAACTGCGCCGCAATCCGTAACCGTTCCGTCAAATCCTCAAACAGTTCGTCGCCTTCTTTGCCGCTGATTTCAATCGCGGCCAGCACCTTGCGCGTCGCGTCCACCGTCTCCAAAATCAAAGACACCAACTCCGGCGTGAGGTCCCGCTTTCCGTCGCGCAACTGGCTCAGCAGCGTCTCGGCCTGGTGGGTAATCGCTTCTAATGTGGAGAAGGCCAGGAAGCCACAGGCTCCCTTAATGGTATGGATGGTGCGAAAAATACTGCCCAACAAGTCCCGGTCGTCGGGGTGTTTCTCGAGTGCGACGAGATCTTGATCGAGGCGAGAGAGATTCTCATGGCTCTCGACCAGGAACTCGCGAATCGTTTCCTGATCTTCCGGGGTGATATTTTCCATGATTCCTTCCAGCTCCGCGCATCGTCTTGTTCACGAGGGCAGAAGTAACGGCAACGTACTTTGAGACACACGTGTGCCTCAAAATCAATGGATCGCTATGCTCTGTCTGTTCCATCGACTCGTGAGTAGGGGAGTTGAACGGTGTTCAGGAAGGGGACAGATTGCCTCGCCGCTGCGAGCTTCAGCCCGTGCGCAAAATCAGAGAAATAGAGTGGAAGGAGCAGGAGATATCGTGACTGCGCCGGTAATCGATTGACAGCTCACTGTGGCTTCCCGCCCTGAAGCACAAAGTGGTACGGACCGGTCGCCCAATCCATCGCGTTGACCACCAACTGCCAGGTCCCACTCATCGGCAACTTGTACAGTGTGCCCGCGCGGCATCCCGGCGCCAGCAAGTCATTGCCCTTAGGATCAGTGAAGTCCGTGACGAATGACCCCAAATCGCACCCCGCCCCGGAAAGCAACACCACGTCACCCTCCGTACCCTGAAAACTATAAACATCGCGGACCCCGGCCTCCTCAATATTCCCCGAGACCATCTGCCCGTATCGAACCGTATCCCGCCGCGTGTGTCGCCGGAAGCGAATCGGAATCCGCCACTGACCCACTTCGCCGCGGTATCCAAACGTCGCGCGTATCGTGTAACGGCCAGTCGCCGGTAGCTCAAGCCGGCCAAATTGGCACCCCATGCCGCCGCCCACTCGCTTGCCCGAAGCGTCGAATACTGCCAGGAATACCGGGTGGAACGTGCCCGTATGGTCTGTGCAATCCGGTTCGTGCACCCAGATCACATCATCCTTATTCGCATCGAAGCCCATCTCCGGTTGAGAAGTCGCGTCACGAATCTCCCCGCTGAACATCAGCGCCCCACGCCCCAACGGCGCCTTTGGCTTCACCAGCAGGGCTCGCGCCGCCAGCACCTGCTGCGCGTGCGCATACTGGCTCCCAAAGATAAAGTTATGCGTCGCCGCCAGGTCGGTGATGCAATCCTGCAACAACTGCGGGTCGGTGATATTGCGCTCCCGGCACGCTTTCTCCGCCTCGGCACGATTGGTAATGTCGCCAACCGCTCCGCTGGCGGGAAAATTCGGCACTGTAAATGTCGCTGTCGACTGCCCTTGCTGATAATCGAACCTCGACACCGCCTGCTTCACCCGCCATGCGTCGGCAAACGCATGGTAGACATCATCCGGCTTGGTCTCGTTCCCCGCCATGTCATTTCCCGGCACGCCATCATCGTTGCCCAACAGCCCTTCGAGTGTTCCGCGCCGCGAGGCTGCCGGCCGTACCTGTACATTCAGCGCATCTCTCCCCAACTGCGCCACCCGCACTTCGCTTCCATCCGGCCAGGTAAGCCGATACGTAGTGCCAAACGCCGTGATCGCTTCGCTCAGCGATCCCGTCTTCAGTTTCGGCATCCCTCCGTTGATCACCTGCCCATCCACACGCAACACCGCGGCGCCGTTTTCCATCGTGACCGTGATGCGCTGTCCGCCCAGGGTTGTGGCCATTGCCCCGTTCACGCTGGCGTTGTTAGTCCCCACTACCGGAACCTGCCGGATCTGCACTGCAAAGTCATCCTTGGTCGAACGCACCAGGGTGAACTCCCCCACCACCTGGAAGTCATACTTCACTCCGTCAAAGGTGCTCAGATGGGTATCGCCGAAGCTTTCACCGGGTGGCGGCGGCGGATTATCCGGCGGAGTCTGTCCATCCCCACCACCACCACCACCGCCGCCTCCGCCGCCCGGTCCCGGCGGCTGTTGTGGCGCCGGCTGATCCGGCTTCTTGCAAAATTTGTCCAGCGATAATCCCGCCACGCCAAGCTGCGCCGTTGTGTCACCGCCATTGACACCAATCGAAAGCGGGGCAGTCGCCACCTTCGTAACCTGAGACGCGCCGGGTGATCCGTCCGGACACTTGCAGCCTCCCTGTTTCATGCAAAGCGCCAGCGGGGCTGAGTTTTCAAGAGAAGTATCGATCGCGAAGTCCTGGTCGTGCAGTCGCCCGTATCCCGTGAACAACGCCAACCGCACAATGTCGGCTCCGCCGGAAAGCTGAAACAACTCCGATTGGTAGGGGCCCACTGAGGCCAGCGCCTCTTCTGTGCCGGCTTCCACTGCAATCGAGATCGGCGCCGGACCATGCAAAGGCGGTTGGCCCGGCCCGAACATGGTCCATTTCTTCTGACCCTGGGTTAAGAAGTAACTCGGCCCCCAGGTGTCAAAGTAGGTGGACTGAAAGCCCTGGGTCAACAGATTGAAGGCAGCCGCGTCGTTTCCGCCAATCCCCGCGGTCACGATGGGCAGCAGCTGCGACCACACCAACTGATCACCGGCCAGATCGCTCAGATGGCCATACACGCCCAACGCATCGTATTGGCGATCGGAGTAAACCGTCTTCGGGCCAAATACGTAAGGAGTCCATTTTGTCTCCTGGATGGTCGTATTGTTCGCCGATGGCACCACCGTGAACATCGTCCACGTAGCCTCGCCCTCTCCAATCCATCCATGCACCGTCTCCCACTGCGCAGCCGACTGCGCGGTTCGCTGCTGGAAGCAGTGGGTCATTTCGTGTGTCATCACCGCTTCTGCGTCGCTGTCGTTGAGACCCAGAAATTTTTGATTCCAAACGGTAATGTGGCAGCCCCGATCCCAACCCAGCACATTTCCATAGGTCCACGACCATGTGTGCGCGTACTCCGTCCCTTCCGGCGCCCCGTATTTCACGGCCACGTCGAACTCCACTCCGGGCACCCCGAGAAACGCGGCCAGCGTCCCATCCGCATTACTTCCCAACTTGGTGTATTCAAACGCAGGCGTGTTCGGAGCAAAATACAAATACGCCGCTGCAGCGGTTACACTCCGAGGCAGCCTCCCGGTCGCGTGCGTCGGCGTTCCGCCCACCAGGTCGCTGGCTGCGTTCCGCTGCTCGGGCGTAAGGGAACCCCACACCTTATGCAGATAGCCAATCGCAAGCGTGCCGTCGAAATCGCTTGAATCCTGTCCACCCGCTGGAACACCTACACCGGGCAGCGGCCCAATCGCAAGGGCGAAATACTGCTTCGCGCGCTCCGCCGTAATCCCGAAGTGCGCGATGTCCTGCGCAATTTGTCGCTGGGCAGGTATCCCGTGCGTCTCCGCGGACTTGGCGGCAGTAGCCCCCGGGGATACCATCGCTGTTTGCGGTGCCCGGGTGCGGCCACGCACCAGCATCAGGATCACGACCAGGATCGCCGCCGTGGCAACCCCGATAAAAAGCTTGGCCCGCATGGTTTGCGTTCTCCAGAGACCAAGCCGGAGTCTACAAGACAGCCGGCATCAGGGAAATACTATTTGTCCAGCGGACGCATTTTATGTCCGGGGAAACGCCCTTACAGTCCGCGCCTTAGGTAAATGGTTCGAAGGCGATGTTCAATACCGGCTCTCGGCCAGGAAGCCCCGCATGGAGCTTCCCAGGAAAGAGATTTATCGCCTGTACCTAAGCCAACCAGCGGCAACGTCCCTGGGCCAAAAATCGGGTTGACAAATCCTGGCGGTCGAAAGGATACTTTTATGAAAGCGCTTTCTGAAAAGCCTCCTGATAGCAACCCGCGACCGTAACAGTCCCTCTTCCCGCTGCAAACAGGGCTCAATCTAGACCTACCTCTGCTTCTGGAGTGTGCATGACATTCTTCCTGCAAGACATCCTGCGCCAGCCTCAGGAATTGCAACGGGCCCTCGACTTTCTTTGTGGAGACGGCAGGGCGGCCTTGGACCACGCCGCCGTGGCCGTAAAGAACGCAAACCACATTTATTTCACTGGCATGGGCAGTAGCTGGCACGCCGCGCTGGGCGCCGGCTTCCTCGCTCACAGCAACAGTCTGCCTGTGCACACACTCGACGCCTGCGACCTGCTGGAGTTCGGCTTCCTGCCCAAGGGCTCAGTGGTAGTGATGATTTCTCGCAGCGGGCGCAGCATCGAAGTCGCTTCCATCATGGAGCAGGCGCGCAATGCCGGTGCAATTGTCATCGGCCTCACCAACACTGCCGAATCGCCGCTCGCCCTGCAGTCGGATATCCCCATCGTCGTGCCCATCGCTCCCGACCACGCGATCTCAGTCAACACCTACTCCACGCTGGCCTTGGCTGCGGGAGCGCTGGCCGCCACCGTCTCTGCGCAATTCAGCCCGGCTGCCATCGCCGCGCTCTCCCATGCCTTCGAACAGACGAGCCAGTCGCTCCCTGTCTGGCAACAACAGATAGCCGATACGGCCTGGTTATTGCCACGCGTTCCTTATTACTTCCTTGCCCGTCGCTCGAGTTTTGCCAGCGCCCAGGAGACGCGCCTCGTGTGGGAAGAAGGCGTCAAAACACCAGCCACCGCCATGGGTACGGGTAGCTTTCGCCATGGTCCTCAGGAGGTCATCACCCCGCAGATTCGTTTCTGCCAATGGATCGATGCCACCTATACCCGAGAGTCTGACCTTGCCGTTGCCCGCGACCTTACCTGGCTTGGCTCGCCCGTGATGTTGATTGGCCAGAATCTTCCCGAGGATGTCGCCACTCTTACCTTTCAGCTGCCCATGATTCCGAGAGAATGGCAATTTCTCGTCGATGTGATCCCCGCGCAACTAGCCGGCGAGCGCTTGTCGCGTCTTTCGAGCGTCAATTGCGATGTCTTTCGCTACTGCTCCTTCGTGGTCGAGCACGATTACGGACTGCTGAAGTCCGGTGGCACTCTGCAGTAATTCAGACCCGGACGATTGGGGAGGAGTGCACGGTGAGAAGAAGGTATCTGCTCAACCTGATCTTTCTGGTTTTCTTCGTCATGTCCATTCTGACGAATATCCTCGGGCCCATCGTGCCCGACATAATCGCAGCCTTTCGCGTCAGCATGGGCGCGGCTGGCTTTCTGGCTTTCTCCTTCTTTATTGCTTACGGATTTCTCTCCATCCCAGCTGGCTTCCTCGTCCAACGCTTCGGAGAAAAGCCTGTCATGGTGGGTGCCTTTCTCGCGGCCACCGTCGGCTCGCTTAGTTTCGCCCTGCACCCCATTTATCCCGTTGGCATGGTCTCGTTATTTGTCATCGGTGGCGGCATGGCGAGTCTGCAGGTGGCTGTCAATCCATTGCTTCGTGTGGCTGGTGGAAGCGAGCATCTTGCCTTCAACTCCGCCATCGCGCAATTGGTGTTTGGCGCGGCATCCTTCCTCAGTCCCCGGCTTTACTCCTTTCTCGTTCTCCATCTCAACCGGCCCGGTGCGCAATCAAACTTGCTGCTTCGCGTTCTGCAGAGTGTTACGCCGCCGCCCCTCCCTTGGGTCTCCCTCTACTGGCTCTTCGCCGTCTTCTCGCTCACCATGGTCCTCATCATCTGGCTCTCCCGCTTCCCCGAGGTCAGACAGACCGACGAGGAACGGCCGGGCACACTGGAGATGTATCGCAATCTGGCAAAGCAGCGAGTGGTCTGGCTCTACTTCGTCGCCATCTTCGCTTACCTGGGCTGCGAGCAGGGAACTGCAGACTGGATCTCTCGCTTTCTCGCCGACTACCACGGCTTCGATCCCCACACGACAGGCGCAATGGCGATCAGTTGGTTCTGGGGTCTACTCACCGGAGGCTGTTTCATTGGCACCTTCCTGCTCAGGCTCTTCGATAGTCGCCGCGTCCTCATTGCCGCCACCGCCGCCGCGATGTTCTCGCTCAGCGTAGCCCTGTTCGGGCCGTCGAATATCTCTCTGTTTGCGCTCCCGCTCGTAGGCCTGTTCGTCTCCGTGATGTGGCCCATGGTCTTTTCGCTCGCCCTCAATTCGGTCAGGCAATATCACGGTTCCTTTGCCGGCATTCTCAGCACCGGCATCGTCGGCGGCGCCATCGTACCGCTCATCATCGGCAAACTGGGCGATGCGTTCGGGCTGCGCATCGGGATGATGTTCCTCTTCCTCACTTTTGGCTTCATTGCAAGCATCGGCTTCTGGGCGAAGCCGCTCGTGAATAATGCGATCGTCAGCGCAAAAAGAGACGAAACTCCGCTGACGGCATAAGCCTCTCGAACAAGAGTTACGAGTTCTTGCGGAGCGCCTGCTGCCGCGCCGGCCCGGTGGACTTGCGGATCACCAGGTGCGTTTCCAGCGAATATTCTGATCCGCGCTGTCGCTTCAGTTGCGACATCTTGTCCAGCGCCTGGAAGGAGAGAAGCCCCAGCTGTTCTCGCGGCACGCTGATGGTTGTCAAGGGAGGACGGGCCAGGTGCGCGAACGATATATCGTCGATGCCCACCACCGAGATATCCCGCGGGACTTCGATCCCGGCCTCCTCGAGCGCAGTCAATGCGCCCATCGCCAGCAGATCACTTCCGCAGAAGATGACCGTGGGCCGCTCCGCCGCAGAGAGAATCACTTGCACTGCCGAGGCCCCCGAATCCAGGTGATAGTCGCTGTGAACCACAGGATACGGATTGAGCCCTCTCTGGATCAGGCCAGAAACCAACTCTTGTTGGATCATCACAGCTGTCTTGCTGCTCTCCGGGCCAGCGATCACCGCGGCGCGACGGTGCCCGAGCGATACCACGTGTTCGATGGCCTGAACGATGCCACGTTCGTAGCCGATCCTGATGTTGCTGATCAGCCGGTCGGCCGGAACCAGGTTGCAAAAAACCACGCCGATCCCGTGTTCCGTAAGTGGCGCGGCAATGCTCGCATCGAGCGAAGAGGTCATGATGGCCACCCCGCGCACATCACTCTCGATCAGTTTCTCGATCATTGATTCCATGCGCTTCCTGCTGTACTCCGTATTCAGCAACAGCACATCGAAGCCGCGCTCCCACGCCTCTGCCTGGAAACCGCGAATCAACTCCGGGAAAAAAGGGTTGGTAATTTCCGAGATCACCAAGCCAAAGACATTGCTCTTGCCCGTGGCCAGGCGGCGAGCATGCACGTTACGCCGGTAGTTAAGTTCATCTACCGCTTCGAGTACGCGGTTCACCGTTTCCACGGCGATATAGGGACTCTTGCTCAATACGCGCGATACCGTCGCGGGAGATACGCCGGCTCGCTTAGCGACATCACTCATCGTATGAGCCATCGATCTCTCCTGGGCCAAGAAAACTGAGCGCGTGCGAAGCTCTTAGAATCTATCAGAACTCATCCTTCAAGCGTCACGCGCACTTCCATCGCCGGTGCACCTTCTGAGCTGCTGAAAAAACTATTTGACAAACTTGACTCTTAGGTTAGGATTTCTGAAAGCGCTTTCTGAAAGCACATCCGGAGATCCTCTCGACGCCCGGTCCGCGCCCGGAGTCAGCTGGAAATCGCTTCTGCCGGCCGTAGCAGGTACACCGCCTCTCCGGCTCCCGATCCACTCGTTCCGTTGTTTTCCAGGGCCCTACAAACGCAGCGTCCCCATCTCTCATTTGGAGGTCAGCATCTGATGCATCCTTCTCTTCGCTCGGTACGCTCCCTGTTTCTCGCCCTTTGCCTTTTCCCCCTCCCCCTCTTCGCGCAGGCACGCGGAACGATCGTAGGCACCGTTACCGACACCTCCGGAGCCGTTGTCATTGGGGCCAAGGTGACCGCCACCCAGCTCGGAACCCAAATCGTGCAGACCGCTGTCACCAGTGGTTCGGGCGTCTTCGCGCTGCCCAACCTGGCGGTCGGCACATACGATTTGCGTGTCGATGCGACCGGCTTTGCCGCTGATACCGCCACCGGCGTTACCCTCGACGTCAGCCAGCAGCGCAACCTTGAATTCAAGCTGGCGCCTGCCGGCCAATCAGAAACCGCCGTGGTTACGTCGGACGCACCGCTCATCAACACTACCAATGCCACCCTGGCGGGCTTGGTCACCGAAAAGCAGGTGGACTCTCTACCCTTGAACGGCCGCAGCATCCAGAATCTGGTCATGTTGCAGCCCGGCATGGCGCCCGACGTGGGCGCGATGGGCTGGCTCGCTCCGCAATGGATCAGCAACGGGAATCGCGGCGAAACCGAGGTTGCCACCCTGGATGGAGCCGACGCGACCGATGCGGAAATGGGCACCGTGCAGTTCTGGAACTTCAATCTGGACGCTATCGCCGAGTTCAAAGTACAGCAGGGAAATTACTCGGCGGAGTACGGTCAGGGCGGTGGATCCATCACCCAGATCGTCAGCAAGGCCGGCACCAACCAGTTCCATGGAAGCGCTTTCGAATTTATCCGCAACGCCGCACTCGATACCCATAATTACTTCAGCACCATCGTGCCGCCCTTCCAGCGCAATGAGTTTGGAGCTACCATCGGCGGCCCTATCTTGCGTGGTAAGACCTTCTTCTTCGGCCAGTACGCCGGCTTCCGGCAACTTCTGGGCGAGCCGACCGTCATTGCCGTGCCTACCGCTGATGAGCGCACCGGCCTCGTTACCATCGGCAACAACCAGTACCAGGTACCCCTTAACGCCACCGCCTCGAGCATCCTCGGCAAGTACCCATTGCCCAATCAGCCGAACGGCAGTTATGGCGCCAACACGCTCAACTTCAACTTCAAGCAGCCGCTCAATGTAAACCAGTACTCGGTAAGAATCGACCATCACATATCCGAGAGCGACTACCTCTTCGGCCGCGCCAGTTACATCAATAACCAGCAGGAAGAGACCGACCCCACTGCGGCGATTGAAGATCCTGCTTTTTCTGCAACCAACTTCAACAACCCGCGTAACTTTGCTGTCAGCGAAACCCACACCTTCAGCCCGGCGTTGATCAATACCTTTCTCTTCGCGGTCAACCGCCAGATCGAGGGCAGTGTCCCGCCCTCGCAGGCCTTTACCCAAACCACCTTTACCGACGGAAGTCTCGCCAATTGGGGACCCGATACCTTCATCACCAAATACGTCGAAACCTACTACAACACCTCAAACAAGGTGTCCTGGTCCAAGGGGAAGCATCTTTTCAACTTTGGTTTCGAGTATCGTTACGGCCAGGACAACGGCTATGGTGTCGCGGGAATCGGGCCTAATGGCCAATATTCGTTTAGTCCCGGCACCACTCTTCCCGAGACCATCACGTCCACTGACGGCGGTGCGCCCATCCTGGCTGGCTCCGCAAGTCCCAGCGGTTTGATCAGCATGATGGAAGGCGCCGCCGTTACCTACGGCCGCACCGTCGGCATCCCGGGTTTCGGGCCCCCGGGCGGAGGCGGTACCCACTGGGGACTGCGCCTCTTCCACTTGGCCGCCTATGCTCAGGATGACTACCGGGTAACCCCGAAGCTGACCTTGAACCTCGGCCTGCGTTGGGAGTTCGGCTCGGTCCCCTATGAAATTGAGAACCGTCTCGGTGGCATTACCGAGGTGGGTCCTCTTGCCGGAAGCTTCGTGCTCAGTCCGCAGCCACTGTATCCCTCGCAAAAGGCCAACTTCGCTCCCCGCCTGGGCTTCGCCTACGCGGCTAGCAGCAAGACCGTGCTCCGTGGCGGGTTCGCCATGTTCACCAACATCATTCCTACGGTCTATCCTGACCAGGCCGCCGTCGATTTTCCCATCGCCAGCCTCAGCTATCTCACCAACCCCAACTACTCGCTGACGCCTCTGGCCGTAAGCCTGCCGGCCTTGACCAGCACCACCGGAGTCGTGCAACCGCCGGGTGGAAGCACCAAGAAGATCCTTCCCAATACACCCGTGGATTTGTCTCCCATCGCCGCGCTCATTGGCCCGGTCGCGGGATACTGGGGTTCGAATCTGCTCAAGAACGGATACACGGCGACCGGCAATCTGACCCTCGAGCAAAAGTTGCCGGCCGACATGGCGATGCAGATTTCTTACGTGACCAGCAATGCCTATGACCTTTACAACGCCGCTTATCCCAACGCATATAACGGCGCGCTGACGCAGTTCACGCCCTACACCAACGTTACTCCGGGCTTAGGCGAGTTCCAGCTCTCCAAGAACCAGGGAGTTTCGCACTACAACGGACTGCAGGTACAGGCCCGCAAGATTTCGCCTCTCCACGGTCTGCAATACCAGGCGAATTACACCTGGGCCAGCACGCTCACCGATTCGGACTCTGTCTTCAGCGGCTCGGGTGTGAGCGGCGGCATCAGCTTGAATAATCCAACCTGCATCAAGTGCGAATATGCGAAAGCCAGCTTCGGCGTAAAGCAGCGATTCATCGCTAACTTCTCTTACAACCTTCCCAACCGGTGGGGCTTTGTTCCTTCCATCATCAGCAGCGGCTGGCAGTTTCTCGGTATCTACTCCGTGCAGACCGGCTTTAACTTCAGCGTGGTTGGATCCGTGGGCACCGAGCAGTACGGTTTCGATAGCCTGAATGGTGTCGGCGCCCGGCCCTTTGCGGTCAAGCCAGCCACCAAGGCGCCCGGAGGCAAGCCACAGTTCTTTTCGAGCGACGTCATCAATAACACCAGCGACTACTACAGCAGTCCACTGGTATTCAGCTCGAACCTCAACGCCAACGTGCAGACCGCTCCAGGCGATTTACCGCGCAACATCTATACCGGTCCAACCTGGTGGAATGCCGATGCTTCTCTACTCAAGGACACGCATCTGTTCGAGCGGCTCAACATGCAGTTCCGTGCCGAATTCTTCAACGTGTTCAATCATCCGACGTTCAATACACCGACCTCGGTCATCGGCAACGGAAGCTTTGGCTTGAGCACGGCTACCCAAACACCAGAACGCCAAATACAATTTGGCGCACGGCTGCTTTTCTAAGTCACGCGCTCTAAGCATTGCAAGAACGTGGTTCTTTGAAGGGGACGGGCTCCAGCCCGTCCGTTAAGAGCCAAACAACCGGCTTTAGCCGCTGAGGGCCACGCAAAGTAACGGAAAGGTCACCCACATGGGTTGTCAGTCACGCCGCAGCTTTCTAAAGAACGCAGGCCTCACGGCCGCAGCCCTGGCCAGCCGTCCGGCATGGCCGAAGATCATCGGAGCCAACGATCGCATCAACGTCGCCGTAATCGGCTTGGGCGCGCGCGGTTCTGAACATCTCAACCTCCTGCTCCAGCACCGCGCAAACAAAGCCGATATCGAGATCGTCGCCCTGTGCGATGTCTACCAGAAGCGCCTGAGCATGGCATCGAAGAAAGCTCCCGGCGCTAAGACCTACGTCCACCATCAGGAAATCCTCCAGCGTTCCGACATTGACGCTATCTTCACCGCGACCCCCGACCATTGGCACGCCCCCATCACCCTCGCCGCCATGGAAAGCGGTAAGGATGTCTACGTCGAAAAACCCATGACCCACACCGTCGAAGAGGGCAAGGTCGTCGCGCACAAGGCTAAGGAGCTAAACCGCGTGCTGCAGGTTGGCGTCCAGGGTCTTTCCTGGAACCGCTGGCCCAAGATTCGCGAAATCATCAAGTCCGGCATGATCGGCCAGGTGGTCGAGGTGGAGGGGACCTACAGCCGCAACGCTCCCGGCGGTGATTGGAACGGCGGTGATTTTTGGACGATTGATCCAGCTGCCGGCCCCGACGCCCCAGGCGATGAGCATATTGATTGGGAGCAGTGGATAGGCTCCGCCCCGCACCGCCCGTTCGATGCCGACCGCTTCTTCCGCTTCCGCAAATACTGGGACTACTCCGGTGGCATCGCCACCGACCTCCACTACCACATCGTTGCTCCGCTCACGTATGCGGTGGCCGAGGAATTTCCCACCCGCGTCTCCGGCATGGGCGGCAAGTGGGTTTACGACGACAAGCGCGAAGTTCCCGACACCTTCCTCACCGCGGCCGATTATCCCAGCAAGTGGTCCCTGACCGTCGAATCTTCGCAGGTGAACGAGAACGGCCCTGCCACCATGATTCGCGGCACCAAGGCGACCATCCATCTCAGTGACGAGTGGGAAGGGCCACCCTCTCGCCAATACAGCTACGCCGACATCATTCCCGAGTCCTCCTACGTAGACGAGTTCGCAAAGCAGAATCACGACTCTCTCGTCCGCATCGACGGCGTTGGCAACGAAGGCGATCTCAAGCACGTAGACAACTTCCTCGACTGTGTCAGAACGCGCAAGCAGCCGAACTGCAATGCCGACCTGGGTTATCGCACGCTCATCGCCACCGACTTGTCGGTACGCTCCTACAGGAACGGAAAGATGTATTACTTCGACGCTGAAAAAGAGGTTGTGACCGAGAAAGCCTAAGTGCCGGCTGCAGCCAGCGCCTTCGCCCCTCTCCCTCCCTCCCACAAAGGGCTAAACCATTGAAGATTGTCGGCGCGGTCGACATCGGCGGCACCAAGATAGCTGCCGGCGCCATCTCAGAAGATGGCAGGATCCTGGTCTCTCGGGAGATCCCGACACTCCCTGAGACCGGTTTCGCGTCTGCCATGAAACGCACCACTGTCATGCTCCAGCAAGTCGCGTCCGACGCTGGCGTTTCCTTTGACGGAATCGGCGTCGCCTGTCCCGGCCCGCTCGATCCATGCACCGGTGTCCTCGATGAAGTGGGTACACTCCCCGGCTGGCAAGGTGGCAGTCTGATCGAAGCGCTGGGGCCCCCTTTCCATGTCCAGGTCGCCGTAGAGAATGATGCCGATGCCGCCGCCCTCGCGGAAGGCCATTGGGGCGCAGGCAAGGGAAGCTCAAATCTCATTTACATCACCATCAGCACCGGCATTGGCGGCGGTATCCTTGTCAACGGCCAACTCTATCGCGGAGCCAACGGGGCCCATCCGGAGCTGGGGCACCAGATCATCGAAGCCTCCACCGGACCCGTTTGCTATTGCCGCGCGAAAGGTTGTTGGGAAAGCCTCGCCAGTGGCACTGCCCTGGCCGCGTGGGTGCAGGAGCAGGCGCCGCGCGCCACGCCCCGCACTGCCGAAGAGATCGCCGTACTCGCCGAAAGCGGCGATCCCCTGGCGCTCAGTGCAATGGACCGCGAGGGTTACTACCTTGGCCTGGGCCTCGCCAACATCATCACTCTCTTCACTCCCGATACCATTGTGCTGGGCGGGGGCGTCATGAAGAGCAGCCATCTTTTTTCTGACCGCATGTTGGCAGTCGTTCGCGAATTCTGCACCCAGGTGCCGGTAGCAGGAACGTTCCTTACTACCGCGTCCTTGGGAGCTGTTACCGGATTGGTGGGCGCAGCCCAAACTTGGTTTGCTCGATACGGCTCCCCGGCTCCGGTCACGTTTGCAAGCAATTGAGGAAGAGATAATGAAAATCCATTCGCATGTTCACGCCGCAGTTCTGTCCCTGGCATTCCTCGCAATCACGGCTACAGGAGCCGCTCAGCCGCCCGCGAAGGCTATATTGGGCCGATGGGACATCACCATCACCACCCCATCCGCTCAGTTGCCATCCTGGATTGACGTCACGGAGGACCAGGGCACTCCAAAGATCGTAATGGTCGGAGTTACCGATCACGCCACGCCGCTCAAGACTTTTTCCGTCAAAGGGCCTGACATCGAATTTGTCTCGCCCAAAGGAGAAGAAGGCTTTCAGGCAGATATGACATTCAAGGCCACGCTGGTCGCTGGCAATCTCGTGGGCACCGTGTCTGATCCTGCGGGAACCGTCTGGCATTGGAAAGGCGTGCCCGCACCATCACTCAAGCGCGCCAGTCCGCCAGTATGGGGCAAACCAATTTCCTTGTTCGATGGCAAGACCCTCACGGGTTGGGTCCCCCGTAACCCCAGCAACGGGGGCGCTTGGAAAGCGGAGAACGGCGAATTGGTCAAAGAAGGCAACGGCTCCGACCTGCTCAACACCCGCAGGTTCCAGGACTTCAAGCTGCACATTGAATTCAACTGCGGCGTCAACGCCAATAGCGGCGTGTTTCTTCGTGGACGCTACGAGGTTCAGGTAGAAACCGAATCCGCCAAAGAGCCCAACAGCCATCACACGGGCGGCGTCTACGGCTTCCTCGATCCCGTGCCCGAGCAGCCACGCAAGCCAGACGTCTGGCAGACCTTTGACATTACCCTCGTCGGCCGCACCGTCACCGTAGTGCAGAATGGAATCACTGTGATCGATCACAAAGAAATTCCGGGCATCACCGGCGGCGCCCTTGACAGTCACGAAGGTCTACCCGGCCCGATTTACCTGCAGGCCAGTGAGGTTGGCCGTGTTTCCTATCGAAATATCGTAATTACGCCGGCTATCCACCCCTAGAGTAGTCTCATCCGCCCTAAGGAGATGCAATGCCTTTGACCCACGCGCCCAATGCCCAACGCATGCCCCTGCCCAGCATGAATGTACCGGCAACCGAAGCCTTTCTCGCCGACGTGCACACCTCAAAAGACGCAGCCAAGCCCATCACCTGCGGCTTTTTCCGCATGGAAAAAGGGCCCGCTTTGGTCTATGACTATAACTATGAGGAAATGAAAGTCATCGTCGAAGGAGAGATGACCATTGCGGATGAGACCGGGCAAACGGTTCAAGCCAGGCCGGGCGACGTCTTTTACTTTGCCAAGGGCAGCCGCATCACCTTCTCGTCGCCGACCTATGGCATCGGCTTCTTTTGCGGCCAGAGGCAGTTCGGCGAGGCCTGATCCCACAGCAGGAGATTCCTGGTTGCCGCGAGTCAATCCAAGCAGTCCGGTGTATACAGGTTTGCACCCGGACCCGCACGCTCGTGCGCATCTCATCCTCTGCGAAGGTGAGGGCGCCGCGGCCGTGCTCGATCTTTTCACCCGTGCAGATGCAGCGTTTGCCGGTCGTGCCACGCTCCTGTACACAGGGGACGCAAACCTCCCGGAACAATTCCTTTCGCTCGGCGCGACCGTCTTTCCCGATATTCCCTCGCTCTTGATCGGAGCCGCAAAAAGCCTGGAACTCGCCGCCATGGGCACACGAATCTACCTGGCCGGTAGCATGACCTTTATTGACGAGGCCGCCAAAGTCGCGGCGCGCTACGGTGTCGGTCTCGCCTCGCTGATGACCGAGCTGCGCGGCGGCACGGGGAAGCGCGTCCAGTGCGTCCATTGCAAATCGATCACCGCCGATGTCGTCACCGCTACGGTGACCTGTTCCCATTGCAAAACAAGGCTGATGGTCCGCGACCACTACTCGCATCGCCTTGGCGCCTTCATGGGTGTTTCTTGCGAAGCGGAGCAGGCGGGATGAGCAGCACCCTATCCATTGAGGTGGAAGTCAGCGAAGTAGTGCCCGTGGCACAACGCATCAAGCGTTTTCGCTTCACGCCGGTTAGCGGCGAACCTTTGCCGGCCTGGTCTCCCGGTGCGCACATCCTCGTCACCCTGACCAGCGGATCCAACACCTGGCGTAACGCCTACTCCCTCATGGGCTCACCCCTCGACCAGGACGCCTATCAGATCAGCGTGCTCCACACCATGCAGTCGCGCGGTGGCTCCGACTACCTGCACCGCGTGGTACAGCCGGGGAAGCGCCTCCGAATCAGCGCTCCCGTGAATCTCTTTTCCCTGGCCCCCCTCGCCAGGAAACACATATTCATTGCCGGCGGAATAGGCATCACTCCCTTCCTCCCCATGATGCAAGTGCTTCATGGCCGCAAGGTGCCCTTCGAACTGCACTACGTTGTCCGGGATTGCAAGCGCGCCGCCTACACCGAGCAGCTCGCGCAAGCCTACGGCGCTTGCGTGCATCTGTATGAGACGGAAGTGTCCTCCAGGCCATCATTGCACTACGTCCTGCCCCGCCAGCCCCTGGGCACGCATCTCTATGTTTGCGGCCCCGAGCAGATGATCGAAGATCTTCTCGCAGCGGGCCGGGCAGCCGGTTGGCCGGCCACGCATTTGCACAGCGAGCGTTTCCTCGTAGGTTCGGCGGGCGAGCCGTTTACTCTCTCGCTGGCCAGCACCAACCAGGTCATTCCCGTCAACGGGCTTCAGAGCATTCTCGAAGCACTGGAAGCCGCGGGTGTCGATGCTCCCTTCCTTTGTCGCGGAGGATCCTGTGGGCAATGCGAAACCAGGGTTCTGGCATGCGACACGCCGCTGATTCACAACGACCACTACCTGGGCCCCGACGAGCGCCAATCGGGCGCAAAGATCATGATCTGCGTCTCCCGGTGCCAGGGTGGCCACCTCGTTCTCGATCTCTGAGTGGAAAGGTAACTATGTTCAAACAGGAAACCTATCGCGACGACTTCACCTTTTCCAATAGCCGCGAAGCGATCAGGCGCTTTCCCTTTCCCTTCGATCAGGATCGCTACGCATACTCGGTGAACATCGAGCCCCACACCGCTGGCCCTAAAGGTTCAGCGACAGAATACGCAATCGACATTGACGAACATTATCTGAGCGAGATGGAAGAGCGCGCCATCGTCATGAAAGAAGACCCCTTGCGTTGCCAGTCGCTGCCGCACATGATCACCGCCGAGTGGGACTTGTTGGAGCTGTTGATGACCTCCATGGCCAGCGACTATCCGCAGCACTTCTCTCTTCGACGCGACCGCGACCGCTGGCATTGGACCAACCGGCCCATGCAGATCGAGCACAGTTTTCTTTTCGGTGACGCAACCACCCTCCCGTACTCGCCAATGGAGTACATCGGACGCCAGTGTCAGGGAGACTTCTGCCTCCTCGATCAGCGCGACGGAAATCTCTGGATGGACGCCGGACTCGTCACCACGCAAGCCGACTGGTCGCTCGACTTCGACCTCGGCATGAACTTCATCGAGTGGCATGGCCCTGTACCCATGGCCCACGAACTCGGCGTCTTTGAGCGCGCTCTCAAATTTCTGCTCAACCTGCAGCAAGGGCGTCCCGTCCGCCGCCTGAACTGGACCATGACTGTGAATGCCCGTCTTGACACCAGCCCGGAGGCCTATCATCGTTGGGGCATCGATCGCACCACGGTCAATGAGCACAACGCTGGTGACAAACTGCATCTGCGCGTGGAACTCCAGGCCCTCTGGCGGCTCCCCCGGTCGAACGCGATCGTGTTCTCCATCCGCTGCTATCTGGCAAAGCTAAGCGAACTGGTAACCATCCCCGGTTGGGGAAACCGCCTGCACAGCGTCCTGAAAACCCTGCCCCCCGAGCTGATCGAGTACAAAGGCCTGGCGCGTTATCGGGATGCAGCCATGCAATGGCTGGCGACCACTTCTGGCGCTTCCACCTAAGGTAGTTATTGTGTAACAAACCCTTCGCGCACATGGGTCGAAGACGCCCGAGCGAAGCCCGCATTATCTTTTTCATCGCCACCAGGCGCGTCTCAACGTCCCGCTTGCTCCATTGCTTGCGGCGGCTCTGTGCGATGCAGGGTGTCATACAGCGGACTCGCCGCCTGCAGCGCTGGATCGCCGCGGACAACCGACACCGCGAGGACGCGAATCTTGTCGTTATCCGGCAGTGTAAGCATGCGTGCTCCCGCAGGCATGTCGATGGAATACGCGAACAAGTAGGAATATTCGTACGTCTCATTGAGACCGTCGGCAGTGTGGTGGTGCGAAACATACCATGCGACCGTCGCCGGCTTGACGAAGCCCGCCTCCAGCCCGACATAGTCCTCGGGGTAGCGGGGAGCAGGAATGCGAGCCTCTCGCTGTTCCTCATTCTCAGGAGGCCACGGCGCATGCCCTGCCGAAATCGCCCAATTCTCCACCGGCTGATTTTTCCAGACCCGGTTGTCCCACTGTCCGACAAATCCGCTCCAGTATTCGATATTCAATTCGGCAGACCGGTCTCCCACGCGGAACACGGCCGTCTGGTCCTTGTCTGCCGCTGTCGCTAGAATCACAACCCGGTTATAGTTGCCCGCGGGCAATGGAATCGACTGGCCTTTCGCGACAACCGCATTGCTCATACCGGTCCCAGCAGGCGCTAGTTGCAGAACTACCCCATTGAACGTAATCTGCGACGGAAGCATTTCCGCCGGGAGGGCGTTGCCTTTCCCATCGATCCCGCCATCTTGGGTTTTCGTGTCATCGTTGCTCGCGACAGCAAGGTCGTACTGTAGGGGAACCGGCTGCGAACGAGGACCCGCGAGGCGCACCGTCGGAGCGCCGAGCTGCAGCGCAAATGTTCGCGGCTGGTACGCGGTAAACGACGCGACCAAAGCACCCTCGCTCATCAACGCGCTCCCGGCACTACCCGACTCCAATGGTTGCTCCTGGGCATTCACCTCACGTACAGAGGTGACCGGCGCAGCAAAGGAAACGCGAACATTCGTCGCCGGTTTGCCATCAAGCTCTACCATCCGGAGAATAATCTCGTCGCTGCCCTCCGCCTTCTTCAATGCCAGCACCCGCACTCGCGGGTCACTCAGATGCAGCAATGAGAAACTCTTGCCCAGGGTGCCGGGGTGACGGCTCGCCGCGAATGCGATCAGAGGATCGTTCAATCGATTCGCCTGCCAATCCGTCTGCGCCTGGCGCCAGTCGCCTGCATGGCCGGCCAGTCCAAAAATAAACTCATGATGACCCCAATCCTGGTTCGCCTGGTCCGTATACTGCTGCGATCCTCCGTTCGCCGGCGGCCTCATGCCCGGAGAACGCAAAAGCGTCAGACGAATCGTGTTGTCATCCGGCTTATCGGATCCATTCTTGCAATCTGTAAGAATCGTTGTGCCAAAACTCCCGCTCTTGTCGGTCAAGTCAATCCAGCGATGGGAAGCAACCTCAAACTGCCGCTCCGTCGCGTTGGGCCGCTGAATCGTGCCAACATCCCAGTTGTACGTCGCCTCTGGGTTCGACGCACGCAGAGGGATGGTTGCCTTCAAGTTGGCCGAGAGCGTTTGCCAGTCGATACTGTTGGCGAACTCCACACGGTTGCCTGCGTCGCCCGTGGCAAGGCGGATGGTCTGCACAAACCTGGAGTGTTCTCCTTCCCGCGTAACCTCGATCGAGACCCGCACCGGTCCTCTCTCCAGGACGCGAACCTTGGCCGGTCCACCGATATATGCCCGCGGAGCCGCCTGCTCCTGGTCGAAATCCATGTTCCAGGCGGGATACTGGGCGGGCGCATCGTTGGAGATGGCCAAGCGTATAGGTGCCGCCAGCAGCTCCTTGTTCAGGCTCTTGTCGTAGATGCTGGAAACGTCGCCATCCCCATTGAGCTGCACCCGATAGCGCGCGTTTTCAAGCGATGACTCCGTGACCTTTAACTCCGCATTGGCTTTCGCCTTCTCCGCCGGCAAAACGTCGTAGACCGCATAGCCGACCGAAGGCGCCTTGGCCGCGAAAAGAACCTTCCCATCCTCGATTTGCGCCGGTACATCCTTGCCATCGGGTCCCACCACCCGAACCGCGCGGGGCGTAGCGGCTGGAAAGCTAACCGTGGCTTCGACCAGATCCTCACGAGCAATGTTGAGCGGGTTAAAAACGACGACCGGGATCCCTTTACCCTGGCTATCGAGACCCGAAGCAATCGATGTGCTCGCACTGGTCAATACATCAGCAAATTGATTCGCGGCAACGATGTCGTCATTCCACGTGAATTGGTACGCGCGTGGCGTAGCAGTCCCGGCAGCACTGTCATGAAAGTGGCCGGAGAGCTCGAGCATCCACGCATCATTCAGTCGCTGTTGCGGATAGCTGCGCCCTCCCATCCAGGCCGCGGCGACCGAGGCCTTCTCCGCTGCATCGGCCAGGTTCTCATTCTTGAGGATCCAACGCTTGTGATACGCCTGTGAGGTTAACGAGCCGGCGGAGTGGTTAATCAACTCCAGGTCGCCTCGGTATTGCGGCATACGAGCGCTCAGGGCGGGCGTGATGTCATCGAACATCTGGTTGGCCGCCGACTCCACGACGTGCACGGGCCCGTCGCCCACCCGCAACTCACCGCCCTCGGGCGGCGGGGGTACAATCCCGCGCAGAAATTGCGGTACCGGGTAAGGCGGCAAGACGGTATCGCTCTTGGTCACCGTCGCTTCCAGCAGCTTCACCGTCGATTCCAACGCGGCCCCGCCAATGTCTCCCGTGCCCACATATTTGTAATCGGCGAAAACACCGGTTGCTTTGCCATCGATGTCTAGCCGCTTCACCCAATCCACTTCCGGTGTGCGGGGGCGGCTCAAAACGCGCAGTTGCTGTGGCGTAAGCTTGGCCTTCTGCTCGTCCGTCAACTGGGGCGCAGACGGCAGCGGGCCCGGCACTTTGCTGAGATCGTCATACACATTGCTGCCATAGCCGCCGGGATTGAGCGCCGCGATGACGGTCTTGCCATCCGGCCCCACCCACACGCCAACATTGAAGGGAATGCCCTCGGGCGTCTGCTCAGGGGAATCCGGCCCACCCACCTTCGCGGCCGGCTGCCACGCCGCATTCAATTTCTGTGTCGAAAAGCCTTTCACCCCGGCGTGGGCCAGAATACTGGGCAGGGAAGCGGGAAACCCAAAGCAATCCGGCAGCATGTACTCGTTGCTGGCTTTGCCGAATTCATTGCGAAAATATTCATTGCCGTAAAGTATCTGACGAAAAATCCCTTCCGCACTTGGCAGATTTACATCCCCTTCCTCAACCGAAGACCCAGCTGGAAACCAGCGCCCACCCGCGACATATTGCTTCATGCGCGCGTAATCGTTGGGGAAGTACTCCTTCATCAGGCGATAGCGGTTCGCACCCGTCCAGTTGAAAACATAGTGAGGATACTTATCGATGTATTCGAAATTAACCCGCATCGTCTTCAGCAAATACTCGCTGATACTCTGCGGAAACTCCCACCGCCATTGCGTGTCGAGGTGCGCATAGGGCACCACATACAGTGTCGGCGTCTGCGTAATGTCGGTTGCCTTCATGGTTTGGCCGTCGAGCGAGGGCGACATCGTGGGGGCCGTAAGAACCAGCAAAAGCCCAATTCTCTTACCCCATCCAGTTATGTTCCGCAGCATGCGACGGCTCCCTCACCTTTAGAATGACGACGCGTCCAGACACAAATATAAAAGGGAACTCCCGCGCAAGCCGGCGCGGAAGTTCCCTTAGGTTCGTACGCAACTAGAACTGATAGCGCAACCCAACCTGCAGAGTTCTCGGGTTGCTGGTGGTCTTGCCGGTGACTTCTCCGAACTGGGCGGAAGTCGGTGTGTAATTCGGAGAAGCCAGATTGGGATGATTGGGGAAGTTGTACGCCTCGGCGCGGAACTCGAAGCCATTCTCCCGGAAAACGGGAAAGGCCTTGATCATCGCGATGTTCCAGTTCACCAGGCCAGGCGCGTAGATATTGTCGCGAATGCCATGTTGCAGATTGAACGTCCCCGCAGGTGGCGGAGTCCAGAGAGGTGTTCCGCTGCCGGTCGTAGTGGCGAACCACTTCGGGCTGCTGAGATTACCCGTCGGTCCAGCAAATTTTCCCTGATGGCTCACTCCTCCATGCTGCACCCAGAACTGGCCCACCGATCCTGCCGGAATGCTCGGCGGCTCGCAGTTGAAGCTGCCAACCTCCCCCACTCCCGCGTAATCGTTGGCGACCCCGACAGAACACGGTAGGCCGGTTTGTAATTGCGTGCTGCCGCTAATCTGCCACCCACCCAGCGTCTTCTCGAGCAGCGTTGCCTGTCCTTTCAGGAAAGGCAGCACATAGAGATAGTTCGCGACGAAGACCTGGCGGATATCGTACTCAGAGGGTCCCCAAAGGTTCGATGTGTCGTAGGCATCGGGAACGATGGTGTGGTAATTGGAACCATTGTCCAGGTCCTTAGCCCAGGTGTAGGAAGCGCCGAAGGTTGAGCCGGTGGCGAACTGCCAGCTCCATCCCGCTTGTAGCGAATTGTAAAACTCGCTTACGCCACTTTGTGCCTGCTGTATCGAGGCGAAGCCGCGATAGGGACGGAGATAATTCGGGTTGACACCCGGATTGTTGGTCAGCGAACCGGCCGTGGGTTGGTTGATGTCAAAAATATCCCAATTGTGCAGACCGCGGGCCCCCACATAGGCGATGGTCGCGGAGGAGTGCCGCCCGGGAAGTTGCTGTTGCAGTGTCACGTTCCAATTCCACCGCGTCGGAGGCACCAGGTGGCTGTTCATCGTCGTGAGCTGGATGGGAGGTTCTACGGTTGGGGTCAATCCAGCTCCCGGGTTGTCGACCGAAACGTTATTGACCGAGACCGTCGGCTGGAACGGGGAATTGCCGCCGGGAAAAATGTTGTCGATGATTCCCTTGTTCTCTACAAATCTGCCGCCGCCCGCACGGAGCACCGTACCAGAAAAAAGCTGATAGGCGATGCCGATCCGTGGCATAACCGCAGTGGTGGTGTGTACGTAACCTTTTGGCAGGTTAGGGGCAAACAGGCCGTTGCACGGCTGGCCGGCGCAGGCATTATTTGCCGGGTTTGCGGCAGGGACACGATTGCCTGCAAGAGCAGAGCTGGGAAATTTACTAAGCCCCGGAATCACAATCCCGTTATAAGGGTTGCCGGTGCCGAGAGTGATTAAGCCCGTCGTCTTGCTCTGCTCTGGAATACTCGCAGGATTGAATGCCGCAGGATCGAAGTAGTCCGCATTGCCATCCTGTGCGTTCGGAGGAATGATGGTCGTGATGCGAAGCCCGTAATCCAGATTGAGTTTGTGTGTGACCTGGAAGTTATCCTGGATGAACTCCTCAAACATCTCTCCGCGCCAGGTTGTGAACGCCTTAGTGCCAATCTCGGTATAGGTGTCTGCCAGGCCGAGTGCCAGGTTGGCGAGTCCTACGCCGGACGTACCGCCCAGGCCGGTCCGTGTGTCGGTGAATACGAAGGTCCCATTCTGGTTGCTGGCCCCACCGGGAACCGTCGAGACATTGATCTGATCGTTGTCGTTTTCGCCCATACGGTCGAAGAAAAATCCGCCCTTGATGGTGTGGTTCGCCCATACCTTGGTCAAGCTGTCGGATGCCGTATAAATGATCCCCGATGAGTGGGAGGGATACGGGCCGCCGGCAATCTGGGAGAAAGTCGGTAGGGTGGCGGTGGGAATTTTCTGCTCAGATGCTTTCGAGCCAGGCACGATATAAGCGAAATCGATCCCGAATTGTCCTCGATTGTAGCCGGCCCCTCCCGGTGCGGCATTGATATAAACGTCGTCGACGCTGACGCTGGTATGGGCCTCGTTGATCATGGTCGGGCTGATCGTCCACACCCAACCCAGAGAGATGGTTTGGTTGGGCCGCTCGAAAACAATTGGAACCAGCGGGTTGCTCTGGTTGTAAGGCGAAAGCTGGTAGAACGAGTCATCGGAACGCCGAAACAGAAGGTGTTGGTTCTGCGTGATGAGAAGGTCGCCGTTGATTTGGCCTTTACGCTGATTTTCCGGGTTGGGGAGAGAGCCGGCATAGTTTTGCGACCCCTGTTGGAACCCAGGCGTGGGCATAGGGTAGGAGTTCATGATCCCGACGCCGTTTGGGCTCAGCTGCGATTGGGGGATGATGTTGCCGACGTAAGGCACGCAGGTCGCCGCGCCGTACACCGGGCACGTTCCTGGAACATAGAGCTGTTTGCCCCCCGAATAATAAGGATTACTGGGGTTCAACAGTTCGCTGAAGTCGCCCTGGCGCATCAACGCAGTCGGCACGGTCATGTTTTGCGTGGCGGCAAAGCGGTAGCGGATCCAATCTTCGTTGACGAAAAAGAAGAACTTGTTCCGCAGACTGTCCAGGAAGGGCACCTTGGGCGCCCAGACCGGGCCGCCCACGGAAAATCCGAAATTATTGTAAACAAAGGGAGAAGCAAACCGCGTCGCGGGATTCAGATTGCGCGTCCAGGTGTTGGCGTTCATCGCCGAATTACGCAGGTACTCGTACGCGCCGCCGTGAAAGTTCGTGGTGCCGCTCTTGCTCACAATGCGCACCTGGGCCCCCGACGCACCGCCATATTCCGCCGAGTACGCGGCTGTGATCACTTGCATTTCCTGCACCGCATCCACGTTCACGCCGGCGATGATTTCACCGTCGTCTCGCGTACGAACCGCGGGCGCGCCATCGATGGTGTATTGCGTATCCTGCGTGCGCGCCCCGTTAATGTTAAAACTGTCGCCACTGTTGAACGCAAAGTTAAAGTCTCCAAGGGTTGCGGTACTGGAAACACCGGGAAGAAACTGCGTCATGTAAATCGGATTGCGGCCGTTCAGCTCCTGCTTTTGGATCTGCTGTCCGGTGATCTCGCTCTGTACGGCCGCAGATTGGGTCTGTAACAGTTCAGCGGTGGAACTCACTTCGACCGTCTGGGTCGCCTCCCCGATGGTGAGGGCCGCACCGATCGAGATGGTGCTGTTGGAGGCCAGTACGTTGTGAGAGCTCACGAACTTCTGAAAACCCTTGGCCTCAGCCGTCAGCGTGTAGGACGTGGGGGGCAAATTGGGTATCGAGTAATGGCCCTGTGAGTCCGTCGATACTGTGCGCTTTTCGCCCGTACCCTCATTCGTGATGGTGACAGTAGCATTGGGCACGATGGCGCCCGATTGATCTGTAATAAATCCGACGATGGAACCCACGTCATTTTGCGCCATTGCTGTATGAGAGAAGAGGGAAAGGATCAACAGCGCGCAAACGCACGTGATCCCTGCGCCGGTGATGTTCCGGCGCGACGTTACATATAAACAGCATAGGTTCTTTTTCAAAGTGTCCTCCCGAGAAATGCTTACTTGCTAAGCAAAATTAGGGCCCGCTTGCCGGTCTTTCTAGTTGAAAGTCGAACGAACAAGAGTTGGAAGGGGCTTAACTATATCAACCACTGTATTGGGTAAACGCAGAACTGCTTAACTAGCCATCGCGACGGATGTTAGGAGACGGAGCAATTTCCTGTCAAGCCAATTTTCCGTGACTCGCTGGCCGGGCTGGCACGTACGGAAGTATATAGGTCACAGTATCTATGGCGAATAGCGTCCTGGCACAGGGGCGCACCAGCCATTTGCAGGTTACATCATTGCAGGCAGGCCGCCACGATCATCGGGGCACAGTGGATCCCCGGACGCGCCGATACGCGCCGCCCGTCGTGCGCGAGTTTGCGCACCAGTCAGGCCCGGTTCGGGTCTCATCGAGACGTGCTGAGTCTCCGTGCCGTTGGGCAAGCAGATAGCATCAGCATCATCCACACGGTAAGACGCGTGGGACGCCCTTCGCGGACGCAGGAAATCCAGAAAAAATTTGGATTTCCCGCAGATGCCGTGAGGCGGTGATCTCAGTTGCCAAGATTCAATGAGTGCGGCAAACTGAAAGGCTCTCGGCCCGCCGAAGCCGAAGAATCCGCCGGCCGTACTCACAGGTGGGTAGAAGTTAGCCTGCACCGTTTGTGCCGGCTGGCCGTTTTGTGCCGCTTGCAGAGGGCCGATCGAAATGTTACGGCCGGCATAATGAGCATTGCTTCAGCCGCGAAGACTGGTTTCGTTAAACATGTTTAAGGCCTTCGCCTATCAGGCTTAAGTGAGGGGTATTCACCCAAACCGAAAGTCCTTCTTCAGCCGGAGATCGAGTGAACTGAACGGCCTAGAGGAATTGATTGAGCGCCAACGACGGCCGCATCTCCTGGATCGGTGACCAGGCCGTTCAGACTACCCTTTGGGATCTGCCCCCATGCGATGCAATCAGGCATGACGATCCTTGTGAACAGTAGAGTGCGTTGCAGCCCGTGCGTGAACATGGAAGAGACTCCGTTCTTTCGACCGAATGGCTTTTGAGTGCGGGGCAAATCTAAACGGCGAAAATGAACTGTCATCGGCCTCAGGGTGGGCCTTATAGCCAACCTATCGATTGAGTCCTCCCACGGAAGGAACAACGTAAGATGGTGGCCGGATGCGAGAGCACAGCCAGCAGCAGCGGCAACTGGGGTTGCCGGCCGCTATTGCTGTCGTCACCGGCGAGGCGATCGCTCTGGGTATTTTTCTTACCCCTGCGGCGATGGCCAGGTCGCTGGGTTCGCCGTTGCTGCTTGGTTTGGTGTGGCTCGGTATCGCGTTGATGGCCATGTGTGGCGCACTCTCCTATTCGGCGCTGGCGATTCGTTTGCCCGAATCGGGCGGAGAGTACGTCTATCTGCGGGCCGGCTACGGCGAAGAAGTCGCGTTCTTGTATGGCTGGATGAGCGCCATCGTAATGTACCCCGGCGTTGCCGCTGCCCTGGCCGTAGGCGCCGCACCGTATGTCGCCCAATTGCTCCCACCGGGGGCTCCCGGGCTCGCATTTGTCCCCGCTCTGCTGCTTTGCGTCTTCGGCGCGATCAACCTCATCGGTACCCGCGTCAGTGCCGCCGTCATGTCGTTCGTCAACGGCTTCAAACTCCTGATCCTGTTCGCTCTGGTTGGCTGGGCGGTAGCTTCCGGGCACGCCCATGCTGCTAATCTGTTGCCGCTTTCGCTTCGTCGCCCTGGCTCAGTCCCGCTCTTCCCGGCAATCGCCGGCGCAGTGATGAGCGCTTTCTTCAGCTTTGGTGGCTGGTGGGAGGCAAGCAAGATCGCCGGAGAAATCCGCAATCCAAATCGCACGCTGCCCTTGGCATTCATCGGCGGCGTCACCGTCGTGACCCTGGTCTATCTGCTCATCAGCGCGACGTTCCTGGCTGTCTTACCCATCGATCGAATCACCTCCAACACCGCGTTTGTGGCTCAGTTTGGCGGAGTGCTCTTTGGCGCAGCCGGCGCACGCGTGCTGTCTGCTTGCGTGCTGGTGTGCGTTTGTGGAGGAATCGCGGCCATCACCATGGCGGCGCCGAGGGTCTGCTACGCCATGGCGCAGACCGGTGCGTTCTTCTCCGTATTTGGAGAACTGCACACCCGCTTCGGCACACCCGCGAATGCCGTACTGCTGCAAACCGGTCTCGCGCTCGCCGTTCTATTCCTCGGCGCGTTTGACAGGGTGCTCTCCTACATCATCTTTTCCGCGGTGATCTTTTTGGCCCTGGCCGCTTCCACACTTTTCCGGTTGCGCGAGCCTGTGCGCGGATGGTGGTTCCCCGTCGCGCCCATCAGCTTTATTGTGTTGTCAGCGTTGCTCGCGCTACTCATCCTTATGCACGATCCGTTGCCCGCATTGATCGGAGTCGTCATCGTCCTCTGCGGCATACCCTTCCGCAGGTTTCTTCTCCCCAACCAGGCTGCGATGCCGGTCACCGCAGAAAGGAATTAGTTTGGCGGAAGTGCGTGCGAGTCGAACACACCGTCGCCCGTTAAGAACGACCACCGGTTTTGAAGACCGGGAGGATCACCGGAACCCAGGCACTTCCTTACCTGCCAGCTATCGCGAATCTTTACTGATAGCCTAATTATGCTAACCGACGAGGATCATGAAGTGGGCGCTTCCGCAACAATAAGACTTACCCAGCAGGTCAAAGCCGGTGGATGTGCGAGCAAGCTCGCGCCCGGTTCGCTGGCCGCAGTACTCGCAAAATTGCCACGGCAGACCGACCCCAATCTCCTCGTCGGATTCGATACCTCCGACGATGCCGGTGTATACCGTATTGCGCCCAATCTCGCCCTCGTGCAAACAGTCGACTTCTTCACCCCATTGGTCGATGATCCCTTCACCTTCGGTCAGATCGCCGCGACCAATGCCCTTAGCGACATCTATGCCATGGGAGGCCGTCCGCTATCGGCCCTCTCGATCGTTTGCTTTCCCCAGGACGGGGACCTGGACGTGCTCGAAGCGATCATGCGTGGCGGCATGGCGAAGCTCGCCGAGGCCGGCTGCGTTGTGCTTGGTGGGCACAGCGTCCGCGATCAGGAAATTAAATTCGGTTATGCCATAACCGGGCTTATCGATCCCGATCACGTGTTCACCAATACCGGAGCACAATCAGGCGATGCTCTGATCTTCACCAAGGCGATCGGAACCGGTGTGATTACATCTGCGCTGAAGCAGGGAAAGGCCGAGCCCGCATGGGTTGAGGATGCAATCCGGTCCATGACCACGCTCAACCGCACGGCATCCGAAGTCGTAGCGTCCGCTACCGGTGTCCATGCGATGACGGACGTGACTGGCTTTGGCCTGATGGGGCACGGTCGCGAACTCGCCCTGGGCAGCGGCATGGCGATGGAATTGATCGTCGGCCAGGTCCCCCGGATCCAGGGCGCACTGGAAGCCGTCCATCGCGGCGCCATCCCCGCTGGACTGCTTGCCAACCGCGAATTTGCCGAATGCGTAAGTATGGACGCGCCCGGTTCCTCGATCGCGGAAGATGTTCGCGCCCTGTTGTATGATCCGCAAACCGCAGGTGGTCTGCTCATCTCGGTAGCCGCCGCCCATTCCAGCGCCCTCCTCCAGTCCCTGCACCACGCAGGCGTAACCGCAACGAAGATCGGCGCCGTGCTCGGGCCCTACACGCAAGGCTCAGGCAAGCCGGCTATTCTCTTGCGTTGATCGGAGACCGCGATGAAACACAGCCGTCAGCCAACCGAACCCAGCGAAGACGAGAGCAATCTTTACCGGCATATACCCTCCCTGCATGATTTGTTGCAGACACCCGCTTTCGTCACACTATTAGAGACTGAGTCTCGTGACTCGACGACCTCCGCCACACGCATCGTGCTGTCCCGCTTCAAGCAGGAAATAGCAGACGGCCATCACACCCAGGCAAGCCTGGAAAACGAGCTGGCATTCGTTCACATCACGGTTGCAGAACAAATCGCCCAGGTTTCGCGCTACAGTTTGCGGCGGGTGATCAATGCCACCGGAGTGATCCTCCATACCAATCTGGGACGAGCTCCCTTAAGCGCCTCGGCGCTCAGCCACATTCTGGATACGGCATGCGGCTACTCCAATCTCGAACTCGACCTTGAAACCGGCGAGCGCAGCCGTCGTGATGTCCATGCTCAGCACCTCTTACTGCAAGTACTGCAAGGCCAACGCACAGAAATCACTCCGCAGTCCGCGCTCGTCGTCAACAACTGTGCCGCAGCCACCTTCCTCGCCCTGAATGCGCTCGCCGAAGGAGGCGAAGTCATTGTCTCTCGCGGAGAGTTGGTCGAGATCGGCGGAGGTTTCCGCATTCCCGAGATCCTCGCCAAATCCGGTGCGATCCTGCGCGAGGTGGGCACAACCAACCGCACCAGGCTTTCTGACTATGAGCATGCAATCTCGCCCGCAACGCGGCTCATTCTCCGTGTCCACCAATCCAACTTCAGTATGCAGGGCTTCACGGAGAGGCCGGCTCTTGGCGACGTTGTGTCGCTCAGCAAACGCTGCAACGTTCCCCTGTTCGACGACCAGGGAACAGGCCTCATCACCTCTCTTGAGCCTCTCGGCGTCCGCGCCGAACCAACGTTGCTCGATAGCGTTCACCTCGGCGCCGATCTGGTCGCGGCGAGCGGAGACAAATTGCTGGGCGGCCCGCAATGCGGAATCCTCATCGGCAGGGCGGACCTGGTGCAAACCATCCGCAAGCATCCGTTGTACCGTGCCTTTCGTGTGGACAAGCTAACCTACGCAGCGCTCGAGGCAACGCTGATGGAGTATGCCTCAGGAAGAGCTTCCGCGATCCCGGTGCAAAGAATGTTGCACGCTCCTGCCGAGGAAATATTCGCCCGCTGTGAACGCATTTGCCGTCAAACCAACTCTGGCCGATTGGCCGCAGAGGCTGTGTCCGTACACAGTCTCATCGGCGGTGGCACTGCGCCCACAGCTCGCATGCAGAGCGCAGCCATTTCCCTCGTTCACGCGAAGTTGCAGCCACAGGCGCTCCTGCAGACTCTTCGCCGGCTCGATCCGCCAGTGGTCGGCCGTATCCATGAAGATCAGGTCCTGCTCGATCTGCGCACCGTGGAGCCGGAATTCGATACCACCCTCGTCTCTCTGCTGCAACAGATCTCGGTGAGTCAGCTTTAGAATGACGCCTGCGGTCAAGTCCCTGGTTATCGGTACGGCAGGTCACATCGATCATGGCAAGACCGCGCTGATCCGTGCCCTCACGGGAATTAATGCCGACCGCCTGCCCGAAGAGAAGCGTCGCGGCATCACCATCGATCTTGGCTTCGCCTTCCTCGATGCCGAGTCCTCCACCGGTCGCCCTCTACGCATCAGCTTTGTCGACGTGCCCGGTCACAGCCTGTTTGTTCACAACATGCTCGCCGGGGCCGGATGCATACGCGCAGTGCTGCTGGTGATCTCCGCGCAGGAAGGCGTAAAGCCACAAACGGTCGAGCACCTCGCAATCTGCAGTTTGCTTGGAATCCGTACCGGCCTGACCGTCATCACCAAAGCCGACGCCGTCGATCCCAGCCGCCTCGCACAAGTCCGGCTTCAGGTGGGAGAGTTTCTTCACGGAACCTTTCTCGATGCCGACCATTCTGAAATTCTCGCCGTGAGTGCAATGACGGGAGAGAACATCGCAGAACTGCGACAACAACTGATCCGGCTTGCCGAAGACAGGCATGACAAGGATTTCGATCATCTTCCCCGGCTACCCATCGATCGCGCCTTCGTGATGAAGGGATTCGGGACAGTCGTCACCGGTACGTTGCTCTCGGGCAGCGTGCGCACAGGGGAAACGCTCACCCTCGAGCCCGGAGGAGGCTCCGTGCGCGTGCGCGGAATTCAGAACCATGGGTTGGCCGAAGACGTCGCCTACGCCGGCTCCCGCGTGGCGCTCAACCTCGGGGGCATTGAAGTATCTGAAGTGAGCCGAGGCCAGACTCTCGTAGCTCCCGATACGCTCACCGCCGTCAACATCGTAGATTGCGAAGCCAATTTGCTGGCCGATTCTTCCGGCCTCAAACACAGCTCCGTGGTCCACCTTCACGCCTTCACCGCCAACACCCTGGCAACCGCATTGCTTTACGGCCCCACAAGGTTGGAAGCGGGCACGACCGGGTTGCTACGGCTGAAACTCCAGACCCCGATCATGCTGGTCGCCGGCGACCCCTTCGTACTTCGGCAAGTTTCCCCGCCCGCTACGATTGGCGGCGGCCGCGTGCTCGATGCACACCCGCTTCCAAAACTGCGCAAGCCAGCCGCCATGGCTTGGCTCGAGACGTTGCGCAGTGCATCGGCGGAAGAGCGGCTCTTTTCGCGGGTAGCCCGCCGTGGTACCGAAGGACTTTCCATGCGGCGTCTGATGGCAGAAACCGGCCTTGACCCGGAGGCCGCCGAGCGTCTCTGCCGTCCCCTCCTGGAAAGCCATCAGTTGTTGCAGCTTCCGGGGGCGATGTTCCTTGCCGGTCAAACTCTCGACGCGGTTTGCAAAACCATCAGCTCTGTTCTGCATAAACATCCCAGTGGCCTCAAACGTTCCGAGCTCAGGAGCCGGACTTCGCTGCGTCAGGAAATCCTCGATGTTTCGCTCGAGCGTCTCGCTCGCGAACAGAGACTGCGATCGAAAGGCGAACTGGTCTATCCCATCGAAGCCGGCAGCCCTCCGGCCGCCCCGGATGCAACCCTCTCCGCGATCGTGGCGATTTACCAGAAAGCCGGACTGTCGGCTCCGCTGATCTCAGAAGTAGCCGTCATGTTGGGGCGCAAAGAGAGCGAATTGCGCAGTCCTGTCACCACGCTGCTGAGGGAGAAAATTCTCATTCGCATGGGAAGCGAGGCTCTCTTCATGCACCGCGAACCTCTCGCCCGATTGCGTGCTGAGGTACGCGAACTGCGCGGGCAGTCCGTCGACATAGCCCGCTTTAAACAAATGACGGGCCTGTCAAGGAAGTACGCCATTCCTTTGTTGGAGTATCTTGACCGGGAAAACATCACCCGCAAAATGGGCGACCACCGCCTGGTGCTCTAGCCGCGGCAGTCGGTAACTGTGCTACTCTTCTGCCATTAAGAACCATGACGGACCCTAAGACAAAGATCGGCCTGATCGAGGATGCCGACGCGACCGGCGAAGTGGCCAGGATATATGACGAATGGCGTGCGCAATCCGGCCGCCAGAAGATGCCCGGCATCCTCAAGTGCTTCAGTCACCGCCCGGACTTTCTGCGCGAGGTCATGAGCTTCAGCAATACTGTCCACTTCTCTGAAGGGCATCTCACGCGCAGGACCAAAGAAGCGATTGCCAGCTGGGTCTCCTCGCTCAATCGCTGCCCCTATTGACTCGACTCGCATGCATACTTCCTGCGTGTTCAGGGAGCAGAAGAGAAGACAGTCCAGGCGCTCGCAGCAGGCAACCTCGAAGAATCTGCACTCGACGACGCGCACCGTGCTTTGCTGGAATACGTCACCAGGGTGACCGAGGCGGCCTACCGCACAACACCCGAGGACGTGCAATCCCTGCGCGACCACGGTTGGACTGAGCCACAGATTGCCGAGGCGGTCTACATCACGGCCTTGTTCGCCTTCTTCAACCGCGTCGCCGACGCCTTCGGTATTGCCCCGCAGGGCTATCTGGAAATGAACAAGACAACCGGCTGAGCGGGTACGGTTTGTCTGCCCGTCAACCGCTCGCATCCATCTTTCGGTGGATGCGCCTGCGACGAACCTCACGATACAGTTCTTCGAGATGATTGGCAGCGCAGCTCGAGTTCCATCACGCAATATAACCCGCGGAGCGGGCCTCTTCCTTGCCGGCCTGGCGGCTTTGGCCCTCGCGCTCTATCCCATCTACATCATTCGCCCCTTCCGCGAACAGAAGCCTGCGGATTTGCAGCGTGCGCTCTGGGTGCAGTTGCACGACAAGCTGATCCTGGTAGGACTTTTTCTCCTGATCACCTTTCTGGCGCTGGTAGTGTGGCGGCGCGCGGGCTGGCTCGCGAGGCTCCTGCTGCTGACGCCGGCCATGGCATTGGCTCTGCTCGCCGTCGGCGCGGCCTGGTTCAATCCCTATGAACAGATGATGTTCCATCCACTTGGCGAGCCGAAGTACGTCACCATCCAGCAAGCCGGTATCAACTCCAAAGACATGGTCATCGCCGTTACCCTCGGCGGAGAGAGCCGCGCGTATCCGATTCGCGAAATGGGCTACCACCACATGGTCAACGATCGCCTGCATCAGTTGCCGATCGTCGTCACCTATTGAACGCTTTGCCACACGGGTCTGGTCTGGACCCGCAGCGTACAAGGACGTGATCTGCACTTTCATCTGGCCGGCATCAATAACCAGAATTTCCTGATGCGCGACCAGGAGACGGGCAGCTACTGGCAGCAGATCAACGGCACTGCGATCGCGGGCCCGTTGAAGGGCTCGAAACTCAATCTCGTGTCCCAGGACGAACTTACCTTTGGCCTCTGGAAGGAGGAACAACCCGACGGAACAGTGCTCGCGCCTCTGCCGCGCGACGCCGCCCATTATGAGAAGGCAACCTGGGAGAGTGAGATCAAGAAGCTACCGACGGTCATTCACGCGACCAAGGGAACACTGCCCGACAGGGAAACAGTGATCGGCGTGTCGATCAACGGAGCCGCGAGAGCCTATCCACTCAGCAAGCTCACCGATCAGTCGCCGGTTTTGCTCGATGATTTGGCGGGCAAGCCTATCATGCTCGTACTTGGTCCGGATGGGCAGTCCGTCCGTGTCTTCTCCCGCGAAGTCGGTACGGATTCTCTCGACTTCTACGGCCAGGGCATGACGGGTACCAGCGAACCCTGGGCACTCCTGGAATCCACCACCCTCAGTGAATGGGGCTTTGATGGATGTGCTCTCACGGGAGATAGGCGAGGCCAATGTCTAGCGCGGATCGACGCTTTGAAAGACTTCTGGTTCGATTGGCAGCATTACCATCCCAATAGCGATTTCTACCGCCATTGAATCGGTAATGATCTCAGTGGCGATAGGCATGGACTCGCTCGCACACCAGGCGGAGCTTGTCTTCCAGGTTGCCCGAAGCTGTCTTAAAAGAATTGGCGTCAATCGTAAGCGGAGCGCCCAATACTACCAGTGGAGCGCCATACTCCGGGGTGCGGATCGCCTGCTCAATCGAGAGTCCGCCCACGGCCTGAACTGGCACACGCACCGCAGCGACCACCTCGCGCAATTGATCAAGCGGACTCGGCCACGGTTGCCCCGCCGCCGCTAGCCCCCTGCGTTCGTCGTAACCAACATGGTGGATCACGTAGTCGCATCCAAGATCTTCCAGCCGGCGCGCCGCAGCCACCATATCTTCCGCCGCCAGGTTGTCGCCCATCACCTTTACCCCAAAATCCTTGCCGGCCTGCACCACCACCTTGATCGTTTCCGGATGGGCACGTTCCATCACGACGACGTGGGTCGCCCCCGCCCTCGCCATCATCTCTGCTTCCAGCCAACCCCCATCCATGGTCTTCAGGTCAGCGACGATGGGAACACGCGGGAACTCCGCGCGCAGCGCGCGCACCCCGTTCATGCCTTCCGCGATGATGAGTGGAGTGCCCGCCTCCAGCCAATCCACGCCCGCACGCAGCGCCATCCTCGCCGTCTCCAGAGCCTCGGGAATCGACGTGAGGTCCAGCGAAATTTGCACGATGGTGTTCATCGTTGGTTCGCCCCTTCCGGAAAGTGCTGGTCGATTTTCGCCCTGAGAAAGCTCACTGATTCACGCAACTCCTCCATGCCGTTCACACCATCCTCAATCGAAATCCAGGAATCGAAACCCACCGACGCCAGGGTCGAAAAGATCGCGTCGTAATCATTCAATCCCTTGCCGATCACGCCATGCGAGAGCCGGCTGGCATACCCCACCGAGGTTTCTTCTTTGCGCAGATCCTCGATGGTCCCGCTCTTGAGATAGCGGTCGCTGGCATGCATAGTGACGACCCGATGCTTTACCCGCTCCAGCAATACAAGGGGATCCTCACCCGCCAGAATCGTATTCGAAGGATCGTAGTTCACTCCGAACCACGGCGAATCGATCTGGTCGATAATCTCTACAAACACGTCCATCTTTTGCGCGAACTCCGGATATTGCCAGTAATTGTCCTTGTAGTGGTTCTCCATCGTCAGAACCACACCATGGGACGCAGCGAATGGCAAAAGGCTCTTGATCACTCCAACCACCTGGGCAACGCCGGCATCTCGGGTGACCTCAGGCCGCCGCTGGCCCGAGAGCACGCGGCAAAAGCGTCCACCAAAAAAAGCGGTGATCTCGATCATCCGTTTCTCCCGCGCAATCTCTTCCTCTAGAAGAAGCGGGTCGGGCTGCGTGAAATCAGGGGAGCAGCAAAGCATTGGCATCAGCAGGTGATGCTTCTTCAGGGTTTCCTTAATCGGATAGAGAAAACTCTCGTCGTCCTGCAAAAACCCCGAGTAAAACTCCAGCCCATCCACGCCAAGCGTGGCCGCCAGTTCGATCCACTCCGGCACCGACATCGTGTGGTGGACACACAACTCATCCATATAGCATTTGGGGAAGGCGGAAAGTCTGGGCTTCATGAAATTGCTGCCGGATCTTCCTTGACCGGGTTTCGCCCAATGAGCGGGTATTGCTCCAAATCAAGCACCGCACCATTCACCAGCGCCGCCTCGTCTGAGAGAAAGTAAAGCGCCGCCCCGGCGACTTCTTCCGGAGAAAGTAAGCGGCCCGAAGGAGCAAAGGTCCGGCCCACCTTCTGCGGCCAGTCCTCAGGTAAGCCCTCTTTCCTCTTGAGCGCGTATTCGTTGGGACTCAGCGTCCAGCCGACATTCAACTGATTCACCCGGATTCCCTCAGGCCCATACCCATCGGCCAGGTTGCGCGTCATGGTCATGAGCGCCCCTTTGCAAATCGAGTAGATGAACTGGTTGCGTTCTCCGCAGTACGCATTCACCGAGCCGATGTTCACCACCCGGCCTGTGCCCTGTTTACGAAAGTGCGGCAGCGCTGCCTGTATCAGCAGAAACGGAGCCTTCAGATTCACCGCCACCGTGTAATCGAAGAGCGCCACATCGGTGGTCTCGAGATCGCTGCGCACGATCGCCGCTGCATTATTCACCAGCCCATCGATTCTTCCAAAGCACCGAATTGTCTCCGCGATCAGCCGCGCAGGAACCTCGGGATCCTCGAGTGTTCCGACGACGAAACCCGCGCCGCCCCTGACCTCGGAGGCGAGCGTCTGCGCCGCATCTCCACTTCGTCCGTGGATCATCACCTTCGCCCCCTCACGCGCGAAGAGGCGCACCATGCTCTCTCCAATGCCGGTGGTCGAGCCCGTCACCAGGATCACCTTATCCTTCAGGCGCATGCTTGCCCTCGGCTCATGGCTGCAGTACTCCCTTCACGATCGACCCGCTATGCATATCATCGAAAGCCTGGTGCCAATCGCTGAGCGGTGAGATGCGATTGAGGACCGGATCGAGGTCGATCTTCCCACTCGCCAGCAGGGAAATGACCTTCTCCCAAATCGGCCAATTGTGTGAGTAGCTGCCCTGCAGAGTCACCGCCTTTTGCACCAGCGGATCGAGCGAAAAATTCAGCGGCTGCGGTCCCCAGCCAACCTTGGTGATCCGCCCGCCGGGCCGCACCATATCAAGCGCCAGCTTGAGCGACGCCGAAACACCCGCGGCATCGATCACCAGGTCGAGTCCATAACCATCACCGAAATTCTTCACCCACTCGGCAACGTCTTCCCCCTGTCCGCCCAGGGTCATGTCTGCGCCGATCGCTTTCGCCACCGTGAGCCGTTTCGCGTCCGCAGGAATACCGACCACGACCAGGTATCCCGCGCCGCACAACTTCGCCATGCTGGCACACAGCAGACCGATCGGCCCGGGTCCAATCACCGCCACCGAATCCCCCGGCCGAATGTGGGAATGCACGCAGACCGCGTTGTAGGCGACGCAGCACGGTTCCGTGAGAGCCGCTTTTTCCAAAGCCAGGGCGCTCGGCACCCGATGAAGACAGCGCGCCGGCACTTTCACGTAGGGCGCCATGGCCCCATTTACGCCGTACCCGAAACCGAGCCGCTTGGGGTCCAGATTGTAGAGTCCCTGCCGGATGAACGCGGAGTCAGACGGTAGCACCGCCGCCGTCTCGCTCACTACGCGGTCACCCTCCTGAAAGCCGGTGACCCGGCTACCCGTTTTCGCAACGAAACCCGCGAACTCATGACCCAGCACAACCGGGTAATTGACCGGCCAGCTCTGCTTGCCGGCGTACTGATGCAGATCGCTGCCGCAAATCCCCACAGCCTGCACCTTGAAAAGAACATCCTCTTCGCCAATCTCGGGAATTGGAACCTCCCGAAGCTCGACCGAGTGAGGTTCTTTTCCATAATTGACCAACCCAACCATATGAACCTCTCCGAATAGCCCTCCTGATTTTGCTCGGTGAACAACGACTCGTCAACGCCGGCACAGATTGAGAGGCCGGTGCTACATTTGCCCTGTGCGGCCTATCCTTCTCGCCATTGCGTTGTTCCTGTCGGTGAAAGCCCTCATCGCACAAACGACCGTTTCTTTCCCCACCACCGACGGGGGCGTAGTGTACGGCGATGTATACGGAGAAGGCAGCCGCGCCGTTGTGCTCGCCCACGGCGGTCAATTCAACAAAGAGAGTTGGAAGAAGCAGGCAGGGGCCTTGACAGGCGCCGGATTTAAGGTATTGGCCATCGACTTCCGCGGCTATGGTCCGTCCCGCGGTCCCGGGCAGTCCGACCCCATGAGCGCCCCGCTCTATCTCGACGTAATGGCCGCTGTCCGCTATCTGCACGAAACCGGCGCCACGACAGTATCTGTGGTGGGTGCCAGTCTGGGCGGATGGGCAGCGGCAGACGCGTCCATCCGGTCAAAGCCCGGCGAGATCGATCGGCTGGTGTTTCTCGGTTCTTCTCCAACCAACCATGCCGAAGACCTCAAGTCGCCTTCGCTGTTCATCGTGGCGCGCAACGACACCAGCGGCGACGGCCCGAGACTTCCCGGAATCCTTGCGCAGTACGACAAAACTCCGCAACCGAAAAAAATCGTCATCGTCGACGGGTCGGCGCACGCCCAGTTTCTTTTTGAGACCGATCAGGGAGAGAAAGTGATGAAGGAGATTCTGCATTTCCTCACCGCGAAGGAAAGCACCCGCCCCTAAATGGTCCACGAACCCTCGCTCCAGGTTTTTGCCGGAGTGAAGGTTCGTGAATACCGTGCTCAGCCTTAGAAGATGCTTGTCGGCGGGGAGCTCACCGAAATGCGTGTTCCACTAATCGATCCCTGAACGTGCGCGAGGGAGTTGCCCAATTCGTCGTACTGGTCGATGGTGAACCATCCGGAGAATTCTTTTCCGTCTTTCGACACCTTCACCTCTTCGCGGATATTCCCGGGTCCGATCAGCTTTCCCGCAACCGGATCCCAGGCTGCTGCGAAGTGGTTAAGTTTGTAGGTGCAATCGCCGATCTTCTCCCACACCCCTAGACAAAAGTCACCGGTATCCGGAGCACGTCCACCGGAGTTCATGATCTCCGTGCCGTCGCTGTGCCATTGCGAGTAGCCCGCGTCCACTTCGGCGCCATCGGGTATTCCCTTGCTCCCCTCGGACACGAACTTTACATGCCAGAAACCCACAATGACTTCGCTCTCGTCGCTTACCGTCATCAGGCCAGCGCGCAGCAAGTGGGGCGCCGAAGAGGGGGATTGCCACGCGGTAGGCATGCCCCCTGGTTTACGGATGCCACCACATTGTGATTGGGCGGAAACTGCCGCCAGCAGCAGAGCCATACCGGTCAAAATTCTGATGTGCTTGAACATGATCCATCCCCCGTTTGCGTCGCAGCAACCTGCCAGGAAAACGGCCGGTCCACGCTTTGATTCACTCTCTATAGCGGAACCAACGGGCCAAACCTGTAACCGGGAGTGGAAAAAGTTTTGCAGCCCCAGGCGGGGGACTGTCACACCCACGGCTGCTGGGCAACGACGGCAAATCGATCTACTGGCGCGGTTTAGAAAGTTGACGGTATGTACCGCTTGACGGTTCCAGTAGGGTCCTAAAAACACGGTGGGCTCAGGGTGTCCGGCTTCGAAGGGACCGGGCCAGACCCACAGCTGAGCCAGCCCGCGCTGATACGTCGCGGACTTCTCCGGGGATCGATTCGCTTAGTTGGAAGAGGGGACGAACCTCAGATACAAATGTCGTAAGAGAAAGTTGGTGGAGGCGGCGGGAGTCGAAGACAAGTAGGGCTTTTAGAATGTGTAACTTGCTGATTCTAAATTGCCGGGGTTCCCATATTTGCCATGGTTCCCGGGGCTCCTTGCACGATATTGCACGACGGCTGTTGCTTCGGTGGTGCAGTCATCAGTGCTCGAATTCGAGTATCCCGTACTGGTTGATCGGTGCCTTGAATACGAAAAGTCGCTTCAGGCCGGTATGCGCGGCGGCCAGAAAATAGGCGGTGTCAAGGCTCAATCGGCTCCCGCAGTAAAGCATCCGGCTCCGGTCGGATGAGCAGGTCCAGACCGTAAAGGCGTTCTCTGGTTTCCGAAGATCGACGTGCCAGCCTGGGGCGTCGCGGATGATCTCTCTTGCGGTCTCGTTGAGGTCAGTTTTGCCGTTCACGGTTGTTCCTCCTTGCGCCTCAAGGATGGCGCCGATTCGCCGGAGCGTCTATCGGTTTCGAGAGGATTCACGGGAGGGGTAATCGATTGGTTAACTTGGAGCGCTTCCATTAAGAGTACCGTCTGCGGTGACTGCTACCTCCTTCCCTTATCTAAGGGAAGGACTTGGTGCGAACTGCGTAGCAATTTTCCGGCACAAGATTTTTGGGGACGTAGAAATATGGTCCAGGTGCCGTTGCGATGCCTTTCGCCTTTTCGTGCCCCGTCGGGCAATAGAGAAACCAATACTCTCTAGTTTGATCCACTCCATCGACAGGCAAAAGATGTATTTCCAAGCTCTCTGCAATGCAGATCGGGCAGAAAGGGCCGTCTTGCGGAGAGTCCGGAAGTCGTCTCCACGCAACCGAGTGATGGAAGGTAAATGATTTGTACCTTTGCAGTTCGTCGTGCAGCTCTTGGTTTTTCTGCTGGATGCTTATCGCCTTTTGCTGGACGTCGATGAGCTGGCCTTGAATGTTTCCGAGTTCTGCAGTGATCTTCATGCCGACGCTGGCATCTTTAACGTTTTTCGCAAGGTCCCAGAGCGTCTTTACGGTGGAGAGCGCAGCGCCGATACTTGCAAGTTCTGCCATGATCGCCGATTGTAAACCTGAATGAGGTTTGAGCGGCACCCCTCGAAATATGTTGGCGTAGCGCCTTCATGGGAATGACCGTTTGCCTAGATGGCTTCCGGTTGCCCTTTTCCCAGCGCCAGACCGTGATCCGTCGATCCTTGCCGGCGAAGCCAAGGGCGCTGGCGAAGTCGTCGGGCGATAGTCTCAGTTTTCTACAGAGCGAGCGGATGCAGGCGGCCGACCATTTCCTACTTAGGGTATCGCTCATTTTTGAATATTAGCTTGCGTGAACATGTCTGCCTGCTTGTGTGCATCTGTCATGCGACGGCAAGCGACAT
This sequence comes from uncultured Acidobacteriaceae bacterium, assembly GCA_963839075.1. GTDB lineage: Bacteria > Acidobacteriota > Terriglobia > Terriglobales > Acidobacteriaceae > PALSA-350. The sequence continues at coordinate 94,200 of CAWITO010000003.1, read as the reverse complement.
CGAAGTATCTCTCGTCGATCTCGATTCCAATAAATTTGCGGCCCAACTGGGCGCAGGCAACACCCGTACTTCCGCTGCCCATGAACGGATCAAAGATGGTTCCGCTGGTCCACCCAACTATGGTTTGAATTAGTTGGACAGGCTTTTCAGTAGGATGATTTTCATTCCGAGTCCTTGCGCCTTGAATAACGTCTGTTGGCCTTTTAGCAGGGAAAAAATGCTTGGGTCCTGGATAGAACAAAAGCACCTCTGTTTGTCGAGCGTGTTCGTGACGCAAGTCGCCCATAGACCAGTTGTTCTTGACCCACGTTATGAGGCTTCTTGGCTTCGGTAGATCTGAAAAATTGTCCCAGCGGCAGAAGATGTATTTGGAATGAAGCGCGGGTATATTGCAAATGCGTTGGAGACAATGAACGCTCTCGTCGTTATGTATGGCGTCGTGTTTAGTGTTTCGATAGTTTGAGCGGAAGGACATTCCATACGGCGGGTCAGTTACAACAGATTCTATTTCCGCAAGCATTGACGGGAGTATCTCAAACGAGTCTCCGAGATAGAGCGTGCAATCACCGATTATCTGCTTGCGACGATAAGGGGGTGCTCTGTCGTTGATCATGGCTCTTTTTGCTTACGGAGAAAGTTCGAGAACCATAGGCAGAGCCGTAGCCTCTGGCAACCACAATCGGCGCAAATTATTGCGTTTTGGTGGGCCCTGTTGGGCGGTGGTATGCTGCTTCGAGGCTGAACTCCCTTGGATATAGCAGAAACTATCGCGGTTCTAGGTACCGTGCTCAGCGGAGCAGCTACCGGCGCATCCGTGCTGGCGACCTCGGAACTATCCAAACGGCTGATCTCGAGGGTTTTTGAGAAACCCAGAAAGCTGTCAGCTGAAGGTGCCATTCTCAAATCCGGCACCGTCATCGTAGGAGGCGACATCGCCCGTGTGGGCGCCGCAGCCGAACGCCCCCGCTTCAATCTTGCTAAGCGACAAGTGTTAGCTCGGATGGAAGAGGCTCGGGTGCTGCTCGCAAAAAAAGAGGGGGCCGCGAGAGCATCTCTGTGGTCGGCACGCTCGCTAACCTTCGGCCAATACGTAATCGGCGGCGTCCTGGCCAGTTCTTTCGTTCAACAAAAAACATCCCCTCAGATAATAGGAGTTCTGGGGATTTTGGTGCTCCTTGCTTCGCTGATTACGCAACACTACCACCCGGAAGTCGCCGCGAAGGTGGCTTCGCAGAAGGCTGAACAACTCAAAGATCTATTGAGAAGGAGTGAGGACTGTCTCGTTGGATTTGAAGCCACTATGGATGCGGATAATGATGACCCGACACCTCTGCTCGAATTGCTCCGAACGATCACGTCAGAACTTTCGAGAATAACGAGTGAGCAAGTTTCTGCAACGCTTCCCGCCCGCCGCACACCAAATACATAGATTAATGCCCCGCGCGGGGCCGAGAATGGATGCCATGCTCATCATCCCGCAAGTGACGCCCTTCCCGCCGATCAACGTGGTCGTTCAGAATCCGCCAGGCATGTCAGAGTGGGCCAAGACGCTTCTTTCCGCCTCTGTAGGCTTTGTTTTTGCCATGGTCGCGTCCGTAGTGATGGAGTACGTCAAGCCGTTAATAGCGAAGCGGTCCTTACAGCAGGGTATGTCCAGTCATCTGCGCGAAGAAGCGATGCTGAACCTCAATCTGCTCATGGGAGCGATGAACGCGATACACCACGTGAATGCACAGACGTTCGGTTTTGCGCCGGAGGATTTGCATAACGCGGGGTTGGTTCTAGTTGAGCAACTTAATTCAGAACGCTTCGATCTGTACTTCACGGACCACAAGCTATCTGTGTACGAACAGACCGGACATCGGGAACTCATCCGTTTCTACAAACTGATCGGAGGAATATTGAGTGTCGTAGAGCACAGGCGCTGGATATCGTTGAGGCCGACAATTCACGAAGCCATTGAGAAGGGAAGAAAATATTTCGCGGACCAGGGGATCGATTTCGTTCGCGAGCAGACGCCGATTGATCTGTTCTTCGGGCTCGATCTTGATGGAAATAAAGTCACGCCGGCATGAAAAGGGCCGGAAAGGATCTTGTGGTAGCCGTTCGAAGGGGTCAGCTATGAAAATTGTCCGACATTGCACGATATTGCACGACGCAACCCCCTCTACCTTCTTATGTTATTGAAAATAAAGGAGGCGATTGGGAAAAATATGGTGGAGGCGGCGGGAGTTGAACCCGCGCAGGACGTTGAAAGCACTGAAGTTGTTGTTTACAGAAAAGGCTAAAAGCGCAAGAAAGGCCAGAAAGGCAAATCCACTGTACAAACGCTGTACAAAATGTTGTTCCTCGACCGCCCAGCCACGTGCTCGGCCTCACCCAAGTATGCTGCCGAAGATGGTGCCCCCCTCAAGCCCAATTTTGGTGTTGTCTGCTTAGTTGGCGGAAGCCACCTGTCCAGAAAGCCGACTTCAAGGCATTCACGATAAGTGTTTCCCAACGGCGACAGCTATCCTGTCCCCACATCTTCCACCATTAGATCGGTTTCCGAAACCCGATCTCCGGCAGTGGACAATTGGTTTAGCGCTGACTGTTCCGGATTTTGGGTCATAAACCTAAAGGTCCCTCCCGGCGTGGACCGAAAATATAAGGAACCCGTTCGTCCGTTTCCAAGCCAACCGCCTGCATCAATTTGAGCGCATTGCTGGTGCGTACGACCCCGGGCCGCAGGCGAAAATCGAACTTCAAAATTCCGTCTTCGATGCTGTCCTCAAAATGCCAGTTCTGTGCCACTCCGTCCATCGTTTCTGGTATCCCGGTGAGTGCCAAATCGTGGGTCGTCACCAGACCGATGGCTCCCCGGCGCGCCAGCGCCTGCACGACGTATCGTGTTCCCTCATAGCGATCATGCGAATTGGTTCCCGAAAGCAGCTCATCCAGAAGAAAAAGCAGCGCAGCCTGCTCTTCTGCCAAATCTGAGAGAAGCTTCAGGCGTTTGATTTCGGCGTAAAAACGCGAGACGCCCCCTTGCAATGAATCCAGCACGCAGATTGAGGCTCCCACGGCAAGCGGCGAAAGGCGCAGCCGCGTGGCTCGCACCGGCGCGCCGCACTGTGCCAAAACTGCGTTGATTCCTACGCCCCGCAGAAACGTGCTCTTACCTGCCATGTTCGGACCGCTGACGATGATCAACTGCATTTGGCTGCTCAACATCAGATCGTTGCCCACTGTCGTGCTGGCGGGCAACAGCGGATGCGCCAGCCCCGTTGCCTCAAAGCAGGCACGCTGCTCGACAAACTCCGGCAGCACGTCTGCGGGATGCTCCCATGCATAACAGGCGAGCGCGGAGAGTGCTTCGAACTCGCCCACGGTAGAGAGCCAGCCGCGAATCGCCGACCCGAACCTCTGCTGCCAACGTTCCGCCGTCATGGTCAATTCGGCGCTATAGAAAATGAACGGGGAAAACATCTGAACCAGCAGATTTCGGCGCCCCGCTAACCAATCGACAATCCACTTCAACCTCTTCACCGCGGCAGAGGGCGCTATGTCCCCGGTATCGAGCGACGCTCGCAGGCTCCGCAGTCGGGCGGAGGCAAATGTCTCTTGTTCCAACACCTGCAGAACTTCTGCGAGTATGCTCAGGTCTTCGGCGGCCTCCTCGACTGCTTGGGCAGATTCTGAGACACGCCGCCGCAGGGCGAGGCTGATTACAAGGTTCACGAACGAAATCAGCAACGCGGAGCGCAACGAGTGCGCTGGGAAAGAGCCTCGAGCGATTAGCCACTGCAGTAGACAAAACTGCGCACATGCTGTGGCGCCGATCCACAGCATGGCGAGCGGCGCCAATGCCGGCGCAAGCCATCGCGGGAACACCCGCTCGCGTTCTGCCCATGATGCCAGCGCGTCCGGCCGAACTCCCAGGCGTACACTTTCTCCCGTGACAAACAGGCTCTCGCGAAAGCGGAGCCTGTCTTGCATCTCCGTGATTGCCGCCTGCCGCGAGCGTATCTCCTCGGGTAGAGCCGCACGGAGGAGCCACCGCGCGAGCGTCTGTTCACCAGCCCGAGTTCTGACAGTGCAGAGAAACTCGAATAGCGACCCCTTGCCGAAAATGTCGAGATCCCGCGCGTACGGATGGGCGGGATCCAGAAAGCGATCTCCGGTATCTCCGCTTCCCGCCCACCTGTCTTGCAGCCGCGCGATGCCGCGCTCATAAAATTCAATCACTCGCTTTCGCTCACGGATGGCCCGCAGTACACGATCATGCCACACCGCCAGCGGCACGAAAATCACAACGGGTATTAGCAGCAGACCCTGAAGACGTGGAGTGTGCAGCAGCAGGATTGTTGCGATGACTCCCGCGAGGAACACGACCATCTTGGCATAGCCAAGCCCGGTGTCCAGTTTTTGCTGGCGAGCCAATCTAGCTTGTTTCTCCAGCAGGAGACGGCGGTAGACGGCTTCAGGCGATTCCATGCATCAATAATCGAACATTTCCAGGCGCCTCTGGGCCTTCCAGGGCGCTCCGCAAACATTATCAGCCCTTGGCTCCAATCGGGTGGCGTTGATTTGGGTGTACCCGAGGGCGGCTGGGCGGGAAGCATATAATCCCCTTCTGCGATCAGGAGATCGACTGGGCTTTGCGTAGACTTTGCCGATTCACTCTGTGCGGCGTCCTTGGAGAAGAAACGGGGACAGCCTACCATCCCCGCAGAATCGCGGCAATAGGCATGCTGTCCCTCCATCGATCGTAAGTTGCACGTCTGGGAACCGTGGGACAAGGCTCAAACAAGCCTTGTGCACAGCACTTCGACGGTCCTTATGCTTCGTAGGATGAATGGCCTCAGCGGGCGGGCAGATCCGGGTGAGCGATGACTGGACAATTGATAAGGAGTTCGGACGGATGTAATCCCCCGACGAAGGCATTCATCGGAGACGAGCTGTCGCCTGTGGCGCTGGTCAGGTAACCGTCTGCAATGAGCTTCTTTTGCTCATCCATGGACATAATGCGATGTACTTTCCCTTCCTTGATTGCCTTCGGCGTCCATGCACTCACGTGAGCGTCCCAGAGCGGGCTGTAATTATTTGATTCAGAGCTATCGCTATTATCAGGACCGAGAGGAAATACATTAATGGGATCGATCCCTCCATTCACGAGAGATGAGGCAAACCCCTGTTCCTGGCCAGAATTAAGGGTGGTGACTCCATTGGCATTTGGAGAGAATCCAAGCAACGCCGAGTCATCCGAGGGCTCCGACTTGCCGAACGTAGGGAGTTTGGAGAGACGAGGAGCAAAGACTCCTTTTTCCAGCACTGCAGGAAGGCTGGCCGAGGCGTCAGTAACGAGATGATAGAAGTACTGTCTGCCACCTTGGGTGCCATCTAGAATAGAGAGAGTTACAGTGCGGTTCTGGATGTCGACACTCTTGAGTCTGTCGTGAGTGCCTGTTTTGTTGTCGACGATCTGAGCGTTGATTACGATCCCGCTGGGCAACTCAACGATCGAAGACCACTCGGCATCCGCTACAGCGCCGGGGTCGGCGACGGCCGGTGGAAAGGGGTCGGGGGAACCCGGCACGACTTTGTAGACGGGAGAGAAGTCCACTTTTCCCTTGAAGGTGATCAGACCATCCTTGATGGTGGCTGTTTGCGCACCGGGAGAGCCCGCAGCTTTGCGCAACTTAGGTGCGTAATTGATGCCAAGCGCACGGGCGAAGGCAAAGTCCGAAGCGTCGGTTAAAATGTAGTACACGGAATCCCCGCTTGAATCGAGGCCGCGAAAGAGCGGCAGCGTAGCAGTGGCTTTGCGATAGGTGAAGTCAATAGCAAGCAAGCTCCGAATGAACACGTGGTCAGTGGGTTTGAACTTCGACGGTGCCTCTGGGTTGTAGGCCGGCCGGTGGCTCTCGCGAGCCTCGAACCTGATCAACGCAGCCGCTTCCGGCGGCGCTTGAGAAAGAGCGGCTATCGGTGTGGAGAGTGTCACAAGTAGTAGTAAAGATGTCACATTCATATGGATTCCTTCCTAATGTTCGATCACTTCCGATCAAGGAGATGATGGAGATAATTGCTTAGAGGAACATGGATTCTGTTCGTCTTTCCGTAGCTACATCCTTCTCGGTTCCCTGGAATGCGCAGTATTTCGCCATTGAGATACAGAGAGGCGATTGGACATCAACGCGGAAGCCGCGCAGGACGAGCATTCTTAACTCGCTCGGTGCCGAAGCAACGAGTGAGTTAGGTTGTCGAGCAGTCGGCCCCAGAACCTTCCCCGGAAGCGCATCTGCCCAGAACGATTTTCAAAGGTTGACGAGTCATAGCGGAGCGCCTTTACGGCAAAGTGTTATGGCGCCGCCGCCACCTTCTTCGCGAAGAACGCGCTGGGCAGGCCGACGAACAGAGCGTGGCCGATAACGCCGTTGGCCAACGCCGCAGTCGTGATCGGGCCGGGAGCGACCGCGGTCAGCGGCAACACCACCAGGTTCATCACCGCCCACACGGCAGCGCCGTACAGCAGTCCCAGGAGTGCCCACTGCGTACGCAATACAGCGACGCGTCGGCTCGCAAGGATATAGATCGTTGCGACTACCAGCGCGATGGCGAAATGCACGACGAGCCCAAGTCCCGCGCTTGCAAGCCCGCCCGAAAAGGACCGTGCGCCCAGCAGACTGCTCGCGATGTACTGCAGGACCTGGATCGGGTTCTGGCCTTGCAGGCCGCGGAAGACGACGCCATCGGCTGCATCGAGCGCTCCGACCACCAGCGTGGCATAGAGGATGGCGCGAGAGACCGGGCAACGTGCGCGCTACCGAATGCCGCTCACTCCGAGGGGTCGGGTTCAGGGCAGAGGCGGTCATTTGCCCGCCTCCGTCTTCTGCCCTTTTCCTAGAAAGCCGATGATCTTGCCTGCGACCAGGTCGCTGTTTTCTTCCAGCAGAAAGTGGCCGCCGTCGATCAGGTGCAGTTCCGCTTTGGGCAGGTCGCGCAGGAACGCCTGCGCTCCCGGCACGATGAAGAAAGGATCGTTCTGCCCCCACACGATGAGCGTGCGCGGCTGGTGCCTGCGGAAGTATTCGTGCCACGCATCGTAGAGCGCCACGTTCGAGGTGTAGTTGTGAAGGAGGTCGAGTTGAATGGCGTCATTGCCGGGTCGGTCCAGCAGCGCCTGGTCGAAGGTGTAGCCGTCCGGGCTCACCGCCGCCGCGTTTGTCGCACCATGCGTGTACTGGAAGATCGTCGTCTGCTTGGTCAGCAGCGTGCGCGGCGCCTTCTCCGTCTCCTCGTTACGAGTGGCCCAGAAAGGATGCAGCGGCTCGAAGGCGGCACTGATGCCTTCCACGTAGGCATTGCCGTTCTGCACGACGATGCCTTCGATCGCTTCCGGATGACGCGAGGCAATGCGGAAACCGACGGGCGCGCCGTAATCCTGCACGTAGATGCTGAACTTCTTCAGGCCCAGTGTTGTGAAGAGCAGCTCCTCGATCTGCGCGGTGATGCTGTCGAAGGTGTATTGAAAGTTGGTTGCCGCGGGAGCGTCGCTATAGCCGAAGCCGAGGTAGTCTGGCGCGACAACGTGGAAGTGGCTGGCGAGCTGCGGGATCAGTTCCCGGAACATGTGCGACGACGACGGAAAGCCATGAAGCAGAACGATCGTCGGATTCGTGGTCGAGCCGGCCTCGCGGTAGAAGATCTTGTGGCCCTGGATGGCGGCATGCTGGTACGTAGTCATTGTGGTTCCCCTTATTGTCAATCCGATTGTTTGTACGCGAGATCATCTACTGCTCAGAGCAGCGCACTGGCCGCTTCCAACACGAACTCTACAACGGTCTCAGGCGACGAGATCTGAGGAGCATGATCTACATCGTGTGAACGGACCTGTGCACCCATGCGGTCGGCGGCGAAATGTTGTGTCTTCGGGCTGAACATACGGTCATCTTCGGCCAGCAGATACCACGAAGGTTTCGACCTCCATGCTGGAGTCTGTATCGCTTCACCAAGACACTTCATCGCTATCGGGCGTTGCGTCACCGTCATAATTGCAGTTTGCTCCGCCGTGGCTCGGTGGGTGACCCCATTCTTCATTCCTTCCTCCGACATCCATAAGAGACCATGACTGTCGGGTTCCAGATGAGGAGCTTTTTCGTGGGGAGGCTCTCGAAAGAACAAGTCCCCTACTGTTTCCCCTTCGGCCGGCGGCATGGCTGCCACATAGGCTAGCCCTCGGACACGATCGTCACTTTCGAGAGCGGTGATCACGGCGCCAGAGTAAGAGTGAGAGACAAGGAGGATTGGCCCTGCGCCCGCCCTTTCCAGAGCCACTTTCAAAGCAGCTACATCGTCGGACAGCGAAGTCATTGGAATCTGGGCAGCGATCACCTTGATGCCCGCTTTGAGTAGCGGGCCGATCACGGCAGACCACGAGGATGCGTCCGCCCATGCGGCATGCACCAGAACGATCGTTGCGTTAGAAGGAACTTTGTTCATAATTCACCTTTCGCCGAGTCAAAACTCGTGGGGTGAGCCACTGTCCGGAAGCTGAAAAGATCGGCACTTGAGTGCATCTCGTGTCAGCGGCCAGGTCACACTCGGCCCGCTTGGTGGGCTACTATTGAGCATAAGGATGTCGAAAGATCAAAAAAAGTGAGAAGTTCTAACGCTATCGGTGAGGTTATTTAAACTATGGTTTTGAACAATCTCAGCTTGGACAGCCTTCGTACGTTAGTGATCACGCAAGACCTGGGCGGTTTTGGCCGCGCTTCGGAGCGCCTCGGGCGCACACCATCTGCAATCAGTCTGCAGATGAAGCGCCTTCAAGACGAGATAGGAGTACCTCTCTTTCGGAAGCAAGGCCGGAAGACACTTCTCACCGAACAGGGAGAGATTGCTCTCCGATATGCCCGGAAGGTGCTGGAACTCAATGATGAAATGATCGATACTCTGCGCGGATCGTCTCTTTCTGGTGTCCTCCGAATCGGATTCGCGCAGGATTTCGCGGTCAACGTTTTGCCTCTGGTCATCGCGCGCTTTAGTGCGCTCTACCCGCTTGTAAAACTCGAGGTGACGGTAGACCGGGGCCAGGTACTCATGCAAGCGATCGACTCCGGCGACCTCGATCTTGCATTGACGTTAGGCGGCTCACAGAAGAAGACGGCGCAGCTGCTGAGCGAGCTGCCGTTGTACTGGATCGCAAGCCCAAGTTTCAGATATCGCGCAAAACAGCCGTTACCACTTGCTCTCTTCAGCCCACCGTGCCAATGTCAGACACCGGGCCTAGAAGCACTGGAAAGCGCCGGACGCCCTTGGCGTGTTGCAATGACGAGCCCCAGCCTGACGGGCTTGTGGGCCGCTGTCAGTGCGGGACTAGGACTGACCACACGAGCTGAACTTAGCCTGCCCACAGACGTGCGGACCATCGACCTGGGCCTCCCCCCGCTGGGAAATATATCTGTCGTGCTTCATCGAAGACGCAATCTCCGGTCTCCGAACGCGATGCGGTTCGCAGAAATCACAGAGGAGTTGGTCGCTATCTACGTCTCGTCCACACCGTCGAAACTGTTGACCGCCAAGCTCGCGTAACTTCCGGTTGACTACCCTCAACCCCAAGTCCAGGACAGGAGTGTACGGTTCCCCGGGTCAACGATTGCTCAGGCCGGAATCTGGGTGCTCTCGGCATATTCCTTATATTGCCCTTGAGGCAATCCTGGTGAAGTTTCGCCTCTAGAATTTAGTGTCCTCGCAGATGCTTCCTCCAGGCCGCAGCAGGACTCGTCAAAAATACTCACCAATCAATTCAATATTTGGAACTTTTCTTCGTGCTCTCCATGTCCTACGTTCTAAATGGCTGCCCTATTCGGAGCGCAATCGACAAGGAGTTCAAATGGCATCCTCAACACCGCAACCAAAGTTGCACCCGACTTACTATCGGACGGCGACCGTCAACAGCCGCAAGGTTTTCTATCGTGAGGCCGGCGACCCCGGCTCTCCCACAGTTGTCCTATTGCATGGACTTCCAACCAGCAGCCAAATGTTTCGCGAGCTGATTCCTGCTCTCGCCGGCCATTTCCACCTGATCGCTCCCGATTACATCGGCTTCGGCCATTCTGATGCCCCATCGAGAAGTGACTTCGAGTACACCTTCGACAATCTTGCAGCACATGTGCGTGGTCTGCTCGATCAACTCGGTCTCACCTCGTACATTCTCTACATGCAGGATTACGGCGGCCCAGTCGGGTTCCGACTCTTCGCCGAAAAACCAGAGCAGGTGAGTGGCTTCATCATCCAGAACGCCAACGCCTACATGGACGGCGTAGGAGATGCGCCCAAAAAGGTGCTGCTACCGCTGTGGGAGAGGCGCACGCCTGAAACTGAAAAGCCCGCCCGCGAGTTCGTTAGTCTGCAGGGCACGAAGTTCCATTGGTTGGTCGGCGCAAAGAATCCTGAGGCTATCAATCCGGACAACTGGGTACTCGATCAAGCATTGCTCGACCGGCCCGGGGTGCAAGACTACCAGGTTGACCTGCTGGAGGACTACAAATCCAATATCGCACTCTATCCTGTGTGGCAGGCCGCTTTCCGCGCGCACAAGCCCCGGACATTGATTGCCTGGGGAAAGAAGGACCCTTTCTTCGTGCCGCCCGGAGCCGAGGCATACCTGCGTGATCTTCCAGAAGCCAAGCTCGTTTGGCTGGATGCAGGGCACTTTGTTCTGGATGAGAAGGTGCAAACTGTGGCGGACGAAATCAAAGCCGTCTTCGATCGCTGAACACATTCGCGTTTCCATTCCGAATCGAGAGGTGAGAGTGGTCAGCCGCGTGATGATGAAGACACCATCGCGCAGCATAGCGCTCGTATTCGGGTACGAAAGGGATGTATGCAACGCTTCAAAGACAAACGTGTACTCGTGACAGGCTCCGGAAGGGGAATCGGTGCGGCTATCGCACGCCGATTTGCACTCGAAGGCGCTCGCGTGTATCTCACTGCCCGGAGCCAGGAGGAGCTTTCCTCTACGTGCGATGAGCTGCGATCGTTCACCTCCGAAGTTAAATTCTCTTCTCTCGACTTGACTGAGCCAGGTGCAGCTGCGAAGCTCGCTACCGATGTCGAGCAATCGTGGGGCGGTATCGACATTCTCGTCACCAACGCAGGCGCTGCGCCCCAAGGTGGTTTTCTCGAACTGAAGGACGAGGACTGGGCAACAGGGTTCGGGTTGAAGCTTTTCGCAAATCTCCGAGTCATCAAGAACACCTGGCCAATGTTGAAGGCTGCGAAAGGCCATCTGGTCATGATCGGCGGGGGCACGGCGAGGACGCCAGAACGCCATCTCTCATTGGTATCAGCTGTCAACGGCGGTATCGCGGCACTATCGAAGTCGGTTGCCGAGCAAGGGCTTCAGGATTGCATTCATGTCAACCTGGTCCAGCCGGGCACGATCAAGACGTCACGCCGCAGGAAAATGATGGAGAAGCTCGCCGCACAGGAAGGAATCGACTATGCCGAGTATCTTCTTCAATCTACCCGGCGTTTGAAGATCTCGCGTCTCGGCGAGCCAGGCGATGTTGCGGAGCTCGTCGCATTTTTAGCAACTGAAGAAGCGAGATGGATTCACGGAGCCATCATCGATGTCGATGGTGGGCAGAACAAGGGCGTTTGAACCTCATGGCTCCTCCATCCTGTGACGGTGTTGGTGAGCTTCCGGCGTTTCGCCAGAGCCGGGGGAAGGCGCAGATTGCTAAGAATCCAACTGAGTGCGCCCGGATGTTCAGGGCGGGAGCAGGCGGTTTCGGTTATCGAGCGCTATCGACAACTCTGATGATCGCTACGGGCTCGATGCAACTTCTGCAGATTGGCTCAATCATCATGGCGGCGATCTTCCTATCTCACCATTGCTGGCGAACCCCTGAGACGATGAAGACGGACTTAGAAACCAGCTGGCTCCAGGAGGCACTTCTCTGGACACCATAGCCGCTGCTGTCACCGGTCCATCTGTGGAGGGTATGGAAGATGAACGAACCGAAAGAGGAACTCACTGCAGCAGCCCAGGCTGTGTCGCCCCAACCTCTGACTTCGTCGCACTCGGACGTTGAGTTCCGCAGTGATCTAGCCTTTCCCAGATTAAGCGACGAAATGCTTCAAAGACTCGCGTCCTACGGGCAAGAAGAGACCGTCCCGAAAGACACCCGTCTGTACATGTATGGTGATCGAGACACAGACATGTTCGTGGTCCTCACAGGGGAGATTGAGAGCCGACTTCTAGTGAAAGGAGGTGGCTCAAAATGTTTCCGCTTTTTGCGTGCTGGAGAATTTAGTGGCGAGCTAAACCTGTTAAACACGCAGAGATCCGTCGCCGAAGCACGAACGACATCGACGAGTCGGCTGGTGCGAGTCTCTCGAACGAACTTGCGGGCTTTGATGCGTGCTGAGGGCGATATCGCGAACATTATTGTCTCCGCTTGCATATGGCGTCGCATCAGCCTGACCGGCGACCCATCCACAGGAGTCGTACTTCGAGGGTGTGAAGGCAATCCGGATCTACTAAGCCTCCGTCGCTTTCTTGTTCGCAACTACTATCCGCACCGAATGGAGGAGATGCCGACGAACGATGAAGCCGGTAAAGGCTTGGCTGCGACGAAGATGCCAGAGGTCGAGCTGCTAAATGGCCGTGTCCTGGTTCGGCCTGCCCTTTGCGATCTCGCTGACGAACTAGGCATCACCGAAGTTCCTGAACCTCATACCATCTATGATGTTGCCGTTGTCGGAGCCGGCCCCGCAGGTCTGGCCGCTGCCGTCTACGCAGCTTCCGAGGGCTTATCCACAATTGTGATCGAAGGGAATGCCCCTGGAGGACAGGCCGGTACCAGCTCAAAGATTGAGAACTACCTCGGATTTCCGACCGGAATTTCGGGGGCGCAATTGGCGAGCCGTGGCCATCTACAAGCGCTCAAGTTTGGGGTCCGCTTCGCCATCTCACGCGACGTTGTAAGCACAGCACAGGTGGATGGCCTGCATCGGTTGATCCTAGCTGGCGGTACGGCTGTTTGCTCCCGCTCTGTTGTGATCGCAAGCGGGGCGCGGTATAGACGACTCAACGTGAAGAACCACGAAGATTTCGAAAATAGGGGATTCTCTTATGCCGCGACGGCGATGGAATCGCTGTTGTGCCGTGAACGAGAAATCATTGTCGTAGGAGGTGGAAATTCTGCCGGACAAGCCTCGATCTTCCTCTCCGGTGTCGCGAAACATGTACATCACATCATTCGTGGCGTCTCTTTGGAAAGTACAATGTCGCAATATTTAATTTTACGAATCCAACATTCTTCGCGCATCACTCTCTACACGGATACAGAAATCGACGAACTCGAAGGTAAGGCGTCTCTTGAGTTCGTCACGTGGACGAATCGGAAAACTGGCGAATCAGTGCGAAGGGCGATTTCCAGTGTCTTTGTCATGATTGGCGCGGAGCCAAACTCCGGTTGGGTGTATGGCGCCGTCAAGCTCAATGACAAGGGATTTGTTCTCACCGGTGGTAGATGGGGATTTGAAGCCACACCTTACGCGACCAGTGTTCCTGGTGTCTACGCTGTCGGCGACGTGAGAGCCGAATCGGTGAAACGTGTCGCATCGGCGGTTGGCGAGGGTTCGGTGGTGATATCGAATATCCATCGGTATTTGGCTCAGAACCGCATCGACTTCCCAGAGCAGGCGAAAGCTAACTGACGGTTGCCAGTGAGTCGTCTTCTGGCTTCTGCAAAAGATATCTAACCCATGCACGACTTCAAATGAGCCGATCGTGACACAGCAGCCTCTACGCAGCAGCCGGCAACACTTCAGCTTTGCTTAAGTATGTGACAAGAATTTAGAACTATTCTTCTCGCTTATGGGACCTTACTCTCAAGAGACTGTAGGCAGGAGTAACAAGCTCGCTTAATCAGAGGTTGCTCCTGGAGGCCGGCTCATTACCGTCGCACGATGGCAGATGAAGTCATGGTAAAGGAGAAGGCAATGACAACGCCAGTCGATACAGTACGCAATTTCTATGCAGCAATAGCAGCAGGTGACACCGGGAAGATGGTTGGCCTGATGGCTCCCGACATTGAGTGGGTTTCAGTGGTCGATTTCGACATTCAGGACAGGGGTCCCGAGGAGGTTATGAAAAAAGTGTTCGTTCCACTTATGCAGGAGTGGGAGAGTTTCTCACCAGCTCCTTCAGAATTTCTTGTTGATGGCTCGACGGTGGTGTCATTGGGCCGCTTCGCTTGCGTGCACCGCGCAACACACAAACGCGCCGACCTTGCATACGCGCATGTATGGGAGATCCAGGACGGGAAAATCGAACGCCATCGTCAATACATCGACACCTTGGCGCTCGAACGAGTTAGACGCCCCTAGCGCTGCCAGTGTGCTTTCATGACGCACCACGCTTCTCTTACCGGATGCTTCCGGTAAGAAATGTTCGGAGAAGAAACATCGTATGAACCGCATAGCAAATTACGTTCTTGCCACCGCCTTTTCTGCAGGCGCGTTACATGCCGCGTCGCTCCCTTCGACTAACACAACTACGACCTATCGTCGCGTGCAGGTCGACGGCGTCGGGATTTTCTACCGGGAAGCTGGACCTGAAAATGCCCCAACCATCGTGCTCTTGCATGGCTTCCCGTCATCTTCGCGCGAGTTCGACACCCTCATTCCATTGCTCGCGACAAAGTATCATCTCATCGCTCCGGATTATCCCGGATTCGGTCTGAGCGACGCGCCCTCGACGGCCGCCTACACTTACACGTTCGATCATCTTGCCCAGACGATGAGTGATTTTCTTGAGAAGCTGAAGGTCGGGCATTACACCATGTACCTTCACGATTACGGCGCTCCGATCGGCTTTCGCATCATTCTGGCGCACTCTGACCAACTGCATGCGCTCATCATTCAGAACGGCAACATCTACAAAGCGGGCCTCGGAGCTAAATGGACCAGGATCGCGGAATACTGGGCGGACCCCAACGCTCATGCTGAGGTCCTTGACGTTTTTCTTTCGCTCGAGGCCGCCAAGGAGCGGCACGTCGCCGGCACGTCCCATCCGGTTCGCTACAACCCGGATACTTGGATCAGCGAGTATGCCGATCTGTCGCGGCCGGGTCAGCGCGAGATCCAGGGGGACCTGTTCTACGACTACCGGACCAACGTTGCGTCTTACCCGGAATGGCAGGCTTGGCTCCGCGAGCACCAGCCCCCGACACTCGTAGCCTGGGGCACGCACGACCCTTCTTTCGTGGCGCAGGGCGCGGAAGCGTTCAGGCGCGATCTTCCGAAATCTGAAATCCACATGGTCGACGCTGGGCACTTCGCACTGGACGAAAAGACGGACGAGATTGCAGCCCTGATCATCCAGTTCATGGCCAAGCATCCTGGATGAGGGCTGGGTTCCCTACGATATGCGGAGTCGTTGCGAAGCTGATCGCAAATGGTAGCAGGTTTTCTAGAGGACGCATGCTTCAGCTGAAGGCGGCTCTTGAGCTGTAAGTTATGTGTTCAACGCCATCGTCCGGATGAATCATCATCGCCTGTTGCGCCTGAGTGAAAAATGCATGATCCGAAAACTGCTCGACAGAGAGGCGAAGCAATGAGTGGCAGTATCGGAACGGAATCGGAGTTGATTGCCGCTATTTTGGCAGGAGACACCGAACTCTATCACCAGTTGATTCGCCCTCATGAGCGGATCGTCTACGTTATAGCTCTTTCCTGCTTGAGAAATAAGGAGGATGCCGAGGACGTTGCGCAGGAAACATTCGTCCGAGCCATGCGAAATCTGGGAGCGTTCCGGGGTGATTCGAAGTTCAGTACTTGGCTCATAAGAATCGCTCTAAACGAGGCGAGAAACAGGTTGCGGCGACGGTCAACCGCCCGAATCCTGCCTTTCGATGTATCTCGGGCTGAAGAGATGTGTGTTTCTCCGGCACTCTTGCGTGATTGGAGAGAGCTTCCCTCCGAAGCAGTCGAGCGTGCGGAGATCAGGAAGTTACTTGAGCAGGCCGTAAAGATGCTTCCCGATATTTACCAGCAAGTCTTCCTGTTACGGGACGTAAAGGAACTCAACACAAATGATACGGCCCAGATCCTGGAGATCAGTACTTCGCTCGTGAAAGTCAGATTGCACCGGGCTCGAATGATGTTGCAAAGGCTGCTGGCGCCACATTTAACCATGATCGACGGTGCCTCGAAGAAAGGCTGTTCAATAAAACAGAAATATAAACCTATTAGAACTGCGTCTGAGAAACAGCTCCAATAAGAATTGCCCACGAAAGGAAACAGAAATGACTTCAACAATAAAGTAGCCGTCGCGCTGGGCGGTTCCCGCAGTGTGGGAAAAGAAGCTGCGAAGCTGCTCCTTCATGGCGGCATAAACGTTCTCTTCAGTGGCAGAGTTCCGGAAAACTGAAAGGCCGCAATCTTCGAGTTGCCGCTTCAGAAAAGGTCGAGACGGCCGTAGTCGCCCTCTGAGACGCAAGCATATCCTCCTTTATCGAAAGGATCACGGCGGAAGGTCGCCACATTGGGCATCTGCTCAACGCGCCGGGGCCATTCCTCGCCTCTCCCATTTCTCGGTCACCAGCATCAAACCGCGATTCCGAATTCACAAATATCGCCACAAGTGGACGTGGGCGGATAACCCGCCCGCGTCCGCGTCCGGTAGGTAGATTCCATAAAATATGAGGCTTGCTGAGAGACGGAAGGGAATTGTACCGTAGGCGGATCGTGCAAATTATTGATAATAAAACTTTTATTGGTGGAGGCGGCGGGAGTCGAACCCGCGTCCGAAATCCATGTCAGCAAAGAGACTCCATGCGTAGTCGATTCCGAAGGATTCGCCCTGCGCACTCAGAATCGACAAGATGCGCGCAACGCTAGTCCGATGATCTCATCTCTGCAACTCGGACCGGGTCGCAGAAACCAGCCCGCTGTGCGACGTTCGTTCGCAGCCCACAGGCAAAGCCGCGGCGAACGGCTACTTAATTAATTAAGCAGCAAGTGCTAGGTTGTTGTTAGCAATTATTGTTTTTGCAAGCGATTACGGGTGCTCACACCCCGGCATGCCTCTTAACCTAATCGATCCCGTCGAAACCGTGACGCCCCCTTACCTTAAGTATATCTACATCCCAACCGCGTTCAGATCGATGCTTTCAAAGTCCTTACGCATCACACCTTCGCGGATTTCTTTCACACTCTTGCCCTTCAGCGTCATCTGGTACGCGTAAAGCCCCTCTTTGGCACAGGTGGAACATTCCGCCCCGTGCAGTCCCTCGAAACAGCTGTGCAGGCTCTCGTGACCCATATTCCGGTCGCACCGGCAGTAGCAGGGCAGTTGGTAAAGCACCGTCTGCACCTTGGCCGCATCGACGTAAACCTGTTTCTGCCAGGGATACTGGAACATCGGCCCCGTCAGTTGCTTGCCCGAAAGCACCGCCGGCAGCTTCGTTGCGTGCGGCGGAGGAGCCGGGTGATAGGCGGGGACGTCGGCATCCGTGACCCATTGCGCAGACGCGCCTACTGACAACAAACCCACCGCCATGCATATCAGAAATCGACGCATACCCCTCCTCGAAAAGCCAGTGTAGCGCGAACCTGGGTTCGGCGACCAAATTGCTAGGCGTGAGGGTGCTGGGTGCAAAAAAAAGGCGGCACGAACGTTAAATTGTCCGTGCCGGGAGGCCAGTGACGCAACTTGTGTTCAAACCTGCGCCGCGAGAGCAACGCTCTTGATCGCGACTGAACTTATCTTAACAGATGCAATCCAGAATCTTCCAGTTGCAAATGCAGAATTTCGTGAAAAAACATATTTTTCGAAATTCTAAATCCCAAATCCTGTATCTTTTGGGCCCAACCGCACCCTTCAAAAGCATAGACGCGATCCTGAAAAATAAGTTTCTCTGACCATGTCTTTCTTTCAACCCCTGCGAAAACTTCGTCCCGCGAAAGCCGATTTGCGCCAACTTTGGCGTTCCGGCCTGCTCCTCGCCACCTCCGCCGCCCTGGGCGGCATCGCCGTAGCCATCTGGAACCGCCGAACCCTGGCCGAAATCCGCCAATATCCCCAAGACTCAGAGCGCGAAACCCCCGAAACCCAAAGCCCGGAACCTTAAAACCCCAAAAAACGATCCCTGGCCCCGGCCGCTATCCCAGCGAATCCAAATCCCCAGCCATGCTGATATCACGCGTGGTGAGGCCGCCCTTGTCATGGGAAATCAACGCCAGCCGCACCTTGTTGTACCGAATATCAATGTCCGGATGGTGCCCAGCCGCTTCCGCCTTTTCCGCCACCTGGTTCACGAACACCATGGCCGCCGCGAAATCGGCGAACTCATAACGGCGCACAATCTCCTTACCTTCGAGCTTCCATTGCGGTAGCCCCTGCAAACTCTCCGCGATCTTCTCCCCACTCAAAACACTC
This sequence comes from uncultured Acidobacteriaceae bacterium, assembly GCA_963839075.1. GTDB lineage: Bacteria > Acidobacteriota > Terriglobia > Terriglobales > Acidobacteriaceae > PALSA-350. Next base: position 75,761 of record CAWITO010000003.1, on the reverse strand, counting down.
ATTGCTTATTCCTCACTTGCGCAGCTTCGATCTGTCCTTCGGTTCGATCTGCAGCGGCGCGCTCTTCTTTGATTTCTGGCTGATCTCGGCTCGCAGATCCTCCCACAATTGATCAGGCAGGCTGAGATAAACATCCACCACTTTGGGGTCGAATTGCGTACCCGCGCAACGCTTGATTTCCTGCCGCGCCGCTGCAAACGAGGCCGCCTTACGATATGGCCGGTCCGACGTAATAGCATCCAGCGTATCGGCCACCGCGAAGATCCTCGCCCCTAGCGGAATCTCGTCTCCCCGCAGCTTACGCGGATAGCCGCTGCCATCGTAGTGCTCCTGGTGGCTGTACACAATCTCCGCAGCCTCCTGCAGGAAGGGGATCTTGCGCAACATCTGGTAACCCCGCGCACAATGCTCGCGCATGACCTTTTGTTCATCCGCCTGAAGACGGCTAGGCTTGAGCAGGATCGCGTCGGGTATCGCCATCTTGCCAATGTCGTGCAAAAACGCTCCCCGCGCCACAATCGGAATCTGCTGCGCCGACACACCGGCGTGCCGTGCCAGGGCGATAGTGAAGGCGGTCACCCGTTTCGAGTGTCCCTCCGTCTCCGCATCCTTCAAATCGAGAGCGTCGCCCAGCGCTTCCAGGGTGATGTCGTACGATCGCTCCAGGTCCGCGATCGCCTGGTGCAGCATCCCCGTGCGCGCGCTCACCATCTGCTCTAAGTCCTGCCGGTACATGGCGTTCTGCTGCAACAGCCGGCGATACTCGACAGCCCGCTTGAGCGTCATCAAAAGCTGGTCTTTCTGAAATGGCTTCAACAGGTAGTCAAAGGCGCCTTCCCGCACCGCGGCGAGCGCGGCCGCCTCGTCGCGGCCCGGGGCCAGAATTACCAGAGGAGTATCCGGTTGCATTCGGCGCATCCATTCCAACAGGGTCGTGCCTGCCACCGTAGACGTGGTCAGGTCAGACATAACCAGGTCGCACGGAGCACCCTGCTCCATGTGAGCCAGAGCTTCGCGCCCGCCGTTGGCGTAGACGGTCGTGTAGTCCGCTCGTTCGAGCATGCTGTCGATCGCTGCCCGAAATTGCGACTGGCCGTCCACCACCAGAACCCGTGCGGGGATGCGCGCTATTTCCATGCTTTGTTTCCCGTACCGATACTACCCTCGTCGCAACCCCAAAATGCAGGGTTGCAACCGCCTTTGTTCCCTTGATGTCCCATGGACCCACTATCTTTGCAACCGCTTGCGGCGTGACCGGTAACAGGCCCACCGCAATTTGCTACATTTGCTGTTCGTGTGTTCCTTCTGAGTTTATCTCCAACCGGGAGTGTGGATTTCCAATTCTCCGCCCCAAGGCCAAACTGCTATACTTTCTTTGGCTGCATCCTAGCTATACAGCTTTTCATTTCCAGGCGAAGCTGCCTGAATTGGGGTGGTCTTGTTCAAATTTGAACGTGAACTATCCGCTGAATCCGTCCTTTCCCAGGCTGCCAAGCAATCTTGCGAACAGGAACAGCGCGATGTTTATGAAAGCCACCGCCATCGGACGTTCTCCCTCGCGTTCTACATGACCGGTAACGAAATCGAAGCCGAAGAAATTCTCACCACCACCTTCGTTCGTGCGTTTCAACAGAGCGACAAGCCCGATGGCTTTGTCGTGGACTCCGCTCTGATCACCGAACTCAACGCCCGCTTTCCCCTACAAAACGAGGAACCGTCTCCGGCCGTTACCGCCGGGGGTGCCTTAGGCAATCGCAATGTACGCCGCGCCGACCTTGAGGCCGCGGTCCGCAACCTGCCTCCGAACGAGCGTCTCGTCTTCCTGCTGCGCGACGTCGAGGGCTACAGCTCAGCGGCCATCGCCCGCCTCCTCGATATTCCCGAAGCCAAAGTCCAGCGCACCGGCTTTGCCGCCCGCATCCGCCTGGCCCAGATCCTCGCGGCCCAGGCCCGCACCGAAGCCGCCTAGCCCTCTACTTCTTGCTCCGCCGCGCCGCCACCCATCCTGCTTTGATCGTCTGCCTTGCCCGGCCCAGCGCCAGCGCGTCTTCCGGCACATCCTCGGTAATGCACGATCCTGCTGCAACATAGGAGCCGTTGCCCAGCGTCAACGGCGCCACCAGCGTGGAATCGCTGCCCACAAAAACCCCATCCCCGATGATCGTCTTGCGCTTGCTCACTCCGTCGTAATTGCAGGTAATCACGCCCGCTCCCACGTTGACGCCCGCGCCAATCTCCGCGTCCCCCAGATAGGTCAGGTGGTTTGCCTTGGATCCTTTGCCCAGGCGGATCTTCTTCGTCTCGACAAAGTTGCCCACATGCGCTCCCTCGCCGATCTCGCTCTCCGGCCGAACGTGCGCATAGGGCCCGATCAGTGCGCTATCGTCAATGCGTGACTGGGTGATCACGCAGCCCTGGCGAATCAGTACGCGGTTGCCCACCGTGGTGTGTTCCAGTACGGAATAGGAGCGGATGCGGCACTCATTGCCCACCTTGGTCTCCCCCAGTAACTGCACAAACGGTTCGATGATCGTATCCGCTCCCACGGATACTCCCGCATCGATTACCGAAGTTTCCGGACGAAAGATAGTCACCCCTTCCGCCATCAGCCGCCGCGCCGTCTGCATGCGCAGCGTTTCGTCGATGCCCATCATCTCCGCGATCGTGTTGGCGCCCAGTACCTCGTCTGGATCTTCCGCTTCGTATGCCAACACCGACGCCCCGGCCGCATTGAGGATGGCGGCCATATCCGTCAGGTAATACTCCCCGTGCGCATTCTGCGTCCCCAGGCTGCCGATGTGCGAGAACAAGGGCTCGCTGGCAAATGCATAAATGCTGGAGTTGATCTCCCGCGCCTTAGCCGACTCCGGCGTCAACGCTTTGGCTTCCACAATCTCCCGAACTTCGTCGGATTTGGCCGCTTTACGGACCACGCGCCCATAACCCTGCAGGTCAGGGGGAGCGGCGGTGAGGATGGTCATGGCCGCCCGCCGTTCCAGGTGGAAATCCCGCAACTTGCGAATCGTCTCCGGCCGGATCAGCGGCACATCGCCGGCAAGCACAATCAAGTCGACGTATCCCTCAACCGCCGGCCGCGTTATTTGGATCGCGTGGCCGGTGCCCCGCTGCTCCGCCTGTTCGATGAACTGCACCCCCAGGCTGGCCAGCGACTCCCGCACTGCCTCCGCCTGGTGGCCCACGATCACGTAGATGTCTTCCGGCGGAACGATCTGCCGCGCCGCATCCACCACGTGGCGGATCAGCGTCTTCCCGCCCACCTCATGCAGGACCTTGGGTCGCTTGGTCTTGAGTCGCGTGCCCTTGCCCGCGGCCATGATCACAATTGCAAGTTGCATGAGCAAACCCTCCTAAACGCTTCTAAAGTAAATGGTCCGCCGTTGCAACCTCGGTACCGTTACTCCCATGTTTCACTCCATATTCACGTTTACCCTTTTTCGACATCCTCGTGAAAAGCGTACCGTTACAACATGAGTCTAGGGCTAATCAACCGCGCCGCCGTTCTAGGCGCAGGAACCATGGGTGTTCGCATCGCTGCTCATTTGGCCAACGCCGGCATCCCCGTGGTCTTGCTCGACCTTGCCGGAGACCCCGCCAAGGGCCCAACCGCCGTCGCCGAAATCGCCTTGCAGGGGCTCAGCCGGGCCAAGCCGGCGGCGTTCTACGACCCAGCCAACAGCCGCCTCATCCAGACCGGAACCTTCGATAATGACCTCGCCCTCCTCGCCAAATGCGACTGGGTCATTGAAGCCGTGACGGAGAACCTCGCCATCAAGCAGCAGCTCCTGGCGAAGATTATTCCTCATCTCAAGCCAGGAGTCGTGCTCACCACCAATACCAGTGGTTTGCCCGTGGCCAGCATTGCAGAAGCTCTGCCCGTCCCGCTCCGCCGCGCCTGGTTCGGCACCCACTTCTTCAACCCTCCCCGCTACATGCGGCTGCTCGAGATCATCCCCACCCCAGATTCCGATCCCGCCGCCGTCGCGGCCATCGCCGATTTTGCCGATCGCCGCCTCGGAAAAACCGTCGTCTATGCCCATGACACCCCCAACTTCATCGCCAACCGCATCGGCGTCTACGTCATGCTGCAGGCTATCGAACTCATGCAGCAACAGGGCCTCACCGTCGAAGACGTGGATGTCCTTACCGGCAGCATCCTCGGTTGGCCCCGCACCGGCAGCTTCCGCCTGGCCGACATGGTGGGTCTCGACGTCCTGGCCCACGTCATCTCCAATTTTTCCCAGTCCCGCGCCGGCGAAGCCCTCCAGTTGCCTCCCTTCGTCAAGACCATGCTGGAGCGCCGCTGGCTCGGAGATAAAACCGGCCAGGGCTTCTACAAAAAGGAGAAGGACGCGGAAGGCAACGAACTCCGTCTGGCCCTTGACTGGCAAACCGTCGACTATCGCCCCGCCACCCGCCCTAAGTTTCCCTCGCTGGAATTGGCCAAGAATGAAGAGTCACTGCCCGCGCGGCTGCGTTTGCTGATGGCCGGCGATCCCCGCAAAGACAAGGCCGCCGCCTTCCAAAAGGAGCTCCTCAACCGCCTCTTCGCCTACTCCGCCGCCTGCCTCCATGAGATCGCCGACGAACCCGCCAGCGTCGACCGCGCGATGCGCGCCGGCTTCAACTGGGAACTCGGTCCCTTCGAAATGCAGGACGCCATCGGAGAGGCAAAACCTTGGTACCGTGACAATCAGGTCTTCGATCCCGCGCGCGGAGACTACATCCCCATCGTCCAGCCGCCCGGCATTGCCACCCTCGCCGCCTTCCGCAAGGCCAACGGCATCGTTAAAGGCAACCCCGGCGCCTCGCTCATTGATCTGGGGGACGGCATTGCCGCCATCGAGCTCCATTCCAAAAAAGATGCGGTAGGGGAAGACATCACTCGCTTTGTAACCCAGATTCTGAAACCAGATAGCGATGCGGTGCGTGACTTCCAGGGCTTCATCATCACTGGGGACGGTGCCAACTTCTCCGTCGGCGCCAACCTCTTCCAGGTTCTCTTACTGATTCAGGAAGCAGAGTGGGATGACCTCGACTTCGCCATCCGTGCGTTTCAGCGCATGACCTCGTCCATCCGCTTTTGTCCCCGGCCGGTTGTCGTCGCTCCCTACGGCCTCTGCCTCGGCGGAGGAGCTGAAATAGCCCTCCACGCCGCCGCCCGCCAACCCCACGCTGAGTTGTACATGGGCTTGGTCGAGACCGGAGTCGGTGTCGTTCCGGGAGGCGGTGGCACCAAGGAAATGGTTCTACGTTCGCCCAACTTCGAAGCCCTCAAGCGCAACTTCGAGCTGATCGGGCTGGCCAAGGTCTCAACCTCGGCTGCGGAAGCACGCCTGCTCGGTTATCTGAGCGAGGCGGATCACATCACGGCGCATCGCGACCGTCTCGCGCATGACGCCAAACAGGTTGCCCTCACGCTGGCCGATCCGGGGTATGCCCCGCCGGCGCCGCGCGAAGTGCCAGCCGCAGGCGAAAGCGCCCTGGCCACACTGAAACTCGGCGTCCACCTGATGCGTCAAGCCGATTACATCAGCGACCATGACCAGAAAGTGGCAAACCACGTCGCGAATATCCTTTGCGGAGGAGCCATCCCGCCCGGCACCATGGTGAGCGAGCAATACTTTCTCGACCTCGAGCGTCAGGCCTTCCTCTCGCTCTGCGGTGAACGCAAAACCCAGGAGCGCATCGCCTTCACCTTGAAAACCGGCAAGCCACTGAGGAACTAAACCGAGCAGCCACCCACAACCTGTGGTGGCCCATTCAAGCCCGTTGTTGGCTTGAGTGGGGTAGTTGGAGCGAACGCTCCGTCGAAAGAGAAGAGGTAGCCAAAATGCGAGAAGCCGTGATCGTCAGCGCCATCCGAACCGCCGTCGGAAAATCCGGCCGGGGATCCCTCGCCACCACCCGCCCCGACGACCTGGCCGCCACTGCGATCCTGGGAGCACTCGCCCTCGTCCCGCAACTCGATCAAAAAGAAATCGAAGACGTGATCCTCGGCTGCGCCATGCCGGAAGCGGAGCAGGGAATGAACGTAGCCCGTATTGCCGCCTTGCGCGCCGGCCTTCCCATCACCTCCTCCGCTATGACCGTCAATCGCTTCTGCGCCTCCGGCCTGCAATCCATCGCCATGGCTGCCGAGCGCATCCGCGGTGGCGGCGCCGACGTCATCGTCGCCGGCGGAACCGAGTCCATGAGCATGGTTCCCATGGGCGGCAACAAAGTCAGCGTCAACCCCTGGCTCATCGACAACTATGCTGACTCCTACCTGTCCATGGGGCTAACCGCCGAACGGGTCGCGAATCACTACCACATCACCCGCGAGCAAGCCGACGCTTTCGCCCTGGCTAGCCACCAAAAAGCGCTCGCTGCCATCGAGTCTGGCCGCTTCACCGCCGAAATCGTACCTGTAACCGTAACCTATTCCACCAACGGCTCGAGCAAACCCAAGCTGGCTACGAAGCAATTTGTGACCGACGAAGGCCCGCGCGCCGATACGTCCGCCTCCGCCCTGGCCAAACTGAAACCCGCCTTTCACGCCCACGGAACCGTCACCGCCGGAAACTCCTCGCAAACCTCCGATGGAGCCGCCGCCGCCGTCATCATGTCGGCAGACCGCGCGAAAGAGCTGGGTATCCAGCCCCTGGCAAGATTCGTAGCCTTCGCCACCGCCGGCTGCTTGCCCGAGGAAATGGGAATAGGCCCCGTGCACGCCGTGCCCAAAGCGCTCAAGCAGGCCGGCCTCACCCTCGATCAAATCGACCTCATCGAACTCAACGAAGCCTTCGCTGCGCAATCGCTGGCCGTGATCCAGCAACTCAACCTCGATCCGGCGAAAGTAAACATCAACGGCGGAGCCATTGCGTTAGGCCATCCGTTAGGCTGCACCGGCGCCAAGCTGACCGCCACACTCTTGCATTCCCTGCAAAACCGAAAAGCAAAATACGGATTAGTCACCATGTGCGTAGGCGGAGGCATGGGCGCCGCCGGTATCTTCGAGTCCATTCACTAGGGGGAATCATGGCCACAGCAACAGAAGTAGTGAAGCGCACCATTCCCGGCGGCAACTTCCTCATCGGCGAAAGCACGCCCGACGAAATGATGAGCCCGGAAGACTTCACCGACGAGCAGCGCCAGATCGCGCGTACCGCCTCTGACTTCGTCCGCAATGAGGTCCTCCCTGAGGCCGAAGCCATTGAGGCCAAGCACTTCGACGTGACCCGCGCCCTGCTGAAAAAAGCCGGAGACCTCGGCCTCATGGCGGTTGACATCCCCGAGGAGTACGGCGGCCTGGCCATGGACAAGGTCACCTCTGCCATCGTCGCCGACTATCTCTCCCAGCTAGGCAGTTTCTCCGTAGCTTTCAGCGCCCACGTGGGTATTGGCACACTGCCCATCGTCTGGTACGGCACCGACGCCCAAAAGCAAAAATTCCTGCCCCTCCTCGCCTCCGGCGACTGCATCGGCGCCTACGCCCTCTCCGAAGCCACCTCCGGCTCCGACGCCATGAACATCCGCGCCCGAGCCACCCTCTCGCCCGATGGTGGCCACTACATCCTCAACGGCGAAAAAATGTGGATCTCGAACGGTGGCTTCGCCGATCTCTTCACCGTCTTCGTCAAGGTCGATGGCGAAAAATTCACCGCCTTTCTCATCGAGAAGGGAACTCCCGGCCTTTCGATTGGTGCGGAAGAGCACAAGCTGGGCATCCGCGGCTCCTCCACCTGCCCGCTCGTTCTCTCCGATTGCAAAGTGCCGGCAGAAAATCTCCTCGGCGAAGTCGGCAAGGGGCATCACATCGCCTTCAACATCCTCAACATCGGCCGCTTCAAATTAGGTGCCGCCTGTGTGGGCGCCGGCCGCACCGTTCTGGGCCACGCCATTGCCTACGCCAAGCAGCGCCAGGCCTTCGGCAAGCCCATCTCCAGCTTCGGTCTCATCCAGCAAAAACTGGCCGACTCTGCCGCCCAGCTCTTCGCCGTCGAGAGCATGGCCTATCGCACCGTCGGCATGATTGACGACGCCCTCGCGACCGTCCCCGCCGACAACGCGCGCGACATTCAAAAGCGAATCGAGGAGTACGCCGTCGAATGCTCCATCCTGAAAGTCTGGGGTTCCGAGATGCTCGACGCCGTGGTTGATCACGCAGTACAGATCTATGGCGGTTACGGATACGTCGAGGAATACCCGGTGGAACGCGCCTATCGCGACTCCAGGATCAACCGCATCTTTGAGGGCACCAACGAAATCAACCGCCTCATCATCACCGGTTGGCTCATGAAGCGAGCCATGGCCGGCCAGCTCCCGCTGCTGCCCGCCATCAAGAAGCTGATGGATGAAGTCCTGGAGCCGCCCTCCTTTGAAGATCCGGAAGACCACTCCAACGATCCGCTCTATGAGGAGCAGCAACTCCTGCGCAATGCCAAGAAGCTAGCCCTCTTCACCGCGGGAGCCGCATCGCAAAAGTACATGAACGCGTTAGCCGATCAACAGGAAGTCATGGCCGACCTGGCCGACATCATCATCCAGGTCTACGCCCTGGAGTCCGCCCTGCTGCGAGCCCGCAAGCTAATCTCTCGAAACCTGCCGCTGGCAAAAACCGCAACAGCAATGGTCCGGCTCTACGCCGCGAAAGCAATGGACATAGTAGAGCTAGCCTCGAGGCGCATCGTAGCCGCCGTAGCCGAAGGCGACACCTTACGCGTTCAAATGGCCATCTGCCGCCGCCTTGCGAAGCGCACCCCAAAAGACATCTACGTAAGCGCTCGCGAAATCTCTCAACACCTCACCGAATACGGAGTCTGGGGCTAGCAGGCGCGCGACCGTTGGTTTGGCTTTGAAATGTGTCAAAGCTGCTGAGTCAAAGGGGCGCACTGGGCGCCCTGCTCTCGCGGACCGGGGAACGGACGAAACGTAACCGTTACACAATAGCCTGCTAGAGCGTTGTCATCGGGGTTACTTCGCCTATTCTCTCAACGGTCGCTCCCTCAATGGCTCACGGGTCTTCCGGCAGCGGAGAAATTAAGCGAAATTAATGTTGCGCAGGTAATCACTTTAAGAATCTGGATTCACACCGTGATACGACGGCACCTTCAAACCTGGCGTCCAGACGGAATCCTAATCCATGCCAGTTCATCTCTGCGGGCTGAGGAAACGGGCCGTCTGGTCACCGACTCGTTTTCCGACGGGACCGATCCGGGGAATATCATTGTTCCTGGTTCAGTGGTGGACGGGCCATTCGGGCCTACGTTGTATACCCTTGGCAACGGGCTGAAGGCGGTCAATGCCTATGATGTGATGGGTCGGGCCACCGGTGGGTGGGTCTGCTCCGGTTCGTCTCAGCAGACCTGCACCGGGGGAACGCAGCTTTACGGCTATTTCGCGCAGCGTTCCGGGACTCATATCACGCAGACCTGTGACACGGTTCTGAATCTTTGCAACTCCCTCGGCTATGATGAATTCGACCGGCTGACTTCGCGAACCGTGACGCAGGGCACCGTGCAGAACTTCACCTACACCTACGATCGGTATGGCAACCGGTGGGCGCAGAACGCGCCCCAGGGTGGGCCTTCGCTGAACGTCAGCATGAATTCCTCCAACAACATTATCAACACCAATGGATTTGCCAACGATATCCCCGGCAACATCGCCGGCGACGGTGTCCACACTTACTCCTACGACGCCGACGGGAACCTGATTTCTGTCGACAGCGCCGCGACCGCAAGCTACTACTACGACAGCCTGAACGAGCGCGTGCGCGAAGCTCCCGCGCGCGGTACCTATGAGTTTGTTTGGGATACCCAGGGGCGGCGTGTTTCCAACTGGTCCGCATCCAATCACGGCTTTGTCGAGTCCAACGCCTACAGCGACTCCAACCCGGTCGCGATCCGTTTGGGCGGCCAGCGGCAATTTGAGCATCAGAACTGGTTGGGTACAGAGAGGTTGCGTACCACTTACAACGGTGGGGTTGCGCTGTCGCTCTCATCGCTTCCCTGGGGAGACGGGCTCTCGCCCAGCGGGGACGACGGCGACCAGCATGACTTCGAGCTGATGGATCGCGACTTGGAAGACAACACCGAGCACGCGCAGTATCGGCAGTACTCGACCAATCTGGGCCGCTGGATGAGTCCGGATGTATACAACGGAAGCTACGATTTCAGCAACCCGCAAAGTTTCAACCGCTACACCTACGCATCCAACGACCCCGCCAACTTCATTGATCCCAGCGGGCTGGATGCGGGCGGCACGCTTTCCTTAGGGGGGATTGGTGGCTGCGTGGGTGCGGCTTCCTCGGGAGGAGTGGACATCTTCGCGGACATAGGGTGCGGGTGGGGTCTGTTCAACCTCTTCGGTGGTCAGCCGAGCTTTCACGGCTCGCTACAACCACGCCCCTCTAGCAATGCAGGCTGGGACGGCAACTTCGGCGAGAGCCTGGGTATCCCAACTTCGATCCCGCAAGGAAATTTTGGCCTTGGCATCGCTCTAGGCTTGCCATCACAAGGATGCGAGTTCGGTGCCTGCGGAAGCTCATTCCAAAACCCTGTGGCCGTGGGTGCTGCCACGGCAGCCTGCATCGAAGCGGAACCATGCGGGGCTATCGGTGGTCTCATACTCGGAGCTGGACTCCTTTACCACGGCTATGAGCTTTATATGGCTGGGAAAGAGAACATCAGACCGAGTTGGGCTGAGAAGTATGGCCTTCCGAGACCGGGTGAGTCAGGAAATCAGTTTGCTGATCGTGTCTGTAAAGCCGAGTATGGTCCAAGTGGCTGTCCTGGCGGAACCGGTCCAGGAAGTGATTACAACAAGCTCAAGAAATGGGCAGATCGAAGAGGCAAATAGGTTATGGACCTTCAAGCTTTCTTCGAGTTTGACAATGCAGATATGGTCGCGCCGGTTGGCCTCAGCTTTGGGATGAAATCTAGCGGTGCAGATGTTTTTGTGCTGGAGGTCATTGGAGACGAAGATTCGCCAATCCGTTCAAACGGGCGGATACTTGCCTTCAATGACGAGGATAGCTGTCGAGCGGCTTTGGGATTGCTGGAATCGTTGCTTCCTCAGAAGGTGAAGACATCACACAAATACGACTTCGTTTGTGACTTTTCTAGTGCTCTTGAACTGATTACCAAACAAGACGTTGATCGTGATGCTATCGTCCTCAACTGTATAAACACTGTATTAGACCTCATTGGAAGTGGTCCATTTGAACTGCCTGACGAATACGCCATCCTCAATAAACTTGCAGATCATCTGACGTTTCGGGATGAACTGGCAGGGTTCGATGGGGCGCGATCAAAGCTGCGAGACGCCCTTCTGTGGTGTGCCGGAAATGTTGTAGTCGACTTGAGGGTGATCGGTTCAGCGGAGGAATTCAAGGCTCTCTTGCCTTACTTGGCCGTGACCACTAAGAGGTCTGCGGGCAACGGATCGTCATCGGCGCTTACCGCATAGAGCTTGCCAATCAACATCCTTAAGAGCACGCTGCTTCGCATCGGGTTAGGGGTGACACACCACCCCGGAACGGGAGCTGTAGAGTAACCGAAAGTTACGCTTGGGGAACTTGCTGAAAACAGGAGGCTAATAGAAAAACTGGCCTAAAAGCGTTACTCTAAGGGCGAGCGCACGTTGCTGTAGGGGAACCTCATGAGCTGCAACCCCTTAGCCTGTCTCCGGCCCCTTCGCTGTCCTTCCTGCGACGCGCGGCCCTCGCATGGCCTTCCTCCGAAATCTCAATCAGGCGGTGCTCTCTGAAGCCGCCGCTCCGTACAAAATCAGTCGGCACGAAGGTCAGCGAGGCGGAGTTCGCCTTACTGGAGGAGCGTGCGCATGGTGCCGGGATGCGTCTGGCCGAGTGAAGTTTATGTGTCAGACGGGACTGGAGCTTTTAGGAAACATTATTAGAAAAGTACCAGTTCCGTCTGACGTATAAACCACAGGGGTGCTTCAACTACTGATGATCGCAAATAAAGAACTCGCAAAAGAGCTGGACTCTGTTCTTCAGGGGGTTTTCCTCGCCCTGGATCAATCGGCGGCCCTTGTCAGAGAACGATCCGAAGCGGAGGCGGACGCATATGCGACCGCTGTGGGGACCGTTTTCATGTGCATCTATTCTCATATACTCGACCCGATCTACTGCGATCATCCAGACATCGCGCCTGCTCTCTGGAGTATGAATACATGAACTAGCGCGTGGGCCATTCCCACCGGGGCACGTTAAAGAGTGTTGTTCCGGTGAGCAGGGTTTCACCAAAGGATTTTTCCAAATGCAACAGTCTGCAATTTTGAAGCGGTTGGAGAGCTTCAATTAGAGGCTGGGAATGTGAGACGACCAGAATTTGACTCCTCTCTGAACTTGCGGCGATCAACCTTGCCAAGGCGGGAAGAAGATCGGGGTGGAGGCTGGTTTCGGGTTCGTTTAGGACCATCAGTTCGGGTGGCCGAGGAGTCAACAGAGCTGCCGTCCACAGCAGAAAACGCAAGGTGCCATCCGATAGCTCAGCCGCTGAAAGAGGGCGCAATAAGCCGTGCTGCTGTAAACAGACCTCGAATCGCCCAGCCTCCACTTTTATGGCAATTCGACTGCCGGGGAAAGCATCGTCAATGGTTCGTTCAAGTGCCTCGCTGTCCCCGATCTCCAAGATCGTTTGTAAGGCTGCTGGCAGGTCTGTGCCGTCGTTGTTTAGCACCGGCGTGAACGTACCGATCTGGGGAATGCGTACTGGAGATGCGAAGTCCGTTCGGAAGCCGTCGTAGAATCTCCAGGCCCGGATCGACTCCCTGAGCAGAAGAGTCTCCGGTGCACGCTGGGGGTCTGCAATGCTAGCTAACATGCCATCTCCTGGACTGAGATTTTTCGTCAGAATGATCGGTTCTTTGTTGCGCTCAGCCGAAAGGCAGACGACGCCATTATGGCGATCAACAAGAACCGATGCTCGGCGGTAGACGCCGCCATGCCAGATACACTCTCGCTTGATGCAGGGGTCGAGATCGAAGGCGGTTTCAGGCGGCGGTGGCGGTGGGTATCCTAAATCAATCGCATACCCGTAGGGGTCTCCGGAAAAGCCGAGCTTTAGGCTTACAGACTTGCGGGGGGCCGTTGGTTCAATCCGGTAGTCGCCTTGACGGACAGCTCGTGCAATCGTGTCTGGGCCAGCCCAGAGGGTAGATGGTAGCCCTCCTTCGCGAGCCAATGAGGAGACGACGGAGTTCGACGCGGCGTCGGCGAGCAAGCGCAGTGATCGATAGAGGCTAGACTTCCCACTACCGTTCGCCCCTGTGACCAGAGTGAGCTGAGCAAGAGGAAGCACCAGATTTCGAAGCGAGCGGTACCCGGAAACAGCCAGCGTTTCAATCATGAATCCAAGGATAAGCGGTAGCAGGCAGCCCCCAAACTCCGTGTCCCCGCCAGCGTCTTCAAGAGCGCCATGCTTCGCATGGGATTTACGAGGACACACCACCCCGGAATGGGTGCTGTAGAGCAGCTTAGGTTGCTGTACGGGAACCATCATGGAATCAGCGACTAAGGGAAAAACGGGCCTGAAAGGTTGCTGTAGAGCAACCTTGAAGTTCCTCTTGGGGAACCATCTGAAAACAAAGAAACAAAGCCCCTGAGCGTCGGTGGAATGAGTGTTCGAGGTTAGCGGTAGGCTTCGGAGCGGTGCCTCACCGAGTGGATGATGAGGGTGTCGTGGGGTTCTTCGGTGAAGCGGACGCGGTAGTCGCCGACGCGGAGGCGGAGTTCTTCGGAGTCGCCTTGCAGCTTCTTGATGTCGCCCTCGCCGGTCTGGGCGAAGCGGTGGAGGGCGGTGAGAATCCTCATGGCGTTGGTGCGGTCGATGCGGCGGACATCGGCGCGGGGGTAATGCAGTGACAGCATACCTATTCACCATCGATACGAGTATTTTGCTGCTATAGGTATGCTGTCACTATATTAGCCCCGACTTGGAAGACAACACCGAGCACGCGCAGTATCGGCAGTACTCGACCAATCTGGGCCGCTGGATGAGTCCGGATGTATACAACGGAAGCTACGATTTCAGCAACCCGCAAAGTTTCAACCGCTACACCTACGCATCCAACGACCCCGCCAACTTCATTGATCCCAGCGGGCTGGATGCGGGCGGCACGCTTTCCTTAGGGGGGATTGGTGGCTGCGTGGGAGCGGCTTCCTCGGGAGGAGTGGACATCTTCGCGGACATAGGGTGCGGGTGGGGTCTGTTCAACCTCTTCGGTGGTCAGCCGAGCTTTCACGGCTCGCTACAACCACGCCCCTCTAGCAATGCAGGCTGGGACGGCAACTTCGGCGAGAGCCTGGGTATCCCAACTTCGATCCCGCAAGGAAATCTGGGCCTTGGCATCGCTCTCGGTTTGCCATCACAAGGATGCGAGTTCGGAGCTTGCGGCGGCGGGCCGAGTTCGTTCGGTCCCGGTGGCCCGAGTCAAGGACCAAACCCGTTACAAGTGACTTCTGGGGCGATATCGTTTAGCGGCATTTGGGCGGTATTTTATGGATTGACCGGCCCAGCCACAACGGTCTCTTACGACCCGAAGAATCATCTACTCTGCGGTGGTCTGGGATGGGGGGTCTCCGGTGGCCACAATTTCAGTATAGGTCCGGTTGTTATACACGCTAAGCCGGGGAATACCTCAGAGGATGTGTTGGGCGGTGGGAGCTGGAGCGGCGGATGGAACTTAACGCCTTGGTGGGGAGTTCAGGGATCGAAAAATTCGAGCGGTTACACTGCGGGATACTCGTATGGTGTTCCAGGTATTTCGGGTGCTTGGACCTACTCGGGGTGCAAACACGTAGGCGGTTAGAGGAGAGGGATGATGAGGCACGGGTCTATCGATTGGCTGGCGCTATACCTTTCGCTCATCGCGGCGATCATGCTTGTTTCCGGAATCGTTTGGAGCGTTTCGCCCATGCGTTTTGTAAACGGCTACCGCGCTCTAATCTTCCGGGATAAGGTCACCAGGGCGAAATGGTGGGAATCCGCAGTCTGTAGTAACTCCGGTCGTGTGGTCGGCGCTATGATCGCCTGCTTCGCAGTTTTCATCCTCTATAAGTTGTGGAGCGGTGAGTTGCATTAGATCACGCAGCTTGGTGCGGCCCTGGCGTGATGCGGACACAGGCGGTTAGGGGAAGTGATAATGAGGCACGGTTCTATCGATTGGTTGGGGCTGCTCATTTCGCTCAATTCGTTGATCTTCATTGCTTCGGGAGCGACTTGGTGCGTTTCGCCGAAGAGCTTCGTCAAGGTTCACCGGACCCTCTTTCCAAAGAACCCAGTTTCCACCACTGCGAGTTGGGAATCTAGGGTCTGTAGCATCTCCGGTCGCGTGGTCGGGGCCATGTTCGCCTGCTTCGCAATCTTCATCCTGTATCAGTTGTGGAGCGGCGAGTTTCGTTAGATCACGCAACTGGTTCTGGCGTCCGTTCCACCAGCAGCGAAGAGCGCCATGCTGCGCATGGGGTTGACTATGACATCCCAAATCATGTTCTTCCCTTAGCCGCCAAGCCGGAGCCGGTTGCGGCGATAGAGCCAGCGGCAGCGCTCGCGTTGACCATCGACATGCCGGTCGAAATGCGCGGCGAGGACATCTTCCTCACGCAGGGCGACCGGCGTTACCGCATCCGTGGACTCGCTAAGAACATGAGCTATGAGCTGCTGAAGGTGAATGTGCTCGTCTCCGGCCAGACGCCGCGCGGCGAACCGGCGTTCCACGTCGACACACTGGACCTCTACTCATCCCGGCAGCGCGGCATCTTCATGAAGCAAGCGGCCGACGAGCTGGGCATCAAGGAAGAGGTGATCCGCCGCGACCTGGGCCGTGCGCTGATGAAGCTTGAAGAGCTTCAGGATGCACAGATCAAACAGGCCCTCGCTCCGAAGGAAGAGACGGTCACGCTGACCGAGGAGGAACAAGCCGCCGCGATGGAGCTGCTGCGCGATCCGCGCTTGCTGGAGCGGTGGGTGGGTCTGCTCCGGTTCGTCTCAGCAGACCTGCACCGGGGGAACGCAGCTTTACGGCTATTTCGCGCAGCGTTCCGGGACTCATATCACGCAGACCTGTGACACGGTTCTGAATCTTTGCAACTCCCTCGGCTATGATGAATTCGACCGGCTGACTTCGCGAACCGTGACGCAGGGCACCGTGCAGAACTTCACCTACACCTACGATCGGTATGGCAACCGGTGGGCGCAGAACGCGCCCCAGGGTGGGCCTTCGCTGAACGTCAGCATGAATTCCTCCAACAATATTATCAACACCAATGGATTTGCCAACGATATCCCCGGCAACATTGCCGGCGACGGTGTCCACACTTACTCCTACGACGCCGACGGGAACCTGATTTCTGTCGACAGCGCCGCGACCGCAAGCTACTACTACGACAGCCTGAACGAGCGCGTGCGCGAAGCTCCCACGCGCGGTACCTATGAGTTTGTTTGGGATACCCAGGGGCGGCGTGTTTCCAACTGGTCCGCGTCCAGTCACGGCTTTGTCGAGTCCAACGCCTACAGCGACTCCAACCCGATCGCGATCCGTGCGGGCGGCCAACGGCAATTTGAGCATCAGAACTGGTTGGGTACAGAGAGGTTGCGTACCACTTACAATGGTGGGGTTGCGCTGTCGCTCTCATCGCTTCCCTGGGGAGACGGGCTCTCGCCCAGCGGGGACGACGGCGACCAGCATGACTTCGAGCTGATGGATCGCGACTTGGAAGACAACACCGAGCACGCGCAGTATCGGCAGTACTCGACCAATCTGGGCCGCTGGATGAGTCCGGATGTATACAACGGAAGCTACGATTTCAGCAACCCGCAAAGTTTCAACCGCTACACCTACGCATCCAACGACCCCGCCAACTTCATTGATCCCAGCGGGCTGGATGCGGGCGGCACGCTTTCCTTAGGGGGGATTGGTGGCTGCGTGGGAGCGGCTTCCTCGGGAGGAGTGGACATCTTCGCGGACATAGGGTGCGGGTGGGGTCTGTTCAACCTCTTCGGTGGTCAGCCGAGCTTTCACGGCTCGCTACAACCACGCCCCTCTAGCAATGCAGGCTGGGACGGCAACTTCGGCGAGAGCCTGGGTATCCCAACTTCGATCCCGCAAGGAAATTTGGGCCTTGGCATCGCTCTCGGTTTGCCATCACAAGGATGCGAGTTCGGGGCCTGCGGGGGAGGAGGCTTCGGTTTCCAGAACGCCGGAACAATGGCGGCTCCGGTGGCAATCCCTACAATCGCTGAATTGATAGCGGCGTGTGTCGCAGCTGAGCCATGCCCACTGATTGTTGGGGCGGTCGCCGCCATCGGCGGTACAGGGGTTTTACTGTCCCAACACGGGAGCGGCAACAAGGCTGATACCGGTGTGATGCAAGATGTTTACCGTCTTTACCCTAATCTGCCAGTGTGTCAAGCACTGGATTTATTGGAGGCTGCGGCCCGAGGAAACACCAAGAGGCTGGCTGCCATCAATGCGACCAAAAAGGCTTACGGGTGCAAACGATCAAGGGCTTCGAGATAGCTAACGCGTTCTGGGGAGGGAAACTCATGACATACATTCCACCTGATGCTCAATGGTATATCGCAGAAATCATCGAGGAAATCGTCATCGAAGGTGATTCCAGAAATGTTGTCCACAAGAATCTGGTACTAATTCGCTCTGACTCTCCTGACGGTGCCTACACTAGAGCTCTGGAAATCGGTCATCAAGGGGAGGGTTCATATACAAACCCGAGTGGGAGCCTTGTTAGCACAAGCTTCCGAGGTCTTGGCCATCTAGATGTAATCCATGGCAGCCTAGAGGACGGAGCTGAGTTGCTGTACGAGAGGCAGACGGCTGTTCCAGAAGAAGAACTTCAAAAATGGCTACTCAGCCGGGAGCAGCTTCCATTATTTCTTGAGCCACAGCCTCTACCTGATTATCCGAACTACGCCTCCAAAGACATCTTGGAAGAGGCCAAAGCGATAGCCGACTCGAACCGCGGAGGCTGAACACATACCTCGAAATCCTCTCCTCTGCCAACATCCTGAAAACGACGCTGCTTCGCATCGGCTGGATAGGGACACACCACCCCGGATCGGGTGCTGTGGAGTAACCGAAAGTTACGCTTCGGGAACTTGCTGAAAACAGGCGGCTAATAGAAAAACTGGCCTAAAAGGGTTACTCTAGGGGCGAGCGCACGTTGCTGTAGGGGAACCATATGAGTCTGAACCCCTTAGCCCGCCTCCGGCCCGGTGTCGTGGTCCCGAGCGACACGCAGGCATCGTGCGGCCTCTCCCCGAAATCCAGTCCAGGCGGTGCTCTGTGAAGCCGCCGCTCCGTACAAAATCAGTCGGCACGAAGGTCAGCGAGGCGGAGTTCGCGCTGCTGGAGGAGCGTGCGCGTGCAAACGGGCTGACGCTCTCGGAGTGGGTCCGGGATGTGCTGCTGGCCGCGCCGGTGGATGGTGCGCCGGAGGCGAACGAGATCGTGCTGGCCGAGCTGCTGACGTTGCGGTCGCTGTTCCTCAATCTGAGCTTCCGGGCAGGTAAAGAGCCGCTGACGGAGGCGGAGCTGCGCGGGTTGATCGAGCGGGCCGACGGGGTGGAGATGCAGCGGGCGCGGGAGCGCCTGACAGCGGTTCGAGCGACAGGTGACAGACGGAAGTGGCACTTTGCAATGAACGCATTCTTGTAATTCCGCGAACACTAAGTGCGGTTAATTTGGCTCGCGTGGTCGCTCGATTCAGTTCCCTGCGGAATAATCACTACAGACGGAAATGACCCTAAGGCAACAACGACTGTTCGAACAGTATGTCGGGCGCTTGACCAAAAAAAAATCTCAAGTCCGCCGCGAGAAACTACTCGTACTTGGCATCTAATGAGTAGCAACTCAACTTATCGCATCCGCGCGGGTGTACGAATCTCCAATCGCTGCCGTCCATCTGCGCAGAAAAACCGTTGTTGCAGAGGCGTGCCTCAATGTTCCTAAACATCGTAGACACACGACGGTTCCTCGCTGCAGCGTTCTCCCCGCAGACGCCTATCCGCGCTCGGAAGCGGCGCACCCCAACACACCCTCACCGGCGTCTCGTCCGGGGAACTGCCGCAAATTCCGGTCACTGTGCGAGCAAATGCACCCCGGGGGGGCGGGAAAATGTGAAAAATGATCATCTTCGCAAAAGTAGCTGATTCAACAAGGGTTTGAACCAGATTTCGCCACCCCCATGATCATCTTCGGCGTTTCAGCCCCTGGCGAATACGACGAAGGCAAACGCGCCCAGGCGCACTCGATGGAGCGATCTTTGACAACCGAATAGCCCGGCCACCAGGCCGCCGCCTGGTTCGCTATCCAGGTCAGGCCACGGCCATTCGCGAGCCGAACGCCACCTCCTGTGGCGGCCAATCGCCCGGCCTGAGTGAGCAACAAACACAAGTTTATGTGTCAGACGGGACTGGAGCTTTTAGGAAACATTATTAGAAAAGTACCAGTTCCGTCTGACGTATAAATCACGATCCGGATGCTGCTGAAGCAGGTTCATGCAGCCACTCATCCGGCGGCACATCTCGAAAAGAAAAAGCCCTCCTCCCAGACAGAAAACGACGATGCGGCCAGGGAGGAACTGCTGGCTGCACTTGACGCCGAAGCTGAGTCCGAAGACGACGAAAAGTCTTAAATAGCTCTTCTTTTAGAAGCTGTTTTTAGCTGCTAAAGAGGGGTCGAAATCCGCCCGGAATCGACGCGGGAACACTCACCGAATCTCCTACCCGCTCCAATGCGGGTGAGGTCTGGGGGCTGACCGACTCGTTTTCCGACGGGACCGATCCGGGGAATATCATTGTTCCTGGTTCAGTGGTGGACGGGCCATTCGGGCCTACGTTGTATACCCTTGGCAACGGGCTGAAGGCGGTCAATGCCTATGATGTGATGGGTCGGGCCACCGGTGGGTGGGTCTGCTCCGGTTCGTCTCAGCAGACCTGCACCGGGGGAACGCAGCTTTACGGCTATTTCGCGCAGCGTTCCGGGACTCATATCACGCAGACCTGTGACACGGTTCTGAATCTTTGCAACTCCCTCGGCTATGATGAATTCGACCGGCTGACTTCGCGAACCGTGACGCAGGGCACCGTGCAGAACTTCACCTACACCTACGATCGGTATGGCAACCGGTGGGCGCAGAACGCGCCCCAGGGTGGGCCTTCGCTGAACGTCAGCATGAATTCCTCCAACAACATTATCAACACCAATGGATTTGCCAACGATATCCCCGGCAACATCGCCGGCGACGGTGTCCACACTTACTCCTACGACGCCGACGGGAACCTGATTTCTGTCGACAGCGCCGCGACCGCAAGCTACTACTACGACAGCCTGAACGAGCGCGTGCGCGAAGCTCCCACGCGCGGTACCTATGAGTTTGTTTGGGATACCCAGGGGCGGCGTGTTTCCAACTGGTCCGCATCCAATCACGGCTTTGTCGAGTCCAACGCCTACAGCGACTCCAACCCGGTCGCGATCCGTTTGGGCGGCCAACGGCAATTTGAGCATCAGAACTGGTTGGGTACAGAGAGGTTGCGTACCACTTACAACGGTGGGGTTGCGCTGTCGCTCTCATCGCTTCCCTGGGGAGACGGGCTCTCGCCCAGCGGGGACGACGGCGACCAGCATGACTTCGAGCTGATGGATCGCGACTTGGAAGACAACACCGAGCACGCGCAGTATCGGCAGTACTCGACCAATCTGGGCCGCTGGATGAGTCCGGATGTATACAACGGAAGCTACGATTTCAGCAACCCGCAAAGTTTCAACCGCTACACCTACGCATCCAGCGACCCCGCCAACTTCATTGATCCCAGCGGGCTGGATGCGGGCGGCACGCTTTCCTTAGGGGGGATTGGTGGCTGCGTGGGAGCGGCTTCCTCGGGAGGAGTGGACATCTTCGCGGACATAGGGTGCGGGTGGGGTCTGCTCAACCTCCTCGGTGGTCACCCGAGCTTTCACGGCTCGCTACAACCACGCCCCTCTAGCAATGCAGGCTGGGACGGCAACTTCGGCGAGAGCCTGGGTATCCCAACTTCGATCCCGCAAGGAAATTTTGGCCTTGGCATCGCTCTCGGTTTGCCATCACAAGGATGCGAGTTCGGAGCGTGTGGGGGCGGGTTCACAAACGGCTCTGGCAGTCCCTCTTCGAGTAAGTATCACTGCGGGTTTCTAGGCAATTGCTATCTTGCGGCTCCCTTCCGAATTGACCCGTTTCCAAAACGGCTGTTTGGAACTCACTACTGTGGGCCGGGTGGAGCGGGTAATCCGATAAGCGGTTTAGATGGCGATTGCCAGATACATGACGGCTGCTACGACGCTCACGGCTTGAGTCCTTTATCCAATTTCAATTTGTTCCTCGGAGCTGACCAAGTCAGAAACCTTCAACAGTGCAATCAGAACCTTTGTGACGCTGCGGCAGGCAAAGACCGAGGAGACCCAGGCAGCTTTCGAGTGTTCGAATACTTTACCCAAGTTCCAATCGTAGGGGCTTGTCGGTCGCACCCGTGACAAGAATCGGTGGAAGGCCTAGAGGTTTTGGTCAATGAACAGATATATACGGAATGCGGCAATCATCGGCGGCTTGGTTCCCCTGTGGTGGGGGGTGCTCAGCTTTGTTTTTTTTAATGCCAAGGAATCGATTTGGACGAACATCTATTGGGGCCTTGTCTACGCTACCTGTCCGTTCTGGTATCTCCCCGGCGACTCTGGAATGGTGCTAATGCCAATCTTGAATGCAGGCTTATATGCACTGATCGCCGCCGGGGTGATCGCAATCCGTAAGAGGCCGAGGTCGGCTTAAGCACCACATCAAGGTGCCCTAAGCCGCGTCAGTGTCTGTCCTCTGGCCCTGTGCCGCCCGGAGCAGAAAAACAACGCTGCTTCGCATCGGCTGGATAGGGACACGTCACCCCGGAACGGGTGCTGTAGAGGAACCTAAAGTTCTTCTGCGGGAACCATAATCGAATCAGCGGCTAAGAGAAAAACCGATGCTGTCAGATAGCCAACGAGCCTTGAAATGGTGCGGCCGCATAACCGCCGTACTTGCTGCGGTTTTTGTTATCACGGCGCGCGAAGGTCTTGGTCCTCCATACTTCGACGCTATCGGAAAAGCGCTGTTTTGGACCGACATTGTATTTATACCTTTGCTGCTCCTTAACCGAGATGTACTCAGACTAGCTGAGGGAAAGATTCTGACATTGGCTCTCTTTGCCATACATTTAGTTATTATCCTTTATTCGTTCGAAAAACTTAGAGACTTTACATTTATTACGCTTGCTCCAATTTCTTTTTGTCAATGTTTTCTGTTCATGCTTCTACTTATGCTTATCAGGAAGCGACATAGCGGAATTTGGTACTGAGGATTCAAAGATATTCTCGGGAGTGAGACGAACCAGAAGGAGAACTCGGAGGAGAACTCCGGGAGACAGCTTACGTATTAGCAAGTAAACGAGCGCTCTTCAGGTGAATGGGGGGAGATCGGGTGACTGAGGTTTGTAGTGGACCGCGGCGTCCTTGGGAGGAGCGGACATCTTCGCGGACATAGGGTGCGGGTGGGGTTTGTTCAATGGCCTCGAGGACCCCTTCGGTGCTCACCCGAGCTTTCACGGCTCGCTACAACCACGCCCCTCTAGCAATGCAGGCTGGGACGGCAACTTCGGCGAGAGCCTGGGTATCCCAACTTCGATCCCGCAAGGAAATCTGGGCCTTGGCATCGCTCTAGGCTTGCCATCACAAGGATGCGAGTTTGGGGCTTGTACTGGCGGGCCATCTGCCCTTACACCAGGACAAACGGCTGCGCTTGGCGGCCCAATCGTCCTTACTCCGCCCCAATGGTTATTGGGCCTTTTTGCAAGATTTACCGCAACACCGGGCCCCACAAGCGAATGGCCTCTCAATGGGAACGTTTGGCCCGGCTTCACGCCCCAAGACGGGATCTGCTCGACAGGACCCTTTACACCCACGATGAACAGCAATTCAGCCATCCTGGCATGCTGCCAAGCGCACGACAACTGCTATGCAAATTATCATTGCAACGCCAGTTCATGGCTCCCTGGCGGCCTTCCTGGAGCGTGCAGATCGGTGTGTAACAGCACAGTCTTCGGATGTGTCGTGACCGCCAAGTGATTCACAACTAGAGGACACCGGAAATGGCTATGCTGATTCAGCGCGCCAGAAGAGGTTGGTTGTGGGGGACGTTGTTAGCAATCGTCTGCTTTACGTATATGGGATGTAACTTTCTACCAGAAGCCACATTCAAATTGGCAACTGATTCGAGGTTGCCGAAATGGCTTACCCTCCCGCCGGGACTTACGCGCGCTAATATTTCACTTACGATGAACTATTACGTTAAGCCATGGGGCCGCAGTGCGCAATTTATACTGCGAGACAAAAATGAGCAAACCATAGAAAAGCAAAGTGGCAAGATGAGCTGTAAACAGCCTTTCCAATTAAAAACTCCCTCACAATATCTTCCCTCTGACTATCCGGCTTACGAAGCGATCACTGTCAACGGCATAACAGAAATCATCGAACACAGAAAGATGGAACCGAATTTTTACGTAACGGATGACGCTACTGTTTGGAAACAATACCGGGCGATTGGCTGCGATTAGCAAAGGTGCGAGTTCAGAGATCGACGAATTCGAGAAATCCCGGTGACATGTATTAGCGAATAAACGAGCGCTCTTCAGGTGAATAGGGGGTGATCGGGTGACATGAGGTTTGTAGTGGACCGCGGCGTCTTTGGGAGGAGCGGACATCTTCGCGGACATAAAGTGCGGGTTGGGTTTATTCAATGGCCTTGAGGACCTCCTCGGTGGTCACCCGAGCTTTCACGGTTCGCTACAACCACGTCCGTCTAGCAATGCAGGCTGGGACGGCAACTTCGGCGAGAGCCTGGGTATCCCAACTTCGAGCCCGCAAGGAAATTTGGGCCTTGGCATCGCTCTCGGGTTGCCATCACAAGGATGCGAGTTCGGCGCTTGCGGTGCTGGGCCGATGGACATCACTCCAGGTGCTGCCGTTTATTCTGCAGTTCCATACATCAACACGCAATCGTGGCAGCAGCTTCTAGCGCATCTCTATCCCTGGTATTGGTTCCAAAAAGGTGGTTCCAATATCGTGCCCGGGACGCATCATTGCGGTCCAGGGGGCTGGGGTAGCACGAACGGGCCGGTGGACGAGGCGTGCTATCAACATGACCTTTGCTATGGCCGGTTAGGAATTGGTGCGGGCAACGTTTTTACAGGAACTGTACCCGCAGCTGCTCAGGGAGGAAAAGCCGCATGCGACCAACAATTGTGTCAAACAACGTCACGAAATAGCAACTACACTCCCGATCAAATGGCCCAGCAATTTTGGGTTTCCGGGTATTTCAATTGCAAGTGAAGTAGAATGATCGGAGATTGACGGTGACCAAAAGTGCGAGCTATTAGCATTGCTTTGGGGTTGCTCATTGGAGTTGTCGTTGGCTATCTAAACCTCAGGTTTGGCCTGAAAGGGTTCTTTGTCATCAATTATCACGATACGCCGCTGGTTCTCGTTGTCTTCCTCGGTTACGTGGCTCTGCTACCGCTCACGATCACCGGGATCTTCTATAACCTCCAGGCCTCGAAGATCTTGTTGATTGTGACTGCGCTGGCTTTCGTCTGCGGCCTGTTTTCGTCGTTCTCCCTGCGCGCCGTCTGGTACATGGGAGGCAGGTTTGTGCTGCCGAATGTCGTCGTTGCGTTACTTTTGCGGGTGTCCGGAAAGGCTCTCCTAGAAGGGTTACGGGGACATGATACCTATCCCGGGGTTTTCCCCCGAAAAGGCTGACCTCATAGCGACAGGTGACAGACGGAAGTGGCACTTTGCAATGAACGCATTCTTGTAATTCCGCGAACACTAAGTGCGGTTAATTTGGCTCGCGTGGTCGCTCGATTCAGTTCCCTGCGGAATAATCACTACAGACGGAAATGACCCTAAGGCAACAACGACTGTTCGAACAGTATGTCGGGCGCTTGACCTAAAAAAAATCTCAAGTCCGCCGCGAGAAACTACTCGTACTTGGCATCTAATGAGTAGCAACTCAACTTATCGCATCCGCGCGGGTGTACGAAT
Source organism: uncultured Acidobacteriaceae bacterium (assembly GCA_963839075.1). Lineage (GTDB taxonomy): Bacteria > Acidobacteriota > Terriglobia > Terriglobales > Acidobacteriaceae > PALSA-350. Next base: position 50,615 of record CAWITO010000003.1, on the reverse strand, counting down.
CTCCAATCGCTGCCGTCCATCTGCGCAGAAAAACCGTTGTTGCAGAGGCGTGCCTCAATGTTCCTAAACATCGTAGACGCACGACGGTTCCTCGCTGCAGCGTTCTCCCCGCAGACGCCTATCCGCGCTCGGAAGCGGCGCACCCCAACACACCCTCACCGGCGTCTCGTCCGGGGAACTGCCGCAAATTCCGGTCACTGTGCGAGCAAATGCACCCCGGGGGGGCGGGAAAATGTGAAAAATGATCATCTTCGCAAAAGTAGCTGATTCAACAAGGGTTTGAACCAGATTTCGCCACCCCCATGATCATCTTCGGCGTTTCAGCCCCTGGCGAATACGACGAAGGCAAACGCGCCCAGGCGCACTCGATGGAGCGATCTTTGACAACCGAATAGCCCGGCCACTAGGCCGCCGCCTGGTTCGCTGTCCAGGTCAGGCCACGGCCATTCGCGAGCCGAACGCCACCTCCTGTGGTGGCCAATCGCCCGGCCCGAGTGAGCAACAAACACAGGTACCATTGGTTTTGGAACCGCGCGAGTTGCTTTTCCCAAAAACTAACTGTGATTCTGATGTGCCACCGACAGGCATCGCCCGTGCGATGCTTGCGGAATGCTCTAGGCATTTCCTAACCAAAGCTCGCAGCATCGAAGGCAAGCACGCGACGGAAACTGAATCGCCCCTGAAGCCCCATAAATTAACAAACCTTAATCTATGGGGGCAAAATGGAGAAAAGCCCCAGAAGGGGGCTTAAAAAGCATAAAGAGCTTAAAAAGCATCATTCACCGCGGGGAACCGCAGGTCCGTTTACAGCCACTCTTGGCAATCACTCTTCAGGAGCCAGTGTCGTGATCGCCTGCCTGCCGGGGTGGGGCTTAAGATCCGGCTGAGGCTGAGTCGTCGCCACGGTGCGGCGACTCTTCGGCGAACTACAACCCTGCTGCGCCCTGCAGCTCCACGGACGGCTCTTCCGCTGGCTGAACCTGTCGCCATGAATCCCGCTTGATGATCTCCGTCGGCACCGTAACCTGTTGCGGCTCGAGCTCGGGATTGGCAATGCGGTTCAGCAGCAACTCCACCATCTGCTTGCCTAACTGTTCAGGAAACTCGCGCAGCGTAGTCAGTGTAGGAAATAGCCACGAACCAACCGTGTCATCGCAACCCACCACGCTCACGTCATCCGGAATACGCAAACCACTATCCCGCAACCCCTTGTAAACTCCATGCGCGGTCTCATCATTTCCGGCAAAGATAGCGGTGACCGGTTCCCCCTTGGCTAACAGCGACCGGGTGCCCAGGTAACCGATCTCTGCCTCATTCTCCGAATCGATGGTGCTGTGCCGCGGCCCCAGCCCTGCTTCTTCCATCGCCCGCTTATACCCTGCATAACACCGCGCAAACCAGGGCAGTCCAATATTGCCCACAAACCAGATATGCCGATGTCCCAATCCAATCAAAGAACGCGTCATCTCGTAACTACCCATCAGATCGTCTGAAAACACCACATCGCACTTCAGATCCGTCGGCTCGCCGATAACGTTGTTCCCCAGCACCACAAAGGGAACTCCCTTTTGCACCAGCGACTCAAGCAGGTTCGCTGAGTTCGTTCCCGCCAGAATTACACCCCGCGCCACATCCTGCCGTTGCACCACTTTCGGTAGCGGCAACTCCTTGGAAGAGACATGCGCCGGGTAGTTCAAGGATTGAAATATCAACTCCCAGTTGCGGGAAGCGCAGTAGGTCTCCGCCCCCAACAAAATCCGGGAGTGAAACGCGTGCTGCATCGCTCGATTGCTCAGCACGAAGACCAGCGCCTTCGTTTTGTTTCGTTGTGAGAAGTCGATATCCAGGTTGGCCGCTGCCGCCAGCACACTTTTCTGAATCGCAGGATCGACTCGGCTGCTGCCGTTCAAGACCCGCGAAACCGTGGCCATACTTACGTTTGCAGCGGAGGCAATTTCCCTTAAACCCAACCTGCCCTTTTTGCCGGATACATCACTCATGCCTGCATCCGACGATACAGAAAATTTTCACGTGCGGCAATCTAAAGGATAGGAGGATCACGCGCGAAGAAAGCATATTTCCATCACTTGCCCAGAAAAAATCACTATTTTCCGGTTTGCGGGAAAATTTTCCCTGAAAATATCTTTTTTCTCTTTCCAATGACTCAAATTTCACGTTAATATTCGGACATTCGGGCCCTTAGCCGTCCCAACAGCAAGTTTTTGACCGTTGGCACGCGATTTTCCAGCTCTTCTAGCCATCTATCGGGCCACGCAGAAACTCAGAAGTCACTCTGAAAATCATCCAGCGCAGCATGCGCTATTCACCATCCAGGGTGTCCGGACTGCTTAGGGGCCTTTTTTACCACTTCAGGGGGCGACTATGACGCGACGCATCACTTCCATCCTTCCTTCGTTCCTTATGGCGATGGCGCTATTCGGATCAATCACAGCATTGGCTGACACCAAGGGTTCTGTCTCTGGCATCGTTGCAGACGCCGCAGGAGCCATCCTGCCGAATGTCCCCGTAACAGCCACGGAATCCTCGACAAATGTGCAGAGCGCCACCGTCACAGATGCGAAGGGACTCTACAATTTCCCCACTCTCAACGTCGGCACGTATGCAATCCGGGTGAATGCCAAGGGCTTCGCTGACTTCGAAGAAACCGGTATACATGTGGACGCCAACTCCGCCATCCGGCTCGACGTGAAATTGCAGGTGGGCTCGGTGACAAACATTGTCACCGTCCAGAGCGAAGCCCTCCGCGTCGAAACCCAAAGTAGCCAGATGGGTCAGGTGATCGGATCTGAAAAAATCGAGTCGGTGCCGCTCAATGGCCGCTCGTTCATCGATCTACTCGCCTTGCAGCCGGGAGTTTCCCCCTACACCGTCACCGCCTTCAACACCGGCACCGGGATTGGCGGTCGTACCGTGTCTGGAGATCTGAGCAACGGCAGCCAGAGCGTAAACGGCGGCCGCTCCGGCTCGAATGCCTACCTCATCAACGGAGGCTATGCGGAAGAAGGCGCGCACCAGGCTGCGGCCATGGTCCCCAACCTTGATTCCATTGCAGAGTTCCGCATCATCACCAATAACTACAACGCCGAGTACGGCAACTACAGCGGCGGCCAGGTCAACGTTGTCACCAAGGCCGGCGGCAACCAGTTTCATGGCAGCGCATTCGAATTTCTCCGCAATACCGATCTCGATGCCAAAAACTACTACGCCTCAACCGTGAGCCCGTACAAGCAAAATCAATTTGGCGGCACCATTGGTGGACCGATACGCAAAAACCACATCTTCGGCTTCGCGGACTACCAGGGCACACGCCAGTCCATCGCCGCCGTCCAGAACTACCCCGTTGCCTCCGCGGCCGAACATCAGGGAGATTTTTCCGCCTTAACGTCGTCCCTGACCAACGTTGTCGGCGGGTCAGGAACCGGCCAGCAGAATTGGGCGCAGACTCTTTCCAATCGATTAGGCTATGCCGTCACCCAGGGGGAACCCTATTACGTCGATGGCTGCACTTCGACATCCCAGTGCGTCTTTCCCAATGGGCAAATTCCGGCCAGCGGCATCGATCCCGTGAGCGCAAATCTCATCCACTACGTCCCGCTGCCCACCAACACCGCCACAAATTTCTTCTCCACAACTGCCTACAGCTCAACCCTCGCGGATGACAAAGGCTCTGCCCGCGTTGACACCAACACCCGCTTCGGCTCTCTCTTCGCCTACTACTTTCGCGATCACTTCAACGGAGTCAACCCCTTCTTCCGTCATACCAACGTTCCTGGTTTTAGCAGTGGCAGCACCGGCTTCACCCAGATGGCGAACCTGGGCCTGACCACCGCCATCAACGATCACACCGTTAACGATCTGCGCCTGGTCTATCTGCGCGTCTCCGGTACGTTAGGGCTGCCCATCGGCGGAACCGGCGCGGGAGAGATCAGCAAGCTTGGCTTCGCGACACCCTGGGGACCCGCAGGCGGCCTCAGCCCAGTCGTGCCGTCGTACGAGGGAGTACCCGTGGTGGCTCTCAAGCGCGCCAACTTCGGCACCACCAACAGCACCATACGGCAGGCCAACAACACCGCCCAGGTCATCGACAACCTGATCAAGACCATCGGCAGGCATAGCTTCCAGGTCGGCGTTAGCTATCACTACGACCAAATCAACGAGCGCAATACCAGTTGCCCCAACGGTTGCTTCACGTTTAACGGCAGTGAGACGGGAGTGGACTTCGCCGATTTGATGATAGGCGCCCCCTCAGCTTTTTCGCAGGCCGGCCTTACGGAATTGAATTCCCGTAGCACCTACTTCGGCGCTTATGGCCAGGATAGCTGGCGTATCCGCCCCACCCTCACCTTGAATCTCGGCCTTCGTTGGGATGTGAGCCAGCCCTGGTTCGATACCAAGAACATGCTCTCTACCTTTGTGCCGGGAGAGCAATCGAGGGTCTTTCCCAATGCTCCTACAGGGATGGTTTTTCCCGGCGATACCGGTATCCCCAAGACCATCGCTCCCATCCGCTGGAACAACTTTGCGCCGCGCATCGGTTTCGCCTATGCTCCCGCCTCCGGCACCTTCAGTATCCGTGGTGGTTACGGTATCTTCTACTCGTCCATCCAGCAGGTCACCGGCATGAACACGGCCGGCGGTCCACCGTTCAACGTCTACTACGGCAGCCCGGTCAAACCAAATCTGGATTCGCCCTTCTCCGATCGCTTCAGCGGCGCGTCGCAAGGCGTAAGATTTCCCGTCCCGCTTCCCCCATCGAATGTCTCCCCGTCGCACCCGGATCTCATCGACTTCACCCAGTTCGAGCAGATCTCCGGATCGTACGGTATCTATCCCACCAATGGCTTGCCCACGCTGCAAAATTATGAGCTGTCGATCCAGCACGCCTTCGGCTCCTCCACCATCCTGACCATGAGCTATGTGGGAACGACCGGGCGTCACCAGATGACCAGCATCGAATCAAACCCCGGCAACCAGGCGCTCTGTCTCTTGCTGAGCGACCCTAACAACGTCTCTCCCGATTCGCCGACCTGTGGTCCGAATGGCGAAGACCAGGAGTACACCAAGGCGGATGGCACTTTGGTCGAGGGCACTCGCAGCGTCTTCGGCTCCCTTGCTCTGGGCAGCAATCCCTGGATGAAGTCGGCTGCCTTCTCCAGCTATAACTCACTGCAATCCAGTCTCGAGCACCGCGACAAGTACGAAAACTTTCTCCTCGCTTATACCTGGTCCAAGTCCATCGACAATAGCTCCGATGCGTTCGATTCCAGCAATCCCTACAGTCCGGCGCAAAGCCGTGCCCTCTCGTATCACGATGTTCCGCATCATTTCGTGGCCAGCTACACCGTGCAGTTGCCATTCAATAAATTTGCTTCCGCAACAGCCGTAGATCGCATCACTGCCGGCTGGGCGATTTCCGGTATTACCTCGTTCACTTCCGGAGAAGTGGTGGGCCTTTCAGAAAGCTACGACGACAACTCCTTGAGCGGAGCCTACAACGCCAGCGTCGATGCCCCCAGTTATGCCAATAACGGCAGCACGATCTTTCAGACCGGCGTCACCAGCAAGAACCCACGCAACAAAGCCGGACTGCCCTACTTCAACCCTAACTACTTCACGACCGAACCTCTGGGACAGATCGGCAATGCGATGCGCCGGTCCTTTCACGGTCCGGGCGTGAACAACACCGACCTCGCGCTGCTTAAGAACACGCGTCTCTATGAAAGCGTCCAGCTGCAATTCCGAGCCGAGGCCTTTAATGCCTTCAACCACGCCCAGTTCGATGGAGCAGACGGCGAGATCGGCGACGGCGATGGGCAGTTCGGCTTCAACTCAAGCGCACATGATCCACGCATCCTCCAAGTCGCGCTCAAGCTCCTGTTCTAATGGAACTCCTCGCACAGACCTTCTCCGCTAGAGAATGAGAGGCGATGACCACACCGGGTTCAGCCGTCTTGTGGCTGCTGACAATGCAACGAAGTTCGGGTGCCCCACATCTCGCTTGTTTTTCGCGAGATGTGGGTCTACCACGCTACTTAACCACAAGCTCTGCGACACCCAGACTTCGTTGCGACCGGTTGTTCCCCAGACCGGAGCGGAAGGATCTGCGGTCCTCCAGGAATCTGCGTAATCTAAACCCGGACCAACCCATGTTCAGTCTGCCAATAACCCGCATCCTCTGCACCCTGGTTCTCCTCCTGGCTTCGGCTCGACTCCGCGCCGAAGCGCCACTGAACAGCGAACTCGCCTCTGGCTGGAAGCTCATCTCTGCAGCCAAAACAACCGCCGGCGGCGCCACCATCTCAACACCATCATTCGATTCGGCGGAGTGGTTTCCCATCCAGCGAATGCCGGCCACCGTCCTCGACGTCCTCCAAGAGGATGGCGTCTACCCCAACCTCTATTACGGCATGAACCTCCTCACCGAGGTTCCGCAGGATCTCTACCGGCAAGACTGGTGGTACCGCGCAAGCTTCGCAGTACCGCCAGGCAGGGAAGCCTATTGGCTCGAGTTTCCCGGCATCAACTACCGTGCGGAGATATGGCTCAACGGCAAGAAGCTCGCAGACAACCAGCAAGTAGCTGGAATGTATGTTGCCCATGAATTCAACGTGTCACAGTTGGTCAAGCCGGGAGCACCCAATGTCGTAGCAGTAAGAGTCACTCCCGAGCGACTCATTCCCGACGTGAGCGGCGTCGAACTGGGCGACAGTTGGCATGACTGGCTCGATTGGAAATATCTGGGATCGAAGGCCCCGCGATCGGCCCACTATAGAGAAGGCTGGACCGCCGATCGCAACGCCGGCATATTCAAACCCGTCTCCCTGCATGCGACAGGCGCCGTCAAGCTTTCCGGCCTGCTGGTAAATACCGATCTACCCTTGCCGGCGATCAGTCCCGCGCGTCTGGCTGTATTCGCCACTGTTACCAATGGCGCCTCACGCGCCGTGACCGGAGTTCTTCTAGGCGCCATCACCCGCGAAGGCAAGCCGGCGATCCGCATCCAGCAGCCAGTGACACTCGCGGCAGGAGAAGAACGCGAGTTGAGTTTCACGCCAGAGCAATTTGCGCAGCTTGTCGTCGACGACCCCGACTTGTGGTGGCCCTACACCATGGGCAACCCAAGCCTTTACAACTTCCAGGCGGAATTCGCTGTTCAGGGCGAAGTCTCGGACGCACAATCCATCCAATTTGGCATTCGCAAAGTGACGCAGCACCGCGACCAGGATCTTCGCTTTAGCAAGACGTCAGAAGGCAACCTGTTTCTTCAGGTCAATGGCAAAGACTTTCTCGTACGCGGCGCGAACTACACCCCCGACCTTCTCTTTCGCCACGACCCGGAACGCAATGAAGAGACGATTCGCTATGTCAAAGACCTGGGTCTGAACATGCTGCGTTGGGAAGCAAAGTTAGTCGATCCGCAAATGTTCGAGCTGGCAGACAAGGCCGGCATTCCTGTCATGGCGGGTTGGATGTGCTGCCCGAAATGGGAGCAGTGGAGTCAGTGGAATGCCGAAGACCAGCAGGTAGCCCGAGCAAGTCTCCGTTCCCAGATTCGCATGCTGCGCGCCCACGCCTCCGCGTTCCTCTGGTCGAACGGCAGCGATGGCCGGCCGCCGGAACCACTGCGGAGCGACTACCACAATATTCTCGGCCAACTGCATTGGCAGAATGCGGTAGTCGATACCGATGCCAACGGCAATAAAGACGCACAGGGAAAAACAGTTTGGGACGGCATCGGCATGGCGGGTTCCGACTGGTGGCATCCTCCGTCTTACTGGTTTGACCCAAAGTATCCGGCCTCAGGAGGGTCAACGGCGGAGTATGGAGACAACGAAGTCATTCCTCCTTATGAAAGCCTCAAAAAGTTCATCCCTAAGGAAAAGCTTTGGCCCATCAACGAGTATTGGTTTTTCCACGCCGGAGGGCATGATCGCGCCAACCGGCTTGAAACTATTCGCCAGGTGGTCGACCGTCGTTACGGAGCGTCCGCTGGCGCCGAAGAATTTGCACGCAAAGCGCAACTCGCACACTACGAAAACACGCGAGCGCAATTCGAATCCTGGGCCGCGAATGGTTGGGCTACCCACAAGATCGAAATGTACTGGATGCTCAATAACCATTGGCCGTCCTTCTTCGGACATCTCTATGACGACTACATGGAACCCGGCGGCGGCTACTACGGAGCGAAGAAAGGCCTGCAGCCGCTCAGCGTTGTCTTTGACTACTTTGCCTCGGCAGGCCATGCCACCGCGCATGTGAACGTAACCAACCAAACCTCCTCCCTGCGTCAGGGCCTGCGTGTGCGCGTCCGTATCTACGACATAATGGGCAAGGTACGCTTTGACCAACAAAGTTCCGAGCTCTCCGTGGCGTCGCAGGGTGTAGCGCAGGCGCTCAACCTGCCGCGCCCGGAAGAAATCACATCTACCTATTTCGTGCGCTGCCAGCTCTTTGACGCAACCGGCGCCGGCATTGTTGACAACGTCTACTGGCAGTCCACAACGCTCGACGACTTCGGCAAGCCGCAAAACGATGACGATGATTACAAATACAAGCAGGCCAGCTGGTCCAGCTTCCAGGCGCTCAACACCATGCCGCGCGTAGCGTTGAACGTGAGCGGCGCCGTGCACGCGTCCAGCAATCGAACCGCCTTCGCGATCGACCTGCACAACCCATCCAGCCACATAGCATTCTTTGAGCGCGCCAGCGTGACCGCCGGCAATGCGGGCCCTGAAGTCCTGCCCATCGTCTACAGCGACAACTACGTCACTGTTTTCCCCGGAGAGACGCTCCATCTTGCCGGCTCTTTCGATGCAAAGAACCTGGGGGGCGCCGTGCCTTGGTTGCGGGTAGAGGGATACAACACATCCGCCACCACCACGGAAATGAAATGACCGGGGCCGTCGCAACGCCCACCAGCTTATCCGGAGCAACGTACCAGAAGTTCTGAAAGGAGAATGATGTCAACACAAACAGAGCGAGTCGGTTTTCTTCAGGTGGGTTCACTCAAAATCGAAATCTATCCCGATAAGGCATCCGCCGGCCACGCTGCGGCTGCCCGCGCAGCCGACACGCTGCGTGAGCAGCCAACAACGGGGGATATCGGAGTCATTTTTGCCACTGGAGCATCGCAGATACCGGCCCTACACGCCCTGACCCAAATGTCCAATCTCCCCTGGGACCGCATCCTCGGCTTCCATATGGACGAGTACGAAAACATGCCGCCTGAACACCCGGCCTCCTTTCGCGGGTATCTGAGAGAGCGCTTGACCAGCAAAGTTTCCATGAAGGAATTTAACGAGATCGACGGCACGGTCGCCGACCTCCAACAGGTTTGCGTCAACTACGCCAGGAAACTCAGAGCAGCCGGCCCCAAACTCTGCCTTCTCGGCATCGGTGAGAACGGCCATCTTGCCTTCAACGATCCACCCGTCGCAGACTTCAACGATCCGAAAGACATGAAGATCGTGGAGCTCGACGCCGAGTGCCGTCAGCAGCAACTCGCGGAAGGTTGGTTCAAGAGCCTCGACGAGATACCCAGGCGCGCGCTCACACTCACCATCCCCACGCTTTTCCGCGTCCCGCGGCTCATCGCCTCCGTACCCGGTCCGCGCAAGGCGCATAGTGTCTACCGCTCTCTCACCGAACCCATCTCCACGGCGTGCCCGGCAACACTACTGCGCACCCACCCGGATTGCACCGTCTATCTCGACCAGGACTCTGCCACCGAACTGCAGGGCATGAGTATCCGATGGAGCTCACAATGAACCGTAGAACCTTCGTGCAGCACACCGGCATGGCGGTCATTGCCAGTGGCCTAAGCGCTCAATCCTACGGCCGCATCCTCGGCGCCAATGACCGCATCCACCTCGGCCTCGTCGGCTGCGGCTCGCGCAGTCAGGATCTGGTCGATATGACAGAGATTGCCAGCAAGCACTCTCCCGTCGAGATCGTTGCCGTGTGCGACCTCTGGAACAAGGCAAGGGAGCGGCGTGCGGCCCAGGTCAAGCACCAGCTCAAACACGATCCACAGCAGTATCAATATCTCGAAGAAATGCTGCTCCGCAAAGACATCGACGGCGTCATGATTGCCACCGGCGACTTTCAGCATGCCAGGTTGTGTGTGGAAACCGTGCAGGCCGGTAAGGATTGTTATGTCGAAAAGCCTTTCGCGAATGTACTGTCCGAAGCCAAACAAGCTCGTGACGTAGTTAAGGCGTCGAAGCAGATCGTGCAGGTAGGTACACAGCATCGCGACCAGCCCTACAACGTCGCCGTCCGCGATCTGATTCGCAGCGGCAAGATCGGTAAAGTCGTCAGCATCGAACAGGAGTGGAACGTTAATGAGGAACGCTGGCGCTTTGTGGATGTCGATACCGGCATCTCGAAAGAAATGCTCATGGACACGTCGATGGAGTGGAAACAGTGGCTCCACGATCGGCCATCCCAGCTCCGCGAAGAAGACACCGACTGGAAGCGCTGGCTGCTCGGCAAACCCGATCGTCCCTTCGATCCTCATGTCTACCTTGAGTTTCGTCTGTACCGCGACTACTCTGCGGGACTCTTTGACCAGTGGCTTAGCCACGGATCGGACCTCGTCCACCTCTGGACCGATGAAGCCTATCCGGTGAGTGTCGTTGCCAACGGGGGCGTGTTTGCATGGCCGGATGAACGCGAGAATCCAGACACCTGCGTTGCAGCCGTGACCTATCCCAAGGGATTTCTCTACACCTATAAAACCACCTTTGGTAACAGCTATCGTAGCTTTTCTCGCATCCAGGGCCGGGACGGGACCATAGAAAATTATGGTGGCGAAGGTGCATCCCTCTTTGTCTCGACCCGGGAAGGCGGCAGGCAGGAATACGGTGGGCCGAACCCGCCGTACAACAGCGTGCCCATCATCGCACCGGCTTCAGATCAGCAACGAATCGTGCGTGTGCCTGGCGCACCCCCGCCCGATAGCAACGGTCCCGACGATGTCGATGCTCCCCATCTGCGCAACTGGTTAAACGCGATGCGAGACCGCACCCAGCCGAGTGCCACTGTCGACCACGGCTTTTCCCACGCCATCGTCTGCATCATGGCGGCACAGTCCTACTGGAGCGGCAAGCGGCTCTACTGGGATCCAAGGAGCGAAGAAATTGTTGATCATCCTGTTTAATACGAGGTCACGTGCAATGAAGGTTGCTCTCTCGGCAGTGGTCCTATCTATGTTGATGACACCGGTCATCTCTGCGGCACAAACCGCGATCGTCAAAGGCCCCTTCACCCCCGAGGAACAAAAGCAGTTCACGGCGCTCGACCCGATCGACACCCACACTCACATCTTCCATCCCTCCGCGAAATTCACCGCCATGCTCAACCGGCTCAACCTTCGCCTCGTCGACATCCTGGTGGTCGACAACCACGAAAATAAGCTGTCAGCTTCGTTGCCTCAGCAGCGTAAGTACGGATTTAGCATTGTCGAAGCCAACAGTGACCGCATGAAGCTGTGTACCACCTTCGATCCGTTTCGGTTCAATGATCCTGGTTTTACCGATCAGGCCATCGCCGGAATCAACGATGATTTCGCTCATGGCGCCATCGCCGTCAAGATCTGGAAAAATGTCGGCATGCAAGTCAAGGATGAGAAGGGGAAGTACGTCCTTCCTGACGATCCCAAACTACTGCCGATCTATCAAGACATCGCGGATCACAATCAGACATTGATCGCGCATTTAGCCGACCCCGATACTCTCTGGGCGCCGCCCAATCCCAAAGCGGACGACTATTCGTACTACATGTTCGAAGCGCCGTATTGGTACATGTACGGCAAGCCCGGAATGAACTCGAAAGAGACGATTCTGAAAGCGCGTGACCACATCCTCGAGATGTATCCGCAATTGCGCGTAGTGGGCGCGCACCTGGGCAGCCTCGAAGCGAACTTCAACGATCTTGGAGAGCATCTGGATCGATATCCAAACTTCGCCGTCGACACCGCGGGTCGCATCCCCTATTTCGAAATGCTTCCCAGGGAGCAGGCGATTGCCTTCATCACGAAATACCAGGATCGCTTGATCTACGGAACAGACAACGGCAGGGAATTCGCGCCGCCGGCAAACGCGACGCGAGCCGAAAAGTTTTGGGAGAACGCCTATGCCGATCAGTGGCGCTACCTCGCCACGAACGACACCGTGGAATACCAGGGAAAGCCGGTGAAGGGTTTGGCCCTCCCTCTGCCAATCCTGCGCAAGCTCTATCACGACAACGCCATCAAGTGGTTCCCCGGACTGGTTAAGTAACGGGCAGATTCTCTCCACTGCTTGCAAATGTAATGCAGGAGCTATGCAGTGTCGCAGGATGTGATCCAGCCGATTGAGTCCCGCAGGCCCGACCGAAAATTACCCAGGACGATCTCGCCGCAGCGAGCATCAGTCCTGGGTAAACGGCCCAACCGGCAAGTATCACTACCGGGAGTCGTGCAACAAATCTCACGCTCTCCCGCAATCCCCACAAAATTACTGTCGCTGTTGCAAACCATCCGCGTTCTGCGAGCTCCCGATTTTCCTTGAGGTCGTGACACTAATCGGCGACTGCAAATGGAAACTGACCAGCGTCTCGGTCGGAATCTGCACCTGCTGGCCGCGCGTTACGCCATTCACTCCGGCTCCGATGCCGCCACCGCTGACGGCGCCGATCGCCGCACCTTTGCCGCCGCCCAAGAGTCCGCCGAGAATCGCTCCCACCGCCGCGCCGCCACCGGTTTTGATTGCGGTGTTCTTACCCCGCCCATTTCCTTGTTTATCGAACGCATCGGTCACCACATCCACCGGGTGGTCAACGGTGTCGATCCGCGTGAGTTCAATCGACAACTCCGAACTACCTGAAAAATGGGTGGCATCTTTCGCGGTGATCACCCGTCCGGTCACGGCAGCGCCGGAGCGCGCCACAACCATCCCGTCCGCAATCAAATCGCCCGCCAATGATCCATGGAACACCGAGTTCGACTGCGTCGTCGCGCTATCCAGGGTGTCGGTCATGCGAATCGGGATCACCGTGCCCGCCGCCAAAGTCACTGTCTTGGCAACCGGAGGCGGCGGTGGCGGAGGAGGAGGCGCCACCATCTGCACCGGCTCCTGCGCTGGACCCGACTGCGCCGGAGGCGGCGGTGGAGGAGGAGGAGCTGCCTGCGCCATTTCGCGGCGCTTTTTAAGCGGCGCGGGCGGAGCCGGCTTGGCTGCCGCGCGGCTTGGTCCAACCACCAAATTGTTCACCACCGTGCGTACGCCATCTACCGAACCGCTATCGGCCGCGGCCAGCGCGCGGGAGGCGTCGTTTTCCACCTTGCCATTCAGCGTCACCACGCCGCTGGCCACGCTGACCTGGACATCCTGACCAGTCAGCGCCGACTCGGCGTTGATCTTCGCCTGGACGTCGCTGCCAATCTGCTGATCGTCGCGTACCGGCGCCGGTGCAGGTGCGGCCGCTGCTGGCGCGGCGGCCGGTGCAGGCTGCTGCGCGGCCGGAGCGGGCTCAGACGGCAAAAACGGGTTCTTGCAGCCTGTTCCCAGGATCAGAAAACCAGCCACGATGGCCAGCGGAATACTGCGGGGATGAACGAAACCTGTCTTCATGGTGCGAATCCTCAATTTCTGCGTGCGCTTTAAACTATGGACGAAAGAAACATGCAACTGTCTGATGTAGCCCGGGCTAAATTCGGCTCGCCGCCCCGTTTGGCGACGCCATCCTAATTTCATGCATCCCATAATTGTCAACGCGCCGCTGGTGGCTTGGCAAAGTATCTTCTGTTAGTATCCGGGTGCTAAACCCGGCCATACTGACAGACGCAGTATAGTGAGAACCAGTACTAAAGTAAGGGGGAAAGATCATGGCTGACGAAGAACAGAGTGGCGGCGGCAACGGATTCGGTTGGTTTTTGGTAGGTCTGGGAATCGGCGCGGCAATCGGTGTGCTCTACGCTCCCCAGGCAGGAACGGACACCCGAGACAGCTTGGCAGAGGGTGCACGCGAACGCGCGGAATACCTCAAGAAGAAATCGAAAGAGGCGGCCGCCCAGGTTAACACGTACGTGGATGCCAGCAAGGAACAGTTCGGCAACTACGTAGAACAAGGTAAACAGGCCGTGGCAACGGGTCGCGCTCAGGTGGGAACCTACGTCGACCGCGGGCGCGCCGTAGTGGCCAAGCACGCGGAAAAGGTATCCGCTGCCGTGGACGCAGGCAAAAACGCCTACACGGCAACCACCACCTCAACTGACGGACAGGTTTAATCGCAGGATCGATCGGCCAAACGGTTGGGGGCAGTTCGCCTGCTCCCACCCGTGTTACGTGAAGGGTTAGGCGCAAGACAATCTAAATGGACAGATCGCAAACGCTCCTGCTGATATTCGTCGCCATTGCTGCAATCAGCATTTTTGCTCAGGCCGTGTTTGCGCTTGGGCTTTTCATCGGCGCGCGCAAAGCTCAGAAGAAAATGATTAGCCTGGCAGAGGATGTTCGTCTGCATGTGCTGCCGGTCATTATCTCCTCGCAAGAGGTAGCCCGCGATCTCACACCCAAGCTTAAAGTCATTTCTGAAAACCTTGCCGAGATCAGCACCATGCTGCGCTCAAAGTCCGAGAAGGTCAGCTTGTTGGTAGGAGACGTTACCGACCGTGCTCAGGCGCAAGCGACCCGGGTAGACGGAATGGTGAAGGGAACCCTCGATCAGGTCACCTACGCGGTGCAAGCGCTCGAGCAGGGGATAGCAAAACCTGTCCGCCATGTAAATGGCATCTTGAACGGCCTGCGCGCGGGTGTGGATGTACTCCGAAAAAAGGAAGGCGTGCATCCGGACGCGGACGAAGATCTCTTCGTCTAAACGATCCAGCCGCCGCCCACGACTTCGTCAGCATCGTAGAAAACCGCAGCCTGCCCCGGGGTCACCGCCCGCACCGGCTCGTCGAAACGCGCTTCCACTTCATCGTTTCCGGTCGGCCGCAGCGTCGCCCACGCCGGTTCATGCCGGTGACGGATCTTCACCTTCACCCGCATCTCCCGCTCCAGCCCCGCAATCGAGATCCAGTTCAGCCCCCGGGCGCGGAGCGTCTCACGCAGCAACTCCCCCTCCGCTCCCACCGTCACCCGCTTGCTATCGCGATCAATCGAAATCACATACAGCGGAGACGGTGAGGCCACGCCCAGTCCCTTGCGCTGCCCAACCGTGAAGTTGTGCACCCCCTGGTGCGTTCCCCGGTGCTCCCCGCCGGCTGTCACCAACTCGCCCGTGGTCTCCGGCAACGTTTCGCCTTGCTCTTCCAGGTAGGCATCGATAAATCGCTTGTAGTCGCCCCCAGGAATGAAGCAAATTTCCTGTGAATCGGCCTTGTTCGCCAGGGCCAGGCCATATCCCCGCGCCAACTCCCGCACCTCGGGCTTGGTAAAGCCGCCCAACGGGAACAGCGTGCGCGACAACTGCTCCTGCGTCAGTCCGAACAGAAAATACGTTTGGTCTTTGCTCGCATCCGCAGGCCGCTTCAAAATCCACCGCCCTCGCCCGGAGTCATACTCATTCCGCGCGTAGTGGCCGGTCGCAATCCGTTCTGCGCCAATCTGCCGCGCCGTCAGGAGCAACTGGTCAAACTTCAGGTGGTTATTGCATAGGCTGCACGGAATTGGCGTCCGCCCGGCCAAGTATTCATCGACAAACGGGCGAATCACATCCCGCTCAAACCGCTCCTGGTGGTTCACCACGTAGTAGGGAATGGCCAATGTTTCCGCCACGCGCCGCGCATCGTACACGTCATCGATCGAGCAGCACCGTCCTTGCACTGCCTCCGGCATGCCTTCCTGTCCTGCCAGGCGGCGCTGATTCCACAACTGCATGGTCAGGCCCACCAGCGAGTGGCCTTCCGCCTTCAGCATGGCGGCCACCGTCGACGAATCTACCCCGCCCGACATGGCAACGGCGATACTGGTTTCGTTTCTGGTTTCGATCCCGACTTCGTTTCTGATCTCGTTCATCGCGCGCTCACCGTGGAAAGCTCCCGCAGTCGGCTTACTTGGGCCGCCACCAAATCAATCGCCCGTTCGACCTCGTCTTCCGTTGTCCCACGATGCAGACTGAACCGTAGGCTGCTCCGCGCCCGTTCTGGCGAAAGGCCCATCGCTTCCAGCACGTGGGAAGGCTCGTTGGCCCCTGAGGAGCAAGCCGCCCCGCTCGACACTGCCAGGCCCTTCAGATCGAGTGCAATCACCAGCGCCTCGCCCTCCAACTGGTCGAACCACAGGTTGGTCGTATTCGGCACCCGCGGAGCACCCCCGCCATTGACGCCACGCTCCGTAGTCCTTTCCAGCAATCCCGTCTCCAACCGATCACGTAGGCTCGAGTCGCCGCTCAACGCGAGCGCCGCGGCCTCGCCCAATCCCACAATTCCCGCAACATTTTCCGTTCCCGCCCGGCGCTGCCGTTCATGCGCGCCTCCTGCAAACAACGGTTCCAGACGAGTACCGCGGCGCACGAACAGCGCCCCGGTCCCTTGCGGCCCATGCATCTTGTGCCCGGAAATCGTCAGCAACTGGCACCCAATCGCATCCACATCCAGCAGCACCTTGCCCGCCGCCTGCACTGCATCCACGTGATAGCGCACCCCGGCTTCGGCAGCGATCTTGCCGATCTCCGTCACCGGCTGCAGAACTCCCGTCTCGTTATTGGCCATCATCATGCTGATCAACCGGGTATTGGGCCGCAGCGCCTTACGCACATCCTCGGGAGCGACCAGTCCCTGCCCGTCGACGGGCAGAAAATCAACCGCCACCCCGCGTTCCCCCACCCTCCCCGCCGCATGAAGCACCGCGTGGTGCTCGACCGCGCTGGTGATGAAATGATCCCCAGCCTTGAGCGAACCAAAAACCGCAAGATTATCGCTCTCCGTGCCGCCGCTGGTAAAAACCACCTCACTCGGACGGCATCCCAGAAACCGCGCCACCTTGGCCCGAGCGTCTTCCACCCCCCACCGCGCATGCTGTCCTTCCTGGTGGATCGACGAAGCATTCCCAAACCGTTCCAGCAAAAACGGACGCATCGCCTCCAGCACCTCGGGCAGCAGAGGAGTGGTGGCATTCGCGTCCATGTAAATGCGCCGCACCCCTCCATTCTACGGGAATCTGCTAGGCTTCTTCTGCTAAGTACACCAAAGGAAGGTCTGTCGTGAACCTTAAGTCCTGTATCAATGCCGTAGCCACATTGGCCGTTACCACCTTGCTCATAGCCCCAGCCTTTGCCGCGTCGGCCTCTCCGGCGCAAGTTTACGGAAAGCTTCTCAGCGGTCAGGAAGAAGACGTTGTCGCCGTCGCCGAAGCCATGCCCGCCGACAAGTACAACTTCGCCCCCACCAGCGGCAGCTTCAAGGGTGTTCGTACCTTCGGTCAGCAGATCACCCACATCGCCGAAGCGCAGTACTTCTTCTTCACCGCCTTCGGCACCAAGCCAACCATCGATCCCAAATCCCTGGACAAACTGACCAGCAAAGACGAGATCGTGAAAGCGCTAAAGGACTCCTATGCCTTTGCGCAACAAGCGGCACAGACCATGACGGCCGAAAACGCCTTTGCGGAGATCCCCGAACGGGACGGAACCAACACCCGAGCCACCATTACGGCCTTCTCCCTGGCGCACACCAACGATCACTACGGCCAAATGATCGAATACCTGCGCATGAACGGCATCGTCCCGCCCGGAAGCAAATGACCTCAATGGCCGAGCCTCGGTTTGACGGCCGAGCCTCGGTTTCGTATCACGGCACGACTTTAGTCGTGCCGCAACCCAGCTCAATAGATTAGGGCTTCAGCCCCTGGGCTCCCCCAACAGGGCGGAACAACCCCCGAGGCACCATCTCAGCCTTTGCCGGGTTCCACACCAAGGGCCGCTCCGGCCACACGATCGGAATCGTTCCGCCCGGCACCCGCTAATCGTCATAAAAAGGAACAGGACTAGTCCCGTCCTCGCCGCAGCGAGCTTAGGGACGGCCGAAAATTACCCAGGATGAAATCCTGGGCCCTCTTTCCGTGTGGTAGGCCAGATGCCCAAATCCGAAATCTGCTTCTTCGGCGCGGAATCGTCTTGCTCGGAACCCGCTAATCACAAAAGGGACCGGAATCAGTCCCGTCCCTCCACAGCGAGCCTAAGAGATGCCTGAAGGTAGCCACGACGTAGATCGGGGTATCAAGGACAAAGCTGACCAGTCCCGGCCTCGCCTCAGCGAGCTGAGGGACGGCTGAAAATAGCCCAGGACGTCAGTTCTGGGTAACAAGAAAAAAGCTGAGTAGTCCCGTACGGGACGGCCGAAAATTACCCAGGATGAAATCCTGAGCACTATTCTCAACGGCCAACCCCTACCGCTTCTCCAACGGGGTGTATTTCACCGGATATTCCGGCCCGATGTACTCCGCCCGAGGGCGAATCAACCGGTTGTCATCCAACTGCTCGATCACGTGTGCCGCCCATCCCGAAATCCGGCTCACGGCAAAGATCGGCGTAAACAAATCCAGATCGATCCCCAGCGTGGTATAGGTCGAAGCCGAATAAAAATCCACGTTTGCGTTCAGCTTTTTCTCCGCCAGGATGTACTTCTCGATCGCCCGTGACATCCGGAACCACTTCGGATTCGAAGACTCGCCCAACTGTTCCGACATCTTGCGCAGGTGCGTCGCCCGCGGATCCTCCGTGTGGTACACCCGATGCCCAAACCCGGAAATCTTCTTCTTCTGCGCCAGCATTTTCGCCACGTACTCGACCGGGTCTGCACCCTCTTGATCGATAGCAAACAACATCCGCATCACCGCCTCATTCGCCCCACCGTGCAGAGGACCTTTGAGTGCCCCGATCGCCCCCGTAATCGCCGAATGAATATCGGACAACGTCGCCGCAATCACCCGGGCGGCAAACGTAGAGGCATTCAACTCATGATCGGCATGCAAAATCAGCGCCAGGTCAAACGTGGCCGTCGCCGTAGGCGTAGGCTTCTCCCCATTCAGCATCCACAAAAAATTGCCCGCATGGGTCAGCGAAGCATCCGGCTCGACCACGCTCTTTCCCTTGCGGAGCCGGTCGTAGGCCGCCACCAGCATGGCAATCTGCGCTGTCAGCCGAAAACTCTTGCTGACATTGGCATCGTGCTCGTTATCGCTCTCGTCCGGGTCGTAGAAACTCAAAGCCGAGACCGCCGTCCGCAGCACTTCCATGGGCGTCGCGCTCTTCGGGAACGACCGCAGCAAATCGTAAATCCTGGGGTCGATGACCCGGGCCTCCGTCAGCCGCCGGCTGAACTCCTTAAGTTCGGCGGCCTTGGGGAGATGGCCAAACCAGAGCAGGTAGGTGGTCTCCTCGAACGTCGACTTCTCCGCCAGCTCATGAATGTCGATCCCGCGGTAAGCCAGCACTCCGGCATCGCCATCGATCCAGCAGATACCCGAATTGGCTGCCACTACCCCTGCTAGTCCCTTGCCTGCCACCGCAGTCGACATAGATGAACGCTCCTCCAACACTGCTTGTTTTATAGCGCAGCGCTCCGAACCTTGTCACTTGCGCACAGGCGCCCCGGCGCGAAGGCGTCCAGCGGTACCGCGGGCCGAACCCCTTGTAACAGCTGCCGTATCACCAGCGCCGTCCCCGGCGCCAACAGGATCCCATTACGAAAGTGCCCCGTAGCCATCCAACAACGCGCCTGTCTTGTGCCGCCGATCAGGGGCAGGGAATCGTCCGTGCCCGGACGCAAACCGCTCCAGCTTTCCACCATCGTGGCGCCCGCGATCGGTGGCCACAGCGCCGCCGCTCGCTCACGCAGTCTCTCCAGGGCCGCCGGCTCCACGCGCCGGTCGAATCCCGCCCGTTCCACGGTCGCTCCGATGACCACACGGCCATCACCCCGTGGCACCAGGTACACCTCACGGGAACGGAGCACATGGTCAAGAGCGACCGGCTGCGGCAAGCGAACGGTCAGCATCTGTCCCTTGTAAGGCTCCACTCCTTCCGCCCAGGCTCCGCAACAATTCACAAACGCGTCCGCCTGTAGGACTCCCCTCAAGCTGCTCACGTCAACCGAGCCGTCCTCGCTGGCCACGCTCAGTACTTCTGTGTCCTCCAGGATCTCCACTCCCGCAGTCCGCGCAGCGAGCGGTAGAGCCGTGCACAAATCCCGAGGATCAAGACTGGCTTCGTCCATCCAGACCTCTGAGCGGATGCCCCTAATCAGCGCTCTGCGCGTGCGCAAAGGAACACACCTGCCCGAGAGCTCTTCGATCAGACGAAGATATTCCGGATAAAGTTCCTCACTCAGCACGGCCAGATCGGCAAGCGCCGCAGGATGCTCCGGATCGTGGGCCGCCAGCATGCCCGCCGCCGCCCACGAGGCTTCGGACATAACCCGACCCTTTTCCAGCACCCGCACACGCCGGCCGCTGCGCGCCAGTTCCAGCGCAATCGAGAGGCCAATAATGCCCCCGCCCGCGACAATGACGTCTTCAGTCCTCACTCGTCCATTGTAGGATGAGGAAATACTCCAGCCCGTTCCCCTTGGCTGGAGCTGAAAGAGGCAGATCGCATGAGCGACGAGAACTATGAGCACGTAGAACGTACCCAATCGGGATTGTTTATCGCCATACTTGGCTTTGCCGCGCTGGCATCGGCTGGTGCGCTCATTTGGAGCTACACGCTCGAGACTCGTCTGGAGAAATCGCAAACTGCGCTCGTCAATGCTCAACAACAAAACGACAAGCTCGCCGAAAGCCTCAACGAAACCAATGCCAAGCTGCGCGTAACTTCGGAGACTCTGGGCCAGAGTGTCGGCCTCACCCAACGCCAGCTCGAAGCACGCGCCAGCGAATTCCTTAAGCGCCAGCAGGCCGAGACCAGCCGCCTGGAAAAGGAGCAGCAGGCCGCCCAGGCGGAGGCCACCAAGCAGATTGGCGCCGTTTCGAGTGATGTTTCCGCGGTGAAGACCGACGTGGGTGGAGTAAAGACCGACGTGGCCGCGACCAAGACTGAGCTGCAGGAAGCCGAAGGCCGTCTGCAGAGGGTGACCGGCGATCTGGGAGTAACCAGCGGGCTGGTGGCGACCAACGCTAAGGAACTCGAAGTCCTGAAGCACAAGGGAGATCGTAACTATTACGATTTGACCCTCAACAAGGGAGCCAAGCCCACGCCGATGTCCGGTATCAGCCTGCAACTGAAGAAGGCCGACACCAAGAGGTCGAAGTACACCCTGCTCGTCGAATCCGATGACAAGAAGATCGAAAAAAAGGACAAAAATCTGGACGAGCCAGTCCAGTTCTACACCGGCAAAGACAAGCTCTTGTATGAGCTCGTGATCAACACGATCAACAAAAACCAGGTCATCGGCTACCTGGCAACACCCAAGAACGCCCCAGCACCGTAAGGCGACACAAGGTGCTCTGAAGGGTTCGGCCTTTAGGCCGTACGTAATCGATATGGGCTGCCAGCCGCCTCAGCCATTGAGGGCTCGGACTTCCCGAGAAACACCCCAGCACCTTACCTGCGATACAAGGTGCTCTGAAGGGTACGGCCTTTAGGCCGTACGTAATCTATGTGAACTGCCAGCGGCTGAGGGCGCGGATCTATCGATGAAGCGAGTTTTCCAGCAGCCAGCTAAACCTTCGCTTTCGTATCAAGGCATAACTTTAGTCGCGTCGTAATCGCTTAAGACTTTAGGGTGTTTGGTGTCAGAGGGCGACTTTAGTTGTGCCGCAATTGCCTTAAGATCCAGGGTGGTTTGTATCACAACTTTAGTTGTGTCCTAATCGCTTAAGATTTAAGGACGGTTCGTATCGGGGCACAACTTTAGTCGTGCCGCACACGTTGAAACATTACCGGGCTTTAGCCCCCGCAACGCATTCTCTAACGCGTGACCAGAATCTCAAGATTCTTCTGATGCATAAACGAAACCACGACCTTGGCCGACCGCAGCGTATCCCACTGTACCTTGCTGATTGGGAAATTAAAGATCTCTAACCCATCGATAGCCTGGCCAGGGCTCAGCGTGATATCCCGGTCGATCGAATCCGTTTTCAGGTACCGAAGGGAAGGGTACGCTTCAAAAACGCGATCGATATCTTTATCGTTAGCCGCGATATTCTCCTGATCGGTTCCGTCCGGTGACTTGATCGTCATCGAAATATCCTGCAGGAACAGCGGAATATTCGTCTGATTCCGCACCTTGATCTTGGTCAAGATCAATACCTGGTCGTTGGTTTCCTTCGCCCCAGTCATGCCCTGGTCGCCCGCTCCGCCGTTGATTACGGCTTGCACGGGATACACCGTGGTCGTGAGCACTTCACCCGAAGCTACGGGAGGCTTCTGTCCCAGGTATACGTACAGCCCAAGCGCAATGCTTACCACGATGGCCGCAATGACAAGCGTTTTGATCGCGCTCCGAAATGGATGTGGCGGATCAACCTGGGCTAGGTTCGGTCCTGGCCCGGTTACTCCCGGAAGGTCGGTCGACACGCCCACTTCACTCATGGTAGGAAATTCTAGCCGATTGTCACCTCGCGCATAAGTTACTAAAGAGACCCGCTGCACGAAAGGTACCCACTTCGCACGTTTGTGCAAACCACAACATCCGCTTTCCACTACACTTAGAGGGACAGCATGCGAATCCTGGTTACCGGCAAAAACGGTCAAGTCGGGAGCGAATTCTCCCACTTGTCTGCCTCCCCCTTCGATGTGGTATCCGTCGGCCGCGAGGAATGCGATCTCAGCAGCGAGCCTGACATCCGGAAAATTGTCCGGCAGGTGAGGCCCGCTGTCATCGTCAATGCGGCCGCCTACACCGCGGTAGACCGCGCTCAAACCGAACCCGAGCTCTGTTTTGCCATTAACGCCACAGCTCCCCGCATCCTGGCGGAGGAGGCGGAGCGCCTCAACGCTCTGCTCATTCACTATTCAACCGACTACGTCTTCGATGGAGAAAAGCCCTCCCCGTACCTCGAAACCGATCCCATCCACCCGGTAAGTGTCTATGGGGCCTCCAAGGCGGAAGGGGAAGCAGCCATCGCCAAAACCGCTTCCCGCTATCTGGTGCTGCGGACCAGTTGGGTCTACGCCGCAAAGGGCAAGAATTTTCTCCTCACTATGCTTAAGCTCGGGGCCGAGCGCCCGGAACTAAGGGTCGTGAGTGACCAGGTCGGTGCTCCCACCGCGGCCGCTTCCATCGCTGCCGCCACCATGCGGTTAATCGAGCAGCACGGCGCGCCCAATGGAATCTTTCACATGACCGCCGGCGGCGCTACTTCGTGGTATGGTTTTGCTCAGGCGATCTTTGATGCGGGGTTACTCACAAACCCGCCCCGGGTACAACCCATTCCGTCCTCAGACTATCCAACACCAGCCAGACGGCCTGCGAATTCCGTCCTGGCCAACGACAAGTTTGATCAAACCTTCGGCTTTCGGCTTCCCCCGTGGCAGCAGCAGCTCCAGGAAGTACTAAGCGGAATGCACAGTGGAGTCCCCCAATGAAGATCGTACCCACCAGTATCGCGGAAGTGCAGCGCATTCAGCCTCGCATTTTTGAAGACAGCCGCGGCCACTTTTTTGAGAGCTATAACGAGCGTGATCTCGCCGAATTCGGCATTGACCGGCCCTTCGTTCAGGACAATCAGTCCTTTTCGCTCAAGGGAGTCGTGCGCGGGCTGCATTACCAGGTTCAGCAACCGCAGGGAAAACTGATCCGCTGTATCAGTGGCGAGATCTTCGACGTCGCCGTCGACCTCCGCCGCAACTCGCCCACCTTCTGTCAGTGGGTCGGCGAGGTCCTGAGCAGCCGCAATCGCCACATGCTTTGGATTCCCCCTGGATTCGCCCACGGCTTCATGGTCTTGTCGGAAGGCGCCGAGGTGCTCTATAAGGCGACCGACTTTTACGCGCCGCAATACGAGCGCACCCTGCTATGGAACGACCCCGAACTGCAGATCGAGTGGCCGAAAATCCATCAGCCTATCCTCTCCGCCAAAGACATGGCCGGCTTCACCCTGGAACATGCTCAGGTCTACGAACATCTGGCTGTAGTCCCCAAGACCGCACCCATCCACGCCCTTGCCCGCTAAGGCCAAGGACAAAATGAGAAAAGAAAATCGAAGGATGCCCCACTCAGGCCCGCTGGCTTTGAGTGGGTTACTCCACGCTGCCGACAGAGCGTAACTCTTAAAACAGCTCACTCAAAGCCAGAGCGGTTTTCTTCATTTCATAGCGAGCACGAAAACTCTCCCGCCCGTTCTGCCACCATTTGCAGACGTTCTTCGCCCGTCATCCCCAGCAACGCCGCCATCGACTGAAACGTTCCTTCCGCCGTATCCGGGTTCACAATCCCCGACTTATCCCGCAAGATATCCGGCCATATATTTACCTTGTCTGAAATAAGGACCGGCACCCCGCACGCCAGCGCTTCGACCGCGGCAATCCCAAAATTCTCCTGGTGTGACGGAAGCACAAACCCATACGCCGCATGAAACGCTCCCCACTTCTCATCTCCTGCGAGCATGCCCGTCCAATGCACCCGTTCCGCAATCCCCAACAGTCGCGCCCGCGCCTCTAACTGTGGCCGCATGCCCTCCGGATCAGGACCCGCCATCACCAGATCCAAATCCGGATGGGCTACCGCCAAGCGAGCAAACGCCTCCAGCATCAGGTCGCAGCCCTTCTTGCGATGCATGCGGGACAGAAACAAGAAGAACCGCCGCTCGCGCAACCTTGGAAACAAATCCGAAAACACCGCGCGCTGCCTGGCAGGATCGCCCGCAGGTGGCAACGTCCCAAAAGAAACCACCACCGGATTCCACCGAGCCGGCCAAAACGTGCCCTCCGCGGAATCTCGCTCAATGGGAGTGGTAAAGCACACCGCCCGCGCATCGCGCAGCACGCGATTCTCCCGCATCAGCCAGTACACCTGTTTCTTGTAGTGCTTGAGAGGGAATGCCCGCTTGAAATACGGGTCCAGCATGCCGTGGGGAAACACAGCATACGGTTTGCGCCCCACAATCACCCGGTACGTCCCATAGCTATGGTGTTGCCATAGCCCGTGGATCACCACACCATCGAAGCGAGCCACGTTCTCGTTGAGCCACGCCTGCCAACGCGGCGTGTAGCGGTAGGAGCCGTGAACCGGGCCCAAAGCATGCACGGGGAAACCCAGCCCCTGCAAATGGGACGCCTCCGGATCATCCAGGCACGCAACCTCCGCCGCCGCAATCCCTGCACAGCTCTCCGCCAGGGTACGAAGACCCTCAGAGGTTCCTCCCTCTGAAGGTGCGAATGAGGCCACCACATGCAGCAGCCGCTTGGCCATAGTCTCTGACAAGATACCAGCCGCGCCCCAATCCCAGCGCAGACAGTTATCTGGCATAAAATCAGATGAGTAAACGTTGCAGAGGAGCACTCCGGTTTGAAGAGAGCCTTGATTACAGGCATTACCGGTCAGGACGGCGCCTACCTCGCCGAGTTCCTGCTCAAAAAGGGGTACGAGGTTCACGGCATCAAGCGCCGCACTTCTTTGCTCAATACCAACCGCATCGATCACCTGTACGAGGATCCGCACCAGGAAAAACGCCGCCTCGTCCTCCACTACGGCGACATGACGGACTCGACCAGCCTCATCCACGTCGTCGAGAAGGTGCAGCCCGATGAAATCTACAACCTGGCCGCACAGAGTCACGTCCAGGTTTCCTTCGAAGAACCCGAATACACCGCGAACTCCGACGCGCTGGGCACCCTGCGCCTCCTGGAAGCAATTCGCATCCTCTCCCTCACCAGCACCGCGCGCTTTTATCAGGCTTCGACTTCGGAAATGTACGGTCTGGTGCAGCAGATACCACAGTCGGAGAAAACCCCCTTCTACCCCCGCTCGCCCTACGGAGTCGCCAAGCTCTACGCCTACTGGATCACCGTCAACTATCGCGAGTCCTACGGCATGTACGCCTGCAACGGAATCATGTTCAACCACGAGTCGCCCTTACGCGGCGAGACCTTCGTCACCCGCAAGGTGACCCGGGCCATGGCGCGCATCAAACTGGGGCTCCAGCAAAAGCTCTATTTAGGGAATTTGGATTCCCGCCGCGACTGGGGCCATGCCCGCGATTACGTCGAGATGCAGTGGCTCATGCTGCAACAACAGCGGGCCACCGACTATGTCATCGCCACCGGCGTGCAATACAGTGTCCGCGATTTTGTCACCATGGCTGCGGCATGTCTCGACATTCACCTCCAGTGGAAGGGAACCGGCATCGACGAGCAGGCCTTCGATCAGCATGGCAACGCCGTCGTTGCCGTCGATCCCCGCTACTTCCGGCCCGCCGAAGTGGAAACCCTTCTCGGGGATGCCAGCAAAGCCCGCAAGGAACTCGGTTGGTCGCCGCGCACCGACTTCCGCGCCCTGGTCGAAGAGATGGCCATCGAAGACCTCAAGGCCGCGGAACGAGACGCCCTGGTCACCCAACACGGCTACGCCGCCTACAACTTCCACGAGTCCTGATGAAAAAAGACAGCCTCATCTACGTTGCCGGTCACCGTGGTTTGGTGGGCTCCGCCATCTGCCGCAAGCTTAAGCAGCAAGGCTTTCACCGGCTCCTGCTGCGAACCCACCACGAGCTCGACCTCACGGATGCGGCAGCCGTCCACCGCTTCTTCGATCAGGAGCGGCCAGCCTACGTCTTTCTGGCTGCGGCTAAAGTTGGTGGCATCCTGGCCAATGATCTTTATCCTGCGGACTTCATCCGCGAAAACCTGATCATCCAGACAAATGTCGATCGATGCCTGTTACCGATCCGGAGTCGATCGCCTTCTCTTTCTCGGTTCAAGCTGCATCTATCCCAAGCTCTGCCCACAGCCCATCAAAGAGGAGTATCTCCTCACCGGCCCCCTTGAGCCCACCAACCGGCCCTACGCCTTGGCTAAAATCGCCGGCATCGAGATGTGCTGGTCCTACAACCGCCAATACAAGACGAAGTATTTGGCCGCGATGCCGTCGAACTTGTACGGTCCGGGCGACAACTTCGACCCGCAAAAATCGCATGTGTTGCCCGCGCTGATCCGCAAAGTATCCGAAGCCAAAGCTCAGGGCCAAAAACAGATCACAGTCTGGGGAACCGGCACCCCGCGCCGCGAATTGCTATTCAGCGAAGACCTCGCCGACGGCTGCCTCTTCCTCATGAACCTCGACGACGAAATCTATTCCAGGCTCCTCGAAGGCGTACCTCTCATCAACATAGGAACCGGCAAAGACGTCACCATCCGCGAACTGGCCGAGCAAGTCTGCGCCGCCCTCGACTTCAACGGAGACTTGGTCTTCGACACCACAAAACCCGACGGCACCCCGCAAAAGCTCCTCGACGTAACCCGCATGCACCAACTAGGCTGGCAACCCAAGACCACGCTCGTCGAAGGCATCGCCCTAACCTACGAAGCCGCCCGCCCACAACTAGAAGCCCTGACGATCCGCTAGCGTTCGGATAGCCTCAACTTGGGGTTTCCTATTTCTCGCCCGTTGGTGGTGAGATATCCGGATTTCCTGCCGGAGGCTTCGAAGAACGGCAGCGTGTGCGGCTTTTGTTACGGAAAGCCGCATGAAGTTCATTGGGCTCGGCAACGTTCACAGGAAATCCGGGGCTATGGGGCACCCGGGCCCCTCAACGCTAGCCAGATAAAAACCGATCCGGAAAAACAAATCCGGGTGCCCCATATCTCGCCCGTTTTTGGCGAGATGTGGGAAATTCATGACTGTCGAGGTCTCACCCTCCAGGAAAAAACAACGCCACCTGCTCCGCCCGAGGCGGCGGAGTCAACGCGCTCACCACCACCAAACAAACCAGCGCCGCTACCAGCGCCGGAAAAATCGCATCTCGCTGCGCCAGCACCCCCGGCAAATGCCCCTTCAATACATCCCAGAAGAAAGTAACTGCCGTTCCTGCCGCAATCGCACTCACCGCCCCCTGCGCATTCACCCGACGGCTGTAAAACGCCGCCAGAATCACCGGGGTCAGCGCAGCCGAATAAATCGTATACGCATACAGCGTCTTAGCCAGCACCGAAGACGTATTCAACGCCTGGTACAGCGCCCATATCCCGAGAAACACCACCACCAGCCGCGAAACAATCAGAACCCTCTTATTCGAAGCCTCAGGCGAAATGTAACGGCTAAAGACATCATTCACCAGATTCGTAGCCGGAGAAAAAAGATAGTTATTCGCCGTGGAAATAATCTTCGCAAACACCGCTCCCATCATTAACGCCCCGAGCCACGCTGGCAGACCGTGCAGCGCGGTATACGCAATAATTTCCCGCGGACGTTGTTGCACCTCGCCCGAAGGAAAAAGCACCGATCCAAACACTGCAAGCGCAACAATGACAGATTCCAAAATGATCGTCCCGATAATCCAGCCCACTACCGCCTGGCGCGCCGCCTTCTCCGACTTGGCGGAAAAGAACTTTTGATACATCGACTGATTTCCCATCATCAAAAGCATCGTAGGCAGGGCCAGCTCCAGCGCCTGGATCAGCTTGAAATCCCCCAAAATCTGAAAATGCGTCGCCGGCAAAGTACTGGTAACCGTGTGCCAACCACCCGCCGCATGCAGAACAAAAGGCAGTGCCAGGATCAGCGTGGTCGTCGCCAGCATCCCGATCACGACATCCATGTAGGCCACAGACGCCATGCCGGCAATGGCCGTAAACCCGATCACAAACGCCGCAATGATGTACTTCCCCAGGTCGGCGGTAATCACGCTGGGGAACACCAGGTGCAAAATATCGCCGCCGCCGATCAGTTGGTAGCTGGTGATTGCCGTATAGGCAAACAGAATTGCAATCACCCCCAGCACCCGCGCCGTCTGGTTATACCGCGCCTCCAGCAAGTCAGGAATGGTGAACTGGGCAAACTTCCGCGCGCGCGGCGCGATGAAATAGATCAGTAACAGTCCGGCCCATCCGCCCCCCGACTGCCATAACGCAGCAAAGCCATGCTTATACGCATTCTCTGCGCCGCCCAGCAGCGAGCCTGATCCAACCCACGAAGACAGCAGCGTAAACACCAGCACAAACGCAGGCAGGGAACGGCCGGCGACCAGGTAGTCCGCTTTGGTGTGTGTCTTTTTAAGCCGTGAAAGAGAAACCGTAAGCAGAGCGAGGGCGATGACGCCGAGAACCACGGCATACAAAGACATGCATATCCCTTCAAACCGAAAAATGGGCCCGAAGCTTTTGTTCCAATTCCGCCGCAGTCCGCCCGGCAACGCGAATCACTTTATTGCGCGACCGCTCACCCGTGACTACCTGCACTGCCGCCCGCGGCACAGAGAAAACATCCGCAAGAAATTCCACCAGTTCCACATTGGCACGACCGTCTAAAGGAGGAGCCGCCAGGGCAACCTTCAGCGCATCGCCAACCGTGCCCGTGATCGCTGTCTTAGAACCCCGAGGATGCACTCGCACCGCAAAACTGGCGCCTAGAGGATGATCCTTGATCGGGATCAAGTCAACTTAGGCCGCGCCCCAAACAAAGCCGTGCCAATCCGCACCTGGGTCGCTCCTTCCGCGATCGCCACCGCGAAATCATGCGACATCCCCATCGAAAGCTCAGCGAAGGACAATCGCGGATGCTTCCCGGTCAGCTCATCGCGAACTTCCCGCAGCCGGGAAAAATACGGACGAACCGCCTCCGCATCGCGCAGGTAAGGAGGAACCGTCATCACCCCGCGCATCTCCAGCCCGTGCAAATCCGGCAAACGTTCCAGCAACAACTCCAGCTCAGCCGAGCCCGGTTCGAGCCCCGCCTTCGATTCCTCATGGCTCAACTTGATCTCAACCAGCACCGCCAGCCGCCGCCCCAGCTTCACCGCCGCCGCATCGAGGCGCTCCGCCAAAGCCACCGAATCCACGGAATCGACGGAAGCAAACAACTCCGCCGCCTTGGCCGCCTTATTCGACTGCAAATGCCCGATCAGGTGGAACTCCGCCCCCGGCCCCACCAGCAAACTCTTCTCCGCAAACTCCTGCACCCGGTTTTCTCCAAACAACCGGATCCCTAACCCCTCCGCGGCAACAATCGCCGCCGCGGGATGCATCTTCGAAACCGCCATCAGCGCCACATCCGCCCGTGACCGGCCCGCGTCGCGGCAAGCCGCGGCAATCTGGGACTCGATCCGCTCGTAGTTCTCCGCGAGCGCAGTCACGACCTCAGTGGCCATGTTCTTCCAGGTATTTCTCCACTTCGAGTGCCGCCGCGCACCCTGATCCCGCGGCCGTAATCGCCTGCCGGTACCGCCGATCCTGCACGTCGCCGCACGCAAACACGCCCGGGACCCGCGTAAACACCTGGTCGGTGGTCTTGATGTACCCGTCATCATCCAAATCGATCAGCCCCTTGAACATCTTCGCGTTCGGATCATGCCCAATCCCCAGAAACATCGCGCTTACCGGCAGCACGGAGTGTTCCTGCGTCAGCGTATTCTTCAGCTTCAATCCGCTCACTTCCTTCTGATCCACCCCCAACACCTCTTCCACCGCAGTGTTGGTCATAAACTGGATCTTGTCGTGTCCCATCGCCCGCTCGAGCATAATGCGCGACGAGCGAAACTGCTCCCGTCGATGGATCACCGTCACCTTGGTCGCAAACCGGGTCAGGAACAGAGCCTCTTCCATCGCCGAGTCGCCGCCACCCACCACCGCAATGTCTTTTCCGGAAAAGAAGAACCCGTCGCACGTAGCGCACGAGCTCACCCCATGGCCAATCAGCGCCTGCTCGCTCGGCAGTCCCAGCCACCGCGCCGAAGCCCCGCTGGCAATGATGAGCGTCCGCGTATGGATCGTTTCCTTCCCCAGATTCAGGCTGAAAGGACGCTTCGACAGATCCACCGAAACCAGGTGGCCCATCTGCAGCTCCGCCCCAAACTTCACCGCCTGCGCCTTCATGCGCTCAATCAGTTCCGGACCCTGGATCCCCTCCGGCCATCCTGGAAAGTTCTCAACCAGCGTCGTAATAGAGAGCTGCCCACCCGGCTCATGCCCTTCCAGGACAAGCGGTTTCAGGTTAGCGCGGGCAGCGTAAATGGCAGCAGTAAGGCCGGCGCAGCCGGTGCCGAGGATGACGGTATCGCGAACATTATCTGACATAGCAATAGCCTTTGATTCTACCCGGCCCGAAAGGATGCGAGCGTCCCCGGCCGTTCAGGTCTAAGGTTTTCCTATCCAGCGGTAAGATGACCCCATGGCTAATCTCACACTGATCTACGGCATGAGGCTCCTTCCTTCCGAGGAAGCGGTCGAAGTAGGCGACGCAGTCGTTACCCTCAAAAACGGCAAACAGGCCCACGTCACCATGCACGTTCTCGAGGGCAGCCGCGAGCAAATCGAAAACCAGCTCCGCCAGAGCATCGAAGCCTTCTTCGACTTCTACCCCGAGATTTAGCATGTAACCTTCCGGCCCGGCATCTCATCTAGCAAACAGGAGAGTGTCCCCCATGGCTGAAACAACTGTGGCCCCCGCAGTGAAGAACCTGCCCCAGCGTCCCCGTGTCGTCGTCGTGGGTGGCGGCTTCGCCGGCCTCAGTGCAGGCATGGCGTTGGCCGACATGAACGTAGCCGTGACCCTGGTCGACCGGCGCAACCACCACACCTTCCAGCCTTTGCTCTACCAGGTCGCTCTCGCCGTTCTCTCGCCCGCGGAGATAGCACAGCCCATCCGGTCCATCTTCTCCAAAAAGCGGAACATAGAAGTGCTGATGGATGAAGTCACAAACATCAAGCCGGACGAGCGCCTGGTGATCCTCGGCAGCGGAGCCAGGCTGGAATACGACTACCTCATCCTGGGCACCGGCTCCACTCACTCTTACTTCGGCCATGACGACTGGGCCCCGAACGCCCCCGGCCTCAAGACCATCGAAGATGCCACCGAAATCCGCCGCCGCGTCTTGTTAGCCTTCGAACTCGCCGAGCGCGAAATGGTAGAAACCGGCGCCCACCCCGAGCTCAACTTCGTCGTCATCGGAGGTGGCCCCACCGGCGTCGAACTCGCGGGCGCCATCAGCGACATCTCCAAGCTCTACATGCGGCATGACTTCCGCCACATCGATCCCTCCAAGGCGCGGGTCATTCTGCTCGAAGGCTCACCCAGAATCCTCGCCTCCTATCCCGAAGACCTCTCCGTAAGCGCCGTAAAACAGCTCGCCCAGCTGGGCGTCGAAGTGCACGCCGGCCAGGCCGTGATGGATGTGCAACCTGGCTACGTGATGGTCGGCGGCAAGCGCATCAACGCAGTCGTGACCCTCTGGGCCGCCGGGGTCCAGGCCTCCCCGCTGGGCAAAATGATGGGCTTTCCAACCGACAAAAAGGGCTGCGTGCTCATCGACATTTTCCTGAACCCCCCGGGCCATCCGGAAATCTTCATCTGCGGCGACTTAGCGCACGTGGAAGAAGATGGCCGCCAGGTTCCCGGAGTCGCCCAACCCGCCATGCAGATGGGCCGCCACGCCGCTGAAATGATCAAGCAGGACATGGCCGGCAAGCCGCGCACGAAATTCCACTACTGGGATAAGGGCGACATGGCCACCATCGGCCGTCAGGCCGCCGTAGCCAACGTGAAATGGCCCTTCAAAGCCCATTGGGGTGGAACCCTCGCCTGGCTCTCCTGGGTATCCGTCCACCTGTTCTTCCTGGTGGGCTTTCGCAACCGCTTTATGGTTTTCTTTTCCTGGGCTTGGACGTATCTGACTTTCAACCGCGGTGCGCGTCTCATCACCGGCAGTCCAATCCTGCCCGGCTGGGGATCGCAGGCAGGCATTCGCCCGCAAGTGATGCGCGTGCCCATGGACACCACATCGCCCTTCGTCGGGGTGGGGGAGAGCCACCCCGTCGAAAAGGTGTCTTCTTAAACGGGAACCGGCTGAACGGTATTGACCTTCACCTGGGTCAGCCAGCCAAAGCGATCCGGTCGCAGTCCATGGGCGATGCCCATGAACTCCTCTTTGATCTGCGTCGTGATGGGTCCCACGCTGCCGTCCGCTATGGTGATGCGGTCAACCGAGCGAATCGGATGCACTTCCGCTGCCGTCCCGGT
>CAWITO010000003.1:0-12500 GCA_963839075.1 uncultured Acidobacteriaceae bacterium | reverse complement strand
AAGGGCGCACGGTGGATGCCTTGGCAGAATCAGGCGATGAAGGACGTGGCAAGCTGCGATAAGCTTCGGGAAGCCGCACACAGGCGTTGATCCGGAGATCTCCGAATGGGGAAACCCACTACGGCAAAACCGTAGTACATCCCGCTGAATACATAGGCGGGCATGAGCGAACTCAGGGAAGTGAACCATCTCAGTACCTGAAGGAAAAGAAAGAAACCTCGATTCCGAAAGTAGTGGCGAGCGAAATCGGAATAGCCCAAACCCGTGACATTTCGGTGTCTCGGGGGTTGTAGGGTCCGCAACAGTAGAGTTACCAATCTGGTGGTTAGTCGAATCCTCTGGAAAGTGGATCCATAGAGCGTGACAGGCGCGTAGACGAAAATCATCCAGACTCGAAGCGGATACCTGAGTAAGGCGGGGCACGTGAAACCCTGCTTGAATCTACGGGGACCATCCCGTAAGGCTAAATACTCGATTCTGACCGATAGTGAACCAGTACCGTGAGGGAAAGGTGAAAAGAACCCCTGCGAGGGGAGTACAAAGTACCTGAAACCGTGTGCCTACAAGCAGTGGGAGGACTATGCCCGCAAGGGAATGTCTGACCGCGTGCCTATTGCATAATGAGCCGGCTAGTTATTCTTGTCAGCAAGGTTAAGCGTAAGCGAGCCGTAGCGAAAGCGAGTCTGAATAGGGCGAATCAGTTGGCAGGAATAGACGCGAAGCGGGATGATCTACCCTTGGCCAGGTTGAAGGTGGGGTAACACCCACTGGAGGACCGAACCGGTGTTTGTTGAAAAAAGCTCGGATGAGCTGAGGGTAGGGGTGAAAGGCTAATCAAATTCCGTGATAGCTCGTTCTCTCCGAAATAGCTTTAGGGCTAGCCTCGGATGATTTGCATTGGTGGTAGAGAACTGGATGGACTAGGGGGCTTTCCGGCTTACTGAATCCAATCAAACTTCGAATGCCAATGACAACCAGTCCGGGAGTCAGACAATGGGGGCTAAGCTTCATTGTCGAGAGGGAAACAGCCCAGATCGCCTGCTAAGGTCCCAAAGTTACAGTTAAGTGGGAAAGGAAGTCGGAACGCTCAGACAGCCAGGAGGTTGGCTTAGAAGCAGCCATCCTTTAAAGAAAGCGTAATAGCTCACTGGTCAAGCGGTCCGGTGCCGACAATATAACGGGGCTAAAACTGTACACCGAAGCAGCGAATGCACACCTATGGTGTGCGTGGTAGGAGAGCATTCTCAACCGCAGCGAAGCCAAACTGTGAAGATTGGTGGAGCGTTGAGAAGAGACCCTGCCGGCATAAGTAGCGATAATGGGTGTGAGAACCACCCACGCCGAAAGTCTAAGGTTTCCTGAGGAAGGTTAATCCGCTCAGGGTTAGGCGGTCCCTAAGGTGAGGCCGAAAGGCGTAGCTGATGGACATCCGGTTAATATTCCGGACCTCCCAATATCTCGTTTGACGACGGGGAGACGCAGAAGGATAAGCAGGGCCTCCTATGGCTATGAGGCTTGATGCGCGTAAGCTGGTTTTCCCAGGCAAATCCGGGAAGGCTTAACAGTGAGGCGCAAAACAGTAGGGCGTATGCCCGAAAGCTGCCGATTCCACGCTGCCAAGAAAATCCTCTAAGGAGAGAGATTGGGAACCGTACC
Organism: uncultured Acidobacteriaceae bacterium; assembly: GCA_963839075.1. Classification (GTDB taxonomy): domain Bacteria; phylum Acidobacteriota; class Terriglobia; order Terriglobales; family Acidobacteriaceae; genus PALSA-350. Next base: position 10,844 of record CAWITO010000003.1, on the reverse strand, counting down.
ACAAACCGACACAGGTAGACGAGGAGAATATCCAAAGGCGCTCGAGTGAAGGCTTCTTAAGGAACTCGGCAAATTAGCTCCGTAACTTCGGGAGAAGGAGCGCCCCGGTAGAGTGAAAGCTCGAGGGGGCCGCAGTGAAACGCGTACGGCGACTGTTTAACAAAAACACAGGTCTCTGCTAAGTCGAAAACGACGTATAGGGGCTGACGCCTGCCCGGTGCCGGAAGGTTAAAGGGAGAGGTTAGCTGCAAAGCGAAGCTTTGAACTGAAGCCCCGGTGAACGGCGGCCGTAACTATAACGGTCCTAAGGTAGCGAAATTCCTTGTCGGGTAAGTTCCGACCTGCACGAATGGCGTAACGATCGTACGACTGTCTTAAGGAGTTGCTCGGCGAACTTGTAGTACCGGTGAAGATGCCGGTTACCCGCAGCTAGACGGAAAGACCCCGTGCACCTTTACTACACTTTTACTATGAATTATGGCTCTTGCTGCGCAGGATAGGTGGGAGGCTTTGATACCAGGTTCTCGGACTTGGTGGAGCCACCGGTGAGATACCACCCTGCGAGTGCTGTGATTCTAACCTCCTCCCGTAATCCGGGAGAGGGACATAGTAAGACGGGTAGTTTGACTGGGGCGGTCGCCTCCTAAATTGTAACGGAGGCGCGCGAAGCTACACTCAGGCTGTTTGGAAATCAGCCGTCGAGTGCAAAGGCATAAGTGTGGTTAACTGTAAGACCTACAAGTCGAGCAGATGCGAAAGCAGGCCTTAGTGATCCGGTGGTTCTGTATGGAAGGGCCATCGCTCAACGGATAAAAGGTACGCCGGGGATAACAGGCTGATCGGAGCCAAGAGTTCATATCGACGCTCCGGTTTGGCACCTCGATGTCGGCTCATCGCATCCTGGAGCTGTAGAAGGTTCCAAGGGTTAGGCTGTTCGCCTATTAAAGCGGTACGTGAGCTGGGTTCAGAACGTCGCGAGACAGTTCGGTCCCTATCTGCTGTGGGCGTAGGAGATTTGCGGGGGGCTGTCCTTAGTACGAGAGGACCGGGATGGACGAACCTCTTGTGTTCCAGTTGTCATGCCAATGGCACGGCTGGGTAGCGAAGTTCGGTTGTGATAACCGCTGAATGCATATAAGCGGGAAGCACGCCCCAAGATGAGATCTCCCAACCCAAAAGGGTCAAGAAGGGTCCAGGAAGACCACCTGGTTGATAGGCTGGAGGTGGAAGTGCAGTAATGCATGTAGCTTACCAGTACTAATCGCCCGTTCGGCTTGTCCATAGAATTAACTCTGCGCAGTATCAGAGAGACATTCAACAAGCCTTGTAAGATCTAAATGATCTACAAACATGATCGAAGTAAGAAAAGATCTAGCCCAATCGGTTTCGTTGTGAAAAATCAGGTTGTACGGCGCCAGCTTGCCGTGCGGAACCCCAGGAGAACATGCCTGGCTCCGAACGGCTGTAGAAGACAAGTCTTCTGCCAAGCGCTTTTAAAGCTCAAAGGTGTGTTTTTACAGCTCTGGTTGAGGTTGTTCGAGCACACGCTGGAAGTAAAAAAATCCAGCAGCACACCTAGATTTGCCGGTGAATATACCGCGAGGGTCACACCCGTTCCCATCCCGAACACGGAAGTTAAGCCTCGCTGGGCCGATGGTACTGCACGCGTAAGTGTGTGGGAGCGTAGGTGATTGCCGGCATTAACTAAAAGGCCGCCAGGAAACTGGCGGCCTTTTCTATTTCCCCACCGCTTCTTTTCTTGGACATCCCACCCATAAGGGTAAAAAAATGCTGGTGGCCCATTCAAGCCTTCTGTTGGCTTGAGTGGGGGACATTTCGCCGTTGTCACAGCCCGGGTTTTCCACCCAAACCAAGGCCGCCCACAGGGACATGCTGAGAAGCAAACTGGACTGCAGTCCCCCCCACTAAATCCCGCCAACCAAATCAGTAACCCCATCAATCACCGTAACCCCCTCACTCATCCGGTTCGCCACATAAACCTTATTCCTAACCGCATCCACCGCCAAAGAATAAGGCCCCCGCCCAGCCTTCACCGTCCCCACCACCCTCAGCGTATTCCCATCAATCACAGTGACACTATCACTGTGCGTATTCGCCACATAAACCCGATGCGTCTCCGCATTCACCGCAATCGCCTGCGGCCGTTTTCCCACCGCCACCGTCCCCACCACCGCATTCGTAACCATATCCAGCACAGTCACCGAATCCCCGGCATAATTCAGCACATAAGCCCGCCCCACCCCCGCATCCAAAGCCACCGCGCACGGAAAACTCCCCGTAGCCACCGCCACCGAAGAGCCACCCCCAACCACCTCCACCCGCCCATCCCCAGACTCCGGCAAATAAACCCGCCCACTCCCCGCATCCACCGCAATCTCCCAAAGATGCGTCCCCGCAGCCACCTTACTCACCGTATTCGTGGCCCCATCCAAAACCGTCACACTATGATCCTCATACCCCACCAGGTAAACCTTGTCCGTCCTGGAGTCGACAGCAATTGCATTCGCCTCCACCCCCACCTTCACCCGAACCGCAACATTCGTACCGCCATCCACCACCGTAAGAAACCCACCACCATAGCTCCGCGAAACATAAATCCTGTTCGTCACCGGATTCAACGCCAGCACGCTCGGCAGCGGACCCACATCGACCGTCGCCATCACCCGGTTCGTCGCCCCATCGATCACCGACATCGTCCCGCTATGTTCATTGATCACGTACGCGCGGTTCGTCACCGGGTTCACCGCAACCGCCTTCGGTCCATCCCCCACCCGGATCGCGGTCGCCTTCCCCGTAGCGCCATCCATCGCAGTCACCGTATCCGCAGCCGAAGTAATCGCATAAACCACATGCGTAGCCGGATTCACCACCACCCCGCGAGGCCCGCTCTCCGTCGCCCCGCTCTCCGCAGGTCTACCCGCCGGAACCTTCGCCAACAACGGTCCGCAAATCGCCACCACCAAAACCAGCCCCCACCGCTTTCTTCCACCGCGCATGCTCACCCATCCTCAGTCAAAGTCTAATGCCCATCCCGTAGCGATCTGTGCCAAACGCAGCTCGAACGCACGGCCTGGAAGTAAGGCGAATCGGTTTATAATGTAAGGAGGAGCCCGCCATGCCTTCGAGTTCTCCCGATCCCATAAAAACTGTGGAAGCAACGGTTACCTCCAAGGGCCAGGTGACGCTCCCGAGCGAGTTGCGAAGGCGCCTGGGTCTGCAAAAGGGCAGCCGAATCCGGTTTAGCATGCCTGCAAGCGGCGCGGTCAAGGTTGAGCCAGTGCGCTACAGCGTCAAGGATCTTTGGAAAATGGCCGACGAAGGTGCCAAACCGGAAGGCATCCTGTCGTTCGAGGAAATGAATGCGGCCAAGGTCCGCAGGCAGTCGTGATGATGGCAGCCGATACAAATGTGTGGGCGCGGGCCTGCCTCAACGACGATGTCGCACAGGCCGGCAAGGCCCGTTCGGCCATCGAAGCAGGATGTCGGCAGGGTGGCGTGTTTATTCCTCTCATCGTATTGGCAGAACTCTTCTGGGTGCTCAGAAGCCGATGGAAGAAAGACAAAGTACTCCAGACGCTCGGGCACCTTTTGGAAACCGACGGCGTTGTCGTCGAAGCCTCGGCGCTTGTTGCCAAAGCGCTGAGGGAAGCCCGCGACACTGCGGCGGGTTTCGCCGATCTCTTGATCGCGCACGTAGCTCTTGCTAACGGAGCCAACGAGGTGATCACCTTCGACAAATCCTTTGGGCGCCACCCAAAGGTACGCCGGCTGATCTGAAAAGGCTCCCCTCCATCCGCATCATCGAGCCCCGAAGAAGCGGCACAGGCCGACCCCAGCCTGGAAATCCCGCAACCACTGGAAAACGAATGACCAAGCTGCATCTCCGCCTCTTCGTCCTGCTGAGCATTCTGGGCCTGAGCGGAGTCGCCTTGGCCGCCACGACCGCCCCCAAGGTCGTCGCCTTCTACGCCGTCGATGGTGAGCCCGATCACACCCGCTTCGGCCAGGACGCCCTGAAGTTCTTCGCCGCCCATGCCAAACAAGACGGCTACGACTTCGTAGCCACCACCCACTGGGACGACCTCAACGCCGCCTACCTGGCCAACTGCCGTGTCGTGATCTGGTTGAATGACGTGCCGCGCACGCCGGCGCAGCAGCAGGCCTTCCAGAAATACATGACCAACGGAGGACGCTGGCTAGGCTTCCACATCGTGGGCTACACCGAAAAGAAGTCCACCTGGCCCTGGTATCAATCCTTTCTCGGAGGCATCTTCGATGGGAACAGTTGGCCACCGATCCCGGCCGACCTGCAGGTGGAGGACCCCCATCATCCGGTAACCCGCGGCCTCCCGCCCACCTTCGAAGCGCCGGTCAACGAATGGTATACGTGGAACCCCAATCCCGCGACGAACAAGGACGTGAAGGTCCTCCTCCGCCTGGCGCCCACAAATTACCCGATTGGCATCAAGGACGTGATCACCGCCGGCCCCGTCCCCGTAGTCTGGACCAACACAAACTACAAAATGCTCTACTGCAACATGGGCCACGGAGACAAAATCTTCACCAGCCCCCTCCAAAACCGTCTCATCGAAAACGGCCTCCTCTGGCTCCTGGGGAAGGGAACCGAGGCAGACCCCGTAGCGCACAAGGCCCGTTAACCCGAACAAACGGCCCACTCAAGAGGATGAAAAGAGATGGGGTGGCCCATTCAAGCCTTCTGTTGGCTTGAGTGGGGTACTTCTTACCGCTGCCGAGGTGTGTTTTCGACAGGGCGTAAGATCTGCAGCTTGACCCGAACTCCCCTCGGTTCATGAACTGCCGCCAAGAACGAAAGGTCCACCAGGAAACCGCCGGCCCTCTTAGATCGATTAAGCCGGAACCAAACAGGCCGTGCGCGTCACCGCAATCACACTGATGTCGTCCTGCTGGCCGAAGCTTTGCGCGGCGCTGGCCACTTCCGCAGCGGTCAGGTGAGCCTGCAGCAATGCCTGCACCCGGGTAAAGCCGAAGAGCTGCCCTTGCTCGTCCATGGCTTCCACAATGCCATCGGAAGCCAGCACCAGGCGGTCGTTTTCCTGTAGCTGGAAGTGAGTGACCGTGAACCCCGCATCCTCAATCACCCCCAGTGGCAGTGCACCTTCCACCTCTAACGGCTGGCCGTTGAGATACGGCGGAGCGTTTCCGGATTCACCTCCGCAGCTCGGCGGCTGGCTCCTATCAGCAGCGCAGCCCAGGTCTCACGCGCGGAGACCTCGCCGAATGGAAGCTTTACCCGAGCACCGCGAGAGACTGGATCACGAACAAACAAACCTGGGCTGTAGAAGTACCTAGGAACCTGGGTGCCCCATATCTCGCCCTGTTTTGGCGAGATGTGGGAAATGAGCCGGTCTTTCGCCTTAAGCACCCTGGCTCCCCTCACGCATCGAGCCTTCAAACGCCTCAAAAACAGACTCCTATCCCGTATGACATAATCATGGCATGGCCGTCCGAACCACGATCGATCTACCGGAGTCGCTCCACGACCGGCTGCGCCAGCGGGCGCAGAGTTCGGGCGCCTCGATCCGCTCGTTAATCGTGCAGGCGATTGAGCAAACCTACCCTGGCGTGAGCAAGGGAAAGCCGGTCACCGGTCCATTGCTTCGCAATTCCGGGAAGCGTGGCCCGCTCTACCCCACCGACGAAAACCCCCATGACCTTATTTTTTCCTGACCTGAATGTCTGGCTGGCACTTTCCGATCCCAGGCACGCCCACAGTGTGGCTGCGTGGAAGTGGCTGGGCATTCTGCCCGAGAACCGCAAGCTGATCTTTTCGCGTTACACCCAGATCTGCCTTCTGCGTCTCCTCACCAACCCCTCGGTCATGGGCGAGCAGACGCAGACCCTCCGCAAGGCCTGGGGCATCTATGATCGCTGGCTCGAAGACCCGCGCGTGGAGTTCTACCCGGAGCCGCGCAATCTGGATGCAGCCTTCCGCGAGAGCACCCAGCCATTCACGGGGCAGCCTGCGTCGAAGGCGGTCGGGGATTGCTTCCTACTGGCCTACGCGAAGGAAGTACAGGCCACGCTGGTCACCTTCGACCGCGGCCTACAGGAGGTTGCGCGGAAGCAGAATCAAGCAGCCATCGTGCCCGCCTGATTCAGTGGCGCCCTAGGCCTCAAGGACGTGATCACCGCCGGCCCGTCCCCGTAGTCGGGACCAACACCAACGACAAGATGCTCTACTGCAACATGGGCCACGGAGACAAAATCTTCACCAACCCGATGCAAAACCACCTCATCGAAACAGCCTCCTCTGGCTCCTGGGGAAGGGAACTGAAGCGAACCCCGCTGCGGATCTGGCCCGTTAAGCCCGAGCAAACAGGAAACAAGCCGGATGGCTTCGCCGGTCCCTACGACAAGCGAGCGATTTGCCTACCGGAGGTTAAGGGAGGAAAAAACGCTCTTCTCTGTTTCGGTAGCCACGACTTGGGGTGCCCCATATCTCGCCTGCTGTTGGCGAGATGTGGGAAACTCACAACCGTCGAGGTCGAATTGCCCATCGTTACCTCTTGTTCATTAGAACCGAAGCGTAGCCACGGGACCTGCTGTTCTACCGCAATGTCGTTCTGACGCGGACTACCTAACCGCAGCGGACCCACTCCCGCAGGGACGGCTGAGAGTAGCCCAGGACGAGCAAGTCCTGGGTCTAAACCGGAAATCGGATCAGTCCGTCCTCGCCGCAGCGAGCCGAGGGACGGCTGATACTTACCCAGGACAACCGTCCTGGGCCACCAGCCCCATCCCGAACCGCCTCATAAAAAACGGGCTCCTTAGGCTCTGGGGGAAGCGAATCGAGGGAACCGAGCAGCCGACCCGCGAACTCACCCAAGACCTCATCACCCAAACCGCCATTCAGTCGAGTGCAGGAATACCGCACGAGCGCAGATACTCAAACGTGCCGTCGTAGAAACGCGAAGGGCGTGTGGGGTCAGACGAATTTCCCTTCGGAACAAACAACACCATCCCCTGCCGAGCTCGCGTCAAAAGAACCCGATACGCGTTCTTGAGATAAAGCCGCCTGGACTCATCACTCACAGCCTGCCACTTTGTCCCCTTAAATGCTTGGCAGACCCACCTTCCATCCCTGTGGTGGAAGTCACCATCCCAACACACGCCGACCCAATCAAGCTCAAGTCCTTGCACCGCAAACTCGCTTGCGACATCTTCCAGGTAATAAGACGATCGAACATCTCTGCTGTCATTCAGGAACCAATTCGCCGGTTCAATATCCGCTTTGACGTGAATGCCTTCTGGCTTGAGGCGTTGCGCCCCTGAAGACGCAACCAAACCAAACCGCTCTGTTCCACGAGCGCGGCTGCGGAGCCAGGCTCTGGCTGCATGAAGATCGCGGGTCAAATGGATAGGGTAGTCCTCTTCTATTTTTGTATAAGTCGCGCGAGCCGCGTCCGCCTCGTTCTCGACGAGATGGCCGATCATGTCTGACAGAGCCTCCGCCCGGAAAGACCGCATGGAAACCGCGAGATGCAGATGCTCATCCGAGTGAACCCTCGGCGACGCGAGAAACTTTTCCACTTGACCCTGAGAACCGTACTCCGGAAGTGCCATGCGCGACGAGATGTGCACCTCCCACTCGGGGAACCGGACTTCGAGCGCATGGATCCATTCGGAGATACCCGCCTCTCCCGTGTTGATCTCTTGTCCTCCCCCGACAAGGCAAACGACTGTACACCAGTCTGGATGCCGATCCATCACGCTAATGAGAAACTCGGGCTCAGACATGTTGAAGTCCGCCTGTCCTCGTTTGCGCTGCATGAAGCTCGCTGCCTGCTCACGCGTCCACGCGCGCTGCGCTTCGTCAAACACAACAACTTTCTCGATGGGGACAGCACTGTTGCCGACGTATTCATCTCGGAAGTGATGAATGTTTTGGATGAAACTGCGCACCTCACGCTCGGCTATCTTTTTTGACACTTTTTCACGCTCGGCTTTGTCGCGCGTAAGGGCTTCCCGCAAAACATCCACCAGTGGGCCGTTACCAGATAGAAAAACGGCGTGTTCCTCGACATGCTCGACGGAGCGTCTTGTAGCGATATTCAGTCCAGCGAGAGTCTTCCCCGAACCGGGAACGCCAGTCACGAAGCAAATTGTTTTCACGCTGTTCTGGCGAGCTCGATCGATCACAGCACTGACGCTGGCGCTCGTTTCTTGCAGATTCTTCGCCCCTGCATCCGATCGCGAGATGTCGGTTACGCTGTGCGTGCGGTAGAGTACCTCCGCGGCCTGAACGATAGTCGGAGTCGGCCTATATCCCTTGGCCATCCATTGATCAACGTCGAGGATTGGGAACTTGTGGGCAGCACAGATTGCTTCGATCAAAGCTCCGAGATCAATTCTGTTTGTTCCGACAGCTAACGCGACAAGGTCGTCGGCAAACTCGAGCTTCGGTATCGGCTGAGATGACGCATTGGGCGACACCAACACCGGAACGACCGGAACATGATGGCTGCCTTCATGAAAATTCTTAAGATCGAGGGCATAGTCTTCTGCCTGATCGAAAGCGGCTGACTCATACGTGCCGGCGCCAACTTTAAATTCGATCACAAAAACGATGTTTCCCGCGATGAGCAAAGTGTCCACGCGCTTGCCCATTCTTGGAATGTAAAATTCCAGGAAAACTCGCCCTTCCGATCGATGTGCGAGAGAAGTTTTTAGCATGGAGATCTGCTGAAGCCAAGCCCAGCGCTGCGCCTCCTCTAAGGCGTGATGATGCTCCGATGTCAGAATGCCGAGGATGCGTTCAGCATCCTCCTGGAGAAAATTGGCGATGGTTGCATGGTAGTAGGCCTTAATCGGCATTTCGTATCCTTGCCCGTGCAGCTAGATCTTATAGGCAGCGGGCTCACTACCTCGTTCGTGCTGCGTCGAGAACTAGAAATATGCATTTGATGCCATAGGTATTCCAGGGAATAATAAGCAATGCCTTGGGAAGTTGAGCACACCGATGAGTTCGGCGACTGGTGGGAGGGGCTCTCAGAGGTTGAACAGGGAGCAGAGGCGTCAGTACGACCTGCGGCGAAGGCAAATTCTTCCGGACAATGGAATATTCCTGGTCGAGTTCAGCTACAAAAAAATTGAGCACAGTCCCTCGAAGCGTCTTCCCCGAGTGCCATCGGATCGGGAAATCATTCGTAATCGCATTCAACGATTCTTAGCGGCTGACGGCGCCGGATGGCAAACTGTCTCACACAACAGACCAGCGGGTACGGCAGGGAGCGCTCTAGTGGAAGCTACGAAGAAAGTATGGATGGTCCGCGCGGGGCGCTCAGCGATAAACGTCCCCGAATTTATCAGCGGGACTATAGAAATCGCCACTGCCGAGATCAACACACCAAGCTCCACGGCTGAGTCAGAGCCGACCGAGAGTGAGTCGACTGTAAGAAGAGACGTCGAGCAACGAGCCCTAGAATTTCTTCAGGATCGCATAGCGAAGCTCGAGTGGGACGAGATGCAAGAGTTGGTCGCGGGTTTGCTACGCGCAATGGGGTATAAGACGCAGGTCTCCCCATCTGGGGCCGACAGGGGAAGGGATATCGTAGCTTCTCCCGATGATTTTGGATTCCAGGGACCTCGAATACTAGTTGAAGTCAAACATCGCAAGGGAACAATAGGTGCACCCGAGGTCCGCGCCTTCCTTGGCGGTCTTCGGCAGAATGACAACGGCCTTTACGTGTCCACAGGCGGCTTTACGAGGGAAGCTCGTTACGAAGCTGAGCGCGCAAACCACCACCTCGCGCTCCTCGACATGGATGGGTTTGGCAAATCAGTAATCGAACACTACGACAATATGGACAGTGAGAGCCGGGCTCTGCTACCGCTAAAGAAGATATATTGGCCCGCATAGGGCTCTTGTAGTATCTCGGATGACGAGGAGGCGCGATGGGGGATTATAAGCAGCTGATAATTGAGATCGCCACGTGCCCTACGGTGACCGCTATTCAATCCGGAAAGTCTGATCAAACCCATCCCTGCCACTCCATCGTTACCTCGCAGGATCCATCCTCGTTCCAGTTACCCGAGCCGTGGTCCGGACAATTGGATATCGCTCCGATCCTATTCATTAGCTCAAACCCTTCGATCAACGATCGGGAAAGGTATCCGGACCGATCCTGGCCCCTAGATCAAACCAAGGACTTCTTTCATAATCGCTTTAGCCCCGGCGCCCCTTGGGTGCGGAATGGGCTCTATACCCTTCAGAGGGACGGCTCGTACGGCGAGGATTGGGTGCGCTTTTGGGCCTCTGCCCGCAGTCGGGCCTGCGAAATACTAGGCGCGAAGAAAAGCGCCGCCCGGTCGGGTATCGATTTCGCTCTAACCGAGGTGGTTCATTGCAAATCTCGAGGGGAGCTCGGGGTTGAGAGCGCTCAGCCATTTTGCTCCAGACAATACCTCGGGCGAATCCTCATGGTGTCTCCGGCGAGGGTACTTGTTGTCTTTGGGGGGCCAGCGAAGAAAGCAATCACAGACTATCTGGGCGCAGAGATGAAACCTGTGACGAATCACCCAAGGTTCGCCATGACGAGTAACCAAAGGCTGCTTGCGTTTCTGCCGCACCCAAATGAGCGCGGGTCCCTAAAGTCTTGCAAGGATAACCTTGGGGAGGATGGCCTCTTGCTGCTCCGAAAACAGCTGAACCGGTGAGACTCCTCTGTGTTCGGTAGGCTCTTGCCGCTTCGGTTATCCAGGCCATAATAGCCATCCCGCAACACCCGTCAGGAAGGGAACTATCGAGTTATTGGCCTTATTCCCCACCCCGCCCATTCGCT
>CAWITO010000002.1:0-1294074 GCA_963839075.1 uncultured Acidobacteriaceae bacterium | reverse complement strand
CATTTCCTGGCGCTGGGCCTTCTACATCAACGTGCCGATCGGCCTGCTGGCTCTGCTTTTGCAAAGTCGTTTCCTTGAGGACCCTCCTTATATAAAAGACGCTAAACCCGGTAAATTCGACGGCGTCGGTTTCGGGCTGCTCGGTTTGTGGGTGGCCTGTATGCAGTTCGCCCTTGATAAAGGGCAGGAAGATGACTGGTTCGGCAACACTGAAATCCGCTGGGCTGTTGTTCTTATGGTGCTCGGATTGATTGCGTTTATGGTGCGGCAATTCACCGCTGCGGAGCCGCTGATAGATCTGCGCGCCTTCAGCAATCGGAACCTCGCTATCGGTTGTGCGCTCGTGATCATACTCGGGGCAGGCATCTATTCGTTGACGACGATCCTGCCTGTCTTTTACCAGACGCTCATGGGCTACGATGCAACATCGGCGGGTCTTGCTGTGAGCCCGCGAGGCCTGGGATCCATTGTTGCAGCAATCGGTGTCGGGGTGCTTTCCACCAAGCTCGATCCGAGGAGGATCGTAGCTACCGGGTTCGCCATTCTTGCCTTCTCCACCATGTGGCTGAGCTTTCTTACCCTGGATATCTCACCTATCACGCTTTTTTGGCCGATCGCCATCGGTGGTTTGGCCATCAGCATGGTCTTCGTGCCGCTATCAAACGTCGCGCTCGGTACCATCCCAAAGGCCCAGGTGGGTAATGCCAGCGGCATCTTCAACTTCCTTCGCAACATAGGCGGCAGTGTCGGCATCTCTGCGGCAAACACCATTGCGCAGCGGCACATGCAGACTCACCGCAATGAAAATGTGCACTGGCTATCCGGCTCAAATTGGATCTTTCGCCGCGAACTTAACATGTTGACCACCCAGATGCGCATGCACGCCGGCCCGAAACAAGCATTACTGCGTGCCTACGCCTTGATTCAGAAGGGCCTCGACAGCCAGGCGCAGCTCTGGGCCTACGTTGACGATTTTCGGTACCTGGCTCTTCTTTGCGCATTGTGTATTCCCATTGCGTTCTTCTTCAAAAAACCTGATCCGGGGGCAAAGGGTGCTGGCTAAAACCTTCCAACTCCCGCACCCACGTGTTGTGCCATCACGAGTCTTCTTCACTAGATCGAGTCGATACCCGTACTGTTGATCGGCTCTCGCCACGCATGCATTCTCTTCATCGAAAGCATGCATCCTACTTCGGCAAAGGCGCTTTCCGTTCGGAATGCGGTCCGTATGTTTCAATCACCTGGAGCGACTCATGTCCGCCGTCGACACTCAAAATCAGTACACCAAGCAGGATCCAACCAGGCAATATCCTCGGCCTAGATTCGAGGAGCAAACGCAACCCGCGCCGGGGCTAGCTCGGGAGATGATTCCAAAGCCCGATCATGGGGAAAAAACCTATCGCGGCTTTGGCCGCCTGGCGGGTCGCAAAGCCCTGATCACCGGAGCCGACTCGGGTATAGGACGCGCCGCCGCGATTGCTTTCGCTCGAGAGGGGGCCGACATCGTCTTGAACTATCTGCCCAGCGAGGAGCCAGATGCCGCAGAAGTAGTTACGTTGATCGAAGATGCAGGCCGAAAGGCACATTCCGTGCCCGGCGATGTAAGCGATGAGGGCTTTTGCCGGCAGTTAATCGAGAAAAGCGTGAAGGCGCTGGGCGGAATCGACATCCTGGTGAACGTCGCGGGCGCCCAAAAGGCCCAGGAACACATCGAAGACCTGACGACGGAACAATTCGACCACACCTTCAAGACCAACGTTTACGCCATGTTTTGGCTTTGCAAAGCCGCGCTCGCTCATATGCAGCCGGGAGCCACCATCATCAATACCGCCTCGATACAGGCTTATCAGCCATCCGCCATTCTGCTCGACTATGCGCCAACAAAGGCCGCCATTGTTGCATTCACCAAGGCCCTGGCAAAGCAGGTTGCAGGGAAGGGAATCCGCGTCAATGCTGTAGCTCCCGGCCCTGTATGGACACCGCTTCAGCCCAGCGGCGGGCAGCTTCCGGAAAAGCTGCCCGACTTTGGCGCGAAGGTTCCTCTGGGCCGTCCAGGGCAACCAGCGGAGCTGGCTCCTATCTACGTCCTGTTGGCCTCACAGGAATCGAGTTATGTGACCGGCGAGACTTACGGCGTAACCGGCGGGAACATGTTGCCCTGAGCTTTCACAAAGCAAACGAGGGAAGAACCATGCAGCGACGCCAATTTCTCACACGCGCGGCGGCCGCGACTTTGTTTTCTGCAAACGCCATCGCAAATGCAACGCAGGAGAACGATACCGGCCAACCGTCGCCCACAGACTCCTCCTCGGGAGGCGTCGCCAGTCGCGTTCCGCGCGTCACAAGCCCGGGTACGCTACGAGGTGAGATGTTGTATCGCCCCCTGGGCACGACGGGCGTTGAGGTTTCGGCGATCGGCATGGGCGGCTCTCATCTTGGCCAGGCCACCGTGGATGAAGACACGGCGATACGCCTAATCCATGAGGGACTCGATCGCGGCATCAATTTCCTGGACAATGCCTGGGACTATAACGAAGGACGAAGTGAAGAGCGCGTCGGCAAAGCCTTGGCCCAGGGCGGTTATAGGCAAAAAGCATTTGTCATGACCAAGATCGATGGCCGCACAAGAGAGGTCGCGGCCAACCAGATCGATGATTCGCTCAAGCGTCTCAAGGTCGACCACATCGACCTATTGCAGCACCACGAAGTAATTCGCTACGACGACCCGGATCGGATCTTCAATGAGGGTGGATCGATGGAAGCGGTCCTTGCCGCCAGACAGGCAGGCAAGATCCGGTTCATCGGTTTCACCGGGCATAAGGATCCACACGTTCACCTCTACATGATGGAAGTAGCGCAAAAGCATGGTTTCCACTTCGATACCGTGCAGATGCCTATCAACATCATGGATGCCCATTTTCGAAGCTTCTCTCAGCTTGTTGTGCCGCAGGCAGTCAAGCAGGGAATCGGCGTTCTTGGAATGAAGTGCTTCGGAAGCGGCGTCATTCTCAAGAGCGGTGTCGTTGAGCCGATGGATTGCCTACACTATTCCTTGAATCTCCCCATTTCTGTTCTCATCACCGGCATCAACACAAAAGATCTGCTGAACCAAGCCTTTGCGGCAGTCGGATCTTTTCAACCGATGGATCAAACCCGCGTTGCTGCTCTCATTTCGAAAACACAGGATGTGGCGCTCAATGGAAAGTACGAGCTTTTCAAAACCACGGCTCACTTTGACACGACGGCTCGCCATCCGGACTGGCTCGGTTCCGATAGCCCGGCCGTGCAACAACTCGCCCCTCAGCTGCCGGGCTGACACGCACCACAGCTCTTCACTTGATAAGAATCAATGACTGAGGCAGACAACACAAACACGCAGTGATCTCTTCCAACAAATCGGCACTATCGCGCGTAGATCAACACGAGGTTTATCCATGGGACTTTTAACCAAGAATGACTTTCCGAGCCTGCAGGCTTTATACACCGCGCAACTTCGCTATCTTCTCTCTACGGAGAACCAGATATTGAAGGGGCTTGAGGATATGATTGAGCATGCAGATGACCCGCAGCTCAAGCAAGCGTTTCAATCGCACCGCCAGGAAACCGAAGTTCACGTATCAAGACTGGAGCAGCTCATCGGTGATGTGAATAATGATGTAGACGACAAGAAAGACCCCATCCTGAACGCCATTGCCGGATCCGCCAAGAACATCACTAAAGAAACAGATTCAGGCCCGATTCGCGACGCTGGTTTGATCGCAACTGCTCAGAAAATTGAGCATTACGAGATAGCTTCTTACGGAAGCGCCCGTGACTGGGCGACGCACCTCGGGTTAACCGATCATGCCGCGACTCTTCAGGCCACATTGGACGAGGAAAAGCATGCTGATGCTCTTCTTTCGCAAATCTCCCAACGCGCCAACAGAGATGCCTCTACAGTAGCCGCCTGAACCATCCCTCATCCGGTCCGTCCTCCATCACAAGGGCGGACCGGACAATAGCTCAGCCTTTTCGCTTCGCCTGGATGGAATTTAGGTTCAGGTTAAGCGTGCTCATGGTCCAAATAAATTTGGAGCGTGGCTACCCCTGAAACCTCGACACATTGTTATAGGACGCGCCGGCGCGGGACAATCGCTGCTGGGGATGACAACCCGAGGGTCCGCATAGAACGCCCTAGTCGTCATCGATGAGATGGATCCGGGTCATCCTGCAAGATGGGCACCTTACGGTGTGATCGTAGAGGTCATTTGCTGCCTTCAGTCTTGCGCTCAGTAGTTGCTTGGGAACCGTTTCGACAGCTTCAACGGGAAAGACGCCCTTCGTGAGCTGGTAACGATTCAAGCTCCAGGCTCGCACGGCCGCCTTGTAAATTAGCCGCAGACGGGTTTCCTCAGCGCACGGCATGTATCAGATAGATGCGTTTTAGGAACCAAAATCAGTACGACATTTGCTGCCAGAGACCTTGGGGTCTCCGGATGCGTCCCAATTCATCTTTGCATCATATTGATCATGCCGATTGAACTTGAGCGGCTTGAAAAGCCGTTCCGCAGACTAAGAAAAAGCTTAAAGCACTGGCCGTCGGATCCATCGGTTGAAATGGTGCACAAGCTCCGCACCCAGACGCGCCGCCTGGAGGCGATGCTGAATTCCTTCATGCTTGAGCGGGAGCCAGAGATGAGGCGCTTGCTAAAGGCGATGAATCCGGTCCGCAAAGCGGCAGGCGCTGTCCGCGATATGGATGTATTGGTCGCCGACGCGCTCACATTGCCCAACGCCGCAAAAAACGAATCCATCGTTCGCCTGGTGGAGCATTTGGGCAGCTTGCGCGATAAAAGCGCCGGCAAACTGCAGCAGGTCATTGCCGTTGAGCGTAAGCAGGCGCGCCGCTATCTCAAGCGATGCATCCGACTAACCTCGGACAAAAAGTTACAGACCAAACAGGCCACGCCTGCCGTAGCCGTTGGGGTGGCCACCAATTTGGCCGCCGGCCTTCGTCGGTGGCCCCGGTTGGATCAAAGCAATATTCATGAATTTCGCAAACAGGCGAAGAAGCTGCGCTACATCCTGCAAATGGCTGGGAGCCCAGGCGTGTCCTCCAATCGGGCCACCGGCACAGGCTGGCTCAACGCACTTGCTAAGGTCAAAGACCAGATCGGCGACTGGCATGACTGGTGTGAGCTTGAACAGATCGCCCACGAAGTGCTTAGCAAGAAGGATGACGCAGCTACGCTCAAGCAAATTGCGAAAACGGTAAACAACAGGTTCCAGCAGGCTGTGGCTACGGCCAACAAAATGAGGGTGCGCTATCTCTCTGGCAGTGCCGCAGGCAAGCGAGACCAGATAAGCGATTCTGTCGTTAAGACCGCGGCGAGGCTTGCAGGATGAAATCGGGAGCAGATGTGAAGAGGATAAATGCGGCGAACACTGAAGACGTAGGTATTGTCCCGGTAGTCATAGAGACACCGCGCGGTAGCCGTAACAAATATAAGCTGGATGAAAAGAGCGGTCGCTTCAGGCTTTCTAAGGTTATGCCAGAGGGCACGGTCTTTCCTTTTGACTTCGGCTTCTTTCCTGGGACGCGCGCCGAAGATGGCGATCCCTTGATGCGCTCGTGCTCAGCGATGAGCCAACCTTTCCTGGTTGCCAAATCGACTGCAGGCTCGCTGGTGTGCTGCTGGCGCGGCAGGTCGACAAGGGCCAGACACGGAGCAAACGCAATGACCGCATCATCGCGATCGCTCAGGCCTCGCTGCTCTTTGCCGAAGTGAACGAGCTGGCAGATCTGCCTTCTGTCGTTATGCAGCAAGTCGAGGAGTTCTTTGTCAATTATCAAAAGGTGCGTGAGGTCAAAGTAACGCCGCTCGGCCGCGATGGACCGGAATCGGCAAAACGCATACTCAAGGCATCTGCGCTTTAGCTCCCGCCACGGTCCGGTTTGTTCTATCTTGGTCGATAAAACCAGCTTTCGAACGATTCGCTTCCAGTACATCCGAGATCCGCGGTTCCGCGGATCCCTCTTAAAATCAGCCTCAGACGTTTGCAGTGCCCCCTCTTGGCTCCTGATTGTAGCGCTGGATCAGCTTGGTCCCGAACCGTTCGACAACCGAAGGGAGCCGCGAAACGCTTTGCCGGCGATTGATTGATCGGCCTGCCAAACGCCGGATTTCCCTCGTCGGGTGATCTGGCAACGAGGCATTAGGGAGCGATAGCAAGGCCGCTGTTAGCTCGGGAGCGATATATCACCATCCTGAATCTGCGCATTTTCTGCCGCCATGTACCCCGTAGGAAAGATATCGGAAAGAAACAGGACCTTTTCGTTTGGGAGATCGTTCTCGAGTTTGAGTGGACCTACATTTGCAAAAGGGACACGCACGTATTGCGCTTGGCCACCCGCATATCCGCCCATCAGGTGAGAATAGCCAAAAAGACCAGAACCGGAATATCCGTAGGCGGCTTCCATCAGATGGGCGTTGGGATTGGTGTTATCGCAGGCAGCCCAAATCTTCTTCATGCAGAACTCGCAACTGCCGCACGCAATGGTAAAGGGGACAACGACGCGCTCCCCGCGTTTCAAGTTGGTGACATCGGGGCCGACCTCTTCCACCAATCCCATGAACTCGTGGCCGAGGATGTCTCCCGACTCCATGGTCGGGATAAATCCATCGAAAAGATGCAGGTCAGATCCGCATATAGCCGTGCGTGTCACTTTGATAATCGCATCGTGTGGATTCAGAATTGTCGGATCCGGCACGGTCAGGGTCTCAAGTTTGCTCTTTCCCATCCAGCAGACAGCTTTCATTGCATACTCCATTCTGTAGTCTTGACTAGCTCACGTGCCGGTTGGCGTCGGGTACAGCGATCTTCTCGCCGTAGGCGGAGGCTTTTCCGCTCCCGATGATGCCTCGAGGGCCGTGGGGCTGGCCGTGGGTTCGAGGTATTTCGCCTGTCTCTGCCAAGGCTTTGAAATGGCGGAGATTCTCGATTAGCCTTTGCTTTGGGTTTCTTCCGGTCAGCGTTTCCCACAGGTTGTCGAGCTTGCCCAGTCGGAATTCCTGCAGTACGGTGACCATCGTTCCGCGGCCTGTGGGAGCCGGCTCGAATACGACCTCACCCGCAGTGTCGACTTCACCCCCTGTGGAGCGCCACGCGAGGCGCTTACCAGGTTCATCGACGATCAATTCCGAATCCCACTCGACGGTTTTGTCACCGCGGCACATCACCCAGTGGATAAGATAGCTGGAGGATCTGGGCCGCCTGCAGCTTTGGGCCACCGGGCCTCACATTGAAACTGGTTTCGGTGTTCTGTCATGGAGTGAGTAAACGAAAAAGCCTTCACGCGGATACTCGCGGCCTCCAATCGCAGACGGATTGGCGGTGTGAATTGATCGACTACAGCCTCAATCAGAACAGGTCCCTGCCGCCCAACAACACCGTCGAGCTGAGCGCCACAGCTAGAGGGATCATCGATCTCAGCGCCTCAATCCTATCGATAGCATGTATCACCGTCGTGTGGTGTTTGCCGCCGAAGAGGCTTCCTATCGTCGCCAGCGAAGCGTGCGTCTCCTGCTTCGCGAGGTACATCGCGATCTGACGAGGTATGGTGAACGCTCGTTCTCGCCGGCTCGTGCTCAGCTCTTCGGTTCGCAAGCCGAACGCGCCGGCAACGAAACCCTGGATCGCCAGGATTTTACCTTCATCAACCGGCGACACCGGCCGGCTCATGAGTCCAAACTCAGTGAAGTAGGCTCGACTCCGATCGGCTGATATTTCGGGTGCCTCTCAGCAGCGGTTTGGATTGCAAGCATTGCTGTGTCGGCTCCGATAACGTACCTTTTCGCTCGCGAAAATCTGCGGTGAGTTCGACACAAGAACACGCAATAGGCAGACATGACTACCTCGGGGTGGCAAGTTGTCGGGGGAGTGAATGCAGATTAGCCCTCGCGGACCACTGTACGCCAGCGTTAGATGACCGCCGCGCGTTACTATTGGTGCGTGTCGCATTTGATCACTGTAGATATTGAAGCTCAACCTGACTCGTCAGCGCTGCTCCAGATATGAGGCAATGGAGTTTCCAGGAGTTCCCGTGACGCTCGACGTATGAAGTGTCAGCAACCATCAGCCAAATCTAACAAATAACTGCACAACGCTAGATGAGACGTGCTCGTGGCACAAACCGTCCACTTCGACCGACCAGTCGTCGATTCCATTCATCCGAAGCAAGATATCGAGCACTTGCATGAAACACACGCTAGGCATCTCAATTCGACAGGTGCAAGGAAAACCAGAGGACGCGCGCTTCGCAGGAGTCGATGAACGGTTACCTAGGATCACGGCCAACTATCACGCGTAAGCGAGTTGCCGATCTTTATGTTCTACCGTCTTAATGGTCGTCTCAATCCCAAGCCTGTCCGCATATCGCACGAGCTTGTCAATGCTGAACTTCGCAATTTTGCCGTTGATCAAATCGCTCATGTTCGGCTGATGATCGTCAAGAATTACCGCAAGTTGCTTTTGAGTAAGCTTATGTCGCTTTACCACGCGGAGAATGGCGTCAAGCAAGTCTGCGCGCATCCGCAGTTCGGACGCCTGCGAATGGCTGATCCCTAGGTTATCGAACATGTCGCCCTTAATGACCGCCATGTTGCCCCTTTCGTAGTCGTGCCTTTTCTTGAGTGATCTCTGCCCTGACTTCTTTTAGTCGAGACTTCGCAACGTCCAAATCACTCTTGCTTGTCTTGTTCGAATCCTTTTCAAAGCAGTGCAAAACGTACACAACATCTAAAACTTTTGTTAGATACATTATGCGATACCAAGTGTGCTCATCACTGTCTTTCAATTCCAACACGCCTAGTCCAACAGATGGCATTGGGCGAATATCGCAAGTAGGCACCTCACCGTTTTGCAGCCTTCTCAAATTAGAGCCGAAAGTCTCCTTGATGGGCAGCGGGAACGAAGAAAGAACGTCAAGACTGTCGCCCCGAAAGTCTTGATCGGCTTTCTCGCCAAGTTCCCGCATCCGCGGCAATATTAAATTTGTTATACACGGTTAGTCAATACCCGTGGACGATCTTCGTTTTTTATTTGCCCATACTAATCGGGTACGACGCCCAGAACCGGCCTCTACCCCTTCGTGGTCCGCTGCAAGCGCTGCTTGGAGAACATCGCGGCACCCGTCGAGACGCTGCCGGCTTCGTGGATCACAAGCAGGTGCTCCTGTGCGGAGAACTGCGCACCTACCCGCCTCCCACATCTAGCCCGGATTGGCCGAAGATGGGCCCTTCCCTGCTCATCGCAACGTGCGGGTCTTGGCGATTCGCACCGCCAGCCGGCCCGCGGTCTTCGATGCGGTATTCAGCGAAACCGACCTCGACGCAGAGATCCAGTACAGTGCGCACCTAGCTCGCCGGGTTCTCTCAATCCTGATGAAGCACGAGCCTGCGATTTTCCCGCGGCGTAGGGAACCCTGATACCAGCCGAGCGGCGAGGATGACCCGAAGTGAGTTGGCCAGGCAAGGAGCGAGAGACGGGAGTTACGCGGATGCGGCTTACCGTGGCGCCATATGGCGCGAGCACTTCTACGTCCCAATAGCTAAAATTCTGGAGCAGTGGCCGCAATAAGCGAGCTGTATGGACTTCGGAGCACCCAACATCCTGTGCGTGGAAATCGACAGGGCCGTTCTTGAGAGGCGCCGCGCAGTCCTGAAGTCTTCGGGCTACGACTCTACGTCAGCGTCGCCCCGCGTCGCAGAGGTCGCCCTTAGTGGCCAAAGGTTCGACTTGGTTATCGCTTCAGGGTTGAGCGATATTGATTTGCAGAGAGTCACCAGCTCATGTGAGGTCGCGAACTTGCTGGTCCTGAACGAATTCATCATGCCGGCCGAATTGCTCACTTTGGTCGCACAGCGATTGAACTATGGCCGGTGAGAGCCACAGTCGACCGATGAGTCACCTGAGCGATTGGCATCGGTTCGAACCGACTGACCGCAGCACCTATCCGAAGGTCGACGCGCCTGTTCAGGTCCGGTTCGACAACGGTCAGATGGAAGAAGGCTATGTTCGAATGTTTTTCCCGCTAACGAAGCTGCTTCCCGGATCTTCGATCACTGGCTGGCGGTACATCAAACGCTAAACGGCGAAAGGCTTCCCGACATGGCGGTCAAAATCCTGTGCGTGGAACACGACGAAGCCGTTCTTGAGAGCCGCTGCGCAGTCCTGAAAGCTTCAGGCTACGACGCTGCCTCGGCGTCGCCTCGCTTGGCGGAAGTCGTGCTCACTAGCCAAAAGTTCGATCTGCTGGTCCTCTCCTAGCTTAGTGATTCTGAAATAAATCGACTCGTCAGTCTAGCTGACGGTGCTACCGTACTAGTCGTTGATGATTTCACCATGCCGGCCGAATTGATGACTTTAGTGGCGATTGGACCGCCAGCAGCGAGCGTAACTACCAACCCAAGGCGACGCCGGGATAACGTATGAGCAAAGCTGAACAGCTCAAGACTCAATCTGGGAGTACACAGGGGTATGCCAGAACCGATACAAATTGTGAATGCAGAACGCGACGGAAACGATGGTGTGCTCGTGACATTTTCCGATGGAACAGTCGCCGGATATGTGGTCGAGCAACTTCTGGAGTTGAGACCGCTCCGTCAATGGGTCTTAGCGTCCACTTCTCCAGCGCTAGAATGACCGTCCGTGGCGGAGGCTGACAGGAAGCGTCTTATGTCTTCAAATCCGTTTCCACGCGCTTTCGTCGTCGACGACGAGCGTGTCATCGCTTCAACTCTCGCAGCAATTTTAACGCTGAACGGTTACTCGGCCACTTTTTTTGACTCACCACTGGAAGCATTGGTCGCTGCATGGTTAAGTCCGCCCGACCTGCTCATATCGGACGTAGAGATGCCCGACATTTCCGGGGTTGACCTTGCGATGCAGATGAAGATCCTGCGCCCCGAGTGCAAGGTACTCCTCTTTTCAGGGCGCGCGGCCACCCAGAATTTACTCCAGAACGCCCGCAGTCAGGGCTACAACTTCCGGTTGCTAGCCAAGCCTGTTCATCCGTCCGAATTGTTATCGACGGTAGAGGCTCTAGCAGTTTGCCGTGACTAAGGCATCATGAGCTGCGCCACTCTTCGGTTATTGAAGCGGGATTACGAGTCGGCTCTGCGCGAAGAGGCACTGTACGATCACGTGGGCAAGGCTCCGTTTGAACATGCAATTCGACACAGAAGCGAGGCGATCGCCGCGAGCACCCTCGCTCGAGATCGCTTCGTGGCCCACCTAAAGAACTGCCCGATCTGCGAGAAGAACAGGACGCGGTGAGCCATCCCATGGCCCAACGTGCCTCCAAAATGCCGCATCCAAATTTTGCAGAGGTGAAGTATGGATAAGGAACACGTAAAAGGCGCCGTTGACAACGCAGTCGGAAAAACCAAAGAGGCTACCGGGCATGCCGTTGGCAACAAGAAACTCGAGACAGAAGGCCAAGTCGACCAGGTTAAGGGAGCGGCTCATCATGCCGCGGGCGACGTGAAAGATGCAATAAAAGGCAAACACTGAAGTCCAATCGGGCTGGGAGTCGTCTTATGGTTCCCGGCCCTCTTCCACTGGGCGCCGGTGAGTCGGGGCCTACTCCTGGCGGCATGCGTAGCGAACGCTTGGTGGCGTATCGTTCATGTTGCCAAATTGCCGCAACCATGACGTAGACTTCGGACATCTTAAGTGTTTAAGACAGAAGCCGAGGTTCCAGGGATCCTAAAAGCGCCGCTGTACACTGAGAGGCTGGCCAATGATGGAACGGCGTTGCAGGTCTGTTCGTGGCTCTTATTACTTCGAGATTATGACCACAGGCAAAAGACCATCTCTAGTTAGATCCGAGCGTTTGATCGTCGCTCGGCGAGATTGGAAATAACGAGGATTGGCCGGCTGCTGTGGGCCGAAGAAATTACGGCCAAGGAAATTCTCGCGCTCTGCCTTCGCTCAAAGAAGACGTGAGTTACCAAAGAGCGTGAAACGGCATACCACCGCAAACGCTCTCAGCGCTTCTACCGGTTTATGGCCTTTGTGCTCACTTCGTTTGCGGTCATGGTCGTCACTCTCATCGCAGCGGCGCTCATAGTTTCGGTTGCGTTCTCCGTTTTACGCCACCTCGAATGAACAAACCGTAATCGAGCAAAGGACTCTATCACCATGACAGCGACCAATAGGCAGCAAGTGATGGTTGGGCCTATCACCATTGCCGACAGCACAACGCCGGGGTTGCCCGTAGTCTTTCGCCTGGTTAGCTTGACGCTAGGATGAAGAGTGCACACGAGAAATTGGAAGCCCGAGGTGTACCAGAAGGTTGTTGCAACTAAAGTGGCACACGCCAGCGGTGATCATGAATCAGCAACGGGCCTTTAGAACTGCCATCTTGACCTTCGTCCTAGCTACCCTTTGAATCCTCCTCCGCGCACACGGTTACTAAACTTCTTTCACCGCAACATGTCCGTGAGTACTGTCGTAGAGCGGTTCGACCCCGATCGGGTGATACTGCGGATGTTTGTCAGTAGCGACTTGGATTGCATGCATCGCCGTATTCGCCCGGATAAGGTACCTTTTTGCAAGCGACAGTTTCCAATGCCTTCGACACAAGAACACGCAATAGGCAGACATGACCACCTCAGCAGTTAAGTCGTCGGGGGAGTGAACACATAGTAGCCCAGGCCTTCGCAGTAAGCCAGCATTAGCTGACCGCTGCGCCTTCCGGCCGGCCGGCCGGTCTCAGCCCATGCCTCGCTGTTACGCAATATGCGCATGCAACTTCCGTTGCATTGTGCGAGACTTCGAGAGTTGGACTTTGTCTATGCCTGACTTTTATTACCGCTCTAACAGCAATCACACGACAGACTCGATTTGCATACAGTGTTTCTGCACCGTGGCAACCGCTCGAACGTTCGAACAACTTAGGACATCTCAGCAGGCGCACCGATGCTTAAAACGAACGGCCGTATATCCTGCAATCGCCCACCGCATTGGGCTCACCGTTAATGCTTACGGTCGAGGCGCGCGTTAGGTGTGAGAGACCAGGCAGTTGATCGTGCCATTCCTGTCGCTGTGGGCTCGAGTATCGACGTCGTCCGGGGCCTCGGGTACGGACTGGACGAGACCACGGTTCGAACGGCGGCCGGTCACCCGCAACAAGGTGCCGAGAGTTACTGCCCTAATCCACGTGATGTTTGAGATTGGCTGACAGAGTGGCGCTCCGTTCCCGACCCAGCCCTTCAACTGCGCTTAGGCGGCTAATTTTCTCTGCGATCGCAATACAGATGAACTGGTTGAGAGATATGCCGTCCAGCTCAGCCATATTGCGAGCTGCTTCTCCCAACGACCGCGCTAAACGTAACGCGTAATGTTTGACCGGCTCAGTCATTGGCGCTCAGTTTCGAGGATTTGCACTCTTAATGCAATGAAATTTTGCGCACTGGATAGTTAAGCTTTGTTAATGTTGTCTAGCGCAGATGGGGAGTAGTTTGTAGGCCGAGGGGATGACAATGAGCGACTGTCCTGGTTTCTATTACCGCTTCCAAACCGACCTGGCAATTTCCATCATCTGTGCAGTATGCAGTGAAACGGTCGAAATTACGGACGACGAGTTTTAGCTCCGCGATCTCGAAAATAAGCATCGCTGTAAAGATACAGTGATGCCGAATCACGCTGCTTAACCATCACAGTCTTAGCCGTGGCCGCAAGAAACACCTAAGGCTGCACAGGCGCGCGTGACCGCGACACACCACGCTCTTCCAGCTAAGCTGACACCGTGCGGTTTGCCCCAGGGACACAGCGGCGGTCGTTGGCCTGCTTGCTTATTGTGTTCACGATGAAAGGGAGGGGCAGAAAACGAGGTGCTCGGATGTGGCATCGTATTCACGATTTGCGGGGCATACGAGCAGCTTCGAGACTTGCGTTATGAAATTACTTCCGTCTTCTATTCATCTTTGAGTGCCCGCATGGGATCGATGCGAGCCGCGCGCAGGGCAGGCAAAATGGATGCAGCACTTGCAATGAAGACGAGCGCAGCAGCCGAGCAGGCGTTTCGCGGGAAGATGACTTAAGATTTTCCCGCATAGTCTCCGTATTCCCAGTTATACGGCACGCCGGTTTCGCCGGGCAGAAACCTGACCAGCTCAGCAAATCCAGCTTCGGCGGTCGAAGCGGACTTGAACGGGAGCGTTCACCTTTGGCTAGGTATCCCTGTCGTCCGGATCGAAAAAATGCCATTCACTCAGGTGAACCATCTTTCAGATTCCCGGCGGGCCTCCTTTGGTTTATCAGATGCGACTACGTCTTCCTCCGCGCTCTATAGTGTTCCGGCGTTAGCCTCAGATGGATTCCACCTCTGCCCGTGTGGAGCATGTTCCAATAGCTGTCTTGCCTGGGATGTGCCCCAAGCCTCTCCCTGCCGTGCTAGGTCACTGATTCTCCGGGTCGGCCAACATCAGCTTTCGAGGCAATAAAGGCTTCAGGTCTGCTTCGAGAAAACTGAACCTGCCGTCCCGACCTGAGGAAAAGTATATGTAAACGCGATGGCTAGGTCGGTCGTAGCGCGACATGGGAGATTGTAGGAGAATAAAAAGCGAAGTAATTCACAATCTGCCAGGGAGTTCAATCTCGGCGATCTTTCCTCGGCACAAAACACACTTGGCTTCAAGAATCGATGAAAATGCATTTATGCTCGAATTGTGTCTCGCTTGCCTGCCAAGCTTCTTATCGAACGGTGCTCTCATGCGGGGGCGCCCGTGAACGATCGGCGGAGGGTTTGACCTCGGCGGCGCAAGTCTTCATTGTCGACGATGAAACTATCGTCGCTTCTACTCTTGCGACCATCCTGAAGATCCAGGGCTACTCTGTGCTTTCGTTTTCGAATCCATCCGACGCGATCAAGGCTGCCAAAATATCAGCCCCCGCTCTGCTCATAACGGATATGCGCATGCCTGGAATGAACGGCCTTGATTTAGCTGCCCACATCAAACAGGCTCGCCCAGATTGCAAAGTCATTCTTTTCATGAACCAGGCTGAGCTGGACGACGGCTTTCATATAGCGGAGTTTGAATTTGCGGTCATTCGCAAACCGATACAGCCGGGAAAGTTGCTTCTACACATGAAAGCGCTGGGTTTCGCGCCACCATATTTCGATCATGGTAGGGGTTCGACTGGTTGACACTTCGAATCTTGTTGTAACCTGACGAAGGCTTCTCTGTTAATCGTCCGCACTAGCCGGCGCGCCCGCAGAAAGTGATCATTCGTTTAGTTCGAGGGGGCCCCCCTTGGCCGCCAGGTTTTGCACAATCTTTTTAGAAAGCGCTCGTAAACAAGAATCCGCCTGTGCCGCTTCTTCTGCGACGTACTCGGAAAGACGCAAGTCGCAATGGTCGAACCTTTAGCTGAACGATCAAACGCGATCAGGCCTATCGGACTTCCGCCCACTTCGACCGCATCATCTAAGAGCTGCTGTCGATTTTCATCGCCGGAATAAATGGGCAACGTTGAGCTTTCGAAAGCGACCACAATTGCGACCAAGGCGTGGCGAATCCCCTCCGTATCTAGCTCAGCGATTAAATCCTTCGTGGTTCTCATCTCGGTTGCTTTCCCTAACGCCGAGGCTTCTCCAGCCCGGAATTCTCATCACGGGCGAGGGCTGCGTGGGATGTGTCACGATCCACTTGTTGCTCGTCTAAAGGACTTCGAGGTCGGCGGGATTCACTGAATGGGGGATAGTCTCGTCGTCGAATTCCACTTCTACGGCTCCCCCAGCAGCAGCATCTGCAATCACAGTCCCGATCTTGCCGCGATGCATAGGATCTACACCGGCCGCATCCTTAACTTTCACCCGATCGCTTATTTTCATGTTCAGTCACCATCCATCCTTTCTAGCGATTTGCCCTGTCCGCTGCAAAGGCTCCCCAGCTCCTAGCTATGAGATGTAGTGGGGACATCGCGTCTAGAGGGTAGACGCCGCGCGAAGCTTCAACCCCGCTGCTTCCAACTGTTCTACGGTTAGACCAGTTACCGGGATACCTGTCCCAGCCGGTTTGGTGGCATCTGGTACCTGCTCCGGGACAAGAATTCCGTTGTCGAGCATGGCTCTATTGGCCTCGTCAACAGAGTTAAAGGCGTGTTCGTACAGCTCAGAAGCATTGCGGGAATTCCCGACCCGGACGCGCGTCGAGGAACCCTGAGTGAACATGCTGAGGGTCAAATCGGCCAATTCAGGTTCTGGGTTTTCGGTGGTGAACTCGTTAACGTTCACCTCTGCTGACGAGTCGCTAGGCACCGTGACGCCTGAGGCTAGGTGCTCGGTTTCTGCAACGCGCGCTGCTCCAGAACGAATTGCAGAATCATTTGGGTTTGTCATGGCCAGTTAGAGGCGGTCGATGTGCAAACGGTTGCGCCCTGGCGTATTCTGCTCGCGCTGGCGACTTTGCACTTCCTCCCTTGAGTCGGAATCCCGCACCGTACGAGCAAAGTGGTATTCGGCGGACCCTGGGTATCCATTACACTAAGCTTTCCCCCGAGAGAGAAGACCGTATCATCGGTCCGGTTTTGGTGATTCCGTGTCCGGGAAAGCACTGACCGCGGTGACAATTTCATGCAAAAACTCGTGGTCCACCTCTTCTGGGCTGCGATTGGGGCTATGGTGTTGCTGATCGCCTATTCCTCAAAATTTTAGCCGTGCGCAGGGGAATATTAACTGTAGCTGGAGCTTTAAGTGTGTCAAACGCACAGTGGCTATGCCGACTTTCGGCTGACGTTGTTATGCACTGGGCGAGCAAGCATTATCCGCCCGGAGGAATGGCGAATGGAATGAAAACTGTAACGACCGTGCCGCTATTCCCGTTTTCGACGCTGCTCGCGACAGAGATATCGCCTCCTCGTCCCTCGACCATCTGTTTGGTGACCCAAAGGCCGATGCCAGTTCCCAGGTCGCCCTTGGTGGTAAAGAAAGGCTCGAAGATGTGTGTCAGGTGGTCCGGCCGGATGCCCACGCCAGTGTCTCGGATTATAGTTTGAATTCCATCCCCTAGAGGGCCGGTAATTTCACTGGTCGTGACGCTGAGCGTCCCTCCTAAGCGCATTGCGTCAGCGGCGTTGGTAATGATGTTTGAATAGATTTGGAGCAATTCACCTTTGCGCACGACCACTTTTCGCTGATCACTAAATTGCTTGTCGATAGTGATCCCTGCGGCGAACAACTTGTAGCTGTATACGGAAAGCACCGTCTCAATCAGTTGATGAAGAACCACTTCTGTGGGCGAACCGGTGTCCCGGTAAAATCCGAGCGTTTGTCGAGCAATATGAGAAAGACGGTCGAGCTCACTTTCTGCGGTTAGTAGGTAGTTGTGCACGTCGCTACCTGATGGGCTATTTTGGCGCGCGAGAAAGATGAGGTTTATAAGCGCTTCAAGAGGGTTGTTGATCTCGTGGGCGATAGTGGCAACCATTCGGCCGGTGGCTGCGAACTTCTCAGAACGCATGAGCAGGCGCTCCGCTTGCTTGCGGTTTGAAATATCGCGAGAAATGTTCGAAGCCCCGATGATCCGGCCAGACTCATCTCGTATCGGTGAGATCGTCACGGAAATCTCGAGTGTGTTCCCGTCCTTTTTTCTCCGCTTGGTTTCGTAATGGTCGGTTCTTTCCCCAGCCCTTATTTTCCGCAGGATCTCATCCTCTTCGTACTGCAATTCCTCCGGGATGAGGCGCCGCATTGGCTGACCCAGCATTTCCTCGGCGGAGTAGCCAAACATTCTGCTTGCACCTTCGTTCCAGGTATTGATGACTCCATTCAAATCCTTACTGACAATGGCGTCGTCCGCGGAGTCAATGATTGCCGCCAGGCTGAACTTGCTTGCATTGCTTCGGCGCAACGCCTCCTCCTGCTGCTTGCGCTCGGTTATGTCCCTAAAGACAAGCACAACGCCGACGATCTCATTATCCTTGCCGCGTATGGGCGCGCCGCTGTCGTCGATCGGTGATTCCGTACTATCACGTCGGATCAGGGCGGTGTGGTTAGCAAGCCCAACGACACTGCCCACCCGAAGAACCTTCGCAACTGGGCTCTCTACCGTCTCCCTCGTGTCTTCGTTAACGATTCGGAACACAGTTTCGAGCGGTTGACCTCGCGCCTGCTCCTTCGTTCACCCAGTCGCGTTCACGGCAAGGGGATTCATCAAAGTGACTTTGCCGGCGGAGTCACAGACAATGACGGCATCTCCGATGCTCTGAAGGGTCGTCTCCAGGTAATCGCGCTGAAGCTCAGTCTCCTTTAGCTCCCGCCGGAACGCTAAGGTGATCTCTCGGAACAGCCTGTTTCCGTACCACAGAAGCAGGGCCGCAATGATGGCGCTGCCAACAAAACCGATAGTTGGCAGTCTCCCGAGAATCCTCGTTAGTTTCATGCGGTTCGATTCGCGGATATTGCTCTGCTCCGAGCCTACTTCGCTGATTTCGGCTCGCAAAACATCCATTGCTTGCTTTTGCTGCTTCAGCAGATTGACGTTGGGGTCACGGGCAAGAGTGTCTTTAAGCAGCACTTGATTGACCTCGTCGAAGAGTCTGTAACTTGCGGCGATGGCGGCAATTTTTGAGCTGAGAGCGGGGTCTGTCGAGGAGGTGCTATGAAGTATGGAAAGTTCGGCACCGACGCGTGCCGAGGCATCGTTGTATGGCTGCAAAAACGAGGAGTTCTTTGCGGCCAGATAACCCCGGATCCCGGTCTCCTGGTCGATCATGCTTTTTCCAGGCGATCAGTCTGCAAGAGAATGGTCGTTGCTTGTGCCCCCGCAAGTCTCGACAGGGCGACCTCCCTGAGTTCGACGCCAAAGATGGCAAGAACCGCAAGTAGAGAGAAAATGGGAATGAGAGCCAGGCGCAGCAGGAGTTGGCGAAAAGAGGACTCGGTCATGGGTCTGTGAATGAACTACGGGATCGCCAATATTCTATCTGCCGAGACGGCAGTTTCGCTGATTTTGGCCGCAAATACAAGCATCTCTCACGCTACTAGTCGGCGGGAGGCCGATGCTACCTCTGCTGCATCCAATTCAGCTAGATGGAACCAAAGCATTGCCGTGGGGCTCTGACTCCTGGAGAGATACAGGCGCTGGAAACGGACACCGAACTGCGGCTTTACACCTGCGCCGCGTGTGGAAAGCGTAACCTCTATCCCTTAAGAAAACCTGACGGCAAATGGGCCCTCGAGCCCCACCCCACCCCGATCCCGCGATCGTCGAAGGATAAATCGAAGATATAAACAAAGCCCTTAGTCTTCGGCCAGGCGCTAAGTTGCTACGGGTCGAGAAATGTCACATTTGGCGTTTTTGCTTGTTGCGGCCTGGCCTCGTCTTGTCAATTCCAAGCCATGGTAGCCAAAAATGCTTTTCGCAAGATTAAGGGCGTTTCGGGACTCACTGGCGTAATATGGCGTTGGCAGGTGAGAGCCATAAATCGCCTGTTGTCGCTAGTCACACTGGTAATTGCAACTGGTCTGCGGAGGTTCCTCCGATACGAACGCCATGATGGCGTGTTCCACCCTGGAGGCACTCTTATGAATGACACTCTGGCCGAAAACCTGCATTCAAAGCTTGGGCTTGCGGTAGAAGCGTTGCGGCTGTGCGATGACCACGCCAAGGCGGGACGCCTCGCGCTTGAAGTGATGCATGACATCCGCAATCCGCTTGAAGCTCTCCGCAATCTCAACTATCTCACTGTGCTATCTGCAGACAGTCCAACAGAGGTGCGCAGATTTGCCCGTCTAGCTGAAGAGCAGATAACGATTGTGACCGGGATTGCCAACAGCGTTCTTGGCTTTGCCCAAGCGGCGAATAAGCCTAAGCCAGTAAATCTCGTCCTGTCGACGGAAGCAGCGCTGCGCATCCATCAGCGGGCTATTGAAGCAAAGAGGGTGCGGCTGCTCAAAGAACTTGAAGAAGAGGTTGTAGCGCCCGTCTACACGAGCGAGATCCTTCAGGTCATCTCTGACCTGATCCACAACGTACTTGACGCCTTACCGGAGGATGGCATCATCCGCCTTCGATTAAGGGAGGGGTGAAAATGAGGTTTATTTGCTGATCGCAGACAACGGGGCACGGTATCCCGGCGGACATCGCGGATGAGGTCTTTCAGCCATTCTTCACAACAAAGCGGACCGGGGCACCGGCCTCGGGCTCGGTGTGCCCGGCGTCTTTAAGGTGACCAATGACCTGCAGGTCGCTAATTCCTCCGATAGCAAATAGTAAGGCCTTTCCGAGAAAGCCGGCAGCCGGTTTGGCAGCACCGAGGACTGTTTAGGCGAAGAGGCCGGAGGGTTTCGACGCATTCCACCCTCGCGGTCGAAAGTTAGGTATAGCGGTTTTTTTTCGCCAGCGCCTTCACGTCAGGGTATTTCCCGATGCAAAGCGGGCGTGCGGGGGTGGGCATGGCACTGTGGATCCATGAGATACGCTGCCCGGATTGCAACGCGAGAAAACCACTCTCGCTCCATTGAGATTTGCCGCTTCCGCCCTTGCTGGAGCCTTACTTGGGAAGAGAGATTCTGGAAAGAGTGCCGCTCCTGCCAGGGCGTACACTGCTGCCAAATCCTGTACCGTTTCCTCGAGGTCGACAACGCCATTCTGCACCGAAACTCGAACGTCTTTGAACTTTTTGAGCTGGTTTTGCACCTCGGCCCGGACGTTGTTGGGCCACCTGGTATCCCCGTTCTGTGAGGACTATTCGGCGGATGTCGAGCAGGGTCGCGTCTCGGCCATTGACTGGCCCTCTTGCAATTGTCTAGATTTTTGGCGTGGGGTCCCCCTGGGGCACCGACTCAAAGCATTAGCCTACTTTCTGATAACAACGCGCCTGGTCTGCGCCACAAGCTTAGACATCCGCCAGTTGCACAATTTGGCGATGAAACCCGGGGGTTCCACGGCGTCAGGACATAAGCCGCCCCAGTCGAGCCTCATGGTTGGTCGAAGCAGCCAACACCACGGCAATACCGATCATTGCCACCAAAGATTGCATCCGTAAGCTCGTTCGAATTCGGCTCTAATAGTGTACAGACTACCCCAGCGCGGCAGAGTTCGACCTAAGTGCCCCTGGGCTCGTCGGTCAAGAGAACCAAATGCGCGAATGCGCCGTTGGGACGAGACGACGGACGCAATCGTGAAGCCGCTGTACGGTACGTAGAAGGCAAGACGCAGACGAAGATGAAGCGTGCGTACCGAGAGTCATAAGCAGCGTCCGCCGATTCAACAAAGGAATTTGAGGCAATGTGCAAGCATTACAAACTGGATGCCGCGCAACGTGCGGAGATCCAACCTATCCTTCAGTCGCGCTCAGAGGATCTCGCCTCGATCTCGAAAGATTCGCGGCTGACTCCGGATCAGCGAAAGAGGAAGGCTGACGAAACACGGAGGGTTTGTAATAGCGAGATTGAGGCTGTTCTTCACCAAGAGCAGCGCGCGCAATTCGTTAAAGATCAGTAGTGTTAGCTGCTCGAAACCCCGCCAGTCGCTACGAGCTCTAGGCAGCGTGATCGGCGCGCGGCTTATCCCCACACCTGTGTTTCGTCTCTAGGTCGCGAAGGTAGAACTCATCACTTGTTATAGCAACCGTCTCGCTACAGTTTGCGCAGATGATTGCAAAGGAGAGGTCGGGCTTGAAGCGGTAATAGAAATTAGGAGGGTCTGTCATGTGTCAAGGCCTCGACTGGCCCAACGCTACGCCGATTTCTCCGCGGGGACATTAAAAGAGGCTTATGTTTAACTAGTAAATTTGTTTGTTGACGATATGACAATCGCAAGGTTCAAACTTATTCAAAAAAGGGTTGATCTATTCGCACGAATCCCTGACACTGGCGGGCATTGGTTGGTCGCTATGAGTGAGCGTTCACAGTATCCCCTGCGCTTGGCTAGATCGCTCGCAGAAGCGGCCCGCCTTAAGGCTGAACGTGATGGTATTTCGCTAAACCAGTTCATCAGTCTTGCGATCGCAGAAAAGCTCAGCCGCATGGATGCTTCCGAGCAGTTTGGGCGTACGCCGCAGCATAGTCAGTCAGCCGAGCTGAAAGAACGTGAATAACTGTGGCGTGGTCTGTCGGCACATCGCCGCAGGTGGCCGGCCGAAGGCGAATCGCTTCCGCCGTTCGAACCGCGCTCTCGTCCAGTCCATAGCCCCGCCCTCGCACGACCAATGCGCCTTGTAAGGCACGATCGCGAGTCGGCACCAAAGAACCACCAGACGTAAAAGCCCTCTAGCGAGTAACTGGAAGGCATCAAACGTTAACTCGCGCTGCCAGGCACACTGATTGGGCGTCCACAAATAGCCCAACTCCCCGTGGTCGCCACGTAGTGTGTCTGGACCCACCATGACATCCCTGCGCCACCTTCCACCATCCCATCAGGCATCAAGGCTTTTCCCGGGAGAGAGTGGCAAGCTCTCCCGTCTTTTTGACCCATATTAACTACATTGCGATAGAAATTCCGCGGCGCTCCACCAACCAGAGACCGAACGAGCTAAGCACTGCGCTGCTGGTTGAGCCGGCGCCCTACAGCCTCAATCAATTCGCCTGGTGCCGTAGAGTCGTCGAGGACAAGCCCCGGTGAGCGGCCAGCTCGACGGATAATCCGTTGCAAAACGTCCTGGCCCAGCGATGAAGACATCACTTTAAGGGCGAATTTTCGACTCCGGAGAAGGGTTTCGGCAAGTTGGGGTGGGCCAAAGGTGACCTTGTAACCGGCCCAGCAAAGCAGCCCGCAGCGGATTTCAAGGACGGCCGTATCGAGCTCTACGCAGAGGATTGATGGTGAACGGTTCACCCTGTCGGTCATAACGCCTCCTGGGTTAGCTTGATTGGAACCCGGAAGCATAGAACGGTGCATATCTAACGCGCAAGTCCTAACTAGTTGCGTACAACGGGTGAAGGGTACATCACCGCCCCGCGGCGCCGGAATACCTCGGTTGTTCAGTGCATCGGCAATGCTGGCAAGCTTGGCTACGCCCGACGCCTTCAAAGCCTCGCTCACGGGGAGACGCCCTGCGCCTTGACGCTCGGAACGTACTCGAGTGGGCGCCTGGGTGCCTTTGGAAGCACTCCTGGCAATCAGCGTCTGGTTCGTGTACCCAGCGTCACTCCGCGCGCCTTGGCAGCCCCTAGAGCAGCCGTAGTTCTGGCGCTAGCCGTAGTTCTGGCGCTGATCATAGCCGCGCCTCATGCTCAACAACCGCGGCCAGGATGTGGACGGTCAGCCGGGTCGCCTGGGGCAAGTCCACAGCCGTGAACTCGACGGAACTATCATCAGGCTCGAGATGAACGCCACGTTGCGCGCCAGGCGATCGAGCTTCGCGATGATTGCAGCCGCTTTGTGAAGCCGGCAGAACGCGAGGGCCTGAGCAAGAGCAGGGCGGTCGTTACGCTTCCCGGATT
Source organism: uncultured Acidobacteriaceae bacterium (assembly GCA_963839075.1). Taxonomy (GTDB): domain Bacteria; phylum Acidobacteriota; class Terriglobia; order Terriglobales; family Acidobacteriaceae; genus PALSA-350. The sequence goes on along the minus strand of CAWITO010000002.1, from coordinate 1,270,640 downwards.
CGATCTCGGTGACCTTCGTCTACCATCTTCTAGCGGGCCGCCGTCGAGATAGCTCCTAACTGCCTCTTGCTGTGCTTCGAGACCTAAGCCTGACGCGCCTTGCTTACCTGTAGAGACCGTTGGGCGTCGATCTCTTGGACCACGGTCAGACCAACGCCTATCTACAAATGATCGCGACGTCAACATGCGGGACATGCGCCACCGTCTACGCTCCGTTAACAGGCGCGGCGAACTGTACATCATGGGTGAAACCGGCATCGGAGGCATTTCTAGTGCTTTCTCGATACTCAGTATCAAAAGCAACTTCGGATATACGTCAGGTAATGGCGGAGTGGAGGCGGGGCTACACCGCGGCTGATATAATAAATGTGGTCGGTTTTCAGTCTCTGCAAGTGGCCGGCGGCGCGATCGCCAACATGTGATAGAACACCCTCACTTTCACATCGATAGGTGGCGTGGTTGAGCCGGACGCGCTATCCAATGTTGTCTGCTCGGCTCAAGGTGGAAACGGCGTCTGGACACAATAGGCAACATGACCGCGATCAACACGACCGGCTTTATCATGCCTTCCGTTGCTCTCTCTACTTCGGCGACCGGCAATGGGACCGTCAACTGCCTGGTGTCTCACAATTAACGTTGCTATGTTAACGATGGGCCCAATGAGGTGCCCCAGGCTTCCGCGCGTCTGGCCAGCTCTCGGATCTTCTCCGGGTCTGCGTGAGGGGCTGTCGTAGTCGTTCTCTGCTAGATCTGAGGTCTTGGCGGTCGCAACTTATTCGCTCCACGTCAGTGATGCGATATTTGCGGTTTTAGCCAGGGTAAGGATAGAAGCCGGGGTATGGGGTTCGCGATCAGCGCGTTCCTTCCATGCAAGCATGCACTGCAGTGAAATCATTTCGCCTTGCGGGCCGTATGTTGGTGACCACTGCTTGATAACGGAGTGGCTGCTTTTCAGATGGGACCGCAGCTCATTTTCGTTTGGAGGGAAAGAAAAGCTGATCCTTAAAACGGAAGTGTGTCGCCGATGAAGAACGCTTTCAAGCCGCCTCAGCCCCCAGAGGATAGCGATAGCCAACACACCCGCGACAAAGCCAAGAATCAATTGACCGCCGCCAAACAGTAAACCTAAGACCGTGACGAACCATATCGTAGCAGCGGTAGTTACGCCGCTCACGGTGTCATTCTCGCGCTTCAAGATGACACCAGCGCCGATGAAGCCGATGCCCGAGAGAATGCCCAGCGGAAGACGTTCGAGATCGAGGACACCGAACGAGGAGGGAGTTTTACCCGCGGTTGCCAGTAACAGGTTGGCCTGCAGTTGGGCCAAGGTCGCAGCCAGGCAAACCAACATGGTCGTTCGCATGCCGGCGGGATGACCTCTTTCGTCGCGATTCAATCCGATCGCCATGCTGAACATGGCCGCAAGTAACAGTCGAATGCCAATCTGGGTCCAGGAGAGCGTTAACCCCATCCCGTTCGTTGTCATTCACCTCTCCCTAAATTACGTTGTACCCGCTGCCTGAAGCAGCTGCGTTCGAATACTCTTATCGATGAAGTTATGTATTGTCGGCGAGATCTCCAGTGCCTAAGACGCACCGGTTTGAAGGTACTAAAACTGCCTTACCACTGTTTTCGATTCCTAGGATTTCTTGTAGTGCTTCCAATCCTTCTCGACAAGCTTGGCCATTCGCCCACCTGCCTCCAGAAGCCACTTCGGCTTTCGTTTGCTCAAGTCCTTTCTAATGTGGGCCACCTGGCGTCTGGTACCGAGATGTACGTTGGCCGCCTCCTGACCCATGGCATGCAGTATCATACTTTCGTCCGCTTGCGCGTCTAGAGTTTGTATGTCGATGGGATTAGAGTCGGGCGAGAGACGGCGAATCAGCCACGATCCTTCGATTACCTGGAAGGGATCCGGAGAACGGATTGCCGAACGAATGGCGGTTTCGTAAAGGGATTGTTTATTTCCCCGATCACCCGCCAGCCAAACGCAGGACGAGGGCAACATTGCCTTAGCTTCCCGAGCGATCAGACCGCCTTCCCAATCGCCAATGGCGACAAAACGCTCTTGTCCAAGGCTCCCCAGTCCGGCTTGGCGGCGAACTACCTCGTATTCCATCCGGGAATCGGGCAGCGTCTTTTCCAGTGCTCGCTTCACATGCGGGGCTAGGGGTTTCCGAGCTGCCGGGAGCTTGTCGAGCTTGTCCCAAAAACCGGGCGGCGGTTTGAAGCTGTCCACTCCTAGCTTGCCTAGCTTTTGTTCGCGCTCAGCCAGAACGATCGGACGCCCCCCGTTGTCCAGCGATTGCCGATATCCGTCAAGAATGGCCTCGCAGCCATCCTTGAATTTGATGGAAAGACTTTCGGCCTCAATGACGATTCTCAAGCTAGCAGCCAACCGCACCAGGTCGTTGGTGTAGGCCAGTGGGTACGCCTCGTCAAAGTCATCCACACCCCAACAGAGGCGGCCTTCAGCATCTCGCCAGGTGCCGAAACTGTTGACGTGCAAGTCGCCCACCGCAAGAACCTTGGGGGCGTCGCACAGGTCGGCGCAGACGGAAGGCCACATCTGAGCCCAACGGTAGAAAGTGCCACGAAGAAAGAGAAAGGGGTTTTCTTTCATTTGCTCGTGCTTCAGTCGCAGGTCGGAAGGAACGAGCGTCGTGCAGGCTCGCATCCAGGCTTCGTAACTGGCGGTCGCATCGTGGAAAGTTTGTTCTTCATTTTCGACCGATCGCTTCTGGCCGTTTTGCTTATGTTTCATGAGCCGCCTGACGCTTGTTAAGGGTTTTAAATGCCCATGGATGGGACGCGGGCTGACCCGCTTAAGTTGTTTGCCGATTTACTGTGGTCGCGATTATTCAGGTAAGTTGTCGCAATTGTGCCGCCAATTCCGATGAAGTCGCCGAGACGGCGACGCGCAGGCACAACTAAGAGGCTTGCCTCTGGACAAGCGGCTTGCATCTTAGCTTTCGTGGGCCTAAGGAAAACACAATGATGAATCACGTGCTCTTGAGCGATATTGACGGGACGCTCGTCGATAGCAATGCTCTGCACGCCGAAGCGTGGCGAAGGGCGTTTGAGCATTTCGGGATCCAGGTCGGCCTGGACGAGGCTTGGCGCCAAATTGGTAAGGGTGGAGATAAGCTAATCCCTGTTTTCGTGAAGGATGCGGAGCGATACGACCTCGAGGAAGGTATCAAGAAATTTCGCAGCGATCTTTTTCATCGTGACTATATGCCCAGGATCCAGCGTTTTGCGCAAGCGCGTGAACTCCTGGTTCGTGTGAAAGATAGCGGCCGCCGCATCGTATTGGCTACATCTGCCGGCAAAGAAGACATTGCCATCTACAAAAAGATCGTGGGCATGGAAGACCTTGTGGAAGAGGAGGCGTCCAGCGCGGACGCGAAGGAGTCGAAGCCGGAGCCGGACATATTTGTTGCAGCATTGAAGATGGCCAAGGCAAATGTAGAAGAAGCGATCGCACTTGGAGACACCCCATACGACGCGCGCGCCGCCGGCGCTTCAGGGATTCGAGTGGTTGGCGTCACATGTGGGGGATGGAAGAAGAGCGATTTGCTGGATGCGGGGTGCGTTGAGGTCTACCAGGATCCGGCTGATTTGCTTCTGCACTTTGATCGCTCGATCCTGGGCACCCCGCAACGATAGAAGTTGAGCCGGCCGGAAGTAAGCCGGTCGGATGTTTGCCTTTCCGGTCGAAAGTCAAGGCTACAAGACCTATCTGAGGGCCATTTCAGTAGACTTTGCTATTCTGTCTCGGAAGAGGCCGCGCCTTCTCCTGCTTACGACATGAAGTTGATAACAATCTCCATAGAGATTTAGTCTGCTCGCCAGCCGCTATTAGGCCCACAACGCCGGAACCAGCGCTTGGACCTTCTCACCTCGAGCCGGCCTAAGGTATGCGGACGGCGCCTGCGATCCACGAGTCCCTCTGGACCCGTCTCGTTGTAGCGGTAGGCCGTTGGACGTGAGATTCCGTACGCCCGACCGGAACCGAGAATCTCCATACTGAACGGCTCGATGAGTGCCCAGGCGATTGTGTTGATTCAGCAGCCTTCCCGACGACGTCCGCGTTTCCCGGTACTGATCTCGACTGGTATATTGCGGTCTGATCGCTACGAACTGACAAGATGCGTGAACGCCACGGTTCCTCAACTGAGGCGCCGAGGCTGCGTCAGGGCCGTTTAGGCTGCGGCGCGGCGCGCGTCAGGGCCGTGGGTTTGGCTAAGAGGCGGGTTGTTGTCTACAGCGTATGCGTGGGTGAACTCGGCACCGAATAAGAATAGCTGAGCTGAATAGTAGACCCAGACGAGGACCACGATAAGGGAGCCCGCAGCACCGTACGGCGAAGCAACGCTCGACCTTCCCAAGTATAAGCCTATGGCAAGCTTTCCGAAGTTGAACATCAATGCAGTCACTAACGCCCCCGGCCAAATATTCCGCCATTCAATTTTTGCCGCGGGAACGAATCTGAATATGAGACCAAACACAAAAGCAATCCCACCGAATGAGATCAGGAAGTTGAGAATCACCAGCACATATGCGGGCAGTGGCAAAATTCCGCCGAAAAATTTGCCCAAGGCCGCAAGCAAGGAGCTAACCACAAGCGAGACGGTCAGCAAAAAGCCAATACTGAGCACCATTCCGAACGAGAAGAATCGATCGCGTACTATGCCCCAAAAGCCGCTGGATTCTTCGGGCGCCACATCCCAAACAGTGTTCAGCGCTGATCGCAGTTCACAAAAGACACCCGACGCACCGAATAAGAGACTCAACAAGCCGATAACGGTCCCGAACAGTCCAGCGGTAGGGTTCTGGGCGTGCTGGAGGACTGACTCGACTGCTTTTTCTCCTTGGAGGCCGACCATGGATTGCACGTCGCTAAGGACTTGATTCTGGGCCGTTGAATGGCTGAAAACTAGGGCAGTTATCGCTACCACCACAATGACGAGTGGAGAAAGAGACAAGACTGTATAGAAGGCGAGTGAAGCTCCGAGCCGCGGGGCATTGTGATCATTCCACCTGTGAAAAGCTGTCTTTACGGTCGAGATTAGGGACTTCAAGGTCATGTGCTCAAAGCGGTTGGACTACTTCGCTGTGTGATGTGATGCAACTTCCGCTGGCGTCGACTGACAAACTGGCGGATCGAACCGCGATGAGGACTCGCGCTTTCTAGACCGTAGCAGAGTCTGACCATCAAAGATGTTCCCTCGCGATATCGTTCTACGATGACCGATTTGGCAGTGACGAAAGCTGATAGACGCCGCCATGGCAGGTATCCAGTACGGCTCAGCGTATTGTGTGCGGATTGAGTACAAGCGTCCGTGGGCGTACCGTGCAGCATCACCGCTAGTATGCCCGATCCACCCCGTAATTGTGGATTACAGCGTACCCTGTCAACATCCCGTTAAGACCCTGGCCCCACCGAGCCAATCGTTGATGGTTGTGGTGAGCCAATTCATATTGGGCCAGGATGCTGAGCCCGCTTAACCCAGTCTCGAATACCGCGAAGCCTACTTTGTTCTTGACCAGCGCAGTTGGCAGCTCAGTTTCGTGACACCAGGAGCGGCGCAAGCACTCCTCGGTAGTTGTCCAATCGAGCACTCGCATCACTACGGCTGAACCGGCCAGTGACCAGTCGAAGCTTTCGAATGCATGCGTTCGCACCGGCATCGGTGTTGGTGCACTGGCTAGGGGAGGTGGGGTGGGCTGCCCGTAAACATGCGAACTGAGGATTACCATGGCGATCACTTGCCCAATGAGCTTCTTAATGCAAAGACGGCCTGCCAAATCAGAATGCTTCATAATGGGACAATTTCTAAACTCGCAACGAGTCTTAATGTATTAAGATGAAAAATCGAACCGTGGGGATGTCATCGATGCCGGTTCATTAAACAGCAGGCTTCTCGCACTTAAAGGGGCTAATCAGATGACGTATTGTTCACTTCAGACCAAGGAAGGTGCACCTGACGTGCCGGGCGGAGATCACCTTCCTGGCTGTGACCATGGGACGACTGGCGATGTTGCGAGCGTGGGAGGCGTCAGATGACGTTCTCTGATATGACCACCTGATCCTTACCTGATTTTCGGCTGTCGATCAGGCGAGCCGTGTGCGTGCGGCAGATGACCGGCGTCACCTCATCCTGGCCATGCACAAGATACTTTGTGCGGCACAACTCTCCCGGGAGAGCAAAGCAGATCAGGCAGTAAACATTCATGTCTAACTCAATCGAGGCAGACGGCCCGTTGGGCGGGGCGAGGAACTAGTACCACAATTCAGCGGTACGATTCCCAAGCCCCCTCCCCCCGGAAAGAGTCAAGGAATCACACCTGCTGGATCATGGTTGTGAAAAGCATACCGATACACCACAAGTATTCATCCTCCCAATACGTAACCGTTCGAACGCAAAAAGGTAACTGATGGGTAACAATAATAGAGCTGGTAGGGTGCGAGACACCTGTGAAGCTACCCATCGCCAGCAATAGCAGCCTACACATTCTGGTCGGGTGGTGTCTGGCGAGGGGAAGCAGATCCCCTTGTCTCCAGCCCAGGGAGAATCAAAACCGGCTTGTTAAGTGTTAAGCTTCTGGGTCAATGCGATTCGTTTCGGTTCCGACCGGGGGGCCACTAACTTGAGCTTTCTTGTGTTCGTCGTGGATGATGAGCCAGTCATTGCATCCACCCTGGCTAGCATTCTCAAGCTCAATGGTTATGACACTCGCAGCTTTGTGAACCCAATGGAGGCGCTTGATGCTGCGCGGACCTATCCGCCTGATCTGCTCGTATCGGATGTTGTAATGCCAAAGCTGTCAGGAATCGACCTTGGCATACGTATGAGGGAGCAATGCCCGAACTGCAAGGTCTTGCTCTTTTCAGGCCAAGCAGCAACCCGTGACATGCTTGCGGCTGCTCGCTTACAAGGTCATGACTTCACCCTACTGAGCAAGCCGGTCCACCCGGACGATTTGCTAGCACGGATCAAAGACATTATGAAGCAGCTGAGCGACTGGCAGTCCTTCGATCCGACTGACAGGAAGACCTATCCCAAAATGGATGCACCTGTTCAGGTCAGGTTCGACAACGGCCAGACAGAGGAGGGGAATACTCGAATGTTCTTCCCGCTGACGAGGTTGCTTCCCAGTTCATCGATCAATGCGTGGCGCTACATCAGAGGGGTAATAGATTAACCATGCGCAATCTCGCGGGCGCGCTGATGGCTCCCGAAAATGGCACTACCACGGGGCGTCTGGCCGGGTGCCCTGTCTAAAGCATGCTTAATGGGACCCGTGATCGCGAGCTTTCTCCGGCACGCCGCAGTGCGTCATACCAGTATGGCAAGTTACCCATGATCCCGTTTGAACTAAGCCGCTGGCGCGGCGGATGCTGCATTTGCGGCGACGGGGAGCGTGAGTCGAGGTTGGCGTTAGGGTCAGAGTCACAAGGAGGTTATTGTGACTCAACTCAGAGACCGGATGCTCGAAGAACTCGAGCGTCGCAACTACTCGCCTGGCACCGCTCGATGCTATTTACAAGCGGTTCAGCAGTTCGCCGAACACTTCCATCGTGCTCCCGACCAACTCGGGGCAGAACAGATACGTGAGTATCAGCTTTACCTGCTGCGAGAACGGAAGCTGTCCCCGAAGACGGTTGCGCAACGCACGGCTGCGCTCAGGTTTTTCTACGTCAAGACCCTCAAGCGGCGGCACATGCTTGAGCATTTGCCGTTTCCCAAGCTGCCGGAGAAGCTACCGACAGTACTCAGTCGGGAGGAAGTCAGCCGCTTGTTGGCTGCTTCTGCCAACCGCATGCACCGCACCATGTTGATGACGCTCTATGCGACCGGCGTGCGCCGCGCAGAGTTGTGCCGGCTAAAAACCAGCGATATCGACAGTCAGCGCATGGTGGTCCATGTCCGTCAGGGGAAGGGCGGACGTGACCGCGATGTGCCGTTGAGTCCGGCCCTACTGGAAGCTCTGCGAGACTACTGGCGATGGATGAAGCCGAAGACCTATCTGTTTCCAGGTCTGGTCGATGGGTGGCGAGCCGACGTGCCGATCACCGACAAGATGGCCTGGTTTGCCTGCCAGCGCGCGGTGCGCGCTGCCGGCATCGAGAAGCACATTACACCGCACACCCTGCGCCATAGCTATGCCACGCACCTGCTCGAAGCCGGCGCGGACCTGAGGACCATTCAGGTACTGCTCGGCCATGCCTCGCTCGATCACACAACTATCTATCTGCATCTTTCCCGGCGTCATCTGGAAGCGGTGCCCAACCCACTCGACACGCTCTCCATCGCGGCTCCCCTGGAAGGCCGCAGAGAAGAGAGGCGCAAGAGGCGATGAATCGGCCCACCCTGGAGGTGGCCGACATCATTCGCGCAGCCGGCAACAGCTATTGGGAACGGCACAGATCCCATCTGGCCTGGCAGCATCGTAAGGTGCTTGACGCCATCGTCCGCTGCCGCACGCCGGCTCTGGGCGGCCATCGTGATCAGTGCCGCAGCTGCGCTCATCAGGTCATCTCTTACAACTCCTGCCGCAACCGGCACTGCCCCAAGTGCCAGGGAAACGCACGCGCCAAGTGGCTGGCTGCGCGTTCCGCTGAGCTGTTGCCTGTGCCTTACTTCCATGTTGTCTTCACACTGCCGCATGAACTATCCGCACTCGTGTTGCAGAACAAGCGACTGCTCTACGACTTACTCTTCCGCACCAGTGCCGCGACCATGCTGGAAGTCGCGCGGGACCCGAAGCATCTCGGAGCCGACATCGGTTTGCTCGGTGTGCTTCACACCTGGGGACAGAACCTGCAACATCACCCCCATGTCCATTGCATCGTTCCTGCCGGCGGTCTGACCAAGGAGCGCTCCGGCTGGGTCGCAGCCTCTCCACGTTTCTTCCTCCCCGTCCACGTACTCAGCCGCGTCTTCCGCCGTAAGTTCGCTGACGGGCTCAAACAGATCTTTGATCAGGACAAGCTCCAGTTCCACGGCTCGATCCTCAGCCTCGCTCAGCCCGATTGCTTCCACCGTTTCGTACATAAGCTCTTCCGTCACAAGTGGGTCGTCTACGCCAAGCCTCCTTTCGGCGGAGCAGAACATGTTCTCCATTACCTGGCTCGCTACACTCACCGCGTCGCCATCTCCAATCATCGTCTCGTCGCTTTCCACGACGATCGCGTCTCCTTTCGCTGGAAGGACTACGCTCATGGTGGCAAGCAGAAGCTCATGACGCTCGCTGGAGATGAGTTCCTGCGCCGCTTCCTACTCCACGTTCTGCCTAAGGGGCTGGTGCGCATCCGTCACTTCGGGCTTTTCGCTAACCGCAGACGGACGCCTATGCTCGCCCTCTGCCGCTCGATGCTTGGTTCGCCGCAAGCCTTAGCCCCTCAACTCCCTACCCAGCAACTCTGCCCCCTCTGCTCCAGTGCGATGATCCTGGTCGAACGGCTGACAGCCTATCAGCTCGATCTTCGCTACAACTCGACGCGCTCGAAGCAATCAAACAAACCCTCGGATAGCTCGTGATCAGTCATCACTTACTTCACTTCGATCAACGTCCCTACTCGTCGTGTTCTCGCACGCAACGCTGTCCTATGCTCGTTCTGCTCCCAAACTGCGCAAATAGGACCCCCACTGCCTCCTGCCTCTGCTGTTCTTCATCACACGCCTGTGTCGCTATGGCTCCGTCTTCCGCACGCTTCCTACAAAAACAGCTCCAGTCCCGGCACATGCCCATCGAAATCCCATAGACAGTCCCGCATCCACCGCGCCAGCGGCTCACTTCAAACGGCTCTATCGTAACCGCCCCCCAACAGGCACACCCCACCGGCACCTCATCTCGGGCAGTCACGATAGAGTCCTAACGTTTTTCAGTCGCTTCGGTCGTAAGCTTCAATCAGCGGAGGCTCATCCAAGGATGACGACAGGAATTGAGAGGGCAGCGAACGCAATTGGGTCGATTGGGGTTCTCGCTTGCTTGACGCTTCAGGCTTTACAGGGCTTGGTCTTCGCTCCGCTTGCAGGTGCGAGGGGCTCGTACTTTCTCATTGTTCTCGGACTGTGTTTTTGTGGCGAGCGTCGCCCCGCTTTCTTTTCTGGGTTGGCGGAGATTGGCAGCGTTGGGCTCTATCCTCTTTGCCGCGTTCTCTACCTGGCTTTGGTGGCATTTCATTTGCAAGGGCAGCTTCATCAAGTCTGATTTTATATGGCTTGAGCTTCCCGCCCTTCTATTTGCCGTAGCAATCTGCATTCGGGCAATGACCAACGGGCCCGAACGCTCCAACTTAGATATGTTGGCGCACTAGGGTTGGACGTGCTCGCGAGGTCTGATTTGCGGTAAGGTCATTTTGGCCGCTGGATGTTCCAGAAAGGGCCGTGCAGGCCGCCCTCCAAAGCTCTCATTCCAGGCGTAGAAAGTGCCCTTGTTTCATGTGCCAGAAGCAAATGCTTTCGGGACACGAATCAGCTCTGACGAGTCGTTATTCGACAGGGACACCAGTCATTAATTGGGAGTTGGCAAACAAGCGCCAGTGTCTCCCAGGCAGAGAACAAGAGACCTGCACTGCTGTTGTTGAACCTCTGCGGGTGATGAATGCATTTAGCCTCGAAACGCCAGCTCCTACCACGTTAGGGCGGCCAAAGGAGGCTTCTCATGCGCACCAAGGGACCCTGCCCCGCCATTTCATCGCGAGCAGCGATGTACGTCAGAATGTCTACCGAGCACCAGCAATACTCCATCGTCAACCAGTCAGACGCCATCGAGCGATACGCCGCTGAGCATAAGCTCAAACTGGTCAAGAAGTTCATAGACTCAGGTCGAAGCGGGCTCACTCTCGACAAGCGTCCAGGACTGCGGCAGTTGTTAACGGAAGTCATCTCCACCAAGGCTAACTTTAATCACGTCCTCGTCTACGATGTGAGCAGGTGGGGACGCTTCCAAGATCCAGACGAAGCTGCCTACTACGATTACACCTGTAAGAAAGCAAACATTAAGCTTCACTATTGCGTCGAGCAATTCCCCAACGACAATACGGTCTATGGCAATTTGATCAAGGCCCTCAAGCGGACAATGGCCGGCGAATATAGCCGCGAATTGTCAGTCAAGGTGCACGCATCTCAAATCCGATTTGCAGCAATGGGATTCCACCAGGGTGGTAACGCCGGCTACGGTTTGAGACGCTTGCTGGTCGATCCGAGCGGCAAGACGAAGGGCTGGTTGCAGCCAGGACAACGAAAAAATCTGCAAACGGATCGAGTTTTCTTGGTCCCAGGTCCAGCTAAAGAGACCGCTATAGTCCGAAATATATTTGATTTGTTCACAACCGAAAATCGATCAGAGCAAGAGATTGCAGGCATCCTCAACCGACGCAAAATCATAGCGGAGCGGTGTATGTGTTATCCCGACCAGACTCAATGGACCCGGAGCCGGGTGCACAAAATCCTTATAAGCCCTAAATACATCGGAACGCTCGTCTACAACCGAACCAGCAACAAACTGGGCACGGGCACCGTACACAACCCGAAGGATCAGTGGATTCGCCGTGAAGCCGCAGTAAAGCCCTTGATAGCACCCGACGTGTTTGCACAGGCGCAGAAAATCATGCAAAACCGTATGGATTTCCCTACCAACTTTCAGATCCTGGAACAATTGAGTGATCTTCTTAGGAGAAAGGGAAAGCTCTCGACAGAGATCATCAGAAAAGATCCTAAAACGGTAGGCATCAGCCTGATCTACACCAGATTCAAGAATATGCCCGCTGTTTATGAATTGCTGGGTTATAAACCAAAATGGGACAGCCCCGGAATCGCGACAAGGCGTCAAGAGCGGTTCCGAAAGCAGGGAGTTAAGTCTTTGGGGGAAGGCATGCGTGCTGCCTTAACCTCCGGCCAGCTTCCTATGAGTTTTACATTGGCAGAACTCAGATCTGCCTGCCCAGGATGGCGGCAGGAGACTTACAGTTGCTTTTGCAGAAACTGCATTACCAGGGGTGATGGCAAGGGCCTTATTAAGCTGAAGCGCTTGGGTTACGGTAAGTACACTGTGGTTGACTCAGTTCCTCTTCAGCAAGAAAGATTTCAGCCCCAAATAACGTCTGCTGTACCAGTCCCTCGGCGCGCTTCGGTGTGATGTGTTTCGTGTCGCACTCCGTTCACTTCCCGGATGTCATGGGAACAAACTTCGACTCCGGCCCCAGGTAACCTAGAGAGGCTTGCAGCCGCGGAAAAACCCGGAGGATTGAATCTCGGCGATGTGTCAAAAGAAGCGTGAACCCAGCCATCACGGTGACAGCCGTGCAGCCGGCGTAGTTTCGACCATCACGGCTTTCAATTTCTTGAGTTCACTGGGGTGCCTATTAGCCAAATGTCTGGAGGATGCGGGATTCAGAAGAATCGATTTTGCAGACCTGCACATAACGGTTAGCTTAAGCAAATCCAGTCCGTAGACTTTGAAGACGGGTTCTTTCGCGAGCTGTGCAAGCTTGCCTACGGTCTTCTCTAAACGTTCTGCTCGAAGTAGCGTAACGAAACTTCGGTCAGAAAGCACCTTGCGGATAGTCACAGAGAGCAAGGTCAGGCTTCGTCGGATCACAGGTGCCCGCTTTATGAGCGCTCCCTGAATTCCCTTCTGGTATGCGGAGGCTTCTGTGACGCCATCTAGGTCTGCGGGACAAGCAGACTTGCCTTGACACGCGAGGTTTATAAAGAAGTCGAGCGATTTAAATTCAAACGCTCCATATCGAATCGAACTCTTAGGGCGGAGATGAACCTGACGTGGCGGAAGCTCGAAAGACGGTATTACGTAATAATCCATCAGGCCAGTGTTGTCCTGATTGAGTCGTGCAACAATGGTGATGTCTGGACGATCAGCCGACTGGGTGATGCAAAAGCGCCAACAGGGCCGTCGTCGAAGCGGTCGACAAAGAGTCACAGCAATCTGAACAGAGATTTGATGGTCGACCACAAAAACGCTGGTGTTATGCCGCCTCTCGACGGTTGACCCAAGTGCCTCGCACCGAGCGGTGAACTCCGTGCAGATATGGCGATGTACCTCTTTAGCAAGTTTGTGGCTGTCGAGGTAGGTCTGCTTGCGTGACCCAGTATAGCCAATCAAATTGTAAGCATGGTACAGGCTGCCGAAGCGCCTGATATACGAAAACACGCAGCATGAGTTAGCGTCTTTGCCGATGACTGTCTTGTTAAGTCGGCCTTTTCGTTTTAGCAGGGCCCGCAGGTCATCCAACATCTCCTCTGTCGGAATATGAATAGAACACGAGTTGAGCTGGAATCTCTTCTTCGCCTCTTCTAATTCCGAGAACGGAATAATTGCTTTGAATGCACCGTAGCAACGTATCCACGTGTCAGGTTGGTTGCGTTTGCTTTGGCCTTTGAATTTCTTAGAAACGCGATTGTATACGTTTGTTCCGGCGTATTTTTCGTTGGTTAGGACCTTCCGGACCGATTTCCGGTCCCAACTCTTTCCTCCGGAGTTCAAAATCCCGCGACCGTTAAGGACTTCTGCAATTGCTGTAGGAGTTGTCCTGGTGGTGTTAAAGAGTCTGAAGATGTCCCGCACCACCTCGCACTCTTCTTTAGGTCCTGGTACAAGCACAACACGATCTGACTGGATGCTCTTCTGTTGCCCTGTTGCCAGCAAACCCCTGACGTTGCCATTGCAATCCTGCAACTGGCGTCTCAAGCCGTAGCCCGGCGCTCCACCTTGGTGGAATCCCATTTCGACCAGCCGTGATTGCCCAGCGAAAACCTTTACGGACAGTTCGCGGCTGTACTCGGCCGCCATGCTGCGTTTGATCGCCTTAAGGACCGCCGACGTTAGGCTGTCGTCGTTCTGAAATTGCTCTTCGCAATAGTGAACTTTCACTCCGGAGCGCTTGCAGAGTTGCTCGTAGAATGCGCTCTCGTCTACGTCCTGAAATCGACCCCATCGGCTTACGTCGTAGACGAGTATGTCCTGAAATGCGGCTTTACCGCTCTGGGCTTCCTTGAGAAGTCCATTTAACCCTTTCCGGTTTGCAAGGTGGAGTCCGCTTTGTCCGTTATCCTCGAACCTGCTGACGATGGTGAGGTTGTGTTTCGCGGCGTATTGTTCAATCGCGTCAGCCTGATTCTTTGTGGAATACTGCTGCATCTCCGTGGACACCCGCACGTACATCGCAGCTTTGCGAGCTTTGAGAACCAGCGACGTGTTGCCCATTGGTAGTCTCCATGCGATGAGACGCGGGCCAGCCGTAAGTGACGAACCTAGACCGCGCTTCTTGAAAGGTCTTGCACCGACAGCTGCACGTAAGAATACTGCTGCGGGCGCGTTCCTAGTCGACAATCTCTCTCTCGCGGCCGGCAGCTCTGAGCAATGAGTCTTCTGCGCGGATCAAAGCGCACATGACTAAGTCCTCGGCGATGGTCAAAGGGATGTTTTCATGACTCTTGCCATCAATCTCAATGGAGAAGCCGCCTAGCTCATTTAACGAGAGATCAATATCGATTTTGGGCATGACGCAAGCTACTCACAAAAGCATCATCGAATAAAGTGAAAACTGATTCGTGAAGCTGAATTAATGCTGGTTTCAGAAGCCATTTATCTTGAGCTGTTTCCCATCAGCAACAGTGTAAGAATTCGCTTTCCTGTAACGCAGCGTGAGTTTACGTTCAAGATGCATGAAGGCGACTGGCGTTACTCCACTTGGCGTTGCAGCGAGCAAAGTAACGGCCATCCAAGTCCTTGTCGCCCGCATGTTCAGCCTGCAACCTGAAGAGCTAAGCACGGATTGCCGAGTTCGGTCGGTCACCATTCCACGCCAAATCGCGATGTACCTGGCAAAGCACGAGACGGATGCATCGTTGATTGAGATCGGGAGCCTCTTCGGCGGCAAGCACTATACCACCGTCATGCACGCCGTAGCCCGGATAGAGGGACTGAGGCGAACGGACCCGGCAGTCGACTTGGCGATCAACATGCTCTTGAAGGCTATGAAAACGGATCAGAACTCTACTTCCCCTGAAGGACGCCAGGGTCGTTAAGCATCGTCTCGGTCTTACCAAGGAGAAACGAGATCACAGCCGTTTTACGGACCTTTACCCGGCCGTGTTTTTCCAGCTCAACTTTATAATTCCGACAACGGACAAGGAAGAGATTCTGAGCATGATGGATGCGAGAATTGCCCTCTGGGACTGCCACGAGATTTCGTGGCAAATCAGGCATCCTTCGCAAACCGTGACGGTGAGCCTTTCGGTGAAAAATCTCCATGTTGCCTAATGAGTGCGGCCAAGGGATTGGAGATCCGACTAGTGAGTAAGGTCGGATCTTCAATTTTGCGCTAATTGCGTTGCTGGGGGACTCTCTAAATAAAACTTAATTAATTGGGTGACCGAGCGGAGGAAGTCGCTCAAACACCTTCGGTTATCACCGCGCCTATTACTTGCCTTTCGGGCCGCTTACCCGCAAGTCGCGGATAATCGTGGAAAGTGTGATTCACCCCGAAGGCATTCTCTATGAGACTAGACTTCTCAGCTACGAGCGATCAGAGAAAGGCAGCCTGTCGGATTTAAACCCTAGTCTTGTGGGCGTGTTGCATTGAACGATGAGCAGCGGAACGACAACGTCCTGGAAGACTGAGTACCTCGAGCAGTCCGGCGGCTATTCCATATCAGCCTGGCGTTACGCTGATTTGGCAGTGTGGCACGTCAAGATCTCCCGCCATGGGAGAACGCAATTAGAAAATGCCTACCTCGTCGCGGCGGGTGAGTTCTACCCGCAGGCTAGTCAAGAAGCCGAACGGCATGCCGTCCTGCACCAGATCGCCGTTTGGGAGAATGAAATCGTTCAAGGCAAGCGGCGCGTATAGCAGAGCGGAGAGCATCACAGCGGGAGAACTCTAAGGCCTAGACCCTACTTGGCCTATAGGGCTTCCGCCCCATGAAGAATCATTTCGGGCTTTTCCCTTATACATCGTGATCGCGCCGGTAGCGCAGACCTGCCGACCGGAATATTTCGCGAGATCCCCGAACCTCGCGCGGTCTTCTTTCCCAGATCATTACGTTGAAATCCTGGTTGGGGTAGGGTCTATCGAAGTTAATGAAAGTGGGCTTGCCTTTGCTTCCAGTCGCAGTATGAACTCCCGACACCGGGCCGCAGACGGTTGTGTTCTGGCCGAGATGCGAAGACGCCTCTGCAGCTGAAATGCTGTTAGCCAAGAGCAGGGGTTCGGCGGACATCAGAAATAGAAACAGCAGTATCTTTCTCATGGATGAGAAGTATAGATTAGGCAGACTTGAGGCATCTGGTACCTCGTCGCAATGGTCCGAACAATCTGGCCTGTGTTTTCAACGGTGACTATAGTGTCAGCGAAAGCAGGAGGTTACCAATGCGCCAGCATGAGAGCAAAACCAAAAGAGCAGCGATGTATGTTCGGATGTCCACGGAACACCAGCAATATTCGATCGTCAACCAGGCGGACGCGGTCGAGAAATACGCGGCTGAGCACGAGCTCATCATAGTCAAACGATTTGTGGACTCAGGCAAGAGCGGTTTAACACTTGCCGGGCGGCCCGCACTCCGACAATTGCTGCTAGAAGTCCTCTCCACGAACGCGGAGTTTGATCATGTGCTCGTCTACGACGTAAGCCGATGGGGCAGATTCCAGGACGTGGACGAAAGCGCCTACTACGAGTACACGTGCAAGAAGGCAAACATTAGGCTCCACTACTGTGTCGAGCAGTTCATAAACGATGGTAGCCCTTACTCCGCCCTCTTAAAGGCCATTAAAAGAACAATGGCAGGCGAATATAGCCGCGAGTTGTCCGTGAAGGTGCATGCGGCTCAGAAACGATTTGCTGGAATGGGATTCCACCAAGGCGGCCCCGCTGGCTATGGGTTGAGACGCTTGCTTGTCGATGCGAGCGGTAACGCGATCGGCTTGCTGGAGTTTGGCCAACGAAAAGGTCTGCCGACGGATAGAGTTCTCCTGGTTCCCGGCCCTGTTAGGGAGATCGCTGTCGTCCGGAGAATCTTCAAGTGGTTCACGGCTGAAAACCACTCCGAGGGAGTGATAGCAACCATGCTCAACCAGCGCAAGATCAAAGCGGAACGCAGTATGCGTTGGCCCGAACAACCACGCTGGACGGTGCAGCGCGTACACACGATCTTGACCAGCCCCAAATACATCGGGACGATTGTCTACAACCGAACCAGCAACAAACTAAGCGAGGGAACTGTGCTCAACCCAACGGATGAGTGGGTTTGCCGGGAGGGTGCCGTAAAGCCGCTGGTCGAGCCTCATGTATTCCTGGAGGCGCAGAAGATCGTGAAACGTCGTTCGTTTCGCCCTGACAATTACCAGATTCTTGGGCAACTGAGTGCGCTTCTAAAAAGGACTGGGAAGATCTCGCAAAGAATCATAAGCAAAGAAAGAGACGTTCCATGTGTGGCGGTCATCATGAGGCGGTTTAAAAGCCTGCTGGTTGTGTACGAACTCATCGGCTACAAACCTGTGAGGGACTGTGGGGGAATCGCGAATCGGAGACAGCTCCGAGTCAGTAAGCAGGGATTGAGATCGCTGGGCGAAGGCATACGCGCCGCGGTAGCATCCGGTCAGCTTCCTGAAGTTTTCACCCTGACTCAGCTTAGAGCCGCTTGTCCGGGGTGGTCCGCTCAATCCTACGGTTCATTTTCTGCACATTGCGCGGCAAGGGATGAGGGAGCGGATTTACTCACGCTGAAGCGTGTGAGCCGCGGTAAATATCAGGTTGTCAACCCGGCTTCTCTTTAACAAGCGTGTTTTCTGCGATGCCAGCGGGACCGCACTTAATCGCGCTGGGCGAGTTAGCTCTTCGAAGACTGCTTGGTGAACGCCATGGTCGGACGAAACTCTCGCAAACATAGCGCGGCATTAACCCCGACGTTTGGGCAGCACTCCCAGCCTGTGGACATTTTCGCTGTTTCGTTCGCCTATACTGAGCGGAATGTCCCGCTACGATCGCTCATCGCACCGCGTCTACATGTACTTCTTCAAGCGGGGCGGATGGGAGGTTCAGTTCCTTGAGCCAGACTTGAAGACGCCCCTTCCCCTGAAGCTCACGTTCACAGACCCGGAGAAGATCCGAGAGCTGGCCAGGCGGGGCGAAGCATGGGGCGACTCAGAGAGTCGGCAGATGCTTGAGAATGCGATCGAGAACGGGCGCGGCGGCTGCTACCTGAGGCTTACGCCGGCGCAGTACCGGGCGCTGAGACAATAGCGCGATGCAAATATAGTTGCCTGTGCGACGCCGGAACGCACAGTATTCAGCAGCACCACTATCTAGACTGCGCTGCCGAAGTAATGGCAGAGATCGCGCGTCATCCTAGAATTGGCACGTGGAATTGAGCACGGTCGCAGCGGTGTACACTCGCCCGAATGAAGCACCTAAGCGATTGGCATGTGTTCGACCCAACCGATCGCAATACCTATCCGAAAGTTAATGCCCCGGTGCAAGTAAAGTTCGACAACGGTCTGATAGAAGAAGGAGACGTTCGAATGTATTTCCCCTTAACGAAGCTGCTTCCCGGCTCATCGATCAGGGGTCGGAGGTATATAAAACGCTAAATGGGTTGCTTGGCAAGACGTACAACACCGGTGTAACCTCTTGAGACCGAGCACAGGGAGCTTACGACATGGACGCCAAAATCCTACGCGTAGACACGACACAGCCGTTCTTGAAAGCCGCTGCGCAGTCCTCAAAATTTCAGGCTACGACACTTTATCGGCCCCGCCCCGGATGGCGGTAGTCGTCCTCAGTAGCAAAAGTTCGATCTGCTTGTCCTGTCTTCGCTGAGCGATTCTGAAGTAAATCGACTCGTTAATCTTGCTGATGGTGCAGCTGTGCTGTTCCTCGAGGCATTCACTATGCCGGCCGACTTGCTCACTTTGGTCGCACAGCGATTGAACCGCCACCAGCGCGCGTAGCAGTGCCGTCGAACCTCGGGGTCAGTCGCCCCAAACCCGAGGCGTCCAGCTCGCAAGCGGCAACCCGTTTGAGCGATGACGCTAGTTGTCCCGAGAAGCACGCGTACTGGTTCACGCTGCTTCGTCGCGATAGCGAAGTGAAATACCGGTGGTTCGCCCACCTTCCGGCACACCGACAAACTTGACTTCTGCGTGGCGAGCGGGCGAAGCGCCGGCATCCCGTGCTTCAAGCCATAAGGATGCTGCGACAGAAGCAGATTCATGTGGACGGAGAAAAGTTTGCAACAGTCACTGCAACGACGCGGATTAGCTTGCTGGACATCGCTGCTGAAGAACTGACTTCTTATTCTGACGTCGATTAAGTTCCAGTCAAGAAAGCGGGTGCGATTCGCATCGCACCCGGAGTGGAGGGTTCTTAATGGAAGATTTGCGTACTAGTTCTTTTCAGAGCCGCCTGCGATCTTGAGGTCGTTGGTCACCTTGAAAATTCCAGGTACGGAATTGGCGCGTATGCCAGCGACATCCTTGTCCATTTGACTATCGACCACGCCGTAGAGTGTCACGTTGCCGTTTTGCACCGAGATGCGGATGGGCTTTGCCGGGTCCATGGCGTATTTGCTGAGCGTCGAAAATCCGTAAATATTCCGGAACAACTGCATGCGCGAGCGGTCATCCATCATCGAGAGAGGATCGACTTTGACCTCGTTGACAACATTTTTCACGCCCGGCGTGTTGGCTGCCAGCGCGAGGGCGGAGGCTGCGTCGACAGGCCCATAGGCATGACCCGACAGCGTTGCGGTGCCACCCTGCACCTGGACAGAAATTGCGTTAAACGGTGTTGTGCCGTATCCGACGCGGTCATAGGAAATGGCTTTGACAAGCTTTGCCTCTACCACGGAATCGGGAAGGGTTGAACCAGAAACCCGGATCTCATTTGACACGCTTTGCACGCCCTTGATCTTATGGGTGCGCTTATCCGCCTCCTGCTTCAGGTCGAATAGTGGTACGGTTCCGGTCAAGGTAATGACTCCTTCATGAGCGGTAGCCTTGACGCCCTTCAGGTTCGGCTTATTCAAGGCTTTGTTAATGATCTCGGCCTGCAGGTTGGTGTCGTTCGGGCCAGGCTGCGCGGCTGCAACCGCATACGGTAAGGTAGAAATGGATGCTCCCAGGGCCAAGGCTAATACGGGAATTAATTTACGATTTGCACGTTTCATTTTGCTTGTTCTCCTTGTTTTTCTTTGCCGGGGGCAGCAGGGCCAATGGGCAAGCGAGTTGACCGTTTGCTGCGGAGTCGCGCATTTAGCGTGACTCGACCTTGGCTAGATACTGAATTGTGAATACACGCTGTGAAAGAAGGATGCTGGCCTGGCGCTCATATGTGAAAGGCCGCAATCGAGACTCTGTTTCACGGCTCAATTCCATCGCGACTGACCTCTTTCCCACCGCTTGTTTGAACCCGCGCCTGGGCAAAGAGTTTCGCTCTACAAGTGCACCGATCATGCTGGAAAATCGGAGCGCTCAGGCAGCCTGATCGCGTCCCTGCGCCGCGCTGAGAAAGGAAATTATTTGTGTTATCAAAATTCGCAGGAGTAGGACTCGTCCGCAGCTTCGAAAGAGTACGCCCATAGTGCTCTCGTAGTTGTACGTATTTCTGGCGGAGCATAGCGGCCATCAGCACCCGGGATGCCGATTGCGAAAAGCTCGAGCAAGTGTTTCTTTCACGCCGTGAGCCGTCTCCCTCAAAATCAGACAAGGTTATCCGACACTAGGCCTGGCGTGCTTACATGGATTACGCTGCGGGATCCTCAAATACGGCTTGATGTGCGAGTTTGTAGACGTCTGCGAGTAAGCTTCTGGTTAGGGGATAGCATTCGCAACTAGAGTTTTCGAGGCCTATCCTGTCAATAATCTTGATCGATCCGCGAGCATATTCGATGAGCCCCCGGTCCTGCAATGCACCAGCCACTTCGCTCACGGTTGTTCTTTGCGAGCCGACCATCTGGGCCAGAAACTCCTGGGTCAATTTGAGCAGAGTGTTGCCTGAGCGGTCCTGAATCATGAGCAGCCAGCGAGCAAGCCGTCCGGCTACATCGTGCAGCCGGTTGCAACCCGCGACCTGGCTTAGCATGAAGGTTTGATACTGGGCGTAAGCGAGAAATATTCTGCGCAGCGCCTCGTCGGCAAGAAAGAGCCGCTGGAGCACACCAAACTCCATGCGAAAGCCGGTGCCACCGATCTGCATAAAGCACCGGGTCGGAACGAGCAGTTCGCCCAAGAGGTGCAGGCCTTGAGGCACGCCCTCCCGCCCGAGGGTTCCCACTTCTGTAGTGCTTCCATCTCCCATGGTCGTGACAACCGACGCAATTCCGGAGGTGAGGAAATGGGCGAATTTCGGGGAATCTCCCGGTTCATAGAGCGACGTTCGAATGGGTATGTTGACCCGGGTGACCTGCTTCAGCAGTTTTCCCCTGCTTTCCTCAGGCAATGCGTCGATCAAGACATTCGTAAGGGGATAAACCACGTTCTCTCCTCTGCAAGGTAGATGCAAAATTAGGGGCTAGCTATGTCGCCGAGCCGTCACAGTGCAGGGGGCCAGATTGCATCTAAGCGTTTATAGGAGTCGCATGACGCCGGAACCTCGGACAGATGAAAAGAAGAGGACAAGGGGGAAGACGGCCACGCTACAGCTTTATCTAAACTCTCGCTCACGGAAGTAAACGAACGATTCACAATTTGATAAGGAGCACCCATGTATCACCACGTCAAGAAGCTTATGTATACAGTTGAAATCGGCGAACCAGATCCAAAGTTCGGCAAAATGCTGTTGGAGCAATTTGGCGGCGCGAACGGAGAACTCGCTGCGGCGATGCAATATTCCATTCAAGGCCTCAACTGCGAAGATGCCGCCCGGAAAGACCTTCTGATGGATATCGGTACGGAAGAATTAAGCCACCTTGAAGTGGTAGGAGCGTTGATTCGGATGCATTTGAAGCCCATGAAGAGCAGTCGGGAAGCGGCGGAAGCGGACCCGCTGGTAGCGATTGCCGGGGGCGGCGGTGTCTCCCTCTTTGATTCTATGGGGAATGCGTGGACGGCAAACTACTTGAAGATAACCGGTGATGTGGCTGTAGATCTACGCAGTAACATCGCCGCCGAGGCGCGGGCGAAGATCGTCTATGAGCGGCTGATTAGCTTCACGCAGGATCAGGGCTCGAAGCAGGCATTGCAATTCCTGATGACGCGAGAGATCACGCACATGCGCGCCTTCACGGCCGCACTCGACAGTATGGAAAAGCCTCAGTTTGCGGTCGGGATTATCGAACCCACACCTCAGCTTGTGGATCAGTTCTTTAACGCGTCTACAGGCGAGAGTCAATACGGTGAAAGCGACTTTGTCGGACCGTGGAATCATGGCAATGGCCTGGTGCCGGTGGAATCAGAGGTCAAGGGCGGCAGCGGTCTTGACGTGACACCTTATGATCCAATGCCAGGCACGGAAGCCACCTCACCCGTAGACTCTACGCCTGTAGGAGAGTTCACGAACGGTGTAGGGAAGAAGCAGGCCGCCCTCCACGAGAAAGCGAACGCCAAAGCGGCAAAGACCGCTACCGTCGAGGTGTAGAGATTGGGAAGCAGAGGGGAGCGGGGATGACAGTCGAACGAGACAACTATGGCGAGTTTCATGTGCGAGGCACCCCACTATGACGGCCAGCCAGGTTGGGGCATAAAGGTCTGGTTAAAGGGATCGGACCAAGACGGTCCTGAGGACCACGAGTACAGGGTCCTCAGTGGCCGATTTGACGGCAACGTGGGTCAATCGGAAAAAGAGGCCATCTTGGCGCTCATTGAACAGTGGGAGGAACAGCTCCCCTTGATGGTGGCTACCCTAATCAATAGCTAAGCTTATTCCTTGCAACTCTTTGTAGGCAAACGCCTTCGTTTATCGGCGATTCAATTGGGGCGCGCCCCTGTTAAGCATTCCCGGTCTTGGGAGAAACGAGATCTTGAAAGCGAAAGCCGAGAAAAATCTCTGCCCGTTTACTAGGGAACAAGCCCAGCGCACGCTAGATGAAGTGCGCGAGCGCTACGGGCTTCGCCAGCTGAAGTCACCAGCGGACCCGCTTGTGAATACTGCCTCGCGGACGCCGAAAGAGCCCCCGAGACAGCAACTGCGACCCACGGTGAGCGAGCAGTCCATCCCTAACACGCCCTTCGTCGCGGCCGGGCGGATGCGCCCCGGCCCAAATTTGGAACGCGGAGAGGTTCGCCAACTAGCTATCCCTTCAAACGGGTTTCCTTCGGACGATCAGAGTTTCCACTATTTGATTCGCGTCGCGGAGTGCACATTGCCTCTGCATTGTGAGGTCACTGCCGACAGCGAGCTGGCTGCGAGGCATCGAGTAAAACAAATCCGAAATCTGTTGGAATGGCGCGAGATTTCGGTCGAGGAACTCGCCGAAATAATAAAGAATGAGAAAAATCATTTAGCTGCGTCAACGACTCAAGTTCAATCGGCAGGGCGACTAAAGCGTTTTCGTCCCCGTTCAACGGAACCGATGGTGCGTAGAAGTAACACCACCAATGTTCTTTCAGGAACATGACACAACCAGCTTCGGGGTAGAAACAATCCTACTGGCCAACCGAGAAGCATGACCCCTGCTGCAGCATTAGAAAGCCCGGTCCGTCCGCGGAAGCTGCCACGAATCTACGCAAAGCCACATTGAAGGGAAATATCGCCATGCATAAGTTTGGTGTCTGGGCGCCGAAAGTTAGGAAGATGTCGCTGAAATGGCGCCAGCAGATTCTGCCCATGAACGGGCCCAATGAGCGTGGCTGGTGGACGCTGAAAGTGCCGGACGCCGGCTGCGGCGACGAATACGCTTTCCTACTGGATGACGACCCGACCCCTTATCCGGATCCGCGTGGTTTGCGTCAGCCGGATGGCGTGCACGGCCCTTCTGAACTTTACGATCATGCTCTCTTCGAGTGGCACGATCGGCTCTGGAGAGGGGTCCCCAAGGTGGCCTCCATTATCTACGAGCTGCACATTGGCACCTTTAGCAAGGAAGGCACGTTCGATGGCGCAATCCAGAACCTGCAGTATCTCGCCGATCTTGGAGTGACGCACGTCGAGGTAATGCCAGTGGCCGCCTGGGCTGGTCGGCAAGGCTGGGGGTACGACAGCGTCGCCCTGTTCGCGACTCACGAGCCTTACGGCGGCCCAGACGGCTTCAAACGCTTTGTCGATGCGTGCCACGCAAAAGGCTTGGGCGTCATTTTGGACGTTGTCTACAATCACTTCGGACCGGTCGGAAATTACACCACTAAATTCGGCCCCTATCTGAATGCAGACCGCAAGACACCATGGGGAGACGCAGTCAATCTCGACCAGGAAGGAAGCGACGAGGCACGACGATTCTTTGTGGACAATGCGCTCATGTGGCTGAAGGACTATCACTGTGACGGCCTGCGGTTCGATGCGGTGCACGCGTTCATCGACCTCTCTGCTGTGCATTTTCTGGAGCAAATATCAGTCGAAGTCGAGCGCCTGGGTGCGACTCTTGCGAAGGAGTTCTACCTGATCGCCGAAAGCGACCTGAACGATCCGCGCGTTGTGCGATCGCGCGAAGCCCACGGCCACGGCATGGACTCGCAGTGGAGCGATGACTTTCACCATTCCCTATTTACAGTGCTTTATAACCCGAAGGATGGTGAGACCGGCTATTACGCTGACTTCGGCTCCCTCGGCGACCTGCACAAAGCCCTCAAACACGCATACGTCTACGACGGGCAATATTCCGGATATCGGAAGCGGCGGCATGGCCGCGCCGCAGATGGCCTTTCGGCGCATCACTTTATCCACTTTGATCAGAATCACGACCAGATAGGCAATCGGGGATGGGGAGAACGCCTGGAGCACCTCGTGGGACTAGATGCCGCCAAAGTGGCAATCGGCCTCGTTCTGACGGCTCCATACGTCCCGATGTTGTTTATGGGTGAAGAATGGGCGACGTCATCGCCATTTCTGTACTTTGCGGATCACGAAGATGAGGAGATGCGCCGGTTGGTTGCCGAAGGGCGCCGGCGGGAGTTCGCGGCCTTCGGGTTCGGTGGCGACGTGCCAAACCCCGAAGACCAGAAGACATACGAGCTGTCAAAGTTGGCCTGGGAGGAGCAGGGCGGAGGTAAGCACGCGGAAATGCTCGCCTGGGTGAAGGCGCTGATCAAGCTCCGCCGCAGCAACGTGTGCTTGAACGACGGTGACATGCGCCACCTGCGGATATCCACGGATGACGAACGGCGGACGCTCGTGATGGAGCGCGACGAAGCTCGTGTCCTGATCAACCTCGGAGAAACGTCCTACACCTTCCCCTTGCTGGAGGGCGAGACGCTAGAGCTCATCTCCCGGGAGGGACTCGGGGTAAGCTGTAACCACATTGATCTGCCGCCGATGACGCTGGCGGTATTGATGTCGACTTCGGAGGAGGTACAGAACCGTCAGGTCGCTCCGCACAGGAAATGATTCGATCGCATAAAGGCAAGCGTACGCATGGTGCCTGGCACGGTTAGCGCTCGAGTGGGCAAGCGAGGGGATTCCATCAGAAGTCTTGCACCTCGGTGGATACTCTGAGAAGCGGTTTTTTTATGGAGCTAAATCAGTTCGGTCAGCTTGCGAGCCCCCAAGCTGGAGGCAACTGGGCGTAATGCGATTTAGTAGATACCTGCGACACTCCACAGAAATGTGAAGCCCGAATCGCATGCCTCTAGGTCTGAAGTGTAGGCCTTCTTAATGCACAAAAAGCAAGCAACGCATCCGGAACAGAAGTCATCCCTATGCGTAGTCCGCAGGCGACCGTCGGCGGCTTCTTGTCGACGAACATCTACTTGAAAATTATAAGGGAGGGGTTATGAGTGTTGAGACGATGCAGGAGCTATTGATAGACGAATTGAAGGACCTATACTCGGCTGAAAAGCAGATCGTAAAGGCACTTCCTAAGCTAGCGAAAGCCGCTTCCACACCTGAGTTACAGGATGCTCTCCTGAGCCATCTGGAGGAAACAAAAGGTCAGGTCAGCCGTTTGGAGAAGATTGCCGACCTGGTCGGGAAGAAGCTGACCGGAAAGACATGTGTGGGGATGAAGGGCGTACTGGAGGAGGGCTCCGAGGTGCTTGATGAGACGGAGGAAGGCACGGTACGTGACGCCGCCCTCATCGCAGCCGCCCAACGTGTTGAGCACTACGAGATGGCTGGCTACGGCTCGGCACGCGATTTCGCAAATACACTGGGCCTTTCAAAAGTGGCCGCTTTACTTGAAGAGACACTTGCGGAAGAGAAAGAGGCGGACAAGAAATTAACCTCGATCTCGAAGAAAGTGAACTCGAGGGCAAAGCAAGCGGCGTGAGAAAACGGTGAAGGTTGCGTCCGCTGGGATGCAGAACGGTCGCGTTGATGCCGTTCCGCATTCAGCCGATGTGGACTGTGGTGAGATTCGACATCTGCGGTCGCCGAGTTCATTTCAACCAGGTAACAGAAGCTAGAACACGTTCAATTCACCCTTCGCCCACCCCGCCAGAGCGACATCTCCAGCAAGATCGAGCTCAAAACGGAATGCGCGTCCATGCGAACCAGTCGCATTCGCTGGGTGAACAAGTTACGTGCTCGTTTGCACGGACGACAAAGACTCACCTCACCCAACCTGCATCACAGGTAAGTAGTACGTAACTGTCTAAGGAGTAATATCATGGCGAATAAACTGGCGCTGGTTACCGGAGCGTCGAGCGGTATTGGGCTTTCCCTGGCGACCGATCTGGCCAAACGCGGATATGATCTGGTGGCCTGCTCGGCAGGCGATCGTTTACAGACAGCGGCTCAACGCCTTCAGGGCGTGCAGGTTGAAGTTGTTGCGGTTCAAGCCGACCTCGCAAGCCCCAAAGGGATTGAAAGTCTCTGGGACCAGGTGACTTCCCTGGGAAGAAAGTTAGACATCGCATGTATCAATGCGGGCGTTGGCGTAGGAGGATTGTTTGTTGAGACTGACCTTAACGCTGAACTGAATATGGTGGAATTGAACTGCGCCGGCACTGTGCATCTCGCAAAACATGTGGTCCAGCACATGATGAGCCACGGTGAGGGGAAAATTTTACTCACCGCCTCGATCGCCGGCGAAATGGTCGCGCCGCGAGAAGCGGTTTACGCTGCCACCAAAGCGTTTGTTCTCTCCTTTGCCCACAGTCTGCGTTACGAGCTACGCGACTCGGGGATATCTGTCACCGCGCTTCAACCCGGCCCAACGGACACCGACTTCTTTCATCGGGCCGGAATGGACGCAACCGAGGTTGGTTCCAAAGGTAAATCGGAAAGCCAGCCGGACGACGTCGCTCGCCAAGGTATCGACGCGCTGTTGGCCGGCGATGACCATGTTTATGCGGCCTCGATGAAAACCAAGCTGGAAGGCAAGTTGGCCAATGTAGTGCCCGGTGCGATGAAAGGCGCCATGCACGAGAAGATGGCAAAACCTCTGGAAGAAAAAACGGCCGCACGATAGCCCCGCAAATAGCTCGTCTCCTTCGCCATATCGCGGGCCAGCTTCCTGGGCAATGCGAAAAGAGAATAGCAACATGAGGAGAGATATATGGCTCTGTTGAACGAAACACACATCGCGAGAAACGCTCCCCACGGTGCCACCGTCGTTCAAGACGGTCGCTACCTTCCGCCGCCCGAAGACAAAGACGGCAAGATCTGGGTACGCACCAGCACAATCATTCAGGCTTCACCCGATAAGCTTTATGCAGTCTGGCGAGATGTTGAGTCTTTCCCACAGTGGCAGGAGCAGCTGAAGCAAGTTATTAAGACTGGCGAAAGAACATCCCACTGGGTGATGTACCGCGGCGACAAAACTATCGAATGGGATTCGGAATTGCTCGCCGATGAACCGGGCAAGCGCCTCGCATGGCGGTCCACTGGCGGGGAGGTCGACACGGCAGGCGAGGTTGTATTTGAGCCGACGCCCACTGGCCGCGGAACAATGGTCACCGTACTGCAGGAGTTCAAACTGGGCAAGCTAGCCAGCCTGTGGGAAACGCTCACCGGAAGAAACCCGAAGCAAGGGGTGATCGAGAATCTCCGCCATTTTAAAGCGCTGGCGGAGACGGGCGAGATACCTCGGACACAAGGACAGCCACACGGTCCTCGAGGCACCATAGGCAGCGGAAAAGCCTCCGCTTATGGGGAAAAGATCGCAGTCCCTGACGGCACCCGACAGGCAAGCTAGTCAAAATTCGAGAATGGAGTATGCAATGAAAGCTGTTTGCTGGATGGGAAAGAGCAAGCTTGAGACCCTCACCGTGCCGGATCCAACGATACTGAATCCGCACGATGCCATCATCAAAATAACGCGCACTGCAATTTGCGGATCTGATCTGCACCTCTTTGATGGATTTATCCCTACCATGGAATCCGGAGACATTCTCGGCCACGAGTTCATGGGTTTAGTGGAAGAAGTTGGGCCTGCGGTCGCCAATTTGAAGCGCGGTGATCGCGTCGTTGTACCCTTCACCATTGCATGCGGCAGTTGCGAGTTCTGCAAGAAGAAGATCTGGGCCGCATGCGATAACACGAATCCAAATGCTCATTTGATGGAAGCCGCCTATGGATACTCCGGTTCCGG
Source organism: uncultured Acidobacteriaceae bacterium (assembly GCA_963839075.1). Lineage (GTDB taxonomy): Bacteria > Acidobacteriota > Terriglobia > Terriglobales > Acidobacteriaceae > PALSA-350. Next base: position 1,241,990 of record CAWITO010000002.1, on the reverse strand, counting down.
TCTCTTCGGCTATTCGCACATGATGGGTGGATATGCGGGCGGTCAGGCGCAGTATGTGCGGGTGCCCTTTGCAAATATCGGACCATTAAAACTCGAGACTGATCTCCCCGATGAAAAAGTCCTGTTTCTCTCCGACATCTTCCCCACGGGGTATATGGCGGCAGAGAACGCGCAAATAAAGGATGGCGACACGGTGGCGGTCTGGGGTTGTGGACCTGTCGGCCAATTCGCCATCGCCAGCGCCTTTATGCTCGGTGCGGGACAGGTCATTGCGATCGATAGAATTCCGGAGCGGCTTGAGATGGCTCGGTCGGTAGGCGCCGTCACCGTCGACTACTCTCACGAAGGTGTGAGTGTGCTGACGGCTCTGAAAGACCTGACCGGCGGCATCGGTCCTGATGCTTGTATCGACGCCGTCGGCCTGGAATCGCACACGGGAGATTTACAAGGGGCGTACGACACGGTGAAGAATGCGCTTTTGCTCGAAACCGATCGGCCGGCCGTGTTGCGCCAGGCGATCCAGGCGGTGCGCAAGGGTGGAGCCCTCTCTATTCCCGGCGTGTACGGAGGAATGCTCGACAAGGTGCCGTTCGGCGCCGCATTCGGCAAGGGCATCACCATGAAGATGGGACAGACCAACATGCACAACTACATGAAGCCGTTGCTTGAGCGAATCGAGCGAGGACAAATAGATCCGAGCTATATCATTTCGCACCGCATTTCGCTCGACGAAGCACCCGATATGTACAAGGTTTGGCGGGACAAAGAAGACCGCGTAACCAAAATTGTTATCGACCCCTGGGTGGAACGCAGGGCCGCTTGAACGGAAGCTCCTGTTTCTCCTTCGAGGGTGAGACCATCCGGGAAACATCGCTTTGCATCTTTGCCGTTGCAGCGCGCAGCACCGCGGTTTACGCAAGCAGCTGGGGAGTTTTCGCAGCCGACGGACCCCTTGCTGCTTCCGCGGCCGCGAGGGCTAGCTCGTTGCTTATCTGGAAACAGTGGTTGACAACCATCTGTTGCCGATCTCTTTAGCACCCGAGTTGATTCGAGGTTTCACTTTATGGCTGCCGTGGTTCGAGCGTTCGTCGGTTACTTCTTCCTGGTATTTATCGTTCGCATCGTTGGGAGGCGCCCAGGAAAGCAGATGACCCCCTTTGAGTTCGTACTCATCTTCTTCATCGGAGGTCTGGCTCTAACCGCGATGGTCGGGGACGAAGTGTCGTTCACCAATGCTATATGCCAGATCATTACGATCGGATTCGCTCATTACACGCTTGCCTGGGCGCGTTCAAAGTCGCGTCGCATGGCGCGTTTAGTGGATGGAACACCCCTGATCCTCCTGGAGCACAAAGCCTGGCGTACCAATACACTTCGCCATATGCGCATCACCGACAACGACGTAATGGCCTCGGCGCGAGACTCGGGGCTTAAGACGCTGGAACAGGTGGATCGCGCGGTCTTAGAGCGCAACGGAGAAATCAGTATTTCTCCCATGCAAGCAACTCCTCGCAAAGCTTAGAGAGCGGTCATGGTGACAAACTCATTTTCCCAACCGGTGGAAGAATCCGTTTCCAAAGTCAACAACGAAATTGAAGTTGGCGAGGACCTTGATTTTCAGCGCAAGTGGTGGCGCTTTGAGAATTTTGTCTGGGTCATCTTTTCCTTGATCATTGTTCTCGATTTATGTGGAGTGTTCGGACGCGGGCCGTTCGCCAAAGCCGAGCGTCGAACAGCGGACGGCACGATTGATGTCAAGTACGAACGGATTGAGCGTACGGAGTCGCCATCGATCCTTACTATCCGCTTCGGGCAATCGGCGATCGCGGACGGAAAGATCAAGCTCTACATCAGCGAAAGCCTGGTGCAGGGGCTAGGCACACAACGCATCATTCCCGCTCCGTTGGAATCAGAGGTTGGCGCAGGCGGGTTGACCTATACCTTCCTTGCCTCAAAGTCCCCTGCTTCGGTGGATCTCGCACTGGAGCCATCCGGTCCGGGCGTCTATGAATTCACCATCGGCGTTGCCGGCGCAGATTCGCTCCACGCCAAAGTATTCGTGGTCCCTTAAGGAGTCCCCGTGGCCACTATCATTCACGCTGTACTTGGGTACGTGTTCCTTTTGCTCGTGGTGCGCGTCCTAAGCCGCAGACCCGGCGGTCAGCTCACGCTCTTTGAGTTTGTCATTGTCTTTCTCATTGGCGGCGTCGTCATCCTGAGTACTGTGGGGAAGGACCGGTCCATCACCAATTGCGGGACTGCAATTTTGACCGTTGGCCTCATGCACTGGGGGGTATCGGCCATCAAAAGCAAGTTTCCCCGGTTTGGAGCTGCGGTGGATGGCACCCCGCTCACGCTTCTCAAGAACGGCGAGTGGCAAAACGAACTGCTGAAGGGCATGAAGATCGACCCGGAAGACGTGATGGCGGCGGCCAGAACCAAAGGCGTCAGCTCGATCCACGACGTCGCGTACGCGATTCTTGAACGCAACGGCGCGATTAGCATTATAAAGAGCCAGAACGATGCCTAAGACCGGTGAGCAGGACAAAAACGCCGAGAAGCGTACCCGGGAAAACCAGGTTGTAGAGACCGATGTCCCCGCTCGGCTCGATCGGCTTCCCTGGAGCCGCTGGCACACTCGAATCATTGCGGCACTGGGTACGTCGTGGCTGCTGGACGGGCTGGAGGTCACTCTTGTCGGTTCACTCTCAGGCGTGCTCGAGAGCAAGGACGGCCTTTCCTTGACCGATCCACAGGTCACCTCGGCAGCGACGTTCTATCTTGCCGGCGCGGTCCTGGGCGCAATACTCTTCGGTTATCTGACTGACCGCCTGGGTCGCAAGAAGCTTTTTCTGGTTACACTCGCCACTTACTCGCTTGCCACCATCGCGAGTGCCTTTTCCTGGAATTATTTGAGTTTCTCCATTTTCCGCTTCTTTACCGGCTGTGGTATCGGCGGAGAGTACTCCGCCATCAACTCGGCGGTGGACGAACTGATACCCGGGAAGGTGCGCGGCACGGTTGACCTGGTCGTGAATGGAACCTTCTGGGTGGGCGCAACGCTCGGTTCGCTCGCAGCCATGGTTCTTCTTCATGGCCACGGCTTGTCCGCTGCTCATAGCTGGCGATACGCCTTTGGAGTCGGTGGCAGTCTCGGCGCCGCTGTATTGATACTTCGCCTTTATGTTCCCGAAAGCCCACGCTGGCTAATGCTTCGCGGCTACGAAAACCAGGCGAACAAGGTCGTAAGCGATATTGAAAACAAGGTTTCCAGAGGAAACCCAGGCAGCTTACCGACGCCTGAAGGAGATAAGCTAAAGATCACCGTTCGCGACCACACGCCCCTCAAAGAGATTTTCCGTAATATGATGGGCGACAATCGTCAGAGATCTTTTCTGGCTCTCACCCTGATGATCGGGCAGGCTTTTTTTTTCAACGCTGTCTTCTTCACCTACGCGTTAGTGGTAAAGACCTTCTTTCACGTCAGCAACGACGACCTTCCCAGGTACCTATTGCCGTTCGCGGTCGGCAGCTTTCTTGGACCGATGGTGCTCGGCCCGCTCTTTGACAAGATCGGCCGCAAGCCGATGATCACAGCCACCTATGGAACTGCCGGACTGCTGCTCCTTGGAACCATTTACCCTTTTGCTCATGGAATGTTAGGTGCACGCGGACTTGGCATCTGCTTCACCCTGATATTCTTCGTTGCCTCTTCTGCTGCCAGCGCCGCTTATCTGACAGTGAGCGAAATCTTTCCCCTGGAGATTCGCGCCTTTGCCATCGCCGTCTTCTATTCAATGGGAACGTTGGTGGGCGGAGTGGGAGCGCCTCTCCTGTTCGGCTTTCTCATCGCCAGCCACTCCCGCACCCACGTAGGCTTGGGCTATCTTCTAGGCGCGCTTCTGATGCTGGCCGGCGCCGTCTGCGAGCACTTCATCGGGGTAGAAGCCGCGGGCAAATCGCTCGAAACCATCTCCTCACCCCTGCAGAGTGCAAAATAGTCTGCGGCTCACCGGTTACCCTATCCGGGGGCACAGCTCTGCAGGCTGCGGACGACTCCGCGCTCCCTTGGATGCGTCACAACTCAGTAATTGCTTGACCAGCGTCCTGGCGCATCCAACTTCTTTATGAAGATCGACCAAGGTTCTGCATGCTTGTCGGCTGCGCTGTTAGGTATGGCCGGCCTGACTTATGCGATTTTGCGGGAGCAGCGCGTATCAAAGGAAAGACGAGAGTTGAAAGGCAAGGTGGTGCTGGTGACTGGCGGTTCGCGGGGTCTGGGCTACGCCGTCGCGCGCGAGCTGGCTTTATCGGGCGCCCGGCTGGCGCTTACCTCACGTCACGCGGACGAGTTGGAGCGCGCGAGAGCTCGGGTGCTGGCGAGCGGTTGCGCGGCGCCTGCAGATGTATGGGTGTACCCCTGCGATGTGAGCGTGGAGCCTACAGTGCGCGAGATGGTGGCCGCGGCCACAGCGCATTTCGGCAGGATCGACGTCCTGATCAACGATGCCGGCATCATTATGGTTGGTCCGTTGCAGAGCCAGACGGTGGATAGCTTTCACGAGGCCATGAACGTTAACTTCTTCGGCGCCCTGCATGTGACCCTGGCGGTGCTGCCGCAGATGCTAGAGCGAGGCGAGGGAGCGATCGTTAACATTAGCTCCATCGGAGGCAAAGTTGCCTTTCCTCATCTTTTGCCTTACGTGGCGAGCAAGTTCGCCATTACCGGATGGTCGCAAGGTCTGCGGGCGGAACTCGCAGGCAAAGGAATCCGTGTCACCACCGTTTGCCCCGGCATCATGCGCACCGGCTCCCACATCCAGGCGCGCTTTGCGGGTAACCAGGCGAAGGAATATCGCTGGTTTGCGGCCGCCGCCAGCTTACCCGGAACCGCCACCAGCGCCACCAAGGCCGCGAGAAAAATCGTCCGCGCTTTGGCCGCCGGGTCGGCAGAGATCTCGATTGGCCTGCAGGCGATTGTTGCCGCGCGCCTTTCCAATGTCGCTCCCGAGCTGACAGCGAACTTGCTTTCGCTCGCGAATGCCTCGTTGCCCAGCCCACCAAGCGAGGGCGATCCTGACTTTTGGCAGGCCGATCAGTCAATCACCGGCCAAGCGTTTCGGGGCTCGCTTCCGTCCATCGTCGAGCAGTTCGGGACCAGGGTAATCCGGCGTTACAATCAGGAGCCAACCGCGAGCACGGCGAGCGTCTAAGAGGCAGACACAATCCCTTACTGCGAAGAGCGTCTACCCGGTGCGCTGCTTGTCGGCTACCGGGCAGATAAAACAAGGAAGCAGACCCCGAGGCTCGTATCCTTCACCTTTCACCCATGGAGCGGGAATACAGCGATGTTTGTCGCCGGAACTATTTATCCCTGGTATCACGCTTTCCCTCTATCATGCCCCAGTCTCCCGGTATCGGTGAATCCCGGTATGCATTCTCTCTGTCGGTCACGGCGAGAACCGTCACCTCCACGCCGAGAGATCGCTGACGTCTCCTTTCGTTGTCGGATGCCCATACTTCTCCCTTGACACTTGAAATGATCACCAGCTGTTTCCTTCCACGCGCTACGTTCGCGTCCGTACTGGGTTGACTAAAGGGTGCAGATTTCCGCGAGACCCGAAGTTTCAAGTTTTCACGCCACAAACACGGACGGCCGCAAAATCTCCTTTCCCTGCATCTGACTACTTTCAGGAGCAAGAGCAGACGGGATGTGGATCGTCAGATTGGCGTTACGGCGCCCATACACCTTTGTTGTGTTCTCGCTGTTGATGCTGCTCCTTGGTGTCGGCACCTGCGTAGAAGCGCCTAAGGACATCTATCCCTACATCAATATCCCGGTCGTCACCATCGTTTGGACCTACAGCGGCTTGCCCCCCCAGGAAATGGAAGGCCGAATCGTCACCGTCTGTGAGCGCGCTCTCACCACAACCGTCAACGACATCGAGCATACGCAGTCAGAGAGTTACCAGGGTGTCTCGGTTATTCGTGTTTATTTTCAACCGACCGTGAAGGTGGAACTTGCGCTTTCGCAAATCACAGCCGTCGTGCAGACAATCCTGCGCGTGCTCCCTCCCGGCACATTTCCTCCGAACATCTTGCAATACGATGCCTCCAGCGTGCCGATTGTGCAGTTGGGCCTTTCTGGCCAAGGGCTGACGGAGGAAGACCTGTACGACCTGGGCCTATCCTTCATCCGTCCACGACTTGCCAACGTGGAAGGTGCGTCCATCCCTTTGCCGTATGGCGGCAAGGTCCGCCAAGTTCAAGTCGATGCTGATCCCGACCTGATGTATGCCAAACACCTCTCAGCCACAGACCTCTCGACGGCGTTCAATCAGCAAAATCTCATTCTTCCCGCAGGCCTCGCGCGTATTGGGGATCGCGAGTTCATCGTCAAGCTTAACTCTTCACCGGCCGTCGTGTCCGCGCTGAACGACCTTCCGGTGCGCGCGGCCAACGGCGCGGTTGTCCTAGTGAAGGATGTCGCACAGGTGCGCCTTGGGTACGCACCGCAGGAAAATATCGTCCGTCAGGATGGCAAGCGGGGCGCCCTGCTCACCGTTCTAAAGAACGGCAGGACCTCGACCCTCGATATCGTCAAAGGCGTCAAGCAAATGCTTCCCCAGGTAAAGGCAGGCTTGCCCGCTGGGCTGCAAATTACGCCGCTCTTCGACCAGTCAATCTTTGTCTCCGAATCGATCAGCGAAGTGGTGCGGGAAGCGACCATCGCCGCCGGTCTCACGGCGCTCATGATCCTGCTCTTCCTGGGCTCCTGGCGTTCCACCCTCATCGTCTGCACCTCGATCCCGCTATCGATCGCGACGTCGCTGGTCATCTTGTACGCCTTGCAGCAAACCATCAACGTCATGACGCTCGGAGGGCTGGCGCTCGCCGTGGGGATCCTGGTAGACGACGCTACGGTGGAGATTGAGAACACCCATCGCAACATGAGCGAGCGGAAGCCGCTGGTCAGGGCCATCCTTGACAGCGCTCAGCAGGTGGCGTCTCCGGCATTCGTCTCGACGCTGGCTATCTGCCTGGTGTTCACTCCCGTGGCGTTGCTGACCGGCCCGGCAAAGTATCTCTTCACTCCGCTCTCCATGGCTGTCGTCTTCGCCATGATGGCGTCGTACTTTCTCTCCCGCACCCTGGTGCCGACCATGATGCACTATCTGCTCGGCAGCGAGATCGCGCTCTACCAGGACGAGCAGGCCTCTCACCAGGAAGAAGAAGACAACTGGATCTGGCGGCTACACTCCAAATTCGAACGCTGGTTCGATCGGCGGCGTGAGAACTACAAGGCAGCGCTCGCATGGTCGTTGGACAATCGCGGCCTGACCATCGGCATCTTCGGCCTCTTTGTCCTGCTATCGCTGCCGTTGCTCTTTATGATTGGCGAGGACTTCTTTCCTTATGTAGATTCGGGCCAGATGGATCTTCACGTCTACCCTGCGCAGGGCATGCGTCCTGAAGACGCGGAGCAGTACTTCGCCGCCATTGAGAAAGAGATTCGGAAGGTGATTCCTCAAGACGAAATCAAGCTCATCCTCGACAATATCGGGCTGCCCAACGGAGGCATCAACCTGGCCTTTACCAGTAGCGCGGTCGTTTCCGACTCCGATGGCGACATCCTGATATCGCTGAACCCGGGCAAGCGGCACACCCAGCTTTATATGCGCCAGCTACGCGAAGATCTTCACGCAAAATTTCCGGATGCCACCTTTTTCTTCACTCCGGCCAACATCACCAACCAGATTCTGGACTTTGGTCTGCCGGCGCCCATCGATTTGCAGATTGCGGGACGGGGACCAAACAACTACAAGATCGCGCAGCAGATGCTCAAGCAGGTGCAGGCGATTCCCGGTGTGGCCGATGCGCACATCCATCAACAAATCGCCCTGCCGACCATCGACGTCAATGTAGACCGGTTGAAGTCAAAGCAAATTGGTTTGACCCAGCAGGATGTGGCGCAAAGCATGCTGATCTCACTCACTGGGACGGCACAGACCGCGCCCAATGAGTGGCTCAACACGCAAAACGGTGTGAATTACCAGGTGGTGGTGCAGACACCCACGTACCGCATCGATTCGATGCAGTCGCTGGGACGTACTCCTATCACTTCACCCTCGGGAAATGCCAGCCAGCTCCTCAGCAACGTGGCTAATTTCCAGCGTGACGCCACGCCGGTCATTATCAATCACTACAATATTCAACCGGTCTACGACATCTATGCCGAGACCGATCAGCGTGATCTTGGCGGCGTGGCAACCCAGGTACGCAAGATCATGCACGACACCGAGAACAACCTCCCGGTCGGTACGACACTTGCATTGCGCGGGGAAGTTGCCACTATGAGTGATTCCTTTCTCCGTCTTGGGATTGGCATTGTCTTCGCCATCATCCTGGTTTATCTGCTGATGGCCGTCAACTTTCAGAGTTGGGTCGATCCGCTCATCATTCTTATGGCGCTGCCGGTGGCATTTGCCGGTGTTCTGTGGATGCTTTTTATCACCAGCACCACTTTCAACGTCCCGTCGCTCATGGGCGCCGTCATGACCATCGGTGTCGCTACCGCCAACAGCATCCTGGTAGTCGTATTCGCCAACGACGAGCGCATGGATGGCAAGTCCAGCCTTGAGGCCGCAGTCAATGCGGGTTTCACCCGGCTGCGGCCGGTTTGTATGACCGCATTGGCGATGATTATCGGCATGCTGCCCATGGCGCTCGCACTCGGCGAGGGTGGTGAACAGAACGCGCCCCTTGGCAGGGCTGTCATCGGCGGGCTCTTGCTGGCGACGCTCGGAACCCTGTTTGTAGTGCCGGTCATGTACTCGTGGTTGCGGACCGAAGCCCCACGCAATTTTGATGAAGAAATCGATAAGGCCTATCACGAGGGTGAGCAACCGAAGCAGGGAGAACAGCCGGCTTGAGCGACGACCTGGAGCAAAGAACTTATCCCGAAGATGAGAAGCTGCGGCGCCTGCAGGATCCCGATCGCCGCATGACGCGCTCCGAATGGGAGCATGAAGAAGCGCAGGCGCGTCAGGCAGCGCGAAAAAAACACTCCCAGGTTCGGCATGACCGCGAAGTGCAAGAGCAGTACGACAAGAAGAAACACCAGGAACATCGCAACTGGGGCAAGATCGCCCTGTGGGTAGGAGCCGGGGCCCTCGTCTTGCTGCTGATCTTCTTACTGGGGTACATTCCTCACCACGCCGAGCAAAAAAAAGCTGCTGAGTTGGCGAGGCAGCGCGCCCAGGAGCAACCAGAGGTCGAGGTGATACAGGTGAAGCGGTCCCGAGCCCCGGGTCAGCTCACCGTTCCGGGAACGACCTCCGCGCTCACGGAAGCATACCTCTACGCCCGCGCCAACGGATATCTGCGCAAGCGGTATGTCGATATAGGCGACCACGTGAAAAAAGGCCAGCTGCTCGCCATCATCGATGCGCCTGATCTGGATCAGCAAGTCGATCAGGCGCGCGAGCAGTTGCGCCAGGCGGAGGCGCAAATGGCGCAGCAACAGGCACAATTGGCTCTGAATCGCGTTACCTGGGAGCGCTGGAGAACCCTGGTCGCGAAAGGAGTCTTCTCTCGCCAGGACGGGGACCGGCGGGAAGCGAATTACAACACCCAGGTGGCCGTGGTCGCTTCCGCGCAGCGCAACGTCGAGAGTTATCGCGCCAACCTGGCCCGCGTTACCGCGTTGCAAAGTTATGAACGCGTCACGGCGCCGTTCTCGGGTATTGTGACCCAGAGAAATGTCGACATCGGCGCCCTGGTCGGGACAGCGGGGGCGGCGGGTACAGCTCCCGAGAATTCACCACAAACCCCTTCCACCGGAGGCTCAGCCGGTGTTGCCAGCTCGAATACCAGTGGCAGTGCGGGGGCCCCGAATCAAGCTGCGACCCCCTCGACTGGCCAGGCCCAGGGTGGCGCGCTCTTCGGCGTTGCCCAAATCGACAAGCTGCGCATTCTGGTTTCTGTTCCGGAGGGCTATGCCTCGGAGCTGCGGCCCGGCATGCCGGCCAAGGTCTACGTGCAAGAGCAAGCTGGTAAGCCTATCACCGGCACCCTGACGCGCACCGCCGGCGCGATCGATCAGAACTCGCGCACCATGTTGACTGAGGTCGACATTGACAACACGGATGGAACTTTGTTTCCAGGAATGTATGCCGTGGTCAGCTTTGTGCAGGTGCGCGGACTTGGGCCGCTGACGATTCCCGGCGACGCCGTCGTCGTTCGTCAGGACCGTAATACCGTCGCGGTGGTTCGAAACCAAAAGATTCAGATGGTTCCGATTGAGATAGGCCGCGATTACGGTCCATCGGTAGAGGTTCTGAATGGGCTCCATGAGGGTGACCTCGTGGTTGCAACCGTCACGGATGCGGTTCAACCCGGGGTCAAGGTTCGAGCGCAACAAAATCCCCAGGTCGCCCAGGATAGCGGAGCCCAGAACAACCAGGTGCCGGATTCCGGCCCGGACCAATATGGAGACCAATCCATAACCAACTCGAAGAGCGAGAGCACCAATCAGACCGGCAAGTCAGGAGCCAAACAACCCAAAGCACAAAAAGAACAAAAGAGCGGGTCAGGGAAATGACGCGGCTCGGTCCCGTTTCTTTCTGCATGACGGTGGTTCTGGGAGGCTGCAGCATCACAGCTCATGCGCAGCAGGGCCAGCAGCCGCCGCCGTTTACAGCCCCGGCGCCGCCTACTCCTGACGTTCAGCATTCACCGGACCAGCAAGCGGCGCCCGCGCAGCAGAAGCCGCAAATCGCCCCTGACGCACCGCTTCCAAGCACGGATCAAACCACCATCGATTTCCGTCAATTCGAGCCATTGAGCCCGCAGCATGTGAATGCCTCCCGCACCTCGGCCGATTTGCAGCATGTGGAGGACGCAACCACTCATCCTACCGCGGAAGCACCCTCCGCATTGAACACGCATTTCTACAGTCTGCTCGGACCTTACCGTGCGTCTCGCGTACCCGCAATTCCTGCGGGCTCGCTCTCTCGCTTGCAGGGGCTGCTCCACGATGGCAAACTCTATCTCACGCTGCATGACGCCATCTCCCTGGCCATTGAAAACAATCTCGACGTCGAGGTAAGCCGCTACAACCTGCTGCTCGCCGACACTGACTTTACGCGGGCCCAGGGAGGAGGAACTCTTCGCGGCATTGACTACACCATCCAGCAGACGGCTCCGGGTGTAGGAGAGGCAACCAGTCCTTTGCTCATCACGGCCACGACAGGGAATGCCTCGTCCACCAACGCGGCCGTAACCGATCTTTCTCAGGTCACGCAGACGGGTGGCAGCTCGCAGGAAAATCTTTCACAGAATGGAAGCTCGACATTCTCTGCCGGCCCTACCATTCCACTGTATGACCCAACCATCACCGGCCAGGCAGGATATTTCCGCCGGTCGAACCAGACATCGCTGGTGAGTCTGGGTACCAGCGGCTCTGCCGCCGCGACAGGGCCACAGGACTACGTGAGCACGGGAGTAGACTACCAGCAGGGTTTTTCCCTGGGCGCCCAACTGGATGCGTACGTCGACAACGCTGCCCAGGTTCTCTACGCAAGCGGATCGCAGTACGATCCGTTCCACGCTCCCAGTACGTCGATTACCTTAACCCAGCCCCTGCTGCGCGGTCGAGGCCGCGCAGTGAATCTGCGCTTCATCCGCATAGCCCAGCTCGATCAGCGTGCATCCCGGCTTCTTTTCGAACAGCAACTGTTAGAGACGGTGTATGGTGTATCCCGCCTCTACTACGACCTCGTCTCCCTGGGAGAAAACGTTGGCGTCAAGGAAGAATCCCTCGCAGCCGCGCAGCGGCTGTACGAGGACGACAAAAGTCAGGAAGAGCAGGGAACACTAGCCCCGGTGGAGCTTACCCGGGCACAGGCCTTGCTCTCGTCCAGCCGCCTTGACTTGATCCAGGCGCAGGCCAAATACCGCCAGCAGGAGGCGATTCTGCGCCAGCAATTGTTGCGGAAACTCGGCGACCCTGCGGCCGATTTCGCCGCCATCATTCCTCAGGACCGAATTACGGTTCCAGCCCAGACGCCCGCGCTCGATGTTCCGGCGCTGGTCGACGATGCCATGGCGAACCGGCCTGATCTTGCCCAGGCGGCACTGCAGGTAAAGTCCGATGAAGTATCCGCGCAAGCTTCGCGCAACTACGTAAAGCCCGGCTTGAATGTATTCGCGAATGTGCAGACGCGCGGCTCCTCTCTCGCGCCCTTTGTAGGTTTGGGATCGAGCGGCAATGGCTTGGTGACCGTGCCGCCCGATCTTACCCAGGGAGGCCTGCGCCTTTCGACGGTGTACCAGGGAGGGGTGCAGCTCTCCCTGCCTTTACGCAATCGCATCGCCCAGGCTGATGCAGCGCGGGATCAGATTCAAGTGCGCCAGGCGCAGGCGAGAAGCCTCCAATTAGAGAATGAGATTCGGCAACAGATCGAGAATGCAGCGATCGCCCTTGAAAACGCGCATCAGGCGTATGCCGCTGCAGTCGAGAGCCGTGACTATCAGGAGCAATTGCTACAGGCGGAGAAGGACAAATTCTCAGTAGGCGCGAGCACCAACTATCTCATTGTTCAGGATCAGGCGTATTTGGCCCAGGCTCGCTCCACTGAGGTGGAGGCGCGCTCTGATTGGATTAAAGCGAGAGTGTCGCTTGATCGAGCGTTAGGGAATCTCCTACAGAAAAACAACATTGCGATCGACGACGCGATTCGGGGAAAGCTGCCCTAGCCTGAGCCCTACTAAGCTGCAGCCGCTGCTAGCCGCTCCCGCAATGCCCGGAATACGAAAAACTGTGAGAAGCGTACTACAAAGCCGCCTGGGGATGGCGCGACGCCATTCAGGTACGCTTTTACGATGTGTTTTTAGCCGGATTATGCCGCGGTCGACCGTATTCACTAGTTCGGCCGAGGAACGCGCTGACGAGCAGCCGTGTATGCGTCCCAATTTGTCCAGGTCGGCTACTAGACTGAAGCCGCTAAGAGTGGACGGGTGTCAGCAACTCAATAGGATACATTGTGTTCACTTTTTCGAACCCGAACGCCTCATCTGGATGCTCTGCTTCAATTCAACTTGCCGATAACACTACCGCCGCCCCCATCTAATCCTAGACCAGGCCATCACCGACGAGCTACGTCGATATCTGGACAGCCCACATCCCTTTTGACTACCCTCTGAATGGGCTAGACATGCGCCACACGTATGACGTTGAAGTGTATCTCTACCGTCCCAAGTCTAATAGCAATTGCAATCCAACCGGTATGCGGCGTATCCCATAATACTCTGGCCCTTGAGCAAACCTGCGCGAGTGGCGATGCCGCTCCGCAACCTGCTTGAGGGCTTTCGGGAACGATACCTGTTGCCCTGAGATTAGTCTGAGGGAATAGGTATCGTGTCTCACAACTGTCCAGTTCGTTTGCGATTGAAGAGGCGTTGCACTTCCGACTATCTGGGCATCAGAGCCTGAAACGAATGCCCAACCCTATCACAGCCGAGGTTCTCTATTTCGTTGTCAAAGGCCGTCTTTGGCGATGCACCGATCCTGCCCTACCAGAAAGCGTCCGCCGAGAGGCAGCGTCAGATTGATGAAGCCCCCCCGACAAAAGGGTGCTGCCTTGCGGGCGAAGGACAGGGCAGGCATAGAGAAAGCACGCCAAGGCGTAGACGCTGCAAAGCACAAGCTGGGTGAACGGGGCAATCTCTGGTGGACTGAGGAGCGCCTGATTGGAACCGATATATGGTCACGAATACGCCGTACGCAGCGTGGTTTGAGCAGATCACTGTGGGAAGCGGGTAGTCGGCCGGCCGGCCACGCATACACAATACGCTGAGCCGTACTGGATACCTGCCATGGCGGCGTCTATCAGCTTTCGTCACTGCCAAATCGGTCATCGTAGAACGATATCGCGAGGGAACATCTTTGATGGTCAGACTCTGCTACGGTCTAGAAAGCGCGAGTCCTCATCGCGGTTCGATCCGCCAGTTTGTCAGTCGACGCCAGCGGAAGTTGCATCACATCACACAGCGAAGTAGTCCAACCGCTTTGAGCACATGACCTTGAAGTCCCTAATCTCGACCGTAAAGACAGCTTTTCACAGGTGGAATGATCACAATGCCCCGCGGCTCGGAGCTTCACTCGCCTTCTATACAATCTTGTCTCTTTCTCCACTCGTCATTGTGGTGGTAGCGATAACTGCCCTAGTTTTCAGCCATTCAACGGCCCAGAATCAAGTCCTTAGCGACGTGCAATCCATGGTCGGCCTCCAAGGAGAAAAAGCAGTCGAGTCAGTCCTCCAGCACGCCCAGAACCCTACCGCTGGACTGTTCGGGACCGTTATCGGCTTGTTGAGTCTCTTATTCGGTGCGTCGGGTGTCTTTTGTGAACTGCGATCAGCGCTGAACACTGTTTGGGATGTGGCGCCCGAAGAATCCAGCGGCTTTTGGGGCATAGTACGCGATCGATTCTTCTCGTTCGGAATGGTGCTCAGTATTGGCTTTTTGCTGACCGTCTCGCTTGTGGTTAGCTCCTTGCTTGCGGCCTTGGGCAAATTTTTCGGCGGAATTTTGCCACTGCCCGCATATGTGCTGGTGATTCTCAACTTCCTGATCTCATTCGGTGGGATTGCTTTTGTGTTTGGTCTCATATTCAGATTCGTTCCCGCGGCAAAAATTGAATGGCGGAATATTTGGCCGGGGGCGTTAGTGACTGCATTGATGTTCAACTTCGGAAAGCTTGCCATAGGCTTATACTTGGGAAGGTCGAGCGTTGCTTCGCCGTACGGTGCTGCGGGCTCCCTTATCGTGGTGCTCGTCTGGGTCTACTATTCAGCTCAGCTATTCTTATTCGGTGCCGAGTTCACCCACGCATACGCTGTAGACAACAACCCGCCTCTTAGCCAAACCCACGGCCATGACGCGCGCCGCGCCGCAGCCTAAACGGCCCTGACGCAGCCTCGGCGCCTCAGTTGAGGAACCGTGGCGTTCACGCATCTTGTCAGTTCGTAGCGATCAGACCGCAATATACCAGTCGAGATCAGTACCGGGAAACGCGGACGTCGTCGGGAAGGCTGCTGAATCAACACAATCGCCTAGGCACTCATCGAGCCGTTCAGTATGGAGATTCTCGGTTCCGGTCGGGCGTACGGAATCTCACGTCCAACGGCCTACCGCTACAACGAGACGGGTCCAGAGGGACTCGTGGATCGCAGGCGCCGTCCGCATACCTTAGGCCGGCTCGAGGTGAGAAGGTCCAAGCGCTGGTTCAGGCGTTGTGGGCCTAATAGCGGCTGGCGAGCAGACTAAATCTCTATGGAGATTGTTATCAACTTCATGTCGTAAGCAGGAGAAGGCGCGGCCTCTTCCGAGACAGAATAGCAAAGTCTACTGAAATGGCCCTCAAATAGGTCTTGTAGCCTTGACTTTCGACCGGAAAGGCAAACATCCGACCGGCTTACTTCCGGCCGGCTCAACTTCTATCGTTGCGGGGTGCCCAGGATCGAGCGATCAAAGTGCAGAAGCAAATCAGCCGGATCCTGGTAGACCTCAACGCACCCCGCATCCAGCAAATCGCTCTTCTTCCATCCCCCACATGTGACGCCAACCACTCGAATCCCTGAAGCGCCGGCGGCGCGCGCGTCGTATGGGGTGTCTCCAAGTGCGATCGCTTCTTCTACATTTGCCTTGGCCATCTTCAATGCTGCAACAAATATGTCCGGCTCCGGCTTCGACTCCTTCGCGTCCGCGCTGGACGCCTCCTCTTCCACAAGGTCTTCCATGCCCACGATCTTTTTGTAGATGGCAATGTCTTCTTTGCCGGCAGACGTAGCCAATACGATGCGGCGGCCGCTATCTTTCACACGAACCAGGAGTTCACGCGCTTGCGCAAAACGCTGGATCCTGGGCATATAGTCACGATGAAAAAGATCGCTGCGAAATTTCTTGATACCTTCCTCGAGGTCGTATCGCTCCGCATCCTTCACGAAAACAGGGATTAGCTTATCTCCACCCTTACCAATTTGGCGCCAAGCCTCGTCCAGGCCGACCTGGATCCCGAAATGCTCAAACGCCCTTCGCCACGCTTCGGCGTGCAGAGCATTGCTATCGACGAGCGTCCCGTCAATATCGCTCAAGAGCACGTGATTCATCATTGTGTTTTCCTTAGGCCCACGAAAGCTAAGATGCAAGCCGCTTGTCCAGAGGCAAGCCTCTTAGTTGTGCCTGCGCGTCGCCGTCTCGGCGACTTCATCGGAATTGGCGGCACAATTGCGACAACTTACCTGAATAATCGCGACCACAGTAAATCGGCAAACAACTTAAGCGGGTCAGCCCGCGTCCCATCCATGGGCATTTAGAACCCTTAACAAGCGTCAGGCGGCTCATGAACCCTAAGCAAAACGGCCAGAAGCGATCGGTCGAAAATGAAGAACAAACTTTCCACGATGCGACCGCCAGTTACGAAGCCTGGATGCGGGCCTGCACGACGCTCGTTCCTTCCGACCTGCGACTGAAGCACGAGCAAATGAAAGAAAACCCCTTTCTCTTTCTTCGTGGCACTTTCTACCGTTGGGCTCAGATGTGGCCTTCCGTCTGCGCCGACCTGTGCGACGCCCCCAAGGTTCTTGCGGTGGGCGACTTGCACGTCAACAGTTTCGGCACCTGGCGAGATGCTGAAGGCCGCCTCTGTTGGGGTGTGGATGACTTTGACGAGGCGTACCCACTGGCCTACACCAACGACCTGGTGCGGTTGGCTGCTAGCTTGAGAATCGTCATTGAGGCCGAAAGTCTTTCCATCAAATTCAAAGATGGCTGCGAGGCCATTCTTGACGGATATCGGCAATCGCTGGACAACGGGGGTCGTCCGATCGTTCTGGCTGAGCGCGAACAAAAGCTAGGCAAGCTAGGAGTGGACAGCTTCAAACCGCCGCCCGGTTTTTGGGACAAGCTCGACAAGCTCCCGGCAGCCCGGAAACCCCTAGCCCCGCATGTGAAGCGAGCACTGGAAAAGACGCTGCCCGATTCCCGGATGGAATACAAGGTAGTTCGCCGCCAAGCCGGACTGGGGAGCCTTGGACAAGAGCGTTTTGTCGCCATTGGCGACTGGGAAGGCGGTCTGATCGCTCGGGAAGCTAAGGCAATGTTGCCCTCGTCCTGCGTTTGGCTGGCGGGTGATCGGGGAAATAAACAATCCCTTTACGAAACCGCCATTCGTTCGGCAATCCGTTCTCCGGATCCCTTCCAGGTAATCGAAGGATCGTGGCTGATTCGCCGTCTCTCGCCCGACTCTAATCCCATCGACATACAAACTCTAGACGCGCAAGCGGACGAAAGTATGATACTGCATGCCATGGGTCAGGAGGCGGCCAACGTACATCTCGGTACCAAACGCCAGGTGGCCCACATTAGAAAGGACTTGAGCAAACGAAAGCCGAAGTGGCTTCTGGAGGCAGGTGGGCGAATGGCCAAGCTTGTCGAGAAGGATTGGAAGCACTACAAGAAATCCTAGGAATCGAAAACAGTGGTAAGGCAGTTTTAGTACCTTCAAACCGGCGCGTCTTAGGCACTGGAGATCTCGCCGGCAATACATAACTTCATCGATAAGAGTATTCGAACGCAGCTGCTCCAGGCAGCGGGTACAACGCAATTTAGGGAGAGGTGAATGACAACGAACGGGATGGGGTTAACGCTCTCCTGGACCCAGATTGGCATTCGACTGTTACTTGCGGCCATGTTCAGCATGGCGATCGGATTGAATCGCGACGAAAGAGGTCATCCCGCCGGCATGCGAACGACCATGTTGGTTTGCCTGGCTGCGACCTTGGCCCAACTGCAGGCCAACCTGTTACTGGCAACCGCGGGTAAAACTCCCTCCTCGTTCGGTGTCCTCGATCTCGAACGTCTTCCGCTGGGCATTCTCTCGGGCATCGGCTTCATCGGCGCTGGCGTCATCTTGAAGCGCGAGAATGACACCGTGAGCGGCGTAACTACCGCTGCTACGATATGGTTCGTCACGGTCTTAGGTTTACTGTTTGGCGGCGGTCAATTGATTCTTGGCTTTGTCGCGGGTGTGTTGGCTATCGCTATCCTCTGGGGGCTTAGGCGGCTTGAAAGCGTTCTTCATCGGCGACACACTTCCGTTTTAAGGATCAGCTTTTCTTTCCCTCCAAACGAAAATGAGCTGCGGTCCCATCTGAAAAGCAGCCACTCCGTTATCAAGCAGTGGTCACCAACATACGGCCCGCAAGGCGAAATGATTTCACTGCAGTGCATGCTTGCATGGAAGGAACGCGCTGATCGCGAACCTCATACCCCGGCTTCTATCCTTACCCTGGCTAAAACCGCAAATATCGCATCACTGACGTGGAGCGAATAAGTTGCGACCGCCAAGACCTCAGATCTAGCAGAGAACGACTACGACGGCCCCTCACGCAGACCCGGAGAAGATCCGAGAGCTGGCCAGACGCGCGGAAGCCTGGGGCACCTCAGAGGCTCGCAAATGCTCTAGAATGCGATCGAGAACGGCCGGGGCGGCTTTACCTGAGGCTCACGCCGGTGCAGCACGCGAAGCTGAGGCGGCCCTACGGTGATTGGCGCCATATGGCGCGAGCGCTTCTACGTCCAATAGCTAAAATTCAGGTGTGGTAGCCGCATTAGCGAGTTGTATGGACTCCGGAGCACCCAGCATCCTATGCGTTGAAATCGACAGGGCCGTTCTTGAGAGGCGCCGCGCAGTCCTGAAGTCTTCGGGCTACGACTCTACGTCAGCGTCGCCCCGCGTCGCAGAGGTCGCCCTTAGTGGCCAAAGGTTCGACTTGGTTATCGCTTCAGGGTTGAGCGATATTGATTGCAGAGAGTCCCCAGCTCATGTGAGGTCGCGAACTTGCTGGTCCTGAACGAATTCATCATGCCGGCCGAATTGCTCACTTTGGTCGCACAGCGATTGAACTATGGCCGGTGAGAGCCACACTCGACAGATGAGTCACCTGAGCGATTGGCATCGGTTCGACCCGACTGACCGCAGCACCTATCCGAAGGTCGACGCGCCTGTTCAGGTCCGGTTCGACAACGGTCAGATGGAAGAAGGCTATGTTCGAATGTTTTTCCCGCTAACGAAGCTGCTTCCCGGATCTTCGATCACTGGCTGGCGGTACATCAAACGCTAAACGGCGAAAGGCTCCCCGACATGGCGGTCAAAATCCTGTGCGTGGAACACGACGAAGCCGTTCTTGAGGGCCGCTCCGCAGTCCTGAAAGCTTCAGGCTACGACGCTGCCTCGGCGTCGCCTCGCTTGGCGGAAGTCGGGCTCCCTAGCCAAGAGTTCGATCTGCTGGTCCTCTCCTCGCTTAGTGATTCTGAAGTAAATCGACTCGTCAGTCTAGCTGACGGTGCTACCGTACTGGTCGTTGATGATCTCACCATGCCGGCCGAATTGATGACTTTGGTGGCACAGCGATTGGACAGCCAGCAGCGAGCGTAACTACCAACCCAAGGCGACGCCGGGATAACTTATGAGCAAACTGAACAGCCCAAGACTCAATCTGGGGGTACACAGGGGTACGCCAGAACCGATACAAATTGTGAATGCAGAACGCGACGGAAACGATGGTGTGCTCGTGACATTTTCCGATGGAACAGTCGCCGGATATGTGGTCGAGGAACTTCTGGAGTTGAGACCGCTCCGTCAATGGGTCTTAGCGTCCACTTCTCCAGCGCTGGAATGACCGCCCGTGGCGGTGACTTACAAAGCGTCTTATGTCTTCAAATCCGTTTCCACGCGTTTTCGTCGTCGACGACGAGCGTGTGATCGCTTCAACTCTCGCAGCAATTTTGACGCTGAACCGTTACTCGGCCACTTTTTTTGACTCACCACTGGAAGCACTGGTCGCTGCATGGTTAAGTCCGCCCGACCTGCTCATATCGGACGTAGAGATGCCCGACACTTCCGGGGGTTGACCTTGCGATGCAGATGAAGATCCTGCGCCCCGAATGCAAGATACTCCTCTTTTCAGGGCGCGCGGCCACCCAGGATTTACTCCAGAACGCCCGCAGTCAGGGCTACAACTTCCGGTTGCTAGCCAAGCCTGTTCATCCGTCCGAATTGTTATCGACGGTAGAGGCTCTAGCAGTTTCCCGTGACTAAGGCATCATGAGCTGCGCCACTCTTCGGTTATTGAAGCGGGATTACGAGTCGGCTCTGCGCGAAGAGGCACTGTACGATCACGTGGGCAAGGCTCCGTTTGAACATGCAATTCGACACAGAAGCGAGGCGATCGCCGCGAGCGCCCTCGCTAAAGATCGCTTCGTGGCCTACCTAAAGAACTGCCCGATCTGCGAGAAGAACAGGACGCGGTGAGCCATCCCATGGCCCAACGTGCCTCCAAAATGCCGCATCCAAATTGTGCTGAGTTGAAGTATGGATAAGGAACACGTAAAAGGCGCCGTTGACAACGCAGTCGGAAAAACCAAAGAAGCTACCGGGCATGCCGTTGGCAACAAGAAACCCGAGACAGAAGGCCAAGTCGACCAGGTTAGGGGAGCAGCTCATAATGCCGCGGGCGATTTGAAAAATGCAATAAAAGGCAAACACTGAAGTCCAATCGGGCTGGGAGTCGTCTTATGGTTCCCGGCCCTCTTCCACTGGGCGCCGGTGAGTCGGGGCCTACTCCTGGCGGCATGCGTAGCGAACGCTTGGTGGCGTATCGTTCATTGTTGCCAAATTGCCGCAACCATGACGTAAACTTCGGACATCTTAAGTGCTTAAGACAGAAGCCGAGGTTTCAGGGATCCTAAAAGCGCCGCTGTACGCTGAGAGGCTGGCCAATGATGAAACGGCGTTGCACGGAATTTCTATCGTAATGTAAATAATATGGGTCAAAAAAACGGGAGAGCTTGCCACTCTCTCCCGGGAAAAGCCTTGATGCCTGATGGGATGGTGGAAGGTGGCGCAGGGATGTCATGGGCTGGGCCCAGACACACTACGTGGCGACCACGGGGAGTTGGACTATGTGTGGACGCCCAATCAGTGTGCCTGGCAGCGCGAGTTAACGTTTGATGCCTTCCAGTTACTCGCTAGAGGGCTTTTACGACTGGTGGTTCTTTGGTGCCGACTCCCGATCGTGCCTTACAAGGCGCATTGGTCGTGCGAGGGCGGGGCTATGGACTGGACGAGAGCGCGGTTCGAACGGCGGAAGCGATTTGCCTTCGGCCGGCCACCTGCGGCGATGTGCCGACAGACCACGCCACAGTTATTCACGTTCTTTCAGCTCGGCTGACTGACTATGCTGCGGCGTACGCCCAGACTGCTCGGAAGCATCCATGCGGCTGAGCTTTTCTGCGATCGCAAGACTGATGAACTGATTTAGCGAAATACCATCACGTTCAGCCTTAAGGCGGGCCGCTTCTGCGAGCGATCTAGCCAAGCGCAGGGGATACTGTGAACGCTCACTCATAGCGACCAACCAATGCCCGCCAGTGTCAGGGATTCGTGCGAATAGATCAACCCTTTTTTGAAAAAGTTTGAACCTTGCCATTGTCATATCGTCAATAAAAAAATTTACTAGTTAAACATAAGCCTCTTTTAATGTCCCCGCGGAGGAATCGGCGTAGCGTTGGGCCAGTCGAGGCCTTGACACATGACAGACCCTCCTAATTTCTATTACCGCTTCATGCCCGACCTCTCCTTTGCAATCATCTGCGCAAACTGTAGCGAGACGGTTGCTATAACAAGTGATGAGTTCTACCTTCGCGACCTAGAGACGAAACACAGGTGTGGGGATAAGCCGCGCGCCGATCACGCTGCCTAGAGCTCGCAGCGACTGGCGGGGTTTCGAGCAGCTAACACTACTGATCTTTAACGAATTGCGCGCGCTGCTCTTGGTGAAGAACAGCCTCAATCTCGCTATTACAAACCCTCCGTGCCTCGTCAGCCTTCCTCTTTCGCTGATCCTTGGCTTTGGAACAAGCGCTGCAGAACTCAGGCTGAAGGCCCGGCACTTGGAAATCGACTTGGCACATCCAGATAGCGCGGCGAAGTTTTGGATTCTGCGCAGGAGTGGCTGGGCTTGCCGGACGTCTTGGTGAACAACGCGGCCCACTCCACCCATGACGGGTTTGAACTGCTCGATGCAGCCAAGCTTGATGCGCACTACGCCGTGAACATGCGTGCCACCTTCCTGTTGGCTGCGGAGTTCGCCAGACGGGCTAAAGCGCTGGGCCGTTTGAGTGGTCATATCATAAGCATGAGTTCTGGGCAGGATTGGGGGCCGATGCCGGGCGAGTTGGCCTACGCCGCGACCAAGGGCGCAATTGAAACCTTTACCCTCAGCCTTGCGTCTGAGTTGGCGCCTCTCGGCATCACGGTCAGTGCAGTTGACCCGGGCGCAGTAAATACGGGTTGGATGACAGAGCAAACGCGCCGCGGATTGAGTGTGCCGTCGGGAGTGGCAAGAGTCAATCAGCCGGACGATGCCGCTCGCGTGATTGTCTTCCTCGCCAGCGATGCCTCTCGGCATTTGACCGGGCAGGTGATTCACGCACGGGGGAGTGCGATTTAGCCGGGGCCATCCCTTTCGCTAAACCTCCTGAAAAACGGCGCATGTAGACTAAATTTGCCAAATCCTGATGGTCGGCAAGTCAAAGTAATCCTGCTACTGACACTCCCAATGCGCTGCTGTCTTCCGACAAATTGGCATTTTCAGCATCTACGATCCCATGTCGTCTGTACGGTTGCGAGCAAACGGGACTGCAGGATTACTTCCGGATTGGCGGTGACTCGGGAGTGTGCTCAACACTAGGACTTCGCGGTACTGATCAAGCATCAATGTGCATCAGCGATTCTGTGTCAATCGAAGGTCAACGGCGAAGTCATCAATACTGGGGAGAAACAAGCGAAGCTGAGCATCACGTCCCGGAAGGATGGCTTACCCAGAATTGAGATCGAATTCGAGCCACGTATCCCAGTGCGATCTGGATTGAACGAGACGGAGCCACATTTACGGATGGTGTGTGCTCTTCCTTGTGTCTATACTTTGTGGGACTCGCCGAACCTTCCCCAGATTGCGCTTCCCTGGCGCGCACTGGAGTGCGTTCCCGAGTACCTCGCGCTTGCACGTTTGGAGGTTCATTGAAGTCCACGATGATGTCATCACCGCTTCTGGTCCCAGGCATGCTGGAGCGCGCTGGGAAACTGTTTCCTCGTGTTGAGATTGTCTCGTATCTCCCCAATGGTTCTCGCCATAGCTATACGATTTCCGATCTCCACGGACGCTCGCGGCATTTGGCAACTGCGCTCCGTCGCGCGGGAATCCGCAGAGGTGACCGAGTCGGCACTCTCCTGTGGAATGGGCATGAACATCTGGAAGCCTACTTCGGAATCTCCGCGGCGGGCGCCGTTGTTCACACTCTGAGCGTGCGTCAACATCCGGACGAACTCGCCTACATCATGAATCACGCTGAGGATCGCTTCCTCATCATCGAGGATGTGCTCCTCGATGTCTGGCAACAGGTGAAGTCGCGGGTCCATTGCGAGCGTATCTTCGTGGTAGATCGCGGCAAGGGATTACCCGCCGGAACGGAATCCTACGAGGCGTTTCTGGCGGAAGCAGGGGACGACCCGCAGTATCCCGATCTTGAGGAAGACGATGCTGCCGCAATGTGTTACACCTCAGGCACCACCGGGCGGCCCAAGGGTGTCCTCTAGTCACACCGGTCCATTGCGCTCCGCGCTCCATGCTCTCGCGAGCTCGATGCCCGATCACTTCAACATCAGTCGCCATGACACTGTTCTTCCTGTTGTTTCCATGTACCACGTCAATGCCTGGGGTTTGCCCTATTCGGCGGTCATGAATGGAAGCAAGCTAGTGTTGCCCGGCCGAAATCTCCAGCCGCCTGCCCTGCTTGACCTGATGCAGGAGGAGCAGGTAACTCTCTCCGCCGGCGTTCCGACCATATGGATGGGAATCCTGGATGCGCTCGAAAAGGACCTAAGCCGTTGGAACCTTGCGAGCGAGTTGCGCGTTCTGATCGGGGGCGCAGCAGCTTCCGAATCGATGTTCCGCCGGTTCGACAACTTCGGCATTCAAGCCACTCAAGCTTGGGGCATGACCGAAACTAGTCCGGTGGCTACCGTCTGCGCACCGAAACCCGGCATGGAGGCATGGCCGAAAGAAGAGCTTTACCGGCTGCGCACTCGACAAGGGCTCCCGCTGCCATTCGTCGAAGTGCGTGCCGTCGGCGACGAGGGTGAGGTCCCGTGGGATGGAGAAACTTCGGGTGAGTTACAGGTGCGCGGGCCTTGGATCGCAGGCAGTTACATTGGCCTCGAACAGCCGGACAAGTGGACGAAAGAAGGATGGTTTCGAACAGGAGATGTGGTCACAATCGATTCAGAAGGATACGTCAAGATCACGGATCGTCTGAAGGACCTGATCAAGTCGGGCGGGGAGTGGATCAGCTCGGTCGACCTGGAGAATACGTTGGTTGGACACGCAGCGATCCGAGAGGCAGCTGTCATCGCCGTGCCACACCCGAAATGGCAGGAGCGCCCCCTGGCTCTGGTGGTCCTGAAAGAGAATCTGACCGTAGACCCTTGCGAGTTGCGCTCCTTCCTGCAGCAAACCTTCGCGCCGTGGCAGGTGCCCGATGCATTCGTGGTTGTCGCGGAGCTTCCACATACCTCAACCGGAAAGCTGCTGAAGAGCAAACTGCGGGAGGAGTTCAACGGCTGGCAATGGGATACTGATCGCAGCGTTGCTGTGTCCTGATCTCCCCCGAACATTTGCTAGAGGGAAGCGCAGGGAGATCCATTTCATGCGCTCAACGACTCATTGGGTGATAACCGTCACACAGATCATTCATCCAGCTTCGGTTTAGACCTCCCAATGGAATTAGTAATCTTAACGCGCATCTCGTCATTCACTTCTGGATGGTCGCCAACCCGGACGGAACCACTTTTCCGGGGATTGCTTCCGGGTTGGCGGTCAATCACCCATAAACCCCGTCACTGCACCAAACTTGGCGATATGCGGGGTTCATTCTCTTGACCGCGCCTTTCGACGCTGGCTGCGCCGCGCAACGTGCCGGCCGAAGGCGAAGAGGAAGAGTAGCGATGCTATTAGCCAAGCGCCAAGGCTCAGCGGCTTTGGCAGATACATTCCATCGCAACACCACTCGTGACCAAATTGCGCACAGGGAGGTTAATGCCACATGCCGTACATGAATACGAACGGCAAATAATGAGCTCCCAAAGTGATCATGAGAGCTGGATAGAACCACGCCGGTCGAAGAGCTGCAATGCCGATTACCACGGGGAGCGTGAGCGGCAAGGTGAAGGCAACCTGGATACTAAGCGCGTTCATCGGATGTCCTTCTGGAACCGCCCCTCATCGGCACCGCCTCGCATGCCTTCAAAAGCAATCAGTTGTATCAATATCGCAGCTCAGTGAACTCTCAGGCGATCCAAATTCGTAGAATAGACATTCGTTGCCCGTCGCACCAGCGCCTTCCTTTAAAACGCTCTATCCGACCTGCTCCGCGCCAGTCTCACCTCACTGCGCCAGCTCTTCTTTCCGAGCAGCTCCGATAGAGTACTAACTTATTCGGCCTCGTGGATCACGACGGCGTCCCCCCTTGCAAATTGACGGCATCAAAAATGTGGCTCAATGAGCCTGAAGTGATATCCCCCGTAAACCACTATTTCCGGGTGCGTCGCGACAAAAGGGTAAAGTCTGCACCCAACGAGTCAGCGCAGGCTTCGTCCCTACCAGGGCCTTGAATGCTAGCGTGATTTCAGCGGGTCAATCGTCCTTTCGCGATCAAGCTCGCCGTTGCGCAGATGAGCCGGCAGACGAGCCTCTGAGCTCAGACGGTCGCCTTCTGCATGGGTAGACTCCACGCCATGCGTGCTGACGGGTTTCTCGCCGGAGGAAGCGATGTCATCCGCCCCCGTCGCCATCAGGATTTCCTTACCCCTGGAAACCTCTTCTGAACTATAGCAATGTACCGAAACCAGGATGCCGCCGTCCTTTACCCGGCCTTCGTAGCGCTTTACAGGCTAAAGGAGCGCCCTAATAGACTTGTGAATGCCGGTAGAGTCCAGGCCTTGATGCCCCATCTGTTGCCATAAGCCGCCGCTGCCTTCCAGATGCGTGCCAATGTGGTTGTAGTTACCTTTAAAGCCGGCCTGCAGCAGGTAGCTGCCGAATCGGCTGCCCAGCCCGGTTTTGACGTTCCACGCTTCGACAACCAAGACGAAAGGTGCGGCCGCAAGCTTCTTCATCATGTCTGCATCCACGACGTTTACCGTTGGCTTGTTGATCAGACCGACGCTGATACCAGCCTCTCGCAAGGTGATGACGGCGTCGAGAGCCCGGTAAACTGCTTCGCCGAATGCTACCACGTAGCCTCCACCCGCCTTCGTCTCGCGAACGACATAGTCTTTTCCGGGCTCGAACGGTGCGTTCTTGTAGATTGGTTCCCCGCCATCGTCAAGAATGTCCGGGACGGAGGCACGCGTTGAAAAAAGAAAGCGCAGGCCCGGGTCGCCGTAGATACGCTTAACGCAGGCTGCAAATTGATGCTGATCGACCGGGAAGTAGAGCCGCGTAGTATCGTCTCCGTGGCCAGGTTTGACTCCCCCGTCCGCATACATGCTGTTGATCCCGAAGTGGCAGGTGTTATCGGCCATGTCGTCGACGCCGCTGTGGCTGAAGTGAGCCAGCACGTTCGAAAAGTTGAGGCGCGACATCGTAATTTCACTCACGCACATCTCCAAAAAAGCGCTGAACGTGGCGAAGATGCCTTGCTTTCCGTTGCTCGATCCGAAACCAGCCGCTGCCGAGAAGTTGCCGCGTTCCATGATGCCGCCACGCACGAAGATTTCAGGATGCGCTTTACGAATGTGGTGCAGGCCGCAGGAGCCCTCCAGGTCGTTGTCGAATACGCGCACACTGTTCAGGCGCTGCTCTTCGGTAAACCCGTCGAGAATTTCATTGATGATCTTTCCAAAGTCATCGCGGTTTTTGCCCACGCCAGAAGACCCCTTGAAAGTCAACGGACTCTTTTCTGGCTTGGCTTCTTTGAGCATCGCAATGGCGCCCTCGTAACCTCGACCCTGGAGATACTCAATTGCGGTATCGACCTTTATTACTTCGTGGGCATGCGGGCTGCCTTCGGCGCCTTTGATTCCGGGCGCCATCGGCCGCTTGATCACGAGGCCGTGAGGAATGGCATCGCGGAAGGCGCGACACAGGTCGATGTATAAGGCATCCAGATCTTCGCCCATCGTTGTTTCGGTAATGAGCCCATAACCGGACAAGGTACGGCTCAGGTCGTAGCCAACCATGTATTCCTGCGGGTGGCCCGCGATGGTGACATTGTTGTCGTCGACCAGCACTTTTACGTTCAGTTGCTTGCCGACGGTAAGCCGCGCCGCTTCGGCATTATCGCCTTCCATCTGGCTGCCGTCGGAGCCAAGGAGCACGACGGCCTTTCCAGGATTCGCCATGGCAACACCATTGACAAAGGCCCACATGTGGCCGAGGCGACCGGAGCTGAACTCCACGCCCGGGGTCAATAGCTTTTCGGGATGGCCCGGAAGACCGCTATCGAACTCGCGGTAGTGCAGCAATCTCTCGGCTGGCAGGGCGCCGGTTAAAACACTCAGCAGGTACTGGGTGGCGACTCGATGACCAGCTTCGTCGTAGAAGACCGGCACAATGGGCGTACCGTTCTCGATGAATGCACGGATGATGGTGACCTCTGGAACCGTGTCAAACGCTCCACCGGTGTGCCCCGACAGTCCGCGAGCGCCTGCCAGAGCGGTGAAGAAGACGATAGCGTCGCGACAAAGTTGGATATTGCCTCGAAGGGTCGACTTTTGGTCGTCGGTAAGCTCTGTGACTGCGGGGTTGAGCTTTAAGGGTTTCAGGCGGGTTAAGTCGATGGGAAAAGTCTCAGTCATCGTTGCCACACATGCTCCTAGCAATAGCCATTAAGACGCAAATTCCCAATGCCAGGCCGTATGCGTCTTCCCCGGCTTCAACGGTTCGGCGCGATTTGGACGGCTCTTCTTGGTGAAGTTTCGGCAAAGTCTGATTCCTCGGTAAGTTCCACACAGAGGGTGGCGACCGGACGGACCATCGGAAGAGCAGCCCGACAGCATCCGCTTCAGATGCGGGAACACTTGTCCGTAAAAATGATCCCCGTAAGTCCCATACTTCGCCGTTTTCCAGGAGCTCTCAAGAGCGATCCGCCTCAAGAAGCGTAGCGAATCGAATCCTTTCGTCGGTGATTTCGGGTACAAGTTCGGGTACACACATCAGTTTGGCTTGTTTACGCCAGAGTACGTTAAAGTACGGTGGAGACAGGGTTTACATCTAAGCTCGATTACGGTCGATTACGCTTATTTATCATAGATTTACGGTGTTCGCGGCAAACTTAAAATCCGCAGGCCGCAAGGCCGTGGGGGTTCAAGTCCCCCTCCGGGCACCAGAGCCATCGGGTCACCCCAACCCCAGGCAAACCGGGTGGCCCACACAAGCTCTGCTTGTGTGGGGGACATTTCCAGGCCCCACCAAAACGTAACCATCGCAGCATCACAAAACAAATGACCCCCCTAAACCCCAACAACAAAATGGTCCAGGTCCGCGGAGCCCGCGAGCACAACCTCCGCAACATCGACGTCGACATCCCCCGCGACTCCCTCGTCGTCTTCACTGGAGTCTCCGGCTCCGGCAAATCCTCTCTCGCCTTCGGAACCATCTACGCCGAAGCCCAGCGCCGCTATCTGGAATCCGTCTCTCCCTACGCCCGCCGCCTCTTCCACCAGCTCGCCGTCCCCTCCGTCGACTCCATCGACGGCCTCCCACCCGCCGTCGCCCTGCAGCAACAGCGCGGAGCCCCAACACCCCGCTCCTCCGTAGGCTCCGTAAGCACCCTCTCCAACCTCCTGCGCATGCTCTACTCGCGCGCCGGCGACTATCCTCCCGGCCAGCCTCTCCTCTACGCCGAATCCTTCTCCGCCAACACCGCCGAAGGAGCCTGCCCCACCTGTCACGGCCTCGGCCGCATCTACACCGTGACCGAAGCCTCCATGGTGCCGGACCCCTCCCTCACCATTCGCCAGCGCGCCATCGCCGCATGGCCCACCGCGTGGGGTGGCCAGAACCAGCGCGACATCCTCGTATCCCTTGGCTACGACGTGGACAAGCCCTGGCGCGACCTGCCACGCAAAGACCGCGACTGGATCCTCTTCACCGAAGACCAGCCCCAGGTCCCCGTCTACCCCGGCTTCACGCCCGCGGAAACCAGGCAGGCCCGCAAGCGGGAGATTGACCCGGCCTACATGGGCACCTTCACCAGTGCCAAACGCCACGTCTTCTCCACCTTCGCCAACACCCACAGCGCCATGATGAAGAAGCGTGTCGCGCAATTCATGCTCTCGACCCAATGCGACACCTGCCACGGCAAGCGCCTCCGCCCCGAAGCCCTGTCGGTCAAGTTCAACGCCTACGACATCGCAGAAATATCCGCGCTCCCGCTCAAGCGCCTGCACGCTGTCCTCAAGCCCTTCAGCGAAAAACAAACCCAGCCCAACCATCCTGAGAAGGCAGAAGTCACCCGCCGCATCGCGCGCGAGGTCGTCGATCGTCTCAGCGTCCTGCTGAACCTGGGCCTCGGCTACCTCTCACTCGAGCGCAGCACACCTTCGCTCTCACCCGGAGAACTGCAGCGCCTGCGCCTCGCCACCCAACTCCACTCCAATCTCTTCGGAGTGATCTACGTGCTCGATGAGCCGTCCGCCGGACTCCACCCCGCCGACACCCAGGCCTTGCTCGATGCGCTCGATCGCCTCAAGGCCGCCGGCAACTCCATCTTCGTCGTCGAGCATGAAATCGAAGTCATACGCCGTGCCGACTGGATCATCGATGTGGGCCCCGGCGCCGGAGAAAAAGGAGGAGCCATCCTCTACTCCGGCCCGCCGCAGGGACTCGCCAATGTCGAGCACTCCGAAACCCGCCGCCATCTCTTCGCGCCCAAAACGCGCCCGCCTGCCGCACCACGCCAGCCAAAGGGCTGGCTCCGCCTCAAGGAGATCACGCGCAACAACCTCCATCGCCTCGACGCCAGCTTTCCCCTGTCGGTCCTCACCGCGGTCACCGGCGTCTCCGGTTCCGGCAAATCCACGCTCGTAAGCCAGGCGCTGGTCGAGCTCGTAGCGGAACGCCTGGGACAGAAAATCACCGCGGAAGAAGAGGAAAGCGAAAACTTAGAGGACACACCCGTAGTCACCCAGTCCGGCCGCATCGCAGCAGGGATGGAGAACATCCGCCGCCTCGTGGTGGTGGACCAGAAACCGATCGGCCGCACGCCACGTTCCAACATGGCGACGTATACCGGACTGTTCGACCACGTCCGCAGATTATTTGCGTCCACCCGGCTAGCCCGCGCGCGCAAATACGATGCCGGCCGCTTCTCCTTCAACGTCGCCAAGGGCCGCTGCGAAACCTGCTCCGGAGAAGGCTTCGTCATGGTCGAACTCCTCTTCCTCCCCAGCGTCTACAGCCCCTGCCCCACCTGCCATGGAGCCCGCTTCAACGAGAAGACACTGGAAGTCCGCTACCGCGACAAAAACATAGCGGACGTGCTCGCCATGACGGTAGACACCGCAGCCGAATTCTTGGCAGGAGACACCGCGCCCGAAGCCCCACCCATCCACCGCGCACTGCGGGTCCTGCAGGAAGTAGGCCTCGGCTACCTGCGCCTGGGACAAGCCGCGACCGAGTTATCCGGCGGCGAAGCCCAACGAGTAAAACTGGCAACAGAATTACAACGAGCCGAACACGGCAAAAGCCTCTACATCCTCGACGAGCCCACAACGGGACTTCACCCCGCCGACGTAGAACGCCTCCAGCGCCAACTACAAAAACTAGTCGAAGCCGGTAACACAGTGATCGTGATCGAACACGACATGCAGGTCATCGCCACCTGCGACTGGATTATCGACATCGGCCCGGGCGCTGGCGACGAGGGTGGGAAGATCATCGCGGCGGGTAGGCCGGCAGAGTTCGGTTCCGGCGACGCAAGCAAAACTGCACCTTATTTGGCGGAATACCTTGATCTTGCGCCTGGAAGGGCATACCGCTCTGGAGCGGGTGATGGGATGGGCAACTAGGTCAGCGCTGAGGCGCTTGTTTGTGGGTCCGTCCTGTCCCGACGTTTCACGCCGCCCCGCTGTAGGGAGATTTAGATTCCTGCATTACAGGCGGTAAACGTGATTGAATTTAGATATGAAGCAATTAGCTATCGTGCAGTTGGGTGACTTTCATATCAAGTCCGGGACCGAAGAGGTTCTTGGACGTGCCAAAGCGATTGCCACGGCAGTTGCAAGCCTCGACGCTCCGCAGATGGAGGTTGTACTCGCCTGGACAGGCGACCTCGCTTATTCTGGCAAGGCTGAGGAGTTCAGTGCTGTAGACCGATTTGTCAACGAGGTCGAGTCAGCCCTACGCGACTACGATAAGATATCGCTCCTGGGTTCAGCGTTCATTCCCGGTAACCACGACTGCGACTTTACGGTCCTAAACGATGCGCGCCTACCTCTTCTGCGTTCTGTTCCCGAAGCGCTTACTACACTCGAGCCTGATGGCGCAATCGTGGGGCAGATTTCCAGTGTCCAAGATGATTTTTTCAGATTTCTATCCGGGAGAGGGCAGAAGTTTCCCAATCGCCTGCTCTGGAATTCTGAATTCCCAAGTTCAGCAGGTCTGGTTGCGATTCGTTGTTGCAACACGGCCTGGATGTCTCAGTTACACGAGCAAGCGGGCACTCTTTACTACCCACCTCAGCTAATACAACCCGCCGAGGCCGCTGTAAGCATATCGCTCATACATCATCCCCTTGTGTGGCTTGCCCCAGACTGTAGCAAGTTGGTTCGGAAAGCGCTGGAACTCGATTCCGATATTATCTTGTCTGGACACGAGCACGACGCGGATACTTACATCCGCGACGGCATCAATTCATCCACAAATTTCATCGAGAGTTCGGCGCTTTACGCGGCTGCGGGGCTGTCTGCGTTCTATGTTGCGCTCTTCGACCCCGACAAGGCAGCATTCCAGCTCTATCTCTATAAGTGGGACAAGGGACTTTACCGTCGGATTAGTGCAGTCGAGCGCCCTTTAACTCGACATAAAAGATCTGTCGCTAATGCGTTCATGCGGTCGCAGGGCTTCGACGCACTCCTGGCGGAGATTACGACCCCATTTTCCCATCCACGAAAGTCTCAGCTCCTGCTTGACGAGCTCTTTGTATACCCAGACATACGGGCTATCGACTTAAGCGACGAGAAGAACGGCATGCGCTCTGACCGGATGGTGCGGTCTGATGACGTGCTCAAAGAGTTAGGGGCACCCCAGATTTCGCACGTATCAGCCCCGCAGGGTTATGGGAAGACGGCGCTTGGCAGAATGCTCTGCAAAGACTTACTTGATGAACTCGGTGTGGTTCCTATCTATACCAATTCGGACACATTTACCTCAACAGAGCCAGGAAAAATCGTACCTGCGATCGAACAGACTTTCACCGATCAATATTCAAGCCCGCTACTGGAGGCGTGGCGGCAACTTACAGTAGCCCGCAAAGCCATCATTATCGATAACTGGGAAAAATTAAAATTAAATGCCAAGGGCAAAGATACTCTCCTGGACTTCTTATCAAGTAAGTTTGGCGTCATCATTTGCTTTTCCGACGATTCTGCGTTCGTGCGACAGCGTATCGAAGCATTAGTCGGCTCGACCGATAGGCAGGTCCCCCTTAGGCTATATGAGATAAACCAGTTCGGCTACAAACTGCGGGGCCGTTTGGTAACTAGGTGGCAGACTCTGGGACGTGAGTTAACGGTCGACTCGCAGGAGCTCGCGCACGACATTTCGACGAGCGAGAAGATCCTTGATACGCTTATTGGCCGCGGGATCGTTCCCTCTACCCCGTTATTTATACTGTCTGCGCTTCAGCTTCAGGATGACGCGGCTAGCCGAGGCAGTCTATACGGCTCTTATGGGCATATCTACCAACAGCTTATTACCACCCGGCTTAGTCGCGTTAACCCAAAGGGTGTACAGCTCAAGTCTCAATTGCTGGCTGCGCTGGCTTATAAGATGTTTGAAACGCAGACCCTGCATTTGTCGCAAGTACAGGTTTCAGAGGTCCACTCAGGTTACCAGAAAGATTATAGCTACACCGTTGATCTGGCTGTAACTTTAAGAGAGATCGCTGTTAGTGGTCTGATAGCTTATGAAGCCGGCGAGGTCAAGTTTAACTATAAATATGCCTACTATTTTTTTGTCGCAACTGCTTTACATGGAATAATTGACGATGAGTCAAATCAAAGTAGCGCGAGGTTAAAGCTTAGCCGTCTGGCGCAAGAGGCCTACTACGAGGACAACGCTAACGTCCTCATCTTCTTTCTCTACCTTTCAAAAGATAGGCGTCTAATACAGGAGATATTGGATAACTCCCGCAATATCTTCGCTGGAGTCAAGCCATGCGACTTACAGGGTGACGTAGAGTTTGTCAACGAGGGAATGGTGCTAACGCCGGACATTGAGGAGCCATCAGAAGATTTGGCTGCAAACGTAGAGGCGCACAGAGAAGCAAAGGACGGTATCGTCCCACGATCGCAGGCATTGTTAGAAAAGGAGAATTCGGCGCATGAGCTAGGGCCCCAACTGGAATATGCACTCAGAAGCATTGAGATAATGGGGCAGGTGCTCAGGAATTTCCCAACGAATTTGAAGGGGGATCTTAAAAAATCGCTTGTAAAAGAATCCTATGCGTTGACCTTTCGCACGATGGGGGCATTTTTGGCGATGCTGAGGAAGCAAAGCGATATCCTTCATGACTACATTGAGCATAAGTTGGCACTGGAAACCGCAACTCTGCGTAAGCGTGACGAGAAGCGCATGGCGTTGCTGGCGAAGCTGGGCCAATATCTGGCTCAAATTGGCATTTTTGGGACAATTAAGAAGCTTTCGCTCGCCGTAGGAACAGAGGAACTTGTCGACACTTATGACGTTGTAAGGCAGGAGGCAGGCGAAACGAGCATACCCACGCGCCTGGCAGACTTGGCAATCCGACTAGATCACTTTGACAAAATACCGGAGGCTGATATTGAGGATCTTGAACGGCTTCTCCGATCAAACCGCCTCTGTATGACGCTACTCCGCTTGTTCGTGGTAGAGCACATGTCGCTCTTTCCGCTGAGCTCGCGCCAAAGACAGCGGATCGTTGGAATCCTCGGCCTAAAACCTTCGACGGTGTTTCGCCCGGAATTGAAAGCCTAACGGCGAACTTGGGGGACTCGCCCCCAAGTTGGCGGGGCCAGGGAAAACCCAGGGGAATCCAGGACAGGAAGCTGTGAAGAAAACGACCAGGGAGTGCCAATCAACCAACTATTTGTGATGAGCGTTTTTGGCTAGACTACGGTCGTGGACAAGACGCAGCCATTTCCCCGCTTAGCTTCGATTGATCGTTCGCAACTGATTCTGCACCCAGTTGATGTCGAAAATCTGATTGAGCAGGACCATAGTGCTCGAGCAATATGGGAGTTGATCGGGCGTCTGGACCTGAGCCTCTACTATGCTGAGATCGCCGCGGTGGAGGGCGAACCCGGCCGCGATCACACAGCACCTCAACTGTTAATCAGCTTGTGGCTTTATGCCTATAGCCGGGGGATCAGCTCGGCGAGGGAAGTGGCCCGGCAATGTGGATTCGAGCCAGGCTTCGCATGGCTTTGCGGATTGCGGCCGATTTCTCATCGCACCCTTGCCGGATTTCGCTCTGCTCACAGGGAGGCGGTGGACGACTTATTCGTGCAGGTGGTAGGCATGCTCAGTGCCGAAGGGCTCATCACGATGGAGCGCTTCACGTTGGGCTGTATGCGCCTGACGGGACTGGCACTTCGTCGAGACGACCATAAGTGGAGACAAAGTTCCAGTCCGTCAGGCAAAAAGAATTTAGACAGATGGAAGAGGTCAAAGGTTCTACGACCGATGACCTTGAGGAATGGGAGAAGAAGGCAATTTCAGAGTATCTGCGAAGAAACAAGCTTTGAAATTGGTGCCACCCGACAAATGAGAAACGCCATACCTATTTCACTAAGGACTTTTCTAAAAGGTCAAGTCCCGTCTGACGTGTAAACTTCACGTCTGACGCATAAAATACGATGCATAAACTCCATCACCTTAACGGAAGGTTCACGTGAGTGACAAAGCTGACGAAGAGGTTAAAGCGTGCCGGAAATTTCTCGGGGCCGCCGGCCTTGACGCCGCTTTGCTGTCGATCGAAAAGCGGGCGCCACCTGAGCCGGACATATTATGCCGCTTTAGTGAAGACCAATGGGTCGCATTCGAACTAGTGGAGATATGCGTCAGCGAAAATGCCGCGTTTATGTTGGGGGCTCGGAAGGTCGCCGCTGCAATCGAGAACGCTTACGGTGCTTTACCGGAGGACCTGCGAGTTCGAGTGGACGCTCGCTTCTCCGCGAGGGCTCTATCTTTCGAGTTCCGGCCGGGTGCCTCCCTTAACCTCATTCGGGCGTCGCTGTCGCGAATATTTTCCGAAATAGCTGAGCAAGCTGACACACAGGAAGAGTTACAGCTTTCCGAAGAGGCCCATCGCACTGTCACTTCGATCCGACTGAGAGGGCGCGTCGAGGATCCGGATCGACCGTCATTCAACATAGCATCGTCCTTCCGCCCCGACGAAGTTGTGGTCGAGACAGTCAAAGCTAAACTGGTGAAAACCTACGAGTCCCAACACGCTATAGAGTTGGTCGCTTACTTCGGCTCTTTTGCTTTCGACCACGAGACGAATGGTTGGATCGAACCGCTTCGTGACCTTCTGGAGTCTCACGGTCTTGGACCATTCCGTCGCGTCTGGATCCAGGGCTGGAAAGGAATTAGCTACGTCTATCCTGGAGGTTAATACGTCAGGAAGATGTGAAAAATCGATTTCCGCGCACTGAGTGATTTTCGGCCGGAAAACTTCGTGCCAGGATGACCGATAAGCGATCGCTTAGGATCAGGTATACATTTGCTTTCAAAATCCGAGGCCGAGAAAAATCAACGAAATCAATTTCTTTACATTTTCCAGACGGGAGTGGCACTGTCCTGAGCCTTTCAGGGGCGGACGGAATCGCCCTATGTCAGCGAGGCGTGCTCTCGATGCTGAGCTCTTTCGGGCAAGTCGCTGGCGTTACGTAACGTCGCCGCGTGCTGTATGATGTGGCGCAATACACCATGAGCACTGTTCAGATCAACAGCCAAAACGTTGGCCGTATTGCCGAACGCATCGTCTCAAACGAACTCGAATCCAGAGGTTTTCGCGTCAGCGATCTGAACAAAGAAGGGACATCGGCAAATGCAGATCTGCTCGCAGCGAAGGACGGCAAGACTTGGCAGATACAGGTGAAGGGGGCTTCAGAAGGCGATGACGGACCGTGGGTGAACTATGGGTACTGTTCGCAGGAATTGATCGACGACCCAACAAAGAAAATGTACAACCACGCCGAATCTTTCTATAAAGCGCAGGTCGTAATTCTTGTCTCCGTCAAGTCAGCGTCCCAATACAAGTGCGTCGTTCTGCCCGTAGCGGAAGCCGAAAAGGCCGTTCAGCTTAACCTCAACCATTCATTCCGAAATCCCAAAAAAGACGGTTCACCGAAGAAACCGGGCAAAATGTTTGTCGGCCTCGATTGGATTGCGAAGGTCCGGGATGAATCCCGCTTGCCTCTATTGCGCGCTGAACAAGAAATCATTAACAAGTACACCGACAATTGGGATATTGAGGCAATCAATTGAGTTTCGTCTGACGCACGGACTGACTTTATCAGGTCCACGGGTGTGGGCTATTCCGGGTGTTCGACGGTCTTAAGGTACCTGGGTCAGTTGAACCATTGGCTGACAGCACGGTGGAGACCATCGGGGAACGAGGGACAGCCTGATCCGAGTTGTTTAGTTGGGTGGTGGTGGGAACTTGCGCGGATCAGACCGTACGCCCTCTCATCCCCGATCAGGCTGTCCCCCGTTCCTCTCGCTGACCAGCTTCTAGCCACTTGTCGCGACGGCTGCGGCCCATACACCATTTGGGGAGAAATGGGGACGCCATACCTATTCACCTCGGGTCTTAGCGTGGTCGATTAGGGGTGCGGTCCAGTCTGTCCCTTCAATTCCTGAACAACCGCTCACAGCAAAAGCATTCTGGTGTCCTACCGGATGAGATTTTCTCCGGTCAGATAGACACAGTTCAGTAATACATGTATATACATATAAAAGAAGGCAGCCGGTTGCTGTTCCGGGCGGTCGCCGAGTGTTAGAAAGGCGAGGTGAAGTCTAATGTCCCAGAAATCCGTTGTCCTCGGGCTTGAAAGCCTTAAGCAGTTCCGTGTTGTAGAAGAAGTGCAAGGCTTCTGGCGCGCCACATTTAACAATCCACCCGTCAATCTTTATGATCCGCAAACATTCCTCGAACTGAGAAATATTTTGGAGAAGACCGAGGAGACAGCGGAGGTGAAGGTGCTCGTCTTTGATAGCGCCGACCCTGACTACTTTATTTCCCACTATGACCTTGTGAAGGCCACCCAGGTTCCCGAGAGGCCCAGCGATGATCACGTATACGGCTGGGCGCGCCTTTTTACCCGGTTTAACGAGTCGCCGGTGGTGACCATCGCCGCGATCCGCGGCGCAACCCGCGGCATCGGCAACGAATTCGCGCTGGCTTGCGACATGCGGTTCGCAAGCAAGGAGAAGGCCCGCTTTGCGCAGATCGAGGTTGGTTTCGGCTGCATTCCGGGCGGCGGCGGGATCGACTGGCTGTCAGCCCTTGCTGGCCGTGCGCGCACGATCGAGATAGTGTGCGGCGCCGACGACTTCGACGCGACGACGGCTGCGGCCTATGGCTGGATCAACCGCGCATTCCCCGATGCAGACTTAGACGCCTTCGTGGATAATCTTGCGAAGCGGATCGCGACGTTCGACCGACCGGCGCTCGAATTGGCCAAGAGAATGATCAATTCTCGGGTAACGATGCCAAGGGAGAGCGAACGCTGGTCCTCGATGCAGTCGTTCTTGTACACCACGACCTGGCCTAAGACCCTTGCGCGTTTCGGCAAGTCGCTCGAACTTGGTCTTCAGCAGACGACCGATTTCGAACTCAATCTCGGGACGACGGTTGTGCACCTGCGCCCAGAGTAGCCGGCGCCAGGTCACACATCATTCCTTTGTCCTCGTGGCCTGCATCCGCCGATGCAGGCCACGACGCTTTCTGCTGGCTGGCAGGGTATGCAGGAGAATCGGTAGGTTGTGTTCATGCCGGGCGGTGACGTCGGATGCAGGCGTAGATTCATCCTTCCGAAGCCAGCAATAAGAATGATCCGTCACCACTGCGTTCGTCCTTGCAGGCATCACCTCGGGAAGCTGAGGGCGCGGCAACGGTCAATACAGTTGATTCGTGCGCATGACCGGTCAGAGATGACGGACTCGGTCAGGCAATGGAAAGCCTGGCCAGGCGCTCCAGGTCCGCGCTCATGGACGCCCACGTACTGGCGCTGATGGCTTTCGTGACCCGTCCTTGAATTTCGGCCCACAAGGGTAATGCGGCCTGCAGTGCCTGCTTGCCCTTCCGAGTCAATTTGACGGACTTGAGCCGGCCGTCGGGTTTCTGAACGTCCTTGATCAATCCGTCGCGTTCAAGGACGGCCAAGTTCCGGGTGAGTGTCGTCTGGTCAATCAGCAACAGTTCCGTGAGTTTGGTAACGGTCGCTTCTCCCGCGTTCCCTATAGCGTCTAGGGTGTTGAGTTGTGTTGCGCGCAGTCCTGACGGGCGGAGGGCATCATCATAGAGCTGAGTTACGTTGCGGGTCGCCTGTCGAAGCGTCGTACAGATGCACTGGGTAGGATCTTGATATTTGCCGGTCATAGTCGAGGCGTTATGGCTCCTTAGAATGGGCTAACCGACCAGATGCCGAAGCCCCACGCAGATGATAGCATGTTTATTATGTATATACATGTAGTGCAATCAAGGCCACGGTTAACCGATCACCATATCGTAGGGTTCCGGCCTCAGGAGGGAATCGCAAATGGCCCTAGCTACTACGAGCGTTGATTGGTACGTGGCGACTGGCTTGGGGCTATTGGGGCACAGACGAAGTTACCCCTCTCTCTGGCGATGGTATAGTCTCCACTCAATCCACGACCACCAAATCCAGCTAACCCCCGACCTTGCAAATCCTGACGTTCCGCTGATACCGTACGTCCGATGAAGCTGAATCGCTTACGGTTGCGCTTGTCCTCGCCCGCGATGGCCGGGCTTTTTTTCGGCGCCATCGCTGTCGGAGCCGCCACCGCGCAAAACGCCTCGCAAACCTCCGCGGGCAAAACCTTTATTGACTACTTCCAGCCCACGCCGATCCTCTCCCCACTCTCGACCACGGCGTGGGGTGCGGCCACCGTAGGCGCGCGCGATCAGAAGAACGGCCTCGAAGACCCCACCATGAAGTTGTGGGACTACTGGGACGGGCAGATCCTCCGCGGTCCCGACGGCAAGTACCACATCTTCGCCAGCCGCTGGGACCAGTCCCTCGGCCACAATGCCTGGTTCCGCTCCAAGGCCGTCCACGCTGTTAGCGACCATCTCCTCGGGCCCTACCTCGATAAAGGCCTTTGCTGGCCCGACGATCAGGAGGGCAAGGGCCACAACGTGACCGCGCTCGTCCTCCCGGATGGCCGTTACGCCATCGTCGTCAGTGAGTCCCGGCCCGGCGACGTCTTCGTCTCCAGCTCGCTCGACGGCCCATGGAAGAACATCGGCAAGATCGCACTCGTGCCCAACGAGTTCAGCGCGCGTGAACGAATGTCGAACGTCAGCATCATGGTCCGCCCCGACGGCGCCTTCGAGATCGTCCCACGCTCAGGCCGGATTTGGATCAGCAAGACAGGCATCCTCGGACCCTACACCGTACAAGGGCCGCCCATCTACACCACCATTCCAGAACTGGCCGTGCGTAAAGCGGAGTACCTCGAAGATCCCGCGATATGGTTCAGCGGCGGCCTCTTTCACATCACCGTCAACGACTGGAACGATCGCAAAGCTTTCCATCTCACCTCCGTCGACGGCATCCACGACTGGACCTTCCGCGGCCTCGCCTACGATCCCCGAAAAAACTTCGTCCGCTACGCCGACGGTACCGTCAACCACTGGAACAAGATGGAACGCCCTGGCGTCTTTCTTGAGAACGGACACGTCGTCGCGGTAACGCTCGCCGTCATCGATGTTCCAAAAGACGATGAGAAGGGCAACGACGGACACGGCAGCAAGATCATCGTGATCCCCTTCGATGGCGCAGCCCTGGATCACGATCTGCAACAATCGAAGTAGCAGCGGATGGGAATGCGATCCTGTAGGCGTCTGTGGCAGTCGTGACGGTTGTTGTGCCAGCCCCGCAGGGGTTCGGGGGGGCGGGGACGGGGGTTCGGGGGCGGGGGGTCGGGGACCGACGAAGCAACCCCTCTTATTGCTTGTAGGTGCTTACTTCGTCTGTCCCCTCACCGCCTCAGCAAGTCGCCGATCGTGAACGTGGTCACTGTGTCGGCTGGTGTGAAGTGAAATGGCGCACCCTGCATAACAATAAAGAGATGCATCGTAACTGGAACTTCGATGAGCGGGCCGTCAGGCAGCCCATTCATCGAATCGGCGCATGATCTCCATGAGCTTGCATCCCATCACGATGACAGAGCCCCATAAAATAAAAGGAAGCCCATAGAGGAGGGGGTGCTTGCGCGAATGGGCTAGCTCAAACGCTCCTACCTTCACGATGGCGTATACATTCCCCGCGAGATAAGCTACCGCCATACAGCTAACTAATAAACTGTGCATCTTCCTGGTCCTCCTTTTACCGGCCTGCATCTCCGCCGATATTCATCGGTTAGCTCATCAATCGAGGTCCACACCCTAGAGTTGAGACCATCCTCCGTCTACCGGAAGCTCTGCTCCCGTCGTGTAGGTTGCGTCAATCGCCAGGAATGCCACGGCTTTGGCAACTTCCTCCGCCTGGCCGATACGCTTCATCGGAACGCTCTCCTTCATCTGAAGGAAGACCTGGTCTACCGCTTCCTTAGGCATTCCTATCTTCAGGAGTATGGGCGATTCAATGGGACCCGGGCTCACCGCATTCACACGTATTCCACGAGGCAACAATTCTGCGGCAAGGCTCCGAGTAAGTGCACGAAGCGCTGCTTTGGCGGCGCCATAGGCGCTCAGGTTTGGCATCCCCTTCACGTTGGCAATCGAAGTGGTAAAGACCACCGCACTTCCTTCTGGCATGAGCGGCGCTAGTTTCTGGACGATGAAAAACGGTCCCTTGGCGTTCAAGTTGAGCATCTCGTCGTAAAGTTCCTCAGTCACTGCGTCAAATGGAAGGAATCGACCTAATCCCGCGTTGACGAACAGCACATCGAGCTTGCCGAACGTCTCCTTGACCTTCTCCGCTAAGGCATCCATATCGGGAAGCGAGGTCGCGTCACTGTGGATCACGACAGCGTTATCGCCAAGCTGAGCCTGAGCCGTCTTGATCGTTGCTGAGGTGCGCCCAGTCACGATCACGCGGGCGCCTTCGTCGATGAATAATTTGGCAGTCGCCAAGCCGATGCCAGTGGTTCCGCCAGTGATCAGTGCTGTTTTCCCTTTGAAACGATCCATGTTGTCTCCTGTGGTTTATCTGCCTTACATAATTACGTACTTAAAAGTACGATAATCAAAGCAACAATGCGAGTAATTTCGCACGCAATGGTACTAATATTGAAAAGCGCGCCCGAGGACGTCCAAAAGAGCCTTATCCCCGGCGAAGCACTCGACGCCGATCAGCGCTCCTTCAGGAGACCGCGTTCAAATATGCTGCTAAGACAAGTCCACGCCGGACACACGGACGACCGCCTGCCACGCGGCTTCTTGGCTGGCGCGATCGTGGAGGTGTGGCTGGCGCTGCGCTTCAATTGGGCCTGTGAACTTCCCTTGAGCCGAGGCGAAAAATTGCCCTGAGACGTTGGTTCCGAACTTCGACGCCTGCAGGTACCGGCGGGCCGCGGTCTCCGGCGTCTGATTCATGCCGGGAATGAGGTTCACGATTGGGATAAACAGATACTTCAACGCCGGGCCAGCGTTTCGCACCACCTTGGTGTCGGTCGCCGCACCGGGCGACACAGCGTACACGGCCATGCCGGAGGGTAGCCGGCGCGCCAGCGCCGCGACCCACCAGGCGAGAATGAGCTTCGCGTCGGCATACGCATTGTTGGGCACGTACCTCACATTCGGCCCGTTGCGCAGCAGGGCTTCCACAGCGGCGGTTCGGTCACCGTGGTGGTATTTGGCCGCGAAGGCTGGCACGTCGGTGTAGTGGAACAGGGGCACGCCCCCCCGAGCAGGCTCCGCACCGGCGATAACAATCCGCCCGTTGGGGCTCAGCAGGTTGGCGCGGAGCAATCCGACAGTCAGTTGATGATGGCCGATCAGCGGGGCCTGCGAAGCCTCGATGCCCGCCGCGGTGAGCACGCGCTTCTTACCTGGGACCATCCCCGCATTGAGCAGTAGGAAATCGACCGGCCGACCTCGCTTGACCAGCTCGGCGAGCGCGGACTGAACGCTGGACGGCGTGTCCAGATCCAGCTCCAGCGGCGTGAAGATTTGCACTTTGGTCTCAGCCGCGAGCTGAGCGGCCGTTTCCTGGGCCCGGGCCAGGCTGCGCCCGGTGACGATGATCTCGCGCCAGCCCTCTCCCGCAAGCGCGCGCGCTGCCGCATAACCGAGCCCGGAGGTGGCGCCGCTGATGAGCGTGATCGAATGTTCCATGAGCGTCTCGGTGGTGAAGGGTGAAGGTCGTGCTGCTTTTCCTTGGAGCCTATCCATGTTGTCTCTGGTGTTTATCCGTCTTGAAGCATTACAGACGCGAGAGTACGATAATCACATCGGCAATGCAAGGAGTTTCGTACGCTATGGTAACTAATGTTTCGAAGCGCCCCCGGGGACGTCCACAAGGCTTTCTCCCCGACGAAGCACTCGACCGTGCCGTTGAAATGTTTTGGGAGCATGGCTATGAAGGAGTCGACGTGGATCGCATCGCGCGCGCCGTGAATGTCACCAAACCCGCGCTATACCGGGCCTTCGGAGACAAACCCACCCTGCTGCTCAAGGCGGTCGAACGCTATGCGCTCACGTATGGAGCTCCCAGAATGGCAGCATTTCAAGCGGAACCGGACATCCACAAGGCCGTGACCGCCTTTT
This sequence comes from uncultured Acidobacteriaceae bacterium, assembly GCA_963839075.1. Classification (GTDB taxonomy): domain Bacteria; phylum Acidobacteriota; class Terriglobia; order Terriglobales; family Acidobacteriaceae; genus PALSA-350. The sequence continues at coordinate 1,198,640 of CAWITO010000002.1, read as the reverse complement.
GCGAGGCTACCGTCAACTCCACGACTGTCGACGCGCGCGGCTGCATGATGGCCGCCGCGGCGCTGGGACAATCGGAGCGGGTAACGGAGATCCGTTCGTGTACCGCGAAGGGCCTCACCGCATCCGCTGATATGTTCGCCAAACGTTTCGAGAAGGAGATGAAGGCGGGGCGCCTGACGCGCACACCCTCTGCCAGGGTGCGAGCCCGTGTGCTCGTTGACTTATTGCAGGGTTTGCAACTTCGCGCCAAGGTTGGTATTGCGCGCGAGCAATTGCTGCAAGACGCCCGAAGCTATGTGCCCCTGATTCTCGGCAAACAACTCTAACCCACTGGACTGCACCCCGAAAGTCCCCGCATGGCGCAGGCCTCGTGAAGTCTGTGGCAGTCGTGAAGGTTGTTGTGCCAGCCCCGGACTTCAGTCCGGGGAACTGACGATTGCAGAGCCAATCAGGGCTTTAGCCCCGGTGGCGGCTCATTCAACTCCACGCGACATGCAGCGGAGGACCCGGCGAACTCCCCATAATGCCCGAAAACCAAAATAACGAGAAAGATTTTACCCTCCATCGGCGTCTAATAAGTGCTAACCCAATCATTGAACTAGCCCCGGGAGCGGAGTCGCGATGTCCACCATCAGTCTGTCCAAGCGCGCCTGTTTCGATCCCGGCCTCACCCGCCCCAAAGGCAGAGCCATCAATTCCTGGCTCTGGACCCTACCCACCAACCGGGCCAAAAACAAATTAATTAATTCGAAATTTTGAGCACCTTGAGGAAACAAAGGACTTGCGCCCACTTCGGCCGGCCAGGGAACTCAACCGGCAGCGCGTAACAGAGTTGGTACGAAAGCCCGCAGATGATCAGGATCATCAGCAGCGATGACGGAAAGCTAACAACCGGGAGTGCCCAGGTGCTCTTGACCCGAGTTCTTTGACAATTCGCATAACGCCGTTTTCCGCCTGACCTCCAAGAGCCGGCTTGGAATCAAGGGCTAACGGCACGCGGCTTCACGATTCTGCGCGTAGTGGCTGAGGGTTTCGCATAGGGTCATCAGCCAACCGCCGGCTTGAATGTTCCCACCAGCGAATGCTTCGCCCAATGCAAAAAATGTGATTTCGCTGCCGGCAGTGTTGTTGAAATGACCTCAAACCGCGATAGCACGTCCGTCCTAAGCTTCGGGATGCGTGTAAGGCGCTCGATATTCCTGGCGCAACAGCCCATTAGCCTCGGAATCTCCGGCCACCATCTGCTTCTCTGGATCCCACGTCAGGCTGCGGCCCAGCTTCATCGAGTTGTTCGCCAAAATGCACGACGCGGTGGAAATGTAGCCCTGCTCGATGTCGGAGACCGGATGGCTACGCGCGTCGATCGAGGCAAGAAAATTCTGCATATGATGCCGGATGGCAGGCGCGACGTGTTTCTCGAGTTCCTTTTCCGTCTTGTCCTCGGGGTATTGTTCCAACTCGTAGGTAACGTCTTTATGAACAGGCTGTCCGTCACCGGAGGGGATAAAGTCATATCCCATCACGCTCACGTTGAGCGTTCCTTTGTCGCCGTAGAAGGTCGCGCCCCATGGATGATATTTCGGATTCGCGGGCTCGCCCCAACTGCGGTGCTGCCACACGACGCGAAGATCCGGGTAATCGAAGGTGGCTGTCTGGGTATCGGAAATGTTGGCCTTGCTCTTCTTATCGACAAAGATTCCACCGGTGGAATCAATCTTCGTTGGCCAGCCCAATCCGAGCATCCACCGAGTCATATCAAACATGTGGACGCACATGTCACCCACAATGCCGTTCCCATACTCCATAAACGCGCGCCAGCCGCGGGGGTGAACCAGGCTGTTATACGGCCGCATGGGAGCAGGGCCAGTCCAAGCGTTGTAGTCCAGGTTCGCAGGCGGCGCGGTATCAGGGGGATTTTCCGTCGCCCGCATGTGGTAGTAGCAGTAGATTTCGACCAGCGCGATCTTCCCCAGCTTCCCCTCTTCGATGAAGCGCTCTTTTGCCTCGACCAGGTGAGGCGTGCTGCGGCGTTGCAGACCAACCTGGACAACGCGACTGTTCTGGCGGGCAGCGGCCAGCATGGCCTTGCCTTCCAGAACGTCGCGGCTAATCGGTTTCTGCACGTAGACGTCGACGCCAGACTTTACCGCTTCAATCATGATCAGGGCATGCCAGTGGTCGGGCGGTGCAATCAGCACCAGGTCCAGATCTTTCTCGGCAAGCATCTTGCGATAGTCCGAGTAGGTGCGAGGCCTCTTCTTGGAACGCTGCCGGGTGGCGGCCATGTCGGCGGCGTTCGAGAGCATCTGCGAATCGACGTCGCATAAAGAGACGATCTCAACCGGCGATACCTGCACCAGCCGAAACAGATCGGATTTTCCATACCATCCGCAACCGATCAAACCGACTCGCCGGCGTTTGTCGCGATCATATTCTTGCGCGGGCGCTACGGCGGCCGCAGCCAACCCGAGCGCAGTGGTGTACAGGAATTCACGTCGATTCATAGGGATACCGGCAAAGCGAAATCAGTTTCGCAGTATATTCCTACGTCGTCAATCATGACTGTCAAAACCGTCTCTCACGCGATCGGACACGGGGGTCGGTGACAGCGGGTCGGTGACAAACGGAACTGGCCCTAAGTAAAATGCTGCCATACCGACAAACTCCTTAGGCGCACTTCTGGCCTGTCCTGACTTATCCAGTGATAGCATTCACGGCATGGCGGGTCGAGCATGGTTGTCTCTTTTGATTGGGGGCGCTTTTGTCGGCGCACTCCATTTGCTCGGCCATCACAACATGGCCACACCTGTACCTTTCTGGCTGCTGCTACCCGGACTTCTTGCTGGAGCGGCTACTCCGGGTTCCGGATTCGATCTCAAAGATGACCACCCTTGGAGCGTACCGTCTACTCTCGTTGTCTATGCAGTCAATGTCGCCATCTATGGAGGCTTGGCAAATCTTTTGCTCGACCGTGTCGATTGGGGGAAGCGTCCTTCGAGTAGCTTGGCGAAATAGGTGTGGCGTCCCCCAATTTCTCGGCTCTGGCATATCGTTACCGCAAAATCTCATGCAGTGATACGTCAACCTGGGCAGGGGACGAATATGAATTCCCGATTGTCGAGTCGGCCCAAAATCCAGGTTTTGGCCCTGCGCAATGTCTTGTGCCTTGCTCTGGGAATCATGCTTTCACTCTTCCCAATCTATGGGCAGGCGACGCAGTACACACCTGACGAACTTGATGGTGCACTTGCCACAGCAAAATCGGGCGATGTCAGTCCCAGGGACGTTGAGGTCATTGCAAGGGCCAAGGCGGTACAGGCCATCCCACCCCTTGAAGTACAGTTCGCGCGTACAACCGACCCCGACACAAAGATGAAGATCGCCGATGGTTTGGTTCGGCTAGGAGACAAGAACAATACATATTGGAGCTTTCTGCTACAACAGGCAACCCTAGCGGTAGACAGCGATCTCCCGGACCCCTTCCGCGACTCCCAGGGAAACTCGACGGGGCGGCAACTCTCGCCGGAATTCAATACGTGGGTGCAGGCACATGATACCGACGCGAGCACGGCGATTCACTCTGCATTGTATGAACTACCGGGTAAAGTGCTGCTTTTGGGCGAGACCGGCGACCCGCGCGGAATTCCGCTTTTACGGCGAGCTCTCCAGTCCCACAATTACCAGATCGTCGCTTGGGCTGCGAAGGGTTTGGCTTTAATTCAAGACAAGCAGTCGATACCGCTGATCATTGCGGCGGTCAAGAGGGCTCCGCCGGAAGATAATCCGCTCATTGCTGAGTCATTGATCTATTTCGACGATGCGCAGGCACAGAGTGCCGTCGATACCTATATGCCCAATGACAAAGCCACATTAGCTCGTGCAGAAAGAGCACGTGGGCGAGGAGTCTTCGGCTGGTAGAACCGTCGACTGCGGCGAATGAAGTAACGGAGCGATCCGCGGCATAGATTCTATAAGGCCATGCTGGATCATGACACCTACGAAAGCTATTTGGAGCACGTTGGTGAAGTCAGGGTCGACGACCGACTTACCGGGCGGTCTAATTTCGGGCCGTCAAGAGATTCTTTACGCACGAGAAAACGGGTGAATTGCCGACTCGAAACAGCGCGGTGCTTATTGAGAGACGGTTGGAGATCATTTGTATGCGCGTGATGCCGCGAGGGAGCGAAGGTGCATCTTGCGTTTAACGGGGCGTCACCAAGATACCCGGACACGTGCCGTCATCTCCTGCTGCGGAGGTGTAGCCTTGTTGGTTTCCATCTCCGTGCTGGTAGCCTCTTATGTGCGCCCGGTGCGAAGCTCAGATTACTTGCAACAGGCCCGAGATGCCGCCCCTTGGCTGTTGTGGGGCATGGGTTCGTCCCTGTCCGCGGTACTCCTTGGCGCTTGCGGAACTTTCAAAACGAGGTTGCCCTTAGTTGTCACGGCTTCCATCCTATTCCTGCTATGGCTGATGCTTGCCGGTTCCACGATCTAGGCAGTTTCGGGGCAGACAAAATTAAACCCCGGTCGATGTGAGCCCTCATTATCGGCCGCAGTTCTGCGTAATTTTGGAGCCTTCCTACGTATACGAGCCACATGATCAAAATTCTGGCTATTCCGTAGGAGGTTGCCATGCACGATACGAAGGAGCGGTTGTCTCTATTCTGGATATTTGCGTTGTTGAACTACCTCTACGCAGACGTGGTTGCCCTGTTTGCCATTGCCGGCTCCCAACATTCCTTCAAGCCGCTCCCCCCATGGGCTCTGCTGGGTTCCGCGGTCTTGATGGAAATACCCATCGCCATGATTTTGGCGTGTCGCCTGCTTCCGTTTCGAGCGAACCGGCTGGCGAATATCATCGCGGGTAGCCTTTTGACCCTGGTAAACGGCTTTCTGACTTTTGTTGCGCCTCTGATCGGGTTGGGCCGGCCACCCGCTTACCCGGAGTACTTGTTCTTCGCAACCATCGAAACTGTGTGCACATTGGTCATCATCTGGCAGGCGTGGGCTTGGTCAGGAGTGATGCCGGCAGTCAGTTCGGAGCGGATCGTCCGCCAGACGAAAGCTGAAATCACTTCTTCTTGACGAGGGGACTCCCCTATCTGGTTCTCACGTGATAACGCAGGAAGAGGTGGTCTCCGGACTTTTTTGCGCTGAGAAGTTTCCACCAGGGAGCCGTCGCCGGCAAGAACTGGACGTTCGCAACCAGGCCAGGCCTGGGATGGTCTGCGGCTCTACCCGCAACCTGAGGCGCTACTGTCAAAAAAAGCTCATCCACAAATCCGCCTTCAAGAAATTCGCCAAAGAGTGTCGGCCCGGCTTCGTGAAGCAATAACTCTACACCGAACTCTTGTCTGAGTAACGTAAGGATCGCTGAAGGAGAGATGCGCGTCTCTGCCGAGGAGAGAGCCTTCACCTCGACTGCGGGCAGTGAATCCACTCCATTTTGCAACAATCGCTGTTTTCCTTGCTCTGTGGTCACTATGAGCACCCTGGTTCGTGGCGTATGAAACACGGTGCTGGTGAGGTCCAGTTGACCGCCGCCCGCGACAATCACTACTAGGAGATCCTGCAGTTTTCGGACCACCGTTCGATATTTCTGGTAAAGATCTTTCGCTGCTGGATAGACAGATTCCGGCAGCCAGGAGCCCTCCGGACCAACCGCTTGTAGTGTCCCCGAGCCCACGATAACCGCGTCTGCCGAGGCACGCAGCAGCCCCATGATGAACCGGTCTTCTTCGTTCGAACCACTGATCTGGGCTCCTCCTGACTCGCCTGGCAAGTTGAAGCTCACGACCCCGTCGAGTGTCGATACGAAGTTTGCGATGAAATAGGGCCGCTTCTCCGGAGCAGACAGAAAGGAAAGATCTCCATCATATCTGGCGCGAAGGTCCTCTGGAAGAACTGCTCCGGCCGGCTCATCAGCTTCTGTTACAAACAGCGTGCGGATAGGCTCCGTCATGAAAAAGGCTCCTACAATGATTCCGTTGCGATGCAGCCGGTTGGGACCGTGCAAGGCGGGGAATAGGTATCAGTCCTCACATCGCATCCCGAGCGGCTTATATCTGTCCCTTTTTCGCCTGATCCATGAGGTACTCAGAGGATCTCCATGACAGCGCCATAATGCTCAGCGTAGGGTTCTTGTCAGAATTGGTGACGAACGATGCACCATCGCAGACGAACACGTTTTTTACGTCGTGTGCCTGACTATGACTGTTCAAAACAGAAGTAGCAGGGTTACTACCCATCCGCGCCGTCCCCACCTCGTGGATGATTCTTCCGCCCGCCGAGATTCCGTAGGGTAAGTCCCCACCCGGCGTCGCATCGCTGAAAAATTTCCCCCCTGCTGTTTCGACGATCGAGCGAAATGTTTCCTGCATGTCTTTCGCCATTTTGATCTCGTTGTCGCTCCATTTGAAATGGAAGCGCAGCACCGGGATGCCCCATCTATCCACCACATTGGGGTCGATCTCGCAGTACGTATCCGCATTGGGAATCATCTCGCCACGTCCTGAAAACCCGATGACGTTACCGTATTTGCTGCGGCAGGTCCGCTTCAGAGACGTTCCGTAACCCTCAGACTCCTCGCAGACACCATGGAACTCGCCGACACCCGGCATATCCAGACCGCCACCAAACTCGATGTGGTAACCGCGCAGGAAGTCATTCTTGCGATCGTATTTCCACCACGGCGTATACATGTGCATGCCACCCGTACCGTCGTGATTGTGCCGCGGTATCTTTTCCAACTGGGGAAAGTATCCGTAGGCGTCGCTGCCGACGGAATCAGTCAGATACCGGCCCACCGCTCCCGAAGAATTCGCTAACCCATTTGGAAAAAGGGAAGAACGCGAATTCAGCAGCAACCGGGCCGATTCGCAAGCACTGGCTGCCACCACAAAAGCCCTGGCATGCACGCGCATCTCATTGCGCGTGGCCTTGTCGATGTAAGAGACTGCCTGCGCTCGACCGTCTTTGCCGACGACGATTTCCCTGGCCATCGCGTTGGTAATCAAGGTGAAGCGGCCTGTGGCCTGCGCCGGCGGGATCATCACCTGGCTGGAACTGAAATTGGATGCACTGACGCATCCTCGTCCGCATTGCCCACAGTAGTGGCACGGCGGCCGCCCATTAACCGGTTTCGTGAGAATAGCCAGGCGAGAAGGAATGCAGGTGATGTGCAGCTGATCACACGCCTTCTTGACGATGGTTTCGGTACAGCGAGGAACGGGTGGCGGCAAAAACACTCCGTCGGGGGCACTCGGGACATTCTCCTTCGACCCGAAAACGCCGATAAACGATTCGACCTTGTCGTAATAGGGTGCGACATCGGCATAGGTGATCGGCCAGTCGTCTCCCATTCCATCCGTCGACCGGGAGAGGAAATCCACCGGCGCAAAACGCAGGGCAATCCTTCCCCAATGATTGGTGCGGCCGCCGACGATACGCGATCGGAACCAGTGAAAGTCGCTGCCCGGAGCCGTGGTGTATGGCTCGCCCTCGATATCCCAAAAGCCATTGGGAGCCATGAATTCGTCGGAGTTGCCCCCTACGCCCACTCCACGATGAGCCAACTGGTAGGGCCACACATGCTCTTTAAAGTCTTTGGCGGGATTCAGCGGCGGCCCTGCCTCCAACATCACCACGTTCAAGCCACCCTCAGTGAGCACTTTGGCGGCAGTTCCGCCTCCTGCACCCGACCCTATGATGCAAACGTCAAACACCTTCGGTGAGCGGATCACCTGCGACATGGAAAGCTCCCTCAACGGCCAGGTCGAAAAACTGCGTGTACAAGAGTTGCAAATCGCCCGCGGATTGTCCACAGGGATACTCCAGGCAGCCATGTGCGCTGCATCACTGCGAGCCCGCGCTGTGCCTTCTACCCTCATTAAGAGGTCAATGGCCATGAATTGCCAGGCAGAAGAACTGCAACAGATTTATTCCAGGTTGGGCCAAATTTCGCGCAGGCCGCAAGCCTTCGGTCTTGGGCCGAGTGTTCCGCCGCCGCTCGCAGAAGTTCTGGAAACAATACTGCGGGCACTAAGACGAGCCATGGAGGAAAGGGAGACGACCGAGGAGGATCTCGCTGCCGAATTGTCTCAGGATGCGGATCAGATCGTTTCGGCAAGTGACTGGCAGCCTCAGGCAAATCGGCTGCGGATTGCGGACCCATATGCACTCAAGACCCAGGTCGAAGTATGCGGTCAGCTGTGAATTTCTTAAAAGACGAAGAGCTACGACGAGGAATCCTTCGGTGATCAGTGTTCGAGCTCAGTGCGTACCTGCGGTCAGCGCGCGGCGCGGGAAGGCTGCCACGCGGGGCCGCCATCTTCCCATTGGTTATCGGTCAGTTGCTCCACGTGGGTGCCGTCGGAGCGCATGACGAAGATCTCGCCGTAGGGTTGCGGCGCGCCGGTGTAGATCGCTTCGTCCTTGAAGCCCATCCGCGAGCTGCTGAAGAGCAGTTGCTCTCCGTCGGGCGACCAGGCGAGATGTGCCTCGTTACCACGGGTATGAGTGAGCTGTGCCAGACCGGTGCCGTCAGGATGGATGGTCATCACCTGGAAGTTCCCGTCGATCCTGCGGATGAAGGCGATCAGGTTGGTGTGCGCTGACCACACGGGAAAGTTATCGTACTCAGTGGTGAGCTTGGTAACGGAGCCGTCGCCAAGGTTCATCAATCGTAGTCCTTCGCCGTCCGGCCCAGCAGTGCGGTAGACAATACTTTTGCCATCCGCTGAGAACGTGGCGAAGGCATTATTGTTGGAGCCCGGGGTGACGACGTGGAAGTCGGTGCCGTCAGCGTTGAGGATGCCGACCTGGGCACCGCCATTCACTGCATCATTGGGCTTCTTGCCTCCGGCGGCGAAGTCGAGGAACGCCGTAAAGCCGCCAACGCCGACGACGATCTGTTTGCCGTCGGGCGACCACTGCGGAGCGAGGATCAGGTCCTTGCGAGTCAGTATGGCCCTGTCGGGCTTGCCATCCTCCACGATGTTCAGGATCGATCCGGTGGCGCTGATGTTGGTGACGGCAAGGTGCTGCCCGCTCGGGTCATACGCAGGCAGGAAAGTCGTTCCGTACAGGTCAAACTTCGGATTGAGGCTATAGAGCTTATGAGGATCTGCGGTGCGATGGCTGGCGAAGCGGCAGAAGACCACCTGTTTCCCGTCAGGCGACCAGGAGGGTGGATCGCGCCAAAGGCCCGCACCGGCGGGTCCGGGCTTGCCGCCGGCGTACACGACCGCGTTGCCGGTTGCGGCAGTCCGGATATAGGCGATCTCGCCGGTAGGCAGAACGGCGGGAGCGATCTTAACACCCGGTCCGCTGCTGACCGGTGTCGTTATACCGGTGGCGACATCGACCTTAAAGATTTGGCTCGTCTCTTCCGCGGAGGGTCGTATGCGAAAATCCCAGGTGTTCTGCGCGGACATGCAGGCGGCGAGCAGGGTCTTGCCGTCAGGCAGCCACTTTGGCGTGCCACAGAAATTGCCATGTTCGGTGACGCGCTTCAGGCCGGATCCGTCGGGATGCACGATATAGATGTCGACGACGTGCAGTCGCTCCCAGCGGCCTTTGGCGGTCGGCAGTTCGCTGCCGCGGTCCGAGGAGAACGCGATCCACTGCCCGTCGGGCGACCATGCGGGCCTGAAGTCGCCGCCATCGCCGGCAGTCAGAGAAGTAGCCTTGTGAGATTGGACGTCGAGAATCCAGAGATTTGCCCGGCCCGTGGCGCGCGTGCTGACGAAGGCGATGCGCTTGCCGTCAGGCGAGAAAGCCGCCTGGTCGTCGAAGGCCGGAGAGTCCGTGAGACGCTCCACACCCGTGCCGTCGGGATGCATACGGTAGATGTCTGCAGAGCCGGCGCGCTCGGAGGTGAAGGCGATCCAGTCTCCCTTGGGCGACCACGCAGGGTTGTAATTCCACGAGCCGGTCTCTGTGAGCGCGCTCTCGGCGGTGCCATCAGCGTTGGCGATGTAGAGAGTAGCCTCAGTTAGACCGGTGCGAGTAAAAACGACCCGATCGGTCGCCCGGCAATGGGTCGCGCCGGTTGCGAAGAGACATGCAAGGATGAGCACGGTCGAACTGCGAGGCATAATTCCTCTAACAGAGATCAATGTCAGGATGAAGAGTCGCACGAGATTAGCACATTGCTGGGGGAGCCGAAGAATTGGATTTATGCGTCGGATTTATGCGTCAAAAACACAGGGACCAAGACGCCGGACTGGCGCCATATTCTTAAGGTTACTGGCCGATCACATTCTTTCCTTCGATACCGAAATGCTTCGCGGCAGCCAACAAATGCGAATCATTGGAGTACACCGTACGAAAGCCAGCCTCTGCAGCGGTCCCAAGGTGAATCGCATCGGTGCCACGCAGATAGACCGACGCTGGCAGTTGTTCGTACACCTGTCTTACGCGCAGCAGAGTCTCTTCATCTTGCCCCAGCCATTGAAAGGCTCCGTCTGTCATGTGTGTCTTCACCTGCGCCACCAAAGCAGAATAAGCTGCATGCCGCATAGCTCCCTCGCGCAGCTTGCGATGGAAGGCTGCCATCATTTCGACCTGCCCGAGTGCTGCGCAGGCGACGTGATCTGTTGCCGCGAGCGCCCGCACTCTATCCGCCCCGGGGTCCTGGTAATAGAGCCGAACCAGATAGCTTGTGTCGAAATAGATCACCTAACCTCGCCATCACGCTCTTGGCTAATGATTTCAGTCGCATCAGTTCCACCGCGAAACGAGCTGCGATAACGAAGAAAGGCTGGCGTAAACGTCGGATTGGCGAAGAACGGCATTTTAGGCAGCGGCTTGACCGGCATCATCTTGGCCACCAGCCGACCGCGATCGGTGATATAGATCTCGCCCTCTGCGGACTGCCGGACCCACTGTCCTGTTTGCTCGTGCAGTTCCCGGATGCTAATGGTCTTCATGTGACACATTGTGTCACATAGAGATGAATAGGGTCAAAAGCTATTGATTTGCCATCAGACGGAACAGGCCCTTTCGGAAACGGCCGAAGTTTCCCCTAATGCGGCGAAGCCTATCTCGATTTTCGCCGGAGGCAAACAAGGGGAACATCCCAACTTCCTCAATCACGGAAGCGATGGCCCACCTTGGTCGGCGAACACCTAAATCGAAGCACGCCACCGCGAGCCTTCCGTTTATTGCGGCACTGAGCCAAGATATCGGTCGAGCCAATCCAACACTGTCTTTACCAGTTGCGGACGCTGCTCCGTCACATCATGCGGGGTATCGAGCACCACGTGGCTTTTGTCCGCCGTCTGCGTTCCCAGCATGGCAAACAGTGGATCCTGCGCTTTGATGAGAGGAAAAGTGTAATCGTAGCGCCCATTCACCATGAGCACGGGCCTTTTCATGCGCGGTGCGAAGTCCGCGGCGTCTCCGCCCGGTGGAGGCTGCTGTAGAAAGTAACCGCCATCGAGGTAAATCGCGGTCTTGAGCCGGTCCTGCAGCAGGGTAGAGAAGATCACTCCTTCGGCGGAGCCCATACTCACTCCCAGGTAGGCCAGGCGGCTGCTATCGATGTCGGCACGCGTGTTGAGATAATCGAGCGATCGCGCCGCATCTTTATACCATTCCGTTGCCAGGCTGGCGCTCGACGAACCGCTGGGCAACGGGTATTTCACCCGCCTCTCATAGGTATCCAGATACACCGGATACATCACCGCGCGTCCACTCTGCACGATATAGTCGAAGAACTTCGTGTCGCCCAATTGGCTGCTGTCCTCCGGGAGGAACAACACCCGCGCGCTGGGGAAAAACAGAATTGTCTGGTAGGGCGGCTGGACGCGCTTTGGCAAAAATAGGTAGGCCGACATGCGCTCGCCGTTGTACGCCGTGTCGAACGAGACTTTCTCTTCGCGCCAGTCCGCGGTTTCTTTCACTATCCCCTCCCGCTTCGCGTTCAACGGTGTTTTGTCGTAAGCGTAGAGGAGTTTATAGGCGCGAAAAACGTCGTCGTTCACCGGCTTGAATGTGGCAAAGTTCCGCGCCAGCCGGTGAAATGGATTCACCGCTTCCTGCGGCAGCGCACCCAGGTTGCGTACGCAGCGAAAGCCGTTCGTATCCGAACGGTCGAAGGGAGACAGAGCCTCAGGATCGGTATAGAGGTATGCCTGCGAGTTCCACGCGCCCCCGAGGATGAATCGCAGGTCGTCGTCCACCACGTTGGCAACCCATTCCCGCACGTTGCCTGCGGTGTCATAGGTTCCGTAAGGCCCCAGCTGATGGTAGGAGCCGACGGCCGCCGGTGCGTTGCCGTCTATATTACCCGCGCGCACAGCATACTCGGCCACGTCCTCCGGTGCGGTCTGATACCACTGCCCTAACACCGGCAGCGTCTTTCCCACGAACCTGGCGTAGGCCGATGCTTCGAACCAGCTTATGCCTGCAACCGGGAAGTCTGCCTGCCCTGCCGGATAATGTCCGGCCACCCAGGTCGAAGGTCCCGGCCTGCCGGTCGCATCGCGAAATTGCGGCATCCCCTCTTTCCACGCCAGGTTATGTCCGTTCTGGTGGAACTCCGCCGGCCAATATTCCTGCTTGGCATAGGCGCCACTGTCTACGAACTTCTGATACTCGCGGTTCGTTACCTCGTAGCGGTCCACATAATAAGGCGGAAGCTTGTAAGGGCCGATCCATCCGAGAAACGCGCTGTAAGTCGTCCAGAACCCGCCGGCCGCAAACACCATTCCGTCCGGAGCTGTTTGCGTCGATGCCAGCGAGAAATCCATATTGGCCTCCGCCGCCTGCGCCACCTCCATCTGTCCCACTCCGGCCTTTGATACTCTCCAGCGGAAATATCCTTTCGGAATCCGCGCAGCAGGCACTGGAGTCGTCCCCAGGCTCTGCCACCCTGCGTCGGATGCGAGGTAATCCTGAATCTCCACCAGGGCGCCCGCCGGCTGCGAAGTGATCGTCACTGTTTGCATGGCCTGATCGGCTAACTGCTGCAAGCGAGCGTCGCCCGGCAAGTCCCGTTCGGCCTTCTTCAGAACTGCTAGCGCCGCCAGCGGCTTCCGCGCATCGATCAGTCGTTCCACCTGCGGTATTGCGTCCTCACGCGCCCAGTGCCGCTCTCGTGCGGCACGATAGGTCCACGCGCCTGCGATGACCGCTGCGGCCAGAAACAACGCCACCGCAGCCTTCATCGTGCGCGATTGCCAGAGCGGTGGTTTTTTCTCGATCGCCACCGCGCCACGCAACCGCGCCAGCAAATCGGAGCCATCCCGCATCATGTCTGCCGCGGATTGGTACCTTCGCGCCGGATCCTTTTCGAGCGCGCGGGCCAGGATCTGTTCCGCCTCCACCGGCAAATCGGGCTTTGTATCGCGCGCTGGCGGAAACGGCGATTCGGTAATTGCATGCAGAATCGCAATGCTGGTCTTGCCCTCGAACGGCGCCCGCCCAGTGAGCGACTCGTAATACAACACGCCCAGGCTCCACAGATCGGTGCGCGCATCTACGTTCTGGCACAGTGCTTGTTCGGGAGACATATATAGCGGAGTTCCCACCAGTTGTCCCGCCCCCGTCATAGTGAGGGTGGACTCGGCGCCCGGAACGGCCAGCAGCTTTGCGATACCGAAATCCAGAACCTTGGCATTTCCCTTCGGCGTGATCATCACATTGCCTGGCTTCAGGTCTCGATGAATCACACCGTGTTCGTGAGCGTCCTCCAGCGCTTCCGCCACTTGAACTGCAATGGAGGTCGCTTCTTTTACCTCCAGCGGACCGGAGCGCAGCTTCGCTGCGAGCGACTCGCCCTGCACCAGTTCCATCACGATGTAATCCAGACCGTCCTGCTCTCCCACGTCATAGACAGCAGCGATTCGCGGATGATTCAGCTTGGCTAGCGCCAGCGCTTCGCGGCGAAAGTGCCGCCGCGCCTCTTCGCCGGTGAGCAACCCATCCATCAGCATCTTGATGGCGACGTCGCGTTCCAGTTTCTCGTCGCGGCCGCGATACACCGCACCCATACCACCGGAACCCAATAGCTCGAGAATCAAATAGCGGCCCAGCCTGGTTCCGGGCGCCTGCAACGGATGAGCGAGCGCGGCCGTCTGGGGCGTCTCCCCACGACGATAAACCGGCTCAGACAAAAATCCACTCAACCGGTCGTTTGTTTGCAGCAGCGCCTCGACTTGGCGCCGCAACTCCGGAGCTTCCCGGCAGGCCTCGTCCAGAAATGACGCCCGCTGCTCCCGCGGCAATTCGAGAGCCTCCCCGAACAGTTGCGCTGCAATGGTCTGTAGGTTTTGCATCCCGTGATTGCCCTGGTAGTCGTAGTGGGGTACCCAACGTGATTTCACACTACCATGACAAAAACAGAAGGGCGGTCATGAATGAGGTAATCCGAAGTGCCTCAGAGTCGGGGAGATACCTGTTTCCATCGGGCAGGGAAGTTTGCCCAGCCCGGATGCCTGCTAGCGATTCGCCCGGTCCGCTGCAACCGCTCCCCAGATCATGGCAATTGGGTGTAGCACCGCGATAGCCCACCCCACGGTTACGATTCCGAGGACAACATACAAAACCAGCATGATCACAGCACCCGGCACGGTGCTGTAAAGCATCCCAAAAGGGCCGAGGAAAAACGTCAACACCAACGAAAGCGCTACGCTCTTACGGTTCGCCATGATTGCTCAGATGCAAGCGGTGTTCCCGAAGGCTATTCCACCCTCTTGGCCCCTCTCGAGAACAGACGGAATTTCCCCGATTGTGGGCGAAGGCCATCTTGATTTTTTGGCCGGAAAGGGGTCGGCAGACGGAAATGACCGAATGCGTCACTAAGAGAGTTGTTCGGATTTTTCTGACCGTCTCTAAGGTCCACCGCAACCCTCCCCTTTGTCATCTCGACCGGAGCGCCCCCGGATTTCCTACTACGCCGCTGCTGCTAGCGGCCACGTATGCGCCTCTCCGTAAAAGAGAGGCGCACGCAGATGATCGATCGCACCACTATCGACAGGAATCCGGGGTAGCGCACTGGAGAGATCTGCAGTTCTGCTTGCATGCAGCCAATCCCAGGTTCCAACCAATGATTTGTCATCCCGACCGGAGCGGAGAGATCTGCAGTTCTGCTTGCGTCCAGCCAATCCCAAGTTCCACCAGAGATTTGTCATCCCGACCGGAGCGGAGGGACCTGCTGTTCTGCCACTCCTGCTTAAGCAACCGGGGCGCCTTCTTTCTTACTATTCGTACCGAATTCCGCGGTCAGGAAGAGCCTTTCCCTTAGAGTTCGCAAGGGCCGGGGGCAGACGGAGGAACCACCTTCGGCCACTACAGGCGTGCCCAGGAAATGGCATCCCGCCACTTATGCAAAAGTCAAAAAACCTATACCCTAAAAGTAGACGATTTCGGCAGGCGTTGCTTCTCGGCAGCCGCGCCCTGTCCGGCAGTTGCCGTACGTTTGGCCTTAGCGCGAGCGAAGGATAGCTTCAACGCTGTCCGGTATCGCACTCTATCCCTGTCACAAATCCGCCAACACCAGCTTGAGACAAGAGTTCGCGAAAAAAACTCGCGCGCCCGCATTCCCCCGCCTCTGGCCAGGTATGGAAAACCCTCCCCCAATCTCATGAGAACGAGGAAGAATCACCATGCCCAAAAACCCTGTCACCGATCCCATCACCGATCAGGAAATCGCCTTTGCCCGCCTGATCCTCTCCGGAACCATGAATGACCGTCGCGCCGCGGAAGCCGTCGGTTTCAACCCGTCTACCGCCGCCTATACCAAATCCAAACCCCGCGTTCGCGACTACATGTTGCAGCACCACTCCGCCGTCAACCAAAAGCTTGTCGATCACGAAGCGGAAGGGCAGAGCACGCTAAGTCTTGGCCGCGACCAGATCCTGCGCCGCCTCTGGGAACTGGCCAACCTCACCCCGGAAGCAACCCGGGGCAGCATCACCGGCCAGGTCAAAGCCATGTCCATGATCGTGGCCATCGAAGGCCTTATGCCCGACCGCCGCTCCTCCCCCGCCCATAAGCAACCCGAGGCCCTGCCCGTCAGGGCACAAATCTACGTCTCTGAGCCGATGCGCCGGCGGTACCAGGCTGAAGACACGGGGGCAGGCGGAGCCGTGACCGCCGCGGAAACACAACCCGCCGCTCCTGAGGTGCCCGAGCCGGTGCCTACTCCCACACTAGGCGGCGACACACCGGCTCCCAACCTGGACCGCCAACCCACCAGCCTCAACAATCCCTTCATCTACCCGGAAGCGGGGAACTGGGTTCCGGAAGCGATGGGTCGCGCCTACGACGCCAACCTCACCACCACCGGCCCCCTCAGGCTGTCCATGTCTCCTCGCAAAGGCGCCTTCGCACGCAACCGCTGAAATCCGCAAAAAAAGCCAAATTTTATCTAATTTTATGTAATCTCCCTCCATACGGGGTGGCCCACGGAAGCCCTCTGTTGGCTTGAGTGGGGAGAACTGCAGCTCCTCGGAGTACTACTGGAACAGCGAAGGAATGGATTACCGCAACCCGCACTAGGGAAAGGGGAAAGCGCTGAGGCAATGAGCTTTGATCTCGCCGTATGGAACGACGAAGTACCGCTCACGCATGCACAAGCGTCAGAGATTTATCAGCGATTGTGTGAGGAATGGCCCTACCTTGAAGGCCAAAGCCCACACGTAGAAGCTTTCTACCAGGAACTGATTCAACGCTGGCCGGAGATTGACACCATTCTGGACGACAGGGTCGATGACATTGACCTTTGCCCTTGGTCTTGCGCACTGAACCATTCAGGGAAAGCCGTCGTCATCGCCTGCGTCTGGCCGAAAGCCGCCGAGGTGGCGCAGTTCGTGGAAAAGCTGGCGCGCAGGCATCGCCTCGTACTATTTGATCCCCAGGCCAATCGTGTGATTCTTCCGGAACATCTTGCGCCACCAAAAAGCGGCTTTTTTCAGCGGCTATTGCGCAAGCCGAGCGATCGATAATCCCGTCATAAACGCCACGGGGACATGCTTCCAGAGATCGGATACGAAGAAAAGAGCATGTGCACAAATATGAGCGCGAGAACGAGGGCGATGGTGAGTGCGATTTCGAGGTACTTTTTCATGGCTTGCCCCCTTTGACACACCAGTATGCACCCAAATAGGGTTTCACGCTTAAGGCATTAAGCGTGCGAGGAATCAAGAGGACAATCTTTGTCTAAAACTCACAATCGCTCCGCCCCGCACGCGACCATCTTCCTTTCGGAGTCGCAGCAGAAGGAAGCGAATCGCTGGCTAGGGATGGGAGGCCAGTTCCTTCTCCGACTCCGCGATCAGCTTGCGGAAGGCTTCGACCGCCGGAACCGAAGGCGATGCGAGCGCATCCTTGCCTGAATACCGCCACACCGACGACCCATCAAGTGGAGACCGGTTCGGATCCGTGCTTCCCCGATAAACGACGAACATATCCTGCGGAGAGCCGGACTCGATTTGCGGCTCGGGATCGGAAGGCTGAGTTCCGGCGCTCGAGGGATCGTTAGGGCTTCTTCTGCCCCAACCAACATTTCCACGAGTCGTAGACTGGGTCGAGGTGCTGGTCGAGTCTCCGCTCACCGGAGGAGTTCCATTGATCGGAGTACCGCCGATCGTCCGTTGTATCCATTTACCGGTGCCCTTGCGTACCGTGATTACGAGGTCCGCAGTAGATCCGTCCTGAACGAGCGTAAACCGTCCCCACTGATCCAGGGCTTTCTCCACATCTGCGCGGGCGATGCGATTGGCGTTCGGGTCTTCGGCGTCTACACCGGCGGTTGGATCGACGACCACGAGGACCGTCCTGGCGCGGACGACATCCGCCGGAAGGATTGCCTTTTTCTTTGCCGAAGCAAGAGCGGAGCAAAGGATGATTACAGTGACTGCGACGGATTTGCGAAGAGGCATGGCGCTCCTCCAGCTACGCGTGAAGTTTACACCTCGCTAACTGACGATGACAATGCAGAGCGACCTTAGTCGCTCGCCCACCCTCTTTGGTCAGGTGGGACTTAGACTTATCGGTATGAATGCCCGTAACTTCCCCCAGCTAGGGCACTGGGCGGCAATTTGCTGCTGGTAGCTGCTGTGGCTTAGCTAAGCTCTTCTTTGATTCTTGCCAGAATTTCCTCGGGAAGAATCGGTTTCCACAGTATTTTGAAGTCATACCCGCGATCGCGAGTCCGTTGTAGGATGTCGGGACTTAAGACGGCTGCCATAAACAGTATCTTGCACGTGGGGTTCTGCTCTTTCAATTGCAATGCAAGATCTATTCCCGAAAGCTCCGGCGTGAGCGGGTCGATGATGACGAGGTTGGGTCGATAACGGCCGGCATCGTCCAATGCTTCGAGCGGATTCTTGTATGCCCGCGCGTCGTAGTCGTTCAGCCTGAGAACGGCCGCGAGAGTCGCCCCAATCATTCGGTCGTAGTCCACGACAAAAATGAGGGGCCTCACTTCTTTCGAGAGTCCATCGCGATCACTGGGTATGCCAGCGGAAGACACAAAATTCCTCCGAATGCGGAGAACCGCGGCCATAAGCCTGGAGGACGACGGTTACGGCGAGAACCAGCACGACCCATGCTGTAAGCGAAACGCCTTTATCCGTCAGTCACCCATCGCCTGACGCTTGCATGCGCACCATACACGCGAGGACATCAGCCGCGGACATCTCGCGCAACCACTTCGACCAGTTCGAAATGCAATGTCACCAGTTCGAACCGGTCATGCAGATCCAGATGCGGGAGGCAGCGAATGTGGCATTCCTGGAATTGTTTCGCACTGGAGAATATTTCCCCGCGCCACACTTCCTCCGGTACCTTGCCAAATTCAATCGTCTGGACCTTCGTTGTCTGGATGATGCATCGCAGCCGCCGCTTCCCATCGTAAACCTCGATGATGTCGCCGGGCTCGTAGCTGCCATCGCCGTATTCGCCGTATGGCTTGTAGTAATCCTCGACGGTATCGGCCGTAACCGTCTTGCGGCCGTCCGTTACGGCACACACAAGACTGTCATCGTTCTGATCTGCCCCCCAGAAAGTCAGCCGTTTCCTTCTGCTCGTTGTCGTGCCCATGAACCGCCTTCGACTCACGTGAGGGCTAAAACCAAAAACCCCACCGGCACAGGAGCCACCGATAAGATCATGAGCGCGCAGGCAAGACGAATGCGGCGTTGCTTCTTAAGAAGAACCGATGCCGTGACCAGGCTAACAATCTGAAAGATCGCAATCCCTAATACAACCCCCGCTCGTGCAAAGCACACAGACAGGGGCCCGTAGTCGCAGAACATCACGAAGGTAAGGGCCATCACGCCCGATCCGAGCACAGAGAGTGCTACAAAAACGATCGCGAAATACCGGAAGCCTCCAAGAAATCCGATCACATCCAGCCTCGCTTCGTTGCCATGCTGAAGTTTACTGCTACCCCGGAGAAAATGGCCGGCGATCTCGGCTTTTTATATCCCTTGACACGTATATGCCGTATGACGTATATAAAGGAAGTGGAATCAGTCTTCGAAATCATTGCCGAGCCCAACCGTCGCGCGATCCTGGCCCTTCTGGTCTCAGCCCAACAGTCGGTCGGAGAGATCGAGCGTCAGCTTCGTATGTCGCAGCCGACCGTGTCCAAGCATCTGCGCGTGCTGCGCGATGCCGGTTTCGTAGAGTCCACCGTGAACGCACAGCGCCGTCTCTACCGCCTGAAGCCGGAACCATTTCAGGAGGTGGATGCCTGGCTCGATCCGTTCCGCCGGTTCTGGTCCGCTCACGTAGACGCTCTCGAGCGCCACCTCGACCGCATGGAGCAATCGCAGCCAACGAAAAAGACACCACCCACGAAAAGGAAGAAGTAGCAACGCGGCTACGGCCGCCAAATCTGCCAATGCGAGGGAACCGATGAAAATCAAACTGACCAGTGTGTTCGTCGACAACCAGGAAAAGGCCCTGCGCTTCTATACCGATGTGCTGGGCTTCGTGAAAAAGACCGACTTCAGCCAGGGACCGTACCGCTGGCTCACCGTGACCTCGGCGGAGGATCCCGACGGCACCGAGCTGCAACTCGCGCTGAACGACAACCCGGCCGCCCTGGCCTACCAGCAAGCCAGGTTCCAGCAAAGCCAGCCCGCGGCCATGTTCTTTACCGACGACCTGCAAGCCGACTACGAGCGGATGAAAGCGAGCGGAGCCGAGTTCACCATGCCGCCAACCGACGTGACCGCCTCAAAGATCGCCATGGTGAACGATACCTGCGGCAATCTCATTCAGGTCACGCAGCTGATGCGCTGGAACGGCTGAGGTTTCGCTCCACCTGAGCCAAGGAGAAGAGCGATGACCGTGAATCAGACCTATGCACCCGGCCGGGCCAGCGGAGCGCAAGTGCGCAAGGACGGAGAGAAGTGGACACTCATCCTCGTGAGGGAGATGCGCCACGCGCCGGAAAAAGTCTGGCAGGCGATTACTGACCCGGAGCAACTGCGGGAGTGGGCCCCCTTTGAGGCGGATGCGAACCTCGATGCGGTTGGGTCGGTGAAGCTCACCTGGTCGGGAACGCGGCAGGTTACCGAAGCAAAGGTGACGCGAGTCGAGCCTCCCAGTCTGCTTGAGTTCGGTGACATGCGGTTTGAACTCGAGGCCTTTGGCAACGGCACGCGCCTCACCCTCTGGCACAGCATCGATCGCCGTTTCATCTCATGGGGCGCAGCGGGCTGGCACATCTGCTTCGACGTGCTGGATCGCCGGCTCGGCGGTCAACCCATCGAACGCATCGCCGGCGCCGATGCTATGAAGCTCACCGGCTGGCGTCAATTGAACGCGGAGTACGCAAAGCAGTTTGGCGTTGAGACGCCCGATTCGCCTGCCAATACCGTTAAACCTTAATCGACGCGGTTACAACGAAGGAGGAAAAACATGGAGTCAACCCTGCAGAATCCCGCCGTCTTCGCGGGCAGGACCGCCCCGAAAG
Source organism: uncultured Acidobacteriaceae bacterium (assembly GCA_963839075.1). Lineage (GTDB taxonomy): Bacteria > Acidobacteriota > Terriglobia > Terriglobales > Acidobacteriaceae > PALSA-350. Next base: position 1,177,705 of record CAWITO010000002.1, on the reverse strand, counting down.
CAATGACCATCGCCTGGTGGATCGTTACCGCGCTCTTCTGTCTGGAGATGAGCTTCACCGCCTATTGGGAGCTACTGCGCCTGCCAGACGCCGCCCAGGCGTTCGCCCGTCTCGGCTTCGCCTCGGACGCTTTCCGGGTCGAGCTCTCGTGGGCCAAAGTCATCGGCGTGGTGATATTGCTGTGCCCGGTCCCGGCGCGGCTCAAGGAGTGGGCCTACGCCGGTTTCGCCATCAACCTTGTTTCGGCGCTCATCGCCCATTTCTCCATCAGCGATCGAACCGCGGCATTCATCCCGTCGACGATCACCGGTGTGTTGTGGGCCATCTCATATTTCTTATGGCGCCGCCTGCAGGCTACGTCCGCGAGCGCCTGACTCCGCGCCGGCCTTCTCGGACGCACTGCGTTTTTCTAGGCATACGTCTTGGTCACGCCTGCATACGTAATCGTGACTGCTTTACTCAATGGTGCCGCCGCATCGAAGATCGTCAGCAATCCCAATGCGTCATCGAACAACGGTGCCTTCTGGATCGCGCTCTGCAGCTGGTTTGCGAAGGTCTTGCGACGGCTCATGAATCCCGCATCTTGTAATGGGAGAATACCGGGACTCTGCGCCAGATATTGCAGCAGGTTCTGGAGCGCCTGACCGGTCGAGTGCATGGCAGCGGCCCAGAGGGACACATGTTGTGTCCAGGCAAATGAAATCTGAGCCCATGCAGGCGGATTGATGAGATCGACTGCAAGCATTCGGTTGAAGTTCTGCGGCGGCCCTGCGTTGAGGAGCTGTTGCCATGCCGCCGTATCGTTCAGCTTTGCGATGAACAGCGGGCTCAGTCCCAGTCCAGGCGTGCTCAACAAAGCCTTACGGCCCACCTCCTGATAATCAGCGACGTTTCGTGCAGTTGCGCTCTGATCGAGAAACAAATTCCTGCCGGAGGTTCCGTCGTAGCTTAACGAAGCAAACAGGGAAGCGCCCTGGCTGTTGGAATTGGACTGCAATGTTCCGGCCCAATCTCCTGCGGCCTTGGCCTCTCCCAACTGAGTGGCCGTATCGACGAACAACTGAAGATCGGCCGGCCTTGCCTTGCTCTTGTAAACGAAATAGCTGTAGCCGACCTTGAGCGTGGGAGCAAAATGCCCCAACGAGATCGCGTAGCCGATCGTCGCGACGCAATCCTCCGCAAATACATTGCGCAGCTGATCGCCCTTGACGAAGGGAGTCGCGGTTGCTGCCAGGCGCGTAAGGTGCGCTGTATCGGTGATGATGAGTTGTCCGTCATCGGAAACTCGAGCGCACATATGGAGTGTTGCATCGTTGACCGTAGCGTAGTCGAAGAGACCAAGAAAGTTGAACGAGAAGGTGTGTTTTGCCTCGCTCATCCGGTCGAGAATGCTTCCGGCTTTCGTGATGCCTGCAGGCAAGGCGCCGGCACCCATCAGTGCCGTAAGTTTGCCCTTGAACACATCGGCCAGCGCGCTCTGGCCGGCCGCATCCATCGTGGTGAGATCGAAGTCCCATGAAAATGCGGCCTGCGTGGTCACCGAGGTATCGCACTCTTCGTCGATGGCGATGGCGAGTTTCGTTTGCACCGCCGACTGGTAGGCCGCCTGCACGTCATTCGCCATCGACTTCGGGACATTCGCGCTCAGCCACGAGGAATCAAGTTGTCCCGAATCGCCCAGCAGGCCGTAGATCTTCTCGATCACGTCGTATCCCTCGACACTCACATCGGCTTCCGCACCGGCATCGAAGGAGACAGTAAAGCTCGATCCTTGCTTCTTGTAATAGCCGATCCGTGCCACAGTGGCTGACTTCATCCAGATTCGTGTTTCAATTTCCCCGCAGAGCGTAAAGCCGCCACCGATCGTTACGCTCGGCCCTGCAGTGATATCGATGGGCCCAAAGCTATTGCACACTCCTGGCGTCGCCGTTGGATTGATCGCCGTTAGAAAATTGAGCTGAGCCTGAAATCCGACCGATCCCTGGGCGTCGTAGGTAAACACGGCGCCGGCGGGCAACTTTTGAAAATCGGCTGCAGACGACGGCAAGTGAAACGAACCGAACAAGGTCTCAAGCGCCGCCTTCAGCGTGGGATAGGCGCCGTCAGCGCCGCGGGCAAAGGGTAGATAGAGTTTCGCACTTCCCGTAGCCGAGCCGGATGCCGCGAACATGTATGTGGCGGGGGCAGGATTGCTTGTCGCCGTAACCCCTACCTGGAACGAGACTGCCAGGTAGTACTTGTTCCCCATGTCGATATCACTTCCGAACTGATCGACGGGGAAGAGCGGGCTTGGGGCGGCGCCGGCCGCGGGTTGGTACAGGTCTAGTTCTCCGCCCGGACCGCCGCCTGCTGTAAATGTGGACGTGCCCCCGAACAGTGGGAACGGAGGCGCGTAGGCAAAGCCGATCGCGAGTGAGTTGATCTGAACCTGGTCGAGAGGCTGTCCCAGTGCGCTGATGACATCCGATCGCAGGAAATGAATGGCCGATGCCGGAGTCTTTCCCAGGACCGCATCATCAAGCAGCGTCGCATCGGCAGTGGCCGACGAGGTATCGGTTAATCCAATTGTGGCCAAGGTTCACACCTGCAAATGATTCTCGTGGAGACCGTTTCCGCGCTTCACACCAGAAGACATGAGAGGAGTATATGCTCAAACAACCGCTCAAACTGGGTTCGAGATCCTCTACGACTCGAGGTTGCGTGATGGCAAAGGAATGGAATCAAACCCGTGTTTCTGAGGCGTTGGGGATTGAGTATCCGATCATCCAGGGCGCTCTTGGTGGTTTTTCATCGCAACGGCTTACCGCCGCGGTATCGAATTTCGGAGGCCTTGGATCGTTCGGTGCGCATGGTCTTGAACCAAACGCGATTGCAGAGGTCATTGCGGAGGTTCGCTCTCTGACGGCGAAGCCCTTCGCCATGAATCTGTGGGTTTCGATGGAAGATGAGGGGGCCCGCACCTCCGGCGCTGCTGCATTTCATCGCGCTTTGTTAGCTCTATCGCCACACCTGGAAGAACTCGGCGCCAGGCAACCGGAATTCTTACCGTACAAGCCTGTCCGATTTGAGGATCAAGCGCGCGTGCTTCTCGATGCCGGCATTCCCGCCTTTTCATTTATCTGCGGTATTCCAACCAAAGAAATATTAGATGAGGCCAGAAAGAAAGCGATCGTCACCATCGGCACCGCAACCACACCCGAGGAAGCCATCGCGCTCGAACAAGCGGGCGTCGATATTGTGGTTGCCTCGGGCTTTGAGGCGGGGGGACATCGCGGCTCCTTCCTTAGACCTGCAGAGGATTCGTTGACCGGCACATTCTCGCTTGTGCCCCAGACTGTCGACGCGGTGAAGGTCCCGGTTGTCGCTGCCGGCGGCATCGCCGATGCTCGCGGCATTGTCGCGGCCCTGGCGTTGGGAGCAGAAGGCGTGCAGATGGGCACGGCGTTTCTTGCATGCGAGGAATCGGGTGCGCAACCGCTGCATCGCGAGGCCATCCTCAACCGAGGGGCGGCGCACACCGCGCTGACGCGAGGCTTCACCGGTAGACTCGCGAGAGGCATCGACAATGCGCTGCTCCAGGAGTTGAATCGACCCGATGCCGAGATATTGCCGTATCCACTGCAGCGCTACCTCATGCGTAGCCTTGCCATTCCAGCCCAGAAGGCCGGCAGATCTGACTTGCTCGCCCTCTGGGCCGGGCAGAGCGCCAATCTGGCACGGTGTTCGGCAGCTCCAGAGTTGTTGCAGTCACTGGTGGAGAGTACGGCGAAGCAATGCAATCGGCAGAGATGAGGAGACCGTCGGAAAGCGGCTTACAACTCCTCGGCTGTCTCCGTCTCGAGTTGGTCCGGCTTCAGGTATTTGATGAGCACGACTTCGTTCCCCTTTTCGCCGTAGATCAACTCATCGATGATGTTCTTCGTCACCAGGATTCCGAAGCCGCCGGGACGAAGCCCCTGTTTTTCGCGGATGGTTTCGTGGAGGATTGGATCCCACGGCGGGTTCATGATCGCCGCGTGCTTCACGTCGTCCACCGAAAAGCCTTCCCCGGGATCCTTCACGCGGCATAGGACCATGTGTTTCGCGCGCAGATACGAGATCTCAACATGCTGCGTCGCCTGAAAGTGAGCGCCATGCTCGATAGCGTTCATGAGCATCTCTCGAAATGCCAAACCGACCGCCTCTCGCTCCTTCGGAGGAAGATCCGCGATCTCGTGGATGAACTGCACCAGGCGATCGGCAGTTTTGCGGTCACAGCGCGCCACAAGATTCAGAAACTGCGGCGTGGCGGAGAGAACTTCGATTCCTTCATCCCACACCGGGCTCGTGGTTGCCAGAACCAGCATCTGTTCGAACGACCACATGGAGTAGGGCTTGGAGAAGTAGCTGAAGGCTCGTTCGCGCATGGCGCCGATCACGTCGGCGGGTGTGCTTTCTGAGGTAATGATGATCAGCCGCACGTGCGGACGCACGATGCGAATTTGCCGTAGCAGCTCCACATCCTGCTGGCCCGAAGTCTCTTCCCCGGTCAGCACCAGATGGTAAGGACGGTCTCGCAGCATTTCGAGCGCGATTTTGTTGTTCTCAGCGTGCGCCATCTTCCAGTCGGGCAGCACATTCGCCACGGCCGCGACAACGTTGCTGTCGGAGCCGACCAAAAGAACCGTTTTTTTGAGGCCTTGAGGCCCGGGAGACTGAGTGCCGTCGATAGATCACCGCCCGCTCCATCATAAAACCAACCTCGGCCAGAAAAAGAACCGGCAGGTCTCACCAGGATTTTTCTGCCGGCAGCCTGGCACATCGCTTAACATTCGATGGAGCCACATCTTCAACCCAGGGACCGGACGATGAACGCCTCTCTGCCAAACCGTCAGCCCGTCCTATGGATTGCGATCCTGATGTGCTTTGGATTCCTGGGCGCGGCCAGGGCAGGAATCAAATTCGATCCGGCGCCTGACGAACTCGGCGGTCCCCCAAGGCTCTTCATCCTCGCGGTCGGAATCAATAAGTACCCGGCCGGCGGTTTGATTGGCGATTTGAACTTTGCGGAAGCGGATGCGACCGCCATCGCCGACGCCTTCGCCAAGCAAACAAACGGCGCATTTGTCGATGTGATCGCCCGTCCCCTGATTGGTCCGGATGCCACGTTGGCGGGGGTCCGCAACGCACTGCATGAGATCGCGCTCAAATCTGGTCCCAGGGACGCCCTCATCTTCTACTTCGGCGGGAGCGGATTCCATCCTGAAGGCGCCCCGCCGAATGATTATGCCTTTGTTCTCTCGGGTACCAAAATCACATCGCCCCGCGATGCCACGGGCTCGCTGAGTTCGCACGAGTTTGCCACGCTTCTCTTTCAGATTCCCACCCAGAGGCAGATCATTATTTTGGACGCCGGCGATACCCGATCGGCCCTCGACGCAATTCGTGACGCGCTGGACGGCCCACAACGTCCGGGGTTGCAGCCGATCCACCGCCGCGTTGCTCTCCTTGGAGTCGACGGCGAGGCTTTCGAACAACCCGAGCTGCGGCACGGATTGCTCACCTACTGCCTCATCCAGGGCCTTAAGGGCGGTGCGGACTTCGACCACACTGGCCTGGTGTCAGAGGCTCGTCTCGAAGGCTATCTCACCTGGAAGCTACCTGAGGTCGCTGCCGCGTATGGTCTCGCTCAGCGGAGTGGCGAAAACCTCTACAGCTATTCCAGCCTTCGCGACATGGTATTTTCCAAAGCCGCGCGCCCGGCAACCTCGACCGGAGCCCTTCGCGGCACGCAAGTATCTGCTCCGCCAGAGTCGGCCATCGACACCGGCAAAGACTATGCACTGTTCATCGCTACCGACCACTATGCAAAGGGCTGGGACTCGCTCGCCAACCCTGTCGGCGATGCCCACGCCATCGCCAAAGAGTTGATCGCGCAATACAGTTACGATTCGCAAAATGTCTTCTATCTCGACAACCCGACCAAGCACGACTTTCTCGACAAGATCGAAGAACTGCGCAAGATCCAATTCGGCCCTCACGACCGTCTCCTCATCTACTACGGCGGCCATGGGTTCACCGATGCCGACAAGTCTGAGGGATATGTCGTCTTCGCCGACACAAAACCGCAAGCGGACGACCCTTACCATGAGTCGGCCTTGCAATACGGTTATCTCAGTATGCTTTTGCATAGCGTGCCCGTGAATCACATAATGTTCATGATCGATTCCTGCTATGGAGGCGGCTTCGCGCGCACTGGAGACTTTGCTCATCTTCTCTCTGTCCAGTTACCCACCGCGTCTCGTAACGATCTGATCGCGCGTGCCATGGAAGCGAAATCCAGAATCTATCTCGCTTCCGGAGACGAGCATCATGCTGTCAGCGATGGCGTCCCCGGCGAGCACTCCCCGTTTGCCGCGGCGCTGCTTACCGTGCTCGCGGCCAATGCCCATCAGGATGCCCTTTTGCACGCTGCGGGCCTGTATAACATTTTGTCCGCGTTGCCCTCGAAGCCAACCTCCGGCTATTTCTTTCCCGGCGCATTCGAAACAGGCGCTGACTTTCTCTTTATCCCCAGGCAAGATCAGGTTGCCAGCCGGTAAAACCCAGCGCCCACAATGGACGAAATGGCATTCAATATTCCGGAACGTCTCACAACAACTTGTCTGCAGAACTCAGAATGGACACTCTGGCTCAACCGGCTGCCGGGTGCGATCGAAGAGGTACGGGAGCGATGGTCGTTATCGATAGGATCCGTGTACGAAGAAAGCGCAAGCTGCGCTTGGGTGGCCTCGGTAACACGGGCCGACAATACCCCTGCGGTCCTGAAACTGGGCCTCCCGCACATGGAAGCGCGAGATGAGGCAGAAGGTCTACGCTTTTGGAACGGAGAGCCGACGGCTCGGCTGCTTGCGTCCTACGATCCGCTGGGCGCTATGCTCCTCGAGTGCTGCGAGCCGGGATTTTCTCTCGGCCGGCAGCCTGAGTCTGAACAGCATCAGGTGATCGCAGATCTGCTGCGGCACCTTTGGCGGAAGCCCGTCGCACCGCACTCATTTCGACCCCTCGCAGCCTTGATGGAGTATTGGACAGAGGAGTCGCTCGCCGACTCCGCCAAGTGGGTGGATGAAGGACTGGTTCGCGAAGGTTTAGGCCTTTTCGCGGAACTGCCACGGACAGCGCCCGATCAGGTCTTGCTTGCGACCGATCTCCACGCCGGGAACGTACTTCGTGCGCAACGGCATCCCTGGCTCGTGATCGATCCAAAACCGTTCGTTGGCGATCCGGCTTACGACCTGACGCAACATCTACTGAACTGCTCGACGAGCCTGCGCGCCGACCCTCGTGGAACCATCGGCCAATTCGCAGATCTTGCCGGTATCGATCAGGAGCGCGTACGGCTCTGGACATTTGCACGATTGGCCGCCGAGCCTCGTGCGGACTGGATCAAACCTGACCCCTTCGCGCTGGCAAGAGCCATCGTGGCCTAACGCGGAGACAAGCGATAATGGACGGGATGATGCGCAAGTCTGCAATCTTCGATCTCGACGGAACGCTGACGGACTCGAAGCCAGGCATTCTCGGATGCCTGAACACCGCCCTCGAAGCACACGGAATCCCCTGGACCGGCCCTCTCGACTGGTTCATCGGCCCTCCTGCCGACCAGTCCTTGCGCCGCCTCATGCCCGACGCCGATGAGTCTCGTCGTGCCGCTCTCCTGTATGACTACCGTTTGTGTTATGCGAGCACCGGTTGGGCAGAGAACTCCGTCTACCCCGGCGTTCCGGCACTGTTGCAAAGCCTTCAGGCATTGGGCTGGCAACTCTTCGTCTGCACGTCCAAGCGAGAAGATTTCACCGCGCGCATCCTGGAAAAATTCGACCTGAGCCGCTACTTTCTTGCCGTATACGCAGACACGGTTGGATCGCTCCATCACTCCAAGACCGCCTTGCTCCGCCGTTTACTTGATGAGCAATCTCTCGATCCCGCAGCCGCGTGCATGGTCGGCGACCGCCACTTCGATATCGACGCCGCCCGCGCCAACGGTGTGACCTCGATCGCCGTCACCTACGGCTATGGCCTCTCCGAGGAAATCGCATTGGCTCGCCCCGACTATATCTGCAATGCAGTCGAAGATATCCTCCCGATCTTGACTGCCCTCATGCCCAATATTTCGCAGACAAACCGATGAACCGCGCAATCAAGGTGCCCCGTTCCTGCCGCGCGCTATGCTGGCCGCCCTTCTGTCTGGCACTTTGCCTGCTCTCCGCCCCTGGGTTATCGTTCTCTCAAAAGTTAAGTTCCCACTGCATGAAGCATGAAGGCAATGTCTGTACCAGTTGCGGTATCGATATCGCAACTGGAACAGACATTCCCAACAAGACGAAGACGCCTTTGCTGGAGTGTCGCAACATGAAGCCGGGACCTGCAGAACTCCTGATGGAAACGCATGCAGAACCCCTGATTTCTGGCCTATGGGAAGTCGAATTTGGCATTGGATACAAAACCTCTGCCAGAGAGGAATGCCCGCACCAGTTCATCGCTTCCAATCATCCGCCGTTGCGGCCTGCCTACGAGATCGGGCCCATCGCGATCGAAAGCGAGATACCCGCAGACGGCGTGATCCAGATTCTGGCGTGCGTCGGGCTTTCGTCAGCGCAAGCGCGTCGAGAAGGCAGAGAGACGCGCGCTTCGCTGAAAATATCGAGGTTGCAGGTGGTCAGCCAATAGTTCAGCCGCAGTTGCTCAAAGCTCCCGGTGTTTTGCCTCGACGATGCGGGTGTCGGGCACAGCGTTACACCCGGTCACGCTAAACTCCTTCACATCCTTCAACATGAAGGTGGGCGTGCCCGGTGGAACATCGCGCTTCACATTCGAAAAGTCGACCTGTGCAACATCATCCAGAAGGAAACATGGTCTGGCATCAGCGGCGGCCGCAATCACCTTGCAACCATGGATCTCGATGCCGGCTGCATGGCGAATCAGAAATCCGTGTGCGGGCGTATTCCCGAACATATTTGGCTCGGGATACTCCCTCTCTTTTTCTTCCACGGAACGTGCCGCATCAATCCCGGTTCCGCCGCCGGCATGTTGTATCACTACGTTGCTTATCTTTATATCTTCAACCCTGTGATCGGGAATCCCGGTGATCATCGAGCAAACCAGCGAGGACTTGCTGGACGAGACGATATTCGAGATGTTGATGCGCCGGATCGCTCCCATCGGTGTTCCCGCAGGACCGCGCATCCGTGAACCCAAGCGAATAAAAATTGGGGAATCTACCGTATCCCGCATGGTGATGTTCGAGACCGTCACATCTTCGATCACGGCTCCGTCGACGCTCAGAATGGCCAGCCCGAAACAGCCATCGAAAATGCAATTTGTAATGGAGATGTTTCTGAATCCTCCGAGGGACTCGGTGCCGAATTTGATGCGTCCATTACGGTCAATATCGGCGTCCGCAGCAAAGCGCTGGAACGTCCCATCGAGCAGCGTGCCCTCTTCGAAGCTCCCGCTGACCATGCAATCGCTGATCGTGATCATCTCCGCGGCGCGCGCATGGCCCAGCGCGAACGAGCTCTTCAGGCAGATGGCATCATCCCAGGGTGCATTGATGCTGCAACGCGATACCCGCACGTTGCGGCAACAGTCCATGTCGATGCCGGCGCGGTTGGTATCGATTTTGACGTTATCGATGGTCAGGTTATCGACACCTGTAGTCAGTATTCCCAGGTGTCCTCCGTGAAGGATAGAGAAATCGCGAAGAATCACATCATGGCAATTCTTGAACGCGATGGCTTTGTTCGCGACTCCTGGGAGCGTCGTAATCGGTCCCTGGAACTCGCCTCGGCTTATGCCCTTGCCCCATATCAGGCCCGGGCCGCAGATGGATACATCTTCCAGGCCGACTCCCCAGAGCAGGCTATTGTGCCAGTGACTATGGCCGAAATCCTGATACTCGTCCCACGGCTTGTTGCCTTCCGCCAGATCGTAACCCGGCTGTCCGTCTTCCGCGGGCGGATCTGCCGCAACCAGGATCGTCCCACCGGTCAACTGAAGCGTGACGTGGCTCATCAGGTGAATCGAATGGCACAAATAAGTACCGGCCGGCAGAAGAACCACACCCCCATCCTGCGCTGCGGCCGCGGCAATGGCATGGTTGATGGCGACCGTATCGAGTTGATGGCCATCCCCTTTCGCGCCGAAATCACGAACGTTCCAAGCGGTGCCCGTCAACCCATCCCCCGCGCCGCCCAGGGCAGCGGCACTCGCTTTTCCCCGGGCAGCCACATCCAGAATCACAGCCCCGGTCGCTTTCAGAAAGTCGCGCCGGCTGTCTCTTTTATCGCTCATGCGTGAGGTCACCCGATCCATTCGCATGATACCTGTGAAGAGAAGAGCGCAGGCTTCGGGTTGACATTCTACCCAAGCGCGGAGAATACTTGGGTAGAATGCCAACCCAAGAGAACAACGACGACCGCATCGCCCTGCTGCAGGGAACCCTGGACCTGCTGATCCTCAAGAGCCTGGTTTTCGGCTCATGCCATGGGCAGGGCATCGCCCGATCCATTCAACGGCAATCGGAGGAAGTCTTTCTCGTCGAGCATGGCTCGTTGTATGTGGCCCTGCAGCGGTTGGAGGATAAGAACTGGATTCGCGCCAAGTGGGGCGTCAGCGAAAACAATCGCAAAGCGCGATTCTATTCGCTCACGGAAAAGGGGCGCGAACAATTGCGGGAAAAGACCAGCCAATGGCACCGTTTGACGCGAGCCGTGGGCCTGATTCTCGATACAAGCGGGCCGGAAACCGAGGAGGCATGAGCATGTTCAGCCGCAAGCGCAGCGCAAAAGACTTTGCCGAAGAGATCAAGGCCCACATCGAACTCGAGGCCGACGAATTGCGGCACGAGGGATGGAGCGAAGAGGATGCCGGGTGGCAGGCGCGCCGAAAGTTCGGCAACCAGCGCGCCGCGCAAGAACGTTTTTACGTACACGGCCGCTGGGTCTGGCTCGACAGGCTGTTTCGCGATCTGAGGCTCGGATTCCGTTCCTTGCTGGAAAGCCCTGGGTTTACCATCACAGCCATCCTGACCCTCGCGCTGGGCATGGGCGCCAATACTGCGGTGTTCAGCGTCATGAATTCGGTCATGCTGCGGTCGTTGCCGGTCGCCGATGCTGACCGTGTCGTCTATTTCAGGACCTCTAATCCGCCCCTCCGGACAGGCACCATCGATACCGAGGAGACCTTTTCTTACCCCGTCTACGACGCACTGCGCAAGCAAGGTGGCGCCATGTCGGCAGTCATCGCGTATGTCCCGCTATCGGGAAACAAGGTGGGAGTCCGCTATGGGGCAGAGCCGGAAGAGGCGGAGGGCGACATGGTGAGCGGCGTCTTCTTCTCTGGCTTAGGCGTGAAGCTGCAGCGTGGCCGCGGATTTACCGAGCAGGACGAGAAGGATCACGCGCCGATCGCGGTTCTCAGCAACAACTATTGGACGAGGCGCTTTGCTCGAAATCCCGACGTGCTGGGGACCACTCTATACGTCAACGGGATTGGCTTCACGATCATTGGCATCGCCGCCCAGGGATTCGAAGGTCTGGAAACAAGCAAATCAACTGATTTCTGGATTCCATTGCAGGATCGTCCCGAACTCAATGCCTGGGGTAACCCGCTCGAAGACGGGAAGAACTATGTCGCGAATCCGACCTGGTGGTGCTTGCGGCTGGTAGGGCGCCTCAGTCCGGCAGTGACAAAGGCACAGGTTGCGGCCCAGTTGCAGCCGATTTACCAGCAGGCGGCTTACGTTGGACTTGGCTCCCCGACGCCGGGTGAAAAGAGGCCGGTATTGCGCGTTGTCGATGCGAAGGGATTTCCAGGATACGTCGAGATCTACGGCAAACCCTTGCGGCTACTGATGGGCATGGTTGGACTGGTGTTGCTGATCGCCCTGACCAACGTGGTCATGCTGCTATTGGCGCGAAATGCAAACCGGCAGCGTGAATTCAGCATGAAGCTGGCGCTGGGAGCGGGCCGCGGCGATCTTCTGCGCCAATTGCTCACCGAAAGCCTTTTACTCGCGACCGCGGGAGGACTCGTGGCGTGGATCTTCGCGGTGTTCGCAACCAGGGCGCTTGCCGCGTGGGCGCAAATCGAATCGAGCCTGGCTCCCGACGGTACCGTTCTGTGGTTTACCGTCGGCGTTCTTGTGGTGGCCGTAGTTCTCTTCGGATTGGCCCCGCTAAAAATCGCGCTCTCGGCCGCCCCGACTCTCGCCTTGAAGACCTCGTCCGCGCCTTCGAGCGCCGACGGAGGAACATCGCATACGCGCAGCATCATTGTTGCGCTGCAGATGACCCTGTGTGTTGTCTTACTCGTCGCCGCGGGACTACTCATGCGCACGCTGCGCAATCTCGAAAACACTCCCCTTGGACTCAACGCCGATGGGCTCGTCGTTTTCGGCGTGAACCCTAAGGTCAAGTCGCTCGAGCAGGGCAGGGCGTTCTATCGCGAGCTGACCACTAAACTGCGCGCACTTCCCGGCGTGGAGTCCGTAACCATCATGGAGGAACGCCTCGGATCCTGGTCCTCCGATAACAGCGACATGATGGTGGATGGCAAACTGCCGGACGTTGCAGACGGAGGTTCGAGAACCGTTCGCAGTAACGTGGCCGGCCCGGGATTTTTTACCACCCTGGGCGTGCCCGTACTTGCCGGGCGCGACTTCGCCGATTCCGACACTGCGAGTTCGCCCCATGTCGGCATCATCAACGAAGAGTTTGCGCGGCGCTTCCTGCCCAATCAAAACCCGCTGGGCCACGTCATCGGTCCCGATAACGGCATCTTCCAAATGAACATCGTCGGCGTGGTGAAGAACCACAAATATCGCAGCATCGACGAAGCCCCCATTCCGATGGCGTGGTATCAGTATGCGCAGATTCCGATCATCGGAAGAATGGAGGTGGAGTTGCGTGTGCAAGGCGAGCCGCTTGCGATTCTGCCGGCCGCACGCAGGGCAGTCCAGCAGATCGATCCCAACCTGCCGCTGATCAATCCCATGTTGCAGCGTGCACAATACGATTTGACTATCTCCAACCAAATTCTCTTCGCGCGTCTTGCCGGATTCTTTGGCCTGCTGGCAACCGCTCTGGTCGCAACTGGGCTCTACGGCACGCTGGCTTATCGGGTGACTCAGCGCACGGCAGAGATTGGGATACGCATGGCAATGGGTGCTCGTCGGGGTCAGGTCATTTGGATGGTTCTCAAGGGATCGCTGCAACTCGCAGCGGTCGGCGTTGCCTCGGGAATCCCGTTCGCGATCATGGTTGGGCGCGCGCTGGGTTCGTCACTATACGGAGTGAAGCCGCTCGACGGAACAAGTTACCTGCTCGCCGTGCTGTTAGTCGCAACTGTTGTGGTCCTGGCAAGTTCGGTGCCGGCAAGTCGCGCGGCAAGCGTGGAGCCACTGCGGGCTCTGCGCACGGAATAACGATCTCTCGATTGGCGCCCGCAGCCTGTCCCAAACGCCATGCAGCAAGTTGCCTACGAGTGTTGGAGGAAGTTGGGAGCCAGCTATCGAGAAGACTCGCGCGCAATCCAGAGTTTCTTCCTGGGGCCCGCGCCACCTTGCGCCTGCTTCTCAATCCAGCAGAGCCACGCCACCATCATTCTCGGTTGGCTCAGGTCATGGACCGTGGCGGGACCACGTTCGTGGTCGAGTTCCTGAACCAGCTGGTCGGCGATCTGGCGCGTAGCCCTGCGGCTGAGGGTTTGAGGCAGAATTTCCGCGAGAGAAAGCGCAAGATCGCGAGCGATGCCGGCTCCAAGGTCGTGGAACGAGACAGTACGATCAAGGTCTTCGATCGATCGATCGCCCGTCCTGGTGAGCGTGTCGGCGATGCCTCGCTGCTCGGTGACGCGGCGAATGGCGTAGTCGATGCCTCGGTCCAGCCCGCGGTCGCGGCGCAGAGCACGCCGAAGCGCGGTGTCAAGATCTCGCATCCTCTCCAGGGCGAGGATATTGTAGAGGTCCACATCATGCCGGATAATTCCGGCCAGCGCGCTCCGCACAACTCTGCTGGTATCCGTTGCGCGCACATCGACATACTGGCCCAGCCAGAGTCGAAACCATCCCAGACGGCGGACTATGCGTCCGGTACCGGTCGTATCTCTCGCCTCGCGCATGCGGACCATGTCGAGCTCAATCTGGTCCAGCATCTCTCTCCCGGAGAGGCTGAGAAAAGCATCCTCCTCGTCAAAGGCAAAAAAATCGTCGGGAGTCCACTGACCCTTGGAGGCGGTCTTGAGAATCTGGCTTTCCGGAAGCTGGTAGCGCCATCTCCCAGGTCTCTTCTCGGTGAGCCAGCGGCAGAACGCCTCGGCGTCCTCTTTCCTGATCCCCTCGACCGGGGTTCCGCCCTGCCCGAGGACGAATTCGTAATGGTTCCAGTGCTCCGGTTGTCTAGAGTCACCTTGGGACCAGCTCTCGTCGACGAACAGTTGATACTCGGCATGGCTGACCGGCGATGTGTCGACATCGCGATCGTTATCGATCCAGGTCATGCGGCGCACCCGCCTGGCCAGCAGATATTCGGCAGCAAGCCTGCGCCGCTCCGGATCAGCGTCATCGAGAGCAGTGACGGTTACCGAGCGAAGCCGCTCCTGCAAGTCCGGCTTGATGTTGGGGCTGTAGGTCTCGAGGTCGGTCGCCAGTAGCAGCGCATCGACGGTAGGACGTGGAGATGCCAGGCAAGCCTCGAGTATAGGTGTCGCATCCGCTTGCGCTGCGTAGAAAAGCGTCGTCTCGTACCACCAGGCCTGATCGATGTTCGCAACAAGCTGGCCGCCGAGATTCTGCCTTTTGATATAGCGGGAAGCCAGAAATTCCTGAAAGCTGCGATGGGGAAATCCGTAAACCTCTGCTTCCGGTTGGACCAGCAGCGAGCTTGAGTCTTCGACCATCTTGAGGAAGGCTGCAGGCTTGTCTCCGGGCTTTATCGACTGCAAAACATTGCCGATCAGGTTGGCTGCCTCGTCAGCCTCGATCCGATCGCGCTCGCGACACATCATCTGGTAGGCGAGCAACTCGAGCACCTTCATCTTTGCCAGCGGAGCAATCTCAGAGACGAGCCCTCGCTCCTCCTGCAGCTTGCCCAGGAAGAGTTCGCATATCTCGGCAAACAATTCGACGCGGCTCCCCGGCAGCCGATGCAGATTCCGATGGACGGTGGCGATCAGGGTGAGCAGGAGCGGATTGACCGCGAGTTCAGCAAGCGCAGGCGCATCGTGAAGCTCGGCGAGCAACTGTTCCGCTTCGGTGGTGGCTTTCGCTTGCGCTTCGGGGGTGAGTTTCATCCCCTGCGATTCGCTCGCGATGTACCATGAGCGGACGAAGAACTCGGTCTGTTCGCGATTGAAGTTCAGCACGCGAAGCACGTTGAATCCGGAGAGTCGGCTTTCCTTGTAGCCGTTGGGCCGGGACGATACGAGGAAGCGGCTGCCGCCAAAAAACGCTACCTGGCGCCCAACCCACCGCGCAACATCCTTTCGTTTCGTCAGGTCGGCAATCTCGTCGAGTCCATCGAGCATGACCAGGAGTTTGCCTCTCTTCAGTTGTTCTCGAAACCAGCCGGCGGGAGGCTCGAGATCCTTGAGATTCGCCTCCAACAAATCGACCAGGCTGGTGGATGGGGCGGCGGCGATTGTGTCCGCATGATCACGCAGGAATAACAAAACGGGCACCCACGGGAGAGCCGCTTCCTCACGGATAGAGAGCAGCGTCAGGTGCTTGAGCAGGGTCGTCTTGCCGATTCCAGGCGCGCCGATGATGGCGAAATTCATGGTGGTCTTTGCCTGCAGCCATCCCAGCAGCGCGTGACGGCCACCCCCTATCTCGGAGGCTGGCAACAGGACTGGATTTTGAGGAATCGATTCGAAGACCGCTGGTTCCACCAGCTGGTCAACGTAAATCGCTTCCAGGTCGAGCGCGAACTCTCCCTGCGCTCGGAATCCCTGGAAGTCGGCCTTCGCGTAGCTGTTACGGAGATAGCGAACATATCGTTTCTTGAACCGCGAAGACCAGATGGTAAGCCGGAGATTCATCCGGTCGGAAATGATCTTGACCCATTTCGATTCAATTTCGACCCAGATCTTCTTGCCGAGGGCAAGGATCCCTAGGGCGAGCGTGACCAGGGCGGTCTTCCACCAGGAGTGAGTGTGCCACCAGGTTCCCGCGCCGGCAGCCAGAAACGCGAACCCAGCCACCCATCCGATCAGTCGCGACATATTCGTTGGATTCTAGCGACTTTTCGTGGAATTGGCGGACGGCCAGAATGCAGACACGGTAGCGAGCCATTCACGAGCCATCAATCCGTGGCCGGCGTAGGTGGGATGAACGCCATCCCAGCTCCAATGATCTGCAGACGTTCTAATGCACTCTTTGTCGAATGCATCCTGGTACCGCACAACTGGCAGGTGATATTTCGCTGCCAGCGCGAACACCATTTGCTGCCTCAGCTTTACCTGGGCGAGCCAGACTGGGTAGTCGTGTTCGTACTTGCCTACAGGCAAGAGGAAAGGTTCACCGAGAACGATTTTGGTGTTTGGTAATGCAGTGACGGTCGTTGACAGCAAACGGTCATAGGTTTCGCGGAACTGATCGAGAGACTCAGCCCTGTCCCCCGAAGAAAGCGTGTCGTTCACCCCAATCAGGATGCTGAGAAAGTTCGGCCTCAGGTCAAGCGTGTCTGCCTGCCACCGTGCGGCAAGGTCCACCACGCGATCACCGCCAATGCCGCGGTTGATAAAGTTCAGGTCCATTTCCGGGTGTTCCGAGCCAACGGTTGCGGCAAGCAGGTAAGCGTAGTCCTGCCCCATGATGTGGTTGTAGTCGGAGCCTGTCCGTTGCCGTCCGCCATCCGTGATGCTGTCACCTTGAAAGAGAACGACGTCGTGCGCATGGAAGAACGGCAAGGAAGACTGCCCCCAAGCCGGCGAAAACACAATAAGCAATAAGCTTGCGATAGCCACCCGCTTCATGGTTCCCATTTAACACCACAGCCCGTGAACGCTTGTGAACGAGCTCCTCGAAACGGCAGGGAAAAGGGCAGGGCGATTGCAGATCATGAAATAACTTCGCGCAATACACCTGGCTGGGGCCCATGGAGCGGACATACACGGCTGCGGCGGTCAGCATTCCGAGCGACGGGGCTGCAAAGTAAATCCAAACCCCCTGCCACAGCCAGGCGTAGAAGGCGGAGGAAAAAGTGCGCGCCGGATTCACGCTGAATCCCGAGATCGATGGGCCGAGAACGTAATAAAAGACCGTGACGAGACCCACGAAGACCGGGCTGAACGGCGCGAGTCTGCGGTGATTGGTGGAAAAAAGCACGACGCCCATGATCACTGCAGCCAGCAAGAACTCCGCAAGAAAAGCGGCGACGGTTCCGTATCTTCCGGGAACGGTAACGACGTAACGCACGGGCGGGGCCGATAAATGTTCGCCGAGGATCCGAAAGGCAATAAAGACTCCAATGAGTGAGCCGGCGAACTGGGCCACGACGTACGCAAGCGCGTCCCAGCGATGGATCCGCCCAAGCCAGAGATAGGCGACAGTAATCGCAGGGTTTAAGTGAGCTCCCGAACGCCGGCCAAACGGAGAACGGATGATCAGGTAAGTGGTGACCGCGACGCACGTACCCATGAGCCCGGACGCTTCGAAAGGCGAGAGCGCCAGGTGTCGTAACGGCGACCGCATGCTGTACGTGAGCGCGCCGAAAAGGCAGATGCCGAGCATCAGCAGACCGAGCTCCGCTGCCTCCATCAGATATTCCCTCCAATGCACTCGGATGGCGTCCGCGAAGGAAGCGGACGCGGGGAGGGCGGTGACAAGATAGGGGCGAGATGGCATGTTTTGTTGGAGATTCGCGCCGAGACACGACTCTCGGATTTCCGATAGGGTAGATGCCCACGAGCAGTTTTGGTTACCGCCGGTAGGAAAATTCCCCGGAACCACGAACCAGCGATGAAATTTCACAAGCCCATGGATTCTTTGGCACCATCCAAGTCATGGTTGCTGCACAAAAGCGCCTTCAAGGGGAGACTCTGCATGTCACATCATTTCGATACCAAACTGGCGAAAGAAGATCCAAGCCTGAACCTTTGCGACTTCTACTTATTTGGCGGGGCACCCGGCAACACCGTGATGGCCATGACCGTAAATACAGGTGTGGCGCTGTCCACCCCGGATACACTGCACCCGGAGGGGCTCTACGCCTTCCGTATCGATCTGGATGGTGACGCTCGAGAAGAGGTGACGTTCAAGTTCAGGTTTGGTCAACCGCGCCATCGGGAAGACGGCGAGCATCGACACCTGCAAACGTTTGAGGTGCGTCGAGCGGTTGCAGAGGAAGCACTCCGTGGAGACGCCGGCGACCTTCTCATCCAAGGAGAAACCGGAACGGTTGCTGGAAGTGGGCAGGTGCGTGCGTTCGTCGGCATAGCCCCCGAGATGTTTGCCGGGGATGCTGCGGGGCTTCACACCTTGATGACTGCTTTCTACAGTGGCCAACACTATGACGCCCAGGCATTTCCTGGCCAGCGGAACTTCTTTGCCGGTCGCAATGTAACCGCGATTGTGTTGGAAGTCCCTAACGCGCTGATCGGGCAGGGAAGGGTCAACGCCTGGGCAACCATATCGCTCCACGGTCACGCGCCCGAGGCGCAGGTATCTCGCTGGGGTCTGCCGCTCATCACCCACTTGTTTCTCAACGACCCGGGGGCTCAGGAAGTGAAGGAGCAATTCAATGCTTCAGCTCCGCACGACGACACGGAACATTTCTCGAACATGATCGCGGACTTTGCCGCGAAGATGACGACCTATGCCGGTTCGGCAGAGGATCCCGCTGCATACGGAAAACAGTTGGCAGCCAGGCTATGCCCCAGCGTCTTGCCGTACGAGTTGGGAACGCCTGCGGCCTTTCGTCAGGCCAACTTCAACGGACGCCCACTGGGCGACGACGTGATGGATGTGATGCTGTCTTTGGCAGTCAATCAGCCCCTGGCCGATGGCGCGGCCCCCGACCGGACCCGCATCCGCAGCGAGTTTCCGTATTATGGCGAGCCGTACACAGCGATTGAACAGGGGGGCGCAAGCGCGGTCCCTCAACTCAAAGAGAAGCAGCCAGCCCACGGTTGAGCCTAAGAGGGCGCACTGGGACTGCAATGCTGCTGAGCTATTTCTTTCACGGCCTTTCGCTCAGGGCGTCCTGCGTCGCGATCCACTGAGCCCGCCAGGAGCACCTAGACATCCATAGCAAAAGGAGAGCATTTCGGAACAACGTTACTCATAATAGTGCTATGCAGATTATGAATAACGCTGGAAAGCCATGAACGCTCTCTGTCTCGCTAATTTGTTTTTCGCCGGAATTCTCGCAGGGATGGAGGTCGCGATCCACTACGGCTACGGTGCGGCTCCTGAGATTCTTAGCGACCAGTCGCAGATCCTGCTGCGTCAGGCTCTGGTGCGCAAACTGCGCGTCCTGGTACCCTCATTCTTTGTGCCCGCCCTGGTATCGGGGATCGCGCTGGCGGTTCTGGATAATTCTGCTCCCGGCCGTTGGTTTCGCTGGGCGGGCCTTCTTTCGATGCTGGTGTGGATCATCACCAGGGCCATCATGACAGTCCCTGTCAACAAAGCAACGCTTGCCTGGGATCCGGCGAGCCCGCCCCAGAACTGGAGAGCGCTGGTCGAGCGAACAGAAATTTGCCATGTGATTGGTGCGTGGGCCGCGGTTATCGCGTTTGCCTGCTTCCTGACGGCGGTGGCGTTCAGGCTGCCGCAATCCAGTTAGCCGGGAAAGGCTATGCATTCCCCGGCTAACGCGGCTAATGTGCGTCACCGCTTCAGGGTCACGGCCTTGTCGTAGAACTTGCTCATAGCGTCTGCAATGTACTCCAGGCAGTCTTCGACCGCGAAGTGGCCCGCATGCAGCCGATGCATCTCGGCATTCGGCAGAGTCCCAAGGTAGGCTTCACCACCCTCACGCGTGAAAAAGATGTCATCCTGCCCCCAAAAAATAATGGTCCTGGGCTGATGATCTTTCAAGAACGCCTGCCATCTCGGATAGAGCAGCACGTTCGTCCGGTAGTCGTAGAAGAGATCCATCTGAATCTGCCGGCCATGGGGGCGCTGGAGCGTTACGTAATAGTCGGAGTTCCAATTGTCGGGACTGATCAGCTCCGGGTTCGTGGAGCCAGTCAAATACACCGCCTTGACGGTCTCGAGTTCGAGCAGTCCGGCGACGGCGGCTTCGTTCGCGGCGGAACGCTCATGCCAGAGTGCGTCACGCAGGCCGCCCCAGGCGGGGCTGAAACCGATCTCATACGCATTCGTATTCTGAATGATGAGCCACTCCAACACCTCGGGACGTTTGGTCATGATACGAAAGCCGACCGGGCCGCCATAGTCCTGGACGAACAGACCGTAGCGCTCGAAGCCCTTCTTGCTGAGAAACTCTTCCACCACGGCAGCAAGGTGGTCGAAGGTATAGTCAAACGTCGCAGGAGCAGGGGTATCGCTATTGCCAAAGCCGGGATAATCCGGGGCGACCACGTGAAAGCGCTCCGCAAGCTTTGGAATAAGGTTGCGATATTGATGCGAAGAGGCAGGCCAGCCGTGGAGAAGAACGACTTTGGGGCTGGAGGGATCGCCAGCCTCGCGGTAAGCAATGTTGATTCCTGCGACGGAGATCGTCTTGTACGACACGGTGGTTGCCGAGAGGCCTGGCTTGTAGGTCATAAATCACTCTTTCTTCAGATGTAAATCCGAGTGGCGAACCCGCCACCTGAAGTGTTGGATCTCCTGCCCGTCCAGAAGAAACACCGTTTGTTTTGCTGACATCCATCGCTCCTGCTGATAGCAAAAACCGCCGGAATGCTACGCTCTAGCATATGGAATTGCGCCATTTCAGATACTTTTGCGCCGTGGCGGAACACCGGAGTTTTACGATCGCTGCCCGGCAGTTGCATGTATCGCAGTCGGGGGTCAGTGGACAGGTGCGAGAGCTGGAAAGAGAGCTGGGCGTGCCGCTTCTGCGCAGAAATCATCGTGAGGTGACGTTGACGCCGGAAGGCATCGTATTTTTCGCAGAAGCACGAGAGATTCTGCTTCGGGCCGAGCGCGCCGTGGAGCTTGCTGTAAAAGCATCGCGCGGCCAAACGGGAAAGCTGACCGTCGGCCTATGCGGCCCGGTCACTGCTCCCATCCTGCCCAAACTCATTCGACGTTTTCGTAAGCAGTACCCGGGCGTGGTCGTGGCGATCAAAGAACGCGCGCCCGCGGAGCAGGTCGACGCCCTCCTCAGCGGTCAGATCGACATCGGTTTCGCACGAAGTATTCCGCCAGAAGCAAAGCACCTCTTGAGTCACGAGATCCTCTTTCACGAAACAGTGGTGGTGGCGGTGCCCAAAGACCACCGCCTGGCAGCGGAACAAGCGGTTCCGCTGGCGAAGCTCGCAGGCGAGCGCTTTGTACTTTACTGTCGCGATGGTGCACCGGCGCTCTTCGATTCGATTGTCGCCATGTGCAGGAAAGCCCGGCTCACCCCAAAGATTGGGGAGACGCCTTGTTCCTGGCAGGCCGTGCTGACGATGGTGGAGGCGGGGGAAGGGGTGGCACTGGTCCCCGCATGCGTGCAACACCTGCGCTCCAACGACATCACATTTCGGCCGCTCAAGGAGCGCGGCTGCCAGCTCGATGCGATTATGGTGTGGCGCCGCGCCGAGGCCAACGTCTTTGTCGAGAGCTTCCTATCGCTCTTGCGCCAGCGTTCGTCCTGATGCCCAATCTACTATCGCAGCAGCTCTTCCAAACGTGAGCGGTAGGTTCGGCTCAACCGCAGCGTCTTCCCATCGCGCAGGGTCAGCACCGCGTCTCGATTGACCGAAGGTTCCACCCGCACGATGCGCTCCACCTGAACGATGGTGGAGCGATGGATCCTTACAAATTGTTTCCGATCAAGACGAGCTTCGAGCGCAGTCAACGCCTCACGTATCAGGTGGGTTTTGCCTCCCACGTGCAATCCGGCGTAGTCTCCCAGTCCTTCGATCCAATCGACATCCGCGGCCTGAACAAAAGTAAACTCGTTTCCCCGACGCACTGGGAATCGCTTCAGGAAACCGTCGGGCCTCTCCGTGGTTGTCAGAAGTCCATAGAGCCGCTCGAAGTTCGCCTCCTGGCGATGGAGAGCAATCATGCGCCGCGCGCGATCGATACAAGCCGCAAACCGGGCGTCGTCAATCGGCTTGAGCAGATAGTCGAGTGCCTCCACGTTGAACGCGTCCAGGGCGTATTCCTCATGAGCGGTTAGAAAGACAAGGCACCGGGCCGTCTCCTTGGGCAACGCGCGCAGCAAATCGATGCCGGATATTCCAGGCATCTCCACATCGACGAACAGCAAATCAGGCGCGATCAGTGGAATGGAGTTCAGCGCCTCCTCGCCGGTACTGCATTCCCCAACTACCAATATGTCCGGATAGGCTGCCAGCCGAGTGGTGATGCCAACGCGCGCCAGCGGCTCATCGTCAACCACCAGTACGCGGATATTCATGGTTCAAGCCCATCTTTGGTGAGAGGAAACTGAATCGAGACTAAGAAGCGGTTCTTTTGCGAAGTGGAGACGGTCAAACTGCCCTGGTCCCCGTAGAGCGTTTCCAGCCGCGTCCTGGTGTTTGCCAGGCCCAGGCCCTCGCCCTTTTCGCCTGCTGGCAGCGCCCCCGGGCTGCGGTCGTTCTCGATCTCGATGTGAAGGTGAGCAGCGACGGCCGATGCTCTGATTGCGACTTCGCCCCCATTGGCGCAACGCGCAATGCCATGCCGGATGGCATTCTCCACGATCGGCTGCAACAAAAACCGGGGAACTTGCGCCTCGTAGGCTTGCGGGCTCACACTGAGTGACACGGCAAGACGGGGTCCAAAACGAACCTGTTCGATGGAGAGATACTCTTCGGTGACGGCGAGCTCTTCCCGAAGTGTCACCACATGAGCTTCAGGAGAGCTGAGCGTATTGCGCAGCAGACCGGCAAGCTTAGCGATCATCTCCGTAGCCATTTCCGGTTGCTTGCTCACGACCAGCGATGAGATGGCATTGAGTGTATTAAACAGGAAATGGGGCTGTAGTTGGTAACGGAGCGCCTGCAGTTGCGCCTCACGCGCAGTCGCTTCAGAAGCGGCGAGTCTCCCCCTTTGCTCCTCCACCGTGCCGTAGTGCTTGATCCCAAAGTAGAGCGCGCTCCACGCAATCAAAACAATGGTTGCTTCGAATGCTTGCGCAGCCACCAAACTCCAGCTGAGAGATACCTTGGGGCTTTCAAAGTGGAGCGACACCAAAGCGGAAACGACGGTACAAAGAACTCCCAGAAGGTAAGAGAGAACGACAGAGAGAAGCAGGGCAGTAGAAAGCCGGAACGATCTGCGCCAGAGAAATCGACACGATGCGTGGGCAACGAAGCTGGAAAGGAAGGTAGTGCAGAACAAAGCCGCCTTGTAAATCACCTCTCCATGCATGTGGCGAAAGGGGATGTAGGAGATGGCCGTCGCCAAACCATAAAGCGTCCATGCTCCGATCTGGAGTGGCCAGAAAGAAGGTGCGCGGAACTGGCCAAGCTTGGACACAGCGTTATTCTATCGAGCGCGCTCTCCTGGGGACACCGGTTCGGCGCACGCCATACACGGCTTATCGCAAACGTGTCACCGCTCGTCGATTTCACCCTTCCGTTCGGGCCGGCGCAACATTACATTCACGGTCACTATGCGCAACGCTGTTTTGGCAATTGCAGTCGGTGGTCTGGGCGCTGGAATCCTGGACCTTACCCAGGCCATGGTCTTATTTGGGAAGGATATCCCGCTGGCGATCGCTGCCGGCCTGCTCGGGCCGCAGGCATTTCGTGGAGGCGCGGGAACCTATGCTTTGGGAGTGCTGCTGCACTTCTTCATTGCCTGCTCAGCCGCGGCCATCTATTTCGCTGTCAGCCGTAAGCTGAGATTCTTAATCGAATACCCTCTGGTTTGCGGGTTATTCTTTGGCGCGGCCGTTCAGTTGGTGATGAGCCTGATTGTGCTGCCGCTTTCTGCGCTGCATGCCATGGGCCCTTATACCTACCGAGACCTGGTTTCAGGATTTTTGGTGCACATGGTCATTGTCGGACTGCCGATTTCCTTCAGCATGCAGCGTTTTGATCGGCAGGCAGTCCTCAGGTAAGCACCACGATCTTTCCCCCTGCTTTGTTCTCTTCCATGCGGCGGTGTGCTTCGACGATCTCATCGAGGCGAAACACTCTGCCGACAGAGACGTTCATGGTCCCGGCCGCGATCAGTTCCACCATCTCGTTCAGCGGAGTCCGCATAAAATCATCCGACTCGCCGGCATATACGGTTAGACACACCGCTGTGGGGATCGCATCCATGGGCGCAAAGTCATCGAACGACCACTTGTTGCCCACGATACCCGTCATGCACACAATACCGCCTTGCCGCGCGCAGCGCAGCGAATCCTGCAGCGTCGTGGTCCCAATCAGCTCGAGAACCTTATCCACGCCACCCGGATAGGCGGCCTGCACTTGATCGGCGATGGCGCCGCCGTCGAGAAACACCTGGTCGGCGCCGCTCGCCAGCAGCAGACTCCTGCGCTCGGCATTCCGCGTGGTCGCTGCCACCAGGATGCCGTGCTGCTTGGCGATTGCTGCCGCCGCCAGCCCGACGGAGGTCGTCCCTCCGCGCACCAGCAAGCGCTCTCCCTTCTCGAGGCGCAGCGATTTGAACAGCGATCCCCACGCAGTCTGTAACATCTCGGGCAGAGCGCCGAGAACCTCCCACGCAAGTTGGGTCTTGATCACTTGCACTTGCTTTACCGGGACGCAGGTAAATTCGGCGTAGCCTCCGTCGAAGTCTCTTCCCATGCCGCCCATCGCAGTCGCTACTACAGCGCCCTTGGGAAACTCACCGCCGGGTGCCTGCTCCACCAAGCCGACCGCCTCGATCCCAAGCACGCGAGGAAATCTCACTCCCGGGGAATGGCCCTGGCGCGTGAACAACTCAGACCGGTTGAGACCGAAAGCCTTGACCCGGATCAACACTTCACCCGGCTTGGGGACCGGGACGGGCCGGCTCTCTACCTTGAGCACCTCCGGACCACCCGCTTCATAAATGACTGCAGCTTTCATCGTCGACATGGTTTGTTCCTTTCTGGATGCTCCAGGCGAACGCCGGGTTAGTCCAAAGTGCCCCGACTGCGTGGGCATTAGTGACTCTCAGTGCGACTACCTATTAGAGGCATGCTTCTCGGCGATGAACCCGACAATGAGACCTGCCACAGCGGCGAACATGAGGAGGAGTGAAAAGTAGGTCCCACCCGCCAAAAGAAATGTGATGTAGTCCTGTGGCCCCCGGCGATTCATTTCGTGCATAGAGCACCCGTAGCAAAAGATAACGGTGCTGGCAAGAGTTATGAAAAAAACAGACGCGGAGAGCCTGACCAACCTCTTAGGTTCCAATTTTTCCATGATTGCGCCTCTGACCATAATCTCAAAACCTTGTGGCCCAAGATCGACGGAGCCGTCCAAGGGCATTGAAAGTTCGCCGCGGTAAAGAAAGGTGTAAACAATCGTGAGCGCTTTTACGTCTGCATCCGTCTAAGTTGTGAATTGTGAGAAAGACTGCGACCACGCGGGACCGGACGGGACGCAGGGTATATTGATCGTGTTGCGTTGACAGGAGCAGGTTGGCATGCAGGCACCTCTTGTTGAGCCTGGCACTGAACCCACGCCCGCGGTGGCGCCGGCGGCTCATCCGCCGGAATGGTGGCGCAGCCCGAAGTGGTTCCTGCTTATCGTCGCAGTCGTTGTCGGTGTTCTGGCCACACTCCTGTGGCTTACGGGGCACAAGAAGTCCCCGCCTCCGGTTAGCACTACCTCCGCCCTCTCTGGGAATGGCCAAACCAGGTTGCGCCTGACAGGCACAACCCAAGCGGCACGAACGCGCTCCATTCAAGCCCCGGTGCTTGCTGGGGACAAAGAGGGTACGCTCACCATTACCAACCTGCGGGTCGCGGGGGCGAGCGTCAAGCAGGGTGACTTGCTGGTTGACTTTGACCGCCAGGCGCAAATACGCGACTTTCTCGACAAACAAGCGCAAAACAGCAAGCTGGCGGACGACGTCTTGCAGGAACAAGCCAAAGAAGGCGCGGCTCGTGCCAAAGACGAAACCGAAATCAAGGCGGCCGAGGGCGACCTCACCAAGGCCGAGTTGGAGATGCAAAAGGTCGAGATCCTCTCGCGGATCGATGCCGAAAAAGCCCGCGAGACTCTGGACGAGGCCCGTGCCACGCTCGAACAGTTGAAAGAAACCTTCAGCCTTAAGCGGAAGACAGCACAGGCATCCATCCGCATTCTCGAAATTCAGCGCGATCGCGCCCGCGAAACCATGCTGCATGCCCAGGCAAACGCGGCGCTGATGCAAGTGCATTCCCCGATCAGCGGGATCGTTGTTCTCAACACCATCTGGAAACAGGGAAATATAGGAGAAGTGCAGGAGGGCGATCAGGTACGGCCCGGTGTGCCGTTCATGCAGGTCGTTGACCCTTCCGCCATGGAGGTGCAGGTCCCGGTCAACCAGCAGGATATGCTCGCACTGCACGACGGAGAAAAAGCACGCGTGCATCTGGACGCCTACCCCGACCTGGTTTGTCCGGCGCAGTTACAAGTGGTCGACCCCATGGGGAAGCCGGGTGACTTTTCTGCCAAGGTGCGCACCTTCTCCGCCACCTGGTCCATTATGTGTACCGACCCACGGCTATTACCGGGTCTCTCGGCGGCGGTCGATACGCTGCTGGATGAGAAGGCGCGGTGATGATTTCTCTCCGGCCCCTGCTGCAACACCGCAAAGCGATCATCGTCACAGCGGTTTTGTTAATCAGCAGTGCCGCTATCTATGGGCTCGTTCACCTATCCGGTCAGCCCGCTAAAATTCCAGCCTTCGAGGTGAAACGCGAAGAGTTCGTCGATAGCTTGCAGTTTCGCGGTGAAGTGAAAGCGACGAAGTCGTTGGCGGTGTCCGCTCCGGCCGAAGCGGGTGAGCTGCAGATTTTGAAAATTGCCACCAGTGGCTCCGATATCAAGAAGGGCGACTTGATCGTCGAGTTCGACAAGTCAAAGACCGAGCAGGAGATGGCGCAAGACGGTTCGGCCCTCAAATCGGCCCAGGCTGCGATCGAACAGGTGAAGGCACAATCGCGGCTCACAGAAGAAGAAGATCAGACCGCCATCACCAAGGCCCAATACGATGTGGAAGTGGCCAAGCTCGATGCCAGCAAGCAGGAGATCGTCTCCAAAATCGAGGGCGCCGAAGCCAACCTGAAAGTAGCCAATGCCCAGCAGAAGCTGCAAGAGCTGCAAGAGAAATTGAAGTCGGATCGCGCCGTCATCCATGCCAACGTTGATAGCAAACTCGACGCCAGCCGAAAGGCGGCATACGACCTGGAGCGCGCGCAGCGTTCTCTGGCAACCATGACCCTGGTCGCTCCATCGAGCGGGTTGGTCAACCTGGTTTCCGTGTGGCACGCGGGCAATGAAGCTCCATTCAAACCCGGGGAGCGGGTTTGGGCCGGGGCACCCATCGCCGAATTGCCCGATGTCTCGACCCTGCGCGTTTCGGCGCGCGTCGACGAGGCCGAGCGCGGACGCCTCGCCGCCCATCAAACTGCGACCGTGCAACTGGACGCTATTCCGGAACGGCAGTTCAGCGGCAAGCTGGAACAGATCGGCACCATCGCGACCATGGATTTCTCCGCCGGCTGGCCCATCCCTAAGAACTTCAATCTCCTCATCACGCTTGATCAGAAAGATCAGCGTCTTAAGCCAGGCATGACGGCGCAGATCACCGTCATCGTAGATCGCGTTCCTAATGCCATTGCCATCCCGGTGCAGGCCTCCTTCCAGAGGTCGGGTCAAACGGTGGTTTACATCGTGGATGGATCCCACTATCGGGAGCAGCCAATCGAGGTGACCCGCAGAAGCCGCGATCGCATCCTGGTCTCCAGCGGATTACGTCCCGGGGACCACATAGCACTGCAGGATCCTTTCGCCAAAGACTCTTCGGTCAAGGAGTGACGGTGAAACTTAAGAAAATAACGCGCTGGTCGGCCCTCGTGGTGGCTCTTGCCGTGGTTGTCTTGATTGGATTTACCTTGAGCCGGTCTCGCCTGGCGAACGCCAGCGATGGCATTCCCTTAGCCCAGGTCAAGCGCGGCGACCTGGATCTGAAGGTGCATGCTGACGGCGAACTCGACGCCAGCCATACCATGATGCTGACCGCGCCCGCCGTCGGTGGTGGCTCGCTGGAGATTACCCGCTTGTTGGCCGGCCGTCTCCCGGTAAAGAAGGGCGATACTGTCATCGAATTCGATCCCAGTGAACAGCGCTACAAGCTGGAACAGAGCCGGTCCGAATTATTGCAGGCGGAACAGGAAATCATCAAGGCGAGGGCCGACGCCGCCGTCCTCAAGGCGCAGGACAAAGTGGCCTTGCTTAAGGCGCACTACGACGTGAGGAAAGCGGAACTGGATGTGCAGAAGAAAGAGATCGTGAGTGCCCTGGATGCGGCCAAGAACGATGCCGCACTGAAGCAGGCAAAGCAACTGCTTAGCGAACTCGAGGGAGACATTGAATCGCATAACAAATCAGGGCAGGCCTCAGTCTATTTAGCGCAGGAAAAGTACAACAAGTCCAAACTGGAAATGGAACAGGCGCAGCAAAATATCGACAAAATGACCGTCACCGCACCCATGGATGGATTGGTATCCGTTCAAAAAAACATGGACGCATCGGGAGGGTTCTTTTTTTCTGGTATGTCGGTCCCCGACTACCACGCGGGGGACGAGGCCAACGCGGGAAGTGCCATTGTCCAGGTGGTTGATCCAACCGAGTTGGAATTGAAGTCGAAGATCGGCGAGCGGAACCGCGGCAACGTTAAGCAGGGGCAAGCCGTCGAGGCTATTTTCGATGCGCTCCCCGGCCGTATCTATCACGGCAAGGTGACGCAAGTTGGTGGCATGTCCACCCGCGACTTCTTTGGGGAGGATGCTGGTGGTACCTTCGACGTCACCATGAACCTCTCCGATGTGGATGCACGCCTGCACTCGGGAATGACCGCGCACTTATTGTTCCTTGGTGATACTAGAAAAGACGTGCTCTCCGTCCCACGGCAGGCGCTGTTCCTGAAAGATGGCAAGCACATCGTCTACGTAAAACGCGGTACTGGTTACGAGCAAAAAGAAATCCAGATCAAGGACGAGACAGAAAGCCGCGCCGTGATCGATGGCCTGAGTGACGGAACTATGGTGGCCATGATCGATCCCACGCTGCCGCAAAAGCATCCTGGCGCCGCCGCAAGCTCCGGTGGAGGTACGCCGTAGATGTTCAAACTCCGCTACCAGCAGTGGACACGGGATATACAGCTCGGCATGCAGAACCTCATGCTGCACGGGCTTCGCTCCTTGCTCACCATGCTGGGTATGATCTTCGGCGTTGCCGCCGTGGTGGCCATGTTGTCCATTGGCGCCGGCGCACGGCAGAAAGTCATGGCGCTCATTGAGCAAATGGGGGTGCGCAATCTGATTGTGGAGGCGAAGGAAACCACCGAATGGCAGGCCCACCAGAAGGTGCGTAAGATTTCGCCCGGCCTGACACTGGAAGACTACCGCGTGATTCTCGACGACGTGGATGGCATTCAGGCATCCACGCCGCGCAAACGGGTGACGCCCTCCAAAACCATTCCAAAATCGCAGCAGGATGTGCCGGTCGTTTACGGAGTGGAACCGCAGTACCAGCAGATTGCTGGCCTTCACCTATTGAGCGGCAGGTTCTTCGACCGTCAGGATGAAGATCACGGCGCCTCGGTCTGTGTGCTGGGCACTGCCGCCAGGTTCAACATGTTTGGTGCGGCCGATCCCATCGGTCAATACGTCAAGGTGAATGAGCAATGGTTTCGCGTGATCGGTATCGCGAGCCCGCAGCTGAGCACGCAGACTGAGGTGGCGGGCGTACCTTCCGCAGACCCCAACAACGTCATCTATATTCCTTTTCAGGCATCCATTCTTCGCCTGCAGGATAGCTACAGTGAAGTGCGCGACGAGATCGATGGCATTTATCTGAACCTGCGGGAGAACGTCGACATGACGCCCGCGGCCCAGGTGGTCAGCGCAGTTCTGGATTCCTCTCACCATGGAGCCGGCGACTTCAGTGTCATCGTTCCGGCGGAGTTGCTAGCCGAGCAACAACGCACCGAGCATTTGTTTAACGCCGTGATGGTTGCGATTGCGTCTATTTCTCTTTTTGTGGGCGGCATTGGCATCATGAACATCATGCTGGCCAGTATCCTCGAGCGTACCCGGGAGATCGGTCTTCGCCGCGCCGTGGGCGCGCAGCAATCCGACATCATTCGGCAGTTTGTTGTGGAAGCCACGACGATCTCGTTCACCGGCGGCACCGTCGGCATCATCTTTGGCTTTATCCTGTCTCGTCTGATTGCGTGGCTGGCCGGCTGGTCAACCATCGTCACCGCAAGTTCGATCGCCCTGGCCTTTCTCGTGTCAATCAGTGTGGGGTTGATCTTCGGGATTTATCCCGCAATGAAGGCAGCCCGTCTCGATCCGGTAGATGCAATCCGTTATGAATAAAGCGCACGCCTCGTTGAGTAGATTTCGATAATGTCCGGAGCGACACGAATGGGTCTTTTCCGTTGTACGATCGTTTGTTTGCTGATGTCGATCGCCCTCCCCAAGGCCAATGCGCAATCAACGGAGAGCTACTCGGCGCTTCTGACGCAACATGTGAAATCAGGGAAATTGTCTCCACCAGCCCATGTGCAGGACTACGTCGTCAACGGCAAACTCCATCTTCGACTGCAAGACGCTGTGCTGCTCGCCCTCGAGAACAACAGCAGTATCCGCATTGAAGAGACCCAGGTCGAAGCGCAAAAGTTTTCCTTGTTGGGCGCTTACCGGCCGTTCGATCCCCAGGTCCAGGGCATCGCCAACGCCAATCGATACTCGTATTCCGGCTATTCGCAACTGCAGGGCGTAGGCGATAACAGCGCGACCACTCTCAACACGCTCAGCCAGACGGTGCAGGGGAGTTACACCCAGACCTTCCTCACCGGAACAAATATCTTCGCCAGCCTCTCCAGCAATCGATCGTCGACCAACAGCGCCTTTTACTTTCTGAATCCTTACGTCAACTCGACGGTGACGCTGCAATTTACCCAGCCCCTGCTGCGCAATTTCGGACGCTTTGCGAATACGGCTCCAATTGTCATCGCGCGGCGAGCTCTCCAGCAATCGGGGGACAGCTTTGAGGCCCAGGTCAACGACGCCATCCTGCAGGTCATCATCCAGTATTGGACTGTCGTCCAGGCGCGGGGAAGCTTCGATGTGGAGCAGAAATCGCTTTCCCTGGCTGAGAGTAGTTATCAGCATGACAAGCGTGCTCTGGAACTGGGGGCGTTGCCTCCGCTCGACATTTATCGGTCGCAATCGGAAGTGGCGGCCCGCCGCGTGCAGGCCATCCAGAGTGAGTACGCGCTGAAGCAGGCGCAGGAGGCTCTTCGCTTTACCATCGGAGTGGATCAGGATCCCGCTTTGGCAGCCCTGGACCTGGACCTGGTCGAGAAGCCAGAACCGGAAGGCGAGATGGAGACGATTGATCCCGCGGAGGTGCTGAAAAAAGCACTCAGCGCCCGTCCTGAGATTGCCGCGGCCAACGATGCGCTCACCAACGACGAAACCAGCATTCGGCTTGCCCACAACGCCCTGAAACCCGATCTATCGCTGACCGGCTTCTATCAGAGCAACGGCATTGGCGGAAATCAATATGACCTGAACACCGGACAATTGGTCTCGACGGGAGGACTGGGAGCCTCGTACAGCCAGCTGTTTGGTTTCGGTTTCCCCGGCTATGGCGGCACGCTCACGCTGAATCTGCCCATCAGGAATCGTGGAGCGAAAGCGAATCTGGGCAGTGCGCTCGTGGCCCGGCGACATGATTTGTACACCGCGCAATTGACCCGGGAGCAGATCGTGCGGCAGGTCCAGGACTCGGTTCATTTGCTGGAAGAAGCGAAGCTAACGCTGGCCGCGGGTAAGACATCGTTGGAACTTGCCCAAAAGTCTCTGGCCGCCGATCAACGGAAATACGAGCTTGGCGCCGAGACGAACTTCTTTGTGCTGGATTCGCAAACCAAGCTCGCGCAATCGGAGCTTGACCTATTGCAGACGCAGATCAACTACCAGATCGCGCGCGCCACGGTCGACCGCGCGACGGGCAGCTTACTGGAACCGTATCATGTACAGATTGCAGAACTATCGCAGTGACAAACTTACGTTTCCGAAACCGTTGGTAAATGGGCGGCGTCCCATGCGGCGAGTCCGCCCGCCATCTCGATCAGGTTGGTAATTCCGTGCTGGTGCAAAATGCTGGCTGCAATGGAAGAACGATAACCGCCTGCACAGTGGACAGCAACGCGTCGGCCGCGCGGCACTTCCGCCATGCGCTCCTGCACATGATTGAGGGGAATGTTCAGGCTGTCTGGAATGTGCTTGGCTTTCCATTCGCGGGGATTGCGGATGTCGAGCACGAGCGGCGGGTCGGCGCTCTCGAGTTCATGTGCAATCATCGCAGCGCTGACCCGGTCCGTGGGCCATACCAGGTCGGCTCTGTCCGCCAGCGCGGCCATGCCCCCGTCCAGATAACCGCGCACGTGATCAAATCCAATACGGCCCAGGCGTAAGGCAGCCTCCTGTTCCCGTCCCGGCTCAGCAATAATCACGATCGGCTTTTCCCGATCCAATAAAGTACCCGCCCAGGTGGCGTATTGACCACCCAACCCGATGTTGATGCTGCCTGCCAGGTGACCCTTGGCAAACTCCGCCGGGTCGCGCACATCCAGAAGCTGGGCGCCCGCGTCCCCCAGCCGGAGGACTTCGTCCAGAGAAACCGGATGCAACACTTTTTCCAGGTTGCTCTCAAGCGTAGCCCGCTCGCGCGTATTCAGGATGGCGTCGTAGGTAAAGTATTGTGGAGCGTCCGGCTGGTCGGCCGTCACCAGGGAAATGAATGCATCCTTCGACATTGGCTGCAGTGCGTAATTCAGACGCCGCTGATCTCCCAACGAGGAAACTGTATCGGAGGAAAGGTTCTTCCCGCATAGAGAGCCCGCGCCGTGCGCGGGATAGACCAGCGTCTCATCGGGTAGCGTCAACAGCTTGCGGTGCAGCGAGTCGTAAAGATGGCCGCCGAGCTCGGTGGCCGTGAATCCCAAAGAGGCACGCAGATCGGGACGGCCAACGTCGCCGATGAACAAGGTGTCTCCGGTGAGCACGGCGTGCGGCTTGACTGCGTCCTTCGCCAAATCGAAAACCAGAATCGAGATGGACTCGATCGTATGACCCGGCGTTTCCAGAATCTGCAGTCGCATACCTGGAAACGCAAGGACTGCTCCATCGGCCATGGGGACAAAGGCGTAGCCTGCCGCGGCGCGGCTGCCAAGATAAATCGTTGCCCCGCAACGGTCACGCAGTTCCAGATGACCGGCGATAAAGTCAGCATGGAAGTGAGTCAGGAACACGTGGCGAATCTGCAGACCGAGCTTCTCCGCGTCGGTCACATATTGTGCAATGTCGCGCTGCGGATCGACAACGATTGCCGTCGCACTCGCTTCATCTCCCAGCAAATAAGAGGCATGCGCCAGGCAGCCCAGATAATACTGCTTTAGGATCATGGGGATCTTCTGCTTACCGGATGGGAAGCACCTTCTCCATGCCTGTCAGCTTGAATAATTCCTGTATGCGAGGTCCCGCGCCCGTGATGGTCAGCCGAACCCTGTTGTTTTGACAGCGGACATAATGGCTGACCAACATGCCGAGTCCGGTCGAATCCATGTAAGGAACCGCAAGCAGGTCAAAGACCTGTGCGGGCGGCTGCTCGTCGCCCGCCTCAGATTCAAAGATGTTGCGGAAGGCGTCCGGAGACAGGGAGTTGTACATATCCCGCCCGGTGAGCGGACCGAAGAAGCGAAAGACTGTGCCGTGCGTCTCTCCTTCGCCGTCGCAGCGTTGGATCGTGAGTCTTGCGCTCGTCCAAATCTGAGTTTCCATGGCTGGCGTGCTGGTTCCCTTCAAAACTGTTTCGTACCGCTTAAACTCTGCACCAGCGAAAATATCAGATAGATCACCAATTGAAATAGATATATATGCGCATTTTCGCGCTTTCCCGGCTATCCCCCATTACTCTGGCGAGGGGGCGAGCCATCATGAGGGCGACACGTCGACAGTTTCTACACCATGCCGTTGCGCTTGGCGCCGCCTCGACGTTCGGGCCGTTGGCGAAGGCCGCGCCAGACAAGGCCGCGCCCTACCGTACCCCCTTCAAATATCCCCATTTGATACTCTCTGCCACCGGCCGCAAGGGCGACTTTGACCAGCGCAGCATTGACGATCCCATCGTTTTCCACGCCAATGGCGCGTTCCAGATGCTCTACATAGGTTGGGATGGGATCGGTTATCAAACCGGTCTTGCCACCTCCAGTGATCTTCTGCACTGGACCAGGACCGCCCTGGTAGGTCCGCGAGATCCGGCATCAGCGTATACCAGGTACAACCTGGCGCTGAGTTCCATCCTGCGCGACAAGCAAATGGATTCCATCGGCGAAGCCATCAAGGTCGACGGCAAGTACCTGGCAGCGTGGAATGCGTATCCCAATGCCGGCTATGAAGAGGGCGCAGCCGTGATTGGTCTGGCGACCTCGGACGACCTTACGCACTGGCGGCTGGGCGAGCCGATCCTCACCCCGCAGGACGGAACGGCATGGGAGCACGGCGGACTCTATCGTCCGGACTTGATGCTCGACCGCGGGGTCTACTATCTCTACTACAACGCCAAGACCGATATCCTGCCGGCGAGCGAAGGGGCCGGCTGGCGCGAGCAGACTGGGGTCGCGACTTCGACCGACCTGAAGACGTGGGTACGCTATCCGCACAACCCCATCGTGGCGAATGGCCATCGTGGCAGCGCGACGTATCCGGCAACCAATCCACTCGCCAGCAAGCAGCCGCCCACGCCAGACGCCCGCGACAGCCGGTTCGCTTCCAATCCCTTTGTGGTCAAGAACGGCCGGGACTACGCCATGTTCTATTACGGGTTTCGCTACGAGCGTCCGGGGCGCGCCTGCGAGATGCTGGCACTGGGGTCGAATCCTTATGCTTTCGTCAAGGTCCCGGAGGTTCTAATCGATACCGGCGCGCCGGGCACCATCGACGAGACCTTCGCGCACAAGCCTTCGGTGATCACCCACGAAGGAGTCCTCTATCATTTTTACTGCGCAGTGAGCGGACAATACCCCAACGAAACGCGCGGCATCGCGGTCGCCCGCTCCAAACCCTGGTGATCGTTGCTTAACGGGGCAATTCCGCTTGTACCCTGGCGAGAGCTTCGAGCGCTTTCAGGTCGCGCTTCCCGTTGGGGCTGATGGGCAGCCGGTCGATGGAGAAGAGCCTCTCCGGAATCATGTACTTTGGCAAATGCCGCCCCAGGTGGCCCACCACTTCAACCGCCGTCACCTCGACGCTGGGCTCGGCGACGATAAATCCATATAAACGTTTTTGGTTGGTCTCTCCACCCACGCCAAGTACGGCAACATCGGCAACGCCAGGAAATTTGCGAATCGCTGTCTCTACCTCGGCCAGTTCAATCCGATACCCGTTTATTTTAACCTGGTGATCGATGCGGCCGTGGAATTCCAGATTCCCCTTCGCATTCCAGCGCCCCAGGTCCCCGGTCCGGTAGACCCGTGTCGTGCGCTCTCGGCTGACTTGAAGATCAACAAAACATCGCCGTGTAAGCTCCGGATCGTTGACATAACCTCGCGCCAAACCCACACCACCAATACAGATTTCGCCGATATGGTCACCGTCCTGGAGGTGTCCGTCGCCGTCCAGAATGTAGATCTCCGTGTTGGCCATTGGCCGTCCGATGGTGACTGTCTCGTCGCTCAAAGAAAGCAATTCTGCAGACGACCAGATGGTAGTTTCGGTAGGTCCATACATATTCCACAGCCCGGCCGATCGGACTATGAGCTTATTCGCCAAATCACGGTCCAACCGGTCTCCGCCACAAAGGATCGTAAGATCGGGGGAACCAGCCCAGCCCGATTCCATCAGAATTCTGAATGTGATGGGAGTTGCTTGCATGATCGTCGGCTTCTTGTGCTGCATGAGCGCCATCAGAATACGCCCAATCCTCGCCTGGTCTTCGCTGGCAAGAATGATCTTGCCTCCATAACAGAGGGGCAACAGGAGTTCGAGAGCTGCAATATCGAACGACACCGTGGTGACCGCAAGCCAAATGTCGCTCTCCGTGAAATGCACTCGTTCCGCAATATCGGCAAAGACGTTCGCCAGCGCGCCGTGGGTGACTTCAACACCCTTGGGAACTCCAGTCGTTCCTGACGTGTACATGACGTAGGCTAAGTCACTGGCTGTCGAACCTGCTGGTACGCCATGAAAATTGCTCTCGGGGGCAGTAGGTGGTTGTTGGTCAAGCACGCAAATGTCTGCCAATCCCGGAGGAATATTCGCCATGCTTTGCGAATCGGTGACAACGAATCGGGACTTGGCGTGCTGGATAACCTGGCTCAGACGTAACGATGGGTCGCTGCGGTTCAGAGGCAGGTATGCGGCCCCGGCTGCGAGTACACCAAACATGCCAATGACCAGGTTTTCTGTGCGCCGCAAACAAAGCGCGACCACGTCGCCGCGTCCGATCCCATTTGCGGTGAGCCATTGAGCCAGGGCATCGATGCGTGCGCCGAGAGCGGCATAGGTGAACGTTTCCCCGTGCGCTTCTAGAGCAATCGAGAGTGGCCGGGAAGCGACTTGCTCCGTAAATAGGTCAACGATGGTCGGGCCAATCGGCGACGGCGAAACGGCTGTGTGGGATAGACTTTGAGCCAATAGATGAGTCATTACCACTTTCCTCCGCGGCTGGCGGCGGGATCTCGTTTGGGGCTGGCGATGTCGGTTGTACCCAGAGTCATGTGCGTTGGCGCACCGGCTTGCTGTGCAACGACTATGAATCTGGTCCTGGGAAAGCAGAAATTCGTGTCATCCAACATTCACAGATGCATCCGAGAATGCTGCACTCGAAACCTATGTGAACAGCGATTGCGCTTGGGTCCGACCGGCCTTTGGTGTCGACGGGCGGTATGGCCCAAGTATAAATCAAACTCGCTGACGCAGAGCCCGAAATCCCGCCTGTGAATTGCTCGCCCCGTTGACGATTAACTCAGTACTAATATTGATGCCGGCAAAGTGAAAATTGCATTCAGCGACCGCTGTGGACTGCGCAAACGCAAGAGCGAGCGTTACCTTAGTTGTAGCTTAGCATCTTATACTTTCGCGGTAACTTCAGTCATCCGCACTAGTAACTTTATCCTGTTACTTTGGCTCTAACCTCCGGAAAATCGTATCAGTCAGAAACATGGAGGCACCTTGGCGCAACGGGCACGGCAAAGCACACCGTTCGAGGTAATCTTGTGTGTGATCTTAGCGGCTGTGGCCCTTGCTTCGCTCGTGGGGTGCGGATACTCCGGTCCTGCGCCCAGTGCGGCTGTTGTTCTGGGTGGCAGTGTGCATGGCGGGCGGCAGCCGGTGAGTGGTGCAAGTATTCAGCTTTATGCTGCCGGCAGTTCCGGACTTGCATCGCAGGCGATCCCGCTTCTATCCAACGCAGTGCAGTCCGACAGCAGTGGCAACTTCTCAATTCCCGCGGATTACCACTGTCCTTCCGCCTCATCTCAGGTGTATGTAGTTGCCCGGGGAGGCAATCCCGGACTGGCTTCCGGCGCGCAGAATCCTGACCTGACGCTGGCGGCCGTGCTCGGTTCCTGCAGCAGCCTCACCAGCGTCAGTGACGTGGCCGTCAATGAGGTCACTACCGTTGGTTCGGTTTGGCCGCTCGCGGCCTATATGACGTCGCCCACCCAGCTAGGATCGGCGGCGGGTGATACCACGTTTACGGCAGCCGCAACCAGCGTGCCGGAGTTCGTGAATCTTGCCCAGGGAGCATCTCCAGGAACGCCGACATCCACCAGCCATTTTGCTGAGGCCAGCAAGCTCAATACGCTTGCCGACGTACTCGCTGCCTGTGTGAGTTCGACTGGCGGCTCGGCAGGAGATGGCAGCCCGTGTGGCCAATTATTCTCCATGGCTACCCCGAGTGGAGGCAAACCTCCGGCCGATACCTTAACCGCCGCCCTTCTCATCGCGCAAAATCCGCACAATGCAGTGGATAGCATCTACAGTCTTTCGAGTGCCGATAACTCGTTTGCGCCGGTACTCACCGCGCCCCCGCCCGATTGGACGCTTACCCTGAGTTATGACGTGGCCACCCCGTCTCTCTCGCTCCCGACCGGAACTTACACCGGCTCGCAAGAGGTCACCATCACGGATGCGACGCCGGGCAGCACAATTTTCTACACCACTGACGGGACGGTTCCCGCCACCTCCTCTACGCCGTATAGCGGACCGATCGCGGTTGACGTGTCGTCGACCCTGCAGGCCATTGCGGTCCTGCAAGGCTCGACCAGTTCGGTGGCTTCGTCCACGCTGACCATTTCTGCGCTGGGGACTTCGGCCAAGCTGGCGTTCGTACAGCAACCCTCGAACGCACTGGCTGGGAACACGATCTCGCCCGCCGTCACGGTGCAAGTCGTTGATGCCGGCGGCACCACGTTGGTAGGGGCCACGAACGCCATCACGCTGTCATTGGTAGGGGGCACTGGCTTGTCCGGCACGCTCTCCGTCGTACCGCAGAATGGCATCGCGACCTTTAGCGGCCTGGCAGTCGGTGCTGCCGGAACCTACACCTTGTACGCAACCAGTCCCAATCTAAGCTCGGCGACGAGTGCCAGTTTTACCATCACTGCGCCGGGTGGTGGGACCCCGGTACCGGCCAAACTGGCGTTTTTGCAGCAGCCAACGAATGCGGTCGCGGGCGCCACAATCTCACCCGGCGTGCAGGTGGCGGTGCAGGACGGCAGCGGCAATACCGTAACGACCGCGACCAATCTGGTGACCATTGCTCTTACCGGCGGCGGCGCGCTGGGTGGAACGCTGAGCGCGACTCCACAGAATGGCATTGCGACTTTCAGCAGTCTCGCGATCGGCACAGCCGGCAGCTATACGTTGTCTGCAACCAGTGCGGGCCTCAGTTCGGCGACTAGCGCTGGCTTTACCATTACCGTTCAGGGCGGAGGCACTCCAACGCCGGTGAAGCTGACGTTCGTCCAACAGCCAACCAACGCGGTCGCCGGGGCCACGATCTCGCCGGCGGTGCAAGTAGCGGTGCAGGATAGCAACGGTACGACTGTGACGGGTGCGACCAATCTCGTCACGCTCGTCCTTTCGGGCGGCGGCACACTGGGAGGAACGGTAAGCGCGACGCCGCAGAATGGCATCGCGACGTTCAGCAACTTGGCCGTGAATAATGCCGGTAGTTATACCTTGGCTACGACCAGTCCCGGTCTGACCTCGGCGACCAGCCTGAGTTTCGTCATCAGCGCGCAGGGTGGAGGCGCTCCAACGCCGGTGAAGCTGACGTTTGTACAACAGCCAACCAATGCGGTCGCGGGAGCAACGATTTCACCGGCGGTGCAGGTAGCAGTGCAGGATGGCAATGGCACGACGGTGACGGGTGCGACGAATCCGGTCACGCTTGCGCTTTCAGGCGGGGGCGCCCTCGGTGGCACAGTGAGCGCGACGCCGCAGAATGGGATTGCGACGTTCAGCAACCTGGCCGTAAATAATGCCGGTAGTTATACCTTGTCTGCGACCGGTCCCGGACTGACCTCAGCGACCAGCCAAAGCTTTACCATCGCTGCGCAGGGTGGAGGCACTCCAACGCCGGTGAAGCTGACGTTCGTCCAACAGCCAACCAACGCGGTCGCGGGAGCAACGATTTCGCCGGCGGTCCAGGTGGCAGTGCAGGATGGCAACGGCACGACGGTAACGGGTGCGACGAATCCGGTCACGCTCGCGCTCTCGGGCGGGGGCGCACTGGGCGGCTCGTTGACCGCGACGCCGCAGAATGGCATCGCGACCTTTAGCAACCTGGCGGTGAGCGCGGCCGGAAACTACACCTTGTCTGCGACCAGCTCGAGTCTCACTTCGGCGACCAGTGTCAGCTTTACCATTGCGGCGCAGGCGCCCACACCCGTCAAGTTGGCGTTTCTGCAGCAGCCCAGCAATGCTCTCACTGGGGCAACGATTTCACCCGCGGTGCAGGTGGTGGTGCAGGATGCCAGCGGCAATACTGTAACCGCCGCGACCAATCTGGTGACCCTGGCGCTTTCAGCCGGCGGAACTCTGGGCGGAACGCTGAGCGCGGCTCCGCAGAATGGCATTGTGACCTTTAGCAGCCTGACGGTGAGCGCGGCCGGAAACTACACCTTGTCCGCAACCAGCGCGAGCCTGACCTCGGCAACCAGTTCAGTCTTTACCATCAGCGCACCGGCCAATACCAATAACGGCACCACCATCCTGCCAAGTGCGCCGCTCACGATCAGCGCGTATCCCGGGGGCACCTTCCAGGTAACTTACAACTGGCAGGCAGTGCCGGTGGCCGGCCAGTCCTCAGTCTTTGTGGACTTTATCGACAGCACCGGCACGGTGCAATTCCAGGACAACACGCAGCCGCCGGTCGCCACCTCGCAATGGACGGGAGCCGTCAGCTATACCCATACGGTCAGTGTGCCCGCGACGTTGGCGACGGGCAGCTACAAGATCGTTGCCGGAGTCACGTCGCCCTCGGGCAATATTTCCCTGGTGACGGGATCGGGCGTGACCACGTTTGCGAATGGCGAGTACCAGGTCGGCACGCTCGTCGTCTCTTCCACCTGTTCGATTACGTCGCATGGTGCGGTGGGCGATGGAGTGACGGACAACGCCACAGCCATTCAAAACACCTTCAACTACGCAGCGACAAACAAGTGCATTGCGTTGATCCCCGCGGGGACCTTCGCCTACTTAGGGAGCGTGACGGCAAACGGCATCGCAGTCTCCGGCGTCGGAGCAGCTTCGATACTGAAGCCGCTCTCGCTGACCAATGCCTCCATTACCCTTCAAGGCAACGGAGGCTCGGTTTCCAATCTGGTGATGGTGAGCGCTGCAACCGCGCGCCTGACGACCCCGTGGTCAGGAATGATCTGGGTCAACAACGCAACCAACTATTACGTTGAAAATATCCTTATCAATAACTCGTCCAGTACCGGCATTCTCTCCGACAACAGCAACGGCGGTTACATTCTCAACAACACAATCGAAAATACGCTCGCTGACTCCATT
This sequence comes from uncultured Acidobacteriaceae bacterium, assembly GCA_963839075.1. GTDB lineage: Bacteria > Acidobacteriota > Terriglobia > Terriglobales > Acidobacteriaceae > PALSA-350. The sequence continues at coordinate 1,136,285 of CAWITO010000002.1, read as the reverse complement.
ACCCAGGTTTTGGGGACGTACAACGTTCTCATTGCAGGAAACCGAATCCTCAACTCTGGTGACGATGGCGTATCCAACAACACGTATCTGAGCGATCCGGGTGTTGTTCATCAAATCACGGTGCAGGGCAATACCGTCTTGAATAACAAATGGGGTCGTGGGCTGGAGGTATCGGGAGGCAGCACGATTACCTTTACCGGTAATTACGTCGATAACCTCGACGGCTATTCCGATATGTACATTGCTTCCGAGAGTGAGTGGAAGACGCAAAGCGTAGACCACGTGACGGTCAGCGGAAATACCTTCGTCGATGGAGGCCCCAACCAGGGGTCGGTTATCGTCTATAACTCTGAAGCCGGCGCCAATACCATCACCGGAATTACGGTCACTGGAAATCAATTCGTGAACCCAAAAATGAACGCGGTTCAATTTGCCGGGGCCGGCAGCGAGTCGGGGATGGTGTTACAAGGGAACACCGACTATTCGACCAACCCATTCAGTACGTCTTCGAATCCGAGCGCAACCGCTACAGAGACGAACAACCAGGTGCTGGCGCCCTCTGCCTATAGTAAGCCGGCGGTCGCGCCGGGCGGTGGCTGCAGCTTCTCCGGATGTTGAGAATCCGCATGCGACAGCAGTTGCCAACGACTATGAATCAGCAATGAGCTGACAACGTTTCGGCGACGCGCATCGAGAGAAGCATGATCGTGAATGTGGGATTCGCGCTGCCGGAGGACGGAAACACCGAGGCGCTGGCGACGCTTAAATTGGGCATCCGATGCACGCGTAGATCGGGATCGACGACAGAATCGCGTGGATTCGTTCCCATCCGGGTTGAGCCTGCAGGATGAGCCAAGTCGGTAGCAGAGTCGGCCATTCGTGCGTCAGTATTGAGCGCTGTGGATGTCCACTCCAGTTCGCACCATGGCGATAGGTGTTGCTTCCAATAGCGGTCGATCTTTCTCACCATGGTGCGAAACACCTTCTCCTCCGCATCGGTTCTTTTCCACTCCAGCAGCAGCCCAGGCACACCCAGCGCGTCGTTGCGATCGGACAGGCTAATGCGGTTCTGCCACAGCGGCAGTTGTTCCACCCAGATTTTCATCGATAGATCTACATTCGACGGCCAGTACTTGTACTTGCGCATCGCTCTCCACTGGGCCGTCCAGAAGAGAGAAGGTGAGTCCTTGAGGATGGCATGAACGTCCCCATAGCGAATGGCCCTGGGACTGCTCTTCAGCCCCTTGACAACCTCCTTCGCTTTGGTTAACGCGGAGGAGGCTGGCAAAGACGCTCCAATATCGAAGTAAGCGCTCGCGATGCCATTTTCCCTTTGGATGTCTGGACGCAACTCAAAGTGAAGATGACGAGCGGCTCCAAAGGTGTACCGGTCACTGAGCGCTTTATTGGTCGATGTCCGGTTGCGGCAACGAACGGTCGCGGCATCGAGTCCCAGATGATCATTGAAGTAGCGTCCCAGGGCATCGCACTCACGCGAGATGGAGTGATTCGATTGGCGATCGGCGAGCAGGAGCAACCGCGTGGACTCTAGGGTTCCCGCCGCCAGAAGATACTGGCCCGCCATCACCCGCAGCGTCCGGCCGCCCCGGTCGATCGCGGTAAGCGCCTGAACTCGCCCGCTGGCGAGATCAAAGGAAAAACCGGATACGGTCGCCCCCAGCCAAATCTCCAGGTTGTCGAGGTCTTGAATTTCCTGGCGAAGAACGTGTGCTAGATTGTGGTTTTTGGGTGTTGGTCTCTTGGGCCAACGAACACAAAAATCCACGTCGTTCCTGGGGAGTAGGCCGTCGGGATCGAGTTGTTCGGCAATGGTCCCATCGTATGGATTGCGATCGACTCCCAGCAGCTCTTCCGTTTGCTGCCAAAACGGCTCGAGTTTGTTAAAGTCCAGCGGCCATCCCGCCAAACCCAGCTCAGGGCGAGGTTGTGTGTCCCGTGCATTCAAGGGAAGAAGTTTGCCCGCCCACAGAACCCCGGTACCGCCCAGGCCTCTGGACCTTCCGCTCAGGGCGCCCTGGTAGTGATCGGAGCGGTCTTCAATCTGATTGAGCAGGTTGATAGAAGGATCCGGTTGACCCAGGCCACTCTCCAGTACGATGACACGCCGCCGTTTGTCGCGCGCCAGCCGCGTTGCCGCCACCAGCCCGGCGATTCCCGCTCCTACGATACAGACGGAAGCAGATAGCTCCGTCGCCTCAACCAGCGTTTCGCTTAACCTACGTAATGGCATGAGCTTTCTTTCTTTCTCGTACTTCTCGGCTGCCAAGCCGCCCATCAGATAGATCTTCTAGTAAGCCCCGTTGGCGTCGATTACGGCGTGGAACGTCCGGGCGAGGATATACATGTCCATCCAAATCGACCAATTCCGGATGTAATAGTCGTCGAACGCAACCCGCTCTTCGTAGGTTGTGTTGTTGCGGCCTGACACTTGCCAAAGGCCGGTGAGTCCTGGAGTGACCCTGGTATAGAGTCCATAGCTGCCTGCGTAGCGCACGATTTCCGACGCGACTATGGGCCGGGGACCGACCAGGCTCATATCACCGGCAAGGATGTTCAGCAGTTGGGGCAATTCATCCAGGCTGTAGCGGCGCAGCCAGCGCCCAACTCTGGTAATGCGAGGGTCCTTCTTGAGTTTGTGGAAGACCTTCCACTCCAGCATCTGCTCGGGATGACGGGCGAGGTAATCTTCCAGAATCTGATCCGCGTTGGGAACCATGGTGCGGAATTTAAGCGCGCGGAAGACTTTGCCATCGCGGCCATAGCGGAGGTGACCGTAGAGGAGAGTTCCCTTCGAGCTCAACTTGACGGCCAGACAAATGATGAGCGCGAGCGGCAGAATCGAAACGACGAGAGCAGAGCCCAACACCAGATCCAGGCACCGCTTCATCACCTTCGGAGCCACAAACGACAGCCGCTGCGGGATCTCCAGGCCGACCTGGCCGCCGATCTCGCGTGGAGAAATGCCCAGGCAGCAAATGCCCAGCAGGTCGGTCACAATGAGAATGCGGTTGAAACCCCGGCAGTGGTCTTGAATGATCTTGCGAATCTCCGTATGGGAGCGATCGGGCATGGCCACGATGCCGTAGCGGATCGAACGTTGGCGGCTGACGAGGGACGCGTCGGAGAGATGGCCGATCACGGGAGGCAGGTCAGGAGACCACTTACCCACCGGGTGATCGAGAAGCACGCCGGCCACCTTCAGGCCGCGTTGCGTTTGCTGTAGGCCCCTGGCGACCTGTTCCGCTGCAGCACCCGAGCCCAGCACCAGCGCAGGCACCGGCCACCAGACCTTTCCGCTCAGCAGCTTCCTGGTAATGTAACGGCCAAGAAGTACGGCGGGCGGCACAATTAACCAGGAAAACAGGATGATATACCGCGAGTACTGCACCCCGTCTTTGAGGAAAAACGTGATAGCGACCAATACCAAAATCACTGCCGTCACGGAATGGAACACTCGCCGCATCTCCTCAGCGGGATGTAAGAGCAACGCCGGATATAAGCCCTGAGAAAAGAAAGCGGCTAGAAAGATTGCGACCGAAGGAAATACTTCGAGGTAAACCGTAAAATCCAGATCCGGGTTGTAGAGGTGCTTGCTCCAGACGGCCAGCAAGAAGACCACCGACACCACTGCAAAATCTGACAGAAGCAGGCACAGTGAAGAGCTGGGCGAAAAGGTCGATGTCGCCCTGACAAACGGTGCTAAACCGGGTTGGCTTATAAGAGTCTTCGTACTCATGAATTAAGCTTTCTCGACCAAGTAGCGGAACCTGTGCATCAGATGGAGGAATCCACCGTTGAATGCGCGGTGGTGGGTCGCGGTAACGCTGAGTTCTCCTGTGATTGCGCCTCCATCCCGCTTCTCAACAGGAGACGATAAATTTGGAGTGTCTGAAGAGTCATACGTTCTTCAGTGAAGTGTTCGAGGAAGGCCTCACGGCCATTTCGGCCTGTTTGTTCGCGAAGTGCAGGATCGAGGAAGAGGCGCTCGAGCGCTTCTGCCATCAAGTCTTCACGAAAGGGAGGAACAAGGAGACCGGATATTCCATCTGAGACCGCCTCGTGAATGCCACCGACCTTCGACGCAACGATCGGCAGCCCGGCACGCATTGCCTCCAGAATGCTGATAGGGAAGGCTTCGTAGCATGTGCTGAGCACGAACAACGTGGCGCGTGAAAGGACCTCCGGAGTGTTGTGACACTCGCCCAGGAACTCGACGCGCGACGCGATTCCCATGGAATTCGCCAGGTTACCCACGCTCTCCAGCAAGGGCCCCGAACCAACCAGTTGAAGGCGCCACGGATGGTGTTGCAACCGCGCCAGCGCACGCAGAAGCGTGACGTGGTCCTTTTGCTTTTGGAAACGTGCCACCATCACTACCGTCAGGTGATCGTCGCCGGCCTTGGAGCGAAGATCGCAATCAGGAATGCCGTTGTGGACGCAGAAAAGTTTTGCCGGAGAGGTAAGGCCACTCTCTCGTCCCGTTTCTTGTTCATCCTGGCAGACCGTGATGACACCGCTTCCGAGTTTGCCGCCCAGGCGCTCAAGAACGCGGAAGGGCCGATTGATCTTGCCCGTTACGCGGTCAACAATGGACCAGCCATGCGGAGTAAAGACACACGGGATCCTCAAGATTGCGGCGGCTAAGCGTCCCAGAAATCCTGCTTTTGCTGTGTGTGCCGCGACTAGATCCGGTTTGATCTGTTGCAAGGCACGCACCAACTCGAACAGCGCACGTAAATCGCGGACGGGGTGGAGTGGCTTCTGCAGTGCGGACAAAAAGCGCACTGGAATGTCCCGCTCCCGCAACTGCTCAGCGAAAAGACCATCGGGCGGACCTGTGAGCACGATACATTCGTGCCCATGCGCGCGCAGTCCTGTAGCCAGGTCGCGGACATGAGTCTGCGCACCACCAAAGTCGACAGAACCAGTAATGAGCTGAACGATCTTCAAGGTAAATCTCCACGCAACGCTGAGGGGGTCAAGTTCTCGAAGCGATTGAGTACGTTCGGCAGAAGATCATCCATCGCTCCACCTCCTTGCCACGCCTTCCTCGTAGGCCCGCTCCGTGACTTTGGCTTGCGGTTTGCCCGGCAAATGGTTCAGGTTCTCGAGCGCGTCCATAAAGGCGGCCGCGGTCAAGTCCCATTGATATTTCGCGGGACGGATATAACCTTTTTCCCGCATTGCCTCTGCAATCTCAGGTTGGTCGAGTACCCTGCGCATCAGTCCGGTTAGCGCCGTGGCATCGTCAGGATGGAAATGCAATGCCGCATCGCCACACACCTCAATAAGTGCTGGTGCAGTAGAGGCAATCACCGGGCATCCGTGAAGCATCGCTTCCAGTGACGGGATCCCGAATCCTTCATAACGGCTCGGAAACAGGAGCGCCGCAGCGGAACGTAGTAGGCCAGCCACTTGCTCATCCGTCAGCCGTCCGGTGAAGATCACTCCTGCGGAGGGCTGCAGGGACTGCCGTCCGAATACCCGTGGGCTTCCCTTACCAACCACAACCAGCTTGATTCCCGAGCGGCCCAACAATCCGTGGGCCTCGATCGCGAGCGGTATGTTCTTGTTTGCCGTGGATAACCCGAGAGTTACGAAGTATTTCCCCGGGTCGACTCCAAGAGCACCCAGGATGGTGGGATCCGGCTGAATGGATTGAAAGTGGTCGGTACCGTTCGGCGCGAGGAGAATATCCGCAGCCGGAATGCCCAGGCAGCCGGCCAACTCCCTTCGCGAAAAGTGTGACACCGTGGCAATGCACGCGGTGCGAGCAAGCACAGCTCCTAACATTCGGTGAGACACCCGGTACTTTTTTGCGTAACCGGCAGGAGCGTTGTAGATTGCCGCATCATGAATGACCACAATCTGTCTCGGGTGAAAGGCCGGCCCGCTGCTTGCGGGTGAGAGCAGCCTTCCATGCCTGCTATACCGCGCCAAGTGGAGTTGTTCCCAGAGGTGGCCGCTCCCCGTGCCAATCTCACGGAAACGAATTCGCCGCAGATTCAGATCACATTGGGCGCCACGCGGCGCAAGCAGCGTCCAATCCAGTCCGCGTATTCTGGACGGGCAGTCATTTCGCTCCAGCAGACGGTCGAGAGCGATCACGACCTCTCGGGAATAACGCTGCACCCCGGTGCGATTTTGAGTCAAAAAGCGGCCGTTAATGTAGACCGCATCGTCTATGTATTTCGCCATCAAGAGGGATCCTGAATAACCTTTTTTTGATAAGAAAACTGGTCCAGCACACGCAGAAACAAAATGCGCAATACCGGCACAATTTGGTGTGGCTCTAACTCGCCCGAGCCGTCCTCAGCCCAGCATTCTCGTTGCTGATCCCTTGGGGAATTGGGAAGTAACGATAATGGAACACAAACAAAACGCAGACCACTAACAGGAACATCGCTGGAAAGAATCGCCCTTCAGCCCAGTACAGTATTCGGGATGCCTCGCTGAAGCTGATAAAGACGAGTGGATACAAAAATAGGCCGGCGGCGTTCCGCGATTTGAATTCCCGGTAAAGATAGCCGCAGACAAGGCCGCATAAGAACCAGTAAAGAATTCCGCCCCTAACCCCAAAGTCAACAATCGGTCCGAATATTCCGCTGGGGTTCGTCAACTCTGGATTAGCACTCGTCGCAAGCAGTGCACTGTAACGTGCATCGGAGGTTTTCGCCGACAGGTGAAAAAATGGGAACACGCTCGGTATCAGGTCGCCGATAACTGGAAAGCGCCACAGGAAATCCAGTGTTGCCGGCGATAGCTTGTAGGAAAGAGGTCTGCTCACCTTCCACAGCAGCGCTCCATTATTGAGCGCCGTCGTGTAGTACCCCATGAGGCGTAGCCCAATAAAGCTCCAGAAGTTTGACTCCCGGGCCGCGTAAAAGCTGGACCAGGACCGAAAGTATTCCGCGGCTCCAAAGACGAAGTAGAGGAGTACGGGTCCGAAGAACGGAACGGCCTGCGTGAGTTTACGCGCCCGCGGCTGGCTTGGAGGGCGCAGCCAAATGAAGGACACGATAAAGGGGACGAGCAATTCCATCGCCGCCAGTCGTTCGCTGTTGAGGAATGCTCGTATCACTGCCAGGCCGAATACGGTCAAACAGGGCCACCGGACCCCGCGCCATCCCGTTGCTACCCCAAGCGGAACGCCGAGCGCAATCACCGCGAGCCCGAATTCAGTTGCGGTCGTTACTCCGGGGATGGTGCCTAGATATTCATCGCGCAAGTCGTAGGTCGCACCGTTGGCGCCGCGTAGTACGTCGGAGACGACGCTCAGGCTCAAGCCGTTCTTTACCGCGACTGCGAACCAGACTGCGTAAGCCAGAACCGTAAGCGCGAAGCTCACCTTAAAGAGGATGCGGACGGGTTGCCAGCGAATACGTTGCGTCCAATCCGTCGATGCACTGCGCCGCGTTCCCAGCCGTTGCGCGCCGCCGAGGGTGCATCCAGCGGAAAAAATAAAGATGACCGCGAAGACCAAACCGAGTGCGCGCAGATCGAAGTACTTGGGCGTTCTCCAGAAAATTGTGTAGTTCGAGGCGTCGGTCGCGTACGCAGTCACAGCCGCAACCGCAGCTGGGAAGCCAAGGGCGACAGATGGATTGAGCCACCATACCCTCCATGCCCCGAGGGGGAACGCGCCCTCATTCCGCCGCCGGCTCACTCACCACCTCTGGCGGAGAGTTCGATGACCGCTGGAGTGAAGCGTGCCCTATCGTTTTGATCGCCAAGTTTTCGGAACAGGTCTGTGGTCCGTGCGACGATGCATACCAGAACTATGCAGACGGCACTTTCGGCCATGACGACCGCCACGGCCATGCCTTCTCCCAGGAATCGCGGAGCCAGCAGGAACGCGAAGCCTAGATTGACGACCGCGCCGGCTACGATCGCGATGGTGACGAGCAGTTCCTTACCGGCCGGGAGTAGCGATTGCAGACCAATGGCATCCGTCAGGGAAGTAATGAGCGGGAGCAGTGACAGTATCTGCAAAATAGGTACGGCGGCCTGGAAAGTGGGGCCGAAGACGATTCTGATGATGGTATGGGCGCTTGCGAATGTCACCACGGTCAGAACCAGCCCGCAGCCAATTTCAATCAGCGCGCTAATCCTGGTTAGGCGCTGGTTTTCTTTAAGCGAATGGACTGCCAGTTGGCTGAGCCTCGGATAAAAGGCGTCGTGAATCGGTAACAAAAGGCCGGTGATGGCGCGGGCAATCTTTTCCGCAGAAGCGTAGAAGCCGACGATGCTTGCCGGGGCGAACATCGCGACAATCATCACGTTGGCGACACTGTAGCTGGCGAAGCCGCTGCGCAACAGAAACATCTGCCAACCTGCCTTAAGAGACTGCCGGACCATGCCGAGAGTCGGCCGATGCAGATCGAGGAAGCGTTTTGCCATCCAGATCCCGACCACCACACTCACCAGGGGCGCCAGGCTTTGAAAGGCGAGCACCTTCCAATCGTCGCTCGGCGAATGAACAAAAAGGAAAACAGCTCCTAGCGCCCCCACCTTGCTGATGACTTCCAGGAAGGCGGAGAGCGACATCCGTTCAAGACCCTGGAATAGCCAGGTGGGAGTCATACCCTGTGCGGCACCGTACACCAGCCCCGCGCACAGCAGTTTCGGATGGCTGCGCAGCAGCGGTACCTGGGTGGCGAACACAAACGCGGCGCTAACGCCGATGAGAGCAAGTACGAATTGTGCGCCGAATGTCCCGGAAGCAATTAGCCCTCCGGCTTGGCGGGACGTTTTATTCTGTGCCAGATCGCGCGTGGCAGAGAGTACAAAACCGAACTCGACAAGGATGGCAATCATATCGCCCATGGATTGAGCGAAGGCCACATTCCCCCACCCGGAAGGCCCAAGTACACGGGCGAGATAAGGAAGGGTAAATAATGGCAAAAGCTTTCTGCATCCCTGCACCAGGTAAAGGGAGGCGGCGTTATGGGCTATTTTGCTCCGTAATAATTTGAGGCCTCGCGTCTTCACTGGGGAACTCACTTTGCGCTTAACCCAGGCGTTCGCGCATGCGATCCGGTCTGGTTCGAGATGAGGCTGCTAATCCAGCCGCCGATCCGCCCGATAAATATGGACCAGTGGTAAACAGCTTTCTTCGGTCTACCCAACATCAGCGTGTAAATACCCCCGAGTAGCGGACGAAAAAAACACTTGCATGTTAAAGCGGCGGAGAAGCCGTGATCCTGCAGGATCCGGCCCATGCCCATGCCATACCGGCGTGCCTTGAGGATCGTCGCCAGCGTATACGGACCCTTGCCAAAATCCGGGTGGAAGATAACCAGCGAGGGACAATAGTCGACATGACAGCCGCGCTTGATGAACCGGAGGATAAAGTCCGTCTCCTCGCCGGAACCCCAGATCGTTCCTGCGCCGATTCCCAGGCGCTCATCATAGAAGAACCCGGCAAGCTGCTCTCTCCTGAAAAATGCGGCAAACGAGATATGGCGGCGCCAGATATTCTTTTGCGTTACCGCGCCGGCTGCGCGATCGAAACGGTCGCTTCTTACCGCGTCCGCCGAGGGAGCTTCGCAGCCTGTAATTCCATGCCACTCAGGATGCGCCTCGAACATATCCACCAGCCGGCGCAAAAGATCGGGGGCATACCAACAATCGTCATCGGGAAACCCCACCACGTCGCCGGTCGCGATCCGCAGCCCAACATTGTTCGCGGACGCTTTGCCACGTCCCGTAGAGCGGACATGCCGCAGACATAGCTTGTGGCCGTACTCCTCTACCAGGGGTACCAGCCGTTCATCCTCATTCTGATCGACCAGGATGACTTCGAAAGATGTGTACGTCTGTGCCAGCAGAGAATCCAGCAGCCTGGCAATTTCAATTGTGCGGTAGCGCGTTGCAACGATGAGTGAAACCGACTGCACGCTCATCTCAGTGCTTCCACGCCATACAGGCTGGTGAGTCCCATGGACGCAACACGAATGTAGGGCTCAAGCTTTCCCAGCCGGTTCTTGGGGACAATGAGCATGTCGTCCGGCTTTAGAGCGAAGTCCTCGCGAACCCCCTTGGCGCTGCTCATTTCCTTGGTGCTGAGGACCTTCACCTCGGCGATATCCGCATTGACTTTGCGCACCAGCACAACCTGGGTCTCTTTCGCCGTATCTTTTACGCCGCCGCTCAGTGCGATGGCCTGCAGTACGGTCACTTCACCGTGGATGTCGTAGACCCCTGGCTTGCCTACCTCTCCGTAGACTGTGAAATGCGGTTTGACGTATTCCTTCAATGTGAGCGTAATCTCGGGATTGTTCAGGGGCACGGATGCTTTCGCCTTGATGGTGGCCGATGCTTCGTCGAGGCTTAATCCCCCTACCTTGACGGAGCCGACTAACTTGAGCCGTACACTGCCATCTGGTTCCACCGTGACTGTCTGGTTGTACTCAGGGGTGTACTCGTACTCGAGTTCGATAACATCGCTGGGTTGCAGCCGGTAAGGTGCATCCCGGGAGACGAGCTGAGGCGGTTGCTGGCCGTAGGCTGCCATACCCGCTAGCAACAGAATTGTAAGCACTGCTCTTTGCATACCCCATCCCACGCTATAAAAGGTTGTAAACCACTTCCGGAATCGGATACGAACGCTTGTTCAAGGCCAGTCCAACCACACGAACGGAGGCGAGCGATAACATCGCGAGGCCTCCTCGAAGTTGATTGCGCGTTGCCTTGCCTGAGCCCACCACCAGCAGCAGACCGTCGGTTTGCGGACCGCAGATCGCTGCGGCGCGGCTCTCGGTCAGTGCGGGACAGTCAATCAGGACATAGTCATGGGAATCCCGCAATTGCTGGAACCATTGTTGAAGGAATTTTTCACCGCTTCTCGTCGATTTTGACCAGGCAGCGGATCTCACCACCGTGTCGCCGTTGCTGTTCGAATCAAAGGTATCGGGCGCGTTGACGATCGCCACTTTCTTGCCGGTGTATGTGGTCAGTTCGAGGCCAAGGGCATGGACAAAATGGCTCACTCCCTCTCCGCTGGTGCACGCTGTGAAGGCGAACACCATTCCTCCCGGTTCCGCGGGATCGATTTTGCGCAGTTTTTCGATCAAGGGCAGGTAGGCGCCCCCCGACTGTTGCGGCTGCTTACCCACACCATCAAGGGCTCGGGAGAGGGGTGACAACAGTTGGGTGCGGCGCACCTTAAGACGTGTGCTCTTCTCCGGCGCGAGATCGACGCTCAGGTGATTCTCAGGGGCGGGCAGTGCGTGTCGTATTTCCGGCCCAAACAGTTGCTTTTTCACGATGGGGATGGTCGCCAGAACGGGTGCGCCAATGGCGTTCTCCAACTCCCACGGGGTGTGAAAACGCGGGCTCCACAAACCGGAAAGAATTCCCGTCCCCACAATCAGCAAAACACCAACGACACCTATGCAGACGATGCTCAAGAGAGATTGTTCGTTGGAATGAGGAACAATCACCGGACCCGACACCTGCCGGACATTGGCAATCTTGTCCGTATCCAATGTGCGGCTTATCTGCGCGTCCTCTCTCTTCTTGAAATAGAGATCGTACCCGCTCTCATCCTCTTTTACTTTTCTGGTCAGGTCATCGTACTGCGCAGTGATGTGGTTCATCTGCAGCAGCTTGGTTTCATAATCATTGACCTGCTCGAGCAGGCTTCTCTGTCTTGCCTGGAGGCCGGCCGACTGGAAGGTCAACTTTTGCAGGTCCGCCTCGACAGTCTGGCGAATGGGATTGAGGTCGCTCTGCTCCTCTACGGATTTCGACTGCTGCGCCCGTTCGAGTGCCGCGTGGGTATTGGCAATTTCCTGATCGATCTCCTGCACGTGGCGGTCGGTTGGATGGTATTTCGTAAGCAGCTCGACTCGCTTGTTTTCGAGTTCCACCAAGGTCGTACTGAGCTTCTCGGCGGCTTGCTGATCCGGCAGATCGCGTCGCTGCGTGGTGACCCGCGCGGGCAATGTCGCACGTGCTGTGAGCATGGTCTGAATCTGTTTATCGGCTTCGTGGGAAGAAGCCTCGTTGTCGTACATGGTGGCGCGAGCGTCCGCCAGCTTGTGCAGCAGTACGTCCTTCTCTTCGCTCAACAACGTCACTTTGTACTTTTGATTGAACTCGGTCAGGGTCGCCTGGTCTTGCTGCAGCATCTGATAGTAGCGCTTGGCCTCCTGATCGAAAAACGCATAGGCGCCGTCGTTGCCCTTAATTCCTGCGCGGTAAGCGATATAGAGACGGCTCAGCGTAGCTAAGGTAGCGTTTGCCTCGTCTTTGGTGCTCGCAGTATAGGTAACGCTGATGACTGTCGAACGGGGAACAGGGAGTACCGTCAAGTCCTTGTTGAATCCAAGTAGACGGCGATCGATCTCAGCGCTCGACAAGCCAGGGTGCAGCGCAGTGATGACCGCCCGATGAAGCTCGATCCCAGACAGCAGCTCGATCTCGGTCCCGATCTGTGTTTCGGTTGCGGTTGGAGCAGGCTGTGCCTGCCCACGGTCTTCGAAGGAAGTAACCGGAAGTGCCGAGCCCTCATCCCGCACCAGAAAGAGCATGCGCGATTCGTATTTTCTGGAGCGCAGGGCAAACACTGCGGTGAACACCAGCAGGAAAACGAGCACAGCGGTCCCAATGCGACGCTGATTGCGAAAGAACGCAGTGATAATGTCGGCGAATGCTGACTGCGCCTCCGGCGTAGGCACGGGATACGTCGGTTCGGTGGTCACCAGGGGCGTCACTTGGGATCCCTTCTCAACTTCACTTGGTTGGCCACGTCAATGCGGAGCTTCGCCAACTGAACCACAATCAACCTCCTGCGAAGTCTTCACTCTTCCAGACCGATGACTATGCGAAAAAAGAAAGGTTCCAAAGCGGAAGGCAAAACGTGCAAAAAATTTCAATCGGTGTGGCGTAGCTGCTGGTGGCTGATCACCAACATAGCGGAAAGCTGTCTCGCGCAACAATAGAACGAAGCTCCCTACGCGAGAGGTAAACTTTCCTCCTCACCGGGGCTGAGGTAACCAGAAGACTTCAGCCGAGGCGTGTTTTAGTTCCCGACGGAGGCGTCTTGTGCTCGAAGCTGGTTGGACCGTGTCGAGGCTCGGCTGGCCGCTCTGCCTCAGCGACGCCGTTGACATATCGGGAAAGCTCTACGCGATTGGAAATACCAAGCTTTTCAAAAATACGAAACATGGAGTTTTTGACGGTGCTCTCGCTGATTTTGAGAGTTTGGGAAACTTCACGGTTACTGAGGCCATCGGCCACCAGCCGTGAAATCTCCTCTTCGCGGCGACTGAGAAGATACCGCGAGGGTAAGTCCGCCGCAGGGCCGTTCGACTTGAGCATGCCATCGAAAATACGAGGCAGGTCGGTTGCTCGTACCCACACCTCGCCTCGCGATACAGACTCGATGCACCGTGCCAGTTGCTCCAGATTTTCGTTGCTGTATACGATTCCGCGCGCGCCCGCCTTGAAGGCCTGGATGACGCGATCGAGGCGTCCTTCCGGTAGCAGCAGAATAAAACGCAGCTCAGGAAACAGCGGCCTCAGGCGCCTGGTCTGTGCAATGTTGCCCCCACTCGACGACCCATCGGAGAGGATCACGATGCAATTGGGATCTGCAGCGAGCAGTGAGTCCAGCGCGTCCAGATCGTCGGCGCAGCGTGTATCGAATTCGGGCCGGGTGCTCCTCAGCCCCGTCGCTAATAGCTCGCACTGAAGCGTACTACTGTCGTAGATGATCACGCGGACGGGGGATGGCAGCATTTGGAAGATTCTCGGGACGAACTGGTTTTCAGGTGTAAAGCTGTCGGTCTGATTTCAACTGTGTGGTTCGTGATTGATCTTATCCTAACTTTTGTCTTTGACCATGTGGGTTGCGTTGCGGCGTGAGAAGAATAAAGTTTAGGGCCGGTTTTCTGCAGATGACCGTGGTAACCGAAGGAAGAAGTTACTCCGTTCGCTGGAGGTGGAAAATCAAAAGAGAACAATCACGGAAACAGTTTCATGGAGTCGGTGCCAATGAGGCGCGAACCCGGTGCAGTGGCGGCTGGCAAGTGATCGTGCAGACTGGCGAATCGCTCGCGGCGAACTGGTGTGCTTTTGTTAACCCGTCCTTCGAACCGGTAACCTTGACTGAAACTCTGGTAAGCGATTACCAGATTTGCTTACTCTTGTTCACGATTGGCTTGTATATTTTTGGAAACGCAAGCAAAACTAAATAAATTTGAAATTCCCGTCTACTGCTCTCCTTTGGTTGATCTGTCGAAAGAGCACTTCAACTTATACCTCCGTTTTTATTGAGTGTCTGCTTCGCAGTTGTAAGTAAAGTCTTTTCCCAACTAGCTCCTGGATCCGCATCCGCGCGAGAATTTGTGCGTCTGTGTGTCTGAATGCGCTAGGTTGAACGGGTAAACGTCTGCTTTCGGAATGTAATTGTTCGTTGAATTTCGCACTTAGCCTTCAGAGGATACCTATGACAACTTCGCTCGTTGCCCCCGTCGCCCTTGAGTTTTCGAATCTAGCCCCTATTAAGCAAAGGACGAATTCTGAGATTGAAGACCTCATGTCGTCGTTGCCGGACATCGCGCGCCTCAGTGCCGAAGAACGCCGCGGCATCATTGCGCGTTACTCCACAGTTCTTGAAGGCAACTTCATCTACTGGATGACGGCTGCATACTTATCTGTGCAGGCAGAGGAAGCACGACCGGTGATCATCGACAATCTTCGCGAAGAAGTGGGCGATGCTCACCCTGCGATGCTCCGCCGGTTCACGGTTGCCGCACACGCCATGCCCACCGTCGAGGACAGTGCGGCTGTGCAGAACGAGTTGAACAGCGTGCGTTTGTACCTCGGCCGCCTTTCTGGAGTGCAGAACCTTCTCACCATGGCATTCTTTGAAGGCTTCATCCAGCAATTCATGGCATACCTGGCGGATCTCGCGAAGGCCCAGGGCTCGACGGATTTTGAATATACCGATGTGCACGGCGTTTGCGACATCGCCCACTCCCAGGGTTTGTTCGTTGCGCTGGGCGCGGAGATGGCCGTGAACCCACCGGAGCCAGGCACCGACATCTTCGACGGCGTCTATCTGCTCCGCGGCCTTATCGAAAAAATCGTTCATTACCCAGCCGATACTCATCTGGCTGCCTGATACAGGCGGGGTTTGGGGCGATGAAACAGGGAACGGATACTGGTATTTCTTCTGGCAAGGCTCTGCAGGAGCAGGTCGGCTACTTCGAGGCGCCGGGTGCGCACCTTTATACGGTGCTGCACCGGGTCGAAGAGCCGGTAGCTCGTGTACTCCTTGCCGGATCATTTGCTTCTGAGCGCCATTTTTCCTACGATCCGTGGGTCCGCTGGGCCCGTTATCTGGCAGCGAGGCGGGTCGAAGTGCTTCGCTATGACTATCGCGGTGTAGGGGAAAGCGAAGGTACGTTCGAGGGCGTCTCTTTCCAGCAGTGGAAAGAGGATCTTGAACTTCTCGCCCATTGGTTACAAAATCAATCACCGCCCGCGCCCCTGGTTCTCCACGGCCTGGAAATGGGCGCCCTGCTCGCGGGCATCGCATTCGATGCTGGAATCGGGGACGCCCTGCTCTTGTGGTCTCCGCCGGCGAATGCGAATCTGGCGCTCCGCCCAACACTGTTGCGCTGGGTGGTCGCGGATCAGCTATTTAAATATGGGAGTGACCGGCGCCCCGCGTCGTCCTACATTCGCCAATTGGAGACGCAGACGGCGATCGAGGTGGAAGGATATCGCTGGTCGCCCAGTTTGTGGCGAGAGTCCGCGGAAGTGGTGTTGCCGGAGGCTCTGCTCGATGAAACCCACGCCCGCGCGGCCTACCAGCGGCCGGTGCGGGTGAGCAAACTTGGTAAGGAGGCGATTCCTCTCATCAAGGGTGGACCCGCCGTGGCCGACATACCAAGGGATTTCACCGCGCTCTTTGACAAGAACTGGGATTGGATGGCAGCAGCGGTGGGCTTAAACACTGGGGGGAAATCGTGATTCAGAGAATTGAAACGCGCGAGCTGTTTACCCTGGAGTGCGGCGGCGCGGTTCTACAGGGCACCTATCACATGCCAAGCAATCATCCGGAGGGCGCAAGCCGCCCCGGCATATTGCTTTTGGCCGGCTTTCCCATGCCGCGTGCGGCGCATGGGGATTCCGCAGTTTCCTGGGCAAACGGCCTGGCCGCTGCCGGCTATCCCTGCTTCCGAATCGATATGCCTGGAGTTGGCGATTCTTTCGGTGCAGTTCCGCCAGAACTGCTCGAGTACACCAATGCCGGGGGCTACGAGCGTGTGGCGGCAGCCGCGCTTAGCCAATTAGTGGAGCGATATCACCTGGCGGGTATGGTGATGCTGGGGCAATGCGCCGGCGCCATCTCTGCCATCTTTGCGGCGGCCATCGCGCCACAGTGCCGCGGCCTGATTCTGCTTGATCCGCCATTTAACCTTGCCCCTGCAGCCAGGCCCAGCGTCAAGCGAGCCTTGTTTTTTTGGTCGACCAGGAGTCGCGTCGGCGGTTTGCTCATCAGCTTGAATGACAGGCTGCGGAGCCTTCGTCATCGAGTGCGTCGCAATATCACCCCCGAAAATGCGAACCATCCCCTGCTCAAGCGCTGGAAAACGGTCGCGTCGGGAGGCTTACCGATTCTGATGCTTAACGTGCCCGAACCGAAAACCACCGTCAAGTCCAGAGAAGGCAGATTTGATTATGTTGCCCACGTTCTTAAGTTGGCTGGAAGTCGAAGCCGGGTAGAGGTAAGAAACATTGAGGAGGCGAATCACTCATTTTCCAACCCTCCCGGGAAAGCGGCGGTTCCCGCGCATAGTGCTCAATGGATGTCGGCTTTGTTTCCAGTCCAGGATGTGAAGCCGGCGCCCGAAAATAACGAGGTGGTGTTCGTCCGTCAACCCGCGATCCTGCGAGGCTAAGAGGCTACTATGACCGTCCGTACCGAAATCGCAAACCAATTCAAGCAGGTCGCGCAGGAGCAGGACAAGCGGCTGGCGCCGTTGACCGACAACCTGGAATTGCTCAACTCCGGGCTGGATTCTCTCTGTTTCGCCATCCTGGTGAGCCGGTTGGAGGATTCCCTGGGCGTTGATCCGTTCACCGCTTCCGAAGATGCCGTATTCCCTGTGACCTTCGGAGACTTCATTCATTTCTATGAAAATGCAGCTAACTAGCCAGGTTTCACTTTGGGACGCGATGAGCGCCGCCTCCGGGCTCTCCGGTCGCTTCGTCTCTGCCGCTGAGGCGAGCCTGGCGTGGTGCGAACTGCTGCAAGGATCGATCCTCTGTGGCCGCGGCCATAAGCTACGGGGACGCTCGGTGTTGATCGCCACTGCTGACCAACTGACCACCATCGCGGCCATGATCGAGCTCGATGGCATCGCCCGCCGACTGGTTCTGTACCCTCCCGATTTACCGTTGGAACATTTGCCGTTTGTCGCCGCCGCGGCAGAGGTCGACACCATCGTCTGTGACCGCGTCGTCGAGGAACTGCCGGGCATGGACGCCATTCATATCGATGGCAGAATCCAGGGCCGAAAAGTGGAGCGGACCGAGGCCCAGCCGACGGAATGGATTCTGCTCACCTCAGGCACCACCGGGCAACCAAAGTTGGTCGTTCACACACTGGCAAGTCTGACCGGGGCCATCGATACCCCGCGTTCCGCCACCGGTTCCCGGGTGTGGAGCACCTTCTACGATATCCGCCGCTATGGCGGCCTGCAGATCTTCTTCCGCGCCATCCTTACGGGAACGTCCCTGGTGTTATCGAGCGCGCGTGAGACCACAGCGCAGTTTCTCGAGCGCGCCGGCGCCCATTCCGTCACCCATATCTCAGGTACGCCCTCGCATTGGCGCCGCGCTCTCATGAGTCCGGCAGCGCGCTCCATTCAGCCGGAGTACGTTCGCTTGTCGGGAGAGATCGCTGATCAGGCCATCCTCAACCAATTGCGCGCGTTCTATCCCGAGGCACGCATTTCCCACGCCTTCGCCTCCACCGAGGCTGGGGTGGCCTTTGATATCAAGGACGGGCTCACGGGGCTGTCGCAGGACATCGTGGAGAACACACCCGGCGTTGAGATGAAGGTGGAGCAGGGCTCGTTGCGTATTCGCTCTGCCCGCACCGCTTCTCACTATCTCAATGACGGCGGCCGTCCTTTGCGCGACGCAGAGGGTTTTGTCGACACTGGCGACCTGCTCGAACTGCGCAACAACCGCTATTACTTTGTGGGACGCCGCGACGGCGTCATCAACGTCGGCGGTTTGAAAGTGCATCCTGAGGAAGTGGAAGCGGTGATCAACCGCCATCCTCAGGTTCGTATGTCGCTGGTCCGCACCAGAAAGAATCCTCTTACCGGCGCACTCGTGGTGGCCGACGTCGTCTTGCGCACCGGCAACGAAGATCATCTTGCGTTGCAGCAGGACATACTGCTGCTTTGCCGCGAAAAGCTTCCCTCCCACAAGGTTCCTGCTGTGATTAACTTTGTGGCGACTCTGGCGGTTGCCGAGACGGGGAAGCTCATTCGCCGCTATGCGTAATGTAATCGTCACTGGCGGTAGTAGAGGACTCGGCCTGGGGATCGGCCGTAAGTTGCAGGGCGAAGGCTTTCGCGTGATCGCGATCGCGCGCAAGGAGTCGGCTGAATTGACGGCCGCGATCCGCGAGGCGGAGATCTCTTCTCCCGGGTCGTTTCAATTCATGCCCTTCGACCTGGCAGCGATTGAAGGTATTGCGGACCTGGTGAAGGCGATTCGTAAGACCTATGGCCCTATCTTTGGCCTGGTGAATAATGCCGGCATCAGCGCGGAAGGGCTGCTAGCCATGATGCACAATTCACAGATCGAGCAGTTGGTGCGGCTGAATACGCTCTCGCCCATGGTGTTCACAAAGTACGTTGTACGCGCCATGATGGCCGACGGTGGCGGCCGTATCGTCAACGTGTCCTCGATCATCGCCTCCACCGGTTATAGCGGTCTATCCGTCTATGGTGCGACCAAAGCTTCGCTCGCCGGCTTTACCCGCTCGCTGGCCCGTGAAGTAGGGCGTACCGGCATCACGGTCAATGCTGTGGCTCCGGGCTTTGTCGCTACCGATATGACGCACAGTCTGAGCCCGGAGCAGAAGGACAAGATCGTGCGCCGCAGCGCGCTTCACCGCCTGGCTGAGGTGGAGGATGTCGCCAATGCGGTTGAGTTTCTCCTCAGCGACCGGGCGAAAAATATTACCGGCACCACGGTGACGGTCGACGCAGGGAGCACAGCATGAGTGCTGACTCTGCCGTCAAGACCTGGTTGCGTGCGCTTGAGCTAACGGCGCCGATTGCCCGCAATCCCGATCGCATCCTGTCCACGGTCATTGCCGAGCTGGCCGAAAAGTTTGCAGACAAGCCGGCATTGCTTTTCGACCGCGAGTCGCTGAGCTATCTGGAGCTGGTGGAACGTTCGAATCAATACGCCCGCTGGGCTCTGGAGCAGGGAATTGCCAAAGGGGAAGTCGTCGGCTTGCTGATGGGTAACCGGCCGGACTACTTTGCCATCTGGCTCGGCCTTACGAGTGTAGGGGTGATCGTTGCGCTGCTCAACACCAACCTCTCGGGTCCGTCGCTGGAGCATTGCATCCAGATTGTCTCTCCCCGCCATCTCCTTGTCTCCAAAGATCTGGAGGGTAGGCTGAGTGAGCAGCCAGGCTGCAGGATCTGGATCCACGGACTGGATCTCCGGATCGATTCACTCTCGCGTCATCCCCTCTCCAGTACGGAGCGGCCTCCTGTAACCATCACCGATCCCGCGCTCTTCATCTACACCTCTGGAACAACGGGACTTCCCAAAGCAGCCAGGCTAAGCCATGCGCGCATTCTGCAATGGAGCTTCTGGTTTGCTGGCATGATGGCAGCGCGGCCAGACGACCGGATGTACAACACACTGCCCATGTATCACAGCGTCGGTGGCGTGCAGGCAATTGGCGCAATGTTGGTTGCCGGTGGCTCAGTCGTGATCCGCGAAAGGTTTTCGTCTCGCCACTTCTGGGAGGATGTGGTTGGCTGGCATTGCACCCTGTTCCAGTACATTGGGGAGCTCTGTCGTTACCTTCTGCACGCTCCACCAGGCGCCAACGAAACGGGACACAGCATCCGCCTGGCCTGCGGCAACGGGCTCGCGCCCCAACTGTGGGAGAGTTTCCAGCAGCGCTTTGCCATTCCGCAGGTCATTGAGTTCTACGCCTCCACGGAGGGCGGAGTGTCTCTCTTCAACGTGCAGGGCAAGCCCGGGTCCATCGGCCATGTCCCCGCCTACCTGGCTCATCGCTTCTCGCCTGTACTGGTGGTATTCGATGTGGCGAAGGGCGAGCCTGTACGCAACGCAGAGGGATTTTGTACCCGTTGTACGCCGAATCAAATCGGGGAAGCGATCGGTAAGATGGTCGACGACCCAGCCAACATTGGCAGCCGCTTTGAAGGCTACACCAACCAGGAGGCGTCGGAAAAAAAGATCCTGCGCAACGTCTTCGCGCCAGGGGATGCCTGGATTCGTACCGGCGACCTGATGCGCAAGGATGAGCAGGGCTATTTCTACTTCGTCGATCGCATCGGAGATACCTTTCGTTGGAAAGGTGAGAATGTTGCCACCCTGGAAGTCGCGGAAGCGATCTGTGCCTTTCCCGGTGTCAAACATGCCAACGTCTATGGAGTAGCCATACCCGCGGCCGATGGGCGCGCCGGTATGGCGGCGGTGGTTGCCGAAGACGCGCTCGACCTCGAAAAGCTTCATCAACACCTGGCGAATCGCCTGCCCACGTATGCAAGGCCCTTGTTTCTCCGCATTCGCAGTGATGTGGAAGTGACTGGCACCTTCAAATATGCCAAGACCGACCTGGTGCGCCAGGGCTACGATCCGGTCGCGTGCCATGACTCGCTCTATTTTGACAACCTGGAGTTAGGCGCCTTTACCCCTCTCGATCAGGCGTTGTATCAGCGAATTCAGATCGGTGCGGTCCGCGTATGATTGCCATCGAACAACTCGAAAGCGATTTCGCACAGTTACAGATCGATATTGCGAACGGCCCGATACTTCCCACCGTCACCGCGGATGAGATTCGCAACTACCTCGCCTCTGGTTACGATTTTCATCAGCCGCAGCCGATCGAGTCGGTCGTTGCCGACGTGGAAAAGATGTTGCGTACCTGGCAGGTGCAGGTCACCCATCCCCGCTACTTCGGCCTTTTCAATCCCAGCGTCACCCTCGCCTCGGTCGTAGCGGACACGCTGGTCGCGATGTACAACTCGCAGTTGGCGAATTGGCGCACGTCGCCCGCGGGGAATGAAATCGAACGCCACACGTTGCAGTGGCTCGCCGCCAAATTTGGACTTCCTGCGGAAGCGATTGCGACCTTCACCAGTGGCGGAACTGAAGCCAATCTCTCTGCCGTGGTCGTCGCGCTCACGCGCGCCTTTCCCGAGTATGGGGAACACGGTCTGCGCCATCTGGATGCGGTGCCCTCGATCTATCTCACGGAAGAAACTCACCACTCCTTCAGCAAGATCGCCCATATGACGGGACTGGGACGCCGGTCGTTGCGCGCCATTCCGACCGATTGCTGTCTCAAGATGAACGTCGCCGAACTGAAGAAGCAGGTTGCGCACGACCGCAACCACGGCTTCGCGCCCTTTATGGTTGTCGGCACGGGTGGTACTACGGCCGCGGGTGTGATCGATCCCTTGCCGGAGTTAGGGAAGTTTTGCCGCGAACAGGGTCTTTGGTTTCACGCCGACGCCGCCTGGGGTGGTAGCGCCATCCTCTCGCCCAAACTAAAGCCCTATCTCGCCGGCATCGAGACCGCTGATTCGATCACCTGCGATGCCCATAAGTGGCTCTCGGTTTCCATGGGCTGCGGCATGTTTTTCTGCCGTCACCCTGATACCGTCGCTGAGGCCTTTCGCGCGGATGTCTCGTATATGCCGGGGAAGAAGACCGGTCCAGTCTTTGATCCGTACACGACATCGGCGCAGTGGTCGCGCCGCTTCATCGGCCTTAAGCTCTTTCTCGCCCTGGCGCAGCACGGCGAGGCAGGCTATATCCAAATGATCGAGCACCAGACTCGCATGGGAGATGTTCTCCGTGAGGCGCTCAAGGAATCCGGATGGAGTATCGTCAATCGCACTCCGCTGCCGTTGGTGTGCTTTACCCGTGCAGGAGTCGAGTCGGGCAACTTCCTCGCCGCTTTGCACCAGCGGCAGATTGCCTGGATGTCCGAGGCCCGGCCGGGAGGAATTCCCGTTATACGCGCCTGTATCACCAGCTTTAGAACCACCGAGGCAGATATTCATTGGGTAGTCGATCAGATGAACGATTTGGTCGAGCAGGGCGGATGAGAACATGAAACCGGAAACCATTGCCATCCATAGCGGTTACGATATCGACCCAACGACCAAGGCGGTCGCGGTGCCGATTTATCAGACAGTTGCCTATGCTTTTGACAGCACGGAGCATGCCGCAGCCCTGTTCAACCTGGAGGCGGAAGGTTTTCGTTATACCCGCATCCAGAACCCCACCACGGCGGTGCTTGAACGGCGCGTGGCCGCCCTGGAAGGCGGATACGAGGCGCTGTGCCTGAGCAGCGGCCAGGCAGCCGTCAGCTACGCCGTGCAAAACGTCAGCGAACTGGGAAGCAACATCGTCTCCGTGCCCCAGTTGTATGGTACGACCCATACTCTGTTCGCCTACCTGCTGCCGAGCCAGGGGGTCACGGTCCGTTTTGCGGAGAACGATTCCGCGCAGGCGATTGAGAAACTGATCGACCGCAACACCCGCGCCGTCTTCTGTGAAAGCGTCGGCAATCCGGCAGGAAATATCTGCGACCTTGAGGCGCTCGCAAGCGTTGCCCACAAGCACGGCGTGCCGTTGATCGTCGACAACACGGTTGCCACCCCTATTTTGCTGCGCCCGATCGACTTCGGCGCAGACATCGTCGTGCATTCGCTGACCAAGTTTATGGGTGGTCACGGCACCACATTAGGCGGAGCCATTGTCGATAGCGGAAACTTTCCCTGGGAGCAGCATGCCGACCGCTTCCCCTCGTTCAGCCAGCCGGATGCGTCCTATCACGGGCTGGTCTACACCGATCACTTCGGCCGAGGCGCGTTTCTCGGGCGCTGCCGTAGCGTGTATCAGCGGACCACCGGCGCAGTGCTGTCGCCCCTGAGTGCGTTTCTTTTGCTGCAGGGAATTGAAACCGTCGCCCTGCGCGTGGAGCGTCACGTAGAAAATGCCCGTAAAGTAGCTGAGTTTCTGCGTAGCGATTCCCGCGTGGAGTGGGTAAAGTATGCCGGCTTCTCCGACAGTCCGTATCGCGCCCTGGCGCAGAAGTACCTGCGCGGCAACGCATGCTCCTTGATGTCGGTTGGTATCAAGGGCGGCTACGCGGCGGCGGTCAAATTTCACGATGCATTGAACCTCGTCACCCGCCTGGTCAACCTCGGGGATGCGAAATCGCTCGCTTGCCACCCGGCCTCGACCACCCATCGCCAGATGTCTCCCGACGAGCAGCGGAGTGCGGGCGTTCTTCCCGAGATGATTCGCCTCAGTATCGGTATCGAACACATTGACGATATCCTCGCCGACCTGACCCAGGCGCTCGAAGCCACCTTGGGCGTGATGGAAGGAAGGCGCTGATGCCGGTTATCCTCGAGCCGCACGATAGCAAGCCGGGCCTTCTGCACCGCTCGAGCCGCTGCGTCACCATTGGTCTGGTCAACAACATGCCCGATGAGGCGCTGAAAGCAACGGAACGGCAATTTCTCGCGCTGCTGGAGGCGGCTTCCCCGGGGATACTGATTCGCTTGTCGTATTTCACGCTGCCCGGTGTTCCCCGACAGGAGCCGGCGCGGCGCCACATCAGCAGCTCCTACGCGAGCGTGAGCGATCTGGGGAACCGGCATTTGGATGGCCTGATCGTCACCGGCCGCGAGCCCCTCTCGTCAAACTTGATGGACGAGCCCTACTGGGAGAGTTTCACCCGCCTGGTTGATTGGGCCCAGACCCACACCCACTCCACGGTATGGTCCTGCCTGGCCGCGCATGCTGCCATTCTTCACCTCGACGGCATTGACCGCGTCAAGAGAAGCGATAAGCTCTTCGGCATCTTCGACTGTGCGCGCGGGGCCAAGCACGCGTTAACCACAGGGACGCCGGCACGTTTTCGGCTCCCCCATTCTCGCTGGAACAGTGTCTCTGAAGACTCGTTGCGCAACTGCGGCTATACCGTGCTCACCCGGTCGGAGCAGGCAGGAGTCGATACCTTCATCAAACAGAGAAAGTCTTTGTTCGTCTTCTTCCAGGGGCATCCCGAGTATGAGGCCGATACTTTGCTGCGAGAATATCGCCGCGATCTTCTGCGGTATTTCAAAGGGGAAACCGAGAGCTGCCCACTTCCACCGCAGAGTTATTTTGACGATGAGACTGCAAAGGTGCTGCAGGCTTTCCGGGAACGGGCGATGGATGGACGGAGGGACGAGTTGCTGTCGGAAGTCTCTGCCGTGCTGGCGGAAAAGCAGATCGAGGACACCTGGCACAACAGCGCTGCCGGTCTCTACAAGAACTGGCTCGCGTACCTCTGCGAACAAAAGCGGAGCACCCATCGCGCCAGCAGAATCACGGCCAGAGATTTCGAGCCAGCGTAAAAACACCGATACCAGCCAGGCAGGGGGTCAGCACGCGGGTCGGGATCACCGGCCACGAGAATGTCCCCTCCCTCACGGCGCGCCAATAGCTGATCGCGCCCAACGCCCCAGCTATCGGAGCAAACGCAACAACCATTGCATTCCAATGCAAGGCGTCATCGACTCTGCCGTGCAGCAGAGCCGCCATGGCGCGCGTTCCTCCACAACCCGGGCAGTAGAGGTGTAGCCAGTAGAAGACCGGGCATTGCGGATAAAAGCTTGAAGTCGATGGCGGAAAGCGCCACAACACCCAAGCGAGCGCGGATGCGGCCAGCAGGGTGAGATGGGCAATCCACCGGCGCGTCGTGAGGCTCATGCGGGCAATTGATTGATGCCGCCGAACATCCGTCGCCGGTTAATTTCGTTGAACTTGTATTGGAAGTAAATATCGCCGAAGAAGAACACCATAACGCCACTGAGACTGAGCCCTATCGGCTCGACCGAGTTGTAGTACTGTTCAAGCGAACCCTTAAGGCTGAATCTTCCAATGAGAAGCAGAATGAAATACACCAAATTCAACAATCCCACCGTGGTGTTGGGAGGGCCGTGTCTGGCGGCCGTCTGAAAGCTGACAAACGCAATCGCGACCAACGAACACACGGCGGCAATGTAATAACCAAGAGCCTGGCTCTGGGGTGCGACCTTCTTCATCCATTCGGCCTGCACCAGGCTCCAAACCGCGTCGAACAGTCCGCAGGTGAAGAAGCCGAACAGTAACACGAGTCCCCAATGGAGGTTAGGAGGAGTGCGATTCATGAGTCCTTGAGGCGCGGTCACGCCGCCGATCAGCTGCGAAACAGGCACAGACGCGGTCGAGCCTTCGCTGTACGCCAGGTCGGTAAGCAAGATCTGACCAGAAGCGACATAGCGCTGCAGGTCGGCGATCGTATAGGGCCCGTATGGCTGTCCATTGCGGTTGATGAAGTAGTTCATGCCGTTCTCCAATGTTCATAGAGTCTACGCGAGTTCTTTATCCAATAGCAGCAGCGTCTCGGCAAGAACCTGGGCTCCCCGGGCGCAGTCGGCAGGCTCAGCCCATTCTTCGGGTGTGTGACTTCTACCATCGCGGCAGGGCACAAAGATCATGCCCATGGGGCCGATGCGGGCGACAAACACGCCGTCGTGCCCTGCACCGCTAGGCAGTCGCGTGCTGCTGCACCCTGCTACCTTGGCTGCATTTTCGATCGCGTCCTGGACAACGGCGGAGCACGCGGTGGGCCGTGTCTGGCTCAGCAGCGTGCGGGTTAGCTGCAATCCCCGTGACTTCAGTGGATCTTCGCATTGCGCCCAAAGCGCTTGTTCAAAAGCAAGCAGAGTGGCATCGTCGGTGCTGCGCGTCTCGAGGATCATTCGCACCAAGCCGGGCACGGCGTTGACTGCGTTCGGTTCTACCGTGATCTTGCCCACGGTCGCCACCAGGTAGGCGCTCTGCGCCAGCCGCGCGCGTGCCATCTGATCGACGTTGTGGATGAACTCGGCCGCACCTACCAAGGCATCGTGGCGAAGCTGCATGGGAGTCGTTCCAGCGTGATCGGCCCGTCCATGCACCGCCACCTCGTGGCGGCGAATGCCCACGATCGCGGTCACCACACCGATCTCGGCATTGCGTTCGGCGAGAACTAATCCCTGCTCTATGTGGACCTCAACATACGCGGCGACTGCATTCCGGAGCGGCTTATCCAGGTGCGCTGCGTTGCCGCCCACGCGTTGGATAGCCGGAGCTAGCGTGACCAAATCTGAGGGAGGGATTGCGCCTGCCCAGCTCCGGCTGCCGATACACGAAATGCCAAAGTCGCTCGGTTCTTCCGCCAGAAAATCGACCACTTCCAGCGGATGGCGCAGAGCAACGCCTTGCTCCCGGAAACACTGTGCCGCTTCGAGGGCGGCGAGTAAGCCGAGCATGCCGTCGAATCGCCCGCCCGCCGGCACGGTATCGGAGTGCGATGCCGCGACCAGTGGAGGTCCATCGCCACCGGTGCGCCCGATGAGGTTGCCGCCCGCGTCGATGTACGTCGACAGTCCGGCCGCCTTGAACTCCTGTTCCAACCAGGCGCGGCCCTGCGCGAAAGAATCATCGAACGCGCGCCGAGTCCATGGCCGCGAAGGATCTGTAAATCGGCTAAGTGTCTCAATCCGAGCCCATAGCCGATCAGAGTTAATAGAGATCATTCGACTCTCTTGTAATGAATGGGCCACCCGTCATTTGGCTACAACGCACGAAAAGTTCGCGGCCTCATCGATACTACCCTTCCCCTGGTATCTCGCCACCTGAGGATAAGGGCACAGTGGCCGCGTCCGATCCACCTTTCCATCGCTACGATGCGACGCAACGATTTGCTTCGGCGCTTCGCCCTTCTCCACCCATTGCTCCATGGGGGTGAGCTCATCAAATTCATTCGGCCCCTCACCGCCCGCGCAGTGCGCCATGCCCGGCGCCATAAACAGCCGTGCCCAGCTTGCCCCGCCGCCAACCGCCGCGTTATAAAACTCAACCGTAGCTTCAGGCGCAACCTGCTGATCTGCCCAGCCATGGTAGAGCAGCAATTTGCCACCATGCGCGGCGAAACCTTTCAGATGAGGATTCAGCGCGACGGTATCGTTCACCGCCGAATCCCGATCCACATCAAAGCTACGCCAGTCCCAGTGCGGATCTTTGTAGACCACATACTTGAAGTAGTCGAGGAATAATCCGGCAGGCTCAGGGCCGCCGGCTAGCCGGCTCCAGCGAAGCTCGGTACCCGGTTCCAGGCGTGGGAAAAGTTCCTTTCCGTTACGGGTCGTCATCGGGCTCAGGATAGTTCGTGCGGTCTGCACCTGGCGTGCAGTCAGGCATGTCGGCGCATCCCCTTGCTTGCACTCCAATACCTTCGGATCAAAGTGGCAGTGCGTGGGGTCATCGATCAATCCATCCTGCAACCCGTCGAGTGAGTCACACGCATCGAGCACCGCCTTGTGCACCATCGGATACTTACTCGGCGGTATGGTGTCTGCGGGATCCTTAAAGCTGGCCTGCGCCAGCCAAAGCGCCCACGCGTTTCTACGAAAGGTCGCGGGGTCACCGGCAATGATGCCGTCGAACTCGTCAGGAAAGCGGGCAGCCTGGATCAGTCCTTCGCGGCCGCCACCGGAGCATCCATCCCAGTATGAGTACTGCGGATCGCGCGCATAAAAAGCCCGGATAATCGCTTTCGCCGTGACCGTCATTTCATGTTCGGACCGGTAGGCAAAATCGATGAATTTCTCCGGATGGCCGAGCACGAATGCTCCCCCCTGGCTCTCGTGACCATCGTCAGTCGCCGCCGTGGCGTAACCGCGCTGCAGCCCGAATGCCAGGGCTTTCTCGTCGATCGCTCCGCCCCAACCACCGCTGCCCATCGCCAGGAATTTTCCATTCCAGCCGGCAAGCGGCAGCCAGACCTCTATCTTGATTTCAGAGTCGCTGGTGGGTTTCAGTGTGGCGGCGGCCCGGCACGCGCCATCGACCACTTGCGCGCTGGTGATCGAGGTATTCGGCAATGCGAGGGAAAGCAGGCTCGCGCACGGGGAGCCAAACGCAGAAGTGGCGGCCAACCATAGGGCGACCGCCACGATCTGCTTCATTCGTTGTTACGCGAGCGCGAGGTTGAGATTCTCAATCGCTTCATCGATCTCGGCCGTGTTTTTGTAGCCGACCGTCACCGCGTCCACGCCTGCATGGCGGAAGGCGAACTTCATCGCAGCCTGGCGATCGGTGCGTTGCGTGAAGGAGCCTTCGCCGACAAGCTTCATGCTGATCACGCCCAGGCCCTGCTTCTTTACCTGCTTCACGTGCTCGACCACTTCGTTCACGTTCCCGGGCCCGCTGGTGTCGTAGTTCTCTGCGTCCATCGATTTGCCGGTGTGGTTCACGCGAATCATGGCCACCTCGAGCCAGGGGTCGGCCGGCACTTGGCGCAGCGCCGGCAGCCCATGCACGGAAGCACCGCGGGTCACAATGATCTTCTTCTCTTGCGCTTCTGCTATGGCGTCCGCGAACCGTTTGCTATCGGTAGGCCAAGTCCCGGTATGCTGCCAGTGCAGCAGCATAATGTCGAAGTATTCGGTGTTGGCCTTCTTGCGCAGTTCGTCAATTTTGGCTTGTGGATCGACACCCTCGTGGGTGGTGGTGATCTTGCTCATTAATTGATAACTGTCGCGCGGAACACCCTTGAGCGCGATCCCCAGCATCTCGTGCATGCCGCCGTACGATTCCGCAGTCTCAAAGAAGGTGATGCCGCGCTCGTGCGCGTAGCGCACCAGCTTGGTGAATTGCTCCTGCCCAAGGTCCCGCTGCACCTGGCCAGACATGGTTCCTGTGCCGAACGCGAGGCGTGTTACCTTGGTCCCCGTGCTTCCCAGCGTAACCTGGTCGGTTGCTTTCTGCGCGGTGGCGCTCAGCGGCAGGGTGCCGCTGGCCAGTGCGCCTGCAGCGATGCCGGTTTTAATAAAATCACGTCTGGAGTACTGAGCCATGGAATTCCCCCAATGGCCCGAATCTTACCACAGTTGGCATCATGAAAAAGTTCATCAACCAGCCCCAGGACGTCGTGGAAGAGATGCTGCAAGGCTTCGCCGTGCTGCATCCTGGCTCCCTGCGTTTGCCCGGACACAAAGCCCTGGTCCGCGCTGATGCGGAACAGGTACGCCAACGGCAGGTAGCGCTCATCTCCGGCGGTGGCAGCGGCCACGAACCTGCCCATGCGGGATATATCGGTGCCGGCATGCTGAGCGCCGCCATAGCCGGCGAAGTGTTTACGTCCCCCAGCAGCGACACCGTCTTTGCTGCCATCCAGGCAGTGGCCGGCAAGCCCGGAGCTCTGCTGGTGGTTAAGAACTACACCGGAGATCGTCTTAATTTCGGACTGGCGGCCGAGATGGCCCGCAGCGAGGGAACCGCGGTCGAGATCGTGCTGGTCGATGATGATGTGGCGCTGAAAGGCACCGGTCAGGCGACGGGCGCGCGCGGTCTTGCCGGTACCGTGTTCATTCACAAATTGGTGGGCGCGGCGGCCGCTGAGGGCAAGAGCCTGGCGGAGGTAACCGCCATTGGCCGGGCCGCGGTACAGTCTCTCGCAACCATGGGTGTTTCGTTTTCTGCCGGCACCTCTCCCGCGGTAGGTAGACCTGGGTTTGAATTGGGCGAAAAGGAAATGGAACTGGGCCTGGGGATCCACGGTGAGCCCGGCGTCAAGCGGATGGATTTGCAAACCGCGGACCAGTTGACGGAGACACTGCTCACCGAGATTCTGCGCCAGGGCTTTGGCGGCACAACCCGCATAGCCGTCATGGTGAACAATCTGGGAGCAACCACCGAAATGGAACTGGCCATCGTGGCCCGTCATGCGGTGACCTTTCTCGCAGGCAAGGGATTTACGGTGGAGCGGATCTACGCCGGCACGTTCCTATCGTCGCTCGATATGGCAGGAATCTCGATTTCCGTTCTCGGAGTCGACGACGAAAGGCTGCGTTTCCTCGATGCCCCGACAACGGCGCCTGCGTGGCCGAATGCCGCCAGGCGGCCTCCAGGCAACGCGCAAGCGCCGATCGTCGCTGTCCCGGTAGCAAAGCCGAAAGGCGGGCAAAACAAAAAGGCAAGGCGTGCGATTGAGGCCGCGTGCCAGGCACTGTTGCAAGCCGAAGCGCAGCTGACGGAACTGGATCGCATCACCGGGGACGGTGATCTCGGCGTCAGCATAGCGCGTGGAGCCAACGCAGTACTGGCCGCGCTGCCTGGATATCCATTGGATGACACCCCCGCAACGCTCAAGGCGCTGGGGCATACGCTCCGCCACGAGTTAGGTGGATCCTCGGGCCCGTTGTACGGAGTACTGTTTCTGCGCTGCGGTAGCGTTCTCGAGTCCACGGGGCAATGGAAGGAAGCACTCGAACAGGGCTGCGAGGCCATCACCGAGCTCGGTGGCGCCAAGCCTGGCGACCGCACCATGCTGGATGCTCTCTACCCATTTGCCAGGGCCTTTCCCCAGGGCATCCCGGCTGCACTCGAAGCGGCGGAGCGAGGTGCAGAAGCCACCGCCCAGATGAGGCCCAGCCTGGGCCGCTCCAGTTATCTCGGCGATCGCGTGCTCGGGCACCCGGATCCAGGCGCAAAAGCAGTTGCGATCTGGCTCAGCGCCGCCTGCGAAACCCTCACCGTCTAGATATCGTTGGGTGACCCATGCAAGGTGAAGGGACCACATCCCACAATCGCTCTCCTCGCCCATGGTGGTGCGCGACGCGATGGGTGGGCGTCGGCAATAACCGTTGCCTCAAAAGTAATCGCTTTCGGGAATCCGGTGTCACCGTTCGCGACGGACTTTTGACGTCCCTGCCAAACTGAACCTTTATAATGACCAGATGGGCCTTTCCAAGTTTTCCGGGTTGCGACCCGTCCTTGACTGGATTCCGGCTGTCCTGAGCATCCTCATGATTGCCCTCGAATCGACGGCAACCATGTCGGCCCAGAACACCAGCCATTTTCTGTACCCGTTGTGGGTTCATTTCCTCGGCCCCATCAGCAGCGCGCGCTGGAATGAGGTTCATCACCTGATTCGTAAGACCGGCCATTTCGTCGGCTACGGCCTTGTCAGTGTTGCGTTCTTCTATAGCTGGCGGCAAACCCTTCGCCGCATGGCCGTCAAGCACTGGACGCTTTGGCGAAGAGCATCCATGCTGGCCGTAGGTTCCACCCTGTTGATTGCGATCTCGGATGAGTTTCACCAGAGCTTTCTGCCCAGCCGTACCAGCTCTCCGGTCGATGTCTGCATCGATGTTTCGGGCGCCATCGTCGCCCAACTCGTACTGCTCCTCATCATTCAGCTGTTTTCTCGCCTTCCAAGGTTTCGCGCGGCCTGAGTTTGGTCATCCAAGTGCATAGACATGGTCTGAGGAGACCGATATGCAGAGCGCATTCCAGCACCTCAGATACGCCGTAAAGCAGCTCAGCAAGAACCCAGGCTTTTCCATCGTCGTCATCCTGACGCTCGCCCTGAGCATTGGCGCCAACACCGCCATCTTCAGCGTGGTCGATGCGTTGCTTTTGCGGCCTCTCCCGTACCCACAGCCGGAGCGGCTGGGAGCCCTGCAGCAGAGAATCTCGGGCCCTGCCAAGAGGTCGTTTCCCACCGCCATTGACCGGGATACCTGGCGTCAGCTCCGAGACAATGTTCCCGCCGTGACCGCAGCTGTCTCCAGCGGGACCGGCGGTGTGAATCTTGAAGCTGCCGGCCGAGCACAGTTTGTGCATGGGGAGCGTGTGTCTGCCAGCTATTTCGAAGTCTTAGGCTTGCACCCGATGCTCGGCCGGAACTTTACCGCCGCGGAGGACACTGCCGGAGGGCCGCGCGCCGTCGTGCTGAGCTATGGCTTGTGGAAGAACATCTTCGCTGCGAACTCTACCATCCTTGGTCAGGCAATCCGGTTAAAGGGGGTACCTTATACCGTCATCGCTGTTCTGCCGCCCGGTGCCGTGACTCCAGGCAAAGTGGACTTGTGGACTTCTCTCCGTCCGGAGACATCGGATGAGGGGGGAGGCGACAATTTCACCCCGATCCTTCGTCTCAAAGATGGCGCAACCTGGCAACAGGCGAATGCGCAGTTACACCACCTGCAATCGATGACCACACACGTTATTTCCGGCAGGTATGCCGGCGCCGACGTGAATTACTTCGCCGTGCCACTGCAGCAGAATCTCGCGGTAGAAACTCGCCTCCCGGCGATGATTCTGATGTCGGCAGTGGGCTTTGTTCTGTTGGTAGCGTGTGCCAACCTGGCGGGCTTAGCGTTGGTACGCGTCGGCCGCAGAGAGGCTGAGATTGCAACCCGCCTCGCTCTGGGGGCGACCCGGTGGGCCATTCTGCGTCAATTCTGGATGGAAAGCCTGCTGCTGACCACCGTGGGCGTAGCCTCCGCGTTGCTGCTCGGAAACCTGACCCTGCAGCTCATCAACCAGAGTATTCCCGACAAGTTCCTGCCCATCGGTGGTGTCTCGCTCGATGCTCGGGTATTGCTATTTACCGCGGGTGTTGGCATGGCAGCCAGCTTGTTCTTTGGCCTTTTGCCGGCGCTGAGCATGCGCCGTATCGACGTGCGTTCCGCGATGGCGAACACCGGCAATCGCTCCATCGCGCAGTCGGGTGGAAGTCGCACACGCTATGCGCTCATGATTGCGGAAGTGGCACTGACCGTCGTTCTGCTTACCGTCGCAGGTCTGCTTGTAAGAACGCTGATCTATCTCAGGACGCTGCCGCCGGGGTTCAATCCCAGAAACGTAGTCGTTGCTAATGCCTCACTGGACGAGGCTCGCTATAACGATCAGGCGGCATTTCTCAAGCTGCTGGATCAAAGCGTGGCGGCCATGCAAGCAGTACCCGGGGTAGAATCCGCTGCTGTGGGTCTGAGCGTGCCCTATGAGCGTGCTCTGAACGACAGCATAACCATCGCCGATGGCCCTGGTACCGGAGAGATTGAGATGACCAACCTGGTTTACGTGACGCCGGGTTATTTTGAAACTCTCCAGATTCCCCTTAGGGAGGGTCGTCTTCTGGCTGCGAGTGATACGGCCGGCAGCCATGGTGTTGCCGTAGTCAATGTAGCGTTTGCGCGCAAGTATCTCGGCAAGGAAAGCAGTGTCGGCCGCCACTTCCGAGGCGACGCCGGAAATGCGCCCGAGGAGGTCGTAGGCATCGTGGGTAACGTAGTGGCTCCGCCGGGTCTGAACCCTGGCGACCCGATCGTTGCCGAACCGACGGTGTATGTGCCGGCAGCCCAGATGCCGACGGAATTGGTCAACCTGGCAAACGTTTGGTTTGAGCCCAGCTGGATTGTCCGTACCAAGGCAAGCCTTCCTGGTGTCACCCAGCGGATGCAGCAGGCACTGGCTGCCGTGGATCCCAATCTTCCTTTCTCCGGCTTCCGCGCCATGAACGATGTGCTTGCGGAAACATTGCTTTTGCAGCATCTCGAAGTCACCCTTCTGACCACACTGGCTGGGTTAGCGCTCTTGCTCTGTTCCATCGGCATTTACGGATTGGTCTCAAACCTGGTCAATCAACGCACGCGTGAGTTCGGCATCCGCATGGCGCTCGGTTGTACCGTGCAGGGAGCGATGGTTGAAGTTTCCCGATCCGGAATCTTTGCCACAGCGACCGGATTGATCGCTGGTCTTGTCCTCTCGGCAGTCGCGGTGAGGGTCTTGCGGAGTCAACTCTTCGGGGTGAGCTTGCATGACCCGCTCACGCTCTGTGCTGTCTCGGGCCTGTTACTCGCGGTGGCTATGCTTGCGGCCGTGCTGCCCACCTTGAGAATCGCCCGCATTGACCCCGCAGAAACTCTGCGCGCGCAATGAACCGGAGGAGTCATGGGCCTTAAGGCCCATTCGGTAGCCCCGAGTCGGGGTGCCCCATATCTCGCCTGATGTTGGCGAGATGTGCGAATTGACAGATGTTCAGGACGATATCCCAAGGACTGGGCAGACCTCCGCACACCGCGCGCAGCAGTCGTTTCCTTCCCACATCTCGCCAACAGCGGGCGAGATATGGGGCACCCCGACTCGGGGCTACCGAATGCGTGCTTTTCGACAACGGGCCGGAGGGACCTGCGGTTTGTCCGCTCTCGAACAGCGCTGTGCGCAGACGGACAGCCACCGCACCCATTGTTGACTATCTACAATCCTCGGGTGTAGATAGTCATAGTATGGGAAAGCCAAGCGACCTCGTGCAGGGAACCCTCGACCTGCTGATCCTCAAGACAATCTCACTCGAACCCAAACATGGCTGGGCCATCGCCAAACGCATCCAGCAAATCTCAAATGACGTCCTGCAGGTTCAGCAGGGCTCACTCTACCCCGCGCTCCATCGCCTGGAACAACAAGGCTGGATTCGGGCTAAGTGGGGCGACAGCAACGGCCGCCAGGCCAAGTTCTATTCCCTCACCGCCGCCGGCCGCACCCAACTGGAACGCGAGAAGGAAAGCTGGAGCCGCCTTTCCACCGCTATCAATCTGGTTGTCGAAGGAGTGTAACCCTATGCGCTGGTTCGACCAACTCCGTATGGCAGTGTTGATGCTGTTTCGCCGCCGGAACCAGACGGCAAAGCTCGACGACGAAGTGCAATTCCATCTCGACCAGCAAATCAAGGAGTACGAAGCCCAGGGCCTCTCTCCCCAGGACGCGCGCTACGCAGCCCTGCGCCTCTTCGGCAACTCCACCCTGGTGCGGGAGCAAGCCCGCTCCAGCTGGAACTGGAGCGGGCTTGAGAAGTTCTTGGCTGATCTGCGCCAGGGCGCGCGCGCTCTCACGCGTGCCCCCGGCTTCGCCCTGACTGCGATTCTTGTCATGGCTCTCGGCATCGGAGCCACCACATCGTTGTTCACCATGGTCCGCTCGGTTCTGCTCAAACCGTTGCCCTTCCGTGAACCCGGCGACCTGGTGATGGTTTACGAACACTTCCGCAACGCGCAACCGGGAGACGGACCGCTCAACGTGGTCTCTCCTGCCGATTTCCGCGATTGGCATCAGCAGACACATGGATTTCAAGACATGGCTGCATGGCGCTGGTACGGCTTCGATCTCACCGGCGATCATGGCGATATGCCCGAGGATGTGCGCGCTGTGGCCGGTTCCTGGAATATGTTCTCCTTGCTCGGGACCCAGCTCGCGTTGGGACGCACGTTTAGTGCACAGGAAGATCAGCCGGATGCAAACCACGTTGTTCTGCTCTCGTGGAGCCTTTTCCAGAGACGCTTCGCAGGAGACCCTTCCATCATCGGCAAGCAGATACGACTGGATAGCATTCCTTACCAGGTCGTTGGGGTCTTACCCGCCTCCTTCACCTATCCCGACCCGGAGATTCAGCTTTGGGTGCCCTACGCTTCAACCTTCGACCTGAAGATGTGGAACAACCACGCGGGCCACCAGAGTCACGTGGTGGCGAGGCTCAAGCCGGGCGTCACCGCCGAGGCGGCGATCCGGGAAGTCAGTGCGCTGCAATACCAGCTTCATCTCGCTCATCCAACCGAGCCGGTTGCGGAAGACGCGCTGTGGCTGCCGATGATCAATGATGTCGTCAAGGATGTGAAGACGCCGCTGATCGTGCTGCTATGCGCGGTGGGGTGCATGCTGCTGATCGCCTGCTTGAATGTTTCGAACCTCTTGGTAGCGCGCGCCGCAGCACGGCGTAAGGAGTTTGCTGTCCGCAGCGCGCTGGGCGGTACCCGGCTCGCTCTCATCGCAGAGCAGATGACCGAGAGCCTGCTGATATGCCTCATCGGCGGATCCGTAGGCGTACTACTTTCTTTCCTGGCAACCGGCTGGCTGGCTAACCACTGGAAGGATCTTCCTCGCGTCGAAGCCATCCACGTGGATGGCACGGTGCTTGCGTTCTCCGTTGGCCTGGTCGTGATCACCGCTTTCCTGGCCGGTCTGCTACCTGCCATCTCATCGACGGGCTCCGGCATCTTCAGCGCTCTTCAGGAATCATCTCGCTCCGTTGGTGGCAGCGTATCCCGCGCAAGTTTGCGCAAGACACTGCTCACCGGCGAAATCGCGCTCACCGTGGTTCTTGCTCATCTGCGCCGGCCTGCTCTTCAAGAGCTTCCTACACCTGCGGACAAGCAGTCTGGGTTGTACCACGGACAATGTGCTCACCCTGATGTTCGGCCTGCCCGAGACACAATACGACACCCGGGAAAAAGTAGTTGGCTTCCACGAAGCTTTGCTGGAGCGTGTGCGCCGCCTCCCCGGCGTCGTTGCTGCCGGCCTCGTCTCAACAGCTCCCGCCGCTGGTTATGACGGGGATGAGACATTTACTCTTCCCTCGCACCCATCCACCAGCTTTCAACTGCAGAACGATGCTATCTACCGCACTGCTGACCCGGGATACTTCAGCGCGTTGCAGATACCCCTGCTGCGCGGCCGCTTTTTCAGCAATCAGGAGCGCCTCGATCATGACCACTACATGATCGTCAGCAAGAGATTCGCCGATCAGTTCTTTCCCGGAGAAGACCCATTGGGCAAGATGGTCAATGTGCACTGGAACGTAAACCCTGAGGACTACCAGATCATCGGTGTCGTCGGAGATACCTTGTACGACGTGACCGAACCGGTCAAGGCCACAATGTACTTCCCCATACTCTCTGGTTTGCCCCGGCAGACCAGCATGGCCACGGTAGTCGCGCGCACCGCGGGCAATCCGCTCAACTTCTCCATGCCCATCCAGCAGCAGGTTGAAGCGCTTGATCCGCAGTTGGCGGTTTTCTCCGTGTACACGCTGCCGCAGATCGTAGGAAAATCCACCGCCAGTCAGAGCTTCAGCGCGACGCTAGTCTTATCGTTTGCTGTATTGTCATTGCTGCTCGCCGCCATTGGCCTCTACGGAGTGCTTTCGTATCTCGTGTCTCAGCGCATCACCGAGATTGGCATACGCATGGCGTTAGGAGCGCAACGGTCCGAGGTGTTGCGCCTGGTATTGTTCGATGGTTTGGGGCCCGTCTTTGTGGGCCTCGCAATTGGTCTTGTCGGAGGAGCAATCGCCGCAACCTTCATCCGCTCCATCCTCTATGGGACCAGCCCGCTGGATCCACTGGTTCTGTCCGGCATGGTCGGCTGCCTGTTGCTGACTGCGCTGGCCGCCTGCGCGTTGCCTGCCTTGCGCGCCTCGAGGATCGAACCCATGCAGGCTCTGCGCACCGAGTGAGCGTCCCTTTTACTCCGTGCGCAACGCCTGCACCGGATTAATCGAAGCAGCACGCTGGGCTGGAATCACGCTCGCGATGAGAGCGCACAAGCCCAACGCCGCAATGGAGACGGCAAGCACCAGCGGATCCCAACTCTTGACCTGGTAGAGTTGTTCCGCCAACAGACGGCCGCAAGCGATCGAGAGCGGAACGCCGATCACCAACCCTAGAACCACCTGGCGAAA
Source organism: uncultured Acidobacteriaceae bacterium (assembly GCA_963839075.1). Taxonomy (GTDB): domain Bacteria; phylum Acidobacteriota; class Terriglobia; order Terriglobales; family Acidobacteriaceae; genus PALSA-350. The sequence goes on along the minus strand of CAWITO010000002.1, from coordinate 1,098,619 downwards.
CGCTCCCCGCAATACCAGCCGGATTACGTTACTGCGGTCCGCGCCCAACGCCATACGGATGCCGATCTCGCTCGTGCGCCGCTCCACCGTGTAGGCGGTTACCCCATATAACCCTACCGCCGCCAGCAGCAGCGCCAGCAAACCGAACAACCCGGTCATTTGCGCCACCGAGCGACGTTGGTCAAAGCTGTTATCCACCTGCTCTTGCATGGGTTGAACATGGATGATGGTCAGATTGGGATCCACGTCATTCAATGCCTTATGGATCGCCGACTCCAATCCAAGCGAATTGCCCTTCAGCTTGAGTACGGCGCCAGTGATGTAATGCGACCGGTGGTCCACCAGCGCCATAATCGGCTGGTCATAGGTCACGTGCTGAGCCAGTGAGGCGAAGAACATGGGATGGGCGGCATTCCGTGCATCGGAATATTTCGCATCGCCTACCACGCCAACAATTTCGTACGAGGTGCTGTACTCCGGCATATCCAGCCCAAAATGTTTCCCGAGCGGGTCTTGTCCTTGGAAAAAATGTTTGGCAAATGTCTCATTCACCACCGCCACACTGTGCGTGTTGGCACGGTCGTCTTCCGTGAGGGTGCGGCCACGCAGGATCGGCTGCCCCATGGTTTCCAGGTAACCGGGGCTTACGCGGTCCCAGGTCGAAATGGATTCACTGTCCATCTGGGGAACCCCGTGACCCTGGGGAACGATCGCTTCACCCCAACTGTCCCAAAATGGGGTATACAGGGCTAGCGCAGCGCGTTCCACTCCTGGTATTTGTCCCAGCCGCAGTTGCAGCTGGTGGTACAGCGCATCCAGTTGGGGTTCGGTATAGGTGGCCGAAGGTCCGTTCATCACAATGCTGATGCGATGGTCGGTCTCAAAGCCAAAGCCCTGGTGTTCCAGATTGCTTAAGCTCCGGGTCAGCAGCCCCGCGCCCGCAAGTAAAACGATGGAGAGCGTGGCCTGCACGACGATGAGAACCTTTTGCGGCAGCGTCGCGCTGTCGCGGGTGCTGCGATTTGCTCCACGCAAAGCATCGGCCGGGTTGCCGTTCGAAGTGAACCATGCGGGTGCTGTACCAAAGAGCGCGCCGGTTAACAACGAAACAGCAAAGGCAAAGGCCAGTACCGGCATCGAAGGAGTGGCATCAATGGGCACGTAGTGCGCACTGCGAAACGCGAGCGCAACGATGAGCTTGACTCCCAGGTAGGCCACCGCAATCCCGGCCACACCTCCCATAAGAGAAAGCAGGACACTTTCCGTGAAGGATTGCCGAATGAGCCGCTGCCGCGATGCGCCTAACGCCATGCGCACCGAGGTCTGGGACCGTCGCGCAGCGCCGCGTGCCAACAGCAAATTGGCAATGTTGGCACAGGCAATCAACAGCACCAGGCAGGAGACGGTGAGCAGGATATGAAGACTGTCACTGTAATCTTCCTTCATCGCTGCCACGCCTGCACCCGCCGGAATCACCTGAATTTGCTGTTTGGCCAGAGTCTTCATGATCACCGGCATGAATTCCGCCGGCCATCCGCTGTCATGCGTCAACCATTGCTGCAGCACGCCGGTGAGCCGCGGCGCAACACCCGCCACGCTCGCGCCCGGCTTGACTCTACCAATGACGCGCAGCCACCCGGAGATGGATTGCTTGAGCAGCGCGTTTTGACCCAGGACCAGTGGCTCCTGTTGTAACGGCAGCCACAGTTCAGGAGGGTTGCTGCGCAGTGTCTCGCCAAAAAATCCTGGAGGAGCTACGCCGACGACGGTGAATGGGTGGCCTTCCACGATGAAGGACGATCCCACGACCGAAGGATCGGAATTGTACTGTTGCTGCCAGGCCCGATAACTGAGCATGGCAACCGAGGGTGCGGATGCCTGGTCGTCGCTGGGAGTGATGGTGCGTCCTGCGAATGCACCCAGGCCAAAGGTTTGAAAGTAGTTGCCGGTGATGAATTCGCTGCGCAGAGGCTTGGCCTGATTGTCGGTTTCTCCACGCCGTACGCTGAACTGCGATCCTCCGCCCTGGAACGCGGCCAACTGCTCAAACTCGGGGGCTTCTGCTTTGAGCCGCTGATAGAGCGGATAGGAGTAAAGTCCCCAGTCATCCTGTGGGCCGCCCTGGACGCAACAGTTATTGCCGGAACCGATCCGGTACAGGCTGGAAGGGTCCACGACGGGTAGCGACTTCAACATCACAGAGTAGATAAGCGAGAAGATGGCCGTCGTTGCCCCGATCCCGAGTGCCAGCGTGAGCAATGCGGTGAGCGTGAATACCGGGGAGAGGCGCATCTGCCGAAGCGCATACGCGATGTCTTGCCGTAGAGTCTGCATGCAGAATCTACGAGCATGCCAAAGGCCAGGTTCCGCGGAGACCAATCTGCTTGCTAACAAAGGCCGCGGAAAGAAACCGCGGTGTCCGTTCCCGGACAGCGTTGCCCGTATGCGGACGCCGCGAACGTTTTTACGGTTTTTTTACCGGCTCAACCGCCCCGGGAAACAGTCCGGTGAGGGGTTTGCCTGTTTTTTCCGCATCTTCTGGCCGTGGCAAAGGTGCACGGGGCAGCATCTGATCGCGCATTGCCGTGTTGTAGACAAAAATCGCTTCCACCACCGCCGCTTGCTTCAGGTCAGAAGGAGACAGCCGTTCATACACATCCAGGTTGCTGTGCAGGCTGCGTGTCTCATAGTCTCGTGGGTCCTGGATAAATTGAAATCCGGGGATTCCGACCTGGTTGAACGGCTCATGGTCCGTGGAACCGGTATTCCGCATCGAGATTGTGCCGGCGGAGATGTCCTTGAGGGGTTCCATCCACTGCGTGAATATCGGAACCACCGCGGCGTTGTTTTCGGCATAGATACCCAGCAACTTGCCCCCGCCATTATCAATATTGAAGTATCCGGAGACCAGCGCCTGCTCCGGTTTGACCGTGAGCGGGCCGACCTGCTCGCGAAGGAATTCAGGAATCAGCTGTTGTTCCGGTTTGGTCGACAACCCCACCGTGGCAAAATGCTGGTGGACATAACCCATCGATCCCAATTCACCCTGCTCTTCTCCCGACCACAAGGCAATGCGGATGGTCCGCCGAGGCTGGACATGCAGCGCCGTCAGAATGCGCATCGCTTCCATGGCGACGATGACCCCGGGGCCGTCGTCGGTCGCACCCGTGCCCGCAATCCAGCTATCGAGGTGGCCGCCGACCATAACCACCTGGGACTTCAATGCCGGATCGGTGCCTGGAATTTCCGCGATCGTGTTGAAGCCCTGCTCATGGTCACCGGTAAATTCGGTGTGAATGGTCACTGACACAGTCACCGGCACCGAGTGTTCGAGCAGGCGGCTCATCCGGCCGAAGTTGTCGGTCGACACCACAGCGGAAGGAAGCAGTTGCTTATGAGCGGGTAGATAGCTGTCCTCCACTAATTGCTCACCGTTATCGTCGCGAAACATGCCGCCGCTGCTATTCCAGCCTGCAACAAGAAACGCGGTGGCGTGCTCGTCGGCAAAAAACTTGCCCACCCGTTCCTGGAATCGCATCTTCTTGTAGTAGTCCTCCCAAAACTTCGGCGTCTGCGCGAGCACATGCTGCTCGTTCATATCGCCGTCCAGCGGATACTGAAAAATCTGCGTCAGCTTGTTTTCGTCATAGTGCTGCAGCGGCGGTTCCGGATCGGGGCTGACTTTCGGCGGGGTTCCATAAAGGATAATCTTGCCCGCCAGCTTGCCCTTCCACGCGTCGAGATCCTTTTCTTCTTTCAGATCGGGTATCGCTATGACGGTCCCGGTCAGCGTTCCCTGGGTGGGGGGAGACCACGGCGTGGCTTGCGCCATAAAGACTGCGGTATCCGGGGTGACCATGTCCACTGCGGTGCTGATTTGCCGCCAGCCCATGCCAAAGTCGCCCCAGCTTTCCAAATGAGCGTTCGCACATCCCATGGCGGTGAGCTGGTCTCGCGTCCATGCACTTGCCTTGGCCAGGTTGGGTGAGCCAGTGAGGCGCGGACCGATATCGTCGAACAACGCGCTCGCATACTCCATGATGTGCGTATGCTCCAGGCCTTCCTGACGAATTTGCGCATACATAGCAAGGTCAAGCGATTCGTTGGCAGGCTGGGTCTCGGGGTGGGCGTAGTCATACCCACCTGTCTGCGAGGTCGGGCTTGCTTTTGCGGAGTCCCTAACATTCGCGCTCAGGGCTGGTAGGCAGGCAACGCTCAAAATCAGGCCGGCGGCCATTATCTTCGATCGATCATTCATGCAGGTATCCGTTGTACCACAAGCCTCCATTGTCCGGAACTGGACAGTGAAGGTCAAAATTGAACAAATCGAACGGCGCTTGCGTAGCTATGGAGGATGAAAAAGGCCAGCAACTCCAACAAAAGCACGGCGGGGCGGCTTTGGTCACTAGCATGCATTCGTAACTAACGATGGATATCTCTCGGCCTGACATAAAAGTAAAGAAGCGGCGGCGGCAGGTGATCACGATCGCGGTCGGCGTCGTAGTCCTGGCGCTTGTAACGGTCCTGGTTATGCGGCTCAAGCCGGCGGCGCCCAACGTCGATCGTTCCGTGGTGTGGACCGACACGGTCAAGCGCGGTCCGCTGGTGCGCCAGGTTCATGGACTCGGCACCCTGGTGCCGCGGGAAGACGCGATCCGTCAGATACCGGCGCAGACCGACGCAACGGTGGTACGCATCCTCACGTTGCCCGGTTCGATGGTGAAAGCCGACACCGTCCTGGTGGAGTTGGCCGATCCCGAGCTTAGCCAGGAGGCGCTCGACGCCGAGCTCTCTTTGAAGGAAGCGCAGGCTGACCTGAGCAACGTGCAGGTGAAGGTGCAGAGCGACCTTATGGCGCAAAAAGAGGCAGCGGCCACCGTGAATGCCGACTATAACCAGGCGCAGCGGCAGGCACAGACGGACAAGTCGCTCTATGGTTTGGGCGTCGTCTCCGGGAATACGTATCATGCCTCGCAGGGCAAGGCGGATGAGTTGACGACTCGGCAGGACCTCGAGCAGCAGACGGTCAAAATTAATGAGAAAGCCATTGAGTCGCAGCTTGCGGTGCAGCAGGCCAAGGTGTCGCAGGCCCAGGCGATTTATGCGCTCAAGAAGCAACAGCTCGACGCGCTGAAAGTACGCGCGGGCATCGCTGGCGCTCTCACGGATTTGCCGCTGGCCGTGGGTCAGCATGTCGCAGTGGGAACGATGTTGGCGCAGGTGGTCCAGCCCAACCAGTTAAAAGCGCAGTTGAAGATTCCCGAAACCCAGGCGCGTGACATCCAGATCGGCCAGCCCTCCTCCGTCGATACGCACAATGGCTTGGCGACTGGCACCGTCTCAAGAATCGATCCCGCGGTGCAGAACGGAACTGTAACCGTGGACGTAGAGTTGACCGGCACTCTGCCGGACGGCGTCCGTCCTGACTTGAGCGTAGACGGCACCATCGATCTACAACGGATGCAGGACGTCCTTTACGTGGGCCGCCCGGCATTCGGCAACGAAAACAGCACCATCACCCTCTTCCGCGTCGACGCGGACGGCAAGGGAGCCGTTCGGGTTCCGGTGAAGGTCGGCCGTGCCTCGGTGAATGCAATCCAGGTAGTCGAAGGTTTGCATCAAGGGGATACGGTCATTCTAAGTGACATGTCGCGTTGGGATACGACCGACAGAATTCGTCTTGATTAAGTTCAATAAAGGAGCGAAAGCATGCAGCCGTTGATACAGATTGAAGCAATGACGAAGGTTTTCTACACCGAGGAGATCGAAACGCACGCTCTCTCCGGTGTCCATCTTTCTATCGACCGCGGGGAATATGTTGCCATGTCTGGCCCTTCCGGCTGCGGTAAGTCCACATTGCTGTCGATCATCGGTCTGCTGGATACGCCGACCGGAGGCAAGTACGAACTCAATGGGCGTCCGGTAGAGAATCTGAAGTTTGCCGAGCGCTCGCGCATTCGCAACCAGGAAATCGGCTTCATCTTTCAGAGCTTCAACCTGATTGGTGATCTCACGGTTGCCGAGAATGTCGAGCTGCCGCTCACCTATCGCTCCGGCATGGCCTCGAGCGACCGCAAGCAGCGGGTGCAGGAATCGCTCGAGCGCGTGGGTATGGCCCACCGCATGCGGCACTATCCCTCACAGCTTTCTGGCGGTCAGCAGCAGCGTGTCGCCGTGGCTCGCGCCCTGGCCGGTTCTCCCTCCATCCTGCTGGCCGACGAACCGACTGGAAACCTGGACTCAAAGAATGGCGAAGCGGTCATGGAATTGCTGAAGAACCTGCATAAAGAGGGAGCGACGATCTGCATGGTGACCCACGATCCCCGCTTTGCCCGTCATGCGGATCGCAACATCCACTTGTTCGACGGCAAGATCGTCGCCGAAGGCGAATTTTCCGAGCACGCCATGGAAATGCAGTAAAAGTTACCAATCACGATTTCGGCAGCAGCAGACAAGTCGCAGGGACGGCAGACAGTGGCCCAGGACATCAGTCCTGGGTGGGTGTTGCACAAAGGAAAGTCCCGCAGGGACGGCGGACGACAACCAGGACGTGCGTCCTGGGCAACTCCGAAGAAGGCCAAAAATGATCTCGCTAGAAAATATCGAAAGAAGTTACAAAACCGGCGCCGGCCAGACCTGGGTACTCCGGCGTATCAACCTCAAGATCCAGGCCGGCGAATTCATCACCATCATGGGACCGTCCGGAGCAGGGAAGTCGTCGCTGCTGAACGTACTGGCCCTGCTTGACGATCAGTGGGCCGGAACCTACTGGTTCAACGACGAGGCCGTCCACTTAATGAACCGCAAGCAACGGGCAGACCTCGCCCGGCGCAATATCGGCATGGTGTTTCAAAGCTACCACCTGCTCGACGACCTCAACGTTGCGGAGAATATCGATCTGCCGCTCTCGTATAAGAACATCTCCCGCGCCGAGCGTCAGGCGCTGGTCGCGGACACGCTCGATCGCTTCAGCATCGTAGGCAAAAAAGATCTCTTTCCTAACCAGCTCTCTGGCGGCCAGCAGCAGTTGGTGGGTGTGGCGCGCGCTCTCATTCATCGCCCGGCATTGTTGCTGGCTGACGAGCCCACAGGCAATCTGCATTCCTCCCAGGCCAAGGAGATCATGGAACTCTTTCAGGAATTGAATCGGGAGGGAACCACCATCATCCAGGTCACTCATTCCGACATCAATGCTTCGTACGGGAGCCGTGTGCTTGAAGTTCGCGATGGCTGGCTGGTGAATGACACCGCAAATCCCGGCTTGAACCAGTCCACCGAGGTAAAGGCATGAGGCGTGTTACCCAAGCGGGGTTTGCAATACAGAAAGCAATCGCGGTGCTTTGCACAACGGGTCTACTCGCTTCGACTACTTTCGCACAGGCGAACTCCACCCCGGCTGGCGTGCCCGAGGCTCCTCAGCAACCTCCAGTCCCGACGATCGCACAGCAGGCGCAAGCAGCGGCGCGGCCGGGCCCGGTAACCTACCAGGGGGGCCCTTTTCACATTGAACCGCCGCATTCCCACAATCCCCTCGCGCCGTATATGCCCAGCACGGTGCCGGAACTCAACCTGCAAAACTCGCAGCGCCTCTACGACCTTATTCAAGACGGCAAGCTCCGCATCTCCCTGCGGGACGCGATCGCTTTGGCGCTCGAAAATAATCTCACGCTCGCCTCCTTCCGCTACAACTTCCCCATCGCGCGAGCCGATCTTCAGCGTACCAAGGCGGGAGGCAACGCCAACGGTGTCAACACCAGCGTCGTCTCGACCACGGCGAGCGGCTTTGGCGCCTCGGGGGGCGGTGGTGGCTCCGCGAGTGCGACCGCAGGCAACGGCGGCCTCGTCACCTCCACGCTCGGCGCCGGCGCGTCCGTTCCCCCGTTCGACCCCTTGCTCATCTTCAGCGGCTATGTGCAACACACCGTCACCCCGGAGCCGAACCTTTCCCAGGTCGGAGTCGAGCTCTATAAGGTAAACAACATCGAGGTCCAATCGCAGTACCAGCAATACTTTCCTCTCGGCACCTACCTGCAGGTCAACTACACCGGCTTCCGCGCCGCCAACAACAGTCCGTATTTCGCAGTCAATCCCGAACTGAATTCCAATTTCACGCTCTATCTTCAACAGCCGCTGCTGTACGGATTCGGCCTAGCCAGCAACGAGCGCTTCATCCATATTGCCAAAAGAAACCTGCAGACCACCGATCTCGTCTTTCAGCAGCAGGTCATTGCCACCGTCACCGACATTGAGAAGCTCTATTGGGATCTGGTCAACGCTTATCAGGACGTCCAGGTGAAGACCCGGTCATTGGACTACGCCAATCAGACCCTGACCGACGACCAGAAACAGTTGGAGCTGCAGAACATTCCTGCGATGCAGGCCACGAAGGACCAGTCTGCGGTTGCCACCAGCGAGGGCGACCTTACCATCGCCAAGGCAACGCTGAGGCACACCGAGCTGCTCATTAAAGACGATCTCACCCGAACCGACGACCCGTCCATCGACGAAGTCCCCGTCATCCCGCTCGACCTCCAGGGCGGTCCCGATCCCAACGAATCGCAAACCATCACCCAGCTGATCGACGAGGCCATGAAGAACCGGCCTGAAGTCGCGATTTTCCGTAATTCGGCGGAGGTCCAGCGCCAGAGTCTCAAGGACATTAACAGCGAACTGCTGCCTCAACTTAATTTGTACGGCTACTACGGAGGCACGGGCGCCGCCGGCCCCAAAAACCCGAATTGCAGTCTCAGCCCGGAAAATTGCGCCACCAGCCTGCCCACCGACTTCGCCAGCATGTTCGTGAACACCTTCAACTACTCGGCACCCCAGTACGAAGTCGGCGTCAATCTCACCATCAACCTGCGCAACCGTGTGGTCAAAGCGGACCAGTTCCGCGCCGTGCTCGCATACCGCCAGAGCCAGATTGCCCAGGAGCAGCAGCAGAAGAGCCTTCGCTTCGACATCCGCGACTCGCAGTTTGCTCTCCAGCAGGCGCAAGCCCGGGTGGCGGCCGCGCAAAAGGCACGCGATCTCGCGCAGAAGACCTTCGATATCGCCAAGAAGGAGCAAGACATTGGAGCGATGTCCAGGTACGACACGCTGATTGCAGAACAAGGTCTCGCTGTCGCGGAATCCGCGTTTTTTACCGCACAGACTGCTTATGAAAAGGCGAAAGCAGACATTGACCGCGCTACCGGAACGACGTTGGACCGCACCGGCGTCTCGATAGACGACGCAAAGAACGGTGTCGTCGCTCAGAGCAAGCCTTAGTCACGGGGTTCTTCGCTTGCGTGGGCCAATCTCAACCTTTGGCGCACTATACTGTCGGTGACCGCACCTATGGCAAACACGCTTTCAGCCGCGAAGGAAAGCATCGCGGGCCGGACCCAGCAAGACGCGCCCAGAATACTCGCGGCGGATGACCAGCCGCATATCCTCGATGCCATCGAGCTGCTCCTGCAGCCGCAAGGCTACCGCGTCGAGCGGGCCCAGTCTCCGCGTGAGGTACGCGAGCGGGTGGCCAGCGAGTCCTACGATGCACTGCTCATCGATCTCAACTACACCCGCGACACCACTTCGGGTGCGGAAGGTCTGGAGCTCCTCGCCCAGCTAGCTGCACACGACAGCAGCCTGCGCATCATCGTGATGACCGCGTGGGCCAATGTCGATCTCGCCGTCGAATCGATGCGTCGCGGCGCCTGCGACTTTATCCAGAAGCCCTGGGAAAACGCGCGCCTCATCTCCATTCTGCGCACCCAGATTCAACTACGCCGCGCAGTTCGCCAGGCAGAGATTCTGGAGGCGGAGAATCGTCTGCTGCGCGCTGATGGCCGGCCCGAACTCATCGCCCAGGCTCCTTCCATGCAGCCGGTGCTCGAGCTGTTGGCACGCATCGGACCTTCCGACGCGAACGTACTGATCACTGGAGAGCATGGCACCGGCAAAGAGGTCGTTGCTCAAACCCTGCACGCACTTTCCGCCCGCAACGCGCGCACCCTGGTAGCCGTGAACACCGGCGCGCTGGCAGAAGGAACCTTCGAGAGCGAACTCTTCGGTCACGTCAAAGGCGCCTTCACGGATGCGCGCAACGATCGTATCGGCCGTTTCGAACTGGCCGATCGCGGCACCTTGTTTCTGGATGAAATCGCCAACGTGCCGCTACGCCAGCAGGCCAAGCTGCTGCGCGTGCTCGAAACCGGCGACCTGGAGCGCGTCGGCTCTTCGCAGACCAAGCGCGTCAATGTGCGGTTGATTTCGGCAACCAACGCTGATCTGCATGCGGAGTGTGCGGGGGGACGCTTTCGCGAAGACCTGCTGTTTCGCCTCAATACGGTCGAGATTCATCTTCCCCCGCTGCGCGATCGCCGTGAGGATATCCCCTTGCTCGCGGGACACTTCCTGTCGCGTTACACCCAGCGTTATCGCAAAGCGACGACCGGCTTTGAGCCCGGCGCACTCGAAGCCATGTTGCAGCACGGCTGGCCGGGCAATGTGCGAGAACTCGACCACGCCGTCGAGCGCGCCGTGCTCATGGCGCGCGGAGCACGCATTCAAACCGCCGACCTCGGCTTGAGCCAGGTTCGCTCTTCCCCCCAAAGCCTCGATGAGCTTAGCCTGGAAGCCGTGGAAAGCATCCTCATCCGTAAGGCGCTGGCCCGGGTCGGCGGCAACGTAAGCCATGCGGCGGAGGCCCTGGGACTAAGCCGGGGCGCACTCTATCGCCGGATGGAAAAGTATGGAATCTAGGCAGACTCCTGTCCGGATCAGTCCATTCGAACCCCGCATCCGTCTCTTGTGCCTGTGCATCGCAGCTCCGGCATTTATCCTCGCCGCCATCCTCTTGTGGCATGGAAAATTTTCCCGCAGCGCCACCATCACCCTGCTCAGCACCACCGCTGTGCTCTCGCTGATTGCCGCTGGCCTCCTCATGGAGCAGATCATTCGCCCTTTGCAGACGCTGGCGAATGTGGTTTCCGCCCTGCGCGAATCGGACTACTCCTTCCGCGCCCGCGGAGCGCGGCAGGAGGACGCACTTGGCGAACTTGCACTCGAGATCAACGAGTTTGCCGACATTCTGCAGAAACAGCGAATGGTTGAGATGGAGGCCAGCAATCTGCTGCGTTGTGTGATCTCTTCCATGGACGCGCCGGTCCTGGCGTTTGATCCTGAGCATCGTCTCCGCCTGGTCAACCCCGCTGCGGAACGGATCTTTCACCTCAATGCGGCGCGTGCCCTGGGCTCAGCCGCGCATGAGCTGCAACTGGCCGGCTTGCTCGAGCAGCCGGACCGGGGGATTCTGGTGCTGGCCGGCAAAGGGAATCCAGTTCATTGGATGGTGAGGACCTCCGGCTTTCGCCAGGGTGGCATTCCTCATACGTTGCTGGTGCTGTCGGATGTGAGTATTGCGCTGCGCGAGCAGGAGCGCGATGCCTGGCAGCGGCTCATCCGCGTCATCGGTCATGAGATCAACAATTCGTTGACACCGATCAAGTCCATTGCCGGCAGCTTGCGCTCACTGATGCAGAACTCGACGGCGCATGATCCTGCCGTAAGCCTGGATCGTGGTTTGGGAATTATCGAGAACCGCGCTGAGTCGCTGAATCGCTTCATTCAGGCCTATCGTCAATTAGCCCAGTTGCCACAACCCGCGTTTCAACCCGTGAGTCTGCACGCACTGATGGAGCGTGCCGTCGCACTCGAGACCAGGGTCAGCGTCCATCTCGATCCTGGACCCGAACTGGTGTTGCAGCTCGATCCCGATCAGGTAGAACAACTGATCATCAATCTCCTGCGCAATGCTGCGGAAGCTGCCCTGGCGAATGCGGATCATCCTGAGGTCACGATTACCTGGAGGAGAAGCCCACAGGCGGTCGTGATTTTGATTGAAGACAACGGCGCCGGCCTGATCAATCCATCAAATATATTTGTGCCGTTTTATACCACCAAGCCAGGAGGAAGCGGCATTGGCCTCGCGCTGGCGAGGCAAATCACTGAGGCCCATGGCGGCGTGCTTCGCGTCACGAATCGCCTGGATGCCGTGGGTTGTGTCGCTGAGGTTCGCCTGCCGGCATCCTTCACCGACGAGGAAATCGTGCTGCCGGCGAACCCTCCGCAGACGACCGTCCCGGCCTAGCAGTCCGAGGCAAAGTCGCTTTGCCCACCTGGCGGCGGCGTGAGCGAATGCCTCTGAGGATGAGATCGATGCCGGCGAGAAAATCCATACGGTCGTCGTGACCTCGCAACTGCCTGGTTACGCTGCGCGCAAACGGGTACTCCTCCGGATCGAGCTGCGACCACACACCCGCCATCGCCCCCAGGAAGTCATCTCTATCGAGCCCTCGTTCTCGCGCCAACTGCCCATTGGCTGCGTTCTGCCCGCCGACCCCAAGAATGTAGCTCAGCAACGCGGACGCCGTTGTCCACTGCTCTTCCTCCGGCACGCTAAGAGCGCGAACCTGCTGCCCGATGCGTTCGAACACACGCACCATCGGCGACTGCAACTCGGCCCGTATTAGCGACGACCCAACCCACGGATGCGCGTCGATCGCGTCGAACATGGCCAGCGCGAGCGCGCGAAGGTTTTCCTTCGGGGTCGCGCCGGGCGCACAACCCTCCATCGTGCGAGCGACGATGGAGTCGCACGCGGCGGTCAGCAGATCGCCCTTGTTGGCGATGTGCCAATAGATAGCACCAGGACCGGTAGCGAGCCGTTCCGACAGGCTGCGAAACGTTAGACCGTGTTCTCCGTGGCTGTCGAGGAGCTCGATCGACGCATCAATGATGCGGTCCCGTGATAGCGACTCTTCCCGTCGCTGGCTGCTACGTGCTTTTTTCACTTGTCTTATCTTGACATAAATGGAATGACGTTCCAAACTTGTGGAATGACGTTCCATTCCATCCTTGAAGGCGGCGCCAGGGAAGCTAAACGACGAAAGGAGCCGGCATGAAGACTCCAATCACCATCATCGGTGCCGGGCTCGGCGGTCTGACGCTTGCGCGTGTGCTCCATGTTCACGGGATTGCAGCGATCGTCTACGAAGCGGATCCCTCAGCGAACGCGCGAACGCAAGGCGGCATGCTCGACATCCACGAAAACAATGGGCAGCTCGCACTCAGGGAAGCGGGGCTTTTCGAAGAGTTTCTCCAGATTATTCACCCAGGGGGCCAGGCAACGCGGGTACTCGACAAGAAAGGAAACGTCCTGCTTGATGAGCCCGACGATGGCACAGGCGGTCGGCCTGAGGTGCCCCGGGGGGAACTTCGTCGCATTCTGGTTGACTCGCTCCCTGCCGGCACGGTCCGGTGGGGCCACAAAGTTATTTCAGTGTCTCCGCTTGGTGGTGGCCAGCACCGATTGACCTTTGCGGACGGCTCTACAGTAATGACTGAACTCCTCGTCGGAGCTGACGGCGCCTGGTCGAAAGTTCGGCCGCTACTTTCCGGCGCGCAGCCGGCGTATGTCGGAGCTTCGTTCATCGAGACGTATCTGTTTGACAGTGACACCCGTCACAAAGCAAGTGCGGAAGCGGTTGGCGGCGGCGCGCTGTTCGCGGTGGCGCCCGGAAGAGGCATCCTCGCACACCGTGAACCCAATGGGGCGCTACACACATACGCTGAGCTGATCAAGCCGAAAGACTGGATTGGCAGCATTGACTTCTCCGACCCGGCGACTGCATTGGCGTGCGTCGCCGCGGAGTTCGACGATTGGGCTCCGGAGCTGACAGCGCTCATCACCGATGGTGAGACTGTCCCTGTGTCACGCGCTATTCATGCGCTCCCAGTCGATCACAAATGGGATCACGTACCCGGGGTGACGTTGGTCGGCGATGCAGCCCACCTGATGATCCCGTCTGGCGAAGGCGCCAACCTCGCAATGTTCGACGGCGCTGAACTCGGTAAGGCGATCGCAGCCAACCCCGTTGACATGGAAGCCGCGCTCACGGCATATGAGAAGGACCTCTTTCCTCGCAGCGCGCCCGAGGCTGTGCAGGCCGAACAGATCCTCGATATATGCCTCGGCTCCAACGCGCCCCGCAGCCTGCTTGATTTCTTCAGCAGCCACCAGACCACCAAGTAAAGATCCTGCGAAGCTCATCGGCGCTTAAGGGATTCCAGCTCATCCAAAGTGCGCGGCCAGTCCGAACGCAGGAGCCGCGACAGGCTTCGGTCCGCCAGCAATTTTCCTCCCGTCTGGCAGCGAACGCAGTAGTCCGTTTCGTTGTCCGCATAACGGATCCGTTGGATCGCTTCTCCGCATCGCGGGCATGGCTGTCCATAGCGGCCATGCACGGCCATATCCTTGCGAAAAGCGGTCACCTTCTCCGGAAAGCCGGACTTCGCCTCTTCGCCGAGCCTGTCGATCCATAACCGCAGCGTGTCCAGGGTTGCGGTGTAGAGCCTCTCCCATTCCTCCGGCTTCAACTTATGCGTCAGTGCCACCGGAGATAACTGGGCCGCGTGCAGAATCTCATCCGAATACGCGTTGCCGATGCCGCTCAGAATCCGTGGATCGGTGAGCGCGCGCTTCAGCGTCCTATTTTCCGCCACCAGCGCGGCGCGGAACGATCCGAGATCGCTCGACAATACATCGATACCGCCGGGATCGATCGATCGCAACGCCTCTTCGCCGGCAAACAGATGCAGGGAAGCGCGCCGTTTGCTTCCAGCTTCTGTCAGCACCAGCGACCCTTTGGGAAAATCAAACGCCGCCAGATTCTGGCGTCCGGCAAGCTTCGCTCCGGGGGGACGCCAATGCAGGCGTCCGGCAATCATCAAGTGCAGCACCAACCACAGATCGCCCTCCACGCCAATCGCGATCCGTTTGCCGATTCGCCGCAAGGCGCGTACGACGCGGCCTTCCACGCTCTCGAGCGGCGGCTGCGCGGTGCGCAGCAGAAACGCGCTGGCCACCCGCACATGCTCCAGCGGCTGGCCCAGAATCCGCGGTTCGAGCGCGCGGATGTAGGCGGTAATGTCCGGCAATTCCGGCATGCCTTTCAGCTTAAAGCCTCTGTGATACACTCCGCGCGATGAATCGACGTCAGTTTCTTGGCCACGCCGCCATGGCATACGGAGCATTTCTTCTCCATGCCCGGGGCCAGGGGACCGCGCATGCGCCCAACCTCACCATCCGCGCGATTCGCGCCATTCGTCTCCGCGACGGCTTCAACAGCCGCTTCGTTCGCGTGTATACCGACCAGGGCCTGACCGGAACCGGAGAGATGCTCGACACCGTAGGCGCCGAGTACATCGTCAACAACAACTTCGGGCCCGCGCTTGCCGGCCGCGATCCGCTCGAGATAGAAGGAATCCTCTTCGACCTTTGGGGCTCGAAGCACATTGCCGCCGGCGCATCGCCTGCGCCTCTCTTCATGCGCGGCATGGGTGGACCCTACCTCACCGCCATTAGCGGAGTCGAGATGGCTCTCTGGGATCTCGCCGGCAAAGCGCTCAATGCGCCTGTATATCAATTGCTGGGCGGCCGCGTGCGCAGCAAAATGCCCATCTACCTGCACGCCGCCAATCCTGCGGAAGCAAAAAGTCACATCGCCAACACGAACGTAAAAGCATTAAAAATCGGCATCGACTACAGTCCCGATGATTGGACATTGAAGAAGGGCTACGACCCCAACAAGCGCTGGGGCATCCATCTCAACACCGCGCAATTGGATGATCTCGTCAACTTCGTTGCCGCCATGCGCGAAGCCGTGGGCAAGAGCTACGACCTGGCGCTCGAGTGCCACGCGCGCTACGACGTGGAGTCCGCGATTCAACTCTGCAACCTGTTGGAGCCCTTCCGTCTCATCTGGGTCGAGGAGCCCATCCCCAGCGACGATGTCGACGCCATGGTGCGGGTGCGCAACGCCACCCGTGTTCCCATTGCGGCTGGGGAGAACATCTACAGCCGCTACGGCTACCGGCCTTTCCTCGAAAAGCAAGCGCTCAGCGTGATCCAGCCCGATGTCTCGAAGACCGGCGGCCTCCTCGAAACGCGCAAAATTGCCGCCATGGCTGAGGTCTATAACATACCCATCGCACCCCACGGAGTCGCGTCGCCCCTCGGCACCATGGCCGCCGCCCACGTAGCCGCTACCACCCCCAACCTGATGCTGCTCGAGTTCACCCACTACGTCGACAAGCCGTACACCTCCCTGACCGGCCCGGTCACGCTGGACGACGGTTATCTCGAGGTGCCCACCACGCCCGGCCTGGGCATAGCGCTCAATGAGGATGCAGTGAAGGAACGGACCGACCCGGAATTCAAGCCGCTCTAACCAAAATCGCAATGCGCTTACATTTCAGCCCAATATGCCATAACATTAGTCGCGTTCCTGGGGGAGGGATCCAAGGTGGCTGCGACTTCTGAATCACCCCGGGTCATCGCCATTGGCGAGTTGCTGTGGGATATTCTCCCCGCCGGTCCGCGGCTGGGCGGCACAACGGCGAATTTCGCGGCCTTCTCTTCCCGGCTTGGCAACCTCGCCGCCCTGGCCACCAGCGTCGGCGACGACGACTACGGCAGAGCCGCGCGCGCCCTGCTCGAAAAGGCCAATCTCGATCTCAGCCTGCTGCAGCAGACCACGCAACCAACTGGAACGGTCGAGGTTACCTTTTCCGCCGACAAGCAACCCATCTACATCATCCACACCGATGTGGCGTGGGACTACATCCGCCTCACGCCCGAGGTGTTGCAGGCAGCCGCCGGCGCGCAGGCGGTCTGCTTCGGAACGCTCGGCCAGCGCCAGCACGTTTCCCGATCGACGATACGCGGCTTTGTACAGGCGACCTCGCCGCAGTGCGTGCGCGTATGCGATGTGAATTTGCGTATGCCCTTTTGCACTCCCGAGATTCTTGACTGGTCGCTGAGCCACGCCACCCTCGTCAAGTGCAGCGATGAAGAACTACCCGAGGTCTTCTCTTTGCTCGGGGAACCCGCACCCGCCAGTACCCAGGGAGCGGCGCATGCGTTGCTGCAACGCTTTCCTGCCTGCCGGTTGGTTGCTCTTAGCCTCGGTCCCCATGGCTGCCTCATCACCAGCCGCGAGGCCTCCTTCACCCACCCTGGATTTCCCATCAAGCTGGTCGACACGGTAGGCGCCGGCGACGCTTTCTCCGCTGGACTGGTGCACGCCTACCTGCGCGGCGCCTCGCTCGCGCAAATGGCAGAGGTCGGTAACCTTTGCGGTAGCTATGTCGCCTCGTTGCCCGAAGCCACTCCACATTTATCTCCCGACTTCCTCGCGCGTGTCCAACGCATCCTGAGCGTGGCCCATGAATCGTAGAACGTTCCTCGTTTGCTCCAGCGCGTTTTGCGCACTGCCTGCGGCGCTAGCGGAAACCCTGCAGGAAAAGCTCACGCACGATCCCTTCCGGCCACAGTTCCATTTATTACCCAGGGCCAACTGGATGAACGACCCCTGTGCGCCGCGATTCTTCCAAGGGCAGTACCACATGTTCTTTCAGTACAACCCGGGATCGGCCAATTGGGGAGACATGCACTGGAACCACGCGGTCAGCCCCGACCTCATGCATTGGAAGCACCTGCCGCTCGCGCTCACGCCCACGCCCGGTGGATACGATGCCGCGGGCTGCTTTACCGGCAGCGTGCTGCCCGGTATGGATGTGCCCAGCATTCTTTACACCGGCGTTACGCGCAGCTCGCCGGAGACCATACGCGGCGAGGGATTGCGTGAAGTGCAGTGCCTCGCCACCTCCACCGACCCCGAGTTGAAGGTCTGGAAAAAAGCCGATAAGCCCGTATTGGATAGCCCGCCACCCGGCTTGCAGGTAACCGGCTTTCGCGATCCCTGTCCCTGGAAGGACGGCGATACCTGGTACCTCGGCGTCGGTTCGGGCTTCACCAAAGTGGGCGGAGCCGTGCTGCTGTACACCTCATCCGACGGACGAAACTGGAAGTATCTCCATCCGCTCGCGCAGGGAAAATGGAACGGCAGTGACAAGATCAATCCTGTCGCTACCGGCGAGATGTGGGAATGTCCTGATTTCTTCCCACTCGACGGCAAACACGTACTGCTCTACTCCACCGAGGGCAAGGTGTATTGGGAGGTGGGCAAATTTGATAAGACCGATCTTCGCTTCCACTCCGAAACTCAGGGGCTGCTCGATCACGGCTCCTATTACGCGATGAAAAGCATGGTGGATGCAAAAGAGCGCCGCATCCTGTGGGGATGGGTTCAGGAAACGCGGACGCCCGAACAATGCCTGGCTGCCGGATGGGCCGGTTCGATGGCTCTCCCGCGTGTGCTCTCGATCAGCGCCGATAACCGCCTGCACATGCAGGTTCCGCCTGAGTTCGCGTCGCTCAAACAGGGCTCCCAAATCAAAGACCGCGCCGGGCGTGTCGCCATTCGTTTCCATGCAGGCAACAGTGCCTGTGGCTTGGAACTCCGATCGGGTGCGCAACCGCTCTTTGCCGTCGCATATAGCGGCGACCACAAGACGGTCACCGTCGCCGGCAAAACGCTCACCCTCTCTCCCGATAGCGACGGCGTATCGACCGTTGAACTTTGGATGGATGGTTCCGTCATTGAGACGTTTGTTGACGGCAGAGAAGTTATGACAGCCCGTTGCTTCACACCCTCGCCAGAGGCCATCCAGGCAGTTTGGACTGGCGCGACCGATGCCCGAAAGGCTCTTACCGTCTCGGGCATTAAGCCCATCTCGAGCGACCGCCTCACCACCTAGACCGCATGCTATCGTTTTCTCATGTTGCGTGTTTTGATTTGTTTTCTCGTTTTGCAATATTCCGCGCTGGCCGCCGTACACGAAACCTTTTCCTGTAACGTTGCGGCGAAGGAACCATTTTTAGACCAGGCGAATCGTTTCCTCCTCACCAGCCTCCGCTATCAACCGGTCGAAGCGACGCAGGCCGGGTATCATGGCGATCCAAAATCTCCGCTGGATGACCAACTCGACGACGCGAGCCCAGCCACCATTGCCTCCGAACGCGCGCTCTTCATCTCCGGCAAGTTGTGCTTCGCCGCGGTGACGGCAAGCGACCCCGAGGAGCAAGCCGACCTCGCCCTGCTGCGCGCCAGCATTGAATCCACACTCTTCGAACTCGATGTGCGGCAGAGCTATCGCTATCGCCCACAGGATTACGTGGAGATGATCGGCTCCGGACTTTTCTTCCCGCTTACATCGACCGAAGGCACTGAGCAATCGCGGCTCTCTTCCGTGTTAGCGCGCATGGAGCAGATTCCGCTCATCCTCGAGCAGGCACGGCAAAACGTAAAAGATGCAGATCCCGTCTTCATCGATACCGCTCTCCAGGAGAATGCCGGCGACAGTGACGTTCTCGATCAAATTGGCGGCATGATCCCAGCCGGCTCGCCGCTGCGCGCGCGTTACGAGCAGCGGCGAAAGCGGCGCGGGCCGCGCTCGACGGCTATGCCGCGTGGATCAAGGATGATCTCTCGAAGCGGCAGCACACCGTCACCTGGCGCACCGGCCCTGTGGTCTACGCGAAGATATTTGCCTTCGCCCTCGGCCCCGGAAGTCATGAAACTCCCGACTCAGTGCTGGCCGCGGCCGAACACGATCTGGCGCGTGTGCGTTCCGAGATGTACGACGTCGCACTACCGCTGCATCGTCAGTGGTTTCCCGATCACAAGGACGACAGCGATGCCAACAAAGTGATTGTGGAAGTGATCGACCACATCAACCAGGACCACGTGGCGCCGGACGATCTCTTGCAGAAAGTAAAAGCAGATGCGGGTGGGATTCGTTCCTTCATCGTGCAGAAGAACCTGCTGACGTTGAGCGATCGCGACAACATGCGCATCGTGCCCACCCCGGTGTTTTTGCGCGGTGTGTACTCTGTTGCCGGCTTCCATCCTGCTCCGCCGCTGGCACCCGCGCAAGAGGCGGAGTACTGGGTGACGCCGATCGATCCCAAGGCGACCAAAGAGCAGGCTGAGTCAAAGTTGCGCGAGTACAACAACTGGATGCTGTTGTATCTAACCATGCACGAAGCACTGCCCGGCCACTACACCCAGTTCGAGCATGCCAATAATGTTCGTCCGTCGTCGCGTCGCGTCTTGCGCGTGCTGCTGGGCAATGGACCCTACGTCGAAGGCTGGGGCGAATACGGCGTGAAGGAGATGGAAGATGCAGGATACTCCAACCACGATCCGCGCTTTATTCTGATGGTGCAAAAAATTCGGCTCCGCGTGATCGCGAACGCCATCCTCGACATCCGCATGCAAAGCCACAACATGACGGACCAGGAAGCCATCGACCTGATGCAGAACAAAGCCTTTCAAACCGCGGCCGAAGCACAAGGCAAGCTACGCCGTGCCAAGCTCACCGCCGGCCAGCTCATCACCTACTACGTCGGCTACCATCAGTGGATCAGCGTCCGTGACCAGATCCAGCAACAGCAGGGAACCGCCTTCTCCCTGAAGCGTTTCAACGACACCGCCCTCGACGAAGGACCATTACCCCTGCCCATTCTGCAGCCACTGCTGATACAGAAGCTGGTAAGCAAATAATCTGGGTGGCCCATTCAAGCCTTCTGTTGGCTTGAGTGGGGTACGCGCCCTAAGCGGCAACAAATTCGCCGCCTCGTCGAATTCCTTCGCTTTAGAAACTCAACGCAAAGTAACTTGGATCACCCTGTCCAACCCAAACCAATTTCGAGTTGCCCCACCAAGCCTTGCCCCCTGGACGGGTGAATACGACTTTTTCCGAACCCTCGAATCTCAAGTCTTCTCTCACTTATCTGAAGAACAAAGCGGCGCAGAGGATGACCGCAAAATAGCCTGACCAGCAACGAAGTTTGGGTGCCCCACACCCCCGCATTGCCTGCTAGTGGCTTAGACAGAGGTCAACAGGAAATCCAGCAGTTCCGCCGCTAAAGCGGCAACAAATTAGCCGCCTCGTCAAACTCCATCACCTTGGCCGTACCCGCCACCTTCACCGAGTGCCCATTCGTCTTACCCACACAAGCTTCAGACACCTGAAAATTCTCCAAATTCAGCGTATCCGCAATGCGAACAACCCGCACCTTCTCCGGATCCTGTGCAGCCAGCGACGCCAGGGCAGCCTGAATCGCCTCCCGGTCATTATCAAAATAAATCGGAATCTTCGCCGGTTGCAGCCCAAGCGACGTCAGCGCATTCATATACGTGTATTGCAGGTTGAGCGACTTCACCAGCCTTGCAGTGGTAAAATCCGCCATCCCAATCCCCACCCCGTTGCCCTTGCTGGCAGGCGTCAGGTCGCGCACAAAAATCCGCGAGACGCGCGGCTTCACCGGCCGGTCGGAGCGCAGCGCCGAAATGTAACCGTCAATGTCCCGCCCAATCACGTTGGTGTCCATCCCCGACCCGCTAATGTCCTTCCCCATGCGGTCAATAATCAGCAGATCGATATCATCGAAGGGCAAACGCGCCAGCATCGCTTCCGCCATCTTGAATAACCTGTCCTCTTCGCGGACGATATTTTCCGGCCGCAGCACTTCCAGCGCAGCCGTCTGGTGATGCTGGTCCTCAACCAGCGCAATGCCGCAAAACACCGGGGCCGCCCCCAGGATCACCCGGGCAAACTCCCGCAGCACCACCTCGTACCCGCGATGCGCCGCTTCGCGATGCGCATTGTTCGCCCCAATCTGTTTGCCAAAACCAATCACCAGCATCTTCTGGATGCCGCTCCCCAGCGTGCCGCGAAAATCCGTGTGCGGCTTTACCCGGTTCAGCACCACAATGCCGTCCGCTTCATTCGCAGGAACACTGGAGACCACATCGACCCCATCGAACGCGCTCCCGATCGTCCGCACTTCCATGCTCGCCTCGATCGGTACGCCCATGCTCTCCGCCGTCACACCGTAGCTGGCCAGCATCTCGATCTGGCCCTGGGGCGTAGCTCCCCCGTGGCTCCCCATCGCCGGAATAATGAAAGGTCGCGCACCAGCCTCCGTCAGCACGCCCAGCGCCGCCGCCACAATCTCTTTCAGGTTGGTGATGCCCCGGCTCCCGACCCCCAGCGCAATCCTCATCCCGGGAGTAATCCTCTCCCGCAGCCCCTGCTGCGTGAACTGTTCCCGCAGCGTCGCGGCAAAGTCCAGTTTGGGTGACGGGGGAAAACTCTGCCCCATTGCAAGCATTTTAGGAAACTGATTCGACATGATCATGGCAACTCCACCCGGATGATATTAGACCAGGCATCGCACCCTTGCCTCGCCCCGATCGCACCCCGGTCGCTCCGCGAGACCGTCTGGTAAACTTCCCGTTTGCTGACCTTCCGCCAAACCACACCAATCGTTCTCGCGGGGATCGCGTTTTCCTGCCTTCCCGCGCTCGCGGACAACTGTACTGCGCTGGCCGCCCTCCAACTGCCGCACACCGTCATCACCAAAGCAGAGCTCGTAACCTCCGGCACCTTTCTCCCTCCCACCGGAAAGCCGCACACCGGCCTGCCGCCCTTCTGCCGTGTCGCCGCCACCCTCAAGCCGAGCCCCGACTCCGACATCCGCATCGAGATCTGGATGCCCCAATCCGGCTGGAACCAACGCTTCGAAGGCACCGGCAACGGAGGCTTCGCCGGTAACATCAGTTATGGTCCGCTGGCCGAGGGCCTGCAACAGGGTTACGCCGTGGCCAACACCGATATGGGCATGGCCACACCACCCGGCGAGACCGCCAGCATCTTTATCAATCGGCCCGAGCGCTGGACCGACTGGGGTTACCGTGCCACCCATGAGATGACCCTGGCCGCCAAGCAAGTAGTGCGTGCCTATTACAGCCGTGACGCCAGGCACACCTACTTCGTCGGTTGCTCCACCGGCGGCGAGCAGGCGCTGATGGAATCGCAGCGCTATCCCGATGACTACGAGGGCATCGTCGCCGGAGCCGCAGCCAACAACCGCACCGGCGTCCACACCAGCGTCTTATGGAACTTCGCAGTCAACAAAAGGACCCCCGCATCGTACCTCCCGGCATCCGCGCGCGTTCTGCTCTCCGCGGCGGTCGCGCAAGCCTGCGGCGTCGTCATCGCAGACCCCACAACCTGCCACTTCGATCCCGCCTCGCTCCAATGCACGCAAGCCGGCCAGCAGGGCTGCCTCACCGCCGCGCAGGTGGAGACCGTCAACAAGCTCTACGCCGGGCCCGTCAATCCGCGCACCGGCGAGCAGATATATCCCGGCCTTCCGCGCGGCAGCGAAATCGGCTGGGATGGCCTTGCACCCACCGACGTGGTTCCCTACGCTCCGATCTTTCAGTGGGTCTTCGGCAAAGATTGGGATTGGCGCCAGTTCGACTTCGATCATCAGTACACGGCAATGACACAGAAGCTCGGCGCTATGGTGAATGCCACCAGCCCCAACATCGATACCTTCCGCGCCCATGGCCACAAACTGCTCATCTACCACGGGTGGAGTGACTGGCTCGTGGCGCCGGGAGAGTCCATCCACTACTACCAGTCGGTCGTGGCGCGGAAGAAAGCAGCGGAGCAATCCGTTCGCTTGTTCATGGTGCCCGGCATGGAGCATTGCGGCGGCGGACCAGGGCCGGCGCATTTCGATGCCTTGGGCGCGGTCGTGGATTGGGTCGAGCAGGGCAGGGCGCCAGACAAAATCATCGCCAGTCACGGCGAGCCGGGCACCGAGCGTGTCCTCTGCCCCTATCCCCTGGAAGCGGAGAATAGCGGAGGGAACGCAGCATGCGTCTCGAAGGCAAAGTAGCGATAGTGACCGGTGCCGCATCGGGCATCGGCCGTGGCATGGCGCAGCGCTTTGCCGCGGAGGGCGCCCGCGTGGTCATCTCCGATCTCGAGCAGGCCCGCCCCTCGGTCGTAGCTGCCGAGCTCGCCGCCATCGACCCACGGCCAACTCCTCGGCGTGCCCACGGATGTAACCAGCGAAGAGTCGGTGGAGGCCTGTGTGGCCCAGACCATTCGCGAGTTCGGCGGCGTCGATATCCTATGCAGCAACGCCGGCAACCAGATCATCGGTGGCCTCCACGAGCTGGCCTTCAGCGATTGGAAGAAGATCATGGCCGTGCATCTCGACGGAGCCTTTCTCACCACCCGTGCCTGTCTGCGCCACATGTACAGCGCGGGCCGCGGGGGAACCATCATCTATACCGGCTCGGTGCACTCCAAGCTGGCCTCGGTGCTCAAGGCGCCCTATGTCACGGCGAAGCATGGCCTATTGGGATTGTGCAAAGCCGTCGCCAAGGAGGGCGCTCCCTATGGCGTGCGCGCGCATGTCATTTGTCCCGGCTTTGTGCGCACCCCGCTCGTCGAAAAGCAAATCCCTGAGCAGGCCAAGATACTCAAGATCGATCCCCAGGATGTGATTGAAAAAGTAATGCTCAAAGACACGGTGGATAAGCAATTCACGTCGACCGAGGAGATAGCCGAGGCCGTGGTCTTTCTCGCAACCCAAACCACGTTGGCGCTCACCGGCCAGTCGATCATGCTGACCCACGGTTGGTTCATGGAGTAGGCTGTTCCGAGTAGGCACTTTCAGGAGGGAATTCCATTTCATGGTGATAACCAGACGCAGCTTTATCAGCACCAGCTCCGCCGCCGCGGCCGTGCTCGTGACCGGGGTGGGCCATGCGGCCTCGTTGGGGCTTCCCATTGGCGTGCAGCTTTACTCCGTGCGCACGCTCTTGCCCACGGACTACGCCGGAACCCTCAAGCAGTTGGGAGCGATCGGCTACAAGGAAGTGGAAGCCGCCGGCTTCTACAACAAGCCGGTGGAAGAAGTGAAGGCCGCGATGCAGGCCGCCGGTGTGCGTTGCGTCAGCGCGCATTACGGTCTTGGTTTGCTCAAACAGCATCTCGACGAGATTATTCCGTTCTGCAAAACACTCGGAGTCGGCTATGTCACCTGTTCCTCCGCGATGCATAAAGACCCAGGCACCAAGGGCGAGCTGAGCCTCGATGATTGGCGCTGGAGCGCGGACCAGTTCAACGACATCGCCACCAAGGTACAGGCCGCCGGCATGAAGTTCGCCTATCACAACCACGTCGCCGAGTTCACGGCGATCGACGGCACGCTCCCGTGGGAAGAGTTGGAGAAGCACACCGATCCGGCAAAGGTAAACTTCGAAATGGACTGCGGCTGGGTAACAGTCGCGGGTCAGGATCCGGTGAAGTATCTAAAGAAATATCCCACCCGCATCGTCATGCTGCACGTCAAGGACTTTAAGGACAACAAGCCACCGTCCGTGGAGCTGGGCACCGGCTCAATTGACTACACGCCAATCTTCGCCGCCGCGGCGGCAACCGGCCACATACGCCATTGCTTTGTGGAGCAGGAAGAATTCCAGGGACCCATCATGGAAGCCCTCGCCGTGGACGCCAAATACATGAAGGCGCATCGCGCGTAAGAAAAAAAAGCGGCCACCCTAAACCCCAACTACCGGCCGGACGGAAATCCGGTCGGTAGCCCCCGGGGTCTATGCAGAGCGACCGCTAAGTGGTAAAACTCGATGTTCGTCTTGCTGAACGAGGACTAAAGCCGCCGGTACAAAAAGTCGGGAATGGGGAACCTGCGCTGATCCAGCACCGCACCGAGTAGCGGTACCTGGGCAGCTTCCAATCGATCCTTCGCCTGGCGAATCGAATCCCGTCTGCTTTGATTGGCCTCGACAATCAAAGCCACTCCATCGCACATCTGTCCCAACAACGTGGCTTCACTTTCGTGCAAGAGCGAGGGTCCGCTTACCAGCACATACCGAAACTCCTCACGCAATTCAGCAAAGCGTGCTCTGCACCGGCTCACGTTCATTTCAAATCCCGGCTTGGGGTTACCCGCGGGCAATACCCACAGATTCTTGATCGCGAGTTGGCTGGTAAAGGCGCGGATCGAACCGTCATTGACGAGCGCCGCAGCCAGACCGGCGCGGTTGGTGAGGTCGTACTGGCTCTGCAGCGTTGGCGACGCCAGGTTTGCATCCACCAGGCATACCGAACCGTCTACCTGCGAGGCGAGATATTCGGCGGCATGTGCACAAATCCAGCTGCTGCGGTCTTCCCGCACCATCCCTGCGAATGACACGGCCCTTGGCAGATCAGCGTAACTATCCTGCAGAAAGAGACGCTGCACCAGTTTGGTGATCTCGTCCCTGGCGGGGCCTTTCAAGGCTGGAAACGGAATCGGTGGTTGCGGCGGCGCCGCGACTCCGCGAGAGCCGAGCCATTCCTCTTTTGCGATGCGTTCCAGGAGTTCGAAATTTCTGCTCATCGTTAGGCTGCCCCGTTGTCAATTCTTTCTGGAGAGATCG
The DNA here is from genome assembly GCA_963839075.1 of uncultured Acidobacteriaceae bacterium. Taxonomy (GTDB): domain Bacteria; phylum Acidobacteriota; class Terriglobia; order Terriglobales; family Acidobacteriaceae; genus PALSA-350. The sequence continues at coordinate 1,072,361 of CAWITO010000002.1, read as the reverse complement.
TTTGTTCCAGCAGTGACGATTGGATCCGTCGCCTTCGAAATTTGCGGAAGCCGAATTTGTTGGTGTGCTTCGATGTGGTCGGGATCGGTGATGCGCGGGTTCAGTTCCTGAATTTGTTTGAGCAATTTGCTGTTATTTTGCCCCAGGGCGCGACGGGCAACCTGCCGCAACGTCTCTCCCCGCCGGACTCTAACTTTGAATGTCACTGGTTTCGCGGCCGGCGGTGGCACAGACTCCGGCACCGAGTTCAAAGCCTGAGACGGTTGTGCGGGCGCTGGGCCGACTGTGGGCAACGCCTTCGAAACGGCCGGCGTCGAGGCTTGGGTCGGGGTCTGGATAAGGGCCTCGTTCGAAGCCGGCACATTCTCGTGGTGGTTTACGCGGGAATAAGAAAGCACCGCAGGAACCATCAGCAACAACGCGGCCAACGCAGCGACACCGACGACGCCCATGCGGCTCGTCAACAACGGGCTGTGCAGTATCTTCTGATACGGGATCGACTGCAAACGGGCCGTCAGCACTTCTCGCAAGCGTGCGGGAACCGGGCCGGCCGGCGGCTCGGCAGCAAGGCCGCGCTCCAGCGGCGCCAGGTCCAGGTCGCCGACCACTTCGCGCATCATCTCCGCATCGATCCGCTTCCGGCCCATCGCGCATGCCAACGAAAGCGCGCTGAAGCATAAGCGGTTGATATTACGCGGCACGCCTTTTGATCTCTGCGTGATCATCTCCATCGCGCCCGAGGTGAAGAGTTCGCTACCCGTGTAGCCAGCCACCTTCAGACGGTGCGCGATGTAGTGCGAGGTCTCATCGGCATTGAAAGCATCCAATTTCGCAAACATCGAAATTCGTTGCTGTAATTGCTCGAGATCGGGGGCGGCCAGTTTGCGGGCCAGCTGCGGTTGCCCGACCAATAGGATCTGTAGCAGTTTGGCGCGAGGCGTTTCAAAGTTCGAGAGCAGCCGGATGGTCTCGAGCACCGCAGGATCGAGGTTGTGGGCTTCGTCGACGATCAGCACGAACCGGCGGCCGGCCAAACTCTCCTGCGTGAGAATCTGATGCAGCTTGTGATGCATGGCGACTGTCTCCATGCCGGTTACATCGACACCGAGGTCGTGAAGCAGGTACTGCATCATCTCGCGTGCGTTGCACTGCGTCTGAAACAGAAAGACGGTGCGTGCCCCTGGCTCGAGCCTCTCGATAAGCTGATGGATAAGGGTTGTCTTACCCGACCCCGGGGGAGCGATCAGGACCATGAATGCTCGATCAGACTCGACGCCATAGAACAACGAGGCGAGGGCCTCGCGATGGCTATTCCCCAGGTAAAGAAAACGGTGATCCGGGGTCACGCCAAACGGCTCGGTGTGCATCTGGTAGTAGTCGAGAAACATGGTTAGCCTTTCATCTCTTGTTTCCATCGAGATAGACTTCGCGGCCAAATTGAGCGAGGAGAGGTACGCTGAGGACCTCCGCAAGTTCTTCCGGGTTGCGCACTGTGGGGTCGAAGATATCGGCTATGAAGGCTGCGCCGAGGCTAAGCAAGCCACCGGTGAACAAGGCAGCGAGCAGCATGGCGGGTAGCGAGTGAACGGGAATTGCAGGGACCTGAGGCTCCTCGACGACAGCCACATTAAGGATGCCGCCCTTATCGAGTGAGTGCGTCATCCGCGCCTGTTCCAGCTTGTCGATATAGAGCTGGTACTGTTCCTTTTCGGTTGCGACGCTTCGCAGCAGGATATCCTGCTCGGCGTCCTTTTCCGTAAGATCTTGGGCCGACTTTTCTAGCGACGTCGAGGCAGTGGATAGTTGGGAGGACTTAGCCTCGAGTCCGGTCAACTGCGCTCGCGCCTGTGCCAGTTCTGTGCGCAAGGTAAGGCGCGTGGGGTTCACGTCCGAGGTGTTCTCGCGAACCGGGGCACCAGCCTGGGCATCGAGTAAGGCTTGGGTGGTGGCGATCTCTCGATCCACGTCTTGCACTAGACGGTAGTGGGGGTCGAACTCGTTCAGTAGTTGGGTCTTTTTTAATTGCAGGGTCAGTAGCGCACTTTTGAGCTGGTTCAGCAGTTGAGGATTGTCCGCTGTTTTGCTCGCGGTCGGTATGCGATCGGGTTGCGCGGCTAACTGAGCAGCCAGTTGGCTCGTCTGGCCGCGAAGAGCAGCAATGTCTGCCGTGGTTTGAATCCTCTCCTGGGCCATTTCTTTCATCTGCCGGATGGTGAGTTCGCGTTCCAGGACTGCGGAGACGACCCCCGTCCTTTGGGTGAACGCGAGTAGTTTCGCTTCGGCCGCTTCGAGCGCACTGCGATGCTCGCGCACCTGCTGCTGAAAGAAGGTAACCTGGAAGTCGGGGCCTGGGACGTTACGCTGCTTGCTCAAATAGAGCGACGCGAGGGTCGCAAGCACCCGTCGCGATTGCTCCGGGTCGGGCGATTCGTATATGACGGCTATCAGGTCAGTCTTTGCAACCGCGGAAATATCCAGCAGCCGCCCCAGTTTGCGTACCGCCTTGGCAACGACTACAGGATCGCTGTCGTTTGGGACCAATCCCGCCTGAAGCACAACCTCACGCAGCAGGTCTCCACCTTTAAGTATCTCAACCTGAGAGTTGAGGTCTTCCTCGCGGACGCTCATGGTCTGCAGTTCGGGAGTGCTCTTCTGATCCGTGGTGACTACCGGATCAACGCGATCTTTCCGGACAAGGATTTTCATCTCGGCTTGATACTTTGGTTGAAACTGGCCGGTGACGACAAAGCCCGCGATCACTAACAAAAGGCAAACCACGAGCACGTTCCGCTGCCTGAAAATGCGTGCGACGACGTCGCGCCGGGTGGGGAGAAGCGGCCGGTATTCGATCAGTTGACTCAAGCGATCCTCACGGCGTTAGGGTGGCGACTAAAAAGCTCCAGGCCCGACATAGGTGCCGATGCTCGACGTCGGGAGGTAGCGTTGAAATTTCGAGGTGCGATTCTGTGGTACATAGATGACATCACCCGGCAAAATCGCATAGTCCTCAGGGGCTTTGGCAGCGAGAATTTCTTTGAAGTTGATGACCTTCGACTCGTAGGTTCCATTGCCTTGGGGGCGAAAGACGACAATCTGCTTCTTGCTCGCTCGTTCGTTCAAAAGGCCGCCTGCTTCAGCGATAGCCTGCATCAGCGTTGTTGTGTCGCTCAGGATTTCGTAGCGCCCGGGATGGCCGAGCTCGCCGCCCGCATAGAATGACGGCTTGAGAAAGTCTTTGAGCAGCACCGATACCTTAGGCTGTTTCAGAATTCCTGCGTATGCATTCGCGATGGCGGCTTCGGCTTCAGGAATGGTCAGACCCAGCACCCGTACAGGGTCGGTCTCGTGCAGGCTGATGCGGCCGTCCGGCTGCACGATCGTGCTCTCATCGTATTGAGGAGAGAAAGGCATCTGAATGTCGATTTTGTCGCTGAGGTGCAGGCGATACTCCGGGGCTGCGGGCCGGTTGGCGAGCGCGGGAGCCGCGCCAGGGGCGTGAGGTGCTGTTTGCGACTGCGCCTGGAACACGATCGGCAGTAATCCGAGCAGGCAGAGACTAATTCGGCGCATGCGCTTTCTCCTGCATTGGCTCTGGCTGGTCGCTACCACCCTCCCGATCGAGGCTTGCGTACGTGATCATGACCACGAACTCCTTCTCGCTGTTTTGTTGCGAGGACACGGTGCCCTCTACCCTGAGAACAAGATCGGGTTGCGCTTGGCCGGAACTGTCTCCCGCGCGGGGCAGGTCAACCTCAATCATGACCAGGACGCCCGGACGTGGGATAACGTCAGCGATCACACACACGCATCCCGAGCCCAGATCGCGAGTCTTTCCGGTGGCGAAGTTCGTCTCTCCGGAGTAGCCAGACCACCAGAAGCGGCACGATGCGGCGATTTGAAAAAGGGCCTTCTGTCGCATAAGTGCTTCGTTAACGCCGCGTCAAATCTTTTCTAAAAGCCTGCCGTCTGACCACTGCAGATTACTTTTAGGGAGCCGCATGACCTATAGTCGGGAAGACCTTGAGCGATTCTTCTCACAGCTTTTTTGCGCGTTGGCAGCTAGTATCAAGTTTGACATTAGTGACGGAGTATTTTTTTGACTACGAGCGCGAGGAATGCGAGACTCGTCGTAACCTAACACCGGGCCTGTTACTGATTTTCACCAGCAAACTTGCACATGTGAGGTTCCCCCCACCCTTTATGAGCAAACCGGATAGCTCCGCCAAGTTCGCGACTGTCGATGTCATTCTAGTAAACATCACCGCAATGGCTGCAGATTTGTTGCGCTTCGCCTTTGCCGGCCAGGAAACCATCCGCCTTGTTGGCTGTGCCGCAAATGCATTCGAACTGGAAAACCTCTTGAACCGGCACTCTCCTCACGTCGCCCTGATTGGTAGCACTGGTTCACGGCAAGAGTCGGTTGCGCTTCCGTTTCTGGAACAGATCTTGGCAACGGGCACCGCGGTTCGGCCGATTGTCATGTCGGAAGACATGAGCCGCGAAGACGTGGTTTCTTTCTTCCGCAATGGGGCACGCGGGCTAATCTGCAAATCCCAGGCCGACGTTTCGATGCTGTTGAAATGCATCACCTGCGTGAGCGCGGGGCAGGTCTGGGCCAGTTCGGAGCAACTGGAACAGCTAATCTGCTCGCTGTCCCACCCCAGATCGCTGAAAGTCACGAACGTGATGGGTGACTCCTTGCTGAGCCAGCGCGAAGAACAAGTGCTGCATCTGTTGGCGGACGGCCTAAGCAATCGCGATCTGGCCAAGACGCTGAAGCTCAGTGAGCATACGGTCAAGAACCACTTGTTCCGCATTTTCGACAAGCTTGGAGTCTCGAACCGCATGGAGGCGGTACTCTACGCGATCAGTCATCGTGAACAGCGGCTGGCTTCGTCGAGGCCGTCGTCTTCGATGGAGATGGAGAGCGGGGCCGCTTAAGAATTCTCCGGGAATTGTTATTGAATCTTCGCAATGCACTGGTGCCGATCCGCAAAACTCCTGCCGCTAAACGGAACTTGGTCGCCCCTGCAGATATGCCTTCTCAGCCTGTAGAGCGGTTTCTCCACGGCCAACTGCAGAGCCTTCGCTATGACAATTGCCAGCCCGAGCGTCACGACGCCTAGTACAACCTTTGGGGCTCGAAGATGGCCATTGACCCAGTCCAGGATTATGGCGTGTATCAAGTAAAGGGAGTAAGAGAGGTCGCCGAGTTGCACGGCCCAGCGCGTGTTCAATATGCGGAATACGATTGAATCGCGTGATTTAATCACGAATGCGAATAGTGGCAGAAGGCTATTCCCTGAAGGGAAAATCGCCACGTGTAGCGAAATTCTTCATTGCGGTAGAGGAATGTGAAGAGCAGAACTGCTAATCCCAATAATGCCGCCCAGCGAATTCTCTTAAGGGAAAGCCAGGGAGAATAATCAAGGTTTGGGTTTAAAACAATCGCCATCAGGCAGCCAAGTAGAAGGCCGTCGAAGCGTGTATCCGTACCTAGCTCCGTTCTCACGCTGGGTTGATGCATCCAGCTTATAAGAGCAATCCTCCAAAGCAAGCAAATTGCACAGCCACAGATCAAGGTAATGGCTTGAGTTCGAATGGAAAAATGCCGCCGAAGAAAGCGGTAAACGACAGGAAAGAGAAGATAGAAATGCTCTTCCACTGCTAGAGACCAAAGCACGATGGTACCGCCTACAACCGACTCGGGGCCGTGCCATATAAGGTAGAAATTCGACCAGTGCAGGGCCTGAGAGAAGATGGCTAAAGTATTTATCTGACCGCTGACCTGCCCGGCCAGCCGAAGAGCAATCGCCATTACCAGGGTAAGATAAAGCAGGGGTAAAATTCGAAAGCTTCTTCGTATGTAAAAGGCTCGGAGATTGATAAAGCGGTGCTCTTCGTATTCCAGGCGAAGAAGTGTAGTAATGAGGTAGCCGCTTAGAACAAAGAAGATCGTTACGCCAAAACCTCCCGGCACGAGGTCCTTCAGCCCGGCGTGACTCACAAAAACAATCAGGAAAGCAAGCGCTCGAACCCCGTCGAGTGAAGGAATGTGGGAGCCCTTAGAAACCGGGGCCGATTCGGCTGGGGAGGCGGTCCCCACTGAGCGAAGGGCGGGAATATCTACGCTTGAAATGGCCGATCCTCCAGATTTCTGACGACAGGAGTAAGTGTCCATCTCGTCGGCAAAACAACTTCCAGCGGCACGCTGGAACGGTAGAAGAGGAATACGAGGATAAGAAAGCCGAAATATGACGGGAAGTTGAATGTTATTCCAGCCAGAGCGATGCTAGTCATATAAAAGAGGACCGGCATCGTGCGAAGCCTCAGACCGGGTGCTTCTTTCCAGCAGGTACGTATTACTGTGGTGAGGCCGATTAGGAATATGCAAAGGGAAGCGACTCCTCCTGCCAAGCCAAGTTCCAGGAAGCCGTTGTGGCTGCTCCCGGACCACGACGCTACATTCAGAAGTGCTTCCCTTGCGCCGTCGAAGCCATAACCAAGTAATGGGTTAGCTTGGAGCATGGTTAAGGAACTCTGCCAGAGGGCTAGGCGCCCATCCAGACTCATCGCCTCCGCGGTGACATCGTGGCCATAGATCATCTTGGTGGACGTATCAAGCAATCGCAGTCCCGTGTTGGTGCTGAGCACAAGCCAGAACAGCAACGGGGCCGCCACAGTAACTCCACTGACCAGGGTAACGACACGCCAGGTTCGAATTCCCCTTATTTTTGACACGTACTCGAATGCCATCAATAAAACCAGCAGGGCAGAGCTCGGTCTTTCCTCCAGCAACCAGGTTCATCGAGATGAGAAAGAGTCTCGATGAGAGATGCGGTTTGCGAAAGATGAGAGGCGACAAGAGAACAAGGTATGCCGCCGTCTCGCCCATGGTGCCAGGGAAGGTCGAGTATACCGACATTCTTGTGCGGCCAGTGAAGTCATCAATTGTCCAAAGCGGGAAACGGGCCGGAAAAGCAATGCCCAGTGCCAGGCCGAGCGCAAGTGAAGAGGTATAGCTCCAGTAAATGGTCTGAAAAAAACGAACAGAGAGACCTGACTGGCTGACAAAATAACCCATTGCCAGCGTAGCAAGAAGAAGCAACGCCTTTGCGAAGCTGAGCTGGGATTAAAGGACCGCCAGGATGAGGCGAGGGCGAAGACACCGTACGCTGTGAAGCATATGAGCGCCAGAGACTCCCCATATAGACGGCGAATACCGCGAGCAGCAAGAAGCGTGCATAAAAGTACAACCGAGATTAAACCGAACTCCAACGGTCCTTGAGGACCCATCTGAGTCGATAAAGCGTCTCGACTGAAGTATTTGTGCAGCGACAAAGTATAAGCGACACCCGCGGCGACAAGATGTGTCGCTGTAGTCGGCTACTAGACCGCCGCATGTTCTTTTCTCTTCATGGGACCGACGCGACAGGACTGCATTTCCGCGAAGGTGGGTGGCTGAAGAATCTGATCCCAATTTGCGACGAAGTCCTCAAGGCTATACGCGTGCTGCCTTTCGAGCGGCCTGTCCGAGTCGACTGCGGCCCTGGTACCGATGGAGACGAGATGCCTTATCCCAGCGGAGATCGACTGTTCGTTTCGTTGAATAAAACTGCCGTTTCACCCTCTATCAAGTATTCTTCTACGCCATTCAGACGCGGCACTAGCAAAGGTAGGCCGGCCGCCGCTGACTCAATCCCAACTAGGAGAAATGTCCTCATAGAGGGAGGGTAAACAAAATATGTCTGCAGCCCAAAGAGAAGGCGCCACGTCGCGCTGCATACCAACAAACGTATTTGTCCCGAATTCCAACACCTCCGCTCGATTGCCATACTCCTTCCTCCAATGTTCGAACCGCCTACCACGATTAATTTCACATCGAAGGTTTTGAATCGCGATAACGCCTTCAGCAATAGCGGAAGGCCTTTACGTTCGAACTGTCCGAGTGCAATGAAGATGACGGCAACGTCGTAGGCACCCAGCCCTATGTACTGCGAAATTCAGCGCGATCGAAGCTTGCTGGAGGATCGACAAGCGCTTGTAGTCCACGCAGTTGGGTAGAACGCAGATCTTGCCCTCGGCAAACGGGTACGCCTCAACGATCTCGCGGGCGAGGCCCCGCGAGGGAACCACGAGCGTTCGCGCAAGACGGTAGAACAGGGGTTCGAGCAGGTATGCGCGTACCGCGTGGTCAGAGTGAGAAGGAAGCCCCGTACGCCCGGCTGCCTGGAATCGCTCCAGAATTTATCTAGATAAGCACGATGGCAGAAGTGGATATAAGCAATATTTCCCAGACAGGTGAAAACTTCCATCCTCTCAACTAGGTCGAAGCGAATGCGCTTTGTAATCCTATAGAGAAAGTAGTAAATAGGGGCCAGCAGCTGGAAAGTCACGTTGAGCAAAATGGTTGGCCGGATCGGCGCAGGGATACGAACAAATTGGATACGATCTGGAGCCGGATTTTCGAATTCGACTGCGAAGACCGTAAAATCGTATTTTCGCAAAGCCCTTCAGCATTCGCAGATGGCATCCACCTTGAGCACTATCTGACCGCACCTGATAATCGAAGACGGCGATTTTTGGTCTGCATGATGAATTGAACTCGATCATCAATCTTCTAGACCCCTTACTGATGTGGAGCTCTCTAACATTGCGTATGCGGCGCTGTCTCCTCCGCCTCTTCCAGACGTTGCTTTGCAATGTGGACCATATACCAGCCTGCAACGGCTTTGGCGGCATTTACAAAAAGCAGGCCGGTAACGGCTGCGCTTAACCCAAAACGAGCGATGAGGGGAAACACAACGCATGTCGCAACGAACATGCCCCAGAGCTGTTGATAGAATAGTGGCCGGGTTTTCTCCATCCCTGCGAGTATGGCGCCAGCGAACATTGCCACAAACTCAAGCGCATAGGCTGCGCCGAAAATGGGTAGTAACGGGCGTTGGACAAATAATAAGAGTTTCGTCCGTAAAAAAAAGACATGACCCGACCGCCGCCCAGCAACATAAGCTGATATAGAAGGCGACGAGACTGCCGGTATAGAGCATGTATTTTAGGGAGTCGGCAATCAGGGATGAGCTGTGCTGTCTGAGACTTTTTGCGATGGATGCCATGATGAGGTTGTTTGAGCTCAACAATACCGGATTCATAAGGGCGACTAATTGATAGAGCGATTGGAAGGCCGCAACTGCTACAATGCCGTGCCGATAGCTAAGGAACCACGGAAAGGCCTGCAGGCTAAAGAAAGCGACAAGTTTGGCAAGAACACTCCACCGTCCAAGCCGCCAGACATCAGCCTTGAACGAAGCCAGCCACGACCAACTAACCTGGTTGGCTTTATTTGGAACCCCTGCAGCAGCGCTCCGAGTAGGGACGTTCCGGCAATCGCCAGGAAGATGGTCGCCAGGCCTGGCCTCGAGAAATGGCAGAAGCAGCGACCACAAGTGCCTGCCCGATATAGCTGATCGCATCCCCCCAAATCGCACGCTTATATGAGAGCCGTGACGCAAAGACGGTTCGAAGGGCCTCCTGGATCTGCCAACATAGGCTCGCGCTCACTACAAAGATAAGCAAATCAGAGTGTCCAAGATATACAGTGGCAACGGACAGTACGACAATGTTCAGGATCGATATTGCAAAGGTCGCGAATACTCCCCCAGAAGCAACCCTCGCCAAAGACCGCTCATCAGCCTGCGCTCCCCGGATCAGAACGGTGTAGGTTACCGTCGAAGCGTGTACGTTATTGAGGAACAACATCGCGTTCAGAAGCAGCGCAAAAACCCCAAAGCTGTGTGCGGGGAGTGACCGAATCAGGATCAGGTTCGTGCAGAAGTTCCCGGCGCTGATGACCCCCTGGTCGGCAAATGCCCAAAAGGTCCTTCTGGCTGCTGCGTCAGACATAGATCTCCTGTCGGCAGTCCAGGCTCATGTGACGATGCTAGCCAAGGGGTGACGTTTTCTGAAATGAAGAGATCTTCTCACGTCCTGCCCTGAGTCGATTTTCTCAGGCCACTAGGCGCGTTGCGCTCATTGACTCTAGCCGCTCACGGCCGGATACTATGCCCCGTAAGCACTGCTCATGGGAATCGGAGATATTGTTGACTTACGGCACACAAGCAGATCTCGCAAAGCTCTCCAAGCCTCACATGCATCTTCCGTTGAAGGTGGCTTGCATCGGTGCAGGGGACATTGTCCGGGCTGCCCACCTTCCGGTTCTAAAGGCACTTCCGGGGGTAGAGGTTGCTTGGGTTGCAGACGCGAACGAAAGTCGCGCGAAAGAGATGGCGCGGGTATACGGCGTTCCCTACCGTCCTCTTCCCAAGGATCTAAGCCAATTGCCACCGGCAGATGTCTACCTGATGGCGTGCCCCTTTGGAGTGCGGGATCAATACTACGAAGTGCTCCGCGAGAAAGCGGCATCGATCTATGTCGAAAAGCCGTTTGCACGTACGTCGGAGCGGCATGCCGAGCTATGCTCGTGGTTTCCTGAATTTGGGTTGGCCTCGGGACTCATGATGCGATGTTATGGCCCTAACCTGATGGTGCGCAACATCCTGCAACAGCGTCTCTTTGGTGAATTGGAAACCGTTCGATTCGGCTTTGGGAAGCCGGGTCTGGTCACTCAGGGAAACTACTATTTTGAGTCCCGCCGCGGAGGCGCGGGGATGATTTCTGAGGTCGGCATCCATGGTGTCGATGCCGCTCTTTTTGTTAGCCGCGCCACCATGACGACGGCGAAGTCGATCGAAGTGGTGATGCAGGATGACCTCGATCTGCATACGGAAGCCAAACTACAAGTCGAAGACGAAGACGGCCGGAGTTTTGGATTGGAGTTCACGATCAGCAGCTTGCAACCCACCATTGAAGGGATAGAAATTGAATGTGAGCATGCCACGCTCTTCTACCCGTTACCAGGTCAGGGAAATGCTTTGTTTGCGGAAAAGGTGAACATGGATGTAGTTGTACAGCCAAGATTTGGTGGCCCGGCATATACGATCCAGCCAAGATACGTCTCCCTTCAGCCGATCCTGAAGTTCCAGATGTTTGCTGAATATTGGAAGTTGTTCCTTGATGGAGTGATTAACAAGTGAGCCAATTGGACCTCGGCTAAATCGTCGCAGTTGACCACTACGGTTATTGAAAACTGCTACCTGCATAGCTCGAGCGAAGCGGTAGGAGAAATGCATTGATCAAGCGAATTGGCATCCTGGGGGCGAATGGACAGGTAGGGTCGGAGGTCTGCCTCCGGTTGAGTCAGATGAAAGGCATCCAAGTGGTTCCTATCTGCCGCAATCCCGTCGGCGCAGCATTTCTAAAGCGTTGTGGACTGGATGTCCGCCTCGGTTCAGTAAGCTCTGAGCAAAGCTCTCGCGACCTTCTTGAGGATCTTGATCTGGTCGCTGACTTCTCTCTTCCCGCGGGGTCTTCATCGCATGTTCAATCGCAAATGCGGCAAACGATCGGCAATGTAATACAATTCGCTCCGCCTGGAGTGCCATTTGTTTATTTGAGTAGCATCCTAGCCTTTGGTAACCGGGACTTCCGGTCTCCACTGAGGCAGTATCGGGTTTGCGGGAGCGCTTACGGATCCACAAAACGGTTTGCGGAAAGTTATGCTCGAAAGCTTTCGAGTCGGCATAATAGACCCACATACCTGTTCCGTGTGGGGGTTGTTCATGGCGATCTGCAGGCTGGACGCGACAGGCAATAAGAGACCTCAGAGCGAGCGCGGGATTGACTGCATTTGTTCCCGACTGCGAGTCGTATACCGTCTTTGCGTTCTCAATCGCGGAAGCATTGGTGTCTGCCCTGAATCAAACCGAAAAACCAGGGCTTTATACCCTGGTCTCGAACCCGGCATGGTCATGGAAAGATCTTCACCAATATTTTTGCGATAAGGCCGGCATTTACCAAGAGATCGTTGTTACGCGCCCGGAGGGGTCGCGTTCGACGGGTTTGAAAGACCGCTTGAAACGGTCGGTCTTTAGCGCGCTGCGGAGCCAAAGGAATTACTCAACGGCTATGTTGGCGCGGTTTCACCCAGGCTTGAGCAGCAGATGCGCGCAACGTACCATATGCGAAACGCGGCGGCCGACATCCAAAGCGGTATCTTGGCTAGCCGCTATCAGCCGTATTTTAACAATTTCAGCGTGTACCCAGGCAAGCGGCTTCAGGGGATCAGCGACAGCAGAATTACGATGGCAGAATCGTCGCAGAACCTGCAGCAAATCCTGCTCGGATTAACCCATGCGCAGCCAGCTTAGCCTTCGTTTTCCTAACGTATTAATGTTATCGGACGGCAAGGTCAGCGGTAATTGGTTGCGGTGGGTTTAAAGCGCTGGGTCCTGCAGCGCTACGTCCACCTGAGGTGGGCCTACCCGGTCAAAGAGTGCAGCCGTTGTTCTGTAGGTGCCCTCAAGCGGGAATTGGTAGAAAACCCGCCGCCGGCCTTCATGGGCAGCACGCTCACGGAAATGCGGATCTGTGAGCATGCGGTTTAATACCTCTGCGAGGTCTTCGGCGCTGCCGGGGCAAAAGAGCAGACCGCTGACACCGTCTACGATTTGCTCAGCGATGCCACCGCAGCGGCTGCCAACGACCGGAGTGCCTGCAGCCATGGCCTCGATTACGACGCACCCGAATGGCTCCGGCTGAACCGATGGAACAACGGCCACGTCGAGCGCGGCAAATACAGAAGGCGTATCACTTATGTCACCCGTGAGGGTCACCTTTGTTTCCAGACCACACGCTGCGATCAACTCACGCAGCCGTACCTCGTGCTGCTCGTTGCCGGGAGACGTAGATCCCACGATCACGTAGTGCGCCCTAGGGTGGTGGTGCCGGAGCAGATCAGCCGCGCGTACCAAAACCTCCTGGCCTTTGCGATGCCACTTGATGCGGCCAACCACGCCGATGAGTACGGCGTCCGCCGGAAAGGAAGCGCGGAATGACTGAATCACAGCCGCATCTGCGACGGTAGCACTTGCGTCCAGCCCGTCATAGATCACGTGCACTTTAGCCTGCAACCGCGAGTTAAACTGGTCTCGCGTGCAACAGGAAATGGCGATCATGGCCGAAGAGAGCAGGTGAATATAATGCTGGTAGGGCGCAAAAAGCCAACCGAATTCACCTAGCAACTCGCGTATATGCCACACATGCGTCCGGCCCGTGAGAAATGCAGCCATTGCAGGTGAAGGCATAACGATCGTGTTGGTATGGATCAAATCTATGCGCAGGCGCAGGATGAGTGCAGCCATCCACAGCACGGAAACCGGAAAGAAGAAGAGAAATTTCAAAATGCCCGGAACCGAACGGAATTGACCGCGATCGATGATCGCAAGACGGCGATGTATGTGAACCCGCACCCCCCGCGCCTCGAGAAGTTCGACAAGCGGCCCGCGCTCGGGCAAGACTGCGTGCACTTCGTGTCCATCTTCTGCGAAGCGGCCGAAGACGCGTTCCATGCAACGGCTGGCGCCGTAAATATCAGCCGTGTTGTTCACAGAAAGAATTTTCATTTGCAGCTTGAGGCAGGACTCAATCAACCGTTCACAAGCAACGCCAGCCTAACTGAACTTAGTCAACAGTTCCTATGGGGGGATATTCCCTAGCCCTTTCTTCCTAGCCGGCCTGGCTAGTTGGCGCCGCAATCCCTTCCTCTTTGACTCATTGACGGTTGCCGACACGCGAACAAGACTCTAAGTGAAACGACGCTTTAGTTGCCGGGGAACAGGTGATGGTCCTTGGCGAATGAGGTCGTCGAAGAAGGGGGAACCTTCATGAGTCACAAACGCCTCTTGGTCACTGGTGGCAGCGGCTTCATCGGTACCAATTTCATTCTTGAAGCGACCCGCCGAAACGGCGCAGAGATCCTAAACGTTGACCTCGTGCTGCCCAGGTCTGCCGACAAGTCCGCAACGCCGGCAAAATCGGTAAGCTTCCGCAAATGTGACTTGCTCGATCAGGAAGGGCTCGAACGCTGCTTTGCGGAGTTTCAGCCGACCCATGTGGTGCACCTCGCCGCGCGCACCGATTGCCTTGGGACCGAGGTGGAAGACTATGTAGCTAATCACGTCGGAACGCGGAATGTTGTCTCAGCAATCAAACAGACTCGTTCGGTCCGGAATGCTGTTTTTACATCGAGTCAATACGTGGTCGGACCGGGCCCCATGCCAAGTCACGATCAGGATTTTCGACCACATACGATCTACGGCCAAAGCAAGGTTCTCTCAGAGAAGGCAGTTCGTGAGGCCGACCTTGATTGCGTGTGGTCGATTATTCGCCCTACAAATATCTGGGGACGTTGGCATCCACGCTACCCGAGCGAATTTTGGCGAGTGTTGAAACAGGGCCGCTACGTTCACCCAGGGGGCAAACGGGTAACCCGCTGTTATGGATATGTGGGAAACGTGGTGGACCAAGTGATGACACTGCTGGGCCGCGACGACGGTGCGTACCACAAGGGAGTGTTCTACCTTGGGGACCGGCCGATTGATCTCTTCGAGTGGACCAACGCGTTCTCGATGGAATTGACTGGCCGGCCCGTGCGTGTCGTACCCCGGCCGGCACTGAGGGCTCTGGCTAAAGTCGGAGATGTCGTAGTTCGCAGCGGGGGCAAATTTCCTATCTTCAGCTCCCGATTTCGCAGCATGACTGAAGATTACGTGACACCGATGGAACCGACCTTCGAAGCGCTTGGCCCAGCACCGATTTCCATGCGAGAGGGTGTAAGGGAGACGGTCAGTTGGTTGCGCTCCGAAGCAGCGTTTTGGAACTAACCACAGCTTGTGAACGAAGCCTTCTAACGAAGTTGATTCCAGTGTCAAGTTGGCCTCGCTGAGGCAGCTAAATTCTATTTGGATTGAGCAGAGGGATTGAAGATAAAAACTGGAGCATCGGCTCAGGACAAGCTTTTGTTATATGCCTTTCCATGGGTGATCGTCGGCCTTCTGCTCTTGGGCATTTTTAAGTTTGTCGGTCAGGACTTCAAGAAACACAGCTCGCAGCAGATTGACTTCCGTAACGTCTATTTCGGCACCGTCGGCTGGTCAAAGGGTGAGCAGCCTTATGACCCGCAAGTTACACTTAGGGAGATGAACGAGGGTGATGAGACCTCGCGTAACGCGCCTATCGATAAGGGCGCCGGGAACGCCGTGTATCCGCCCTCATGCTATCCAGTCATTTTACCCCTGACCTTACTGCAATGGCGGATGGCGCACCTTTTCGAATTAGCTCTCTCGGTTATCGTTTATCTCCTGTTCCTATGGCGTATCCGCCTTTACCTCACTGGGCGGCGTTATCTATACTTTTGCGCCTTCGCCCTGGCCTTTGCGCCTTTTCACGGGGCATTCGAGGCAAGCAACATTAGTGCCCTAGTCACATCCATGATCTGTCTCGCAGTATTCAATTTGGAAGAATACCCAATCAGCTCTGGGCTCTTGCTCGGAATCTCGTCAGCAATGAAGCCTCAGCTGGCCGCCTTGTTCATTCTCCATTTACTGCTTTGCAAGCGTTGGAAACCGTTCTGGACCGCCGCCGGGGCGGCAACCGCAAGTTTCTTAACGGGGATTGCCTGGATGAAATTGCATCATCTTGAGTGGCTTACCCCGTACAGGCATATTCTCTCGATCCAAATGATGCCACTACTAAACAACGAGAACGGGATCGTGCAGAATGGCCAAGTCAATTTCACTCTGTTCAATCTGCAGCCACTCGGCTACCTGCTGACGCGCTCTATCCCCTTGGCAATCCTTCTTGGATGGGTGACCTTTACGTTGCTTTTTGTGCTTTATGCCTTGTACATGCTCAAGAGCCATAGAGTGGGCGGTCGAGTCTCTGAGACGGCTCTGTGGGGTCTGGTGGCCCTGTTAACCTTCTTCCCAATCTATCAGCGTTACTACAACGCTGTGCTCTTATTGATTGTATTCGTTTGGGCGCTTGAGGCATGGCCTCACTTGTTGGCGAAGGTTTTCGTTGTATCCGGAACTCTGTTTCTGCCGCCGCTGTCGAAATTGCCCTCTATCGCGCGTGCGATGGAGATGCTCGTGGGTGTCGGGTATCATGGCGCGTGGCGGGACATGGGATCGGGACTGCTTCGGCCAGGTGTCACCGACTGGCATCTGAGTCCATTCGAAATGCTGGCGTTTTCTTTGCCCTTCCTATTTGTCATTTTTGCCACGTGCGCGCTTCTCGTCACCCTGTGGGCCCCGCGACTAACCGCGCGCACGGTATCGTAAGGTTGCAACCAGGTAAGGAATTTATGGCGCCGTGGTGTAGGGGACAGCTCCCAGGTCTACGCCGCCGTACCCCGCCTTGATGCAAGGCGACCCTGGCATGAGTCCAAAATTCGCGGTTGACGGGCTTACGAGCATTGGATCGCCTTCAACCGACTTCATGCTCGCTCCGTACAGAGCATTCAGAGTGGCGTAACTAGTTACCGACTTGCCGGCGCCAAACTGAGCGAACGTGCCGTTGGTCGCGGCTGGAGGCCCAAAGGAGTTGTTCCGGAAAATATTTCCCGACCCTTCCCCTAACGCGTTGTTCTCTGCTCCCCACTCGGCTACAAAGACGACCCCATACGCTCTCAGTACTAGGCTTGAACAGATATTGTTTTCGTAGATGTTGTTGACCATACCTACGGTGGTCTCGCCCCCCCCGTACTCCCCCGAGAATTGGCAGTTAATCAAATTGTCGTACGAGGTGTTATTTGAGACTACATCGTTGTGCGAACGCCTGGAGTGCAGGATGCCGGCCGAAGCGTTGCGGTAGGCGATGTTGCCGGTCATCGAAAGGGAACCCACGGCCCCGGTGAACTCCAGCATCACGCCGTTCTTGGCGTTGTCGTGCGCGATGTTGCCGGTAAGAAACGAACCCCTTCCACAGGTGTCGCACCAGACGCCCATGCCTTCTTGTCCAGCGTCGCTGGTCTGCGGCAGATTGGTGTCCGGGGTGACGCCATTGAAGGCTGCAATATTGTTCCTGGCGCCGGAGTTGGTCGCCCGGTTCGCATCCGTGGTGCCATCGCTGATAAAGCGGATGCCGGCGGTGTAGGTATATTGAGGATCAAAAGCGTTATAGTTGGTCGTGCATCTGTCGACGACGAAGTTGTTGCCGAAGTTGCCCTTCATGATGCCGTTTTCACCGTTGTAGTTGGCAACGCAGTTCTGAATCAGTACATTGTTCTGGGACTGGCCGGTGTTGGCGGTGAACCAGATCCCGTTGCCGTACGAATAGTTGGTGACGGTTCCGGTCAGATTCACGTTGGTGAGGGTTCCCCAGGCAAGAATTCCATTCTGTGCGGCCTTGTCGGCTTCGATCCCGCTCAGGTTCACATAGCTCACCCCTCCCAGCACAACACCGTCGGCCCGGACGCTGGCCTCCATCAAGTGAGAACCGGGGGCTGCATCTTGCTTCGTTCTTACATAGACCCGTTGATGAACGGAGTCGTAGAAGAACGACCCAATCGGCATCGCCGTTTGCGTGTTCGTCTTCGTGAGGCGGTGGTTATCCTCGAATACAACTGCTGGCGCTGTCGCTTCCATTGCATAGTAGGCCGTATAAGCGCCTTCCGGTTGCGCCGACCAGGTACTCAGCTGATCGGCTCCGCTAATGAGAGGCAGGTTGGAAGCGCTACACGAGCCGTAGGAGCCATAACTGATTGGCGCGGTCGCCGTGCCCGATTGGCTTAACGTGAGTGTCTCTCGAAAGACGCTGCCGCATTGCAGGCTAGCCGAATTTCCCGGGAGCATTTTTGTCGAGCTAAGCCTGGTCAACGTTTTCCATGGCGTGGCTGGGCTGGTTCCATTGTTCGTATCGCTGCCTGCGTTCGAGACGTAATAGGTTGCGGTGGGCAGTGTGCCGCTACTGGTCGCCGCTGTGCTGATGTCAAAACTTTCACTCGTCGCGGACCTCAGGCCCGGGCTGGATACAGTGAGGGTATATCCGCCCGACGTACCGACCGCAAGGTTGCTAAAAGTCGCGACGCCCGCGTGGGCAGCGACGTCGACCGTTCCCTCGAGACCGGATACTCCGGTCAGGTTGACTTTCACCAGATTCGTAGCCGAGGTGATGAGGTTTCCGCTCCCATCCTCGACGCCAACCGTCACCGCGGGAGCAAGGACAGCTCCCGTGGTCGCATCGGAAGGCTGCTGCAGAAAAACGAGCTGGGAGACCGAGGTAGTCGGTGGGGTTGCCAACGGGTACGTGAGCGCCAGCGTCCAATCGGGTGGCGCGGCCGTCAACGTCGGCTGGAAAGCGGGCCCCCCGACCAATCCATAAATGGCCGCTACCTCGTTGTCTGGGCTCTGCGCGATGCGCATCGCAGCGGAAATCGTGTCGGTCGGGGCACCGCCACTGGCAGGAGTGGCCATCGAGAACAGTGACCCGCACGAACTGCCATCGCCCGCCGATCCCCCTGCGGAGTTGACACATGCATCGAGAACATCGGCCAAACTGTAGAGTTTGGAGTTCTGCGCAAAGTAGCTCTCCGCGGTGCCCGCGCCGGGTGAACTTCCCGCCTGGATATTGACGAATTCATTCACGCTCGAGGCCGCAGCCGCAAAAGTGGAATCTCCCGAGGCGGAGCCCAGATTCGTTGCAGATGTCATATAGGCAGCCAGCGGCCAAATCGACCCGACGGTCGTAGCCTCATTCACGACAACAGCAGCAGCGGGTGAGAGGCTGTTGCACGAACCCAACAACGCCATGAGGGCGATGGCGGCATTGTTCGTGCCCGAAGCAAGTCCGGGGTTACCACCCCGCGCCACCAGATAAACCTGCGAGGACGGTGAAGGACAGCTATAAGATGCGGGAATTTCGAAGTTCCCGCCGCTGTCGGATTGCACAGCGCTGGTCAGCAAGGGCTGAGCCGCGGAAGCGACGCCGCTGGAGCCGGCAGCATAGAGCTGCATGCTCGCGCCGCTTACTCCATGCTGCCCGCCACGGACGGCGCCGCGCAGGGCGACCGGCGTTTGCACGGCGGCCGCCGACCCACTGAAGCCACATCCTGCTAGAGCCGCGAGCGCTATCCCGACCAGAATCACTAACCAGAGTAACCCGAAACGAGGTTCTCCCCAGAGCTCTTGTTTGCACAAAGGACCCACCACGGCTTGCCAGCATGGAAGCGGTTGCAACCCCATTCTGCGAGGTGCCGCTTCCAGACGAAAGAGGAAAGTTACTTCGTCAGGTAACCGAAGTTTTTATCGGCTGATTCTGTTCAGAGAAGAGAGAAATATGTCAGAAAGGAAGAGTAACTATTACTGATCGGGAGGACCGGCCGCAAGCCAACTGTAAGGACTCTCCGGTTTGAGGTAAGGAACGATCGTCCCAAAAATCCAAGAGCGAAGGCAGGGCCTCGAAAGGATGATATCGGTGCACAACTCGCTCGGTTCGCAATATCTCCCAAGCAATATGGAACATCCGCCTACGAAATAGATCATTTTCTGCTGGCGGGCGATTTCATGTTCCAGTAGAAATGCGCGCATCACCGCAGAGATCGATTCCTTCTTGAAATGCTTATCGTTCATCTGCAAGTCAATGAAGGTAATGCCATCCCGGCGCCAACCGCCCAGGACGCTCAACCACGTCCCGTCCGGCAGGCGCATACCCATGGTGAACATTTCAGAACGCTCGCAAAGCAGTCGATACCGGGCGTCGTAGAACTTGCTGATTCGTTCCGGGTAGGATCTTGAGCGAAGCAGCGTCATCACTTCGAGCGCCTGGGCAGGTTCCAGGGTAGGCAAAAAGCTTACCTGCGCATTTTGCTCAAGTTGCCGGCGCTTGGTCGCCAGACTCCTGCGGGTGCGCGGGCCCATGCTGGCCAGCATAGCCGCATAGCTTTCGGCCAGCTTTAGCTTGTGCACCGGCGTCCTTTCCGTGAACACCCGATATCGATCACCGGGTCCCATCACCGCGACGCAGTCATCCAGGGAAGCCTTGATGGTCAGGCTCACTCCATAGACTCGCCTATGGCGCAGCAGAGCTTGCGCCGCCACATGAATGTGCTGCAAGCGAAAGGCTTCAGCGCCAGTGACATAACTCTCACCAACTGCGTCACCTCCGCGCATCAAGCCAAGACCCATACCGAACAGGGTATGTTCAAAAAACAGCACGCAGGCTTCGAGCTCATGGTCGCGGCGAATGAGTACCGCGGCCACACGCTGGTTTTTCAACGTGCTCGAGGCGATGAAATATTCCGGGTCCGTGGCCAGGTCGAATTCTTGGCCACAACGCACGCGGAGCTGATGAATCTCCGCCAGATGGCCGAGGAGATTGTGTGTGCCGATGACCAGTTCAGTAGTTCTTCGGGGGTTCTCGAAAGCAAGCGCGACAATCCGGCCCTTGAACGAAGGAAGAGTGTAAACTCCGGGATCGGTATCGATTAGTGGGGCAGGGCGCAGTTTGTTGCTCCAGTATTGCTGGAATCGAGAAGTATCCGGAATCCCAGGATTTTCACTTGCGGAGAGCAACATCCAGCTAGGCGAGACTGTAACCGAACATGATTAAAGAGTAAACAGTGTGGAGTTACCGTGGACAAAGATCGTAACGTTTCCTCAGCAAAGGCTCTTGTGCCGTATCCGTGTACTAACGTGCGTATCCCGCCGGCTTCGCTCGAAAGGAGATTGCCTCAGCTGATTCAAAAAACCTCACGGTCTCCGGTGAGAAAATCTCCTCAATTGACGTCTAAGTAAGTAGAACCAAACCAGCATCCCTTACACGCGTAGCTCTCTTAGCCACTCTGATCGTTGACGATGAAAATTGAACCGCAAATGCCGAGACGAAATGCCGAACCGGGCAAGGTACCCACCACCTCTATGGTTATGAAATGCGGAACAGGTCAGGGGGGCGGGAATTTCCGCAAAATGATCATCTTCGCAGAGGCTGTTGATTGTAGAAGGGTTGCAACGAAAATTGGCAAAACCGATGATCATCTTCGCAGCCACTGAAAAAGCTCGGTCCGGCGGCTAACAATCAGGAGCGCCCAGGCGCTCCTGATAAACCCGGGCGTGCCTGGCAATCCAGGCGCTCCTGACAACCCCAAGCGCACCCGGCAACCGCTCTTTGACAACCGAACAAGATCCACAGGCAAGAAGCCGACCCTAGTGATCGGCTCCAATCCGTTCATAACGGCTTTCCGGTTTAATAAACGGAAGCACGGTTTGGAAAACACTGGAGCGCAGGCAGGGACGCGACAGCACAACATCCGCGCAGTACTCCCCCGGCTCGCAATAGCGTCCCAGCAAGATGGAGCACCCCCCGACGAACTTGATCATCGTCTGCTGCCGCGAGATCTCATGTTCCAGCAGAAACGCCCGCATCACCGCAGAGAGCGACTCCTTCTTGAAACGCTTGTCGTTCATCTGCAGATCAATATAGGTAACGCCATCCCGGCGCCAGCCACTCAGCGCGCTCAACCAGGTTCCATCGGGCAGACGCATCCCCATGGTGAAGAATTCCGGCCGCTCGCACAGCAGGCGATACCGGGCATCGTAGAACTTGCTGATTCGCTCCGGCCACGACTTCGGGTTCAGCGTCGACATCGCTTCGAGCGACTGGGCGGGTTCCAGATTGGGGAGGAACACCACCTGCGCCTTCTCCTCCAGCTGGCGGCGCTTCGTTGCCAGGCTCCGGCGCGTGCGCGGGCCCATCCCGGCCAACATCGCGGAGTAGGTGGCAGCCAGCTTCAGCCGGTGTACCGGCTTTCTTTGCTCATAGACTCGATTCTTGTCGCCGGCCCCCATGACCTTGATACAGTCATCCACCGAAGTTCTTGCCGTCAGGCTCACTCCATGGATCCGCGGATGGCTGAGAAGGGCCTGTGCCGCCAAATGAATGTACCGCAGCTGGAACGCTTCCACGCCGATGACAAAACTCTCCCCGACAGCATCCCCGCCGCGCATCAAACCCAGCCCAAGCCCGAACACGCTATGTTCGAAAAACAGGACGCAGGCTTCGAGCTCGACTTCGCGGCGAACTAGAACCGCCACCACCCGTCTGTTCTTCAACGTGTTCGCCGCGATGAAATATTCCGGGTCGGTGGTCAGGTCGTCCTGCTGGCCGCAACGCACCCGTAGTTGATGAATCTCCCGCAGATGGGAAAGAAGTTCCTGTTCCCCGAAGACCAGCTCGGTCCTTCGTTCACGGCTTTCAAACGCGGGGCCAGTCAGTCTCCCCGCAAGCGCAGGAAACGCGTCCAGCATGTGATCGGTAGCAACCAATTCGGCAGCGCGCAGATTACTTCTCCCGTGTCGCAAGGTTGTGGGGGGAGGGTTGAAAAAAGACAACTCTAACTCACCGAGCGAACAGCCATTTGCCGTTAAGTTATGCGACTGCAACCACATAGTGAATAGTACGAAACTGCCATGAAGCCACACTTGATGGGCATTACTCCGCCGCTGCGCAGTGGTGACAGGAGTAATAGAAAATTTCGGGATCAGCTTTGCATCCACCGTTTCTCACCGTCAATCACCCGATTGGGTATCGCCGCCGGCGGGCGTATACTGCGGGGTTCGTACCAAGGGAGCTCTTTCCATGAAGCCTGTTTCCTCGCTAACCCGGCGCCAGTTCCTATCGACTGCAGCGGCCGCCACCGCCGTAGCTGCTCTGCCGGCAAGTGACTTTGCGTTCGGCCAGGCAAGCCCATCTCCTGTCCCCCCTCCCACCCCTCAGGACGCCGGCATCATCGCTACCCGCAATTCCCCTTACGCCAAACTCAAATCGGTTCCCGTGCACGCCGTCACCATCACTCCCGGCTTCTGGTCCAAACGCCGCCAGACCAATGTGGAGTCCAGCATTCCCAGCATGCGCGAGGAACTCCTGCAGCACGGCCGCATGGATAACTTTCTTCGCCTCGAAGGAAAATCGTCCGCCCCTCAGAGGGGCCCGGTCTACTCCGACTCCGACGTCTATAAATGGATGGAAGCCGTCGGCTTCGCCCTGCAATCGGGACCGCTCCCCGACCTCCAAACCACCACCGACGCCATGATCCGCCAGGTGGTGGCCGCACAGGAACCCGGCGGCTACCTTAATACCTATTTCGTCGAAGCCAAAAAAGCCGACCGCATGCTGCCCAAGACCCAGACCGGCGGCCACGAACTCTATTGCATCGGCCACCTGCTGCAGGGCGGCATCGCCTACTATCGCGCGACCGGCGACCGCACCTTGCTCGATGCCGGCCAGCGCTCCGTCGATGATTGGCTCCTGCCGTCCTACGGCCCCGGGCCCAGCCAGGGCCCCATCGTCGCCGGCCATCCCGAAATCGAAATGTCGCTGATCGAGCTCTATCGCACCACCGGCAACCGGCGCTACCTCGAGCTCGCCGGATACATCCTCCAGGGTGACCCTCGTATCCCGTTGCAGGAACGGCAGATCGTCTACATGTACTGCGGCATCCCCTTCACCAGCCGCACCAAGCTCGAAGGCCACGCCGTTCGGGCCATGTACGCCTGTTGCGGCGCCACCGACTACTACCTTGAAACCGGCGACCCGGCCTATTGGAAAACCCTGAACCACCTATGGGAAGACTTGTCGGCCCACCAGCTCTACGTCACCGGCGGCGTCGGCGCCCGCAGTGATGGCGAGGCATTCGGCGACGCCTACGAACTGCCCAATGAGACCGCCTACGGCGAAAGCTGCGCCGCCATCGGCAACATGATGTGGAACTGGCGCATGCTCTCCGCCAGCGGCCAGGCCAAATTCACCGATGTCATGGAGCGGGCTCTCTACAACGGCATCAACAGCGGCATGTCGCTCGACGGCAAGCTCTACTGCTATCGCAATCCTCTGGCCTACGATCCCACCACCGGCGACAAGATTCGCAACCCCTGGTATGACACCAC
The DNA here is from genome assembly GCA_963839075.1 of uncultured Acidobacteriaceae bacterium. Lineage (GTDB taxonomy): Bacteria > Acidobacteriota > Terriglobia > Terriglobales > Acidobacteriaceae > PALSA-350. The sequence continues at coordinate 1,048,524 of CAWITO010000002.1, read as the reverse complement.
CTGCTGCCCGCCCAACCTCGAGCGCACCTTTGCTGCACTGCCCGGCTACTTCTACAGCACCTCGGCCGAGGGCATCTACGTCCACTTCTATGACAATTCCGAGCTCTCCTGGCGGCTCGACAACGGGACCGGCATCTCCATCAAGCAGACCACCCGCTATCCCTGGGAGGGTACGGTGCACCTCGCCGTTGCGCCCGCCTCTCCGCAGGAGTTCACCCTCTTCGTGCGCATTCCCGGCTGGTCGAAAGAAAACAGCGTCAGGGTCAATGGCAAAGCCGTCGCCGGCGCTACTCCCGGTGAGTACCTGGCCATCCGGCGCCGCTGGTCGGCTGGCGACGCCGTCGAGCTGAGCTTCGACATGGAGCCCCAGGCGGTCCACGCCAACCTGGCCGTCGCCGATGACCGCGGCCGCGTCGCTTTCCAGCGCGGCCCCATCGTCTATTGCATGGAGCAGTTGGACCAGGCAGTCGCTGCCGGGGATGCGCAGGACTTTCCCCGCTTTGTCGCCCAGGCGAGTGAGAAAACCGCATCGCAGTACCAGCCGGAGCTGCTCGAAGGCGTCGTGGTGCTGGAGCATCCCGGCGCGTACCTGGCGGCCCAGCCGGCCACTCTTTACCAGGCCAACGCACCGGTCGCGGACGCTGCTCATCCCGCCACCCTGCGCCTTATTCCCTACTACGCGTGGTCCAATCGACAGCTCTCCGCCATGCAGGTCTGGATACCGTATCGCTCCTCAACTGCCTGATAAGATCAGCGTTGTACCCAAATCACCGCAGGCAAGAGATTGCAGGAGACGTAAGCATGTCCCTAAGAATTAACGACACCGCGCCGGACTTCACCGCGGAAACAACTCACGGCACCATCCATTTTCATGAGTGGATTGGCGATGGCTGGGCGATTCTCTTTTCTCACCCCAAAGACTTTACCCCGGTTTGTACTACCGAATTGGGGAGCCTGGCCGGCCTTCAGCCCGAGTTTGCCAAGCGCAACACCAAGGTGATCGGCCTGAGCGTCGACCCCGTGAGCAACCACAGCAAGTGGGCGCAGGATATCGAAGATACCGGCGGATTTAAGGTGGAGTACCCGATGATCGGCGACACCGAATTGAAGGTGGCCAAGCTCTACAACATGCTGCCTGCGGATGCGGGCGATACCTCCGAAGGCCGTACCGCCGCCACCAACGCCACCGTGCGTACCGTGTTTGTGATCGGGCCCGACAAGAAAATCAAACTGCAACTCGCGTACCCCATGACCACCGGCCGCAACTTTCCTGAGCTGTTGCGGGTGATCGACTCCATGCAGCTGACGGCGAAGCACAAAGTCGCGACGCCGGCGGATTGGAAGCCGGGCGAAGATGTCATCATCCTGCCTTCCGTCACCGATGAGGAAGCCAAGCTGAAGTACGCCGACGGCTGGAAGTCGCCCAAGCCCTACCTCCGCCTGGTTCACCAACCGGAGTAGTTTCAGGCGAACTGATCGAGCAGGATGTGGAGGGTCTGGCGCAGGAGCTTGCTGCTTTGCTCCGAACCCACTACGTCCAGTTCGTTTTCGAGGGCCAGGCTGGCATAGCCATGGACCGTGGTCCAGGCAGCAGTGGCCAGCGCTCTTTGCCGGCTGGGGGACGATCCGGGTAGCAACTCCACCGCCGCATTTTGCAGCAGCAGGTAGGCCTCGTAGGCGGTCTTTCCTAAATCCGGATAGTTGTCCTTATCCACCCCGCCTTCCCACATCACCTTGAAGTGAGCGCGGTGGTCGAGGGCAAAGTCCACGTAGGCGACTCCCATCTCCACCAGGCGCTTTACCTTATCGCGGGGATGGCTCTGCGCCACGCGCGCCAGGGCATCGCGAAACATCGTAAAGCCTTCGCCGGCAATCTCTGCCAGCAGTGCATCCTTATCTTTGAAGTGACGGTAGGGAGCGGCCACGCTCACTCCAGCCAGCCGCGCGGCATCGCTTAACGCCAGCCCTTTCACGCCGTGTTCCGCGATAAGCGAGAGCGCGGCCTCGATCAGGGCCGCGTGCAAATCTCCGTGGTGGTAGGGCCGCTTTGCCATCCTCACTCGATCTTATAGGAATGTGAATCCTTTTAACATTTATGTTAATCTCTTTTACATGCGAAACTGGATTCCTAAACTCTTCGCAGCCGCGCCCGGCCTTACCGTGTTGGGGTTCATCATGGCCGCCGACCTCTTGCTCTGCGCGGTTGGCCTGGTGGTGGATCGGCGCATCATCACTGGGGCGCCGGCATGGCTTAAGCCGGCGAAGTTTGCCCTGTCCACCCTGATCGCCGCGTGGAGCTTCGCCTTTTGCATGGCCTCCACCACCGTGTGGCCTCGCCTGAAGCGAGCGCTGGACTTTCTGTTGACCGCCGGGTTAGCGATCGAGATTGCGCTGATCGACATGCAGGCCGCTCGCGGAACCACGAGCCACTTCAACGTCGCGGATCATCGTGATGCCATGGTGTACAGCGTGATGGGCGTGAGCATCGCGTGCATCTGGCTGTCGATGTTGCTGCTGACCGTGGTTCTGTTTCGCCAGCCCTTCGGCGGATCCGCTTGGGGTTGGTCGCTCCGTTTGGGCATGGTGCTGGCCCTGATCGGCACCGGCTCCGGCGCGTTGATGACGATGCCGAGTCATGAGCAATTAGCGGCTTACCAATCGACCGGACGGATGCCGATCGTGGGAGGGCACACCGTGGGTGCTCTCGATGGCGGCCCGGGAGTGCCGGGTACCGAGTGGAGTGCGGATCATGGCGATCTGCGGATTGCCCACTTTATCGGCATGCATGGATTGCAGGTCCTGCCGCTATTAGCGTGGTGGCTGCTGCGGCGGCGGATTGGGCCGGCGCGCGGAATCATCTTTGCCGCGGCAGCTAGTTATCTCGCGCTGTTCGGGTTGGTGCTTTGGCAGGCCTTTCGCGGCCAATCGATTCTGCAGCCCGATCGATGGACCGTGGTGAGTTTTGCCGTGTGGCTCGGCCTCACGGCTGTTACTGTGATTGCGATCAGCAAACAAAAGGAAGGCATGCTATGACTGCGGACTCGCTTTTTCGGCTTTGCAATAGCACGGCGCTGGCAGGGTGGCTGCTGCTGTTGGCTACAGGATGGTCGGCTCGCGCCTCGCGCATCATTTCGTCGTTGATCACCGGGTTGCTGGTGCCGGCGTTGTTGAGCGGTCTGTATGCGGCGCTCATCTTCACCCATTGGGGTGGGCACAAAGGCGGCTTCAGTTCCTTGAGCGGCGTGATGCTGCTGTTCACCGATCGATGGCTGGTGCTCGCAGGCTGGGTGCACTACCTCGCGTTCGATTTGTTCATCGGGAGCTGGCAGGTGCGCGATGCGCGCAGGAATGGCGTGCCGTTCTGGGCGGTAGTGCCTTGCCTGTTGCTGACCTTTATGTTCGGGCCGATCGGGCTCTTGCTCTATTTGATTGTGGCCTGTGTCGTTTCGCGAGGAAAAGCCTGGCCAGGGCATCCGCTGGTGACCGCGTAAGACGTCCGGTGACTCTGGCTAATGCAACAAATGCTTGGCTGCCAGTTCACCGGTACTCACCGCACCTTCCATAAACCCTTGCCACTCCTCGTCGAGGTGTTCGCCCGCAAACAGGATCTTGCCATGCGGGGCGGCGAGGGCCGGCTGCAGCGTGAACCACTGTCCCGGACGATAAATGGCATACGCGCCGTGCACCCAGGGATCCTCCTGCCAGGCTTGAACGACTGAGGTGATCAGGGCATTCGGCGCGTCCGAAGAGACGGCGCTTAGATCGCGCACCAGTTGCGCCTCACGCGCCGATTTCGTTTGTGCTGCCAGCACATCCGCCTTATCGCCCACCGAGTACGAACAGAGAATACCCCGCGGGCCCGGCTGCAGCTGCGTGGTGTGGAAATACATGTGTGCCGTCTCATCGCTGATCAGCGAGAAGTCTTCCGCCGGCCAGAAGCGGTTGTTGAACAGTAATTGCGTCTTGACGATCCTGGCATACTCCAGCTCATCCGCGGCCAACGCTTTCGCTGCAGAGAGCCCAGGTTCAAATTGGATAGAAGACAACACCGATGCCGGAGCAGCAAAAATGCAGGCATCTGCGGTAAAGTTATCTTTCGCTGTCGCCACGGTTACCAATCCCGCCTTTTGCGTGATGGAGACAACCGGCGAGTTCAAATGCAAAGCGCCAGGCGGCAGGCGATTGGCGAGAGCCTGCGCCAGGTTACTGTTCCCGCCGATCACGTGCCAATCCATCTCATCGGTGTTGTTGGGGTTGGTGTAGTCGGTATCGGTGTACTCTTCGGCGGCGACATAGGCGGAGACCTGGCGGATCGATTCCCCGAAATCCGTCGAGTCGATCAACTCGTGGATGCGCCGGTCTTCATGGTTGAAGCCCATCTTGCCCAGCCAGGTCCACCAGTCGTATTGGTCGAGATGCCGTTTCTGTTGCTCGGAGTAATGCTCATACGCCGCATGGAACTTCTTCCACGCCGCGCGTGACTCCGCAGTGAAGTCCCAACTACCGGGAGCGTGCAACTCGGCGTTCTGCAGCAGCCATACCCGGTAGGCATGGGGCTCGAGCGGCACCTGCAACTCCTTGGCCAACGCAATGATCTTCGTGTGATGCTTGCCGATCCATTCGCCGCCCAGTTCACAGACCAACTCCGGCGCCTCGCGAAAATGGTGCGACCATACGCGGCCGCCGATGCGGTTGCGCGCCTCGAGCACCGTCACTTTCCAACCTGCGTTAGACAGCCGGTAAGCGGCGGTGAGCCCCGCAAGCCCCGCGCCCACGACGATGCAGGAATGTGCCCGTGGCTTGATGGGCGCAGCGTGAGCTGCGGCCACCAGGGCAGCATTTGCGAGAAAGCGGCGGCGGCTAACGTGCATGCAAGTCATTCCGATTAAGCCGCTGCGAAAGAAAGATAGTCAGGACAGAGAACAAGAAGATCAAGGTGGCGATGGCATTCATCTCCGGGGTTGCGCCGCGCCGCAAGCGCGACCAGATTTCGAGCGGCAGCGTGTTCTCCCGGCCGATAAGGAAGAACGTGACCGCAATCTCATCCATCGAGAGGGTAAAGACGAGTAGCGCGGTGCCGAGCAGGGAAGTGCGCAAGCCAGGCAGTACGATCCGAATCATGGTTTGCATGCGGCTGGCGCCAAGGTCGCTGGAAGCCTCTTCCAGCGAGCGATCCAGCTTAGCCAGGCCGGCGAAAATCTCCGTGGTGGCGACTGCGGTAAGGGCGGTCGCGTGGCCGAGGATCACGGTGATCAGGCTGAGATGGATTCCGCTGCTCACCGTCAGCAACAGCAGGGAAATACCCGTGATCACACCCGGCACAATCAGCGGCAACAGAACCAGTCGCTGGAACAGCGCTTTGCCTGGGAAGGAATAACGATCGAGCGCGTAGGCTGCTGGAAAGCCGATCACCATCGACAAGACGACGGTCGATAGTGCCACGATCGCGCTATTGGCCACGGCCGCCCACATGGCCGAGTCGGCAAACAGTATCTGATACCACTGCAGTGTCCAGTGCTGCGGCGGGAAACCGCCGACGCCATCCAGGTTGAAGGAGTACACCACCAACACCACGATGGGCAGGTAAAGGAAGGCGTACGCAGCTCCGGCGAATGCGGCAGAGAAGGCTTTCATGCCACCCTCCAGCGCCGTTCCAGCCGCTGCGTAATGGTGAGAATCGCAAGCACCATCACCAGGATCAGCACCGCCACTGCCGCTCCCAGCGGCCAGTTGTAGTCGGCGCCGAAGAGGTTCGCAACAATGTTGGCGATCATCACGCTGCTGGGACCGCCCAACAACAGCGGCGAGAGAAAGTCTCCGAAGCTGAGCAGGAAGGCGAAGGTGGCTCCGGAAAGCACGCCGGGTAGCGAGAGCGGAAGAATCACGCGCGTGAACGTCTGCCAGGCGGTAGCGCCCAGGTCACTCGACGATTCCAGCAGTTCATGGGGAATCTTTTCCAGAGACGCCACCACCGGCAGCACCACGAAGGGAACGTAGATGTGTGTCAAGGTGACGATGACGGCGAAGGGGCTGTAGAGCAGGAAGCCCAGCGGGTGCCGAGTCGCGTGGAGCCACATGAGGAGCGTATTCATTACGCCTTCATTGCCGAAGATGACCTTCCACGCGTAGGCGCGCACCAGGTAGCTGATCCACAGCGGGATGATCACTGCCTGGTAGAGCATGTGCTTGTACTTGCCCGCTTGAAACACGAGAAAGCAAGCCAGGGGATAGCCGATCAGCAAGGAAAGCAGAACCACCGAGGCTGCGATTCGCATCGAGCGAAGAATCACCGTGAGGTAGAGCGGCGTGGTCGCGAGGTGCAGATAGTTGGTCAGCGTAGCATGGCGCAGCAGCTGCTGGTTCGCGTCCAGGCTCCAGAAGCTGTAACAAAAGAGCAGGCAGTAGGGAACGAACAGGAACAGTGCAATCCAGGCAAACGGCGGTAGGGCCACCATCCATGCTGAGGCGCGGGAGCGCATTATTCGCGCTCCAAAGGAACAAGGTCTCCCGCCTGAAAGGCGAAGCCGCTTCTGGTGTCCACCGGGCCGGCAATGCGCGCGGAGAGCTCCATGCCCACGGAAGTGCGCAGTGTCAGTAACGAATCCGCCCCATGAAATTGTTCGGCAACAATCTCGGCGGCGAATGGCACGCCGTGTGTGCCGGGCGCGATGCATTCCGGGCGCAGCGAAAACGTAGCCGGCCCGTCTGCGAGGTTTACCGGAACAGAAAACGCTCCGCAGTCCGCGACTCCCTGGCGAACCACTCCTGGGATCAGATTGCTCTTGCCGAGGAACGAAGCGGCGTAGGCGGTGCGCGGGGTGCTGTAGATGGCTCGGGGTGTGCCGCATTGCTCGACCTTGCCGTCACGCAGCAGGACCACGCGATCGGAGATGGCCAGTGCCTCGCTCTGATCGTGGGTCACGAAGATGAAGGTGATGCCCACTTCACGTTGCAGCGACTTCAACTCGCGCTGCATTTCGAGACGCAGGTTGGCATCGAGCGCAGAGAGCGGCTCGTCCAGCAGCAGCAGCCGCGGCCGGTTCACCAGCGCCCGCGCCAGGGCCACGCGTTGCTTTTGTCCGCCGCTGATCTGACGGGGAAAATGTTTGGCGAAGCCGTCCATGCGGACCTTCTCCAGCGCTTCTTCCACCCGCGCGGTCATTTCGTTGCGCGCACAACCGCGCACGCTCAGCCCGTACGCCACATTGTCGAAGACGCTCATGTGGGGAAAGAGCGCGTAACTCTGGAAGACCGTATGGATGGGCCGCTTGTGCGGCGGAATCGTGTCGAGGCGCAGGTCGTCCAGCAGAACTCGTCCCGCGGTCGCTTCTTCAAACCCGGCCAGGATGCGCAGCAGCGTGGTCTTTCCCGAGCCGCTCTCTCCCAGCAGCGTGAGAAACTCCCCTTGCTCCACGTCAAGCGAGATGGACGCCAGCACGGTGTGCTCGCCGAAACGTTTGCCTACATTCTCCAGACGCAGGAACGGCGCAGCCGTCATTGACTGGCCTTTACTTCATTCCAGATCTCCGTGTACTTCGCGCGGCGCGGCACGTCCTGCCAGAAGACGATCTGGTTCTGATACGCGTCGATGTCGTCGAGATGCAGGCTGTGGCGCTGTTCCGCGGTCATCAACGCCGCGGCCTGCGGGTTGGCGGGGATGTAGCCCGTCACATCGCTCAGCTGTTTCTGGGACTGGGCGGTAATGAGGTAATTCAGCAACTGGTAGGCCAGTTCTTTGTTCTCGCTCGCCTGGGTAATCATCAGGTGGTCGATCCACCCCGTCGTGCCTTCCGCGGGAATTTCTTCCTGTATCGGCAAGCCGCTCTTGTGCAACTGGTTGGTGACCAGGGGCCAGCCCATCGCGGCAATCACTTCGTGGTTCTGAAAGAGGTTGGTGAGCTCGCCTCCGGTGGTCCAAAGCTTGCGAATATTTGGCTTGAGCGCGATGAGCTTTTGCTTCACCTGCTGCAATTGGGCGTCGTCGAGGTTGTAAACCGCGGACGGATCCTGCTTGCCGAAGCCAAGCACCTCAGCCGCCATGTACATCGTGGAAAGGTCGTCCCAGAATGAGAGCTTATTGGCGAATTTTGGGTCCCAAAGCTCGGCCCAGGTTGAGGGCGGCCTGGGGAATGCCTTGGTGTCATAGAGCAGGGGATTGGGACCCCAGGTGAGGGGAACTCCATACACATTGCCGTTCTGCCGGACCAGCGGCCGGGAGGTAAGGCTGGGCGAAAGCTGCGTGTAATTCGGGACCTTGCTTAGATCCAGAGGAGCCACCAGGCCGGAGCGGCTGAGCATCGTCGCGACATCGCTCGATGGGGAGATGACGTCGTAGTTCGAAGCGGCGCCCCCGCGGAGTTTGGCCACCAGCTCGTCGCTCGATCCCATGTAGGCAGCGGTGACCGTGCATTTGCACTGGGCCTCGAAGCCCTTGATGAAGGATGGATCGGCATAACCCTCCCAAACCAGCAGGCTGAGCGTGGGCGGCGCTTTCTTGCAGCCGGACAGGATGGTCAGGGTGCAAAGGAAGAAAATTCGGATCGCGTTCGCGCGCATGCTGCTCCAGAAAAAGGATTCAGGGATAGGTCACTACTCTCGACGGGGAGAGGGATAGCGGAGTTTTCAAAAATTACTATAAGGGTTTATTCACCGCAACGTATAATTAGGGAGCCCAAAAATGTCTCTTCTTTCCAGCTACGAAGACTGTCCCATCGCTGGCACCTTCTGCCGCATGCGCTGGTTCCTTCGCTATGCCCGCGGTGAAGGCCGGCTGTGCCGGTTGTCCAGCCCCCTCTTCATCGAACGCTAGACCGTCTCCGCGGTCAGCAGTGCTTCGTCCGGCCATTTTTACCCCGGCCACATTTGAATTGACCGCCCCTTGGGCAAAGGATGCATTTCATGTACCACCTTCTGGAAAAAGAACTCGCCACCTATGAATCCCGTACTCCCAGCTCCCGTGATGCCCTCAAGCGCGCCCAGCCGCGCATGCCTCTCGGTGTAGCCAGCAACTTCCGCAGTTACGAGCCCTGGCCCCTGTTTATCAAGAGCGCCAAGGGAAGCCATATCTGGGATCCTGATGGCAACGAGTACATCGATTTCAATCTCTGTTTCGGCGCATTGATGGCCGGGCATTGCCATCCCGCCGTTGTGGCCGCGGTCCAGGAGCGCCTGGTTACCGGCACCATGTACGGCATGCCTCATAGCCTCGAATACGACCTCGCGGACGAAATCTGCCAGCGATTTCCGGTGGAGCAGGTACGTTTCGGCAGCAGCGGCACAGAAGTGACCATGCATGCCATCCGTATCGCGCGCGGATTTACCGGCCGCGACAAGATCGTCAAGATGGAAGGCGCGTATCACGGTGTGCATGACTCCGTGCTGGTCAGCATGAAGCCCAAGCTGGAGTTGGTCGGCGATCCCGACCGGCCGAACCAGGTGCCCGCGTCCGGCGGAGTTCCCCTGGATACGGTAAAGAACACGCTGGTGGCGCAGTTCAACGACCTCAAGGCAGTGGACCGCCTCTTTGCGGAAAATCCGCGCCAGATTGCCGCTGTCATCGTAGAGCCGATCATGATGAACATCGGTATCTGCATGCCCGAAGCGGGCTACCTCGAAGGGCTGCGCGAAATCTGCACACGCGAGGGCGCGCTGCTGATCTTCGACGAAGTGAAGACAGGCGCCAAGCTTGGCCGCGGCGGAGCGTGCGAGTATTTCAACATCAAGGCCGACATGGTCACCCTGGCCAAGTCCATTGGTGGTGGGTTCCCACTGGCCGCATTTGCCGCCAGCAAGCAGGTGATGGATTCGATTGCACAGCAGAAGGTATTCCACGCCGGCACGTACGCGACCAATCCGCTGGTGATGGCAGCCGGCATTGCGACGTTGCGCGAGGTGTTGACTCCCGAAGGCTATGCCCACATCGGCAAGGTCAGCGATGTGCTGGTCGCGGGTTACAAGCAGATCGTCCAGAAGACTGGCATTGAAGCCTACGTGGAGAGCGCGGGTGCGAACGGCGCCATGTTGCTCTACCCCAACAAGATTCGTAACTATCGCGATTGGCTTAAGGTGGATACGGATCTGTGGCGCCTCTATTGGTTCGGTATGTTGAACCGCGGCGTGATGGCGCAGCCTTATTGGTGGGACGAGCAGTGGACGATTTCCGTCGCGCACTCCATGGAGGACATCGACAAGCACCTGTCGGCGTTTGAGCAAGTGGCGCCGGCATTGGCGCAGGCCCAGCAAGAGACCCTGGCGAAGGCGTAGTCTTTCTCGAAAGGATCTACTATGACGGTTTCACAGACCAGTTCCGAGCCGATGTTCATCAATGGCGAGTGGACGGAAGGCACTTCCGGCAAGCGCATTCCCGTCTACGACCCTTCCACCGAAGAAGTTATCGCCGAAATCCCCGACGCGAGCCACGCGGATATTAATTCCGCCGTGGCCGCGGCGCGGCATGCGTTCGACGAAGGCGGGTGGCCGCAAACCACCGCCCAGGATCGCGGACGCATTCTGTTTCGCATCGCTGCCAAGCTGCGCGAAGAATTGCCGCTGTTAGCGGAGATGGAAGCGCGCAACTCCGGCAAGCCGATTGTCGAGGCGGAGTACGACATCGCCGATGCTGCAACTTGCTTTGAGTACTACGGTGGCCTGGCGAACAAAGTCTCGGGTACCGTCAATCCTGTTCCCGAAAACGCCATTAGCCTCACGATGAAAGAGCCCGTCGGTGTCGCCGGGCAAATTATTCCCTGGAACTATCCCATTGGCATGGCCGCGTGGAAGCTCGCGCCCGCGCTGGCCGCAGGCTGCACCTGCGTGTTGAAGCCGGCCGAGCAAACCCCGCTCACCATGCTCAAACTCGCCGGTTGGCTGGCCGAATGTGGAGTTCCCTCGGGCGTCGTCAACGTGGTGACCGGGCTGGGAGAGACAGCCGGTGCGGCCATTGTGGCTCATCCCGATGTCGACAAGATTGCGTTTACGGGATCGGCCGCCGTGGGCAAGATCATCATGAAATCCGCCGCCGACACGCTCAAGCGCGTCACGCTCGAGCTGGGCGGCAAGTCGCCGAATATCTTTTTCGAAGATGCGGACTTTGAAGCGGCGATCGATGGCGCGCTCTTCGGAATCTTCATTAACCAGGGCGAGGTTTGCTCGGCCGGTAGCCGCGTGCTGGTGCAAAAATCCATCTACAAGAAATTCGTAGAAGCCATGACGGAGAAGGCGCGCACCATCAAGCTCGGGGCGCCGCTCGACCGTTCTACCAAAATGGGTCCGCTGGTCAGCAAAGAGCAGTACGATCGCGTGTCCGCGTATCAGCAGTTGGGTAAGACGGAAGCCAAGTTAGCCCTTGGCGGTGGCCGCCCTGCCGGCTTTAGCCGTGGATACTATGTGGAGCCGACCATTTTTTACGATGTCGACAACTCGGCACGGATTGCGCGAGAAGAGATATTTGGGCCGGTTGCCTGCGTGATTCCGTTTGACGATGAGAAGGATGCGCTTCGGATTGCAAACGACACCGCGTTCGGGCTGGCCGCTGCGGTTTGGTCGCGCGATATCTATCGCGCCTTGCGTATGGTGAAGGGGATCCGCGCCGGTATTGTGTGGGTGAACCACATGCAGCCCACGTTTGTGGAAGCGCCCTGGGGCGGCTTCAAGCAGTCCGGGTTTGGCAGGGAATTGGGGATCCACGGTATCGACGAGTATCTTGAGGCCAAGCAGGTGCACATCAATCTGAACGAAGGGCCGATAGGGTGGTACTGACATGTCTAACATTCGACTGAAGACCGAAATTCCGGGACCCAATTCGCGTGCGTTGACGGCCCGGCGGCAGCAGGCTATCCCGCGCGGGGTCTATGCCTCCACTCCGTTGTTTGTCCGTCACGCTGAGGGCGCGCTGCTCGAAGACGTGGATGGCAACCGCTTTATCGACCTGGGCGGCGGTATCGGTTGCGCCAATGTCGGCCATCGTAATCCTGGGGTTGTTGCCGCCCTGAAAGCGCAGATCGACGCGTTTCTGCATTTGTGCTTTCAGGTAACTGGATATGAGAGCTATGTCGCCGTTGCGGAGAAACTCAATCAGCTTACGCCGGGGAACTTTGCCAAGAAGACGCTGCTGGTGAATAGCGGCGCAGAGGCGGTGGAGAACGCGGTGAAGATTGCCCGCGCGTTTACCGGCCGGCCCGCGGTGCTCTCGGTGGAAGATGGCTTCCACGGCCGCACCATGCTGGGCATGTCGCTCACCAGCAAGACGCATCCGTACAAGGAAGGCTTCGGTCCGTTTCTTAACGATGTTTACCGGATTCCGTTTGGCGTGCCGGCGAACACGCGGCTGTCGAATCGCGGTCCCATGACCGAGGCTCAGGTTGCCGACATGCTCGATCAGACCTTCCGTCGCGTGGTGGCGGCTGAGTCGATTGCTGCCATCGTCGTGGAGCCGGTGTTGGGCGAGGGTGGCTTCATCGTGCCGCCTGCTGGGTTTCTACCGGCGTTGGCGAAGATCTGCCGCGAGCGAGGGATCGTGTTTGTTGCCGACGAAGTGCAGACCGGCTTTGGGCGCACTGGCGAACTTTTTGCCAGTTCGCATTTTGGGATTGAGCCCGACATAATCCTGACCGCGAAGTCTTTGGGCGGCGGCATGCCACTGGCCGCGATTACTGGACGCGCAGAGATTATGGATGCTCCCGGCCCCGGCGGTTTGGGCGGAACGTTTGGTGGCAATCCGGCGTGCTGCGCGGCTGCGCTCGCCGTTTTCGACGCGTTTGCGGACGGGCAGTTACTGGCCCGTGGGCGGTGGCTTGGGGAGCAGTTCCAGCACCGGGCAAGCGCGTGGCAGCGCCAACATAGCTTCATCAGCGACGTGCGCGGTGTGGGCGCGATGCAGGCCGTCGAGTTTACCGATGCGCATGGAGTTCCTTCTGCCGCTGCGGCGAAGACGCTGGTGAAGCATTGCTTGCACCACGGTGTCTTGGTGTTGACTGCGGGAACCTATGACAACATCATCCGGCTGTTGATGCCACTGAATATCGCGGATGAAGAATTCAGCGATGCGCTGCAGGTGATGGAAGAAGGTCTGAGCGCTGTTGCCGCCGAGCTGGGAGAACTGGCGGGCGCCGCACACTAACATCGGCTCTGAGACTCTTGCCGCACCACGAAGCTTGGGTCTACCACGACACTTAAGAGGAATCTTTGCAGTAGCCCCACATCTCGCGAAAAGCCAGCGAGATGCCCGGATTTCCTGCACGAGGCTCCGAAAAACAACTGCGTGTGCGGCTTTCTTCACGGAAAGTAGCATGAAGTTCATCAGCCTCACTAAGGTCGACAGGAAATCCGGGTATGGGGCACCCAAGCTTCGTGGTGGGGCAAGAATTGTATGCCGCGGTTTCAAGTACAACCTGCATCGGTCGATCATCTGTCGGAGCTGTTGCGGCTTTACGTCGCGTACCGCATCTTTTATGGCGAGCTGCCAGAAGAGGAGGGTGCTGCGGCGTTTCTTCGAGAACGTCTTACTCAGTCATCGGGCCGATATTTTCTTGCCTGGAACGGCCTCGGCTCCGCGATCGGTTTCATGCACCTGATGCCTTCTACCAATACTCTGGCGATGCGTCCTATCTGGTTTCTGGAAGATCTGTATGTCGACGAAGCTGCACGCGGTCAGGGTGTCGCGACCGCATTGCTGGAGTACGCTGAAGCATTTGCCCGCAGCAACTGGAGCCGAACGCCTCACACTGGCCACCGCCCACGACAACCTTGCCGGCCCAGCACCTCTACAAGAAACACGGCTACGTGCGCGAAGACCATTTCTTCTATTTCCATCGTTTGCTGCCGTAAGCGGAGACCCGATGTTGCAACTCGAATGTAGCGACCTGATCCTCAACCATGGCTGGATCGACAACCAAAAAGTCGGCTCCAGCGACAAGCGATGCTTCACGGTGGAAGATCCGGCTGACGGCACCATCCTGGCGACGCTCCCGGACTGCGGGGCGGTGGAGGCTCAGGCCTCCGTGGATGCCGCGCAACGCGCCTACCTTAGCTGGCGCGGACTACTTGCCAAGGAGCGCGCGCGCCACTTGCAATCGTGGCTCGCCATGGTCCGGAAACACGCAGAAGATCTGGCACGATTGATCTCGCTCGAACAGGGAAAGCCGCTGGCCGAGAGCCGGGGAGAAGTCGCTTACGGCGCCGACTATATCGAGTGGTTCGCGGAAGAGGCCAAGCGGGTCTACGGCGATGTGATCCCAGCACCCGCGCACGGCCGCAGGCTCCTGGTGACCAAAGAGCCGGTGGGCATCGTCGCGGCCATCACCCCGTGGAATTTCCCCATCGCCATGCTGGCGCGCAAGATCGCCCCTGCGCTGGCAGCCGGCTGCACCGTCGTCGCCAAGCCGGCGGAGGATACACCCCTCTCTGCCCTCGCGCTGGCCTTTCTCGCTGCGGAGGCGGGCATTCCTCCGGGCGTGATCAACGTCGTGCCTGCATCGCGCGAGCGGGCTGCGGCTGTGGTTGATCCCTGGCTGAACGACGCCCGGGTGCGCAAGCTATCCTTCACCGGCTCGACTCCGGTAGGCAAGCACCTGGCCCAAGGTTCCGCGGCCACACTCAAGCGGCTCTCGCTGGAACTCGGCGGCAATGCAGCCTTCATCGTGTTTGAGGATGCTGACCTGGACGCTGCGGTGAAAGGGTTAATCGCGTCCAAGTTCCGCAATGCGGGTCAGACCTGCATCTGCGCGAACCGTATCTATGTCGCGAACGCAGTCTACGACGCGTTTGCCGAAAAGCTGGTACTCGCCACCGCCAAGCTGCGCGTCGGCCGCGCCGGGGGCGACGCCGAGATCGGCCCTCTGATCAACGGCAAAGCGTTGGACAAAGTGGAACGGCACGTAGCCAACGCCACGTCCCATGGAGCCCGCGTTCTGCTCGGTGGCCATCGTCACGAACTGGGGCGCTTCTTCTATCAGCCGACGGTCCTCGCGGACGTGAACGCCTCCATGGATGTTTCCTGCGAAGAGACCTTTGGCCCAGTCGCACCGTTGTTCCGCTTCCAGAGCGAAGAAGAGGTGGTGGCGGCCGCGAATGCTACCCCGTTTGGCTTGGCCGCTTACTTCTATGCTCGCGATGTCGGCCGCGTGATGCGCGTCTCCAGCCAGCTGCAGGCGGGCATCGTGGGGGTGAACGAAGGAGCCATTTCGACCGAGCTGGCCCCCTTCGGCGGGGTCAAGGAGTCGGGCTACGGACGTGAGGGATCCATGTACGGCATCGACGAGTACCTGCAGATGAAGTATGTCTGCCTGGGTGGCCTGGGTCCGGCGTAAATTAACTAGAGGCAAGGTGAAACCATCATGAGCGATACAGTTATTTCTCCCGATGTCCGCGTTCCGATGACCAGCCAGGAAGTGGTCGAGTGGACCAAGAAGCTGAATTACGGCACCTGGAAATACCAGAAGAGTTGGAATCCGCTGCACATCGTGGATGCTGAGGGCTGCTACTTCACCGACGGCAATGGCAAGCGCTACCTCGACTTTTCTGCCCAGTTGATGTGCTGCAACCTGGGGCACAAGAACCAGGCGGTCATCCAGGCGATTGAAGAGCAGGCCCGCAAGCTGGCTTACATTATGCCGGGCTATGCCACCGATACCCGGGTAGAGCTGAGCCGTCTCTTGCTCGAGGTATTGCCGGAAGGTTTGACCAAGTTTTTCTTCACCACGTCTGGGACCGAGGCCAACGAGGCCGCGTTCAAGATCGCCCGCATGTATACCGGCAAGACCAAGATCATTGCCCGCTACCGGTCGTACCACGGGTCGACCATGGCTTCGATTGCCGCGACCGGCGATCCTCGACGTTGGCCAATGGAGCCCGGCGGCAAAGGCCAGGGCTTTCTGTTCGCGCCTGAGGTGAACTGCTACAAGTGCCCCATCAAGCATACGTATCCGGAGTGTGGGATTGCGTGCGCGGACTACCTCGAGCACATGATCGAGAACGAGAGTGACGTGGCTGCGGTGATCGTTGAGCCGGTGGTCGGCACTAATGGAGTCCTGGTGCCTCCGGCGGAGTACATGCCCAGGTTGCGCGAGATTTGCACCCGTCATGGTGTCTTGTTAATTGCCGACGAGGTCATGTCCGGCTGGGGCCGCACTGGGGAGTGGTTTGCGTTGGACAACTGGGGAGTGACGCCTGACATCCTGGTCACGGCCAAGGGCATCACCTCTGCCTACGTGCCGCTCGGGCTGTGCGCTACCTCAGGGAAGATCGCGGATTTCTTTGAGGACCACTTCTTTGCCCATGGGCATACCTACGAGGCGCATCCCATGACGCTGGCACCCGCCGTGGCAGCCATCCACGAGATGCAGCGCATGGACCTGGTGACTCGTGCCCGCGAGATGGGCAGCTACATGGGTGAAAAACTACGCGCGCTCAAGCCCAAACATCCTTCGATTGGAGAAGTCCGAGGGCTCGGCCTTTTCTGGGCGCTCGAAATGGTGAAGGACCAGGTACAGAAGACGCCCTTCAATACCAAGCAGGACAAGGTCGATGGCAAGGTAGCGGTGGTGGAGAAGGTGGCCGCGGAGATGATGAAGCGCGGGGTTTCCATGCAAGCCTGGATCAGCCACTTTGTGATCGCGCCGCCATTGATCATCGAGAAGCAGGAGATTGATTTCGCGATTGAGCAGCTCGATCAGGCGCTGGCGATTGCCGACGCTGCCATCTAGTATTCCTTTGAAAAGGCATACGTAGCCCCGACTTGGGGTGCCCCATATCTCGCCTTCTTTTGGCGCGATGTGGGAATTTGAAGATACTGCGGGGTGAACCTTCCAATGGTTGGGCAGGCTTAGAGGTTTCGCCTGGAACATTCGTTACTTTCCCACATCTCGCCAACGGCAGGCGAGTTATAGGGCACCCCAAGTCGGGGCTATTGCTCCTTTTTTCCGCTAAAAGTACAACTTGAGCGCGAACTGTATCAGTCGCGGATCGCGTGCCTGGGTCGCCTGATCATACGTGCTCGAGGTGGCCAGATTATTCGCGGCGGTGAATAAGTACTGCGTGTGGTTGAACGCATTAAAGAGCTCCGTGCGGAACTCCAGCCGGCGTTGCTCTCCAAGTGGAAAGCGTTTCAGAAACGACAGGTCGAAGTTGTTGATACCTGGAGTGCGGAAGGTATTTCGTCCCAGATTTCCAAACGTAAACATGGGAACCCCCGGGCCCTCATCCCCCGGAGCAACGACGTTGCTCAGCAGGTTGGTGGTGTCATACAGATAGTGACCTGGCTTACGCACGTCGAGCTTCGGCACCGCTCCGACGAGTTCGGGACGATCCAAAAGGGTTTCCTGACCGCTCGAATTATTTCCCGAAAACAGGGTAAACGGCGTGCCGGTCTGGAAGGTCGCGATGCCGCCCGCTTGCCAGTCGTTCGTCAGCAGGCGGATCCATCCCGACTGGTGAACCGGAATCTCATAGAAGCCGCTGATGACCAGTCGATGACGGACATCAAAGTCCGCCGGTCCGCGGTCAAACGAGAAATTGTAAGGATCAGTGTAGGTCGATGAGCGGGCACGAAATCCAGATTGAAGATCAATCGTCTTTCCGAATGTGTACGCACCGCGGACGTTCAATCCCTTCGCCAACTCATGGTCCAGCGTGACCTGCAGTTCATGATTGGCGCTGGAACCATTGCTTAAATCCGTTAGCAACTGCCCGGTGTTTGTGGGCGAGGCGTCGGGGTCAACGGCGGCCTCAGCCGGAGTCTGGTCGGGGAAGTTCGGATCGAAGCACACCGCCAGCGGACGCGCGCAATCGGCGTAAGTCGACCCATACGCCGCATACTGACCTTCCAGCAGGGATTCATCCGGATGATTCACGTCGTAGCCGGCGACGGATTTCCTTCCCAGGGTGGAGACATAGTCCATCTCCAAAAGTGTCGAGGGGGTCAGCTGATACTGGTAGCCGAGGTTGATGTTTTCTGAGTAGGGTGTGCGGAAATGAGGATAGACCACAAAAGCAAACGGTATCTTTGGAACTCCAAAGCCGATGACCTTGTCGTTGGTGGGGTACGGATTGACAAAGCCAAACGGAGTGAAGGGATCGGCCATTACGTTCGTGCCCGGAGCCAAAGCGCCGTAGCTGGAGGGCGAAGGGTTGATATTGGTTACAGCACCGAAGGGCGGCTGACCACCAAACTGCAGGTTGAGAGCTCCATCTTCGATGTCGTAGAAGATACCGAAACCACCGCGGATGATCAGTTTGCCGGTCCCCAACGCGTCATAAGCAAAGGCGAAGCGCGGCGCAAAATTATTGCGATCGGGGTAGACCATTCCGCGACTGGGCGTGCCCGGATCGCCAGGATAAAGCAGGTCCGGAGGCGCGTCCGGATAAACCGTGGATTGCGCGCCGGGAAAGTAGCCAATGATGTTGTTGTGCGGGTCGGACTGCGGTGTGTTGTATTCGTAGCGTAAGCCGTAGCTAAGCGAAAGCCGCGGCGTCACCTTGTACGTGTCTTGGCCAAAGAAGTAATACGACTGGGTTCGGATACCGTACTTCGCGTTAGAGAATTGGAAGTAGTTGTCGGTAAACCCGCCAACAAAATCCGCAAGGGCGTCGCCCGTGAGAGCACCCAGGTAAAGGGAAAAGTCGAAGGACCCATTGTTGTAGTAGTCAAAGTTAAAGTCGTTGCGCACGATGCGCACATCCCCACCAAACTTAAGTTGATGGTGGCCCTTGGTCCAGCTGAAGGTATCCTGGTATTGAAATGTCCGATCCGCGTAGGTTGTTGGGCCACCAGGTGGCGGCCCGAGGTTGAAGTCAGCCGTGTATAGGACCGGGGGCGCCACGCCGGCAGGATCATCCGGAACCACGTTGGTAAAGCCGAGTGCGGACGGTGAGGTATGGTCCGTGGGCACGCTCGCCAGGGTATAGGAACGGTTGTAGGAAAAGATAAATTCATTCAGCAGGTTGGCGCTGAGGGTGCGTGTCCAGTGGCCAGTCAAAAACTGTCCGCGAAAAGTGCTGGTGGATCCCGAACCCGCGGGAACCGTGCCGCCAGTTCCGATAGGAAGATCCGTGGATTGGTCGTCGATGATGTAGGTTCCGTAGACCAGGTCTTTCTTCGTAAGTTGAAAATCTACGCGGGCGATTCCCTGCTGCTCGGAGTAGTCTTCCACCGGCGATGTAGCGAAAAGGTCTGTGCCGGCGATATTTGGCAATGGAAGATATTTCGAAATGTAGTTTGCGATGATCGGGTTTACTGGGACCTGGTTATTGAGGTAAGGATTTCCCGAGATGGGATCGTACAGTTGGGTGCCGCTATCCAGGTCTGAGGAGAAGTCGCCGGTGCGCTGCGCCGGTGACAGCACGGTTTGCTGCGCAACGTTCTGGCCTTCATGGCGTTGGATACCCTGGTACGAGGTAAAAAAGAAGAGCTTGTCCCGTTTGACAGGACCGCCCAGGGTCCCACCGAAAATGTTGCGTTTGTACGGAGGATTCGAGATTGCGAAGTAGTTGCGCGCATTCAAATCATCGTTACGCAGAAATTCGAAAACGTCCCCGTGAAAGCTGTTGCTGCCGTATTTGATTGCCTGGTTCACGATCCCGCCGGATGTTCGGCCGAACTCGGCCGTGTAGTTGTTGGTCAGGATCTTGAACTCGGCTACTGCATCGGGATTGGGATTGATTACGGCATTGTTGCCGAGAAAGTCATTGTTGTCCGAGCCGTCGACCAGGAAGGTCAGTGACTCTGAGCGTTGACCGGATACCGAGAAAGGGTTACCGCTGCCGTCATCGGGATCGGGTGAATAGACGCCGGCCTGCAGTAATCCAAGCTGGAAGGTATCCCGTTCGACCAGCGGCAGGTCTTCAATGCGGCGGGTGGTTTCGACGCTGCCGAGGGTCGCTCCCTGGGTATCCACCTGGGCGACGTTGGCATTCACTTCAATCGTCTGCTGTGTGGAACTAATAGAGAGCGTCACGTCCAACCGGGCATGCTGGTTTACATTGAGCGTGATCTTATCCTGGAGCGACGTGGTAAAGCCGGCGGCCTCCACCCGCAACTGGTAGTTGCCGATGGCAAGATCAGGAAAAAGGTAGCTGCCATCACCGTGAGCCTGTTGCGTCACTGTCTTCTGCGTGGCAGTGTTTACCAGCTTCAACGTCGCCGTACTGATCACCGCGCCGGAAGGGTCTTTGACCGTTCCAGTGAGCTCTGCAGCGGTGTCGGCTGCTTGCAAAGGTGAGGATGCTAGGAGGGAGATAGCAAGCAGGACGGTGGGGAAAATAGCTCTGAGGGTGCGGGGATTTGGCCGCATATGGAGGGCTCCATAATCAGTTCTCGATAGTTCTCTTCTTGCTGAAACTGCTGGGCCGAGTTGTTGCCGAGTATTACACGGAGCTGGTTACGAGACAACGAAAAGTTTACTAGAGGGTCAAGGTTTTGATCCGTGCGCAATTGTCACTATGATGCACCCCATGCTTCGGAGAACGCTCAGTGCGACGGCGGGCCTGCTCTGCTTCTTTGGATTGCTGCCAATCTGGGCCGGCGCGCGGGTCGCTTCCATCCATGAGGAATGGATCCCGATGCCGGACGGAGTTCGCCTGGCAGCGAATTTATTGACGCAGGACGCCAATTGGAAGACGCATCGCTCGCCGGTAATTCTTGAATATCTGCCCTACCGTAAAGATGACTGGAGTATCGAGCGCGATCTCGAGCTCCACTCCTATTGGGTCAGCCGGGGGTACGTAGTGGCACGGGTGGATATTCGCGGGACCGGCCGTAGCGAAGGAGCCCTGCCCGACCGCGAATACTCCGAGCAGGAGTTACTCGATGGCGAAGCAGTCATCGCCTGGCTGGCGGCGCAGAACTGGTCCAATGGCAATGTGGGCATGATGGGTATTTCCTGGGGAGGCTTCAATTCCATCCAGATGGCGATGCGCCAGCCTCCGGCGCTCAAGGCGATCATTGCCGTCGACGCTACCGAAGATCTTTTCAAGGACGACATTCATTACATCGATGGCCTGATGCATGCCGACGAATTTGAAATGTCGATGGATCTACAGACGTCCATGACGAGGCCTCCTGATTTTCCCGTGGATGAAGCAAGCCTGCGAGCGCGGTTTGATGCCAAGCCATGGTTCCCGCTGTACCTGCAGCATCAGCGGGGCGGCCCCTTCTGGGATCGCGCTTCGCTTCGTCCGGACTACTCCCGGATCAAAATTCCCGTGTTTGTCGTGGGAGGGTTTTATGACGGGTACCGCGACAATGTTCCACGCATGTTGGAGCAGTTGCGCGGGCCGCGTATGGGGTTGATCGGGCCCTGGAACCATACCTTTCCTCACGATGCCGATCCCGGGCCGGAAATTGAGTGGAGAGCGCTGGCGATTCGCTGGTGGGATCATTGGTTGAAGGGCGCCGACAATGGGATCGAGAGGGAACCGATACTGACTGCTTACGTGCGTAATTCGTATCCGCCATCTCTGGCCCTGAAAGAGATACCCGGATCATGGCAAAGCTTTTCTTCCTGGCCGGCAGCACAGGTGCAGCCGGCTACCTGGTTCCTGACCCCGCGGCGTGGCTTGGAGAAAGCCCCGGCGGCGGAGGCGGTCCACACGTTAGGCTATGTGCCTTCGGCGGGTGTGGAAGCTGGATTCTGGTGGGGAGAACTGACCGTCGATCAGCGGCCTCTTGATGCGATGAGTCTGAGTTATGATTCCGAGCCGCTCACGAAGGATTTATCGATTCTCGGGGAACCGGTCGCGAGGTTGATTGCGTCATCGTCTGCTCCGCTGGCGGATTGGATGGTGCGGCTGGAGGATGTGGGGCCCGATGGTGCCGTCACCATGGTCACGGGAGCCGCGCTGAACGGAGCACAGCGATCTTCCATGAGTGATCCGGGACCGCTGGTGCCGGGCCAGGATTATCCGCTTACCGTGCAGTTGCATATGACCTCATGGGTATTTCCCCGCGGTCATCGGGTTCGGGTTGCGATTTCGAATGCGTTGTGGCCGATGATTTGGCCAACGCCGTATCCTATGACCACGAGGCTTACGCTGGGTGGCGCGCAGGGGTCGCAAATTATGCTGCCGGCGTTACTTTCCCCCGGCGTCACGGTGAAGTTCAGCAAACCCGATCCGTCACCGCAGTTGGATGGTTATCACTCCGACGGGGATACATGGCCCGGAGGGTGGACGTCGACGCGGGATTTCGAGCATCAATCCACACGCGTGCGCTGGGCTGGGAACAGCAAGACGTTTTTGCCCTGGGGCGAGGAAGATACTTCGGAGTTAATTACCTATGACGTGGCGGATACCGATCCAACCAGGAGCGCGATGCATGGCGAGGCTTCGACCGCGGTGAAATTGCCTGGCCGCACGTTGACCTGGAGTGTGATTCTGGATTTGACCAGTGATCGCGAGAATTTCTACTACTCGTTCCGGCGGAAGCTCACCCTGGGTGACACGCTGCTGCGCGAACGGGCGTGGACCGAGACGGTGCCGCGGGATTTCCAGTAGTGGACACTTACGATCTGATCGTAGTTGGGTTAGGTGCGATGGGGAGTGCGGCTCTCTGCCAGGCGGCGTTGCGCGGCGCCCGGGTCCTGGGTATCGATCGCTTTCACCCGCCGCATGACTTCGGCTCCAGCCATGGCGAGACGCGGATTACTCGTCAGGCAATTGGGGAGGGCGCGGAGTTTGTCCCGCTGGTACTCAGAGCGAATGTGCTGTGGCGTGAGCTGGAGGCGGCTACCGGGGAGACCCTGATGGTGCAGAATGGCGGCCTCATTCTGCTCGATGCACCGGTAGGGGAGGTGCAGGGACCGGGCGCGGACTTCTTTGCCCAGACAGTCGCCAGCGCCAGGCACTATGGCATTGCGCATGAGATGCTTGCCGCGGATGCGATACGAACCCGCTTCCCGCAGTTCGTGGTGCAGGATGGGGCTCGAGGGTATCTTGAGCCGGGCGCAGGGTTTTTGTACCCGGAGCGATGCATAGCGGCGCAGTTGAAGGTTGCGACGGGCCGGGGAGCGCGGGTGCAGACGGGAGAGGTCGTCACTTCGGTGGTGGCTGATTCATCCGGAGTCGTGGTAGAGACAGACCGGTCACGCTACAGCGCAGCGCACGTAGTGCTGACAGCAGGGCCGTGGATGAATGAGTGGGTGCGAGACATCCCATTGGCGGTTTACCGGCAGACACTGTACTGGTTTGCTTTGGAGAAGCCCGAGCCGCGGTTTACGCCGGAGGAGATGCCGATATTTCTGTGGAGTTCCGTTTCGGTGGAAAAGGGGTTTTACGGTTTTCCCACACTGGATGGCTTCAGCATCAAGATCGCCACCGAACAATTTGTATCGATCAGTGATGCGAATGATGGTCCGGTAGAGGTAAGTTCTGAACAGATTAAGGATTTCTATGAGCGATTTGTATGTGCCGGGTTCCGGGGGCTAAGCGGCCGTTGTATCCGCACTGCGACGTGCTTGTACACCGTTGTTCCCGATCATAAGTTCGTGATTGACCATACCCCGGCCACCGACCGCGTGTGGTTTGCGTCTGCGTGTTCGGGACATGGGTTCAAGCATTCCGCCGCCATCGGCGAAGCCCTGACCCAGAAGGCCCTGGGTGAAGTGCCAGTTATAGATTTGGGGCCGTTTAAGCGTAACCGCGGGTCCCTCCGGTCATAGTGAACAATCGGCCGTAGCGAGATATGGGTCCACCGTAAAGTTTTCGTGTAAGTGCCGCCGTAGACCCACATCTCGCGAAAAACGAGCGAGATGTGGGGCACCCAAGCTTCGTTGCGGGAGACGCAGCCAGAGACGGCTGAATGCCGTGTGGTCATTCTTCGCTCAACTCGCAGCAGGCAAGTCCCACGGGATGCTGACAAACCGCTAGCCTCTCCTTTGTCATCCCGGCCGCAGCGGAGTAGAGGGATCCGCTGTTAGCCCTTCAGGTCGGCAGCGAGCAGGCGGTGGAAGAGATGCTCCCCGGTCTCACGCCTTACGGAAAGGCGTCCGGCGCTGTAGGCCTTGGAGTGCAGGCCTCGTTGCACCGATTCGCAGATGTCCACATCCTCCGCTTGTACGCGGTCGCTCACGGCAACACTCTCGGTGTTGTATTGCTCGCGTTCCGGGCTGGTGTCACCGAAGTAAAAGTCAAAAATCACCAGGCACTTGTCCGTACCCAACGGCAACACCAAATTCGTATCCATCACGCCCTCATAGATGTTGATCATGAAGTTTGGATAGAGCCAGTAATAGTAAGCGCGGTCGCCGGTACGCGTGTGCGCCACCGACTCATCCTGCGAAGCTACCAGCGGGCTCGACTGCAGCGAGTAACGGTCGCTGTTTTCAATGGTGTACTCGGTGTAATCGAGCACACTATTGAGCGCCTTGTGCAGATGCGGAACGTGATAGCCCCCGTCGAGGTAGTTGTCAACGTAAACCTTCCAGTTACAGGCCAACGTGTAGCTTTTGCGAGTGAAAAAAGGGAGGCTGCCGAGACCCGCCCTCTGCGGCAAATCATCGAGAAAGCTCTCAAGCGAAGGCGGCGCCTGCCCAAGGTGGACGAAGACAAAATTCTCCCAGGCGGCAACGCTCACCGGCACCAGGCCATTGTCTGCCCGCTCAAAATTGCAAACGCCGGCAAACTCAGGCGCGCCTTTCAGCGAGCCATCGAGTCCATAGGTCCAACCGTGATAAGGGCAACGCAGATGTTGCGCGACTCCGCAGGGAGCAGTGGCCACCGCGGCCGCGTGGTGCCGGCAAACATTATAAAAGGCGCGCAGCACCTTGTCCGCACCGCGCACAACGATCAAGGGCTCGCCCGCCAGGTCCACGGTAAAGAATTGGCCCGGCGCAGCCACCTGATCCATCCGTCCCACAGCAATCCAGTTGTTGCCGAAGACCTTTTCGCGCTCCAGGCCGGCAATGCGTTGATCGATATACCAGGGCGCGGGGATGGTGTAGGCCATCTCGAGGGGCGCATCCTGATCGTAGAGTGCCAGAACGTTCTCCAGGGTAGAGCTCATAGGTGAGGCCCCAATTTCTCCAGAATGTATTTGCGAATGTCGAGGCTCAGATCTTCCATGGGAGCATAGAAGCCGGTGCGGTAGGCACGCGAGCTCATGCCGCGCTGCACCCGCTCGCAGATGAGCCAGTCCTGTCGATTCACCAGGTCCCAGAAATCGACCGCATCCGAGGGATCGAAGCTCTCGCGGGCGATCTCGTCCGAAGCAAACAGAAAATGGCAAGTAATCTCGGTGCGCCCCGGGCCCTTCGGCGCGAGCAGGAAGACAGTGGCATGATCGCAAGCAAGCGATAGAAAAAAGTTCGGATAAATTAGCTCGCCTTTGTGGCGCACTTTCTCGTCTTCGTCCAACCCGGCGAAGGGAGCACGCAGCGTGGTGCCTGACTTGGTGTACGTGACCGCACCCTCACGGTGCGGGATGCCGCGATCCCAGTCGAGGCTCGCGCCCCCGTTTTGGCGGAAAGCCGGCACGACATCGCAGAGCTCGGGATGAACGCCGGCGCAGTGATAACACTCGTTGTAGTTCTCGGCGAGAACCTTCCAGTTCGCTTCAATTGCGTAGATGATGGAGTGACCAATGCGCAGGCCGGCGAGCGGGTAGCGTTGGGTACGTTCCGTGGCCGCTCCAAGCTGCTCCGCCAGAGACCCTGCCTTGGCGGGGGTGAGATGCACGAAAATGAATCCGCCCCAGGTGTCAACACCCACGGGGTAAAGAGAAAAATCCTGCTTGCAGAGAGCCTCAATGTGCGGTGCAGCTACGAGCGCACCATCCAGGTCGTAGACCCAGGAGTGATAGGGGCATCGGATCAACCCCCGCGCAGTGACGCCGCCGGCAGGTGCGATGCCATGGGTCTGGGTTGCGTGGTCCGCGGGCATACAGAGCTCCGAGCCGCGATGGCGGCAGACGTTGTAGAAGCCGCGAAGAACACCGAGCCGATTGCGGACCAGGAGGATCGATTCGCCGATCACATTCACCACCAGCGAGTCTCCCGGATTTGGGACTTGCTCTTCGCGCGCGACGCACATCCACGAGGCGAAAAAGAGATGTTCCTTCTCCAGCGCGAAGAACGCGTCGTCGAGGTAATACTCCGCCGGCAGTGTCGGCTCAAGCTGGGACATGATCGTCATAGGTCAGTATAAGACGCGAGCGCGGCCCGATGGATGGAGCGTTGGCCACGCCGGTAGACCGCTACCCCCGCGCCAAGCAGCACGAACGTCAAAACGATAAGTTTGCAAAAAGCGGCCACCGGGTTGTGCTCATCCTCAGCTGGAAAGAGCGACAGCACGATCGCTACGGTGGTGGAAAAAAAGCCGATGCCGGCGAGGGCGAAGGCAAATGGCTTTCCCCCCGGTAGCCGGATAGCATCGGGTGCAGACGGCCGGCCATGCAAACGGATCATGGACGCGAACAGAAACAGATACGGAATGAAGTAAGTAATCACACCCATACTCACCAGCATGTCGTACGCGCCCTTAACGCTGGTGCCGGCCTGGCTGAGCAGCCCAAAGAGCATCCCGGCCAGACCGTAGGAAAGGAGGGCGACATGAGGAGTATGCCAGCGGGGATGAACGCGTCCAAAGGCGGCCGGCAGATAGTGATCGATGCCGACGACAAACGGCAGCCGTGCTGTCGCAGTAAGGAAAGCTCCTGCCGCGCCCACGTTGCTGATGGCCACTAGCAGCGCCACGGGAGCCACGATCGCCAGCACTCCTAAGCGCTGGCACAGCGAGTCAATCACGGTCATAAAGCCGCCCAGTCCGCTGATGCTGCTTGAGGGCAGCGCGACCAGCATGGCCACGGTGCCGGCGATATAGCTGAGGGTGATGATCACTCCCGCAATCATCAGCGCCCGGGGAACAACGCGCCGCGGATTCTTGATTTCTTCGCCCATGAAGGAAGCCGCCTCGCTGCCGCCGAAGGCGAAAAAGATAGTCGACCAAAAGATCAGGTCCTTCACATGCGCCTGCGGTATCGATGCGGCCAGAGTGAAATGCGTTGCCGATCCAAAGCGTGCGTAGGAAACAATCCCCAGCACAACCAGGATCGCGATCGGCAGCGCCATGCCCAGCGCGCCAAGATTGTTCAGCCATTTTCCTCGGGCGAGGCCGAACACGTTGAGCACGGTAATGAAGGCAATCATGCCTACCGTGAACACCAGGTAGTAGGTATTGGTGTTTGCCAGGTGCTGCGCGGAAGGAACGGCGAAGAGCAGGCTGCTGGCGGCAAAGTAGAGGATCGCGGGGAAGTAGGGAAGATTGCTCATCCAGTAAGCCCATGCAGCCATGAAGGCTGGGAAATCACCGTAGGCTTCTCGCGTCCAAACGTAGAGGCCACCTTCCTGCGGGTAGCGGGACGAGAGTTCCAGCACACAGCCCGCCAGGGGCAGAAAGAATCCGCACCATGCCAGCAGCCACACCGCAACCGCTGACTGTCCAGTTGCGGCTGCAGTTGCGATCCAACGCAGGCTTAGCCCGGTGACAATGTAGAAGCCCACGATGTCGCGGAAACCAAGTTCCCGCTTGAGCTTCTCTGCGGCCATCAGTGAGCCATATCCTTGAGCACCGCCATGGCTGCATTGCGTCCATTCATGGCGATGACGCTCCCACCCGGATGGGTGCACGCGCCGCAGAGATAGACGCCGGGCATGCCGGTGCGTGCGGCGAAACGGCGGCTCCACATATTGTTGGGCAGGCACTCCCCCTGGAAGATATGGCCGCCGGTCAAGCCGACCTTTTCTTCGATATCCGGCGGACCCATCACCTGGGCGTCGATAACGGCATCCGGAATGTTGGAGCAGAAGCGGCCGATGGAGGCGAAGGCCAACTTCCGGACTCGCTCGCGATGGTCGTCCCACGAGCCGCTTGCAAAGGTGTGGGGAACGTATTGCGCAAAGACGCTCATGGTGTGCTGGCCCGGCGGACATACGCTGACGTCATGCACGCTTTGGAAATAGATCTCGCACCACAGCTGTTCAGGGAGTTCTCCTTGGCGGCTGGCAGCGAACCCGGCTTTCCATTCTGTGGGAGTCATGGGAGCGTTGATCTGACCGTAGTGGTGCGGCTGGTTTTGCCCGGGACGCGATACAAAGTCGGGCAGCTCGCGCAGCAGGACGTTCAGTTTGACGGTACAGCCTTGAATGGCCAGATTCTCTACTTTGAAGCGAAAATCCAAGGCGGACGACTTGCCCAGCAAACGGAGGGTGACGACCGGATCGGCATTGGAAACAACGACAGGAGCAGATAGACGCTCGCCGCTCTCGAGCAGAACTCCTTCGCCCGGCAGGATTTCGGCCACTGGCACGCCGGCAGCGATTATCGCCCCAGCCTCGCGCGCGGCGTCGCAGAGATAGAACGAGACCATGCCCATACCGCCTTGCACGTATCCCCACATGCCGGGAAGGCCGCCCAGGCGTCCGGAAGAATGGTGATAGCGGATGGAGGCCGTGCCCGGGTCAAACGGGCTCGCATTGGTACCGATCACGCCCTGGCCGTAGTAGGCGTATTGCAGACGCTCGTCTTCCAGGTAATGGGCGACGAAGTCGGTCATCGACCAGTCGAAGAGCACTTTGCGCGCTTCGTCGTCGTTCCCCAGGCGGGCATCGAGTTCTTCTGGGGAGGGAGCATCCCCGATCCACACATCATGTTCATTCGCGGGGCGCAGGGCATCGCGCAGGCGGCGGATCACTGCGTTCATCGCCTTCCAGCCATTCACATCCCGGGGAGAGAATCGCCGGATCTCGGCTTCGCAGGCGTCGTCATCATCCCAGAGTTGCACGCTGCTGCCGTCGAGAAAGGGCACGAAGAGGCCGTTGACGGCGGGGGTCCAATGAAAGCCGCGTTGCGGCAGTTCCAATTCCTCCACTACGAGGGGATGGAGCAAGCCGGCGAGATAGGCGCAGGGAGACATGCGGACACCGGGAAACGGTTCCTCGATGGTGCAAGCGCCGCCAATGCGGGCGCGGCTTTCGAGCACCAGAACGCGTTTGCCCGCGCGCGCGAGGTACGCGGCGCAGGCGAGGCCGTTGTGGCCGGCACCGACGACGATTGCATCCCACGAACGGGAAGCAAGTTCAGAGATGGGGGCGGGGAGACCAATCTCGCCCAGGACTGTAGCGCTGCTGCTTTGTTTCAAGATGGTCAAAGTCTACCGCGAAGCCGGTTGAGCTCACGGCGATTTCTTTTTGAGGGCTTGCCGGCCGATATCGGGTCCAGGCGCGGCATCAATTTGCGTTCCTCTGCCATCTGCAGGCGCGCAGCGCGGCTGGCTTCGGTCTCCCGGTAGAGCGTCTGCGCCACGGGCGCCGGTCCGCGGATTTCGCTGAGCAGCAGAACTTCAAGTTCAAAGTCGCCGCTTGTGTTCTTGATCTGCAGCTTGTCGCCGGCGCGGACCGGGCGGGCGCTTTTGGCCGGTTGTCCATTCGAGGTTACGCGTCCCAGCTCACAGGCTTTTGCCGCCAGCGCCCGGGTCTTGAAGAACCGCGCCGCCCACAGCCATTTGTCCATGCGTACTTCGGTCATGCTTGTATTTTGGCATTCCAGTCCCCACGAAATATGGGGCACCCAAACTTCGTGGTAAGGGAAAGAGCCTATCCCGCGACCACTTCATACGGACGCATCATCTCGTTATCCTCGTGCTCCAGGACGTGGCAGTGCCAGACATACCGTCCCGCGTACCCTTCGAAGGGAATGATGATACGGGTAATCACGCCGGCTTCGGCGCGCACGGTATCCTTCCAGCCCATTTCGGTTGGCAATGGGGGTAGGACCGGGCCTGTGAAATGGACGATCTCTTTGTCCTGGTAGGCGAAGGTATCGATCGCGCGCCGGTCAAGTATTTGAAACCGTACCAGGTGCAAATGGATGGGATGTGTGTCTTCGGTAAGGTTGACCAACTCCCAGATTTCAGTTGTGTTTAACACCGGGTTTTCGGTGACCGGCATGTGCCAGGGGGTCTTGTTCAAAAGCATGCCCATCGAACGCTGTACCATGTCCATATTCTCATCGAGCGTGAGACGGCGAGTCTTCACCGCGCGGCTTTCCGGGATTCTCTCAACCGTTCGCAGGGCCGGGGGCAACGAGGTTGTGTCCGGAGTGGCCTTGCTCACACGGAATTGCATGAGATCGAACGCGTCGCTGCGCAGAAGGATGTTTTCTCCCGCGTGCGGGGCGAAGTCGAAAACAATGTCCATGCGCTCTCCGGGCGCCATCACCGCCCGCTGCGCCGAAACCGAAGCAGGCAGCAACCCTTGTTCTGTGCCGATTTGCAAAAAGGGAAGCAGCTTGCCAAAGGAGAAGCGATAGAAGCGGCCGTTGGAGCCGTTCATAAGGCGAAAACGATACTTTCGCGGTTCCACATCCAGGTAAGGAAAAAGCTTGCCGTTCACCAGCATGGCGTTGCCAAACACCTCCGGCACCCAGGGCGCGTCGGCTTTGGGAGAGACCGGATAGGCAAGCTGACCATCGGGCAAGATCAGGCGGTCGTAGACCAGCAGCGGGATCTCGTACTTTCCCTTAGGCAGTTGTAGAGCGTCTTCCGCCTCATCGCGGATGAGGTACATACCTTGCAAGCCGGCGTAAACATTCAGCCGGTTAATGCCCATGGCATGGTCGTGGTAGAAGAGCGTCGCGGCGTCCTGCCGGTTGGGATAGTAGAAGGTCTTTGACTTGCCGGGAACAAACCAGTGTTCGGGATAACCATCGCTTTCGGGAGGAGTCTTTCCGCCGTGCAGATGAACTACGCTGCGCACTTCGGGCAGGTTGGCTTCGGCGCCGTGCAGGGTGTGATCGATGGGTAAAAAATGCTTGTGCGGTAGCTCATTCACCCACTCCACAAGTATCCCGTGGTGGCTGCGTGCTTCAAATGTGGGCCCCGGGGAAGAATTGCCGAATCCCCACATGCGTGTGGCAGGCAGGTCGCGATGGATTTTGCTTTCGATGGCCCGCATCGGCATCCGGTAATAGGGAAGCTGCAGCGACGGATCTTCAGGGCTGGGTCGCGTGCCAGACGGCCGGGCGATGAGCGGAATAGGCAGAGAGTCGACGTAGGGCGTGAGCCGGTCGGGGTCAAGGGTGGTTGGTTGCGTGGAAGGCAGCTTATTGACAGAGAATCCCGCGGCCAATACCCCGGTTCGCTCCAGGAACCTGCGACGTGTAATCAAATCAAATCCTCAGTGAAGACCATAAATGAAAGCAGGGCAGCGGGGATGACCTCCCGTTGCCCTGCCAGCTTTGCGAAACGGACTGCGTAGTTATTTCGGTTCGCCGGTCGTGGTGTTCAGAAGGAACGGCGCGGTGTCCGGGGCACATTTCCAATCGAACATGCTGTCCAGCTTTCCGGCCAGCATATCGAACGAACCGGTGATCCTTTGGCTATCCAGCCAGTTGTCCTCGATGAAGCGCAGAATCGAGGTCTGGTCGGTCACCGTGTGGTCGACGTAGTTCTTCTTGGCATAAGGAGAAACTACCAGCAACGGAAGACGAGGACCGTATCCGCAGCGGCCCTGCGCATGGTCGACGGTTACCCCCGCCAGCGCGGCTGTGCCGGTGCCGCAGGCGCCAGGACCGGTGAGCGCGTCCTGGGCGGAGACCGACTGGTTCACGATCGGGCCCATCTGGTGGTCGTACCATCCATCCGAGTCGTCATAGGCGATCACCACTGCGGTGTTGGCCCAATCCTTCTGCTTCATGAGGGTGTTGATCACCGTGGTGACGAAGGTCTGCTCGTCCAACGGATCAGAGTAGCCGGCGTGGCCATCCTGGTAGCCCGGAGCCTTGATGAAGCTGACCGCGGGGAAATTGCCTGCCTTGAGGGCATCGAAGAAGTCGTGAGTGTCGTACTGGTGGTTCGCCGGATCGCCATCGACACCAACGGTGCTGGGCGAGGTCGGCCGGGTGTGCTTCAGGTTCTGCGTAGAGGTGTAGTACTGGAAAGGCTGGTGATGCGGAATGTAGTCCAACTTGTTTACTCCAGTGACGGCCGAAGTCGTGCTGCGGGCGCAACTGGTGGTGCCGTTGGCATTCTTTACCGACAGGTCGAAGCCGCCTTCAAAGAAGCCCCAGCTGATGCCGCGGCTATTGAGCAGGTCGCCCACGTTTTGTCCGGACATCGCCAGCGTCGCACCCATGGTGGTGGAGCACATGTCGCCGGCCGGATCGGCATCACTGACCAGCGTGTAACCGCCGCTGCCGTCGGGCACGATGTCCGCGCTTGCGTTGGTCGCGTCCGTCACGCCGTTGAGCTGACCTGAGATCAGGTTGAGCGCGCCATCCGTTGACGGGCCAAAGTTGGTGCCGTAGGAGTTATCGCTCATGGCAAAGCGTTGGGCGTAATTCCAGAAAGCAGTCACGGTGTTGCCGTCGAAGAAGCCCATGACAATGCCGGGCGTGGTCTGGCCGGCCGGAGGAGGTCCAGGCGTGCCCGTGAACTTGGGGAATCCATCCATCAGCCCGGCGTCAAACGCCTGCTGTTCGTTCAGGTAATCGTGATCCTGATCGGAAGTCGCGGCTTCGGCGCGGTCCAGGCGAAACGGATTGGCCGCGCCCGTTGTATTCAAGGTCTTGTTCAGGTAGTTGGGATTGTTGAACAGCAACCCGTCGGTGAAGCCGTTCACTGCCGGGGTCGCGGGCGCCGCAACGAACTTTGGCTCATTCGGCGGGTTCACGGCGTAAGGGTAGGTGCCAAAGTAGTGATCAAACGAAACGTTTTCCTGGAAGATGATGACCAGGTGCTTAATGGGAGTCTTGGTTCCCGATTGTGCTTCTGCAATCATGGGATTGCCCAAGGTTCCCGCAAACATTAACGAGGCTAACGACGAGGCGACAAGTTTCTGCATCACTGCTCCCTTCAAGTTCAGCTCACGAGCGAACTCCAGCTTTAATTTCGGTGTATGAAAAGCTGTTGACTGGGAAGTAACAGGATGAACAAAAAGTGATATTCGTGCCATGCGGAGCACAAAAAGAAGGGGGACCTGGCCAGGTCCCCGTGTTCTTAGCTGAGCCGGAAGCCTTTTATCCCGGTCAGCTGTAAGAAGGTGAGCCAGAGGAATTTGGGATTGTTGATCAGGTAACGCTTCCACAGACGCCGTGGTTCCTTGATCAGCCGGTACAGCCACTGCAGACCGGCGCTCTTCATCCAGTCCGGGGCTTCATCGAGATTGCCGCTGAGCAGGTCAAACGCGGCGCCGACACCCACCATCAGCTTTACCGGCAAGCGGTGGCTGTAGGCGTCCATGAATCGTTCCTGCTTGGGGGTGCTCAGGCCGCACCACAATACATCGGCCTGCGACGCTTCGAGCTGCGCCCGCAAATCGTTCTCCTCCTCCGGGTTGAGCGGGCGAAAGGGCGGTGTGTACGTGCCTACGATATTCAATCCGGGAAATTTGCGGGTCAACGCTTCCCGTAATGACTCGGCGACACCTTCTTTTCCGCCGTAGAGAAAATGACGGTACCCGCGCGCGACAGAACGCTCGCACAAGCCGAGCATATAGTCCGGCCCGTAGACCCGCGACATCTGCCGAAATCCATGCAGACGTCCCAGCCATACGGTAGGCATGCCGTCGGGAGTGGTCAGGAACGAGCGGTTCAGGATTTCCCGAAACCGCTCGTCCGCCTGCGCTTCCATAATTCCATGCACCCCGGTGACGCATACATAGCCCTGATCCCCGCGTTGCAGCAGGGCCTCGGTTTCATCCAGGGCGAGCTTCATATTCAGAGCGGTAACACCAACGCCCAGAATATTCACTCGCGGCAGCTCCGCACTCTCAGGGAGCATGCCGGGGTTCAGGTACTGATCGGTTGCTATACGCACGCGAGAGCCTCGACCTGTGATTCTATCCAATCGTAGGTCTTCCGCAAACCGTCCTTTAGCAGCGTGGAAGGTTCCCATCCCAGCCGCGCCTGGATCAGGGTGTTGTCGCTATTGCGGCCGTTCACCCCGCGTGGCGCGTTCAGGTTGTATTTGCGCTTCAGCTTGATGCCGGCGAATCCCTCCGCGATATCGACCAGCTGGTTGATGGAGACCAGTTCGCTGCTGCCCAAATTGATGGGCTCGTGGATGTCGCTCTCCATGATCATGCGCGACCCCTTGACGCAGTCGTCGATGTACATGAAGCTCCGTGTCTGCTCACCGTCACCCCAGATTTCAATCTCGTGCTTACCTGAGATCTTGGCCTCGATCACCTTGCGGCAAATCGCCGCCGGCGCTTTTTCCCGGCCCCCGGTCCAGGTTCCATCCGGACCGTACACGTTGTGGAAGCGCGCCACTCGACACTGCAATCCGAAGTCTTCTTCGAAGTGGCGGCACATCCGCTCGCTGAACAGCTTTTCCCATCCGTAGCCATCTTCTGCCAATGCAGGATACGCGTCGCTCTCTTTCAGTGCGACCACGTTCGGCGTGGTCTGCTTCTCGCCGTTGTACACGCAAGCCGAGGAAGCATAGAAGAATCGCGAAACCTGCGCGTTCTTGGCTGCCATCAGCAAATGAGTATTGATCAGTACGCTCAGCATGCACAGGGCCTTGTTGTTTTCGATGAAGCCCATGCCGCCCATATCGGCTGCGAGGTTGAAAATAAGGTCAGCGCCTTCCACGGCGCGGTGGCACGCGTCTAATTCCTTGAGATCAGCGGTTACGTTTTCAACTCCCGGGTGCACCTGGTACCACTCACTGCGTGGCTTGATGTCGACGGTGCGGATTACGTTAACTCCGTCTTGAAGCAGCTGCTTGATCAGATGGCCGCCGATAAAGCCCCCGCCGCCGCAGACCAAAACTTTCTTTGAAGACACGTCCATTCCATCTCCTTGGGATAATTGTCCAGCCCGAAGTATAGATGCATGCCAGGCGCCGGATCGCCGCCACAATGCAAAAGATCGGATGACGGTAATCGGACTGTGCGGTACCAATGGAGGAGTCTGGAGCGAAGCCGGACGGAAGCAACCGCGAGGTGAGGGAAGTGCCCATATCTGCTAAAGGATATGGGCACTCAAGAGCAGGTTTTACGAAAGCACAGGAATCGTGATCTGCTGGCCGACCTGGATCTTATTAGGGTCAGAGATATTGCTGGCCTCGGCAATCTTGGGATAGTGGTTGGCCGAACCGTAAAAGCGCTGGCTGATCTTCGACAGGTTATCTCCGCTCTTCACGGTGTAGCTCTGATTGGGGCCGCCGGTGGTGGCAATTTCGTGGTGCAGGTCGGCATACTGCGGATCCACCTGCTTGATGGAGTCCCACACGCGATTCGCGACCACCTGCGACGGCACGGAACCCTTCAGATAAAGTTTGTCCCCATCCAGGCTTTCGGCGTCCACGGTTGCGCCGAGATCACTAAATCCCTGGATAGTCTCGACGACGGGTGCATACTTTTGCTTCAACTGATCGAGATCTGCCATAACGTTTCTCCTCTTCTCATTGTTGGCACTTAGCCAGCCCGTTGAATGTCTCATGATGGCGGGGAGTATGTCTATCGGAGCCAGAATAAAAGGCCTATGCATCCACACGAATTATGACCAGGTTTGGCCGCCCGGTCCGCGCGAATCGCAAGCGACATCTGCGCCACCCAAACCTGGGTTGTGTTATTGACGGCATGAAAAAAGCGGCCTCTCCCGAAGGAGAGGCCGCCGTGGTTGTGGTGGGTGGTTGACTAGAACGCTGGACCGACCGAGATGCCCGAAGACGACATCTTGTTCAGCCATATCTGATATTCCTGCTCTTCGGTTTCAAGCGTCGGCCGGTCAACCAGGACAGAGTTGGTGGAGTAGTCGACGGGCGATGTCGGGAAGGACTGGTCCTTGCGGTAGCCCTGCTGCGAGCACGAAGTGCTCCAGCAACTCCAACCGACGATGTTGTCGTGCATGGTGTTGTTGACGCTGCCGCCATTCAAAATCCCAACATGCTGGGCTGCGATTTTGGTTCCGTCCGCGAGCAGGCCACTGGAGATGACTCGATTGTTCGCGGCCACGTTGTCATGTCCGCCAGCAAACTCGATGCCATAGCTTACCGTTCCGACTACCTGGTTATCGTGCACACTGTTGAACGCCGCTGCACCCTGCGCGCTCGCCTCCATGTCGCCCTCCGTCTTGATACCGCCACCGGAATACGCATCCTGTGCGGGATTGAATGGATAAGCGCCCTGGATGTAGGTGTCGTGGATCTCGAGCGGTTGGTTCGGAGTACCGCCCGAGTCCTTGACATCGATATTGTCGGAGACCAGGCTGAGGCCGGGGTAATTAATGACCTCGTTCCAGCCGAGGTCGATGCCCGGCACAGCTTGCACTTTGTCCAGCTCGATAAAGCGGGAAGCGGTTTGGTTCGCGCCTTCGCCCGGCAGGTAACCACCGTTACCGTCGCTGAGCGAGCCGTTCAGGTTGCGTGCCCGGTTGCCGCGGATCACGATGGTCTGTTGCCCATTCCGACTTCCCGAGTAACCGTGCACCAGGACTCCGCTCTTTGCGTTTTCGATGTAGTTGTTTTCGACATCGAGCCGCGCCGGGGAGCTGACTTCTAGGAAGACGCCATTCGCTTGTCCTTTGGTGGCCGGGTTCAAAGCCACACCGACACTGTTGCGAATCGTCAGGTCGGCGCCTGCCACCGTGGTCCTGATCAGGCCGGCAACAGAGCGAATGTGCGCGTTCTCGATCACCACGGGAGCAGTGGTGGCTACCGTGACGGCGGCCATAGCATGATCCGTGCTTTGCCAGTTGCCGGAGTAGGTGCCGCCGGCGGTGATGACGATCGGGTCGCTCCACGTGACAGCGCCGATGCTGCTGGCGGCCGCTACCGATGTGGCAATGCCCAGGTAACTCCCGGTGATGGTCGCCTTCCCCGTAGCCACGCCCGAAAGCAGGCCGGAGGAACTTACGCTCATCGTGCGGTTGTCGGACGATGCCCATGCAAACTGAGTGGACACGTCCTTCGTCGAGCCGTCGCTGAAGCTGACGATAGCCCTCAACTGCGTGGTCGCTCCGATGGATACCACTGGCTGCGAAGGAGTAATTGTGACCGACTGCATAGTTGCAGCGACGGGGCTCATTGCAGACTGTTCGGTCATGCTTGCTGCGGCGGTTGCGGGGCCGGCCTTACTTGACCGGGCCGGTGCAAGCGCGGGGGCAAAGGACGAGCTAACCACAGCGCTAGGCACATAACCATAACCGGAAGCGTAGGAGTACGGCTGGTTGAGTGCACCCCACATGCCCACACACTGCAACGTGGTGCTGCTGCTGACCGTTAGCGTTCCGCCGTTGTAATAACCAACAGCTGTGCCGGACCCGGGTACAGGGGTGCTGCCATCTGTAGTGCACCAGTCAGTCGTGTTGGTGTCCCGGTTGGTCCCCGGATTTGTGATCGTAACCACTTGAGAGCCGCTGAACGTTCCGCCTGCGGGCGATATGGTCGGCGCTACTGACGTCGTAGTGCCGGTAATCGCGTTGGAGAATGTATTTCCTGTGCAACTTGGAGTAGCCGTCTCTCCATTACTTTCTCTGTTCCAGAAACCACTAAATGGTCCGTTCGCGCAGTCTTTGCCTGTTCCGTTGTTTACCAAATTGAAGTTGTTGTTGTTGAAGGTAAACTGACCACTCTTTGACCAGGTGATTCCGTTGTAGAGATACCCCTGCAGGTAGTTATAGTTTGCTGTCGTCCCTGCCCCGCCCCATATTTCAATGCCTACATCAGCCTGGCCATTTCCGGCCATAACGATGACATTGTAGTCGACGTGGGATACACAGCTGGTTGGGTTATTGCCGTTGGGAAGCGTGCACCCATTGGCAATCGACAGATCATAATTCTGCTGGGCACTGACACCCGGCTCGCCTCGATCATGCAAGCTGTTGTACTGCACAATCATGCTCATGGGACCAGAGAGGTTGTTGCACTGGGTTTCGAACATGATGCGCTGGATGTGGGAGTAGTCATTATTGGTTACGATGAGTGGGTTACACTGGCCCCGCCATTCGTAGAACTTCATCCCCTGCTCTAACCAATGGAAGATGTTGTACTGGATGGCGACGTTGACAACGTTTGCTCCGATACCAACACCGTTACAATAGCCGCCACCGTCTTCCGTCTTCACTTCGGTGATGGCGCCGCCGCAGTCGCTCTTACTTGTTGAGCCAAAGATGTTGTAAAGAATGTTGACGTTCTGCGTGACTGCGCCGGTAGGGCCGCCGGCAAAGTTAATGAGGTTTGCCTGTATGTTTTGGCCCGCGGATCCCCCATCGGTGCTTGGGGCATTGACGCCGTGGAGCCAGTTATTCTGCACCGTGAGATTCGCCGTGCCCGGGTTGACCTCTAGAAATCCCCCGCCACCGCTTCCCCCGGGCTGCTTTCCATCCCAGGCCAGGTACTGAATGGTTTGAGCTTGGCTGCACCCTGGTGTTGTTTGGAATGCCCATCCGATAAAGCTGGAGGAGCCATTGATGGTCGCTGTCTGGTTCGGGGTTTGCGAGTAGGGAACAGTTGGACCGGACAACGATATGCCGCAGGGGAGCTTGATCGTTGACGTGAATGGGCCGTAAGTGCCCGCGGCAAAGGCGATGATGGCGCAACTGGGAGCGCTGCTGATGGTGCTTTGAATGGTGCTTTGGCTCGCGCCGCTATTCAAATTGACGGTAGGACCGCCACATCCGACCTGGCCAGTCGGGGGAGTGGGCGGAGTGGGGTTGGATGGCCCAGTAACCACCAGCGAGGTCTGCGCGGTAGCGGAGGAATAGTCAGTCGCGTCGGTGGGCGAGAACACGGCGCTCAACGTTTGCGTTCCCGCCGTGAGAGTCGTGCCCGCCGCCGGGGTATACATGAAGCTGCCGGGTACGCTGGCGGTAGCGTCCAATTGGGTCGCACCGAGTGTGGACCCAGCCGCGACCGGCGCCGGCGTGGCCCAGGTGATCACGGGCGCCGCTTGGCTCACTGTGATCGTAACCGTATTGACTGCAGAAGAGTAAGTTGAAGTATCGGTCGGGGTAAACAGGACCGAAAGCGTCTGCTGTCCGACGGGCAGTACGGTGCCCGCGGCCGGTGTATACACGAACGTTCCCGCCACGTTCGCGGTTGCATTTAGCTGCGTGCTACTCAAAGCGGTGCCGTAGGTAATTGCTGCCGGCGCGGCCCAACTTACGGCAGGGACGTTCGGCGTAGGCACTCCGGTGGCCGGCGTAATGGTCACCTGGGTAGATGCGGCCAGGTTTTGCGGGGTAACGCTCGCCGAAGAGGGCGATGTGCCCGCGGGTGCGGTCTCTATGTAGGCTGCTTGGATGGTCAGGCTGCCGGGGGCCTTAGCCGTGATCGCATTGTTGCTCATGCTGGCCAGGGCGGAGTTTGACAGCGTCCAGAGGGTACCGGAGGTCACATCCTGGGTAGTTCCATCGCTTAGGTGCGCGGTCGCCTTCAAAACAACTGCACCGCCTACGGCGACCGTGGACGGCGAGGCCGTGACGGTCAGAGAAGCCAACGACTGCGACGCGGGGTTCGTGCATCCCGTGGTCAGGATAAGTAAGCCACAAAGCACACCGGAACACACCTGTAGCGTAGGGGGAATACGCATTGATTGCCTCGTCGTTTCGTTTGGTTTCAAGCACCGCGGCCCTGGGGAACGAAGGCCATATGAAGGGGCGCGGAACGGCCATTCGCGTCATTGCGACACGCCATGCCGCCAACACAATGTTGTTGACTTATGCGACTACTATCTGCGCTTGAAGGGGCACGGACAATTACACCGAGGAGCCATTACATAAGTTTGTAAGCTGCTGATTGCAAAGGATATTAATAGGAAGTTTTTGCTCGTCTGCAGGGTATTTAGATCCCGGGCTATGTTTAATTTTCGCTGACTTCGGTAACCCCTTCGCGGACCGTCGCTGTAACGAAAGGCGAAGTAACGCCACCAAAGTGTTATGAGGCACGTCGCGGCAACAGTTAAGCCCTACTTAGTTTTAGTTATGTAGTCTGCGGAGTCGCGGGGCGGACTTACTTCGCGTTTAACCGCGGGTCAGCCCCGGGTCGGGGCCGGGAGTTACGCAAGGTCCACCGGCTGGCTGGAGAGATTGGTTCCTGCTATCGAAATTGATTGACGCCGCAAAATCCGCCGTGAACAATGTCTTCAAATCGGAATGTTTTGATTCTGTTAACTTGTCCTGCTTGATTCTGTTTATTTGTTTTTCTTGATTCTGCCGTACCACGCTCTCCCCCTTGAGGTGCGCGATGCAAGCGAGCAAGGCATTGGAAGCAGCTGTTGTCCGCAGTAGCTCTCCGTCGGAAGTAAAACCGGCGTTACGCTACCGCTCTGATATTGATGGCCTTCGTGCCGTTGCCGTGATGATCGTCCTCGCATTCCACCTGGATGCCTTCAGCGTGTTTGGAGGGTTCGTCGGGGTAGACGTCTTCTTTGTCATTTCCGGGTTCTTGATCAGTTCGGTGATTCTTCGCGATATAGAAGAGTCGCGCTTTTCCCTGGTGGCCTTTTACGAGCGGCGGATCCGGCGCATTATCCCTGCCCTCGTCGTGATGATGTTTGTCACAACCATCGTCTGCGCCTACTATCAGCTGCCCGGCCAACTCGTTAGCACCGGCAAATCCCTGTTGGCGGCAACTTTCTCGGTTTCGAATGTCTATTTTCTGTTAAGTACGAATTACTTTTCGAACAACGACGCTAAACCGTTCCTGCCGACCTGGTCCCTGGCAGTTGAAGAGCAGTTCTACATTTTCTTTCCCTTGTTCCTACTTCTGGTTCGTCGGTTTTTCCCGGGCAGGTTCAAAGCCGCCATCATCAGCGTGGCGGCAGTGTCGTTCGTCTTTAGCGTGTTCAGTGTTTATGCCTATCCCGGAGCTACCTTCTATCTCCCGATGACTCGCGCGTGGGAGTTGTTACTGGGAACCATGCTGGCGTTGAATATCTTTCCCCGCATCGAATCCGGCCTCTGGCGGAACCTGTTTGCTGCCGCCGGCCTTGCGGGTATCCTGGTCTGCGCATTTGCTTACTCGAATCGGGTTCCTTTTCCTGGTCTGGCAGCATTAGCGCCATGCCTGGGGGCGGCTTTGATCATTGCTGCGGGTGAAACCGGCACCTCCGCGGTTGGACGCATGCTTTCCCTGAAGCCCGTAGTGTTCATCGGCCTCATTTCTTACTCGTTGTACTTGTGGCATGTGCCGATCATCATCTTTCAGAAACTGAGCATGTTGCAATTTTCCAATGCGTCCAACCACCTCCTGAAGGGCACGACCGTGGTGATCTCGATCCTGGTAGCCACGCTCTCCTGGAGGTTTATCGAGACGCCCTTTCGTAAGGGCCGCCTGATGCTCAAAGGAGGGTCGGCGTTTGGATTTGCCGCGGCGAGCACTGCGCTACTCACGGTGATGGGTTTAGGTCTGGTTGCTTCCCATGGCCTGCCGTCCCGGTATACGCAGCGCCAGCTGGCCCTTGCCTCGTACATCGACACCGCCTTTCCCGCCCGGTCGGGAACCTGCTTCATGGAAACGGGAGGATCGGCAACGAGGCCCTATGATGCGGAGAATTGCCTGCGTCAGGATCTCTCGCGGAAAAATTACCTCCTGGTCGGCGATAGTCACGCCGCGCAGTTGTGGTACGGATTGCAACAGGTCTTCCCCGACATTAACTTCCTTCAGGCCACTGCATCGGGTTGCGAGCCTTCCATGCAGAACAAGGACCTTCGACTGCTTGACAGGCTTGATAACCACTTGTTCGGCGACCTATGCCGGCCGATGATGGACTATGTCTTCGGCAATTACCTGGTGAAGCATCATGTCGATCGAGTCGTGATCGCGGCGCGCTGGGAACA
Source organism: uncultured Acidobacteriaceae bacterium (assembly GCA_963839075.1). Taxonomy (GTDB): domain Bacteria; phylum Acidobacteriota; class Terriglobia; order Terriglobales; family Acidobacteriaceae; genus PALSA-350. The sequence continues at coordinate 1,006,758 of CAWITO010000002.1, read as the reverse complement.
AGAGGACCTGCCGCGCCTGGACTACACGATTCGAACTCTCAAAGCGCGGGGCATTGACGTCCTGCTAATCGGGCCGATCATGCAATACGATTCCGACCTGCCATGGCTCTTGGTGTCATCGCAGCGGAAGAACGATCCGGAACTTCCGCTACGTCACCGGCTCGCTCGTTACGAAGGTCTGGATGCCGAGATGTCTCAGCTCGCCCGCGACACTTGGAAAGTCGGTTACGTTTCATATTTCGATCTGCTTTGCCTGCAAAAGGACTGTGTGCAAACTGTGACCAGCGACATACCGTTGCAGTTCGACTACGGTCATTTGACCGCTCCTGGGTCGATATTGATTTCCCAGAAGTTAAAGGCACACAGCGAATTCGGTCTGCAGTAGGAAGACAACGCACCTAGGTACGGAAAGTAACCGTTTCGGTCGCACATCGGCGTTAGTACCCTCTGAGGAAGGGATTGACACCGGTAGGTGCTCTCGCTAGATTACGGAAAGCAGGCCAGCGAGAGATGCGATGGATGAGGCATTTGCTGCCCAGACCGTCAACAGCCCTGTACCCCCAGCAGCGGCTTTCGCTACACGATTCAGCTATTGCATTTAAGCAGTCGATGTGACTGAGATGGCGAAGCTGGGTCCAGAGCCTACTGCGGCGAAAAGCTGCAAGAGCCGACAACTACCAAGCAAACAATGCGGCCCGCCGCAAGAGCTTTTCTTCAGAACGTGGCGAAGATGGGTCACCCGGCCGATGAATTCTTCGGCATGAACCAATGGGTGGCGTCACTTGCGACGGGGCTCATTACAATGGAAGAGTCCGGGTCGCGGCGGTCAAATCTGAAATGCGTTTGCGTTTCGCTGGCGAAGCACATCAAAGTTTGGACTCGGCGTCATTGGGAGATGAGGGAATGGACTATTTAGAACCGGGACATGAAAATCTGCCCTTTCGAAAGTGGGACAACTGGTCGAAGTGGGTCATGTTCGTTCTGCTTGGCTACGCCCTCACCACGCGCAGTTTCTCGTACCTCGGGATCCCGCCGGCCAAGTTGTTCATTGGCGACCTCACGCTGGGCGCGTTCATCCTGCTGCAGCCACGCAAGATTTTTGATCCCTGGATCAAAGCGCTGACCAAGGGCGGCCCACTGGGTGCGTTCGGCTGGATGATTCTGATATCTGTCTCTTACGGCGTCTTCGAGGTGATTCGCGGTGTGTTGTTGGGCTTTTCCCCGCTGACGGCCGTCCAAAACCTGGTCTTCAATGTGTATCCGCTGTACTTTTTCCTGGGACTTTGGCTGGGCAGGAAGCGGCCAGAGCTGCTGCTGCGGTACATTCAGACCTTCGCTATCCTCTTTGCTATCTATGCCCCTGCCTATCTTCTGATTTTGTACAAAATCAACTTGAATATGCCGGGTTCGGACGGCGTCCCGGTGTTCGGTCAGGCCATGGGTGGCGGAATTATCATCCTGTCGCTCCTTTGTCTCGACCCGAAGCCGGCCCGCTGGTGGCCTGCGATGGTTGTGGCTGCAGCCGCTTTCCTGGCGAACCAGGTTCGCGCAGAGTGGCTCGGCATGGCGGTTGCGACCATGATCTGGGGCATTTTGTCGAAGAAGATGACGCGCGTCGCCATGCTCGTCGTCGGCATTTTTGCTGTGCTGGCGATCGGCTTCATTCTGGATGTCAATCTGCCTTCGCCCGGGGAGCGCGGCGGAGCCATTTCGTCACAGGAAATCGTTGCTCGCGGTCTGGCTGCCGTCAGCCCCGACCTGGCCCGCGACGTTACCGGTTCCGACGACGTGAACTTCTACGCCGGCACCATCACCTGGAGAAAGAAGTGGTGGCACGCCATCTGGCAGAACTCCAACGAAAACTACACCAACATGCTGATTGGGCCTGGCTATGGATTCCTGCTTAGAAACCTGGTCAACTACCTGAAACAGAATGGCGACGTGCGTACTCCGCACAACATTTTTTATTACGCCCTCGGGTACAGCGGCTGGATCGGCGTTGTCGTCTTTTTCTCCCTGCAGCTGAGCTGCGCTCTCATGCTTTGGCGTGTCTATCGCATTACCGGCAACTCGTACGGGCTGGCGTTCTGGTCAGCTACGTTGATTGCCGCATTCTTTGGCAACGTCATGGAAACGCCGTCAGGCGCCATTCCGCTCTACCTGACCATGGGTTTGATCATCGGGCCGACTCTGGATATGGTTCAGTACCCCGCACGCCAGGAGCTCTACCGCTTCCACCCCCAGGATGCCTACGAGCCAGAGCATGCTTACACCTCGGAAGGGTACTAGCGGCCTGATCAGTCCCCGGGATGGCAGGCAGGTGTAGATATTGCACCGTTTTTAGTGCAATTCTGACCCGATTTGGATGTTTGTGGAACGACGTAACCGCTGGTAACTACCCTTAGAGTTATGCACAAAGCAAGAGTTGTTGACACTCGCGGGGCGGGTCGCTAGATTACGGGAAGTAGGTACTGCAAGACCAGCGGTGACAGCATCAGAGTAATTGCGAATGTCGCCGACAGCCCCTTACCCCCCTGCAGGTGCGGTCTTTACATGACATTGAAGTTCAATGCGTCAGTCACGATGTGACTGAGATGGCGAAGCTCCGAGAAGTGGTCAAAAATGACCACATTACGGAAAAGAAGGAACCGTTTGTGGTGCAAGATCGAGCGTGTCGCAAGTTGACGCGACCGAGGCACGTAGATTTCATTGACACCTGCCCGGGTATATAGCACCATTTGGTGATACCGGTAGTTCTATACGGGCAGGACTGTTCGTTCTCCGGCCCCGACGGAACGGTAATAATGGTCCTCCGGGGAGAAGTTGTGAAATTGGGTTCTGTAACTGAGATGGCGGAAGCCCGTCTGGACGCAAACAGGCTCGCGGTAGCTGAAAAGCAAAGTTTCGCATCGTCCCCCCTCGAAGCGAAGTGAGATCCCATAGGGAATTGCAGCAAGCAAGCTCACCTTGTCACGGAGACACCCATGTATTGCACTCCAGGGTCTGACGATTTGAACGAATGGTTTGCCTTCCGTGTTCGTCCGCGGCACGAGAAGCAGGTTTCACTGGCACTACGCGAGAAGGGTTTCACCGAGTTCCTGCCCCTCTACAAATCCAAGCGTCAGTGGGCCGACCGAACCAAGGTCGTCGAAATGCCGCTGTTTCCCGGCTACATTTTTTGCTCCACCCATCGCTCGTCGATCGTGCCGGTGCTCATGACCAGTGGCGTCATCGATGTGGTCCGTGCGGGCACGAACCCTCTGGCCGCCGATAAGGCGGAGATCGAGGCGCTGCAGCAAACTGTCAGCGTCGACGTTCCGCTCGAGGCTTGGCCCTATACCGAACCCGGCAATACGGGTTCGTTCTCCATCCTGCGTGGTCCGCTGGCTGGCCTGACCGGAATTCTGGTCGAGGTTCGGTGTTCGCAGCGCTTGATTCTCTCGGTCAATCTCCTTCGCCGCTCCGTGCTGGTCGAAGTGCATCCCGATTGGATCTCGCCCTACGCGCCTGCAGCGGCTTCTGAACGCCTGATGGCCTAGTTTTGTAACTTTGCACCACTTCGCACCACTATCTGCTAACCGTGTATGGTTCTCGCGTCTGTCGTACGTGTCGGCGTGGTATCTCAGGTGTCCCGCCGCTGGTCGCGTACGTCCCCCAGCAGTATCCCAGGCCGTTCTTGTACTCGGCGCCCCCAAGTGTGTTGACCCGAAATCTTTTAGTTCAAACGCTCCTTCGGGAGCTTGTTCCCCGCCGGAGGTATTTCCGGGCGGGATCCTCAATACCCATGGTGAATACAAATGCATAAATCTCCGGCCCGATTGATCCTCTTTTCCCTCTGCTTTCCTGGCGTGGTCTTAGCCCAGAGCGCGAGCTCTGTGAATAGCGATGCGGCTGCTGCTGCGAACAATGCAGCCGTGGCCAACGCTTCGTATACCACCACGATGCCCAATGCAGGCATCTCCCAGTCGACCAATTACCTCCTGGGACCAGAAGACCAGATCACGGTACGGGTCTTTGCCGCCGACGATATTCCCGACAAGCCGGCGACCATCTCGAATGATGGCACCGTGACCTTGCCGATGATCGGCCAGATCAAAGCTGCCGGCCTTACCGTAGAACAGCTGCAGCAATCGCTGACCACTGCCTACAAAAAGTATTTCAGAGACCCGCAGGTGACGGTCCAGGTGAACGACTACCGCAGCCAGCCAGTCTCTGTGGCCGGTAACGTGAACACACCTGGTGTCGTGCAGTTGCGCGGCCAGCGCAATCTGATGGAAGTGATCAGCCAGGCCGGTGGCCTGCGTCCCGATGCCGGCGATATCGCGACCATCACCCGCAGCCTGAATGAGGGGCCGATCCCCGTCTCCGGTGCTTTCCCTGACGCCAGCGGCAAGTACAGCGTCGCCCACATCAATATCCGCAACGTCATGAGCGGCAAGGATCCTGAAGGCAACATTGCGATCAAGCCTCACGACGTGATCACCGTTCCCCGCGCGCGCATGGTTTATGTTCTCGGCAATGTCACCAAGCCAGGCGGCTATGTCATGACCGACAATGACACCATGTCGCTCACCCAGGCGATCGCCCTGGCCGGTGGTTGGGACCATACTGCCTCGCTCAAGCAGGCTAGGGTGTTGCGCTCCAGCGGCGGCGCAGAGCGGGAACAGATTCCCGCCAATGTGAAAGCCATCATGGAGAACAAGGCGCCCGATGTGCAGCTGCACGCGGACGACATCCTCTACATCCCCAACAGCCTGGGCAAGCAGCTGGGCACGCGCAGCCTGGAAGCCGCAATCGCGGTCGGTTCAGGCATCGCGATCTGGCACTAAACGATTTGCGCTCCGTTTCTGAGAATGGCCCCATAGAAAGACCCCCGGCTTGACGGGGGGCCGGACTTTCGTCCAAAGCGAACCTGCATTGCGAATGAGATCGGTTCCAAGGTGAACACGATCAGAATCCGAAAGGACTTAGACTCATGACTCCGACCCAACAGATCATCCCTGGACCTCGCTTGCCCGATGGCCGGAATGGCGGACGCAACTCTTCCATCGAGCTTTCACGCCCGATAGCCGCTTCACGCCCACGGCCGGAAGCGTCGGTGAATTATGCCGCGTTGCTGCGCCGTCACCGCAACGCGGTGGCGGTCATTCTGGGTGGCACGCTGCTGCTCAGCGTGCTCTACACCCTGTTGGCCCGCAAGACCTATAAAGCGGAAGTCATCCTCGAAGTCATGGGCATTAACTCAGACTTCATGAACAGCAAGGACGTCGATCCGACCGCAAGCCAGGTCACCGGCGATGCGTACATCGAAACCCAGACCAAGCTGCTGAAGAGCCCGCCGGTGGTTCGCCGCACGGCTGAGGTGCTGGGCCCGCAAGTGCCTGGCGCCATTGCTGCCAACCAGGGCATTGGAGGCTCCATCAAGCGCTTGTTCTCCTCGTCCGCTACCGCCACTCCGGCGGAAGGTCAGGCCGTGGTGTACAAGATGTTGAACGATGCCAAGGTCAAGATCGATGGCACGTCCGATCTCATCAGCCTCACCATGACCGGTCCGGATGCGACTCTGACGGCCAATGCGGCCAACACCCTGACCCAGCAGTTCATTGAGCAGGCGCAGGATGCTCGCGGATACTCCGCCGGCAACACCAACCGCTTCCTCAGCGACCAGATGGCGGACGCGCGCAAGAAGCTGCAGGATTCGGAAAACGATCTGCAGAACTACGCTCGCCAGACCGGCCTGGTCATTCCCAGTGAGTCGCAGGAGAGCGTTGCCGCCGATAAGCTGCGGCAGATTCAAAGCGATTTGACCAAGGCCGAAGCGGACGAAGCGGAAGCCCAGTCGAACGTGGAAGTGTCGCACCAGAATCCCTCTGAAACCATGCCCCAGGTGCTGGATGATCCGACCCTGCGCGACAATCGCGCCCGGCTGGCTGATCTGCGCCGTCAACTGTCGGATTTGAGCGTCACCCTCACGCCCGCCAACTACAAGATCCAGCAACTGCAGGCACAGATCGCCGATCTGGAACAGCAATCAGCTCATCAGCGCGCCAATATCATCAAGCGTTTGGGGGTGCAGGACTCGGCCACTACGCGCCGCAAGGCGTTGTTGGCCAAGGCCTATCAGCAGCAGCTGGGTGTGGTTTCCGACCAGTCGGTCAAAGAAGTTCGTTACAACATCCTGAAGAAAGAAGTGGATGCCAACCGCGATATCTATCAATCAATGTTGCAAAGGGTGAAGGAAGCCAGCATTGTCGCGGCTCTCAAGTCGAGCGACGTGCGCATCGTGAGCCCGGCGGTTGTGCCTACGTCGCCCTACCTGCCCAGCTTGCCGTTGAACCTGGCGTTAGGCTTCCTGTTGGGCGCTACTTTCTCCACCTGCTACATCCTGCTGCGTGAGCGTAACGACGCCAGCCTGCGTTCGCCGGGCCAGAGCGTCAAGCACCTCGGTGTTCCCGAGCTGGCGGTCATTCCTTCTGCCCGCATCGGCAATAGCGAGCGCATCCCGCTCACCCTGCGCAACCTGAACAACGCCCTCGTCGAATCCAAGACTGGTCTTGCCACAACGGACTCGGCTACGGTCGACAAGGACATGGTGCAGTGGTGCCAGGACGAGACCATGATGGCCGATGCTTATCGTTCTGCTATCACCTCCATCCTGCTCAGCCGCGTCAACGGTGTCAGCCCGCGCGTCATCCTCATCACCAGCCCGCGCCCCAAGGCCGGCAAGACCACCACGGTTGCCAATCTTGGTATCAGCCTGGCGGAGATCGGCCGGCGGGTTCTTCTCATCGATGGTGACTTGCGCCGTCCGCGTCTGGGCAAGCTCTTTGGTCTGCAGTTCGCGACCGGTCTGAGCGACGCTCTGATCGATGGCGGTGTGGGCGCAATCAAGCTGGAGTCGGTGGTTCGGCCCAGCAGCGTGCCTGGCTTATATGTGCTGCCCGGTGGTTCGGAGCCGGCCAACATCTCCAAGCTTCTGCACTCGACCTATCTGGATAGCCTGGTGGAGACGGCACGAGCGGAGTACGACTTCGTTCTGATCGATTCGCCACCGATGATGGGCATGGCCGATGCGCGATTGCTCAGCCGCAATGCGGATGGAGTTATCCTGATCAGCCGCGCCGGCGAAACCAGTCCTGAACAATTAGGCGAAGCCAGGGAACGGCTCGCTGAAGATGGAACTCCAGTGATCGGAACCATCCTCAACGGCTGCGATCTGCGCATCGAAGATCCGTCTTACGTGAGCGGCTATAACAGCTATGCTGGGGCAACTCGCGGTTAATAAACGTTTCATTGATTATTCGGCAAGCAGCCGTCGCGCGGACCCCCGCCGCCAAGGCTGAATAGACCAAATAACGCATCGCCAAGGGAACAGGGGACACCAGCGGACGCGGTTACCAGAGCGTTCGTGATGTAAAAAGAGTGTCCTCTTTGCAAATGATGTTCCCTTTTCATGAGTATTTCTTGTGCCGCGGTACAAACTGATACAGCGGCCGACCATCTAAACACAAGAAATACTCTTATTGCTCGAACTAACAGGGAACGCTTCCCTCTGCCAGGGAAGCTAACGGGGAGAACCGCTGTCATGCACGTACGCAATGTACGCTTTTATCAGACCATGCAATTCGTCCTCGATCTGCTTGCTGTGACGATTGCCTGGAGCTGCACTGTCCAGATGCGAGTGTTGTTAAACCCGCTGACCAGCCGGCGCGTGAGTTGGACGTACGCATCCATCTGGGCGCCCTCGCTGATGATGATCCTGGTGCTTTGGATCGTCATGGCGTGGCGGCTGCGCTTCTACCGGGTAGAAGGCCGCATCCGTCTGTGGAACAGCCTCATCAACGCAGCCGAGGGCGCACTGGTCGCCAGCTGCATCATCGTCATTGTTACTTTCTTTTCTCGTCAATTGGGAACCGGCGTATCCCGCTCGTTCTTCATGCTCTTCGCGCCGCTCAGCTTTTGCAGCCTGGTGATGGCGCGCTGCGTCAGCGTCATCGCTACCCTGCTGGCGGAACGGCACTGGCCTTCTCCTACGCGTGCCGCTTTGTTGGGTGACGGCGCTCATGCGAGCCGCCTGGTTGCCCTGATGACCGAGGCCGATGTGGCCAACGTCATCAAAGGCGTCATCATTCCCGAGGGTCACACCACCGACGGTCTGTCGCTGCCGATGCCGATCCTGGGCACCACCGCGCAGTTGGCGGAAGTGATCAATCGCGAGCACCTCAACCGCATCATCCTGCTCAACGGTTCCATCTCACGCGCCGAGCTCGACCAGTGCAACAAGGTCTTCAAGCGCATGGGTGTTATCGTAAATTGCACCGTCGACTTTGCTCCCGATCCGGGCCGCATCAATGTTGTGAACCAATATGGATTGCCACTGGTCGAACTCCGGCCTCTGGCGTTCACCCGCGGTCAGGAAATCGTCAAGCGGGCCTTCGACATCGCAGCCTCTACCCTGGCTCTGATCTTCCTGGCGCCCACCTTGCTGGTGATTGCGGCGTGCGTGAAGTTCGGCTCCAAGGGCCCCATCCTGTACAAGGCACCGCGTGTCGGCCGTGGCGGCCGTCACTTCATGTTCCTCAAATTCCGGTCCATGTACACCACCATGGATCGCTCGCATGTGGCCCACGCGAACGAAAAGAACGGCCACATTTTCAAAATGAAACAGGATCCTCGGGTCACTCCGATCGGCCGCTTTATCCGGCGTTATAGCCTGGATGAGTTGCCGCAGTTGATCAACGTGTTGCGCGGCGAAATGAGCCTGGTAGGACCCAGGCCTCTGCCCGCCGGCGACATGGGACCGGATGGCATGAGCCGTGAATATGCTGACTGGTCCGAGGGCCGTGCCGCCGTATATCCCGGCATCACCGGCCTGTGGCAGGTAAACGGACGCAGCGAACTCCCGTTCGAGGAGATGGTGCGGCTTGACTTGCAATACATTCGTGAATGGTCGCTGATGCTCGATATCAAGATCATCCTGGCTACACCGGGTCTGGTCGTTAAGGGTGTCGGCGCTTACTAGCTCTTCCGGCGAGTCACGCGGTAAAAACGCCAGGATGTGAGTCCTGGCGTTCCTGCGTCCCCTCGCGTGTTGCATCCCTTGGCTTTTTACGTCCTTTCTCCGGTGAACTATGCCCCCTGTGGAAACTGAAACCATCACTGCCCTTACTCCCATTGAGTTGCGCCCCTTATCCGCGCAACCGTTAGTCTCGATCCTGGTTTCGAATTACAACTACGCGCGCTTCATTGGCGAAACCATCGAAAGCGCGTTGAACCAGACCTACCAAAACATCGAGCTCATCATTTGTGATGACGGTTCGACCGACGACTCGGTGCGCATCATTGAGGATTACCAGCGTAAGGATTCCCGCCTGCACCTCATCGCCAAGGCAAATGGCGGGCAGGCATCCGGGTTCAATGCTGCGTATGCGGCCAGCCGCGGGGAATTGATCGCGCTGCTCGACTCCGACGACACCTTTTTGCCCCACAAGGTAGAGCGCATCGTCGCAGATTTTCAGGCCCATCCCGAGGCCGGGTTTGGCCTCCATCGCGTGATCCGCATGACCGCCGACCGCCGCCGTCAGGGTGTTTGGCCCATGTCCGCTCCGCTGCCCTGCGGCTGGTATGGTCCCACCCTGCTGCAAGAGGGCGGAATCATTCCCTACATGCCGCCGACCTCAGGGTTGAGCTTTCACCGTGACATCGCCGAAAGAATGTTTCCTCTTCCGGTTGAGCCTATCCTGGTCAAATGTCCCGACCAGCTCATCACCCGCCTGGCGCCTGTGCTCACGCCCATTACCGCGGATGGCGAGGCGCTCTCGGAGTACCGGCTGCATGGGGAAAATAACTACGGTCCGGATAAAGTGTCCGCGGCCTCGTTCAAGAAGGAACTGGATTACTGCCAGGCCCTCTGGAGCGCACAAAAACGCTTTATCGGCAGCCAGCTCGGCGACGACCTCGCCAACCAACTCGAACCCATCCGCGTGAATGGGTACATCTCGTTCGCCAGCTACATCCACGCTCGTCTCTCGCGCGATCCGAATCAGCGCAGTTACTACCACGACTATGTCTCGCGGCTCAATCACCCCGGCGCAAGGATGGTTTGGTTCTGGAAGATTTCGATCTATCTACCGTTGCCCGTGTTTGCCTTCGCAATCAATCTGATGGTGCGGCAAAGCTGGCTCAAGCAGTTGATTTCGCGCTTCAAGAAGATGTCCTGAGCCATGCCATCGCAAGCTCATCTCCCGGCAACTCTCCCCTGCTGCTTTCCTAACGCGAACGGAGTAAAAGTTCTATGAGCACGACTCCTCTGCTTAGCATCGGGCTATTTCTCTACAATGGGGAAAAGTTTCTGGCTGCGGCCATCGAATCCATCCTGAACCAGACATTCACGGATTTCGAACTGATCATTTCGGATAATTGTTCCACCGATCGCAGCGGGGCCATCTGCCGCCACTATGCAGCTCTCGACGATCGTATCCGCTATTACCGCAACGATCGCAATATGGGCGCGGGTTGGAACCTTCGCCGCGTGTACGAGCTCGCTACCGGCAAGTACTTCAAGCAGGCAGCGCACGACGACATGATCCAGCAGGATTACCTTCGCTTCTGCGTCGATGCGCTGGAAGCGGATGATTCACTGGTCCTGGCTCACAGCCTCACGCGCGTGATCGATGAAGCCGGTCAATTCGTCGAGAACTACGAAGATGGAATGCGCACCAGTTCGTTCAACCCGGTAATCCGGGCTCGCGACCTGCTACTGCGCGGCCGCGGGGCCTATCCCATCTTCGGCGTGATCCGCATGGATGCCCTGCACAAGCTTCCGCCGCAGGGCAGTTATACCCATAGCGCGCGGGTCCTTTTGCTGCAGCTTGGTTTGCTCGGTCGGTATTACGAAGTGCCGGAATATCTGTTTATCAGCACTCGTCACTCCGGCCAGTCGCAGTGGACCTTTCCCGAGCGATCCCGGTCGAAAGGATTCCGCCTCACTCGCCGTTGCGGCACGCTGCCGCCGGCGGAATGGTGGGATCCGTCCAAAGCACGCACCCTCGTCTTCCCCGAGTGGAACGTGATTAAGGAATTCGTCATTTCCATTGCGCGAGCGCCGCTTACCCCGTGGCAACAGGTGCAGTGCTATTCTCTGGTCGCGCGCTGGATGGCCAGGTATCACCGCCGCATGGGGAAAGATCTTCTCGTCGCCGCCGACCAGTTGCTGTTCAATTTTCAGAGCCGGCACACGAGCTATGCACCGGTAGTAGACGCGTCGCACAACATGGTGTCTCTCGATTTCAATCGTGGGGGCGAGTCGCTGTAAAAATCTGCAATGCGCCACGAACAATCGTCAAGGGCCGCCTGTACGAGAGCCGGAACGAGAACATGGTTTTGTAACTGACTCTGCCGCTATCTGATCCCCCCGTCCATTTCACTCATCCGTCTCTTCCCCCCTCATGGAGTGGGAGGGTGTCATCGTGTCTTGCGGCATTTTGTACGCAAGCCGGCGTGTGCGCGCTTGCACGCCGAGCTTCTTCGAGCGGCAACACCAGACCTGGCCATCGTCAAGAATTTGAAGCCCAACGTTGGGCCTGTCTACGGGGATGTTTCCGTTTGCAATCAAAATCCAGCCTGCCAGCACGATGAGGCTTGTAAAGGCAACTTATGTTTGATTTCGCGATCATTGGCGGAGGAATTGTCGGGCTGGCGACGGGCGCCGCTTTAGGCCGGCGCTATCCCTTCGCTCGGATTCTTCTGATCGAAAAAGAAGTTGGTTTTGCCCAGCATCAGACGGGCCGCAATAGCGGTGTCATTCATTCCGGCGTGTACTACCAGCCAGGCAGCCTGAAAGCGCAGTTGGCCCAGGCCGGCAACCAGTCGATGCGCACCTTCTGCTACGAGTATGGAGTGCCGTTCGACGTGTGCGGCAAGTTGATTGTGGCCAGCCGCCCGGAAGAGATTGCTCAACTCGACGCAATTTTCGAACGCGCTTTGCAGAATGATGTTCCCGCCATCCGCCTGCGGCCGGAAGAAGTCAAAGAAGTAGAACCGCATGTCTCCTGCGTTGCCGCCATCCGCGTGCCGACCACCGCGATCGTCGATTACCGCCAGGTCTGTAACGCGCTGGTGCACGAAATACAGCAGCAAGGCGGGGAATTGAAGGTCGGGACCGAAGTGCTACAAATTGTGCCCACCCGGCTTGGGTACCTGCTGGAGACGTCCTGGGGATCTTTGGAAGCGCGCTTCCTCATCAATTGTGCCGGCTTGCAGAGCGATCGCGTTGCCCGGCTGGGTGGCGTCGATCCCAAGTCCATGATCATGCCGTTTCGTGGCGAGTATTTTGAGCTGTCGCCCGAGCGGCGGCATTTGGTCCGTCATCTCATCTATCCTGTGCCCAACCCTTCGCTCCCGTTCCTGGGCGTGCACTTCACCCGCATGATGGATGGAAGCATTCACGCCGGACCCAATGCGGTCCTCAGTTGGAAACGTGAAGGTTACGAGAAGTCAGACTTCAGCTGGCGTGATTTTTCTGAGATCGTGACCTATCCCGGATTTTGGAAGCTTTCCGCGCACTATTATCGGGAAGGCTTTCAGGAGATGTTCCGCTCCTGGAGCAAGGCGGCTTTTGTCCGCAGTCTGCAGGCCATGGTGCCCGAGGTGCAAGCGGAGGATCTGATCCCGTCGAAAAATGGCGTGCGCGCACAAGCGTTGCGCCGTGACGGAAGTATGGTCGAAGATTTTCTCATGGTCGAAGGCAAGAACGCTCTCCATGTTTGCAATGCTCCTTCGCCCGCAGCGACCGCGTCGCTCGAAATCGCAAAGAGAATCGTGAGCAAGGTACCGCGGCCCGGGCGTCTCTCGCTGGTTAAAATGGCCTAGGGGCACCACGAAGCGTGGGTGCCACACCGCACCTGGCCGTAAAGCTTTGCGGTGGACCCACATCTGCGAGCTAGGGGCACCCACTCTTTGTTGCAACCGCCGAAGAAAGTGTCCACCCAAAGGAACCCTGATTGCGCATTGCAATTTTCGACTACAGGATCACTCGTAACAATCCCATCGGGAGCTGCCACCTTGCCATGCTCCGCGCACTTGCGGACGAGCATGAGTTCACCGTTTTCGCGGTCGAGTTTGAGAATCCTTGCCCAGAAAAGATAAAGTTCATCCGCGTGCCGGCAGCGAAACGTCCCCTGGCCGCGCTCTTTGTTCTCTATCACCTTCTCGCGCCCCTGTGCTACCTGCTCTACCGCGTCCGCGGCGGCCCCAGGTTTGATCTCATCCAGGCGCTCGAAAGCAACCTCGCGTTCGGGGATCTGCTGTACTCCCATTTCTGCCATCAGAGCTACCTCAAACAACACTGGAGCAAGTCCGGCGCCAGGGGACTGCGTGGTGCGTTCCGTTGGCTCGACCACAAGCTCCATGCCGTTATGGAAAACTTTACCTATCCACGGGCCAGATACGTGGTGGTTCCATCCCGCGGCCTGGCCCGCGAGTTGGGCGCCGAATTTCCTTACATCGACAACAAGATCACCGTTCTGCCCAATCCGATCAGCCTGCCCCGCCTGGAAAAGCCGGCGGAGTTCGATCGTGCAGCCTTCCGTGCCAATCTGGGACTGGGAGGCGACGACGTGGTGGCTCTATTTGTGGCCCTGGGGCAATTTGAGCGCAAAGGGTTACCGCTCCTGATGCAGGCGCTGAGCGCGCCGGGTATGGAGAGTATTAAGTTGCTCGTCGTTGGCGGTGAGAGCGATCTGATCGCACGTTACGGAGAAGAAGCTACCCGCCTCGGCCTTGCGGGCCGGGTAAAATTTGCCGGTATGCAGTCGGACGTCCGCCCCTACCTGTGGGGATCCGACGTTTTTGTCTTTCCGTCCCTGTATGAGACGTTCTCACTCGTCACCTACGAAGCTGCGGCCTCCGGCCTTCCCATAGTGGTGTCGCATCTCTACGGAGTAGAAGACCTGCTGCTGGACGGCGACAATGGCTTCCTGATTGAGACCACCGTTGCCGGCGTTCGGGATGGCCTGCAGCGGCTTCTCGCGCTGAGTCCGGACCAACGGCGTGTCATGGGCCAGCGGGGCCGCCAGGCGGCCTCCGGCTGCTCCGAAGAACATTTTATTGATGCTTGGCGCAGCTTTTATCTGCAGGCCGGCCCCGTGACGCATCTGAGGGATAGAGCCCTGCCAACCGAACTGCGAAGATGAAATCGGGAGACACTCAGGTATGGCATTTGATACCGCAATTCACGAAGAGATGGCGTTGAGCAGGCTGGTCCCGGTGACGCTGAGGACCCTTCCGGAAAAGCCTGCGGTTTCCATTCTCATCACCTGTTTCAACTACGAGGCGTTTGTCGGCCGGGCCATTGAAAGTGCCCTCGACCAGACCTATCCGCCCACCCAGGTGATCGTCAGCGACGATGCTTCCACTGACAATTCCTGTGCGGCGGTCGAGACCTATGTGCAACGCGACCCTCGCGTCCGGCTGCTGCGCAATCCGCATGGGGGCATGGCCGCCAACATCAATGCTGCCTACCGTGCCTCGAGCGGCGACATCATTTGCCTGCTCGATGCGGATGACACGTTCATGCCCGGCAAACTCGAGGCTGTGGTCCGGTCGTTTCAGAAAAGCCCCCGTGCCGGCTTCGGTATTCATCGCGCCAGCATGGTGGATCATGAAGGCAGCGAGCGTGGCACCTATCCTTTGCTCAGCACCCTGCCCACCGGCGATTGTGCTGCCCTCACCTACGATAACTCCGGCATATTGATGGGCTTGCCGCCGACAACCAATCTTTCCTTGCGCCGTGAAGTCGCCGAACGCATCTTTCCGATCCCAGTGCAATACACCGGGTATGCGGAACAGACAATCCATCGTCTCGCTCCGTTGATGACAGAGCTATGCGCGGTCGATGCGCCCTTGGCCCACTGGCGGCAACATGGCAAAAATGATCAGAATGCGACCCGTATCACTGCCCGCCGCCTGGAACGGGAACTCAAGATCATGGATTCTCTGTGGCTCGATCAAAAGAGCTACCTTGACAGTGTCGACCCGCAACTGGGTCGCGACTTCCCGCCCATCGGCCGCACCCCCCTCTATCTGCGCACCAACTACATTCGTCTGCGCCTGGCCAAAGATCCGGCCATGCTGCAGGCGCATGCCGATCTGTGCCGCTACGGTCTCAGCTCGTCCAAAGTGGACCTGTTTTGGCGGTACTCCAATCATTTGCCCTTGCCCCTGTTCGATCGGGCTGTCAATCTGTTGCTCACGCAAAGCGTGTGGAAACAAATGGTAGGGCGAGCCTTTCGCGGCAAGCAGAATCCGTCATGAAGATCCTCTCCGTTCACAACTCGTACCAAAAGCCGGGCGGCGAAGACCAGGTCTTCGCGCAAGAAGCTGATTTGCTGCGCGCCCATGGCCACGAGGTTCTTCTCTACCAGGCGAGCAACGACCAGGTGACCGGCGTGAATCCCCTGGTGCTTCTGGGGAACACTGTCTGGAACCGGCAGATCCATCAGGAACTGCGCGACTTGTTACGGCGCGAACGGCCGGACATTATGCACGTCCACAACACTTTCCCGGTCATCTCTCCTGCGGCGTACTACGCCGCCAATGCGGAAGGCGTTCCAGTCGTACAGACGCTGCATAACTACCGCTTGCTTTGCCCCGCAGCCACTTTCTTTCGCGAGGGTAAGGTGTGCGAGGACTGTTTATCGAAGAGTGTTCCGTGGCCCGGCGTGGCGCATGGTTGTTATCGCGGCAGCCGCGGCGCGACTGCAGCCGCGGCTGCCATGCTTGCGACCCACAACTACAAACAGACCTGGAGCAAAGCCGTAGCCGCCTACATCGCGTTGACTGACTTTGCACGCGACAAATTCATCCAGGGTGGATTTCCCGCGGAGAAGATCGTCGTCAAGCCGAACTACTTGCAAGCCGACCCGGGCGTGGGAGAAGGCAAAGGGAACTATGCGTTGTTCGTGGGCAGGTTGACCCCAGAGAAGGGAATCGACACGCTGCTGGCAGCCTGGCGCCAGATCGGTACAGATCTGCCGCTACAAATTGCCGGCGATGGTCCCATGGCCGCCGAAGTGGAGAAAGCCAGCGCGGAAATGCCCAGCGTGACCTGGTTGAAGTGGCTCCCGCGCGCTGAAATTTTGCAACGCATGAAAGATGCGTCCGTGCTGATACTGCCCTCAACCTGGTACGAGGGTTTCCCCATGATCATCGGGGAAGCGTTCGCCGTGGGCTTGCCGGTGATCGCCAGCGATCTCGGCAGCATGGCTTCCATCGTGGATCATCAACGCACGGGCTTGCACTTCCAAGCCGGCGACGCCAATGATCTGGTGGACAAGGTACGCTGGTTCCGTGCCAACCCGGCAATGGCATCGCGGATGCGCGGCCATGCCCGGCATGAATACGAAGCCCGGTACACCGCTGAAACCAACTACCGGCAAATGCTAGATATCTACCACGGCGTGCTGACGCCGGAGCGCAAAGACGTGAGCGGCCTCGCCATGGCCACCCCGGCTGGGGTGTCAGCCTAGCTGGCGACGCACAGGGCCCCGGCCTCCAGGCGCGAAATCTTGGCATGCAGACTTTCTACTTCCTGGTAGATCAGCTCCAACTGCATGGCCAGGCTATTGATGTCGTCATACATCTGCGCCAGACTGTCATTCGTTTCCCTCCCGGCGGCGTCGGGCGCGGTACGAACCAGCCAACTGTCTAGCTCAGCGGAAAATGCAACCACTGCACTGCGGTCCTTAAGCGCCGGGCGATGGACCGGCATGCCGAGGGCGGCCTCCCATCGCTGTGCCGTGCGCACTCCGCGTTGGATGTGGGCAGAAATTTCCTTCCACCCGTTAAGAATTTTCCCTTCCATAAAACCTTCCTGTTGCGAGCCCATCTCAGCTAAAGTCTGGAATGGAGTCAGCTGGCGTCCGCCTTCTTTCCCCATTGCCATAGAAACCCCGATACACACAAAAAGTAACGAAAATCTGTGTCTTGCATGCTTAAGATGCGCAAAGGAAAGCAATGGGTTTGATTGAGTTCACGGCGGCGGTCATGATGATGGCTATGCTCGCCGGGTTGCTCGGAGCGCTCACCGGCCTGGGGGGCGGAGTTGTCATCGTTCCGGTTCTGGCGCTTCTTTTCCATGTCGACCTTCGCTATGCGATTGGTGCGTCATTGATTTCGGTAATCGCCACTTCATCGGGTGCGGCGGTTTCCTTCGTGCGTGAGGGATTTTCCAATGTCCGTATCGGCATGTTCCTCGAAGTGGCCACAACGGTGGGCGCGCTGGTAGGCGCTTTTCTCACGGCGCGCATTTCGACCCAGGCCATCGGAATTGTGTTTGGCATCACCCTGCTTTACTCTGCCTGGAGCGCCTTTCGCCATCATGAGGATGGGACGCCGAGCGCACCCAACGCGTTGGCCGAGAAGCTCAAGCTGACGGGAGATTACCCCGTGAGCGGAGGCCGCCAGGCCTACATCGCGCAGCGTGTCCCGGCCGGCTTTAGCATCATGTTTGTCGCTGGACTGCTGTCCGGATTGCTCGGCATCGGCTCCGGCGCCGTCAAGGTGCTGGCCATGGATAAAGCGATGAAGCTGCCCTTCAAGGTCTCCACCACCACTAGCAACTTCATGATTGGGGTCACCGCCGCGGCCAGCGCCGGAATTTATCTCAGCCGCGGTTACATAGCGCCCGGCCTGGCCGCGCCGGTCATGTTGGGCGTACTGGCGGGCTCATTCCTAGGTGCACGCTTGCTGGTGCGCATGCGCGTGCCGGTGCTCCGGATGGTCTTTGCCATCGTCATTGTTGCGCTCGGCCTGGAGATGATCTACAGCGGCGCGACGGGTAGGCTGTAATGACGACAGAAGCCGATCTGAAAATGGAGTTGTCCATCAGCCGGATGCTACGCGTCGGTGTGACGCTGGCTGCGCTGGTGGTGCTCATCGGTAGTTGTACGTATGTCGCGCAGTCGCATGGCGTCGTCTCGGACTACCGGCATTTTCACGGGTTTGCTTCGCCCGCCGATCGCATCAAGCCGCTTTTCGTCATGCATCACCCGGATAGTCGCAGCATTATCCGCCTGGGAATTCTGCTGCTGATCGCGACTCCGATCATGAGGGTCGCGTTCTGCGTCTACAGCTTTGCCATGCAGCGGGACAAAATTTACGTGGTGATCAGCAGCATCGTACTGCTTGTGCTGCTCTGGAGCTTCTTCCGTCCCTGAGCCAACCGCACATCCCTCCACTCGGGACGACAAACGAGGGCAGTGTTGAATCAGCGTCGTGTACGAATCGTAGCGAATGTCCCGGAAGCCACCCCTCTCGCCTTCGTCATCCCGACCGGAGCGGAGGGATACCGCAGTCTGCTCAGGTCCCTAACAAAACGCAAGCGCCAGCCGCATCGGCAGGCTCTTCACGTCCAGACCATGCGTATACGTCTTCACTAAAACTCTGCGGACCAACGGCAACCGCATGGCACGAAATCCGCGCGCTGGATTCGCATAAAACGCACCCGCGGCACGCACAGAAAAACCCAGGGTCTTTCGATAATCCGCCACCTCCCGTCGAAACACCTCCGGGTCGCCCGCGACAACCGCCTGTGCCGCCGCCTGCCCGCTGATCACCGCTCCGTAGATTCCTTCGCCAGTGAGCGCGTCGACGAAGCCGCCCGCATCGCCTACCAGAAAAACACGATCCCGCAAATCCTGCTGCACATCGTCCTCGCCGGCGCCCACTCCCAAATACTGTCCTGTTACCCCTTCCAACACACCCACGCCCAGCGTCTCTTCGATGTACCGTAACAGCCGCTGGCGTGTCAGTCCGGCGCCGGCTGACTGCACATACAACCCAACATTCAAGTGGTCCTTCTTGGGAAAAATCCACGCGTATCCATCGCGCACCGAGGCAAAATCAAACGTAAGATCCACCTCCCGGGCGGGCTTGGCGGTCTTCACCTCGATGGCAAAGCCTCGCGCCAGTGGGGCCTCGGTGGCGCAAAGCCGACGTACCTGGCCGCTCGCTCCATCGGCCCCGATCAGAAAGCGCGCCCGATGAGTCTCACTTCCGGCAACCAGGTGTACCAGGTCACCGCGGCGCACAATCTCCTGTACCCCCGCGATCCGGCGGAAACAAGCCCCCGCGGCAGTGGTCTTGCCCAGGCAGAGCTCGTCCAGCTCCGCCCGCACCGTCATCACGCAAATGGGCGCGCGGCTCTGCAACGCACAATGAAGTTCTCCCTCGCCTTGCAGTTGCACACGATGAACCACCTCGCGCACGACCGGCTCGATGGAATACCGCAGCGCGTTGACGGCTTTGCTGGTCAGTCCGCCGGCACAGGCCTTGGACCGGGGAAATTCACTGCGGTCGAGCAGCAATACAGACTGCCCCGAGGTAGCCAGGTCATACGCGGCAGCACACCCCGCGGGACCTGCACCCACGACGATCGCATCCCAAATATGCATCTAGGTAGGATTGGTCAGCCACTCATCCGAGTGTTTTTCCAGGGCAATGCGCACCAGCTGGCTGCGCGTGCGGACGCCGGTCTTCTCAAACAGCTGCTGCAGCACGGCCTTCACCGAACTCTCAGAGATCATCAACTGAACACCAATCTCCTTGTTGGTAAGCCCCTCGAACACTCCCTTGAGCACCGCCTGTTCGCGCTGCGTCAAGTCATGTCCCCGGCGGGGAGCCCCGGTGTTGCCGGTGGCTGCCGCAATAATGGATCGCGTCACTGCCGGATCCAGCCATACCTCACCCTGCGAAACTTTGCGGATCGCCTCCACCAGCCGGCTGGGCGGACTGTGCTTCAGAAACACGCCGGAGGCGCCATTCTCCAGCACCCGCAGCATCACCGAGTCGCTCATTCCCGCAGTGACCATCAGCGTGCGGCCGGCAAAGCCGAGACTGCGTGCTTTATCCAGAAACCGCGTCCCCTGCTCCGGGCCAAGGTCGTAGTCCAGCAGCACCACGTCCGCTTCCTTCAGCCTTGGAAGGGCGAGCGCTTCGCTTGCGGACGCGCAGGTCTCCAGGATGTGGAAATCAGACTCGGTCTGAAGCAGCCGGCTCAGGCTCTCGCGGAACAGGCTGTGGTCGTCGATCAGCAGTAGCTGAATTTCGCTGGTCATAGCTATCATTCTTGCTCTCCCGTGCCGCAGGTGACAACTCGACCACAAAGGTCGCACCTGCAGCCTCTGGTTCGTAATGCAAATCTCCCTTGAAGCTGCGCATAAATGCGCGCGAAAGATAAAGGCCCAGGCCTGTCGATTGCGCATCCGCCTGAAAAGGGTGGAAGAGCCGTTCCGGATGGGCCACGCCGCTCCCCGTATCGTGAAAACGAATGGCCACGCCCAATCCGTCACGCCGAGCACTGACCGTCAACTCTTTCCGCGCCTGATCTTCCATGGCGCGTTCGCTGTTCTTGGTCAGGTTGAGAAATACCTGCATCACGCTTTGCCGGTCGGCCCAGACCGGGGGCAGGTCCGGTTCCATCTCCCAAAGGGTGGTCACGCCTGCATCCCTTAGGCCGCCTTCGATCACGATGCGCAGCTCGTCCATCAGCGACTGGACCTCGACCGCAATCGCATGGCTGGCGCTTTGCCGCAGGTCCATGGCGGCGATACGTTCCAGCGCCAGAACCAGAGTCCCTAAAGTCTCAAAGTCTTTGTTTTCCTTCAGCTTTCCGCTGCGCGACAGGTTTTCGTGGACCACCGCGATGGCGCCGCATACATTGCGCACTTCATGCGACACCGCCGCCACCATGATGCGCGAACTGGCCAGCATTTGATGAAAGCTCGATTCCTCGTGGGTCCGCAGGTCTTCCGACGTATCCAGCACCATGGCGGCCAGCCGCGGTCCCGCGCTGGTGACGTAGGTGGAAAACCAGACATCGGCCTGAAACACCTCGCCGTCGGCTCTGCGTCCGCGGCATTGCATGGCGGTGCGAAAAGCCTGGCGGGAGCTCGCCAGCGTGGGCACATTAACCAGTGCCGGCAGGTATTCGCGGATCGAAGTTCCGGGGAGCGTGCCCAGACCCAGGCCGAAGAGCCGGTGAGCCGCATCGTTGGCTAGCAGGACGCACCCGTCCGAACTGGTCGTAATGATCGCCGCAGGACTGCTGTCGACCAACACCTCCAGCTGCTCTTCCGCGTCCCTGCGGGCGGTCATCTCCGTTTCGATCTGACGCATGTGCTGCGCCGAGAGCTTACGGCTCCGTGCCACCTCATGCATAAAGAGGCCCATGCAGAAAAATGCGGAGAAGTAGAGGACATCGCGCGGCAGCCCGGTATTGGGCCCCCATATAAACTCATCGAACGCTTCCGCCAGCCACGTGCAAACCACGGCAACCGCCGCGATTTCCCACCGGCTCAATGCGGCGCCCACCACCAGCATCGGACCAAGGTAGAGAAAACCGAGCGGAATCTGCGCACCCACGTGCGCGTCGATCAGGGCAATCAAGCCGATCATCAGCGCGGCGATGGCGATAACGGTACGGCGCGTACCCCAGATGAACATGGAGAAGACTGGCATATTTTCGCGATCCCATCTTGGTTGCGATGGTTGGGTTTCCATATTCATTCTACCGGTCGGATACGCGTCCAGACTTTATTGCAAAACATACTCTCTGGGCAAGTTACGCCGGCGTCGCCGCCGGTGCTGGCCCCGCGGCTAGGCATCCATCTCGGTTACGATCCGAGGGTGCCCTCCCATGTTCGTGCTTATGGTTTCCTAATGAAAGTTTTACGCGTTAATTGCAACTTAACAGTTAGTCTCTAAATCGAAAGATAACTGCACTTGACCAAACGCGGCCACCCGCCTCAAGTAACATCGAATGAGGCGATAACGCTTTCGTACGCCCTTCAGCGCTCGAATATTTCCGGCGCGGGCGAGGGCAGTTGTTTTGTGGGGGATTGGTGCGCGCAATCTGTCTCCTGCCCCTCCAACTATGCTAAAGGCAACGCAACAACTCATCCCGGCGAGTGCGAGCTGGCTGTGGGAAGAATAGGAATTCCTTTGCGTCCTGAGATTCATTTCTGCGAGGTCCATTCATGAAGCGCACGATGCTGACGGCAGCGGCTCTCTATCTCTTGCTCGGGAGCGGTTGCAGCAGCGAGAAGCACGACCCGGCCGCGCAGGCCCCTCCGCCCACGCAGGTGGAGGATGAGGGTGGCGTCAGCCTCATCACCGTCGACCATCCGGAGCGCTTTCCCGTCGTCGCCGCCGCGCAGTATGCTTCCGCCTCGACCCTCAATGTTACTGGGACGGTGAATCCGGATATCTCCCGCCAGATTCCGGTCATTTCGATTGCCTCGGGCCGCGTGGTGGCTATTCATACGCAAATCGGCGCGGAAGTGAAAAAGGGCCAGTTGCTAATGGAGGTGCAGAGCACCGACATCTCCAATGCGTTTGATCAATACCTGAAAGCGGTGAACGACGAGCGGCTCGCGCACACCCAGGACGAACGCGCCAGGATCCTCTTCGATAAGGGAGCTATCGCCAAAAGCCAACTGGAAATCGCTGACGACGCGGAAGCAGACGCAAAAACAGATTTGAGCGCCTCTGAGTCGCAATTGCGGTTCCTCGGCGTCGATCCCGCACATCCCTCACTCACTGCCAAGATTTATTCGCCTGCCACCGGGGTGGTCATTTCGCAGAATGTAACCAATGCTGCGGCCACCGGTGTCACCTACGCCGGATCGGCCACTGCGTTCACGATTGCTGACCTCTCCCAGGTTTGGATCATTTGCGATGTTTACGAAAACGATTTGCCCATGGTCCATGTAGGGCAGACGGCCGATATTCGTTTGAACGCCTATCCGGATCGCCTGGTGACCGGCACCATTGGTGAGATCGATGCCGTGCTCGATCCCACTATCCGCACCGCCAAGGTTCGTATCCAGGTTCCCAATCCGGATCGGTTGATGCGCATCGGCATGTTTGCGACGGCGACCTTCCACGGCCGCAGGCCGCTCGATCACACCTCCGTGCCCGCGTCCGCGGTTCTGCACCTGCACGATCGTGATTGGGTCTACGTGCCGGCGGGTGATAAGAAATTCCGGCGTGTCGGCGTAGTCGGCGGCGCCATGATCCCGGGCGGTATGCAGGAGATCACCTCTGGTCTCGCAGCCGGCCAGCAAGTAGTGTCGAACGCGCTTGAATTACAGAACACGGTGGATCAGTAATGATTCGTGGTCTGGTTGATTTTGCGCTGAACAACCGGTTCATGATCCTGGCGATGGCTATTCTGCTCTTCGTCTGGGGCGCCATCTCGTTCCATAACCTGCCGGTCGAGGCCTATCCGGACGTAGCCAACAACTACGTCGAGGTCATCACCCAGTGGCCCGGGCGTGCCGCCGAAGAAGTGGAGCAACAGGTCACCATCCCCATCGAAATCCAGATGGCCGGAATCCCGCACATGCAGCATCTGCGTTCCTTCTCGCTGGCTGGGTTGTCGGACGTCAAGATGATTTTCGACGACACCTCGGTGAACGATTGGAATCGTGAAAAAGTTCTGGAACGGCTTTCGCAGGTGACCTTGCCTGCGGGTCTGCAGCCGCAGATCGGCAGTGACTGGAGCCCGGTCGGACAGATTTACTGGTACACCCTGCATAGCACCAATCCCGAGTACGACAACATGGAGCTGAAGTCGATCCAGGACTGGACCTTGGAAAAGCAGTTCAAGTCCGTTCCGGGTGTGGTTGATGTTTCGAGCTTCGGCGGCATGACGCGTGAATATCAGGTGCGCGTCGACCCCAGCAAGCTGATCGCCTATGGTCTGACCATTGGCCAGGTCGAGCAACAACTGGCCAACAACAACATCAACGCCGGCGGCAGCTTTATCGAGCAGGGGCAACAGCAGGTAAACGTGCGCGAGGTTGGTCTGTTTCGCAACGTGCGCGACATCGAAGAGACCGTTCTCAAGACGCAGAATGGAACCCCGCTGCGGGTGAAAGATATCGCCGAAATACAGCAAGGGCCCAAGATTCGCCTCGGCCAGATCGGTAAGGCCATCCGTCGCTCGGACGGGAAGATCATCGACGATGGCGACGTTGTTGAAGGCATTGTGCTGTTGCAGAAGGGGGACGATTCCGATTCGACCCTGGTCAACATTCACGATAAGGTCGCAGAACTCAATGGCTTGATTCTTCCCAAGGGCGTCAAGGTTGTTCCATTTCTCGACCGCAGCGACCTGTTGCACTACACCACGCACACGGTGCTGCACAATCTGACCGAAGGCATCATCCTCGTCGTCATCATTCTCTTTTTGTTCCTGGGAAATGTGCGCGGCGCGCTCATCGTTTCGCTGACCATCCCGTTCTCGCTGCTCTTTGCCTCCATCCTGCTGGAGCAAGTGCATATTCCGGCCAACCTGCTCTCACTGGGCGCGCTCGACTTCGGCATGGTGGTCGATGGCGCCGTGGTGATGGTGGAGAACATCGTTCGCCATCTCGGGCGCAGGCGCGTCGACAGCAGCAGCCCCAGCGAGCAGATTCGCGAGGCCGCTCATGAAGTGCAGCGCCCCGTCTTCTACGCCATCGGCATCATCGTCACCGCCTATTTACCGATCTTTACTTTGCAGGCCGTGGAAGGCCGCCTATTCAAGCCCATGGCCTGGACGGTCGCCTTTGCTTTGCTGGGTGCGCTGATCTTTTCCATGTTGATCGCGCCGGTGCTCGCGAGCTTCCTATTCTGGAAGGGAGCGCGCGAGTGGCACAACCCGGTGATGAGCTGGATCACAGAACGCTACCGCCACGCCGCTACCTGGGCCATCGAACATCGTTATGTCACCGCGGGTGTGGCGATTTTCGCCCTGGTGCTGGCGGCGTTTTTGGGAACCAGCGGCGTCATCGGTTCGGAGTTCCTGCCTCACCTGGATGAGGGCGCGATCTGGGTACGCGGCACCCTGGCTCCCAGCACCGGTCCCACCACCAGCATCGCCGTTACTAATCAAACGCGGGTCATTCTTGCGGCATTTCCAGAAGTGAAGGACGTCATCAGCCAGGTTGGGCGGCCGGACGACGGCACCGATGCTACCGGCTTCTTCAATACCGAGTACTTCGTCGATCTTTGGGCCAAGGACAAGTGGCGTCCAGCATTCCATCAGAACAAGGAAGAGCTGATTGCCGCTATGGGTCGCGAGTTGGACAAGACGCCGGGCGTGATCTGGAACTTCTCCCAGCCCATCTCCGACAATGTGGAGGAGGCGGTCAGCGGCGTCAAGGGCGAGCTGGCAGTGAAGCTCTACGGCGACGACCTCAAGTTGCTGGAGCAAAAGAGCAATGAGATCGTAGCCATCATGAACAAGATCCCTGGCATTCAGGATCTTGGTGTCTTTCGCATCATCGGTCAACCCAATCTTGATTACGTGGTCGACCGGCCGGCTGCGGCTCGTTTTGGCATCAATGTATCCGACGTGCAGGATGCGATTCAGACCGCAGTGGGTGGCGGCGCCGTAAGCCAGGTATTGCAGGGTGAGGCCCGCTACGACGTGGTCGTGCGCTACCAGAAGCCCTACCGCGATACCCGGCAGGCGATCGAAGATATTCGCCTGCTCTCCCCTTCCGGCGAACGCGTCTCCCTGGCTCAGTTGACCAACGTCAAGGTGGAGGATGGCGCAGAGGAGATCTACCGTGAGGCCAACCAGCGCTACATCGCCATCAAGTACAGCGTGCGTGGCCGTGACCTTGGCAGCACCGTCGAGGAAGCGATCGACAAGGTCAACAAGCAGGTGAAGTTTCCTCCCGGCTACCATCTTGATTGGGCGGGTGAATACCAAAGCCAGAAGCGCGCCAACAAGCGCCTGATGCTGGTGTTGCCAATTACCATCACTATCATCTTCATCATCCTTTACACCATGTTCCGCTCGGCGAAGTGGGCGCTGCTGATTCTCTGCAACGTAGCCATGGCCCCAGTGGGCGGCATGTTGGCGCTCCTGCTCACGCACACCAACTTCAGCGTGTCCTCAGGTGTAGGTTTTCTGGCGCTCTTCGGCGTTTCTGTGCAGACCGGCGTGATCATGCTGGAGTACATCAACCAGTTGCGGGTGCGCGGTCACTCCATTGAAGAGTCGGCGGTGGAGGGAGCGGTGCTGCGACTCCGGCCCATCATGATGACTATGCTCGTGGCCACCCTGGGCCTGTTGCCGGCAGCTACATCGCATGGCATCGGCTCCGATTCGCAACGCCCATTTGCCATCGTCATTGTCGGTGGCCTGATTGCTGCGTTGCTGATGAGCGTCTTCTTGCTTCCGACGTTGTATGTGTGGATCGCAGGCGACAGGGACGTGCTCCCCACGCCGGAAACGGAGTTTGAGAATTGAACTCCACTGTGAAACGCACGCTTGCGCTGTTGCTTTGCCTGGCATGGCCGGTTGGCTATGCGCAGACTCCTCCTCTCACTATGCAGCAGGCGGTCGACCAGGCCCTGGCGCACAATCCGATCATTCTCGCGGCACAACAAAACCTGCTCTCCATGCACGGCCAGGAAGTTGAGGCCGGGCTGCGCCAAAATCCGAACCTCTATTTCGCCGGTGCGGATGTCACCCTGGGGGCGAATAACCCGGCCAGTCCTTACTCCTACGATGTAGGCGTGAATCGCCTCTTTGAGCGTGGGCAAAAGCGGCGTTGGCGCCTGGATAGCGCCCGGGGACAGACTGCGCAGACCGATGCCCAGTATCACGACCAGATTCGCCAGCTTACGCTGCAGGTCAGGCAGCAATTCACCACCCTGGTACTGGCGAAGGCCGCCCTGAAGCTGGCGCAGGACAACCTGAAAGATTACCGCCACGCGTTGCAGATCAGTAAAGATCGCTATGACGCAGGCGATATTGGCAAGCTCGACTACGAGCGGCTCGATCTGCAACTGGCGCAGTTTGAATCCGACGAATCGAGCGCGGAAATGAACCTGGTGCAGGCCAGCGATCAGCTACAAACACTGATCGGATCTCAGCAACCGAGCCGCTCCTTCGACGTTACCGGCGACCTGGTGCCGCCCCCGCTCAATGCAACGCTCACGGATTTGGAGCAGAAGGCATTAGCTGCCCGCCCGGATTATCGCGCGGCCCAGGCGGCGGTACGTGTCGCCGATGCGAATGTGAAGCTCGCCTATGCCAACGGCACCACCGATCCGACGCTGGAAGGCGACTACAACCGGGCTGCCGGGTATAACTCGGCGGGCTTTAGCGTCAGCATTCCGTTGCGCATCTTCGACCGCAATCAAGGCAACAAGGACACAAGTAAGTTCCTTGCGCAGTCCAGCCGGTTCAGCGAAGTAGCGGTCCAGAACCAGGTTTACTCCGATGTCGATCAGGCCTGGATTGCCTACACCACTTCCAAGGTGCTTTCCGATCGCTATAACGGCCACTACCTGGACGAGTCGAAGGACGTGTTATCGATCGCCCAATTCGCGTACGAGCGCGGCGGCATTGCCCTTCTGGATTATCTGAGTGCCGTCCAGGACGACCGGACCACCAGCCTGAACGCCCTCAATTCCTACGCCCAAACCTGGATGGCCATCCATCAACTGAGCTATTCCAGCGCCACCGAAGTCGTTCCCTGAAGAAGCGCACGGTGGAAAACGGAAGTCGTGCCCTGAAGAAGGGTATGGGCTTTAGCCCGCACGGTAGAAAGAAAAAACCAATCGGCTTTAGCCGCTGAGGGACCTGCGGTTCTGCAAATTGGGTTGCGGATGCCGCGAGGTCTTTGTGCTCTCCTCTCCGCACCACAACTTTGTCATCCCGACCGGAGCGTAGCGCAGTGGAGGGACCTGCTGTTCTACAGACGCCTTTGATCCCAATCTGCCGCCCAACTACCGTTTGTTCTGACGCAGACGTTAAGGCCCTCACCATTCAAGCTTCGCTGCAGCTAGACGCTTTTAGCTTCTAACTCTGCCCAACGCGTATACAGCTCATCGAGAACCAGCTGCGCCTGCTCCATTGCCAGCAAGGCAGCCTGCAAGCGGGTTGCATCCGTGGCGACTGCAGGATCTTCGACCACTGCGCGTTCAAGCGCCACGCGCTCTTCTGCTTCCGTGACGCGATCTTCAATCCCGGCGTACTCGCGCGCTTCCATGTACGACAGCTTCTTCTTCGCCGAGGCAACGCGCTTTTCTCCCTGGACGGACTTCGACTCCGGGATTGGTTCCCGTTGCCAGGCTTCCCACTGCGAATAGTCCGCGAAGCGCTCTGCATCTCCGCGCCCATCCAATCCCAGTACGCTCGTGCAGACCCGGTCGAGCATGTAGCGGTCGTGGGTCACCAGCACCAGGACCCCGCGAAATTCCATCAGGCTCTCTTCCAGGATCTCGAGCGTTGGAATATCGAGGTCGTTGGTAGGCTCGTCCAGCAGCAGCAAATCGGCCGGCTCCAGCATCAACCGGGCGATCAGCACCCGCGCCCGCTCGCCACCGGAGAGACGTCCCACCGGTTGGTTGAGCTGGTCTCCGCTGAACAAAAAGCGGGCCGCCCAGGAAGCTACATGGATCACCCGATCCTGATAGATCACCGAATCGCTATCCGGAGCCAGTGCCCGCCGCAGCGTGACCTCCGGATTCAACACTCGATTCTGGTCGAAGTACACAGTGCGCAGTGCAGTTGCGCGCTTGATGCCGCCATCCAGCGGTTCGAGTTCTCCGCGCAACAGCTTCAGCAACGTCGTTTTGCCGCTGCCGTTCGGACCCACCAGGCCGACGCGCATGCCCGCGGTCAGCACAAAATTTAACCCGGCGAACAGCGTGCGGCCGGCGAACCCGTAGGTTAAATTCTCAAGTTCCACCAGCCGTTTGGTTTGCCGGTCTGTGGCCGAGAACTCGATGGAAGCAGTCGCGGTGCGGTTCCGTCCCGACACCTCCGCCAACTCGCCGATCAGGTCGTTGGCGCGATCGATCCTGGCCTTTGATTTGGTGGTGCGTGCTTTTGGTCCCCGGCGAAGCCACTCGATCTCGGTGCGCACCCGGTTAGCCAACGCGTCCTGATGCTTAACCTGGGCCTCGAGAAACGCCTCTTTCTTTTGCAGAAAAGTGCTGTAGTTGCCGTCGACACGCAGCAGGCCCTCGGGATAAGCCCGGTTCAGCTCGACCGTGACTGTCGCAACATTTTCCAGGAAATAGCGGTCGTGGCTCACCACCACGCACGCGAACGACGCGCTGTTGAGCAAACCTTCCAGCCACTCGATGCCACTGAGATCCAGGTGATTGGTCGGCTCGTCGAGCAACAGAACATCGGGATGCTGCACCAGTGCTTCGGCGATGGCCAGCCGTTTGCGCCAGCCGCCGGAAAGGCGGGAAGCATCCGCGGCAAGATCCTCAAATCCGGCTCGTCCCATCGTCTCGCTGAGGCGTTTCTCCCATTCCGCAGCAGGCACGCCGCCGCGGTGGAGAGAAGCTTCGAGTACCTCCCGAATGGTGGTGCCGGGAACGAATTCCGACTGCTGCGCCACGTAACTGAGGCGGGTACGTTTCCGTGTTGCCACCTCACCGCTATCGGGGTCGATCTCCCCGGCAAGAATCCCCAGCAGCGTCGACTTGCCCGATCCATTAGGACCGATGAGGCCGATGCGTGCCCGCTCATCGACCGTAAACGAAACATCGCGTAGCAGCGGGTCAGCCCCGAACTGCTTGCAGATCCCCTGCGCATTGAGAATAGGAGGCAATGGATTCCCAGCAACCAGTGAAGGGGACGGGCTTCAGCCCGTCCGTTGAGGTGTGAGTGAGCTGCGGCTTTAGCCGCCGAGGGAAATGCTTTTTAGCGCGCCGTAGCCGTCGCGGCCATGTACTCCGCATACGGTCCCTTGAAGTCATCAATGCCCTGGTGGTCGAAATGCCAGATCCGCGTGCCCACCTCATCGATCAAGTCGTGGTCGTGCGTCACCAGCAACACCGTGCCTTCATACCGCTGAATTGCGATATTCAGCGCATTGATTGCTTCCAGATCAAGGTGATTCGTCGGCTCATCCAAGATCAAGATGTTCGGCTTCTGCAGCATCAGCCGGCAGAAGATCAGCCGCGCCGCCTCGCCACCCGAAAGCGCCTCTGTCTTCTTCAACCCCTCTTCGCCGCTGAACAGCATCTGCCCCAGCAACCCGCGGATGTCTTCCTTCGTGACCCGGGGATCGAACTGGTGCAACCAGTCCGACACCGTCATGCCTTTTTGAATCGACCCGGTATGGTCCTGAGGGAAGTAGCCGATCTGCGCCTCATGCCCCCACTTCACCGTGCCCGCATTGAGGGCAAACCCCGGCTCCGCCTGCTCCATCTTCACCAGCAATGACTTGAGCATGGTCGTCTTACCCAGGCCGTTCCGCCCCATCAGGCAGACCTTCTCCCCGCGCATCACCGCTGCGCTGAAGTCCTGGATCACCGGCTGATCGTCATACGACTTGGTCACATGCTCGATCTCCAGAATGTGTTTCCCTGAAGGCCGCAACAAATCAAACCGGATAAACGGACGTTGAATATTCGACCGTGCCAGCTCCGTCGTCTGCAGCCGCTCCACTTCTTTCTTACGCGAGGTCACCTGGCTGGAACGCGTACCCGCCGAGAACCGCGCAATAAACTCGTTCAACTGCGCAATCTTCTTATCCCGCTGGGCATTCTGTGATTCCAGCCGCGACCGCACCTGGGTCTTCGCCATCACCATGTCGTCGTAACCACCTGTGTAGGTGATGATGGTCTCGTAATCGATATCCGCGATATGCGTGCACACGCTGTTCAGAAAGTGCCGGTCGTGCGAGATGGTGATCAGCGTTCCTTCAAACTCCAGCAGAAAATTCTGCAGCCAATGCACGGAGTCAAGATCCAGCGAGTTCGTAGGTTCGTCCAGCAGCAACCCCTGCGGTTTACCGAACAGCGCCTGTGCCAGCAGAACCCTGACCTTCTGGCCGCCCTGCAACTCGCTCATCTTGCGCTCGTGCAACTCATCCGGAATATCCAGTCCCTGCAGCAAAATGGCAGCATCGCTTTCCGCCGTGTAGCCGTCTTCCTCGCCGACGATGCCTTCCAGTTCGCCCAGCCGCATGCCGTCTTCATCGGTCAGCTCAGACTTCTCGTAGATCGCA
This sequence comes from uncultured Acidobacteriaceae bacterium, assembly GCA_963839075.1. Taxonomy (GTDB): domain Bacteria; phylum Acidobacteriota; class Terriglobia; order Terriglobales; family Acidobacteriaceae; genus PALSA-350. Next base: position 975,721 of record CAWITO010000002.1, on the reverse strand, counting down.
TCGCGCTCTTCCAGCGCCTTCCACAGGCCCTTGTTGCCCATGATGACGGTATCGATCACCCGGTAGGCATCGAAGGCATACTGGTCCTGGCGCAGGACACCCAGCTTCTTGGGCCGCACCACGGTGCCCTTTTGCGGCTCCAGTTCGCCCGAGAGGATCTTCATAAAGGTCGACTTGCCCGCACCATTGGGACCGGTCAAACCAAAGCGGCGTCCGGCAATGAACTGGGTCGAAACCTCTTCAAATAGGAGCTTGGCTCCATAACGCATAGTTACATCGCTGACAGAAATCATGATTCAGTCTCTTGTTTTCTTAGATTCACTACTATTTTCGCAGACGTTCTGGAACTGGTCTCATAAATTAGCTGAGGCTTCGAAATCACTTGAGACCCGCCCTAAAGCGGGGCTCAAGCAGCCGCTCGAAGCGGCAAGTCTCCACACGAGACCTGTTTTAAAAGATGCGTGAAAGTATCTGATTTGCCGCCAGGGCAGCCAGATAAGCAAGGCCAGACATGTAGCAAAACTGGACTGCAGGCCATTTCCAGCTGTTCGTTTCACGCCGCACGACGGCCAGGGTGGACGTGCATTGCATGGCGAAGGCGAAGAAGACCACCAGCGCAATGGCGCCGCCGATCGTCATGTCGTGCCGCAGGGCGGCCTGCAAACCAACCGATTGGGTCGCCGGATCCGCGCCGTAGAGCGTTCCCAGCGTGCCCACAATCACTTCCCGCGCAATGATCGACGAAAGCAGCCCGATTCCAATCTTCCAATTGAAGCCCAGCGGCCGCAGTACCGGCTCGATGAAGTGGCCCAGCCGGCCAATCACACTTTCCGTCAACGGGGCGCTCGTCCCGTGGTGGAAGGGCACAATACTCAACAGCCACAACACAAACGTCACCGACAAGATGACCGTACCGGTTTGCTGTACAAAAACTTTGCCTCGATCGAACAAACGCAGTGCGACGGAACGCAGCGTCGGCCAGCGGTACTGCGGCAGTTCCAGAATGAACGGGGCCGCATTGGCCTTCAAGATCGAAGACTTGAGCAGTCGCGCGGTGCCCAGTGCGGCGAGAAAGCCCAGCACATAAAGGCTCAACATCACCGCCGCCCGCAAGCCGAAAAATCCGCCCAGGATCGGCCGGTTGGGAATGAATGCAGCAATGATCAGGGTGTAAATGGGTAGCCGCGCGGAACAAGTCATGAACGGAGCGATGAGGATCGTCGCCAACCGGTCGCGCTTGTTCTCAATGGTGCGCGTGGCCATAATCGCCGGGACCGCGCAGGCATAGGCCGACAAGAGCGGGATAAACGCTTTCCCATTCAGCCCGATGGAGCGCATGACGCGATCGGCAATCAGCGCCGCCCGGGCCAGGTAGCCGGAATCTTCGAGCACGTTGATGACCAGGAACAGCAGCAGAATCTGGGGCAAAAACACCAGCACCGCCTGCACCCCATTCCAGATTCCATCGCGCAACAACACCTGCAGCCAGGGCACAGGCAGCACGGAAACGGCTGCGGCCCCCGCCTTGGTAAACACCTCAGTCAGCCAGTCACTCAACGGCAGACCGGCCGAGAACACTACCTGGAAGACGCCGATAACAACCGCGAGAAATATCAGCGGTCCCCAAAACTTGTGCAGCAGCACCGCATCCAGCCGCCGGGTCCAATTGGAAGAGGACGGCGCCTTGTAATTCGTGCGCGTGCTGACCTGTGTCGCCCACTGATGGCAGGAGGCGGCGTTCTGCAGTACCGGCAGTTGCATCGGCTGCAGCCGCGCTTCGGGCGGCTCCGACAGCCGGTGCAGAAAGCGCGAGATGGCTTCAAATCCTGAGCCTTTGGTAGCGCTGATCAGAGCCACCGGAGCGCCCAGTTCCCGCGCCAGGGCCAGGGGATCGATCTCCCCTCCGCGCGCGGTCATCAGGTCCGACATGTTCAACAGCACCATGGTCGGCAGGCCCATCGCCAGCACAGGTGCGGCCAGCATTAGTTGGCGGCTTAGTTGCAGCGCATCCAGCACCAGCAAAACCGCGTCGGGAGCCGGAGTGCCGGGCATATTGCCCTGCAGCACATCGACCGCTACCCGCGCGTCTTCGGAATAGGAGTTCAGGCTGTAAATGCCTGGCAGGTCGATCAGCGTGAGATTCGGGTGGCCGATACCGCCCATGCGCCCGGAATGCTGCTCCACGGTCACGCCGGGGTAGTTGGCTACCTTCTGCCGCATACCGGTCAAGCGATTGAAAAGGGTGGATTTACCCGAGTTCGGGGGGCCGATCAGGGCTACCGTGCTTAGCTTGCCGGCGGATCTTGGCTGCGTCTCAACCGCAACCCCGCCTCCCGGGCTGCAGTGGCTCATTGCGCGCCCTTTCGCTCCGCAATGCAAACACTATGAACGGAAATCATCTCCGCCGTCTCTTTGCGCAGGGCGATCTCCGCTCCATTCACGCAATAGACCGTTGGATCGCCCGCTGGGGCACGCCGCAAAGCCAATATCCGGCTCTCAGGAACGAAGCCAAGATGCATCAGCTGTCCCTGAATTTCGTCAGGAAGGTCCAGCGAGGCGAGGGTCGCGCAGGATCCAATTGCGAGGTCACTGAGCACCGTTGACACCAGCGTGCGCGACATAGTGTTCTGTTCAACCTCGCGATCCAAATCAAATGCGACCGATGAGGTCGCATATCTAACTATACGTCCACCCTCGGCTGATGACAACTCGTTTCACTGGGTCACCACAACCACCGTCCATGCGATCAATAGCCGATGGCGGAGAAGACGGTGATCCTCAGGCCGATGGAGTCCATGGGAAATTCGTCACGGTCAGAGTGAGACGTGGGAACGGCGTAAAATGCCGCCATGACCATCGAAGAATTCCGCACCTCTTTGCACGGGGATGGGCCCCCAGCCAGTCTGCCGCCCTTGCTGGCCGCCCTTTGGTGGGACGGAAAGGGCAACTTTGACCGCGCTCACGATATAGCCCAGGAGGACTCTGCGGGTGGCCAGGAGGCGGCATGGGTGCACGCCTATCTCCACCGCAAGGAAGGCGATCCGGACAACGCCGGCTACTGGTACAAGCGCGCCCATCAGCCTCACCCGGAAAATTCTAGTGAGGAGGAGTGGCGGCAGATAGCCACTGTCCTGCTGCACCGCCATCGCTCATGAAGGGCGAAGAAAATTCCTCATCCGCTCGGCTTCTTCTTCGAAGGCGTGGTGGAATGCTTTCTCGGCAGGTGGGCGCCCGCTCACGAACCCCGGACTGATGATGCCGTCCACCACATTGACCCAACCGATCACGTCTGTCCGCCATAACAGCGGAAGCGCGTAGTACCCCATCTTTCTTTTCGCCGGCGGAGTGTAGGCCTCGAACCGGTAGGGCCAGCTCCAGAAGTGCTCAAAGCGACGCCGGTCCCAAACCATGGGATCGAACGGGGCGAGAAACCGGACGACCTCGTCTGGCTCGCGGCGGACGAGGCGTCCGTGGGGCCACACGTAGCGCACCTCATCCACGACGCCGCTATCCAGAGCGCCTGAGCGCAACAGGGCGGCGACCGCGCCCGTTCTCCCCGGTAGATCGGGGGCGGCATACCTCAGAAATGTGGTCGCCGCGCGCAGGCTGGTCTCTGAAAGCGGCGCCAGGATGGTGGCAATCAACATGACCAGGCGATGCAGCCGATCTTCCGCGTCTTTGGGCTCGTGCGTTGCCGCTACCGTTTCGTAAGTCCTCATTCCGTTCGTGCGGCCGGCAATGCGCAGCAGCCCGAGGTAGTGCAATCGCTCCAGCGTGCGAGTCGTCGATTTGGAATAACCGCCCCAGGCATTGATCTCCCGGCTCTTGCCCAGTTGAACGTCCAGTTCCCGCGGATGCAGACGTTTTTGTCGAGCAACGATGTCGAGCACCCTTTGCTCTAACGCGGTAAGCGCCCGGCTTCCCCGGGGATGCAGCAATTGCCAGGTCTTCACCGGCATGAAGCCATACGCGTAGAGGAAGTCTTCCTCCAGTTTGAGTGTGCGGTAGCTCCTATCGAGGTCGCCTGCCCGGTAGTCATTGACTCGATGCCGCAGGATGAGATCCTGGGCCCGTGCCGGGGAACGAATCGGGTCGGCCTGCACGAAGCCCAGCTTGCCCATGGCACGGCCCAGCGTCGTTTGCGGGAAAAGAGAAGATGCCAGGGCATGCCGGCGCAGATCGCTGAGCGGGATCTTCATCCAGCCATTAAAACCCATCCGTTGTGTCCGCAGGAAAGGGAGATTGACTAGCCCTTGAGGGCGATGTTTTGCGATGGAGCGGCGTTGTGGCTGGACGGCTGCGTTGCAATCGCCTCGGGGAGACAGAACTGAAAATCTGCTCCGCGCCCCACCGCACTGGTGAGAGAAATACTCGTGCCGTGCTTGTCGGCAATCCACTTCGCCAGCGCTAATCCGAGCCCAGAGCCACCGCGGGTTCGATCCACCCGATAAAACCGTTCAAAGATGCGTGACTGGTGTTCCGGAGCAATCCCAATCCCGGTATCGCGAACGCCAAAACCGATACCCCCGTCGTGCCGCGTTACGCGCAGCGTGACCGCCCCTCCGGGCGGTGTGTAATGCAGCGCATTGTCCAGCAGAATGGTGAGCAGGCGCTGCAGGCTATCGCCATCGGCCAGGATAAACAGTGGCTCCGCCGTCATCTCCAGAGTGAAGTCCAACAGCGCCCGCTGCATGGCATGCTTCCACCGCTCGCCCACCCGCCTCGTCAATAGGGTAGCGTCCACCGGCTGCAGGCGAAATCCCTCGGTATCTGCATCCACCCGCGCCAGCATCAGCAGGTTGTCGATCAGCGCGGTCATGCGCACCGTTTCCAGTTGTACCTGCTCGCACGCCTCGCGGTACTCCCTCGAGGTGCGTGGCAACGAGAGCGCCACCTCCACTTCCGTGCGGATCAACGCAATGGGTGTCCGCAATTCGTGGGCGGCATTGGCGGTAAAGTCGCGGATGCTCTGCACCCCGACCTCCACCCGCTCGAGCATCTGGTTCAGCGTTTCGGACAGATGAGAGATCTCATCCCGGGTAGCGGCAATCGGCAGCCGAATCTCCAGATTCTTGTCGTTGATGCGTCGTGCCTCGGTAGCGATCGCGGCCACCGGAGCCAGCGCCTTACGGCCCATGAAATGCCCACCCACCGCCGCCAGGATCAGCACGGCTGGAGTCAGCAGCAACAACTGCACGCCAAACAGAGAGAGCAGCGCCCGAGATTTGTTCAACGCGATCCCGGTCTGAACCGAATACGCACGGCCATTGGCAACGATGGGATAGCTCAGCGCGCGCACGTACCGCGTGCCCTGGTGAAACTCAACCATCGTTCCTTGTTTCGGCAGAGTCCCCGGGGCATCGGGCCGCAAGCCTTCATCGACCATGCGTTTGGAGCGGAAAATCCACGCCCCGTCCTGATCGAGAACCTGTAAGTACTTGCCGTCATCCTTGACCTGGTAGATCTCCTTGAACCTCTCTCGCAGCAGCTCGAGGTTCGCATCCGGGCCTAACTGCCGCAACAACAGCTGCACGTCCTCAGCCCGCTCCTGCAATTCGTGATATTCCGTCGCCGCCAGGCTGCGGCGCAACATCCACCAGCTGGTGACGCTCAGCAGCGCAGCAGCGGTGGCGAACATGGCGCAATACCAGAGCGTTAATCGCAGGCGAATCGGCAGAGGCTTCATTGCACGCGGCCTCCTGTTACCTGGGGCATCAACAGGTAACCAGTCCCGCGCACGGTTTGCACCAGCTTGTTGGCATGCCGCGCATCGATCTTGCTGCGCAGCGAGTTCACCAGCACGTCGAGCGCTCCGGGTGTTACTTCCGCCGGTCCTCCCCATATACGATCGATCAGCGCAGCGCGGGGCACGACCCGCGGCGCGTGCAAAGCCAGCAATTCGACCAGCAGAAACTCGGTGCGGGTGAGCTCGATGGTTTGTCCGCTGCGTGTCACCTTACGCTGCAGCAGGTCAACCACCAGGTCGGCAACGGCGAACGATGTCGGAGTTGGGTCCGAGGCGACACGCGTGATCGCTCGCAGCCTGGCCAGCAATTCGGGAAACGAGAAAGGCTTCGTCAGGTAGTCATCGGCCCCAAGGTTAAGACCGCGCACAATTTCGTCTTCCTTGTTATAGGCCGTCAGCATCAGAATCGGCGCCGGATACTTTCTTCCTCGCAGCACTTGCGCGACGTCGTATCCATTAAGGTCGGGTAATCCTATATCAAGTAACACGACGTCGAACATTTGGTCGAGCGTCAGTTTAAGAGCTTCTGCGCCCGCCAACGCGAGCGTAACCTCATGGCCATGTTCAGAAAGCCCCCTGTGCAGCAAAGCCGACATGCGGGGTTCGTCTTCGATGGCCAAAATGCGCATGCTTCTCATTGCATCACAGACGGCATCGTTTCGCGCTACCTTAGGAAACTTTCACCGCATCGTTAACCATTTATTAACAAGCCTGGATATTGTCGGCTCATACCTGAGGCCCACACTTGTGCTGCTATTAAGGAGACCCATGTCCACTAAGGCGATCCGCATTCCTCTCTTTCTTGCAATGGTTCTGATATCGCTGTTTGCTCGGGCAGCCGACACGCCCGCCGGGGGTAACGGCAGCGTGATCGGTACTGTCAAGGATGCTGCCGGCGCCGTATTGCAGGGCGCGCAAGTCGCTCTCCAGCCAACGGCAACTACGGTAGCGACAAATGCGCAGGGAGACTTCCAGATTCCGGACGTAAAGCCGGGTACGTATACCGTGACCATCTCCTACGTGGGGTTTAGCAGTTCCACTAGCACCCTGGTGGTGACGCCCGGTGCGCCCACCACGTTGAATGCAACCTTGACGGTCTCCTCGAGCAATCAACAGGTGATTGTGAATGCCGACCTGGTGGGCGATGCAATCGCGATCAACGAGCAACGCACCTCGGCAAACATTCTGAACGTCATGACCGACACCCAGATCCAGAGCCTGCCCAACCAGAACGTCGCCGACGCCATCGGCAGGCTGCCCGGGGTTACGCTGCAGAGGAACGAAGGCGAGGGGCAGTACGTGCAGATTCGCGGAACCGAACCCCGCCTCAGCAACACCACCATCGACGGTGTGGTTGTCCCCGGTCCGGATCCTCAGGTCCGCCAGGTAGATCTGGATACCATTCCGGCGGGACTGGTAGGATCGATCGCCATTAACAAAACCCTCTCCGCAAGTCAGGATGGCGACGCGATTGGAGGTTCGGTGGATCTTCGCATCAAGCAGGCCACCACCGATCGCCCCACGCTTTCGATCACCGGTATTGGCGGCAACACGCCGATCGCAGGTGGACGGCAAAGCTTCACCATCAACTCGGTTGCCGGCATGCGGTTCGGGCCAAACACCGCCCAGGGTAAGCGCTTCGGCGTGATGCTTGGTTATAGCTACGACGTCAACGAGCGCGGCATCGACGACGTTGAGCCCGTGCCCGATCTGGATGATAACGGTGACACCACCTTCGACAAGCTCTATATCCAGCAGTACCTTTACGACCGCTCACGCTATGGCTTTGCCGGAGCTGTGGACTACAAGCTGGCAGAAAATTCCGATCTCTATGTTCACGGCTTGTTCTCGAACTTCAGAGATTTCGGTCAGAAATTCGCCTATCAGTTGAAGGACGGCGGGAAGGCTGCGTACCATACCAGCGTCCGCCGCCCCAATCTGCAAATTGCAGACTTGGCCATCGGCGGCAACCAGGTATTTAATCACTCCTTCGTGCACTACCAGATCGCCGCTTCGCACTCGCGTTTCGGGGGCGCTGCCGGTAATCCCGGTGCGGCTTTCAGCAGCGGAGCGGGCAAGGACTGCGCCTTTGACGCGGCTGATTCGCCCAGCCAATATCGGCCTCACTACACCTGCGACACTCCGGACAACCCCATCTTTGATCCGTCGCAGTATTCCCTCGACACCATCGATCTCACCTTTGGCCAAGCCACCCAGTTGAATCTGCAGGCCGGCGCGTCGATGGGGTTGAACTACCACCTTGGCGGCCACGCTTCCACCATCGAATTCGGTGGCCAATTCCGCAACGAACATAAGGGCCAGGACGCGTATTCACCCGAGTACGATTCCAACAATGGCACCGCCATGACGCAATACCTGGGGACGTTCACCAATCCCAAGTTTTACGGTGGCAGCTACCATCTCGGACCGGTCACGAGCTTTGGCCTCATCACCGGAGACCTGGCTACCAACGCGGCCAACTTTACTCTGGATGAAGGTACGACGCATTTGCAGTCCGATGCCGCAAACTACAACCTGCAGGAACGGGTTGGCGCCGGCTACATCATGAACACGATTGAATTTGGCCGCTTCCATCTGCAGACCGGCCTGCGCCTCGAGGGCACCGCTACCTCCAACACCGGCTATCTCGTCGTCAACGACAGCGACGGGAACTATGTATCCACCACCCCGACCACCGGCAGCGGTTCGTACGTAAACCCAATGCCCAGCGTGCAGCTACGCTACAAAATCGATCAGGATTCCGATATTCGCGCCGTCTATGGGCGGGGTATTTCGCGTCCCGATCCTTATCAGCTCGTGCCCTACATCACGGAAGATCAATCCACCACGCCCTACACCATCGCCATCGGCAACACCGGTCTGGTCGCCGAACACGCCAACGACTACGACGTGTTGTACGAGCGCTATTTCAAGTCAGTGGGGATGCTCGAAGCAGGATACTTCTTCAAGCAGATCACCAAGCCCATCTATGCTCAGCAGTCCATCATTCCCGATACTGGCTCTCCCCTTTCCGGACCCTATGCCGGAGACCTCGTCCTGCAGGAAGTGAATGGAGACCATGCCTACGTCTCCGGGTTTGAGGTTGCCTACCAGCAGCATCTGAATTACCTCCCCGGGCCGCTGAGCGGAGCGCGGATTATCGCTAACTTTGCCTACACCGCTTCGAAGAACTACAACTTGACCGGCCGCTCCGATAATCCGCAGCTTGTTGGCCAGGCTCCCTACTCCTGGAACATCGGCCCCGCTTATTCCACCAAGCGCGCTCTTGTGACCATGGGCATATCGCATAACAGCGCGAACATCTATGCCTACCAGTACCAAAACAGCGGCCCCGGTGCTGTCGACTTCGGTGTCACCGGCCCCAACGGCGATAACTACTTCTACTCCCACACCCAGGTGGATGCGCAGGCGACGTATTACCTGGCCAAGGGATTTACTGTCCTGGCGTCGGGTCAGAACATGAACAACGAAGTCTTCGGCTTCTATAACGGCCAGCCGAAATACATGGTCCAACGCGAGTACTATAAGCCGACCTATTCGTTCGGTCTCCGCTGGAATCCCCATCACGAATAGGAAGAGGCTTGATGAAAATAGTAGTGACCGCCGCTCTTTCTATCTGGGCGGGGGCTCTGGGTCTGCACGCGCAAACGGCCTCGCCGCTTACCCTGCAGCGTACCCTCCCCCTGCCGCAGGGCACCGGTAAGTTCGACCACTTCGCGGTCGATCTGCAGGCAAACCGGCTCTTTATTGCCGCCACCGGGAACCATTCTGTCGAAGTACTCGACCTCAACACCGGCAAGGTTACCGAGACGCTCGCCGGGCTGGGGAAACCACACGGCCTTGCCTGGATCGCGGAAAGCAACATGCTGTATGCCTCCGACGGTAAGCAGGCGGACTTGAAGATTTTCTCCGGCGTGCCGCTCAAGCAGGTTAAGTCCATTAAGCTCTCCGACGATGCGGACGACCTTGTTTACGATGCTGCCGGCAGCCTCCTCTATGTGGGCCATGGCGGCAGCGATGCAGCCAATCCCGCCAGGGTTGCGGTGATCGACACGGCCAGCCAGACGCTGGTGAAGGAATTGCCGGTCGCGACCCATCCCGAAGGTTTGGAGATCGACAACGCAAAGCAGAGAATCTTCGTGAATGTAGCGGATGCGGCCGAAGTCGCCGTGATCGATGGCAAGACCTCTTCGCTAGCTCAGCCGTGGAAGATCACCCGCGCAAGCGATAACGTGCCGCTGGCCTTCGACCAGGAGCACAATGTCCTGTTCGTTGCCTGTCGCACTCCGGCGCGCCTGGTCGTGCTCGACGGTACGTCCGGCAGGGAACTCGCTGATTTGCCTTCCGCAACCGGTGCCGACGATCTCTTCTACGATGCCGAACTCCACCGGATTTATCTCATCGCCGGCGGCGGAGAAGTGGATGTCTATGAGATCGGCGCGGACAAGGCCGTCCGCGCCATCGGCGTCACGAAAACATCCACGGGTGCAAAAACCGGACTCTTTGTGCCCTCGCAGCACGCACTGTATGTCGGTGTCGTCGCCATTGGTGGCAAAGAGGCGGAAATCCGCGTCTACGGAACTCATTGATGTCCAATAAGACACAGTTATGGGTTCTTTTCTGTTTGCTCGCCTTCGCCCGTGGCGGCTGGAGCGAAACTCCGGACCCCGGCAAGCTGAAGTTGGTGATCATCGTTACCCGGCACGGAGTGCGTTCACCGACCGGAACGCCCGCGCAACTTAACCAGTACTCCAGCCAACCCTGGCCCGCCTGGGATGTCCCTCCCGGGAATCTCACCGCCCAAGGCGCGCGCTTGATGTCGATGTTCGGCGCCTGGTATCGCGCGAGCCTGGCGCAGCAGGGACTGCTCCAGCCCACCGGCTGCGCCGATGCGGCACACGTGTCGTTCTACTCCGACTCCGATCAACGAACGGTGGAGACGGGGAAATCCATCGCCGCCGGCATGTTTCCCGGCTGCGCTCCCCACGAGCAATCGGAGCAGCACGCCTTGGCCGAAGGCGTCGCCGATCCACTCTTTCATTCGCTGTCAGCCGGCGTAGGGCATCCCGACCATGATCGCGCAGCAGCCGCGATTGCCGGCCGCATCGGCCAGGAGCCGGCTGCCCTCACCGAAGCGTATCGGCCGCAGTTGGAGGCTTTGCAACGCATTCTCACCGGGCCCGGTCCCAAACCCGCCAAGCAACTGCTCGGGGTACCGGCAAAGCTGGAAAGCGCCTCCGGCGATCATCTTGCGGAACTGCGGGGTCCGCTCTTCAGCGCCTCGACGATCACGGAAAATTTTCTGCTTGAGTACACCAATGGTCTGCCGATGGACCAAGTGGGATGGGGACGCGTGGACCTCGCCACCCTGAAGCAGTTGATCGATTTGCATACAGCCGCCTCGGACTTTACGCGCCGCACGCCCTACCTCGCGACCATTCAATCCTCGAATGCGCTGATGCATATCCTCGAAACCTTGCAGCAGGCGGTGACCGCCAAACCGGTGCCCGGCGCGCTGGGCAAGCCCGGAGATAAAGTGGTGGTGCTCACCGGCCACGATACCAACCTGTCCAACATCGCCGGCACGCTCAACCTCAATTGGATCATCGACGGACGCCGCGATGACACCCCTCCCGGTGGAGCGCTCCTCTTCGAACTACGCCAACTTCCCGATAGTAGTTACCAGGTGAGTGTCCATTACACCGCGCAGACTCTTGAACAGATGCGGAACGTGACTCCGCTTACGCTCGATACGCCGCCCGCCCGGGCGAATATATTTATCCCCGGCTGCAGCAACCCGGGGGAGACGTTTCCCTGCGACTGGAAGAGTTTTCAGCAGACCATGTCCACCGCCATCGATCCGGCATTCATCAAGTAGCCCCTTTATACTGAAGGGCGAGGATTCCGATGGCTGCATTGATCGACGCGATCAGCGTCAAGCGTAAAGCTGTATTCGAGTTTGAAAATATCCCCTACTCCTGTCTCGACGTGGAAGTCCACTCTCCGACCGCGCGGGGCGGCCAAACGCTGGTGCGCATCAAAATGCGCAACCTCCTGACCAGCGCGGTCTTTGAGAAGACCTTCAAGGCGAGCGACAAGTTCAAGGAACCCGATCTGCAACTGGTTCCTGCTTCCTATCTGTACAGCGACGGCGACGGCTCCCATTTCCTCGATCAGGAAAGCTTCGAGACCCTGACCCTGAACGGCGATATGATTGGCGACGCATTAGATCTGCTCGTGGAAGGCTCCATGCTGCAGATGCATATCTACAACGGCAACCCGATCGGTCTGCAACTGCCCCTCTTTGTGGAGCTGCAAGTGGCCTACACGGAGCCGGCCGTCAAAGGCGACTCCTCTGCCGGCAGTGTCACCAAAGCAGCCCGCCTCGAAACCGGCTTCGAGATCCGAGTGCCCCTCTACATCAAAGAAGGAGAAAAAGTAAAAGTCTCCACTGAAAACCGAGACTTCGCCGGCCGCGCGTAGTGCGTTTGCCCGGTACCTCTTTCGTAAAGCGGACGTAGTCTCGACCGGGGAAAGGAACAAATCTCCGAGGCAAAACCCAACCCAAAACCGCGACTTCGCTCTTTCGAAAAGCAGACGTAGCCCCTACCGGGGGTGCCCCATATCTCGCCTTCCGTTGGCGAGATGTGGGAAAGAAACAAATCTCCGAGGCCAAGCCCCGGTCGTCCACTCGCGGCCGGAATTTCAGCCGCAATCTCCGCCACTTCCCATATCTCGGACTAAAAAACTACCGTCCCGAGTGGTCATGCCCTTCTGCACCCGCCATGGCGAGCTCCCGCGGCTGCCCCTGCACTTCCTCCAGAGCGCTTTCCATCTCCTCCACCAGTTCATCCGCCATGGCGCGCGTGAAGCCGTGCCGCACCAGGATCCGCTGGATCACCAGATCCTCGCGGTTCGGCGGCATGGAGTACGCCGGCACCAACCAGCCGCGCTCGCGGAGCCGATCAGCATAGTGGTACAACGTAAAGCTCGAACCCGCAGGATCCTTCAGTTCCCAGCACAACCCCGGAATTCCGCCCTCGCCGTCATAAATGATCCGGAAAGGCCCAAAGGCGCCAATCTTCTCCGCCAGGTAACGTCCCAGCTCAAAGCAGCCATTTTGAATGGCCCGATAACCCTCTTTGCCCAGGCGCAGAAAGTTATAGTACTGGCAGATAATCTCCCCGCCCGGCCGTGAGAAGTTCAATGCGAACGTGGGCATATTGCCGCCCAGGTAGTTCACCTCAAAGATCAATTCCTTCGGCAGATCTTCCTTCTCCCGCCACAGTGCCCAGCCAACACCCAGCGGCGCGAGGCCAAACTTGTGCCCGGAAGCATTGATGGATTTCACCCGCGGAAGACGAAAATCCCACAACAACTCCGGCTGGGTGAAGGGCGCGAGAAAAGCGCCGCTGGCGCCATCCACATGGATCGGAATATTCAGCCCGGTCTCAGCCTGCAATTTGTCCAACGCCAGGCTGATCGCTTGTACCGGTTCGAACTGCAGCGTGAACGTCACCCCCAGCGTGACCACCACACCGATGGTATTTTCGTCACAACGCTTGATCACTTCTTCCGGTGTCAGCAGCAACCGTTCCCCTTCCATAGGAACTTCGCGAATCTCCACATCGAAGTACCGGCAAAATTTGTGCCAGCACACCTGCACCGGGCCCATGATCAGGTTTGGAGATGCTGTCGATTTGCCCAGCGCCGCCTGCCGTTGACGCCACTTCCACTTGAGCGCCAGTCCGCCGAGCATGGCTGCCTCGCTCGAGCCGGTCGTGGAGCAGCCAATGGTGCTCGCTGCCTCCGGAGAGTTCCACAGATTCGCCAGCATATGCACGCAGCGTTCTTCAATCGCGGCAGTCTGCGGATATTCATCCTTGTCGATCATGTTCTTGTCTGCCGACTCATCCATGAGCTGCTTCACCTCCGGCTCGATCCACGTGGTACAGAAGGTGGCGAGATTCTGCCCGGAGTTGCCATCCAGCACCAGTTGGTCGTGGATGGTTTGGTAGACGGTTTGCGGATTCTGCGCTGTTTCGGGGAACTCGTAACTCTCGGTCTGGTCGTTCAGGATCTCGGACTCGAGTTGACTGGTAGGCGCAGATTTCAGATCTTCGGTATTGTGCAGTGGCATGGCTTCTGGAGTTTACGTCCCAGCGCGGAGAGCAGGGAAGAAAAGCTGGTAAATCGCGCCCTCACTCCGTGCTTGTCGTGCCGTAGTCCGTCCGCTCAGGCGCCGTGCCGCGAATTTGCTCGATAAAGAGCGGAATCTCCCGCTGCAACAGATCGGCGCGCACCAGCGGGATGTAGTGCGGGCTCCCTTTGGCAATGATCCTGCGGCTCCGGTTGGAAAGTCCCTTCAGATCCTCTTGCATTTGGTTCCACGCGTCTGCCATCGCCTTGGGCTCGCCATCCGCTACCACCTTGGCTGGATCCTGCGAGAAGATCAGGATGGGCAGCGCGCCGTAGGGCCCTGTATGAGCTGTTTCCTCACCGGAACGATCGAAGCTTTGCAACTCGCCGGTAATTGCCGCAAAGGGCGCGTGGCACATATCCTCCGCCAGGAGCTTTGAAGCTCTCAAGTCGAAGCCGGGAAAGCTTTGCGAACATGCTCCGGAAAGGCGGGGAATTCCAAGCGAAAACTTCGCCTGATCGCGAAGCCTCTGCAACCGCCCTGGACCGTGGACATACTCTGCTCGGAACACGGGGTTGCGGTCCTGCAACGGTGTTGAGCTGTCCACAAAAATCAGGCCGGCCATGTTTTCCGGATACCGGGTGGCGTAATCGCGCATGTACATGCCCGCGATCGAGTGCCCCATCAACACCACGGGTCCGGTAACTCCGGCCGTCGTCAGCAGCCCATGTAGCGCGACGGTGAGATGATCCGCGTCGTGCGGAGCCGGCACTGCATCGCTCCAACCGAAACCCGCCCGGTCGAAGCTGCACACCCGCGTGGTCCGCGCGAGTACGGGTTGCACCGCACTCCAGATCAGCCCGTCGTTCCCCAGCCCGGCATCGAGCACGATCGTCGGCGAGCCGCTCCCCATGCACTGGATGCGCATCGCATGGCCATCCACGGCGTACATCTGGCCCGGAGGAGGATGCCGGTAAGCATAGAGTGCAACTGCATTCCATCCGCTGCCGCCCGCGACGAGCACCGCGGCAACCGCGATCAGGGAGAGGACCACCCGTTCAGTGATCTTCCGCCAGGCAGGAAAGTTCTTCGCGCGCAGCGACCGCATGCGCCGGATTGCCAGCCACGCCAGCAGGATGCCGACCACCACCAGCAAAGCTGGAACCACAACGTAGGCGAAATCCATAGGCCTCGTTTTATTGCTGTGCGAACGGGTCAGTCAGCATCGTCGTCAGTATCTTCCCAGCGAGCCTCGCAGGCGTGGCATAGCCAGGACTCGCGGCCCAATGGCAGCGGAATGGCCAACATGTGCAGCGAAGCAAGCGCAGCGCCACGGGATGCGCCCTCAAACGTAATATCCGTCGAGCCGCAACGAGGACAATGAGGTTGCACGAATTCATCGTCATGATCGAACGGTATGTACGCCGGGATGGCCTGGCTCAAGAGATCGATGGCCGCCTGCTCATCCCTGGCTTCGACCTGGAGGCGGATGCCGCCGATAAAGTTCGATACCTGCCAATCAAGCCGCACCAGATTTTCATCCCGAAGAAAAACGTAGATGCCTGCCGACTCAAGCATGGACCGCGCCACAATCGCTTCCGAGAGGTCACGATAGCGGCGAATGGTGATCAGATTATGGCGAGGCGTGTCCTCTGCCTCTTCAACGATCGGCGGCTCCATCTTGCGCCGGGCAAACTCGGCGCGCAAAGCAGCTTGTGCCGCATCCGTCAATGATGGGTAGGAATGGGCCAACTCGACCAATTCCAGCTCTCCCATGCGGGCATAATCTGCGGCGAGTTCTTTTGGATCAATCTGCATGATTTACCCAAAACACATGTACGTGCAGTTTACAGTTTGAATAGAGGCGAGCAAATCATGGCAATCCATCAGGAGTCAGTATGGGACTATCCACGGCCGCCTCGTCTGGAGCCCACGCCGCGCCATCTGCGAGTCGTTCACGCCGGCATCGTATTGGCGGAAACCCGCCGCGCCCAGCGAATCCTTGAGACCAGTCATCCCCCGGTCTATTACTTTCCTCCCGCCGATATCGCCATGCAATGGATGCAGCCCGTTCCCGGCCGGGGAACCTTCTGTGAGTTCAAAGGTGCAGCCAGTTATTGGAACCTCGCTTTGCCGGAAGGCAAGATCGTCCCCAATATCGCGTGGAGCTACGCCCACCCGTCGTCTTCCTACACCGCGATCAAAGACCACTGCGCGTTCTATGCCAGCCGCGTCGACGAGTGCTGGGTGGATGCAGAGCGAGTCATGCCCCAGCCCGGCGATTTCTACGGCGGATGGATTACCTCGGAGATAAAGGGTCCCTTCAAAGGTCTGCCCGGCACCATGGGCTGGTAGGCGCTACTCCATGGCCGTTTCGGCGATCGACCAGGTAGCGCTCGAAACTTCTCCCTCCATCGACAAACGCATCACCAGTTGCTCGATGACTTCATTATTCCGGCCTGCGGTCTTCACCTCGGCGTTGATCTCCGTCAGGTTCGTGGTCTCTTCCTCTTCGCTGCGAATCGATTGCAACGCGATTGGCACGCGGGTAATCGCTGCCAGCAGCACGGTGCGCATGTGCGCTGCGCGCGCTCGCTTACACAACAGCTTCAGCTCATACACCGTTTCCAGTGGAACCGGCTCCGGAAGCGCTGCCGGGTGAAAGAGATAAGCCAGCGGCCGAAGGCAGAGATTGGTCGCCAGAACAGCCGCGGCAAGCACCAAAGCGAAACTAAAAGCGCCGAGCCCGGAAAGTGCTCCCACCGCGGCGGAGCACCAGATGGTCGCGGCGGTATTCAATCCCCGTACATTGCCGCCTTCCTTAAAGATGACCCCCGCACCCAAAAAGCCGACTCCCGAAACCACGTAGGAAACAATCCGGGCTTGTGCCGTCGGATCGTTTGTAAGCATGCCGCACATCACAAAGGCCGAGGCTCCTGCCGCTACCAATGCGTTGGTCCGGGTCCCTGCCATGCGCTGCCGCCACTGCCGTTCCAGGCCAACCAGGGCGCCCAACAACAATGCCGTCAGCAGGCGAATGGTGAACTGGATCGTTGGCAACTGGATATTCAGGTGCATGGATATAAAGCTATAGGAGCCCCAGGTATTCCGCCCGGGCTTGTTTCAACAACGGAAGGTCCTGATCAGCATTCTCCCAAAGCACGAGAAACTCCTTATAGGCCGCCAGTGCCCTCACTCGAGCGGCATCCGCGTCCGCACCTCGCATGCCTTTCGCAAGCAACGCATTGGCACGGCCCAACTCCAGGTGCGCCAGCGCCCCCGTCCAGCAATTCGACACAATCCCGCTGTGATCGAGAACCTTCTGAAATTCGCCCGCGGCCGCGCTCCCTTGTCCCGCCGCCAGGTAGGCCTCTCCCCGCAAATACGTTGGGTAAAGACACGACACATTGCTGGTAAACGGAATGGTTCCGAATTCGATGGGGGTTGCCGCCTGCAACACCTCCAGGGCCGCGGCGGGCTGTTTCCGGTTGAGCGCTACCTGCGCTCGTATCGCAGGTAGCCAAAGCGCAAGCACCTGTGTATTCACCGGGAATCGCTTTTCAATGTCTTGCGCCAACGATTCCGCGCGAGCAGAATCGCCCAGCAGCGCGAATGCGAGTGCAGCCTCCACCATGGCGCCCTGGCTCGTGGGCGCCAATCGTAAAGCATCGGCCGCTCCCGTCTGCGCCGTCGTGTGGTCGCCGTACAGCGCCTCGCGTTGCGCAGCAATCGCTTCCCAAATGGCTCCCGTCTCCTTGCTGTCCGCGCGAATCGAAGATTCGACCGAGGCCTTCATCTGTTCCCGCGCCTTGCCCACGTGCCCGGCATAGGCGCTGCTGTCGGAAGCCAGCGCGAGTCCGAAATTTTCATACTCAGCCCTGGCCGCAAACCATTGCAGTTCGGCTGCCTGGCCAGTCGAGTCCCCCCCAATGAAAGCAAGCGCATAGAGGTAGCCGTGCAGCAGGAAGTCTTCCAGTTGCCGGGCCTGCGCCTGTCGAATGACGCGCCGTGCCTCTTGGAACTGCTGCAGGGCCATGTAGTAATTCGCCAGGTTGCCGTATAAGTACGAGCGATCGGGAGCGAGGGGGATAGCCGCCCTGGTGATCTCGGCTGCCTTCTCATAGTGCCCTTGCGCGGCATAGACGATGCCCAGGCTGTCGTACCCGGCCGAATCCCGCGGATAACTCTCGATAAGTTCCAGGTTGATTGACACTGCTTTGTCTAACTCCCCGGTTGCGATCGAATAATAAGCCGCGTTGATGTCCAGCTTTTCCCGCTCGCTCGCGTGCTGCTGCAACTCAAATGCTTTGGTAAAGTATTGGCTCGCTCGCCCCACTTCGCCCAGCGCGTAGTAGTCGTAACCCACCTCGTAAAAGCCAGTAGCAAATGCCGCGTCCAATTCAACTGCCCGTTGGGCGAACGGGAGTGCGTCCGCAGGCCCCTTCACATCTTCCGCTTTGATGCCCAGGCTGTACGCCTTCAGCGCCTCAAGCGAAGAGGTCGTCGCGTGTTCCAGGGGGACATCAAACCTCCCCACCGTTGCCAGTGATTCTCCCAGTTCGCCGCGTAGCCGCGAAGCCGCTTTGCCGAGCACGCTCAATACCTGCTCCTTGGAAGCGGCCGTACCTTGCTCGAGTGCCATCGTCTTGCCACTCTGGCAATTCACCGCGCGCAGTTCGAGCACGTATTCCGTCCCCAGGCTGCCCACCGACCCCGCCACATACGCCTTGCTGCGCGTTCGCTGGCAGAGTTCGCGCGCTAACTCCGGCGTCAACCGGGTGCCTGCAGGCCGCGTCATCTGCTGCAGCGTCTGGGCCACATCGCCGTCGGAGAGTACGTTCAAAAAAGGGGACTGGCGCAGGGAAACATTGAGCGCCGTCCTGAGCGTGTCGTCAAAGATCGGATCGTTGGTGCTGTTCGAGAAATCGGTGAGCACAATCGAATCCTTGTCCGTGAGGTGCTTATTGCGATGTTGCGTGTAAAAGTAGAACCCGCCCGCAAGCACCGCTGCCAGCAAGACACCCATCATGGCCGGGATCTTCCAGTTGCGTGTGTGTGCAGGAACGGGCTTGCTTGCCGTCGGATCCTCCGCCCGCCGCACGGCCGCGGTGTGCCCACTCTCGGAATCGCGCTTGAGCCGCTGCAGATCGGCGCGCATGTCCGCCGCGCTCTGATAGCGGAGATTGCGGTTCTTCTCCAGCGATTTATAGATGATCTCTTCTAGTTGCGGGGGCACATCGGGATTCAGCCGCACCACCGGTGTGGGTGTGGCGTCAAGAATGGCTTTAAAAATGACAGCCGAGCTTTCTCCGCGGAATGGCTTTTGCCCGGTCGCCATTTCATAAAGCACCGCTCCAAACGAAAACAGATCGCTGCGGCCATCCACATCTTTGGCCCGTGCCTGCTCAGGAGACATATACGCATCGGTGCCGAGTGCCGAACCTGGGCTGGTGAGGTGCTGCTCATCGATCGCGAGTGGCGTGTCTGCGGCGGTATGGTCGGTGGACGAAGCTCCGTGCGCGGTCACTTTGGCCAGGCCAAAATCGAGAATTTTGGCGTGGTCGCGTTTTGTGATCAGGATGTTCGCCGGCTTGATGTCGCGATGAATGATGCCTTCTGTGTGCGCAGCATCGAGCGCGTCCGCGACTTCAATCGCCAGGCTGAGCAGTAACTCCAACTCCATCGGGCAGCCGCCAAGCCGGTGTTTCAAGGTAACGCCGTCGAGGTATTCCATGGCGATGAACGCGCGTCCATCCTGCTCGCCGATATCGTAGATGGTGCATATATTGGGATGACTGAGCGCCGAGGCTGCCTGGGCTTCGCGTTGAAAGCGCGCTAACGCCTGCGGATCGCGGGCCACGTCATCGGGCAGAAACTTGAGCGCGACAAAGCGATGCAGCCGCATATCTTCGGCCTTATACACCACACCCATGCCGCCGCCACCGAGTTTTTCCAGTACGCGGTAATGGGAGATGAGTTGCCCGATCATTTTTTGGTCATCTTATCAGGAGCAAGAAGGCAACCCGACGTTGTATTCCCGAGTCTATGCAACCGGGGGAAAGATATGCCTCGTTTGAAAGTTTTAGGTTTTTCTGCACTCACCGCTGCCTTCCTAAGCTGTGCACCCGTGGCACCCGCTCAAGTCTCTATTAGTATTGGCGCTGCGCCCGTCTGCCCTTACGGCTACTTCGACTACGCACCGTACGATTGTGCACCCTACGGTTACTATGGTCCCGATTGGTTCACAGGAGGAATTTTCATTGGTGCCGGGCCCTGGTTTCATCGGCCTGCAGGGTGGGTAGGTCACGTCGACAACCGTTACGATCCCCGTCACGGGTATCACGGACCGCTGCCGCAGCACGGCGCGCCTCAGTTTAACCATTTCCAGGCCAATGAAGCGCGCGACGGGCATGGAAACGTGGCCCCCCAGGAGAGCCATGTGGGTGGCAGCGAGCACGCGCTCCCTGGCTACCATGGGGGCGGCGCACCGCATGGCGGCGGTCACCACTAGAGTCGTCGCGATGCGCCGGGTCTGCTTCTGTCTCTGTTACAAAAGGAGTCAGGCCAGGCGCATCGCGTAGAGTGTCGCCAGGCTTTGGCGGCGGCCGCGATCAGGGTCGATCACCAGTTCAAGCTTGGTCACGCCGTGTAACTGCACTGTGTAGTCTTCGCTCTCTTGTGCCGAGCCATTGGGACTAAAAGACCATTGTTGGCGCACGATCTCACGGTCTGTTTCGGAAGCAGACGAATACCGCAACAAAAACTCCTGCGAACGCTCTTCGTTCTGCTCGATAAAATGCAGCGAGATGCGGCGAATTTCCTGCGGAGCATCGAACAGCAACGAAATCGTTTGCGGCCCTGTGCCCGCGGCGCGCCATCCTGCCTCGTTATGTGGTGCGCTGTTCAAAGCGTTCTCGATCGGAAATGCAGGATCCTCTGAGGTGATCTGCACACGCGCGATCGACGCCAGGTCAAGCCACGCAGCGTCCGGTTTCTGCTTACTGACGGTATCCGTTCCAATGATCTCTTTGCGCATTCTTCACCTCTATCCGGCAAGACTAATGTAAGGTGCTGCAGCCTGCCAGCACGCTGTGGTACACCAGAGGGATGCATTTTTCCTCGCGGTGCCGGTGGGCTCTGGCCATGATGTTCGCGTGCTCCGTGCCCGGCGGTGCAGCCACCGCGGACAAATCCTTCCAATTGGATGCTGCCGGAGTGGTAAGCCGGTCGAACATCATCTTGACCACGCCCAATACCTTGCCTGCCGAAGCCATTCCCATGGGCAATGGACGCCTGGGGATTGCGGTGTGGGCGGCCGAAGGCTTTACCGCGCAACTGAACCGGGCCGACACGCTGCCGCATCGGGATTCGCCCGGCCAGCTTGTCATTCCTGGCCTGGCCGCACTCACTTCGGCAAAGGATTTTAGCGGCCGCCTCAATCTGTACGACGGCTCGCTCATCGAACACGGCGGCGGTATCACCCTCACCGCCTACGTGCAGACCTCGACTGACACTCTCGTCGTCGACGTCACCGGGGCAGATCCGGAAGTGCAGCAAACGGCTACGCTGCGGCTGTGGGAGCCGCGCAAGCCAAAGGCTACGGCAGCCGATAGCACCGGCACGCTCGCCGAGAGCTGGGTCGATCACTTCGGTCCCGGAGAATCGGGGGAGACATTTGGGTCGCTCGCAGCGGTCACGGCCATTGGCCGCGACAGCTCAGCGTCGGTGACAGGTCCGCGCTCGGTTGCGGTCACGTTTAAGCCGGCAAGCGACGGCCACTTTCGCGTGATTGTTGCCGCGCCGCACTACCACGGTGACCTGAGCAAAGCCCTGGCGAACGCAAGTCCCGCCGAGCACAGTGAATGGTGGCATGCATTCTGGAAACGAGTTGGTCTCATCAAGATCACCTCGCAGGATGGGTCCGGGGAATACCTCGAGAATCTCCGCAACCTCTATCTTTTCTCCACTGCGGCTGAAAGCGGCGACCGCTTTCCCGGCTCCCAGGCTGGAATCGCTGATCTTTTCTCCGCCGTGAAGGATACCCACCACTGGGACCCGGCGGCCTTCTGGCAATGGAATCTTCGTATGCAGGTCGCCGCTAACATCGACGCCGGCGTGACCGAGTTGAACGCGCCCTATTTTCGTTTGTATCGCGAGAACCTGGCCAACATTGAAGATTGGACCAGAACGCACATGGGCGGCCGCCCGGGCATCTGTATTCCAGAGACGATGCGTTTCAACGGACGCGGCTTTGAATATGAAGGCGAATGGGATGCCACGAAACCGCCAGTCGTGGGTTTGAATTGCGATGCCGGCTCGCCACCCTACTACAACGCGCGCACCATCTCCACTGGCTCCGAAGTGTCGCTGTGGATCTGGCAGCAATATTTAGCGACGGGGGATATGAAATTTCTGCAGGAGAACTACCCCGTGATGGCCGCGAGCGCAAAGTTCCTGCTCGCCTATGAAACCCGCGGCGCAGACGGAAAGATGCATACTCACCCCTCGAACGCCCACGAGCAGCAGTGGGACACCATCGACCCAACCACCGACCTTTCGGCGCGCACCACGTTATTTCCTGCTGTCGTCCAAGCGGCCAACCTTTTGCACACGGATGGCGACTTGGTGAAGCAGCTCGAAGCGGAAGCGAAGGAGATTCCGCCGCTCCCACAGGGTGAGAAAAACGGTGTAACGGTGATTGTCGAATCGCATGATCCGGCGGCCGTAGCGCACAACGAGGAAAACCTGGGCCTGGAGCCGGTTTGGCCATACGGACTGATCGGCGACGACTCGCCAATGCTTGCCCTGGCCAAATCGACCTACGCCGCGCGCCCTTATCCCGTTCATCAGGACTGGAGCTTCGATCCCGTGCAGGCAGCGCGCCTCGGTCTCCGTGATGAAGTTCGTTCGACTCTGATCGCACTCACCGAGAGGTATCAAAAATACATCAACGGTTTTGCCGCCTGGGGAGGACCCGCGGGAGAGTTTTACATCGAGCAGGAAGGAGTAGTGGCGCTTGCGCTTGCAGAGTCCCTCGTCCAGGACTACGACGGCCTGATCCGCATCGCCCCAGCAGTGCCCTCGCAATGGGATTTCGACGGCAGCGTCTGGGTGCGTGATCGCACAAGAGTGGATGTGCAGGTTCGAGGCGGAATACCAACCATGGTTGTGATTGAAGCTGGAGCCAACGCCACCCTACGCATCCGCAATCCCTGGCCCGGCCAACAGGTCGCCGGGCAAACCAGCGCAATCCTAAGCCTCCCAGTGCGCAAAGGCGAGTCCTATTTGCTAGTGCCCGCCGGTACCACAACGACTTTCGCGCCCATCACCGGCATAGCGGCGTCACAGCCAAAGACACTAGGGCCTGTCCAGATAGGAAAGTAAATCGCTTTTTGGTAGCCCCGAGTTGGGGTGCCCCATATCTCGCCTTCTTTTGGCGAGATGTGGGAAATGACAGAAGCTGAGGGCGAAAGACTATCGGGTCAGCAGACCTTCAGGTCCCGCTTCAAGCATGCGTTCCTTTCCCATATCTCGCCAAAAGCGGGCGAGATATGGGGCACCCCAACTCGGGCTAGTAGGACGGGCCCGGCGTTTCTTCCATAAGCAAAAGCCACCGGGAGACCCCACCTCACCCCGTCAGCCGAACCAGCTGCTCCGCCTCAATCCTCGTCCCCAGAATCGACACCTTAGGAATCTGTCCCCGCGCCATCGCTACCTCATCGCATCGATACAGCCGTGGGCAATTCTGGCAATCCTTATAAATTTTATCCGGCAGCGCAGTCTTGTCCTCGACTACCCGAAACCCGTGGCGGAAGAAGAAATCCGGGATGCGGGTAAACAAGCAGACACACCCAACGCCGTGATCCTCAGCTTCTTCCAGCAGGGCCTGTAACAGCATGCTGCCCGTCCCCTTGCTCTTGGCTTCCGGACGAACCACGATCGACCGTACCTCTGCCAAATGCGGGCCGTAGAGGTGCAGCGCGCCGCACCCCTGAAAAACACCCTGGGCCGATTCCGCAATGGTGAAGTCGCGGACGTTTTCGCAGATCTCCGCAAACGCGCGCCGCAGGAGCGTGCCGTCATGCGAAAGACTGTTCACCAGTTCGTATATGTTCGACGCGTCTTGCAGGCGCGCTTTACGTATTTCCATCCATCTGTCCCATCGCGGCAGAAACTCTTGTCTCCTGCGCGGCTAAAGCCTCACGTACTCTCGTCATCGCCGTTCCGCCGATCACATCGTGGCAGTTCACGGTCGCGTCAAGGGTGATGCTCGCAAAAAAGTCAGCTTCGAACTCCGGCCCAAACTGTCTCAGCTCTCCGAGCGTAAGACCATCGAGCTCGCAGCCTTTCTCCAAACCATAACGTACCGCCAGGCCGATCTTCTCGTGCGCTTTGCGGAAGGGAACTCCCTTGTGCACGAGGTAGGTCGCGGCCGCCATGGCATTCAAAAATCCGGTTTCGCACGCGCTGCGCATACGGGCTGTGTTGAAGTGCAGAGCAGCCGTGAACTGGCCCAGTAGCGCGGTCATCCGTTCCGCGGTATCTGCAGCGGAAAAAATCGGCTCCTGGCTCTCCTGCAGATCCTTGTTATAAGCCAGCGGCAGTCCCTTCAGCAACATCGTCACCGTCTGCGCCGCACCATTGATTCTTGCCACCTTGGCGCGTACTAATTCCGTCAGATCAGGATTCTTCTTCTGCGGCATCGCGCTCGATCCCGTCGAAAACGCTTCCGGCAGCTCGACAAACGCAAACTCCGCGGTGGCGTAGAGCGTAATCTCCTCCGCAAAGCGGCTGGCGTGCACGCCGATCAGTGTGAGCGCCTGCAAAAACTCAAGCGCAAAGTCACGATCGCTGGTCGCGTCCATGCTGTTTGCCGTCGGGCCTGAGAACCCCAGTTCCTGCGCGGCAATCGTCCGGTCCAATTTCAGGGTCGCGCCCGCCACGGCCCCGGAACCCAGTGGACAATAGTTCAGCCGCCGGCTCAAATCCCCCAGCCGTGTGATGTCCCGCAGCAGCATCTCCCCATACGCCTGCAGCCAATGAGCCACCAATACCGGCTCCGCGCGCTGCAAATGCGTGTACGCCGGCATCACCGCATCCCCTGCGGCGCGTGCCTGCTCCGTCAATGCCCGTGACCATGCGGCAAGGTGGTCCGCAATCACCCCACACTTCTCCCGTACATACAGCCGGAGATTTGTGGCGATCTGTTCGTTGCGGCTGCGGCCAGTGTGCAGCTTGAACCCGAGGTCCTGGATCCGTGCCACCAGCTGCAACTCCACGAAGTGGTGAATGTCTTCCGCTTCTGTGTTGTAAATATCGCTGGCCGGCCGTTTCGCATACTCGTCGCGAATTCCGTCCAGCGCGGTTACGATTTTCCCCAACTCCTCCGGCGTAAGGATGCCCGCCGCGGCGATGGTACGCGCGTGCGCCTTGCTGGCAGCTACTTCCTGGGGAAGCAGCTGCCAATCAAATACCAGCGATCGTTGCCATTGTTCGAAGTCGTGGTTAAGAGGCTCGCGAAAGCGGCCCGACCACATCTTCACTGAACAGCCTCTTTCTTCTGCAGCAACCGGGCACGGGTCCGCGCCGGCAGGCCGAGAATCTGGATGAAGCCCTTGGCGTCTTTCTGGTCGTAACTATCGCCCATCGTGAACGAAGAGAGATCGTCCGAGTAGAGCGAGAACGGAGAGTGCCGCTTGGCCACATTCACGTTGCCTTTGTACAGCGACAGGCTCACCGTTCCGGTAACCAGCTTCTGTGTGTTGTCCACAAACGCGTCCAAAGCCTCACGCAGCGGGGTGAACCACAGGCCGAAGTAGACCAGTTCGGCATACTTCAGGGCCACCTGCTGCTTGTAGTGCGCTACTTCGCGGTCGAGCGTCAGCGCTTCCAGCTCGCGGTGCGCGGTGGTGATCAGCGTGCCGCCAGGAGTTTCATACAGACCCCGGCTCTTGATGCCGACGAAACGGTTCTCCACCAGGTCAATGCGGCCGATGGCGTTGCGCGCGCCAATTTCGTTGAGCAATTCGACGATCTGTACCGGCTCCAGCTTCATGCCGTCGACCGAAACAGGCTTGCCTTCGACGAAGCCGATTTCGACGACTTCTTCGCGATCGGGCGCTTCCTGCGGAGACCGCGTCATCACCCAGGTAGTGGGCAGCGGAGCATTGCCCGCGTTCTCCAGTTCGCCACCCTCATGGCTGATGTGCCACAGGTTGCGATCGCGGGAGTGGATCTTCTCCCGGCTTGCAGCCACTGGGATGCCATGGGCTTCGGCATAGTCGAGACAGTCTTCGCGCGACTTCAGCGTCCACTCACGCCACGGCGCGATCACCTTGAGATCGGGAGCAAGTGCCTGGTAGGCGTGCTCAAAACGCACCTGGTCATTGCCTTTGCCGGTGCAGCCATGGGCGACCGCTTCGGCGCCTTCCTGCAGCGCGACCGCCACCTGGTGCTTGGCAATCACAGGACGAGCGATCGAGGTACCGAGCAGGTACTTGTGCTCATAGATAGCCCCAGCGCGCACCGTAGGATAGACATACTCCCGCACGAACTCATCGCGCAGGTCGAGCACGACGGCTTTCTTCGCGCCGGTGTCATAAGCTTTCGCTACCACGGCGTCCAGATCTTCAGCCTGGCCTACATCGGCAATCATGGCGATGACATCCATGCCATAGTTCTCATTGATCCAGGGAATAATGATCGAGGTGTCGAGGCCACCCGAATACGCAAGCACAACCTTCTTAGACATCGCAAAACTCCTTCAAAAAAACTGTAGAAGTACCCATGAACCTGGGTGCCCCATATCTCGCCCTGTTTTGGCGAGATGTGGGAAATGAACGGCTCTTCCGCCTTAAGCGCTTCGGCTACAGATGCCGTGGAGGTTCCACATCCCGCTCGTGTTCACCTAGCAGGCGTTAAGCCCTTACCCCAGCGTGTCCCCCGCCGAGCAGCAACACCATCAGCGCCTTCTGCGCATGCAGACGATTCTCTGCCTGTTCAAACACCAGCGACTGCGGTCCATCCAACACAGCATCCGTCACCTCTGCATTGCGGTGCGCAGGCAGGCAGTGCATGAATACAGCATGCGGCGCAGCATGGGCCATCAACGCCTCATTCACCTGGTAAGGCTTGAAGATCGGCGCACGCTTGGTCACCTCGTGCTCGAATCCCATGCTGGTGCAGACATCGGTGTACACCGCATCCGCACCGCGCACGCCACCTACCACATCGTGAGTCAACGTCAATGTCGCCCCGGTTTCCTCGGCGATCTTGCGTACCTGCGCGGTGATCTCCTGCTTCGGCATATACCCTTTGGGAGAAGCTACCGTGCAGTGAGCGCCCAGCAGGGCCGCCGTCAGCATTAAGGAGTGGCAGACATTATTGCCATCGCCCACATACGTAAACTTGACGCCACGCGCTGTTCCAAACCGCTCTTCAATCGTCATGAAGTCCGCCAACGCCTGGCATGGATGCTCCAGATCGCTGAGCGCGTTGATCACCGGAACCCGCGCATACTCGGCCATCTCGGTGATGGTTTCGTGGGCGTATGTACGCAACACAATCAGACTCACCCAGCGCTCCACATTCCGCGCCATATCGGCCAACGACTCGCGCTCACCCAACGGCGACTGCGTCTGGTCGACAAACATCGCCGAACCGCCCAGGGTGTTCATGCCCGCTTCAAAGGTCAGCCGCGTCCGCAGCGAGGCCTTCTCAAAAAACATCACCATCTGCCGCGCATCGAGTGCATAGCGGTAGTCGGCCGGGGCCGCCTTGATGGAGTGCGCCAGTTCCAGAATCGCCGCAATCTCAGAACGCGACAAATCGGCAATGGAGCAGAGGTCGCGCCCGGCAAGGGTCACGGTAGCTTGAGCAAGCATGTCGCTCTCCTGATGTACTGCCTTCTCTTCAATGAATAAAGCCTTGCTAGCCATTCTTCAGCCCCCCTGTGGTTTGATGCGCAGCGGCCATGTTTGTCGCACCCGTGCCATCCTCGCTCAAAATATCGTGCAACGCAGAGACCGCCAGATCCACATGCTCGCGGCCCATAATGTACGGCGGAAGAAAACGCAGCACCGTCTCGCTGGTGCGATTAATCAGAATGCGTCGCTCCAGCATCTTCGCCACCACCTGCTTGGCCAGATCTGCCGAATTCAACTCGATGGCCAGCATCAACCCCATACCGCGCACATCCACCACGCTCTCGTGCTTCGCTGCCAGTTCATGCAACTGGTTCTTGAAATAGGAACCCGTCTCCTGAATATTCTGGAGCAGGCCCTCCTTCTCGATGGCATCAATCACCGCGATCGCCACCGCGCACGCCAACGGTCCGCCGCCAAACGTCGTTCCGTGCAGCCCGGGGTGGATCGCATGCGACGCCTCTTCCGTGCACAACATCGCACCCAGCGGCAAACCACCTGCCAGGGGCTTTGCCAGCGTGGTCACATCTGGTTGGATCCCGAACTGCTGGTACGCGCTCCACTTGCCCGTGCGTCCCAGGCCCGACTGAATCTCATCGGCAATCAACAACGCGCCGGTCGAATGCGTAAGCTCACGCGCCGCCGCAAAAAACTCCTGCGACACGGGACGAATCCCGCCTTCACCCTGCACCGGCTCAATCAAAATCGCGCAAATCTCGTTCGAGAAGCTCGCCCGCAGATGCTCCACATCGTTGAAGCGAACAAACTCCACGCCTGGTACCAGCGGCTGAAACGGCTCGCGATACTTATCCTTGTGCGTGGTCGAAACCGACCCCATCGTTCGCCCGTGGAAGCTGTTTTCGAGCGCCAAAAACTTCGTCCCGATCGTCTTGCCCTCGCTACGCTTCATCGCCGACCAGGCCCGTGCCAGCTTCATCGCCGCTTCCCACGCTTCCGTTCCGCTATTGCAGAAGAAAGCGCGGTCCATGCCCATTCTCTCCGTCAGCCGCAGGGCGAGTTCCGCCTGCCCCTGGTGAAAGTAGAGGTTTGAGATATGCACCAGCTTGCGGCTCTGCTCCGCGATGGTGTTGGTCACCGCCGGATGCCCGTACCCCAGCGCGTTGACGCCAATGCCGCTCAGCAGGTCAAGATACTTTTCGCCTTTGTCGTTGATCAGGTACATGCCGGATCCGTCGACAAACAGAATCGGATTGCGCTCATACGTGGGCAGCAGCAGCTTTGCTTCTGCGGCCTGAATCGCTTCTAACTTCATGCCACCATCACCTCAGTTCCTTGGAGTACCCGTGTCGAGCACAGGTCCGGTAATACGGCTGCTGCATCCGCGGGCAAAATCCGCACCCGCTTCACGCCCGCCAGCAGCGCCTCACGGCACGCGCTTAGTTTCGGCAACATGCCACCGCTGATCACCGCATCCCGTGTCAGCCCGGCGATCTGATCGACGCTCAGCCACCGCATCACTTCACCGCTTGGCCCGCGCACGCCCGGCACATCGGTAAGAAACACCAGTGCATCCGCTTTGCAGGCAACCGCACACGCCGAAGCCATTTCATCCGCGTTGATGTTGTAGTACTCACCGTCGAACCCGAGCGCGAGGCTCGAGATCACCGGGACAGCACCCATTTTCCATATAGCGTCCAGCCAGCGTGTGTCAGACGCAACAATTTCGCCCACAAACCCAAGGTCGGGGGTCGTCCGCTTCTTGCGCGCGCGAAAGATCAAGCCATCGCCGCCCGAGAGGCCCACACCCGCCTGGCCATGGCTGCCCAGCGCCGCTACCAACTCCTTGTTCACGCGGCCGCCCAGAACCATCAGCGCAGCATCGCGAGTCTCAGCGTCGGTGATGCGCAAGCCGGCGATAAATTCGCTCTGCTTGCCCATCTGCTTGAGCGTGCGGGTCAACGCCGCGCCGCCGCCATGCACGACCGCCACCTGGTTGCCATCCTGTGCAAGCATCGCGATTGCTCGCGCGCAGCCGTGCAGCAGTGTTTGATCTTCGAGTGCAGCTCCTCCGAGTTTGACAACAAATCTCACGCTAGTCCCTCCGCTTCGTCCC
Source organism: uncultured Acidobacteriaceae bacterium (assembly GCA_963839075.1). Classification (GTDB taxonomy): domain Bacteria; phylum Acidobacteriota; class Terriglobia; order Terriglobales; family Acidobacteriaceae; genus PALSA-350. The sequence continues at coordinate 945,818 of CAWITO010000002.1, read as the reverse complement.
AACCGCACATCAGGTTCATGTTCTCGACCGCCTGCCCGGCCGCCCCTTTGAGCAGGTTATCCAAACAGGAAACGATCACACATCGTCGCCCGTCCTTTGCCAACTTGAAGCCGATATCGCAGTAGTTGGTATGCACCGAATACTGTATCTGCGGCAGTTTCGTACTCACCCGAACCATCGGGCTTGACGCATAAAAATCACGGAAGCAGGCTTCCACTTCCACCGCTTCCTTCTTTTCCCGGAACGTCACATATGTGGTCGACAGAATTCCTCGCGGGATCGGTAACAAGTGCGGAGTGAATATGATCTCCGACTCCTCCACCTCCAGCTGCTCCATCATCTCGCCCATGTGGCGGTGCCCAAATACCGCATACGCCGAGAGATTATCCGCGGCATACATAAAATGCGTGGTCGCCGTCGGCGCTTTCCCCGCGCCCGAAACGCCCGACTTCGAATCGCAGATGATGCCCCGCTCCAGATCCACCCAACCCGCCGACACCAAAGGCTTCAGCGCCAGGATGATCGACGTCGCATAGCATCCCGGATTCGCCACCAACTGCGCCTTGCGGATGCAGTCCCGGTGCAACTCAGGCAAGCCATATACGCTTTTGGCCTGCACTCCCTCCGCGACGTTCGCGTCCGCATCGTGAAAGCCATAGATGGCTCGATGCTCCTCGACGCTCAGCCGCCAGGCAGCGCTCAAATCCACCACCCGCAAGCCGTGGGCCAGTGCCTCCGGTACCCAACTGCGCGATTGCTCATGCGGCGTCGCCAGAAAAATCAACTCCACGCCGCGCTCTTTCAGCAGCTCCCAGGAAAACGGCTCAACCAGCAATCCCGTGCTGCCGTTGTTATCGGCGAGCTGGGGATGGATATCGGTCAGCCGCACCGGCTCCGCATCGCGCCCCACAAACACCGGCGGCCGGCCCTTCAACGCAGGATGGTGCAACAGCAGCCGAGCCAGTTCCATGCCGGCGTACCCGCTTACGCCCACCACCGCGGTCTGTAGTGCTTTGTTCATCAGCCAATCATCTCTTCCAGGCGATCCCGTAACACGGTCGCCCGCTTCTGGTCCGGGCAAATGATCAGCACCGTGTCGTCACCGGCGATGGTGCCCACGACTTCGGGCCAATCTTCGCCGTCGATCGCCAGCGCCACCGGCTGGGCGCTTCCGCCCGTCGTGATGAGCACCAACTGGTTGATCGCCTGCTTCACGCGCAATCCGAAGCTGCGCAGTATCTCGCTGGTGCCGGGCAGGGAATCGTCTTCGTCATAGATGATTCCGTTAGGCACGGCATAGCCATTGGGACCCTTGTAAAGATGCATTTCGTGAATATCTCGCGAAAGCGTTGCTTGGGTTACTTCGAAGCCGCGCTTCACCAGCCGGCGCCGCAACTCATCCTGGCTGCCGATAGGCGCGCCCGCGACGAGTTCCCTGATCGCACTGTGCCGGTCCTGCTTCATTTCCCTCATCCACCTTGAGTGCAAAGTCAGAGCGCGGCCGGTGGCCGCGCTCGGTGTGCATAAAAATACATTCCAATGTATAAATATACAGAGTGGTTTTGTCAACGCATGGTTGCTTAATTTTCAGCAAAAGTTACTGCAGAGGGCAATGGGCTTACGCCACACCCAAAGGATAAAAAGATGCTGGGTGGCCCATTCAAGCCTTCTGTTGGCTTGAGTGGGGTACTTTTCGCGGCTGCCTCAGGTGTGTTTTTCGACCGAGTCAGTCAAGCATCGTTGGCCTCTGTGGTGCAAAAGAAAATTTATTCACCAAGGGCTAGTCACAGAAACGGGGATTATAGTTACGTATGGGTTTCTTTGCCTCAAATACGCTGGAGCGCGGTCTTACCCCTACCCTCATCGACCCACGGTTTGATCACGACTCCTGCGGCGTCGGTTTCGTCGCAACGCTGCGCAATGTTCCTTCCCACGAGATCCTGACCCAGGCCCTGACCGCATTAGCGCGTCTGGCGCATCGCGGAGCCATCGCCGCTGACGGTAAAAGCAGCGACGGCGTGGGCATCATGACCGCGATTCCTCGCGATTTTCTCCTCGCCTCTACCGGTATCTCACTCGACGCCGCTCGGCCGCTGGCCGTTGGCGCAGTCTTTTTCCCCGATGAGTCGACCGCCGGAAAGCAGGCGCTGGAGCGCGCCCTCGCCGCCCAAAAGCTGGAAGTGCTCACCTGGCGCGTGGTCCCTACGCGTGAAGACATCCTGGGCGAAATCGCCCTGGCCAGCATTCCTGTGATTCGCCAGGTGCTGGTCACCGCTGCCGACCCTGAGCAGTTCGAGCGCCGTCTCTATCTGGCCCGCAAGCAGTTCGAGCGTGAGGCCAATTCAGCCGGCTACGTTTGCTCGCTCTCGTCCTATTCCGTGGTCTACAAGGCCATGTGCGCCGGCCGTCTATTGGCTGATTTCTATCCCGATCTCGCTGACCCGGCCTATGTAACCCCGTTTGCCATCTTTCACCAGCGCTACGCCACCAACGTGATGCCCTCCTGGGACCGTGCGCAACCGCTGCGCGCCTTGGCCCACAACGGAGAAATCAACACCGTCTGGGGCAATCGCTCCCGTATGGCTGCCCGTGCGGCTACCATTCCGGCGGAGTGCTATCCCATCCTGTCCGAGAACGGGTCAGATTCCACCAGCCTCGACGAGGTCGTCGAGCTGCTCGCCCGCAATGGCCGCAGTGTGGCGGAAGCGGTACGCATGCTGCTTCCTCCCGCCGGCAGGCAGAAGGACTCGCCCTTCCTCCGCTACCACGCGGATTGCGTAGAGCCTTGGGATGGCCCGGCAGCACTCGCCTTCGCCGACGGAAACCTCGTCGGTGTGGCCCTCGACCGCAATGGCCTGCGTCCCTGCCGCTTCTTCCTCACCGACGATGCCCTGGTGGTCGCCGGGTCTGAAGCCGGCCTGGTTGACCTTGATCCGGAAAAAATCATCCACAGCGGCCGCCTTGGGCCCGGAGAGATGCTGGTCGCTGACCTCAAGGCTCATCAGTTATTTGAAGATGAGCAGCTGCTGAAGGAGTTCGACCGGTTCACCGCCTACGGGACTCTGGTCGCGGATACGCCCCTGGAGCCGTCTGCCTTCACCCCCGCGGTGGACGACCTGACCCAGCTGCAACAGACCTTTGGCTACACCCGGGAAGATGTCCGTATGGTTCTGGCTCCCATGGCCACGGATGGCAAGGATGCCGTCTGGTCGATGGGGGACGACACCCCGTTGGCCCCGCTGGCCCATGCTCCGCGGCCGGTGTACGCCTTCTTCCGCCAGCGCTTCGCCCAGGTGACCAACCCGGCAATCGATCCCGTGCGCGAGTCGATTGTGGTGCAGCTGCACACCCGTCTCGGCCCCTGGCCGCACATTCTCGATACCAAACGGCGCATTCCCGGCCTTTCGCTGGAATCGCCTTTTCTCTCCCTCGGGCAAATGCACGCGCTGCGCAATCGCGAGCATGCCTTGGCGGACGAAATGCCCCTCGCCGTTCTGGATTGCGTTTTCTCGCCCGGTTGGACCCTGCGCCGCGCCATCGACGACCTATGCGCCCGCGCCGTGGAACTGGTGCGTGGCGGGGCCGCCATTCTGCTGCTCAGCGACCGCGCCATCTCCCAACCCGGGGCGCGCGCGGAAATGATGACCATCCCCATGGCCCTGGCCGTGGGAGCCGTGCATCATGCCCTGGTCAAGGCGGGTGTCCGCACCCAGGCCGGCCTGGCCGTAGAAGCCGGCGACTGCCGCGACCTGCACCATGCCGCTGTTCTCTTCGGGTACGGCGCTGGTGCCGTTTGCCCCTGGCTCGCGCTCGAAACTGCGCGCAATCTCGACCTCGAAAAGGGCGAAGCCAATATGCTGCACGCCTTCGATCTTGGCCTGGCCAAGATCATGTCGAAGATGGGGATCTCGGTCCTCGATAGCTATCGCGGCGCGCACCTATTTGACATCCTCGGCCTCGACGACGAAGTCGTGAATCTCTGTTTCGCCGGCACACCCTCGCCCATCTCCGGCATCGGCTTTGCCGAGCTCGAAGTGGCCCTGCGCGATCGCTGGGCCGCAGCCCAGGAAGAAGACAAAGAGCCCGCCCTCGTCAATGCGGTCCTGCCGGAATCGCAGCCGCCCACAGCCACCGCTCCAACGCAGGCCAAAACCCTGCCCGACTACGGTTGGGTCCGCTTCCGCAAAGACGATCGCGCCGAGCCCCACGCCTGGCAGCCGCAGACCGTCCGCGCCTTGCAGATTGTCACCGGCACCGCCCGTGGTTCGGCCGGCGCCAACCTGACACCCGCGCAAGCCTTTTCCGCCTTCAACGTCCAGGCTGCGGAAGCCAAACCGACCGTATTGCGCGACTTGCTGGAGATTCGCCCCGCCGCGGCTCCGCTTGCCATCGATCAGGTTGAAGCCTCGCCCAATATCGTTCGCCGCTTTATTGCTTCTGCCATGTCGCTGGGTTCGCTCAGCCCAGAGGCGCACCAGACCATCACGGAGGCGATGAACACCTTAGGCGCCCGGTCCAACACCGGCGAGGGCGGGGAAGATCCGGCAGCCTACCCCACTCATCCCGGAGCACCCGCCATCCTTAACAACAAGGTGAAGCAGGTCGCCTCCGCTCGTTTTGGCGTCACCGCGGAATATCTGGCCCACGCCGAAGAGATCGAAATCAAGATCTCTCAGGGTTCGAAGCCGGGCGAAGGTGGTCAGCTTCCCAGCCACAAGGTGACGGAACTGATTGCCCGTCTGCGCCACGCCCAACCCGGCATTGCGCTGATCAGCCCTCCGCCGCACCATGACATCTACTCGATCGAAGACCTGGCCCAGTTGATCTTCGACCTCAAGCGCGTCAATCCGCGCGCCGCCATCGGCGTCAAGCTGGTCTCCGGCTGCGGAGTCGGCACCGTTGCCGCCGGCGTCGCCAAAGCATACGCGGACTACATCGTCATCGCCGGCCACGCCGGTGGGACGGGCGCTTCACCGCTCTCCAGCATTAAGTACGCCGGCAATCCCTGGGAAATCGGCCTGGCCGAAGCCCAGCAAGTGCTGATGCAGAACGGCTTGCGCGGACGTGTCCGTCTCCGTTGCGACGGTGGTCTACGCACCGGCCGCGACGTGCTCATCGCCGCTCTGCTGGGCGCCGACGAGTTTGCCTTCGGCACCGCCGTTCTGGTTGCTCTTGGTTGCGACATGGCCCGGCAATGCCACTTGAACACCTGTCCCACCGGCATTGCCACCCAACGGCCTGACCTGCGGGCTAAGTTCCGCGGCAAGCCGGCAAACGTCATCCGCTTCTTTGAGGAACTCACCCGCGACCTCCAGATGCTGATGGCGAGTCTCGGGCTGTCTTCGCTCGATGAAGCCATCGGCCGCACCGACCTGCTGGAGCAAGTGGGCTTTGCCGGTGGCCTGAATCTCAGCGCGCTGCTCGCACCGGCCCGCGAGGGACACGTCCGTTGGCAGGGTCAGCGCAATCGGCGTCCCAGTGACCACGCCGCTATCGATAACGCCTGGGTACAGCCGGCCCTTGCTGCTCGCGCCGCTGGGGAGCCGTTCTCGGTCGAAGCGACCATTGCCAACCAGCACCGCACCCTGGGTGCGCGGTTGGCCGGCGAGCTGGTCTGGCACGGTCTGCACAACACCAACACTCCGCTCAACTTCAAAATGACCGGGGTTGCGGGGCAATCCTTCGGCGCATTTGCCATCCCCGGCATGACGCTGGTGCTCGAGGGCATGGCCAATGACTTCGTCGGCAAAGGCCTCTGCGGCGGGGAATTGATTCTCCGCGGTCAGGGCCGGGCGGCACGCCAGAGCGAGCTGCACGTGATCCTCGGCAACGTCGCCCTGTACGGCGCGACCAGTGGCTCCCTCTTTGCCGCCGGCAGAGCGGGCGAGCGTTTCGCCGTCCGTAACTCGGGAGCGCTGGCCGTCGTCGAAGGTCTGGGCGATCACGGTTGCGAATACATGACCGGCGGCCAGGTCGTCGTCCTCGGCTCGACCGGGCAAAACTTCGGTGCCGGCATGACCGGCGGTTTGGCCTGGGTCTTTGATGAGGACGGAAAATTCCTCAGCCAGAATCGCTATCACTCCAGCTTCCTCAGTCCGGAGCCGGTCGCGCAACTGGACTCGGAAGCAGTTGAAGAACTTCGTCAGCTCATTCAGCTCCACGCCGACAAAACCGCCAGCACGCGAGCCCACTGGATTCTCGCGGACTGGTCCAACCTCTGCTCAAAATTCGTGCGGCTTACCCCTCTCCCCCAGGCGTAGGCTGCGCGGCCAGCTCGACTACGGATCCCTCCACTTCGCTACCGCTCCGGTCGGGACGACAAAGGGAAGAGCATTGGCTTCCTAAACAGTGGTTAAGGTTCGTGCGCGACGCTGATTGACCGCTACTCTTTTCTTGACATCCCGACCGGAGCGGACCCGGATTTCCTGCTTCACCGTCCTCAACAACGGCCACGTATGCGTCTCTCGGCAAAGAGTGACGCATGGATTTGACCGATCACACCACTCTTGACAGGAAATCCGGGGTAGCGAAGCGGAGGGATCCGCAGTTCCTTTAAAGGTCCCACTATCGCCACGGGGTACAATCGTCAGGATTTCTAAACCCCGTTCATGTTCAAGCTGGATACCCTCGTAGACGTCATTGCGCTCATCTCCGCCAGCAAGCGAGAGCGCGCCATCCTCCGGCAGGACCCAACCGGCAACTGGATCCCCATTTCGACCGCGCAACTCATGGCGCAGGTCTATTCCCTCGCCGAAACCTTTCGTAGCTGGGGCATCGTCAAAGGCGACCGCATCGCCCTGCTCGCCGAAAATCGCTGGGAGTGGCCACTGGTGGACTTCGCGACCCTGATCCTGGGCGCCGCCGATGTCCCCATTTACCCGACCCTCACCGCCGAGCAGATCGCCGCCCTGCTGATCGATTCCGGCGCCCGCATCGCCGTCGTCTCGACCGAGGCTCAGTACCAGAAGATCGCCTCCATCCGTGGCCAAACCCAGCTCGAGCACGTCCTCGTCATGGATGATGCAGCCGGCCTCGACGCCACCCCGCTCTCCTCTCTGCTGCACAACGCCCCCAGCGTAGACCTCGACCAATGGCTTCGCAGCTTCGACGTCGAGCCCGAGGATCTCGCCACCCTGATCTACACCTCCGGCACCACCGGTGAGCCCAAGGGCGTCATGCTCACCCACGGCAACATCGCCTCCAACCTCAACTACTCCACCCGCACCTTCACCTGGGGTCCGAACTCCACCTGCATCTCCTTTTTGCCCCTGTCGCACATCACCGCGCGCCATCTGGACTACGCGCTCTTCTGCTACGGTGCGACCATCGCCTACTGCGGAAACTTCGACCACCTGCCCGCCGCACTCACCACCATCCAGCCGACCGTATTTGTGGCTGTACCCCGTGTCTACGAAAAGATCCGCGAAGTGGTGCAGCGCAAAGCGGGCAGCAAGGCCATGCTGCAAAAACTCTTTCGTTGGGCCCTCGCCACCGGCCACCGCCATCGCGAAGAAATCCTGCAGGGTAAAACACCGTCCGCGCTCGCCTGGAAACTCGCCAATGCGTTGGTCTTCAAGAAAGTGAAGGCAGCCTTCGGAGGCAAGGTCCACGACTTTATCGCCGGCGGAGCGCCCCTGGGCCTCGACACCGCCGGCTGGTTCGCTGATTTCGGCATTCGCATTTTCGAGGGCTACGGGCTCACCGAAACCTCCCCGGTACTGGCCCTGAACAATGCCCGCGATCACCGCATTGGTTCCGTCGGTAAACCCATCGAGTCGGTGGAATGCAGCTTCGCCCCCGACGGCGAGTTGCTGGTGCGCGGCCCCTTCGTCTTCAAAGGTTATTGGCACAAGCCGGAAGCCACTGCCCAGGCCATCGAGCCCGACGGTTGGTTCCACACTGGAGACATCGCCCGTCTCGATCAGGACGGCTTCCTCTATGTCACCGACCGCAAGAAAGAGCTGATCAAGACCTCCGGCGGCAAGATGATCGCCCCCCAGCCTATCGAGAGCAAGCTCAACGCCAGCGAACTCGTCGCCAACGCGGTGCTCGTAGGAGACCGCCACAAATTCGTCAGCGCCCTCATCGCCCCCCACTTCCCCGCGCTCGAAAGCCTGGCTCATCAAAAGGGAATCGCCTTCACCTCGCGCGCCGAACTCCTCGCCCAGGCGCCGGTCCTGGCCGAATACCAGGCACTCGTCCACAAAGTGAATGAAAGCCTGGCGAATTTTGAGACTATTAAGCGCTTCCATCTCGTCCCTGACGAATGGTCGATGGGAACGGGTGAGCTCACGCCGACGATGAAGCTTCGCCGGCGCGTCATCGTGGAACGCTACGCGCCAGAGATAGCTGCTTTCTATCGCGACGAATCTACCGCCCATCGTTAACCTGCAGCATCCATATCTGCTAGAGGTGTCTACGTGAAGAAGCATCCGCTGATGAGCATTCTCATTGGCATCGTCATCCTGCTGCTGCTCGCCGTGTTCCTGGTACCGCTGTTTGTCAATGCCAATACCTTCCGGCCGACTCTCGAGTCACAGCTTTCCGATGCCCTGGGGCGCAAGGTGACGCTCGGCAATCTGAGCTTTTCCATCTTTTCCGGCAGCCTGGTCGCGGACAACGTCTCGATCGCCGACGATCCCGCATTCAGCACCAAACCGTTCCTGCAAGCGCAGTCGCTGCACATCGGCGTGGAAGTGGCTCCGCTGTTGTTCCACCGTCAGTTACTCGTCACCAGCTTTGTTGCCGATTCTCCGTCCATCAACCTGGTGCACAATGCCCAGGGAATCTGGAACTTCTCCAACATCGGCAGCAACGCCGCCAGCCGCACGCAAAACAGCAGCAAAGAAACCGCGCTGCCCAATTTCACCGTAGGCGAGTTGAAGGTGGTAAACGGAACCGCCACGGTTTCTGATACCCCGGCCACCGGCGCTCCCTTCGTCTACAGCAACCTGAACCTGACGGTGCAGCAGTTCTCTTTCGCCAAGTCGTTCCCCTACACCCTGACAGCCAGCCTGCCGGCCGGCGGCTCGCTCGACGTCAAGGGCAACGCCGGGCCGGTGAACCAGAAAGACGCCTCGGAGACTCCGCTCACGGCGGCCATCAACCTGAAGCACTTTGATCCCGTGGCCGCCGGCGTCATCAGCGCCGACCAAGGCATTTCCATGTTGGCGGACATCGCCGCCCAGGTCAGCTCCAACGGCCAAACCCTTACCAGCAACGGCACCGTTGTTGCTGCCCGCCTGAAACTTGTCGCCAACGGTGCACCCACCCCAAATCCCGTCGACATCACGTACACCGTGAACACGAACCTTGAGACCCGCACCGGCCAGATCAGCGATCTCGGCATCAAGACCGGCGCCGTGACTGTGCATGTGAACGGGACTTACGCCATGAAAGGATCGCAGGCCATCCTGGCCCTGCGGCTGGCTGCCCCCAACCTGCCCATCAACCAGGTGGAAGCCTTGTTGCCGGCCGCCGGCGTGCGTCTCCCCAGTGGATCGAGCCTGCAAGGCGGCACCCTCACCGCCAATCTTGCCATCGATGGACCCGCCAATGCGCCCACCATCAGCGGTCCGGTGCAGGTCGACAACACGCGCCTGGCCGGTTTCGATCTCTCGTCAAAAATAGGCGGCCTCAAGCCAACTTCCGGAACCCAGGGAGGCACGCAGATTCAGACCGTGCGTGCCAACGTCAATTCGTCCCCCGCGGGAACGCGCATCGACAATCTATACGCCGCCGTACCGTCTCTTGGTACGGCAACGGGAGCCGGCACAGTCTCTCCCCAGGGCGGGCTTAATTTCGACGTTGTGGCCAAGATCAACGCCAACTCCGGTGTCTTATCGGGTTTGACCGCAGTCAGTGGAGGAGTCCTGGGGCAGGCCGTAACCACCGCAGCCGCAAACGGAATTCCCGTCCATATCGGCGGTACCACGTCGAACCCAGCCATTCAAGCCGACCTGAGCAAGCTATTGCAAAAGAACGCCGGCAACATCCTCAAGCAGCAACTTCTGGGCAGCAACGGCAACAAGCCCAACGCGGGAGCCCTTCTCAACAAACTCTTCCACCACTAGCAGGCTGCGGAAAAAGTCGCCTTGCTAAAGGGACGGGCTGCCTCGCCGCAGCGAGCATTAGCCCGTCCGTAACTGCTTGAAAACAAATCCGGCTTTAGCCGCTGAGGGCCGCTCTCTTCTCGTAACAACGACTTTTTCTGCAGCCCACTAGAATTCGAAGAAAACAAGAGTCCCGAAGGGACGACCGAAAATAGCCCAGGACGTGAGTGCTGGGATCCAGTTCAAACATCCGTCCAGTTCCGTCCTCGCCGCAGCGAGCTACCTCGCCGCAGCGGCTTGGGGACGGATGATAATTACCCAGGACGTCCGTCCTGGGCAACTCCCCTCAATTCCATCCCACATTTCCCTCCTACCCCTTCCACAGCTATGATTCACAAGGTACTTTCAGGAGAACAGCAACATGCGAGTTGGAATCCTCACCGGCGGCGGCGACTGCCCCGGACTGAACGCGGTCATCCGCGCCGCAGTACGCAAGGGCATCTTTCATCACAATGACGAATTCGTAGGCTTCATCGAAGGCTGGCGCGGGGTTGTCGAAAACAAAACCATGCCCCTCACCCTCGAGTCCGTGTCCGGCATTCTGCAACTGGGTGGCACCATCCTGCGTACTTCCCGCACTAATCCGCGCAAGATGGAAGGCGGCATCGACAAATGCCTCGCCACCATCAAGGCCAACAACCTCGACGCCATGATCACCATCGGAGGCGATGACACCCAGGGTGTCGCCAACGCGCTCGTCCAAAAGGGAATCAAGGTCGTCGGCGTGCCCAAGACCATCGACAATGATCTCAGCGGAACCGATGCCTGCTTCGGCTTCGACACTGCCGTTTCGATTGCGACCGAAGCCGTCGACCGGCTGCACTCCACCGCCGAGGCCCACAACCGCGTCATCGTGTGCGAAGTCATGGGCCGCGACGCCGGCTGGATCGCCATCACCTCGGGCATCGCCGGCGGCGCCGACGTCATCTTCGTTCCGGAAAAGCCCATCGACATCGATGCCGCAGTCAAGATCCTCAAGGACCGCCACGAACGCGGCAAACTCTTCTCCATCGTCGTCGTTGCCGAAGGCGCCAAGATCCCCGGCACTGAAAAACTGGCCACCCTCGGCACCAAGGTCGACGCCTTCGGGCACGCTCGCCTGGCTGGTATCGGGCAAGCCGTCGCCGAGTTGATCGAAGAAAAAACCGGCTACGAAACCCGCTCCGTCAACCTGGGACACACCCAGCGTGGAGGCACTCCAACCGCCTACGATCGCATGCTCGCCACGCGATACGGCTCGGCCGCCATCGATCTCGTTCACGAAGGGAAGTTCGGTCGCCTCGTTGTTCTGCGCGGCACCGAGATCACCAACATTCCGCTCGAAGATGCGATCGCAAAAACGCGCACCATAGGTGACGACTTGATTGCCCTCGCCGCTGGTCTGCAACCCGAACTCTAGTGGCAGACCGCAAAATAGCTGTCTCGCTAATCAAGAGGAATGAGCGAGTTACAGACGATACAAAATGTGCAGCATGAGCCATCCTGAATGAGGGATCAGCTGCGATACGATGTCCTTGGTAACCGCGCGCATGCCGCAGGTAATGCATCGCATGCGCGCAAATTCTGTTACGCTCCCACTGGAACTAAACAAAAACCGCAAAAACCCAAGAGACGCGAACAACTCGCGATAATTTCTTGTATTACAGGGTGAAAACGCGGTATAAGCACAACGGCGGGATGCACTCTCGCACGGTCAAGCAGTTCCCAGAGGAGAGCACTTCGATGAGAACCACACCGGCGAGAGAAGAGGTTCGTGAAGTCATGGATATCCGCCTGGCCTCTGACTACCTCGGCATCAGTCCCGACACGCTCTACAAGTACGCTTCAGACGGATTCGTCCCCGCCTTCAAGCTCGGCAACCGCTGGCGCTTCAAGCGCTCCCGTCTCGATGAGTGGATGGATCAGCAATCCTCCCAGGGCGCACAGCCGCCGCAAAAGGTCGAGCCTCAGCCTGAGGTAGCGCGTCCGCGCAAACCGCAATCATCCGTCGTTGGTAGGCAAAAGAGAGTGGCTAGCCGCTAGCGGAGGTGGTTCCTGAGAATCACCAGCAGGACGCCGGCCGCCACAAACAGCAAAGCCGTCAAGGTGCTGTAGATCACCTTCAGGCGAAGCTTTTCCTGCACCGAGGGACGGCTGTAGGCCAGCCGAACCTTCTCTTTGCGGAAGGACATGGCGGTCTGCGTGATGCCAAGCACCAGCATGACCAGGGCGGCGAGAAAACTTACCGGAAGATGTTCGCTGCTGGCGTTGTTATAGGCGCGATAAAAGAATTGCGCCATCAGGATGGAAAGCCCGATCACACTGGAAAGTTCGAAGATGAGAGCGAGCTTCAAAAAGCGCAGCAACGGACGCCTCCGGGGCCTTGGTCCAGTTTAAGTTTAGTAAGGATTAACGGCGCGGAGCAAGGCGGATTCCAAAAAAAGAAAACCTTCGTGAGCGGGCTTGGTAACGCTACCGTCCGGCTACAACAAACGGCCCATAAATACGAGAGAATGCAAGTATGACGGCTTCGCCGACAACTGAGCAGATGGTCGAGGGGGGCCTGCGCTCCTCCCTGCTCGGGATTGCCATCAATTTGACCCTGGCCCTGGTGAAATGCCTGACCGGCCTCATCGGCCATTCCTTCGCCCTTTTGGCCGATGGAATCGAGTCTTTCCTCGATGTCATCAGTTCCTCAGTGGTCTATTACGGTCTGCGGCTGGCCATCAAGCCTCCCGACAAGGAACATCCTTACGGCCACGGCAAGGCGGATCCCATCGCGGCAGCGGTGGTCGGCGTCGCCATGATTCTCTCGGCATTGGGAATCGCCGCCGAAAGCATCAACCTGATTCGCACCCCGCACAAGCTGCCCCAGGCGTACACCTTGTGGGTGTTGCTCTGTGTCGTCCCCGTCAAAACCTTGCTCGGACGCTACGTCGCCGGGGTGAGCAGCAGAATCGAGAGTACGGCCTTGCGTGGGGATGCCTGGCACCATCTCAGCGATGCCGTCATCTCCGCCTTTGCCTTCATCGGTATTTCGGCAGCGTTATGGACCGGCGATCCAACCGCCGATGACTGGGCCGCTCTGTGTGCCGCACCGGTGATCCTCTTCGGCGGCTGGCAACAGCTCCGCCGCCCCGTAGCCGAATTGCTTGACACCGCTCCGGCTCCGGAGATCGAAGAGCAGGTCCGCAAAGTAGCGGAAGCCGTGCCCGACGTTCTCGGGGTAGAGAAGTGTTTTGTGCGCAAGGTAGGTTTTCGCTACTACGTCGACCTGCATGTCGTCGTGCACGGAGACCTGACGGTACGTGAGGGTCATCTCATCGCACATTTGGTCCGCGACCGCGTGCGCGACCAGGTAGAAAAGATCTCCGAAGTCCTGGTACACATCGAGCCCGAGGAAGAGCTTCTAGGCAATCACCCAGCAGAACTCATGGCAGAAGAAGCAAGAGAAGCCCCCGGACCCCACTCCTAGCCAAAACAGCCCCAACTTTTCCTGTCGGAATAGCCCCAACTTTTCCTGGTCGGAACAGCCCCAACTTTTCCTGTCGGAACAGCCCCAACTTTTCCCGGTCGGAATAGCCCAACTCTTCCTGGTCGGAATAGCCCAACTCTTCCTGGTCGGAATAGCCCCAACTCTTCCTGGTCGGAATAGCCTCGACCAGGGGTGCCCCATACCCCCGGATTTCCTGTGGACTTTGGTGGGGCCAATGAACTTCATGCGGCTTTCCGTGAAGAAAGCCGCACACGCTGCTGTCCGTCGGAGCCTCTAGCAGGAAATCCGGGTATCTCGCCCTCTTTTGGCGAGATGTGGGAAATAACGAATGCCCGAGAAGAAACCTCAAAGGTCCCCAAACCCGTGTTCCCCTTACTTATTAGCCGGATACGGCGGAAACTCCCGCTCCAGTTTCCGTGTAGCCCGATACTGCAGACCCACCCAGCCTGCATAAGCCAGCTGGCCCAAAACCGTAATCGTGTAGGCAAGAATCAAATGACGATGAGCCATAATTTCCTTCCGCGCTAAAGCGTAACTTCCAGACTGGCTTCAAGAGCATGCAGCGCTGCATGCTGCTCAGCCACCTGACGCCTCCGCTCAATGCTGTACCGCCATCCCGCCATCAAAATCCCCCACGCAAGCCAGGCACCCAGGTTCCACCAAACCGCCGGCCACATCGCCGGATCAAGCCCGGAGTTCGCTCCTCCACCCATCACCGGCGCCGGATGCTGCGTCCGCCACCAGGTTGTGGAGTAGTAGACAATCGGTACATCGACATATCCAAAAATCGCCAGCACCGCAGCCAGCGTCTGCATCTGCGGCCCATCGGCAAACTTACGCAGCAGCAGGTAACTCGCATAGATCAACCACAGCACCAGGGTCGTCGTCAGCCGCGCATCCCAGGTCCACCAGATACCCCACACCGGGCGCGCCCAGAGCGGCCCCTGGATCAGCACCAGGGTGCAAAAAACCAGGCCCATCTCCGCGCCCGCCAACGCAGCGGCATCCGCAGCCATCGCCCGCTGGGGATGATTCCGGCGGCTGGCAAGATAGACAATGGAAGCAACGAAGCTGGCAAAGAAGAAGAGGAACGCCATCATCGCGGAGGGGAAGTGATAGTAGAAAATCCGCTGGATGTCCCCCATGGTAGCCTCAGTGGGCGCGACATACATGCCCTGGTAGAAAGCGTATCCAAGCAATCCAAGGGTGAATGCCAGCCAGACCCAGCGGAGAATCTTCATCGCGCGACTCCTCATGCGAACTCCAACAGTTTAGATCAATTCTGTAGACGTGGCGCAGACCCCAAACGGAAGATGTTCATCGCAAAATAGAAAGACGGAGGACCAGCCATGACCTGGTTATTACTCGCCCTGGGTTTTTTCCTGATGCTGTCCGGGTTACTGGGGCAGGTTTACAGTCTTAAGACCAAGCGCGGCGTGCTTCCCCCGGAAACCCGCATTTGGAGGGTGCTGACCCGTTTAACCTTCTTGCTGGCCGGGCTGGTGCTCATCGGCGTGGCGGCCTCGCGCATCCTTCTTCATCACGGTGCGACCCCCCGCTAAGCCTTCCCCTGCTGCAAGATACGCCCCTTCTCCTGGCTCCTGCACCGCCTGGAAATCCCCGCCGGCCATGCATGCCATGGCCGGCTTCTTGCTCCGCTTCAACCGCTGAAGAACCTTCGAGCGGCCATACTAATGAGGGGTCCGCCCCCATCCCTCGCTCTCTATACTTGAAAGAGATTGAGGCAATGATGACGTCTGCCCGTCCCATCACCATTCTTTCCGTGGACGATCACCCTTTAGTCCGCGATGGGATTAGTTTTGCGATTACCTCGCAACCAGACATGACCGTGATCGCGGAAGCGGCCAATGGGCGAGAAGCAGTCGAAATGTTTCGCCAGCATCGCCCCGATGTGACCCTGATGGACCTGCAGATGCCGCTGATGAACGGCATCGACGCCACCATGGAAATCAAGCGCCTGGCGCCCGCGGCACGGGTGCTCGTGCTGACCACCTACTCGGGAGACATGCAGGCCACCCGCGCCCTGCAGGCAGGCGCCGCGGGCTACTTGCTGAAGGGTTCACTACGCAAGGAGTTGGTACAGGCGATTCGCGATGTCCACGCCGGCCGCCGCCGCATTCAGCCAGAGGTCGCTCAGGACATGGCGGAGAACATCAGCGCCGATCGTCTTTCCAGCCGGGAAATTGACGTGTTGCGCAGTGTCGCTGCGGGACACTCCAACAAGATCGTCGCCGACAAGCTCACCATCACGGAATATACGGTGAAGGGCCACATGAAAAGCATCATGGCCAAGCTTGGAGCCAATGATCGCACCCACGCCGTGCTGATCGCGATGAAGCGCGGGTTCCTTGACGGTTAGTCTATCCACCTGGTGGAGAGGAATGGATTGGCGCGCGATCTGGCACCTCCCGTTGCTCGTACTCCTCGCCGCCGCGCCCGCGCCCGCCCAACGCTGGCACGCCTCGAGTTCCCATCTTCCTCCGCAAGCCGCTCCCCAGCCGTTGGATGATATGGCCCACCTGGGCTGGACGCGGCGCGATGGCGCGCCCAGCGACATCTCGGCCCTGGCGCAAACCAAAGATGGATACCTGTGGATCGGCTCCAGTTTCGGGCTCTTCCGCTTCGACGGCCTCGACTTTCAGTCCTATCCCTTCACCTCCGCCGACCCTCGCCTGCCGGCTTCGGATATCTCCGCGTTAGCCGCGGACCGCGACGGTGGCTTGTGGATCGGCTTCCGCATGGGTGGAATCAGCTACCTGCGCAATGGCAAAAAGACTGACTACGGCAAGAGCAATGGCCTCGTGAGCCAATCCACGGAACAGTTACTTGCACGGGAAGACGGCTCTGTCTGGGCGACCGCCGACGGTCTGTTGATGCACTTCACCGGTACTGGCTGGGAAAACTATTCCGCCAAACACGGCCTGGCTTCCGACGGACTGTACTCGCTTTTCTTCGATCGCGACGGCAACCTGTGGACCGCCGACAAAGGCCATGTGTACGAGTTGAAGAAGGGTGAGGCCGGCTTCACCTCGGTGGCGGAGACGGCGCAGGTGGTCAACCAGTTTGCCCAGCTTCCCAGCGGACAGATCTGGATCTGCGACGCCTGGAAGGCGGTGCATCCGCTCCAGGACAACCGCACCACAGATGGCGTGCGGATTCCGGGTGTGCCCATCATGCTGGTCGATGCCGGCGGTACCCTATGGCTCGCCAACGAGTTCGGAGGCTTGACCCGCATCAAGCATGCCGGCGACCCCTCTGCACGCCAGGTCGAATACTACACCGCGGGCAATGGGCTGACCGATGGTCAAACGCGCGCCATTCTGCAGGACCGCCAGGGCGCCATCTGGGTGGGGACGACACGCGGCCTCGATCGTTTTCGTCCCACTCCCGTGGTTCCGTTTCGCGGCGTTGCTTTCGATTACTATCCCGCACTGCTGGCCGATCGAAGCGACGGCATCTGGATCCACGACATGGATAAACCGCTCATGCGCCTGCGCGGCGGCCAGGTTTCTTTCATCGGCGAGGGCCATGGCAGCAGCACTCTCTTTCAGGACAGTGATGGTTCCGTATGGATGCTCGACCAGATCAGCCGCAACTTCTTTCACTACCCGGAGAATGGAGGCTCGCCGCAGCGCATCCCCGCGCCTGCGGAGGGAAGAGGCGGGGAAACGTGGTGCATGGGCAAGGACTTGCAGGGCGTGTTCCTGGCCTGCTTCGAAGGCCACGGACTGTGGCGCTACGACGGCGCCTGGAAGCAGGTGACGGCGCCCGGCCTTCCCCAGGAATCTCCCATTTCATTGCGCAACACTGCCGGCGGACGCCTATGGCTCGGTTACCCGCATAACCAGATTGTGCTCAACGACGCCACCGGCTACCACGTGTTTGGTGAGCAGCAAGGGGTGGCGCTGAACAGCGTGTCGGTGATCTACGAAGCTGGCAACGTGTTAGTCGCCGGCGGCTCTGACGGGCTCGCCTGGTACACCGGCACCCGTTTTCAATCCTTGCAATTGAGCACCCCGTCGCTGCTGCGCGGTATCTCTGGCATCGCCCAGGACCGCCACGGTGACCTTTGGCTCAACGCCGGCTCCGGCATCATCCGCCTCCCGGCAAGCGAGTGGAAAAAAGCGCTCGCAGACCCGAGCTACGCCATGGATTTCCAGCTACTCAACGAACAGGACGGCATCTTCGGCTCCCCGGCGCAGAGCAAGCCCACGCCGTCCGCGGTGATTGATAAGAGCGGCGTCGTATGGTTCGCCACCTCGGGCCACCTGGTATCCATCGATCCCGCCTTGGCCCGCCGATCTGTCTCCACCCCCAACGTGCTCTTGCAGTCGACGCTGGTGAACGGAGTTCCGCTGCGCGAGGGAGAAGGAGAACCGGGGATGGTAACGTCACGCCCGCTCAAGAAGCTGGAGTTTGACTACATCGGCGTCGACCTGCAATCGCCCGATCGCGTCAACTACGAATACATGCTGGAGGGGCAGGACAAAGAATGGCAGGATGCCGGTAATCGCCGTCAGGCCTTCTACACCAACCTTCCTGCAGGCACCTATCGCTTCCGCGTGAGGGCGGCCACCGGAACCGGCCCCTGGAGCGAACTGCCCACAGCGATGCAGCTCACCAGCAAGGATCCCTTTTATCGCACCACTTGGTTTTATCTGCTGGCTTGCCTTCCGCTGCTCGCGTTCGTTTGGCTGATTTATCGCCTCCGCGTGCAGTACATCACCGGCAAGATGCGTGACCGGCTTGAGGAGCGTGCCCAGGAGCGCATTCGCATTGCCCGCGATCTGCACGACACCCTGTTGCAGGGCGTGCAGGGGTTGATGCTCCGCTTCCATTTCGCCACCGAACGGCTGCCCGCGGCAGAGCCGGTGCGGGCCATCCTGCGCGAAGCTCTCGACCGCGCCGACGATGTCATCGCTGAGGGCCGCGAGAAAGTGCGCGAGCTGCGAGCCGAAGCGGTCTCTCCTGGCGATCTGGAAAAGTATTTCCGCCGCACCGTGGAAACACTCCAGGCCGATTCTGTCGCGCGCATCAGCCTGGCTGTTGCGGGAGAGCCTGTGCTCCTCAGGCCATCGGTGCAGGACGAGCTCTACTCGATCGGGCGGGAAGCACTGACCAATGCCGTGCGCCACGCATACGCCACCGAAATTGTGCTCGAACTGGCCTACGAACAAAAGCAACTGCGTCTGTGTTGCCGCGACAACGGTGTTGGTGTGGCTTCCGACGTGCTCCGGGCCGGCGCCAAACAGGGTCACTGGGGTATCACCGGTATGCGCGAGCGCGCTCGCGGACTGGGCTGCAAACTCGAGCTATCCAGCTCGCCCGCCAATGGCACCATAGCTCAAGTGTCCGTGGAGGGCCGCAAGGCCTACGCCCGCCCCGAGCATCAGGCCAATTGGAGCGAGCGTCTGCGCCTGCAGTTGGGCCGTTTCAAACCGCCAGCGGCTTCAAGTCCCCGAGTACCGTAGGAATAAGTTCGCTGACCGTGGGGTGAATGTGCACCGCACGCTGCACCGTCGTGTAGGGCGCCTTGGCATACATCGTGTCCAGCAGGCAATGCACCGCCTCATCCCCGCCCGTCCCCAGAATCGAAGCGCCCAGGATCTGTTTGCTCTCCGCGTCCACCAGCACTTTCATGAAGCCGAGGGTCTCGCCTTTCTCCGTCGCCCGGCCCACCTTGGTCATGGGGCGAGTGCCCATCAGCGCAGGTTTGCCTGTTTTCCGAACCGCGGCTTCGGTCATGCCGATCCTTCCCAGTGGCGGATCGATATAGAGCCCGTGCGCGGGAATGCGGTCGCTGACCCGCCTCGGGTCGTTGTCCAGAAGGTTGCCCGCGACAATCTCGTAGTCATTCCAGGATGTGTGGGTAAAAGCACCGCGGCCGTTACAATCGCCCATGGCCCAGATGCCGGGCACATTGGTGCGCAACTGATCGTCCACCGTAATGAAGCCCCGCGCGTCCGCTTCTATGCCCGCTTCGCGCAGGCCCAAGTCGCCGGTATTCGGTGTTCGGCCTACCGCCAGCAAAATATGCGATCCATGCACGGTTGGTTCGCCGGTCGTGCAGTTGACACCTACGGAGACGTCGTGGCCCTCGCCCTCGAGCGAAATGCATTCGGCGCCAAGGCGGAACTGAATTCCCTCGCGCTCCAGGATGTCTTGAATCGCAGCCGACACGTCTTCATCTTCCTGATGCACCACCCGGTCTTTCCGCTCGACGATCGTGACCTCGCTGCCAAAGCGGCGGAACATCTGCGCAAATTCCAAACCGACATAGCTTGCACCGACCACAATCAGATGCTGCGGCAGCGTGTCCAGGTCGAGCAGCGTGGTGCTCGTAAGGTAAGGAACATGGGGGACGCCCGGCATATCCGGTATCGTGGGACGGCCGCCGACATTGATAAAAAACTCGGCCGCCGTCAGCGTGTCACTGCCCACCTGCACTTGATTGGGAGAAACAAACCGCGCCGCCTCGTGATACACGGTGCAGTTCTTCATCCCGCGCAGCCACGCTTCGATGCCGTCGCGTGACTTGGCAACGATCGCGTCTTTGCGCGCCTTCACTGCCTTCATATCCACCGTGATGTTTCCCGTGAGGAGAACGCCGTACTCGTTGGCGCGCCGCGCCAGGTGCGCGGCGTAAGCACTGGCGACCATTGCTTTGGTAGGTGTGCACCCGTTGTTCACGCACGTGCCGCCAAAAAGTTTGCGCTCAATAAATGCCACCCGTCGGCCGGATTGCGTCAGGCGGCCTGCCAGGGATGGCCCCGCCTGGCCGGCGCCAATCACGATTGCATCGTATGGAACGAGCATGAAGAGCTCCTTTTGCCGCTTACTCGAGAGTAACCACGAGTTTGCCGAAGCCGTCATTGGGTTCGACCACTCCGGTATACGCGTGAGATGCATTTTCCAGCGGAACGACTCGTTTGACAAACGCTCCCATGCGCCCCTCATCGATCATGTTGGCAATTTCCACCAATTGCGTGTGGTTGGGTTCGACGATAAAGAACGCCTCCCGGACCTTGGGGTCAGTGGTCACTGCTTCATCCTCCGCGATCGATACCAGGCGGCCGTGCTGCGTCAGAAGAGCCCGCGACCGTTCCCGTATTTCGCCACCCACCGTATCGAAAACTACATCGACGTGCCCCGCAGCGTCCTCAAACCTTGCCGCTCGATAGTCGATGACCTGCTGAGCGCCTATCCTGCGCACAAACGGTAACGCCAGCGCGGATGCGGTGGCAATCACGTGCGCCCCATGCAGGTGGGCAAGTTGGACTGCAAACAGGCCCACGGCGCCGGCGCCCCCGTGCACCAGCACACGCTCCCCCGGCCGCAGATGGGCCTTCTCGAAGAGGCCTTGCCAGGCGGTGAGTGCACCGATAGGCACGGTCGCTGCCTCGATGTGGGTGAGCTGGGAGGGCTTGGCGGCAATGCTCCAGGGCGTCGTCAGGCAATACTCCGCCGTAGCTCCATCCTGAAACCAATCATTCATGCCGAAGACCGCATCGCCCATCGTGAATCCACTGACTCCCTCGCCAAGCCCGGCGATAACTCCCGAGAACTCGTGGCCCGGGATCGCGTGCTTGCGTGGCTCTCCACTGGGAGTATGCGAGGTCGGGTACCACGTCAGCTCCGGGCGGG
Organism: uncultured Acidobacteriaceae bacterium; assembly: GCA_963839075.1. Classification (GTDB taxonomy): domain Bacteria; phylum Acidobacteriota; class Terriglobia; order Terriglobales; family Acidobacteriaceae; genus PALSA-350. The sequence goes on along the minus strand of CAWITO010000002.1, from coordinate 924,566 downwards.
TGACTCCCGCAGCATGAACCTTGATGAGTATCTGGCCAGGCCCTGCCGCCGGCTTATCTACATCGGCCAGCGCTAGCTTCGCCACGGGCCCGGACTCTTCCACCTGCGCTGCTTTCATCGTGCATGCCTCCATAGTCACAGTAATGCGACAGGGCAATCGTTCGAAAGCCTCCCAGGTGGGCTGCCCGGTTGCTACTTTGGGGGGGCAAAGGCATTCTGGTGCTCAGGGGAATGCATATGATGAAGAGCCACACAGAGTACCTGGTCTTCGAAACCAGTAAGCGCAAGGAGATGGTCCACATCACCGATCAGATCGAGAAGGTCGTGCGTAACAGCAAGCTGAAAGACGGCCTTTGCTTTGTCTCGCCCATGCACATTACCGCCGCTATCTACGTAAACGATTTCGAAAGCGGTCTGATCGAAGACATCGGCAAGTGGCTGGAGGAGTTAGCGCCGGAGCGCCCCGGCTACAAGCACCACCAGACCGGCGAGGACAATGCCGACGCCCATCTCAAGGCATTGTTGCTGCACCATGAAACCACGCTTCCCGTCACCAACGGCAAACTGGATCTGGGCACTTGGCAAAGAGTGTTTTATGCCGAGTTCGACGGGCAGCGCCCGAAGCGTGTCATTGTGAAGGTCCTGGGCGTTGAGTAATCCCTGGACGTTGAGAACGAGCCGCAACTCTTCCGTCGTTGCGCCCCAATTCCCCTGTTATTCTTTCCATGCGGCGGATGCTCCAAGCCTGCCTTCACCGGCATCTCCAGGGATACCCTGGGGCATCGTGAAAAACTGGCGATCCATCGCATGAGCGACACCGCGCAAGCGCGGAGATGCTCGCGCAAAGTAAGACTCGTTGGAGCATCCTCCCGCTCGTTCCCATGCTCAACTCTGCGCTGCTCGCGACACTGGCCAACGCCATCCTCTCAGCGGAACCCGAGAAGGACGCGATCGCTGAGCGCCTGACCCATGTGCTCGGACGCAAGTGGCGCTGGATTCCCCCTCTCGCGGGGCGCTATCTGCAATCCTGCGAGGGAACCATCCGCCCGCGGCGCCGCGAAGTCATTCGCTTTCTCCGCCAGGACCAAGGCTTCGTCGAAGCCTGTCAAAAGCATGACCGCAAAATCAAAATTCATCACTGGGTCACCGGCCCACAATCGATGCAGCCGGCGGCCACTGCACAAACCTGGGCCATCCCTCGCATCGAGACGGTCGCGGCACTCGCCGAGTGGTGCCAGCTTACCCCACAGGAACTAGGTTGGTTCGCCGACCTCAAAGGCCTGGGTTATAAGCAGCCGCAACCCCGGCTTGAGCACTATCACTACCGCGTGCTGGCCAAATCCACGGGAAGCATCCGCTTGATCGAAACGCCGAAGCCTCGCTTGAAACAGCTGCAGCGGCAAATTCTTTCGGGCATCCTCGACCGCATTCCGTCGCACCCGGCGGTGCATGGCTTTGTGAAGGCCCGCGGAATCCAGAGTTTTGCCCTGCCGCACGTCGGCCGGCGCGTCGTTCTCCGCATAGACCTGCAGGATTTCTTTCCCACCTTCCCCGGCGCACGGGTGCAGAGTTTCTTCCGCACCATCGGCTACCCGGAGCCGGTAGCCGATCTGCTCGGCGGCCTCGTAACCAATGCCGTGCCGCAACCCATCTGGCGCGAAGCCAGCAAGCAGAGGGACGTCCCACTCAGTGCAGAAGATCTATGGCATGTGCGCGGGTTGTACGCCCGGCCCCATCTGCCGCAGGGCGCGCCCACCTCCCCGGCACTCGCCAATCTCTGCAGCTACCGGCTCGATTGCCGCCTGTCTGGCCTTGCCGCATCCGCGTCGGCAGCCTACACCCGCTATGCCGACGACCTCGCCTTCTCCGGCGGCGAAAACTTCAACCGCTCGGTCGAGCGCTTCGCCACCTATGTCGCACGTATCCTGGGAGAAGAAGGCTTTACCGTCCATCACCGCAAGACCCGCATCATGCGTCAGTCCGTGCGGCAACATCTCGCCGGACTGGTGACCAATGAGCGCTTGAACATTCGTCGCAAAGACTACGACGTATTGAAAGCGATCCTCACCAACTGCATCCGCCACGGATCAGCAACCCAGAACCGTGAAGCGCATCCCAATTTCCCCGACCACCTTGCCGGCCGCATAAGTTTTGTCGAAAGCATCCACGCCGAAAAGGGAAGCCGCCTGCGCGCGCTCTTCGACAAAATCGACTGGGCGCGCTGATTGTTTCAATCGGGTACGGCTTTAGCCGCTGAGGGCCGCTTCCGTTTGGTAATAACAGTCTGCTAGTCGTTCAACCCCTTGCCGGCCAGAATCTGTGGAATGTACTTCTCTACTCGGGACGCACGAGTGGCCGATTGTTTGGCAGCCGCAATCTGGAAGATATAGCCTTTTTGTCGCCCCGGGGTAAGCGCGGTAAAGGCTTTTTTTAGCGCTGAGCTCGTGTTCAGTTTTGTTTGCAACTCGTCCGGGATTTTGTATTCGGTAGCTTTCTTCAGCACAACCTTTGCGCCCGACTTTTCGAGTTCGATGGCTTCTTTGATGTAAGCCTTGATGGTGGATTTCAGGCGTGTGATTTCGGAGACAGTACGGAACCGAAGCTGGCGTGGCGCCTGCATGTGCTCGCCGATGCGGGAGAGTAACTTCTCCGGATCTTTGAGCAGAGCGCCTTTGAAGAACATCAGGGCAATGTATTCGTTGAAGCGCTGAATAAGAACAATGTTCTTCCCTTCAACCGTAAAGCAGGGTTTGCCCCACTTAATTTCCGCGCGAAGGCCGCAGCTCAGCGCGACCTCTTGCAAAGCCTCGGTTTCCTGCGGGTACTGGTGGCGCGGGTGCTCCATGGGAGAGTGGTGGGCCTTGGGTGTCAGCTTGGTCGCGGTCTTTGTTGGCATGAAAGCCTCCGGAGGCGTGGTGCTTTTTTGAGATGCTGGTCTCGAGGCGCGAAGTTTGCCCAAATCAGACTACAACGGACCTTCATCCACCGGAGCAAAATGTCCCGACCATCGCGGATAAGCCTTCCATCGCCATATCGGATCGAAGCAATTATCTCCGGAAGTCCGGCGATAAGCGGATTAGAATCGCTCAACGATCATGATCATCAGGCGTCCAGCTCCGTTGGAATACCCTGCGATCCGGGCTTTGATTGGCAGCATTATGTCTGAGGTCTACGGAAGCCTCTGGGACACATCCTCCAAGCCGATGGATCACAATGACTGGTCCAGAGGCTGGATCGCATTGGATGGAGCGGAGCCAGTTGGTGTCTTGCTGACCACCGATGAATGGATTGACGATCTTTGGATCATGAGTGAACAAAGGGGGCACGGGCTCGGTGCTCGGCTACTTTCTTTGGGAGAGGCGGAAATTGCAGCACGAAGACTCGGTGTCGCTCGCCTCCGTGTAGTCAAGGCGAATGTCCGGGCCATCTCTTTCTATCTCCACCACGGCTGGCAGATTGAAAGAGAATTTCAACACGAACATCTTGCCGTCACGATGCTGCAATTGCGAAAGAGCGTCCATCCGCCGGCTTGCTAAACGACCTGGTGAAATCTAGCGCGATGTTGTTCGAGGTAAGCCGACCTCATACACCCGCAAGTTCCGGCTTCCAATTCCAAACCTTACCCATGAAGAACGCCACTCGGCGAGATGTTCAGAAGCGAAGTGAAGGTCGAGTGCGGACTGGTCACGCCAAAGTTCCTTCACGTGGATGAGGCCGGGCTTGAATAGGTCTTCGGCGTAAACGTACTCTTCACACCCATCTTCGGCACGGCTGCCTTGAACCATTTGGCTCATCACCGAGCGAGCTGCGAAAAGGTTTTCGGGAGGAATGGCAAACGTACCAACGGAATGCCCCTGTTGCGATATCTCGCACGGACCATGGAATCCTCTTCGATAACTCCACCGAACAGGGGTATCAACTTGTTGGCATCATCAACCATGGCGAAGCGAAATGGCTAGGTAGCTTGCCCAGGTGGACCCAAGGTCTCCAAGCTTATTCCTGGCTCAGACTCTATAAGAGGTCCTCGTCAAAAGCGACAGGTCCCCGGGTCCGCGGAGTCAATCCGGCGCTCCTCCCCCGCCGGTATCAGTTGAATCGCAATGGTTCGTGCCACCCGGTCCCCTTCGTTCCGAACAATGTGGGCATGATCATCGATTTGGCCATGATCATGGTGGGGATCAATAAAGCTCATACCCTCGGTATAAACGTGGGGCTTGCAGTCAAGGTCGGGAGCCTCATACTCCGTCACCGTTCCGGCCGTGACGATGATGAGGCTGTGCCCAGGGTGAGTGTGCCAGCCGGTGCTTCCTCCCGTCTGCCATACATTGCTCTGGACGTACAGATGCGACGATCCCGGCACCTTCTCAAGAGCGAGCCACGCCTTCGCCCGTCGATCGAGTTCAATAGAATCGGAAATGAGGGGATTGTTCCTCACATCAATTTCATCGAAACGTCCACTCATGGTGGTTGTGGTCGTAAACCCCGCAGCAGGTGTCGCCCAAACCCTTCCCGCATTCGCCACGCTGCAGAGTGCCGCGAACGCGATCACGGCACTGTTGCCTGCCAGGCGAGTCCATTTTGGCGACACCTCGGTCTTTTGTCTCATGCGCCTACTTTGTACGGTCCGCCGGAAGGCTCCGGAGGGAGGGCCTTCCTTGCGGCTTGTTATTTACCAGGCTGGCTGATCGGCCGGCAGTCGGCGCACCACGCCGTGCAGCGGTTGTGGTCCAAAGTGCATGGTTGCCGGTCCCCCAAACACCAGCGTGATGTTCGAGTTCTCGATCGTGTACTTGCCTGCACTGGCTCCAGCTCCCGACACGCACACTTGCAGTGTCGAGGAAGGAGGATTCGTCTCAAACGGGGCTACGCTTCCGTTCCCCGTCATCAGGCTCACCGTGCCCATGATCTGAAATCCTGATGTCGTAAGCGGAGGCAGGTACGCGGGACAGCCGGTAATATTCCAAATGATCTTCATATTGGTCAACCGGATGTGGTGGGTGTGGGGGTTCACCAGGGGATGCGTCGGATCCACCGCCCCGGCAGTGGTCATCCCATAACCTGACATCGTCATATCGGCAGCGAAGTCGGCGGTTTCCCATTCAGGATCAATGTCCATCGACCATTGACCATGCATGTCCCATGGGCTGCCTTTCACGGTAGGACTTAACGGTGAATAATCGTTGATCAAGCCGCTGAAGTGGGCTGTCTTCCGTTCTCCGGCCAGGGCACTGCTGCCCGCGACCGTCAAAAGCAGTGAGAGAATCTGCACCGCCGAAGTCACCTTTATGCTTTTCATGGACCATCTCCTATAGGCGGTTACATTGAACCGCTCCCAAAAAATGTGCCAAATGGGAAATGGCGACAAGCCGTAAGGTACTGAATCGACGAGGCTGCCCCGATTTGCCGTCGAATGCAGTCCTTTGCCGTCCCCCATCGGATCCAAAATTGGCTTGAAGAGGAGGATCAATGGTTCCGAGCACAGGCTGGTGCGGAGACCGAGTGTCAGCCCATGATCGAGTCTCAGCCCGTGGCTTGCCCGGCGCGCATTACATGTCCGGGCACGAACACCACTTTGGTTCCGATCCGGTGACCGCGGCATTTCGCGAAACAGGGAGCCCTCGCCGTGATCTCGGCGAAGGCTCGAGTTCTAGTTTCCTTGGGTTCATCTAGTCCCGAAGGGACCGTACAGAGGTAGACCGCCGCGGCAGTGCCGGGTAGCATTCGGGAAATCAACCGAGTCCCATCAGGGACGGCACATAAGAAGACCTCGTAAACAGGCCGGGCCTTTGAGGCGGCCTGCAAGTTCCTATATCAGGGCACGGCTCTGGAGGCTGCGGAAACTCCTCCCCTGTATCGGGCACAGACCCGTCAGGGACGGCACAGAATAAGACCTCGTAAAAGGCCGGGTCTTTGAGGCCGCCTGCAAGTCTCTAGATCAGGGCACGGCTCTGGAGGCTGCGGAAACTCCTTCCCCTGTATCGGGCACAGTCCCGTAGGGACGGCTGATCTTAGCCCAGCACGAAGTGCTGGTAGGTTTTCGAGCAGTCGATGTCGCTTTCCAATGTCGAGTATGCCAAACGCCCTAGTTGTTTCAAACCCATGGCATTTGCTTCGTCTCAGACCTTCTAGTACTCACGGGCTCGCAACACGTTGAGCGCCGTAAAAAATAGAACCGCCGCCAACAAGACGGAGAAGAGCATCGCATTCCACGGCATGGTGTGCGTGATCAGCGGCGAGCTTCTTCCCATGCCTCGAAAGATGTCCAGGAAGGCGGGGAGCGGGGCATGCGTAGAAAGCCACCACAGCCCGGCGGAGCTAAGCATCGTGCCCCAGGTGCGCCACTGATCGTCGAGAAACGTTCCCAGCAGCACCGACAGAGAATAGATAGCAGTCCCGCAGGCAATGAGTGTAGCGGCATATCGAAGCATCGTTCCCGAGCCAACGATTCCCCTGAGTGCAGGAGACAGGAACCATAACGCGCAGCACAGCACCCCGATAACGCCGGCCCCTTCCAGCCACCCAATGGCCGCCCGAACCGACATCAATCGCAATCGGCTCACCGGCATGGAAAGGGTGAACAGCGTGGAGCCATGAACCCCTTTCGACGCAACGAACGAGGGCTGCGTAGCGACTCCCGCTCCCGCAAGCAGCGAGTAGGTCATGACCACGAGTGTCGGATTTGAGAAAAGGACGAGCCCCATAACGCCTTGCGATGTGGCTCCGTGCTGCAAACTTAGCAAGAGAATCACGAAGCCGGTGGCGAACAGCAGCCTGTATCGGGTCTCAAGCCATCCCTTGTGCCATAGCATGTTAGTTGCTCCTCACGTGTTCCAGGAAAATCTCTTTGAGTGTTACCGGGAATCGCTCCACCACGATCCCCGGTATGGCTTGCACCTGATCGACGATGGCATCGGCATTGTGGCTGGCTAGGATAGAGACCATCCGGCCCTCCTGTCGCATAGACTCCACCCCATCGACCCACTGCTTCGGCAGCATCATCGGGTCTGGGAATACCATTTGCAGGCGCTGGTACTGAGCCTTCATATCGTCGAGGGAGCCGCTCACCACCATCTTTCCCTGGTCGACGATTCCGATGTGGTCGGCGATCAACTCCACTTCGGACAATTGGTGCGACGAAAAAAACATGGTGGTTCCAGAAGATGCAGCGATCGCCACCAGTTCGCGCAGCACATCCTCCGTGGCTGCGGGATCGAGGCCGTCCGTCGGCTCATCCAAAATGAGCAGTTCGGCTCCCCGGGCAATGGCCAGTAACAGCATGAGCTTCGACCGCATGCCCTTGGAAAGATCTGGAATCTTTCGCTTGGGCGGCAACTCAAACATCTGCACGTACCGCCGCTCCAGGTCATGGCGCCACTTCGGGAAAAAGGGACGGGTGAAGGCGATAAGCTGCTCCACCGTCATGTACGGGTACAACTCTTTATCCTCGGTGACAAACCCGATCCTGCGGCGTATTTCAACCGAGTTGTCGGCATCGATGATGGGCATCCCAAACACTTCTGCGCTGCCACTATCGAAGCGCAACAAACCCATCAGGGTCTTGATGGTCGTGGTCTTGCCGGCGCCGTTCCGTCCCAGGAAACCGAAGATGCTTCCGATGGGCACTCGCAGATCCAGACCGCGCAATGCGGGCTGGCTGTCGAACGACTTACATAGCTGGTTGGTTTCGATGATGAAATCGGTCATGACTTCCTCCCCGGTACTCCGAGTAGTCGTTGCCCCTTGGCCTGGGCGAGTTCGTTTTCAAACACCCTGCGCAACTCATCTTCGGTCAGTCCCAACGACACCAGTCGGCCGATGGTTGACTGCATGACACTTTGTCCTTTGTGAATGAGCGGGGACCTGCCCGCCGCCGACTCCTTGATGAAGGCTCCGGACCCGTGCTTCACTTCAATGACTCCCATATGCTCCAACTCGCGGTACGCGCGAGCCACGGTGTTGGGGTTCATAACGAGGTCTTCGGCGAGCTTCCGGATCGTCGGCAATTGATCGCCCTCATGCAGAGCGCCCGTTTCCACCGCGTGCTTCACCTGCTCCATAAGTTGGAGATACAGTGGGATGCCCGAGGATTGGTTGAGCCGAAAGATCACGTCCAAAGTGTCTACTCTAGTGATACACTAGACACGTGTCCAGTGGAAGGTCAAGCAAAATCTCGGACGCACGTTTCTGACGGGCCAGAGCAAGCGAGTATCATGCGGCACATGAAGTTCACTCCAAGACAAAATGCTTTTGTTGTCGCAGCGTTGGCTGTGTTCTTCTGGTGGGCATTTCACTTTGCCAAACATGACCCGAAGCTCAGGGGAATTATCCCCTTCGGCGAGGATCCATATGACGCAGTGAGTTCTTTCGGAGCGATCGCCGCTCTGCTGCTCGCGCTAGTCTGCTTTCTCCGTCTATATTTTCCGTTGTGGGTAGGCCATAGCGAGCACCCAATGTATGTGCTTAGAACGCAGGCGGCGATTCCGTTTTGCGTTCTGGTCACCGTCGCAGCAGAGCTGGTGGCAATGTTGCGCCACACTTCGACGTGGGTAGGCAAAGCAGGGTCAGCTCGGCTCCTGATTTTGCAAACAGCCCTCGCCGGACTGGCCCTCGGGGCTTTGGCGTCGATAAAGCGTGGGAAGTCAGAAACCCGTGATGTGCTCATAGGAACAGGATTTGCTTGGTTGACCGCACTTGTTGCATTAGCACTCTACCCAGAGCAGGTGATCTTGGGAACGCCCGGGCATCTCCTCACGGTTTTACTGGGCGCCGTGTTTCTGTTCGCTCTTGTTTCGGTATCAGTGAAGGCTTGGGCACCGGGAAATCAACTGGTCGACCCACAGCCGAGGAAGCGGAAAAGAGGAGCACCCGGATTTGGCGCATTCACGGTAGCAGTCGCGATCGGATCAGCGATAGGAGCTTTAGCTTACCTGTCTGAAGTGGTCGAAGACACAGCCCAGCCCAGATTCGCCCAAATATTCTTCGTCGGAGGCATCTTCGTTTCGCTCGGAGCTGCCGGGATCGCGATCGGCTACGCCTTTCTCGGTGAAGTGCTCGACCTTAAGCTCCGTTAACGATTGTCGGGCACATTTCCCTCGCCACCAGACCGCCGGTGTTTGCGGAAAGTGAGTTCTTTACGAGGCCGGCCGCTTCCACAGGTACGTTTTGCTTTGGGTATTGAAGGGACGTCCCTCGAGCTCCCATAGAACGATCTGTACACCAGTCACGGCTCAAAGTCTGCGCACTGCGCAGCCAGGCGAAAATCGTTGGCTGCGCTTTTTGGGTTGGATTGAGGGGCAACACCCAACGATTCGCCTCACGAGGATTCCATAGAGTTGCGTTTTGGCCGGTAAGCGCCCATCAGCCTTGAAATCATCACCGCGAGATACAACACTCCCAGAATGGACTCGAGCATGGAGAGCGAGCGGACCTGCGGCGAAGCGGCTGAAATACCCGCCGCGCCGGCCGTCGTCATGCTCCCAAAGCTATAAAAAATAAAATCGAAAACCTCAGCAACACCATGCGGGTACATCGCCGGATCAAGATAAAAGGCATGGGGCTGGAGGATTGCAATGATGGCATAGAGGCGTGCGAACGAAAATCCAATGAGCAGATAAATGCACACCGCTCCGAAAAGCGTTTCCGCGGTGGGCTCTTCGCGCGCAAAAACGCGGCGGAAGGTAACGACAATAATGAAAACGTCGAAAGCAAAACTCGAAACGACGGTGATGACCGACGCAGGAACGATGCTGGGGTGAAGAACGATCGCATGCTCCACCAATGAGGGGCCGGCAAGAATCAGAGCGGCAAAGACGAGGCCTCTGCGGAAGCTCACCGCGTAAACACTCATCAGGGTGACACCGGCGCCAAGCGTCCGGAACACCAGGTAACGCGTCCCGGTATCACCCATGTAAGGGTAGAGGGCCAGGTAAGCAAGCAGAAACAGAAATAACAAAAAGAACCTGTGCCCGGTGACAGGCGGAATCCATCGGGAAAGATTCTCGGTGAATCGCGGTGACATCCTATCAATTTACCTTGCAGGCCAGCTCAATGGGCGAAAGGAGCCTCACAGCAAAATGTTTGAGAAACCGCAATCTTGACCCAGGAGTGGAATCGTGGGCGCAGCTTTTCTGGGTCACCACGAAGGGCGACGGCGCGATCGACGCGGGCCGCAAGGCGAGCTGGAAGATAGCAAGCGAGCGGTGCAATGCCTGCAAGCAAGTGTGAAGCGGCACCCAAAGTGACCGGGTCGCCGGCAACCTCGAATAACAGATTGCGGATAAAGTGCGAGAACAGCAACGATCCAGCGAGCCCGATTCCGCAGCCTGCCGCAACCAGAACGAGTCCCTCGTGCGGAACCATCCCGGCGACCCGCGGCTCGCCCCGCCGACAGTGCCTTAGATTCTGGGCGGAGATGGCAAAACGCCGAGCTGGGCCATCAAGCCAAAAGTATCCATAAGGATGCGAGTGTCCTTAATACGGCCATCCTCCAGGCGATCAATGACAACTCCCCAGACCCGCACAGGCCGTCCTGTTGCGGGAATGCCGAGAAATTCACCGTTGTGGGTGCCGGTCCACTCAAAGCGGCTGGCTACTTTATCGTGTTCCGCAACTTGCTCTTGAATGGAAAAGACGATATCCGGAAAACCCGAACGCATGGCGCGAAGGATATCTTTCAGACCATCAAGTCCGGGACCCTGGCCAGGCAGCGGAACCTGCTCAACCACGTCTTCCCATACATAGTGCGCTGCCGCTTCGATGTTTCCATTTGTGATAACTTCGTCCACAAAGCCGCGGACGATCGAGGCATTATCCTGTGCCATTCTCTTTCCCTTCCGATCCCGAATTCATGATTATAGCCATGCCCCATATACAGAACATTGGCTGCGGATCTTTGCCCTGGGGTGGAATCGTCAGCCAGTGGTGCGGGAGGTAGAGACATAATGCTGCTGTTCGAGAGAGATCCGGTACCGGGTGACTACGGTCCTATTGCCATGGAAGGAAAAGATGAAGTAACTCCCGCATCTGGCATCCCTCTGTGAAGCTGCCGCGGTAATTATTTTGTCTCTCCCTGTAACTCCCTAAAGAATGATTGCAATTCCATTGCCGTCCTCGGTGCCTTCAATGTGTCGAATGTAATAGCTATGGTTAAGCGCGCGTGCAGGTTCAGAGAGATCACCGAACACCAATCAAGCATCGCAAAATTAGCAGTTGACATTGCCCGACAATCCACTACCATTGGGTTGTGGATAAATTGGATACAACATTTGCGGCTCTGTCTGATCCAACCCGGCGGGCGATGATCGAGCGGCTCTCCCACGGGCCTGCCTCTGTGCATGGATTGACGGAACCGTTTGCTCTGTCGCAGCAAATGATTTCAAAGCATATTGCCTACCTGGTGCGGGCACGGATTGTGATCAAGACAAAGCGTGGACGGGAGAGCGTGTGCACGCTTAGGCCCGAGGCGATCAAGACCGTCAGCGACTGGGCGATCAGCTATCGCCGATTCTGGGAAGAGCGTTTCGACAAACTGGAAGTAGTCGTAAATCAAATGAAGAAGGAGGAGGTCAAGAGATGACAAAAAACACGGTTAGCGAAATTGAGCGGATGGTTGTTACTAGAGTTTTTGATGCCCCACGCGAGTTGGTTTGGAAGGCGTGGACAGACCCGAAGTACGTGATGCAATGGTGGGGACCGAAGGGCTTTACTGCGCCCGTTTGCCAGATGGATTTTCGCGTTGGGGGAAAATCTCTCTTCTGCATGAAGGCGCCGGATGGGCAGGAGTGCTGGAATGCGATTGAATACCACGAGATTGTTCTGCACGAGAAGATCGTTTCCTCCATGTACTTTTCGGACCCGGAGGGGAACAAGGTTGAGCCTGCGGAATTAGGAATAGAGCATGAGGCCATCGACGGTGCGTACGACGTGACCCTCTTTGAGGATCTCGGAAACGGCCAGACGAAACTCACCCAAATTGGAAATGAACCCATGGAAAGCGCGAAAGATAGCGGTCAACTCGAGGGCTGGAACCAGATACTCGATAAAGTTGCTGCGGTGATTGCAGGGCTGGTGCAGGCGAAATAGGAAGTGGGATTTTTGATCATGCTGCGCTGGTATCAAAGGGGTATCAAAGGGACAGACGAGGTAACCTCCACACCGGGCGTCGCACGGTGGAAGTTGCGGTAGTAACAATTTAGTCTGTCCCTCTACCTCCCCAAAGCGACAATGCGAATGTTGGAATGGTGAAACGCGGGACGTGCAGCAGACCAGAGATGGGAAGTCTAGCGTGGGCGGGCGATAGCGACTATCAAAGCGAAATACGCGAGCACCAACAAGCCGCCGGCTACGAATCTCCACCACGGTTTGCTGCCCGTCGTCTGCTGAAAGAGCGCGGTGAGGCAAGCGGCCATGAGAATGAAATGGCCGATTCCGCCGATGGGTACCATCATCGTTTCAAGGTGCTGGACCTGACCCGTATGTAGAAAAGACCAGAACATGGCCGCACCCGCCTGTATGAGGTGGGGCCCGAAGAACTCCAGACAGTTCCAGGTGACCGCGATTGTGAAGCCCGCACCCAGTGCGAAAACATTGTTGCGGCGCGCGAGGATCACGACGGCAACATAAATGAGCGCCTGCAGGAAGTGAAGAGGCCGTAGCTCGGGCACGGCGACGGCCGATACTGCCAGGGCGACAAGGAAAAGCCCGGCCCCAATCGGAATCCATAATCGCGTCGAGGAAGATCCATTCTGAGGATGAGGGTTGATAGCGCTCTACTCGTTCATTTGCTATCTACGCGGCGCGCATTTGATTTGTTCCCTTGAGGATTCGTGCCATGAGCGGTCGAATCTTAGGATGCCAACCGGCGCACGCGATGTCCTGCGAAGCCTCATTTTCACGAACGTCCTCGGTCGCAACCAGCAGGTCAATGCGACTTTTCGGATATTTAGGACAATGGACGGTGATTGCCATGGGAGGTTCATTGAACGAGACCATCAGGAAGTTTGAGACGGAGCGGATCAAAAGGCATCGTGCGACAGAGTTGAGTGAAAGCCACAAGCGAACCCTCGACCGTGTCGAACGCTTCGGCTGCGAGGTGGTTCAAGTCACCAGCACCGATATAGCGCAAGGGTGGTCCTATACCGTGGGTGTTTACGACACCAGCGGGAAGCCGGAAATCATTACAGTCGGGCTTCCTGAAGAGACGGCTCTGGTCTTGCTGAACACGGCCGCCGGCAAACTTCGGCAAGGCGTCAACCTGGCTGAAGGTCGACATCGGGAGATGGTCGGTGAAGTTGAGTGCGAGTTTCGGCCCGTCGACCCAAAGTGGGTCAAGCATCTTATGTATGCCGCGACTTGGTACTACGAGGGCGCAGATATTCCGGTTCTCCAGGCGGTGTACCCGGACACGCAAAATCGCTTTCCCGAGGATGTGAACTTCGACCCATACTTTCAGCAACCGCTGATGCAGCCTGATCGTGCGATGACGGAGTTCGCGAACGACTTTTGGGCGTCAACCGACCCCAACAGCAGCCTCTTCAACTGGAAATTCCCCGACCCCCCGCATACCAGGGTCTTTGTCTCCGATGCGGTCAGTTCCGGTGCAGAGAAAGTCACGTACGTCTCCCATGACCCGGAGGACGGCGCCTGGCAATTCTTGGGAGACTCAATGTCAGGAGGGCGAGAGCCGATTCTTCTATGCCTTCATCACCCCATCGATAACGATCCCACGCTCGTTGAGCTTGCCGATCTCCCAATTGGATGGTGGGCGGAACGAGCGAAGCCGGGAGATCCGTGGGTGAAACAACCACACGAACGACACGAATCGGTGTCCGGCGAGTAGTTTGCCCGCTCGCGCCAGGACTGGCGAGCGAACTTATTCAAAATCGCGTCTTACTCCCTGTTCTGTAACATCGCGTTCCCATTACGAGAGTCAACGCGCAAAATTCCAGGGTTAAACGCTTGCAGTCTACAGCATCATGTAGTAGATTGATCCTGCCATGCCCCTGCCAAAGCTGACCAGGTTAGAACTCCAAATCATGGGGACACTCTGGAGTAAGGGTCCGTGCTCCATTCGCGAGTTGCTGGAGGCATTTCCCGAGGGCGAACGGCTGGCCTATACAACCGTTCAGACGGTGGTCTACAGGCTCGAAGCAAAGAGGGCAATCCGGCGCACGAGCAAATTCGGCAACGCGCATCTCTTTGAGGCGGTCGTTTCACAGGATTCCGCGCAGCATCGAATGATTGACGATCTGGTCGCGCTGTTCGGCGGCAGGCGAATGCCGATCGTTACCCACCTCATCGAATCGGGGAAACTCACTCCGGAGGAACTGCGCGACGCCCGCGCCGCGCTGCGAAAGGCGACGAAACGGGAGAAGCCGGAATGATTCCGAACAGCCTCCTACCCATCGCAAACCACTTGTGGCAATCTACGCTGTTTGCCGGAATCGCAGGTCTGCTGACTCTGCCCATGAGAAAAAACCGGGCGCATGTGAGGTATTGTCTGTGGCTGGCGGCTTCGGCGAAGTTCCTGGTCCCTTTTTCGTTATTGATGCTTGTGGGTGGGCTCGTTGGACGGCATTCGTCGGTGCTTCCTCCGGCGACGCGCGTACCAGTTTTCGCCGAGCTCGTGAATGAGCCTTTTGTGCCGGAGCTGCCGTCAGCAGCCGTAGCGATGCCGCACGCATCGAAATCGAAGACTCGTGTTGTTCCGATGCTGGTTGGCTTGTGGGCGATTGGCTGCGGTGCTCTGGTGTTCTCGTTGTGGATGCGATGGCGCCGAATGCGGGTTACCCTCCGCGCGGCAACGCCGCTGCCTTTGGCGATCGGAATTCCTGCCCTATCATCGGCATCGATCCTTGAGCCAGGAGTATTCGGCCTATTCCGTCCTGTGTTGCTGTTACCTGACGGGATTGCGGATCGCCTCGCGCCCTCGGAACTTCAGGCCATTCTCGCTCACGAGTTGTGTCACATTCGCCGCCGCGACAATCTGGCGATGTTGATGCACATGGTTGTCGAGGTTGTCTTTTGGTTTCATCCGTTGGTCTGGTGGCTGGGGGCCCGCTTGATGGACGAGCGCGAGCGTGCCTGCGACGAAGAGGTGCTGCGGACGGGGAGTGAAGCGGAAGCCTACGCGGAGGGAATCCTTAAGGTTTGCGAACTGTATTTGCAATCGCCGCTCAAATGCGTATCGGGCGTGTCCGGCGCGAACCTCAAGAAAAGAATCGAGGCGATCATGGCAAACCAACCCATGCGAAACGTGAGTCTGCCAAAGAAGGCGGGATTGATGCTCGCGGCAGTCCTGGCGATTGCGATTCCGGTGATTCTTGGCATCACCAACGCGCCTCAACTGCGCGCACTGGCCCAATCAACCCCGAAACACGATATAACTGGCACCTGGCAAGGCAAATTGATGGTGCCCCAGGCGCCTAATGGAGAAATACGAATTGTCTTCAAGATAGTGAAGGCTGACGAGGGCGCTCTTAAGGCAACGTTTTACATGGTTGATCGGCCAGTCCCGGGCTTGCCTGCTGACACGGTGGCGATTCAAGGCTCGAACGTGACTATAACGATTCCGGCAATCGAGGGCACCTACGAAGGAAAACTGGATGCAGACGCGATTACCCTGACAGGGAATTGGACCGCAGGAGGAACGCCGATGCCTCTGACCCTGGCGCATGTGAAAGACGACGCTGCGTGGGAAATCCTCAAGCCACCGCCTGCGCCGAAAATGATGGCTGCAGACACCGATCCGGTATTCGAAGTAGCCACCATCAAACTCAGTGACCCGAACCGGCCCGGGCGCAGGCTGTTCTCTATACGGGGTAGTGAGGCGACCACTGCTTACACAACAGTAAGCGACCTGATCGTCTTTGCCTATGGCATGAATCCCGCGCAGGTCAGCGGCGCGCCTGCCTGGGTTGAGTCGGACAAGTTCGATATCACCGGGAAGCCCGAGGGCGAAGGACAGCCCAACCCAAATCAATTTAAGACGATGCTTCAAAAACTCCTGGCGGACCGGTTTCAGCTCACGCTCCATCGCGATAAGAAGCAACTCCCGGTGTACGCGCTGACGCTGGCAAAGAACGGACCCAAGCTAACCTGGAGCGATGCCCCAACTCCCACCCCTAACCTGGTTTTCAGGGCCGGTAACTGGCCCGTGCAGAACGCCACTATGGAGGAGTTCGCAGACGTCATGCAAGCCCACCTGGATCGTCCGGTGGTGGATCAAACCGGTCTCAAGGGACGGTTCGATTTCCAATTGCAATGGACGCCAGATGAAACTCCGCACGCCTCATCTGGCGGCCCGGGCGAACCGCCGAAGCCTCCCGAGCGAGCCGATTCGTTTCCGGATCTCTTCACGGCCATGCAGCAGCAGTTAGGGCTGAAGTTGGAGTCAACCAGGGCGCGAGTCGACGTTTTGGTGATTGATAAAGTCGAAAAGCCTTCGGAGAATTAAGGATCCGGTTTGAACCTTGTAGTCTGAAGTAGAAATACATTGAAAGGGCTAGCCTGTGCGACACCAAGGGCGACGACGAGTCCGCGACCAGAGTAGAGTCCCAACCGCTGACGTACGTGGGAGTGCCCGGGCCTATCTTGAAGTTCATGCCCGTTAAGGGCACAATGAGCGCTAGCCAGCGGTAAGGCGGGAAAGGTAATCGATGAAGACCTCGTGGCAAAGTGAGTCTGGCGGTCTTATATGTCGGTGGTCCGATCTTATTGAAAGTGATCAGTCCACTTCGGCCGTTCTCCGGGAGACTTTGACCGGAGTCTATGAACGGTTTGAGCAGCCGATGCCGGATTTCGCGGCACATAGTCTGTTGGGGTCGGGAGAGTGGTTCGTTCCCTGGAATTACCGGTGGAGCGTGCCGCGCGGCCTCAAGGATAGAGCGTCAGAGCCTCTTCTCCATACGGACGCAAGCCATCGCTAGGCCATCGCCTAGCGGGTGCGTTTTTCGCTCTAACTCTCGGAAGCCATGCCTGATGTAAAAAGAAAAGGCTGTGAGCGAGCTGTCCATCCTGAGAACACTCATTCCCAGATCGCGAGCCTCGGCTTCGAGTCTACGGTAAAGTGCGCTTGCGACTCCATGCCGTGCGGCCGGCGCGGAGACATAAATCGCCCCCAACGTTTCGGGAGGCACCAACTCGCCGAAACCCAGGACCCGGCCGGAATCCCCAAGCGCCACAAATGAGATGACGCTTTTGTCGGTCTCCATCTTTGCCCGATATGCGGCAATGCGTTGAGCATCAACTGGCCTGCTCCACAGGTTCAGGACTACATCTGAGTAATCCTTTTTCGCTGTCTCGTGGACCGCACTGTAGTGCGCACGCAGCATGTCCTCTGCATCGTTAGGCGTTGAACGGCGAATCCTGAAGACATCGTCCATGCAATAGAAGTTTATTGACAAGCCGCCTAACCAGAAGCAAAGCGGTGCCGGATCAACCGGCTATTCGTACCAGTGTGCCTGCAAGACCGGCTAGGATCGCATGCCCTCTGCTCGCGCAGAGAGTTCATTTTTCTAACCCTAAGTGACCTTTGGCCCTGTACTCCCGTGCTGAAAAACGCACCGCGCCACTTACACGAATGCCTGAAAGGTTCTATCTCTTAAATCAAGACGATATCGGCAGGCCACGGCTTCTCACGCAACCGCGCCCTGTCGGCAGTTGCCGGTAATTTCGGCCTAAGCGCGAGCGAAGGGTAGCGTCACTGCTATCCGGTACCACACCCGATCCCTGTCCCAAATTCACCAACACTAACTCGCAATCAAAAACTCGCGTGCCCATCCTTCGCCGCCCTTCGCGAGGGGCGGGCCACAACCCCTCTCCCAACTCCTGGAAATGAGGAAGAGACTACCTATGCCCAAAAATCCCGTCACCGACCCCATCACCGATCAGGAAATCGCTTTTGCTCACCTGGTCCTCTCAGGAACTATGCACGACCACCGCGCCGCGGAAGCCGTCGGTCTCAATCCCGATACCGCCGCCTACACCAAATCCAAACCCCGCGTTCGCGCCTACATGATCGAACACCGCGCCGCCGTGAGAGACAAGCTGGTCGACCGGGAAGCCGAAGGACTGCGCCAACCGCACATTGGTCGTGACCAGATCCTGGCCCGTCTCTGGGAACTCGCGACTCTCAACCCTGAAGCGACCAAAGGGAGCATCGCCGGCCAGATCAAGGCCCTTTCCATGATCGTAGCCATCGAAGGCCTGATTCCCGGTCGCCGCTTCTCCCCCACCCAAACGCAAACCGTGGCCCCGCCTTCACAGCCGCAAATTTACCCCTCAGCGTGGCGCCGCCAGCAACAACAGCCCGAAGGCGCGGAGCCAGTCCACGCCCCGACCGCAGTCGAAGCGCAACCCGCTGCGCCCCCAAACCCCGAGCCGGTGCCTTCTACCATTCCCGCCACCGCTGCACCCTCCTCCCACCTTGACCGCAGCCCCACCAGCCACGCGAGCCCCATCATCCACCCCGCAACCCAAAGCTATGTCCCGGACGCGACCGGCTACACCTTCGACGCCGTGCTGAACACACCCCGCTCCCTCAGCCTGCGCATGCCCCTCGGAAAGAGTCCTATCGCGCGCGGCCGCTAAAGTCTGCAAAAAGGCCAAATTTTATCGAATTTAATCCAATCTCCCGCTCACTTCACGCCGACGATTGTTGACGGTACAACCGCCTGCTACATCGGTGGTTGTTCGCGGCCAAAGGACAAACCAACGAATAGTGCGCTCGCTTGACAATCCAACAAGCCCTGTTTACCCTCCGTTTCAATCGTTTCAATAGCCGGCTGTGGTGCGGAAATGAGGCTCAATGCGCTTCCTGGTTTCGAGATGGCTCCTTCTCCTTTTCCTCGCTCTTTCTGCCGCGGCCCACGCTCAATCGGCCTACGTCCGCGTAAGCCAGGTCGGCTATGAAGCCGGGTCCTCACCCTCCCGCGCATACCTTATGTCCACTGCCGCCGAAACCGGCGCTACCTTCAAAGTGCTCACCACCGGTGGCGCCACTGCCTACTCGGGAAAAGTCGGAGCCTTGTTGGGCACATGGACCAATAGCACCACCCTCGTTTACCAGGTCTACGCCCTGGACTTCTCCGTCCCCTGCGGCCGCAGTTACACCATCTCGGTCTCCGGACCGGCGGCCGCCACTTCGCCGATCTTTGCCGTCGACCAACCCGATGTTCTTTACCCCGGCTTGCTCGTCAACTCGCTCTTCTTCTACCAGACGCAAAGGGACGGTCCAAACTACATACCCAACGCGCTGCGCACCGCGGCCGGGCATCTCAAGGACAAGAGCGCGACCCAATACCAAACCCCACCGCTCGATGACAACGACTACATCAACAACGTGCCGCCCGCCAAGCCGCTCATTCCGGCGAATCTTCCCAGCATCAATGCCGCCGGCGGTTGGTGGGACGCAGGCGACTATGAGAAGTACGTCGAGACCGTAAGTTATACAACGGCATTGATGGAGATCGGTGTCCGCGACTTTCCCGCGCAGATGGGCACCGCCGCTCCGCTCAATCCGCCTGCGCCGCCCAACGCGATTTCTTATGCCGGTACCAGCGGCACAGGAGCCCCGCAATCCTCCGACTTCACCGCCGAGTCCGCCTTCGGCATCGATTGGCTGCTCAAGATGTGGGATGATTCCATCCAAAACCTTGCCTATCAGGTGGATAACACCCAGGACTGGAACTACTACGGAGAAGGCGACCCCTCCTCCGCTGCCGGCAACTGCGGGGGCACCTACAACTCACCCTATTGCCTCATCACCGAGTACGATATTTGGACCCTGCCCCAGGCGGCGGACAACTACCAGCAGTCCGGCGACCCGCAGCCCTGCGATCCTCTTACGACCTACTACATCTGTAACCGTCCCGTATACGTTTCCAATCCGGCCACCCATGCCGTCAGCCCCAACCTGGCCGGAAGGCTGGCCGCCAGCTTCGCCGTCTGTTATCAAATCAACCGCACCCAAAACCCCACCCGTGCCAATCGCTGTCTCAAGGATGCGGAACAGGTCTTCTCCCTCGCAAACACAACCTACCCCGATCCTGCGCCCTCCGTCGGTTCCGGCTCCTGCCCCACTTGTCTGCTCACCATCGCTCCCTTTGATGGCTACCCGGAAACCGTCTGGGACGACGACATGGAGTTGGGCGCGACTGAGTTGTACTTCGCGCTGAGCGCCGCCCAAGGCAATGCGCCCTCTGGATTACCGGTAACCGACCCCAATGTCTATTTGAAGCAAGCGGCGCAGTTTGCCGGCAACTACGTCACCAACATCTATACCCCGGGCTACGCCGACACGCTGAATCTCTATGACGTGAGCGGCCTCGCCCACTACGAACTATTCCGCGCCCTCAAACAGGCAGGCAATCCGGGTGGACTCGCCGTTTCGCAATCGTCGATCAAGAAGCAGTTGCTGGCTCAGGTGAACGCCGCAGTCACCCAATCCGGTTCCGACCCATGGGGATTCGGAGTGCCGTGGGCGAACGGCGATACCACCTCGCACGGCGGCGGACTTTCCGTGATGGCCAGCGAGGCCTATACACTCACTGGCACCGCGAGTTACAACACCTATGCGCAGCGTTGGCTGGCAAACATCCTCGGAGCCAACTCCTGGGGCTCGTCGTTCATCGTCGGCGACGGAAGCACGTTTCCCAACTGCATCCAGCACCAGGTCGCCAACCTTGCGGGCGCTCTCGACGGTACCTCCGGAGGAACGCCGATTTTGTGGGGAGCGGCGACCGAGGGCCCGGATAGTTATACGACCTCCGGCGCTCTGGACGGCATGATCCTGTGCCCCGCCAACGGAGGCAATCCCTTCAAGAAATTCAACGGAAACGGCGCACTCTACAAAGACAACGTGCAGTCCTACAGCACCACCGAGCCCGGTATCGACCTCACCGCAACCTCGTTCCTGATGTGGTCGTGGAGATTGGCTCAGCAAACCAACCAGTGACACTTTATTGGATACGGTGCAGTGTCCTCCTCCATCGAGTTTCGTCGAAAAAGTGGACGAACTCGTGAAGCGTCGATCCGGCTTGTTCCGTCAGCGGGATCGCTTCCGAGCCTGATTCGGGTATGGCAATCGACCAGTAGACAAAAAGCGGCCGGCCCAGAATGTTCTCCCGCGGTACGAAGCCCCAGTAGCGGCTATCCATGCTGTTGGTGCGGTTGTCGCCCATGACGAAGTAATTGCCCGGTGGAACAACCAGATCCTCGCCCTGGATCAGCGTGGGCAACTGAGCGATCCACTCCGGCGTGACGCCAGGCTCTGCCGAGGGATCTACCGCGGGGAAATCGTTAACATAGGGATCGTAGTTCGCAGACGTAGGCTTGGCCGCCTGCGGTTCGTCCTGCGCCACTCCGTTCAGGTAAACAATCCCGTTGCGAAGATGAATGTGGTCGCCGGGTAAGCCGATCGCACGCTTGACGAGGAAGCTGTGACTGCCATTGGATTCCTCTGTCGGCTTGTAGAAGACCACCACATCGCCCCGATGTACTTCGCGGTAAGGCATGAAGGACGCCCAAGTGGAAGCTGGAGCCAGGTTCGCTCGTTCCACAACGACATGATCGCCAACCAGAAGCGTGCTTGCCATCGAGGAAGATGGAATCATGAAATTCTGGAATATAAAGGTGAGCGCAAAGAGTCCCACCACCAGGACGCTGCACGTGGACGCAAATCCTTCTGTTGTGCTCTCGCCGGAGGGCTTGTTATCCAAGACACGTTTACTGCGCATCGCTTCTTCTCCCGAGTAACCAATCTTGAGGTGCGTTAGGGCCCTTCCCCTTGCCATCTCGACCGTGGCGGACCCGGCTTTCCTACGTCACCGCTCTTAGTGACAGCCACGTATGCGGCTCTCCGTAAAGTCTCGCACCGCCGGTTGCCGACCCGCAGAGGGATGAAACGTGTAGGTGTTTGACGCTCCCAGTTTCCCAGTGGCGAATGCTCAGGTAATACGACCCTCTCCCCTTTGTCATCTCGACCGAAGCGGACCCGGATTTCCCACCTAACCGCATTCCACAACGGCCACGTATGCGACTCTCCGTAGAGAGAGACGCACGCAACTCAACCGACAACGCCACGCTCGACAGGAAATCCGGGGTAGCGCAGTGGAGAGATCTGCAGTATTTTTTACAGATTTTACGCATCGCTTCGTCTCCCCCTGCCGGTGACATGCGGGCTGTTGTTCAAAAGTTTAGCATCCTGTCACCTTGTGAACGTTGGAGTTGCTGCTGCTAATCTGAGGCGAGACGAGGTGCCCGTGTCGGTAGCTTACCTGTTGTTAGTCGCTGCGCTGTGGCAGACTCCATCCGAAACCGTTCCCCTTTCTCCCTCCGAGGCGTACAAGTCGGCGATGGCGCCATTCGTCGCCGCAAAAGCGCAGCCCAACGATCTGACAGACGCAGATCAGTTCGCACTTGGCATCGGCAAGGCTCAGGCCACCCGCGACTGCCTGGCCATCTCCGCCCATGCCTCCCCATTCGCCGGCAACGGGAAAGAATTGCTTGCCCTAGGCGAGTTGTGTCTCTTTGGCGACCAGTACGAGCCCGCGCGCGCAACCCTGGTGCAGTACCTCGCCTTTCCTGATCCACCGGAAAGAAAGTTAGTCCTGGTATTGCTCATTCGCGCATTGCTGGGCCTGAACGAACCGGACGGCGCACGACTGCAGGTAAGCTCGCTGTTGCGCGATTACCCCTATGACGCGCAAATCCACTTTGCCATCGACCAGGTAATCGATGCCATGGAAGCCGCGAAATCACCCAATCCCTTCCAGCCGGTGCAGGTTTTGCAACTGTGTCAGCAACAGAACGCCGTAACTTTGCCGCTGCTTTCCAGCGGCAAAGCCCTTGAGGGGAAAGAAATCAGCGCCTCCGCCAGCACCCTGTTCATCGACGCGGTACGCTGCGCTGGGTTGGCCCGATCCTTGAGTGGCCCGGGCTCCAAAGAGCGGCCATCCGCCAATCCGCCCTCCGCCAATCCGATGGAAATGCAGCTTGCCCAGGAGCTGCATCAAGTTTCGCAGCAAGTCGATACGCTACAGCAACTGTCTGCCATCGTCCGGCAGCCAGACTGGGCAGGGAAGGCAGACCTCGCGCCCATGCAGGCCGCCCTGGCGAGACAACTCATGGTGGGAGTGCGCGCTCCGCTGAGCGCACTGCACGCACACGTACTGGGCAACACTACGATCCTGCCGGCGACCATTGCGTTAACACGGGGTAAAGTGGTCCTGCTACCGTTCACCCTGTGGTCACCAAGTGCCACCGACGTGGCGCGTGCCGTGTCGTCGCGCGCACCGCAACAAACCATCTACGCCATCACCAGCTGGAGCGCGAATACTGGAGCTGATGATGCGTCGTCGAAGACGATTCTCGCCGCTTTGCGCTTATGGCAAGAGACTCGTCCACCCCAGGTCAAAATGCTCATAGTTCCCGATGCCGAATTACGCGCCTTTGAAGCGGACTCTTTTCCCGCAGGTGTGGTGATTGTCGATGGCATCGTCCGTTCCAATAGTCTTCTGTCCAGCCAGGGCGCCGTGCGGGTGCTCGTCCGCGCCGTGAACAACAGCAATCCATAGGTCAACGAAATTTCCCAAGCCGCACCCGTCGCCCGGAGCGGGACGTCTCAAATATCAGTTCATTTCCGGGAAGCGTCTCCTCGCCGGCGACAAGATTCCGCTCCAAGCTCACAAGATTCTGCCGATGCAGTACCTCAGTCAGATTGTGAGGTCCACGTGGTTGCTACCCTCGTTTCGGCACGGCTCCGTAAGTCAACGATGCCCCTGGTAGCAGCCTTACTCCTGTCCGTCTGTGCCTGCATGCACGCGCAAACTCCGAGTGCCCACTTCAGCGGAGTCCAGAGGTCGTTCCCCAATCCCGCCACCTATCCGTATGGCCTGGCCATCGATAAGAGCGGCAACATCTTTGTCACCGATAACGACTACGACGGCGCGAGCGTGATCTCCTACGACAACGGCCAATACGCCTACAGCACAAGCCTGGGTAGCTTTCAGCAACCATGGGGCATCGCCGTCGATGCCAACGGCAACGTATACGTCGTCGAGAACGGCGCCCAGGACGTCATCAAAGAAACGGCAACTTCGACCCCCTACGGCACCTACTACACCGCCAGCGTGTTGCCCATCAACGGGCTCAGCAGCCCCTATGGCATCGCCGTGGACTCTGCCGGCGATGTCTACTTCTCTGACATTGGGTATGGCCACGTACTGAAAGAGACGCCGTCGGGCAACGGCTATACCGAGAGTACGGTGGCCGACAATCTCCCGTACGAACCGGTCGGCGTTGCCGTCGACGGCAGTGGGAACGTCTACATTCTCTGCCTCTTCCTCGGCGGCTCGCAGGAGTACAACGTGCTGAAGGAAACCCCCACGGCCGGCGGCTACGTGCAAAGCAACGTAGGCTTCAGTCCCTACCAAAACCCCTACGGGATAGCCGTTGATGCCGCCGGCAACGTGTTTATCGATTCTCCCTCGCTGAGCGGCCTCGTGGAGTTGTCGCCCGCGCCGGCAGACTTCGGGATGGTCAATGTCGCCGGTGGAGGTGCTTCATTCACCATGATCTTTACCTTCGATAGCGGGGCCACGCTTGGTACGCCTCAGGTGGGAACGCAGGGCGCCCCCGCGCTCGACTTCACCGACAGGGGTTCTGGCTCATGCACCTACCATGGAGGTGGCAACGTCTTTAACCCCGGGGATGCTTGCAGCCTCGATGTCGTCTTCCGCCCGCAATTTCCCGGCCTCCGCAAGGGCGCGGCCGACTTGCTGGATTCGGCAGGCAATCTGCTCGCCACCGCCTATGTTACTGGCGCGGGTGGGGGGCCGCAGCCTGCCTTTCCGCCGGGTAGACAGTCGGAGATGGAAACGAACCTCGGCCATCCCGAGGGCGTAGCCGTCGACGCCGCCGGAAACGTCTTTGTTGCCGACAACCAGCGCGGTGTTGTCTACAAGGAAGCACGCTCCGGCAACACCATCGTCGCAAGCGGTCTCAACCGTCCGGCGGCGGTTGCCATCGATGGAGCAGGGAACCTGTTTGTCGCCACCGCCGCCGGTCTCTACCAGGAAACCCTGCTCGCCGGCAGCTACCTTCAGAAAGCGCTCGTTACCAACCTCACCGATCTGACCGGGGTCGCCGTCGATGGGGACGGCAATCTGTACCTCTCCTCTTCGGCAACCGGCAATGTGCATAAGCTGACCCTCGCGATTGGCGATGCTTACACCCAAAGCGCCTTTGGGTTCGGTATCACCCACCCGGGAGGGATGGCAGTGGATGGAAGTGGAACTATCTTCGTTACCGATCCCCAACAGGGAAATGTGTACAGGGAAACGCCGCAAGCCAACGGCAGTTACCAACAGACAACCGTCGCCAGCGGCCTCGCCGGCCCGCAAAATGTGGCGGTCGACGGCGGCGGAGACCTCTACATCACCAGCCCGCTGAACGGCGAAATATATCAGGAAACGCCGGACGGTCACGGCGGCTACGTACAGAGCATCGCCATCAGCAACCTCGATCAGCCATGGGGGATCGGCCTCGATAGTCTCGGAAACCTCTATGTCTCCCTCACCACCGGCGAACTCCGCAAGGTCGATGTGGCGGATCCGCCCATCATCAATTTCACCAGAACCCCGGTGGGATCGACCAGCTCCGACGGCCCGCAGTTGGTAACCCTCGTCAACCTCGGCAACGCCACTCTCTCGATTCCCGCGCTTAGCTCCGGAGACAATCCCAGCATCACCCCCGGTTTTTCTCTGGGTTCCTCCAGCACCTGTCCGGTGCTGGGACTAACTGGCGCCGACGGCGGTGTACCGCCAACCAGCACCTGTGCATATGAGATCAACTACACTCCGGTCGCCGCTGGTGCCATCCGCGGAGCGATGGTGATCACCGATACCATCGCGGCCCAGCGGATCGAACTGAGGCAAGGCATTACCTCGGACGCAACCCGAGTTTCGCTCCGCGTAACTCCCAACCAAATCAAAAAAGGTCTTGGCGTCACCCTTACCGCCACCGTGGCGGATACGAGTGTCCTCACCACGGTTCCCACCGGCGGAACCATTACGTTTACCGATACGTTTCTAGGCAAAGTCACTGTATTGAATGGAGGAGTTCCCGTACCTCTAAGCGAAGGAAAAGCAACCTTGCAGATTCTTCCCGCCGCTGGCGAGCACACCATCACGGCCCACTACAGCGGCGTAAACGCCCTCTTTGCCGGCAGCACCGCCGAAGCAACACTGGCCGTGTATTCGAAATGAGCTCGGAATTCATTCAACCACCACTCTCCCGGCCCACCACCGAGCCTCGCCCCTGGACGGGCCCGGAGAAGGAGTCCCTAGTCCGCTGTCTTATGAAGGTCCCGGTCGCGCACCCCAACCAGGTAAAGCAGGCTATCGAGCCCGAGAAACGAAACCGCATGGCTCGCCGTTTGCCGCACCAGCGGCTTGGCCCGGAAGGCGATACCCATACCGGCAATGCCCAGCATAGGGAGATCATTGGCTCCATCGCCCACCGCGACTACCTGCTCGAGCGAGATGTTCTCCTGACTCGCAATCTCCCGCAGCAACTCGGCCTTGCGGGCGCCGTCGACAATCGGGCTCCGCACCTCTCCGGTGACCACACCATCGGCGATGTCGAGGTCGTTGGCGAAGACGTAGTCGATTCCCAGGCGCGACTGCAAATGCTTGGCGAAGAAGAGAAATCCCCCGGAAAGGATCGCGGTTTTGTACCCCAGCATCTTCAGCGTCCCAATCAACTGCTCCGCCCCTTCCACCAGCGGGATCGTGTCCAGCAACTCGCTCACCCGTGCTTCCGGCAGCCCGCGCAGCAGCGCCACCCGTCGGCGGAAGCTCTCCTGGAATTCGATTTCCCCTCGCATGGCGGCCTCGGTGACCTTCACCACCTCATCCCCGACACCCGCCAGCCTGGCCAACTCATCGATCACTTCACCCTCAATCAAGGTCGAATCCATGTCGAAGGCGAACAGCCGCCGGTTGCGGCGAAAAATGCTCTCCCGCTGGAATGCGATGTCGATCTTCAACTCGTGGGCCGTAGCGAGAAAGGCCGCCCGCATCGACGCTTCGGAGGAGGCATTCCCATTCACCGTCAGTTCCACACACGCATTCGCATCGGGACTGTGCACCGCCAGCGATAACCGGCCCGACAGCCGCTCGATGCGGTCTACATTCAAGCCATGTTCGGCAATGATGGCGCTCACCCGCGCCAGGTGGTTGGCTGATATGGCGCGGCCCAGAATGGTGACGATGAATTGATCTTTGCCCTGTGACGAGATCCACTCCGTCAGCTCCGCGCCCGCGATCTTGGTAAACGTGACCTGCAGACCCAGAGTTCGCGCCTCGGCCGTCAGGGCATCCTGCAGTCCGCGAAAGCCTGGATCCTTTGGAACTTCCACAAGCAGCCCGAGGGAGACGGTTTCATGAACCACGGCCTGGCCGATATCCAATACGCAGGTGTTGTACCTGGCGAGAATGGCAGTCAATTGTGCGATCAGGCCCGGCCGGTCCCGGCCAGAGAAGTGAATCAGGATGGTCTCGGTCATCAGTACAACAAATCCCTTGCCTAGCCTATCAGGGCGGTATCATACCTCCCGCTACCGGGCCATTAAGTGGCACATTCTGATAGGCTTGCTTTTCATCCTAGGAGCGATACCGCAACTACCTTGCCAGCGGAGTAGGCTGCGGGTCTAATCAGGCCGCTTACTGGGAGCCCGTCGACTGATCCCGATTGAAGAGGAGCAAAAATGAATCGCAGAAACTTTCTCGCTTCGATGGTCGCGGTAGCCGCAGCCCGCGTGGTCAAAGCCCAGACGACGAACGAATGGGGCTCACCGGTGATCGACTGTCACTTCCATCCCCGGCCCACGATCGAGGCGAACCTGGATCATCTCAACGGATCGGGATGCACGGCGGCTTACATGCTGGCCCGGTTGACCGCGGCCGATGACGCGAAACGCTTCATGCAGCAGGAACCCACCCGCTTCGCCGGCTATTCCGTGAGCACAGACGTCTCCGCACCCGACGCAGTCAAGCTTCTGACCGAGGCCGTGAAGGCGGGAGCGCATGGCTTTGGTGAGGTCAAGTATCACGTGGACGCCGACGGTCCCGAGATGCGCCGCCTGTACGCGGCCGTCGCGGAACTCGGTGTGCCCGTCACCATTCACTTTCAGGAAGTGCCGCACACCCCGACGGAAGGCGTATTCAACACCGGCTTCAAGCGTTTCGACAAAATCCTGAAGGAGTATTCCAGAACGACGTTCGTTGGCCACTGCGATGCATTCTGGGCCAACGTCAGCGCCGATTATGCGAATGACAAGGACTACCCCAGAACGCCCATTGTGCGCGGTGGCATTACCGACAAGTGGCTGTCGGACTACCCCAATCTCTTCGGCGATCTTTCCGCGAACTCAGGCAATAATGCGCTGACCCGCGATCCATCGTTCACCGCCGACTTCCTCAAGCGCCACAAAGATAAGTTGTTTTTCGGAAGCGACTGCTCCTGCAAAGACGGCCACGGCGCCGGCATCTCTCAGGCAGGGAACCCGGGAGCAGCAAGACTAGCCGGCAAGTGTGTAGCCCGCGAAACCCTCAGCGTGCTGAAAGCCAACACCACACCCAAGGTCTTCCATACGCTGGTATGGGAAAACGGCCACCGCGTCTACAAACTGACCCAGTAGCCGCAACCCCCGGGTGCCCCATATCTCGCCCTGTTTTGGCGAGATGTGGGAAGGAACCGATGTTAAGGCTGAACCGTTGAGCGCGCGCTGCCTTATACACCCTCGACCATAACGACGCGATAGCTTGCACCCTTAAAGCGATGCTCGCGGACCTCTTTGTACGCAGGGCTGTCGTACCACGCCTTCGCAGCTTCTACGCTGGGAAACTCAGCAATGAAGGTGCCTTCGGTCGCCGGCCCTTCCAGGTCCTCATGCTTACCGTAAGCGGCGAGAATCTTAAGCGGATGCCCAGGGACGGTCGCCCCCACCAGTTTGCTGTAGGTGTTGAACTCCTCAGCATCAAGCGTTTTGTCGCGGATGAACACCATATAAACGCTCACAGTGCCTCTTCCTTGAACCTAAAGTCGCGGGGTTTTCGTTTTCTGGTCGGGCTTCTCATTGCTCGCAAGTGGTGGCTTGCGATCCGACGGTAGCATCCCATGGCGCGGAGTCCCGCACGCAGTACACACTTCCGCCTTCAACGTAATCTCTGCTCCACAACAAGAACAAAATGCAGCCACGCTATGTCCCCCAAACCATTGCTTTTAGACTTTGGATGAGCCCGGCAACTGCAAAGATTCACCTGTCCTGTGTTTCAATAAAACAGAAATGGAAGAGGGACGATCGGATGGCAACGGTACAGGAATTCAGATGTGAAGTGTGCGGAGACGTCACCACCAACCCCACGCACTGGTTTGTCATTCACTGTGGGGATTCCGCGCTCACCGTCAATCGCTGGAGCACGGAAGTTGCCAACGCGCCAGGGGCCCGTCATTACTGCGGAGAAGCTCACGCCGGGGTGTATATCAGCCGCTGGTTCGAATCCATGTGCACTCCGCCCAGACCCACGTTTAAGTGAGACACCCCAATCTGATCCTGGCCATCTGTTGCATGAGCCTGTTGATCGTGGGCATGGACGTCACCATCGTGAACGTTGCCTTGCCCTCGATCCAACACGATCTGCATGCCAGCCTCTCTGGGTTGCAATGGATCCTCGACGCGTACACGCTGGTGGTCGCCACCCTGCTGATGCTCTCCGGCTCCATGTCCGATCGGTTCGGACGGCGTCGCGTTTTTCAGATTGGCCTCGTGCTGTTCACCGCCGGATCACTTTTGTGCAGCCTCGCTCATACCATCGGCCAACTCGTCGGCTTCCGTGCTCTGCAGGGTTTGGGCGCATCCATGCTCAATCCCGTCGCCCTCTCGATCATTGCCAACGCATTCCCTGAGCCCAGGGCCCGGGCGCACGCGGTTGGCGTGTGGGGCGCCGTGGCCGGCGTGTCGCTCGCGGTTGGTCCGCTGATCGGCGGTGCCTTGACCCAGGCGATCGGCTGGCGCTCCATCTTCTGGATCAACCTGCCCATCGGCCTCGCCGCCGTCGTGTTGGCAGCCATGTTCGTGCCTGAATCCAAAGCACCGCGAGCCCGTGCCTTCGATCCGATCGGGCAATTTCTCGTGTTCGTAAGCCTCGCGTCGCTGACCACCGGGGTCATCGAAGGTCCGCACACTGGCTGGGCCTCGGGGCTGATACTCACCCTATTCGCAACCAGTGCCGTAGCCCTCGCAGCATTCGTCTTCTACGAGCCGCGGCGCAAAGATCCATTGCTCGACCTGCGTTTCTTTCGCAGCATCCCGTTCAGCAGCGCGACCCTGCTCGCCCTGTTCTCCTTTGCCTCCTTTGCCGGCTTTCTCTTTCTCAACGCGCTCTACCTGCAACAAGTCCGTGGATACTCAGCGTTTCATACCGGCCTCTGCACCTTGCCCCTTGCCTTACTGATGATGGTGAGCGCGCCCTACTCCGGCCGGCTGGTCGGCCGCCACGGCACCCTGCCCTCCTTGCTGGTGTCGGGCGCAGGCTTCTTCCTCAGCACCCTGATGCTCACGCGTTTGAGCACTGCGACTCCGCTCCCGCTGTTGCTGTTGGCGTACGCCCTGTTCGGACTCGCACTCGGTATGGTCAACCCGGCGATCACCAACAACGCGGTCGCGGGGATGCCCTTGTCGCAGGCCGGCGTCGCTGCGGCCATCGCGTCCACCGGCCGCCAGGTGGGAGCAGCGTTGGGGGTTGCCGTCGCGGGCACCGTGGTCGCCACCAGCCACGCCAGGGGATTGGACTTTACCCGCGCGACCCATCCCATCTGGTGGATCATGACGGTCTGCGGTGCTCTCGTCCTGCTTCTCGGCTGGGCTTCGAATACGCCGTGGGCGCGCGCCAGCACCGGCAGGGTCGCTCATCTGTTCGACGTTGCGCATCAATAAAGCATGCGCTATGCTCCCGCTCATGCAAATAACCCTGTCTTCCGCATTGCTCTTTCTGGGCGCTGCTCTGGCCGCGATCCCCACGCAGCCCTCGGCAACGCTGCTTGAGAATGACCAAGTGAAAGTAGTGCGGGCCCTGGAACAAAAGAATGGCCCGGGAAAATTTCACCAGCACGAGATGAACCGCGTGATGGTGTATCTGCAGCCGGGGCAGCAGCGATTCCAATATCAGGACGGAAGAAAGCCCCAGACCTTCGATTTCAAAGCCGGCCAGGTCGTATGGAGTCCGGCGAGTGGGATGCACTCCGGTGAGGTACTCGACCATGAGTTCAACATCATCGAGGTCGAGCTCAAGAACAAGGGAACAGCCACGCCGATCGGCGGCGATATGGACCCACTCAAAGTAGCTCCCAGCGACTACAAGCTGGAATTCGAGAATCCGCAGGTGCGGGTGATCCGGGTGACGATCCCGCCGCACGCGGCCGTTCCGAAGCACGCGCATGGAGTCAATCGCGTCACCATTTTTCTTACCGACCAGCACTTCAGTGCCACAGACGCAACCGGCAAGGTCGCGGCCAGTGACCATAAGGCCGGCGACATCGCATGGGGTACAGCCATCGAGCACGCGGAGCAGAACCTGAGCGATCAACCCTTTGAGGCCGTGGTGGTCGAGCTGAAATAGGCCGTGCTCAGCGTTCCCAGCAAGACCAGGCCGGCGAAGCAATAGGGCAGGTAACGGAAGGGCGCTTCGGGGACCGGGAACAAGCTCAGGAAAACCACAGCGCCGATCACCACCAGGGTGACGACGGCAACCAGCGATTGCAGAAACGTCAAGGCATGTTGGCGTGCAAGATAGAACGGCGCCGCGACGCAGACAGAGAAGTAGCCGCCAAGAAATCCGAAGGACGCAATCTGCATAAGGTAGTCCATGGCGTTGGCCATTTCCACCCCTGAGCCGATTAGGACGCAGGGGACGATCAGTGCGACCAGGCCAATCACAACAATCGCCCGCGAAGGGGTGCCGTTTACCGGGTGAATCCGGGCAAAGTAGGGCGCGAATAGGCCCTCCCGCGCCATGGAGAAGATCACCCGCGCGCCGGCGTTCAAACCACCCACAGCACAGCCGTAGCAGCTCAACGCCACGCCCAGGGAACTGATCCAGCCCAGCGCCGGCAAGTCGATGGAGCGGGCGATGAGATCGAGCGGGGAGTTGGTTTGGTCGAAGCCGATGCCGTGGTGATGAGAAACCGCCGTGGTTGCATAAATGCTAGCCAGGAAAAGCAAGCCAACGGGCAAGAGACAGAACATCATGACGCGGGGAATGGTGCGCGTTGGGGATTGAGCCTCTTCGCCGAGAGTCGTGGCGCTCTCGAAGCCGGCAAGCATCATGAACGCCAGCACGAAACCCATCTTGAATTGGGGAAAGTGGGCGCCGGCCAGATGCAACTGTGCGTGGTCGAGAGCATGGCCGCTGCGCCAAAGAGCGATCCCGAGGATGGTGACGATGACGCTGACCGAAATGGCTTCCGCGCCGAGCATCACCTTGGTGGAGAGCTTGATATCCCGGTAAGCCGGCAGCCAGGCCAGTGCCAAGACCAGGACCGTGAGCGCAATCGAGCCCGCCTTGCCTGCGGCCTGATGAATCACCATTCCGAGATAGTACGAACTGGCGATCACTGAACTGGTGACGATGAAGGTCATCGCGACGATGTAAGACCAACCAGTGAGAATGCCGGGCCATCCCCCAAGCCCGCGTTCGGCGTAGCTACTGAGAGAGCCAGCAGAAGCAAAGCGGGAGGCAAAAACACTGATGTTGATCGAGATGAGAACAAAGATGCCAAGAATGCCGAGAAACAGGAGCCACGTGCCGTTGCCTGTCTTTCCGATCAGCAGTGGGATCACGGTGCCGAGGGTGGCTGCCGGCCCCATCGTGCCCACAGCCTGCGCGACATTCTCCACCACCGAAAGATAATTCCTCCGCAGACCGGTTGTGCTCATTGTTCCTCGAATGTTGGGTGGCCCATTCAAGCCCTCTGTTGGCTTGAGTGGGGTACTTCGAGCCCACTGTGGAGAACGCAACCAACATTCGTTCAAGCCGAACGAAGTACGACGCGGAACCCTGTCTCATCATTGCGGCTATCGGGAAACTTGGGATTGCGGTTCGACGATTGCAGATACGCCGGCCGGTCGCTCCCCCAGGAACCTCCGCGGACGATCCGGGCCAAGCTCTCCGGGCAGTACGCATCCGCGCACCATTCCCAGACATTCCCGGACAAATCAAAGAAACCCAGCGCATTGGGAGCGAAACTCCCCACAGGAGACGTGCGCGGGAAGGCGTCCACGTAGCCTCCCGGCGCCACACCCCACCACGAAGGCATATCCACCCGGGATTCGCCACCAGCATAGTTGCCGAAATTCGCCGGAGGAGGCCATACCGGTCCCCACGGATATTCTCCAGCGCTGTGGTATAGCCGCTCCTCGGGGGATGCGCCTGACTCCGCGCCTAAACCAACCGCGAGGCTCCACTCCAGGTCCGTAGGCAAACCATAGCGTTGCCCTTCTTTTTCCGAGAGCCAGGCGCAAAACGCAAGCGCGTCGTGATAGCTCACGCCAACCACTGGATGATCCGGCCCCTGCAAGAAACCCGGAGACTGCCAACTGTGCCCATGAGGAAGCCAATCGATATCATCTTTACCCAGTGTCAGCATATTTCCCGTGGCATCGTATCCCGTGGCCGCGACAAACGCAGCAAAATCCTGCACCCGGGCAGGCCAGGCCCCCATCCACGTGCCTGCCGTCAACAGGATCAGCTGCATCCCGAGCGTATTAGTTCTTTCCATACACCGCCCGTAACACCGAGAAGTTGGCCAGCTGGCGCGCGAGCTTTGGATCGAGGTGAAACAGTGCGCAGCTTTTCTGCCACGTGGTCAGACGCATCTGCCCAAGCCGGGGCGACTCGATCGTAGCAAAGCGCTGCAGCTCCATCAGAGAACGCACCTGGTACTGGCGATCTTTCCCGGGAAGATATTTTGCGACCAGCATGGCTGCGGTTTCGTCGGGAGCAGCAAAGGCTTCTGCCCAGCCGCGGTTGGTCACCTGCAGGAATTTTGCGAGCACCTCGGTGTGATCCCGCAGGAAATCGCTGCGCGCGAACAACACCTGGGAGTAAGTGACGTACCCGTTGGCGTAACCAGGAAAGACGTTGAGCTGCAGCCCTCTCTCCTCCATCGCCACCTTTTCATCCAGCAGGTAAACCACCTGGGCATCGATCATTCCCGCGGCCAAAGAGGTGGTGTCATCCCCTATCTCTTTCACCTTGACCTGTTCGAGTGTGAGGCCGTTGGCGCGCAGCATGATTCCCAACTGGGGACGGTCATACGCGTGCAGACCGATCGTCTTTCCCGCCAGATCCTTCATCTGGCCGATATGGCTTTTGCGCAGCGTCACAATTCCGAGCGGAGACCCTTGCAATGTAGTCGCAAATGCCTGGATCGGCTGCCCTGCCTGGCGGGCTCGCAACAGCGCCATGCCATCCGCGCAGCCAATCACATAGCGCCCGCGAACCACCGGGCCCACGGTATCGAGGGTCGCCTGATTCACCGGCTCAATGGTGACGTCGAGACCCTGTTGCGCGTACCAACCCTTTTCTTTCGCGACCAGAAGCCCCGCGAATTGCGCATTCTGAATCCAGTCGAGCTGCACGGTGAGGGGAAACAGCGCTTCCGCTCTCGCCATCGGAAGCAAGAGCAATCCCAAACAAAGAATTCCCCGTCTCACTTCTTCACAACACTCAACGTGATGCTCGAGGGGTACTGCGCGGAATGATGGATCGTGTTCTTCGCCATCACGCCCTTGGCTTCATCGTAGTTATTGCCGCCGGTGTTGAGGTTCCGATCGTAGCGGGGAAAGTTGCTGCTGCTCACCTCGATGCGCAGTGCATGACCCGCAGCAAAGTAATCGCTGGTCACCATGGGCTGCAGCGTCACCTTGTACACCTTGTCTTTGCTCATCCATACCGGAGGCTTCTCGTAGCCTTCGCGATAGCGCACCCGCTGGATATTGTCATCGATGTTGTACGCCGTGCCGTCGGGCAGCACTTCAATGAGCTTGACCGTTACGTCGGTATCCCGGGCGTCGCTCGAAAGGTACAACGTCACGTCGATGTTCCCGCTCACCTCCAGGCCTTCCTGGAGCGGCCCGGTGCTGTAGACCAGCACATCGTTGCGGGCTTCGATCGCGCGCTGGTCCACCGCTCCCGGCTTGTAATCGGCGCCGAGGCAGCAAAATCCTCCGCCATGCGTTGGCACAGGATTCATCGGGTCGTACACAAACGTGTCGGGCAGGTCATTCTTTTCCGGGGCCGGCACAAGCACTCCATCCCCGGTGAGCGAGTTAGCGTGGCCGCCGCTCGACAGGTAATAGGTCACGGGCTTCGCCGCGGCGGGCGGCCAGGTATCCGACGACTGCCATTGATTGCTGCCCATGGTGTAGTAGTGCACTTTGGGGGTCTTCGCGAGCAGGCCGTTGTCATCCCCTTTCAGGAAGTGGTCAAACCAGCCGTACGTCAGCGCGTCGTAATCGAGACGGGCATCGCCCATGTCGCGATCACCCACCATGCTGTGTTCCGTGGCGCGCTTGTAGCTGCAATGCGCCACGGGAGCAATCACCGCATATTGTTCGTTGGCTACCGCCGCGCTGGCGTGACTGCGCACGTAGTTGTAAGCCGCAAGGTTCGGGCCGGTGCTGATGTCGTACCAGGTCATCATCCAGAGGCCAGGAATATCGATGCGCTCGCTGTCGTTCCACAGGCCGCCCTGGTACCACGAGGGATCGTTCGGCGTGCGCGTGATCATGCCCGCTTTGCCGGTGGGCGTGGTGTCGGCAAAAATGCCGTGGCCGGCGCCGATCGCAGTGAGCATGTCCTTTTCCGGAAGATGCTGCAGCGCCTTGCCCCAGTCCGCGGGAGGCGGATGCGCCGCCAGATCGTAGGATTTGGCGGCCGTCGCCAGTTCCTGCTGCGACATGGCTTGAGGAAACTGCGGGCGCCCGTCTTTCGTGAGCAAGCCGGAATCGTAGACCCAGGGGATGAATAGCATCTGCACCGCGCCCCCGCGAAACCAGTTGCCCTGCTCATAATAGGGACCGACGCGGCCCACACCGGCGCCGAAGCTCTCCGGGATAAACGTCGTGAGCGCCTTGTTGCCTCGGGAGGCTACAGCCAGTTGCCACTCCGCCGTAGAAGAGCAACCGATGAGACCGACCTTGCCGGTAGACCAGGGTTGGGCGCTCATCCAGTCGAACGCATCATCGGAGTCGGTGAGCGGC
Source organism: uncultured Acidobacteriaceae bacterium (assembly GCA_963839075.1). Taxonomy (GTDB): domain Bacteria; phylum Acidobacteriota; class Terriglobia; order Terriglobales; family Acidobacteriaceae; genus PALSA-350. The sequence goes on along the minus strand of CAWITO010000002.1, from coordinate 888,244 downwards.
GTCCCGAGAATGTCGTAGTCGCCCTCGGAGAAATACCGCCCGCGCTCATTCATCTCGACAAAGGCGTACCCATGCTTGACGGCTTCCAGGGCCTCCGACATGTCGGCTGGGGCGCCTAACTGCACGTCCCAGTAGTTGAAGTTGTAGGGGGTGCGGACAAAGATAATCGGGTATTTCCTGTCGTCCTTGGGGCGATAGATGTCGGCCTGCATACGCTTGCCGTCGCGCATCGGCACCATCACCTTGCGCTCAATCACGGCAAGGGATTCGAGTTCCTTCTCGGTAGCCGCGCGCGCGGCAACCTTGCTGCTGTCCTGGCCCCATGCGTAGGGCAGGACCCCAATAAGAGAAATGCAAATCAAAAACGCAGCGCGCGCAGACATGTAAACCTCTTTCCAGTCCAGTCACTATAACGCAGACCTTCAATTTGGCTTGAATGGGCCGGGCTGCGGATGACATACTGCGGAAGCAAAATGTGAGGGCGTACCGTGGCAACTCCTGCTGGAGTCGAAGAAGAACTCGCTGGGCCCGCCCTTAGTCCGGTCACCCGGGCAGACCGCATTAGCAGCCTCGACGTCTTGCGCGGCGTTTCCCTGATGGGCATCCTGGTGATGAACATCGCCGATTTTGCCTACGGTTACACCAACTACATGTTTCCCCTCAGCACCGTGAAGCCGGTGTTTGATGGACCCCACTGGCAGCTCAACACCATAGCCTGGTTCCTGCGCTGGATCTTCTTTGAAGGCAAAATGCGCGGCCTGTTTTCCCTGCTGTTCGGAGCGGGTGTCATTCTGCTCACCGAACGGGCGCTGGCGCGCGGCGCGGGGATACGTGCCGCCGATATTTACACCCGGCGCAACATGTGGCTGGTGTTGTTCGGCATGCTGCATGGCTATCTCATCTGGAGCGGCGACATTCTGTTCTATTACGGAACAGCAGCGCTGCTCTTTCTGTTTCCTTTTCGCAATCTTCGCGTGAAGACATTGATGTGGGTGGCCACCATCCTGCTCGTGCTCAACTCCGTTTTGGGCATGGGCCACCTTTACTTTCACCCCCTGGCGCTCAGGGCCGCCGCGGCACAGGCCAGTGAAAAGCTTGCCCGCCACCAGACACTCACCCCCGACGAGTCGGACGATCTGAAAGCCTGGAGTGATGCGCAGCACGAGTGGCGCCAGACCCAAAAACAGAAACTCGACGACATCGCGGCCATGCAAAAGGGCTACTGGAAGGCCCAGGCCCACGAGGCCAAATACGTGCTCACCGGGGAACTCAAGGGCGCGTACTTCGGTTTTGGCGATTGGGTGGGGATGATGCTTCTTGGCATGGCGCTCTACAAGAATGGTTTTCTGCCTGGCCGGCTCAGCATGAAGACGTATGGTTGGACGGCCCTCATCGGTCTTTCGATCGCGTGGGTAGTGACTGCTATTGGGGCATACAAGTCATGGGCCGGGCACTTCGACCAGTTCAGCACCACCCTATGGATGGGGGCTCCCTACGATGTGGCGCGTATCGGAGGCGCATTAGGCAGCGCGGCGGTGCTCCTGATGTTGCTCAAGGCCGGACAACTGCCATGGCTATTACGTCATGTGGCTTTGGTGGGACAGATGGCGCTCTCCAATTATCTGCTCACCAGCATCGTCATGAGGACGATCTTCGTCTGGGGCCCGTGGCACTGGTTTGGCTACGTGGAGTACTACAAGATCTACTACGCCGTAGCCGGGATGTGGTTGGGCAATTTGGTGTTCAGCGCGGTCTGGCTGCACTACTTTGAGTTTGGGCCGGTAGAGTGGGCGTGGCGGTCGCTGACGTATTGGAAGCGGCAACCCATGCGGCTTTCCGCTTAAGGGAAAGCTCCGGCGATATTCGTCCTCCGGTCAGGCACTCCATAAAGTCTCTCCCCGTTTCTGGCGATGATCACAGCATGTACCATTCCAGGGTTTATGCTGCCGTCCTGGGCTGCCTGACTCCGCTCCTCTGCCAGGCCCAGGGCGTCTCTTACCTCACGGTGGAAGTGTCGGGCGCCCTCGGCACCTACCCGATGGGTATCAATAACGCAATGACGGTCACGGGCTATTACCTGGTTTCGCCCACCGAAGCCCATGGCTTCGTGCGGCAAAGCGATGGAGCGATCACCACCTTCAACGTGCCCGACAGCATCTGGACCGAGCCGCAGAGCATCAACAACGATGGCGACATCACCGGGTTTTATGAATTGGCCCCCGGCGTTCCGCGCGGCTTCGCCCGGTATGCGGATGGCCGCCTGCTTACGTCAGAACCGGCCGGCGGGGAATCCAATGGGCCACAGGCGCAGCCGATCAGCATCAACGACTTCAAGGTGATTGCCGGAAACTACCCGCATCCTCTGGCCTCATCCTCCGGTTTCACGCGGTCCGCGGATGGAGATTTCTCGACGTTTGCGTTTGGAGAAGGGGCCAACTACCCGACGGTGGTGACTGGGCTCAATGCAAGCGGAACGGTCGTTGGTTATGTCGCGGAAGGCGGCGGCGCCAATGAGGCCTTTCTTCGCCACCCGGACGGATTTTGGCTCGGCTTTTCTATTCCTGTCCCTGGGGAGAACAATCGCCATTTCAACTTCTCGACCATCGCGGATAGCGTCAGTGCCGATGGCGCCATCACGGGTTGGTATGTCAACTGCAACGATGCTTGCCAGACTACGGATACTGGCGCTTATGTGCGCTCGGCGGAAGGGGAGTTTACCTTCTTTTGTCCTCCGGGGACGCTCTTGGCTGCACCATTGCCAGGCTTCCCCATCGATGGGGCATCGCTGACAGTGCCGCACTGGCTCAGCATCAACCGCGAAAGCAGCATCGCAGGTTCTTACACCGACGAGCACGGAGCCCGGCACGGCTTTGTGCGCAATCCTTCGGGAACCATCACTTCCTTTGATCCACCCAAGGGCATGAAGACAACGGCCACCGCGATCAACGATGATGGCGTGATTACCGGCACCTTCCGTTACGTTTTCAGTCCTCAGGTTCCCGTAGGTTTTCTGCGCCTGCCGAAGCCCTAGTGTTGCTCATTTTTGTCGGAAAGCACGGGTAGCCCCGCGTTGGTTTGACGTACTCATTCGGCGTGAAGGACAGTCGAGAACAGCAGCAGACTGATGGTGGTGAAGATGACATCGTACCCGGCCAGAAGCTTGATCCACAAGTCGGGTTCGGAATCCCCCAACAGAATGGCACTCGCCGCCTCCACCATTCCCAGCAGCGCCGGAATGAAAATCGGAAATAGCAACAAGGGAAGTAACAATTCGCGGTTTCGCGTGCGCACCGAGAGCGCGGCGAAGAACGTGCCATTCACCACCAGCGCCCAGGTACCGAGCGGCATCACCAACGCCAGCAACCATGTCTCTCCCAGCGGGTGCAGGTTGTAGAAGATTGTGAACAGCGGGGCCAGCACAATCTGTACCAGCGTCACGAAAATAAAATTAGCAATCACCTTCGCCAGAAACAACGCAGCCGGAGGAGCAGGCGACATGCGCTGCGCATCCAGCACCTGGTGGCGCAGCTCCCGCGTCCACGCCTGATTCAGCGCAGTCACAGAGGCAAATAGCGTCGCCACGCACAGAATGCCTCCGGCGATCTGCCGCGAAACCGAGGTAGTGGGATCAAACGCCAGGCTGAACAGCACTACCACCAACAAGGCGAAGAAGAGCATGCCGTTGATGGCGTCTTTCGATCGCCATTCCAGCCTTAAATCCTTCGCCAGATGCACCAGCAGGTAGCTCACGTTCGGGCTTGCTCCTTGATGAGGTCTGCCACGGTGGCGTGAGCCGCTCGAAGATAGTTTTGCGGCCCCAACAGGACCTGGACACCGCGATGGCCGGCCGACACCGAGATCACATCAAAGAGTTCGATCGTCTCATCGGCGTACACCGGGAAGTTTTTCTTCGCGCCAAACACGGTGACGCCGCCGCGGATGTATCCGGTAAGCGGCTGCACATCCTTGAGCGAAACCATTTCCGCCTTGCGTGCTCCCGCAGCGCGGGCGAGCTTCTTGAAGTCCAGTTCCGCATCGCCTGGGATGACCGCGAAGGCATGCTCGTTCGATCCGGTGGTGGTGAGAAGCGTTTTGAACACCTGTTCCACGGGAAGGCCGATCTTTCGTGCGACCGCGATGGCGGAGAGATCCTCCGGGTCGACTTCGTACTCCTGCAAGGTGAACGGGATGCCAAGCCCCTCCAGGATGCGGGCGGCGTTAGTTTTCAAGGGCGGGTCCCTCGGCGGTGGAGATCAGCGCTCCGGCTTCCATGGTCAGAAAATAGTCGGCCAGCGGTTCGGCGAGGGATCGTTGATGGGTGGTGAGGATCACGGTACGGTGCTTTTCCCGCAACCGGCCGAGGAGATCCACCATCTTCCCCGCGCTGGCGGCGTCCATATTGGAGAAGGGCTCGTCGAGCAGCAGCAGGTCAGGCTGGGGCAGCAACACGCGTGCCAGCGAGGTGCGCTGCCGCATGCCTTGCGAGTAAAGTCCTACCGGCCGGTCGAGCGTGGGATCAAGGCCTACCGCGGTCAACGCTTCCGTGGGCGTAAGGCAAGAGGAGGTGCGGTAAAGAGCCGCGAAGTAGCGCAGATTTTCGATGGCGCTCATCTCGTCGTAGAGCATGGGGGCGTGGCTCATGTAGCCGACCCGCGCGCGCTGATCGCTGATCTTTTCCGGCTTGCCGCCGGCGAACATGCAAGCCGTTCCCAGGGTGGGCTCGAGCAAACCGGCCAGCACCCGCAGCAGCGTAGATTTGCCGGCGCCATTTTCGCCCAGGAGGACGTAACAACGGCCGGTAACAAAGCTCACCGAGATTTTGCGCAGGGCAGGGAAGCGTCCAAACAGGCGCGAGACATTGTCGAGTTGCGCGAGAACCGTAGCCATCCCCTTGGAGTATAGAGCGGGAAGGCTAGCCCCCTAGCGGGCTTGCGCCGCGGGAGCCGGGGTCTTCAAGGAGGCGGTATTGGGAGCGGGCTTAGCGGCAGCGTATTTCGAGGCGCATTTGGCTTGAAGTTCGGTAGCGTGGAAGACGCCGTCGCGGCCGTACGTGCCCATGGCGAGCGCCTGCGAACCGTCCTTGAACGTATCCGGCGGGGGCTCGATTCCCTGGTAGCTGACCTGCAGCGTGTGACCCTGCTCGGTCAGGACAAAATGAGCGTTGGTGCCGCTGCGCTGGATGGAGTTGGCGGCCACATCGCCGGCCACCCGCAGGTGCCGGGTATACGCCTTGTTGCCCATGGCCTGCAATTCGCTGATGGTGACGTAGTAGCTCTTGTCTGCCTGCACGGCCGTCACCGCAAGGTAGCCGATGGTGCCCAGGACGACCAGGACGGCGACGACAATACTGATCTTCTGTGGCGGGATCTTCATCACTAGGATAAGGGTAGGAGCGCAGGTCGCATCCGTCAAGCGAGGCATCTAACCGTATAATCTAGCCGGAGAGGCGATACGCACATGAGTAACCTAGTCAACCCGACGCACGAAATTTTGAAGCCACGCGCAGAGTGGATCGTCAAACGGAAACTCGAAGCCGCCCGCACTGGCGACAGCAACGTGTCGCAGATGCATTTTGCCCGCCTCGGCCAGGTTACCGAAGAGATGGCGTTTGTCGCCGAACGCGAAAAGCTGCCGGCGCAGTTGATTCGGGACGAGATTGCTGCCGGGCGCCTCATTATCCCCGCCAACATCAACCACCCGGAGCTCGAGCCCATGGGGATCGGGGTCGCCACCCGGTGCAAGATCAACGCCAATATCGGGAATTCCGCTGTCACTTCGAATATCCGCGAAGAGCTCGACAAGCTGCACACCGCGGTCAGCTTTGGCGCGGACACGGTGATGGACCTCTCGACGGGCGGAAGCATCCCTGAGATTCGCGATGCCATTCTGCGGCACAGCCCGGTGCCGATCGGGACCGTGCCCATTTACGAGGCTCTGAACCGGGTAAAGCGCCTGGAAGACCTGAATATCGATGTGTATCTCGAGGTGATTGAAGAGCAGGCGCAGCAAGGTGTCGATTACTTCACCGTGCACGCCGGGGTGTTGATCCAGTACGTGCCCATGGTGGCCAAGCGGATCACCGGGATTGTCAGCCGCGGGGGAGCGATCCTGGCGCAGTGGATGACCCACCACCATAAGCAGAATTTTCTCTATGAGCACTTCGACCGCATCGTCAAGGTGATGGCGAAGTATGACGTGAGCTTTTCCCTGGGGGATGGCTTGCGTCCCGGCTGCATTGCCGATGCCAGCGACGAGGCGCAGTTCGCCGAGTTGAAGACGCTGGGTGAGCTGACGCGTGCGGCGTGGAAGAATGACGTCCAGGTAATGATTGAAGGTCCCGGTCACGTGCCGCTGGACAAGATTCAGGAGCAGGTGGAGAAAGAGGTCGCGCTCTGTGATGGCGCTCCCTTCTACACCCTAGGTCCGCTGGTTACGGACATCGCGCCTGGCTATGACCACATCACCAGCGCCATTGGCGCGGCTATGATTGGCTGGCATGGAGCATCGATGCTTTGCTACGTCACCCCCAAGGAACATCTGGGGTTGCCGAATGAGAAGGATGTGAAGGACGGCATGATTGCCTACCGCATCGCTGCCCACGCGGCGGATGTCGCAAGGCACCGGCCGGGTGCGCAGGATCGTGACGACGCGATCAGCTACGCCCGCTACACCTTCGACTGGAACAAGCAATTCGCGCTGTCGCTGGATCCGGAAACGGCTCGTGCCATGCACGATGAAACGCTGCCCGATGATTACTACAAGGAAGCGGCGTTTTGCTCGATGTGCGGACCGAAGTTTTGCTCGATGAATTGGTCGAGCAAGGTGGATGCCTTCAACAAGGAAGTCCACGGCCTGGAGAAGAAAGATCTGACGGAGTTGGTGACCTTGCAGGCGGAGACGCTGGCAACCCGGAGTTAAGCTGCGGCGGGGGCGAACCGCGGATCCCTCCACTCGGGTCGGGGTCTGCGGTTCGTTCTGCGGTCTTTACACCCGCTCCAGCTCTGACAAGCTGAAGGACATTACGTTATACCCGCAATCCACGTAGAGCACCTCGCCGCTTATCCCCGAAGACAAATCAGAAGCTAAGAACAGCGCGGCATTTCCCACCTCGGCCGGGTCTACATTCCTTTTGAGCGGAGACCGATCCGCGTGCACCTTCAGCATTTCTCCTAGTCCACCGATGCCGCGAGCCGCGAGCGTCTTGATAGGACCCGCCGAAATTGCATTCACTCGGATCTTCTTCGGGCCCAGATCCGCCGCCAGATACCGCACCGCCGCCTCGAGCGAGGCCTTGGCCAGGCCCATCACGTTGTAACGCGGAACCACTTGCTGCGCGCCGAGGTAGGTCATCGTGATAATGCTGCCGCCGTCTGACATCAACGGAGCCGCCCCACGCGCCAACGCAATCAAGGAATACACACTGATCTCATGCGCCACCCGAAACCCATCCCGCGAGGTGAGCAGAAAATCGTTGTGCAGCTCTTCCGCCGGCGCAAACGCAACACTATGCACCAATGTGTCCAGCTTGCCGTACTTTTCCTTCAACTTCGCAAACACCGCATCGATAGCGGCATCACTCGAGACATCGCACTCGAACACCGCTGCATCCGGCAACTCTCCGGCCAGCGCTTCTGCCTCTGCCCGCAACCGCTCGTTCTGATAGCAGATGGCAATCTGTGCGCCCGCGCCGGCGAGCTTCTGGGCAATGGCCCAGGCAATGCTGCGCTTATTCGCTAACCCAAACACAACTGCTGTATGACCTTTGAGATCCATCGTTCGTTACTCCCCAATCTTTATATCAGCCGCCCAGGTCGACGAGTTCGACCTCACCCATCGGGCTGCCCAAAAAACGCGCGCCCAGGTTGCGGAACTTCACCACCGAATCGGTAGCGAAAAAGCGGCAGCCACTGCAGCCGCTCCGAGTGTAGCCGCTGCTGACGCGGGGCGCACCGATCAGCTGCGCCGCCTGGCTCGCGGTCGCCTGGGCGGAATCAATCACCCTGATCGCAGGTGCGACGGCTGCCTCCATCAAGGGCCGCAGCAGCGGATAGTGCGTGCACCCCAACACCAGCGTGTCCGGGTTAAGATCCTCTTCCTGCGCCTTCTCCAGCAATTCGGTGAGATAGATGCGCACCACCTCCGTCGTCACGGGATGGTCGATCCATCCTTCCTCCACCAGCGGAACCAGCAACGGACAAGCTTTTTCCAAGGCGCGCAGTCCGCGCTCTCTGCAGGCCGCCGCATACGCATGGCTGGCGATAGTGGCGTCGGTGCCAATCACCAGGATATCCCTCGTCCGCGAGTGGTTGCGCGCTTCGTTGGCCCCGGTCTCGATCACGCCCAGCACCGGCACCGTGGTCGACTCCTTGATTTCTTTAAGCGCCAGAGCGCTGGCCGTGTTGCAGGCGATGACGAGAAAATCCGCTCCCTGGTCGAGGAGAAAACGAGTGCTCGAAAGCGCATAGCGGACGATGGTCGCGCGCGACTTGGAGCCATACGGCAAGCGCGCGGTATCTCCCAGGTAAAGGAACTCCGCCTGGGGAAGCAACGGCAGTAGCGCTCGCATTACGGTAAGACCGCCAAACCCGGAATCGAAAACGCCAATCTTCACAGGTGCTTGACCCCAGGCGCATCCGAAGCCAGGTACACCCGCGTCAGGTCAGCATGGCCGGCCAGCGTATCGCGCTGTTGGCCATCCACCAGGAACCGCACCTGCGTGATATCAGGAAAGTTGGCGTGCAGGGTGCCAATCATCGAAAGCAGCGTCAACGTCTCCGGCTCAATCCCCGATGGATGGGCGGCGACAAACGAAGCGCTGAGATCGACGACGGCCATGGTGCCGGCCGAGACATGATTGGCGTCCTGCGGCAACACCATGAAGAAGATCCCGTTCACGCCTTTGTTGCCGGCAATGGGGTGCTTGGCATCGGGCCGGGCGTAGTCGACGATCAGGTGTTGCAGGATGACGTGAGCGCGGGCATTGCTATCGACCGGCAGCGCCATATTTTGCGAGGCAGGCTGCAGCGAGCCGTTCATATCGTTGGCAATCATCATGGTTACGGTCTGCGCCGGCCGGCTCGCCGAAGGATTGAGGGGCATGCTCTCCGCGGAAGCCAGCAGCCGGTCAAGCGCTCGTTCGCGCATGCGCAGAAGCACCACAGCCATCAGCACCGAGCTGACCAGAAGCGACCAAAACAAGATACGTTGCCAGCGGGAAATCATGGTTGCCTCCAGTCGCGCTGCCATTGTTCGACCGCCGCGGCCAAGGCAGCGACAATCCGGTCCTGGTACTCCTGGTCCGAAAGCTGCAGTGTCTTGACGGTGGTGTGCAGCGGCGCCATTTCCACGGCCACTGCCGGGCAGGTGAAGCTATCCAGTGGCTGCAAGGCCGTTCTCCCCAGGGTTACGGGAATTTCGGCGTGGGTCATGGCTGAATCCACTTCCGATGAGAGCCGCAGGCTCTGCTCGGCATAGGCGCCCTGCGCGGTTTCCCAGGGAAGGAAGCGGCTCAGCGGGATCTGCGTCAACGACGAAGTAAACAGATGCATCCCGTTCCCGCTACTGGTGGCATGCAGGATGATGCAGGCTGCGGCGCTGATGTGGTTCGCCGTCTCGGCACGATTCTGGGCGGGGATGGTTCCGTCGGATTCCCGCGTGGTGACCACATAAATGCCATGCGCCGAGAGAGTAGAGCGCAGCCGAACGGAAAGGTTCAGCACCATATCCTTTTCCAGCAGCTTGTCGGAGAGGCGGGCGCCGCCGTCGGTGCCGCCATGGGCGGCGTCGATGACCACGGCAAACCTGGGCGCTGTCCGAACAGGCGCGGCTGGAGCCGCCGGGGCCGGTGCCTGCGCAGCGGGTGATGGAGTCGCAGGTGCCGGTGTAGCAGGCGCAGGAGTTTGGGCGGCTGCGAGCAGAGGCAACAGGCTCACAGCAAGGGCGAGGGCCCGGAGACAGCTCTCCTCAGTCCAGCGCATAGATGGCGAGACCACTCAGGAGTTTGGGATAGAAGTCAGTCGATTTCTGCGGCATGACCTCGCCGGCGAAGGCTACCTCGCGCAGCTGGCTCAGCGTGATCGGGTTGGTCAGGAAAGCCACATCCGCCTGGCCGCTCGACACCTGGTCGATGGCATCGCCGGCTTCACGTACATAACGCAGGTTTCGTTGTTCGCGCGTCGCCTCGGGGGTAATGCCCAGGAGTTGTTCGAGCACGAGAGAATGCAGCTGGTTGAGGTCGAGCTTGCGCTGCCGCTCGGGTAGTGCAGCCATGGCCTCGGCGATCGCCTCAGGCTTTGCGGTCAGCAAGTGATAGCCCAGGCGGGTGACGCTGATGAACGCCGTGCCGGTTTGCCGCGCCAGGAGCCGCGTCAATTGCACCGGCTCGCTCGCACTCACGGGACTGATGGTGAAAAACTGCTTCGCCTTTTCCAGAAAGTCCGTAGGGACGAAACCCTTGATCCCGAAGACCACACGATGGGTGGGCAGGATCGTGATCCCGGTGGAGTCCATGTTCACAAAGGTCATCATCGCCGCCGCCTCCGGATAGGGAGGTTGAGCGATGGTGTTGGCCAGGTTGCGCTCGGTGCGGTTGACGCTGGGCCGCGCGCGTTCCGAGGCGTACGCCAACGCTGTTTCATAGCGATGGTGGCCGTCGGCGATGATCAGCTTTTTGTCTTCCATGGCGCCCAGCAGGATATTGATGGTGCTCATATCGCTGACCTTCCACACGCGGTGGGTCACGCCGAACTCGTCGGTGACTTCGATTTCGGGCGCGGATGAGCCGGAAAAGAGGATCTTCTCCGCAGTAAGACCTGGGTCCGAGTACAGCATGAAAATCTGGCCAAAATGGGCATGGGTAGCGCGCAGCAATTTCAGCCGGTCTGACATGGGCCGGGAGAGCGTCTGTTCATGCCGGAAGACGACCTGCATGCTGTAGTCGCACACTTCGCCGAGGGCAATAAACGCGCGCCGTTCGTGCACCTCTCCATCGCCGCCGGGCACGGTAAACCGCTGCGAATAGGCGAAGATGCAGGCGTCCTTCTCCTGAGCCAGCACGCCCATCCGTCGCCAGTCGGCAAAGTCGCGGGCAGCCCGGGTGTAGACGTCGTTGCCGCCTGCCTCGTCGAAGAGTTCGGGCAGCCCAAGAATGATCCGCACCAGGTTGTACAGGCTGCGTTGGTAGTACGCCTGCTGCATGGCCGGACTGATCTTGTCGTAGGGCTGGGTCACCACGTCTTCCACCCGGACCATACTTGGGTTGTAACGGAGTGCGCGGAACGGATAGATGCGGGCCATGCTTTTAATTGCTTTGCTCTCTTATGCTTGCCAGATTGTACCTGAGCACTCGCGCGCCTCTGGCGGTTGATGCTCGATGCGCCCCTCGGGAGACAACACCCAAACAGGCCATTGAGCCGATCAACGAACCACCCCATTACCTTGGCAGAATCTGCAGCAAAATCGACGGAGACAGCTTTGCGGTTGACGTGCTACGGTTCGGCCACGAACAATAGGTCATGAGGGCTAGGGCTATGGCGCTCGCGCATGAGCGCAGGTTGCAAACGGGCATAACCAAGAGGGTTGCCATGTGGGTTGGCCTCTGGCTTACTCTGTCCAGCGTCGGCTGGGCCCAGGACCCCTTGAACGACGTTCATGTGCAGCCACCGCCTCCTCAGCCGACCGCACCCGTCACTGCAGCAGATCCGAATGCCAAGACGACTCCCGCGCCCACGCCGCTGGAGGGCAAAAAGGCGCTGAGTGCGCGCCCGAACGAGCGGATCCGGGTGGACGTGAACCTGGTGCTGGTCCCGGTGACGGTGACCGATCCGCTCAACCGCCTGGTGACCGGCCTCGAACGGCAGGACTTTTTCCTCTACGAAAACAATGCCTTGCAGAAGATCAAGAGCTTCTCCGCGGAGGATGCTCCGGTCTCGATCGGGATCATCTTCGACCTCAGCGGCAGCATGACGGATAAGATTAACCGCGCCCGCAACTCCATTTTGGAGTTTCTGCGAACGGCAAATCCGCAGGATGAATTTTTCGTGATTGGCTTCAACGACCGGCCCGAACTGATCACCGACTTTACCAATAATGTCGACAACATCGAGTCCCGGTTGCTGACTGTGAAGCCTGGTCACCGCACCGCTCTGCTCGACGCCATCTACTTTGGCTTGAACAAGATGAGGCAGGCCAAGAATGAGCGGAAGGCGCTTTTGGTGGTATCGGATGGCGGCGACAACCGCAGCCGGTATACCGAGAGCGAAGTGCGTGCCGTGGTGCGGGAGTCGGATGTGCAGATTTATTCCATCGGCATCTTCGACCAATATGCTCCGACACGCGAGGAGCAGTTGGGGCCCATTCTGTTGCACGACGTGAGCGAAGAGACCGGGGGACAGCTGTTTCGTGTGGACGATCTGGCGGATATGGCCGATATTGCGACCAAGATCAGCGCCGAGTTACGTAACCAGTACGTGCTGGGGTACCGATCAGAGGATATTAAACGGGATGGGAAGTGGCGTAAATTGAAGGTAAAGCTGGTTCCGCCCGAGGGGCTGCCCCAGCTCACCGTTCATGCCCGTACCGGATACTATGCGCCCTTGCAGTAAATGGCTCTTGCTCCTCCTCATTTCACTGCTTTCCGCTTCGCCGGGCCCGGCCATTGCGCAGGCCACGCCGGAGAAGCAGGCCCCGTTGAGTGTGGATCGCGATCCGATCGCTTCTCCCGACGCTCCGGAGACGGCTGCCCCGAACCAACAGCCACCGGTGGCTGGGACCATCGGCCGCGATAACGGCAAGTACACGCTGCAGCGGAACGTCGACGAAGTGGTATTGAGCGCCGCCGTGCTGGATGACAAGCAGCACATGATTAACACCCTGGGTAAAGACGACTTCCGGATCACGGAAGATGGTGTGCCGCAAACGATTAGCTCATTTCTGCACCAGGACATTCCGATCTCGCTCGGTATCCTGGTCGACAACTCGGGATCGATGCGGACCAAGCGCCAGGCGGTGAATACTGCGGCTCTCGATCTGGTGCGTGCCTCCAACCCGGACGATGAAAGCTTCGTGGTGAATTTTTCCGACGAGGCCTACATCGATCAGGACTTTACCGCCAATGTGACCAAGCTGCGGGATGGCCTCGCGCATATTGATTCCAAAGGTGGAACTGCCTTGTACGACGCCATCATGGCCTCTGCCGATTATCTGACAAAGAATGCCAAGCGACCGAAGCAGGTGCTGCTGGTGATTACGGATGGCGAAGATAATGCTTCGAGCACCACGCTGGAAGAGACGGTGCGCCGTATCCAGGATCTGCAGGGACCGGTGGTGTACTCGATCGGCCTGCTGTATGACGACAGCGGTGGCGGCCGAGAAGCGCGCCGGGCCAAGCGAGCGCTCGAGATGCTGGCCGCGGAGACCGGCGGGATCTCCTTCTTCCCCAAGAATCTCGAGCAGGTCGATTCCATCGCGGGCGAAGTGGCGAAGGATATTCGCGAGCAGTACACCATCGGTTACCACTCCACCAAGCCGGCCAGCCAGGGCGGCTTCCGCATGGTGCATGTAGAAGCAAAGGCCAAGGGCTATGGCAAGCTCGTTGTCCGCACCCGCACCGGCTATTATCCCAATGTGAAAAAGGCGTCGTTGCCGCCCGCCCAGGGTTCTGCAACGAACTAATTCTGCGGGCCGGAATCTTCCCCATCGCTCCGTGACTTGCCGCCCAGGCTTCCTGCCCTGCATCGTATGGGTAGGACTCGAGCTGTTTACCGGCTGCTACACTAGCCAGTTAGCTTATGACCCTTTCTACCCGCGAAAGCGCGGCGCGCGGCCTGCGTGTTGCCGAAGATGTGACGGAGCTGATGGGGTCTACCCCCATGCTGCACCTGCACCGGGTAGTGCCGGAAGGCGCCGCCGATATTTACGCCAAGTTGGAGTTTTTCAATCCTGGAGGGAGCGTAAAAGACCGGGCAGCGCTGGGCATGATTCTCGATGCTGAGAAGCGCGGTGTTCTGCAGCCGGGTGCGACGATTCTGGAAGCGACCGCCGGAAACACCGGCGTCGGGCTCGCCCTGGTCGGTGTGCATCGCGGTTACAAGGTCATTCTGTTTGTGCCCGAGGGGTTTGCCGAGGAGAAGTGCATCCTGATGCGCGGCTTCGGCGCCATGGTGATCCGCACGCCAGAAGAAGAAGGGATGAAGGGAGCGATCCGCCGCTGCCAGGCCATGGAAGCGGAAACTCCCGGTTCGTTTGCGGCCCTCCAGTTTGATAACCTTGCCAACCCTGATTTTCACCACGACACCACTGCCCGCGAACTATGGGAGCAGATGGAGGGCCGAGTCGACGCCTTCATCAGCGGAGTAGGCACCGGAGGCACCTTCTCCGGGGTGGCGCGCTTTCTGAAGGAACAAAACCCGCGCATCCTCACCGTGGCTGTCGAAACCCAGGGCTCGGTACTCGGGGGCGGAGCGCCGGGGCACCACAAGGTGGAAGGGATTGGCGCCTCGTTCATCCCCCGCACGTTTAACTCTGAGTACTGTGACGAAATCATGATGGTGAACGATCCAGAGGCTTTCACGATGGTGACGCGCCTGGCAGCAGAAGAGGGCCTGGTCGCCGGGTCAAGTGGCGGCGCAGCCGTCGAGGCAGCGGTGCGCATCGCGGTCCGGTTGGGCAAGGGCAAGCGGGTGGCGACGATCATCCCCGATTCCGCGGAGCGTTACCTCTCCAAGAACATCTTCGCGGGCGGTCTATGAGCGGCTGCCGCAAGGGCTTTTCCACCCGCGCGATTCATGACGGCCAATCGCCCGATCCCTTGACCGGCGCAGTGAATGTGCCGATCTATGCTTCTTCCACCTACGCGCAGGAGGAGATTGGTAAGCATCGCGGGTACGAATATTCCCGCGTCTCGAATCCCACGCGCACGGCGCTGGAAGAGAATCTGGCCTCGCTCGAAGGGGGCACGTCGGCGCACGTGTTTTCGAGCGGTATGGCGGCGATTGCTGCCCTGGTCGCGATGCTCAAGACCGGCGACCATGTGATTTGCGGTTCGAATGTTTATGGTGGAACGCCGCGCCTCTTCGACCGCATCATCGCGCATTATGGCATCGGGTTTACTTACGTCGATACTACGGATGTAGAGCAGGTGAAGCGGGCGATCCAGCCGAACACCCGGTTGGTGCACATCGAAACTCCCACCAACCCGATGATGCAAATCACAGACATCCGGGCCATCGCCGATATTTGCCATGCGGGCGGCCGGAAGATCGATCTGAGCGTCGACAACACCTTCATGTCGCCGTATCTGCAACAGCCGCTGGAGTTTGGCGCGGACCTGGTGATGCACTCGACCACCAAGTTTCTCAATGGCCACAGTGATGGTTTGGGCGGCGTGCTGGTGGGGACCACGCCGGAGCACAAGGAAACATTCGCCTTTGTGCAGAAATGTACCGGTGGCATTCTCTCTCCCTTCGAGTGCTTTCTGGTGCTGCGGGGGGTGAAGACCCTGGCGGTGCGCATGAAGCAGCACGAGGTGAATGGCCGGGCCATTGCCGATTATCTTTCCCGCCATCGGGCCATTCCGACCGTGCTCTATCCCGGCCTGGCGCATCATCCGCAATATGAATTAGCGCAGCGGCAGATGTCGGGCTTTGGCGCGCTCATCACCTTCGAAACGGGTGGACTGGACAAGGCCAACTCGATGCTGCGTCGTCTCAAGATCTTCACCGTGGGCGAATCGCTGGGCGGCGTGGAAACGCTGATTTCTCATCCGGCCACGATGACCCACGCCGCGTTGGGCGAAGAAGGCCGGGCGAAGATCGGCCTCACCGACGGCATGGTGCGTATTTCAGCGGGTATCGAAGACACCGAGGATTTGTTGGAAGACCTGGAGCAGGCGCTCAGCGTGCTCTAACGAGGATGCCATGACGACCCACACCCATTCCTTCGCTCTGACGGAAGAGCAAGAGCAGCTGCGGAAGGAAATTCGCGACTTTGCCGCGCGTGAGATTGCTCCCAACGTCATGCGTTGGGACGAAGCGAGCGAGTTCCCGCTGGATGTCGTGAAAAAACTGGGAGAGATGGGCCTGATGGGGGTCATCTTTCCCGTCGAGTTGGGTGGATCCGGCCTGGGTTATGTGGACTACGCGCTGGCGGTCGAGGAGCTTTCCGCCGTGGATGGCTCCATCGGCATCATCGTGGCCTCGCACAACTCGCTCTGCAGCAATCACATTTACGTGGCCGGGAACGAGGAGCAGAAGCGGAAGTACATTCCCTTGCTTGCTTCCGGCAAGTGGCTCGGCGCCTGGGGCCTGACCGAGCCTGGTTCCGGCTCGGATGCGGGGAGCGCGCGCACCTCCGCGGTGCTTAAGGGCGATCGTTGGGTGTTGAACGGAAATAAGACCTTCATCACCAATGGCCATTATGCCGATGTATCCGTGATTATTGCGGTTACGGATAAGAGCAAGGGAACGCGGGGGCTTTCCGCGTTTGTGGTGGAGAAGGGAACTCCTGGCTTCCGCCCGGGCAAGAAGGAAAACAAACTGGGTCTGCGGGCGAGTGACACGTCCGAGCTGATTTTTGAAGATTGCGAGATACCGGCTGAGAATCTGTTGGGCAAGGAAGGCGAGGGCTTTATCGACTCCATGCGCATCCTCGACGGCGGCAGGATCTCGATTGCCGCGCTGTCCCTGGGCATCGGGCGCGGAGCCTTCGATGCTGCCCGGAGCTACTCACAGCAGCGGCACCAGTTCGGCAAAGCGATCTCAGAGTTTCAAGGCATCCAGTGGAAGATCGCCGATATGGCGACCCAGTTGGATGCTGCGCGGCTGCTTACACTGCGCGCGGCGGTCATGAAAGACGCCGGCCAGAAGACGACGCTGGAGTCGTCGATGGCGAAGCTGATGGCCAGTGAGGTCGCGGTGAGGGTCTGCGATGAAGCGGTGCAGCTGCACGGTGGTTATGGCTTCATCAAGGATTATCCGGTAGAGAAGTTCTATCGCGATGTGAAGTTGTGCACCATCGGGGAAGGCACCAGCGAGATTCAGCGGCTGATCATCGCGCGGGAGATTCTTAGTAAGTAGGCTGATCTCCTCGCCGGCCCACTCCTCCTTAAGAAACTGCAGATCCCTCCACTCGCTTCGCTTCGGTCGGGATGGCAAAAGGGGAGGGCGGTAGTTTCTTGGACATTCGTTTCGTTCCGAGAGGGGTGTACGAAGGACTAGTGCATCGCCACGCGAATCACCAGGTTCAACACGATCATCAACACCGCCGATGCGGGGATCACTAACAGAGCATTGCGAAGGCGTTTTGGATCACCCCCGGCGATGGCGCCAATGAGGCGCGAACTGACTGCCAGGCCGATCCAACCACAAGTAATGGCGATTCCGATGGCGGTGCCGGTCATGCGGGGAAAGGCATCGCCGACCACGGCCAGGGTGGTCGGGAAGACCGGCGCCATGGAAAGTCCGGCGAGAAAAACCAGGGCAAAGGCTGCGGGCGGCTTGTTGGTACGGAGCATGAAAAAGGTCGTAACCGCCATGGTGATCGAAGCGCCCAGGAGGACGTTAATGGCCGAGACGTGGACCAGGATGGGGGAGACGCCAACCCTGCCGATGAGCAGGCCAAGGGCAAACCCCAGCGAAAGAATGGTCAACGCCCTCGATTCCGGAATGCCCTGGGCAATCAGGTGGCGCGTGAGCCAGTTCCACACACCTACCTCGCAGGAGACATACAGAAACAGGAAGAGGCCCAGGAGAAACAGCAAGGGGCGGCCAAGAACCGGTCCGGCATCGGCGAGGATGAAGCGCCCAGCACCCGTAGGCGGCGGCATGTTGGTGACGGCCTGAATGACCAGCGTGATGACGGTCAGCGCGGCGACGGTGTAGCACAGCCGAACCCATTTGCGGGCGAACACATGGGCTGAGATGAACGGGGTGGCTAATCCGCCCAGGCCAAAGAAGAGGTTGACCAGGTTGAGCGCCACCGCGCGATGAGCCTCGCCCACGTCGCTGACCAGGGCGTTGGCTCCGGTGACGACGATGCCGCCACCCATTCCGAGAAGAAACAGGAGGCCGACGACGCTGCGGAAGCCGGTCGAGCGGGGTAAGGCAAACAGGGCGACCGCGATGAAGAACAACCCCAGTATGAGGCCGACCTTCTTGCCTTCGTCATCGAGCAGGGGGCCGACGGCGAGCGAGGCGAGGATGAGACCGAGGGCCTGGGCGAAGGCAATCGTGCCATTTTGTCTCGGTGTCAGCTGAAAACGGTCTGAAAGCTCGGGCAAAATGGTGCCCAACATGGCAGCAGTCATGCCGTAGACAAACGTAGCGACGATAGCGGCAAAGATCAGCACGCGGTGAGTGTCCTTTCCATTGCCGGTTTGACGGGAAAGCCGATTCTACCCTGTTCGTGGGTGGGGAAGTTCTGGCCCGATTTTTTGAGGGGTGTCAAAGTCAACGCTACTGAGCCAGCTTCGGGCCTCTCTCGCGATACGATAAATGGGAAAGCTCCCTACGTTCGCATAAATCAGTTTGGAGGTCCTATTGTACCGGGTGAAGTTCTTTGTCTCTGCCTTGCTAGGTCTGGGCGCGGCGATTCTAGTCGCTCAGCAAGCTCCCGCCCCTCCCCCTCCCACCGCTCCGCCAACCGACGACTATTCCGCCAGCTATCCTGGCAAACCGTCTGGCGACCCGGTCGCAATCCAGCATGGGAAGCAGATCTTTAGTGCGAATTGCAGTTTTTGTCACGGTTCCGACGCGCGCGGTGGCGAAGGTGGCCCCAATTTAATCCGCAGTCAGACCGTGCTGGATGATCTGAAGGGCGAGAAGCTCGCCGTCGTCGTGCAAAACGGAAGAGTCGATAAGGGAATGCCTAAATTCGATCTCACGATGGAGCAGATCGCCACCATCGCGGCATTTCTGCACAGCATTCCAGTAGGTGGCCGGGCCGCCACCACCGGCGTGACCGATCCCCTGGTCGGCAATGCCCAGGCCGGCGAAGCCTACTTCAATGGAGCCGGGAAGTGTGCCACGTGCCATTCCGTCTCTGGTGATTTGGCGGGCATCGGCTCCCGCTACACCGATGTGCGCGCGCTGCAAAGCGCGATTGTTTCCGGGGAAGGCAGACCTAAGGACGGGCCGCCCAAATATCTCTGGAAGACGGTGACCGTGACCCTGCCTTCGGGGCAGACCATGAGTGGCAAGCTGAACCAGATCGACGATTTCACCGTAGGTCTTATCGATGCGGACGGCAACTACCATAGTTACCAGCGCCATGGGGACATTCCCAAAGTGGTGGTCACCGATCCACTGCAACCGCATCTGGACATGCTGCGCACCTTCAAAGACGATGACATCCATAATCTGACCGCCTACCTGGTGACGATCAAATGATGAAGACCCGATTCCTTCTTTTGCTGATTTGCGTGACGACCTGTGCCGCGACCGTCTCGGCCCAGGGGCTCGATCCTGAATTATTGAAGAAGCCGGCGACAGACGCGTGGCCTACCTACGGTGGTGATTATTCCGAGAAGCGCTTCAGCACGCTGACGCAAATCAACCAGTCGAATATCAAGAACCTGGGGCTGGTTTGGGTGAGTCACCTGGTGTCCGGCCCCCCACGGGGATCGAGCCGGCCCTCGCCGGGAAATCCGCCGACGATTATTGGCGGGGAGATTGACGAGCCGGTTCCAGTTCGCGGCGCCGGGCACATTTCGGGCAATGTTCTGCAGGTGAACGGGATCCTTTATGTTTCGATTCCCGACAATGCCTGGGCAGTCGATGCCCGCAGCGGTGAGGTGCTCTGGCACTACTTTTGGAAGACCAAGGGCGGTACGCACATCGGCAACCGCGGCATGGGTATGTACAAGGACTGGCTGTTTTTTGAGACGCCGGACGATTACCTGGTTTCTCTCGATGCCAAGACCGGCAAGGAGCGCTGGCACAAGGTCATTTCTGACTTCGAACAGCAATACTTTTCCACCATGTCGCCGATCGTGATCGGCAACCACTTGTTGGTGGGCACGGGCGACGATTTGGACGCTCCCGGGTTTTTGCAGTCCTTCGATCCGGAAACCGGCGACGTGCAGTGGAAGTGGTACAGTGAGCCGGAAAAGATGGGTGACCCGGGTTCGGAAACCTGGCCCAACCTTGATTCCATGCGCCACGGCGGCGCCGGCACCTGGGTGCCCGGTAGCTATGATCCTGAGCTGCATCTCTACTACATGGGAACGGCGAACCCGACGCCAGCCTTCTCGGGCGCGACCCGCGCCGGGGATAACCTGTACACCTCCACCATCGTGGCGTTAAACGTGGATACGGGTAAGCTGGCCTGGTATTTTCAGCCGACACCCCACGACACGCACGACTACGATGCGGCGCAGACGCCGATCATTGTGGACGGGGAGTTCAAGGGCAAACCTCGCAAGTTGCTGCTCGATGCCAGCCGTAACGGTTACTTCTTCGTGCTGGATCGCGTGACCGGCGAGCATTTGCTAACGATGCCTTTTGCCGACACGCTCAATTGGTCGAAAGAAATCGACAAACGGGGACGGCCGGTGGGTGATCCGGACAAGGATGCATCTCCGGGCGGTGCGCTGGTTTCGCCGCCATCCGACGGTATCGTGAACTGGCAGCCGCCGAGTTTCGACCCGCAGACGGGACTGTTCTATGTGGGCATGGATGAGGGCTATTCGATTTTCTATCGCACGGAGCCTAACGTCCGCGCGCTGCAAGGCTTAAACGGCATTCAGGAGCAACAGGTGGGATCGATGGGCGAATTTATTACCGCCATCGATTACAAGACCGGCAAGGTGGTTTGGCGTCACCGCCAGGAGTCCGCCGGCGAAACGGATGGAGTGACTGGGCTGACTACGACGGCAGGTAAGTTGCTGTTCGGGGGCGACGCCGGCGGGAATCTCGTGGCTTACGATCCGGCAAACGGCAAGCCGCTTTGGCATACCCATCTGGGACAGGTGAGCAATGCGGTTGAGACTTATATGCTCGACGGACGGCAATACATTCTTCAGGCGTCGGGCGATACCCTGTATGCGTTTGCTTTGAACTTTTAGAATGGCCTGCGGTTCCGTTCCGGTTGCTCAAAGCTGCTTTGGGGTGTCATGCTCGAACGATGAAGCTTCTGAAAGTAATGGCTGGAACGGCCATGGGTTACTGTTTGTTGGCGTGCGCTCAGGAACTGGGACCCTGGCGCGCGGCCAGCACAACGGCCCAGTCGATCACTGGCGACGTGGCATTATCCGCTTCAGCCCTGGGGATTAACTTTGTCAGTTTCCCCATCGCTCGCATACGGGACCTGCAAGCGAGCGAAGTAAGCTCCGTGTTCGATGCGGATAGCAACTCCGGTGTCCACGGCAGCCTCTACCGGCTCAACGTGCCGGGTAGCATGAAGTTTCTGCACAAAAACACCCTCTGCGGGTCCGAGAACACACAATGGATGGCCACGTATGTTGAAGGGCGGCAACTACACGTTGCCTTCTTCTCCGGCCCCAAAATGCCTGTCTTTACGGTGGAAGTGATCAGCAACACGACCGATCTATGCGGTACTTTCACCTACTCTCGCTGATTCCGCCGCAATGGTCGATCCTCCTCTTTCTCAACTTGCTCTCGCCTTTACTTTGGTGCCAGCAAGCCCCCGGCGCTATAACCAGCATTCGGCGATTTGAGATTGGTGGACAGGCGACGGATATGCGCCTGGGAACTTGTTTTGGATACCAGGGCTGTACCACGCCACAATTTGGGCTTGGGCCCGGCTTCGTCTTCAACATCAACCGCGACCTGGCTCTCGATAGCGAACTCAACCTTCTTCCTGGCGTCGATCACCAACCCTCGTATTTCGAAGACGGCTCAGTTGCCGGTGGCCGCGTCACCGAGCTGCTAGCCGGGTTGAGGGTGGAAAAGAGGGCACGACGCTACGGCTACCTCCTCGATGCAAAACCTGGAATGCTGAGCTGGAGTAAGGCGATCACGACGAGGCGCAATTTCTTCGCGACAAAGGTCGGCGGCGGAGTGGAATATTCGCCGAGTTCGCGTATTCATCTCCGGCTCGATATGGGAGATCTGCTGGTGAGGTACGACGGGCCCGCGGGTGTCCATTGGACAAGCAACCTCCAAACTACGGCTGGGATGTATGTGGGAATAGGCCATTCCATAGTTTGGAATGCACCGGGAGGGAATCGGGCGCCGAGCCACACGTTCTTCGGTACATCGAACCTGTTGTTGATGGGTATGAGTCTGCTGGGTCAAACCGCCGACGCGGTGACGACGCAGCGAAATCTTAGCCACGGCGCGCGCGAGGAAGATCCTTTCGCCGCGCCGTTCGTAAAGTACGGATGGCCGGGTCAGATCGCGCTCGGCGTGCTGACCAATGGTGCGGAAATCCTGGGGATGTACGGACTCCACCGGATGGGCGCGCATTGGATCGAAAGGGCCATACCGTTGTCCATCGCCACCGCGAGCGCCGTTGCCGCCTACGGCAACGACCGGGACGATTGAGGCCACCACGCGAAGGCGTCAGGAGTTTCGTCGATCGTATGATCAAAAGGCATGCCGAGCGCAAACAGCGAAGTGGCGGATCTGGTCGAGCGCCTGCGCCAGGGCGATGTACGTGCCTTGGCGCGCGCCGTTTCGCTGGTCGAAAATGACGTGCCGTGCGCAACCCAGATTCTCTCTGCATGCTTTGCACACACCGGCTCCGCCATGCGCATCGGGATCACCGGCTCGCCGGGCGCCGGCAAGAGCACGCTGGTTGATGGACTCGCGCGCCGCTACCGCGCACGACAGGAAACCGTCGGCGTGATTGCGGTGGATCCTACCAGCCCGTTTACCGGTGGTGCGCTGCTGGGCGATCGCATCCGCATGCGCGATTTTCACGGAGATGCCGGCTTCTACATGCGCAGCATGGCGACGCGGGGATCGCTGGGTGGCCTGGCCCGCACCACCGCAGATGTCGCCGGCGTGATCGAGGCCAGCGGCAAGCAGCGGCTGCTACTCGAAACCGTAGGCGTCGGCCAGGACGAGATCGATATTGTGCGACTCGCCGACATCACCCTCGTTGTCCTGGTGCCCGGCATGGGAGACGATGTACAGAGCATCAAGGCCGGCATCATGGAAATTGCGGACATCTTCGTCATCAACAAGAGCGACCGCGATGGCGCCGACCGGCTGGAAAAGGAAGTGCGGGCGCTGCAGTCGCTGGCGCAAGAACACATTGGCTGGATTCCCCCGGTGGTGCGAACCGTCGCCAGCGATGGTACCGGCATCGAAGAACTGGAACGGGCAATTGACACCTTCTGGAGGTGGCTGGCAGAAGATGGCCGCCTGGCTGCAAGGCGGGAAGCGCATTGGCAAGCGCGGATAATGGAAATGATCCGCCATGCGCTGTTGCAGCGACAAGGTCTCAGCAGTGGCGACCTGCGGGCCATTAGCCATCAGGTCGTCGAAAAACAGCAGGATCCTTATCAACTGGTTCCACGGTTGGTGGAGCAACTGATGCGAGGAGAGAATTATGGCAAAGCTTGACCATCTAGGCGTCGCAGTCAAGAGCATTGCGCAGGCGCGGCGATTGTATGAGGTTCTGGGATTGTCCGTGCTCGAAGAGGAAGAGGATGACGGCGTGCGCGGCGTCATGATCCCGCTGGGTGAGAGCCAGCTGCGGCTGCAGGAGCTGGGCAAGGGCGAGGGACTGCACCACGTAGCCATCCACGTGGATGACATCTCCTCTGCATTCGAAAATTTGAAACGTGCGGGGATCGCTCTGCTATCGGATGAAATTGAGATCGGCGCCGGTGGACGCCTGCATTTCCAGGTCGATCCCGCAGCGGCCAACGGAGTATTGCTGGAGATCTGCCAGGATCCGATCGCTGCGGTATAACGGCATGCTGCTAGCCCTGAATACTTGCGGAAATACGGCCAGTGTCGCTCTCGGGCGCGCCAACTCTGAAGGGATTAAGATTCTTGCCACCGCTACGCTCGCGGAGCGCACCTATTCCGCCCGGCTCATCCCTGAAATCGCGGCCCTCCTGGCCGGCCAATCGGCGACCATGTCCGATGTCGAGGCGATCGTGGTGGTGAACGGGCCGGGTAGTTTTACCGGTATCCGGGTCGGGCTGAGCACAGCCAAGGGCCTGGCCGAAGCCGGCGGCACTCCGTTGATTGCCGTCTCTCGCCTGGCGTTGCTGGCCGGCGCCAGCGGTTTACCCCACGTGCTGGCTGCTGTGGACGCGGGCCGGGGCGACTACTACGTGGGCGAGTACCGCAACGGCGAAAACCTGGGAGAGGCCCTGTTGCGCGGCGACGAGACGGTAGCAGCGGCGAAACGTGCCGGCGCGGGGGTGTTGGTATGCGACGAGAGCGTGGCCAAAGACGGCTCAGGAGAAAGCACCAGTGCGTGCGCGGCCCTGGCCATCTGTGGGCCGCTCTATGTGCAGCCGCCGGATGCAGCGGACGCCCTGCGCTTCGCCATGGGCCGCTTCCGCGCCGGTGACTTCGAAGATGCCGCCAGCCTGCAGGCCAATTATTTGCGGCGTTCGGATGCTGAGGTCGTGCTCGCTGGGCGGGTCCCGGCTTGAGCTTTTCGATATACCCGATGGCCGCGCAGGACGTGGATGCGGCGGTCCTGCTGGCCTTAGGTTGCAGTGAGGCGCCGCAGTGGAGCCGTGCCGTGTACGAAGCCATCCTCGTGCCCTCGAGCGCAGTGCTACGCTTCGCCTTCGTTGCCCGATACGAACCGGTGCTGGGCGGCTTTGCCGTGGCCAGTTGGCTGCCCCAGGAAGAGGAAGCCGAAGTGGAATCCGTGGTGGTCGATGCAAGGTATCGCCGGCAGGGGGTGGGCGGCGCCCTGCTGCGCGCCTGCATGATGGCGGCTGCCCAGGCAGGGGCAGCGGGCATCCGCCTGGAGGTCAGGGCATCGAATGCCGCTGCGATCGCTCTCTACCAGCGGAATGGCTTTGTTTCCAGTGGAATGCGCCGGGCCTATTATTCCGCCCCGGTGGAAGATGCGGTGCTGTTGCAGGCATCATTCGGCGCCGCCCAGTTGCGGGGGCCTCTATAATTCGGCAAGGGTTGATACGTATACATGGTTCGTGACGGATATTTCTACGGTTCTGGCTTTCTTGCGGCCGCCATCGTGGTCGGCTTCATCACCGGGAATTGGATTTGGGCGGTGGTCCCGGTTCTCCTGGCATGCTTCTTCTTATGGTTCTTTCGCGACCCCAAACGGACTGTTCCGCCGGAGGCAGGCCTGGTGATTTCGCCGGCTGACGGCAAGGTGACGGAGGTCGCGCGGATACAAACCCCGACCGGGGAGCGCATTCGCCTGAGCATTTTTCTCAGCGTTTTTGACGTGCATGTGAACCGCGCGCCGATCGCCGGCACGGTGCGCGAGGTGCGCTACCAAAAGGGTGGGCATCTGAATGCGCTCGACCCGAAATCGGCTGAGAACGAGCAAAATGTGGTTACGGTGCAGGGAGATGAGTTCGATGTGACCTTCTCTCAGATTGCCGGCATCCTGGCCCGGCGCATTGTGTTTCGCTTCAAGGTAGGAGATTTTGTGCAGCGCGGGCAGCGCGTCGGCTTGATCAAGTTCGGCTCCCGGGTCAACGTGATCCTGCCCGGCCATGCTCATCTGCGGGTGGCAAAGGGTTCCCGGGTCAAGGGAGGTGCTTCGGTTCTGGCCGACATTCAGCCTACCCAGGATGAGCCGGCCCAGGATGTATTGGCGGAGAGCTTCGTTTGACGGTAGAGGTCAGCGCGCGGGATTACAAACGGAAGGGAAGGCTGCGCCGAGGCATGTACATCGTGCCCTCGCTCTTCACCTCCGGCAACATCGCCGCCGGCTACTTTGCCATCATGCAAAGCCTGCAGGGATCGGTGCGCGAGCCGCGGCATTTCGATTACGCCGCCCTGGCCATCGGCTTCGCCATCCCGTTTGACGCGCTGGATGGGCGCATCGCTCGCATGACCAAGACGACCAGCGAATTTGGCAAGGAGCTTGATTCGCTGGCGGACGTGATCACCTTCGGTGTGGCTCCAAGCCTGCTCGCGTTTACGTGGGGTTTTCAGATGCTGCCCACCGCCATGGATCCCATGCGGCGGCAGCACATCGTGCAGTGGGGCGCCTTCGTCTGTTTTCTTTTTCTGCTATGCGGGGCGGGCCGGCTGGCGCGCTTTAACATCGGTACCCATGTAACACCCACCAACCCGGGCCGGCCCGATCGCAAATATTTTGTCGGCATGCCGATTCCGGCTGCGGCCGGCGTAGTGGCCGCGGTCGTGCACTTCTTTTCCGGCACGCCGGTGCCGAACTGGCGGGTGGCCATCATGTGGATGATGCTAGTCCTGCTGGTGGGTCTGCTGATGGTGAGTACGTGGCGTTTCTGGAGCGGCAAGGAGATTAACCTGACCGACCGGCATCCGTTTCGTGGCATCGTCATTGTGGGCCTGGCGCTTTATGCCACCGTCGCTTTTTCCCAGATCGTGTTGTTGCTGCTGGCGGCGTCTTACATGTTTTCCGGAATTTTCGCGCGGGCGGCGTACTCCTGGCAGCGACGGCATCGTCAACTGCTGAGTCCGGAAGTGCGTCCTCCCTCTCAACCACCGCTCCACCCGTAAAGCAGGCAAGCGCAGTCATGACCAGCAGCTATCGTATTGCGATTGTGGGCGCCGCTTCTATCCGCGGCAAACAGCTCACCGAGGCACTCACCGAATCGAGTTTTGCGGCCGCTGAATTTATCCTCCTGGACGATCAGCAGGCTTTAGGGCAATTGGAAGCGGTCGGGGATGAGGTGACCTTCATCCAGCCGATTACCGCTGACTCGTTCGCACGCATGGACTTCACATTTTTTTCCGGCAGCGCTGAGTCGACCCGCATGCACTGGCCAGCGGCGCAGCGGGCGGGTTCGAGTATTGTGGACCTCTCGGCAGGTTTGGAAGGCGAAGCGGGAGTTCTGGTATGCGCACCGTGGGTGCAGGAGGCGATGGGCGAGGCGGCCGTTGCCGGCGCGCCCAATCTGCATACTCCGGCAGTGGTATCGGCACATCCGGCGGCGGTGGCCCTGGCTCTCATGCTGGAACGGTTGCAACGACTGGGCGCCATCCGTACTGTCGCAGCCACGGTTCTGGAGCCGGCATCGGAGTATGGCCGGGCGGCGCTCGACGAATTGCATCAACAAACTGTGACCTTGCTGTCGTTCCAGAGTGTGCCCATCGAGGTGTACGACGTGCAGGTCGCTTTCAACACCGTGGCCGCGTTTGGGGAGTCGGCCAAGGTCAACCTGGCAGACACCGAAGCGCGCATCCAGCGTCACTACGCGCTGCTGTCAGGTGGCCGGTTGCCGCGGCTCTCTCTGCAGCTGATTCATGTGCCTGTCTTCCATGGTCATACCTACTCGGTGTGCCTTGAGTACGAGCGGCCGGTCGCGTTGACGGAGGTGGAAGCAACGCTCTCCGCGCTGCATCTCGAGGTGATGCTGGGTGACGCCGATGCACCGGGCAATCTGCACTCCATCGGCGATCAGGAGATTTCCGTGCGGGTGCGCAGCGATGAGGAGCGAGCTTCGCAGTCGCAGCGGTTCTGGCTATGGGCCTCGGCAGACAACCTGGAGCTTGCAGCGCTCAATGCGGTTGAGTGCGCCCAGGAACTGCGCAAACTTAGGCCGCAGGGAAAGGTTCAATAAGACGTCGCCTATGCTGAAAGTACGGGTGACTGCGATATGGGTCTGCGCATTGGCCGCTCTGGCCTCTGCAGCCGGTTGCGGAATTCATGACCATCATCTTCCTGAGGGATCGATTGCTGGACGGATAGCGTTCTACGACTACTCTCCATCCGCGATTCAATCGGGAAATGTTCTGCAACTCTGGTGGTGTGGCGCGGACGACAACCCGAGGGATCGGACCCAGATAAGCGATGCCATCGAATACCAGTCCATCAATCTCGACGACGGGTCCCATTACGGCCCCATCCCTGCGTTAACAGAAACCCAATACGCCTGGGACGGTGCGTATACCTGCAACCCGAAGGTGATTGGCGGTACTTTTGTGAACCCGCTGGGCAATGGCAAGACATATAGCTACGCCCTGTACTACGTAGCCACCGACGACCCCAAAGGAACGAACAATCGAATTGGCGTCGCCTTCTCCAATAACGGAAAGGACTGGGCAAAGTATCCTCAACCCGTCCTTCTGCCGGAGTCGAAAATGGGGTACGGCGTTGCCCAGCCGGCGTTGTATAACACTGATCATCAAGCAGGCATCCGGATGCTCTACGAGGACAACAGCCTCACCCTGGGGGTTCCGCTCCATGCGTCCGCTATTTCGAGCGACGGAGTGCATTTTACGAAACAGGGCCAGCTCACGATGAACGGGTTGGACCCGAGGAATCCAACACCTACGTGGGGAGATGTGGCTTATGACGCGCAGACCGGTTATTGGTATGCGCTTTTCGATCTGCCGGATCGCGATCCCTCCCGAACGGGCGGCATCCAGGAAAGTGGGCAGTACGGTATTCAGTTGTACCGTATACCCGATGCGTCGCTCTTTAGCGGAGACACTCCGTGGGAGTTGTTAACCGTCATCGATACATCCGTCACCGGATACGAAGAGAATTTCCTCGCCGGGTTTCTGCGTGACCGGTATGGAAGTCTAAATCTCTTTCCTTATCCGAACTTGCGCATCTTTGTCTCGATCTCGAATCCGCAGCCGCCATGGAACGCCACGCCTGCGACGGCAGCCGGGGAATACGGCAATGTCGGTCAGTGGGATATCGGTTCGGCGATGTGGGTACCGGGGACGCCCACGCGCACGCTCAACCGCTACTTCAATCAAACCACCTACGAAGTCACGACCGGCTGGGTTGATCCGAATGGAGGGTTTGCGTTGCAGGCGACACTGGGGCATTTGTATCAGGGGCCGCAGCAGGGCGCGACCACTCCGTTCTTCAATTGCAAGAACGGAGCCACGGATTACTTTGTTTCGCTGGATATCGACTGCGCGGGTGCTCGCATCCTGGGAACGCTTGGCTATGGCTACGCGCAGCCGGTGGCCAATCTTCACCTGGTGCCGCTCTACCGCTGCTCCACTGGGGGTAACGACTTTGTCAGCAACGATTCGGGTTGCGAAAGCAAGGCAAGTGGCCAACTCCTGGGGTATGCTCTTCCTTAAGACAAGCGCCACGGTAACAAATGACTCACGCATGCAGATGCGGCCTGCTCGCCGCCCTTCTTTGCATAACAGGCTCCCGGTTGTGCTTCGCGCAGGCGGCAGAAAGTGCAGCGCCACCGGCGGCGGTCGATGAGACCGTCCCTCCCGAATCAAACAACTATCCGGCGGGCCCTGATTCTCTGCCGCATCCCGGGGTGGTTGCCGGGCGTATCTTCAGCTTTACACTGGCCGATTCCAAAATTTTTCCTGGCACTACTCGAACCATCACGGTCTACGTGCCCGCTGCGTACAACGGAGACAAACCGGCTTGTGTGTATGTCGGCCTGGATGGTCTTGGATTTAACGCAGCCACGGTATTCGATAACCTGATTGCCGCGCATGCGATGCCAGTGACCATCGGGATTGGCGTCACCTCCGGTGAGGTTCCGTCGGCTCCTCCTCCGGAGGACCCTCGCTACGATCGCAGCTTTGAGTTTGATAGCCGCAGCGACCAGCTGGCACGCTTCATCATTGAGGAGGTGATGCCTGAGGTGGAGCGGCAGGGCAAGGTACGTCTCTCCACCGATCCTAATGATCGTGCCATCGGCGGAGGCAGCACGGGAGCGATCGCCGCCTTTACGGTTGCCTGGGAACGCCCGGATGCGTTTCGCCGCGTATTCAGCGCGATCGGTACGTATGTGGGCATGCGCGGGGGCGAGCAGTATTACGTGCTGGTGCGCAAGACCGAGCCCAAACCCTTGCGCATCTTCATGGAGGATGGCGTT
Organism: uncultured Acidobacteriaceae bacterium; assembly: GCA_963839075.1. Lineage (GTDB taxonomy): Bacteria > Acidobacteriota > Terriglobia > Terriglobales > Acidobacteriaceae > PALSA-350. The sequence continues at coordinate 858,318 of CAWITO010000002.1, read as the reverse complement.
CATGATGAATGGCCCGGCGGTCCGGAGATGGGCGATTGGTGGATGTCGAACCAGACCATGAACCGGGCGTTGGAATTTGCGGGATACGACGTTCGCCACGTGTGGGGCGCGGGAAGCCACAACGGCGCACAGGCGACGGCGGTTTTTCCCGAGGCGATGCGCTGGTTGTGGCGAGACTGGCCGGCACCGCTAGAGGCGCGGCCGCCGGGGAATCCGGTATTGCAGGCAATTCTACAGCCGGGCGAAAGCTGGCGACTGGCAGAGGGGATTGCGCCCGGCAGGCTGAGCGCGGATGCACATGGCGGGGTAGCGCCAAAGGCAACCAGGGAAGTTTCTTATCGCGATCAGGCAGTGGGCAATGATGGTAACGTATACGCGGTGACTGGTAGCGAACTGTGGCTGATACGATCATCGGGAAAGAAGATACGGTTAGATGCGGATCTCAAGGGAGCATCCGGCGTGGCTCTTTCTCCCGACGCACTATGGCTATTTGTCACTCAGAGTTTGTCGCGCAGCGGTGTGAGCTACCGAGTGAAATCGGACGGGACCGTTGACGCCAAAGAGGTTTTTTACGACTTCTACGTTCCGGCGTGGGCCGATGAGAGTGGTGCGGGGCAGATCGCCATGGACCGCGATGGGCGCGCTTACGTGGCCACACTCATGGGCGTGCAAGTGTTCGACCACAACGGGCGGGTGACCGCGATTCTGCCTTTGCCCGGGAATGCCGCGGCGACGGGAGTGTGTTTTGCTGGGCCTGACTTCGATACGCTCTACGTTTCCGCTGGCGCGAAGGTGTATCGGCGAAAGTTACGGATCTCGGGTGTTCCGTTTGGGGCTCCTCGGTCAAAGATTCCGAATTGGGGAGCGGGATAGTGGAAACCATGGATAGGCTGCGAACCAGTGTGGTGGTAGGCATTGCGACCCACGGACGCCCTGCGATTCTGGCGGAAACTCTTGCATATCTGGAGCAACAGCAACGGCAGCCGGACAGGATCCTGGTGGCGTATTGCGATGTTGAGGATGTGGCGGATTGCCCGCAGCGGTTTCCACACGTCACGTTTGTCGCCGGGGAACTGGGGCTCACCCGTCAGCGCAACGTGATTGTTGGTATGGCCGAGCGATGCGATTTTCTGCAATTTTTCGATGACGACTTTTATCCCGATCCGAGGTACCTGGAAATTACGGAGCAGTACCTGGTAAAGCATCCCGAGGTTGTGGCCACAACCGGCCGCGTGCTGGCGGACGATGTGAAGGGACCAGGGCTGACGGTGCCGCAGGCCAAAACGATTATTGCCGGCAGTGAACTGGGGGAGCAGCAGGCGAGCGCCACGTTTTTAGCGTACGGATGCAATATGGGCCTGCGTATGGAGACGATTCGCGCGCATGGTCTGCGCTTTGACGAGAAGCTTCCACTGTACGGGTGGTATGAGGATTGGGATTTTTCCGCACGGATCGCGCGCTTTGGCCCGATCATGCACATTTCCAACGCGTGCGGCGTTCACCTGAGTGTAAAGAGCGGGCGCATCACCGGAGTGCGTATGGGATACGCGCAGGTAGCGAATCCCATTTACCTGGCCCGCAAGGGCACGTTTCTCTGGTCGAGTGTGTTCCGGTTCATCGTTGGACCGTTTTTCAAGAACCTGGTGCGGAGTGTCGCGCCCGAGGCCCACATCGACCGTCTGGGCAGGTTCTGTGGGAACCTGGCGGCGTTTCGCGATTTGGCGATTGGCAGGCTTAGTCCAACACAGATCACTCACCTGTAGGCAACTGAAGTTGTCTTAGACGCTACTGGCGCTTTTGCCAGTCGGCGTACTGGGCAAGGATGTAGTTGTCGGTCATGCCGGCGATGTAGTCGGCCACGACGCGGGGTACGCCTTCGCCGGCAAGTTGGGACTGCGCCGCAGACGGTAACTGCGACGGATCGTTTACCCAATGACGGTAAAGATTGCGAATCACTAAGCCCGCTTCCTGCAGGTCGCGCTGCAACTCTTCCCGGCTGTACAGGCTGGCGTAGAGATGCTGCTTGGCTTCGCGGCGAAGCTCTTCCATCTCCGGAGAGAAAACCACCAGCCGTTGGGACGCCTGTCGTACTTCATCCAATGTAGACACGCCCGCGGCACGAACCGCTCCCGTGGTCGCCTGGATCAAATCCCCCACCAGCGAATTCAGCATCCTTTTCAGCGCTTCGTTGACCTGTAGATTTTTCGGCGCCGCAGGATACTCACGCTCTGCGGCAGACAGTGACTGAGCAAAAATACGGACATCCTGGCGAAGCAGGTCCGGGTGCAGCATGCCTGCCTCCATGCCGTCTTCCATATCCGCTGTCAGGTATGCGATCTCGTCCGCCAGATCGATCAGTTGCGCTTCGAGCGGTGGTTGTTGCTCGAGAAAGTAGCTCGCCAGCTCCGGGTGCTTTGCCGGCGCATAGCTGCGCGAATGCTTGACGATCCCCTCGCGCACGCCGAGGGTAAGGTTCAACCCGCGAAACGCCGCATAACGCACTTCGAAGTATTCAACGATGCGCAGCGCATGCAAATTGTGATCGAAGCGTAAACCAAAGGCGCGCATGGATTCGTCCAACGCGCGCTCGCCCGAGTGGCCGAAGGGGGGGTGCCCGATGTCATGCACCAGGGCCAGGGCCTCGGTCATGTCTTCGTTGAGCTTGAGCGCACTGGCGATGGCGCGGGCTATCTGCGCCACTTCCATGGTGTGGGTGAGACGGCTGCGAAAATGGTCGGAATAGCGGGGGGTAAAAACCTGCGTCTTGCCTGCCAGACGGCGAAAGGCGCGAGCATGGATGACCCGCGCCCGGTCCCGTTGAAATGCTGTACGGTAGGTATGCTCCGCTTCAGGGTGCTCCCGCTGGCTGAGCAGGCCCCTGTCAGAAACAGCTACGGACACTTATTGCTTCGGGCTGGCGCCGGTAGACTCTTCCTTGGCCAGCTTGACCCGGGCGGTATCCAGCTTTTTCTGTACCTTGCTCACGTCGCCTGGCTCAGCATCCGCCGCGGCGGTGCGGGCGTACTCCTGCAAGCTCTGCTCCCATTGCGCGGCAGCCAGCTTCAGGCGCCCAGTCTTCTCGTACAGCTCGCCGAGGTGATCGTGAACAGCAGGATCCTGCGACATGCGTTCGCTTGCCTTGCGCAGATTGGCTTCGGCCAACGCATACTGACCCATCTTGAAGTAAACCCAGCCCAGGGAATCGAGATAGGCGCCGTTCTGCGGATCGAGTTGCACCGCTTTCTGTACCATCGCCAGCGCATCGTCGAGCTTCACGCCGCGATCCCCCAGCATGTAGCCGAGGTAATTCAGTGTCATCGCGTTGGTGCTGTCGAGGGCCAGGATCTTACGGAATTGCTCTTCTGCCGAATCAAAGTGTTTCTGGCGCTCGTCGAGCGCGCCGCGCAAGAAGTAAATGTAGATCTTGTCGTCCTGCTTGGTGGAAAGAGCCTCGGCGGCATCGATTTGCTCACCGGCTTCCTTCCACTTGCGCAGCCGGGTGTAGATCTGCGCCAGCACCAGGTTGGTGTCGCGGTCGCTGGAGTCACCCTTCAATTGCGCTTTGGCCAGCTTGATGCCTTCTTCCGGTTTGCCGCTATCGGAAAGTTGGCCGGCGAGCATCAACTGCACGCTCTTGTCTTTGGGCATCGCCTGTGCGGCCTGCTGGGCGACCTGGGTGGCCTTGTCGTACTGCTTGGCGTCGCGGTACGCATCCACCTGGCCCTGATAGCCACGCTCCGCGTAGTCGCCACCCATGGCGACCATAAGCTGATAGGTTTGCACCGCTTGCTCGGTCTTGTTCTGCTCGCGATAGATATTCGCCAGGCGGTCGAGGAAGATGGAGCGGTTGTTCTTCTCCGCATCGGAATACTGCCCGTCCGGATGGCTGGTCTGTTTCACCAGCGCCTGCAGCGCCAGAGCGGCATCGTCGTAATGGCCGAGCGAGTCGTTGGTCAGAGCCTCGTTATAGCCGAGCTCCAGGGAATCGGACGACAGCGCCTTGGCTTTTTTGAGGGTGGCTAACGCCTGCTCGTAATGGCCCTGACGGCGTTGGATCTCGGCGATGTGTATATAGGTCTGAGCGTCTTGCGGGTCAGCGGCCGAGATGGTTTCAAAGTGCTTGAGCGCAGGCCCGAACTGGTTGTCGTTCAGCAGGGCCTGGGCGAGGCCGCGTTCGGCATCCAGGTTGTCCGGCTCCATATCGAAGGCCTTGCCGTAGGCATCGATGGCGTTCTTGTTGTCCTTGAGCTGGTCGTAGCTCATGCCCAGGGCGTAGTCCATCTTGGGCGTGCGGTCGTCCGCCGGCACTGCATTCAAAACCTGAATGGCATGCGTGGTGTCACCGGAATCGCTGTACAGCCGGGCGAGATTGAGGACTACGTCTTCAGAATTGGGGTCGATATGCTGCGCGGCTTTGAACTGCTCTTCCGCGTGCGGCGTGTCGTGGGCCAGGGTATAAAGCTGCCCCAGCAACAGACGGCTTTCGATATCGTTGCTCTGCAGTTCCACAATCTTGGTGTATTCCGCAATGGCGAGCTGCAGGACCTTCTCCGAGGGGCCGCCATTTTGCACATTGCCGAGGGATTGCAGATACACGCGGCCGAGCAGCTTGTGGGCGTCCAGGTTATTGGGCTCGGTCTTGAGAATGTCTTGGGCGGCCAGCACAGCATCCCGTACCCGGCCAGTGCGGAGGTAGAGTTCCGCCAGACCACTATTCAGATATTTCGAAGAGGGATCGGCATTCAGGGCCAGTTTGTACTCTTCAATGGCGCGGGTCGCGTACTCAGGACGGCCATAATTGGTGGCCATATCCTCGTACATGTGAGCCAGTCCAAAGTGATAATAGGCGGCGGAGCGGTCGGGCTTCTGGGTAGTGGCCGGGGTCGAAGCAGGAGCCGCGGCGGGCGCCGGCGCTGTTTGCGCCACGGCGACCGATGCGCACGCCAGAGCAAGAGGGAACAAGGTGGATTGGCGGATTATCACGGAGAGTTGCGACTTAGCCTTAATGGTCATCTATGGGAGTTCCTGTGCCCGGGCTTCCGTTCTCTTGAACTGACGCCGGCGGTCCAAACGCGGTGCAGCGGAACCCGCATTTTTAGTAAAGAGCGATTGTAACGCCGCAAAAAACCTACCAAAACTCCCCTTTTGTTTCACCGGGGAGATTTCCTTCGTTACTTTAGTGTGCTCACTATCGGTGCCGTCAGAACTCAACACTCAGCTGAAGTTCTCCCAGTTTAGACTACTTTACATTCCTCTTGTCATAACCCTGAAGGCACAGCTTCATAGTTTTTCCATGTAGCTGTAACAGCCAATTCAGTGGCGAAAGTGCCTCATACCGGTCAATACCATCGCCAAACCAAGTTTGTCGGCAGCGTCGATCACTTCCTGGTCGCGTACCGAGCCGCCCGGCTGAATCACCGCCGTCGCTCCAGCAGCCGCCACCGCTTCCAGTCCATCGGGGAAGGGAAAGAAGGCGTCGGACGCGGCCACCGAGTTGGCGAGCGGCAGCAACGCTTTCATAGCGCCGAACTTAGCCGCATCCACCCGGCTCATCTGGCCTGCGCCAACCCCGATGGTCTGCCCGTCGCGCGCGTAGACAATCGCATTCGACTTGACATGTTTTGCGACCCGCCAGGCAAAGAGGAGTGATTCCATTTCCTCAGGAGACGGTTGACGTTTGGTCACAACTTTCAGATCCTCAGGGGCGAGGCCGGCTACATCGGCATCCTGCAGCAGCAATCCGCCGGAAATCTGTTTCACCACGTTGCCGGGCACCGCCGGTTTTACTAACAGCAGGCGCAGATTCTTCTTGCCACCCAGTTTTTCCCTGGCGCCGTCGCTGAAAGAAGGTGCAGCGATGGCCTCCACGAAGAGCTTCGCGATCTCTTCCGCCAGTGCGTCATCGACTTCACGATTTACGCCAATAACACTGCCGAATGCGGAAACGGGATCGGTGGCGAGCGCCTTCTGGTAGGCCTCGACGACAGAAGATCCGGTGGCCGCACCGGAGGGGTTGCTGTGCTTGATGATCGCCACCGCGGGCTCGGCAAACTCGTGCACCAACTCCCAGGCAGCGTCGAGATCGACCAGGTTGTTGTAGCTAAGCTCTTTACCTTGCAGTTGCTGCGCCGCTGCTACGCCCTTGCCGGTGCCGTCGGTGTAAAGCGCGGCACCCTGGTGGGGATTTTCTCCGTACCGCAGGTCGGTCGCTTTGCTAAAGGCAACCAGTAGCGTGGGAGGGAAATGATCCACCGGAGTGAGCCCGGGCTCATCCTGGCGTTGGGCAGCAATTTTGCTGAACGTGACTGCAATCGCTGCGTCATAGGCAGCCGTCAGGGCAAATGCCTGGCGAGCCAGCCGCCAGCGGGTCTCGAGCGAGAGGCCGCCCTGGTTTGCCTGCATTTCGGCAATCAGGACGGTGTAGTCGGCAGTTGCCGTGACCACGGCCACATCCTCAAAGTTCTTGGCCGCAGACCGGACCATGGAAGGTCCGCCGATATCGATGTTCTCAACCAGTTCGCCGAACGGGACGCCGGGTTTGCGAGCAGTTTCTTCGAAGGCGTAGAGATTCACCACCACCATGTCGATGGGCTCGATGCCATGCTCCGCGACGGCAGTGCGGTGCTCCTCGAGGCCGCGGCGATGCAGGATGCCTCCATGCACGTTCGGGTGGAGGGTTTTTACCCGGCCGTCGAGCATTTCAGGAAAACCGGTGAGGTCGGCAACATCGCGGACGGTCAGGCCGGCGCCGCGCAGGGTGCGGGCCGTGCCCCCGGTCGAGACCAGTTCCACATTCATCCCGGTCAACTGTTGGGCGAACTCGACCAGGCCAGTCTTATCCGTCACGCTCAAAAGAGCCCGCTTTACCTGCTTAATTTCCACGCAAAACCTTTCTGGTAGTCATGAGATGAGGCTGAGGATGCAGAAGAACCACGATCGACCGATTTGTCATGCGCCCTTGCTCAGGATAGCTTAGGCCTATGCCGCCCAGCCCTGAGATCCTGCCGCCCGACCCTCGCTCGTATGGGAGGATGGCTGGCTACGACGGAGATCCGTTCCAGCCCGCGCCGCCGCCGCCAAGGAAAGGCAACAACTGGGCTTCCGCGCCAGCGACCTACACCCTGGTGGGCATCAACTGCGGAGTTTACCTGGTGATGGTTTTGCGCGGGGTTTCGCCTACCAATCCTACGGTCGGTGACCTGGTGCACTGGGGTGCGAATTTCGGCGGCTATGTTTTGGCCGGGCAGTGGTGGCGGCTCCTGACGGCCGCGTTCGTGCACGTCGGCATTCTGCATCTTGCGACCAACATGTGGTGCTTGTGGAACCTGGGCTTACTAGGGGAACCGTTGCTCGGGCCGGTTGGCGTGTTTGCGGTGTATGTCCTGACCGGCATCGCGGGAAACCTACTCAGCACCGCGGTGCATCCGCAGGTGGTGGGGGCGGGCGCTTCCGGGGCCGTCTTCGGGCTGGCTGGGGTGCTCATTCTGTTGCTCAAAGCGAAGTTGCTCCCGGTGCCACAGGAAGAAGTCCGCCGCTTGCGCAGGAATGTGATTTATTTTGCGGTGCTGAATTTTGTAATCGGCGGCACGTCGATGTTCCTCCGCACCAGCATTCAAATCGACAATATGGCGCACCTGGGCGGGTTTCTTTGCGGCCTCGCTCTAGGCGGCCCGCTGGTGCCAAGAATTGGAGCGGCCAGAAGCCAGTATGCCTCTCGCTCATGGGCAGCGTACGGAGGCATGGCTTTGCTGCTGATGGTCTTCGCCTTCGGAATCGCTTCCTTCTGGCGTTAGCTTAGCGGACTGCGGTAGCGGCGAATTTCTTCACCATGGCCAGGAGCAGTTTGCGATCGCTATCGTTCAGATTTGTGGCATAACGCCGAATCTGGGTCAGGAACCGGAGCTCGTCATCGGTGAGCTTCTGGGTATTCATCTCGCGGCCCAGCGAATCTTCTGCGAAGAACTGGGCGAGCGGAATATCCAGAGCCTGGGCAATTTTTGCCAGGGTATCGAGCGAAGGAACGGTGTGACCGTTTTCTACCCGAGACAGATAGCAACGCAGCAGGCCGGTGCGCTTCTCGATGTCGCCCTGCGAAAGACCCTTTTGCAACCGGTATCCACGGATGGTTATGCCAATCTTCATAGACAATGACCTTCGTTCACACCTTCCCCCCGATTTTCAAGAGCCGCCGTTTGCACTTTTTTCGGGTGTTGGCAGCATAGTTAACACGCGGAAGTAACCACAAGCAAGAAGTTTCTTTGCGAGCACCGCTGGAATCTTACAAGAAAGTCATTTTGTGCCCGCCGTGGTTCGTTTGGCGGCTTTAATTCATGAACAGTCCGCCGTTTACATCCAGTACATGGCCGGTGATGTATCCGGCATCTGGCGATGCAAGAAACGCGACCGCGTTGGCGACATCCTGATCGGTGCCGGGACGGCCCAGAGGAATGTGAGCCAAAAACGCTGCGCGCTGCTTATCGTCGAGGACTGCAGTCATCGCCGTTTCGATGTAGCCCGGCGCCACTGCGTTCACAGTGACTGTGCGGGAAGCCAATTCACGCGCCATCGATTGGGTAAAGCCGATGAGCCCCGCTTTGCTGGCGGCGTAGTTTGCCTGTCCTGCCTGGCCGGTGCGCGCCACCACGCTGGTTATGTTGATAATGCGTCCCCAACGCGCGCGCAACATGGGATTGAGCACGGCCTGGGTGAGGAGGAAAGCTCCGGTCAGGTTGGTGGTAAGTACCGCGTCCCAATCGGCGCGCTTCATGCGCAGCAGGAGATTATCGCGGGTGATGCCGGCGTTGTTGACCAGGATGTGGACGGTGCCGAAGTGCGCGAGCGCTGCCTTGGCGGTGGTTTGAATGGAGGCTTCGTCGGAGACGTCGAGGGGAAAGCATTTGGCCTCACCGCCGGCGGCGGTGATTTCGGCGGCGACGGCTTCGAGGTTGGCTTCGTTTCGGGCAGCGAGTGCGACGCGTGCGCCCATTTTTGCCAGGGTGATGGCGCAGGCGCGGCCGATTCCCTGGGACGCTCCGGTGATGAGTGCGGTCTTGCCTTCTAGGTTGTCCATGGCGGGTACAAAAGTCTGAGGTTAACAGAAGTTTAGGGGTACCGCAGACCCCTCGTTGCAGATAACCCGACTGTGGGAAAGGGCGAAACCTCGAGGTTTGCGGCGCCGAAAAATCTCACCCGCAGCATCTGTCAATTCCCACATCTCGCCAACTGCAGGCGAGATATGGGGCACCCAGAGTCGCGCGTACCGCGAGAGGGTTTCATTTTCGTGGCCACTTTAAACAATTTCGGCGGTGCGGGCGGCGGCGACTTCGAGGGCGGGCAGCTTGCCCCACACACGGTCGAGCGACCAAACGTAAACGACGAGCTCGCGCGAGTAGTGAAGAAGCGGGGCGGTTGCGGGGAGTTCGATCCCGTACGTAGCCGGTAGCTCGTTGAGTTCGATTTCGGCTTCCGCAGCTTCGAGTGGCCAGGGCATGTGATGAATGTCTCCGCGGAGAAGCTGGCCGCTGCGGTTGGTGGTGAACAGGCAATAGCGCTCGGTGAGGAAGTATTCGATGCTGCCGGGCCGGCTTTGGTCGATGGAGCGTAGCTTTCCCAGTCCGCGGTAGTGAGCGCGGAAGCGCACCGGCGCGGCACTCAGCAAACGCTGGCTCTGGTAGGTGAATTCCCGCTCCTGGCGCGATTTTATGGACATGCGTGCCCAGTGATACGGGAGATGAAAGACCGTTCGGGCCATGACAACTGCCAACGGGTTGGCCGCCTCCAGGCAAAAGAAATACACGCCGGCGCGGTTGGTGTTGCGCTCCCGAACGTAGGTTCGGAGATTGAGTTCAGGAAAGCGGCTGGCCCCGGGAATACGCGGGATGCCTCTGAGCTGAACCCGGTCCATCCAGAAAGGAACAACCCCTACCCAGCCGGTCTGCTCAAAAGTATCCACTTGCAGGCCGGCAGGGAGAAGTGGTTCCAGCTTCGCGGCAGGGATCGGCCAGTGGGCGAATAGCAGGTCGTTCCAGCGCTGCATCATCGACCAGGGACGCTTGGGCAATGCGTAGGGGCGGTGATGCAGCACCGACAACGGTTCTTCGGGTTGGGAATTGCGGGTCATGTCGCGGCTCAAGGCCATAGGAGCGAACTCACTCGAGAAAGGCTCTATCCGCACCGCGGTTGCCTGATTATGGTACCGCAGTTCGATAGGGTCGCGTGCACCGAGGTACTGTGCTGTCCACATGGGCTATTCTGGTCCTTAGCAATGTCGCAAACCGAAATAGAAACCGCTGCTCCTGCCGAAACATCACGCAACCAGACCGAGGTCTATGCCGTCCACGGGGCGGATCCAGAGGTCCTGGCGTATGCCATGGCGAAATATTCACGCTCCTCGCTTTCGATGAAGGAATCGCTGCGCGAAATATCGAGCCAGCGCGCCGAGCATTTTCTTAATACTTTTTATTTTCAGTATGGGCACCGCTCGATCGCCGATCTGGCGCATGTCGCCTTCGCCATTGAGCGCCTGTCGCTGCTGGCTGCCATCATCCTGGTGGATGAGCAACGGTGGGATGGCCAGGAGCGGTCGACACGCTACCAGAATTTTCGTAAATCCGGCTGGTACCTGCCGGATTTTGCCGGCCACTCGGCCGGCGCTGCGGTCTTTACCGAGGCCATCGAAGCGCTGTTTGCGGAGTATCACGCCAGCACCGAGGCGATGTTTACAGATCTGAAGGGCCGCACGGCGCGCCCCGCGGAAATGAAAGAGGAGACCTTTAACCGCACTTTGAAGGCACGCGCCTTCGACGTCTCCCGGTACCTGTTGCCGCTGGCGACGAATACTTCGTTGGGGCAAATCGTCAACGCGCGCACGCTGGAGACGCAGATTTCCCGGCTGCTCTCCGATTCTCATGCGGAGGTTCGCTCGCTGGGCGAGCGGCTGCGGGAAGCGGCCGCCGGTTCCGCGTGGAATGTGCAGGGTGAGGCGCTGAGCGGGTTGCAGCGAGAGATCGCCGCCGTCGATCGCGAGCTGGGCGCGCAGGCTGAGGCACTGCTGTCGCGCGAAGTGAAGACCGCGCCGACGCTGGTGAAGTACGCGGCGCCCAACAACTATGCGCTAGCGTCGCGCGGCGAACTGGCGCAAGCGGCGGCTGAGTTAATGCAGGGCGCGGCGATCGAGACGCAAGCGTGTGCAGTCGACCTAGTCGAGGACCAGCCGCTTGAAGTGGACATTGCTACCACCTTGCTCTACGGCGAATGCCACTACTCGTATCGCCAGATTGCGCGTCAGGTAGCTGGGCTCGAGGAGGCGCGTCGCAACGAAATCATCGATCTCGGGGCCCGGCATCGCGGACGGCATGACGAACTGCTGCGCGCGTTTTCCGCCGGTCAGGGATTGCGCTTTGACATCCTCATGGACATCGGTGGATTTCGCGATATGCATCGCCATCGCCGGTGCGTACAAATACTGCAGCCGTTTACCAATGCGCACGGATATGAAGTTCCTGAAGGCCTGGCGGAGGCGGGTTTGCTGCCGCAGTATGACGCCGCAATGACCCGGGCTCACGCGACGTTTGATCAGTTGTCGCGGGCCGGCCTGCTAGAGAATGCGCGCTACGTGTTACCTCTGGGCACGCGTACCCGCGCGCTGTTCAAGATGGATTTTGCGGAAGCACTTTATATCGCCGAGTTACGTTCGACTCCGGCGGGACATTTTTCTTACCGGCGCATTGCCTGGGAAATGTACCAGGCAGTGGCGCGTCGGCACCCTGCGCTTGCCTCCTATTTTCGGGTCGCGGATATCCACGAACCGGTCGACCTTTTGCAGCGATAGCAGGTGTATGATCCTTTCATTCACTGGAGACCTCCCATGGCAGACGATCGTTCCCGCGCCATTGATTTGGCATTAGCACAAATTGAAAAACAGTTCGGTAAGGGCTCCATCATGCGCCTTGGCAACAAAGAGGCGATTGTTCCCATCTCTGTAATTTCCACCGGTTCGATTTCCTTCGACGCTGCGTTGGGTGTCGGTGGCGTTCCCCGCGGCCGGGTGATTGAGATTTTTGGCCCTGAATCTTCGGGCAAGACGACCATTACGTTGCAGATTATTGCAGAGGCACAGAAGGCTGGCGGTATGGCCGCGTTTGTGGATGCCGAGCACGCGCTCGATCCGCAGTATGCCAAGAAGCTGGGCGTGGACGTGGATAATTTGCTGGTGTCGCAGCCGGACTACGGCGAGCAAGCGCTGGAGATTACCGAAGCGTTGGTGCGGTCGGGCGCGATCGACGTGCTGGTGGTGGATTCCGTGGCTGCATTGGTGCCGAAGGCCGAGCTTGATGGCGAAATGGGCGATTCACATATGGGCTTGCAGGCGCGCTTGATGTCGCAGGCGCTGCGGAAGTTGACGGGCACGGTTTCGAAGTCGCGCACTTCATTAATTTTCATTAACCAGATCCGCGAGAAGATCGGCGTGATGTTTGGCAATCCTGAGACCACGACGGGTGGCCGCGCGCTGAAGTTTTACTCGTCAGTGCGGATTGATATTCGCCGCATCGCTGCCGTGAAGGAAGGCGATGTCGTGGTTGGCTCGCGCACCAAGATCAAGGTGGTAAAGAATAAAGTGGCGGCGCCGTTCCGCGAGGCGGAGTTCGACATTCTTTACGGCGAAGGCATTTCCCGTGAGGGGGATGTGCTCGACCTGGCGGTGGCGCAGAATATCGTAGAGAAGTCGGGCGCGTGGTACAGCTATGCCGGCGAGCGCATTGGCCAGGGCCGCGAGAATGTGCGCGCGTTTCTCAAGGAGCATCCGGAGATTTTTGCCCGCGTTGATATGCAGCTGCGGCAGAAGATGGGGTTGACGGCGGTGAAGTCGGCGGATATTCCGGCGGTTCCGGTGAACGGTTCAGCGCAAGCCGCCGAAGCGGTGAAGGTGCCGGTGCGCCGGCAGTAACGCCGTGAATACCGTCAAAGCGATCTATCCCGGAAGCTTCGACCCGCTCACCAACGGACATTTGGATTTGGTGGCGCGTGGCGCGAAGATCTTCGATCACCTGGTTGTGGCGATTCTGAAAAATTCAGAGAAATCGCCTCCACTATTCTCCGTGCCGGAACGGATTGAGATGCTCACCGAGGCGGTGCAGCCGTTTGGCAATGTTTCGGTGGCGACGTTCAATGGATTGCTGGTGGATTTCGTCCTGGAACGGAAGGCCCAAGCGATTCTGCGCGGCGTGCGCGCTATCAGCGATTACGAGTATGAGTTGCAGATGGCGTTGATGAATCGGCGGCTGGCTCCGAGTGTGGAGACGGTGTTTTTAATGGCCGATGAGAAGTATTCGTACGTTAGCTCGCGGTTGATCAAGAATGTGTTTGAACTGGGCGGATCCGTCGAAGGGTTAGTTCCGGAGACGGTGATTCGCCGCTTGCAGGCTAGGGTGGTACCCAACAGGGGTTAGGGCCGAACCGCAGATCTCTCCCACTCCGCTAGCCGGTCGAGATGACAAAGTTGCCGGGGTCCGAAAAGAGAGCAGAAGCGACGTTGCTGCATTTGCAGCAAGGTTTGCAGAACAGCAGGTCCCTCCACTACGCTGCGCTCCGGTCGAGATGACAAAGTTGTGGGTCCGAAAAGAGGGCAGAAGCGAAGCCGCTGTACTTGCAACAAAGTTTGTAGAACAGCAGGTCCCTCCACTACGCTGCGCTCCGGTCGGGATGACAAAGTTGTGGTGGTGTCGAGGATTTGATCCGACGAAGTTGTAGCTACGTCGAGGATTTAATCCGACGGGCTTACACAACTTTGTCATCCCGGCCGGAGCGCAGCGTAGTGGAGGGACCTGCTGTTCTACCTCCCCTGCTTAAGCCTCTAGCGGCTTGCAGTTATCTCTCAATCTCGATGTAATCCACGGGGGCTGGTTCGCCCTGGTCTGGTGTTCCCCGCAGCGTCAGCGTGTCGCTGGGCTTTAAATGGACATTCGGCAGAGTAAACAGTGTGCTTGTGCTGCCGTTGGGGTGTGGGTCTACGGCGGCAGGCGGCAACGCCGCATTGGCTGTCCAGTGTGCCAGCGACTTCCCATCCAGCAGCAGCTCAAACTTCGACGCGCCGGTGCGCAGGTCGAAATAGCGTACTCCTATCGTGTATTCTCCTGCGGGCCGCCCTGGCTTGGTGGTGAGGGTGCATGTGGTTGGACGATTGCACACCATCGCCTTTCCGCCCGTTGCCGTCTCCCATGGAGTCACGGCTACCGGCGTGTATCCATCCGCCTGCATGGCCTCAGCCTCAATGCGATCGGGGAACTGGCCAACCCGTCCTAACTTGTCACGAATGCCGGAAATGTTCTGGAACCACTCGGTCACCGCATCGCGCCAAACGATCGCGTGGCCACCTTCATATTCGAAAAGGGCAAGCGTCTCTTCGTAGCGCTGATCGTCGATGAGGCCGCGCAGTGTTTTCCACCTCTCCGCATACGAGCCCGCCGCGGCCGCTCCCTCATAGTGCGAATCGTACACATGTTGTACGACCGTCTTGCCGTTATGCAGCACGTAGTCATACGGCACATGATGCATGAAAAGCAGCAGGCTATCCGGGCAGGTCTCGAGCGACTCGTAGATCTTTGCCAGTTGCGGCGGATACTGACCGATGTATCCCGTACCAGTGGCGACGGTGCGGTCCATGCCGATGCCCTTTTTTTCCGCACGGAACCATTGTCCCCAGCCGTTGCGCTCGGCGGACTCGATGCCCGGACCATAGTGGATGCTGATGATGTTGGTGAGCCCGCCCATACCCAGCGGTCCGCTGTACTCTTCGTAGACGCGCCAGGAGTTCACCTGCAGACCGTCGACGATGTAGACCACTTTGGGGTCATTTCCGAAGGTAAGCCGGGTCCAGGACTCGCTGATCTCCGCCGTGGTCAGATCGGGATTCCACGCCAGCTTGCCGAAGCCGTAAAGGTTCGCCATCGCCATCGGATGGTGCAGCCAGTTGGTATCCAGGCCAACATTGGCCACACCGACAAACCCACCCAGTGGTTGATGAAAGCTTTTCCCCTCCACGATCTCGCTCACTGGCGTGCTGCGGTTGTCGGCGCGAAGATCGGTGTCGAGCGCCCACTTCCACATGGGCACGAGGAAGACCATGTGGCGCTGCTGGCCGGTATACTCCTGCGTGATTTGCAACTCCACTGCCTGGCTGGTGTGGCGCAGCGCAGCGAATAAGGGCGAGACCGGCTCACGCACCTGGAAGTCAATGGGGCCATGCTTGATCTGGATGACGACATTGCGCTCGAACTTACCATCAAGGGCGCGGAAGTTATCGTAGCCGGCGCGCGCACGATCTGCCTTGAGATCATTCCAATCGAGATGGTTGTTGTAAACGAAACCGCGATAGAGCACGATGCCGCCGTGCGGCTTGAGCGCTTTAGCTACTGTATTGGCGGCTTGCGCTGGAGTGCGGCCGTACTGCGACGGACCGGGCCGGCCCTCAGAGTCCGCCTTGATGACGAAGCCCGCGAAGTCGGGGATAGCGCGGTAAAGCTCATCGACCTTGGTGCGCCACCAGGCGGCGACTTGGGGATCGAGTGGATCGAACGTCTTCAGGTGTCCCACTGCCTGCGGACTGGAGAGGTCCACGGACAGCGACATACGCACGCCCCAGGGACGAAAGGCGTCTGCGATGCGGGCTAACTCGTGAATCATTTCCGGATCGAGGGTGTGCAGGTTGGCATTGACGTTATTGACCGTCGCGCCGTTGATGCCCACCGAGGCCAGGAGGCGCCCGTATTCAGAAACCCGTGTGAGGTCGGGGCGGACGTGACCGTTGTCGAAGAAGAGACTGCGGCCGGCATAGCCGCGTTCGATGGTGCCGTCGAAGTTATCCCATTGATTCACCCAGCGGATGGGCGAGGACGGCGCCTCGGTCCCCGGGGCGATAAATTTCTCCTGCGCGATTTGCTCAAGAACGCGGAAGACTCCGTAGAGAGCGCCACGGTCGGTGCCGCCGGCGATCACCCAGTAGTCATGGCCGCGGGTAGTTAACTGGGAAACGCAAAAACCTTCCGGCGCGATCGCGGACGGCGCTTTCCATGACGGCAGAAGGCGGCGAATGTCGGCGGGCGTGCCGACCACGAAAGAGTTCTGGGTGGAAGCGCTGGTTGCCATGGGAAAGTTGCCACCGAGCATGCCGTGCAGGCCGCGGGCCAGTTCGTTCGCGGCGCTGCGGGCAACGGGGGACTTACCGGGCGCAACGATGGTTTGGGGAAGCGACTTATATTGCTGGGCAATGAGCGGGGCTAAGGGGGCATAGCGCAGCCAGCCTGCTTCTCCCGTCTCAGCGGAAAGGCAGGGCGCCATCGAGAGCAGCGTCAGTAAGGCGACCGCGGTACGGTGGTGCACCCTGATATCTTAACGGGAATGGCTCAACATATCGGTATCGTTGCATGTTCCGCCGAAGGGGCTGCGTTGTGTTATCGCTCGATTTGTCTCGGCGGTGTTGACCTTCTTGGTCCGCATGAACATCCCGAGATATCCATCCATAACTACTCGCTTGGCGAGTACATGAAATGTATCGATCGTGGTGACTGGGCGGCGGTGGGTGAGCTGATGCTATCGTCGGCCAACAAGCTTGCCAGCCTGGGCGCCGACTTTCTTATCTGCCCGGATAACACGATTCACCAGGCGCTGCCGTTCATTGCGGAGCGGCTGCCGTTGCGGTGGGTGCATATAGCTGATGCGGTCGCAGCGCAGGCGGTTGGGCGGCAGTTTCGCCGCATAGGTTTGACCGGGACGCGCTATCTGGTGGAGAGCGAAGTGTATCCCGAGAAGTTAACAGCGCGCGGGCTGGAGTATGTTCGGCCGACCGCGGACGAGCGGGAAGAGATGAACCGCATCATCATGGACGAGTTGGTGTACGGGGTGTTCAAGCCAGAGGCGGTGGCAACTTTTCAGCGAATTATGGAACGGATGAAGGGTGAGGGATGCGACGCAGTCGTGCTCGGCTGCACGGAGATTCCGCTGCTGATGAACGATGAGAATTCTCCGCTGCCGACGCTGGATTCGACAAGGTTGCTGGCGCGGATGGCTTTGCGGCGGGCGGTGCAGCACCGGGTCGGTGGTTAGTCCGCGGCAAACGGCGGGTGCCTCCGTCTTCACGGTAGAACAGCAGGTCCCTCCACTTCGCTACGCTCCGGTCGGGATGACAAAGTTGTGGAGTTGTCGAGGATTTAGCTCTTACAAAATTGTTGCAACCGTATCGGACCAAATCCTCGACACCCCCACAACTTTGTCATCCCGACCGGAGCGTAGCGGAGTGGAGGGACCTGCTGTTCTACCGCGAAAGCGAAGGGATCTGCAGGTTTCAGAACTGCAGTTCTAAACCCTGATCTTCGGGCAGAATTGTGATCTTTACTTTCGCGAGTGACTCCACGATCCAGTCGGCGGCTGTGAGTTGATCGATGCTGTGGGAGAACGTCGTCGCCAGGACCTTGCATCCCGCCGCGTGGCCGGCCCGGCTGCCCGACGGGGAATCCTCAATGACGACGCAGTCGGCGGGGGCCAGGCCGAGAATCTTCGCGCCCTTGAGATAGGGCTCGGGATGCGGCTTACCGTGGGTCACACGGTCTGCGGTGATGATGTGCTCGGGAACAGGAATACCTGCGAAGGCCAGCCGGCTGCGAGCCAGCCGTTCCGTGGCCGAAGTTACGATGGTCCAATATTTCTGCGGCAGCAATTGCAGGATCGAGGTCACACCTTCCAATACTTCCAGGCCTTCGTTATCGCCGACCTCGAGGTCTTCGATCACCTTGAGTTCGGCCTCGTGGTTCACGTTCGGCATCAGCGTGCGCACGGTTTCAATGGCGCGCATACCGTGGGCGGTCTTGATCGTCTCCCGCACATCCAGTCCGTGGCGCTCGGCCCAGGCTTGCCAGCTTCGCTCCACCGACCCCAATGAGCTGACCAGCACACCATCCATATCAAACAGCAGGCCCTTGGTTCTTACCGTAGTCATCCCGCATCTCCCATGGCAAAGGTTCGCCCTGCTTCCAGTAGAGCATGGAGGGATTCGCGGCTATAGCTCTCGGCGTAGATACGCAACAAGGGCTCTGTACCAGAGGCGCGGAACAACAACCAGCTCTCCGCCGAGCCTTGTGGGTGATCGAGATAAAATTTGATGCCATCGAGCGTTTCGGTGCGCACGACGCGCGCGCCGGCAAATTCGCTTACTCCCGCCGCCGCGCGATGGATGGCGGATTGCTTGACGGCTTCGGGAATATGCAAGTCAATCCTGCCGTAATAGTGCTCGCCATACTCCGCTTGCAGCGCATCCACCAGGGAGCCCAGCGTACGGCCTTCCTCGGCCATGATATTGGCCAGCAGCAGGGCATTCAGCAAGCCATCGCGTTCCGGCAGATGGCGCCCGATGCCGATGCTGCCGGATTCTTCTCCGCCGATGAGAATCTCCTTCTCCAGCATCAACTCGCAGACATGCTTGAAGCCGATGCCGTGCTCATACACTCTGCGCCCGTACGGCGCAGCGATGCGGTCGATCATCCTGGTGGTGTTAAACGCGCGGGCGATATCGCCCGGCCATTGTTTCCGCTTCAGCAGCCATTGCAGCAAAATGCAGTAGATCTTGTTGGCGTCGACAAAGCGACCGTGCTCGTCGACGGCTCCAATGCGGTCGGCATCGCCATCGGTGGCGAAGCCAGCGGCGCAATTGTGTTCGAGCACAGCAGTCTCAAGCGCATCGATGTGGGGAGGAATCGGTTCCGGTTGAATACCGGGAAAAAGAGGATTCAGCTCTGCGCGTATCTCTACATGGTCGATACCGAGGCGAGTGAAGATGCCGGAGAGTACGCCGCGTCCCGCGCCGTACATGCAATCGATGGCGTACTTCTGCCGCGCGGCGGCAATCAATTTCAAGTCGGCAAAATTGGAGATCGCCTCGACATAAGGGCTGAGAAAGTCCGTAGCGGTGATGGTGGCTGACGTCGTCACCGGTAACGGCTTGCCCAGGTAAGTTTCGATCGTGGCCATGATGGCCGGGCTGCCCGATCCTCCATAGCTGGCTTTGTATTTCACGCCGTTCCACTCGGCAGGATTGTGGCTGGAGGTAATCATCACGCCACCGGCTGCGCTCAGGTGCTTCACTGCGTAGGAGAGCGCCGGCGTGGGGGTGATACGGTCTGCGATGCGCACCGGAATGCCGGCAGCGGCGGCAGCCTCAGCTACGATTTCGGCGAAGCGCTGCGACAAGAAACGCGTGTCGTAACCGATGCAGATACCTTTTGCGGCATCTTCATGCTCGCGCACGTAGTGGATGATCGCTCCAGCCGCAACGCGCACGTTGTCATTGGTGAAGTCGTCCGCGAGAATGCCTCGCCAGCCATCCGTACCGAATTTAACCGGCTTTCCACTCAAGGCTTGCGGCTCAAATCAATGCGTCGTTCTTGCCGGTAAGCTCGCTGACCACGCGGCGGACGTCCTGCGACCGCTCGCGCGTGGTGACCAGGATGGCGTCTTCGGTCTCAACCACGACCATGTCATCCACCCCGATCAGCGCGACATATTTCCCCGGGCTATAAACGTAATTGTTACGCGCTTCAATTGCCACGCCACCCTTGCCTTCGGTGACGTTGCCCTCCTTGTCGGCGATGCCGCGGGACAACTGGTGCTCATAGAGCGCGGCCCAGGAGCCGAGGTCGTTCCAGCCGAACTCCGCCCGCAGACAGTAAAGGTTGGAGTGGTGCTCGCCCTTGGTGGAGCGGGGCTCGAGTACAGCGTAGTCGATGCTGATGTTTTCGCACTTGGGATAAATCTCGCGAAACACTTCGGCAAAGCGCGGCGTTCCGTAGGCATCTGCGATTTCTTGCAAGAGGGGCGCGGTTTCCGAGAGATGCTCGCGGATCGCGTTGGCAAGGGTGCGCGCGCTCCACAGGAAAATACCGCTGTTCCAAAAGTAGTTGCCGGCGAGTACAAACTCTTCGGCCTTGATGCGGTTCGGCTTCTCGGTAAAGCGCCGGACGCGCAGCACACCGTCCTCAAGAGCATCCCCGGTTTCAATGTAGCCATAGCCGGTTTCCGCTCGCTCCGGCTTTATCCCGAGCACCACAATGTTTTCGCCTTTGGCGGCGACGGCGATGCCTTGTGCGATGACAGCGCGGAACTGGGCCTCGTCCGTGATCACGTGATCCGCGGGAAAGACACCGAGTACTGCATCGGGCGACACCTTCTCGATGAGAAACGCCGCCAGGCCAGCTGCCGGCGCCGTGTTGCGCGCCGCGGGCTCACAGATGACTCGCTCCGGCAGCAGGGCTTGCAACTGATCGCAAATGGCTTCGGAGAGCAAGTCATTGGTGATGACCCACACCTCTTGCTCTGTGGCCAGCGAGCCCAACCGGTCGACGGTGCTCTGAATCATGCTGCGTTCGCCCTCGAGCACGAGAAGCTGCTTGGCGCGCCAGCGGCGGCTCCTTGGCCAGAAACGTGTGCCGCTACCGCCGGCCAGAATGATAGGGCGAAACTCGGGGATAGATGTCATCGGGTCCTGTTAAGAGAGAGTGCTGAAGAATTTCTTCATCCGCACCAGTCCTTCATCGATGTCACCGTGCGACACCGCGTAGGAGAGGCGAATGTGCTCCTGGGTGCCGAAGGCTTCGCCGGGCACGGTGACTACGTGGGCTTCCTGCAACAGACGAGAAGCCAACTCAGTCGTATTCTTTGCCCCGGGTTTGGCGAGGAACGAGGAGACATTGGGGTATACGTAGAAGGCTCCATCGGGCCGGGTGCAGGTGATGCCGGGTATGGTGGCGAATCCAGCCAGGATGCGGTCTCGCAGGCGGAGGTAGTCGGCGCGCATTTCTGTCACGCATTGCTGCGAACCGCTGACCGCAGCGATGGCCGCCTTCTGCACGATGGCCGCGGGTGAGGAAGTCGATTGGCTCTGCAGCTTGCTCATGGCGGCGATGATGGGCTTGGGTCCGAGCGCGAACCCGGCGCGCCATCCGGTCATGGCATACGTTTTGGAGAGCGAACCCAGCACGATCACATGTTCCTTAGCTTCGACGAACGATCCACCGGAGACGGGTGCGCCTGCATATTGCAGGTAAACGTAGCACTCATCGAGCAGCAGGAAGATCCCCCGTTTGTGGGCCAGCTTGACGATGCGCTCGAGATCAGCGGCCGAGACGACTGATCCGGAGGGGTTCGACGGCGTATTGAGGATAATCACCTTGGTACGCGGAGTGATGGCCCGCTCGATGGCATCCGCGGTGATGCGGAAATTCTCTGCCTCCAACGTCGGCAGAAGGACAACCTTGCCGCCTGCGTATTGCACGATGTCTTTGAACGACACCCAGTAGGGCACGGGGAGAATGACTTCATCGCCGTGGTCCACCAGGACCTGGATGGCGTTGAAGAGCGCCAGCTTGCCTCCAGTGGTGAATACACACTCGTCGGCGGTATAGTCGGAGCCGAAATCGCAGGCATGGCGTTGCACAATCGCCTTGCGTAGCTCCGGAATACCGGAGACGACGGTGTAGCGGGTAAAGTTCGATTCGATGGCAGCGATGGCGGCGTCTTTGATGTGCCGCGGGGTCGCGAAGTGGGGTTCGCCGGCGCCAAAGTCCACCAACTGGACTCCCTGGGCGCGCAGGCGTGCTGCCTCTGCGGTGACGGCCATGGTGGCCGAGATTTCGATGCGGCCGATGCGATCCGCGAATACGTGGGAGGCGGTAGGGGCGTTCATTCCTACTATCTTGTCAGAATGGTGGGCATTCGCGGAAGCGGCAAAGTGCGACCTTCGCGTCAGATTCCCTTTTGCAATAAGCGTTCCGCGGCCTGCAAATCCTCTTCTGTATCGACGCCGATGGTGAGCAGGGTAGTGTGTTCTACGTAAACGTTCATTCCGTTCTCGAGCAGGCGCAATTGCTCCAGTCGTTCGGCCATTTCGAGCGGGCTGGGTGGCAGGCTCGCGAATCGGCGCAGAGCTGCCTTGCGGTAGGCGTAAATACCGAGATGCTTGCGTGGGGCCACGGCGATGCCGCGGTTGTGCGGGATGGTCGCGCGGGAGAAGTACAGCGCCCGGCCGTCGGCCGCGGTGACGACTTTCACTGCGTTGGGGTCATCGATTTCGTGCGCCAGGCACGGGGTCGACAGGGTTGTGACGTCTGCTGCCCTGTCGGCAAAGGGTCGCAGAAGGGCATCGATGTGTTCGGGGCGGATGAGGGGTTCGTCCCCCTGGATGTTGACGTAAATATCGGCATCGACGATTTTGGCCACGGCCTGGACGCGATCGGTGCCGCTGGTCAGGTCGGGCGAGGTCATAAAGCTCGGCCAGCCCTCCGATTCGGCATAGGCGACGACCTGGTCCGAGTCGGTGGCGATCAGCACCTGGTCCAGTTGCGGGCAGGCGCGGGCAGCGCGATAGACCCATCCCAGCATCGGCACACCGGCAATTGGGCGGAGAACCTTGCCGGGCAGACGCGTAGAGGCCAGGCGGGCGGGGATGACCGCGACCACGTGCTCTTTCAATGGGCGCTCGCGTGAAAGGGGTCGGAGCCTGAGTCGTCGCTCTCGTCCTCAGGGCTTGGGATGTCAAGGTTGACCACCACCGGCTCCTGGCCGCTACGGACGATGACCGCTTCGACGGGCAGGTCTTTGCGGGCGTTTAGCTCCTGGTGGGGAGCGAAGGGTGGAACGTAGACGAAGTCGCCGGGTCCGGCTTCATCGACGAATTGCAACCGGTCTCCCCAGCGAAAGCGGGCTCGTCCGCGCACGATATAGATGACTGTTTCCACT
The DNA here is from genome assembly GCA_963839075.1 of uncultured Acidobacteriaceae bacterium. Classification (GTDB taxonomy): domain Bacteria; phylum Acidobacteriota; class Terriglobia; order Terriglobales; family Acidobacteriaceae; genus PALSA-350. The sequence continues at coordinate 835,539 of CAWITO010000002.1, read as the reverse complement.
TCACCGTGGTGATGGGGGCCGGTTTTGGCATTGGGGTGGACGACGACGGTGCCCGCCCAGAGTTTCTGTGCCCCCACCCGGGCATACGAAATTGCCTCGGCGCGGGTCATGCCCGGAGTTTGGGGGGTATTGCTGTCGAGTTCGCCGCTGCGGACAATCCGCAGTTCAGCGGGCGGTTGTGGATCCAGGTCAGGCATGTTCCGGCAAGTGTATAACCTTCTGGCGAACGCGTAATATGGCGCGATAAACGTTCCGCTGCGTGCATCAAACGAGCTTTGCCTTGACTGCAAAATTCCCGTAGGGCAAACATGGTTGGACTGCCCTATGCGTGACACAGGAGGTCTTTTTTTTCCTCGTCCACGAGCGCGGGTGCCCCATATCTCGCCTTGTTTTGGCGAGATGTGGGAAATACACGGTTGTAACGGCCGAAACCCTCAGGGGGTAAGATCTGCTCCATTCCCACATCTCGCCAAAAGAGGGCGAGATATGGGGCACCCATGCTCGTGGCTACCCAAGCTTATGAAAGATGCAATGGATGACTAGCACCGGCAAGCCTGATTACGGCATAGATGCGCCGTACGTATTGCGCAACCTGTTTCTCGCTGGTGCGGTCTGCCTGCTAATCGGGGTTTTTGCGCCCCGCGTGCTTCATCTGGGGCAGGTTGATTTCGTTCCGCGCCCGATGTTCCGCGTGACTGGCGTCTTGCTGGTGATCGAAGGGTTCCTGTTCCTTTTCTACGTCAAGGTCGGTAAGTTCCATCATCGCGACCGGATGCTTGCGATGCACCCCTGGAGTGGGGACGAACAAGTGCTCGACGTCGGTTGTGGCCGGGGGCTGCTGCTGGCAGGGGCCGCGAAACGTCTCGATCGTGGGGGCACCGCCACGGGGATCGACATCTGGTCCACGAACGACATGGGTGGCAACTCCGAGGCAGCGACCTTGCACAACCTTGAACTGGAAGGCGTTACCGGCCGGTGCAAGTTGCTGAGCATACCTGCCCAGGAGATGACGTTCGCCGATGGCAGCTTCGACGTCATCCTTTCCAATCTGTGTCTGCACAATATCTATGATCAGGAGCTGCGTTTCCGGGCCGTGCAGCAGATTGCCCGGGTGCTCAAGCCTGGCGGGGTGGCGATCCTCTCCGATTACAAGCTCACCGGGGAGTATGCAAAGCAGTTACAGAACGAGGGTTTGACGGTACAACGGCGGTGGGGGAATCCGCTCTATACATTCCCTCCCCTGCGCATAGTCATCGCGCGAAAATCATCCACGCAACTGTTGTAGAATCAACGGAGGGGCGGCGTAGCTCAGATGGTTAGAGCGACGGACTCATAACCCGTAGGTCGATGGTTCGATTCCATTCGCCGCCACCAGTACCACCCTCTCTAATTGCTTCCTGCCTGCGTCTAACCCAGTAGTATTATTTGTTTAGACCGTCCTCATGGTCCAAAGTGGAGCTATGTCTCGATCCTTTAAGCGTGGTGTGTTTGGTCTCTCGATCCTGCTGGTAGCGTTGGTATTTCTGGGTGGAATCGGCCCCAGCCGGGTGCGCGCGGATTCGCAGCCAGACGGCGCTTACCCGGAGATGGAGGTCTACAGCGAGGTTCTGAAGAAGGTTCAGACGGACTACGTTGTCGATCCCAACATGACTAAAGTCACGGTGGGCGCCCTCCACGGCCTGCTCGAGTCACTCGATCCCGACTCCAGCTATCTGACCGCCGACGAGTACAAGGCTTTTAAGGCACAGACCAATGAGGGTAGCGCCCAGGTCGGGCTGAATATTTCCAAGCGTTATGGGTATGCCACCGTGGTTTCGGTCGAGCCCGGCAGCCCGGCGGAAAAAGAACAGGTGGAAGACGGCGATATCGTCGAAGCCATTGAAGGACATTCCACCCGCGAGATGTCGCTGGTGATGATTCGCCTGTTGCTCGAGGGCAAGCCGGGCACCAACGTGACCTTCTCCCTGGTTCGGCCACGCAAGGCGGAGCCGGACAAGATCACTCTGACGCGCACGGTAGCGAGCGTCCCCTCGCTTGGCGAAACCCAGTACGAGAGCAGCAGCATCCTTTACCTGAAGCCAGTGGTGCTGACCAAGGAACGGGTATCGGAAATCGCCAGCCGCCTGAAGACCATGCAGAAGAACGGCAACAAGAAAGTTCTGCTGGATCTTCGGGATGTTGCCGAAGGGGACGAAGAGCAGGGAATTCGCCTGGCGAACTTCTTCCTCGAGTCGGGCACGATCGCCACCCTCTCGGGACAGAAATACACCTACGAAGCGTTCAACGCCGATAGCTCCAAGTTCATTAGCGGCGCTCCGCTGGTAGTGCTGGTAAACCACGGCACGTCGGGACCCGGCGAAATTGTCGCCGCGGCAGTATTAGATAACAAGCGCGGGGACTTGGTCGGCGACCGGACGTTCGGCGAAGGTTCGGTGCAAAAGACCATGGAGCTTCCCGACGGCGCGGCGCTGATTCTATCCGTCGCCAAATACGCTTCTCCGCTGGGCAAGAAAATCCAGGATGACGCGGTGACCCCGAATGTGGTGGTGGCTGCCAGCCAGGCGTCCAGCGAAGACGAGTCGGGGGCCAAGGTACCGAAGGCCGACGATCAGTTAAACAAGGCGCTCGAGATTCTGAAACAAAAGAGCGCTTGACCCGGATCCAATATTGATTGGGCAAGCTCCATCTTCGGGCGCTGCACGCTTTCGCCCGCCTGGCGCGCCAGGCACGTCCTCGTCAGCGCCCATGAGGCTCGCCGGCGGTATCACCTTCCTTGCGCTTTTGGCATTAGCGATTGTTGCCGGATCGCTGACCGGCCTGATGCTGGTCTACTCCGTCGATCTGCCGCAGATCGCGGACCTGGAGAAATTCCGTCCGATTACCTCGACCGATCTGCTCGATGTGCATGGGCGCGTCTTCGGGTCGTTTGCTCTCGAGCACCGCATCGTTGTTCCCTATGAAGCGATTCCGCCGGTGTTGCGCCAGGCGGTCATCTCCATCGAGGACAAGAACTTTGAGAGCCACTGGGGGGTCAACATCTTCCGTGTGGCCGGGGCCGCGTATCACGATCTGACGTCGAAGAACACCACGCAGGGCGCCTCCACGTTGACCATGCAGTTGGCGCGCAATCTCTTTCTTTCGAGCCAGCAGACCTTCGGGCGCAAGCTGCAGGAGGTTTTTCTTTCCATCCAGATCGAGCGCGCGTTTACCAAGCAGCAGATCTTTACCCTGTACGCCAACCAGATTTACCTGGGGCAGGGGGTGTATGGCTTTGAAGCAGGCGCGGAATATTACTTCAGCAAACATGCGCGTGACTTAACGCTGCCGGAGGCCGCCTTGCTGGCAGCGCTGCCCAAAGGGCCGGTCTCGTATTCTCCACTGGCCAACCCTGATCGCGCCTTCCGGCGGCGGAATATGGTGATCAACTCCATGCTGGAAGATGGCGTCATCACCAACGCGCAAGCCAACGCAGCCAAAGCGGCGCCGCTTGGTTTGCATATCGAGCCGCCTTCCAACAGCATTGCGCCGTGGTTCGTGGAAGATGTGCGGCGTGAGTTGGAGCGCCAGTTCGGCAGCGAGCAGGTGCATGAGGAAGGGTTACGGGTCTACACCACGCTGGATCTTGATTTGCAGCAGGCCGCCAATCGCGCGGTGCTGGACGGACTGGCGAAGCTGGAACGCCGCCATAAATGGAAGGGCAATCTGCTCAACGTGCTTGCGGCTGGGGGAACGCTGGACGAATTTCGCCATCCGGACTGGCGCCAGCCTGTAACTCCCGGCTCGTACATGCACGCCCTGGTGACGAATGTATTGCCGTACCAGGTGACGGCGCGGATCGGTCAGCAACAGATCATCCTGGGCCCGGACGATTTTGTCTGGACCGGACAGCGGGACGCGGAGAACTTTCTTCATCCGGGCGACATCATCTACGTGCACATCGTGGCGTCGGCGGATTCCAACCTGGTGCTGCATGGATCGTTGGAGCAGGATTCCGGCGTGCAGGGATCGTTGATGGCAGTCGACAATGCCTCGGGTGAGGTCCTGGCCATGGTCGGGGGCCGCGACTTCAACCTGTCGCAGTTCAACCGGGCGACGCAAGCGGAGCGTCAGACTGGGTCTGCGTTCAAGCCGTACGTATATGTCACAGCGGTGGATGAAGGAGCGAGGCCAGAGGAGATTATTGTCGATTCTCCGGTAACGTTCTCGACCGCGGTCGGGCCGTACACGCCGCACAATTACGACGACACGTTTGAGGGGCCGGTTTCGCTGATGCATGCTTTTGCGGATTCGCGGAATATTCCCGCGGTGAAGCTGGCGGAACGGGTGGGCATACGGAAGGTGATTGCGACCGCTCATCAGTTTGGGTTGAGCAGCACGATTCCGCCATTTCTGCCGGTGGCGCTGGGTTCGGTGGAGGCGACGCTTGAAGAGCAGGTGGGGGCGTTCAGCAGTTTTCCCAACGATGGAGTAAGGATCGGGCCGCACCTGATTCGCAAGGTCACGAACGCAGATGGGCTTACCCTGGCGGAGAGTCCAGCCACAGTTGCAGAATCGACCAGCGTGAAGACGGCGCGCACCATGATGACTTTGTTCAAAGCGGTCGTGGGGCCGGGCGGTACGGCGGCGGATGCCGGCGTGCTGCACCATCCTCTGGGAGGAAAGACCGGCACGACCAGCGATTTCAACGATGCGTGGTTTATCGGGTTTTCTCCGTCCATTACCTGCGGCGTTTGGATGGGATACGACAATCGGCAATCGCTGGGAGATAAAGAGAGCGGCGGCCACGCGGCGCTGCCATTGTGGATCGATTTCATGAAGGTGGCGATTGCCGATCATCCGGATGAACATTTCGCCGGCGATACCAAGCCGCTGCCGACTGTGCAGGTGGCAAGGAAGACGTTAGGCCCATAGGCCGGGCCAGGTGTGGGCCGCGAAGCTTGGGTGCCCCATATCTCGCTGCTGTTGGCGAGATGTGGGATACCGCAGAGCTTCCGGTTAAGTGCCGTAGTAGACCCATATCTCGCCAACAGCAGCGAGATATGGGGCACCCAAACTTCGTGACTAGGCAAGAGTTGAAGGCGAGTTACTATCCAACAGCCGGCACAAGTGCAGGTAGCGCTTCGCCTGGCCAACGTCGCGCAGGATTTGCTCCTTCAGGGCTTCCGGAGAAGGCCAGCGCCGTTCCTCACGGAGGCGGCGGAGGAAGAGCAGCCGCAAGGGCGTATCCGCATCGAGCTGCACCGGACGGAAGTCGAGCAGATAGGATTCGACGGCGAAGGAGTCTGCGCCGAACGTTGGACGATTGCCAACATTGGTTACGGCGTCGAACCACTCCTCCCCCACACGCAGCTGGGTTACATAGACTCCATTCGGCGGCAACAGCTCTGAGTACGGCGCGAGATTGATCGTCGGCACGGTAAGCTTGCTGCCAATGCCGCGTCCCGAGGCAGGCGTGGAATCGATAAAGAAACCATGCCCCAACAGCGCGCGTGCTGTTCGCAAGTCTCCTTGAGAAAGCAGTTCCCGTATCTTGCTGCTCGAAACCGTAAATCCTCTTACCTGGCAGGCGGAGTGGATCACTACGTCAAACCCCAGTTCACCGCCCAGTTGGCTCAGTTCGGCAGTGCCTCCCTCGGCGCGGTAGCCAAAGCGGAAGTTCGGCCCTTCATGTACCTCCACCGCGCACAACACATCGTGCACGATGGTGGTGACGAATTCCGTGGCCCGCATGCGCGAAAGATTGGCGGTGAAGGGAAGCAACAGCACCGCATCCACGCCCGCTTCCGCCAGCAACTCAAGCCTGGTCTCGAGTGGAGTGATCAACCGGGGACAGGTCTCCGGGCGCAGAAACCGCAACGGGTGAGGATCAAAGGTAACCGCGACGGAACGCGCGCTACGCGCCGCCGCGCTACGTTTCATCTTGTCGATCACAAACTGGTGGCCAACATGCACTCCGTCGAAGTTGCCGATGCTCACCACCGTGCTGCCGAAGTCTGCGGGAATGTCACCTGGGCTGCGGAAGACGTGCATGGTCAGATCTCGAAGGGAATGCGCAATCCGTCGTAAGCAAGCTGGGCGTGCGGCGGAAGTTCGTTGTTGGTTTCCGCATGCAGCAACTCATGCGACATGTGGGTAAAGAAGGCGCGCCGAGGCTGCAGCCGGTCGACAAACTTGAGCGCCTGGTCCAGCGTGGCGTGGCTGGGGTGAGGCGTTTTGCGCAAGGCGTCCATGATCACGACGTCCAGATTTTCGAGGAGTGGTAGGCTGCGATCCGGAATATCGTTCATGTCCGTCAGATACGCGGCGTTTCCAAAGCGAAACCCGGCGACCTCAATCCTGCCGTGGGTTAACGGAACACGGTGGAACACAGCGCCTTCGATCTCCGCCGACTCTTGCAACCGGTGCATCACTACGCGGGCTTTGGTGGCATACCTGGACCCCGGGTCAAAGGTGTAATCGAAGATGCGTTCGATCACGGTGGCTGCGGCATCGTCGGCATACAGGGGGATCTTGCTCTTGTGGCGGAAACTGAGCGGCCGCAGATCGTCGAGTCCGAGCACATGGTCGGCGTGGGAATGGGTGTAGAAGACCGCATCCACCGAATCAATGCCTTCGCGCAGCGCCTGGGTGCGAAAATCCGGCCCGGTATCGATCAGCGCGCGATGTCCGTTCCAGGTAATGGCGATCGAGGGGCGAGTGCGCCGGTCGCGCGGATCGGTCGAGGTGCAGACCCGGCAGTCGCAGCCAAGAGTCGGCACTCCCATGGACGTGCCACTGCCCAAAATCGTGATCTCTGCCGGCTGTATGAAAGACACTCCCTAAACTTAGTGCGGCTTCTTGCCCTGGGGCGGCCGCTGCGCAGAATTGGCAATGGCGTTGGTGATCTCGAGAAACGACATGCGTAGATCGAAGAGCGCACTTTGCAGCAGGCGCTTCTCCTCTCCGTTGACGTTACCCTTGGTCTTCTCTTCGAGCACATTGAGCATGTCGATGCTTTGCCGCGCGCCCATGATGTCGATGCGGGGCTGTTCGTTGGGTCCAGTGCCGGCGCCCATCTGCATCGCGGCGGTCATATAGAGCGATTGCACCAGGCGGTCGAAATTCATGACGGGGAGAACCGGCTGTCCGGGATTGGCCTTGCGGAACATCTCGTCGAGACGGCCAGCGGAGGTATGGTATTCCTGGCGCTGCTGCGCGGCTTCCGCCGCGGTGGGCTCGGGAATGGTCTCTTCGTCGTCGAGTGGGAGCGGCTCGGGCTCCGGCGCGCTTGTTTCGTGAACGATGGGCTGCGCGATTTTGGGTGGCGGAGCGCTTTCTGTGGCCTTACTTTCGCCATCGCGCAGTTCCCCGTCGGCGGTGAACTTGCGACGATCGGTTACGGTAAATTGAGGTTCCTTCTCGCGCATTTGGGTTCCGATCTTAGGTGGTCTATCTGGTTGAGGAGAGGCTGCGGACGATGGTAGGGGGTGTGGTGAGCGGGGTCGCCACTCCTCCGTCATAAGCAAGCTCGGCATTGCGTTCCACGACTTCTACCCGGACAAATCCCAATCCAATGAGCCCAACACCTGGTAACGATGCGACGCTGGTGATTCTTCCCACGGATTGCTCCCCACTCTGCAGATCCGCGGGCAACTGAGCCGGCGGAGCCCCTTGCAGTGCAAATTGCCGGAATTGCCGGTTGACCTTGCCTCGGGAGCGGATGCGCTCCACGATTTCCTGGCCCAGGTAGCAGCCTTTGCTGAAGTTGAGGGCGCGAGTCTGGGCAGTTTCCTGAGGCAGGTCGCGGTCGTTCAGATCGATGCCGTAGGCGGGAATCCCTTCCAACACGCGTAAGGCCTCCACGGCTTCAAGTCCGCACGGTTGAGCGCCGGTGGCCTGCAGGGTTTCCCATACGGCCAGCACGTGTTGCGGGGCAAACCATAGCTCGTAGTGGGGAACGGCTCCCGGTTGCGCCTCGACCAGGGTGCAGTCGACTTCGCCGATGTGGACGCTGTGCATCTGCGCGCTTGCACCCTGCGGGGTGGAGGGCGCAAACCCCAGCGTTGCCAATATTCGGGGCGCAGCCGGCCCGGCGAGCGAAAGTGCGGTCCATTCCTGGCTAACGTCTGCCAGCTCGACGTCGTCCATAATGACGAAGTGGTCAAGATGGCCGATCAGGGTCTTCGCCTGGTCGCGACCGGAATCGAGGATAAGATCGCCGGCGCGCCGGTAAACGAAGCAGTCTCCCTGGATGCGGCCTTGAACGCTTAACAGGAAACTGTAGTTTCCCTGGCCTTCGGGCAGCGATTGGACGGTATTGGAAACCATGCCGTTGAGCCAACGAAGACGATCACTGCCAGTCACACGGATCTTCGCTCGCCAGCCTAAATCGCTAACCCCGGCGGCGTGCAGCAATGCATCCAATTCGACGCTCAAACCGGTAAAGGTGCGCGGCGTCCGCGCACCGCAATACTCCACCCCCGGTTGGTCCAGAGCTGCTGTTAACGGAGTGATCACGGCATCGGTCGTGGCAGAAAGCACAATAAAATTATAGCCTTGCAGCAGTGCAAGTGCGGCGAGGGCCGGGAAACGGGCAAAGAATGAAACCTAAGTGCAGCAGGTGGTGGGCTTTGCCGGTTCTCACCCTGACGATGTGTGCCATAGCGCAGGACAAGCCTGCGCCGAACGAAAGCCGCATCACTCCAGAGCAAACCAAGGAGCTGTTTCGCTCATTGAACCAGATTCTCACCTTTGCCAGCGATGACACCCAGTTGCCGATCAAGCACGAGGTGAAACGGCGCCTCATCACCCGCGATGAGGTCGAGAAGTACATCGTCGACAAGCTGAAGGACGACAAGGATGCTAAGCGGATGCAGCGGGAAGAGATCGTGCTGAAGAAATTTGGCCTGCTGGATCGGGATTTTCAGTTGCAGCCGTTTCTGGTCAGCCTGCTGAAGGAGCAGATCGCGGGCTACTACGACAACAAGACAAAGACGGTGAACCTTTTGGATTGGGTGTCGCCGGATGACCAGAAGCAGGTGATTGCGCATGAGCTGACCCACGCACTGCAGGATCAGCATACCGACCTGGACAAGTGGGAACCGGAGGATCCGGATACCATCTCGAAGGATGTGACCGAAGACAACCAGCGGCTGGCGATCGACGAGCGGGATACCGCGCGCGATGCGGTGCTGGAGGGCCAGGCGATGGCGGTGTACATGGACTACACGCTGAAGCCGGCGGGCAAGAGTTTGCTGACATCGCCCGACGTGATGCGCACGCCGAAGGATGATACCGAGGCGGCGGACAGCTCGCCGGTGATGGCACGGGCTCCGCTGCTGTTGCAGCAGTCGTTGCTTTTTCCCTATCGCGACGGGTTGGGTTTCGAGCAGAGATTGCTGAAGGACAAGGGAGCGCAGTATGCCTTTGCCGGCGTTTTGGATCGGCCACCCTCAACCAGCTACGAAATTATGAACCCACGGGCCTATGAGCACGGGGTGGTGGCGCCACTGTTACGTATGCCGGATGTGCATGGGTTGCTTGATGCGGATTGGCAGCCCTATGACATAGGGGTGATGGGCGAGCTGGATGTGCGCATACTGACGGAGTTGTTCGGTGGTCCCCAGGAGGCTGCGATGCTCACGCCGCAATGGAAGGGTGGGCTGTATTACGCGGTGCAGAGCCGAAAGGCGCACACGCCGGAGCAGCAGGCGGCCACATCTTCGCTCTCGTTGTTGTATTTGTCGGCATGGCGGAGTGAGGCTGCGGCTGCAGAGTTCGCCAAGCTTTATGGCCGGGAGTTGAACAAGAAGTATTCCGGAGTCGCGCGTGATCCGGCGGCGGAGCCTTCTGCGGCGGAGCAGGTTTATCAAGGAAGTGAAGGTCCGGTGCTGATCGTGCGCCAGGGGACCCAGGTGTTTGTGAGCGAAAGCTTCGATCTGACAACGGCGCGGAAGCTGCAGTTTGTATTTTTTGGTGCGCAGCAGACCGGCGAGATGGAGCAGGCGGCGCGTGCGGTACCTCCTGAGCTGACCGCGCAGTTCGCGCACATGATAGCGAGATGCGGGTTGATGAAGTATTCGTTGTTGCATTAGCGGTGTTGGTAGCGCGGTGGAGGGATCTGCTGTTCTACCAACGCTGCCTATATACTTGAAGAGATGCAGCAAGCGGAAATTGGCATAATTGGCGGCAGTGGGCTCTATGCGATGCCCGGCCTGATGAATCCCCACGAAATTACAGTAAGTACTCCATTTGGCGACCCTTCCGATGTTTTCGTTGCCGGTGAACTGGAAGGCCGGCAGGTGGTTTTTCTCGCCCGCCACGGACGCGGCCACCGGATCCTGCCCACGGAACTCAACTTCCGCGCGAATATCTTCGCCATGAAGACATTGGGTGTGGAGCGCATTCTCTCCGTCTCCGCTGTCGGGTCGCTCAAGGCAGAACACAAGCCGACTGACTTCGTGGTTCCGGATCAATTCATCGATCGCACGTCGCAGCGCATCTCCACGTTCTTTGGCGAGGGCATTGTTGGCCACGTGGCCTTCGGCGATCCCATCTGCGTTACGGTTTCGAAGGCAATCCAGAAGGGTGCAGAAACGGCGGGTGTGGTCGCCAAAGCAGGCGGTACCTATGTCTGCATCGAGGGACCTCAGTTCTCGACCCGCGCGGAATCGAATCTCTATCGCAGTTGGGGCGCCGATATCATCGGCATGACCAATCTGCAGGAAGCCAAGCTCGCTCGCGAAGCGGAGATCTGCTACGCCACCATGGCCATGGTGACCGACTACGACTGTTGGCATCCCGACCATGATTCGGTGACCGTCGACCAGGTGGTCGCGGTGCTCCATCAGAACTCTGCCAATGCCGCCCTCGCGGTCAAGGCCGCAGTTGCCGCTATGCCACGCGAGCGCTCCTGCGCCTGCGCCACCGCCTTGCAGTTCGCCATCCTGACCAGCCGGGACGCCATTCCAGCAGCCACCCGGGAGAAACTGGCACCTGTGCTGGGAAGAGTCCTCTAGGAACCCATGTCCATTCTTGTCGTAGGTAGTGTTGCGTTCGACACCGTTGAAACCCCGCAGGGCCGGCGCGAACGGTGCCTGGCCGGAGCGGCCACGTATTTTTCACTGGCAGCCAGTTACTTCACCAAGGTTCGCGTTCTGGGCGTCGTCGGAGAGGACTTCACCGCGGAGCACGAAGCCGTTTTCACCAACCGGGGAGTCGATACCAGTGGCCTGGAACATGCGCCGGGCAAGAGCTTCCACTGGACCGGGTCTTATCTGAAGAACCTGAACGAGGCGCAAACCCTCAACACCGAGCTGAACGTCTTCGAGACCTTCGCGCCGAAAGTGCCGGATGTCTACCACGACAGCGATTTCCTGTTTCTCGCCAACATCGATCCGGTGCTGCAGGCCAGCGTTCGCAAACAAATGCAGAAGGTGCGCATGGTATGCGGTGACACCATGAATTACTGGATCACCGGCCACCGGGACAATCTGTTGAAGGTCCTGCCCGGGCTCGATGCGCTATTGATCAATGACGGAGAGGCCAAGCTGCTCGCAGAGGACGGTAACCTCGTGCTCGCTGCCCGCAAGATTTTGGCGATGGGACCCAAAACGTTGATCGTCAAGCATGGGGAATACGGGTCCACGGCGTTCTTCAGCGAACAAACATTCGGGAAATCATTGATGCCTTTTCGCGCACCCGCCCTGCCCCTGGACACGATCGTCGATCCGACCGGCGCAGGCGACTGTTTTGCCGGCGGCTTCTTCGGATACCTGGCGACCCAGCCGGCGGTGACGCCACAGGCATTCAAGAACGCCATGTTTTATGGCGGCGTGATGGGCTCCTTCGCGGTGCAGGCTTTTGGTACGGAGCGGATACAGGCGCTCACGCGAGAGGAGATCGATCAGCGATTCGCTCTCTTCCGCGAGCTCTCCCATCTTGACTGAAGATCTTGATCTGCGGCGCGAAACCACCCTCGTGGCCTGGACCGCGCTGGCCGCAGGGCTGGGGGCGCTTGCCTACTGTGTTCGGCGGGGCATTCTTCTGCTTTACGGCGACGCAGTGGCCCATCTCCATATTGCCCGCCGCGTTTTTGATTCGCTCACACCCGGGTTTCGCCAGCTAGGGTCGGTTTGGCTGCCGCTGCCGCATATTCTGCTCTTGCCGTTCGTTTGGAATATGAGCTGGTGGCACACCGGCCTGGCGGGCGCGATGGTCTCGATCCCAAGCTACGTCCTGGGCTGTGCCGGGATCTACCGCCTGGCGCGGATGTGGCTGCAGATACCAAGCGCGGTCGTGGTGGTTGTGTTCTATGGGTTGAACCCTGGCCTGCTCTACCTGGGGACCACGGCCATGACTGAGCCGCTGTTTCTGGCGGAGATGATCTGGGCGGTGGTGCTGATCGTCGAGTTTCAGCGATCGTTAGAACCCAAGCTGCTCCTCCGGGCCGGCCTGGTCCTGGTTGCCGCCATCTTCACCCGCTACGACGGCTGGATCTACGCCGCCGTGGCCTGGCTCTTTGCTACCTGGCCGATGATTCGCTTCAGGCGGCAACGCAACGGTCCAGTCACCGGGGCATGGATCCTCTTCACCGCGATGTTGCTGGCCGCTCCCGCCCTATGGCTGGCCTACAACGCGAAGCAATTCGGAGATCCCCTGGACTTCCTGCGCGGTCCCTACTCGGCGCGAGCGATCGAAGCCAGGACTTCGCCCCCGGGTTCGTCGCCGCATCCGGGCTTCCACAACATGCAGGTTGCAGCGTTGTATTTCCTCAAAGCTGCGCAAATGGGGGCTGTACCGCTAGCGCTGGGCAGGCTTCTCTGTTGGTTGAGCGCCGCGGGAACTTTGTGGGCACTATGGATCTTCCGCCGCCGGCAGATCTGGCCGGTGCTGTTGTTGTGGCTACCGCTCCCGTTCTATGCCTACTCGATCGCCTACGGATCGGTGCCCATATTCATCCCCGTATGGAGACCCTATTCCTGGTACAACACGCGCTATGGCATGGAGCTGTTGCCCGCCTTTGCACTGTTTGTGGGCTGCCTGACAAACACGCCTAAGTGGAGCCGCTACGTAGCTGGCGGCGCGCTCGTGCTAGTGATTGCTAACTCCGGGGTGCTGTTGCGCACCCGACCGCTGGTGTTTCAGGAAGCAGTTGAAAATAGCCGCAGCCGCATATCGTATGAGACCGCCCTATCCAAGGCATTGCTGCAGATGCCTGGGCAGGGACGGATCCTGATGCATGTCTCGACGAACGTAGGAGCGGTACAACAGGCAGCCATTCCGCTGCGCCGCATCATCAATGAAGGCGACTACCTGACCTGGCAGCATGCCTTGCAGGACCCGGCGCACTCGGCCGCCATGGTGGTCGCCTTCGACAATGACGAAGTGGCCCATGCGGTCGAGCAGCATCCTCAAGGGCTGGTGCTCTCCAACGTCATCTGCTCAACCGGCCAACCCTGCGCGCGTATCTACCGTGTTCTGCCGTGAGGCCGCCACGAGGTTTGGGTGTCCCATATCTCACTGCCGCTGGCGAGATGTGGGTCGACCACGGAACTCAACTGGAAACTCTGCGGTAGACCCACATCTCGCGAACAACGAGCGAGATGTGGGGCACCCAAGCTCCGTAGGTTCCCGGGGGGCGAGATCTGTCGAACAAGAGTGGTTACACCCCGCACCGAGGGCGCGATGGTAGCATCACGCACAAGCGATGCTTGACGCCAGCCAACCCGTACACACCTTCCACTTCAACCAGTTGGAGCAGATGCTCCTGGCGAGTGGCGTGGGTAGACGGCTGCTGATGGCCTGCCTTCTGGGTGGCGCAGTTGGGCTCGAGCGGGAGTTCCAGAAGAAATCCCTTGGCCTGCGCACCAATATGCTTATCTGCTGCGGTTGCGCCATGTTCACCTTCCTCTCCGCAGTGTTGGCGGGCGACAACAACCCGGATAAAGGTCGCGTGGCCTCCAACATCGTGCAAGGGATCGGATTCCTGGGCGCTGGTCTGATTCTGCATAACCGTGCACGCGTGAGCGGGCTCACCAGCGCCGCTACCGTCTTTGTCGTCGCGAGTATCGGTATGGCGTGCGGCGCAGGATTGTACGTTCCAGCCGCGCTGGCCACGATCATCGTGCTGGTCGCACTCGCGGTCATCGGGGTAGTGGAGACCCGGTTCAACATCAAGCTGGTGTCCCAGACCTATGAAGTGCGCGGACAGGACGGTGACGCCATCGAGATGGCTGCGCTGAACGCCCTCGATCGTATGGGCAAGCGGCTGGCTCTGCCAGAGAAGGACGCGATCGCCAAGCTGCAGCGGGTCACGTTCTCCGTCCTCGCCACCTTGCGGCAGCACCAGGCTTTGACAACCACCCTGCGCAGCTCGCCCGCGGTGAGTCAACTGCTCACCTATCGCGATACGGAGGATGATTGATCCCGTTTGTAAAGGCCCACGCCTGCGGCAATGACTTTCTGGTGGTCCAGGAAAAACTAGCGGGCCTCGAGCCCAAAGACGAATTGACCCGCCGACTCTGCCACCGCAGCCAGGGCGTCGGCGCCGATGGGGTTGAATTCCTCACCTGGGAGGGCGGCCGCAGGGGCGCCATCCGCCTGCACAACGCGGACGGTTCCATCGCCGAAATCTCCGGTAACGGAACCCGCTGCGTCGCTGCCTGGATGGCCTACGAAACCAAAGCCGGACCGGGCGATGAGATCATCCTGGAGACCGATGCCGGGCAACGCGTCTGCCGCATCCACGCCTGCACCGGGCCCGACTTCCTTATCGCCTCGTCGATGGGCATTCCGCAAATCCGCGAAGGCAACCTGCACCTGGCCGATGGGTCGCCGATGAACGGGGCAGTGGTCTCGACCGGCAATCCGCATTTCGTCATCTTCGTGGATAACCCGGACTTCAGCGTTCAGGGCGTCTCCTGGGAGGCGATCGGAGCCGAAATCTGTACTCACCCGCTCTTTCCGCAGCAAACGAATGTGGAATTTGTGCGGTTGATGGGACGTGATGAAATTGAGATTCGGATTTTCGAGCGTGGCGTCGGCCCTACCAGTTCCTCCGGAACCGGCACGTGCGCCACGGGTTGCGCCGCGATCGCGCTGCGCGGGTTGGAGCCGGTGTTGCGCGTAGTGGCTCCTGGGGGAGCACAAAGCGTGCAATGGCATGGCGGGGAAATCCTGCTGACCGGGCCGGCACAGCTCATAAGTTTTGGAGAGGCGTGGTGAAGGTTACTGCATCTGAGATTCGTAATTTGACCATTCCCGCAGTGCGTCGCGGGGCGAGAGTCAGCGTGATTTCCCCGGCCAGCTATCCCCAGCCGGACCGGCTGGCCCGTGGCGTGGAATCCTTGACGCGGATGGGCTACGTTCCCTCGGTCGGACGGCAAGCGCTGTCGAAGGCCGATCATTATTTTGCCGGCAGCACCCAGGCCAGGCTCGACGATCTGTACGCTGCCTTCGCCGATCCTGCGGCGGGCGCCATCTTCTGTAGCCGCGGCGGTTACGGGTGCAATTACCTGCTTCCGAAGCTCGATCTGGGTTTGTTGCGCGAGCACCCCAAGCCATTCCTGGCGCACTCAGACATGACGTGCATGCAGACCTGGCTGCTCGATCAGATCGGGTTGATCTCCTTCCACGCCCCCATGGTGGCGGGGGACTTCTCCAATCCCGATGGGGTGGATGAAACCAGCCTGCAGGCGGCGCTGGGGGGTGAGCGCTGGTTTGTGGGTGAGCCCGCGGGCCTGCGCACCTTGATGCCCGGTAAAGCGAGCGGCGTTCTCTACGGCGGCTGCATCACCCTGCTGGCGGCATCCCTGGGCACTCCCTATGCGCCGAAGACCGAGGGCAAGCTGCTGTTTCTCGAAGATCGCGACGTGAAGCCATATCAATTAGATCGGTTACTGCGACAGTTAATCCTCGCGGGCAAGTTTGACGGCGTCACCGGCATTGTTTTTGGAGAGATGCTGGATTGCGTCGCCCCCGGGCAGAAACCCGGCATGCTGGATGAGGTAATCCTGCGCGTGTTGGACTGGTTTCAGGGCCCGATCGGCATTGGTCTGCGTTCCGGCCACGTGTCGCGCCGCGGCGTCACCCTGGCGTTTGGCATTACGGCGGAACTGGACCTGCTGCGAGCACCGCTGCTGAGTTTTATGGAACGGGCGACTGAGAAATAACTTATGGCAGACGCAAAGCACATTCACCTGATTGGGATCTGCGGCTCGGCGATGGCTTCGCTGGCCGGCATGCTGCAGACGAGGGGCTATCGCATCACTGGTTCGGATGCTGCCGCCTATCCTCCGATGTCTGACCTGCTGCACGAGCTGGGCATTGCGATCAAAGAGCCCTACGCCGAGGCCAACCTGCAGCCACATCCCGACCTGGTGATCGTGGGCAACGCCATATCCCGCGGCAATGTGGAGTTGGAGTACGTACTCGATCACCGCATTCCGTTTCGTTCGCTCGCCGAAACTATCCAGCATGAGTTTCTACCCGGGAGGGAATCGCTGGTGGTGGCGGGGACGCACGGTAAGACCACAACCACCAGCATGCTGGCCTGGATCTACGAAGTGGCCTCGCGCACTCAGCCTGAGGCGACGCCTTCGTTCCTGATCGGCGGTATCGCGGAAAACTTTGGCACCAGCTTCCACGTGCGTGAGGGCAAGCCCTTCATCCTCGAAGGCGATGAGTATGACACCGCCTTCTTCGATAAAGGGCCTAAGTTCATGCACTACTTTCCTGATGGGCTCATCCTCACCCATGTGGAGTTCGACCACGCCGACATCTACGAGCACCTGGCTGCCGTCAAGACAGCCTTCCGCCGCCTGGTGAACCTGGTGCCGCGCCGCGGCCGCGTGGTCGCCTATGACGGCAGCTCGAACGTCGACGAATGCGTCGCCAAGGCCTTTTGTTCTGTCGAGCGATACGGTTTTAAGCCGGGTTCCATGTGGCAGCTCAAGGATTTGACGCACGACCACCGCAGCTCGAGCTGGACCATCCTGCGCGCCGGTAAAGAGTGGTTGCGTGTGACCCTGCCCATGCCGGGAGAACACAACGCGCTCAACGCCACGGCCGCCGCGGCGCTGGCTGCGGGGCAGGGGATTGCCCCGGCTGCGATCGCCGAAGCCCTGGCTACATTTTGCAGCGTGAAGCGCCGCCTCGAAGTGCGCGCAGTCGCGGCCGGAGTGACCATTATCGACGACTTTGCCCATCATCCCACCGCCATCCGGGAAACCCTGAAGGCGCTGCGGGCCGCGTATCCCAAACAGAGACTTTGGGCGGTACTGGAGCCGCGCTCCAACACCTTGCGCCGGAACGTCTTCGAGAAGGAGTTGGTGGAAAGCCTGGCGTTGGCCGATCGTATCGTCGTCGCCGGCGTCTTTAAGCAGGAGAGCATTCCCGAAGGGGAGAGAATGCATCCGGAAAAGGTGGTGGCGGAACTGGTGCGCCAGGGCCACGATGCACTGTTCTATCCCACGGCGGCGGCGATTGTGGAAGGGATTACGCCGAGCCTGGAGTCCGGAGATGTGGTGGCGATCCTCTCCAACGGCGGGTTCGACGGAATTTATGAGAAGTTGCCGGCGCATCTTGAGCAGCTGACCCACTAAGCAAATGCTTAGCGCGCTCACCATTCTTCTTACTTACGGCATGCTAGCGGTGCCGGCGGGAGCTATCGGCATTCCCTGGGCCATGCTGACCGGGAACATCGACCCGCTCTACCGGTGGAGCATGGGGATTCTGCGCACGGGCCTGCGTCTGGGGCGCATTCGCGTCCAGGTGGAAGGCCGTGAGCACCTTCCCGCCCGTCCTGCGATCTACATGTCCAATCACGTATCCAACCTGGATCCGCCGATCCTGTTTCCCTTCCTGCCGTTTCGCAGCGCTTTCTTTCTCAAGCGGTCGTTGATGAAAATTCCGATTGTCGGCATCGGCATGCGCCTGGCGAACTTTGTTCCGGTGGACCGTGATGGCCGTCCCGAGTCAGCTCGCGAGAGCGTGCAGGCGGCAGGCAAGGCCCTGGCATTGGGCGTCAACATCATGACGTTTCCTGAAGGTACGCGCTCGCGCACGGGGCGCATGCTGCCCTTCAAGAAGGGGGCGTTTTACCTGGCCATGGAGACCGGAGCTCCGGTGGTCCCGATGTCCATCTGGGGATCGGAGCAGATGATGACCAAAGGAAGCTTGCGCATCCAGCCGGGGCTGGCGCACCTGACGTTTCATCCCTCGATCGATCCTGGGCAGTTTACGACCCGGGAAGAGCTGATGGAAGCCGTGCGCGCGGCGATTGCTTCCGGCCTGCCGGAGTGGATGCAGGTTACTGCTTGATGATGGCGTTGTAACCGTCGGACAACAGCTTCTGCTTCATCGCCGCGGCTTGGTTCCGATCTGCAAACGGGCCTACCTGGACGTGCAGGAGATTGTCGTGGGGTTCGTTGCGCACCACGACGCCATAGCCCCTCTGGCGCAGCGCGCTTACCAGCACATCGGCATCCTCACGGCGGGCGACGGCGGCAATTTGCACCATAGGCTGAGCGGACGGGTTCGGTGGAGGTTCCGCCGCCGCTGGCTGCGTCTCCATCGGCCTGCCCGCGGATGGCCTCGGCGTGTGTGAGGGTAGAGCAGTGGGCGACGGGGAAGCATCGGCTTCCTCGGTCGTATCTTTCTGAGGAGCCTGCGGAGCGATCACGACTGCAGGCGCCGGCTGCGGGTCAGGCTCGACCACGGCAGCGGTGGCAGGCGGTTGCGGTGCGGGCGCGTCGTCGGTTGTGGTGGGAGCGTTCGTCAGGCCGTCGGCGTGCGCATTGTGCCCGGTGCCGCGGCCCATGGAATAGCCGAAGCCAAAGAAGACGCCACAGACTAATACCAGGCCGAAAAAAATCCCCAGCAAAGAGGTAGTGCTGAGGGTTATCTCGGCAGCCTTTGTTTCTTCCTCTTCTTCAACATCAAGCAGGGATCTCATGTTATTTCTCCAACTTACCCTCACCCATTTTATTGAATAAGGTCATCATTTCCAACGGCAAGGGGAAAACAATGGTCGTGTTTTTCTCGACACCTATGTCGGTCAGCGTCTGTAAGTAGCGTAGTTGCAGCGTCATCGGCTGCGTGGCGAGCAGTGCGGCGGCATCCACCAGGCGTTGGGCCGCGCTGAACTCACCTTCGGCATGAATCACCTTGGCGCGCTTCTCACGTTCCGCTTCCGCCTGTTTCGCCATGGCGCGCAGCATGGATTCCGGCAAGTCCACCTGTTTTACCTCGACGCTTACCACCTTTACTCCCCAGGGCGCGGTGTGCTGGTCGATGATGGTTTGGATGCGCTGATTGAGCGCTTCGCGATGGGAAAGTAGTTCGTCTAATTCCACTTCGCCTAGTACGGAACGCAGTGTGGTTTGGGCAAATTGCGAGGTCTGGTAGACGTAGTTCATTACCTCGATCACGGCCCGGGAAGGGTCGATGACCTTGAGGGTGATGACGGCATTGACTTTAAGGGTAACGTTGTCGCGGGTGATGATGTCCTGAGGCGGAACCTCGAGGACTTCCTGCCGCAGGGACACGCGCACCATTTGGTCGAAGGGGCGGAAGATAAGAATCACGCCCGGCCCCTTGGGGGTAGCCAAGGCACGGCCCAGGCGGAAGACAACTCCGCGTTCGTATTCTCTGAGAATCTTGATGGAATTAATCAGGTAGAAGCCGACAACGAAAATCAGAATCAGGCCGGGAATGCCTACACCCATCATGTGGGCCTCACTTATCACGATGATTGTACAGGAGGGGGTCCGCCGCGGACCTATGGAGCCCGATCCACCAACAGGGTCAGATCGCGCAATCCGCGCACGCGCACGTGGTCGCCGAGTTCGACCGGGACAGGCGATTCCGCTTGCCACAGCTCTCCATTCACCATGACCTGGCCGGTGGGAGCGAGTGGCCGGGTGACAACGGCGATCTGGCCGATCATCGCGTCGCCGCCGGTGAGCACCTTACGCTTGCGCGCTTTGACGGCAAGGCGCAGCAGAAAGACGGTAATCAGGCCGAAGGCCAGTCCCGTACTGATCGCCGTCGCTGGATGGACTCGCATCTCCGGGATCGGGGCATCGACCAGGGTCAGGGCGCCCACCACGAGCGCGATAATGCCGGCAGACGCCAGTACTCCGTGGGTAGCGAATTTCACTTCCAGGATCAACAGCAGACACGCCGCCATCAGGAGCGCCACCGAGGTATAGCGCACCGGCAACAGATTCAACGAGAACATCGCCAGCAGCACCATGATCGTGCCCAGGGTTCCGGGAATGATCGTGCCCGGGGTGTTGAACTCCAGGTAGACCAGCAGCGCGCCAACCACCAACACCAGGACTGCCAGGTTGGGATCGGTGAGCCGGTCGAGGATGTTCTCGCGCAACGTGGGGTCGACCGTGACCAGCCGCGCATTGCGGGTGTGCAGCACCATTTTGTTCCCGTCGAAGCGACTGATCGTCCGGCCGTCAATTGCGTTCAGGAGTGCCGTCTCATCCGGCGCTACCAGGTCAATCAGATTGAGCGACTTGGCCTCGGTGTCGCTGTACGACTTGGAGGAGCGAACCGCATCCTCAGCCGCCTGCACGTTGCGCCCACGCCGGGAAACATAGGAGCGGAGAAACGCGGCGGTATCGTTCTCCAGCTTCTGCTTCATGGTGTCGTCGAGTTTGGCGCCTTCGACCACGGGGTGAGCGGCCCCGGCGTTGCTGCCGGGCGCCATGGCGGCGATGTCAGCCGCCTCCAGCAGGAAGAACCCCGCTGATCCGGCGCGGCTTCCCGAGGGTGCGACATAGACGATGACCGGGACGGGCGAGGCGATGATCTTGCCTACCATCTGCCTCATAGAGTCGATCAGGCCGCCGGGGGTATTGATTTCAATCAGCACCGCACTGGCGTGCTGTGCGGCAGCAAGATCCAACCCGCGAGCCATGTAGTCGGCGCTGATGGGTTGGATGGTGTCGTTGAGATGCAGGACAACCACCTCAGGAGATGACTGGGCCACGCAGGCAAGGCTAGCCCAGCCGAGCGCCAGCCACACCAGCAGCCCTCTCATGAGACCGGCTGACCTTTGCTTTCCAATTGCTGCTTGAGTGCCTTAGCGGCAGGATTCTGTGGTTCCAGTTCCAGCGCCTTGCCTACGTTGGCCGCGGCTTCGGGTTTCATGTTGGCGGTAAGATCCAGCCGGGCCAGCACCAGGTAGGCAATGACATTGGGCTTGCTCTTGATCGACGCGTCGGCTTGCAGGCGAGCGTCGTTGTTTTCTCCTTCGCGCTCGCGCACCAGGGCAAGCTGGGCATGGGCCTCGGCGTTGCCGGGATCGGCCTGCAGCGCGGCCTGAAATTCACGCTCGCCCTCGAGGATCAGGCCCCGGTTGGCATAGCGTTCGCCGGCTTCGGTTAGCGCGGCAGCTTGCTTCTCCGGCGGCAGCGTAGCCAGGTGGGCCGCTTCCATCTGTTCCATTTCCGAGGCAGCCTGGCGGAAGGAGGCTTCGTTGAAGGTGCGTTTGATCCGCTCCAGTGGCACGGTATCCGAGGGAGCGGCGGGATCGAAGGCAGCATTGACGCGCGGCGCTGCGGGGCCATGCAGGGTCGTCTGGAAAGCCTGTGCCTCCGTGTCCTGGGGGCGAAGCTTCAGGGTTTGCGCGATGGCTCGCTCGGCTCCCGCGAGATCCTTTTTGCGGCTGAGTGCGACGGCGAGATTGAATTGGTAGTCAGCATCGTTGGGGTCGGCGGCCACCGCCTGTTGGAAGAACGAGGTGGCATCGAGACCGCGACGGCTGGCGGCCACGCCCTGGTTATTGACCACTTCCGGCAGCGGCAACTGCTTGCTGACAAAGGCGAAGGCATCTTCCGCCTTTACGTAACTGCCAAGGTAGAAATAGGCGAGCCCGCGATCGAAATCCGCCTCGCGCGCGTTGGGATCGGTCAGCGGCAACCGCCCCAGGGTATTGGCCGCCAGATCAAACTGCTGATTGGCAAAGTAAGCCTTGCCCAGCGCCAGCAAGGCGGGAGAAAAGGTCGGATCCAGCCGGACGGCCTCTTTCAGGTGGCGAATCTGCTCTACCGGATCGGTTTCGACCAGGCCTCGTATGTAGTTCTCAAAGGCGTCGATGCGCAACCCGGCGCCGGCGGCGACAAACGTATTGCGGGCCACTGCGAAGTGAGGATCGATCTGTTTCGCCAGTCCCCACGCGAGGCTATTCAGGACGTCGAGCAGATGGGTCATATCCGCTTCTTCCTGGACAGGCGCGGACATGTGCAGGGAATCCATGGTCAGAACCTGGGCGCTGGCCTGGAAGCGAGCGCCGCGAATGGAATACGAGCCGACGATGACGTAGTTTGCATCAAGCGCCTGGGCGAGACGAATGGCGCTGGCGCGGGAGGGCTGAAAACTGGCGGGCAGTCCCAAATGATCGAGTGCGTACAGGCGGTCATCGCGGCCGATGGGCATAAAACCAGCCGACGCCAGGCGGCGGTCGAGCACCTCGGGAATGGCTTCACTGATCCAGTCCAGGTTCGGCTGGTCCGACCGGTTGTCGAACGGGAGGGCGAGGAGCAGACGTCCGGGCGGCACCGCGGGGGGATCCTGGGCCAGCATCCCGCGGCAGGCAAAAGCGATTACCAGCAACGACAGGACGCGTAAAAAGGGCCGGGTAAGCACAGGCTAAGTATAGTTCCGCTGGCTAGGGTTTACCCGGATTATCCTGCGCGCTGGCCACCTGGGGACGACTGAAGTGCAACACCGCGGCCCATTCTCCCTGGCGATCGTCGCGCCAGACGATGGTGCCCTGCAGCAGGTGGGCGATGGCGCTGGGCAGCAGATCGCGATGGAAATCGAAGAAGCGGGTGTCGAAGGCTTCGTTGCGGGGGCCCAGGTCGAAGGGCAGGTGTGGAGGGTCGTACTTGGTGGAGAAGGCGAAGCCGACGTTGTAGTCCTGCGGGATGGCCGCTGCTTTCTGCAACGCAGTGAGCGAGAAATTTGCCACCGTGACGACTGCTTGCGGCTTCTTCACGTAACCCAGTTCCGGCTTGGTAAGCTCGTCGGTCGCCGGCCATGCGGTCAGGATCGTGCTGCCGGGAAACCGGGTCACAATTTGCCGGATGGCCTGCTGGTGCAGGCGGACGACGTCGGCATAGTTGAGATTGTCTTCAGGGGCAAATTTGTAGGGTGGATTGACGAATAACCCGATGACAAAGGCGGTCCCGCTCAGCAGGACGAGGCCCCACCAGTAGGGTACGCGGCGATAAAAAGTGGACACGCACAGCAGCAACATCAACGGATACAAAAGCAGCAGATAGCGGGTCAGGAGCGCACCGCCGAGGATCGAATAGAGTAGGATGTTGGCGGCCATCACCATATAGAGAACGCGCTGGTTGGAGGGGGAGATGCGCGGCCGCGGCGTGCCGTCGTCCTCCTTCATCGGTAGCAGCAGCAGGGCGCCCAGCATGCACAGCACGGGCACGAACATATTCATGTGCGCGGTCACCTGCAGGATGCGGTGACCCAGGGCGAGCACAAAACGCAACGGCGAGAGGTTGGCGGTCCCGTTGTATTTAAGGTAGTCAGGGTTGCCGAGAAAGAAACCGGTACGGTGGCGATAGTAGAAGAACCACGGCATCAGGGAAAGCGGCGCGATGAACATCGCCAGCCCGGAGCGTAGCTGCCGGCGGCGAAAGATTTCCCAGAGAGCGAGGGCCGCAGGTGTAACTACGGCGGTTTCTTTGCACCATGCGGCAATGATGAAGCAGGCGATGGAGCCCCACAAAGCGGCGCGGCGCCGGGGCGCGAGAAAGAAAAACACCAGGCCCCAAAGGCTGGCGGCGGCGGCAAACATGTCCGCGTGGGCAAGCGTGCTCTGGGCGAAAAACACCGGGTAAAGGGCGGTGAGCAGGGTGGTGGTTGCGGCGACTTTGGGTCGTCCATTGAGCACGATCCCGAGACGGTAAACGGCCAGCAAGGCGATGGCCGTGACCAGGCACATGGCAGTGCGCGTGACGGCGGGGGTAAACCCCGATTTCCACCACAGAGCGAGGTAGAGGGCCGGCAGGGGAGGGTGTGGGTTGGCCGCGGTGGAAGTGGGGATGAGGTCGCCGGTGCGAAAGAAGTCGTAGGCAACGGGGATGTAATAGCCCGCCTCATCCCAGTAGTAGGGCAGGCGAAGCAGGGTGAGGTGGGCAAGGTAGACGCCGACAAACAGCAAGGGGAAAATGAGCCGGAGAGGCACAGGGCGGTCGAGCGTTGTTGGACTCCTCTCCCGGGTCGGCATGTTTTAGTGGACGGGGCCCTGAGGAAGGATGGCAGGCCGGGGTTCGAGCGCAATCGCGCCAAAGGTCTGTTCGTACTGGATCAGGTTTTGCGTGAGCACATTGCAGAGAGCTTTGGCTTGTTGCGGGCTCAGGTAAACAGTCTGGAAGGCATTGATGGTAATGGTTTCAGCGGATTCCTGGTAGGCGGTGCCGAAGGTGAGGCGAAAATCCCACACGCTCTTCTGCACCTGGACGCTGTTGGCGTAGCCCTCACGGTATTCGACGCTGCGTTCCAGGCTGATATTCGGTTGTGGCGGTTCTTGTGTCATGGGTTCTAGACTAGAACATTTTCTGCAGAAGAGCAGGCCGCAAACACACACGTGAGCAAGCGCGGCTCCTTACTTCTCCGGCCGGCGGAAAATGAGCGAGGCATTGGTCCCGCCGAACCCGAACGAGTTCGTCATCGCATACTCCATCTCTGCCGGCTTGGCGTGATCCTTCACCAGGCAGAAGGCGCAAGTCTCATCGACATCGTGGAGGTTCGTCATGGGCGGAGCAATCTGATCCCGTAATGCGAGCACCGTAATCCCGGCTTCCAGACTGCCGGCGCCACCCAGCAGGTGCCCGGTCATCGACTTGGTCGAACTCACCATCAACGTTTTCGCGGAGTCGCCGAAGGCCCTCACGATCGCCCGTGCCTCGGCGCGATCGCCGAGCTGGGTCGAGGTCGCATGAGCATTCAAATACTTCACCTGGCCGGGCGCAACACCTGCATCCTTGAGCGCCAACTCCATCACCCGTTGCACGCCGCGCCCATCCTCTGGCGGAGCGTTGGTGTGGTAGGCATCACTATTTGCGGCATAACCCACCAGTTCGGAAAGAATCGTCGCCCCGCGCTTCACTGCGTGCTCATATTCTTCCAGCACCACAACCCCGGCTCCCTCACCCACGACAAACCCGTCGCGCCCGGCATCCCACGGCCGGCTGGCGGTTTCGGGATCATCATTGCGGGTGGAAAGCGCACGCATCGAAGCGAACCCGGCTACCGACAACGGAGTCACCGCGGCTTCGCTGCCGCCGCATATCATCACGTCCGCGTCGCCGCGTTCAATCACACGGTAAGACTCGCCAATGGCATGCGCGCCGGTGGTGCAGGCGGTGGCGCAAGTGAGATTAGGACCACGGGCGCCGTAGCGAATCGAGATCTGACCGGCGGCTAGATTGGCGATGGTGGCGGTGATGAAAAAGGGAGATACGCGGTGCGGTCCGGCCGAGAGCAATTTGCTGTGCTCCCGCTCAATCACTTCGAAGGCGCCGATGCCGCTGCCCACGTAGACACCGACCCTCTCGGCATCCTCGGTCTCCATATTCAGCTCAGACTGCCGGACGGCGAACTCCGAGGCGGCCAGGGCAAACTGGATGAACCGGCCCATCTTCTTGACTTCTTTGCGTTCGATAAAGTCTTCGGGGACGAAGCCCTTCACCTCACCGGCAATCTTGCAGCTAAACCCGGCGGGATCGAACAGCGTAATAGTGCCGATGCCGGACTTCCCTTCGAGCAGAGCCTTCCAGGTTTCTTCCGTTCCTATGCCTACAGGGCTTACCAGACCGACCCCGGTCACAACCACACGACGTTGCTGAATGTTCATTCTGTTCCGTTTAAAGTTTTGGTGCGAAAGGGGGGACTCGAACCCCCATGGGTTGCCCCGCCAGATCCTAAGTCTGGTGCGTCTGCCAATTTCGCCACTTTCGCTCGAGCGCTGATCAGCTGATAGATGCCCAACCATGATAATTGATGCGCTCCAGCATCGCCAAAAGCGCCGGATTAAAGCGCGGCCGGCAAAACGCCGATAAGGCTACCATCGCGCCGGCTTTTCATGACGCCACGGACAACCTCATGGCAAGGCAGATCGGTGGGGCCATTCCAGTCTTTTGGCGCCTGCCTGGGCCTGGTCTCACACGCATTTCAGGCATCTTCCTCTTGTTTTCAGGGTTTTGCGCGGGCACCTGCGTTGCCGGGCCGCCACCGCTGACCTTCCCCAGGCAAGTCCGGGCCGTTGGTCTGAGGCATGCGGGGGCTACTCTTCCTACCGCGATGCGGGGCGATGAACTCAGCGTAGCCTGCGTGATCCCGGTTCCGTCCAAGCAGAGCCGCGAGCCGAAGATTTTCCTGTTGCGGCTGCGTTCCCCCAGCGATGTATCTGTTACCCGCGCTGCGTCGTGGTGGAACCTGGCGCATGCGGAAGATGCTTTGGTTGTGACCATCCTGTCAGCGTTTGTGTTGTTGATCGGGATCGCTTTCATGCGGAGAATAATCGAACGGCAGGTCGCCGTTATCCGCGAGAGCGAGCTGCAGTTCCGACTGCTGGTTTCCCAGGTGAAGGACTACGCCATTCTCCATCTCGACCCGCGTGGCTATATCACCAGTTGGAACGACGGCGCGGCGAGGATCAAGGGCTACCGCGCCGAAGAGATCATAGGCCAGCGTTTCACCTGCTTCTATCCGACGGAGGATGTGACGCGCGGCAAACCTGACCTGGAACTGAAAGTCGCCGCCGATAAGGGAGTGTATGAAGAAGAAGGTTGGCGTGTCCGCAAAGACGGTTCGCGTTTCTGGGCCCATGTGTCGATTACGGCGCTGCGGGATGATGATGGCCAACTGCGCGGATTCGGCAAGGTAACGCGCGACGTTACCGAGCCTAAGCGGGCGGAAGACGAGATTCGGCGTTTAAACGCAGAGTTGGAAAGCCGCGTGACCGTGCGAACCGCCGAGCTGACCGCGGCAAACAAGGAATTGGAGGCATTTACTTACACCGCCGCCCACGACCTGCGCGCCCCGCTCCGCCACATGCACGGATTCGTCGGCGCCCTGCGAGAAGACTGCTACGACCAGTTGGATGGGGACGGACGGCGCTACCTGGATAAAATCGCGACTTCCTCCAGGGACATGGGCCTGCTGCTCGACGATCTGCTGAACTTTTCTCGGCTGGGTCGGGTGGAACTGCGCCACGAACGTGTCGATCTCAACCGCACGGTCCTGCATATCCGCCAGGAGTTGGCGCCTGAATGCGAGGGGCGAATGCTGGCATGGCAGGTTGCCGAACTCCCTGTGGTGCAGGGCGATCCGACCCTGCTGCATCAGCTCCTCTTCAACCTCATCTCCAATGCGGTGAAGTACACACGCCGATGCGACAACGCGCGCATCGAGATTGGTGTGGCGCGGGTTGTGGGGGAGGAGGCCATCTTCGTTCGCGACAACGGAGCTGGTTTTGAGATGGAGTACGTCGAGAAGCTATTCCACGTGTTTCAGCGCCTACATCGCCCGGATGAGTTCGAGGGCACGGGCATTGGGCTGGCCATTGTGCGCCGCATCGCGGAGCGGCATGGTGCGCGTGCCTGGGCTGAAGGCGCTCCGGGCAGGGGCGCGACTTTTTACGTTTCGCTTCCGCTGGAAGCAACCGAATGGAAAGGGATCGAAGATGGAGAAGCTAGGGTTCATTCTGCTGGCGGATGATAGCGAGAACGACCGGGAGCTGATCACGCGAGCGCTCAGGAAGTTCAGGCTGGTCAACGAAATCGTCACCGTGCGCGATGGCGCCGAAGCGCTCGACTTTCTCCTTCGTCGAGGAGACTTCAAGGCTCGCGAGACGTTGCACCCGATTCTGGTTCTGCTCGATATCAAAATGCCGCGGGTCAATGGGCTGGAGGTGCTGGAGCTGATCAAACACGATCCTCATTTGTGCCACATCCCGGTGGTGATGCTCACCAGCTCGAAGGAGGGACCCGACGTGGACGAGTGTTACCGGCTCCAGGCCAACGCCTACGTCGTGAAGCCGACGGACTTTGAGGAGTTCGCCGACGCGGTAAAGACGTTGGGAAAATTCTGGGCGGTGCTCAACGAAATGCCGAACGGACTCGTGCTGGGAGTGACGTCCGGCAAGTAGATGCAGCTCGCCGATTTAGACGCTGACCCGAGCCCGGGCCAGTTCCATCAGCGTCGCATGGGTTCCGCGCCCTTCCGGTCCAGTGGCGTTTTCCTGGGAGCGGAGTTGCTCATAGTGGGCGTCCGGCTCGAGGACCCACGCTTCGCGACGGTCGCGCAGGCAGATATCGAGAACCTCCCACAACCGCTGCTTGGGGCCGGTGGCGAAGATTGGTGTTACGACCTCGATCCGTTGAGAAAGATTCCGGTACATCCAGTCCGCTGACCCGATGAAGTATTCTCCGTCGGCCGGATTCTGCCGCCCATTGGCGAAGTAGAGGATGCGCGAGTGCTCCAGAAAGCGCCCGATGATAGAGCGCACCCGGATGTTTTCGGTTTTGCCCGGCACGCCCGGCCGCAGGCAGCAGAAGCCGCGCACGATCAGGTCGATCGAGACGCCGGCTTGCGAAGCTTCTATCAGGGCTTCAATAATCTCCGGGTCTTCCAACTGGTTCATCTTGGCTACAATCCGCGCGGGAGCCCCGGCGCGCGCATTCTGTGCTTCGCGATGGATCAGCTCGAGCAAGCGGGGACGCATGGTCAGCGGAGCCACCAGCAAGGTCGAGCAATGCGGCTTGTCGGCATGCCCGGTGAGGTAGTGGAAGAGGTTGACCGCATCCTGCGTGATTCGGGTATCACAGGTAAACAGGCCTACGTCGGCATACAGGCGGGCGGTCTTGACGTGGTAGTTGCCGGTGCCGATGTGGGCATAGCAGCGAAGGCCGCCGGCTTCTTTGCGCACCACGAGCGCGGTCTTGCCATGGGTTTTGAGGCCGGCCACGCCAAAGGTGACGTGGGCGCCGGCGCGCTCCAACTCAGCCGCCCAGTGCAGATTGCGTTCTTCGTCAAAACGGGCCTTGATCTCCATGACGCAGGCGACCTGCTTGCCGCGTTCGGCAGCGCGGATGAGCGATTTAACGAACGGCGTGTCGTCTCCGATGCGGTAGGCAGTCATCTTGATGGAGACGGTCTGCGGATCATCGGCCGCTGTACTGATGAAGTGCTCTACCGTGGCGTCGAAGCTCTCATAGGGGTGGTGTACCAGCAGGTCGCCGGCCTGCATGACGGAGAAGATGGCGTCCGGGTGATGGGCGAGAGAGGGGGGCACCAGCGGTGTCCAATCGGGGTCGCGCAAGGTCGGCAAGGGCAGACCCAGCAGCTCGAAGAGAGCGGTGTAGTCGACCTCCTGCGGCATGTCATAGACATCATTGGCGGTGACGTTCAGGCGCTCGCGCAGCATTTCTTTGATGGCGGGGTTGGCGCCGGGGCCGAACTCCAGGCGGACTACCGGCTCATAACGGCGCTGCCGGATCTGCTCCTTCACTGACGCACGGAAGTCAGCGGTGGGGTCGTCGTCCAGCTCCACTTCGGCGTCGCGGGTCAGACGCATCATGGTGATGTCGCTGATCTCCATGCCGCTGTAGAGCTTCTCCAGGTTGCCGCGGATGATCTCGTAGAGCGGCACCAGCAGCTTGCGGCCGGGTTCGAGGTCCGACTCGATATGAATCCATTGCTTAAGGACGCTGGGCACCTTGACCCGGGCGAACATGGTCTCCGCCTTGGCCGCATCATGCAACCGGAAGACCAGCGACGTGGACAGATTGGAGAGAAACGGAAACGGATGAACGGGATCGATCACCAGCGGCGTGAGCGCGGGCGATAGCTCGGAGTCGAAGTATTTACTTGCTTCGCTCTGTTGCGCCGGGGTGAGGTCGTTCCAGCAGCGCAGGTAGACTCCGTGCTCTGCCAGGCCGGGCACGATGACGTCGCGGTAGCACTCCGCCTGACGATGGAGCTGCTCGATGAGCTTCTCGCGTACTTGTTGCAGCAAAGCGCGTTCGGCATCGGTTGCGCCGGCACGCAGGACGACCTCGCGCTTCATGAAGAACTCGTCGAGATTGGAGGTGAAGATGGCGAGAAACTTGGCTCGTTCGAGGAGGGGAGTGCGTGTATCCAGCGCTTCTGCCAGCACCCGGTCGTTGAAGTCGAGCCAGCTAAGATCGCGGTCGATCCATACCTCGGGAAGGGCGGGAGCTAAGGGGGCATTCAGAACGCCATGATCGCCAACAGAGGCCAGTACAGTCGCCATGCAGGTTTCCTCGGTGTCCCAAGGATTGTACGGGCGCCCGATGAATAGAAGGTTTCAGGAAAACTGCGGCACCAGCTCGGAGGAATCCTCGGGGACGCGGGCGTAGACATACGGACCTTCGGGCACCAGGGCCACCCGCGCGCCGGCGGGCAGGCCGTTGAGCACGGCGCCGACAGCCGATTGTCCGCTGGAGTAGCAATGCGCCGCCAGGTTGCCGAGCTGGCTGTTGGGCACACCGGGGATATAGAAAAACAGCTCATGCCGTTGCCCGGCGAGTGCCAGTTTTTCCAGCTGCCATTGGTCAATTTCCACGGGAGCATTGTCGATTTCGTCGAGAAAGCTGTCGTAGCTCGCGAAACTTGCCGCTTTTGCCGCGAACTCGGGGGAACCGACCCCCTCCGCGCATTCGCCCAGGATGAGGATCCTTCCCCCGGGCTTGACGATGTGTTGCGCCGCAGTGAGGCCCTTGATGGTCTGGTAGAGAGTCAGGTCGAGAGGATGGCCGGCGGCGCTTGTGATGACCGCGTCGGCCAGGCCGGAGAGCTTTTCGAGCGACGTAGTGCGGAGAAACTGGACCCCGGCCGCGTGGGCTTCGACCGGATCGCCGGCAAAAATGCCGGAGACTTCGCGGGTTTGGGTCAGGGTCACGTCGAGCATGAAATGGTGGCCGGCCATGCGGGCAATTTCGAGCAGTTGGGCGTGGAGGGGGTTGCCTGCGATCGAGCCTTCGGTCGCCAACGGTTCGCGCATGAACAAGGGGGAATGGATGACCTTGATGGTTTCCTGGGCGGCGAGGCCGGGGGCGACCAGCTTGCGGCCTCCGGAGAACCCGAGCATGAGGTGTTGTTCGATGAAGCCGAGGGTGATGTGCAGCTCAGCCGCCATGAAGCGCTCGTCGATATAGACGGGGATGCCGCGGCCGGTGGCCCCCAGCCAGCGGTGCTGATCGAGCGCCCGGGCATCGTGGTTGACGATGCGGTATTTGGCAGCGATCTCGGGGCCGAGGATAGCGTTGATTTCGCTGGGAGTCGCTTCGCGGTGCAGCCCAGTGGCGATGAGGATGGTGACGCCCTCAACGGGGATCCCGGCCTGGTGCAGGCGGCGCAGGAGCGGCGGCAGAGTAAGCCAATTCGGGGCCGGCCGGGTAATATCGCAAACCGAGATGGCAGCGGTCTTTTTGCCCGCGGCGAGGGTCAGAAGAGGCTGGGTCCCGATGGGATGGTCAAGCGCGTGATCGAGTGCGGCGGATACGTCCGGTAGAGCAGCGGCGGAGCGACTCTCGATGACTTCGTAATGCGGGCCGGCAGGGAGGGTGAGGTCCAGGCCGTCACGGCCGAATGCAAAGCGGATTTGCATCCTGTAAGTCTAACCGCAGACCCCTCCACTCCGCTATGCTCCGGGGGATTCGAAGACGTTGGCCCTCTACGGACGTAGCCGCACGACCTCCAACTTCACCAGCGAATAGATGGATCGGGCGTGCATTTTGTCTTCGGGAGCTACGACGCGAAACGGCTGTTCCCGTGCGGGTAACGATGCGCCATCCACCTTGTCGGCAATGATCACCTTCGCTCCGCTGAACTGCGGGTCAATTTCCGGCAGCGCAAATACGACCTGGTATCCATCCTTCGCGGTTGCGATCAGATAGCTGGCCATGGGCTTGCCGGTCATGGATCGGCCGAATTGCCATCCCGCTTTTACCAGGATGTCGTACAGCAGTACGCCCTCATAGGTCGAGGTGGATCCGTCGGCGGTGAGGGTTGCCGTCGTCCGTGGCATTTTGTCCAGGTCTTCGGCGGTAAGCGAGAGCGGCGTGGTGACCGCCCCGGCCACGGTGAGCACGGGCGCGGCGGTCGTATCCGGAGCGGCGTAGACGACAGTGGATAGCAGAATGGCAAATGCTGCAAGCAGGGAACGAAACTTTGCCGGCACAGTCTTCATAAGCAACAATGTAACTCAGGAAATGCGTATCGATCGGCGCATCTTGTTGCTCCTCTGCCTGAGCGCGACCGCCGCGTTGGCCTACCAGTCCGCAACTTCCTTCCCCTGGAACCTTCCGCCCGGCTTCCCAGCGGCGCCAGTCCCGGCCGATAACCCGATGTCGCCGGTCAAGGTTGAATTGGGACGCCACCTTTTTTATGACCTGCGTATGTCCGCGAACGGCAAAGGTTCCTGCGCTACCTGCCATAAGCAGCAGTACGGTTTCACCGATCAGCGCCCGGTCGCAGTGGGCGTTACCGGGCAATCGCATCCCCGCCGGGTGATGCCGCTCGCGAACATCGCGTGGTTCGCTGTCTTCAACTGGGCGAACCCCACGGTGAAGCAATTGGAAGACCAATCCGTCACCCCGCTCTTCAACGATCATCCCATTGAGTTGGGATTGCGGCAGGAGAACGATCGGTTCCTCGAGGTCATAGCCTCGGATCCAACGTATCAGCGGTTGTTTCCGTTGGCTTTCCCGGGAGATGTTGCCCCGTATACGTTCTTGCATGTGCGCATGGCGCTGGCAGCGTTTGAGCGCACGCTGATCTCCGGCGATTCTCCCTACGATCATTACCGCTACCGGCACGAAGACAGCGCGATCTCAGCGGCGGCCAAGCGGGGTGAAGATCTCTTTTTCCATGCGCCGCTGAGTTGTTCCCGCTGCCACGGTGGCTTCACCTTTGGCGGTGAGACGATTTATCAAACCACGGATGGCGGACACGGCATCGAGTTCCAGAACAATGGTTTGTACAAGAACTATCCATCTGACAACCTCGGGGTTTACGAGTTCACGCGTGATCCGGCCGACGTGGGCAAATTTCGCCCTCCATCGCTACGCAATATAGCGGTGCGCGCGCCGTACATGCACGACGGCAGTCTGCGGTCTCTTGATGATGTGCTCGACCACTACATGCGGGGCGGTAGTAAGAATCCTCATCAGTCTTCCTTCGTAGCCGGCTTCCCGCTCACCGCCGGGCAGCGCGAGGATCTGAAAGCATTTCTCGCATCGCTCACGGATGAGCATTTCCTGCGCGATCCGCAATTCTCGAATCCCTGGCCCGTGCGGTAGATCTGCAGCTCCAGCCCAGGACTACTTGTGCTGCATCCCCTCGGGCGCACGTTCTAGATCCAACGGCAGCAAACGGACGTTCCATGCAACGGCCACGGTTGTTGGCGGATAGCAGACTTTGCTCGTGCAGGCCTGATACGTAACAACACCCTTGACCGGCAACTCCGGCTTTGCAGCAAACGTCGCGAGCGTCTGCTTATTGACAATCGCGGAAACCGACGACGTCAAAATCGTTCGACCGGTGTACACCGGTACGGTCTGGGCAAGCTCCGGGAAGTTCATCATCTCGGAATCGGGATACTTTATTCCCGTCGTAGTGTATAGCTCGGACGGGCTAAGGACGAGAGAAGCTACGTGGTAGTTCAGTTTTTCCGCACCTGGTGCGTAGATATGAGTGTCGGGGCCGGGCATAATCGCGACTCCAAGCGCAACCACTGCTCCGGGAGTTACGGCGACATCCGACTGTATCGTCTGAATCGTCACATACGGAGTCGCCGGCAATGTTTTTGCGGGCGCCGGGAGCGCAAACTCGCCGTAGAGGTTGTTGTAAAGGTTGCTGGCTGTCAGCCGGTTGTAATACGCGGTTTCAAAGAACCGTTTCTGAATCAACCCATGCGGATCCAGCAGGTAATAACCCGGATAGGGAATCCCGGACTGCATCCCGGTTGCCTCGGTATTCCGAATTCCAAACGCATCGATCAGCGAAGAGGAGGGATCGGAAAGCAAGGGATATGTGATGGAGCGGCGCTTGGCGAAACTGGCAAGAATTGCAGGTGAATCATAGCTCACCGCAGCCACCGCGATGCCTTTCGACGCAAATGCCTTTTGCATGCCCTCAAGATCGACAAGCTGTCCCTTGCAGAAGGGGCACCAATCCGCGGAGCGAAAGAAAAGAAGCAGCAGGCCGTTTGGTCCTGTGAGTGTAGAGAGATTCTGCTGCTTGCCTTGCTCATCCTGAAGAGAAAAGTTCGGCGCCTTCGCGCCGGGTTGCAAACCCTTTACCGCGTCCTGCGAAAGACTCATCAGGGGAAACAAGCTGGAGACGGCGACCAGCAGAAGTACTTTCAAGAATTGCTTCAATCTCACTTAAAGACTCCATGGAAGGCTAGTAGAAAGATAGCCTGACCGCCGTTCGACGGCCAGATCGCAAAATGGTTACATGGTTTTATGCCCGGCTCTCGAGAGCTCTGCATCCAGCCGCGCATGCAGGCGTTCGCTAAAGCCCGAAGGCAACTCCAGAGAGCGAGCGCGCCTGGCCGCCGCTAACAGTTCCGTCGCCAGCGATCGGCCAAGCAGACGTTCCCAGAGACCCTTGCAATCTATGGCCATGGGAACCACCTTCTCCTGGAACTCCTTTGCGGAATTGTCTGCAAAAGTTGAGGCGCCAGTTTCTTTTGCAGCATGGTGCGTGCCCGATGCAGCCTTACCTTCACCATGACCGCGGAGATCTGCAGCAACTCGGCGACTTCGGCAATGCTCAACTCCTCCACGTCGCGCAATAAAAATATCTCGCGATAGATCGGCGGCAACGCATCCACGGCTTCGTACAGCAAACGACGGATCTCCATCCGCTGCAGGGCTTCTGAGGGTATCTCGCGCCAGTCACGCAACCATGCCGGCGAGTGATAGCCTTCCTCGCCGGACGATTGCTCCAGTGACTCGGTTCTGGCCGTTCTGGTCCGTCGCAAACGCGAGCGTGCCTCGTTCAACGCGATGCTCAGCAGCCAGGTGCTGAACCTCGCATCGCCGCGAAATGTGGAGAGGTGACGATAAGCCTTCAGGAAGGCCTCCTGGACCACATCTTCGGCGTCGGCTTCGTTATGCAGAAAAGACAGCGCCATCATGTACACGCTGCGTTCATACGGGCGAATCAACTCATGGAACAAATGGGTTTCACCATTCAGGATGGAGACGATCAGTTGCCGTTCATCCCGATGGCCGGTTGCGATCTCCATGTCACGCAGCCTTGTCGTTGAGGCGTCGCTTGAAGATTGCATCGATAGAAAAGAGACCCGCCCCAAAGATGAGGACCATCAGCGATGCGAAGAGAAACGTATAAGGGTCGGCGACATAAAACTTTCCCGGGTCAGAAAAGAAGGCGACGAGAGCATCATGATCGGCTGTCCAATAGGCGACCAACATGTCGAACGCAAGCAGCAATCCGATAAAGCGTGTTCCCAGCCCCAGGATGAGTAAGATTCCACCGAAAAACTCCAACCCCGAGACGAAGTAGGCATTCACCGTAGGGAAGGGTATGTGGAGGGTGGCGAAGAAGGCTGAGATTTGCGTGAGTTTGTGCAGTTTGCCCCAACCCGTCTGGGCAAACTGCCAACCCCAGTAAAGCCGTACCGCTAGCAGAAGAGGGGACTGCAGGTTGCAAACCGCCTTCGACACGAGCGCATGCCAACGGATGAAATGGTTCATTAATTTCTCCTTGTGATGGCGCACAGGTATGTAACAACGATCGTTCGCAGCGCCAAACGGTACTTAGAGGAGGAGGCTGGAAATTAGTTACAGGCAGAAAAAACTTGCAGAGGATGTAACCTCTGCTTCGCGGGTGGCTCTAACGTGCAGCAAAACGAGGAGAGCGCTGGTGCTCTCAACCATCAACGCTCAGCGCAGATGCGCGGCCCAACCGAATAGAAAGGTTTCCTACCATGATGAATTCTCCGAAGTCGCTTGCCCTGGCAGCTGCATTTGCCGGTCTGCTCGGTGGCACTGCCGCACGCGTGAACGCTCAACCGGCAACGCAGAGTGGCACCCATGCGTTTCTTCAGGACGCGGGTACGGCTGCGCCCGCTCCTGCCACGACCAAACACTCCTGCAAAGGGAAGAATGACTGCAAGGGTCAGGGCGGTGGTGATGAGAAACATGCCGGCAAGAACAGCTGCAAGGGCAAGGGTGCCTGCGCCACCGATGGATCCACTCCGCCGAAGAATTAGTTTGCTTTTCCCCGCGGGGGCTAGCCCGTCTGGCCTCCGCCCTTTTATTTCTTGCTCGCGGGAGCATGCAATGCCGGCGAATCGCTTCAATGGATTTACGGACTACGGCGTAGGCATTGGCCTGCGGGTTCCGCATTATGACCACATCCTCTCCCAGCGTCCGGTTGTCGACTGGTTCGAGATCATTTCGGAAAATTACATGGTCGACGGCGGCAGGCCGCTGCGGCTACTGGACCAGATCCTCGAGCGCTACCAGGTTGTGCAGCACGGTGTATCCATGTACTTCGGATCGGTGCAGCCGGCCGACCGGGAACATCTGCGGCGATTGAAAGAACTCACCCGGCGCACGAAAACTCCGTGGCTCTCCGACCACTTATGCTGGGGCAGTGTTGATGGGCGTTACACGCACGACCTGCTGCCGCTGCCGTATACCTTCGAGGCCGTGCGGGTCACGGCGGCACGCATCCGTGAGGTGCAGGACTACCTCGAGATTCCAGTCGCGGTCGAGAACGTTAGCAGTTACGCGGAGTTTCACGAGTCGGAAATGACCGAATGGGAATTTCTGAATGAGGTGGTACATGCCGCCGACTGCGGAATCCTGCTCGACGTCAATAACATCTATGTGTCCTCGCAAAATCACAACTTTGACCCGATGGAGTACGTCAACGCAGTCGCCGCCGATCGTGTGGCGCAGATTCACATCGCAGGCCATTCCAAGTTTGAGAAATACATCCTGGACACGCACGATCATCCTGTGCTCGATCCGGTCTGGAAGATGTACGCCCGTGCCATCGAACGCATCGGGCCAACGGCCACGTTGCTTGAATGGGACGACAACATTCCCTCGTTTGAGGAAGTACACGGAGAAGCGCTAAAGGCGAACCGCTATCTTCAGCAGGAGATTGGGGTATGAACCTGCTGGAACTGCAACGCCGCATGGCCGCGGATGTCATGCGGCCCTTGACCGAGGATTTTGCGATGCAGCCCGAGAGCGAGGCGATCGCGCAGAACTACGTAAAACCGAGCGACCGGCTTTCCTCTTTTGAACGGCTCGAGATCTATAACCGTCAGTATTGGTTCCGGGTCATCGCTGCGGTTAGCGAAGACTTCCCCGCGTTGCTGGCCGTGCTCGGGGCGAGAAAATTCGATGCCCTGGTGCTCGCCTACCTGCGCGACAATCCTTCAACCTCGTACACGCTACGCAAGCTGGGGACAAAGCTGCCGCAGTGGCTCGCAGCTCATCCCGAGTGTTCTTCCAGGCGGCATAGGCTGGCCGTCGATGTTGCCGAGTTGGAGTGGGCGTACATCGAGGCCTTCGACGGTGCGGCCGCTTCTCCGTTAGGGAAGGCGGACCTGGCGAACCTTAGCGGCGGCTCCACGCTCATGTTGCAACCTCATCTGCAGCTGCTCGCGCTGCGTTATCCCGCAGATGAAGTGGTGCTCGCAGTTCACCAGGCAAATCCCAGCGTCGACACCTTGAGTAATGCGGTATCGGAGCGCCGGCAGCCAAATCGTTTCCGCCTCCGCCCCATTCGCCGTGCGGAGATCTGGCTCGCGGTGCATCGCTTCGAAGATGTGGTGTTCTATCGCCGGCTTGATCGGGAAGCTTATTTGCTGCTGTCTGCGTTGCGGCGAGGCAGCACGGTGGAAGAGGCCATCGCACTGGGGTTCGCCGGCAGCAGGCTCAGCGCCGAGGAGCAAGCTACGAACGTGCAACACGTCTTTGCCCACGCCGCGCAGCTAGGCTGGTTCTGCTTGCCTTCCAACTGATAGGATTGGGGCGTTTCGAGCAAGGAGGCGCCATGAGACGCCGTTCGTTTCTCAAAGCGGTCGCTGCCGTGGTTCCGGCCGGCTTGCACAACTATCTCTCAGCTTCTGAGCCCCCGGGCGGGTTGCATGTTGTGGGTGCAGGCGAGGACCGCTTCGGTCATCCCCATTCTTTGGGATTCAGCTCCATGCTCTTCAAAGTGGCAACGAACGAAACTGCCGGCGGCCTCTTTGTCATCGAGCATCGGCACCTCACCCCGGGTGGGCCGGTCCTCCATTTGCACTTGAATCAGGAAGAATGGTTTTACGTGATGGAGGGAGAAGTAGCGTTCCAGGTAGGCGAACAACGGATCCAGCTGGGCACCGGAGAATCCATTCTGGCTCCGCGTCGCGTACCCCACACGTTTTCTTCGGTGAGCGCAAATCCCAGCCGCATGATGATTGCGTTCTGTCCCGCGGGGAAGATGGAGCAGTACTTCCGCGATGCGGAAATTGCCAAGGAATCCGCTTCGGATGCGGAGTTCATGGCACGCTACGAAATGCAGAGAGTAGGTCCTTCTCCGTTTTGGAAGTCGTAGCCGGAACCGCGAGGTCGAGACACGCCCGGCACATGGCTTGTACGATGTGCCAGCCATGCTCTTCAGGTCCTTTATCGAAGGGTTCTCCGGTGTAGTCGATCGCGTTGGTCACATGCGCCACGATGCCCACCTCAGCCTGCCTTGCCTCCGCGAAGGCGAACAGAGAGGCAGCCTGCATCTCAACCGCCAGCACCCCGTTGGTCGCATGCTCCCGCAGCGACTCTTTGGTCTCGCGGTAGGGGGCATCCGTGGTCCACACCAGTCCCTGGGAAATCGGCAGTCCGAGTCCCTGCAATCCGGCGAAGAGCCTGTCGGCCAGTGTTCCTGGAGCGTTGACGATGTTGCCGGGCGCCAAATAATGGTAGGACGTGCCTTCATCACGTAGGGCGCTGGTCGCTATCACCAGGCCGGGGAGGGGAAGTCCAGGGTTGACCCGGCCTGCGGAGGTAAGGCCGAGGAGGATGCGCGCACCGGACACATGGAGCTGTTCGGCGACCAGCACTGCATAAGGGCCGCCAATGGTGCGGGCAATGATGCCGCATACCGTTTCATCGACGGTGAAGGTATACATGGTGGTGTGGAAGCACGCCCAGCCGGGATACGGTTGCGCCAAACCGCTGGCAACCAGCCAATCGGTAACATCGCCGTCAAAATCGAGAACACATATGTGCGGAACAGAGACTGCTTCGATGCCGCGTCCGGCGCGGACGGCCTTGACCAGTTCTTCCGGCCGGAACGCACTGGGCGATGAAAGCTGGTGATGGAACAAGGGTAAACGCTCATCCATAGCTACGTTTATAGCAGGTCGTATGATGGTCTTCGTAACAGGAGAACGCATTGAAACCTGACAATATCCCGGGCTATACGTACGGCAAGCCGGAAGTCGCGACTGCGTCCCTTTCGTTGCAGCAGTTGAACGATCTGAAGACGAGCGCAGGACTCACCGAAGAGGACGAGCACTACCGCAAGATTGCGGGCGAGGTGCTGGCCAGCCAAACGAAGGAGATCGTGGCGCAGTGGCGAAGCGGGATCATTGCCAGCATCCCCAACCTTGCCCGGCATTCGAAAAGCCCCGAAGGCGAACCGCTACCGCAATATCTCGGGGCCAGCAATCTGCGCTTTCAGCAGTGGATTCTGGATACCTGCCTGCGTCCCTACGACCAGGATTGGCTGAACTATCAGCAGGAGATCGCTCTGCGCCACACGACCGCGAAGAAAAATCAAACCGACGGAGTGCGCTCGACGCCGTTTGTGCCACTACCCGACGTCATCGTCTTTGTTGCGGTGATGAACGAGACCATCAAACCCTATCTCGCCGCAAAAGGCCACAGCGCGGAAGATGTCGAGAAGATGCATCAGGCATGGTGTAAGTCGATGCAGCTGCAACTGGCTATTTGGGTTGAGCCGTACACCACCGCGAACCGGCCTGCCACCCCTTGAGGTCGCGTATACTCGGGACTATGGGGAAAGCCGCCACGCATCAGGCATGGAAGACGATCACGGTCGCATGCCTTTTGTTCGCGCTGGTGATTCTGTTATTCCCCCACCCGCACCACCTCGGCGTGTCCATCGCCGCCCCTCTGCTGGTCATATTGTTTCTCTTTTCGACCCCGGACACTACGGTTTCGCTGTGGCGCCTGTCACGCATAAATGAACGTTGCTCTGTCCTATCGGCGGCTCTACCCTCCCGATTCCAGCGTCCCCCTCCGGCTCTTTCTTAACCCCCGAAGACAAACATAGGAGGCGCAACCGCCTTCGTTTTCACGCCGCTTCAGCCTGCTGCAGGAGGGCGATGTTCATTGGACTTTGCTACGCAAATTGTTACAGGCTTTTACGTCTTCAATGCGTTGGCGATAATAGCGTGTTGTCTTGTCTTTTGCGCAAAGCGTCAACTCTGGCGGCGGGGGCAGCGTGTTGGAAAGCAAAACCCTGGATTCTTTCCGACCTACACCTCGGCAGGTAATGCATTGCAACAACTACAAGCGATAACCCAGCAGAGGGCCGAATATGTTCTTGAGGAGAAATTCGATGATAAGGCGGATGATGACGATGATGGGGGTCCTCTTGACCCCGCCAAACATTTACATCGTCAGCTTAGGCGTCTCCGAAGAGGCGAAGCCATCGAAAGTCTGACTGCGGTGCTGGCCAGTCCTTCGGATCCACCAGCGCCTGACAAACAACCGAACGGCTAAGTTGCGGGAGCGATCAAGGCCCGGGTATATGGGATCAACGTTCCCATAGCGATGTCCGGAA
This sequence comes from uncultured Acidobacteriaceae bacterium, assembly GCA_963839075.1. Classification (GTDB taxonomy): domain Bacteria; phylum Acidobacteriota; class Terriglobia; order Terriglobales; family Acidobacteriaceae; genus PALSA-350. The sequence continues at coordinate 794,649 of CAWITO010000002.1, read as the reverse complement.
GATGCCAGGTTGATCAGCTTTGCCACAGCGAACCGGCTGTCGACTCCTTGAGTTGAAATGAAGGGCTCGTGGTCGCTTGACAGGGCATGGGCCCGCACGCATACTGGCATAGTCTAACTATGGCAGCGCTCATCAAAGGTAAAAAGAATCCGGCAGAGCGGGATGAAATCCCTCCTGGCACGCTCTATCTCCTCATTCTCAAAACGCTTTCTCTCAGTGGCAGACTGCACGGTTACGAGATCGCGGAAAGCATTCAGCGAGCTTCTGACGAGGTTCTGCAGGTGGAGGAGGGTTCCCTGTACCCGGCCTTGCAGCGAATGCTCATCAAGGGCTGGGTGGCCGCCGAATGGGGAGTGACGGTGGCCAACCGCAGGGCTCGCTACTACACGTTGACCAGCGCCGGCCGCAAGCAGTTGCAGGTCGAAACTTCTCAGTTTGAAAGAGTCATTGGCGCAATCACGCGCATTGTCCAGACCGTATGAAAATCCTCCGTGAACTCCTTCGGCGGCTCCGCATGGTTGGTCGGCGCGACCAACTGGATCGCGACCTTGAGGAGGAGATTCGCCTTCATCTCGATCTCCGTAAACAGCAATTGATCGATCGCGGATTCTCTCCTGAGGCAGCTCACCGTGCAGCCCATCTCAAATTCGGAAACGCCACCCGCATCAAGGAGAAGAGCCAAATGACCTGGGGATCGGAAGTTCTTGAGAGTTTTCTGAAAGATGCCTTGTACGGCATGCGCGCCCTTTGGCGCAGTCCAGCGGTCACCCTGGTGGCGCTCATCTCGCTCGCCCTGGGCATTGGCGCCAACACCGCAATCTTCAGCCTTCTCGACGCGGTGCTGCTTCGCTCCCTGCCCGTAAAGGACCCTGGCCAGCTCGTCCTCCTCGGCAAGGGAGAGGAGGGCGGGATCGGCAATGCCTTCGTCGATACCGAACTCTACAGCTATCCCTTCTACCACCAGCTGCAGCAGCGAAATGCAGTCTTTTCCGATGTTGCCGCAGTCTTGAGCATGCCGGACGACGTGCATGGTTTTGTGTTCGATGATTCCGGGCGGATGGGGGCCGACTCCGAACTGATGCACGTGACGTTGGTTTCGGGTAGCTATTTCCCCATGCTTGGCGTGCGGGCGCAGATTGGCCGCGCGCTCAATGAGGCAGACGATAACTCCGAGGGCAATCATCCCGTAGCCGTCATCAGCCAGGATTTCTGGAAACGCAGCTTTGCTACCGACCCTCACATTCTCGACCGCAAATTCAAACTGGGATCCACGGTCTTCAACATCGTCGGCGTAGCTCCCGATGAATTCTTCGGGACCAGGGTAGGCGAGGCTCCCGACATTTGGGTGCCCATGTCCATGACCAAAGCGGTTCCGCCCGGCTGGGATTTCTACACCAAGAACTTCACACAATGCGTCAACATCATCGCCCGGCTCAAGCCGAACGTCTCCCTCACCCAGGCCACCACTAACGTGAACCTGCTGCTGCAGCAGATCACGCGCAGCTTTTCAGACGCCGAGCTCACCCAGAAAAACCTTGATGAACTCAGCAAGGCCTATCTGCCCCTCACCCCGATGGCTACAGGGCTTTCCGCCGTTCGCCGCGAATTCTCCGAGCCCCTGAGGATACTGATGGCGGTGGTCGCCCTGGTTCTGCTCATCGCCTGCGCAAATATAGCCAACCTGCTGCTTGCCCGCTCGACCGCGCGTGCCCGTGAGCTCGCTGTGCGTCAGGCACTCGGAGCAGGCCGTACAAGGCTCGTCCGCCAGTTGTTGACAGAAAGCTTAATCCTTGCCCTCGGTGGTGGACTGCTGGGCATCGGGTTCGCTTTGATCGCGAACCGCGTCCTGCTGCGGATGGTCTCGGGTGGCATCGATACCATCCCGCTCAACGTAAGCCTCGACCTCCGTCTGCTCAGCTTCGCCTTTGCGGTAACGGTGGCAACCGCAATCCTATTTGGAACGGTCCCTGCTTTCCGCGCAACCCGTCTTCAACTCACCGATTCCCTGAAAGACGGTCGCGGACCCGTTGGCATGGGGGCAAAAAGTCCACTCGCCAAAGCTCTCGTCATCACCCAGGTCGCTCTCTCGCTCGTCCTCATGGTCGGCGCAGGACTTTTCCTCCGCACCCTGGTAAATCTCAACAACATTGATCCCGGCTTCCATCGCGAAAATGTTCTCCGTCTCAACATCGATTCGGAGTTCACCGGCTTGAAGGGTAACGATCCTCGACTTATCAGCATGTTTCAGGAGATTGAGACTCGTGTGAACGCCTTGCCGGGTGTTAAGGCTGCGAGTTTCTCTGCGTTTACCTTCCACGAGGGCAGCTGGAACGATGCCCTGATCGTCCCGGGTATGCCTGGCAACGAGAACCTCCCGGTCCATCAAAATGTTGTGGGTAACGGGTATTTCGCCACGATGCAAATTCCTCTGCTCGCGGGCAGAACATTTTCCAGTGCCGACAGCAGCAACTCCCAGCATGTTGCCGTCATCAGCGAACACGTCGCGAAAACCCTGTTTCCTCCGGGCAATCCCATTGGCCGCCACTTCACGATCGGCGACGATAAGCCAGAGAATTCCTTCGAAGTCATCGGCATCGTAAAGGATGTGAAAGTCTCTACCCTCCGGGAAAACCCGAAATACGTCAACTATCTCTCCTACACGCAGAGCCCCTGGAGCTTTGGCGATTTTGAGGTTCGCTATTCCGGCGACTTCACCGCGATCGCCAACTCGGTTCAGCAGGCGATCCATTCCGTCAATCGCACGCTCCCCATCACGCAGGTCACGACGCTCGACGAACAGATCAACCGCAGCATGACCAACCAGCGTCTCGTTGCTCAGCTCTCTGCCTTCTTTGGCCTGCTTGCCGTTTTCCTCTCCTGCATCGGAATTTACGGACTTATGGCCTACGTGGTGAGCCGGCGCACGAATGAGATCGGTATTCGCATGGCGCTGGGCGCAGCGCGGTCCCAGGTACGTTGGCTCGTCATGCGCGAAATTGTGCTTCTGGTTGTTACAGGTATTGCCATCGGCATACCGATCACCTTGTTTGGGACTCGCCTTGTAGCCAATATGCTTTATGGCCTGCGGGGCACGGACCCCGTCAGTCTTGTGGTGTCGGTCACGCTGCTTCTTGCGGTAGCTATCTTCGCCGGCTACTTCCCAGCCCAAAGAGCCTCAAAGGTGGATCCGATGATTGCTCTTCGCTATGAGTGAGCATCTTGCCTGATGGCGGGGAGCGATCAAGGCCGAATAGGTACAGGCCTGATCGCTCCTCCGAACCAGGTGGTTAGAAGGACTCGCCCACCAGCTCTTCGCTCTTCTTCCAGAGTGCTGCGGCGGCTTTTGGATCGAGTGCATAGCCACGCACTCCTTCGCTGACGGGGGTGATGACCACATCGTCGGCTACGACCTTGCTGACGTGGCAGTTCTCACAGTATTGACCGCCGATCTCCTCCGCATTTGCGACTACCCCAGCCCAAACCGAAGTAGCCGCGCCCTGAGGAATCGTCTTAAATTGAAAGGGTCCGTGACCTTGCGCGGCAAGCTGCTGGTTGATTCGATCCACCAGCACGAGCAACTGGTCGTGTCCCATGTGGCGCGCCAGTTCGGTTTGAATCCCTCCTGGGTGCACAGCCGCCGCGCGCACGCCATGCTCCCGGTGGCGACGGTCGAACTCGACGGCGAACAGAATGTTCGCCGTTTTCGACCTTCCGTACGCGACGAATGGCTCATATTCTGTTCGCGCAAAGTTCGGGTCTTCGAGATCAACGTTCCCGTAGCGATGTCCGGACGAGGCGAGGTTGATCAGCCTTCCTCCGTTGCGGATGAGCGGCGCAATCCGGTTCACGAAAACAAAGTGACCAAGGTGATTGGTTCCGAATTGTGTTTCGAAGCCGTCGGCCGTGTGCCCGAACGGTGTCGCCATCACGCCCGCGTTGGCAATGACTACATCGAACGGTTCCTTCTTTGCCAGCAGGGCATCGGCGCATGCCCGGACGCTCTTGAGGTCGCCAAGATCCAGCGCCGTCAGTTCGAAGCCTCCACCGAGGGCGGCCGCGGCTTTCTTCAAATCCCGCGCCGCGCCCACCACGTGGGCTCCATGGGCCGCGAGCGACCGCGCAGTCTCTACGCCAAGCCCCGCGGAAACGCCCGTAACTAAGACTCGCTTGCCTTCCAGCCGTACGCCCGCCAGCACATCGTCGGTCGTCGACGTCGCACCAAATGTGTTCACCATTGTCTTCCTCCTGCTCCCATGTTCAAATAAACGGAGAGTCTCTCCGTAATGGTAGATAATCGGAGACTGTCTCCGGTTGCATTAATTTTTAGTATGACTGGCAAACGTCCCCAACCCAAGCCGCGCAGACCGCGGGCTGATGCGCAGCGCAACCACGAGCGTATTCTCGAGGTCGCCAAAGAGGCGTTCACACGTCAGGGCGTGAACATCAGCCTTGACGACGTCGCCAAGCAGGCAGGGGTGGGACCGGGGACGCTCTATCGCCACTTTCCCACGCGCGACGCACTGTTGGCAGCGGTCTATCAAACTGAAGTCGAAAGGCTTGCCGCCGCGGAGGCGAAATTTGCCGCGACCATGACACCCATTGAGGCCTTGCGGGCCTGGATGTTGCTCTTCGTGGACTACATCGCGGCCAAACAGATCATCGCGCCGGCATTGAACACGATGGTGGGTGGGCCATCGAAGCTCTTTGCAAAATCCGGCGATCTGATCAAGGATGCGATTCAAAATCTCGTCGATCGTGCGATCAAGAGCGGCGAAGTACGACCCGACCTGGTTCCCCTCGATTTGCTGCGAGCCCTGGTGGGTGTTTCCAATGTGGCGTCGGGACCGGAGTGGCCAAAGAGCGCGAAACGATTGGTGGAAATTCTCATCCTCGGCTCGCGGCCCACTTCCTAGCTCAAGCGACGTCGAGGTAACGTACAGGCTAATGCTCGCTGCGGCGAGGCAGCCCGTACCCTGCAAAGAGCACGAAGGTTCCTGGACCGTCAGCCGAGGGCATCGTCATGAAGTTGTTGCGATATCAGATCATTTCCATAGTGATAGCGACATCTGTGCTTGCGCACGCCCAGTCAGCGAGCGAAAGGCTGATCGGAGCGTGGCATTTGCTGCGCATCGATGCTCCTGGAGCGGAGGCATCCGCTGCTCCGCCGAAAGGCATGTTGATTTACACCCGCGATGGACACGTATCCCTCCAACTGATGTACCCCAGCTCTGCGCAAGCGGTCTCCAACGAATACGTGCGAGACGGTTACGAGGCATCGTTTGGGAGCTACGAAGTGAACGAAGCGATCCACACTGTGACGCATCATGTGCTGGGATCGAATACCCGCGACCTTCTCGTTGGGAAAGACCTTCCACGCGTGTTTCAGTTCAGCGCGGATGGGCACTTGATCATTCGATCGGCTGATCCTTCTGAGCACTGGTCGGTGACGTGGGGGCACTACTAAGTGTCAGGCTGGTACCAGGGTCGCGGTGCGGGTTACGGCGATGACGCTGATATCGTCGTGCTGGCCGAAAGCCTGGGCGGCCGTGGCTACGTCGGCCGCCGTCGTGCGGCCGGCTACTAATTCCTGTACGCGTTCGAAGCCGAAGAGATGGCCTTGCTCGTCCATGGCCTCAACGATGCCGTCGGAAGCGAGCACCAGGCGGTCATGCTCCTGCAGAGAAAAGCGAGTCAGGGTGAACTCGGCGCCGTCGATTGTGCCCAGCGGCAATGCACCCTCCATGGCGACCGGCTTTCCATTGACATAGGGCGGCAGATGGCCTGCATTGGCCAGCTTGACGGAGCCGTCGGCTGCGATCAGCATCGCAAGGCAGGTGGCGTGGGCTTCGCCGCGGCCAAGCAGCCGCCGGTTCAGCGCCTCAAGAATAAATAGAGGATCGGGATTAACCTCGGCGGCCATGCGAATCGCGCCCACCAGAAGAGCCACCAGCATACCGGCCTGCAAGCCTTTACCCGCTACATCGCCGGCCACAATCAACAAGCTGCCATCGGCAGGGAGGGGGATAATTTGGTTGAAGTCCCCACCTACTTCGCGTGCCGGCCGGTATTCGTTTTCAATCGTCAGGCCGGGCACGGAGGTTACTGTTTCCGGCATAATTACGCGCTGCACTTCCTGTGCCTGCTTCACATCGAGAGCCAGTAGGCGCTGGAGCCGTATCGAGAGCAGCAGACGGCGCAGCAGCAGAACGAACAGCACCCCGGTCAGCAGCATGTTCGCCATCTGGCTGAGGGTTACGCGAATGCCAAAGGGGAACCAATTGATGCGTATGCGGAGCAACAAGAGCTCATTGGTAAAGAGCGACACAATCAGCAGCGACACGGCGGGAAGGACAAACCAGCCCTCTGCGCCCTGGCGGCGAATTCCCAAGACCACCACCAGGATCAGAACGGCCAGAAGCGCGAGCCGCACCCCGATAAAGATGGTGTGGAATATGTCCCCCACAGCAATGGAGATGGTGGGGTAAAACAAGTATTCGCCGATACTCGTCGACACCATGAACGCGACGGTGAGCAGGGCAACGGTTGGCGGCACCCAGGTGGGGCGCTGCAACTGGAACCAAACCCACCACACCATGACCCAGGCGCCCATGAGCAGCGGGGTGATGAGCCCGTCCTGCAATACCAGCAGCGTGACCGCACTCAGAGTTTGTGTCCAGGTCGATAGGATGAGAATCACGGAATTGAACGTGATCAGCAGGAAAACGGAACCCATCCAGACGTAGACATGGTCGGAACGGTCAAAGCGGGTCAAGCTGAAGGCAACGGTCGCCAGGATGAGGAAGAGAAGGCCTTCTACGCTGCCCGCGATTTGCGCACGGAGCGGCTCCAGCCAGCGAAGCTGGTAGCCGGCCTGTACCGCGCTGGCATCCCCCAATAGCGGCGCCGTGTGCATGCCTCCGGTATCCGCCTGGGTGACTAGCGTGTCGGGGGCCATCCAGAAACGAAACGCTAAAAGCCGGTCGGGCGAGCCTGCAGGCGACGGCGGCAGATCAAACATCATGGGTTGGGTGATGTAAAAGGTTGGTTGGCGTCCCGGGATGAATTTTCCAAAGTTGCCGACCAGGGCGCCGTCGTTGTAGAGCTCGTAGGCATCATCGACATACGATGGGCCGGCGAGCGCCAATTTTTCGCCGGGCTGGGATGCCAGCTGCACCCGGATGCGATACCAGGCATAGCCGGAATAATTGGGATGACCGTTGGCCGTCCAGCCTTTGACGTAATTCGAGAATCCGCCCAGAGGATCCACCAGTCCCTTTGGAGAAAGGTCGACCGTCTCCCAGGCGGAGTCGTCGAAGCCCGGCTGCGCCCATACCGGGGCGTGGGTTGCCGGGTCCAGCGGTGAATCCCCCACAGTGAACTTCCACGGGCCATAGAGCGGAACGACGGAGGGCCCGAGGGTAACGCGCGTGCTCCCTGGTCCAGACTCAACCTGCGCTCCCGCGAGCGAGACAACCAGGCACATGACCAACAGCAGCAGACGATGGACACGATCGTGCAAGCGAAACCTTTTCGGGTGGAGAGCTTGCAAGCACTATAGCCGGTTTGTGGGGGAGGCGGAATAACCAGAGTGACATCACGCGGCAGTTAATCACAGCGCAAGGCCACCATAGGTTCCACCTTCGTGGCTCGGCCTGCCGGCAGCCACGCGGCCAACAGAGTCATGGCGCATACCACCGTAAGCGCTACCGCGAACGTGATGGGATCCATGGCGCTCAACCCGAAGAGGTGGTCTTTAATGTATTTGGTGGTCAACACTGTCAGGGGCAATCCCAGGCCCACACCAATGCCCAGCAGCAGCAACGACTCGCTCAAAATCATCCAGCGCACGGCTGGAGTCTGCGCACCGAGAGCAATGCGAATGCCGATCTCGTTGGTGCGGCGCACAACGTTGTAGCTCATCACCCCGTACAAGCCAATGGCGGCCAGCAACAGCGCCAGCAGCGAGAACAAACCAGTCAGGGTGGAAATGAGCTCGTCGTCGGTGATGAAGTTCGCCAGTTGATCGTGAATGGTGGTGATTTTGATGAGGGGTAGGTTGGGATCGACCGATGCCACGGCAGCGCGAAGATCTCCGATGGTGTGAGCCGGGTCGCCGATGGTGCGCACCAGGATCTCGCCGGCGAAGCGATCCTGATTCTCCTCGGGCGCGGCCGTCTTGGGAGCCGATTTATCGACGGGAACAAATGCATCAATCTGGGCAAGCGCGACGTAGGTCATGCGTTCCGTCTCAGTCTGGCGGGGACTGCCGGATTTGGTATCGCGGGCAACTCCCACAATCCGCCACGGCCCTTTGACGGAATCGATGTCGATCAGGATCGACCGCCCTACCGCGTCGCCTTTGGGAAAGAAGTGGTTAGCGAGGGTCTGGTTGATCACGGCGACTTTCTGGCTGGTGGCGGTATCCGCATCGTTGATGGAACGCCCGGCAACCATCGCAATGCCGGCGGTTTCAAAGTACTGCCCGGAGACGCGATTCAAGACGGAGTGCATGTTTTCTTTGGGCGCGGGCGTGTAACCCGGGAAGCCGACGCTGGAAGACCAGTTACCGGCGCTGATGGGCGGAGTGGCGCTGAGCGCGACCGAGCGAACACCCGGCAGTGCGGAGAGACGTTCGATCAGCCGCTGATGCAACTCGGGGGTCTGGCTCGGTTTGTATCCGGCGAGTCTTGCGTCAAAGTCGGCCAGTAAGAGATGGGATCGCTCAAAACCGTAATCCTGGTTCTGCAGATTGCGCAGGGTGCGGAGGAAAAGTCCGGCGCCGACCAGCAACAGCAGCGAGAGCATTACTTGTACGCTGACCAGCGCCTTCGCCCAGAGCCGGGATGATTTGCCACCACTGCTTTGCCCGGTGCGGCTGCCGGCGCTGAGATTGCTTGCGGCGCCAGTACGTGCGGCGGCGAGTGCCGGGGCGAGTCCGAAGAGGAGTCCGCTCAGCAGAGAGAGGCCCAGCGTGAACAGCAGGACGGTGATATCCGGCCTGGGATCCATCGCGATATAACTGTTGCCTTGGCTGACAAAGCCAATCAGTATGCGGGTTGCAACGAACGCCATCGCTAGTCCCAACGCGGCGCCAGTGAACGACAACAGCATGGTCTCGATCAGGCTCTGGCGGACGATGCGTGCCCGGCTGGAGCCAAGCGCGAGCCGGGTCGCGATTTCGCGGGTGCGTGTCGCGGCGCGGGCCAACAGGAAATTTGCCAGGTTGGCGCAAGCGATCAGCAGCACCAGGGCGACCACTGCCATGAGTATTTTGAGCGAGCTGCCATACTGATCTCGCAGCGACGAAGCGCCGCGCTCAGCGTTGACCAGCGGAGTGTTGACGCGATTGATTTCCTGCACTCGAGCGGGCGTGGCCTTCGCGCCTTCCACAGCGCGCATGCCGGCGCGAATCTGCTGATCGAGCCAGGCCTGGCTTTGGGACAGGGCCGATTCATCGGTCGCTGCCTGGGGGCTGAGCCGGCCAAACACATCGAGGAAGTACATTCCGTTGCCCGGCGTGAGCATCGACGGTTGCTCGAGGATTACGGTCTGCATCGACATCGGAGCCCAAAGGTCGGGTGGTTCGAACTCGCGCTTGATGCCGTGAAAGCCCTCGGGCATAACGCCGATGACGTTGAAGGCAGAATTGTTGATGCGAAGCGTCTTGCCCAGAATGGCGGGATCGGACGCGAGCGACTGCTGCCAGAAATGATGACTCACGACCACTACTGCCCCGCGGCCGGGACTGTCGTCCGCCGTGGTGATGGCACGGCCCATAAACGGTTGCGCGCCGAGCACACTGAAGTAGTTGCCGGAGACGAGATTCGCGGGCGCCAGAATGGCGGGCGCGGTGTGATCCGCTGCGCCGCCGCTGCCAGGCACGCGAATGCTCACCTTGCCGGAAAAGCTGCAGAAGTAGGCAATTCCTTGAAATGGGCCCGGATTTTGCTGGAGTTGCCTGGCGAAATACCACGGGAACAAGCCATACCCGCCGATGTCGATGCCACCGGCCTCTCCGCCATCACTGTCGGGCCCGAACGTTACCAACTGCTCGGGATTCTGTACCGGAAGCTTGCGCAGCATGACCTGGTTGATGAGGGTGAAGATGGCGGTATTGGCGCCGATGCCCAGGGCTAGCGACAGCAGCGCAATGGCGGTGTAGGTAGGGCTCTTGATGAGCATGCGCACGCTGACGCGGGTGTCCTTCAGAATGCCTTCCAGTGTGGACTCCCAGCGCGACGACCAGACCTGGTGCTTGACCGCGTTGCGGCTCCCCATCTCGATCATCGCGGCTCGATGCGCCGCCTCCACAGTCATGCCCGCTCTATGTTTATGCGCAGTGGACGCTTCGACGTAGCTCTGCAGTTCCTCGTCAAGTTCGCCTTCCACGCGCTGCTTCTGGAACAGGGACTTGAGACCGATCATCAGGTTGGTTATCCAATGCACGATGTTCCTCCTGGGAGCTTGGCTACGCTTCAAGAATGCGGGCGATGGCAAGAGTTTGCCTCTGCCATTGTTCCGTTTCCGCGACCAGGGCGCGGCGGCCGTTGGCAGTGAGCAGGTAGTACTTGGCGCGGCGATTGTTTTCGCTCGCCCGCCACTCCGACTTCACGCGGCCGGCTCGCTCCAGCCGGCTCAGCGCCGGGAGAAGGGAACCGGGGTTCACGCGAAACACCCCATCGCTGATCTGCTCAATGCGCAGTGCTACGCCGTAGCCATGCATTGGCTCCAGCGCCAGGGTCTTCAGGATTAGCATTTCCAGCGTGCCTTGTACCAAGTCACTGGGTCTTGCCGGTTGCGGCAGGGATTCGTCAACTTTCGGGGTCAAGGCGCTCTCCTCTTGGCAATCTAGAGGTATCAGGCCTTCCTCTTGATTGTCAAGTGGACCGGGAGCCGGCGTGGGAGAGCAAGAGAAAATCAATTATCTTTGATCTCTCACCTACTTGGAGAGCAGTCTGGTGCCCTTGCCTTTTGCCGGCTACAACCAACGATCCCGGCCGTGGATATTCTTCCCCCTCATTGGCATGGTGCTGGTGGGAATGCTGGGTGCGACTGCCTCGGCGCTGAACCCAGACCGGCATCTCTCGCAATATGCGCATACCGCATGGCGTACGCAAGACGGAGTCTTCGGTGGCATTCCCGCGGCCATTACCCAGACCACCGATGGATACATCTGGATTGGCACCAACCTGGGCCTGGTGAACTTCGATGGCGTGCGCTTTATCCGCTGGGTGCCCCCACCGGGTATGCGATTGCTGGACTCCAGGGTCTTCTCCCTCCTGGGTAGTAGCGACGGCAGCCTCTGGATCGGCACCGGCTACAGCATCGCCCGTTGGCGCAATGGCGAGTTGGTGAACTACCCGCAGATCAGCGGGCGGATCGAATCGCTGGCAGAAGATTCCGAAGGTTCGGTCTGGCTGGCCCGCACCCAGGTGACCGATGGCAACGGGCCGGTATGCCGTCTGAAGCAGGAGCAGTGGCAGTGTTATGGTGCGGGCGACGCATTCCCGCTCACCTATGCCCTGCATCTGGCCACCAGCGGCCAGGGAAAGCTGTGGGTGGGAGGGTACTCGGATCTCTGCCTTTGGAAGCCGGGTGTCGCTTCCTTTTATTCGCAAAGCCTGGCCGGGCAGGCAAAAAAATTTTCGACGCTACGCGCCATCGCGGCCGATAAAGATGGGTCAGCCTGGGCGGCGGTGGACCGCAGCACGCCTGGCTTGCATCTCGACCACATTTCACCTACAGGTCAAACGACAGTGGACCTGTCCGAGACCACAGGCAGCAACGCCGATGTGAGCAAAATATTTGTGGATGGCAACGGCGCTCTGTGGATCGGGACCACGCACCGCGGAGTGTTTCGCTTTCAGGCAGGAACGTTGGAACACATTGGCGCTGAAGACGGGTTGTCGAGCAATGCCGTCGTGAATTTTTTTCAGGATGTCGAAGGAAACCTGTGGATCGCGACTGCGGAAGGGATCGACAATTTGCGCGATCTACAGGTAGCCAGTTACACCATCCGTGAAGGCCTGTCCGCCGACGGAGCCACCTCGGTGTTGGGTGCGCGCGATGGCAGTCTCTGGATAGGGAACGTGGAGGGGCTCGATCTGTTGCGCGACGGAAAATTCTCTATCGCGCGCACCGGGCGGCAATTGCGTGGCCGCTTTGTGGACACCTTGTTTGAGGATCACCAGGGACGCCTCTGGGCCGGTGTGGACAATGTGCTGTGGGTCAACGATCGAGGATCGTTCCGCAGCATTGAACATGGCGACGGAAGCCGAATGGGTACGATCTTTGCCATTACAGAAGACACCGACCACACCATTTGGGTGCGCGAGGGATTGCATCTCGACCGTGTGCAGGATGGCAAGCTTGTAGGGCAAGTGGCCTCGCCACAAATTGCGACCGCGTATACGCTGGCGGCCAATCCACAGGGCGGCTTGATACTGGGCCTGGTCAGCGGTGATCTGATCTATTACCGCGACGGAGTCACGCGGACGATTCCCTCGAACGAAACAGGTAACACGCGGCAAGTCCGAGATCTACTGGTCGATCCAGATGGATCGGTCTGGGGAACCACGCTCGACGAGCTCGCGCGCTGGAAAGACGGACAACGCAGGAATCTCACTCCTCGCAACGGCCTTCCCTGCGATGGAATCTTCGCCCTGGTGCAGGACGCGTCGCGAGCGATCTGGCTGTATACCCGTTGCGGATTGGTACGCATCCCCAGGGAGGAGCTCGATCGTTGGTGGCAAGCTCCCGATTCTGTGGTCAAGGTCAGCGTGGTCGATCAGATCGCCGGCGTGCAGCCCGGGTTAACGGGGTTGAAGCCGCAAGCAGCCAGAACGCCGAACGGGCAATTGTGGTTCGTGAATGGCCGCATTCTGCAGATGTTCGATCCCGAAGCTTCTCGTGGAAACACCAGGCCGCCGCCGTTGCATGTCGAACAGGTGGTCGCCGACCGGCGCACGTACCCGGCGACGGCGGATTTGCGTCTTCCCGCGCTCACCGGCGACATTGAGATTGACTATACGGCGCTGAGTTTCGTCGCCCCGCAGAAGGTCTTTTTCCGCTACATGCTGCAGGGCCATGATCGCGTCTGGCAAGAGCCGGGACCGCGCCGGCAGGCGTTCTACAGTAATCTTGCGCCCGGCCGTTATGTGTTTAAGGTAATTGGCTCGAATAACGACGGAGTCTGGAACGATCACGGAGCCGAGCTGGTCTTCACCGTGCTGCCGATGTTTTATCAGACCTGGTGGTTCCGGCTTCTCTATCTCACCGCCGCCCTGGGAGCGATCTGCCTGCTGTATCTGTTTCGCGTTCGGCAGGCCGAAGAGCGGATACAAGCGCGGCTTGAAGCTCGCATGGAAGAGCGGGAACGCATCGCCCGCGAACTTCACGACACGTTGTTGCAAGGCTTTCAGGGCCTGGTGCTTCGCTTTCAGGCGGTGCTGAATATCCTGCCCCGCGAGGGCCCGGCGCGCGCCATGGTCGAGAAGACATTGGACCGTGCGGATGAAGTTTTGCTGGAAGGGCGAGAGCGCGTGCAGGAGCTGCGCGAACAGGGTCTGGCCGAGGGCGATCTGTCGGATAGCCTGGCTCGTTACGGGGCAGAACTGGCGCAGGACCATACTGCTCACTTCACGCTTTCGGTAATTGGGACCCCGCGGCCGATCGATCCGATTGTGAACAACGAGGCTTACAGGATCGCGCGCGAAGCCATGGCCAATGCCTTCCTGCATTCCCACGGATCGAAAATCGAAGTGGAGCTTACCTACGATGCATCCGCGGTATCGCTGCGGGTGCGCGATGATGGCCAGGGGATCCCGGAGCAGATACTGGCTGGCGGCCGTTCCGGCCATTGGGGCCTCTCGGGTATGCGGGAGCGGGCAGAAAAGATTGGCGCCGGCTTTCGCCTGTGGAGCCGTCCCGGCAGCGGCACCGAGGTGGACCTGACGATTCCCGCCAGGTTTGCGTATCCTCGAGTGCAGAGAAAAACAATGTGGGAACGAGTGAGGCAAATGATCAAGCTATGAGCGTGACGAAGCGAATCAGGGTCATGACGGTGGACGACCATCCACTCTTGCGCGAGGGAATCGCCGCTGTCGTTGCCGGCGAACCCGACATGGAGTTGGTCGCCGAAGCGGCCAGCGGGCAGGAGGCGACGCAGATGTTTCGCGTCCATCGGCCCGATGTCACGCTGATGGACCTGCAGATGCCCGGCGGAAACGGCATCGACGCCATGATCCACATCCGCGAGGAGTTTCCCCAGGCCCGCTTCATCATGTTGACGACGTACAAGGGGGATGCGCAGGCATTGCGCGCTCTGAAGTCCGGGGCCTCCGGATATCTGTTGAAGAGCATGCTGCGCAAAGAACTGATGAATGCGATCCGCACGGTACACGAAGGCCGGCGATGCATCCCGCCTGAGATTGCCGCGGACCTCGCAGAGCACGTGATCGACGATGCCCTGAGCGAGCGCGAGATCGCGATTCTTCGTCGCGTGAGCAGCGGAAGCTCCAACAAAGTCATCGCTTCCGACCTTGGTGTCTCCGAGGCAACCGTCAAAGGTCACATGAAGAGCATTCTCTCCAAGCTCGGAGCCAATGACCGCACGCACGCCGTAACCATCGCAATGAAGCGCGGTTTTATTAACGGTTGAAGTCTGGCGGCAACGCCATCAGTTCGCCGTATCGGTCTCAAGGGCCGGACCCTTCAGAGCACGCTTGCGCACACTCTGGGGAATGCGCGCCAGAGGCGTGACCCGTATGCGAATGCTGGAACTGATGCCATAGGGGCTGAAAGACCCGTAGGGAAATTGCGGCCATTGCTGGTACTCAAAATCAATTGCCCGTACCGTGACATTCTCACCCAGCGCGATATCGAGTCCGCCGCCCGGGGCATAGGCGAAGAACGAACCGCGCCCATCGTTGAAGGGAAATTTGATTTTTCCCATACCGACAAGGAACTTGCCGTAGGGCTCTAGACCGTGAAAGCGAAAGAGCAGGCCGCGTGCGCCACCAAGGTAATTCGCTTCGTTCACACCCTCCGAGGTATGAAGGCGCAGAAAGCGCGCCTCACCTTCGAAGCCCCAGCGCCACCGTGGCTGCACATCGGCGTAGACATAACCGCCCACAAGATCACGCTGCCCGTAAACGGCTTGAAACCCGGACGCTCCTCCACCCACGGCGACAAAAGCACCCGGTCCCACGGCGGAAGGCACCACCTGCCCCAGCACACTTGTCGAGCCAATCAGGAGAATTGCCGCCGGAAGGATCCTCACTGGGTTACTACCAGGGTGATGGTTTGCGTTTCGGAGAGGCCCGTCCCCTGGCCCGTACCGACCACCTTAATGGTGTAGGTGCCGGGCGCCGTTGTCGACGTACTCAACCCGCTGCAGCCGGAGAGACCTGCGGCCGCCGCGATGATGAGAACCAGTCCAAGCATCCATCGGTGCCTTCGCCGCAGCAGCCCAGCGAGCAAGCCAATCGGTAACCAACACAGAAACGTATCTCGCCCATAGTCCCGCAGGGCACTTGAACCCGACCCGGATCCTAGAGGATTACCGGTATCGACCACCAGCGAGGCGCTGGCTGTGCCATTGGCAGAGAGCTTCACCTGCGAGGGACTGAAGGTGCAGGTACCCGCGTGGGGCAATCCCAGGCAGCCCAGTGCAATGGTGTCTGTAAATCCCGTAACGGAGGCAATATTGACCTGGATCGTCGTATGCGCTCGGGTCACGATCGTAATCGACGGAGCGCTGACCGCCAGAACGAATTGCGGGGCTGCGGCGACGGTACCTGCCGCGATCGTCGCCGTTGACTGCGAAGTGGCGTAGTTGACATCGCCGCCATAGCTGACCGTGACCTGCTCACTTGGCTGGCTGAACGCAGCGGTTAAGAGGGCCACTCCCGCGCTGCTCACCGGCGCTTGCCCGAGCGTCATGTTGCCATTGCTAAACGTAACCGTGCCGCTGGGGGGCACCGGGCCCTGGCTGCCGACGACCGCGATGAGCGTGATCTGCTGTGGATTGCTCGGATCCCCCGCCGAACCGGTCACAGCCATGGTGGTGGTTCGCAACTGCACGGTTTCGCTGTACGGCGTTGCGGCGCTGGGAAAGTTCTCCCCATCCCCGGCATAACTCGCGCCGATGGAGTAGAGATTCGCGCTCATTGCCGGCACGGTCAGGGTGGCGTGTCCCATTCCATCGATCGAAGCGGTGCCGATCGCCGCGCTGCCCTGCGTAAAGCTGATGGTGCCCGTCACCGGCGCCGCCCCCGGGCTGACGACGGTGGCCGTGAAGCTAACAGAGTTCAGTGTCCAGGCCGGATTGCTATTGGAACCTAGCGCCAGTTGCGTGCTCTGCTTGACCGAAAATAGAAGCGGTCCGGAGGAAGAAGGCGCAGCCTTACCATCCCCAGCATAGGCGGCAACGACGGTATGCGGTCCGGGGCCGAGCGTGGAAAGCGTAAGGAATGCGACGCCGGTGGCATTCAATATCGCCGCGCCGATCGCTTTGCCTCCGTCGGTGAAATTCACCGCACCGGTGGCTGCGCCGCCGCTGGTGCCGACGGTAGCCGTTAGGCTTATCGCTTGCCCGAAGGTAGCGGGGTTGGATGGGCCACGGAGTGTGGTTGTGGTATTCGCGTCGACGACGGTTTGCGTCAGTTGGGCAGACGCTCCGGCATAGTTGGTGTCGCCGCCATAGCTCATGGTGATGGAATGTGCGCCGACGGCGAGCGCACTCGTGCTGTACCTCGATCCGCCGGTCCCGTTGAGCGGAATGGTCGCCATCACGGTGCCGTTATCGAGCAGCGTTGCCGTCCCGCTCGGTGCTACTTTCCCGGCGCCACCCAACTGGATCGTGAAGGTAACCTCTTGACCGCTGCCGGCAGGATTGTTGCTTGATGCCAGCGTCGCCGACGTCGTCTGCAGCACAACTTCCGAAAGCAACGAGGAGGTTGACCCGGCATGATTGGTGTCACCGCCATACACCGCGGTTAGGGTATGGGTGCCCGCGCTCAGCCCGGCGGGCGAAAGACTCGCGGCGCCGTTCGTGTCCAGGGGGACGCTTCCCAGAAGAGCGGTTCCATCGAAAAAGCTCACTTGACCTCCCAGGTCCGGGCTGTCGCTACTGACCATGGCCGCCAGAGCGAGCGCGTTCCCGTGGATCACCGGGTTGATGCTCGAAACAAGGGAGGTAGTGGATGTTGCCTGGCGCACCACCACGGTGACATTTGGCGAAGCCGCCGCGCTGTTATCGCCATCCCCGCTATAGATAGCGTGGAGCGTGTGGGTGCCGACGTTCAGCGCCGAGGTGGAGAAGGTAAAACTACCATTCCCCGCAACGGTATCCGTGGCAATTGCAGAGCTGCCATCCAGCAAAATCAAGGTACCGGTTGCCGCGACACCCGGCGTGGCCACGGCCGCGGAAAAATCGGCGCTCACGCCCGCGTCCACGGGTGCCGCCGGGCCGCTCAAGGTCACGGTCGGCAATGCAAGTTGCACCGTCTGTAGCAGCGGAGTGGACGTGGATGCGAGATAATTGCCGTCACCGCCGTAAGTAGCCGTGATGGTGTGCGTGCCGCGCGCCAGGGACGACGTGGAAAGAGTCGCCGTGCCGGTGCCGCTGAGCGTCACTGTTCCCAACACGGTGGCACCGTCGCGGAAGGTCACTTGTCCGGTGGGGGTACCGGTGGCGCTGGTGACCACGACGTTCCAGGCTGCCGGCTTGCCAACCAGGGTTGTGGAGGAGGCAGCGCTCAGCGTCGTTTGCGTCACCGTCTGCTGGACCGTCACAACCAGCGCTGCTGCATTGCTGGACGCGTAGTTCATATTCCCAGCAAAACTCGCGGTCAGCGTGTGACTTCCCACCGTCAAACCGCTCGCTGCGAGCGTCGCCAGCCCACTGCCGTTGATCCCCACAGTCCCGAGTACGGTCGAGCCATCCTGAAACGTGATATTCCCAGTAAGCGCGCCATCGGGGGTAGCCCCGAATGCGATGGAAGTGTTGGCCGTGATCTGCAAGGTTGCCCCGGCGTTGAGCACGGTCACATTGCTGGTCAACGTGGTCACGGTGGCGATCTGTACGATGGTTTCCGTCTTTGCAGACGAGCTACTGGGAGCGTTATTGGTGTTCCCGCTGTACGAAGCAGTGATGCTGTGGCTGCCCGGTGTGAGCGTGCTGACGGTGATGGTGCTGGTGCCGAGTCCGGAGACCGGTTGCGTACCCAGCACCGTGGCGCCGTCGCGAAAAGAAACCGAGCCGGTGAGGGTTGGGCCGCCGCTATTCGTCACCGTGGCAGTAAAGAGAAGCAGCCACCCGACACTCGCGGTGTCGGCGCTCGACGCCAGGGCGGTTGACGTGCTCGCCTGGTTGATTTGCTCAGTAACCGTATTCGAAGTGCCGCTGATGTTGGCGCTATCGCCCCCGTACTGGGCTGAGAGCATATGGCTACCGACGGTCAACGCCGAAGTGGACCACTGCGCATTGCCGGAGCCGTCCAGTGCACCCGACCCCAGGGATGCACTGCCGTCATAGAAGACAACGGTGCCCGTGGGCGTGCCAATCAGGTCGACTGCAGTCAGCGTCAGGATTGTGGTGCCGCTCACAACCGTGGGATTGGGCGAAGCAGTCAGCACCAGCGCGGGTTGCTGCTTGATCACCTCAACGTAACCTGAGGACGCGCTGGAGGCGTCGTTGGCATCGCCCGAGTAGTGGGCGATGAGGGTATGCGAGCCGAGCGAAAGACTGGCGATGACACAGGCCGCCGTGCCGCTGGCATTAATAGGCACCGCCGGGCACCAGGTCATGCTGCCGCCTTCGGTAAACGACACCGTCCCGGTGGCGGCTTGATTGGGGCTGGTCACCGTAGCGGTGAAGGTGATCGAGTGCCCCAGCGCGCCTGGGTTCGCGCTGGACGACAGAGCAACCGAGGTCACGTTTACGCTGAGCACCTGGCCGTTCAGGTTATCCACCGGCGTGACATTTGGCGCATTGGAAGGCCAGCTAATCGAGCCAGTGATGTTTGCTCCCACCATGATGGGAGCAAATTCAAGTCCCATATTGCAGGAAGCTACCGGCGCCATGGCTGTTTGACCGCAGGAGGTCGTGCCGGCGTCGAGCGCCGCTTGCGTCAGTACCGGTACTCCCAGAGTGAGGCTCGCGTTGCCGTCGTTGGACAACGATTCCACCACCGGCGGAGACACGTTGCCCACTTTGATGGTGGGGTAGGTAATGCCCAGCAACGAGCCGGTAATTTCGCGCACGCGGTTGTGAAATGTATCCGAGAGCCAGATGTTGCCGTGTTCATCGAACACTAACGCGTAGGGGCCATAGAGACTGGCCTGGTTCGCCGGGCCACCGTCTCCGGTGAACTGTTCGCTGGCAGTGCCGGTAATGGTCTGAATCGTGCCTCCGAGAGCCAGCACGACGCGTATGCGATTGTTGCCCGCGTCGGCAATATACAGATCGCCGGCGGGATCGAAGGCCACATCGGCCGGTCCATCCAACTGCTCCTGGACCGGGGTCCCGGCGTTTCTTTGGCCTGTCCCCAGCGCGGTGGTGATGACGCCGCCGGCGGTAATGAGGCGGACTCGCTGATTCTCCAGGTCGGCGATGGCAATCGCACCGTCCGACCGCGCTGCTACGCCGTACGGATCGTTCAACTGTGCCGAGGTCGCCGCAATGCCGTCTCCGTTGTAGCCGGCCACGCCGGTTCCGGCGATGGTCTGTATTTGATTGGAGGTAATGTTGACTAGGCGAATCGCGTTGTTACCGCTGTCGGCTATCAAAAGATCGCCGCCCGGCATCAGCGCCAGTCCGCGTGGCGATACCAGCAGCGCACTGGGGGCCGGGCCGCCGTCGCCCGAGTAACCCATGGTTCCCATTTGGCCGGCGAAGGTAGTGATCATGCCGGAGACGGCGTCAACGCGTCGAATGACACTGTTGCCGGTGTCGGCGATGTAGAGATCACCCGCTCCATCGATCACCAGGCCAGAGGGATTGTTCAGCGCCGCGTTGGTTGCGAGGCCGCCATCGCCCGCTCCTCCTGGGCTGCCATTGCCGGCGACGGTAGAGATGTTGCCGCTAATGGCGTCGACCCGGCGCACGCGGTTGTTGCTCGAGTCGCAAAGAAACAAATCGCCTGCGGCATCCACCGCTAGCCCGGAGGGCAGAAAGATGGGGGCATCGATTGCAGGTATGCCATCGCGTTGATAAATCCAATCACCGTCGCCCGCAACGGTGTTGATGGTGCCCGGCACCAGAACCGGGAGACTTCCCTGGCCAAGACCGCTCAACGGCGCGCTGGCCAGCAGCTGGCCGCCCGCGGCCGCCACGACAGCTCCCTGGCGAACACCCGGAAATTGGGGGCTGAATACCACGCTCACCGTGCAGCTATCACCGCTGTTGAAAGACATGCTCAGGACGCAGGTGACCGGCGTGACGGCGAAGTCGAGATTGGGGGAACCACCCGTGAGCGCAACCAGAGAGGTGATGTTCCCACTGCTCTGCGCCGTAAGTGTAACCATGACCGGTGCTGAGCTGGAGCCGACCGTCGTCATCCCGGCAAAGGTGAGGGGAGTGGTCGAGGTCTGGGCGCCGGCGCCTGTTACCAGCGCCAGTAGGCCCACTGCGGCCAGTGGCCATCGCTTCTTTGCCTGAAACATGTGTGAGCCCATCGTGCGAAATACGTAGCGGTGTCTCGGGCTCAACTATCGGCGGGCCGCGCATGGCGTTCGATGGCTAGAAAGAAGCAGGCACACGTAACTGCAACTCAGGGTGCAGCATGAACCTGTCCGGTTTTAGGACGATGGCGGCGCGCGATCGGGCCGCTTCTCTTTTTTTGGAGAAATTCGTATCCTTATCCGGCGCGGAGTTCTGGAGGATGCTGGTGGATATACAGAAGGAATTGGAAAAAGAATACGACGGCGAAGTGGAGTTGACACGCAAGATGCTGGACGCTATTCCGGCCGACGCCGATATGGACTGGAAGGCCAATCCAAAATCCATGACCCTGGGACGACTGGCCGCCCACGTTGCCGAGACGGCAGGAGCGTGGGGCATCAGCACGCTTTCTAAGGACGGCCTGCGATTTGACATGGAAAACTACAAGCCCTGGCGGCCCGCGAGCAAAGCGGAGATCCTGGAAAAGTTCGACGGAGACACCGCGCGGGTAAAGAGCATTCTCGCCGGCCTCGATCCCGCAAAGTGGGATGAGAACTGGAAGATGACGGCCGGCGACCAGACCTGGATCAACGATTCGCGCTATCGCGTCTTTCGCACCTGGGTACTCAATCACCTTATTCATCACCGGGCGCAGTTAGGCCGCGACCTTCGTTCGCTTGGCACCTCCATTCCCGGCATGTACGGTCCATCGGCCGACGAGGGTTAAATCGACATGCGACTCTACGATCGCTCCCTGGCTGCGCTCGCCGGCGCGCTTCTTCTTTCCGCTGGATTGTCGAGTTGTCGTGATTCCGTCGACGACCATGTGCCGATGTCGGTCGCGGTCAACAGCCCTAGTTTTCGACAGGGCGAATCGATTCCGGACCGATTTACCTGTCACGGAGCCAACGTCTCGCCCGCCCTCTCGTGGGACGCCCTGCCTGCTAAAACAAAGAGCCTGGTTCTTGTGGTAAGCGATCCGGATGCCCTCCTGGGCGCCTATGTCCACTGGGTTTTGTACGACCTCCCGCCCAGCCCCGGCATGCTGCCGGAAAACATTCCTCATCAAGAAGTGCTGCCGGACGGAGCGAAGCAAGGCCTGAACGGAAATGGCTCGATCGGCTACACCGGACCTTGTCCACCTGGCAAGTCGCCGCATCACTACGTCTTCAAACTCTATGCACTCGACGCCGCCCTGGGGGCGCCGCTGGGTGCCGGGAAAAAACAGATCGTGAAAGCGATGGAAGGCCACGTGCTGGCTGCAGGGCAACTCACGGCCACCTACCAACGCTGAAAGCCCTCGTTCCTGGAGTCAACCGTAACGATCACCGAAAAAGAGTCACCATCTTTCGTAAACAGGTATAGCCTTGGTCCGGCGGGCGGTCCGTAGCGCGCACACCGGCAGCACGAAGAAAGGAACTGCCATGGCCATGAACGGCAGACGCCTCTGTCTTTTTGTAATTCTCGCCCTAGGGCTGATTCCCCTTGTCGGCTGCGAGAAGATTAAGCAGCTGCATGCTTTCCTGAACCGTCCCAGCCTGAATATGCCTGCGTACCATCCGGTCGAGGTGCAGACGGTCCAGCAGAACTGGTCTCCCAGCCAGCAGGACTTTTACTATCACACCTCGCAAGGCACGGAGCTGCTGCCGTATCAGTGGTTCCTGGCCCTGGAACAGCCGCAACTCAAGCTCTTCGGAAGCAATCCTAAATTCTCTGACCCCGCGTACCTGGCGCGATTTGGTTTTCTGCCCGATCCCAACCATCCCGCGCAACTGCCAGTCGGCTTTGCGGTCGGGAACGTCCTTGATCCGGCCAGCGGGCAGACGGTGCAGGTGGTTGGGCTCACTTGTGCTGCGTGCCATACCGGCCAGCTCGAATACAAGGGAAAGGGAATTCGTATCAACGGAGGATCGGGAACTGTCGACCTGGCGTCCTTTCAGACCGAACTTGAAACCGCAGTCGGCCTTACCGACAAGATCCCGTTCCGCTTCGACCGCTTTGCGCGCGTGGTTCTGGGAGATCAGGCATCCGCGGATGCCAAGCACCAACTGCGCCAACAATTCGACCAGTTCACCCAGGCCGGCATGAAGGAAAAGGACCTGGCCGATCAGCGCCACCTCTACCCGCCGGCTGGCTTTGGCCGTACTGACGCTCTCGCCCGCATCGGGAATCTCGTCTTCGGCATGGAGCTCAACAACTCCAACCTGATCGTAGCCAACGCTCCTGTCAAGTTCCCGCCCGTCTGGTACACCAGTTGGTTTGGCTGGGTGCAGTACGACGGATCGATTCAGCAGCCGATGATTCGGAACATAGGCGAAGCGCTGGGTGTGCGCGGCCGTGTCAATCTTACCGATCCGCAAAAGCTTTACCAGTCCAGCGTCAACGTACCCAATCTCTGGCGCATCGAAAACCAGCTTGCCGGCCCGGAAGCTTTCACCGGCCTGCAGTCTCCTCCCTGGCCGGAGAGTGTGCTGGGACCCATCGATCAGAAAAAGGCGCAACAGGGGGCAGCGCTCTACCATGAACACTGCGAACGATGCCATCTGCCGCCGCTCAAGTCGCCGGAGATTCAAGAGGATCAGTACTGGGAGCAGGGAATGCAGGGCAAGCGCTTTCTCAAGCTGAACGTCCTCCCGCTGGATACTATCGGCACCGACCCGCTCGAAGCCTCAAACTGGGCTCAGCGAACCGCGGTCACCGATGCGCTTGGCCTGGGAACTGTACCTGCCAAAGTTGCACTCCGCGCCGTCACGCTCAAGATACGTGATATCAACTACGATGCCCTCCATCTCTCGCCGGAGCAGCGAATGGAGTGGAATGGCTATCGCGCCGATGGCGTGGAGGCGCCTCTTGGTTATCGTGCTCGTCCTTTGGGAGGAATGTGGGCCACGCCACCCTTCCTGCATAACCGGTCGGTGCCCAGCCTGTGCCAGTTGTTAGGCCCGGCCAGCGATCGGGACAAGCTGTTCTACGTCGGTAGCCGCGAGTATGATCCGGCCTGTGCCGGCTTCGCCACTGCCGATTTTGACGGCGCCTACAAATTCGATACCACGCAGCCCGGCAATTCCAACCGGGGTCACGAGTTCAGCAACACTCCCGGCAAAGGCGTGATTGGTCCCGCGCTTTCTGAGGAAGAACGTCACGCGCTCATCGAATATTTGAAGACCCTCTGAGACTTATTTTTGCTGCGCGGGATATCGCTCCCCGTAAAAGATGGGGAACATGACTCGTAGCGGCTCAAGGTTGCGGCGCGGGTTTGGCGGCGGAGCCGGCTACCCAGTAGGAAGTCCGTGCCCGCAACTGGAGACCAGGCCGCTCCTTGAGCTTCACTTCCAGCACGTGGGCTCCGAGCGAAGGCGATTGCGGATGGAAACTGAGGACATAGTAATTAGGCGCGTCGTTGGAGATGGTGACCAAACGTTGACTTAGGGTCTTTGCGTTTCTGAAAGGGAAGTACTCGCCACCCGTCATCTGGGCGACCGACTCGGGCACATTGCGCTTGAGGCTGTCCCGCGCAGCCACAAAGGCCATTCTTCCCAGCCGCAGCGGCGGCAACAGGTCTGAGGCGCAGTCCAATCCCTGAACGCTGCGGTTGCCGCGCGCATCCGGGTCGGCGTCAGGATCACGGCTCATGCAGCCGCCTGCGGGGTAGGCATCGCCATGGTAGGGGCTGGATCCTGGCCGTTTCAATTTGGAGACCTCATGCTTCACGGCCGCCTTGGTACTGGAGAAGCCGAAGCTATAGATGGCGGTATTCGTATCGACCACTGCACGCACCGCATCCTCAGGGCCCGTCTGGCTGCCGTCGTCGAGGGTCTCGCTGAAGAGCAGGACAGCTCGGCGATATTCGGGAGGTTGCTTGCTTAACAGATCGATGCCGAACTGAACCGCGTCGAGAATGGCCACCCCCGGATCGCCCGGTTGCAGGTTGGAAACTGTCGCCGCGGCTGTATCGGTATGCGGAGCAAAGTCCTGGGCAAGATGAGGCCCGCTGTCGAAGGCAATGACTGCGACGCGATGGGTCACATTGCCGATCAATGCATCAAGGACCGCGTCCAGACCGCGGTACTGGTCGAGGTGCGCGGCGCCTTCGCCGCCGGTTTGCACGATGATGGCAAGGGCAAGAGGTTGTGAGTCGATGTGTCTTTCCAGCTGCAGCGTCTGCGGAATTCCGTTATCGGTGAGGAGAAAATCCTGTGCGGTGAGGGAGAAAACAATCTCCCCGGATCTGGTCTTTACCAGGGCCGGAACCAGCACCAGGCTGCTGCCCACAGAAATCGCCTGGTTGGGAGCGCCATTGCTCTGCTCACTGGCGCCCATACCTGTCGCCAGGCAGATACTCAGGCAGCCAATCGCAACAGGCCTCCTCATTGTTTGGCTGCAGGGTCTTCCACCCAGTAGGAAGTGCGCGCCTTCAATTGCAGGCCCGGCCGGTCTTTAAGTTTGAGCTCCAGGGCATGGGCGCCGGGCGACGGCGTTTGCGGATGGAAGCTGAGGACATAGTAGTTGGGCACGTCGTTGGAGATAGTCACCAGGTGCTGGCTTAGAGTCTTTGCGTTCTTGAACGGAAAATATTCGCCGCCGGTTAGGTTGGCAACCGACTCGGGTACATTGCGCCTGAGGCTGTCGCGCGCGGCCTCATAGGCCAGCCGTCCCAGCCGAAGCGGTGGAATCAAGTCCTCGGCGCAGTCCAACGCCTGCACGCTGCGCTTGCCTTTCGCATCGGGGTCGGCGCTCGGGTCACGGCTCATGCAGCCACCTTTGGCATACGGTTCGTCCGAGTAGGCACTTCCTCCAGGCCTGGGTAACTTGGCCCCTTCGTGCTTCGCGGCGACCTTGGTACTGGAAAAGCCGAAGCTGTAAATGGCGGTGTTGGTGTCGTCGACGGCGCGCACCGCGTCGCCCAGGCTGGTCTGGCTGTTGCCATCAAGGGTTTCGCTAAAGAGCAGAACCGCGCGGCGATATTCCGTCGGCTGCTTTTGCAGCTGGTCAATCGCGAACTTCAGCGCGTCCAGGATGGCGACTCCCGGGTCACCGGCTTGCAGCTTGGCAATCGTTGCCGAGGCGGTATCGCTGCTGGGGTTAAAGTCCTGGGTAAGATGCGGTGTGCTGTCGAAGGTGATCACCGCCACCCGATGCGGCACATTGCCGATCACAGCATCGAGAATCGCATCCAAACCCTTGTAGTCGTCGAGGCGTTCTGCGCCTCCCCCGCCGGTCTGTATGACGACTGCAAGCGCGAGCGGTTGCGAGCCGACGTCATCTTCCATTTGCAGCGTCTGGGGAAGCCCGTTATCGGTAAGTAGAAAATCCTGCGCAGTGAGCGAAAATACAAGCTCTCCGGATTTGGTTTTTACCAACGCCGGTACCAGCACCAGGTTGCTGCGCACAGAGATGGAAGGAAGGGGCGTGTCGTTGCTCTGCCCGCTCGCCATTGAACCCGTGAGCAAGCCGATACATAGGCAAGTCATCGCAACTGCAGTGTGCCGTTTCATAGACTTTGCCGCTGCAACACGGGTCTATCTTACGCCCGGCTTAGTTACAGTCGCTTCAAGCACCAGGGACCCAGGGGACCACCCCACCAGACATATCCCGAGTTGCACTTGAATTCGGTGTTCTTTGCCCCATTGTGCCCCAGCGTTGTCTGCGTCCATCCATAAGGCACGAACAAAATCGTTACTTCAGTCGACTGCAGACCCTGCACACGATCGACAGGTCCGGTCACGAGCTGTCCCAACTGCCTCTTGGTGAGCACCTGGACGGGTTCCGTTACCGGGAGCCAGTTGCCTGAGGCGTCTGCCCATCGCATATCCCAGCCGGTACCGGTTTGCATCACCTTGGCGACCTTGACGGTAAACCCGTTGAGCTCGTAGGCATAGTCACCCGCCTGCATCGGGGTGTTGAGATATCGGCAACCGGTAGTCCCCATCATCAGAAAGGCAAGCACCGAGAGCAAGATGAGGCGTTTCCGGCGTCCTTCCATGGTAGGACCTTACCCTGTGAATCTACGGAGGTCAACCTGGTTTTGCTTTTTTGCCGTGCGTTTAGATACGCTTCAGGGCCCATCGACCGCGGCGGAAGAGCACGATGCTAATCAGCACGACGACGGTTTGCGCAACCACCACTGCGACGAACACGCCATTGACCCGCATCGCGGTGTGCATGGCCAGCCACCAGGCAAGGGGAATCTCCAGCATCCAGAAGCCGAACAGATTCACGTAGGTGGGGGTAAGGGTATCGCCGGCGCCGTTGAACGCCTGCAACATGACCATGCCGTAGGCGAACGCAATGTTCCCGCAGCTGAAAATGCGCAGGCAATGGATAGCGTCGCCGACCACCGCCGGATCCTTGGTAAAAAGGCCGATGATTGCCGGGGCAAAGGCGATGAACACCAGCCCGACTGAGCCCAGGAAGAGCATGTTCCAGAGCCCGGTGCGATAGACCGCTTTGCGGGCGCGGTCGGGATGACCCGCTCCCAGGTTTTGGCCGACCAGGGTCGCGGCCGCGTTGCTCAATCCCCATGAGGGAAGGATGGCAAAGATGATGATGCGAATGCCGATGGTATAGGCGGCCAGGGCAGGTGCGCCGAAGAGGCTGACGATGCGCACCAGGCCGATCCAACTCGCCTGGCTGATCAGGAACTGCAGAACGCCGGTAATGGAGACGCGGACGAGCCGCCACAACACTGTTCCCTGGAGCCGCATATGGCGCGCCAGGATATGAATGCGTTCTGTCCCTTTGGCCAGCCGGTAAAACTGGTAGAGCACCCCTACGCTACGGCCGGAAAAAGTAGCCAGGGCCGCACCGGTCACCCCGAGCTTGGGAAACGGGCCGAGGCCAAAGATCAGGCAGGGGTCGAGGATCAGGTTGAGAATATTCGACACCCAGAGCAAGCGCATGGCGATCGCGGCATCGCCGGCGCCGCGAAAGATGGCGTTGTTAAGAAACAGCATCATCACCACGCCAGAGCCGCCGAGGGCGATGCGGGTGTAATTGACGCCGGTCGAGATGATCGCCGGCGATGCGCCCATCAAGGCCAGCACGCGCGGAGCAAAGATGAAAAAGGGGACGCCGAGGGCCACAGATAAGAGGAGCCCGAGGAAGATGGCCTGGACGGCGGAGATGGCCGCTCCATTGGGGTCTTTCTCGCCAATGCGGCGCGCGACCATTGCCGTGGTAGACATGCCCAGGCCGATGCCCACCGCAAACACCAGGGTCAGGACCGACTCTGTCAGCCCAACGGTCGCGATGGCATCCGCGCCCAGGCGGCTGACAAAGAACACATCCACCACGGCGAAGAGCGACTCGAGTACCATCTCCAGGACCATCGGGATGGCGAGTAATAAGATCGAACGGTTAAGGCTGCCCTGGGTGTAGTCCTGGTGGCTGCCGCGCAAGGCCTCTCGTATGGATTGCCAAAGGGTAGGTGTGGCGCCGGATGGGGTGCCTGTCTGCATGGGGAGTTTAGCTTTCTTTTCGCTCGTAGCTGACATGGTTACGTTTCGCTGTCAGCTAAGTCCATTGTTCATGAAGGGGCTCAAAGTTTTCTGGTATTCATTTGCTGCGCATGCCGTGGTCCCTGCCATGACTACCGTAGTTGTGCTCGCGGGCCCGCTGAGCGAGGGAACGCGGGGAGCACTGAATTATGCCTAAAGAGTGGCAGGAGAGCTGCGAGCGGGGAATGTGCCGGCAGCATAACCCGACGATCTCAAGCGCGGGGGGGCGCGCAGAATTACTATTGGTTGCCCTACCTCGAAGTTACTGCCATATGGCCGTTCGTTCAAGGAGATTAACAGCTTTTTGTGCTGAAGCATGTGCTGCACGGCCGGACTCTGGGTTAGAGTAGGCGCCAAGGGTGAAAACAGATGCCCGGCAAAATCCGCTTCGGAATGTTCGAATTGGATGACGAGACCCTGGAGTTGCGCAAGAAGGGCGTGCGCATCCGTTTGCAGGAGCAGCCTCTCCGCGTATTGGCGCTGCTGGCCGCTCGACCGGGCGAGATCATCACAAGAGAAGAGCTGCAACAGAAAATTTGGGGCGATACTTTCGTTGAATACGATCAGTCGCTGAACAAAGCGGTGAATCGGATACGAGAAGCCTTAAATGACGACGCAGCGATCCCGGACTATATCGAAACGGTGCCGCGGCGAGGATATCGATTCATCGCGCCAGTTATCACCGTTCCTCAAAAGCGAGAGGAATCACAGCAGCAGCCTGCATCCGTTAGCGTTCCACCGATTGACGCTGCAACCCCGTCCAAGAGCGTTCGAACATTTGTAACCTGGACGATCGTCGCAACGTTGAGCACGATATTGGCCGCGCTGGCCGTGGTTTACTTCGTGTGGCGAAAGCAGTTGAGTAAGCGGCCCCAACCGGAAGCGAAACTGGTGAATCCCCTTGGCGGATGGCCGGTGCTTTCCCGCGACGGGAAGTTACTTGCCCTGGGATCGGATATCGGTGGCGGCCCCTTGCATATCTGGGTGCAACAGACCGCCGGAGGCCCAGCTATTCCGGTTACTACGGGCTTTTACTCTACTCCCATCTCCCATTCCGGCAACCAGGCCGACTTCTCCCCGGACGGATCGCGCATCGTCTTTTGCTCAGAGAAAGATGGCGGAGGAATCTACATCACCTCGTCCTTTCCAGGGGAACCCAGGTTGGTGGTCCGGTCAGCGAAGGGCGAGGCTCCGCGTTTCTCACCCACAGGCGATCGAGTCCTTTACCGCCAGGACGCTAAAGCCCTCACCGCACCGGTCGATGGCGGGCAGGCAACGGCTCTCCCGGTCGATCAGGATTTCCGGCTGGACGGCGCTCCGTTCTGGTCTCCTGATGGAGCCGAGCTCTTGTCTTACGGCCGGCGTAACCGTGAGCTGGATAAGCCCGCGCATTGGTGGATCGCCCCGGTAGGCGGCGCAGACGCCAGATCGATCCACTTACCCGGGGCCGAAAACAACATTTCTCCGGAGAACGCTGTGATCTCGTGGATTCGCGCTGCAGACGGTCGGGAGTGGATCGTTTACCGCACATCAAGTTTTCAAAGCTGGAAGATCTCGAGAGTCAGGGTCTCCGAGCGCGACATCGTTGACCCGAACCCCGAATTGCTGATTGCCGGCAATGGCTGGCTTGGCGTTGGCGGTTCCGTATCGGAGGACGGCAAGCTCGCCTATAACTTGTGGAGCGCCAGCCAGTCTGTATTTCAGCTCCCCACCACGGATCACGGCCACATGCCGGGCGCCACCGTTGAGTTGCCACTCGCCGAGGGAGCTATGAACCTGGCGCTTTCCGTCTCGCATGACGGAAGATGGTTGGCTTACGACACCTTCTTTCCTGGACGAGACAACCTGATCCGTCTGCGAGATCTCAGCACCGGCAGCGAACGTACCCTGGATGACAAAGGCCGAACCGCGGATAGTGACGAGGCGACCTCGATTGCTCCGGATGGCTCACAAGTATTTTTCCAACGCGATTGCCACGAGGGCATCTCTGCAGAAAACCCAAACAGTCCTTTTCCATGCAGCTTTATGGTTGCCGCAGCAGGCGGTGAGCCGGAACATGTCTGTGTGCGTTGTACTCCGCGCGGGCTTTCCTCCGACGGCTCCATACTCTTGCTGCAGAAATACGACCGCATCGACCCCAAAAAGGACAAGATTGTCAGCTTCGATGTGCACACGAAGATAGAAAAGGATTTCCTCAGTGACCCGAACTTGCCTTTGTACCATCCATTTTTCTCCTGGGATGACCAATGGGTCGTCTTCAAGAAATGGCAATCTGCCAGCGTAGCGCAAATCATGATCGCTCCCGTGCGGCAGGGCGTGGGTTCCGCACCTGCGGAATGGATCGCGGTCACGGATGGTCAGCACAGTGACGACAAGCCGCAATTTTCCGCTGACGGCGACACGGTGTATTTCACTTCCACGCGCGACGGATATCTTTGCATTTGGGCGCAGCGCCTCGATCCGGCAACCAAGCACCCGGTGGGAGCGCCCATTGCTTTTGCGCATCTTCACAATTCGTCGGGTCACTACGCCGCCAGCGGCAACTGGCAAGCGAAGTCCGATCTCGCCGTCGCCCGCGACAAGATGCTGATCAACCTGCCCCAGGAGCACAGTGATATCTGGGTGGCGCAGGTGCCATGAGCATTCCGGCCCTTGGGGAGTCGCCTGACAGGAACGGTTGCTAGTCCATTCTTAGGGCTTTGGCTGGATCGATCGATGCAGCGCGCCGCGCGGGAATGATGGCGGCTAAGCAAGCCGCCAACGCCAGGGTCGCAATCGCACCGAACATCACATGCGTATCCGCAGTTGTAATCTCGTACAGCTGCGACTTCACAAAGCGGACCGACAACAACGCCACTGGTACCCCGATGGCGAGTCCCAACACGGTTTGCAACGCCGCTCCGCGCATCACCATGGCAATCACGCCCAGCCGCTCCGCGCCCAGCGCCATCCTCACGCCAATCTCCGGCGTTCGCTGCACCACTCCGTAGGCGGTCACTCCATACAGACCAATGGTTGCCAACAACAACGCCAGGCCGCCAAACAGCACCATCAATCGGGAGATCAGTTTCTCTTCCGTAAACTGCTCCCCAATCTGCCCGTCGAAGGTCTGGAAACGCACCACCGTGAAATTGGGATTGATGCTCGCAAGCGTCCTGCGCGTAATCTCTTCCATCTCGCTCATGGGCTGCGCGGTTTGAATCACCATCGTTCCCGCATAGAGCGACATATCCTTCTCGATCGGCCCCTTGTCACTCGGAAGGCGCTGCATCTGGGGGACGAAATACATACTGTGGTCTTTCCATCGCACAGACGAGTACACCGTGTCTTCTACCACGCCCACAACTTCTAAATCTGCCGGCGAATCCGGCGGCCCAATCCGCTTGCCAATCGGATTTTCACCGTTGAAGAACTGCTTCACGAACGACTGATTTACTACCGCTACCGCCGGAGCCGTGGCCGTATCGTTGACCCCAATCCCGCGACCCATCAACACTCGCGTTCCGACCGAGTCGAAATAATCCGCGTTGGCTTTGATGAACGAAGCAAGCATGGGCTCCATATTCGCCCGGCCCTGCACCACAAGACCGTTGCTCCAGTTGTTGTCTTCCATGGGCGTGTAGTTCGAAATACCCACTTTCCGCACACCGGGGATGGCATGGAAGCGCTCTTCCATTGTTCTGTACAACGCGGCGAGCTCGCTTTGCTTGTATCCCGCCGCCTGTGGGTTGATGTGGACGATATACCGGTTGGTCGCATCCAGCTTCAGGTCCATGCTTTGCAGCTTGTGCAGGTTTTGCGCAAAGAGTCCTGCCCCCACCAGCAGTATCAGCGAAAGCGCCGCTTGCATCACCACCAGGCTTCGCTGCAGCAACGAAGCACCCGCGGCGGTGGTTCTGGTCCCGCTGCGTAAGGCGTCCGCTGGGTTAGCCTGCGCGGTAATCAAGGCCGGCGCGGTTCCAAA
This sequence comes from uncultured Acidobacteriaceae bacterium, assembly GCA_963839075.1. Classification (GTDB taxonomy): domain Bacteria; phylum Acidobacteriota; class Terriglobia; order Terriglobales; family Acidobacteriaceae; genus PALSA-350. The sequence continues at coordinate 762,524 of CAWITO010000002.1, read as the reverse complement.
TAACACTCCTGTGAGCATCGAGATCACGAAGGCAAAAGCGATGATCTCGGGGGAGGGGGCAGCGTTGATGGGCATACTCTGCTCTCCGGGAAATGCCAGCATCAGCAACATCCGCGTTCCCAGATAGGACACAGCCAAGCCGGCAAGGCCGCCGATCGCCGCCAGCAGCAGGCTCTCCGTCAGCAATTGGCGAACGATCCGTTTACGCATCGCTCCCAGCGCGGTGCGAACAGACATCTCCATGCGCCGGCCCATCCCTCGGACCAGCAGCAGGTTCGCGATGTTGGCGCAGGCGATCAGCAGCACGAGTCCTGAAATCGTCATCAGCATGTGCAGGTGAGCGGCATACCCCTCTTGCAGAACCTGGATACCGGCGCCGCCGGGCGTGAGAACCACATGCACTTTGGACAGAGACTTCTTGGTGTCTTCCCCGGAGAACGCTGGTTGCGCGGCGAACGTGCGGCGCACGACAGCATTCACCTTCTCCTGCAGTGGGCCCATCGCCACCCCCGGCTTCACCCGGCCAATGATGTAGAGCCAATTGGTCGGCGGGTCGTGGACGTAGGGAACATTCGCCAGGTCGGTCATGGACTCGATTGGCAAGTAGTAATTGGGTGGGCTGCTGGTTAGCCGGTCGCCATAGAATGATTCCGGCGCCACGCCGATGATGGTGACGGGCTTGGTGTTGATAAAGAGGGTAGCGCCCACAATCGCAGGATCGCCGGCAAACTCGCGCTGCCAGGTCGCATAGCTGATCACCGCTGTCGGCGGCGCACCGCGCAGATCATCCGCGTCCGTAAACAACCGGCCAGCCTGGGGACGTAGGCCGAAGGTGCGGAAGTAATTTCCCGAGACAAACTCACCCATCACCGACCGGGATAGAGTCTGCGACCCGTCTCGCCGGGCAGTCACCGGACGGTATGTGAACCCCGCCTGCATGGCGGCCAGCTCTTCAAACTCCGGCACCTGCTGTTTCAGCTTTTCGTAGGTATCCGTCGAAAAGATGGAATAGTTGCCGTTGTCCCGGGGACCATTCGCGCCGACGCAGCAGTCGTGGCTATTGTTTCCGAAATGCACCAGGCTTTTCGGGTCGACCACGGGAAGATTCTTGAGCAGTACGGAATTGACCAGCGTGAAGATGGCCGCGTTGGCCCCAATGCCCAATGCCAGGGTCAGCAGCACGGTGATGGTAAAGCCTGGAGTCTTGCGCAACTGCCGCAGAGCATAGTGCAAATCCAGCATCAGCGTCGTCATTCCCAGAACCCTCGAAAGTAAACAAGCAAGTCGCCTTCCACATCAAAGGCGACGGTTGTGGCTTTATTCCTGCTAGTTATGTCGATGGTTATACGTAAAAGTGTTCACCCATGGTTCCCTGCTGTTCGAATTTGAACACCGGGCGAACCGTCCCAACTAAAGTCAGTTGCTCTCGGCGCGGTGAGCCCGGGTCTACACGCCGTACTTGCTGGATGGCAATCCGGTCGAGGTAGAAAGCGGACATCAGCGTGGTATTCGGGCTGGCCCACTCACCCGCTCAGTACCCGGCAGCCTTGCCGAAGGTGTGGCGCTTGTCCTGGCCGCCTTGCAGCAGTCCGGTAGTGGGATCGACGGCGATGCACTCTCCGTCGCTCCAATGGTGGCCGTCACCATCACCGCCCTGGATGCTGTAGCCCATATCCCGCAACGACTGCAGCGTCGTGGCGGGAAAACCTGGCTCTACATACGCGGTATCGGGCAAGTACTGGTGGTGGAATCGGGGTGCGTCCACCGCCTGCTGGATATTCAATCCACCGTCTGAGGCGCTGAGAAATATGTTTGCCACCGTGGTGATGATGCGCGGGCCGCCAGGGGAGCCAATCACGAACCGGACCTTATGGTTGTCGAGGACGATGATGGGCGTCATGCTCGAGAGCGGACGCTTGCGAGGCGCGATGGCGTTGGCGGATCCCTGGATCAGGCCGAACATGTTAGGGGCGCCGATCTTCGTGGTGAAGTCATCCATGATGTCGTTGAGCAGGAAGCCCAAGCCTTCGGCGGTGGCTCCCGAACCGAAGGCGTTGTTCAGGGTGTACGTAACCGACACTGCATTGCCCGCTTCGTCAAGCACGGAGTAGTGCGTGGTCTGTTTCGACTCGGGTGGGATGAAACCTGCCGGGCGGGTAAGGGAAGCGGAGGGCGTGGCCTGGGTGAGGCTGATGTTTTTGCGCCAGGCGGCGGCGTAGGCCTTGTCTGTCAGCTGGGTAGTGGGTACAGAGGTGAAATCAGGATCGCCCAGGTAGGACGTGCGATCGTCGAAGGCGCGGCGGAAGGCCTCGAGGATAAGGTGCATGCTCTGCGGAGTTCTGTCGCCCAACGAGGAGAGGTTGTAACCCTCCAGGATGTTGAGTGTTTCGAGCAGCGCGATGCCACCGGAAGATGGAGGCGGCGGGGCGATGATTTCGTAATGACGATAGTTGCCGAGGAGCGGTTTGCGGTCTTTTACCTGGTAGCCGGCCAGGTCTTTCTTGCTCACGATGCCGCCGCCCTTCTGGATGGCTTTCGCGAGCTCGGCGGCAAGGGCTCCGTGGTAGAAGCTGCCGGGGTCTTGCTCGATGCGCTTCAGGGTGCGGGCCAGTTCTGGTTGGCGGAAGGTATCTCCGGCCTGGTAGAAGTTCCCGTCGCGCTGAAAGATTCGGCGTGAGTCGGGGAACTTGGTGAGTCCCGGATCGTGCAGCATCTCCGCTTCTTCGCGGCTGAGCACATAGCCTTTGTCCGCCAACTCGATAGCCGGGGCCATCACCTGCTTCAGGGTGAGTTTTCCGAATCGACGTTCGGCTTCTACCATGCCGGCTACCGTCCCGGGTACACCAACAGAGAGATAGCCGACGGTGGAAGCGTCGGGGATGATGTCGCCTTGACTGTCGAGGTACATGTTTGCGGTGGCGCGTAGTGGCGCCTCTTCACGGAAGTCGAGAAAGTGGGTGTCTCCATTGGCCAGGCGGAGCATCATGAATCCGCCACCGCCGAGGTTGCCGGCATAGGGGTAGACCACTGCCAACGCGAAACCGGTGGCCACCGCCGCATCGACCGCATTTCCTCCGGCCTGCAGCATTTGGAGACCTGCATCGCTGGCGTCGTGGTGGACGCTGACCACCATGGCGTGCTGGGCAGTGACAGGCGCGGATTGGGCCGGGGCGGCCCGAGCGACGAGGGAAAGGGAGAGAAAAACCGCAGCCTTGCCTAGCATCTCCCCAACGTACCACGGGGCAACCCAGGTCTTAGGGGCTTTTGTCGCCGAAGATCAGCTCCCGCGCGGCCTTAATCTCCTGGGGCAGGACGGTGTGCGGCCGCCCAGGATAACGTTGCACTTTCACCACCGCACCCATGGCGGTGAGTTGGTCTGCGGATGCCTGAACCCGAGCCCAGGGCACATGCGGATCCGGATCGCCGGAGCTAAACAACGCCGGCATTCCCGCCAGATCTCCAGGATGACGCAGATCCATGCCCGGAGGCCCAATCAGTCCACCGGTAAACGCGACCAACCCGCCATATCGCGCCGGGTGTCGAGCCACAAATTCTGAAGCCAGGCACGCACCCTGGGAGAACCCACACAAGAAGGTACGCTCCTGAGGTATCCCCGCCTTCCCAACCGACTCCACGATCGTCGCAACCTTTTTCAGCGCAGACGAAAGTGCCGGTTCATTATCGGCAATCGGCGCCAGGAAGGAATAGGGATACCAGCGATGCTCCGCCGCCTGCGGAGCCAGATACGCGAAGCGCTCGTCGAACATCTCACCCGCGAGGCCGAGAATGTCTTCCGCGGAAGCGCCTCGGCCGTGCAGCAGAATCACCGCTGCAGTCGCCTTATCCAACCCAGCGCCCGCGGTGAGGACCGGCTGATCGCCATGAGGATCGGTCACGCATCTCTCCTGGTGTGCAAGGCAATGGGCGGAAGCATCCGCTCCACACGGGACCGTTGCCGCTCCATCCAGGGCGGTAATTTCAACGCCTCGCCCAACGACTCCATGGGTTCATCCAACGCAAACCCCGGCGGGTCGGTAGCGATCTCGAAGAGCACGCCGCCCGGTTCACGAAAGTAAATGGAATGGAAGTAGGTGCGGTCGAGGACCGGGGTCACATCGAGCGAGCTTGCTTTCAGCACTTCACGCCACTCCAGTTGCGCCGCGTCGTTGGCCGCTCGAAAGGCAATGTGGTGGACACTGCCCGCGCCCATACGGCCATAAGTCAGTTGCGGTTGGACCAGGACATCGATGTGATTGCCAAGGGCACTTCCCTCCGCAGCGAAGCGGAAGCGGTTCTCGCGTTCGCCGATCTTTTGGAAGCCCATGGTGTTGAGGACCGAGACGGTTCGCTCGTAGCCACCCTCGCACAGGGTTACGCCGAAGAAGCCGCGGATGGCATGCTCGGCGGGCACATCGCTGGTTCGCGGCGCCTTGGGCTCGCCGACATCGGCGTGGCCCACCAGTTCCAGGCGCATGCCGTCGGGATCGGCAAAACTCAATACTTCCTCTGCAAATCGCTCACCGCTGCGCTTCACCGGGATCCCCGCGCCCAGCAGGCGCTTCTCCCAAAACCCCAGCGAGGTGAGGGGAACGCTGAAGGCGGTGGCGGAGGTCTCGCCTACGCCCAGGCTGCCGCGCGTGGCGTGCGGCCATGGAAAGAAGGTGAGGATGGTCCCCGGAGAACCGGCGTCGTCGCCAAAGTAAAAGTGGTAGGTTCCAGGGTCGTCGAAGTTGATGGTGCGCTTGACGAAACGGAGCCCCAGCACTTCGGTATAAAAATCGAGGTTGCGCTGCGGGTCGGAAGCAATCGCGGTGACGTGATGTAAGCCAACAATCGGACTCGGCATGATGTGGGTTAGATGTCGTAAAAGCGAAAAGGACGCCGTTGCCGGCGTCCCTTGTCGTTGGGCTGGTTGTCGTTTACGGCAGGTAATACCGGAACGAGGTCCACAGTCCGTTGTCAGTGCCCTTGGGCGTTGTTCCAATACCCGACCAGATATTGCGTTCGAAGTAGGAGTACTGGATGCCCTGACGCAGCCGGCCCGCAGGGCCCTTGTAGAAGTCATACCAGTAACCACCGGTAAACTCCTGCACGTCCTTGGTGTCGGCGGTGCAGTTCGATTGCGAGCCAGGTGTGTATCCCGTGGTTGTCGTGCCTGGGACCGGTTCGGTACCGCACCCGGTTTCTACGTTGAGGTACGATCCGTAGCCGACCGCCTTGGTGGGGCTGGTCATGAAGTAGCGGCGACCGACGTAATCGCCACCATAGTTGAAGTACACATCCAGGCGTGGAGTCACGTGGAACTCGAGCGTGCTCAGAGCGGAGAAGGCGTGGAGCAGTGCCAGCTGCCCGTCTGGCCGTACCGTTGTGTCGCCGATCTGTGCGTCTCCGTAACGGGCTACGCCATCCCCATACAAGCCCTTGAGACCGATATCGAGGTGCTTGTGCAGGACTGGTGCGCGAAAACCACCGCCGATGCCCCCACCGGTGGTCGTGTCGTTGTACGCGCCGGCAGAAGACCCGGATGCCGTTGTCACTCCGCCGACCGTCGTATAAACGGCATTCGGGTAGACGCGGGCGCGGAAGAAGCGGCCGACACCGAAGAGTTCCCAATGTCCCCAACCTGGTTCGAAGGCTATTTTGGCTACCATGTCGGGCGCGACGTTGGAAGCATAGTTCGCCGTAGCGTTGTAAAGTCCACCACCCGTACCGGCCTGACCAACGACAAAATTGAGGGGTATTCCGTGGCCTACGACGCTGGGAATCTGTGCGTTTTCTGCCGACATGCCGAAGTACAGTTTCTTTCCGAAGCTCTTGGTCGCACGGAAGCCGTACTGGCGCTCCCAGACAAATCCCGCTTCGTACTGCGGATCGATCGTGGAGGGCAAAATTTCTGACCGGTTTTGCAGACCCTTGGTGGTTTCCGTGGTCAAGCTCCACATCTGCCCGCCAGTGAATGTCCAGCCATTCGCGAGTTCCGCCTGTGCCCACGCTTGACGCTGGCGCATGGTGTAGGAGTTGCTCTCATTGTTGTTCGAGGTGGTGCCTGAGCTCAGGAAATCAGCTTCAACGTAGCCGCGCATGGTCATGCTGGAAAGCTTGCCCTCTGCGAGCATGGAAACGCGCGACTGCCTGCCTGACCCGTAGAACTCGGAGTACTGCCCCTGCGCGGAATGCTCCAGAGGAATGCCGGTCATCGGGGTGTTGAGACCTCCACCGGTTGCTGCCGAGCGGTAGACGGTTTCAGCCGCCAGGAAGCCTCCGGGAGTGATTGTGATCCCCTTATAGTGCAGAGCATCGGGGTTGGCCATTTGCTTCTGGACTTTAGTCTGCTCGTCCTGAATGGTGCTCGCCATCGAGGTGGTATTGGTCTTCAGATCGCTGACTGCTCCCTGCAGGCTGCTGACAGCGGTTGAGTTCTCGTTGAGCGTTGTCGCCTGCTGGGCGGCTTGCTGCTGCGCCTGGGTTGCGGCTGCCTGGGCTGCCGCGGCCGCTTGCTGGGCCTGCTGCAGTTGCGCGTCGCGATCGCTCAGCTGTTGCTTCAACTGCTGAATCTGCGTCTGCATGTCTTCCCGCAGCGACTGGATCTGGCTCTCTACCGAAGGTTTCTTAGGGACGGGGGGTTTGCGGGCCGTCTTCTTATGCGTTGAAGAGGTACTCGTGGTACCGGACGCTGTTGTCTGTGCCATCCCGGCGGACAGTGCCGAGACAAGCGCCAGCGTCGCCAGCGTCTTCAGTTGGTTCTTCATTGGTCCTCTCTCTGTGTTTGCCTATGATTTACTAGAGCGTTTCAAGTGCAGAAAAAGACCGCGCAGTCAGCTTTCCCTGTGCTTTTGCAAGGCTATTTGGGTTCCACGCAGGCCAGTTTTCCCTACTGAGGTTCGCAGCTACCTGTGAACATCTGAAGAATTTGCCGTGAAAATGCAGAGAAAGGGGCACCTTTCTTCCCGTAAAAAAGGAACCAAGGCCTTTATTTTGAGTGAGTCGCAGCGACTTGCGGCACGATTGCCCGAAAGTGTTACAGACAGGTTCTGGTCCGGCGGTGCAGGCTACCGCCGGGGTACTCCTCAATCAAAGGTGACTGTGACTTCGCCGAAGTGAGGAAAGCGAGCGACCGCTATGGAGCCGGTTTCGGCCAGGATCTTGCCCGTCCAACTGCCGGTGGTGATCCATTGCCCGGCGCGCAATCCCCCGGTACGCTCCTGTGCTTCATTCGCGAGCCAATGGACCAGGCGCACCATGTCGTCTCCCGCCGAGTTCTTGCCGCCGGTCACGCGGACGAAGCCATCCACATTCATTTGTCCACCGAGCGAGGCAAAGTCGACAGTTTGCCAACCAGCCACTGGATCGCCGGCGACGAATCCACCATTCGACTGCAGGTCGGCAACGGCGGTCAGCCGGTCGCAGGCATCCGGGTTGAGCAGGGCCGATTCCAGCAGTTCGATAGCAGGATGGCAGCTGGCGATGGCTGCCACGACTTCTTCCCGCGTATAAGGAAGGGAGCGTGGAGGCAGATCCTTTCCGACCAAGAACGCGATCTCGGCTTCTACCCCCCGCAACCTGCGATATTCGGTGGCTACGGGGACTCCCTGCGCCAGGATGAACGGCATGGGCGCGTACAGCGGAGTCGCCTCGGGGGAAGGGGCCCCCACTTTCCAGCCGCCCGCTTGGCCCAAAGCCTCCAGCATCACATCCTGCACACAGTAGGCCTCCTCCAGCGACTTCGGCCGTACTTCGATAGGCAGGTCGCCGATCGGCTGCAGGGTGCGCCGTGCGGTGAGCAGCATATCCGCCGCCTGGTGCAGGCGATCCTTGTCGGCTCCGGAGAATGTGGTACCGTTGCGATCCATAGATCCTCTTTCAGCGTTCTACCATAGGGAGCGGCGGACGCCGTAACCTTCGCTCTCACAGATGCGTCTTACAGGGGCCGGGGACCGGCCAAGGAATCTATGCTGATAAAAACCATCAAAGAAATTCCGTACTCTGAAATCACCCCACGCAGTACCTACCTGAATCGCCGCTCCTTCATGACGGGGGCGACTGCCCTGGGGATCGCAGGGATGCTCAAGGGCAGGCCGGCGCTCGCGGATGCGGCCAAGCTGGAGACGGTGAAGAGTCCGCTCTCCACGTCCGGGTTAACGCCCACCTCGTACAAGGACATCACCTCGTACAACAACTTCTACGAGTTCGGTGTAGAGAAGGGTGATCCGGCACAGAACGCGGGCAAGATGAAGACCCGTCCCTGGACGTTGACCGTCGATGGCCTGGTGAAGCAAAAGAAGACCGTCAGCATTGATGAGCTGCTCAAGTTCAAGCCCATTGAGGAACGGATCTATCGCCATCGCTGTGTGGAAGCCTGGAGCATGGTGATTCCGTGGGCCGGCTATTCACTTTCTGAGTTGATCAACTGGGCCGAGCCCTTGCCCAAAGCCAAGTATGTGCAGTTCCTCACCCTTCAGGATTCGTCGGTGATGCCTGGGCTGCGGGAGATCAATCTGGACTGGCCCTATTCCGAGGGACTACGTATGGATGAAGCGATGCATCCGCTCACCCTGCTCACGTTCGGACTTTACGGCGAAGTGCTGCCCAACCAGGATGGGGCGCCGGTGCGGCTGGTGGTTCCATGGAAGTACGGGTTCAAGTCGGCTAAGTCGATCGTCAAGATTCACTTCACCTCGGATCAGCCGCGCACCGCATGGAACGAAATGGCGCCGCGGGAGTACGGCTTTTATTCCAATGTGAATCCCAATGTCGACCACCCGCGTTGGACCCAGAAGACAGAACGGCGGATTGGTGCTTCGCTGTTTCAACAGCGTCAACCGACGTTGATGTTCAATGGCTACGGAGACCAGGTTGCCAGCCTCTACAGCGGCATGGATCTGAAGAAGGATTTCTGAAGCCTGCGGCCGTGAGGCCGTACAAGAGCGCGACTTCGCAAGGACGACTTTGGATAAACGCACGATTGTGGTTCTCAAGGTAGCAGTGTGGGTCGCTTGCCTGGCCCCGCTTGGGGTGCTGGTTTACCAGGGATTCACCAATAACCTGGGAGCCGATCCTACTGCCACGGTTACACACGCCACCGGTTTTGCCACGTTGCGCCTGCTGGTAATCACGCTGGCCATCACGCCAATCCGCAGGCTGTCGGCGCGGCTCGCCTGGCTGGTCCGCTTCCGGCGGCTGCTCGGTCTTTTCGCGTTCTTCTACGGCTGCCTGCACTTGCTCACCTATGTCTGGCTGTATTCCGGCTTCAGCATCCCGGCGATGATCGACGACATAGCCAAACGCCGTTACATCGTCGCGGGCGTGACAGCCTGGCTGCTCCTGGTGCCACTGGCGGCCACTTCAACCAATTGGTCCATTCGGAAATTGGGCGGCAAACGTTGGCAGGCGCTGCATCGCTTGGTCTATGTCTCAGCGATTTGCGGCGTGATTCATTATTGGTGGATCGTCAAGAGCGGAGTGCGGACTCCGATCACCATCACACTCGTGTTGGCGGTGCTGCTGCTGGCACGCATTCTTTGGTCGGTACGGCAGCCGGCGCGGTAGCTATTCCTCGAGCCCGGCGAACATGTCGATCTCCATGGGGGATGCCGGCATCCCCCGCGTTGCCGCCAGCAGATATTTTTCCTCGCCACCGGTTTGGTCGAAAACTTCCCGCACCTTGGCGAACATCTTTTCCTGGGTCGTGTGCTGCAGAAAAGCCTCGAGCTTCTTAGCCTTCAGGTCGTTCACATCCAGTACCAGCGAGGCTGGCATGAGAGCGATGGTGCGCGCCTCTTCGGGCGTGGCATAGGCCAGGAACGGAGCGGCGCCGTAGTAAAGCTTTTGCGGACGCCAGGGAGCCAGGCCAGGAGCAAAATTGCTGCGCCCGGCCCAATAGAACGCAGCGGTGGCGAAACAAGACACCATGGTGTGGTCGGGGTGTAGATTCACGTTGCCGTCGCCGCCAAACGTGATCACCACGTGAGGTTGAAACCGACGCATACGCTCAACCAGCGCGGTGGTAACGGCGGCAAAGTCCTGCCGCGCCAGGTCGCCGTCAGGATAATCCAGCACTTCCCCGTGACTGACTCCCAGCACACGGAGGGCAGCAGCGAACTCCTGCCGGCGTAACTGCGCCAGTTCGTCGCCATCGCGGGCGGTGCCGCGATTCGATGCAGCGCGACCTTCCGTAAGGCAGAGCACGCTGGTTTCGATACCCCGCCGATGGGCGAGCATCAGGGCGCCGCCAAAAGCTCCGCACTCGTCGTCAGGGTGGGCGGTAATACACATCAATCGTAGTGGCAAATTAATCCCAGGGGAGGCAGTTTTCGGCTACCGGGCGAAAGCTTCTGCGATGCAACGGGCAGGGACCATGCGCCGCCAGAGCCTGCTTGTGTTCCGGCGTGCTGTAGCCCTTATGCGAGGCCAGACCGTACTGGGGATAGTCGCGATCGAGCTCACACATGCGCCGATCGCGGTAGACCTTGGCTACCACCGATGCAGCGGCGATCGAGATGCTGAGGGAGTCGCCGTAAATGATGCTGGTTTGCGCGCACAGCAGGTCCAGCCGCAGGGCATCGATCAGCAAATGGTCGGGCTGTATCGCCAGGCGGCAAACCGCGGCGGCCATGGCCATACGCGTGGCCTGGTAAATGTTGATGCGATCGATTGTCTCCGCATCCACTTCTTCGATGGCGATGGCAATGGCTTTGCGCTCCACGATGCGCGCCAGCCGCTCCCGCTCTTCTACGATCAGCTGTTTGGAGTCACGCAGTCCAGGGATACGGCATCCTTCAGGAAGGATCACAGCGGCGGCCACCACCGGGCCGAAGAGAGCACCACGACCGACTTCGTCTACCCCGGCAATCATCCGGGCACCTGCGGCGCGGGCGGCACGCTCGTAGCGGCCTCCACAGACCAGCGTCCGCAGCATGCGCATCTTACGCGTCGCCGGAGAAAGTTCACGTTCCGGCACTTCTGTTTCTAGCAACGACTCAGGCATTTCCAAGTCGAGTGTAGATCATCTGGCGCTGCGGAAAACTAGTACCAACGAAGAGACGCCCCGGTCGGACTTCCGGCCGGGGCGCCACAGAAGGGGTAGGGGCTTACTTGCGCTCGACTTCTTTCAAACGCGCAGCCTTGCCGCGCAGACCGCGCAGGTAGAAAAGCTTGGAGCGCCGAACGCGCGCCGACCGGACTTTCTCTACTTTATCCACGACCTTCGAGTTGAAAGGGAAGATGCGCTCGACACCCTGGCCGAAGCTCATCTTGCGAACGGTGAAGCTGCCCTGAGCGCCGCTCTTGAGCGCGATGACGATGCCTTCGAAGGCCTGCAGCCGTTCTTTGTCGCCTTCTTTGATCTTGACCTGTACCCGTACAGTGTCGCCGGGCACAAACGTGGGCAGGTCGGTGCGCCGTAGTTTGTCGGCGAGACGCTGCATGACTGGATTGATAGACATGATTGCTTCCTGTGTGCGCTAAAACGCGGTAACGTCGAAGTTCTTAGTTTACACGGAATCTTTACTTTGCGCCCGGTTCGAGGCTGCGGAGAAAGCTGCGGTCTTCCGCGCTCAACTCCGCGTCCGCCAGCAAATCAGGGCGATTCTGCAGAGTTTTTCGCAGCGCCTGCTCGCGCCGCCAACGCCGAATCTGGTCGTGGTTGCCGCTGCTCAGCACTTCCGGTACGGGCACACCGCGAAATTCCGCCGGACGGGTGTAGTGGGGATAGTCGAGCAGGCCGCCGGCTCCGTGGGTGGAGCTGAGACCCTTGCTGGGGAGCAGGGAATCGGCCTGCCCGAAGCTCTCGTACTCGGACGAGGCATCGTTGCCCAGCACGCCGGGCAGCAGCCGCATCGTAGCGTCGAGGATCACGGCGGCGGCCAACTCCCCGCCGGAAAGCACGTAGTCGCCAATCGAGAGCTCCTGGTCGGCAATCAGCTCATTGACGCGCTCGTCTACTCCCTCATAGCGCCCGCAGAGCAACACCACGCGCTTCGTCTGGGCTAGTTCTCGGGCCTTGGCCTGAGTAAAGGGCTTTCCCTGCGCGGAAAGCAGGATCACCGTCTCCTTGTGGGCAGCTCTTTCTGCCTGGGGCGCCAGTGCGAGATGTTCCACCGCCTCGGCTAGTGGCTCGGGCTTGAGCACCATACCCTCGCCGCCGCCGAAGGGGCGGTCGTCGACAGTGCGATGGCGATCATGGGTGAAGGCACGGAGGTCGTGCACGGCGACGCTGAGCAGATCATGATGGATCGCACGCTTGATCACTCCATGCTCGAAAACGCCGGAGAAGAGGCCAGGGAAGATGGTGATGATGTCGAAGCGCATGATCAGTCCGGGCGCTGCGTTGCGAGCAGGCCCGCAGGCAATTCCATTTCCAGGCGTCCTGCGGCCAGGTCGATCCTCCTCAGGTACGCGCGAACAAAGGGGATGAGCAGCTCCTCACCGTCGGCTGCGCGGATGACCAGCATGGCCGGGCCTGCGCCTTCCGGCTCCACATCGATGATCTCGCCGGCATCTTCGGCGATATCGCGGCTGATATCCATGACGTGCATACCAAGCAGGTCACTCACGTAGACTGCGTCGCCTTCGAGCGGGATCCGCTCTTCCCGCGGGACCACCACCTCACAGCCGCGCAGCGTTTCGGCTTCGCTGATGGAATCCACCTGGAAGAGTTTGAGCACGATCCGGTCTTTATGCAACCACTGCGATTCCACTCGGGTTTCGCGCAGGGCAGATCCATCTGGAGGGCGCAGAAACAGCCGCTTGCGCTGCGTAAACTGGTCGGGGAAATCGGTATGGATTTCCGCCAGTACTTCGCCGCGCCTGCCCTGGGGACGCACAATGCGGGCCAGCAGCACCCATTCAGGCGAGGTCATGCGTGCGGTGGCTTAGGAATCAGACTGCCTTGCGGAGTCGTCTTCCTCCAGGATGTCGAGGGTATAGCGATGGTGCAACTTCATGCTGACCGCGCTGAGGATGGTGCGCATGGAGCGCGCAGTGCGACCTTGCTTGCCGATCACCTTGCCAACATCAGCGGACGCCACTCGCAGCCGGAGCACCGTGTTTTCATCCCTGGCAACCGCCTGCACTTCGACGGCCTGGGGATCGTCAACCAGAGCTTTTGCAATCTCTGTTACCAGCTGTTGCATATCATCATGATTCGCTAGTTGCATTATGGGAGCGGCCTCACGAGGACCAACACGCGGCGACGATAGTTCCGCTACCGGCGCCGCGGGGGTCCCTTCTTGAGCGAGCATTAGACCGCTTTTGTTGTGGTTGTGTCCAGAGCCATTTCACAAACTACGCGGGAAATGTGCCGTGTGGCACAGCTTAGGCTGCGGTAGCCGCCGGATGGGCAGCGAGCAACTTCGCGACGCGTTCGGAGAGCTGTGCTCCATTGCTGGTCCAGTGTTCAATGCGCTCGCGCTTCAGATCAACCGTAGCCGGCGTGGTGCGGGGATTGTACGTGCCCACAACCTCGATCGAGCGGCCATTGCGGGCGCGATCCTTCTCAATCACAACAACACGGTAGTAGGGCTGCTTGCGTGCACCGAAGCGAGCCAGACGAATCATTAACACAGGTGTACTTCCTTTCAGATCTTCGTCCCTGACAGGGTGAAATCCGGGTGGGTTTTGAGGGATATGTGCGGGGCTGAAACAGCACTCAGACGCAACTATACCAACTCCCCTAGTATCGCCGGAGCAGGGTACATAGCGCAAGTACAGGGGATTTTGCTGTGGTGCAGCCTAAGCGGGGGAACTTAGGCGACTGCGTCGAGATAGCTGGGAAGCAAGGGGGTTGAGTATTCCTGGATGAAGGCGGTGAGCCTTACCAGCATGACGCTGTAGGTCGAGACGGCACGATGAGCATTGACCGAAGCACCGACCGACGAGTTCGACAGGACATGCTGAGCTAGAGCCAACATTACGCAGAGGCGGATCTGAAAGGCGTCGCTGCGCAGACTTTCCAGCATTTCCTGATCGACCCCTTGGCCATGCTCTGCGGCGTAGTCGGCCAGTTGGACCAGGATTGGGCAATTCTTATACATCGCCCAGAGGCCCTTGCAGCCTTGAATGCGTTGCCACACGTCTTTGGTGGTCACTTGCAACTCACTCTTGTAGAGGAAGCGCTCTGTGACCTCTTCAATACCCCAGTCGTTGCCACGCAACTGACTGATGATACCGTTCCAACTTTTCGAGTTACGCTTGGTTTGCTGTCTCCGCCAAAAGCCGGCGTAGGCAACTAACAGCGCGGTAAATAGTACCTGGAGCAGCGGAAATATCATGTGTTTATTTCACCTGCATCCGTACCAAAACGGTACGCGCGAGCTTAGCTCGTCCAGCAAGTGTAACCAAAAACTGTTCCATTTGTGGACTGAATTCGCGCCTCTCTACATCTTTAGTTGTAAAGGCGTAAACCAGGAAACCCAGCTCGAGGGCGTAGGCGACGCCGTGGATCGGCTCTAAGCTGTTGTAATGGCCCGAGATGCGCTCCGCCAAGCTGATCACCAGGTCAACCGCACTATAAAAGGACAGGGCGGTCGCCAACTGAAGGACCTTATTCTTCCAGCCGATACCTAACATTTGGGCAAAACTGGCGGTCAGGGCGAAAATCAGCATGCGCAGCAACCCGACCGTGAGGTCGAGAGGATCTTTCAGGTCGTTTACCCGGCCGTTCAACGAGTCAAAGTGCCAGGCCAGCACGGCCCCACCCGCCACCGCGATCGCCATGGTCGCGATAAACACCTTCAAGACCCCGTGCGGCAGCGAGACGTGTACCGGCTGCAGAACATTCCACGCAATCTCGAAGAGAACGCCCAGTTCCAGCAAATACATGAGCGGCATTAGGGATACCGCCATGGCCCGGACAGTGTGGGCAGGGGAGTTGGACATCAGTAAACCGACACCGATATCCGAGGCCGTGTTGACAATGATGTAAAGAGTAAAGACGGGGAAGGTCAGGTAGTGCCGGCGAACAAATAAAACGACAAGCAGTGAGATTTCGGCGACTAAGCCGAGCACTGCGAACACCGAATAGATTACCTGCAGGCTCATGTGCACCCTAACAGATGCAGCATAGACTATGAGCAGCCGTCCGAAAATACGACATTTACCGCCTTACCACCAAGGCATCAACTTGAACAGCTGGCTGGCATGGGCTGCATTGGAAAGGGCAAGTAGGCCGGCTACGGTAAGGGCGCGAATCAGAGTGATTTTCATGGGTAATCTCCTGTGTTTGCGTGAGGGCGCAGCTAGAGGTTACCTAGCTAGATCACCCAACGCTACAACTTTCGTGTGATTATTACTAAGTATATAGACTCGAAAGTCAGTAACGCCTTCCCAGCACCAGCGGGATGTAGCGTTACCGGGGCCCTGTGGAAAAGTCCGGAGAACAACGGCGGCAAATACCAAACTGAAGGCACCAGGTGGCCGGAACTTTAGTACCGTTGCGCGATTTGGGTGGCTATTTTAGGGGATTCCCGAAGTCTCTGGTTCTGATTATGATCAGTCCATGGATATCTCTACCGCGGTGGCAACAGAACGTCCGGTCGAACTTCGCGCTGCGGTTCGCTTTCCGCTGTGCGTACCGATTACTATTTGTACGGAAGCTGGAGACCTGCCGGCGGTTACTGAAAATATTTCGGCCAACGGCGTTTTGTTTGAGTTGGCCACAGCGCTGGTGGTGGGCAGTAGTGTGAGCTTCACGATTGCGATGCCAGCAGAAGCAATGGGCACACCCACCGATGTTGTATTGCACTGCACAGGACGCGTGGTACGCTGCACACCAGATGTAAAGACGATGCACGTTGCCGCGGTGATCGATCAGTATCACTTTAGTCACTGAAGCTACTTTGGTCTTTGAACCTATGGTATCTGCCAAACCTGATTTTCCCGATGCCGTTGTTCCTGACGGCGCCTTTGATCCCGATGAGGGAGCAGACAATGCTGCAATTCGCATTGTTCTGGCCGATTCGCAAGCAATCTACCGGGTAGGTATCCGGAAGATTTTTGCCCTCGAAGACGATATCCGCGTGATTGCCCAGGTTGACACCCTGGCCGGTCTGCACGGCGCTATCCAACGCTTCCCAACCGACATGGTCCTGCTCGAAGGCAGTTTGATCGCGGGTACGATCGACGCGATTCCCGAGCTGGTGCGCCGTGCGCCGCAGCTGAAGATCATTGTTCAATCGGCCCAGAACGACGAGTCGAACACGGTTGAACTCTACCGGCGTGGCGTTCGCGGGATTATTCCCCGCTCCATCTCACCCGATCTGTTGGTGAAGTGCGTGCGCAAGATTGCCGCCGGCGAGACGTGGATCGATAACCAGTCCATCAATTGGGTCATCGAAGCCTATCGTTCGCAAGCCACTGCGTTGACCAGCCCCCGCACGCAGCCACGGCTTTCGCCCAAGGAATTGGCGATTATCACCTGCATCACCCAGGGCAAGCGCAACAAGGAGATCGCCTACCAGCTCGGCACCACTGAGCAGGTGATCAAGAACTACCTGCGCAAGGTCTATGACAAGCTCGGTGTTTCTGACCGTCTGGAGCTGGCGCTCTACTGCCTGCATCATCAGTTGCACAAGAAGGCGGCTGGAACAGTGCCGGTAACCGCTCCGCCGCTTGCGGAGCAGATGGCAGTCAACAACGGCAAGATCTAATCCTCGCCGGTAAAACAAAAAATGTCTCCACCGCGCGCCGCGAGTGGAGACATTTTGTTTTTGCGTGCCGGTTCTATCGCGTCCCGAAGAGCATCCAGCAAATCAAGCTGACGAACGCGGTAAAGAAGAGGAGTAGAAAACCGCCCAGCGCGAGGGCTACCGTGCGCTGTTGTTCGGGCCTTGGCCGGGTGATGCCGAAGGTCGCTATAAAGCTTTCCACCAGGAAATCGAGCACTTTCATAAGGCCTCAGTATCGGCATAACTACTGCTGGTACCATTGTTGCGCTATGAGCGATCAAGTAGAGCCCAAAGACCTGCCCGACCCTGCGCGCGCTACGCTCGACAAGCCGCATATGAGCGCCGAAGATCTGGAACAGGAAGTCGGCAACTCCGAGCCCTGGGACGAAGCCTCGGAAGAAGACTTTCCCGAGGACCCGGAAGACGATTCCGGCGATACAAAGTAACCGCCGTTCAGGCCTGCGGTGACACCCACGCTCCCGATTCCGCGGAACGAAACACAGCTTCTATGACAGCCATGTTCTTGATCGCGTCCGCGATCGGCACGGGTACGGGCGTGCCTTCGCGCACCGCGCGAGAAAAAACGTCTCCCTGCAACGTGTACTGATCGCAGGTGGGGAAGGTTTCCACGGCGATGCCGCCCCCGAACAGATCGCGGCCATCGTCAATAAAGATGCGCGTGGGGCGATCGTTGGGCGCATTGAATGGGATTTCAATTTCAATGCGGCCCTTGGTGCCGAATATCTGCATGCGCTGATAGGGCACCAACTGGGTGCTGCAGGTAAACATCGCCTGGCCGGAAGGAAACTCGAGGAGAGCCGACGTTAGCCGGTCCACGTGAAGCACCGGATCTTTTTCCAGCAGCGAGGCGACGCGCACCGGCTCTTCGCCGAAAAGGAAGCGCGACGTATTGATCGGATAGCATCCGATATCCATAAGCGCGCCGCCGCCGCACTCCGGGATGTTGCGAATATTTTTGGGGTCGATGTTGAAGTAGCTGAAGAACCCCTGGATAGAGCGCAGAGTTCCGATGCGGCCAGAGGCGATCAGTTCGCGCGTGCGTACCCATTGCGGATGGGTGCGCACCATGAAGGCCTCGGCGATGATGACGCCGGTGCGCTGTTGCACCGCCAGTAGCGTCTTTGCTTCGGCCACCGTCATGCTCAGCGGTTTTTCGCATAAGACATGCTTGCCCGCTTCCGCAGCTTTGATCGACCAGGGCACGTGCAGTTGGTTGGGCAGGGGATTGTAGATCACTTCGATCTGCGGGTCGGCGAGCAACTCTTCATACGAGCCGTAGGCTTTGGTGATGCCCAGGGCGCGTGCTGCTTGCTCCCCTTTGCTGAGATCGCGCGAAGCGATGGCGGCGAGGTCGACCCACTCACTCTTTTGCATAGCCGGCAGAACCTTCTTAACGCCGATTCCGGCCGTGCTCAGAACTCCCCAACGAACTTTGTTTGGCATACCCGATCATGATAGCCGCTACTTCGTCTTGCGCGCGGGCCATACCGGATCGCGCTTTTCCAGAAATGCGCGCAACCCTTCCTTGAAGTCGGCGCTGTTGCGGATCTTTTCGTTCCACCGCATGGCGCGGGTTAGATCGCGGTCCAGCCGTTCCTTCGCGAAGCCGCTCAATAATTTCTTGATGGCGCTCATTGATTCCGGGCTGTTCTTCAGCAGTAGCGCAGCCAGCGCACGCACACGCGCCATCAGCTCGCCCTCGGGCACCACTTCCGTCACCAGGCCCAATACGGACGCTTCTTCCGCATCGAGCACTCTGCCGGACAGCAAAAGCGTCTTGGCTTTTTTCTCACCGATCATTTCCAGCAAAAACACTGAGACGATCGCGGGAATGAAACCGATCTTCACCTCGGTATAGCCAAATTTGGCGTGCGGCTCGGCGAGGGTAAAGTCACAGAGCGTGGCTAACCCCGTGCCTCCGGCAATGGCGGGTCCGTTCACCGCGGCGATGGTGGGTTTGGTCAGCTCGTAGAGCCGCCGCATCATCCACATGGTCGATTCGGCATCGGCGCGCTGGTCTTCCGGTCGCTGATCGGTGAGGTTTTTCAAGTTCTCCAGATCCATGCCCGAGCAGAAAGCGGTTCCCGCGCCGGTCAGCACCACGACGCCACAGGAACAAGCTGCGCATTCACCCAGGGCATGCGTCAACTCGGCGATCATCTGCGGGTTGAGCGCATTTCTTCGCTCCGGCCGGTTCATGGTGATGGTGTGAATGCCGTCGGCTTCTTTGATGTCCAGGGTTGCGTAATTGATGGCCACGGTTCTCTCGAGTGCTCCTCAGTGTGCAGCGAATCTATTAGCGATGGTACCGCTCAGGGTGAGCAATTCATCCAGGGGACCAAAGTGGGGTAACCTCGCGCCCAGGTGGCCCAGCTCAGCGAGTGCCGTTTCCGTGGCCACGTTGCCTACCAGCGAGTCCTGGGCGAAGGGACATCCGCCCAGGCCGCCGAGCGCCATGTCGAGGCGGCGGCAACCGGCATGGTACGCTGCCGAGATCTTGGCAGCTGCCTGCTCCGGCCGAGCATGCAGGTGCGCGCCCACCTCTATATGGGGCATCTCGGCGAGCACGGCGGTGAGCAGGAACTGAATCTGTTGCGGGTTGGCGACGCCCACGGTGTCGGCCAGAGAAATCTGCCGGATGCCCAGGGCCTGAAGGGTATGGCAGGCCGCGATGACATCCTCGGGGCTCCACGGCTCGGCATAGGGGTTACCAAAGGCCATGGACACATAGGCGACAACGCCCAGGCCGGCGCGGAATGCCAGTTGGCAAATTGTCTCCAGCGTCGCGCGCGCTTGTTCCGTGGTCTGCTTCTGATTTCGTCCCAGGAACGTCGGGGAGACAGAGTAAGGAAAGCCCAGAGTATGTACGGCGCCGGTGCGAATAGCTCGTTCCGCACCCTGCTGGTTGACGACAATACCGATAATTTCGACATTGGGCACAGGAGCGAGCAGGGCAAGCACATTCTCAGAGTCAGCCATTTGCGGAACGGCTGCGGAGGAAACGAACGATACCGCATCGATATGGCGGAAGCCAGCCGCGATGAGGGCACGCAGGTAGGCGGCTTTTGTTGCGGTAGGGATGAATTGCGGCAGCGACTGCCATGCATCCCGTGGGCACTCGACAATTTTTACTTGCGCGCTAGCAGCCACAGTACCGCGAACCCCAACAGGTGAAATACGGCGACATGGATCAGCACCTTCCATAGCGGCTTCCATCTTGCAGCCAGGGTGATGTACAGGCCGTAAAGAGGGTACTGCGCGTAAAGCATGATTTGTGACCAGCTGTCGCTGGTCTGTTCGGAGAGGCCCAACAAGGGCTGTTTGAGCAGCAGTGCATAGGGATAGAGAAGCTGGAGTTTCAGCAAGCCGTTGGCGCCCATGAGGGGCAGAATCTCGGCCGTTTTTACGCTGAAGAAGGTGACTGCGATCGCGGCCAGCAGCGGCCACCACGTTAGCCCGCGCGACGCGGTCTTCTTTTTCTTCCTGCGGACGGCCTTGCGTGGCCGCGGCAGTGTCTGCGAACTCATGACCCGAGCATAACCGGAATCCTGAGGGCCGTGGTAAGCGCGCACCAGCTTGATCACACCTGACAGCGGCCGTCGTGTTGCGGTTCAGGGGTTCTAGCGGGGTACGAGGAAGTTATCCGGGATGGGCGCTTCGTCCGATTCCTGGCGCTTGTTCAGGCCGCCGTAGCGGCGCTCGCGGCGCTGGTAGTCGGCGATGGCTTCGAGCAGATGAATGCCGCGAAAGTCGGGCCAAAGGCGATCCGTCACGTAGATCTCGGAATAGGCCATCTGCCACAACAGGAAATTCGAGACGCGAAATTCGCCGCTGGTGCGTACGACCAGGTCGGGATCCGGCATGTGCGCGGTGTAGAGATGGCGATGCACATCGTCTTCCGTCGTTTGGTCGAGAGACAAGTTCTTGGCTGCCGCTTCGCGCGCCAGCGCTTGAAATGCATCGACCAGTTCACTGCGCGCACCGTAGTTCAGTGCCAACGTCAACACGGTTCCATTATTGTGCGCCGTGGCTTCCGCTGCCCACTGCATTTTTTCCTGCACTTCTGCCGGCAACTCGTGGGTCCGGCCAATATACGCGATGCGTACATTGTTATCGTTCATGCGCTGCACATTGTCGACCAGGTAGGAGCGCAGCAAGCGCATGAGGAAATTGACTTCTGTCTTGGGGCGCCGCAGGTTGTTCTCAAGCGAGAAAGCGTACAGCGTCAACCAGGGCAGGTTGATGCGCGACGCAGTCTCCACCACAAATTGGACCGATTCCGCGCCTTGCTGGTGTCCCAGAAAGCGCCGCAGACTGCGCTTGCCTGCCCAGCGTCCATTGCCATCCATAATGATGGCGACGTGCTGCGGCAGGCGAGCCGGATCCAATTGACGGTAGAGGGCCTGCTCTTCGGGAGATAGTTCGGCTATGCGGCTCGTGGACAGGAATCGCAAAACGATTGCCTTTCCTTACGACCGTAGCACATGGTCCACTCCCCCGCAAAACGGGTGTTCGCCCTTTGCTGCGGGGATTATGTAGCCTTAAGCACTACGCCGGCGTCCCATCGCCAGGTCACGTACCTGGTTAAGGAACATAGAGCGTTGCAGCGTATCCATCTGCGCGACGTGCGGAGCCAATTCTGCCAGGAAAGGATCGGCCAAAATGGACGCGGTCTCTTCATGACGGCGGCTGCGAGCATCGCGGAGCAAGTGGCAAATGTCGATCTCGAGCGCGGCTGCAAGACGCGCCAGTGAAGACAATGTCGGCATTGCTTTGCCGTTCTCTATCTTTGAGATGTAGGTGCGGGGCACCTGCATGCGGCCGGCAAGCTGACGCTGACTGAGGTTACGGCCCTTACGTAGATCACGCACCGCGCGAGCCACCTGTAGGCTGTTATCCTCCGCCACCGTTTCTTCGGGCTCACCGGTGAACTGGGGGACGAGCCGTTCGGGCTCTTCTACTTCAAGAGGTTTGTGGCAGCGTCTGCAAAGTGAATTTGCAGTGCGAAACTGCACCAGGGTGCAGCGTTCACAGCGAAGTACTTCACGCGCCTCGACAGTTGCTAAGGTAGTAGCCATAAGTTTGTAACGGAGCGCCAGAGCAGGGCGATCCTGATAAGAAGCGCCGCTTTTAGAGCACTTCGCACTCGTTTGTGCCAAGTATTCGTTTAGCGACGGTCCCTACCTGATTCATGATTACAGTGATGCAGGGTACCTTCAATGTCAAGTTAAAAAGTCGGGGACAAAGCGGAAAACGTGGTACGAATTTCGGAAGAAAGCCTAAGAAACCCGGAGCCTTCCGGTTATCTGAACCAAAAAGTAAGCAAATGGTCGCAAATCGACACACTCGCGCAGAAGCCTGGACACTCCTCAATCACTACACACAATCTGTCAGTTTGCTCAAGCACGCACTCGCGGTCGAGGCTTGTATGAGCGCTTATGCAGAACAGCAGGCGGCGGCGCTCCAGCTGAGCGAAGACGACGCTTGCGCATTGATCGAACGCTATCGCATCACGGGTTTGTTGCACGATTTTGACTACGAGAAATATCCCAGTGCGGAGGAACATCCGTTCGTAGGGAACAAGATTCTGGGCGAGCAGGGATGGCCGGATGAAGTACGCGAAGCGATCATGGGGCATGCGCAGTATTCCGGAGTGCCGCGGCAAACACATCTGGCGAAGACCCTATTTGCCTGCGATGAACTGGCCGGCTTCCTGACTGCGGTCGCACTTATCAAACCGACCAGGTCGATCTTCGATGTGGATACGCCAAGTGTGCGCAAAAAGCTGAAGGATAAAGCGTTTGCGCGCGGTGTGCACCGCGAGGATATTCTCCAGGGAGTGCAGGAACTGCAGTTGGATCTGGATGCTCACATCGGCTTCTGCCTTGCCGCATTGCGGCGCAGCGCGGCGGAGTTGGGTCTGGACGGAGTAGCGGCTTCCGGTCCCCGAGCGTAGCCGATCGGCTCTGCTGTCCGGCGATCGGAGCATCCCAGGTTTGACATCCTCGGCAGCGGTCGAGATTTCATCGATAAGGTAACGATGTCTGTTTCTTTAGTACCCAGCCGGCTGCTTTATGTCCACCCGTATAACCGCTTAGAAAAAATGCTAAATCTGATGCCGCGCTGAGGGCGCGCGAGGCTTCTATCGAGAAGCAAAATGTGAGCATCTGATGTGAGTGAGAGAGACGTTTTTTCTGAACGAAAAAAGAAAAATTGTTATCACGAGCCGCGTAATTTGCACACTTCCACGCTCGGGTGAGGCCGTACAACGTTCGTGTTATTGGCGTGTCTGATTCATTCCGCGCCGCGATACTGCTCTGAACGCAGTGGATCAGCGTTTTCCGGCGCATCAGGATCGATGGCGAAATCGAAAATTTCTCCCTCTGCAAACCCCGGGCTCGACGGTAGAGGAACGAGTGCATATTCGCCAGGAGCAAGAACCTGGCGTGGGGAAAGCCGATACCAGTCCGTGGTTCCGACGCGTTGTTGATTGACAGCCACCACACCGGGAATTTGGGCGTCGGTGTGTTTAGCGAATTGCTTAAGCTCAGACATCGTGTCCTTGGAGACGGTTCGCCGCGGACCCTCAATGTTCAAATGCACCACCACCAGATCGGATCGGCCGTTGTCGCTGCCGGAAACACCGCGTAAAAAAAATAACGGAGCTTGATCGTGCACGCGGACCTGGGCTGCTTCTCCCTTGAACTCAATCGAATGCCGGAGTTTGAGAGAGAAGCCCTGGTCATCTGTGCTGTCTGGCGGCCTAAGGCGCACAAGTTCGTGCATGCCTTTCCAGGTATCGAGCGCCCAAACATGTCCATAGGTGGGAAGTTGGAGGCCATCCGCCACGCTGATGTCGTCGGAGGAGACACCCGGTTGGGACGAAACCTGGGCATGGCCGAGGAGGAAGACACCACAGCCGAGGAGGAACGCAAGGGAAAAAATGCGAAGGGATTGCATTCAGGGTGTTGAGTGTTTGCGGGGCCCACACCATCCTAGTGTGGCGCTGGGAAAAATCAAAAATATCTTAAGGAGCGAAATAGCCACCGGAAGCGGCGGAGCGCCGTTTCGTCGAGGCAGGGAATCAGCCTTACAGGGGGAGATGTTAGAACGCGTAAAGTACGTAACCAGCGAGCAACGCAAACACGGTCATGACCAGGATTGCTTCCAGCTTTTCGTAATTCGGAGAAGCCCCGCTGAACCGATGTCGCGAGGGCTTGCGGGGGTCATAGTGAACCGCCAACCGCTCGCCAACCTTGTAAGGGGCTATGTGCTGATCACCCTGGTGACAAAACTCCCCGTGGTTGACCTTTGCCCCGTCGGCAGTCTTATAGCTGAATGTGACCTGGTAGTGGCCCGCCGTGCCACCGAGATGATCGTGGTAACGTACCCAATCGCATGAATCGACGGTCGCGTCTGCGGTTGGCCAGGAACGGGTAGGTGCGAGTAATGAAAGTAGATTAGCCATGTGTGTTTCTCTTTCGCTCGGACAATCTTTCAGGCATCGGGGTTGGCCAAAAGATAATCTGACGCAGTATGTCACGTTCGGGGGATTTTGAGAAGTAGGAAAATGTGTATCAAAACGCGACACCTGCCGGGATGGTATGCTGGCGAGTTTCCTTATGGATAATTTTTCCAATTTGCTGGCCTCCCGGCTCGATCCACAATCGCGCAAAGCTTTGAGCCACAGCAGCGGTATGAGGGTGCTCCTGCAAGCGTTGCAGGAGCAGGAGGAAGGCCTCCGCCAGGGGGGCGGCCCCAAGGCGATTGAGTCACAGCACGCCAAGAAGCGGCTGACGGTGAGGGAAAGGCTCGACTTATTGCTCGATCCGGGGGAGGATTTCCTCGAATTTGGCCTGTTTGCGGCCTTTGGCATGTATGAGGAGTGGGGAGGTGCGCCGGGGGCCGGCGTCGTGACCGGCCTGGGGCGGGTCGCCGGGCGCCTGGTCATGATCATTGCCAACGATGCCACGGTCAAGGCGGGGGCGTTTTTTCCCATGACCGCGAAGAAGGTGCTCCGGGCCCAAACGATGGCCCTGGAGAACCGGATCCCCACCCTATATCTGGTCGACTCTTCAGGGGTTTTCCTTCCGTTGCAGGAGGATGTGTTTCCCGACCAGGACGATTTTGGGCGAATCTTCCGCAATAACGCCGTAATGAGCGCTCGGGGCATCCCGCAGATGACGGCCATTATGGGCATGTGCGTCGCCGGCGGAGCCTATCTTCCGGTCATGACTGATCACGTGCTGATGACGGAAGGAAGCGGGCTTTTCCTGGCGGGACCTGCCCTGGTGCAGGCGGCCATCGGCCAGAAGTACTCGGCGGAAGAGCTCGGGGGCGCCACCATGCATGCCGAGATTTCCGGTACGGTCGACTTCAAAGAGCCCAATGACCATATGTGTCTTGCCCGGCTGCGGTCGCTGGTGGGCCGTCTGGGCCATGGCCCGGCAGCTCCGTTCGATCGATCGCCGTACGACGCGAAGCGCGACGCGCCGAAGTTCGCCGGGCAGGAACTGTATGCGCTGCTGGATCCCGATTCGGCAAAAGGGGCAGGGAACAGCTACGACGTTCACGAGGTGATTGCCCGGCTGGTGGACCGCTCAGAATTCGACGAGTACAAGCCGGACTACGGTAAGACCGTGGTCTGCGGGTATGGCCGGATTGGCGGTTTCGCGGTGGGCATTGTGGCCAACCAAAAGACCCATCAGACCCATATCAGCCAAACCGGGGAGAAGCGGGTAGAGTTCGGCGGTGTGATCTACGCTGAAAGCGCTCAAAAGGCGGCGAGGTTCATCATGGACTGCAATCAAAACCTGGTCCCGCTGATTTTTCTGCACGATGTGAATGGTTTCATGGTGGGCCGCGATGCGGAGTGGACCGGTATCATCCGGGCAGGCGCGCAGATGGTGTCGGCGGTGTCCAATTCCACCGTGCCCAAGATTACCGTGATTCTTGGCGGCTCCTTTGGCGCCGGGCACTACGCCATGTGCGGGAAGGCCTATGATCCGCGGTTCATTTTTGCCTGGCCGACAGCCCGCTATGCGGTGATGAGTGGAGCTGCAGCGGCGAGCACCCTGGTGGAAATCAAAATCCGTCAATTGGAACGCGGTGGCAAGCAGCTAAGCGAGGAAGATAAGAGCCAGTTGGTCGCTTCGATCAAGGCAGCCTACGACGAGCAGACAGACTGCCGCTATGCCGCGGCGCGCCTATGGGTGGATGCCATCATTGATCCGGTAAAGACAAGGGACGTGTTGCTGACCGCGCTCGAAGCGGTGGCGCTCAATCCTGAGATGGAGAAGTTCAATCCGGGTGTGATCCAGACCTGAACTACCGTCGGCCTCAGCTCCTGGTAGCCCCGACTTGGGGTGCCCCATATCTCGCCTCCTTTTGGCGAGATGTGGGAATGGAGCGAACTCCAGAGGCTGGAGCCCGGAAGTCTGCTGAGCCCTTTATGTTTCCCACCAGAGCACCATCAATTCCCACATCTCGCCAAAGAAAGGCGAGATATGGGGCACCCAAATTAGGACTACCCGGGTCATCGAGCATGTATCCTCGTGAAAACATGAAACGGGTTATTACGGCCGCAGTACTCGTCCCCCTGGTTCTGCTGATCCTTTTACGGGGCTCCTTCTTGCTGTTGGTAGCGGTTACGGCTTTGGTAGCTGGATTGGCCGCATGGGAATACATGGTTATTGCGGATGGGCACGGAGCGCAGATTCCCCGGGTCCTGGTGCTGGTGGGCATCGCCTCCCTCTTCGCGACTGCCTTCTACGAACCTTCATTCCTCATGGCAGTGGTGGGACTGTTTAGCCTGGCTTTGCTGATTAGCTGCAGCTTTCGCTCGCCGCTCGATCGCGTCCTCCCCGATACGGCGTTCTCGGTGTTCGGGCTGCTCTATTGCGGCCTAACCTTGGTCACCCTTCCCCTGATGCGAGCCCAACCGGATGGCCCTTCGCTCCTGGTCTTTTTGCTCTGCGCTGTTTGGATGGGCGACACCGTAGCGCTCTACGTCGGCCGTAACCTCGGGCGGCACAAATTGGCCCCCCGCTTGAGCCCCAACAAAACCTGGGAGGGCAGCGCCGGTTCGCTTGCCGGCAGCTTACTGGTCGCGACCGCCTTGGTATTCCTGAGCAGGGCCACGGGTGCGCTCCATTTTCCCGGTTCGCTCGCTCGATGGCTGCTCTTAGCCGTGCTGCTGAACGTCTTTGCCCAGATGGGCGACCTGGTGGAGTCGGCCATCAAGCGCGGAGCCGGGGTGAAGGACTCCGGGGCGTTGTTGCCCGGCCATGGCGGTATCCTCGATCGCATGGACGCACTGCTGTTAGCAGCCCCGGCGCTATGGTACGCTCAGTGGATTCAACAGTATTTCCAACGAGTCAGCTTGCGTTGAAGCACATCTGCATCCTCGGTTCCACCGGTTCCATCGGAACCAGCACCCTCTCTATCATTGAGTCCTATCCTGAGCGATTTGCAGTCGCCTCTTTGGCTGCCGGGCGGAATGTCGACACCGCGTTTGCCCAATGCGTACGATGGCGGCCGCAGGTGGTTTCCATGGCCACCGAGGAGATGGCCGGCGATCTGGCCAAACGGCTCAAGACGAACGGGATATGCGGGATCGAAGTCGTTCACGGCACCGCCGGCACCATCCATGCAGCGACCTTACCGCAGGTGGATTTCGTGGTCTCCGCCATCGTGGGCCTGGCGGGCCTGGAAGCTACGTATGCTGCAGTGGCCGCAGGCAAGGCGGTGGGGCTGGCTAACAAAGAGGCCATGGTGGCCGCCGGCGAGATCCTAACGCGGCTGTCGCGCCAGGGCCAGGTCCCCCTGTTACCGATTGACTCCGAACACAATGCCATTCACCAGTGCATGCGGGGTGGGGCCGCATCGGAGGTCCGCCGCATCTGGCTGACGGCCTCGGGCGGACCTTTCCGCCAGCTCCCGCTCGACCAATTCCCGCACATCACTGTGGAGCAGGCGCTTCGCCATCCCACCTGGGTGATGGGGCAGCGGATCACGATTGACTCCGCAACCATGCTCAACAAAGGCCTGGAGATTATTGAAGCCTGCCGCCTGTTCGATCTCGCCCCGTCTGCGGTGCGGGTCACGGTCCACCCGCAATCGACCGTGCACTCGCTGGTCGAGTTTGTCGATGGCAGTATCCTGGCGCAGATTTCGGTCACCGATATGCGGTTGCCGATCCTTTACGCCATGAGCTTTCCCGAACGAGTGCCGAGCGAGCTCACGTTCGATCTGTCCACTCTGGGACAGTTAAACTTCGAAGCTCCTGATTTTGTTCGGTTTCCCTGTCTTCGCCTGGCGTACGAGGCGGCTGAATCGGGCGGCGCAGCTTGTATCGCGCTGAACGCGGCGGATGAAATTGCTGTAGGCGCATTCCTCGAAGGGAGCATAGCTTTTACAAGCATCCCGCGTACAATTGAAGCAGTTCTTGAGGCAACACCGTCGAGTCATCCTGAGACGATTCAGGGAGTGCTCCAGTTAGACGAAGAGGCACGCCAGGTTGCAAAAAGCGTGGTTTCAGGATTTTCGCCTGTACTGCGTTGAACAAATGCTTCGGTTCTCGAGCAGACAGGTAAATAGCGAATTTCTATGTCTTTTTTCTTAACCAGCACAGTTTCCATGCTCGTTGTGCTCGGCATCATGGTACTGGTGCACGAGTTCGGCCATTTTGCCGTCGCCAAGTTGTGCGGCGTGCGAGTCGAAGTTTTCTCCATCGGCTTCGGTAAGCGCCTTTTCGGCTTCCGCCACGGAGATACGGATTACCGCCTGAGCCTTCTGCCGTTGGGGGGCTACGTAAAGATGTCGGGCGAGGCACCGGGCGAGGAGACCACCGGGGACCCAGCCGAATTCAGTGCCCATCCCCGCTGGCAGCGCATTCTGATCGGTCTCGCCGGCCCGGTTTCCAATTTCCTGTTGGCCTTGTTGCTCATGACTGGTTTTTACATGATGCACAACGAGGTCGAGGCTTTCCGTTCGCAGACCGCCAATATCGATTTTGTTTCGGACCACACTGCCGCTGCCAACGCCGGGCTGAAGGCTGGCGACGTAATTACCCGCTTTGATTCGGTGACCAACCCAACGTGGGAGCAGGTGTCGATCCGGGCGGCCATGAACGTAGGACAAACCATTCCCGTGGATGTGAAGCGGGACGGGCAGACCGTGAACATCCAGTTGTCGGTGCCGAATCCGACCGGGTCTGATGATTTTGACTTTGACACCGTGGGCTTTGTCCCGCGGATGCAGGAAGATCCGATCAAGGTTCGGCAGATCGAACCCAACATGCCTGCCGCCAAGGCTGGGCTAAAGGCCGGGGATGAGATTCTTTCGGTCGACGGGCTCACACTGCATTCCGTCGATGCCATGCTGGCATTTCTGCAGCAGGACAACGGCCGTCCGATCCACCTGACGGTGTTGCGGGATGGTAAGACGTTTGAGATCGAGCTGCAGCCGATCATGGCCGACGCCGGCAACGGGCACAAGCTCTATCGCATTGGCTTCGCCCCGAATCTGCCGCCATTCAAGATTCAGCAGTTGCCGCTGCCTGAGGCCCTGCATCAGTCGGTTAAATTCAACCTCCGGTATTCCGGCTTGATCCTTGAGGTTCTCCACCGGATGGTGACTCGTCACTTTGCGGTGCAGGATTTGAGTGGTCCGATTGGGATCGCTCGCCAGACCGGTCTCGCGGTGGAACAACCCGGTTGGCAGCCGATCATCGGGTTGATGTCGATCATCAGCCTGAACCTGGGAATCTTCAATCTCTTGCCCATTCCGATTTTGGATGGCGGCGTGATTGTGCTCCTCCTGATTGAAGGAGTGATGCGCCGCGATCTGAACCAGGAGTTCAAGGAGCGGATTTACCAGGCGGCGTTTGTAGTGTTGCTGATCTTCGCAGCGTTCGTCATGTTCAACGACATTTCCAAGCTGCAGGTTTTTACCAAGCTTAAGCCGTAGTAAACCGCAGATCTCTCCGCTCCGCCCCGGTAGCCACGACTTGGGGTGACCCATATCTCGCCTTGTGTTGGCGAGATGTGGGAAAGGAACGAGCGCATGGGGCGGGTGTCCGGAAGTCTGACCAGTCCTGGAATTCTCCACTGGAACAATCGTCACTTCCCATATCTAGCCAACACAAGGCGAGATATGGGGCACCCAATTCCTGGTTACAGGGGCGGAGCGGCGGTTTCTCCAGGTTCGCTACACTGACATCACCCATGCCAGTTTCCCAAACCCGGATCCGTGTCCGCTATGCCGAAACCGACCAGATGGGCGTTGTCTACTATGCCAACTTCTTCATCTGGTTCGAAGTCGGACGCGTCGAGCTGCTGCGGCAGCTCGGCTTCCATTACAAGCAAATGGAGGCAGAGGACGATTGCCACATCCCGGTCGTCGAGGCCAACTGCCGCTACAAGTCCCCAGCTCGCTATGACGATGAGTTGCTCCTTGAAACCAGTGTGCTGGCCATGCGTCGCTCGGTGATCAAGTTTGGCTATCGCCTGCTGCGCCCCGCCGACGACAAGCTACTCGCCGAAGGGGAAACGACCCACGTGATCGTCGACCGGTCGATGCAAAAGATGCCGCTTCCTGACAAGTACGTCGCGGTGCTCGAACAATTCCGTGCCGATGCGTAAGTCAGTCTTTCCCATTACCTGCCTGATCGTTGCCATTCTGCTTGGCCTCCCCGGCGCTATTTATGCGCCCGACGCCGGCCAATACCGGCTGCTGGCCCTCGGGCTGCGTAGCGCGGTACCCGCTCCCTTTTCCGCTCGCATCCTGGGACCAGGCATTGCCGGATGGGTGGGACGCGTCTCCGGCCTGGGTGTGGATACGGGCTTTTTGGTTCTCGGGGTGGTGTGCCTGGTCGCGCTCGTTGCGGTCATGGCGGCGATTTTGAAGTCCTGGCACGCGCCCGCGGTTCTCTTCGCCGGTATTTTCCTGATGCCGTTCTGGGTGGATATTTTCCACGACTATTACCTGCCCGACCTGCTGCACGCCACCCTCCTGGCTGTGATCCTCTACTGCCTGCTGCGCGGTCAAACCACCCTTGGGCTGTTGTTGCTGCTGCCTGCCTACCTGGCGCGTGAGTCCACGCTGTTGGTGGCGCTCTGCCTGGTGTTTGCTTGCTGGCGGCGCATCCCCCTGCGGTCCGCGCTGGCTGGAGTGACCGCTGTCATCGCCGCCATACTCATCAGCAAGCACTACGGACAGGGAGGACCGGCCAGCGTACACGGCCTGGGCGGTGGAGCGTACATCGGGGGCAAGCTGATCTGGAGTTTTTTCAAAAACGTGCTGGGCTTGCCGCTTTACAGCAACACCTTGCCCGAGTGCACTCCAGTGTGGACACACACCTTATCGCATCCATTGGGTGCGATCAGCACGGTGGGGTTGTGCCGGCCTTCGCTGTGGGGGCCGGGACGATTGTTACTGGCCTGGTTTGGGATCTTTGGCATCGGACCCGCATTGGCGTTGGTGTTGTGGCGAAGAATTGTTTCGCGAGCAGGCTTCTCCGATTTGCCCACCGGATCGGCTATCGTTTTGCGCTTCTGCCTCGTCTATGGAGTGATCAGCATCTTGATGACTCCCTTGCTCGGCGCCAGCGGCGACCGTCTGGTGGAGTACGGCTGGCCGTTTTACTTTGTCGTGCTGCCCTGGTTTCTGCTGCTGTTTTCTCACCTGCGCGCGGTTTGGGTACTTCCGCTCCACTTGCTAACCTGCTGGCTGGCATGGTTCGCTTTCCGCTCGCAAAGCCCGAGTTTTCTGCTTCCTGGCCTGGCTGTTTTGGCTCTGAATGCGGTTGGTTACATTTTCGTGAAGCGAGAAACCCATTCGTAAGTTACTTTGTTATCCACATTGTGGATAACCTGTGGATTCGGACCCGAAAAATTCCACCATTGTGATGATTTTCGGATAACGTCGCAAATATTGTGACGAATGGGGAAATAGCCGCTTGTTTGCTGCTCGCGGCGGACACGCGCAGGCTGCAGGCGCGGTAAAAAACGCCACTGAGATAACGACGAATTAAGTTTCTAGGCGCCGCGGCTTACTGTGAGTGCGGATGAATGCGATTGTACTTTCGAGGGATGTACCGGGACCGAAGACTTCTGCGACTCCCAGGGCCTTCAAATGGTCGATGTCCTGTTTTGGGATAGTGCCACCGAGAACAACCAGCACGTCGTCCGCTCCACGTTCGCGAAGCAGGCTCAGGACGCGGGGAACGATCACATTATGGGCGCCGGAAAGAATGCTGAGGCCGATGCAGTCGACATCCTCCTGCAAGGCAGCATTCACGATCATTTCGGGGGTCTGCCGGAGGCCGGTGTAGATCACTTCCATGCCGGCATCGCGCAGGGCGCGCGCGATGACCTTAGCGCCACGATCATGCCCATCGAGTCCGGGCTTGGCGACCAGCACGCGGATGGGGATATCCACTTCTGGCATGGTGGTGGTTACTTATCGCGGGCGACGACGAAATCCGGCATCCACAGCAGGGCGCGCTTGTAGTCGGACTCGGGCAGCCCGGCGAGAGCGGCGCGGGCGACTTCAGCGTACTGGAAAGCGGCTGTCAAGGCGTATTTCACAGACCCGTGCCGCTCCAGAATGGCCAGCACTTCCTGATGGCTGGTGCGCTCGAAGCTGAGGTCTTCCAGAACTTTGCAGATGGCCGCTTGCTCGACGGTGGTGCCGTGCTCCAGGGCGTGGACGACGGCCAGGGTGGCCTTGCCTTCGCGCAGGTCGCTGGCAACCGGCTTACCCAGAACGCGTTCCGTCGCCGTCAGGTCGAGCACGTCATCGACGATCTGAAAGGCGATTCCAAGGTTACGGCCGTACTCGCCCAGCTGCTCCTCAACGTCTTCGCTGGCTCCAGCCAGCACGGCGCCGAGGCGCATCGAAACGTCAAAAAGGCAGGCGGTCTTGCGGTAGATCAGATCGTAATACTCGGCTTCCCCTACCGCCCGGCCCAGCTTCTCCATCTGGACAAACTCGCCCTCGACCATTTGCTGGGTGAGGCCGATGAGCAGGTCAAGCACCTTGAAGTTGCGCTCCTCGAGGGCAATGTGGAACGCCTGCATGTAGAGCCAGTCACCGGCCAGAACACACTTGGAGTTTCCCCAGGTGGTGTTGGCGGAAGGCCGGCCGCGGCGCGTGTCGGCACCGTCGATGATGTCGTCATGTACCAGGGTGGCGGTGTGGACCATTTCCACCACGGCGCCGAGGCGGATGGTGCCATGCCCGTGGTAACCCAGCGATTTCGCCGCCAGTAAAAGCAGAGAAGGGCGTATCCGCTTGCCGCCGCCCTCACGCAGATGGTCGGCGATATCGGTGATGGCCCCGACACTGGAGACGGCGTCGCGTACCAGTTCAGTCTCGATGGCGCTCAAGTCGTCGCGCAGCAGGTCGAAGACTTCCTTGGCCGACGCTATCGCTTGTGTGCTCACTCAATCTCCAGGTGCTGGTTTGGCAATGCTAATTTGTCCGGTAATTGGTGAACTGCATGTCGATGCCAAAATCATGACCCTTTAACAGGGCAATGGTCTCCTGTAGGGTATCGCGATCTTTGCCTGTTATGCGCACCGTATCACCCTGAATGGAAGCCTGAACCTTTTTCTTCGATTCCTTGATAAGTTTAACGATCTCCTTGGCTTTTTCGCCTGGGATTCCTTGCTGCAGGGTGATCTTCTGGCGGACGCTGGAGCCGGAGGCGGGTTCGATCTTGCCATAATCCAATGATTTGAGAGAAACGCCGCGCTTAACGAACTTTTGCTGCAGGATCTCTGTGACCGCCTTCAGCTTGTACTGATCGGACGAGGCCAGTTCGATAGTCTCGTCCCCCTCCAACAGCTTGATCTCGGAGTGAGAGTCCTTGAGATCGAAGCGGGTCCGCACTTCCTTGATTGCCTGGTCCATTGCATTGCGGACTTCCTGGACGTCCACCTTGCTGACTACGTCGAACGAATTGTCTGCCGCCATGGTACTGTCCTTCCTCGATTATGAGCGCAAAAGCTATTGTCTACCCGTGACTTAGGATTCCGCGTCGGGCGCAACACAAAAAAAACGGCAGAAGTTGTTGGCAGTGCTGGAAGCAACCTCGCCGGCACTCAACCCACGCACTTCCGCCACCTGCTCCGCCACCCGGCTGACCCATGCTGGCTCGTTTCGCTTGCCGCGATAGGGGAGTGGGGCAAGAAAGGGAGCGTCGGTTTCGATCAGCATGCGGTCCAAGGGAACTTTGGCGGCCGCCTCGCGTATATCTGCCGCCTTGGGAAAGGTGATGTTCCCAGCAAATGAGATGAGAAATCCACACTCCATGGCTCGCCTGGCATGCTCCCAATCGCCGGTAAAGCAATGGAGAATCCCGCCCAGGTTGGTTCCGGCCCAGGTGTTTTCGATCATATCGAGCGTGTCATCCCAGGCATTGGTGTTGCCGTCGGAGGGGCGGCAATGGATGATGATCGGGCGGTTGTGGTTTTTGGCCAAGTCCATCTGCTGTGCGAAA
The DNA here is from genome assembly GCA_963839075.1 of uncultured Acidobacteriaceae bacterium. Lineage (GTDB taxonomy): Bacteria > Acidobacteriota > Terriglobia > Terriglobales > Acidobacteriaceae > PALSA-350. Next base: position 728,336 of record CAWITO010000002.1, on the reverse strand, counting down.
ACCTGTTTCTGTTGTTCGCGGGGTGAGTGGTCATAATAATAATCCAGGCCGATTTCACCCACGGCGAGCACGTCGGGGTTGGAGAGCAGGGTATCCAGTTTGGTGAGCGCTGCGGGGTTGGCGAGTTGCGCTTCATGGGGGTGAATGCCGGCGGTCGCCAGGATGCGCGGTGTTTCCGGTTTGCCGGCGTAATGGCGGCTCAGCTCGAGGGCCTGGTGCATGGTGTCGGGACCCTCGCCGATCCCAATCGAAAGAACGGTGCGCACTCCCTGCTGCCAGGCGCGGTGCAGCAGGTCATCCCGGTCGGCGTCGTAGCGCGGGCTGTCGAGGTGTGCGTGCGAGTCGATCACCGTTGCGAGCTCCCCATTTAGTGTTTGCGTCTCCCACATCTCACCAAAAAGGACGAGATATGGGGAACCCTCTGATTTGTTGCTGGTCAGCAGGCTTGATTACTTGAGCCTGGCTCCGATTTCTATGTCTTCTAAAAAGCCGGCCAGGACTGGTTTGCCTTTTTCGCCGATGGAGGCGGCTACGATCATTCCATTTGATTCCAGGCCACGCAGTTTTCTCGGCGCCAGGTTGGCGACGATGACGACCTTGCGGCCTATGAGCTGCTCGGGCGTATAAGCCTCGGCGATGCCGGCGACAATCTGGCGAACCTCATAGCCCAGGTTGACTTCCAGTCGCAGCAGGCGGTCGGCCCCCTTCACCAGTTCGGCGACCATCACCTGGGCCACCCGCAACTCCACCTTGGCGAAATCATCGATGGTGATCTTCTCCGTAGCCGTTCCCAGGGAGGCGGCCGGTGTCAGAGCAGCCGGCGCCTTCGCGATCAGGGGCTCCGTCGCGTTGGCTGCCGTCGGAGTTGGTTGCGGCAACGGTTCCGGTGCGGCGGGTGCGCTCTCCGTGAACGCGGCTTCCGAGGTGGCAGGCGGCGCTACCGTGTTCTTTGTTTCCAGTTCATTCATGCGTTCGACCGTGTCCTTTTCTGCCCGGGGAAAAATAGGGCCCAGTTGACCAAGTTTGGTGCCTGCCGGCAATTGTCCCCAATGCAGGTCTTTCAAGTCCGCACCGGCCAGATCTCCAAGTCCGAGCTGCGCCCAGATTCTCGCCGTCGCGTCAGGGAGAACCGGATAGGCCAGGGCGGTGATGATCCGCAGCGCCTCGGCGCAGGTGTAAAGGATAGATGCCAGCGCGGCCCGGTCGGCGGCATCGGTAGAGGCGCCCAACTTCCAGGGCGCCTTCTCCGTGATGTAGCCGTCGACCGTCGCAACCAGAGCCCACAGGGCTTCCAGGGCGCGGCTGAAATCCAACGCTTCAAAGTGCTCAGAAAACTCGAGGATCGCTGTATCCGCCGCGGTTACGATGCGGGACTCGCCGGCTCCCTCGGGTACTACGCCCTCGAAGTAGCGGTTGATCATCGCCAGCACGCGGCTGGTCAGGTTGCCGTATCCGTTCGCCAGATCCGCGTTGTAGCGCTGCACCAGGGCGTCAAAGGAAAAGCTGCCGTCCTGCCCGAAGACCACTTCGCGCAACAGGAAATAGCGCAGCGCATCGGCTCCGAGGGTTTCGACGATGGTTTCCGCGCGCACGATATTTCCCCGGGACTTGGACATCTTGCTCTGCTCGAAAAGCAGCCACCCATGGGCCACCACGCCCTTAGGCACCGGCAGATCCGCGGCCATCAGGAAAGCCGGCCAATAGACACAGTGGAAACGGATGATCTCTTTGCCGACCAGCTGCAAATCCGCGGGCCAGAAGTGTTGGAAACGCTGTTGTTCCTTCACATCCTCGCTGCCGTATCCCAGGGCAGTGATGTAGTTGGCCAGCGCGTCCATCCAGACGTAGATGACGTGCTTCGGGTCGCCCGGCACGGGGATACCCCAATCGAAACTGGTGCGGCTGATGGACAGGTCTTTCAATCCACCGCGGACAAAGGAGATGACCTCGTTCCGCCGCGCTTCCGGACGAATGAAGCCGGGATTGGCTTCGTACAGCTCCAGTAGTTTGCGTTCGAACGCAGAGAGCTTGAAGAAGTAGTTCTCTTCGCTGACCGTCTCGGTGATGCGTCCGCAATCGGGGCAAGGGGAACCGGGCGGAGCATCGACATAGAGCTCGTCGGAAACGCAGTACTGGCCCGTATAGCTGCCTTTGTAGATAAAGCCGTTTTTTTGCAACACCCGGAAGAGCTTTTGCACGCCTTTGCGGTGGCGCTCCTCGGTCGTGCGGATGTAGTCGTCGTAGCTCAGCCCCATGCGATCCCACAGGCCGCGGAACTGGCTGGAGACGGCGGTGGCAAATTCGTGCGGGGTTTGTCCTGCCAGCTTGGCGGAGCGCTCGATCTTCTGTCCGTGTTCGTCGGTGCCCGTCAGCAGCCAGGTATCGAATCCCTGGGCGCGTTTGCGCCGGGCGATGGCATCCGCAACCACCGTGGTATAGGCATGACCGATATGCGGCCGGGCGTTAACGTAGTAGATCGGGGTGGTGATGTAGTAACTGGGTCTATCGGACATGAGCAGGCGTTAGCTTAATCTTAACAGGGTGCGCCTCTGCTAAAATCGGCAAGAAAATAAGGGGTTTTGCGCTCGGTGTATCGGAAACAGCAGCGACTACTTCGTGAGCGCCTGCGCTCGGTTCTTCACGACAAGTATCAAATCGAACTCCCACACATCGCAATTGAGCAGCCGCCTGATCTGGAGATGGGCGAGTACGCGCTGCCGACTGCTTTTGAGCTGGCCCGTCGCTTAAAGCGAGCACCGCGAGCAATTGCCACCGAGTTGATCGGCGAATTGATGCCGCTCGAGGGTTTCACCGGGTTCACGGTGGCCGGCGCGGGGTATATCAACGGCAAGCTGGACCGGGCAGCGGCGGCGCAGGCAATCGCCCGCGACCGGGTCTCGGAAGAACAGAGCCATCTGCACTCGCTGGTGGAGCACACCAGTATCAATCCAAACAAGTCGGCGCACATCGGTCATTTGCGCAACGCGATCCTGGGTGACACGTTTGTGCGTCTTCTGCGCGCTGCTGGGCAACGCGTCGATGTGCAGAACTACATCGACAATACCGGGGTACAGGTGGCGGATGTCGTGGTCGGGCTAACCCACTTTGAGGGTCTTGATCTTGCCGGGGTGAAGAAGTTGCTGGCGGAGCTCAACGAACGAGGACAGCAGATCGACAACTACTGCTGGGATCTGTATGCGCGGGTCTCGCAGTGGTATGAGGTGGCAGAACCAGAAAGACAGGAGCGGAGAAAGATCCGCCTGCAGACGCTGCACGAGATTGAATCCGGGGGCAACGAGATTGCGGCGATCGCCGACCTGCTTTCGACCGCAGTCCTGCGCAGGCATTTGGAAACCATGTTGAGGCTGGGGATCGAATACGATTTTCTGCCTCGCGAAAGTGAAATCCTCCATCTCAAGTTTTGGGATCTGGCATTCGCCCAACTGAAGGAAAAGGGTGTTCTGTACCTCGAGACCGAGGGCAAGAATCAGGGCTGCTGGGTGATGCGACGCGCATCGACCGCGATCGACGAGACCGGCGCAGTGGATGAAGACGCGAAGGTGATTGTCCGTTCCAACGGCACGGTGACGTATGTGGGCAAGGACATCGCCTATCACTTGTGGAAGTTCGGCCTGCTGGGGCGGGATTTTGGCTATGCGCGCTTCTTTGCCTACAACGACCACATGTGCTGGATTTCGACCGAGCACGGGGAAACACCCCATCCTGACTTCGGCGGGGCCCAGGCAATCTACAACGTGATTGATAGTCGCCAGTCTGACCCCCAGGCAAACGTAATTGAAGCTCTGCGCGGGCTGGGGTACAGCGATGCGGCGGAGCACTACGTTCACTTTTCGTATGAGATGGTGGCGCTGACCCCTCGTTGTGCGATGGAGCTGGGTTATCAGATATCCGAGGAAGACAAGGGTCGATCGTATATCGAGGTTTCCGGGCGCAAGGGCTTTGGGGTCAAGGCGGATGCATTACTTGACCGGCTTACGGCGGCAGCACTCGAGGAAGTGGATAGCCGCCACCCGCAGCGCAGCCAGGAAGAGAGGCAAGGCATCGCGCATCAGATCGCCGTGGGCGCCCTGCGTTACTTCATGCTCAAGTTCACACGCAATACAGTCATCGCGTTTGATTTCAAAGAAGCGCTGAGCTTTGAAGGGGAAACGGGTCCCTACGTGCAATACGCCGTCGTGCGTGCGCGGAACATCTTTCGCAAGGCGGCCACAACCCCGGAGGAGGCGATGATGGAGGTCAACGCGGCTGCCTATTTCGAGGGTGAAGGCGCCACGGGTTTATGGGAATTGTGGATTATGGCATCCCGGCTGAGTCTTTTGCTGGAGCAATGTATTGCTGCGGCGGAGCCGGCCTACCTGGCCCGGCACGCCTTTCAGCTGGCCCAGATGTTCAACAACTTCTATCACCGTCACCATATCCTGACGGAAGAGGACGAGGCGCGTAAGAAGTTTCTACTGGCCACCGCCGCAGTTGCCGAGCGAGCTTTGGTGCGTTCGCTCGACTGGCTTGGGATTTCCGTTCCCGAAGCGATGTAAGACCACCAGCGTTCCCAATCCGTGTTACCTGGGCTGACCCGTATGTGTTCCTGGACTGCCCTGTGTGTGTCGAGGCAGTCACCCGTCTAAGTCTGCGCCTGCCCCGACTGTGTTTTACACTGCCGCGTCTGTGTCTCGATACTGCCCCGTCGGTCGTTTGATACTTCCGCGTCTGCGCTCTGATACTGCTTCGTCAGTGTTCTTTTACTGCCCCGACTGTCCCTCTTACTTCCCCATTCGGGGTAGTACTTCGTCTTCAATGTGGTTCATTCGTGCCTGAGGTGGGGGGCTTTCCCGTGTGAGACCCTTATTGGATCGCACTCCCGTTGACGGTCATCCGATTGAGCGTCTGCACATCCTGCTGTTTCACGTCGTCCGGGAGCGGAGCATAGTTCAGGCCTCCCGCCGACTGCTGTCCGTCGGTGACGACGTAGACGATGAATTGCTTCAGCGCGGTACGCTTGGCCACATCTTTGCCGTCTTTCGGGATGATGAGGAAGGTGAGCGTCGAAATTGGATAGGCATCCGGTGCACTCGCCGGCGGGTTCGCAATGGGAGACCGTGGATCCTTTGCCAGGGCATCTTTGAACGCAGCGATGGCCGCAGTCGTACCAGCCGTGCTCGGCAAAACGTACTTGCCTCCCGCATTCTTCATCGCCGCCACCGGCAGCTTGTTCTGGGTCGCATAGGTCAGTTCCACGTAACTGATCGATCCGGGAGACTGTTTTACCTGTCCCGTCACGCCTTCACTTCCCTTGCCACCCAGGCCAACGGGCCAGCTCACCGACTTGCCCTTGCCGACCTTCTCCGACCACTCCGGGCTGACCGCCGCCAGATAGGTGGTAAACGCATCGGTCGTGCCGCTGCCGTCCGCCCGATGGACGACCGTGATCTTGGTGCTGGGGAGCTTTTGCCCGGGGTTGTCCTTTTTGATCAGAGGGTCCTGCCAACTCGTGATTTTTCCCAGAAAAATTCCGGCTAGCGCATCCGAGGAAAGCTGCAGCGGCTGTTGCAAACCATCGAGATTGTAGGTGACACATACCGGCCCTGCCGATTCCGGTATCTGGATGACGGGTGCCGGCATCTGATGCAATTCCGTGTCCGTCAGAGCGGCATCGGAAGCGCCAAAATCCACCGTCCCCGACTTTACCTGTTGAATGCCACCGCCACTGCCAATCGACTGGTAGTTAATCCGCACGTTGGCATGCGATTGCTGGAAGTCTTGAATCCAGCGGCCCATCACCGGGTAGACGAAGGTGCTCCCCGCTCCATTCAATGCCACGGTGCTACTCGAGGAAGAGTTGCAAGCAGTCAGCAGGAGAAGACTCGAAAAGGCAAGTGCAGATGCAGCCAGGGCGCAGGTCTTACGGTCAGGCATTCTAGATCCTCCAAGAGACTCTGTTGTGGCTAGCATCGCACGAGATGCCCACAGGCTTCGATGTTCACGCAGTTTTCACGATGGGCTGGCATGGGCAACGGCTCGGGAGCCAGCGTCCTCTAACTAGGTGTACGGCGAGAACAACGCAGCGTGATGAAAGGCACGCCTGTTAGACCAAACGAGGTTGAAACCAAATGAATGCAAAACTGCAGGGTAAAAAAATCGCGATCGTAGCTACCGATGGATTTGAACAAGCAGAGTTGACCGAGCCGAAGAAGGCTCTGGAGGCGGCGGGGGCGACCGTGCATGTCATATCGCCGAAACCGGGTCAAATCAAAGGCTGGAAGATCAGCGATTGGGGTGACACAACCAAGGTGGACAAGACCTTAGACCAAGCCAAAGCGAGCGAGTATGATGGCTTGGTGTTGCCGGGTGGGCAAATCAACCCCGACAAGCTTCGCATCGAACCGAAGGCGGTCGCGTTCGTGGCCGAGTTTTTTGCCTCAGGCAAGCCGATGGGCGCGATATGCCACGGGCCTTGGATGTTGGTGGAAGCAAACGTACTCAAGCACAGGACCCTCACTTCCTGGCCTTCGGTTCGCACCGATATCCGCAATGCTGGCGGTCACTGGGTGGATGAAGAGGTGGTGACCGATCAAAACCTCACGACCAGCCGCAAGCCGGATGATCTCCCCGCATTCAATGACCGACTTATTCGGGAGTTGAGTCAGTACAAGCCGCCGCAGTCGAAGCACACGCTGGAAAAAGAGCCTGTGGGTGCAGCAGGTTAGCTTCTTGGCAGCACCGGACACTGTTATGGTGCCCGGTGCGACCCACTCATTTAGCGTAGGTGCGCACCCACTCGGTGATGGATCGAACCGGAGTTCCGGTCGGCCCCTTGGCAATCCATGGTTTTGCTTCTTCCATCCACGCCACTCCGGCGATGTCGAGATGGATCCAAGGAGTATCTTCGGCAAATTCCTTGATGAACATGGCAGCCGTGATGGCGCCGCCCCAGCGGGTTCCACCTGTGTTCTGGATATCCGCGATGTTGGATCTGATCATTTCGCGATACTCGTCCTCGACGGGAAGGCGCCAGAACCGTTCATCCGAAACCTGAAGCGCCTCGATAAAGTGGCGGTACGTCTCGTCGTCGTTGCAAAAGCTGCCGGCGTTGATCGTGCCCAGTGCTACCACGCAGGCTCCGGTGAGGGTGGCCGCATCGATGAGGTGGGTGGCGCCCAGCTGGCGGGCGTAGGCGATTCCGTCTGCCAGGACGAGGCGGCCCTCGGCATCGGTGTTGATGATTTCAATGCTCTTGCCCGACATCGCGATCTGCACATCGCCCGGCTTCATGGCGGTTCCGGACGGCATGTTCTCGGCAGCGCACACGATGCCAATCACTCGCACAGCCGGCTTGAGCTGGGCAATGGCCTGCATCGCCCCGATCATGGCGGCTCCGCCGGCCATGTCGTACTTCATCTTCTCCATGCCGTCGGCGCCCTTGATGGAGATGCCGCCGGTGTCGAAGGTTATGCCCTTACCCACCAGGCCGAGCACTGGGGAGGCGGGGGCTTTCGCTCGGCTCATAGGTCATGACGATCAGTGCCGGGGGTTCCGCGGATCCCTTGGTGACGCCCCAGAAGGCGCCCATTTTGAGTTCCTTCAGCTTGTCGGTCCCATAGACCTCGCACTTGAGCCCATACTGGGCACACATGTCGGCCGCTCTCTGGCCGAGGACGGTGGGGGTCAGGACGTTGCTGGGCTCGTTGACCAGGCTCCGGGCAAAGTTTTGCGCCTCACCGAGGATGACGCCTTCGCGCAGGCCGGTCTCCACGGCGGCATCTTTGGCTCCGCCGGTAACGATATTCAGCTCCTCGATGCTCTGGTCTTTCCGGTCGGAGCGGTAGGTATCGGGATCGAAGTCCCCGACATAGGCTCCTTCGACGACCGCGCGGGTGGCAGCCGCGGTGTCGAGCCCCTCGGGAAGAAGGATCGAGAGTTCCCGCAGCTTCCTCGGCTTGGCGTAGCGGACCGCGGCTCCCGCCGCCTTTCGCACTTCCGCCGTGGTGAGCTTGCCCACGCCGACAATCAGCAGCCGCTCCGCTTTGAGTCCGGCTGGCCGGTGCAGCAACACCGTCTCGCAGCTCCCCGCGGAAAACTCACCGCCTGCAGCAATCTCCGTCGCGGCCTTGGCGACAGCGCCGCCAGCCAGTACCTTGATGGCGGGCTTGGCGTTCGGCTTTTTCTCCGCGGTATCGACCGCGAACACCACCAGCAACTGGCTGACAACGCGGTCGAGTTTGCTCGTTACCGATCTCGTCTTCATCTATATCCCTGTAAATGCTTTGAAGTACCGCGTTTGCTACTTGCGAGCGCTACGTGCGATGGCCGCCCGGGCCTCGCGATCGTCTTCCCGCCGGCGCTCGGTCTCGCGTTTATCCCAATCCTGTTTGCCCTTGGCAACGGCCAATTCGCATTTGACCCTGCCATGGCGGAAATAAAGCCGTGTCGGGATGAGCGTTAACCCTTTCACCTGCGTCTTCCCCGTGAGCTTCTGTAGCTCCTGGCGGTGCAGCAGGAGTTTCCGGGTTCGCAGTGAGTCGTGGTTGAGCGAGTTTCCGTGGGAGTAGGGACCGATATGGGCATTCAGCAGAAAGGCTTCCCCATCTTTGATAATCCCGTACGCATCCTTGAGGTTGGCCTTACCCTCGCGGATGGACTTAACTTCGGTGCCGCGTAAAGCAATGCCGGCTTCGAACCGATCAAGGAGAAAGTAGTTGTGGCTGGCAGAACGGTTGACGGCAGCGTCCCGTTCGCCGGCGGCGACCGGTTCTCTGGGCTTAGCCTTTTGCGGGGATGAAGGGACGGTTTGACGCAGTTGCCGGGACATACATTTGTACTGAATCTTCATGCTAGCACGTGACTTGGAGGCAAAAGAGGGTCTATGCCGGATGGTATACTCAGGCGGTAATAGCATAATGGAAAGCGCTGCGCCGGATCGAGTTTGCGCTGATTCAGGACCGGCCTTGTGGAAACCAAAAGCGCGTGTTGCCCCTCTTGGAGTGCGATGAATCGCCGTCAAATTAATTGGGCTCTGTTGGCTGGTCTTACCCTACTGCTGTGCGTGGGCGGCGTCTCCGTTGCAGCGTCGGGCCCCAAGGCAAAGACACTGTATTCGCGCGGCCAGACGGCTGAGGCCAAAGACGATCCCATCACGGCCTACGAGAACTACTACCAGGCCTGGCAGAAGGAACCCAAAAACCTTCGTTATAAGACTGCCTACGAGCGCCTGCGTTTCACGGCCGCCGCCGCGCATATCACGCATGGCGAGAAGATGCAGGCCGCTGGAGACACCAGTGGCGCGCTGGCTGAGTTTGTACGCGCGCTTGAAATCGACCCCAGCAACGCGCTAGCCCATCAGGATATTCAAAAGGCGAAGGATAAGCTCGCGACTGGGCCCCCCAACCAGGAAACCTCGATCCCCGAGAACAAATCGGAAGAGCTGAGCGAAGTGGGCAGCCCGGTGCAGTTGAAGCCCATCTCCAACGAGCCGCTTACCTTGCACATGACGGAAGACAGCAAGGTGGTCTACACCACGGTGGGCAAAGCGGCCGGCATTAACGTGCTGTTCGACCCGGAGTACACCTCCAAACGCATCCAGGTCGACATCGCCAATGTCTCTCTGTTGGATGCACTGCGGATTGTGGGCACCGTCTCAGGCACATTCTGGCACCCGATTACCCCCAACACCATCTTCGTGGCCATGAATACCCGGGCCAAGCGCCAGGAGTTGGAAGAGGAAGCGGTCCAGACCTTCTACCTGGCTAACACCGCCCAGCAGAACGACCTGAACGATATCCAGACGGCGCTCCGTAATCTGCTTGTCAATGCCAAGCTCTACGGCGTTCCGAGCCAGAGCGCGATCGTCATGCGCGCCACGCCGGATGAACTGCTCTTGGCGCAAAAGCTCATCAACGATCTGGATAAGTCGCGTCCTGAGGTAGTCGTCGACGTGGCCTTGCTGGAAGTGAATCGCGACAAAACGCGCACCATCGGCGTGCAGCTTCCCGGCAGCTTCGGGATTGCGTTGCAGCCGCCCAACGCGACTACGACCACGACCGGTACCACCACGACGGGGACGACCACCACGGGAACCACTACCACCGGGACCAGCTCTACCAATTTGACGCTGAATAACCTGGCCCATTTGAACGCGACCAACTTCGCTGTGACCATTGGTCAGGCGACGGCCAACCTGCTGCTGTCGGATTCCGATACCAAGGTATTGCAGAATCCCAGCATCCGGGCGACCGACGGGCAGAAGGCTGACTTGAAGATTGGTGAACGCATCCCGGTAGCGACCGGCTCCTACCAGACAGGTGCGGCCACCGCAGTCGTCAGTTCGCTGGTAAACACCCAGTTCACCTATCTGGACGTCGGTGTGGAAATCGAGATTACGCCCATCGTTCACTACGACCGGGACGTCACGCTCAAGATCAAGATCGTCTCCTCCCAGGAGCAGGGCTCGACCAACATTGGTGGCATCACGGAGCCCATCATCAGCCAGCGCACCGCGGACCAGGTGGTTCGGCTCAAGGAAGGCGAAGTCAATATCCTGGGCGGATTTCTGCAGAAGCAGGATCTGACGACAATCGGCGGAACGCCGGGCCTGGGCGAGCTTCCGATCCTGAAGTACATCTTTAGTTCCACGGCGCATCAGCAAAGCGACGACGAGATTATCTTCATGCTGACACCGCACGTGGTGCGGGCGACGGATATCACCCCGTTGAACTTGCAGGAGATCGATACCGGCACAGGCACGAATGTCGAGTTGCGGCGCATTTCCGCCACGCGCAGCCAGGCCGGCGGACTGCCGGCCGGGTTGCAATCGCACGCAGGGGGGCCGTCCGCCGATGTAACGCCCCCGGTAACCCCAGGCGCTCCGGCTGCGCCGGCGGCCTCTCCCGTAGGATCCATCAGCATGGCGTTGGTGCCTCCGCCGGTTTCGCCGAAGGCCGGCACCAGCTTTACCGTGTCGGTCGCCCTGAGCGGTGGTCAGGATGTGTTTTCAGTACCGATGCAGTTACATTACGACAACAGCAAGCTGGCATTAGTGAACGTCGACAGCGGGACCTATCTCGGTCATGACGGGCAAGCGATTGCGCTCGTGCATCGCGATGATGGGGTAGGGAATGTCGTGATTTCAGCTTCCAGGCCGCCGGGCGTGGCGGGAGTCAACGGAGCCGGCACAGTGTGTGTGCTGACCTTCCAGGCCAATGCCCCAGGAGATGCCGCGTTGCAGATTGTCCGCGCTTCGGCAAAGAACAGCGCGCAACAAGCGGTGAACATTCCCGGATCGCAAACCGTGGTCCATGTTCAATAGGGTCCCTTATGCGGTACACCTTTCGTAAGCGCAACGCGGCGGCTGGACAGGCGGGGTTAACGCTGGTCGAGTTGATTGTGACGGTCGCGATCCTTGCGATTCTTGCATCGGCCGCAGTTCCGCTGGCGCGGTTTCGAGCGCAGCGCGAGAGGGAAAGGGAACTGCGGTATGACTTGTGGCAAATGCGCGATGCCATCGACCATTACAAAGACGCAGCAGACAAACACGCCTTCATCATCAAGGCAGATAGCGGCGGGTATCCGCCGGACCTTGAAACCCTGGTGAATGGCGTCGACGCGCAGGGAAAGAAGCTGAAGTTTTTACGCCGCATCCCGGTTGACCCCATGACCGGTAAAGCCGAGTGGATCTTACGGTCCATGCAGGACGAGCCCACCAGTGACTCGTGGGGAGGTCAGAATGTTTTCGATGTCGCCTCAAAGTCGCAGGGGAAAGCGCTGGATGGAACGAAATACTCTGACTGGTAGGTCTGGCTTCACCTTAGTGGAGCTGATGGTGGTGATGCTAATCATTGCCATTCTGGCCGCGATTGCCATCCCGGCCTACGTAGCGTCGATACGCGCTGCCCGGGAAGCCGTGCTGAAAGAAGACCTGCACGTGATGCGGGATGCGATTGATTCGTATACCAACGACAAAGATAAGGCGCCGCAGACGCTGGATGACTTGGTGAGCGGCGGGTATTTGAAGGCGATTCCTGTCGACCCGGTGACGCACAGCGCCACGACCTGGGTGCCGACGATGGATGACACACTGCAGAATGTCGACCAGACGGAGCCCGGCATGACCGATGTGCATAGCGGGTCAGAGCAGGCGGGCAGTGATGGCCAACCCTATTCCACCTGGTAGGTGGACGCGGCATGCATCTGGCCCACTACTAACCGAGATAGCGACTTTATAGACTTGCTAGCTCTCGGTTCCAGTAGCGAATGCTCAGAAAATAAGCCTATCTTCCCTTTGTCATCTCGACCGGGGCGCAGCGGAGTGGAGAGTTCGGATTTCCCGGGAAGGATCAGGGCCGGGAGTCTCTCTCGGTTCCCTGGAGCCGCTGCTTAGGAAACAAACCTATCTCCCCTTTGTCATCTCTCCACTTCGCTCCCACGGATTTCCCGTCGATAGTAGTGTGACCGGTTGATTTCATGCGTCTCTCTTTTCGGAGAGACGCAAACGTGGCCGTAGTTGAGCGTGGTGAAGGAGGAAATCTGTGTACGCTCCGGTCGAGATGACAAAGGGAAGATAGGTTTGTTTCAACAGCGGTGACTGCTGAGAACAGCAAGCGAGCAACCTGCGGCCCACCCAGTCTTGATTGACTAGGCTAAAGCCCAGCCTGCCCGGTCGAGGCGTGAGCCAGGATCTGCGCCCATAGCTCCTTGATCCCAAAGCCGGTTTTTGTCGAGCAGAGCAGAATCTCGCTGAGCCCCAAGCCATCTTTGAGCGTCGCCAGGGCCTTGGCACGGCCATTGCCGGAAAGGCGATCGGCTTTTGTTCCTACGGTCAGGAAGGGGCGGCCCATGCTCTTCAACGATTCGATGAGCTGCTGGTCGCTCGCCTGCACCGGGATGTTGCTGTCCACCAGACAAATGCAGAGGACCAGGTTCGCCCGGTCTTCCAAATAAGGATTGATGAACTTAGGCCACTCCGCAGAGATGGAACGGGAAAGTTTCGCATACCCGTAGCCTGGCAAATCGGCAAACAAGAGCCGAGGCAGCCTGGCCGTTGGGGAATCGGAAAGAGCGAAGAAGTTGATGGCGCGGGTGCGTCCCGGCGAAGACGAAACCTTAGCCGCCTTCTCCCCTAACAATCCATTGATCAGACTGGATTTGCCGACATTGGACCGGCCAAGAAACGCGAACTCCGGGGCGGTGGCGGCCGGGAATTGCTCCGGCGCCATCGCCGACAGGAGGAACTTCGTAACCAGTTGCACTTACTGCGCGCGCGGCTGGCCGACGGGTACGGCAGGAGTCACCGCGGCCAAGGCCTCCGGTGTTTCTTCCCGCAGCTCCGGAAGCGGTGTTTCCAGCGCGATCTTGAGTACTTCGTCCATCTGATCGACGAAGTGCAGCTTCATCGCAGTGCGCAGGTTTTCCGGAAGATCTGCCAGGTCTTTCTCATTGGCGCGAGGCAGCACCGCCTCAAAGATGCCGGCGCGGTGCGCCGCCAGCAGTTTCTCTTTCAGCCCGCCAATCGGAAGAACCTTACCGCGCAGCGTGATTTCGCCGGTCATGGCGATATCGCGCCGGACGCGTATCTTGGCCAAGGCGCTGGCCAGCGCGGTGGCGATGGTGATGCCCGCAGAAGGTCCGTCCTTGGGGATCGCGCCTTCCGGCACATGTACGTGGATGTCGATGTTGCGGTAGAAGTCCTTGGGTAGACCGAGATGCTGCGCCCGGCTGCGAATGTAGGAAAGAGCGGCTTGCGCCGACTCCTGCATGACGTCGCCCAGTTGGCCGGTCAGGGTCAACTTGCCCTTGCCGTCCAGCACCTGTACTTCGGTCGATAGGATGCTGCCGCCGACTTCTGTCCAGGCCAGGCCGGTCACCAAACCCACTTCACTGGTCTCGTGTAGCTGCGAATCGCGGAACTTGGCGACTCCCAGGAACTCGTTGACGTTGCTCTCGGTGATCTCTTCCTTGTGCTTGACGCCGTTGCGGACGACGCGGCGAGCTACCTTGCGGCAGACGTTGCCAATCTCGCGCTCCAGGTTGCGTACCCCGGCTTCGCGCGTATAGCCGCGAATAATGTCGACCAGTGCCGAGTCGCTGAACACGGCGTTCTTGTCCGTCAGACCGGTGGCCTCACGCTGTTTCTTGACCAGGTACTGCTTGGCGATCTCCAGCTTTTCCGCCTCGGTATACCCGTGCAAGCGAAGAATCTCCATGCGGTCCTGCAGCGGCGCCGGGATGGTGTGCAACACATTGGCCGTCGCCACGAACAGCACCTGTGAGAGGTCGTAATCCACGTCGAGGTAGTGGTCCATGAAGCTGGTGTTCTGCTCCGGATCAAGCACCTCGAGCAGCGCCGACGCGGGATCACCGCGAAGGTCAGACGCCATCTTGTCCACTTCATCGAGCATGAACACCGGGTTCTTGGTGCCCGCCTTCTTCATCGACTGGATGATCTGGCCCGGGAGCGCCCCAATGTAGGTGCGTCGATGGCCACGAATTTCAGCCTCGTCGCGAACCCCGCCGAGCGACATGCGCACGAACTTGCGGCCTGTCGCCTTGGCGATCGACATGCCGAGCGAAGTCTTGCCGACGCCCGGAGGCCCGACGAAGCAAAGGATCGATCCTTTGGGATTCTTGACCAGTTGCCGAACTGCCAGGAACTCGAGGATGCGCTCCTTGATCTTCTCCAGGCCGTAATGATCGGCGTTCAAAACCTTTTCTGCGTGGTCGATGCTGCGAGTCTCTTTGCTGCGCTTCTTCCACGGCACCGCGAGCAGCCAATCCAGGTAGTTTCTCGACACGGTCGACTCGGCCGACATCGGCGGCATCGCTTCAAGCTTTTTCAGCTCCTGGATCGCCTTATCGAATACTTCTTTCGGCATGCCGGCGGCGTCGATCTTCTTGCGCAGTTCATCAAACTCGCTCTTCTCGCCGCGGCCCAATTCCTTCTGGATGGCCTTGATCTTCTCGTTGAGGTAGTACTCTTTTTGTGCGCGCTCCATCTGCCGCTTGACGCGGCTTTGCACGCTGCGATCCATGTTCAGCTTTTCGATCTCGATATCAAGTACGTCGGCAACGCGGGTGAGGCGCTCGCTGGGATCGAATATATCCAGCAACTCCTGCTTTTCTTCGATCGAGAGCTGCAGGTTGGCGGCGATGGTATCTGACAGCTTGGCCGGCTCATCCATGCGTACCGCGGCGATCATGGTCTCGTAATTCAGAGACTGCTGCAGCTTGACGTATTGCTCGAACAGGGAAGTGACGCGCTGCATCACCTGCTCGATCTGGGGATTCACTTCCAGCTGGCGGTTGGCGACACGTACCGTAGCCACAAAGAAGCCGTCGGAGTCATTCATCTCGACTGCTTTTGCGCGCTCCAGGCCCTCGACCAGAACCTTGATATTGCCGTCCGGCATTTTTACGCTCTGGACGATATTGCCGATGGTGCCCACCGAATAGATGTCTTCTGGCCGGGGTTCATCGATGCCCGCGTCATGTTGGGTGGCGAGAAAAATCTTGCGATCCCCGGTCAACGCTTCTTCCAGTGCGCGGACGCTCGACTCACGCCCCACGACAAAGGGGGTCATCATGTAAGGGAAGATCACCATATCCCGTATGGGCATCATGGGAAGCTTGCGAAGATCGCCTTTGTCACGGGTTTCTTTAGCTTGTGTCACGCGATTTCCTTTCACTTAATTCCCTTATACATAGGAAATGAGAGTTGCGCCAATGACCCGGAGGTTTACGGCTTGAAGCAATCAACAGAGTAAAAAATGAATCCTGGCAACAGGAATGCAAGACCAATAAGGAACCGCAGACGTCCACCATGAGCGAGGCTCGAAAGGGGAGTGATCTGCGGTTCGTCTTCTTACCCTAAGAAGGGTCCATCAAAAGCAGGGCTTATCCGGCCTTTTCCAAAAGTGTCACAGAAAGATCGCGTTTCTGCACCATTTCCGCGGTGATATCCAGCTCTTTGATTTTCTTGTTGCTGGGCAGGTGGTACATGAGGTCGAGCATCAGCTCTTCCAGGATCATGCGCAGACCGCGCGCCCCGACCTTGCGGTTCAGGGCCTCACGAGCCACCGCACGGGATGCGTCTTCAGCAAACAACAGGCGAACACCCTCGTACTCGAAGAGCCGCTGATACTGCTTCAGAATCGCATTGCGTGGCTTGGTGAGGATTTCTACCAGGGCAGCCTCGTCCAGCTCGTCGAGAATGCCGATTACCGGCAGACGTCCGACGAACTCCGGGATGAGACCGAACTTGATCAGATCCTGCGGTTGCGCTTGGCGCAGCAGTTCGGTGTCGCGCTGCGCCGGCAAAACGCCCACTTCCTGCGCTTCCTTATCGGAGAGTGCCTTGAAGCCAAGCGCCTTCTTGCCTACACGGCGTCCCACAATGCGCTCCAACCCGACAAATGCCCCACCGCAAATGAACAGGATATTGGTGGTGTCGACGGGTGTGAACTCCTGGTGCGGATGCTTGCGGCCGCCCTGCGGCGGAACGTTGGCTACCGTGCCCTCGAGAATCTTTAGCAGTGCCTGCTGTACCCCTTCACCGGAGACATCGCGGGTAATCGACGGGTTTTCGTCCTTACGGCCGATCTTGTCGATTTCGTCAATATAGATAATGCCGGTCTGGGCTCTGGCCACATCACCGTCCGCTGCCTGCAGCAGCTTGAGGATAATGTTTTCAACGTCTTCGCCGACGTAGCCCGCCTCGGTCAACGTGGTTGCGTCGACGATGGCGAAGGGCACGTCCAGCATTTTGGCCAGAGTGTGTGCCAGTAGGGTCTTGCCGCTTCCGGTGGGCCCTACCAGCAGGATGTTGGATTTCGAGAGCTCCACATCATTGCCGCGCGTCCGGTTCATCTGGATGCGCTTGTAGTGGTTGTAAACCGCGACTGCCAGTTTCTTCTTGGTTTGATCCTGGCCGATGACGTACTCGTCGAGAAAGCCCTTTACCTCTTGCGGCTTGGGCAGGTGTGCCGGCGCCGCTCCGGGTTGGGTCTCTCCCCGATCGTCTTCCAGGATGGAATTGCAGACCGCAACGCACTCATCGCAAATGTAGGCGCGCGGATAGTCGCTCGGTGAGGAGATCAATTTTGCAACGGCGTCCTGCGATTTATGACAGAACGAACAACGGAGCGTATCGTCTGTTCCCCTCGGCGTTTTCATACTGCAACTCCTTTTGCCCTGACGTTCATCAGGTGCGTGGCCGGTCGATGATTTCGTCGATGATGCCGTACTCTTTCGCTTGTTGCGCGTTCATGATGAAGTCTCGCTCCACGTCCCGTTCAATGCGGTCCAGCGGCTGGGACGTGTGTTTCGCCATTAACTTGTTGGTGATTTCGCGGATGCGCAGAATCTCGCGCGCGTGAATGTCGATATCGGTGGCCTGACCGGAGAGGCCGCCCATGGAGGGCTGATGGATCAGGATGCGAGAGTTCGGCAACGCAAAGCGCTTACCCTTGTTGCCGCTCATGAGCAGGAATGCTGCCATGCTGGCTGCCTGCCCGATGCAGTAGGTAACCACATCGTTGCGGATGAATTGCATGGTGTCGTAGATGGCGAGACCCGCGGTGATGGAGCCGCCGGGAGAATTGATGTACAGCTGAAGGTCCTTCTCTGGGTCCTCGCCGGACAGAAAGAGCATCTGCGCGATGACCAGGTTTGCAATCTGATCGTCGATCGGTGTTCCCAGAAAGATAATGTTGTCGCGGAGCAGACGGGAATAAATGTCGTAGGCGCGCTCGCCTCGACTCGTCTGCTCGACCACCATAGGTACAAGTGCCATGCTCTCCCTTGCTTCCGGATCTTCTTCCCGATGTTGATGTTGCCCGTTGTGTCTTGACTAGGACGCTAGCCGCTCATAAAGCAGTGCGCCCATCTTCTCCCTACGCAAGCGTTCCCGGATTCTAGCGAGGCTGCCGTCCTCAGTCAAACGCGCACGCAGTGAATCCAACGGCTCGCGCATCTGCATTGCAATGGCTTGCAGCTCTTGTTCTACTTCTTCTTCCGGTACATGGACGTTCTCTGCATCGGCGATGCGATCGAGCAGAATCGAACCCTTGACCTCAGCCGTCGCAGAAGGCCGTTGGGCCGCCCGCAGTCGAACGAAGTCGAGATTGCGCATGTCTTCGGTGCGCATTCCCTGGGATGCAAGGGCGCGCAATCCGCGATCGAGCCGCGCTTCAATCTGCTGCTGCACCAGCGACTCGGGAACAGGGAACTCGAAACGAGTCACCAGCGCATCGAGCAGCCGGTTGGTGGTCTCGCTTTGTGCCCGGCGCTGCTTATCGTTGGCTAGATGCTCGCGCAGTTGGCTGGTGAAATCAGCCATGCTTTCATACTGGCCGAGCTCCTTAGCGAAGTCATCGTTGAGCTCCGGTTCGATCTTCTTCTTGATGCCTTTGACCTCGAGGTCATAGGCAACGCGCTTGCCGGCCAGTTTGCGTTCGCCAAAATCTGCAGGATAGGTAACTTCGAACTTCAGCTCCTGACCTACGGACGCGCCACGCAATGCTGCGTTGAAGCTCTCGAGCGTGTTGGGGCCACCCACCGCCACCATGACATCGTGGCCGCTGATCGGATCCTCGTTCACCGCTTCGCCGCCTTCTTCCGCAGGTTGCACGATGCCGGTGAAACTGATCTGGGCATAGTCCCCATCAGCCAACGGACGCTCTTCAGTGACCGGCTCCATGGTGGAGTGCGAGTCGCGAATACGAGCCAGCTCGGCATCCACTTCGGCATCGGTGATGTCAGTGGCTACTTTCTCCACCTTCACATCCTGGTAGCCATCGATGGAAAAGTCGGGGATCACTTCAAAGGCCGCCTTGAAACGCAGTGGCTTGCCCTCTTCCATCTCGATATTGGTGACCTGTGGTTGCGAGATGGGCTTGAGCTGCTTCTCTGCGATGGCGGCGCGAAAGTGGTCGGGCAGCACAGCTTCCATCACATCCTGGCGGATTTGCTCCGCGAAGCGGCCACGAATCAACGACTCCGGCACCTTGCCAGAGCGGAAGCCAGGGATGCGGGCTTGTTTCTGATAGCGCTTGGTGACGGTGCGGAAGTTGCGGGCGACTTCGTCCGCGGGAATTTCAATTTCTACTTCCCGGGTGCAATCCGGGTTTAGCGTGGCTGTGCCGTGATCGTGATCGTGATCATGGCCTGCGTGGTCGTGCGCGGCAGGCTCTTCGGTGGCGGTTGCTTCACCGCCGGATTGCGGGGTAGTTTCAATCATTTCAGTTGAACTCAACGTATGCCTTCCAGATTTGCTCGCCCCCCGCGCCGCCGCAATGGCGGAATCGATGTACGCGGAGCGGCCCGTTACAGCCAGCTTTCATCGTATGGGGCTTTCCCGAGAGGGGTCAAACCCGCAACGTTAAGAATGCAAGGCCGCTATTAACTACGATACACCCTTTTCTGGTTACTCTTCGTCCTGCCGGGGGGAGCGTACATGGGCCACAAACCGCGGATCGGCAGCCTGAAAATGCTTGTAATTCCGGCGGCCGTCGCTCAGGCTGAGGTTGCCGTTCACGGTTCTCCGCACAATGTCTGCATCGCGGTCGTCTTGCCCATCATCCTGCCACCAGCAGACTTGGCACAGCTCGAGAGCCTCTGGAATAGATAGGGTTTTGTACCCGCAGCAGAGGCAGCGGGCCGCTACCGGTTTTCTCATGGAACGAGTATGCGCCGGTTCGGTCCGAAACAGCACGAGCCCGTGCGGTGACACCATTACCGCGGTAATAACACAACCGTCTTTCCTCAATGACACGGAAGAGGATCTGCGATACAGGATGTGGAAAAGCCGTCGCTATTGCGGCGTAAAGAGCTCCAGCCGAACCTTCCAGGTTACTGACTGGCCGGGACGAAGCGTCACCATACCGGTATCCATGCTCTTCCACTCCTTGCCGAAAGGGTCTACGTAGTTGAATTGCGGTTCCACCGCAACAAACCTGGACCCCTTTGGGGAGTACACCTGCACAGTCCGGATCTCGGGAGAGAGCGCGGCCACGATCAATCCATACTTGGACTTGGGATCGATCAGCTTTACATCCACCGCGTCGCCGGTACGTGTGAGATGAGAGAAGTTGTCGTCGAGAAAGTGATCGTCGAGCGCCACTCCGTCGGGGGCGTTGTAGTCATACACAGTGCCTTTGACGGGTTTCAGTTGGCCGGTGGGGAATGCGTCACCGTAATTGTTCACCAGGGCCATCATCGAGGCCGGCACATGCACGCGCGCCTGGCCGCGATCGCCGCTGGGTATTTGGAAGTAGGGATGCCAGCCGATCGACATCGGCTCCGGTTCTTTGCCGACGTTCTTCGCGGTGATGCTGGTTTCGACGCCTTGGCCGTTGAGAACGATGGTGAAGTTAAGGTCGGTGTCAGAAACCCAGTGGCCGCCGAAATCGCCGGCGTGGATCACTCCCGTCACGGTCTGCCCATCGGGAGTCGTTTCCGTGTGCAGATCTTCGACTTTGGATTGGTTGATCAGCCCGTGAATGGCAACCACGCGGCCGCCGGGATTTTTACTGGGAAAGTTAGCCGGCAACGCCAGGGTGTGGCCGCGCCAATGCGTGATGACCGATTTGCCATCGGCCGAGGCTTCGCCCAGGATGCGATTGGGATAAGGAATCAGGAAGGCGCCCCCCATGCCAAACGAGGCGTTGCCTAACTCGTCTTTGCCGGCTCCGCTCAGTTGCGTAGCTGCCTCGGCAACGGAGGGCGAGCGCAGCAGTGGAATCTCGCCCGCTCCCGGAATGGCCGCGGTGACCTGCAACATATTCATGCCTCGTCCGGGAAGCAGGGTAACGGACAGGAACTCAGGTTTGCTGCTCCCGGTGGTTGCTTTCCGGGCCAGCGTGAGGACGTTCTCGCCACCTATTTGTACTGGCGCCGGCTGAGCGACCGGTTGCGGTGCTGGGGCGGGCTCTTGTTTGCAGCCCACGGTGAGCAACACACAGACCGAAAGAAACCATCCTAACCCGTGTTTTTCCTGATGCATGCGTATCCTCTGAGTTTCGTGAAAATCATCTTACGCCGTCTTTCTGAAGGGACGTACAATCGGGTATGAGCACTATCCCCCGTGCCAACCCCGCTGCTACTGCGGGCAGTCCGAGTCTGCCTGTGGAAAGTCCTGGCCCTATTCCGGCCTTGCCCAGCCCCCTCGTACTCTTCAACCAGACGCTCATTCGTTGCCAGAAATGCACCCGGCTGCGCAAATATTGCGAAGATATCGCCACCAGTAAACGCCGCGCCTATCGCGATTGGATCTACTGGGCCAAACCGGTGCCCTCGTTCGGCGATGAGCATGCTCGTTTGTTGATTCTCGGCCTCGCGCCCGGAGCGCACGGTTCCAATCGCACCGGCAGGCCTTTTACGGGTGACGGTTCTGGAGATTTCCTCTACCCCGTTTTGCATCAGGCAGGCTTTGCTTCGCAGGCAGAATCGGTTTCCCGCGGAGACGGCATGCAACTCCGCAATTGCTGGATCAGTGCAGTGGTTCGCTGCGCGCCTCCGGATAATGCGCCCAAGAATTCTGAACTGGCGAACTGTGCTCCTTTTCTTGACGAGGAGATCAGCTTGCTGACGAATTTGAGCGTGGTCGTTTGCCTGGGCCGCATCGCCTTCGATGGATATTTGCATCACCTGGCGCGCACCGGGCAGTGCGAACGCAAGCCGCGCTTCAAATTCGCTCACGGCGCAGAGTATGCGTTGCCGGGAGGGCGCTACCTGATCGCCAGCTTCCATCCTTCGCTGCAAAACACCAACACCGGCAAGCTGACGCGCAGTATGCTTCTCGACGTCTTCGAGCGCGCCCGTGAACTCACGGCCGCGGCGGAAGAGCCAAGAACACTTCGCCGCTAGGGTTGCTACTGAACGCGATGGAGCGGGAGACGGGGATCGAACCCGCAACCAACGGCTTGGGAAGCCGCTACTCTACCATTGAGCTACTCCCGCCCGCTGGCATCCATTTATTCTAACCGGGATGCCGTCCCTCCGCATGCGCACTTTGCTTTCTGTACTGTTCGCGCTGGCGGCGGGTGCGGCCTTGCGGCTTTGGTTCATTCACGCTTACCCGCAGATCCAGGGCGACTCTCTCCTCTACGCCGACATCGCCAGGAACTGGCTCGCGCACGGCATCTACGGCCGGTCTGTGGTCCCACGGAGCCATCGCCCCGACCCTGGTGCGCCTGCCCGGATACCCAGCCTTCCTCGCCGCCTGCTTCGCCGCCTTTGGCCTGCAGAACTACTACGCCGTGCTTTACCTGCAAGTCGTGATCGATCTCGCGAGTTGCCTGCTGATCGCTGGTTTCGTGCGACAAGTGTGCGGGGATCGCGCTGCCATCGTCGCCCTTTGGCTGGCCGCGCTCTGTCCCTTTACCGCAAATTACGTCGCTATGCCGCTTACCGAAACGCTCTCCATCTTCTGCGTAGCCCTGGGCCTCTACGCCTTTGCCGCGGTGGTCGAATCCGCGCGCTGGAGATGGATGCTGGCCCTCGCCTTCGCCTGGAGCTACGCCGCGCTCTTGCGTCCCGACGGCGCGCTGCTCGCCGTAGCCTTCTTTCCCGCACTCTTGTACTACCGCCGCAACTCACTACGAACCGCTTTGTTGTGCGGGGCCATCTCCGTACTCCCTTTTGTCGCCTGGACAGCACGCAACGCCCACACCCTCCACGTCTTTCAACCGTTGGCGCCGAGATCCGCGGCCGACCCGGGGGAACCCCTGGCAACCGGTTTTCAGCGCTGGACCCGGACGTGGCTGGTCGATTTCGCGTCGACCTATGAAATCTACTGGAACGTACCCGGCGACGACATTGACATCCACGTGCTTCCGGCGCGGACGTTTGATCCGCAGACCACAGCCCAGACCCTGGCACTTATCGCCCGATACAACGTAGACGATGCCCTCACGCCCGCCATCGATGCCGAGTTTGCGGCGTTGGCGGCGGAGCGTATCCAGGCCGATCCCTTCCGTTACTACGTGACGCTTCCGCTACTGCGCCTGGCGAATATGTGGCTTCGGCCACGGGTGGAGATGCTGAATATAGAACTGCGGTGGTGGCAGTACCGGCTGCATCATGTGGAGACGCGAATCTCCTGGGCCTACGGCGCGCTGAACCTGGCCTACCTGGTAGCGGGGCTGACGGGCGTTTTCTTCCGCCCGCGATTTGCCGCTGCCATGGTGGCTTATGTTCTCTTGCGTTCGTTGCTGCTGGTGACGATTGACGCGCCGGAGCCGCGCTACACCCTGGAATGCTTCCCTATCGTCATTGTCTTCGCTGCCGCCGCCCTAGAAAGGCTTGCCCGTCCCTTCGGTAAGGGTGTGGATGTGATCTACGACCGGCGCGCCGAAGGACTCTCGTAGGCCGCTGGGCCAGGCGATCTCCACGCGATCGATTCGAGTCGTTGATCCCAGTCCGAAGTGCAGACGCAGGTCGCTGCTCGAGAGATAACTCGATCCGCTGCGGACCTCCTGCACCCACTTCCTGTCACCGGCAAACACCGAAACACTGGCGCCAATGCCATCGCGGTTCGATTTTGTGCCGACTGTGCCGATTCCGATCCAATGGTTTGGATTGGCAGCTTCGTTGACCAGCAAAAACGGAGCCGCTCCCGAGTTGTTGATGACCGCGGACATCCGCCCCTGGTTCCAGAGATCTGCGACGGCCAGGCCGCGGCTGGACTCGGGCTCGGTACAGCCCGGCCCGGCAGTCTTGCTGATGTCTTTGAATTTGCCACCTGCGCTGTTCCAATAGACGAGACGTGGCTCCTTGTAGGTGGCGCCCAGGTGCGCGGTGTCAACCTCGGGGTAGACGTGGCCGTTGGCGATCAGTAGATCGGGCCATCCGTCGTTATCCATATCGAAGAACATGACACCCCAGCCGAGATACTGCGTGTTCAGGGCCAGGCCGGCGTCGAAGATTTTCCAGCTGTAGGTGCCATCCCCATTGTTCTGGTAGAGCGAAGAGGTGTCATCGGAAAAATTGGTTTTGAAGATGTCGGGCCATCCGTCGCCGTTATAGTCCGCGATGGTGGCGCCCATGCCGGCCTGTTCACGGCCATCTTCGTCGAACGCCACCGAAGCTTCGACCGCGACGTCGGTAAAGGTCCCATCTTTGTTGTTGCGATAAAGAATGCTGGGTGTGCTATCGCAGGCCACGTAGATATCGGGCCATCCGTCGTGGTTGTAGTCCAGTGTCGACACGCCGAGGCAGTAGTGTCCGTTGGTCTTGTCGATGCCGCTGCTCTTGCTGGTGTCGGCAAACCGGCCGTCGCCGAGGTTGCGGTAGAGGAGATTGGGGCTGGAGTCCAGCCCACGCGGACCGCACATGACAGGAACGCCTTTCCAGATGCACATCTGACCCTCTCCGGGCCGGGGTGCAGTCTTGATGTCGAAGTGCACGTAGTTGGCGACGATGAGGTCGAGCTTGCCGTCGCGGTCATAGTCGACAAAGGCGCAGCCGGAGCCCCATTCCCCACCGGTTCCCGCGACGCCGGCTGCGGTGCTGACTTCCTTGAAGGTTCCATTGCCCTGGTTGTGGTAGAGGTGATTGTGGCCGTAATAGGTGACATACAGGTCGTCAAAACCATCGTTATCGTAATCGCCCACGCAGGCGCCCTGTCCCCAGCCACTAGCCGTTAACCCAGCCCGGGCCGTTACATCGGTGAATGTGCCATCGTGATTGTTGTGATAGAGGTGGCTACTGGTGGGAGCGTTCTTACTATCGAGCGCCTGACCGTTTACCAGAAAGATGTCAGGCCATCCGTCGCGATCATAGTCCAGGATCGCGACTCCGCTTCCTGTGGTCTCGATGATGTATTTCTTGGTGTTGAGTTCTCCGTTGACGTTGTGCATCGTCAAGCCGGCCTGGGGTGCGTGGTCAACGAACCATGCGGGTGGAGGATGGCTGGTGCTTGCAGGGTAAGGATTGGACTGTCCCTGGGCAATTGACGTGGCAACAAAAGCGAAAAGCATGAACCAGACAGCCATCAAGCCGATGCTAGCACTGGGCGGGGTATCCTGAAGTAGCGTCATGAGAACTCTCTTGTACCTCGCTGTTGTTGTGTTTGCTTGCTGGCCGGGCTCCGGGCAAAACGCTCCCCCCACAACCCCGGCGCAAAAAGAAACCAATCGCGTTCAGGGCATCGCGTACTACCGGGCGGGAAAACTCATGGACGCCGAGCGCAGCTTTGCCGCCGCGATGAAGGACGATCCGAACGATCTGGAATCGATCCAGTTACGCGGTTTGACGCTCTATCGCCTGGGGCAGCCGGCCGCGGCCATTCCTTATCTGGAACGCGTGCGGCAGTGGATGCCAGACGCGAACGCCGACGCCAACCACGTGCTGGGACTTGCGTATATGAATGCGCGTCGTTATGACGAGGCGCGCGGAGCATTTGCCGCGCAGTACGGCGTGAACCTCGATAGCGGGGCGGCCTACCTTTTGACTGGTGGCATGCTGCTGGATGCCGACTTGCCGGAGTTGGCCGCGCAAGCTGCGCAGAAGGCACTTACCCTTTCGCCCGGGTTGCCGTTGGCCCATTTCATGCTCGGCGAGGTTTACCTCTACAAGTCGGATGTGGCGCACGCGCTGACGGAGTTCGAGCAGGAGCGCACGGTAAATCCCGCCTACCCGGCGGTATATGACCGCCTCGGCGATGTCTACACGCGCATGGGCCAATATCAGCAGGCTCAGGAGGCGCTCACCCGCGCGATCTCCCTCGATGTCTCCAGCACCGGACCGTTTATCCAGATGGGCAAGGTCTTCCTCCGCCGCAATGATCCGCAAAGCGCCGCCATGTATCTGCAGCATGCCTTGAAGATGGATCCCGGAAACTACATCACGCATACCCTGTTAGGCCAGGCATATCGCGGCCTTGGAAAAGAAGAGGACGCGAAGCGCGAACTCGATGCGGCGTCTCAGATCCACGCGTCCAGTCAGCTCAAATTGCAACCGGTGCAATAGCTTAATGGACGCGCACGGCGATGAGCTTGCTCTGCAAAGGAACGCCACCCTCCAGCGTCACTGCGAGTAGCGCCTCGAAGGGCTTCACTTCTCCGCCAGACCCCACTGTTTTCAAAAGTTCATTGAGTGTGTCTTTGCGCGATGCGAATTCGACCGCCGCTTGGGTTCCCAGTGTGGTCAATCCGCAGAACATAAGTGTTCGTTTTCCGGACTGCACGCCAGGTTTGAGGGCAATGACGGCATAGTCCATGGTCAGCGGATGTTCCGGCCGGGAGTAAACCGCTTGTTCTCCCGGACGTGGGTGTTCATTCGTGAAACCTGCCGACTGCGAATTCGCCATCATCTTGAAATCGGTGAGCGAAGGCAGCGCGTTCAGCGACGAGTTCTCAGCCGGAGACCCGAGGAAGATGAGATTCCTCTGCTTGGCTTCGTCCCAGGTCACGAGGAGACTTCGTTTGAGAACGAAGCTTGTATGGTGGGCATCAAAGAGCCGGGTCAATTCATAGACCGAAGCCAGCTCGCCGATGCCGGTGTAGTGGTCCACCACTGGCTCCTGGATCGGATCGACTCCGGCAGGAGCGTACCGCAAGCCGGACTTCGAATCGCCGACAAAACGGGCATTGCTATAGATCAGCACTGGTGGTTCACCGGATAAGAACGGTGCCCAAAAGGCATCGATCGATGTTCTTGGCACCGCTGCTTTGGGCCATGCGCGCGCCAGCAGGAACCCCAGACTCGCCACTACCAGCACCAGAAGGACACCCAGCACCATACCAAGCGGTGTCGACTTCCAGTAATTCCGCTTGCTGCGCTCTTCGGTAACGGGATGTGCCTGCGGTGAAGGGGCAGGCTCGGCCGGCAAGGGAAACGGGGCCAGTGGAGGATCGGACTGCCGTGCCCGGAAGATCGGGAGATAGTGCCCCTTGGGCACTTCCACAATGATGGGCTCCTCCGCTCCCTCAGTCGAAAAATACTCCGCCAACTTCTGCCGCAAGAGCCGCGCGTGGGTGCGCACGATGCTGTCTTCGCTGCTGTTGTATCCCGCCGGCCGCTGAAACACGTGCATGCCGATCTGCTGTTCGGTGGCCGATTCAGGCGCTTCATTCAGAGCGCACTGGGCGATGTACAGCAGAAATTCCCGAAGCCGTTGGGACGTGCGGAACTGGCCGCTGGCTAGTACGCGCTCAATGAGCGCCGCATTCGGGTCATTTGACGGGTCAAACGGGGGTGAAACCTTCTCGGAATTACTTAATGCAGAGCTCGTGCGACTACTTTTCACTGTCAATTCACCGTAAACAACGTTGGCAGTCGTGTGGTTCGAGGCAGACCCTCGGTTTGGACTTGAATACGTATCGTTTGACCACTTCGTTCCGGCCCGCGCGATACCGTCTGTTCTCTAGACCGTTGGATGCACGTAAAGGTAGCGCGATCCTGAAGCGCTGTGGGTCGCATGAAGAACCGGCCGACGGAGCGATCGCTGGCAGTGCAACCGTTGTAAACCCTTGGGAGAGGCCTTCTTATGTACACTAAATACTTCAAAATAATTAGCTTAGCTTTACCATTGTGGATTTTTTCGCTGGCTCCTGCAGCGATGGCACAAGCTGTTTACGGCTCGATCTACGGAACCGTCACCGACAATACTGGCGCCGTCATTCCAAATGCCCAAATCACAGTCACCGACGTAGCCAAAGGTACAACCGTCTCGGCCCAGACCGACGGGGGCGGAGATTTCCGGGTGCAGCACCTCATCCCCGACACTTATCGGGTGGACGTCGAGGCCCCCGGCTTCAACAAGAGCTCGGCAGATAACGTAATCGTCTACGCAGACACTTCGCCCAAGGTGGACCTAAAGCTTTCTGTAGGCAGCACGTCGAACACGGTGACGGTTAGCTCGGCCGCTCCCCTGCTTCAGACCGACCGCGCCGAAGTCAGCACGATTCTGAATTCCCGGGCGGTCGAGAACCTTCCCAACTTCAACCGGAATTTCACCGCCTTTGAACTGCTGACCCCGGGGACGAGTTACATCGGATGGAACGTTGGCGAGGCGAACAACCCGCAGCGCAGCCAACAGATTGAAGTCAACGGCCAGCTGCCGTTTGCTACCGGTTACGAGCTGGACGGCACCGACAACCAGGATCCGATTATCGGCGTGGCCGTCATCAACCCGAACCTCGACGCGACGTCTGAAATGAAAGTTACGTCGCAGAACTACGACGCCGAGTTCGGCAAGGCGGTCGCCGGGCTGGTCACCGCCCAGACCAAATCTGGTAGCAATAATTTCCACGGGTCCGCTTTTGAGTACCGCCGGTCCGATGCACAGCAGGCGCGTGATCCCTTCGCCGAATTTGCACCCGACCCGCTGACCGGCAAGTATCTTGCTCCCAACCTCCATAACCAGTTTGGTGGTTCGGTGGGCGGCCCGATCCGTAAGGACAAAATTTTCTTCTTCGCCGACTATCAGGGTCTGCGGGAGAAAACGGGAACTGCCACACTCACGACGGTTCCGACCGATCTCGCGCGGACCAGCTGCACCTCTGGGGGCGATTGCAATTTGAGCGAATACCTTCTAGGTGGCCAGGGACAGATCTTTGACCCGACGACCAATCAGACAGCGCTTGCCGGGCGCACCCCGTTTGCCGGCAATATCATTCCCGCCGGCCGTCTGGCTGCACCCTCGGTTGCCTTCTTCAAGTTGCTGCCGGCTCCCAATGTGCCGGGAGCGGGCATCGTCAACAACTACTCTGCCTCTGGATCGGGCATTTTCAATACCAACCAGGCAGACGGGCGGGTCGATACGCAGCTCACCGGCAAGCTCCACCTCTTCGGCCGCTACACATACTTCGGCTCTAATCTTTCCGGCGCCCCGTTCTTCGGACTTGCCGGAGGTCAGGGATTCGGCAGTGGTGGTTTTGCCGGAACCGATACGGCGCGCGACCAGAGCGTAGCGGCCGGTATGGATTATGTTGTCACTCCCACATGGCTAACGGACGTGCGCTTTGGCTACCTGCGGCTCCACGTGGATGAGAATGGCCCAAACTACAACCAGGCGCTGGGCAACGAACTAGGCATTCCCAACGCAAACGTTGGCGACCTTGCCTTGAATGGCGGCCTGCCACAGTTCAACATCGACAACGCCAGCAACGGCACCAACGGTGGCGGCAACCTGGAATACGGTACATCGGCGGCGCAGTTTCTGCAGAACCAGAGCCAATATCAGATCGTTAATAACTGGTCCCACCAGATCGGCAATCACAATATCCGGTTTGGCGGCGATGCACGCTACGGTCTCAACCACCTGGTTGGTTTGGACAACAATAATGTCCGATCGGGCAACTTCACCTTCCACGCGATCCGCACCGCCGGTGTAACCGATCCTGTGAACGGAACTACCTCGTCGGGCCTTGGGTTTGCCACCTTCCTTTTGGGCGATACGTCCAACTTTGCGCGCACCCAAACGCAGAACACCAATGCCCAGGAAAGGCAGAAACGACTCTTCTTCTACGGTCAGGATCAATGGAGAATCACCAACAAGCTCACTGCGAATTACGGTTTGCGCTGGGAGATGTACTTTCCTGAGACCGTCAACGGCAAAGGCCAGGGTGGTCTGCTCGACCTGAACACCGGCGACATACGGATTGCCGGGTATGGGCCATGGGGAACCAACCTGAACGTGCAGAAGAGTTGGACGAATCTGGCACCCCGGGTTGGCCTTGCCTACCAGGCGACGCAGAATACCGTGGTCCGCGCCGGTTATGGGCGCGTTTATGGGCAAGGCTGGTCCGGCGATACCTTTGGCGAGGTCCTGACTTTCTCCTATCCGACCCAGGTTTCGCAAAACCTCAATCCGGTGACGAACGCGGCGGCCGTTTTCAATTTGACCCAAGGGCCCCCGGGCTTCACCTTTGCCCCCATCCCCGCCAGCGGCAACTATCCTTTGCCTGACGGTGTCAGCGTTCCCACTCGGCCCCTGTGGGTGCGTATACCTACCCTGGACGCCTGGAACCTGACGGTGCAGCAGCAGTTGAACTCCACCATGTCGCTGCAACTTGGCTATGTCGGCAGCCATGGCACGCACAACATGTTCGACTCATCAAACCAGGCGAGCCCGAACACGCAGACCATCGCAGGCTTTAACCAGATCAATCCGGAAACGGGAGCTGCCTATACCCAAAGCGAGCGCCGCCCTTACTTCGACGGCACGGCGCAGCGGGAACTGGGCGTGACTTTCGGCCATGCCTTCGGATGGGAACAAGATCTTCGCTATAACGCCAACGAGGCCACTACGAGCTATCAAGCTCTCCAGGTGGTGGTGGAGAAGCGGTTCAGCCAGGGACTGCAATTTCTGTCTCATTACACCTGGTCGCGGGCGATGGCTCATGAGTCGTATTACTTCTTCATCGATCCACGCGTAGGCTACGGATCGAGCTACTACAACCGGCGCAACGCCTTCATCTTTGCCGGCAATTATGATCTGCCATTCGGCAAAGGCAAGATGATCGGCGGCAACGTCAAGGGCTGGGTGAACGAGATCATCGGAGGCTTCGCGCTCAATGGCAATGTCTCCATTCAAAGCGGGTTGCCGTACACCCCGGGCTATGCGTTGAGCTCTTCCGACAATGACATCGTTGGTTTCCTCAACAAGACCGGCAGCAACGGTTTCAACCTGCACAAAGGATCATTGAACCCGCTGACGCACAAGGTTCAATACTTCACGCCTTCTCCCTACGTGCTCACTTCGTCTGGGCCTGACAACTCGTTTGGTCCTTACGCTCGCCCGGCGGCCGGCACGTTTGGCAACTTGGGACGCGACACCCTGTTCGCGCCCGGCTTGTGGAACGCTGACCTGTCTCTGGCAAAGTCGTTCAACTTGACGGAGAGCGTTCGTTTCCAGTTGCGCGCGGAGGCTTTCAACGCGTTTAACCATGTCAATCTGGGCGGCCCGGATTCGTGCGTCGATTGCCAGGATGGCAATGCAGGCACGATTTCGAGTACTCTTGCGTCCCAGGATGGCACCACGATGCGTCGCCTGCAATTCGCTGCACGCTTCTCCTTCTAACCAAATAGGAAGGCGGTCCGATCGGGCCGCCTTCCTATTTCGGTCAGCATCGCCACAGGAACAAAATTCAAGCTCACCTCAAAGGTGGTGAACCGATGAAGTTCTGCGCCTTGCTGCTTCTCGTGGGATCTGCTGTTTCTCTGGCTGCGCAATCGCCGGACAGCAACAATCCCATGCGCCCGCTGCCTTCGTTCGCTGTCGATCAGCCGGGCCAACCCAAGATCACCAGCGACATTCTGGCGGTCCGGCCCTTCAGCGTTGTTGGTCCGCGCGGAGCGCTGCTGGGCCAGCAAGATGGATCGTTTGAGGCGTGGATCTTTCCCTGGAAGATTCTGAGCCACATGCGCATCACCGCGGAGATGAAGGACTATCCCGTCCCCATCGACGTCAATGGGCAGGCAGCGACCATTGATGTGCAGCCGGGTCACACGACGATAACGTTCTCGCACGCCAACTTTACCGTCCGCGAGATTTTTTTTGCTCCGCAGAGCCCGCCGGATGGCGCCGGCGCGCTGGTTTTCTACCAGATAGAGGCTTTGCGTCCCATGACGCTTACCTTCGGCTTCACGCCGGAGATGTTACGGATGTGGCCGGCGCCTTCCGATGCCGGCAGCTCGCCCGAGTGGGTCAAACAGGGCTCGTCGGGATTTTATGTGCTGCACCTGAATCTTCCCGATCATGCCGCGGCGCTCGCAATGCCCAACGCGCAGCCTGGAATTCTTGCCCCGTACCAGGAACGCCCGAAGAATTATCCGCTGCAGTTTGTGCTGCATTTCGATCCGTCGACGGATGGCGGCAAGCTCTTTCCCCTGTTGATGACCACCGGCGAGACAGCGGCGGAGTCCACCTCGCAGGCATTGGGAGCGCGGCTGCAGGCGCTCGACAGCGGCCTGGCGCAGCTCTACAGCGATACCCAGAGCCATTTTGCTGATTTTGCTGCGGAACACCTGAGCATCGATACCCCGGACCAGAAACTCAACCAGGCCTTTGCCTGGGCCGAGGTCGCGATCGACCAGTTGCGGATACAAACCACCCCAGCGCACGATGAGACCGCGTTGGTGGCCGGCTTCTATTCTTCAGCCGATTCCACCCGGCCTGGTTTCGGCTGGTACTTTGGCCGCGACGCGCTGTGGACTCTCTACGCTGTGAATAGCTATGGAGACTTCCGGCTGACCCGCAACGAACTGAACTTTCTCATCAAGCGGCAGAGCCGTGAAGGAAAGATCATGCATGAGTGGGCCCAGACTGCGGAACTGGTCGATTGGGAGAGCCTCCCCTACGCGTATGCCTCCGCCGATGCCAATCCGCTGCTGTTGATGGCCAGCGAGGATTACCTGAAGATCAGTGGGGATACCCGGTTCATCCAGAGGAACTGGGATGCTCTGGAGAGGGCCTGGACTTTTGAATGCACCCATGACTCCGACGGCGATGGCATCTACGAGAACACGGAAGGTACCGGCTGGGTAGAATCCTGGCCTCCCGGCATGCCGCACCAGGAGATCTATCTGGCAGCGCTCGATCAACAGGGAAGTGCGGCGATGGCCGAGCTGGCGAAAGCGACCGGGCACGCTGAGATCGCGCGCCAGGCAGCCAGCCGTGCCGCCAGCATCGGGGCCACAATGGAAAAGGAATACCTGCTGCCCGGCGGAGGCTTTTATGCCTTCAGCCGCAATAAGGACGGCAGTGTAGACGCGAGCCCGACTATCTTTCCCGCGGTCGCCTCCTGGGACGGCAGTTACAAGTTGCAGCATACGCAGCCGATGCTGAACCGTTGGGCGGCACAAGAGTTCTCCACCGACTGGGGCACGCGCGATTTAAGCCCCACAGTTTCGTTCTTCGACCCCATCAGCTACCACCAGGGGACAGTGTGGCCGCTCTACACCGGGTGGGTGTCGGTTTCCGAATATCGTAACGGCCGTAGTCTCTCTGCGTATGCCCACCTGATGCAGAATGCCGATCTCACCTGGGCGCAGGATCCGGGTGCGGTGACGGAGTTGCTTTCAGGGGAGTACTTCGCGCCGTTGGGACGCAGCACCTCGCACCAACTCTGGTCGTCCGCGATGGTGGTCTCGCCCGTGCTGCGCGGGCTCTTCGGTCTGGAGTGGGATGCGGCGGCCAATCGGCTCCTGGTGACACCGAGTCTGCCCGCGGAGTGGGATCACGCAGCGTTACGCCATGTGCCGTTGGGGGGCGGCACCGTCGACCTGGAAATTACGCGTTCCGGAACCACGCTGTTGGTGAAGGCGACAGGATCTTTCGTGGTTCTGGGCTCGCACGCTTCCGGGGCAAGGTTCGAAGGTGGCGTGTTGCGCATCCCTCTGCCTGCGGTGGAGGCCGGCATGGAACATGCTCTGCCACAGCCCGGCGCCGTCACCCGGCAGTTGAAGGTATTGGACCAGCAGGCGGAGGCGAACTCGTTGACCTTGCGCTTATCCGCGCCTGCGAACAGCCGGCAGGTAATCTTGCTGAGAGTCAACGACCCGCGGTCGAAACTCCTCGTGGAGGGAGCCCCTTTGCCGCCTGCGAGTTCCTCCGTGCGCCGGGTGGAGGTTGACTTCGGGCCCGGGGATGGTTACCTGGAAAAGACACTCAAGGTGACATGGTGAGCGTAAAACGGGTCTTGCCACATGGCACTAAAATATTGACATTATGTCCGTCCCGCATTAGCATAGCTGTATGAGTGACAGCGCCATCTCGATGTCTATCGGCCCTTCGCCGCACCCCGCGCGGCGGCCTGTGGTCCGCTTCCGCAAGCGCGGTGGGAGCCTCGGGCTGGGCTCCAGCAGCAAGGTGGAACTGTTGCGCCAGATCGAGCGTGGCTTTGCGTTCGAAACCCTGCTTCAACTCGAAGAGAATAGCGGTCTGCCTGTGGCCACGCTGGCTTCGGTGATCGGGATCCCCGAGCGCACTTTGGCAAGACGTAAAACGGCAGGTAAGTTTGAGCCCGGCGAGTCAGAGCGTCTGCTGCGCATTGCCATTCTTTTTGAGCAGTGCGTAGAACTCTTCGAGGGGGACGTCACCTCCGCCGTCCACTGGCTTACTTCTCCCAAGAAAGCGCTGCATGATCAGCCTCCGCTGCTGTATGCGAGGACCGAACTGGGCGCAAGGGAAGTGGAAGACCTGATCGGCAGAGTCGAGCACGGGGTCTTTAGTTGACGGTTTCCGCCTGGCGGATCACCAAAGAAGTTCATGCCAAGTCGGCGTTCAGTGGGGAAGGCGCCCGCCTGTACGGCGGGCGCTGGAATGGCCGCGGCACCGCTCTCATCTATACCGCGGAGTCACAGTCTCTTGCCGTACTCGAAATCCTGGTTCATCTCGACTCGCCCGAACTCCTCAAACGCTACGTTCTGTTTGAGGTAACGATCCAATCGTCACTGATCGAGGTCCTGGACCTGGCCAATTTACCGCGAGACTGGAAAGCAAATCCGGCGCCCGACGAAGTACAGTCCATCGGGGACGAGTGGGTCCGCAGCCGCCGTTCCGCGGTGCTGCGTGTACCCAGCACCCTGGTGCCGGCAGAGAACAGCTACCTGCTGAATCCCGAGCATCCTGATTTCAAGAAATTGCACTTCGGCAAACCGCTCCCATTTCAATTCGATCCCCGCTTTGCCCGCCAGTGACCTAGCTTTCCTTCGAGAAGTGCATGCGGTACGCACCCACCAGTCGTGAGATCAGCACCGCCAGGTACAACTGGCCGAGGATCGCCTCAATCAGGGAAATAGACCGGGCCTGGTCAGAGACCGCCGTGATTCCAGCCGATCCCAACTGCGTCATCATGCCGAAGCTGTAGTAGATGCAGTCGAAGCGGTCGAGAACCGTGTGCCGGTTCACATCCGGGGAGAGAAGGAACGCACCGGGTTGGTAGGCTGCGATCAGTCCGTAAATGCTGGCAAAGCTGATTCCGTTCAGGATATAGATACACAGCGCGCCAAAAATTGTTTCCGACGAAACCCGCTCATCGGCAAAAACACGGCGGGAAATCGACACCACGATAAAGACGTCGAAGGCAAAGCTTAAGGACATGTTCAGCAGCGGAAGAAACCCGGAGGCAAGGTCAGGATTTACAAGATGCTGCACCGCGGAAGGAATGGCCAGCAAGACAGCACCAATGGCTAATCCCCTGCCAAAACTGACCACAAAGACGCTAAGCGCAATGACAAGACCGCCCAGGACGCGAAAGACGTAGGTACCCATAGCGGTGTTTTCCGTATAAGGGTAGACGATCAAGGTGGCCAGCAAAAATAGAAACAGTAACAGGAAGCGGTGCTGGCCGGCGAAGAGCAGAACACGATGTTTCGGCATTCGTAAAAGCATTTCTCCCGTTGCTATATGCTTTCGAGTGCGGCCGGCACTCTTTTCGTGGAATGGTACATGAGCCTGGCGGCCAAGGGAGCGTTCATCGTCACATGCGCAAGAAAATCAGTTTCTCCGGGCTCCTGGTAACTGTACTGGTCACGGCCATGAGTTCTCTGGCGCAAAACCGCACGCTCAATCAGGGTTGGCAGTTCTGCCCCGATCCGAAAGCGCAATTCAGCGCCGCCACCGTCGATCGCGGAGCGAAGTGGCGGCCGGACCAGCCAAGCTTATCCTGGAATGCTCAGTTCGCTGACCTGCGAGATTACGCAGGCGTGGGTTGGTATCGCATCCGCGTCGACTTTCCACAGCCGCAGTCGTCCGCCCGCGAACTGATTCACTTCGGCGCCGTGGATTACCTGACCGAGGTGTGGGTGAACGGCAAACCACTCGGCGAACACGAGGGCGGATACACGCCGTTTTCCTTCGATCTCACCGGCAAGGTCCACGCCGGCATGAACGAAATTCTGGTTAGGGTCTTCGACCCTGCGATGCCGCCACCGGTCTCCCCGGCGCTTACACCCAATCAGGCATCGAACGTCAATCCACCCAAGGCATCGAAGCCCGGCCCAGACACAAAATATCTGATTAACTACAACGAAATTCCTCACGGCAAGCAGAACTGGTACGTGCAGACCAGCGGGATATGGCAGCCGGTAACGCTCGAGACCGTTCCCACGCGCTACGTGCAATGGGTGCATGTCACGCCGCGTAACAGCGGCGACATCACCGTCGAGGCCAAGTTAAGCGGCACAGGGACTGGTCCGCTGCAAACCACACTCATGGATCCCTACGGGGCAACGGTGGCGCAGTTCCAACTGACGGTTGATGGAGCATCGGCCAAAGGCAGCGCCCATGTAGCCAGTCCCATGCTGTGGGACGGCGATCACCCGAATCTCTATTCAGTGCGGGTCGACAACCAGAGCCAGCAGGTCCACACTCGCTTCGGATTTCGTGAGCTGACCACGGCCAACGGCCGGCTTTACCTCAACGGCAAGCCTTATTACATGCGCGCTGCGCTCGACCAGGATTTTTATCCCCAGGGCATTTACACTCCGCCGTCGGCCGACTTCATCCGCCAGGAGATGCTCACCGCGAAGGCCATGGGTTTGAACATGCTCCGCTGCCATATCAAGGTGCCCGATCCCCGATACCTGGAAGCCGCGGATGAAACCGGCATGCTGGTCTGGTACGAAATACCGGTTTGGAATGACGTCTACCACTGGACCCCGGAGGCCGCACAGCGCGGAGTCGACACCTTTCACGCCGAGGTTGAGCGCGACTGGAACCATCCATCGATTGTGATCCAAAGCATCATGAACGAGCAGTGGGGTATGGACAACACCCAGGCCAACCAGCGCGTGTGGCTGTTGCAGACTTTCCTGGATCTCAAACAACTGACCGCGCCCCTGGGAAGGCTGATCACCGACGACAGTGCCTGCTGCAAAGGTTTCCACCTGCATTCCGACTTTGCCGATTGGCACACCTACTACTCCATTCCCGACCATGCCGAGAATTGGGCGGATTGGGTGAAGGAGTATGCCGGGCGGCCCAAGTATCTATTCAGCTCCTATGGAGACGCCATCACCACTGGACAGGAGCCGCTTTTGGTCTCGGAATTCGGCAACTGGGGTCTGCCCGAATTGCCGCCTCCCGATCAGCTACCGTGGTGGTTCCCGCGCGACTTCGATGGCCGCGAACTCACGCGTGCCGCCGGAGTCTTCGATCGCTTCCACGCGTATGGCTTTGACCGTATGTTCCCTGGCTACGACGCCCTCGCCGTAGCGACCGAACGGCATGAATATGTGGCCCTGCAATATGAGATCGAGCAGATGCGTCACTACGCACCCATCCAGGGCTACGTCGTCACCGAGTTCACCGATGCCAACTGGGAAGCCAATGGATTGATGAGCATGTGGCGTAAACCTAAAGCGTTTGCTGAAGACCTGCACGCGCTACAGCAGGACGATGTGGTGATGGCCGACTTTCCAACCCACAATTTCACTGCGGGGGCTGCAGTCGAACTTCCTCTCACGCTGTCGCACTACTCCACCGTGCCTTTGACGGGAGCGGCAATTGAGTGGCAGACCTCCGATGGACAGTCAGGAACTGTGCCCGTGACAGCGGCTCCTGACCCCGGCGGTGTTTCGAGTGTGGGCACGTTGCAGTTCAAGGCGGCGCCGGCGCAGGCCGCGACAGCCGAATTTTTGCGACTGCAACTGGTGAGCTCCGACGGGAAGTCGCTGGCGCAGAATCGCTATCGGTTCGCGGTGTATCCTGCGTCGGCGAAGGCCCCGGCGGTCGCGCTGCATGATCCGCTCAACCAACTGGGAGCGCTGCGAGCAGCGTTGGTCGCTTCCGGCGCAAAGGTAACCGACGACCAGGGGGTATGGATCTCCTCTTCGCTGGATGATGCCACCAGCGCCAGGCTGAAAGAGGGGAGAACGGTTTTGCTGCTGGCCGACAGCCGGCAAGCCCTACCCACCGGAAATGCATGGAGCGTCGAGCCTCGCGCCGGATCGGACCTGAGCGGCGACTGGGTGAGCAATTTCAACTGGGCCTTGTCGTCCAGCCCTCTCTGGCAGCCACTAGCCCCGGTGATCGATGAGTCTATTTTGGGTTGGGAATCGTCTGCGGTGACACCGGAGTTTGTTATTTCCGGGCTGCGACCGGAGGAATCGTCCAGTGTGCTGGCCGGTGTGTTTTATGGCTGGCTCAACTCCAATCGCGCTTATCTTGCCGACGTGCACCAGGGGCCGGGCCGTCTGCTAATGACCACGTTCCGCTTTCAGAGTTATGGCCAGGATCCCTTCGCCACCATGCTTCTGAATCAGATACTCAAGACGGCCGAGCGTAGTCATACCTGATCTGCAGTTCAGCTGTTATTAATAGAGGGGCAACCATGGGCTCTAACGGCGATCCGGTGGCAGAAGTCTCCCAGGCAAGTGAACCCACGGTGCGATGCGCCGCACCTGGCCGCGTCAATCTCATTGGGGAACACACTGACTACAGCGGCGGCTTCGTCATGCCGGTGGCCATCGACTTCCGCACCATAGCTACGATTCGTGCCCGAGCGGATGCCCGCATCGAAATCACCTCAGAGAACATGGGCGAACAGGTCTTCTATTCGGCCGATGCTTTGCCCACCGTGGGCCGCAAACACTGGAGCGATTACCCTATGGGCGTTGCCTGGAGCTTGGCGCAGAATCGAGTGCGCATTGGCGGGTTTGATCTCTCACTTTCTGGGAACGTTCCGCTGGGCTCGGGTCTCAGTTCGTCCGCGTCCATCGAGGTTGCTACGGCGATGGCGCTGCTTGCGTTGGCGCACGCCACAATGCCGTTGGCCGAAATCGCGTTGGCTTGCCAACGGGCCGAGAACGGCTTCGTCGGCGCGCAGAGCGGCATCATGGATCAGTTCATTGCCTGCGCCGGCCAGAAGGACCACGCCCTGTTGCTGGATTGCCGTTCGCTCGAGTATCGACTGTTGCCGATCCCTTCGCATGTGCGCCTCATCATCTGCAATTCAATGGTCAAGCATGAGCATGCCGGTGGGCAGTACAACGTGCGCCGCGAAGAAGTGGAAGAGGGCACGCGCATTTTGCAGCGACGCTTTCCCAAGGTCGAAGCACTGCGTGACGTAACCGAGTCAGAGCTCGAAGAGTGCCGCCAGCAAATGCTGCCGAATGTCTTTCGGAGATGTCGTCACATCGTCACTGAGAATAAGAGAGTTGAGCTTGCCGCCGGCGCACTTGAGCGCAGTGATCTGCTCTCTTTTGGAATACTGATGGCAGAAGCGCATCGCAGTATCCGCGATGATTTTGAGGCCAGCTGCAGTGAATTGGATACGCTGGTGGACATCGCCACCACTCTACCCGGGTGCTACGGTGCACGCATGACGGGCGGCGGTTTCGGTGGTTGTACCGTCAACTTGGTCGCCGAGAGCGAAGCGGAAAATTTTCGCGAAGAGATTCACGCGCGGTATCGAGCGGCCACGGCGATCGACGCCGACATTTATCTGTGCCGCGCTTCTGCCGGCGCTACGCGCATTTCCTAAAGCACTTTTTTACGAGCCGCACCCCCCAACCCACGCATCTCACTTGCATGCGTCCATACAACCAATGGGCAGGCTCTTATCTATCTCGGTTCGTATGTGGAAAAAAACCTATTTTGGGATACAACTTTAGTATCAAACCTTAACCTCGGAAGTAACCTGAAAAGAGTACACTTACCGGAGTAAACCGAGAGGTCCCTACATGATTTCCCAGTGTATGAATCCGGAGTGCCGTAAGGAGCTTCATTATCTTCGCAATGGCCGTGTGATTCGCACCACGCACCGTCATGGCGCACACATCAAGGTAGAGCACTTCTGGCTGTGCGGTGAATGTCATGCCTCGTATGACTTCCTGTTCGCCAAGGATGGCCATGTTTCGCTGATGCGCCGGCCGAGTTTTGCCGCTGCCCCGAAACCTGCCCTCGACCTGCTGCTGGTCTCCTAAGCCCCGTCGACCGCTGCCACAAAGGCCATTTCCTGGCAACGAAGATTCATCCTGCTTTTCCTCAGTCTGCACCATTTCTGCACATCGTGCTGCGCGCATGAGGCGCCCCGATGCGGACTAGACTAGTAGTACCTCATGCCGGAATTTACTCACCTTCATCTGCACACTGACTATTCCTTGCTCGACGGCGCATGCGACGTCGAAAAACTGGTTGAGCACGTCGACCGCATCGGGCAAAAGGCTGTGGCCATTACGGATCACGGCAATATCTATGGGGCCGTGCATTTTTTCAACGCCGCCTCCGCTCGTGGAGTGAAGCCGATCCTGGGATGTGAGCTCTATATTTGTCCCCAGGAGGATCACCGCGCCGCTCCGGAAAAAGACAAGTATCACCACCTGCTGGTGTTGGCGGAAAACGAGGAAGGTTACCGTAACCTGGTCCGCATTACCTCTGAAGCGTCTCTTCATGGGTTCTACCGTAAGCCGCGGGTCAGCAAGAACTTCCTGGCCAAGCACGCATCAGGGTTGATTGGCTTCTCAGGTTGCCTCGCAGGTGAGGTGTGCGGCCATCTTATGGCCGGAAAATACGAAAACGCCAAGGCCACGGCTTCGCAATATCAAGACATTTTCGGCCGAGGCAATTTCTTTCTCGAGATCCAGGACCAGGGCCTGGAACTGGAAAAGAAGATTCACGCCGACCTCTTTCGCTTGGAAAAAGATTTGGATATTCCGTTAGTTGCGACCAACGATAGCCACTACCTTTGCGAAGACGATCACCACGCGCACGAGGTTCTGTTGTGCGTGCAGACGGCAGATTCGATTCACAATCCCAAGCGTTTCAAGTTCGACAGCGACCAGTTTTATGTAAAGAGCGCGGCGGAGATGGAGCGCCTTTTCTCGCACGCACCAGAAGTGGTTAGCCGCACCATGCAGTTTGCTGAGCGTTGCTCGCTCAAGCTGAATAAGGTCACCAATCCTTTTCCCGAATTTGCAGTTCCGCCAGGCCATACCATCGACAGCTATTTCGCGGAGGTATGCCGCCAGGGATTTCGCAAGCGTCTTGATACCACGATCCGCGTGCTCGGGGAACGGGGTCAGCGGCGCCAGCCGATTTCCGACTATGAGGAGCGGTTAGAGCGCGAGATCGACTGCATCAAGCAGATGAAGTTCGCCGGATATTTCCTGATCGTGTGGGACTTCATCAAGTATGCGCGTGAGGTTCACATCCCCGTGGGGCCGGGTCGCGGATCCGCTGCGGGATCGTTGGTTTCCTACGCGATGGAGATCACTGATATCGATCCGCTGCAGAATGCGCTCCTTTTCGAGCGGTTTCTGAATCCCGAGCGCGTTTCGATGCCGGATATCGATATCGATTTCTGCATGAACCGGCGTGGGGAAGTGATCGACTATGTGACCCGCAAGTATGGCCGGGAACAAGTGGCGCAGATCATTACCTTCAACACCATGGCGGCCCGGGCGGCGATCAAGGATGTAGGCCGCGCACTCGATCTGCCGTATGGCGAAGTGGATCGCGTCGCCAAGATGGTGCCCGCAACCATCGGTGTGACGATTGATAAGGCACTCCAGGATTCCCCGCAGATGCAGGAGGCCTACGACAAAGAGCCACAAGTCAAGGAACTGGTCGACACCGCGCGCAAGCTCGAGGGCCTGGTGCGCGGAGCCGGCCTGCATGCGGCCGGCGTGGTGATTGCGCCCCAGGCACTCACCGAGTTGGTCCCGGTCTGCCGCAGCAAAAACGACGAAATCGTCACCGCATATGACATGAAGGCGGTCGAGAAGCTCGGCCTGCTGAAGATGGATTTTCTCGGCCTCACGACGCTCACGGTCATCGACGATGCGCTCAAGCTGATCGAGCGTAAGGTTGGTAGCCCGCTCGATCTGTCACTGATCGCGTTGGATGACGCTGAGACCTACGAGAAGGTGTTTCACCGTGCGCTTACCTCAGGCGTGTTCCAGTTTGAATCGGGTGGCATGCGCGATGTTTTGCGCCGCTACAAGCCTGCTTCGGTTGAGGATCTGACCGCGCTCAACGCGCTGTATCGGCCGGGGCCGATCCAGGGCGGAATGATCGACGACTTCATCGAGCGCAAGTGGGGACGTCGCGTTGTCAGCTATGAATTGCCCGAACTGGAGGCGCTGCTCAAGGAGACATTAGGCGTCATCGTCTACCAGGAGCAAGTGATGCAGATCGCCAACGTACTGGCCGGATACTCACTCGGCGAAGCCGATCTGCTGCGCCGCGCCATGGGCAAAAAGAATGCCGAGGAGATGGCCAAGCAGCGCACCCGCTTTGCAGAAGGGGCGATCAAGCGCAAGCATCCGAAGGACAAAGTTGTCCGCATTTTCGATTTGATGGAGCAGTTCGCCGGGTACGGGTTCAACAAATCC
This sequence comes from uncultured Acidobacteriaceae bacterium, assembly GCA_963839075.1. Taxonomy (GTDB): domain Bacteria; phylum Acidobacteriota; class Terriglobia; order Terriglobales; family Acidobacteriaceae; genus PALSA-350. Next base: position 686,048 of record CAWITO010000002.1, on the reverse strand, counting down.
CACTCCGCGGCATATGCTCTGTTGGCGTACCACACGGCGTACTTGAAGACCCACTATCCGGTCGAGTTTATGGCCGCGCTCCTAAGCTCGGAAATCTCCAAGCCGGAGAACGTGGTGAAGTACATCAAAGAATGCCGCGAGATGGGCATCGCGGTCGAGCCTCCCGATGTGCAGATTTCCGATGCCGACTTTACCCCCAGCACCAACGGCATTCGCTTCGGGCTGACGGCGATCAAGAACGTAGGCCGCAATGCCATCGATTCCATTCTCGCGGCGCGTGCGGAGAAGGGTGGCTTTTCCAACTTTTGGGAGTTCTGCGAGAAGGTGGATCTGCGGCTGATGAACAAACGCGTTCTCGAATCCCTCATCAAGTCCGGAGCACTCGACTGCTTCGGCCGCCGCGCGCAGTTGATGGCATCCGCGGATAGGGCGATGGAGCGTGCGCAACAGGCGCAGCGAGATCAACTCGCCGGGCAACATGGACTCTTTGCAGGATTGGCGCATATTTTTGATGGCATTGGCCACGGATCCAGGAGCCTGGACGATCTGCCGAATACTCCCGACTGGGACGAGAATCAGCGACTGCAGGCAGAGAAAGAAGTGCTGGGTTTCTTCGTCTCCGGGCATCCGTTGGATAAGTATGCGGAGAAGTTGCGCAACCTGAATGTGGTCGACACCGCCACTGCGCTCGAAATGAAAGTGCCGCCACCCGCGCCGCGCCGTCGCGGCGGAGGTGGGGAGCCGGAAAGCCAGATCGCAATTGCCGGAGTGATCGTCGGGCTCAAGGTCGGGAAGTCAAAGCGCTCCGGCGAGATGTACGCGCAGGCGGCGTTGGAAGATACGGTAGGCAAGATCGATCTCATCTGTTTTCCAAAGGATTACGCGCGTCTTTCCGAGAGCCTGAAGATCGAAGTACCGGTTCTGGTCCGGGGCGTGTTGCGCGCCGACGATGACGAGTCAGCCCCGAAGTTATCGGTTTCGAGTGTGCAGCCGTTGGAAGACATCAAAATCAAACTGCCGCAGAACGTCCGCATTCGCGTCCCGCTCGAGACTGCAAGTGAAGCCATGCTGGGTTCCCTGAGGGCGATGATCACGTCCGCTCCCGGCCCCGGGCGCTTAATGATCAACATGGAGAGCCGCGGGGAATACTGCGTCATGTTGGAACCGGAAGGTCTGACAGTGGCAGCGGACCGCGGCTGGATCGAGCGCGCCGAGCAGCTTCTGGGCCAAGGTGCCGTGCAGGCCTTTGAGTAAACCGAAGATTCCATCGCTGCGCGTGCGGCACCACGTACCCCACTCCAACCGGTAGCCCCGACCCGGGGTGCCCCATACCCCCGGATTTCCTGTGGAGCTAAGTGGCGCAAATGAACTGCATGCGGCTTTCCGTGAAGAAAGCCGCACACGTTGCCGTCCATTGAAGCCTCTTGCAGGAAATCCGGGTATTTCGCCCGCTGTTGGCGAGATGTGGGAAAGAACGGATGTTCCGGTGGAGATGGCAACGGTTGGGGCAGACTTCGAGGGGTCGCCCGCGGCGAGGAGGGATCTGCTCTTCTAACCTCTATCTCGGTTGAAACCGCTATAATCCAATCAATCGACAGGACAACGGCCAAGCGACAGACTTTCCGCGCTGGCACAGGCGATGCAAAGTCTCATGACCGACCCGGCAGCAGCAAATCAGGAACAGACACAGGTAGTCGCCGAACCGACGAACCCAGCATGGATTAAAACTGAGCTCGCGCGTCACCCGCAACGGCCCTACCCGATGGACTTCATCCAACGTATTTTTACTGACTTTTCGGAAATCCACGGTGACCGGGGCTTCGGCGATGACCTCGCCATGGCGTGCGGCCTGGCCCGCTTCCACGGCGAAGAAGTGTTGGCCATCGGCAACCTGAAAGGGCGGGGAACCAAAGAGAAAGTCCGCCGCAACTTCGGCATGCCAAACCCCGAAGGGTATCGCAAGGCGTTGCGCACCATGAAGATCGCGGAGAAATTCCGCCGTCCGGTGTTTACCTTCATTGATCTCACCGGCGCCAATCCCGGCATCGCCGCCGAAGAACGCGGCCAAGCCGAAGCCATCGCCCGCAATCTGCTCGAGATGGCCCGATTGAAGACTCCTACCATTGCGACCATTACCGGAGAAGGTGGTTCCGGTGGCGCTCTTGCGCTGGCCGTTGCGGACCGCGTGCTGATGATGGAAAACGCGGTTTACTCGGTGATTGCGCCCGAGGCTTGCGGCTCGATCATGTGGCGCGATGCCGGCAAGCGCGCCCAGGCTGCCGCAGCACTCAAAATCACCTCCGAGGATGTCAGCCGACTCGGGTGTGTGGATGACGTGGTACCCGAGCCGCCCGGGGGAGCACAAAATGATCCCGAGGCTGCCGCTATCATGCTCGACGAAAAGCTTGCCTGGCACCTAAAGGAATTGCAGGCGATGCCGGAAGCGGAGCGAATTGCGCGCCGTCTCGCCAAGTTCCGGGAAATCGCCCGGTTCTACACGAATGCCTGATGACCGATCCCACTGCTAGCGATCGAATTCGCGCCTTTGGCTATTTCATCCTCGCTGCGATCTACTTCTACTTCGCGGAATCTCTCTCGGTTCATGCAGCTCACGGACTGACAGCCGGGTTCTCGCTCCAGTTTGTGGAGCGCAGCATTTTGCTGTTTTTGCTGGTGGTCGGCTACGCGGCGATGGGCCGCGTCTTCAATGCGCAACGGCATCCGATCAGTGCCATGGGCCTGGAATTGCGACCGGGCTGGCAGCGGGAATTTGCGTTAGGCGGAGCATTGGGCTGGGGCATGCTGATTGTTGCCATTCTGCCGCTGGTGCTCAGCGGTGGATTGATCATCACTTTCTGGCTTGTGCCGCGCCAGTTCGGAATGCTGGTGATCGATCTGATGATGCTCGCGGTGGCCGCGCTGGCAGAAGAAGTAGCTTTCCGCGGGTATCCGTTTCAGCGACTGATCGATGCTGTTGGGCCAACCATGGCGACCATTTTGGCCTCCTTCGCGTTCGCCGCTATACACGTCTTCAATCCCGGTGCCAGCCGCGCGAGTTTCCTGGTTACGGTTTTAGCCGGATGGTTGCTGTCGGTGGCCTATCTCCGGACGAGGGCGCTGTGGGTTTGCTGGGGCTGGCATTTTGCCTGGAACGTGAGTATGTGCGTCCTCTTTGGCCTGCCGGTCAGCGGGATCACGCAATTTTCGCCAGTCATTCAGAGCAATACCGTGGGACCTCTCTGGATGACCGGAGGGGAGTACGGTCCGGAAGCCAGCGTCGTGACGACGATTGTGCTGCTGATCGGAATTTTCGTGGTGTATCGCGCCACCCGCCAATATTCTTACCAATACAACCAGCCGGTCATTATCCCCGGAGGCATCCCTGTTGACTTGGACGCCATGAGCCGCGTTCTGGCGCCGCATCATCCGGTGGAGCCGCCGGTCGCGCCCGCCGGCTCTACGCTGGTGCAGATTTCGGCCCCGCCCAAGCCTCGCGACCCGCTCGAATAGGGGAAAGCAAATCTCTATTTGCTTGGCTGAAACTTTATTCGCGTTGCGCTCGAAAGGTTACTTGCAAATCACTCCAACTGGGACCATTATTGGCGCATAAGGAATGCGTTATGCATGGGCTCATTTCGAAACAAATCTCCGTTACCGTCTTGCTGGCCGCAGCCACGGTTTGCAGCCACGCGCAGGTATTCACTGTGCAGCGCGAGCATTTGGGGCCAAAAGAAGCGAATCTCACGTCGGTAAAGCCAACCACGGTTGAGCTCTCGTCGACTCCGCTCACCGAACGCACCCGGCAGCAACTGATTCGGACCTTCCAGGCAGACGAGGCCTTCGCTGTGCGTCCGCTTCCCTTGGGTACGAAAGGCGTCGTCCTGCATGCCAACGGGCCACTCAGCCCGGCTGGCGAAGCCTATGCCCAGGAGTTGGAAAAATACGGCATTTCCGCGAAGCCGGGCGATCGGGTCGTGATCACGAAGTTTGAGGTCAAGCCGGACCGGATTGTTTTCGAATTTAATGACGGGCCAGAAAAGCATCACCACATCATGCAGCACATTCAGGTCGGTGGCATGGGTGGCATGGCGCCGCTAGCGCAAGACGACGGCCATGTTCCTATCGGCTCGCGCATGACGCTGGTCTTCAACAAATTTGTGCCCGAGATGACCGCGTCGCAGGTGCGCAACCTGATCGTCCCCATGATCGACTTCTCGCTCAAGACTCCGGCTGAAGCCTATGCCGATACGCTTCCTCCAAAACTCAAGGGCGCGGTGATTAACCACGAAGTTCTGGTTGGCATGAATCGCGAAATGGTTTTGAAGGCCGTGGGGCAGCCGGATCAAAAGGTCCGCGAAATGGACGGGCAAACACCGTTTGAGGAATGGATATACGGCGAGCCGCCCCATGAAGTGCAATTCGTCCGCTTCAATGGCAATCGCGTCATCCGGTTGGAGATTGCCGATGTCGGTCAGCCACCGGTGATTCGCGACAAGGATGAGACCGATGGTTACTTTGCCGGACAGTTTGTCCACCAGGTGCGTCTGGGGGATGCGCCGGCTACCGGTCCCGCTCAGGAACACGGCCCGACCGCTGCGCCCACTTTGCGCAAGCCGGGGGAAACCTTGCCCAACGCGGTGAATAACGACCGGCAGCTCGAGAAGGTGCAGTTCCCCGACGACGAGAAACCCAAGCCGATACCGGCGCCTCCAGGTGCTGGCCCCACGACCCAATTGGTCAACGTCTCCAGTTCCGGGAGCTCGCGCTAGGGATCGTGTAACATAGAAAATAGCAGTTCCAGCCGATTCGTCCCGCCCATCGTTTTCAAAGCCGGAGCGAAGTTAGGGCAAAGCTGCGCGTCAACGGCAGAGCTGTTGAAGAGGAGAGACCGCCATGGCGAAGATCGCCAAAACCGCCGACCGTTCCAAGATGATGGATACGGCCAAGGGCATTGAATGTCCCAAATGCAATAAGTCAACTCGCATTGTCAAACGGGTAAAAGATCGCGAACGCGGAGTTCCCGGAGGAGTTTACATCTCCTGTTCGGCGTGTGACTTTTACGAGAAGCTATAGCTGGTTTGCATCTCGGCCAGGATTGCTCGCGCTGCGGCAGCAGGATCGGCGGCGCGAGTGATCGGCCTTCCCACAACAAGGTAACTTGCTCCGGCGGCGATAGCCGCGGCCGGAGTTGCCATACGGCGCTGATCTCCAGCGGCTGATCCTTCCGGACGAATTCCAGGAATGACCAGTAGTGGCTGACTTCCCAGTTGGCTGCGTAACCTCTCTACTTCCATCGGGGAGCAGACGAATCCCTGCACGCCGCAATTCCAGGCCATCTTTGCCAGGTCTTCTACCTGACTTCCCGCGCTGCGTGTAATCCCGGTTGCCTGAAGTTGAGCGTCGTCCATGCTGGTGAGTACGGTAACGGCGAGTAGCTTTGTTCTTCCGCCTGCCGCTTCTACGGCGGCAGTCAACATCGCCGGCCCCCCCGCCGCGTGGATGGTGAGCATGTCAACGCCTAGACCGGCCGCGGACTGAACGGCGGAGGCGACGGTGTTGGGGATGTCGTGGAACTTGAGATCAAGAAAGATCGAAAAGTCGCGGCGCTGCAATTCGGTGACGAATGCCCTGCCCTCGGCTACGAAGAGTTCCAGTCCAACTTTGAACCAGGAGGTCGATCCGTCTAATCGGTCCACCAGATCGAGCGCTGACTTCGCTTCGGGGAAGTCCAGCGCCACGATCAGGTGCTCGGCAGGATTCATTGGATCAGCGTTGGAAATTGGCTGGCCAGCTCAACTCTGCAATCTTGGCTGGGTTCAGCGAAGGGTCCACCAGGTCGATGCGAACGGGAGCGAGGCCGCGGAATCCCAAAACTCTTGCGGCTGCATACGACAGGTCGAGGACTCGGTTTTCCGGATATGGACCGCGATCATTCACCCGGACCAGCACCGTCCGATGGTTGCGCAGATTAGTCACCAGCACGGTCGCACCGAGTGGGAGACTGCGATGAGCACAGGTCATGGAGTTCATGTTGAAGGGTTCGCCGCTGGCAGTGGTCTGGCCCTGGAAATCTTTTCCGTACCAGGAGGCGCGTCCGAACTGAAGCCAGTGGTGGTGATGGGTTGGGGCACTTGCCGCGTGGGTGTTTGGGGTTTGAGTTTCAGGCTGAGCTAACGTGGTATCTGAGTTAAGGCAGAGCGCGGAGAGTACTGCTCCGGCAAGAAGTGCGGGCCCTAAAGGCCAATGAGAGTGAGTTGCGATAGTTGACATTGTTCTCCTGTCTGAATTGTACGGAGCCCTACGTTCTAAGTCAAAATCTATCAATCATTTACTGCAGGTTCCTCCTTCTTGTGCGGCTGTCTTATTAGACGGTATTTTGGCGCTTCGCGATGCGAAAATCGACTTTTTCTTCTCCACCAAAGTCATCTTTTTTGCGGGAAAGTGGTATCGGGGGAGCATACACGTAAGTGGCAATCGTTGACGTGGAGATAAGCTGAAAACTGTGGAAAACGCCTCGCGTCTGATAGTGCTCACAATCGCCGGTTTTGACCCTTCCTCCGGTGCCGGCATCACCGCTGACCTCAAAACATTCGCCGCCCACGGGGTCTATGGGGTGGCCTGCATTTCCGCCCTGACGGTGCAATCTACCCAGGGCGTTCGCCGGGTGGAGGGACTCGAGCCCAGTCTGGTCCGGCAAACCCTGAATTGCCTGGCGGAGGATGTGGCCTTGGCCGGGGTCAAAATCGGCATGTTGGGCAGTGCGGAAGTGGCGGCCGAAGTGGGCGCCTTTCTGGCGTCTCAGCCGGCATCTCTCCGGGACAAGGTCGTTCTGGACCCCGTCCTCCGTTCCAGCTCCGGCGCTCCCCTCATCGACAGCGCCGGAGTCGACGTGATCCGCGACGTGCTTCTGCCCCGAGTGGGGTGGGTTACCCCAAACCTGGACGAGCTAGCCATCCTGGATGGGGAAGGGGCGGCCGTGGAGGAAGCCGCCGCCCGTTTGCAAAAACTCGGCGGCGGCGGTTTGAACCTGGTAGTGACCGGTGGCCACCTCACCCGGCCGGACGATTTCCTGCTGACGGCGGCGGGAGAGGCGACCTGGTTTCCGGGAGAAAGGATCGAGACCAACGCCACCCACGGAACGGGTTGTGCTTTCTCGAGTGCTTTGGTTTGCAGCCTCATCGCCGGGAAATCGCCGCAAGAGGCGGTGGCAACGGCGAAGTCATTTGTGACTGAGGCGCTTCGGTCGGCGTATCCGATTGGCAACGGAAAAGGTCCAATGAACCACCTATTCCGTTTGCCTTAAAACCAATGTCGTTTGCCACCCCGGAAAGGGGTGCTCCTGTGCGACCTCTCGCCCTTGGTCCTCACGGCGCGAATAGAGGAATGCAGTTCTTCCCCAGGCGCCTGTTCGCTTGAAACCGAATGGGCTGTAGCGTTCTTGATTCAGGATCGGCACAAGCCATTGCGGCATGACGACCGAGGCGACGAAGGCTCATTGACCGGCTACCCCCCTGTCACCCCGCCCATGCGAAGCGTGGCGGGGCCATCCGCGGTTCTCTATCGGACCCGGGTCATCCATCCAGGCTCGGCAATCCAAGTCCCGCATTTCGATGGCGTCGCTCCATTTGCACTGGCCGAATGCGCCTTGCGGCTTTTCATTTGGAAATCCTAAGGGGCGACTCCGCTGCGACCAGGAGGTAGCTGCTGCCGATTGCACAACTCCCTCCCGCCTTGATCTGCCGGGCTGGATCGAGGTGGGGTTGCGGGATCCGCCCTTCTCATCAGGACTCCCGAGTCCGCAGGCTAGCTTCCGGATTCCGCCTGTCCCGACCGAATCGAATTTGCGATTCCCCATTTGGGATGTGCGCAGCAGCTCGAGTCAGCTCCACTTGCTGCGCCCATTCACTTTCACCCTAACCAAATGCCCTTTCCCATTTTCCATTCGCTACTGCAGACAGAAAAATGCCCAGGACACTTGTCCTGGGCATTTTTCCTTTAGTTCACATTCCCGGGGAAGGGATGAACTTTCAGGAGGGGAGGGGAACCGTCACCTCTGGGCTAGCTCAATTTCCAGCCTGGTGTCTTTCGCGAAGACTACTTCGTGGCCGCGGGCCACCCAAGTGTCGTAGACGACTTTACCCGCCTCATAATATGCAAATCCGGAAATCAGGCCGCCGTTCGAAGAGACGGTTCCGATCACCCGGGCAACCAGATCCATGCCGTTGCTGGTCATCGCTTCGCGAACCAAGCTGGCGCTCGTGCTGTCCGAGACAGCAGCCAGGGAGCCCAACGTAATCGGAGCCAGGAAACGGTTGCCGCTGCCGGCCTTGATCTGGCCTTCTTCGTCAATCTGGAGGCGGTCGTTGCGGACCGTCTCAGCCGCAATCACCCGGCCGTGGACAACGCGCTCGTCACCGGCGGGGAGTTCCGCCTTGCGGAAGGTCAGCCGGAGGCTGCCATTGTGACCGAACATGCCGGCGGCCTTCGCCTGCACTACGCTACCAATCAGGTGCGTGCCTTCGGGGAGCAGAAGCTTTCCGTGTGCACGGTGCTCCGGGGTCGCCTGCGCCTGCGGGGTTGTGGTTGCCGGCAGTTCCTCAAACAGGGGCTCGGTCAGGATAGCTTCGACCGGCATACCCGCCGTCGCGGAGCTCGAATCAACGGGATCGACCAGGCGGGCTTCAATGTTGCCCGTCAGCTTCAGTTCACCCAACTCCGCGGTGGCCACCGGTTCCGGCGCCGCTTGACCTGCTAACTCCAATGGTTGCTGCAATTCAACGTCATACTGCGTGCCCGCCCACAGTTCCTGGGGGTGGACTGGAATCTGCGCATACAGGGCCTGTTTGGCCGTATCCATCTTGTGCGGTGCTCGGAAGCCGGCAACCGTCTCCTGCTTGGTCCAACGGAACGCAGCGGCGATCTTCTGCACCAGGGAGCGCTTGGTTGGGTTCTCTTCGGGGGCAGCCATCCGCACGACACGGGCGGTACGCTCGGTAGCGTCGCTATCAATAATGAAGTGCCGGCCATCCGGGGTTTCGAGCTCGTCGAAGGTAACATCGGCATTCTTCAGGGGAGTTAAGTCTCCATTGAGCAAAGCTGCCGTGCGCACCTGGCGCCCGACCCCGTGTTTACCGGTAATGGATCCGTATACCTTGGAATTTGCGGGAACCGCGATGTGATCGATGACATAGACGGGCTCCGTTAGGTGGCCCTGGATCCGGGTACCTACCCGCATCCCATAGCTCTTGTCGAGCTCAACACGCAACGGAACGCCTGCAGGTACCAGTTCCGTGGGAAGAGGCGCGATATCCTGCGCAAAGGCAGAGGCGCCAGCGGTGGCTACGGTTGCGGTAAAGAGTGCTGCAAGAGCTATCTTCATATCGGATTTCCCTCCCGGCGGACGTGCGGGCAGACTCGTGAATCGCATTTCACTGCACGACACCGAAAGCCATGTCTTCTGTTACCGTGACTTGGGGGAGGGCGGAAATGCGGTTACTGACAGAATGGCCGGGCGGAAACGAGCTATGGTGGGGGATACCACAAACCTGCTACCGGACAACCATTCCTCTACCGATTTCTACATCCCGAGAGTAGGCTGTCTGGGAGCGGGAGTATATCACTCGTTGGTTGCAAAAGTGTCCGGGAAAAAATCACCGTAAGGTAACTAAGAAGCGACACTTTTAGTTTGTGGAACGTCTTCTTGTACGACGAGAAACCGTCGAATGTACCGAAGCGGCTCGTCATGCGCTGCCATCTCGCGCAGATGGTATTTCCAAACGTCGGCTTTCAAGGTGCGGCGAGTGAACGGCTTGCGAGTCACGGTGACAATCCTGCCGTCCTTGTCGCGGCGGGTGTAACTGGCAGCAGGCACCACAAAACTGATTTGCGAACCCTGTTTCCAGAATGTTCGGGCGAAGTCATGGGCGAAGAGAACGGCATAGTACCGGCGACCCTGGGCCAGTAATTCGACTGCAGCATCAAACCCGTCCCAGGAAGGGTCGATCACGCTTTGAAACCATTTGCGAAACTCGAAACCATTCGCCCGCGCCTGACGAATCACAATGCGAAGGAGTTCCTGCCGGGTCATACCATCTCCTGGTTCCTGCAAATTGCGGTAAAGCGTGCCAAAACCGGAATTTGCCTGTGGTTACTCATTTATGCGCTAAATGTCTCGCTAATTGCCACAAGTTAATGAAATTTCTAGCAAAAATTCGTCAGCGCCTCGTAAGTTGCTTCGGTATGGTGGCAGTTCATCTTTGTTTTGTTCTCTTTGCGTGCCATGCGAAGGCCTCCGTAACGACCCCCGAGGGGGTGGATACCAACCCGCTCAACCTGGATCCGCTGGTGCGCCAGGCATTCCAGCGCTTTTACATTCTGGATTACGATGGGGCCCTCAGCCGGTTTGAAAAGGTAGAGGCGCAGAACCCTGCCAATCCCCTGGCTGTGGATTATGTGCTCGACGCCGTCCTGTTCCGCGAGCTGTACCGGCTCGATCTATTGGATACCACCTTCTACGCCCACGATGGATTTCTTAACGGCAAGCACGCCGTGGCCGTCGATCCGGCCGTGACCCAGCGGGTTAACTCCTTATTTGATAAAGCGATAGAACTTTCAGAGCAGCAGCTGAGCCAACACCCGGAGGACACGGATGCCCTTTTTGCCCGGGGTTGGGCGCGCAGCCTTCACGCCGTATATATAGGTATGATCGACCGCGGGTTTGTTTCGGCGCTCCATGTGGCGCTGCAGGCCAGAAGCGACAATGAAAAGGTATTGCGGCTCGACCCGAAATACATCGACGCCAAACTGGTTGTCGGGGTGCATCAATATGTCACCGGGAGCCTACCCTTCGGGCTCAAGATCCTCGCCGGCGCTGCTGGCATTACTGGGTCTAAGTCAAAGGGAATAGATGACTTACGCGATGCAGGGGAGCACGGCGTGATCACTTCAGTCGAGGCACGGACAGCACTTGGGCTATTTCTGCGGCGAGATGCAAAATACGACGAAGCCATCGCCGTAACCCGGACACTGACCGATGAATACCCGCGCGACTTCCTCTTTCGGTTGGAACTAGCCAACCTTACTAAGGATGCAGGACATGGCCAGGCGGCGATCGTAGAATACCGGCAACTGATCGAGCAGGCCAAAAAGCCGGGCTTTTTTCCTTCAGCCCGGCTGGAGTTGGCTTTGTTTGGCCTCGGCGACACCCTTCAAGGACAGAAAGAGTACGCCGAAGCCGCCGAGGCTTACAATTTGGCTACCATGCAGCCGTCGGTCAGCATCGATCTGAAAAGCCGCTGCGATTTGAACTCAGGCAAAATGTATGATCTTTTGAATGAGCGAGATATGGCGCGAAAGCAGTACGAAGTCGTGCTCCGCCAGGACGCCGGCTCGGCGCAGGCCGATTCGGCGCGAAAGTATCTGAAATCCCCGTTTACCGCCCAATAGTTTCGAGGTCTCCTATGGCTATCTATTGTTCTGGATGTGGACATTCGCTTACCGCCGAGGCGCGCTTCTGTTCCTCTTGCGGAAAACCAGTGGTCGAGGGCGGCTTTGCCGTCCCCCCTCCCTGCGGACCGCTGGTTCGGCCGCTTGCCGGCAGGAAGATCGCCGGCGTTTGCCAGGGCCTTGCTAACCACTACGGTTGGGATGTGACCCTGACCCGGGTGATCGCCGCCGTGTTCACGATAGCGGTTATCCCGCTGGGATTGGTGAGCTATCTATTGTTCTGGTTGATCGTGCCCCAGGAGCCTCAAACCGCGGTCACCGTCGCAAATCTCAATACCACCAGCTAGTGTGGGCTTACCCAACCGTTGCATACCATCTGAGGCCTTTTGCTTTTGAACGATACGTCGGCAGTCTCTAACCGCCCCTTCCGCTATCCACAAAACAAGACCGTATTGCATGGGGAAGATGTTTCCCTGGCTTGGTTGGCGAAGAAGTATGGCACCCCGCTGTATGTCTATTCGGCCGGTCAGATCCTGGAACGCTATCGTCTATTCGCTAAAGCGTTTGCCCATCGCGATCACCTCATTTGCTATTCGGTAAAGGCGAATTCCAATCTGTCTGTGCTTAAGCTGCTGGCGAGCGAGGGTTCGGGCTTCGATATCGTTTCCGGGGGAGAACTCTGGCGCCTGCTCGAGGTAAATCGGAAGGCGGCCGGCCGCGTCGTCTTTTCCGGAGTTGGCAAGACCGCTGAGGAAATCGACCTGGCGCTGAAGGCCGGCATTTTGATCTTCAACGTCGAGAGCGAATCGGAGGTAAAGCTTCTGGCCGAACGGGCGCACAAACGCCGGGTGAAGGCTAGGGTCGCGCTGCGCGTCAACCCGGATGTGTTTGCCGAAACCCATCCGTATATCTCAACTGGCCTTAGCGAACACAAATTCGGAATCGACATTCAGAAGGCGCGAGCCGTCTACTGGCAGGCAAGGCAATCTCGTTATCTTGACCCGGTCGGTATCAGCGTCCACATCGGGTCACAGATCCAGACGGCCGAGCCCTTCGGGGCAGCACTTGCGGCGGTCGCTGGTCTGATCCGGGAACTGGCGAACGACGGCATCAAGATTCGGTACGTCGACGCCGGCGGTGGATTGGGCATCGATTACCACGGGGATGCCGGCTTCGATCCGGCGGCTGAGGTCACCCGGTATGCGGCGGAGATCGACGAAGCACTGGCCGGTCTCAATGTGCGTTTGCTTCTGGAGCCGGGCCGATTCCTCATTGCCCAGGCCGGCACTTTGCTCGCCAAAGTGCTTTACGTAAAACGCAATGGTGGTAAGACTTTCGTCATTACCGATGCGGGAATGAACGATCTGATTCGGCCATCGCTGTACCAGGCCTACCACGACATCTGGCCGGTCGTCCGTGACCCAAAAGCCGGCAGTGCGATGGTCGACCTGGTGGGCCCGGTGTGCGAGTCGGGAGATTTTTTTGCCCGGAACCGGGAGATGGCCGCAGTCAAGGAAGGGGATCTCGTGGCCATCCTCGATACCGGCGCCTATGGCATGTCGCTCAGCTCGAACTACAATTCGCGTCCCCGGGTGGCGGAAGTCCTGGTGGAGGGAAAGAAGGCCAGGCTGATCCGCCGGCGGGAGACCATGCGCGACCTGGTCGGGCCAGAAATCCGGCTCCTGTAGAAAGCAAAATGCCCGGGCCAGGGCCCGGGCATTTTTACGTCTGGAAGCTAACTATTGACTTAGGGAATGAACCGAGGCCAGGGTATTGGCTACAGGCTCGGTCGACTGTGCCTGTGCGGTGTTGTCCATCTGCACAGCCGGAGTTGCCGTGCGGGCCATAACCGGGCTGTCGCTGTGGTTGGGTCCAAGGCCCAAACTGATCAGCGCCCGGCTGTCGGGCATCAATTTGGTCTGCCACCCGTGATCGGCCTGGTATTGCTGCATCGCTGCCTGGGTTTGCGAATCCCACTGCCCACTGGGCGCCCCGCTCAGGTATTTCTGGCGGATCAGGGCATTCTGTATTTCGACCGCGCGGCCGGAGTCGATCACCCGTTGCCCGTGGATCCGGCTTGCCTTCTTTTTGCTATGCGCGGAACTGTGGTGATGAATCGTGCTGCCATATATTGGCGTAATTGCCAGTGTCGCCATGAGACACAAGACCTGGCTTGCTCGAAAAGACCGCATGCATACCTCGATCAGGGGAAATTTAGCTTGGAGTCACATTATAAGTAGAGACGCAGAATTGCAATCACACGCGTCCACAGCGGTGGAAAATTTCCAACCGACCGTAACCGTTACCATGTAAATCGTACCTTTTTACCGCAGAGAACAGTTGTTTGCTATTACTTACGGGTGATGCGCGGGGCCCACTCTGGGAATGGGCCCCTACGCCACTATGGCAGGGTTCCTCCCAGATAGGTGCCACCCGCAGCTGAATTCCGCGAATCCACTACGCGGAAGCCCACATCCTGGCCCGACTTCAAACCAGAAACCAGTGACTGAAATTGGTCGAGGCTGGTCACCGGCTGCCGGTTGATCTCCGTGATCACCAAGCCGGCTGCCAATCCCGCTTCGTCGGCAAATGAACCCGGCTTCACCTGGGTGACCAGGACACCGTGGATACCTTTGGCTGCCAACGGCCCGGGCACAGCCTCAACCGTGATACCGAGTTTGCCCTCGGCAGCATTCGGAGCGCTTTCCGGTCCGTTCTCTCCATTTTGAGAAACCGGCTGGGCGGCGTAGAGCTTGGCCCGGTCGGCGATGGTCAAGGTGGCGTTCGACGACTGGGTGCCGCGCATGTAGCCCAAGTGCACGGTTGACCCCGGCTTGCGCGCCGCAATGTCGGTCACCAATGCGTCTCCATCCTTAATAGGCTTGCCGTCCACGGTGGTGATGATGTCCCCTGCCTTCATGCCGGCCTGATCGGCGGGACCCTTGGGCGTGACTGCATTCACCAGCACTCCGGACTTGAAGCCATACACCCGTTGGACAGCGGGTGAAAGGCTGGCCTGAAACTGGACGCCAATCGAGCCGCGGATCACCTTGTGCTCTGGTCCGATCAGGTCGTTGTAAACCCCAATCACGGTATTGGAAGGCATAGCGAAGCCAATTCCTTCGTAACCTGCTGATTGCGTGAGGATTGCGGTGTTAACGCCGATCACCTGGTTGGCCATGTTGACCAGCGGGCCACCGGAGTTGCCCGGGTTGATGGCAGCGTCCGTTTGAATAAAGTGCTGGAACTGGCCGGCTGCACCCTTCTCGATGGTCCGATTCTTCGCCGAGACGATTCCGGCGGTCACGGTTTGCGTAAGCGCAAAGGGGCTGCCGATGGCGATGACCCAGTCACCCACCTGGCTGGAGTCGGAGTTGCCCAGTTTGACGGTAGGGAGAGGTTCGGTGGTGGTGATCTTCACTACAGCCAGATCCGTATCCTTATCTACGCCAACCACCTTGCCCAGCCGGCCCTGATAGCCTTCCGGGTCGGTCGAAAGCTTCACATAGATCCGATCGGCCTTATCGACAACGTGGTTATTGGTGATGATGTAGCCGCGGGGGTCGACGATGAAGCCGGAGCCCAGGGACTCCCGCATCTGGTCCCCCTGCTCCCCGCCGCCACCGCCCTGGCCGCCGGGACCGCCGAAGAAGCGGTTAAAGAAATCCTGGAAATTCTGGTCGGGACCCTGGCCGCCGCCGCCACCACCGCTACCGGGGTTTTGCTCGTCGTTTTGGTCATCGTCGCCGCCCGGAGGCACGGCGGGAACACCGTGGGGATTGCGCCGGCTTTTGGAGCGGTTCTCTTCCTGGGGCAGCGTTTCAGTGTTGATATTCACCACAGCCGGGCCCACATCCTTGGCAATTTGGGTAAACGTCGTGGAGAGGGTCACCGGGTTAGGAATTTTCAGCGGGGTAGCGTCGGAGCTATCGGTCTGGGTTTCATTACCCCGAACGCCGTGAACGGCGACCGAACCGATCAATATGCCGGCTGAAAGTGTGCCAAGGATGGCAAAGGTAGGAGCGAGACGGCCAACGCGAAGCCGTTCGAGCAGCGATTTCATCTGGGTCTAACCTCGTCGGTTGGGAAGCATCCAAGGGCTGGCGGCGCTAGGAGGTTGCAAACTGATTTGCCGGCGGCGGCCCATAACGTACCCTTGCTGTCACACAGTCTCTGTGTACTGTCCTAGTATAGCCAAAAGCCAGCGCTTGAGGCGGAGCGGAGTTGGGCCGGTTGCTGCAACAGCAACATTTATTAGACGCAGATTTCGCCGCCCCGGTCACTTGATCGGTTTGGGGCCGAGGAATTCCGCTGCTAGCACACCTATAAGGATAAGCAGGGCGCCGCTGCCCGCCCGGGCGCTTAGGCCCTGGTGCAGAACCAGCAAAGAGGTGACCCAGGCGAACACCGGTTCCAACGCATATATAAGGACCAGGTAGGTGGGGGCAAGAAACTGCTGCACCCAGCTCTGCACGGTGAACGCGACCGCGGTGGCCAGGACCGACTCGATGGCCAGAGCCGCCACGACGAGGATGGTGAGATGGATATGCGGTCTTTCCAGCAGGGGTGTCGTTAGGCACATTACCAAAGTGCAAAAGCCGAGCTGCAACAGAGCCAGCTGCTGGAAGGGGACTGCCTCCAGTCCGGCATGGCTGTCGCCACCCTTTTGCGAAACGCGGTCCTGGAAAATGATGTGGCAGGTAAAGGCAAACGCACAGCCCAGGGTCAGCAGGTCGCCCCGGCCGATGCCGGTGAGGTCGGGCAGCCAGGAGGAACCAGCGGAGGGTGCGGTCATGAGCACAACGCCGATGAAGGCGAGACCGACGCCGACCCACGCATTCCAGGAGGGTGCGGAAGAGCCGGCGCGGCGGATGCCGGGAATTGCGGAGACGACCGGCACCAGCACCAGGGTCAGACCGGTAATGAAGGCAGACTTCGACGGAGTGGTCAGTTTGAGGCCGGAGGTTTGCAGGTGGTAGGCGATGGCGAGGAGCAGCCCGACCAGGGCGCCGCTCTTCCATCCGGACGGGGTGATCTTACGCCACTCGCGACGGTACACGACTGCCAGCAGAAGGAAGGCGAGCGCCATCCTTAATAGATTGAAAAGCAGGGGAGTGACGTCCTGCAGGGCCGCCTTGACGAGGACGAAGGTGGAGCCCCAAACGGCAACGACGAAGAACAGGCTCAGATGGGCGCGCAGCGATTTCGACATTATTTCGGTAATGGTACTTTCGATAGGCGGGACTATCGGTAAGAGTACACAGTCTTACCGTCGACCACCGTGCGCAGCACGTGCGTCTTGAGAATGTCAGGCGCCGGAATCCGGGTCAGATCGCGATCGAGAACGACGAAATCCGCGACATACCCCGGAGCCAGTTTACCCTTCCAGCCTTCCGCGAACTCGGCATAGGCCGACCCCTCGATGTACGCAGCGAGCACCTGTTCGATAGAGAGTTTATCTTCCGGGAAGTAGGTCCTGGTGCCCGCTTCGTTGCTGCGGGTCACCCCGGCATAGACTCCCCGAAACGGGTTCACGGGTTCCACTGGATAATCCGTTCCAAAGGCGAGCGGAACGCCAGCATCCAGAAAATCCTTCCAGGCGTAACTGTACCTGGCCCGTTCCGGACCAAGGCGCGCTGCGGCCCAATTCATGTCCGTAAGCAGGTGACTCGGCTGCATGGACGCGATGACACCCAGGCTCTTGTACCGAGCAATTTCCTTCGGATTTACCACCTGGGAATGCTCAATGCGGTTTCGCCGTCCCGTGCTTCCAGCCGCGGCGAAGGCGTCCAGCGCCATCTCCACGCCGCGGTCGCCGATAGCATGGAAACCAATCTGAAATCCGGCCGCAGTGCGCTCTTTTGTCATCGCGTTCAACTGCGCTTGCCCATACCGGGGTAGCCCGGAATTCCCGGGGTCGTCCGCATACGGCGCCAACAACGCAGCCGTCCGTGACCCCAGTGAGCCATCCATGAAACCTTTCAGCATCCCCGTGTGCAGCCGGCGGTCATTCGCTGGGTGTGCCGCGCGGTGGGCGATCAACACATCCATAGGATCGTCGAACCGCAGCCACTCTGTGACACGCACCGGCAGTTGTCCATCCCGTTCCAATTCCTCCAGAAGCAGGAAGTCCTCCCAGCCGGAATTGTCCTGAACCGAAGTGACGCCATGCGCCGCTGCATCCTTAAGCGCCAGGACCAAAGCTTGCTTTCGGATCTCCCGCGATGGCGGGGGGATGTGTCGCCGAATCATCTCCATCGCCGGCAATTCGCGCACGATTCCGGTTAGTCTGCCATCGGGACCATGGTCAAAATGGCCACCCGGCGGATCCGGCGTCTGACCGGTCACTGCCGCCAGGGCGAAGGCTGCCGAGTTGGCAACCAGTATGTGTCCGTCGATCCGGGTGAAGACAGCCGGGTGTCCGCCCGTCACCCGGTCGAGATCTTCTCGCGAAGGCAGCGCCTCGTTCGCCCACAAGGTGTGATCCCAGCCGTTGCCCTGGAGCCACTCCCCCGCAGGGACCGAGCCGGCGGCCGTGCTGATCCGGTGCAGCATGTCCGCCAGGGAGCTAGAGCCGGTGAGGTCGACCTCAAGCCGGGTTTGCCCGGCGTCCGCAAGGTGAACATGAGCATCATTAAAGCCAGGCATCAGGAAAGCGCCATGCAGGTCGATAAGGTGGGTGCCGGGCTGCTTTTTCTGCAGCACCATCGCATCGTCACCCACGGCGATGATTTCATGATTGCCAACCGCGATCGCGGTTCCGCCATGGAGGATGTGGGCGTGGTAGTAGATGGCCGAGACCGGTGAGGGAGCGGCGGCGAGCAGGCAGCACAGCAAGGGGCCGATCATTGCTTGGAAAGGTGATCCGCAGCCAGCAGCAGCAATAGCAGAATCCGTTTAAGCCCCAGCTCCCGGCCGCTCGCGTCGTACCATTCGCCCCGGGTGTGGATTCCGCCGCCGTCGCCCCCCGCGCCGATGCTCAGTGCCGGGATCTCCAGCGACAAGGGAATATTGGCATCGGTCGAGGCCACGCGCTTTTCGGTCCGGATGCCCAGGTGCCGGTCGACGGCGTGCAGCGCCTCGAGCAGTTGGGCATCTTCGCGCAACCGTCCTGCCGGCCGGTCGCCGATCCGTTCGATGTTGAACTTCAGCCCGGCTTTGCCGCCGCCGGCCCCCAGCACCGCGTCTTCGATCGACCGGTGCAACGCCACCTCCAGCCGAACCAGCTGGTCGGGCTCGAGGCTGCGCAAATCGAACCGGGCAGTGGCTTGTTCGGGAATCGCATTGACCGAGCTGCCACCGTCGATGGTGCCGGCGTTGAAGGTAGTCCGCGGGGAGGAGGGGAGCGCCACTTCGCTCATGGCCGCAATCGCCCGGCTCAGCACCACGATCGGGTTGGGCGCTCCAGCATCCGTCCACGAGTGACCGCCCGGGCCCTGCAGCGTAACCAGGTATCGGCGGCTGCCGAGTCCCTGGGTAACTGCGACTTCGCTGCCGGCGCCGTCGAGCACCACATGGGCTCCAATCCTGGAGCCCCAGGGGGAAGCTCCATAGAGGTAACGCATGCCGCGGAGGTCGCCTTCGCCCTCTTCGCCGACATTGCCGGCAAACAGCACGTCGCAAGGCAACTCGATCCCGCAGCTCCCGAGCGCGGCGGCCATCGCAAGGAGTCCGGCAACTCCGGCTCCGTTATCGCAGGCACCCGGTGCTTCAAGACGATTGTCCTGCAGCAATGGGGAAATGGGAGTGTCAATGGGAAATACCGTGTCGATATGGGCCGAGAGCATCAGGCAAGAGCGGCCGGGAAGCGACTGGTTACCGGGAAGGACGCCGAGGACATTGCCTTCGGCATCGATCTCCACTTGTTGCAGGCCGAGTTCTCCAAATCGTTCGGCTAGCCACCCGGCGCGGCGGCTTTCACCAAAGGGAGGCGCGGGGATCGCGACCATCTCCTGCTGCCATTGCATGACTTTGCGTTCCTGCAGGTGGAACCACTGGAACGCGGCATGCACGCGGGGCAGCGAGGCCATTTGGCCGATACGGGAAAACGCTGAATGGGCAAGAGCACCGGGCATAGCAGAATTTCAGAGTAGCATCTGCGGTTCGTAGTTCACCTGGACCAGAAACAATCCTCGCGCCGGAGCCGTGGGCCCTGCCTGCTGGCGCGAACGCGCATCGAGAATGGCCGGGATCTGCGCTTCCGTAACGTTACCTCTGCCCACTTCAAGAAAAGTGCCGACCAGGTTGCGCACCATGTGGTGGAGAAAGCCGTTCCCCCGCACCTTGTAAAGGAGCAGTTCGCCCTCGACGCTCCACTCTGAGCGATCAAGCTGGCGTACGTTATCACCCGGGGCATCTCCATCGCGCTCACCACGGTCCGGGTCGGTGGCGGTGAAGGAGCTGAAGTCGTGCTCACCGCAAACCCGGGCGGCGGCCTGACTCATGGCATCGAAATCGAGTGGCGCCGGCATGGCAAAAACATAACGCGCCAACCAGGGCGGACAGATCTCCCCGCGATAAATCCGGTATTCGTAGGTCTTGCGTTGTGCGCTGTGCCGGGCATGAAAACCGCCGGGCATGCGTTGTGCGCTCAGCACCCGAACGGCGGCAGGCAGGGAACGATTCAGCGCACGCACAAAGTTGCCTTCCGGGATCGGAGCCGCCAGCGAAAAGGAGGCCACCTGGCCGAGTGCGTGCACGCCGGCGTCGGTGCGCCCGGAGCCTTGCGGGAGCACGTCTTCGCCGGTTATGCGGGCGATGGCGCCGCGCAGCTCTCCCTGGATCGTGATCCGGTCGGGTTGTACTTGCCAGCCGTGGAAGCCCGTGCCGTCATAGGCCAGCACCAGCTTCCAGACAGACGTCTCAGCCTGCATCTGTTATTTCCTTCTTGCGAAGCATGAGGTGTTCGCAACTGTGTCCGCAACCGAGGCTGCGATATACTCGCCCAAGGTTAGCGGCCCAAGAGATACTGGAACGAAACGCCGGTTGAGAGCGTATCTCATGCCAGGTGAAAACTAGAGTCAACGGGCGACCATGCCGCATCTGCCATGCTAGCTCCTTAACAATGAGACAGAACGGCGAGGGCCCAAGGCCTGACCCCCGAGATTTTGACCTGACGATGAAAAAATCAGAATCCCATCGTAGTTCCTTTTGCAAGCTCCAGGCCATGGTGGCACTTGTTTCTGTACTCGGCGCGTATGTGCCGCCGGTATCGGCGCAGCAGGCGCCGGCCGGGCAGGATGTTGCTCCCGCCCTGGGTCTGCCGCCTACCCCGCAGCCGAACTACACCCAGCCCGAGTTCATGCGGCCGAGCCCGCGCGATTACACCAAGCCGCACAAGGTCTTCCCCGATTTCCTGAAGACCTGGGAGCCGACCACGGTCGATGCACCGGTCACCACCAACTCCCAGCGTTTGGATGCGCTGGTGCACAGCGGCAAAATCTATCTCAGCCTGGCCGATGCCATTGTCCTTGGGCTCGAGAACAACTACGATATCGCGATCCAGCGTTATAACCTCGATATTGCCGACACCGATCTGTTGCGTGCTCGTGCCGGCGCTCCTCTTTTATTAGGTGTCAGCAGCGGCCTGGTCGAGGGCACGTTGGGTGGGGCGGGGACCAGTTCGAGTTCTCTCAGCTCGGGTGGTGGTCCTGGCGGTACGTCGACTGCAGTCGGCGGAGCGGGTTCCGGCTCCGGGGGTATTGTCAGCACGACGAACGGCAGCGGCCCGACGCCCGAGGTGCTGGACCCGGTGCTTACGGGCGCCGTTGAACTCGAACGTACCACTTCGCCTCAGGCGACACCCTTCGGCAGTGGTGCCTCCACCTTGAATCAGAACACCGATACTTACAATTTCAATTACAACCAGGGGTTCATCACCGGTACCCAGCTTCAGGTCGGCTTCAATAATACTCGGATCACGAATAACAGCACCTTTAACTTCTATAGTCCTGAGTTGCAGTCGACTTTCCGGGCGACGTTGACGCAGCATCTGCTGAATGGGTTTGGTCCTGGCATCAACGGACGCTTCATTCTGGAAGCTAAGAACGACCGGCGCATTACCGACTCCGCATTCCGGCAGCAGATTCTCTTTACCATCAATCAGATTGAGAACATTTATTGGGCGTTGGTGGGCGACTACGAAGATGTGCAAGCAAAACAGCGCGCGTTGGAGCAGTCGACGCGGTTGGCTTCGGACAATCGCAAACAATTACAGATTGGTACACTCGCGCCGTTGGATGTGCTGAACTCGGATAACCAGGTTTCCACCGATACGCAGGCGTTGATCACCTCCCAAACCGCGCTGGAATATCAGCAACTCATCATGAAGCAGGCGATTAGCCGCAACTTGAGTGATCCTATTTTGTCCAATGCGCCGGTGATTCCCACTGACCGTGTTTCGCTGATCGAGATGCCGGAAGAGCGGACTGCGGTGGAAGACCTGGTGCGTAAGGCTTATGCAAATCGTCCGGAGATTGAGCAGAACATCCTGAACCTCAGGAATACTGAGATCACGATGAAGGCGGTTAAGAATAATTTGTTGCCTACGGTTGATTTGTATGCGTTTTATGGGGCTGCTGCTTTGGGCGGCGCCAAGAGCCCGTATTGTTCGACAGAGTTTTTCGGGCCTACGGCTTGCAATGTTCCCGCGGTGGGTTACTCGACGGTCTTCACGAATTTGTTCAACAGCACCGCTCCGGATAAGGGCGTGGGCGTGAATGTCACCGTTCCGCTGCGCAATCGCACGGCGCAGGCATTGCAGGCGCGGGCCTTGCTCGAATACCGCCAAGCTGAGATGCGCTTGCAACAGCTGTATATTCAGGTGCGCATTCAGGTGATCAATGGCCAGTATGCGTTGACCAACGACCGCGCATCGGTGCAGGCATCGCTGGCAGCACGGGAGTACAACTACCAGTCGTACCAGGCGGAAGTAAAGAAGCTGCGCCTGGGTGCATCGACGACCGCGAATGTGTTGCAGCAGGAGCGCAATTTGGCGACGGCTGAGAACAATGTGATCTCCACTGAGGCGACGTACGCAAAGGATCGTGCGTCGCTGGAGCAATTGCTGGCGGAGACATTGGATCAGTACGGGATACAGCTCTCCGACGCGGTCAGCGGCACGGTGACCAAGGAACCGGTCATTCCCGGGTTGGAACCGGCGAAGGCTTCGCCTGAGGCGAATGTTCCTGAGCAACAGCAGCAGTTACAACATACTGAGGAAATGCCAAAGATGCCGGTGATGCCTTCGCAACCCCAGCTGACTCCGCAGGAGCAGCATGATTTGCCGCCGCCCGCGGCGACGCCGCCTCCGCAGTAGTAACTGCAGCTGTTTGAGAACGGCATCGCGGTCCTACCGCAATGCCGTTCTCACAGCGCGCTTACTCTAGACTCCAAATGACAGCCCAAGGGACTTACCGACCCCCTGAATATACTTCCGTCCCTGCGTGTACTCCTCTTCGCTGTGGAGGTGTTCCAGCATCAGCGGCGCGTCGGTACCTAGTTTCGACAACTCGCTCAAGTAGGTTTTGTAATCAATCAACCCGGTGCCGGGAATGACCTCCTGAATCCATACCTGGACGCCAGGTCCCCACTTCAGATCTTTCGCGTGGCAGGACTTGATCCACGGTCCCAGCTTGGCAAAACACTCCCGAATCCCAGCGCTGTTATCGTAAAAGCGCTGCGGGCTATTCATCGTGTTGCACACATCGAGATGAACGCCAAAGGCCTTCCTGTCCACTGCCTTCACCAGTCGCACATACTCGTCGGGGTTGGTAGGCAAGCTCCACGGCATCATTTCAATGCTGAAGAAAGTCCGCGTGGGCTTCACGGTATCAATCAGCTTGCGGCAATTCTCGACCGTGGCGTCGAAAAACTCCGGGCTCAGGTTTTTGGGGGCGGGCCCAGACCAGTCCGTGGGATTGTAGGAGCCGGCGATATCGACACAGTTACGCGCACCCAATAACTCCGCGAGCGCCAGTTTCCCGGTGACATACTCCATGTTCTGGCGGCGCTTCTCCGCGTCAGGATCAAGCATGTTCTTCCACGCGCCCACTTCGGCGATGGCTACATCCTGGCGAGCGAACTCCATCACCATGGCGGCGATGCGGTCTGTGTCGTTGACCGAGAGGTCGGACGGAGCGTACGCCGCCCGATATCCGAGATCGCGATGGGCCTTAGCCAGCACCGCGGGGTCATCGGTCTTCACGAATACCGGACCTCCCAGGCGCATTGGCCGCGGGCCGGCAGCAAGAGCACGACAGGCCACCGTGCCCGCCATCCCCGCCATAAATCCGCGACGCGAAAGTAACATGACTATCGTTCCGTGATCTGGTCAAGCAATTGATAAAACTCAGGAAAGGAGATCGCGGCCGCTTCCGCGCCCACGATCTGCGTATCTCCCTGAGCCCGCAACGCCGCGATGGAAAAGGCCATCGCAATGCGATGATCTCCGCCCGAATCCACGATGCCGCCGTGCAAATGCTGGCCGCCCGGCACGTCGAGGCCGTCCTCAAACTCTTCCACCTCGGCGCCCATGGCACGCAGGTTCTGCGCTACCAGCGCGATGCGATCGCTCTCCTTCACGCGCAACTCGCGCGCATCGCGAATGCGAATGCCGCCCCGCGTGTAGGGAGCGATTGCCGCCAGTACCGGAAGCTCATCAATCAACTGCGCCGCGAGTGCTCCGCTGATCTCGGTGCTGCCCAACCCGTGTGCCGGGGCAACCAGCTGTACGCTGCCGATCAGCTCGCCCTGACTCTCCTCAAGATTCAACACGCTGATTTTGGCTCCCAGTGAGGTCAGCACATCGAGCAGCGTTGCTCGAGTCGGGTTCATCCCCAACTGATCGAACACCAGGCTCGATTCCGGAAAGAGTGCGGCAGCGCAGAGGAAAAACGCCGCGGACGACATATCGCCGGGCACGGTTGCTTCGATCGCATGCAGCTTCTGGCCGCCTTGAATCGTAACCGAGTCGGTCGTGCGTTGAATCTCAGCGCCAAAGGCGCGCAAGGCCAGTTCTCCATGGTCGCGCGTACGGACCGCCTCACTTACTTTGGTCACCCCGTTCGCCTGCAGGCCGGCAAACAGCAGCGCGGTCTTCACCTGGGCGCTGGGCACCGGTGTTCTGTAGTCGATGCCGCGCAGGGATGCCCCGTGGATGGCTACGGGCGCATGACCCTCCGTCAGAGTGATCGATGCCCCCATCTCCAGCAGTGGCTTGCGCACCCGCTCCATCGGCCTGCGATTCAGCGACGCATCCCCGAGCAGGGTAAAATCGCCGGCTTGCGGAGCTAGAAGTCCCGAGAGCATACGCATGGTCGAACCGGAGTTTCCGCAGTCCAGCACCTCCTTCGGCGGCGCCAGCGTACCAGCGCAGCCTGCGACCTCCACGGCGCCGCCGCTGCGGGTCACCTTCGCGCCCATCTGCTGCATGCACTGCAAACTGCTGGCGCAATCCGCGCCGGTGGAGAAGTTGTGAAAGCGGCTGACCCCCTCCGCCATACCGGCCAGGAGTGCGTAACGGTGAGAGATACTTTTGTCGCCCGGCAGGCGCAACGTGCCGATCAGGTTGCGTGCCGGGTGGATGGTGCGTTCCGTCTCAACTTGCAATGTATTGTTTCCTATCCTTGAAATGCGGGCTGCAACACTTTCAGCACGATGACGGTTTCGTCGTCAAAACGCTCGATCGACCCTTGAAACGCAGAAAGCTCCTGGTAGATCGCGTCTACCATGCCTTCAGCTGTGTTGTTGATTTCCCGGGTGATCAGCGCTTCGAGCCGTTCCGTGCCGAACATTTCTTCTTTATCGTTGACTGCGTCCACGATGCCATCACTGAAAAAGATGATTGCGTCTCCGGGGCGCGTCGAGAGGGTGAATTCTTCGTAACTTACATCCTTGAACATGCCCAGTGGAAAGCCTTCTGCTTGCACCGTTTCCACCTGGCCGGCGCGGCAGAAAAGCGGCTGCACGGCGCCCGCGTTGGCAATTTGCAGTGTCTGTTTCTGATCGTTCCACACCCCAAACAGCATGGTTACGTATTGCGAATCCATCTTGCGTTCCTGCAGCGAATCGTTGAGCTGCTTCAGCATCGCTGCCGGAGAAAGGGACTGGCTCGATGCCGCGCGCATGATGCCGCTGATCAGGGCGGCGTAGAGCGCTGCCGGCGCCGCCTTGCCGCTCACGTCCCCCATGGCAATCCCAATGCACTCATCGTCATAGATCAGGAAGTCGTACAGATCTCCGCCGATGGTGCGCGCGGGAAGAAATCGGGTGGCGAACTCGGCGTGCCGTTTGCGCGGCGGCTTGGGGGGCAGCAGACGTAACTGCACCTCGCGCGCCATGTCCAGATCATGCTCCAGCCGCTGTTCCTGTTGCGTCACGCGCTGGTAGAGCCGCGCGTTTTCGATAGCTACTGCAATTTGCGAAGCAAGCGTGACCAGGGTGCGCTGGTGGTCCTCGTTGAAGTAGTTCACGCGCACGTGTTCCAGGTCGAGGACGCCGATAACCTTGCCCTTGTATAGAAGAGGCACCGCCATCTCCGAGCGGGTCTCCGGATTCACCATGAAGTAGCGCGCATCCTTGCGAACATCTCCAGTGTGAATAAGCCGCCGCTCGCGGACGGCGGTGCCCACCAGGCCGCGATCGAGCGGAACCTTCTCCGAAGGGGTCACTGGGTGCCCGAAGCGGACGGCATATTGCGTTTCGAGGACTTGTTCGCGCTCGTTCAGCAGCAGGATGCTAAACATCTGGTAATCGATCAACCGCCGCAAAAGCTCGCCGATGCGTTCGAGCAAGGGATCGAGATCGAGGATCGAAGTGACCTCGCGGGCAATCTCGTTAAGGACCGCCAGAGTCTGAGCCTGGCGTGCCACGCGGGTATAAAGGCGGGCGTTTTCGATCGCCTGGGCGACGCGGGAGGCGGTTAGCTCCAGCAGGCGGCGGTGTTCGGGCTGAAAATAGCCGACTTGTTCGGACTGGAGGTCCATGACGCCGATGACCCGGTTTTTGACGATGAGGGGTACCGCCAGCTCGGACCGAACATCGGGATTAGCGCTGATGTAGTTCTTTGCATCGCGGACGTCTTCCAGCAGGATGGACTCGCGGTGTTCCGCTGCCTGGCCGGTGACCCCCTGGCCCATGCGGATGCGCAGCCGTTCCGTCTCCGGCGTATGGCCGATCTGGAACCGCATCCGGAGGTCGTTGGTGCGCTCGTTCAGCAGCAGGATGGCGAAGATCTTGTAGTCGATGACCGCCCTCACCAGGTCGGCCGTGCGATGCATGAGGGTTTGCAGGTCGAGGGTGGTGTTAAGGGTATTGGCCAGGCGCATCAGAAATTCGGTCTGCACCGGGTCGATGCGCACTGTGCCGGTTAGCTGCTGGGCCGGGGAGCTGGGACGGTAATCACCCTCAAACGATTGCGTAGCAATGGTTTGCGCCGGCTTCTTCTCGGTCTCGGCATCGTCTTGGTCGCGGCGGGAAGTCATACAAACGTCGAGTCATCATAGAGCATTTCCCGCCAGCACAACGCACCAGTAGCCTCGACCTTGGGTGCCCCGTATCTCGCCCTCTTTTGGCGAGATGTGGGAATTGAAGAATGCCCGGGGCGAAATCTTAAGGCTGCTCAGTCCGCGGAGTCCCCACCGTTGGCAGCCGTGAATTCCCACATCTCGCCAAAAGAGGGCGAGATATGGGGCACCCAAGGTCGAGGCTACCGGTAACCAGGAGCTACCCTTAGCTTTGATACTCACGCACAATGGCTACGCTGGCGCTGGCGCCGATCCGCGTCGCGCCGGCCTCGAGCATGGACCGGGCATCCGCCAGGGTTCGGATACCACCCGACGCCTTCACCCCACACCGGTTCCCGGCCACCCCGCGCAGGATCGCAACATCCGCCGGAGTCGCCCCGCCCGTCGAAAAGCCCGTGCTCGTCTTCAGAAAATCGGCTCCCGCTGCCAGGGCCAGCTCTGAGGCGCGCAGCTTCTCCTCGACGCTGAGCAGCGACGTCTCCAGGATCACCTTCACCATCGCGCCGGCGTCGTGCGCCACCTGAACCACCCCGCGAATATCCTGCTCCACCAGCGCGTTCATGCCCGACTTCAACATCCCCAGATTCATCACCATGTCGAGTTCGTGCGCCCCCAGCTTGATCAGCGCCAGAGACTCCTCCCGCTTCGTCGTCGCCAGGTTTGCACCCAGGGGGAACCCCACCACCACGCCCACCGGCACCCCGCTGCCCGCCATCACCGAGTGCGCCAGAGAAACCCAGGTTGGATTCACCATGGCACAGGCGAACCGAAAGCTGGCTGCTTCTTCGCACAGCTTCACCACCTGGTCTCGTGTCGCTTCCGGCTTCAGCAAAGTGTGATCAAATACCGCGGCGAGGGCGGCTGGACTCGAAAGCGTAGCCGCGGCAAAACCAGCGGCATCGAAATTCGTAATGGACGGATCAGTCTCCGGCTGTAGCACTTTCATGGTTTGACATCCTCATCTGGGTTAAAAATCCGAATATCCGGCAGGTTACGAAATCGCTCTTCGTAATCCATCCCGTAGCCAACGACGAAATGGTTGGGAATGCTGAAGGCGACATAGTCAGCATCGATCGGTTCGATCCGCCGCGCCGGCTTGTCGAGGCAGGTTGCGATTTTTAAGGTTTTCGGTTTGTGCTGCAGCAGCAGCTTGCGCAAAAAGACCAGGGTCAGACCGGTGTCCAGGATGTCTTCCACCAGGATCACGTTGCGCCCCCCGATGGGAGTGTCCAAATCCTTAATCAATCTTACCGCGCCGCTGGTTTTGACCCCCTTGTAGCTGGAAATGGCGACAAAGTCGAAGGTGGTCTCCACCGAGATGCTGCGTGCCAGGTCGGCGAGAAAAACGGCCGCTCCTTTCAACACCCCAACCAGCAAAATGGCTTCACCTGCGAAGTCGCGGCTAATCTGCGCTCCGATTTCCTCCACCCGGGTGGCGATCTCCTCGCGGCGGAACAACATTTCGTGAACGTGCTCATCCATGCGCGCATTCTTCCACGAAAGCCTGTGTGAATGCACCCGGCTATACTGGTAAGACAGACGCAGCCATGTATCCCTTCATTCACATCGGTCATTTTTCCATCGGCACTTTCGGCCTGTGCCTGTGGCTTGCCTCGGTCTGCGCGTGCTGGGTGTTGTATCGGAATTTTCAGCGTTTCGGGATCGATGCCGATGCTGTCGGCATAGCAGCCTACACCACCGTGGCCGGTGTTGTGGGCGCCAAATTATGGCATGTGCTGGAAGAGCCGGCGGCCCTGGTGCACCAACCGCTGCTAGTGCTCTTTGACCGCGCAGGTTTTGCCTGGTTCGGCGGCCTGCTGGCCGGCATTGCCGTGCTGCTATGGCAAGGACGGCAAGCCAAGGTGGGTGGACTGGGCATGCTCGACCTGGCTGCACCGGCGGCCGCGGTCGGCTACGGCGTCGGCCGTATCGGGTGCCTTGTGTCCGGGGATGGCGACTACGGCATACCGACGAATCTGCCTTGGGGTATGAGCTTTCCCAACGGGTTGGTGCCGACCGCGCAGAAGGTGCATCCCACACCCATCTATGAGTTGCTGGGAGCACTGGTGATTGCTTTCTACCTATGGCGGCGCGGGCGGGATTCCCAGCTGCCTACCGGCCAGCTCACCGGCGAATACCTGGTGTTGAGCGGCGTAGCCCGGTTCCTGGTGGAGTTCATCCGTATCAACCCACGCATCCATTGGGGCATGAGCAATGCCCAGGTCGCGAGCCTGGGATCTATAGCAGCCGGGCTTCTTCTGATTCTCTGGGCCCGGCGTTACAGCGTAAGTATGGTCGTACCGAGTGCCGCCGAAGTCCCGGCGGAGGCGCGGCGGTAAGGCAGTAAGGCAAAGGAGAACTATGGCTCAATCCGATCAGCTCCGCGTTCCGGAACCCGCGCGCACCGACGCCAAATCCTTTGAATTGCTACGCGTCTGGATCGCCCACCAGGACCAGCACATCAGCCTGCGGGTCGGCGTGTGGAAGGACCCTGAGGCCTGGGGCATGATGCTGGCCGATCTGGCGCGTCACATCGCCGCCGCCTACGAACAGGCCGAGAAGCGCGATCCCGTGGAGATGCTGGCGCGCATCAAGGCAGGCTTTGAAGCCGAGATGGAGTCCCCGACGGACGAGGTACAGGGCGAGCTTGCAGGTTGACGTATTGAACGATCAGATCACCATTCGTGGCGCACGAACCCACAACCTGAAAAACATCGATTGCGATCTGAGCCACGGTAAGCTCACCGTGGTTTCCGGCGTTTCAGGTTCCGGCAAATCCTCGCTCGCATTCGACACCATCTATGCCGAAGGCCAGCGCCGCTATGTCGAGTCGCTTTCCGCCTATGCGCGGCAATTCCTGGAACGCATTGAGAAACCGGATGTTGACCTGATCGATGGCCTGGCGCCGGCGATCGCCATCAAGCAGAAGAATTCCACGCGCAACCCGCGCTCCACGGTGGCGACCGCAACCGAGATCTACGACTACCTGCGACTGCTTTTTGCCCGCTGTGGAACCGCCCATTGCATTGTCTGCGGCGGCGTTGTACGGCGGGATACGGTGGACGAACTGGCAACCTCGATCCTCACCCTGGGAGAGGGAACACGACTCTACGCATTATTCCCGGTCAAGCCGCGGATCGCGCCGCCGGCGGAAGGAAAACCGGCCGCCAAGAAGCCCAAAAAGACGGCATCCAAAGCCTCTCCTGCGCTGCCCAGCGATGCTTTCAAAGAGCGGCTTACCGAACTGCGCACACGCGGCTTCAATCGCCTCTACCAGAACGGCAAAATTGTGGAGTTCTCCACACCCGAGTCCTTGCTCGATCTCGATTTTCAGCAGGGTGTCTACGCCCTGGTCGATCGCCTTGTGGTTTCCGATGAGAACCGGGCCCGCATTGTCGACGCCGCCGAGATTGGATTTCGCGAAGCGGGTGAGATTGAGTTTGAAACCGTGTCCCGCGAAGCTGACGTGGAACCGAGACGGTTGCGTTTCTCCCAGGCCTTCGAGTGCAAGCTCTGCCATCGCATCTATCGCGAGCCGGAACCGCGCCTGTTTTCGTTCAACAATCCGTATGGCGCCTGCGAACGCTGCCAGGGCTTCGGCAACACCATCGATTTCGACCTCAACCTGATCATCCCGGACAAACAGAAGACGCTCAACGAAGGCGCCATCGATCCCTGGACCCGGCCCAAATACCGGCCCTACCAGACGGAATTGAAGAAGGCGGCGCAGCAGAACAATATTCCACTCGACACGCCGTGGCGTGAACTCACGCCGGCACAGCAGAGTTTCGTGCTCGACGGCAACGGATCGTTTCTCGGAGTGCATGGCTTCTTCGCCTATCTCGAGCGCAAGAAATACAAGCTGCACGTGCGTGTGATGTTGAGCAAGTACCGCGGCTACGCGACCTGCCCGGACTGTAAGGGCACCCGGCTGCGCGCCGAAGCGCGTGCTGTCCGCATCCATGGCCGCAACATCTGCGAAGTATCCGGTCTCACCATCCGGGAGGCGAACCAATTTTTTGAAGGTCTGCAGCTGACCCGGCAGCAGCAGGACATTGCCGGCGGCATCCTGGTTGAGATACAGCAACGGTTACATTTCCTCGACGCTGTCGGGCTGGAGTACATCACCCTCGACCGGCTCGCCTCCACGCTTTCGGGCGGGGAAGCGCAGCGCATCCAACTGGCGACCTCGCTGGGCTCACGCTTGGTGGGCGCTCTTTATGTGCTCGACGAACCGTCCATCGGGCTGCACAGCCGGGATACCGCAAAGCTGATTCGTATTCTCGAGGAGTTACGTGACCTGGGTAATACCATCCTGGTGGTGGAGCACGATCCGGATGTGATTCGTGCCGCCGATTGGCTATTGGATCTCGGGCCTGGAGCCGGAGAACTGGGCGGCCGCGTCCTGGCATCGGGCACAGTGGATGAGGTCGAGAGAAACCCGGACTCGATTACCGGCCGCTACCTCAGCGGGGCTTTGACTATTCCAATTCCGACCCGGCGGCGTGAGCCCATGCGCGAGAAGCTGGTATTGCGCGGAGCACGCATTCACAACCTCAACGGTCTCGACGTCGAAATCCCCATGGGCATGCTGGTTTGTATCACCGGGGTTTCGGGCTCGGGCAAATCCACCCTGGTGCATGACGTTCTTTATCCCGCGGTGGCGCATGCCCTGGGCAAGAACGAAGGCGGCGACCCTTCGCATCTCTACCGCGAGCTCAAGGGTGCAGAACGGCTGAACGACATCGTTCTTGTCGACCAGGCGCCCATCGGGCGTACTCCACGCTCCAATCCCGTTACCTACATCAAGGCCTTCGATGCCATCCGCGAGCTCTTTGCGGCGCAGCCTGAGGCGCAACGCCGGGGATATGGAGCGGGTCATTTTTCCTTCAACGTACCGGGCGGACGCTGCGATGTCTGCGAAGGCGATGGCACGGTGACGGTCGAGATGCAGTTCCTGGCCGATGTGGAACTGCCCTGCGAGGAGTGTGGCGGAAGCCGCTACAAAGCCAGCGTGCTGGAAGTGAAATACAAGGGCAAGAGTATCTATGAGGTACTCAACCTGACCATTAAAGAGGCCCTGCGCTTCTTTACCGGGCAGACGCGGATACTGGAGAAACTAGCCGTCCTTGACGAGGTGGGGTTGGGCTACGTGCGGCTGGGCCAGTCCGCGACGACGCTTTCTGGTGGCGAGGCGCAGAGGGTCAAACTGGCCGCGCACTTGTCGACCGGACGGAACGCCGGCCGTGCCACCAATGGGACGGAGAAGAAGGTGGGGAGCCGCGTGCTTTACATCCTGGATGAGCCCACGACCGGACTGCACTTTGACGACGTGAGCAAGCTCCTGACCGCGTTCAAGCGGCTCATCGACGCCGGAGGCTCGCTGGTGGTGATTGAACACAATATGGATGTGATCAAATCAGCGGATTGGGTCATCGATCTGGGCCCCGAAGCGGGCGCGGGAGGAGGCCTGATCGTCGCGGCCGGTACCCCGGAACAGGTAGCGCAAACGCCAGGGTCACACACCGGCCACTGGCTAGCGCTTACGCTTGCCTCCCAAGAGGTACGGGCCGGGCAATGATGTGGGAGGTCAAGGATAGGTGGGTGCCCCATATCTGGCGCGCTTTCGGGCCAGATGTGGGAAGAGCGAATGCTTAGGCCTCAGACGCTTCTGGATAAAGATCCGTCAATTCCCACATCTCCCGGCAAAGAACGTCGGCAGATATGGGGCGCCCTTCCTCTTGGCGGCCTTTTCGGCGCTGGCCCAAAACCAGCTTCCACCTGGCACCCAGGCGCCCGACGACACGGTCCAAACCCAACCAACCGGCCGGGACGATGCTGAAAGCAAGATGGAGCAGCATGACTACATGGCGGCTCGGGCGCTCCTGAAGACCTACCTCGCCCAGCATCCCGGCGACGCTCGCGCCCTGTTCGACCTGGGCTATGTCGAGGATGCGTCCGATCACCAGGACGTCGCCGCCGCCGACTACCGCAAAGCCATCGCCGCCAATCCGAAACAGTTTGAAGCCCGCCTCGCGTTAGGGCTTTTGCTGGCCCAAAGGAACCAGTTGGACGAGGCCCGAGAGCAGTTACAGCAGGCGACGCAGCTGACCCCTGAGCCCCCGAACCCGGCCGCCCAGGCTGAGGCTTTTCGCACCTTGGCAAAGCTTCAGCGGACTACGGATCCAGCCGCCGCCAGAGATGCCCTGGTGTCGGCCCTCCGCCTCAGCCCGGAAACTCCGGCAGATTTGCTCCTCACTGCCCAGATTGCCGAGTCCAACAACGATATCGAATTAGCGCAAACTGCCTACCAGCGGCTGCTGGCGGCCCATCCCAAGCCGGACCTCGCGGCGGCGGCCGATGCCGGGCTGGCGCAACTCCTGCTCAAGGAGAAGAAATACACCGAGGCCGAACCGCTCCTCCGCAGCGCCTTGGAACGGGATCCCCGGGACGCCGGCTTGAATGCTCAACTGGCAACCGCCTTGCTGGGCCAGGGAAAAAATGATGAAGCGCTGCCGGTGCTCGAGACGCTTCGCCAGCTCGAACCAGGCAATTCTGCGGTCGATCAGATGTTGGCGGACTCCTATATACAGTCCGGCCATCCGGAAAAAGCCGAGCCTATTTACGCCCGCATGGCCCAGGCCCACCCGGACAGTGAGGATATTCTGGCGGAACAGGGAGAGAACCTGATCCGGGAAAAGCTGTATCCTCAGGCGCAGCAGGTGCTTGAGCACGCCGTTCAGCTAAAACCGGATGATGGGGACGCCTGGAGCGCTCTGGCTTTTGCCGCTTCGGAGAATAAAAAATATGAAACCGCGCTGCACGCTCTTTCGATACGAGCAAAGTATTTAGGGGAGACTCCAGCTTCGTACTTCCTCTGGGCAACCTCGTACGATAATCTGCATCAGCAAAGACTAGCAAAGGAGTATTATCAGAAGTTCCTTGCTAGTGCAGACGGCAAGTTCCCCGACCAGGAATGGCAAGCCAAGCATAGACTCGTTGCTCTTGGTGGAAGTCATTAACGCAAGACGTTCCGTAAGCCCTCCGAGAGGTGCCCTATGCGGTTCGTGGCTACGACCATCGTCCTTCCCACCCTGCTTCTAAGCCTTACCTGTGCCCGGGCCTTTGCTATCGACGAACGGATTGCAGATCCTCAGGCAATGGCCGCCCTGATGGCCAGGGCTGACACGGCTCAACCCAAAGAACAGTGCTTTCTTTACGCAGAGATTGTGCACCAGATGACCGAACTTGCCGGCCAGCAATTGAACTCCGGCGATGGCGACCACGCCTCGGCCACGCTCAAGCTGGTGCAGAAATATGCGGAAAAGATTCACATGGGTGTCGCAGAAGACGGCAAGAAGATCAAAAACGCTGAGCAACTCGTGCGGCACACCTCCTATCGCCTGAATGACATTCTGAACGCGGCTTCCTACGACGACCGGCAGGTTTTGCAGGTTACCCTGAAGCAGTTGGAGCAGGTGCAAACCGAGCTGATGATGCAAGTCTTCAGAAAGTAGTATTCGCCGGTCACTCATGAAGAGAACCGTGGCCATCACGGGTGTGTGGATATTGCTTGCGAGCGTTCCGCTCCTTGCCCAATCCAAAAAAGATCCGTTGACTGAGCAGCAGATCGAAGAAGTGCGCGAGGCCGGCGATCAGCCCCTCGAACGCATTAAGTTGTTTGTCGGCTACACCGATGAGCGGGCCAAGGGGATTCATACCATCAACAGCGACAAGGCTGCTCAAAACAAGACGGTGCGCCTGCATAACCTGTACGAAGAGTTCACCCGCCTATCGGATGACCTGCAGGACAACATGGACAACTTCGACCAGCAACATGCCGACCTGCGCAAAGAACTCAAGATCATCGTGGACAAGACGACCGAGTGGACGACCGTGCTGAATGAGCCGCCGGCGAACAGTCAGTATGATTTCGTGCGCAAGACCGCGCTTGACTCGAACCAAACCGCGCACGATACCGCCGTAACCATGCTCGCGGATGAAGAGAAGTATATTGCCGAGAAGAAAAAGCAGGAAAAAGAGCAGCAGAAACAACAGCAAGAAGACGAACACAGTCGGTAACGACGGTATTTTTCCCCTGGCCCCAGTCCTGCTACGCTGAATGCGGTGAATCCCATTCTGCACGCGCTGTTTGAAGAAGAGTACCGGGCCCTGCGGCCGCGTGCTCCGATCCCCACATTGGAAATTCGCTTTCGCCGGTTCACCAGCCTCAACACCACGATCCGGTTACGCGACGGGCGCGTGCACGTGCATCTTTCCGATCTGCTCGAGGGAGCGCCGGAGAGTGTACTGCGAGCCATCCTCCACATTCTTCTGGCCAAGCTGTACCGTAAGCCGATGGATGCCTTGCAGACCAACCGGTATCGTAAATTCGCTTCGAGCGAAGCGGTGATACGGCAGACAGAGCTCATCCGGCAGGCGCGGGGACGGAAGAAGATGCTCGGCCCGCAAGGCCAGCATTATGATCTGGATGAAGTATTTGAGAGTTTGAACCGCAGATTTTTCCACGGGTTGATGGGGCGTCCCTTGCTGACATGGAGCGGGCACATGGCCAAACGCAGCCTGGGCCACTACGATCCGGCGCATAACACGATCGTGGTGAGCCGGGTTTTTGATCGCAAAAATACGCCGCGGTATGCGGTGGAATATTTGCTATATCACGAGATGTTGCATTTAAAGCATCCGGTAAAGGTGCGCG
Source organism: uncultured Acidobacteriaceae bacterium (assembly GCA_963839075.1). Lineage (GTDB taxonomy): Bacteria > Acidobacteriota > Terriglobia > Terriglobales > Acidobacteriaceae > PALSA-350. The sequence continues at coordinate 650,360 of CAWITO010000002.1, read as the reverse complement.
GCGGCAGGCGCTGCGTCCATCCCCGTGAATTTCAGTTGGAAGAGCGCCTTTTCCCGGAATGGCATCAGGCTAAGGAATACCTCAAGACCATCTGACCCCGGCAGAACTGCGGATCTCTCGGCTTCGCTGGGGATGACAAAGGGGAGGATGGCGACGACCCGAACAGTTAGTTCGCTGCGTGCGCAGTGCTGGCTGACCGCCGGGCGAAGGCGAGGGACCGCGGTTTTTCCGGGTCTAAGTACCGTTACCGTTACGAATCGATTTGTTCTCTGCTGAACAGAGCGTCCAGCAGCAACAAAATGCCGCCCACAACGATGGCAGAATCGGCTACGTTGAAGTCCGGCCAATGGTAATGCACGATGTGCACTTCAAGAAAATCGATTACGTAACCGAAGCGCATACGATCATACGCATTGCCCAGCGCACCGCCTAGAATCAACGCCAGCGCGACCGAAGTAGCGCTCAGTTTGCGGCCCAGCTTCAACAGCACCACCAACACCGCAACCGCCGCCACCAGGGAAAATACCAGCAACATCCACCGCACGCGCGCCGGTGACCCAGAGTCGTTGAAAAGACTGAAGGCCGCACCCATATTTTCCACGTGGCTGATGGCGAAGATGTGGGGAACCACAACCACGTGATCCCCCAACTCGATCCGCCGCGTTACCATCCATTTTGTAACCCGGTCGGCCGCCACAATCAGCAGCGAAACCAGCAGAAGCCAACCTCGGGAATCTCTGATGTTGCTCATGCGCCTTCTTCGGGGGGAGCCCCCATCTCGTCGAGAGCCGAGGAACAGCGTTCGCACACCGTGGGCCAGCGCCAGTCTTCACCCACGTGGATGGAATAGTTCCAGCACCGCTCACACTTTGTCCCTTCCGCGGGCAGTGTGTTCGCCATGACCTGAGACGATGGTCCCGTTACCACCTCGACCTGGGAGACATTCAACAACTCCTTCAAACCCCCGCGGTAGCGTTCCAGCAGCGCCGCTTCGCTCTCCGGTACTTCCAGAACCAACCGGGCATCGAGCGCCTTGCCGATCAATTTGGCTTTGCGCGCCTCTTCCAGGCTCTTGAGGGCTTCATCGCGAATCGAAAGTAACGTGACCCAGTCGCTCATGAAGTCGGGATCGATCGTCGCCGCCAGGCTCGCCGGCTCGGGGAAAAGCTCCAGGTGAACGCTGGGCAAGCGGTTGCTCATTTCGGGCATGTACTGCCAGATCTCGTCCGCGGTAAAGCTGAGCAACGGCGCTACCAGCCGGACCAGCGCTTCCGCAACCATCCACAATACCGTCTGTGCCGAGCGCCGCGCGACATTTTGCGGAGCAAACGTGTAGATCCTGTCTTTTACCGCGTCGATGTACAGGGCGCTCAGCTCCGCCACGGCAAATTCATTCAGTGCGTGGTAGATGCGATGGAACTCGAACGTCTCATACCACCCCAACACTTTCTCGGTAAGTTCGCGGGTGCGCGCCAGCATGTAGCGGTCGAGGGGCGGCATCTGCTCCCACTCCACCGCGTGCTTTTCGGGCTCAAAGCCATTGAGGTTGCTGAGCAGGAAGCGGAAGGTATTGCGGAGTTTCTTGTAAGAGTCGGCGACCCGCTGCATCAGGTTCTCGCTGGCAGCGACATCTTCCCGGAAGTCTACCGAGGCCACCCACAGGCGAACGATCTCTGCCCCCAGCCTGCCGGCGATATCCACCGGGTCGACCCCATTGCCCAGGCTCTTCGACATGGCGCGGCCTTGCTCATCGAGCGTCCAGCCGCAGGTAGCCGCCATGCGATAGGGCGCGGCATCCCGGGTTCCTACCGAGCACAGCAGGGAAGACTGAAACCATCCGCGGTGCTGGTCTCCACCCTCGATATAGAGATCTGCCGGCCAGGGAAGATCCTTTTCCAAGCCGAGAACCGCAGCCTGGCTGGCGCCGCTCTCGAACCACACGTCGAGGATGTCCATCTCCTTCTTGAAGCCATCGTTGGCGCCGCAGGACGGGCACCTGGTACCCGCCGGCACAATCTCGCCGGGCTCGCGTACATACCAGGCATCCGCGCCCTCAGTCGCGAAGAGTGCAACGATGCGCCGGTTCACCTCGGCGTCGAACAATGGTTTTTGGCAGCCCTGGCAGAGAAAGACCGCGATGGGCACACCCCAGATGCGCTGGCGCGAGATGCACCAGTCCGGGCGGCTCGAGACCATGTTGGCGATGCGCTCCTGACCCCAGGAGGGATCCCACTTCACTCGGCCAATCTCCTCTAAAGCTCGCTGGCGAAAGGTCGTCGCATCCATGGGGGTGTCCATGCGGATGAACCACTGCTCCGTCGCCCGGAAGATCACCGGGCGATGGCAGCGCCAGCAGTGCGGGTAGGAATGGAACACGTCCTGGCGGCCCATCAGGGCATGGCGTTCCGTCAGTAACTGGATGATGGGTTCGTTGGCCTTGAACACGTACATCCCGTCATATTCCGGAAGCCCCTCGCGGATGTGGCCGCCATCGTCCACATCGCTGGTCTGGCGCAGGTTGTAGCGAGCGCCGGTGGCAAAGTCATCGACGCCATGCGCCGGGGCGGTGTGAACGGCGCCGGTGCCCTGATCGGTGGTCACATAGGTGGCCAATACGCCCAGGATCGACCGCTGGAGAAAGGGATGGGCAAAGGTAACTCGCTCCATCCGTGCGCCAGGGAAACGGGCGATCTCGTGCGCGTTTTTCAGGTCGCAGGCAGTCCGGGTCGCCTCGGCCAGCGCTTCGGCGACGATGAAGACCTCGCCATCCTGCTCCAGGGCGACGTACTCAAACTCCGGGTGAAACGCCACTGCGAGCGAGGCCGGAAGCGTCCACGGGGTGGTCGTCCAGATGATGGTGGAGACTCGCTTCCCGGCCAGGCGGGGGTCGATCGCCTCCGGGGGACTGGTCAGCCGGTAGCGCACATACACACTCGGGCTGGTGTGCATCTCGTATTCGATCTCGGCTTCGGCCAGGGCGGTGCGGTCATGCATGCACCACAACACCGGCTTCAGGCCCTTGTAAACAAAGCCCTTTTCCAGAAACTGAAACAGGCTCTCGACGATCTTGGACTCGTACTCAGGCGTCATGGTGGAGTACGGCTCTCCCCACCGGCCAAAGACGCCGAGGCGCTGGAACTGGGAGCGTTGGAGATCGAGGTACTTCTGGGCATACTCGCGGCAGGCGCGGCGGACGGCGATGGCCGGCATTTCCAGCTTCTTGCGGCCCAGCTTTTCGTCCACTTTGATCTCGATCGGCAAACCGTGGCAATCCCACCCCGGAACATAAGGAGCGTTGAAACCGGCCATGGTTTTCGACTTCACGATGAAGTCTTTCAGGCACTTATTGAGTGCGTGTCCCAGGTGGATCGGCCCATTGGCGTAGGGCGGCCCGTCGTGCAGAACGTAGCTTGGCGCATCCTGGCGCTGGGAGCGGATTTGATCATACAGTCCGTCCTGCTCCCAGCCGGCCAGCCGCCGGGGCTCGCTTTGGGGCAGATTTGCCTTCATGGGGAAGTCGGTATGGGGCAGATTCAGTGTCGCCTTGAGTTCGGGCGGTGCCGGCATTGTTTCTCCAGTCGAAAAACCAACAAAACCTTATTGTATCTTTCGGGAGTCTAAAGAAGATCGCTGGGCTTTATGGTTCATGGACGTAAAAGTGCATGACCGGCTTACTTCAGGCATGAAAAAGGTGTCTAATACTTTTTAATGGATTTTGAACACAACCGGGCTCCGTATTCCTGGAGAGAGACAATTGAGGAGATAGGCGGAGAGAGGCTTACACGCCCTCTTTTCTCATAGTTCTATGGCCAATCAGGTTTTATTACCACCGGAGCTAGACCGTAAAGATCAGCCAAGCGAGCCCAGGCTCCTTGCCGAGATCATCGATGAACCGGCGTGGAAGACCATCGCCAACAACGTCTACGACCTGCTGTATCCTCCGAAATTGCCGCCGCTGGTCCTGACGTCGAAACCCATCGCGGTCAAGGACCCGATGAAGGAGGACCGAGGGAAGGCCTCCTCGATCATCTCCGTCGCTACTCACGTGGTGATCATCGCGGCCATCTTGTGGGCGTTTCTCGCGGTCAAAAAGGTGGTAACGAACAAAAACCTGAACCTAACGAACGTCGACGTGCCGCAGTACATGCCCATCGCGCCCAAGGGGCCGCAAATGGGTGGCGGCGGCGGCGGCGGTTCCCACGATATTCTGCAGGCTCCCAAGGGACGTCTGCCCAAGTTTGAAGAGAATCCGATTACCCCGCCGATGGTCATCAAGAACGACCATCCCAAACTGACCGCCGATCCGGCCATCATGATGCCGAAGGATATCCAGCTGCCCAACAACAACCTGCCTAACCTCGGCGATCCGCGAACCAGCATCGTCGGTCCGGCATCGAACGGAACCGGCAGCGGTGCAGGTATGGGGAGCGGCTCGGGTGGTGGCATTGGCTCCGGTAAAGGGAATGGGTATGGTCCAGGAGAAGGCGGCGGCTACGGCGGCGGTCTTTACCACGTCGGCGGAGGCGTGTCTGCCCCGCAACTCGTGTTCGCACCTGATCCGGAGTTCTCCGACGAAGCCCGGCGAGCGAAGTACCAGGGTGTCTGCGTGGTTTCGCTGGTGGTCGACGCGCAGGGCAATCCGCAACGGGTGCAGGTTGTGCGTCACCTGGGCATGGGGTTAGACGAAAAGGCGGTCGAGGCAGTCAAGCAATACCGCTTCAAACCTGCGACCCTACAGGGCAAGCCCGTGCCGGTAGAAGTGAACATCGAAGTCAACTTCCGCATTTATTAATTCGGGGTAGCCCATTCAAGCCACTCGAGGGCTTGAATAGGCCACCTTCATTTTCCTTCCTGGAATAGCGAAGTGGGCACTTCCTGGTCGAGCGTCAGCATCGCCTTCCACGGATCCTTCCGCAGCCGGTCGCTCCACTCCCCAAGGCGTGCAATCACAAACCTGGGCGCTTTCGTGGACTTCAACTCCTCCCATTCCAGAGGAAGCGCCGCAGACATGCCCAGGCGGGCACGGCTGGAGTAGGGTGCCACTGCCGTAGCATCCCGCTCGTTGCGCAGGTAATCGACAAAGATCTTGTTCTTCCGCGCTGCCTTGGTCATCTTGCTGATGTAGAGCTTGCTGTTGTCCTGCTCCATCTGCAGCGTGAACGCGTGCGTAAATGCTTTGATCTTTTCCCAATCGAAATGCGCTTTGATCGGAGCCACCACGTGCAGTCCTTTTCCGCCGGTGGTTTTGACAAAGCTGCGCAGGCCCAACTTCTTCAACCGGTCCCGGACCTCCAGTGCGCCTTCGCAGAGCGTGGGCCAGGTGACCGCCTCGTCAGGATCGAGATCGAAGACGATCCGGTCGGGGTGTTCCAGGTCGGCATTGGTCGAGCCCCACGGATGGATCTCGAGCACGTTCATCTGCGCCAGCCCGGCCAGGGATTGTGCACCTTCCACGGTTACATACGTCTCTGATTCCTTGCCCTTGGTGCTGGGGATCTCGACTCCGCCAATGCCCGGTGGCATACCCGGTCCGAGATGTTTTTGATAGAAGCACTTCTTTCCCGTTCCGTTGGGGCAGCGCACCAGCGAAAGCGGCCGCCCGGTCACATGCGGTAGCATGCGCTCCGCCACCAGCAGATAGTAGTCAATTAAAGCCTGTTTGGTGAGCCCGGTCTCGGGGTCGATCACCTTCTCAGGGTGGGTGACGCGAAACCCCAGCTTGGCAGGCGCAGCCGCGGGCTTGGCGGACTTGAGGCCAGGGTCAAGAACCTCACGACGAACGTCCATGGGATTCTTGTCCTCCCGCAGGCCTTTATAACTGGCCTGGCGCACCAGGTTATCCGTTGTCCAGGTGCTGAACTGTACCTCACCGACCAGCTCGGGCCGGACCCAGATTGCTCCTTTGGCTGCTGCGGCCGGCACTTCGACGAAGGGCTTCACAGTCTGCCGAATAGCCTCCAGTTGCTGTTGCAATTTGCGCCCGCTGGTCTGGGTAAAACCGGTGCCGGTACGCCCGGCGTACAAAAGCTTCTTGTCCTGGTAGTAGCCGAGCAGCAAGGCTCCGATGCCGTCATTTCCGTTGGCCAATTTGGTGTAGCCGCCAATTACAAACTCCTGCCGGCGAAAGCACTTGATCTTTAGCCACGACTTGCTGCGGCCTGACATATATGGGCCGCTCGCCAGCTTGGAGACGATGCCCTCCGCCTGCAGGCGGCATGCCTCGGCAAGGATGGCTGCCCCGTCGGATGCGAGATGCTGTCCATAACGCACCGTTTGTTGCGCTGGCAGGTGGCTAAGCATCTTCTCCAGAATCTTCTTACGCTCGGTCAGTGGCTGCTGGCGAAGATTATGACCATTGAGATGGAGCAGATCGAAAACGAAATAAGTAAGAGCATTGGGAGCGCCTTCATCAAACGCCGCCTGCAGCCTGGCAAAGCTGCTCTGGCCCTCACCGTCAAGGACAACCACCTCACCATCCAGAACGGCGCTCTCACTCTTGAGCTTGCTTAGTTCGCGTTCGACGGCACGCATGCGATGCGTCCAGTCGAGGCCGCTGCGGGTGAAGAGGCGCACCTTTCCGCCCTCTTCGATGTGTGCCTGGATACGATAGCCATCCAGCTTCAACTCATGCACCCAGTCGCCCACCGGAGGCACGGTCGCCTCCGAAGCCAGTTGCGGCGGAATGAACGACGGTAGCGATTCCTTCGCCCCCAGCAATTTGCCCGGGTTAAACGGCGCAGCCGCAGGCGCGGACCCATCGGAACGATTGGAGTGCCAAACGTGATCTCCTTCCTTGGCAATCGCCTCGAGGTCGCGGCCGGTGAGCACGCTATTCGGCTCTTTCTCGACGATAGGTTCGTCCGCAGCTGTCTGTTCGTATTCGTCATGCTCTTTAATGAGCAGCCAGTTCGGTTTGGCTTCGTTTGCCGCTTTCCCGCCCATCCGCACCAGAACCCATTTGCCGCGCAGCTTTTTGCCGTGCAGCAGGAACTTCAGATTGCCTCTAGCCAGCGATTCATCTGCGTCTCCCAGCGGTTCCCACGTGCCTTCATCCCACAGCATGACCGTGCCGCCGCCGTACTGGCCCTTGGGAATGGTGCCTTCGAAGCCGCCGTAATCCATAGGGTGGTCTTCCACCTGGACGGCGAGCCGCTTATCGCCCGGCACGTAGCTGGGACCCTTGGTGCAGGCCCAACTCTTCAGCACTCCATGCAGTCCGAGGCGAAAGTCGTAATGCAGACGAGTCGCGGCATGTTTCTGAATTACGAAGGGCAGGGCGCCTGTGGTATCCGCTTTGCTGAGATCTTTTCCGCTCGGTTCGGCGGTCTGGTTGAAGTCCCGCATCGCGCGGTAGCGCTCGAGCTGTTGGTCGACCAGGTTGGAGGACGACGGTTTTTCCCGCGGCGCCTTTTTTGACTTTGTGGCCATGCCCGGGGGCTCCTCCTAAGGGGAAACGTGCGCTTGCCGCCGGGTGATGACGACGGCAGCAATATAGCTCAATAGGATGAGGATAAGGGTAAACAAGCTGTGCGTCAGGTCACCGATGACCGAGCCGGCGAGGAAGACGAGCGAGACTGCCAGCAGGCACAGAGTGGTCCAGGGATAGAACCACACCTTGTAGGGCCGGCTGAGATCTGGCTCCCGTTTGCGCAACACCAGCACCGAAGCGAACACGGGAACATAGCTCGCGACAAACAGGATTGCGGCGATCGAGATCAGGCTCTCAAACGATCCGGACAGCACCAGCGCGACGCTGATAACCCAGCAAACCAGTAAGGCAGTGGCGGGCGTGCCGCCCCGGTTGACCGCGGTGAGGTTCTGCGGCAGCAGCCTGTCGCGCGCCATGGCGAATAGAACACGCGGCGTGAGCAGAAGGAGGGCATTGATGGTGCTCGTGACCGCGACCAGAGAGATGAGCAGGATGATCTGCTTTCCATAACGGCCGAAGACCAGCAGCGCAGCGTCGGTGGCCGGCATGCGCGCACCCGCGAGATGGGCGATACCCAGAGCATGCAGCAACGCGGCATTCATCAGAACGTAAATAGCGCCGCAGGCGAGAACAGTGCCGAACATGGCGCGCGGCAGGTTGCGGGTTGGGTGCCGATCTTCTTCGGCAAAATAAATGGGAGCGTACCAGCCGTCGTAGCTGACGATCACGCCCTGCAGGCCGAGAATCAAGGCCAGCAGCAAGCCAGGGGCGTGGTGGATGGTGTTTGTCAACGGACCTTTCGCGGCCGAATGAACGACAAAGCAGGCTACCACTAAAGCAATAAGCCCTAAGGCCTTGGCCAAACTGGATAATTGCTGTGCCCGGCTGCCCACGCGCAGGCCGATCCAGTTGAGCAGCGCCAGTAGGACCAGGCCGCTGATGCCGAAGGCCTTCTCGTGACCGGCAAAGGCGGGAAATAGTTCAGTGCCAAACTCTCCCAGAGCCACGGAAAGATAGGAGATGGCGATGAGAAACATCATGGCATTCAGGCAGCCGACCACGAAGCCGGTGCGCTCGCCAAACGCACGCCTCGCATAGGTGTAGAAGCCGCCAGCGTTGGGTAGCATGGTGGCCAGTTCAGAGATGGAACTGCAACCCAGCAGCGCGTACACGCCGCCCAGGATCCAAACGATCAGCACCATCGAAGCGCTGCCTAACCGCCCGGATACGGTTCCAGGAGTGCGCAGGATGCCGGTCCCGATGGTGTTGCCCACGCCGACCGCGATGCCAAAAGCGGTGCCCAGCACGCGCAGCAAGTGTCCTGTTCCTGGGCTGCCGCGTTGCTTGGAGGGGGTGATGGGTGTCACTGAAAGTGCAGTGAGTATACCGAGGGGGCGCGCGTTCACTTCAAAAAAATCGCGGCGTCCGTAGCTAGGCCGTCTTGCTGCGTTTGCCGCCAACCACCTTCAATTTGCTCTTCGTCCCAGGACTCGCTTTACGGCCCTTCGCCGGCTCTTTGGCAGCCAGGCTCTGCCGCAGGGCAGACATGAGGTCTACGACCTTGCCATGGCCCTTCGCGGGCGATTCCCTGGGCAGTGGCTTGTTCGCCAGCTTGGCTTCCACCAATTCCCGCACCGCGGCCTCATAGTTGTCGGTAAATTTATCCAGCTTCAGCGGCTGGGTATACGTTTCGATCAATTGCCGGGCCAACTTCAGCTGCGCAGGATCCTGTTTTGCCGCGGCATTCTTGCCGAAGTATTCCGCGGGATCGCGCAGTTCTTCCGCGAAGCGAAGCACATAGAGCATCATGCCCAACTGCTTTTTGTCTGTGGCTGGGGCTAATGCAACCAGGTGTTCCCGGCCGGCGAACGCGATTTCCCCAATGCCGACCATATCGCTGTCGATCATCGCCTGACGCACGACCGCGAAGGCCGTCGCTTGAGGACCCTTTTTGGGAACCACGAAATACGGCTTGACGAAGAGTGAGGGAGGCACCTCGCTCGCGGGGGAGAACTGGGCGATCTCCAACGTGTCTTTGCCCGGAATCCGGAGGCGCTTCAGGTCGTCCGGTTCGATGATCGCGTACTTGCCTTTCTCATACTCATAGCCCTTCACGATCTCCGACTTCTCCACCGCATGCTGCTCGTGTTCTTCCGGGTCGTCGCCGTCCCGAACCACGTTTTGATAGTGGATGCGCTCGCCGGTTGCGCGGTCGATCTGGTGGAACTGGAATGGGCGCGACGATGTGCTCGCGGGATACATCTCCACCGCGAAACTGACCAGCGAAACCGAAATCTGTCCGGACCAATAAGGGCGTGCCATCGAACCTGTTGGATGCAGGCTGTGAACTTGGGTTTTCCAGCCTATTTTGTTAATCTATTAGGGTTACGCGAGCGCGCGTAGCTCAGTTGGATAGAGCGTCTGGCTACGAACCAGAAGGTCGGGAGTTCGAATCTCTCCGCGCGCACCACTCCTGCAGTTTCTTTTCCCCAGCACAACCGCTACTCTTGCAACCTATGTCATCGAAGGGCAGAGTACTGGCGTGGGCACAACGATTCGCGGCCCTGGCCATGGTTGCGTTCTGGATCTCGTTCTGGGTGGACCATAGCGACATGCCGCCCACGGTGGTGGATATCGAGTGGTCCTTTCTGCTGCCTGACCTTTTATGGATTGCAGCCCTCTTTTGGCTGGCGAGCCATTGGCTGATCGCCCGCGACCCGCGGGCCGCGATTGCCACTGCAGCAGCGGGAGGCTCCCTGGTCTATCTCGGCCTGCTCGACGTGGCCTCAAATGTCCGCCACCACCAATACACGGAGTTGTTTTCCAGAGGAGCTCTGAACGCCCTGGTCAACCTGGCCTGCCTGGTCTTCGGATGCGTGAACATCTGGTACGCGCTGAAGCACAGTGGCGGCGACGCCTAGCGTCCTCTCCGCGGCCGTCAGCTCGCACGGTTATTTTGCCGGCGCGGGAGCAGCGGGCTTGGGCTCTTCCTTCGGGGGAGCTGGCGGCGCCAGGGGAATCTCTTCGACAATATCGATCCCGGTGCTGCGCAGCAGTTCTGCCACCACGGCGCGGTTCAGGCGAGTGAAATCGAACTCCACGCGCATGGTCTTTTGTTGCTCGTCCAGGGTGATCTTGCGAATTCCGTACACACCGCGCGCCTTGCCTAACGCAATCATGGCTGCCTCGGTGGGGTGCAGCTCATAGCGATAGAGAACGTCCAGATTGGTCGTCATGGAGCCATCATAACAAGGGCTTATAGGCGGGAAAGATAATCCATGATTTCCGGCGAAGTCCAGTCCTGGGCGCTGATGAACTTGCGCCGGATCTGGCCATTCCGGTCGATGACAAAGCTCTCCGGATAGCGGAAGGTTCCGTACAGCGCATTGCTGCTCCGCTGCGGATCGCGAATGGTCAGGAAATCGACGCGATGTTCGGTGAGGAACTGGTGATAGGCATCGGGATCTTCATCCAGATCGACGGCCAGCACAACCAGCTGGGGCATCTGGCGTTGTAATTGGTTAAGGTCGGGAATTTCCTGGATGCAGGGAGCACACCAGCTCGCCCAGAAGTTGAGGACGACAACTTTTCCGCGATAACTGCTGAGTTGCACCCGCCGGTTGCCGTCGACAATCGTGAAGTCCGGGGCGGCCTTACCGACTTGCGTTGGATGATCGCCGCGGTCACAACCCGCGGCGATCAAGATCACTGTCAGTGCCACAACTGCCTGAATACGTCTGATCACCTGTCTATCATAATGACAAGCGGCTCAGCCCAGCGACAGCCCCTCGTAACTCTGTACTGGCTGGGTCTGAATGCCAGCATCTCGTGCCGAGAGCAGCATGTGGACCACTTTCGCCGGCAGCATCCGGCTTGTCAACGCAATGGCAAATCCAAGCGCATAATTCCGTCGCAGAAGTTCGAGCTTACGCCGGCTGTCAGGTTCTGTGATGCTGCTCACGCCCATCACTTCGCGCGTCAGGCGGCGGCCATAGTGACGCTGCATGAAACGGATTCCCTTGCGGCGCGCGCGTAACTTCTCGCGATCTCCGTGTAAATACGGTAGCTCCATTTCCAACACCCGGCAGGCTTCCTCCAACATGCTCTCCGCATTGCGGGAACTGCTAGAGCCATGCAGACGGTATTCCGACACTTCCTTGTCGTGGGCGATCAGCGGTCCCTGACGCGCAATGCGCAGATAGAGCTCATGATCTTCCCCGCCATGCAGGGACTCATCAAATAATCCGGTTGCTGCCAGGCTCGATCGACGATGCAGTGCCGAGCAGGGGGTCTCCACGAAGTTATGTTCCAGCAACATCTGGTAATGGTTGCGGCCGGATGCATGCTTGTTCGAGCTCCCCAACGGCGTTCCATCCGCCGCAATGTAGCGATGTTCTCCTACCGCCATCGCGCACTCGGGGTGCTCTTCCAGCAACTTGACTCCAATTTCAATCGCGCGAGGCAAGAGCCGGTCGTCATAGTCCAGGAAAAGAACGTATTGGCCACGGCAGTGACTAATTCCGTTGTTGCGTGCGGCGGAAACCCCACGGTTCTGCTGGAAGACGTACTCCACTGGTAGCGACCGAGCTACAACCGCGGTCTCATCCGTAGAGCCGTCGTCCACCACAATGATCTCGATCGAAGGGTAGGTTTGTGCCAAAACGCTGTCGACTGACTCGCTCAAATAGCGAGCTGAGTTGTGACAGGGGATCACCACCGAAACCAGCGGTGGTGCGCAAGGAGCGTTAGCGGCGCTCTGCCAAATGGTCATCGTGGGGCCTCGGTTGAATAATGAAGTAACCAAGGCGTACTGCTAACTCGAAAAATTACAAAAACACAAAAATTACGGATTCGGCTTGCGCATGTTTCATTTTGAAACGCAGCCGCAATCTCCTTATTGAAAAACGATTTCTTATAATCTTGACAGGTATCGCGGTCACTTACTAGTCGCCGGGCCGCCGCAAAGAAGGAGGACTGGCGATGAAGCTCTCTATCATTGTACCCGCTCGCAACGAAGCCGATATCATTGAGTTGTGCCTTGACTCCCTCTTGCAACAAGCGGAACCAAGCTTCGCACTGGGAGAAGAGTGGGAATTGATGCTGGTCGATGATGGCTCGACCGATAACACCCGTTCCATCGCACTCGGCATGCCGGGTGTAACTGTCATTGATCCCGCACCCCTCGAAACGGGATGGACCGGCAAGGCCAATGCCGTCTGGACCGGGGCCAAACAGGCGAAGGGTGAGTGGCTTCTGTTTACCGACGCCGATACCATCCATCGTCCGGGCGATCTTAGCCGTGCATTGCACGAAGCGGAGCACGCGCACGTAGCCATGCTGTCCTACTCTCCGCAGCAGGTTGTGAACGGCTTCTGGCAGCGAGCGTTGATGCCGCTCGTCTTTTCTGAGCTCGCGCTCGCTTACCCGCCGGAAAAAGTTTCTGATCCCACCTCGCGGCTCGCTGCGGCCAATGGTCAATTCCTCATGGTCGAGCGCGGCGCGTACTTTCAAGTCGGCGGTCACTCCGCGGTCGCTGGCTCGCTGCTCGAAGATGTGGATCTGGCCTTTCTTCTGAAGCGCAGAAAGTATCCCATTCGCTTTCGCTATGCACCCGACGCGCTGAGCACCAGAATGTACCGCAGCTTTCCGGCGATGATCGAGGGCTGGACCAAGAACCTGGCCAGGCTTTTCGCTTATCCCCTGATGCTGGCTGCCTGGAGGGCATTGGATCTGCTCCTGATAGCCTGTCTGCCGCTGCTGATTTGGCATTTTTTCGCTCTATCTGTCGCCCGCTACGCCTTGTTGGCCGTTTGGGTGAGGGTTTTGTGGAGGTTTTACACACGGGTGGCAAAATCTAACTTCCGCGCGCTCGATTGTTCCGTAGCTGTATTGGCTTTGCCGCTGTTCTGTTTGCTGCTATTTAGAAGCTGGTGGCAACACACTGTGCGGACCCGGGTGGCATGGAAGGGCAGGGATTACTCGACTACCCGGTAATGACCGGTGAAATCCCGTAATTTTTGCTCCCATAGCACAAAACATGCAATTCTGCGTACCGGCCACAACCCCGAAACCCCATTCTCTGAATAACATAAGACATCTGCGGCATCCTATACGCTGAATCAGGAACGATATACTTGTTTAGGTAGACTGCCCTATCCGGCAATTGGTTGCTTATGATCTTGTTAACTCGAAAGGCAACGTTTTCCGCCTCCCACTACTACTGGTCCGAACAGCTTTCGGACGAGGAAAACCTGCGCATTTTCGGTAAGTGTGCCAATCGTAATGGTCACGGCCACAACTACACGCTGGAGGTAACCGTAGCGGGAGAAGTGGACCCGGTTTCGGGCTTCGTGGTTGACCTCAAGGAACTGAAAGAGGTCATGAACCGCCAGGTCGTGGATGTCTACGATCATCGTCATCTCAATCTCGAGGTAGAGGAATTCAAGCACATGATCCCTACCTCGGAAAATTTGGCCATTGCCATTTGGAAGCGGCTTGAGCACCATATCGTTGGGGCAAAACTTCACCGCATCCGCATCTACGAGATGCCCGATCTCTTCTCTGACTACTACGGTGAAGCATGAGAGCCTACTTATCGCGCAGATACATGCTGAGCGCCTCCCATCGCCTCTTTACAGACGCGTATAGCGAGGAGAAAAATTACGCGGTCTACGGCAAATGCGCCAATCCCCATGGCCATGGCCACAATTACGTCGTGGAAGTAACCGTAGGAGGCCAGGTGGACCCGGTGACCGGGATGGTCTGCAACCTGGCCGACCTCGATGCGTGCGTACGCACACAAGTGATTAACCGGTTTGATCACACCAACTTGAACTTCGATCCGTGCTTCACGGACGAGGTACCCACCACAGAGAATTTCTGTATTGCTATTCACAACCTGCTTGCGGAGCACTTGGTTCACGCAGAACTGGAACGAGTGAGGGTGGAAGAGACGCAAAATAATTTTTTCGAGTATGCCGGAAAGGGAAAGCATGGCGCACCCAGCAGTCGTTCGTAAACCTCCAGCATCAAGGGGCCTGAGTGGATACTCAACCCAGGATCTGTATACCGAATTGATCACCCGCATGGGCGAAGACCCGACACGCGATGGCCTGTTGAAGACGCCGGAGCGGGCGGAGCACGCGATGGCCTTCCTGACCAAGGGTTATCAGGAGGATGCCGAGCAGATTCTGCACGGCGCGCTGTTCGACGTCGACTATGACGAAATGGTGATCGTGCGCGACATTGAAGTCTTTTCCCTATGCGAGCACCACATGTTGCCGTTTTTCGGAAAGGTGCATGTTGCTTATATTCCCAACGGCAAAGTCATCGGCCTGAGCAAAATTCCGCGCCTGGTTGACATGTTTGCGCGCCGCCTGCAGGTGCAGGAGCGGTTGACGCGGCAGATTGCTGACGCCATTCAGGATGCGATCGATCCCCAGGGGGTTGGCGTGGTGATGGAAGCTCGTCATTTGTGCATGATGATGCGCGGGGTGGAAAAGCAGCACTCCTCTACCGTGACCTCAGCGATGGTTGGTATCTTTCATCAGCAAAACACGCGCGCGGAGTTTCTCTCCCTGGTGCAGTCGCGCCCGCAACACGGCTTGTGAACCCTTAGAACCCCTTGGCGGAGCAGGCCGCTTTGTGTCGGCTTACGCGGGGCTTTTGAAGCACCCTGCGGCGGCCGAAACACTATAGTAGAAGGAGTGAATGGGCTCCTCGTAATCGACAAACCAGGCGCGATGACCTCGCATGACGTTGTCTCTCGCCTGCGCCGGGCCTCGGGTGAATCCGCGATCGGCCATCTGGGTACTCTGGACCCCATGGCCACAGGGGTCTTGCCGGTTCTCCTCGGAAAGTACACCCGCCTGGCGCAATTCTTCGGTCCCTTGACCAAGACGTACACCGGTGCCATCCGGTTCGGTTTCGCCACCGACACCTATGACGCCGAGGGAACACCGTCCTGCACCGCTGGCCGCTTGCCGGCAAACGAGGAAATCCAATCAGCGGCCGCATTTTTCCGTGGGGTCGTAGACCAGACGCCGCCAGCGTTTTCAGCCAAGAAGGTAGACGGAAAGCGCGCCTACCAGGCAGCACGGCGCGGCGAAGCCATAGTCTTGAAACCGGTGACGCTCACCATTGAGGATTTCATCATTGGCCCCCTCGACGGCGAGTACGCTGAATTTACGATGCGGATCTCTTCCGGAGGGTATGTGCGGTCAGTAGCCCACGACCTGGGACAAAGACTAGGCTGCGGAGCTCACCTGGCGCGGCTGCGCCGGATAGCCGCTGGACCCTTCACCCTGGATCAGGCGCTCACACTGGAGCAAATCTGCGAACTGGCGGACGGCGGCATGTTGGATCAGCGCATGCCACATCCCCGAACCCTGCTTCCCGATTTGCCCGCCACCACCGCGGACCTCTGGATTGCCGGCCGGCTGCGCAACGGCAACGCGGTCAATCTGCCTGAGTTCTCGACCGCCCCGCTGGCCAAGGTCTTCGCCGGTCAACGCGACCTGGTAGCGATTGTGCGCCGCGTGGCCGGTACCCTCTTTCAGCCGATTGTGGTTCTCGGTTGATGGCCCTACGACTTCTTCAACAGCGGGAGCAGCAGGGGGAGCAGATTCTTCGCGACCTGCTGATTTCCCTGCGCCGTGGCGTGGATACCGTCGGCCTGCATGCTGCCGGGAACTCCATACACCCCCTGCAACAGGAAGGGCAGCATCGGCACGTGGTACTTGGCTGCCAACAGCACATAGCTTTTGTTGAACTGCAGAATGTAGTCGGCGCCGTAATTGGGGGGCAGGGTAATGCCACCCAGCACCACCTTGGCGCCGCTGTGCAGGAGCGTGGAGACAATCAGGTCGAGGTTTTCTCGCGTGCTCGCGATAGGCAAACCGCGCAAGCCGTCATTTCCGCCGAACGCGACAATTACCAGCGCCGGTTTGAGGCGCAGTGCGTCCTGCAACCGGTCGACACCGTCTTTGGTGGTGTTCCCACTGACGCCTTGATTGAGGACCTGGTAACGATAGCCCTGGGCATCCAGGTCTTTTTGCAGGTAGTCAGGATAACTGTCGCCCGTATCGGCGCCGTAGCCGGCCGTGAGGCTATCGCCGAACGCGATAATCACCGGTCGGCCATCGGGCACGGGTGCGGAATCGCTCGCCGCCGGCTCATCCGCGGCCGGTTCGGGATGGGCAGTTTCCGTCTTCTTGGCCTGGCAACCGGCAAGCAGGCAAGCAGCGAACAAAAAGCAGACAAGTGGTCGGCACGTCACACGGTCACTGTAAAGCATTTGCAGGGTGGTGTTGGCAATGATTGAAGTACGTGGATTGAAGAAATCGATACGCAACGGCACCCGGACGATCGAGATTCTAAAGAAAATTGACCTTGTCATTCCCGCCGGACAGTTTGTGGCCATCATGGGGGCATCGGGCAGCGGCAAGAGCACGCTCCTGGGCCTGTTGGCAGGCCTCGACTCGCCCACCGAGGGCAGCGTGTTGATCGACGGCACCGAGATCAGCCGATTGCCCGAAGACAAACTGGCCGAGGTACGCGGGCGCAAATTGGGCTTCGTATTTCAATCTTTCCAATTAATCCCCACCCTAACGGCACTTGAAAACGTGCTGCTGCCGCATGAACTCAACGGCAGCGGAGACGGCAGGCCGGCCGCGATGGAGTTGTTGCGCAGCGTTGGCCTGGGCGACCGCATGCATCATTACCCCGTTCAGCTTTCCGGGGGCGAACAGCAGCGGGTGGCGCTGGCCCGGGCCTTTGTGCTGCAGCCCCCCATCATCTTTGCCGACGAACCCACGGGCAATCTCGATTCTGAGAACGGATCGCACGTGCTGGATCTGCTGCTCGAGCGCAATCGCGCCAGCGGCGCGACCCTGGTGCTGGTGACCCACGATGCCCAGGTCTCGGTCCATGCCGACCGCCGCATCGTGTTGCGCGACGGCGCCATTGTCGAAGACACCATGCAGAGGGAGGGGTGAGATGGCTGCTAATCATAAGCCCTCCTTAACCTGGGGATCCGCCGCCAGGATCGCCTGGCGCGAACTGCAGGCTTCGCGGGGCAAATTCTTATTCGTGATCATGTCGGTGGCGATTGGCGTGGCCGCGCTCACCGGCGTCCGCGGTTTTAGCGCCTCGTTCCAGAAGACGTTGCTCGGCGAAGCTCGCACCATCATGGCGGCCGACCTTTCAGCCCGCATGTTTCGCCAGCCCACCGCGGACGAGGAGAAACAACTCAACACGCTGGCTGCGCAAGGTATGGACCGCACCGAGGTGAGCGACACGGTCTCCATGGTATCCGCCACCGGCGATCCGGTTCCGTTGCTGGTTTCACTGAAAGCGGTCGACCCCCAGAAGTATCCTTTTTACGGAACGGTCGTCTTGCAGCCGGCAGGCGATCTGCGCCAGGTGCTGACAGATGACACCGTGGTGGTTGCCGAGGACCTGTTGATCCGGCTGCACACTCAGTTAGGCGCGACCCTGAAAATAGGGAACTCTACCTTTCGCATCGCCGCAATCCTGGTCCGCGAGCCCGACCGTATGAGCTCCGGCATGGGCCTTGGACCGCGGGTGATGATGACGCAAAGCGCGCTCGAAAAAAGCGGCCTGCTGCAACAGGGCAGTCGATCCGGGGAGCGCTTCCTGTTCAAGCTGCAACCCGATCGCATACGGATCGCCGCCGCGCGCTCCCGCCTGGAGCAGGTGCTGCCCGACGCGCAGGTCACCGACTTCCGCGAGAGCAACCCTGCACTGACCGACGGCCTCAAGCGTTCCACCGGGCTGCTCAGTCTCATCTGCCTCGTGGCCATGGTGCTGGGTGCGATTGGCGTGGCCATGGCGATGCGCGCCCACCTGCAACAACGGATCGACGTGCTCGCCATCATGAAGTCGATCGGCGCCCGCTCCGGCGACATCCTGCGCATTTATCTCTTCCAGACCGTGCTGCTGGGCCTGATCGGAGGCTTGATCGGCGTGTTCTTTGGCCTGGGTGTGGAGTGGGTCTTTCCCACCCTTCTCGGCAAGTTCATGCCCATTCAGGCAGACCTCAGCCTCCCCTGGCAATCGGCGCTGGCGGGGCTGGGCACCGGTATCCTGACCACCGTGCTCTTCTGCCTGCCGCCGCTGCTGCAGATTCGCAGTGTGCGTCCCAACCTGGTGCTGCGCAGAATGGTCGAGGAGCCCAGCGTGCAACGTAGCTGGTGGGTGCGCCTGCGCGAGAGCAAAGCGCAATGGATCACGGCGGTCATAATTCTGTTGGGGCTGGGCGGCATCGCCTCGGCCCTCTCCGACTCTGTGGTCGTCGGTCGCTGGTTCGCCGGAGCGCTATGTGCGTTGCTGATCGTCATCCTGGCAGTCGCGGCGCTCACCCTGCGCCTGGTCCGCGGCTTCCTCGAACGGACCCGCATGCACCTGCAGTCGGCGGTTCGCCATGGTCTCGCAAACCTCTACCGGCCGGGGAATCAAACAGCCGCTGTGCTGGCTGCTCTCGGCATGGGCGTCATGCTGATTCTGACCGTCTTCCTCATGCAACACGGGGTGATTGGCGAAATGCGCCTCACCTCGGGTCCGAACCTGCCGAATATCTTCCTGGTCGACATCAGCACCAAGGAACTGGAGGGCGTCAAGCATCTGTTGTCGCAGCAGCCAGCGGTGTGGGGTGAGCTCGAGACCTTGCCCTCGGTTGCAGGAAGAATCATTTCGGTCGATGGCACCGCCGCTGACGGCCTCAAGCTCAAAAATTATCCCAAACGCCTCTTGCAAACTGTCTCGCTGACCTGGTCATCGAGCCTGCCCGAGGGGTCGACCATGGTGTCGGGTCACTGGTGGGACACGGACGATGAGCAATCGCTGGCGATCACAGAACACATCGCGCAGCGCCTGCAGCTGCACCTCGGCTCCCACCTGGTGCTGGCCTCGAACGGCAGAGAGATCCAGGCCAGCGTAGTGGCCATTATTCGTCACAATGGTCAGCACGTGTATGGCCGCAGCGAGTTCATCCTTCCCAAAAAAGCGCTGGCTGGGCTACCGGCGGTCTGGTACGGCGCCGTGCACGTGGATCCACGCCAGGTAGGAACGGTGCAACGAGCCTTGTTCAAGGTCTACCCAACGGTAACGGTGATTGACATTGCCGATGTGATTGAGACCGTTCAGGGGGTAGTGCAGCAGATCACCGTAGTGGTTCGTTTTCTGGCAGCCTTTTCAATCTTGTCCGGCGCAGTCATTCTTGCCTCGAGCATCGCCAGCACCCACTTCCGCAGAGTGCGTGAAGTGGTAGTGTTGAAGACCCTGGGCGCAAAGCGCAACCACATAGCGGCCGTCTTCACCGTCGAGTTCATCGTCCTGGGGCTATTAGCAGGCTTCGTAGGAGTGATCTTCGCCAACCTGCTAACCAGGGTTTTGCTCCATCAACTGGACGTCGCTTTTCACATCGAGTGGTTAGCGACCGGGCTGGCGCTCCTCGGGACCGCAGTACTGGCAATCGTGACCGGATGGGTAGCCAGCTTCCGCATCCTGGGCCAGAAACCGCTGCAAGTGCTGCGGGAAGAATAGGCCGCCTGTTACTGAAGGTGCAAAACCACAAGAGCAGCGGCCGCCTGCTTGAGGAAAGCCGGAGCAGCAATCTGCAACATTGACAGTATCGTCAAGCCGCCAGCGGTGAATCTCCCATATGGTTGCGCTCCGGAGGCATGATACGAGAGACTCGATGGTGCGAGGTTCTCTCATGAAGCTACGCTGCAACCTCTTGATCGCCGCTGCACTTGCTGCCCTGAGCATCGCCGCCACGCAGGGAGTCGTTGCCCAATCGACGCCGAGCCGATCGCTATTGGCTCTTTCCAAGCGCAATCACACTCTGGCCATCGTCGATCCCGGCACGCTGCGTGTGGTCGCGCGGGCACCGGTCGGTCCTGACCCACACGAGGTAATCGCATCGTCGGATGGAAAGACCGCCTGGGTCTCCATTTACGGCGGAGGCCGGTACCATGAGCTTTCCGTGATCGATCTGGTTGGGCAGAAAGCGCTGCCTAGCCTGGATACTGGAGCCTTGAATGGTCCCCACGGCCTCGCGTTTACGGGAGGAAAGCTTTGGTTCACCGCGGAAGGGGCGAAAGCGATCGCCAGCTATGATCCGCAATCTGGAAAGATCGATTGGATCATGGGCACCGGGCAGAACCGCACCCATATGCTTTACCTCACCGCCGATGAGAAGAAGATCTACACCACCAACGTTGCCTCCGCGACGGTCAGCATTCTGGAGAAAGTCGCGCAGGCCCAGCCAGGGCCTCCTCCGGGAATGCGACCACCTCCTGGAATGCCTCCCGGACCGCCGGGTGGAGGACCACCGCGCATGGATTGGAACCAGACCGTCATCCCCGTGGGCAAAGGCGACGAGGGCTTCGACGTATCGCCGGATGGCCGTGAGCTATGGACCGCCAACGCCCAGGATGGCACGCTCTCCGTGGTGAATCTTGAGACGCGGACAGTCACGGCCACGCTGGACGCGAAGACAAACGGAGCAAACCGATTGAAGTTTACTCCCGATGGAAAGCTGGTGTTCATTTCCATGTTGGGCGATGGCGATCTCGTGATTTACGACGCCGCGTCGCGCAAGGAATTCAAGCGGGTAAAGATCGGTCACGGAGCCGCGGGCATTCTCATGGATCCCGACGGAAATCGCGCCTTCATCTCCTGCGGGCCCGACAATTACATCGCTGTCGTGGACCTGAAAACCCTGGAAGTGACCGGGCACGTGGACGTAGGAGGCGAGCCGGACGGATTAGCCTGGGCCGTTCGTCCGTAAGGGATTGGCGGTATGGCTATCCCGCACCCTTTGGTGCAAGCCGCACCCCAGCCGCACCCCAAGTCGTGCCTTGGATTGACCGGAGATGGGTCCTGCTTTTAAAATAAATAAGCCGGGTGTGTCTGCCGGCGTCTTGTTTTGCCGCATTGCCCCCTCGTTCAATGGTAGGACAGCTGCCTCTGGAGCAGCATATCGGGGTTCGAATCCCTGGGGGGCAACCAATGCAACCATGGGTTAGAACCAGGGCTTATTTTCGCGGAGCATAATCCCAGGGAATTCTGACTCTGGTTCATCCGCGAACTTCGCACACTTCCCAGGTCCGTCTGTTTGCAAAACCCTCCAAACGCATCCTCTTATGCCTCTCGACCATCCTGCCGGGACGCAGTGTGAGAACTCGAACTGCGGGATGCTTCGTGATGTTGGAGTTGGGCATGGGGAAAGATCACGAAGAAATACGGCCATTGATCATTCATGAGGAAACCGTGAATTTGCGAAATCTCTGTAACTAAACGCCGCGTTTGCGCTCACAGGTTTGAGTCATGCTGCGGGTTAAACCAAAGGCGTGCGCTCAAATTACTGCAGGAGAGCCAATTCATGCGATACAGCCTACTGTTTTCAGGTTTAGCAACGGTTTGCTTTGCGAGTTCTTCGTCCATCCTCCATGCAAGCAACGTCAGCGAGTACGTATACGTAGAAAGCAACGCCAGCGCATCGAACACTAATTCCATTTACGCTTTCAAACGGGACGCAGCGGGCAATCTCACGCCACTTCCCGGATCGCCCTTCCTGACTGGGGGAGCGGGGGTGCAATATGCCGGACCCAACCTCGGTCCTTTTGACTCCGACCAGGAGGTGATCATCAATCCACAGCAAACTATGCTTTTTGCTGTGAACGCAGGCAGCGACAGTGTCGCCGTATTCCATATCGAAGAAGATGGCTCGTTGAAACCGGTCGATGGATCGCCGTTTCCCTCCGGTGGCAATGATCCCGTTAGCCTGGCGCTCGATGGCACCACACTCTATGTCGCGAATCAGAGTGGTGATTTCGCCCGTCCCTCTACCATCCTTCCGAACTACACCGCTATGCGCGTCGAGCAGGATGGCATCCTGGTTCCAATCAGCGACGACATCAACGATACTTCCCGTAATTTTCAGGCGACTGTAAATGTCGCAGCCGGAAGTGCGCCGTCTCAGGCCTATTTTGCTGCTGGAACCAATCTTCTCTTTGGAGCAGACTTCCTGGGCGGCCTGCTCCAGCATTTCCGGCTGGATCAGCAGGGCCAACTTCATGCCCTGGCGCCGATCGCGTTGCCGGCTTCGGAATTCGCTCCGGCTACTCCACGTCTGCCCCTTGGGCTATGGAGCAACCCGAAATATCCTGTCCTTTACGTCGGCTATGTTACGGCAAACAAGATGGGAGTCTATCGCTACAGTGAGGAAGGGGGATTAAAGTTCCTCCGCACGGTCTCGAATGCCGGCCAAGGCATCTGCTGGATCCGCTCGAACAAGAACGGTACGCGGCTGTACACAACGGATACGACCACCAACCAGGTGAGTGTGTATGACGCAAGCGACGCCGAATATCCGGTCGAAATCCAAACGCTCACGCTTGCCGGCGTGGGAAATGATTTCCAGCTTGCGCTCTCTGAAGATGAGAAGCATCTCTATGTGCTCTCGCAGCGTGCCGCTACCACAATCCCGGATGGTCAGGGCAATGTGCTCCACACGCTCTCAGTCAAGGCGGATGGTACCGTCGATGAGTCCGGATCGCCGATTATCTTTCATCTTCCCACTGGTGTTCGGCCACAAGGGGTGGCGGTCGTCGACCAGTACTAGAGCAGATGCGGTGACAGAATATATTCACCGTCAGAAAGCCTATATCGCTGCAAGGGGGTGTGCTCACGGCATTTACCCCCTTGCAGCCTGTCTCGCTTGCGTATTGACAACGATGGATCGGTGACGCCCGGCCAACGACGCCAAAACGTGGCGACTTCTACCGACGATGCTCTGGCTTCCGGCTGAATATGAATGATCGACGGCATATCCGGCGTCATTGTGAGATTAACTCTGGCATCTGTAGGCACTATTAGAAAGCAACGAGGATCGCACCCGCAAGAGACTCACTCAATAAGACGAATTCCTTCTTCGAGCCGATGAGGACTCGGTATGATCCTTGAAAGGGAAGTCGGTCAACGAGACGCAATTTGGCTCCGGGTTTAACCCCGTGTGTGCCGAGATAGCGAAGCATCTCAGGATCTCGGTCAGAGACGCTGATCACTCTTCCAAGGGTATCGACGCTCATTTGAGCGACGGTCTGAGATCCAGTCACAGCAACAGTTCCATCCAGGTTCGGAATGGGATGTCCGTGAGGATCGAATTGCGGGTAGTTCAGCTTTGCAGCAACCCGTTCCTCAAATCGCTCCGAGATGAAGTGCTCCAGTCGCTCCGCCTCATCATGTACCTCATCCCAGGCGTATCCCAGCACCTCATGCAGGAATGTCTCGATTAACCGGTGATGCCGAACTATCTCCAGGGCGCGCCCAGCCCCAGCCTCTGCCAACCGAACTCCGTGGTGCTTTTCGTAGATGACGAGTGGCGGCTTCGCAGCAGAGAGCTTCTGTAGCATCTTGGTCACCGATGCCCTGCTGATTTTGAGAGCAGCGGCAAGATCGCCGGCTGAGACTTGCCGCCGGGCATCACCGCTCAATTCCAAAATCGCTTTCAGGTAGTCGTCGCTGGACTCCGTGGCACTTGCCGGCAATTTGCTCGACACCGATGGGCGTTTTGCTTTCTTTCGGTTCACGGCTTTAGTTGACATCTTGAGCAGTCTACATTAGCGTTGACGCTGTAACTAATTAGCCATGGCTAAATTATATATTAGTGCCAGTTGTCGAGCGTCTTTTACCATCCTTCTCGTCACCTTCATAGCCGGGCTTACGGCTGCCGGGAGCGGACAAAGCGGTACTTCCTGCGCTATTTCAGGAACAGTGACCGATTCGACCGGCGCGACGATTGCCCGTGCCGCCGTCACCGCGACCGAGACGAACACAGGGTCTGTCCGCGCCGGAACAACGGATGCCGACGGGCACTATCTTTTTTCGCAGGTCAGTCCCGGTACCTATCGAGTCACAGTGCAGGTCTCAGGTTTCGCTGCGGAATCTTCCGAGCCAACTCTGGTCGAGGTGGGCCGCAACGTGGCCTTGAACTTCTCGCTCCATCCCGCATCATCCAGCCAGATTGTCGAGGTCAGCGCGCAACAGGGACTCTTGACCCTCGACAATCCCAATACAACCACCACTCTCAGCGCCGAGACGATCAGGAACCTGCCCAACCCTGGCCAGGATCTCACCTACCTCGCGCAATTTGCCCAAGGGGCCCTGATGAACACCGCCGGTTCGTCCAGCGACGCGAAGGCCGCCGGCGGCTACGGAAACGTCGAGTTCAACGGCCTGCCCGCAACATCCAACGGTTACATCCTCGACGGATTCGACTCGAACGACCCTTGGCTCGGCCTAAACATCGGTCTCTCGACCAACCTCGTCATCGGGCTCGACGCGGTGCAGGAGGCGACCGTCAACACCAACTCCTTCGCCGTGGACCAGGGCCGGTACGCTGTCGCGCAGGTTAACTACATCACCAAGTCGGGCACGAATGCGTTTCATGGCAACGTCTCCGAACTATGGAACGGCTCGCGGTTTAACGCGGAGAACTATTTTCTCCATACCAATGACTCGCCGGGCAACATTGCCCAAAAACCCCGGGATGTGGTCAATGAGTTCGGCATCAGCGCCGGGGGGCCGATTCTCAGGGACAAGCTGTTTTTCTTTGCCCATTACGAGGGTATTCGCATCGCTCTGCCCATCGTCACACCGACAACCGTGCCCACGCCGGCTTATCAGCAATACGTGCTGGGGCAATTGGCGACCGGCGGAACCGACCCGGTCACAGGGAACCATCTTCCGCCCCAACCCGCTGAGATTCCGTTTTACAAGAAAATGTTCTCTCTCCTACCGGCACCCGGTGGTTCACCCGTGGCCATCACTGCCTGTCCGTTGGACGCGGCCGGGAACCTGCTGACCAGTCCGCCCGGCACCCTGCTGAATGGGGACGGCTGCGCTGCCCAACAGCAACGGTCTTTAAACAACAACGATAGCGAGAACCTCATCGTGCTTAAGATCGATCATACGATCGATACGAAGAACAACGCCTGGTATCGCTTCCAGCAGGATACCGGCTTGCAGGCGGAATGGACCGATCCGATCAACTCCATTTTCAATTCTTTTTCGCCGCAGCCGCAGCGTACCCTGGTCGCCGGGTACACGCATTTATTCAGCCCCACGTTCGTCAATCAGTTCAATCCCGGCGCAAGCTGGTACTCCAGCGTCTTCGAGCCCATCAACTATTCGCAGGTGCAGCAAACATTCCCCATCGTGCTTGGGCCGAACGGCGACAGTGTTCCCTTCACCACATTCGGCGGTCTGGATAACACCTTCCCGCAGGGGCGCAAGGTGACCCAGTGGCAGATCAACGACAACCTCACCTGGACGCGCGGGCAGCACACCCTGCACTTCGGCATCAACACGCGCCGGGTGGACACCAGCGACTACGATCTCGGCGAGGGAATTGTGCCCACCGTGACGTACAACGATCTGGCGCAATTCACTTACGGAGCCGCCTATACTGCGCTGCAGAGCTTTCCCGTCTCGCTCAAGGAGCGCGTCGGCGTTGGCAATCTCGAATATTACGCAATGGACACTTTCAAGCCTTCACGCAAGGCGACCCTTACCTACGGCATGCGCGTGACCTGGAATACAAACGTCACCAGCCCACGGGGGCTCTTCTCCCGCATGGCCGGTTCATTCCTCGACGCATCGCATGAAACCAATCAACCCATCAACCATGTCGTACTTGGGAATGCGCACACCTTGTTTGCGGCAACTCCACTGGTTGCTTACCAGCCGCGCGCCTCGTTGGCGTACCAGCTGCGACAGCACACGGCCGTACATGCAGGTTTCGGCGTCTTCAACGACATCATCCCCCAACAGATCGCCGACAGCGGCCTGGTGAACGCTCCCAACGATCCCAGCTTCACCGGTGGTCTCGGCGGACAAGTGGGCGGCGTCGGTATCGCGCCCAATGTTCCCGGAAGCGCCGTAGACGCAACAGTCACCGCCAATCGATTGTTTCAAATCAGCTTCAGCTCTGGTGGAGCGCCATGCGCAGGCATCCAACCAGGAGCCCCAACTTGTCCGCTGGCAGTCAGTCTGAGCACCTTCCCCACCGGTACCCTCAAGGCCCCGTACTACTACCAGTTCAACTTGGGTGTAGAACAGCAGGTGGGCGCTCGCGGCAATCTGCGCGCAGACTATGTCGGCACGCGTGGACTGCATGAGCCCTACCAGGTGCAGCTCAACGGCTACCAGAATGTATGCGATGGTTGCTTCGCGCCCTTTCCTTACCGGCAGCCGCTAGATCAACGCTTTGGTAATGTTACTGAGTTCCAAACCGGCGCGAACAGCATCTATCACGGCTTACAGATCGCCTACACACAGCAGTGGGGCGGCTTGACCCTGCGCGGGAACTACACGTTCAGCCACTGCCTGGACGAGGTATCCAACGGCGGCTTGCTAGCCTTCTCGACACAGGGACTCGAATCTCCCTTGCCCGGAGAACTGAGCAAGCAGTACGCCAGCTGCGACTACGATGTGCGGCAGAATATCTCCGCATACGGCCTCTATCAGCTGCCGTTTCAATCGAGCCGCCCTCTGCTGCGCCAGGTCTTCGCAGGGTGGTCGATCTCGGAGACGGCATTCCTCCACTCCGGACTGCCGTTTAGCGTGCTGAGCCAGCCCTATAGCTCCAACGGTAACGGCGTGTTCCAGGCATCGAACGCTGCTCAGACAGTTCAGTTCGCCGAGCCCAACTACGCGAACCGCGCTTTCGGCGTGCCGCTCTATCGAAGGTCTCCGTATCCCGGCGTCACCGTCTCGGGAACGAAGCAATGGGTCAATCCCGATGCCTTCGTCTCCGTCATCGATCCGACGACTGGAGCGTGCTATACAGGCACTCTCGGTGTGCACACCGACAATGCAGCGATCTGCCAGTTCGGGGACGCGGGCCGCAATACGCTCCGTGGTCCGCACTTCACCTACTCGGACATCTTCCTCACAAAGACTTTTCCGATCCGGGAGAGGATCAAATTTCGTATCGACGGCCAGTTCTTCAACGCTTTCAATCACCCAAACTTCGCTCTGCCCGGCACGGTGCAGGCTGGGGTCCCCGGTGCAACCATTGCAAGATTCGGTACTCTGCAAAGCGCGACCTCGCCTCCCACGGGTCTCCTCGGGGTTGGCCTCGGCGGAGATACTTCGCCACGCATGATTGCCTTCCAGGGAAGGATTGAATTCTGATTCTCTTGAGGTATACCGGATCGCGAAGTGAACACGGGTTGCGAAACTGAATCAACGAAAGATCCGGAAAAAGCGCTATCGCCACTGCCGCGTGCTGCAGTGTGTATGCTGCCACCGGATATCATCGACCATTTTGAGAGCGATGCCCCGTGCGGCAATCCATTCTGGTAGGTGCGGTCGATCTCCCGTGCGATTCGGATAAGCAAGAACTCTTGACCTTATGTTCTGCAGGCTTCGCGTCTCCCGATTCGCAGTTGAGGGGCTATCGATTTTCTTCCTTCGTAGCGAATCCAAAAATATCTCCTGCGCGTAAAGCTTATGGGGCGCGTGGGGTTAATGCAGACCCGGCTCCACGCCGTCCGAAAGTCGCATTGTCAACCTCGCAAGTGACCCATTCACATTGTTCGCTCACACGCAATAGAGGGAATCATGGCTAAAAATCTGATCGATGAAGTCGTCTCCGCATCTCCCAATCGGCGCAGCTTTCTGAAGACGATTGGCGCCGCAACCGCCGGCGTTACTGCACTCTCCGTGGCGGGAATCACTCCGGCCCTGGGCCAAACAGCAACCGAAGTAGAAGTTTTGAAATTCGCGCTTAACCTGGAATATCTCGAGGCCGAGTTCTATACCTACGCGCTGTATGGGCAGGGCATCGAGCTCTTTAATATCGGTGTTTCGGGATCAGCGAACGGCTCCAACACGACCAGTGGGATGTGGACCTCCGGAGGGAAAAAAGTTACGTTCAGCCAGCCGGGGGAGTCCATTTCCTTCGAGCTTGCAGAGCAGATCGGCAGCGACGAGCGCGCTCATGTCGCGTTGTTGCGCACTGCCTTGGGTTCCGAGGTGATCGCTAAGCCAAACATCAATCTGAACGCTTTAGGCTTTGGATTTGGCTCTGTTAGCGACTTTCTGGCGCTCGCTAGAATCTTTGAAGACATCGGAGTGTCGGCATACGGTGGCGCGGCTGGTTTGCTCACCACACCGGCGATCATCACCACGGCAGCACGAATCCTTGCCGCTGAGTCTGAGCATGTAGCCGCTGTTCGCACGCAGATCATACATCGCGGTGTTGCCACCTCGGCGCTCGATGGGGCCGATATCATTCCGCTCCCCAGCGGCAAGTTGCCGTTGTCGATCAACCCAACCAACGGGTTGCCCGCCACCAGAACGCCGGGTGAGGTTCTTTTCCTTGCATTTGGCGGCAAAGCTAACGCGACCAGTGGAGGCTTCTTCCCGACGGGCGTAAACGGCGCCATCATCACCAGCACCGGACCGGCCACGGCCAGCAACCTGTCGTAACTACATTCCAGGCAGTGCGTTGTTAAGGCTAAACGCACTGCCTGTCAGCACTACTAGTTGCGGGATCCAGTGGCGGTCACTTCCATTTATCCCTCTCTCTAAAACTTTCCAACGAGTATTGCGATGTCGCCTCACGCTGATCACGCTGTGACCGGGGTAGTTTCGCGCGGTGGGACAATCGGCGCAACCAACGACGCCGGTTCTGAAGATGTAGGTCTTTCAGGTCCGCGGATCAGAGATTTTCTGACCTTCTTCATCGCAGAGCGGATTCTGCTTTTAATCGTTCCGAGCGGATATCCTGTAGAGGACGCTATCTCGGTATGGCTCATTTCTTTCAGGAAGGCCATCTCCAGCAACAGTCGCTGTTCGCAATCCAGACAACTGACGAGTTTTTCGCAGGTCAAACGCCGTTCCGAATCCGCCTCGAGATCAAAAGGCGACGCTAGAATCGAATCATCGCACGGCTCTGAGCATTGCTTTCGTAAAAGGCTTATCGACCGGTTCCGTGATGCGACGAAAAACCATCCATGCAACGTCTCACCCGTAACTGCAACCTGCGAAGGGCTGCACCAAAGCTGCATGAAGATCTCTTGCACCACGTCCTCTGCGGAGTTCGCGTTCTGCAGCACGTGAAAAGAAACCGAATAGACGAAGGTAGAATATCGGTCGTATAGCGCAACAAGACCCTGCTGGTCGCCAGATCGTACGAGATCTAAAAGCGCACAATCTGAGGCGATTACCATTGTGGTGGCCCTGAAGGCAGCAGGAGGAAAGCTCCCGCCGCACAATCACGCTAGTGGGCTCAGCGAGCGCTGGTCAACCAAATGCGGCGTTATTTGGCGTGAGGAGTGAGCAACTAGTAACATTTACTGTTTGCACCACCGGACCGCTGCCATAAATTCGATCCCATCAAAGTTCACCCAGCTCTGGTTGGACGAATTCTAGCGGGCTTTTTTTGTCTCGGGGGCAGTCAGTGCTTGCTGGTTGCATGCTTTACGATACCGACAACGGCTTTGCCCGCATCCTTGGCATCGCCGGCGGCATTGTGGACAGCCCCCCGACCTGATCCGCATGGCCGTTAAACCTCTTTGCATCTTAGCGATCGCGGCGACAGCGGCCTCTGGAGCAGCATATCGGGGTTCGAATCCCTTGGGGGCAACCAGCCTATGCTGATTATGTTAAATATAGTCACGGTATTCGCCTGAGTCCGCAACACAAGCGAGGATCTAAGGTCGCGTCAGAAACAGCTGGCTTTGCGATTCGCGTATCGGCAATGCACCGCGAGTAAAGTTGCCTAGAGGCCGAAACAGAGAATATTCGGACCTGCCGCCACGACAACATACTGCTTGCCATCTACCATGAACGTCATTGGCGAGGCTTTCATGAAGATGTTGGTGGGGAATCGCCAGAGCGTTTTGCCGGACCCTTGATCCACCGCCACAAACCCTCCGTTCGGCTGACCGTAGAAGATCAGGCCTCCCGCAGTGGCGAGAACCCCCGACCAGGTTTTGGCACGCGCGGCCCCCGGCTGCGGCACTTCCCAGACGATCTCTCCCGTATCAATATTGAGCGCGCGAAGAAAGCGCTGGCCCTGCTCATCAGGGTAGCCATTGTTACGGTCGCTAACGCACTGTTCCAGCGCCAGGAAATAGTACAGGCGAGTTACCGGTGAGAATGCGGTGGAGTCCCAATTAGCCGCATCGTTGGGGCAGCCATGCGGATTTTTCACCACCGGCCGGCCGTCGGGTCCGATACTCGAAGCCCAGTCAATGCGGTGCAGAAAGGGCTTGGCTAGCAGCACCTGGCCATTGGTGCGATCAAGCACATAAAAGAAACCGTTGCGATCGGCGTGAAGCAGCAGCTTCGACGGCTTCCCTCGATAGTCGGTATCGGCCAACACATTGGGCTCGGCGGCGTCCCGATCCTCCACGTCATGAGGCGTGAACTGGTAATACCATTTCAGCGCACCGGTCTTTGGGTCGAGAGCGAGAACGCTGTCGGTATATAAATTGTCGCCGGGGCGGTCGCGGTCTTCGCCATCTGGAAAGGGATTGCCCACAGACCAGTAGAGCGTGTCGGACGAGGGATCATACGAGCCGGTGGCCCAGGTGGAACCGCCGCCTGTGACGGGCGCTTTGCCACCCCAGGATTCTATGCCCGTCTCTCCTGGGCCTGGCACAGTCCAATGCCGCCAGATAAGAGTGCCATCCTCCGGTTTAAAGGCCGCCACGAAACCGCGTATCCCCTCATCAGCACCGGAGACGCCGGTGACGATCATATCGTCGACGATCAACGGCGCTATCGTGCCGCCATAGTGTTGGCCTTCACGGTCAGTCGCGATCGGCGTCTCCCAGAGTAATTTGCCGGCGGCGCGATCCAGCGCCAACAGATGGCCATTGTCGGTTACAAAGAAGACCTTATCGCGCAGGATGGCGACTCCGCGGTTGGTGCCGAGTTTCGAATCACCAAGCATTCCTGAGCTGGCGGGGCGCGAATACTGCCAAATCGTACTGCCGTTGAGCGCATCGATGGCAAATACCTGGTTCGGTCCGGTTACATACAAAACTCCATCGGCTTCGAGCGGCGTGGTTTCCAGGCCAAAGTACTGGACGGGAAAAACCCACTTCAATGTTAACGAGCCTACATTGGCGGTGTTGATCTCTTTGAGAGAACTGTAGCGGTTGCCTGAAACATTCCCGTTATACGTCAACCAGTCGCCAGGCTGTGGCGGCCCCCAGGTGATTTTGCGTGCGGGCTGTGTCGGGACCGGCGGCCGAACAATGATCCCCAAATTCAGGCGGCGCAGATACTTCGCGAGGGCCGCCCGATCGGCGGCGGAGAGATCGGCGAATGAGGGCATTCCCCCCGCAACATTGCCCTGTGCAAGGAAGTCGCTCAACTGCTCCGGTGTTTGCCCCGCTACTCGCTGATTCATCGCGAGGCCGGGCGCTTTCGCTGAACCGTGAGCATCTTCGCCGTGGCAGCCCGCACAATTCTTCTGGAACAATGCCTGTGAAGAAGACTGCTGAGACAACAAATGCTGAGGCAGGACCAAAAGGAAGAGAGGCCCCAAACACCGAGCCAGGCTCCAACGGGGAAACTCACTATACCTCAGTGCGCTCGCAGCCATGTTCGCACCCTCGGGTTGAAGTCTTCTATGCACTCCCAGTGAAACGCATGCCCCGCTCCTTCATACAGATGTAAATCGCTATGCGGAATTCCTGCAGCGACCTCTTCTGCCATCCATGCTGGAGTAAAGATGTCGCTGCGCCCTCCAATTACAAGGCATGGGCAGCCAATATTCCGCAATTGGTTCAGCGTGTCGTGGGTCACGCATGCGGCTACTTGTCCCTCGAAGCCGTGCAGCGGTTGCGGCACAACATCGCTCGCCGCGTCCTTTCGTCCTTGCAACAGCTCAGCGAAGCCGGCGTCCCGATCCCAATATGGTTTGGCAAAGATAAGTAGCTGAATATAAGTCGCGAACTCTTCCGGCCGGAGCCTGCTCTTGATGTCGCTCATATGGCGGAATACATCGCGCGCATAGCGGTCACATCTTGCCCACGTGCACATGAGAACCGTACTGCGCACTAGCCGCGGATGTCGCAGCGCAAGTTGTTGAGCGATCGTGCTGCCCATCGAGCAGCCCACGACACGCGCGCTTTCGATTCCCAGCGCGTCGAGAAGTCCGGCGTGATCGTCGGCCATCTGTTCCGTGGAGTAAGCGCCCGCTGGTTTGTCGCTCAACCCCACTCCTCGATTGTCGGGGATGATGCACCGAAACTCCTTGCTCCAATCTGCGGCGTGCTTTTGCCACACCGCGCCGCGCGCGGTGATGCCCATCAACAATAGGAGCGGATCACCCTTACCGCATTCCTCGTAATAAAGCCGGATCCCATTGCTCTCTACGAACGGCATGTGCTCTTTCCTTGTACCAGCGGCTCGAGATGGGCTTTCACCCACGCCCCGTCCTGCTGGGTTACGCCGTCAGGATCATCCACGGCGCGGTGGCCTTCGTCCTCGCAGACGATCCATCCCTGGAAACCTGTATCACACAGCCACGTGGTGATTCCGCTGAAATCCACCTTACCCTCACCCATCACGGCAAACTCCGGATTGCCATCCCAGTCTTTGTAGTGCACGTGGTTGATGAGGTCGCGGTACTTCTTCATCGTCTCCAATGGATCCATACCGCCGTTGATGATGTGCCCGACATCGGGAGTCCAGCCGATTACCTTTGCATCCAACCCATTCAACAAAAACTCATAGTCCTCACTGGTGCGCGCGATGGAAGCCTCCGGCGAGTTGGGATGGAAGGTGGTGACGATGCCCCGGTCGGCGGCGCGGCGTGCAAGCGCGTTGAGGTTGTTCACAAGCCGCTTTTGTCTGACCTGCACATCGAAGCGGCCTCTCGGCATTTGGACTACGCAGAGCAACGCGCCAGGAAAATGACAGAGGAAGTTCATCACCGACTCGGCTTCGCGTAATTCCTCTGGAGTTTCGCCTTCGTGATTCCAGTCCAGTACGAAAGACATGGCAGACAGACGCAGATCGCCGTGCGACGCCAGGGTGTCGGCAAGGCGCCGAGGGTCGCTTAGATCTCCCATCCAGGAAAAGATCGGCTGCACGCCGGCAAATCCCGCTTGGGCGATCACATCGATCATGTGCCCGAGCCGGTTTGCATGCGCACTGCCGTTTCCCTTCATGAACCACGTATAGACTTCGCTGCCGAACTGAATACTCGATGGAGCCTGCATCATGAATCGTCACCTCATCTGCTGTGAAGATCGTTGATCACGGTTCAACGCCCATTCAACGAAGATCTGCCGGGGTTAGGCCTTTGACATAACCGTCAAAATCGAAGGGATGAGGATGATACTCACCCACTAACCCAACCTTCGCACCTGGCTTGATTTGTTCCTCCAGCCCGAGCGCCCAGTAGCAGGCATTCACCAGCAGCCGGCGGTTTGCTTCGGTGAGCAAGTCTTCTGAAGTTCCAAGAGTCGTCGCAAAGATCCGGGCACTCTTTCCGGCGCTTCCTGTGTAAGTTTTGGTCCAGACGATCGGCATCATCGGATCGTTCACCGCCCCCGCGACGGGCTGATCCTTTGGGTTCATGCCGGAGAGTACTTCACCGAACACCAGGGTCTTGCTATCTCCGGGGAGGGGCAGTTTGGCTTCATAGACGTCGGTCTTGCTCCACAATTCGCCGTCATGAATTCCGCGCAGGATCGGATTGTCAATTTCTTTAGGATTGATCACACCCATGGTGCTTTGTTTCCCATGGTGCCCGTGGTGCTTGATCCAGGTCTCGCCCAGCACCGTACGTCCGAAGCCACCATCCGGGCTGTTCCAGTTGTACCTGGCATACGTGGGACTGGATTTGAGTTCAAACGCATGGGTCGCTGTCCGGATGCCTACGATGGGCTTCCCTGACTCCACATAGGCCGCGATGTGCCTCATCTGATCGTCCGGCAGGTCGCGAAAGCGAGTCAGGATGACCATCAGGTCGGCCGAATCGAGCGCTTCCAATCCAGGGATGTTATCGAGCTGATTGGGATCGATGGTGCCATCTTTGGGATTGATGGCGAAGAGCACCGTACAGCGGAACCCATGATACATAGATAAAATCTTGGCCAGTTGGGGTAACGACTCCTCGGATCGGTATTCCTCGTCGCCGCTGATCAGAACAATGTTCTTTCCCTTGGCGTGCCCGTGCGGCGGAAAAACAAGGTAGGGCTGAGCTGCATGGAGGAGTAGTGACGGTCCGGACAGAAATGCAAACAACGAGAACAACCAGATGATACGGCGCATAACCAACTGCCCCTCGATTCGTTGAATCCGTCTACGATCCCGCAGAGCTAAGGGACATCACACAGCGACACAGCTTGTGTGAGCCCAACGATGGGATCGCGTGTTGGGATAAACTCCTGGCCGACATACCCCTGGTATCCGACCTCTAACAATGCCCGCATCACCCCGGGATAGTTGATCTCCTGATGATCGTCAAGCTCATTGCGGCCCGGGTTACCAGCCGTATGGATATGGCCGATGATTTCGTGGTACTGGCGGATACGCCGGATCACATCGCCATTCATCATCTCCACGTGATAGACGTCGAACAACAGCTTGACATGCGCCGAACCAACGCGCGTGACGATGTCCGCCACATAGTCGATGTTGTCGCCCTGATAGCCCGGATGGCCTTTCATCGGGTGCGTATGATCGCGGGTATTGAGCTGCTCCAGGCACAAGGTGACGTTTTTTCCAGCGGCATACTTTCCCAGCTCCGAGAGGGCTTTCACTGAATTCGCGGCTCCTTCCGCGAGCGGGATTTCTCCACTGTTTGGATCTTCTGAATCTCGCCACTTGTAGCCGGTAAACGTAATCACGTTGGGAAACCCAAAGTCAGAGGCTTGATCGATGGCATGTTTTGTCCGGGCGATTACCTCGTCGTGGTACCTCAGGTTATTCACGCCTTTGTGGAACGGTGGATCGGGCATACCGTTTGCCGCCAGCGCGCTTTGCAAACCGTGCTTCTTGACCGTCGGCCACATTTCCGGGGGAACGAGCTCCACGCTTTGGCATCCCAAATCCTTGGCCGTAGAACAAATCCGATCGATATCCCAATTCCAGTCGGTGTTGAGGCACCAATACGTGAGTGACTGTTTGATCTTCCCGTACTTGACTGCGCGCTCGACACTAGCCATGGCAGGACTCGTCGCCAGAGCCAGAGACCCGATAAGCCCCCCGAACAGAAGCGCTCTTCTGCTCAGGGAATTCTCCCCATTCGCTTCTTCTGTGTCTGGCACGCTTGACACCTCCACTCGTTCCCCGCCTTAGATTGCTCCGACATGGTGCTTGGCTCTTCAACACGTGACCGTCTTATGACAAGGATATTTTCAGCGCCGCCGCATAGTCGTTGCTGGGGCGATAGTTGCCTGGCAATTCCACACGCAGGCCGTCACTGCCTTGGTTCCACTTGAGCTTCGCGTCTGTGCCCAGCAGTTGAACGTTTCCAACTTTTCCGGGCTGGGTCGCACTTGCGGTGCCAAGTGCCTTAACCATGAAGGCATCCCCCGGCCAACCCAGGACGATCGCGTACACCACAGTATTGGCCCTGTTACGCGTAAACCGGATGTCCTTTACTCCCAACTTGTTGACGCTGGTGCCTTCCATCTCACCGCTCTTCACCATGTCGGGACCTTCGCCATAGATCTTCCATGGCCGGGTCTCGTAGATCGCCTCACCGTTGACCTTCATCCAGGCACCAACCTGATCGAGGACGGCGATTTCCTTATCGTCGAGCGTGCCATCCGGCTTGCCCGGGAGGTTCAGGATAAACGTCCCGTTCTTACTCACCGTGTCGATGAGCCAATGGATAACATCGCGCGGCGGAAGGTACCCGCCATACTCCCCTGGTTGTTCAAACAGGCTGCGCTTGTAATGCCAGTCTCCAATGCAGGTCTCGGATTGCCAGGCGTAGGGCATGATCTGGCTGGTCAGACCGCGCTCATAATCAGCGATCACGGCCTTTGCCAGGCTGTCCGGCACCTGCTTAACGTTGAGAATGGCTTCCATCTTTCCGCCATGGGTCTTCAGATTGTGGTTATAGAAATACGCGCCGATGTTCATGCCACCCCACCCCAGCGGCAGGAGGGAATTGTCGAAATACAGCAGGTCAGGGTCATGCTGATCGATCAGGTCACGGGTCCGGTCATAGAAGTTCTTCACATACGAAATGTCGGGCAGGGCATCGAAGGGATGCTTGGGTCCGTAGAGCCGTTGCGGATCGAACCCCTCCCACCATTGGTTTTTGCCCTCGGCCTCTGTTAGGTCGCCATCGTAGGGCACGGCGGCCGATGGACCTGCTTTGCTGGCATCATGTGAAGTTTGAAACCACCACCAGTTGCGGGCCTGGTGCACGGTGACGCCGAATCGCATGTCTTGCTTGCGCGCGGCTGCGGCCCAGGTGCCAATCACGTCGCGATGCGGACCGATTGCGACGGAGTTCCATGGCTGGTGTTTGGAGTTCCAGGTATCCAGGCCGTCGTGATGGTTGGCGAGCGCAATAAAGAGTTTGGCGCCGGCGCTTTTATACTGCTGCATCAGTGCTTCGGGTTCCCAGTTCAGCAGCGTCCACTGAGGACAAAGGTCCTTGTATCCGAAAGTGGACGGAGCACCATAGTGTTTCAGTTGAAACTTGTATTCGTCTGAACCCTCCATGTACATGTTTCGCGCATACCAGTCACCCGCTTCAGGAACACATTGAGGACTCCAGTGTGCCCAGACACCGAACTTCGCATCCCGATACCACTCCGGGGCGTCATATTGCATGAGGGAATCCCAGGTTGGTTTATAGGGACCCTTGCCGCTCAGGTCTGGAATCGGTGCGTTCATCGGCACCCCATCCCACGAACACCCCGGAACAGGCAGAGCGGGCGACTTGCCCCAGGCGGTCGGCTTCCAGTCTTTGTTGTTTAGCTTGACCCTTACAATCTTGCCGTCCTGCAGCGCATAAAAGACCCTTTGTTCTGCTGGTGTGGCGCAAAACTTTGCGTAATCCCCGTTAAGCGTGTTGAAACCGTTCAGTGGCGGGGTCTGCGCCGGCTCATCGGTTTGCCCTACTGAGGGCACAGCCGCCGATGCGGCCGCCGACACGATCAGTTTGCAAAAGTCTCTCCGCCGCATGGTTACCATCCTGCAGGATAGAAAGGTTCGTCCACTTCTGTTAGCTGTCCCAACATTTCGCGGGAGGCCTCCACGCTGGAACTACAGCTGCTGCAGCGAGTCAATCCGCTCCCCGCCGAATATATAGATCAGGAGATTATCGTGTCAACGGGTCTGCGCGGGGCCTCGCCAGAAGGTCCCTATTGTTTCTTTGGATCATCCAATATATCTGGCGTCTCGGCCCGCGAATTAGCGGGCATCGAGTGACGGTTTGTCGATGGGAAGGGAATAGATCGCGCTGGCAATGACTCCAAGTGCCTCACCGGCGATCGTCTGCAGGGTATCTGGATCATCCGGCAGAGCCACATGATTCATGTAAATGGCGAAGGCCAGGTGTTGTCCGCCTGGTGTTGTCGTATAGCCGGCAAGGCCCTTGCCAAGAAGCATGATCTGCATGTTCAGCAGGTCGAAGGAGTCGAGGGTACCTGTCTTGGCGAAGACCCGGCCGGCAGCTGGGGACTCACGCTGGATGGTTGCCAGAGTGCCATCGCGTCCAAGGATTGGAAGTGCCTTCTGGAATAGCGGGAAAATGGGTTGGGCGGCCATGTAGGCCAGATAGTGCACCATGAAGTCCGGAGTGTAGTACGCCGAGGCTGCGCCGCCAGCACCGTCCGCCTGGGAAGCGCCCGAAAGGTCCAAACCGGCCGTAGTTAGAAAGTCGTGCTCGAGCGCGAATCCTTCCTGATCGATCTTGGTCGTGGCCTTGCCCACGATGGCGCCCAGGATGTAAGGCGTCATACTGGCATGCAGGTTCTGGCTTACCTTGAGCGTGACTTTCACTTCTTCTGCGAGCGGAGCCGAGACATGTTCCGCTACCTGGTGCCGGCTGTCGTAGAAACTTTTATAGTTTGTAGCGTCCCCCGTAGTTGCCGGCTTTCCAGTGACCTTCACTCCGCAGGCCGTGAGAGCTGCAGTCAGAGCCTCCGCGGCAAATCGCGCAGGGCTGGTCACTGGATAGCCATAGATACGGGGTTTACTTGTCTGTGCAATGGACCCGCTCAGCACTATGGTCTGCGTTCCATCGGCATTGTCGGTTGTCTGCGGATCATTCAATGAGCTCTTGCTGCCGGCAGCAGTGACAATCTTATTGTCGAAATGGATGTACGGTACCTGCAGAGAGTAGGAGAGATTGGCCGGTGCGCCAGCCGCCGTGCCAGGTTGGATGGTCACATCGATCACGTTGTCGTTCAGCGCGATTGGCGATATCACAACGCCGGTGCCCAACTCGCGTTCGCCCTCGGGGAAGAGGCTGACATCGACCACCACGCTACCGTCGACGCGTTTGATCCCCGCAGACACAATCTGTTTGGCAAACTCCTGTATGACAATCAGAGGATCGCCTGGAATGAGGCGGGACTCTGGGCCTCCGTAGGAATGATCCTCATCCGCGAAGGCCAGGGTACCGTCAGGTTGCATGCGGTTTGAGAGATTTGGATCGCCACTCGCAACCAAAATGAGGTCGCCCTTCAACTTTCCGTTTTTATCGACCTCACCGGTGCGGTAGATAAATGTGTGGAAGCGGTAGTCTGGGCCAAGCAAATGCAGCGCTGTCCCTTCGGTTAATAGCTTTGTCGTCGAGGCAGGGGTGAACAACTTATCGCCGTTCAGGACGAAGAGTGGCTTCTGAGTGTCCAGCGAGTAGACTTCGACACCGAAGAGCGCATGACGATACAGTGGCCGGCTGATGACCTGCTGCACCGCTTCATTAAAGGTCCGCGGCGCGGAAGCTTGCGCAGCCGCAATGACCGTGCAGAATGCCGTGCAGGCTAACGGACCTACCCACGCGAGTTTGCTCATTTTGCAGCCTTCATGTGGCAAGAATGTGCTCTTTCGATCGAAGAGGGCTGATGCTCAGTTTGGATGTGACCGCAGGCGAATGTCAATGAACGAGTGGACATCTCTGAAATGGATGAGCCATACCGGTGAAAGAAAGCTCGTAAACCTACGGATCACCTGCCCGAAGCTGCGAAACGGATGCCTGCTTGCCCGCGATCTGCGAGGAGCGGTATGCTCGACGGCAAGAGATGCAATGGGCGAACCAATAACAAGACAAGCAGGCTTTCTCCGGGGATGGCTTGTCTTCGCGGCGCTGTGCATGTCAATCCTTCCGGCGAAGGCGCAGTCTACACCGGATCTGGTGGCGCAGTGGACTTTCGACGACCAGCGCGGCAACAGTGTACGCGACACGGTGAGCGGTCGCGAGAGTCCGATCCTGAATAACTATAAGTGGGTGAAAGGCGTTGCCGGGGATGGGTTGAAGTTCGACGGATTTACAACCGTGATCGAACTGGCTGCAAAGGATGCCCCCAGGGTTGGGCCGGGTTTCACCATTGACTCCTGGATCGCCATGCAATCCTATCCCTGGAATTGGGTGCCTATCATTGACCAGCATAGGGACCACGCATCCGGCTACTTCTTCGGAATCGATGCGGAAGGACGGCTCGGACTCCAGCTTTCCGTGTGGGGCGTCTGGAATATTTGCCGGTCGGACGTTCGCTTACCGTTACAACGCTGGACCCATGTTGCCGCTGTCTACGATCCAAAGGCAGGTGTGAGCCTCTACATCGATGGCAAGCCGGCCGGGAAGCTGCCCGTCAGTGGCGACTTCATTCCGCCCACCGATACTCCGTTCCGAATCGGCAGGAATCTCAAAGATCTGCCGCCGGTAGCCCTGGTTCGCCCCAAAGCATCCTTTCCGGCGCTCTACTCATTCGACGGCATTTTGGATGATCTTCGCATTTACGATCGCCCTTTTTCATCGGCGGAAATCGCCTCTCTCTACACCCCGGCTATCGCAAGCGTGCAGCCTGAGCTGGCCGAGCGCCGCTGGCCGGTACTTCCCGGGGAAGCGTCTCACCTCAAGGCCGTATACACCGATTTGCATCTCTATCCCGAATGGGATGCGTTGTGGCGGACCGGACCGGCCAGCGACATCGTAGTTAGTTTTAAACGTCTGCCTTTCCATTACGTGTTTTGGCGCGGCGCGAATTATGGGCCAAACATCGTTACCGAAAACGGTATCTGGATGAGCGACCAAAGCTTCGAGGCCAGCACAAGTATCGGCACCGCGGAGCACATGAACGACAAGCACAATATGCACGCGAGCATCAGCATTCTCGAGAGCACGGACGCGCGCGTGGTGCTTCACTGGAGATATGCGCTGGTCGACGTGACGGGGGGCTTCGCGGGGATCGATCCCGAGACCGGCTGGGGAGACTGGGTCGACGAATATTTCTATATCTACCCCGATGGTGTCGCGGTGAGGCATGGCATGATTCACGGCAAGCGCAAGAAATACAGTTTCACCGAACCCACACTGCTCTTGGAGCCAGGCAAGAAGCCCGAAGACTACATATCTTTGCAGGCTGCTTCCGTCCTGAATAGCAGAGGCGAGAGCCGCACTTACTCATGGGATCCGGTCTCCCCGCCATTCCCGTTTCCAGACCAGCCGCCCGATGCCAACATTGCCGTCGTGAATCTGCATTCGAAATACAAACCCTTCTACATCTACAAGCAGGGCACCGCTCTGGGTCCCTATGGTTGGCCCCCCGAGCTGCGTTCCCAGTACTCGCATTTCCCTGTATGGGATCATTGGCCCGTCAACCAGATACCTTCCGATGGACGGTTTGAGCTTTTCCCCGACCACTACGCCAGCGCAGCGATCATGTCCCCAAATCCGAATGCCGTGTGGATTGAGGGCCCGGGTCCAACCAAGAGCACCTACTTTCTATTTGGTCTTAGCGATAGTTCTGCGGAACAGCTTGCCCGATTGGATCGATCATGGTTGCATCCGCCCTATCTAAAGATG
Source organism: uncultured Acidobacteriaceae bacterium (assembly GCA_963839075.1). Taxonomy (GTDB): domain Bacteria; phylum Acidobacteriota; class Terriglobia; order Terriglobales; family Acidobacteriaceae; genus PALSA-350. The sequence continues at coordinate 608,874 of CAWITO010000002.1, read as the reverse complement.
GCAGACGACAGAATTGCGGCCACGTATGATCCGGCACAACGCGCGTATCTGCTGACTGGCGCACCGGCAGGTGAGAAGGGTGCGCCGATCAGGTTCACTATCGAGGCCAACGAATCCTCTCCGGTGGAGAACCCTGCCTTCCTCGTCAAAGGGTGGGGTCAATTACCGCCGGTGGTTCGGGTTGATGGCGCCCCGGTGAGGGATGGAGAAGTCGAAGCAGGTTTTCTCAATACCCTAAGCGGATCGGATCTTGTGCTCTGGCTTCGCAAAACCGCGACAAATCCAGTGCAGGTATCCATCAGCGCAAAACCGTAGGCGTCTGAGCGCATGAGTGGATGGACCAAAGCGCAAATTCCTGCCTGATCAATGCTGTGCGGCGCTGGGCGTCGATGATGGATCGATCTTGGAATGCAGTCTAGAGCTAGGCACTTTACCTTGACAACGACACAGAAGGCATCATAGTCTACGTCCGTAAATTTGGCTCGTCCAATGCGTCGTCGAATACTGTCCAATGCGCGGTTCTACGGCCCGGCCGGGTTGGCACCGGTCCTCGCATGCTTGCTCGCGGTCCTTTTTTGCGCCTGCAGGGCGTCAGCGCAAACAGCAACCCCCGTGGCTCATTGGAGCTTCGACGAAGCCGAAGGCGATGTTGTCCGTGATTCGGTCGGGCATGCAAATGGAAAGATCACCGGCGTATACAAGCACGTCAGCGGTATTTCGAACAACGGACTGCGGCTGGATGGAGAAACCTCTGGAGTAACGGTTGCGGCAGCGGACGCGCCTCGCCTGAAGGCTTCGTTCACCATCGATGGCTGGATCGCAATCAATGCCTATCCGTGGAACTGGGTTCCAATCGTTGACGACCGTCGCGAGGAACAGGCCGGTTATTTTTTCGGCATCGACTCCTTTGGCCATCTCGGCCTTCAGCTTTCCGCAAACGGGGTATGGCAAACCCTGATTTCCCCCGAAAGGCTGCCGCTCAAACGTTGGTCGCATGTTGCTGCTACCTTCGATGAGTCGAAGGGGATGACACTTTATATCGATGGGAAGGCAGCGGCCGAACTCAAGGTGCAGCCCCCATTCACCTTCGCCGCGGACGCGGACTTACTCATCGGTCGTGTGAGGCAGCCGCTTCTCCCCGCGCAATGGATTCATCCCAAGTACGCCGTTTTGTATTCCTTTGACGGCATTCTCGACGAGGTAAAAATAGCTGAAGGTGCGCTCTCGCCCGATGAGATGGCAAGTGCTTATGCGCAGGTTCATCCTCCCACTGGCGACGTCTTGCCCTATCCTGCGTTACCCTCCGGGCCGCCAGGGGCCGGGCCATTTGGCGCGTTCTATACCACCTTAAAATACGACGAACTGTGGGATGCGCCCCGCCGCGTCGGTCCGGATTCGGACGTCGTGGTGCGGTTCGACCAGTCGCCAATACGCCTCGTTTCCTGGCAAGGGACGAACTACATACCTGCCTGGGTAACGGACAACGGCAAGTGGTATTCCGATGAATTTGTTGAAACCGGAGGTTTGCCGGGCTGTCCGGATGGTGAAGATTGTGAGCCGATGTCGGACAAGCAGAACATCTACGCTCACGTGCGTGTCCTGGAAAGTACTCCGGCGCGCGCCGTGATCCACGTCCGCTACGGGCAATGTGAAGTGGAGCACTCTATCTGCGCCAATCCCGACCCTTTTACCGGTTGGACGGACTGGGCAGATGACTACTACACCGTGTATCCAGACGGCGTGGCGGCCAGGAATTCTGTGGCCTGGACCTCAAACTTACAGACGTGGCATGAATTCCAGGAAACCATCATCATCAATCCACCGGGTACCCGGCCGGAAGACAACATTCAGACCGACGCGCTGACTTATGTCAACATGAAGGGCGAGACTCACACTTATTCCTGGGAGCACCCGCCAGGTACCGTTTCCGAACCGGCCGATGCAAACATCCAGGTGGTAAACCTGAAATCAAAGTGGAAACCATTTCAGATTGTCTCGCCGTTGCACCCTTTGCTATCCACGTACACCGGCGAAAAGTCGTACTCGCTCTTTGAGTGGTGGAATCACTGGCCAGTCGCGCAGGTGAAGTCGAGCGGCATTTCCGCGGTCGCCCCTGACCGCCCGTCGCACACATCGCTGTCGCACATAGAAGGTCAGCCCTATGCGCATACTTCAAATTCGATTACGAAAATCATGCTTGACGGATTAACCGATCAGCCGCCGAGTGAATTGGCGGTGCTGGCCAAATCCTGGCTCTCTCCTCCTGATCTGATGGTTACCGGTACCGAGTTCAAAAGTGACGGCTACGACCCGGCACAGCGTGCCTTTGTTCTGGAACGCAATGCGGCGCCTTCAAAGGCGCCATTGCGCATGAGCGTGAGCGCAATGGACGACAAGCCGCTTGTGAATCCGGCTTTTGTCGTGAACGGATGGGGGGATGCGACGCCCAGACTAAAAGTGAACGGCAAGCTTGTTGCGTGGGGCCAGGACTATCGATATGGGCGGGTAAACTCGCTCGATGCGGACAAAATCATCGTGTGGCTTCGGATGAAAGCTACCTCCGTCACTTCAGTGGAAATCGACCCGCTTTAAATCCCTTACAGGACGGAGAGAACTTCGTCCGCAAGGTGCCATGCATCGTCAGCAGACCAAGAGGGAAGTGCGGGCATCATCAACCCGTCGCCGTTCGCTTCAGGGCTCTTGACGGAATCGCGGAGCCGCAGCGTGGCATCCTGCATCGGAAAAGATCAGATGCTCTTCCTCGAGGCTTCCGCGTCTTGTGCGACGCAAGGCACACAGATTGCAAAACGTGCGTTACAGGTTTCGACCCAAAATGGCTATCCCTACGACGCTATTCAGTTCCGCAGATCCTGAATCCGTAAGGCGCAATGTTGCGTGGCACGATCAACCATGCGATAGGGAACTGGTTACACCGATACAGCAAATCCTTTCACCCGTTCGAGACAAGGAGCGGAAGAACTCGTAATCACACGAAAGGGAGTAAGTACCGTTAATGTATGGTCCGCCGCAGGACTGCAAGGGCGAAGCTACGGGCGAGAGACAAGTCTGCGGCAATGTATTCGGCCTTTAAGTGGAGATCGTCTCTCCTGGCCACGATGAGTTCCGCTGCGTGCCTGTCCTTATAAGTCGGTCGGTCGTTGAAGACCATTCTCGGTATCAGGTTGAAGGCACGCCGTTGTGACTGTTCTTTCGTCGTTGCTGTTCCTGTGCAGACTTCGGTGGGTGAATTCAAATCCGTGGATGTGTTGCCTTTACTGGCGCTTTTACTTTAGGCGGCTGAGACGATCGGCGAGGGTCTGTAGTCTTGTCCGCTCGACAGGACGGCCCATGCGATGCGTGCCAACTTGTTCGCCATGGCCACCACCACAACATTTTTAGGAGCTCTGGCATCGAGTCGATCCAACCAGGGTCCGATGGCCGCTCGGTCTCGCTTAATGCGCAACACGGCAGCTCGTGCACCGTGGATCAAGACCTTGCGCAGATAGACGTTGCCTCGCTTGCTGATGCCGAGCAGCTTCGCCTTGCCTCCGGTGGAGTACTGGCGAGGCACGACACCGAGCCATGCTGCGAAGTCTCGTCCCTTGCGGAAGGCCGCGCCGTTGCCGATCGCGGCAACGATGGCGGTCGCCACGATGGGTCCGATGCCTGGGATCTGACGGATGCGAGTGCAACCTGCGTCTGCATCGGAGATACGCTCCAACTGTTCGGTAAGCTCCTTGATCTGGTGCTCCACGGTCTTCCACTCACTCCACAGGATGTCGATGAGGTTGCGCATCTGTGATGTCAGGTTCGCATCGGCGTTCACGAGGATGTCGGCCATGGCGGCCTTCAGCTTCGCTGGGGTCTGCGCAAATACCATACCGCGTTCGAGCAGGAAGGCTCGCAACTGGTTGATGACTGCGGTGCGCCGAGAAATCAGACGGTCACGCACGCGGTGGATCGCCTGAAGGTCCAACTGGTCGTCCGTCTTGATCGGAACAAAGCGCATGTTCTTGCGTTCGACAGCTTCGGCGATGGCTTCCGCATCGACAAAGTCGTTCTTGTTGGACTTCACAAATGGCTTCACAAACTGAGCAGGAATCAGCCGTATATCGTGGCCCTGCTTCTGCAGGGCTCGACCGAGAAAGTGCGCTCCGGAACAAGCTTCCAGGCCGATCAGCGAAGTCTGCAGGTTCGCGGTGTACGTCAGCAACTGGCGCTGTGTGAACTTCTTCTTGATAAGCACCTTGCCGGCTGCGCCGAGCGCCACAAGGTGAAAGGTAGTCTTGCCCAGGTCGATGCCAACGGAATGTATCTGCATAGCGATGATCCTCCTTGTCACAAGCTGCTTCTACGATCCTCCTGCTCTCGCAGGAGAATCAAGCGGCGGACCATCTCATTAGTCGGAATGGTTGGAACTGGAAATGTTGTGCCGTGCCCTGTGGAGGTGACTAGAGATCGACGGCTTCCACATCGATCATTGCTTTGATCAAGGACGAATTCCCGATAAGGCCCTTAAAGCGTTTCGGGACTTCAGCTAATGACATGCGCTCGTTTATCCAGCGTGAGGTGTCGATTTCGCTCTTCTCAATCATTTCAATGATCCGTGGGAATTGCTCCCTGCTATTGCGACTGGCGAATACCGTGATCTCGCGTCTGTGCAGGAGCGGGTCATCCAGACAGACCAGTTCCTTAGTGAGTCCGGCAAAGACCAGTCTGCCGGATGTGGATACGTGCCCCAGGCTCGCGCTCATCGCTGCCGAGCTACCGGTGGCATCGAATACCACGTCTGCCGTGCGGCCTTCGGCATCCGGGAGCGCCTCTACACCGAACCTTGTGGCAAATTCCCTACGCCATTTGTTCTTTTCCACCACGATGACGTCCGATCCAGACGCGAGGGCGAACTGAGTGACTGCCAAACCAATCGGCCCCGCGCCAATTACCAGGGCTGATTCGCCCTTCTGTAAACCGCTCCGATGCACAGCATGCGCACCGATGCCCAGTGTCTCGACCAATGCCAGCTGCTCCAGTGTGAGCGAAGCGGACTTATGCAACAGGTGTACAGGCACCGACAGAACTCCCTGCAAGCCGCCGTCGATATGTATTCCGAAGACGCGGAGGTTTTCGCAGCAGTTGGTCCGTCCTTTTAGGCAGGCACCGCAATGGCCGCAGGCCCAGTAGGGCTCGATGGCGCAACGATCTCCTTGCTTGATGGAGTTCTGATCCGCGGGTGCTAGCAATACCTCGCCGGCAAGTTCATGACCCAATATCCTCGGATAGGTGTAGACAGGATGGGTACCGCTATAAGCATGAAAATCACTTCCACAAACGCCTACACGCCTCATCCTTATCAGCGCATGGCCGGTTTCTGGGAGCGGCACAGGAACCTGGCGCTCTGCAAATTCGCCCGGAGCCTGTAAAACGATCTGTCTCATGGTGTCCTTAGCTTAAGAGCCAGTCATATGAGTCAATAATGGACGGACCAATGGTTGACTTATGATATAGTGACTTTTCCCCCTCGGTCAAGGCTACTTTTCCAGCGGGCGGGTCGGTTTACCTTGTCTGGAGGGGCAAGAAACCGGCGAAAATTAGCGTAGATATACTCGGAGTGGTAGCGTCTTATTAGTTGGATCACTCATGCCTAGAACGAAAGTCGCCTCTCGCGCTCCTCAACCAGACAGCAGGGTCACCGCCAGGCTCATCAGTACCATTAAGGAGCTGATTTCCAGTGGCACCATTCCGCCGGGCGGCAAGTTTCCTCCGGAACGGGAGTTGGCCAAAGAGCTTAAAGTTAATCGGGCTTCTCTCCGGCAAGTCATGAAGGTCCTGGAGATCATGGGTGTCCTGACTCAGCGAGTGGGCGATGGTACTTATTTGAGCGCAAGCTCAGAATCGATCTTGAAGGAACCCCTGGAGTTTATGGTTCTGATCGATGATATCTCTCCTGCCGAGTTGTTTGAAACTCGCGCTATCGTCGAGCCGGAACTCGCTGCCCGCGCGGCCCTCCGCTCTACCTCCGAGGATCTTGCCAAGCTGCGGCAGTCGATCATTGATATGGAGAGGAGCCGCACCATACAGGAGAGACTCGATGCAGACATGGCCTTTCATGAGTGGATCTTCAGTGCCAGTGGCAACCGCATCTGCCATCTGTTATTTAGGCTGATACACAAAACAGTCTCAAAAAGCATGGCTCAAGTCGCCGATCGAGTTCAGCTTGAAAAGCCGCTCGCCTTCCACAGAAAAATCTATTCAGCTATTCGCGATCGGAATGCGGATGAAGCACGCCGGCAGATGCTTCAGCATATTACCGAAGCTGGCGCGCTTCTCAAAACCAATCGATGACACAGCGCTACAACAATCGCAGCTACAGTTGATTGCAGGGAACTACTGGTTGGGAGCCGTCCCGGCCTGCTCCGCCTTTTGCCTGAGCAGCCTGAAAAACGAATTTTCAGGGAATAATTCATTCGAACTCCGCAACATGGCCAAAGCCTTTTCGTATTGACTGGTCGAAATATAAAGTCGACAAAGCTTCTGATAAAAGCGTTCGTCATACGGAAGCAAGGATTTTCCTTGCAAAAGAATCGTCTCCGCGTCAGCCGTCTGTCCTTCTTTGATAAGAATTTCAGAAACCGCGAGGAAGTCTTCCGGTCGGGTGCTTCCTCCCGTGATTGCTCTGGATAGATAGTCCTTAGCTTGATTTTCATCGTAGTCTGGCCCCTTGGCCAGATGGAGCCAACCCAGGCCGGAGAGTACCTGGCTGTCGGTGGACTTTTGTTTTTCCAGGGAATATAGCTCCTGAAGATAACTCGGCACGTACGATGGGTCGGTCGTTCCTATCTCGCCTAGCGCGTGCAGTCGTGTGAGCGGAGGCACCTCATCCGGTTGCCCAGGGACCGCGTCGAGATGAATCAGGCCACCAAGATCGGGTCTATTGGCATTGAAGCTGTCGTTGGGAAACTCCTCGTCGGGGGTCTTCACGATCCGGTGACTGGTCAGGATCGAATGCGCAATGCCTATGACAGGTTGCTTTGGCATGTGGCAACCCTGGCAGTCATCCGAAGGAGTTTTTAGTTGCCGATCATGCAGTGGAACACGGCAGCTTTGCTCGGTGTGGCAGGTCAAACATTTTTGTCTATAGTAGTCGACCGCATTGGTAGTCGGCTGCACGTGCGGATCATGACAGGTCAGGCAACTCATTTTTCCTTTGGTTGCGGTATAGCACTTGCTCAGGCTCATCAAGCTAAAATGCTCAAGCAACGGCGATATGGGAGCAGACCCTCGCTTGGGATCCTGGGGCGCCGCAAATATAGCCATCACGTGGTCGAGAGGAGTTCCAGGGCGAAAGTCGGTATAGCTCTTCCCTGGCTGTAAAACTCTAAGAGTTCGGCCCTGATGACAGCTCATACAGATGTTATCTGCCAGCCAGGGATCGAGCCGTCCGGGATTGATGATGGATACGATCCTCGCATTCGCCTTTAGCTGGCCTCTATGTTGGGCTACGTGCAAGCTCCCCGGTCCATGGCAATTCTCGCAGCCGATCGCCAGTTCTTTAAAAGGAGGATTTGCATAAGAACCCAGCCCCGGTCCGGCGGGCTGCGCAAGCCCGCTATGGCAGACCAGGCAACCCGGAAGGGCCGGTCGATTGAACGCCAGATCGCCCACCTCAAAACCGGGAGACAACTCCCACGAGCCTGTCTTCGCATAGAAAGATAATGGCGCCTCATAGAGATACCCATTGCGCGTCACAAGGTAGGAGGTGCCATTTCTTCCAGAGCCGATGGCATAGGACAGCTTTTGCGTATTGCGGAAAATCTCCGAACCGTCCGCAGCTTTTTGGTATTCGGACTGATAAACACCGGCTGGCGTCGACGCGACATCATAGTACCGGTCCAGCCGCTGGTTCCATACTGTGATCGTATGTCCCGTCGGAACTGAAGTCAGCTCGCTTGAAACAATAGACATGGATCGGCCCATGTCGGTCTTTTTGAATGATTCATAAATGGGGCGATGGCAGGTAGCGCACACTTCCGCGCCCACATAGTCGGCTGCTGTGACCGGCGTCGACGCTGCATTGGTTCCCGCGCGAACCCTTATCGGAGGCTGGTATGCAGAATAAAATCCGAGGACGATGATGGTGAAGCAGATAAGTGAGCCTGCCAGCAAAACCGCGCGGTCGCATAGACGCACTTTCTGCAGGGAGACGCTCGCGCAGTGGTTCCGTCGCTGCATCCACCATGCCATGGTTACGAACTCTTCTTCCTCGTTGCGCCCATGGGCTCTGATCTAAGAATTCCTTGCCCTTCTTTAATCACCGTCAAGTGGCCACCGCTCACGGCCGCGATCTTCTCCTTGAGCCCACTGGTCCAGTGAATTTCCAATTCCGCGGAGGTGCTCTCCCCGATCCCAAAGTGAAGTCGTCGATCGTTCACAGAGTAGAAGCTGGACTGTGCCATCACCGTTTGGGCCTGCAACTTCCCGCCATAACGTGCGATCACTCGAGATCCAATCGCGCTCCGATTGGATCTGGTGCCGACAAGGAGAACCTTGACCCAATTGCGCTGCCCCTTCACGTCGTTACGGAGAAGGGACGGGGACTCATTCAGATTGACCACCAGGATGTCGACGTCACCGTCATTGTCGAAATCGCCGAACGCCACTCCCCGGCTGCAATGGGCAGCGGCGATTCCCGGTCCAGCTTCATCGATCAGCTCCTCGAACTTTCCATTGCCGAGATTATGAAAGATAAGCCGGGGGCACTTCATTGGATACTGCGGAAACCGCCGTTCAACTTCTGGATAGACGGCCCCCGGGGCAACAAACAGGTCTGGCCAACCATCATTGTCAAAATCAGCGAATCCTGTTCCCCAACTTACGTAACGCGTCTCAACTCCAAAGCCGGCTCCGATCGTCGTATCCATAAAGTTACCGGTGCCGTCATTGGTATAGAGCGAATCCGTGTCATCAGAAAAATTTGTCCTAAAAATGTCAAGGTTGCCCTTCAGGTTGTAGTCGCCAACGGCGACGCCCATTCCCGCCTGTTCTACTCCGTCGTCGCTCAAGGCGACGCCGCGCTCTAATCCTTGTTCTTTGAAGGTTCCATTGCGCTGGTTCATAAACAGCAAACTCGGGGTCGAATCGGAGGCGACATAGATATCCTGCCAACCATCGCCGTCGAAATCGGCGGCAACGGAAGTCATCCCGTAGGTAGGGGTTGCGCTGGAGATTCCAGTGTCCTGGCTCACATCGCGAAAAACGCCGTTCCCCTGGTTGCGGAAAAGCGAATTCACTGTCGGCCTCAGCCCCCTCGGCCCACAATGAACGGGTACTCCCTTGAACGCACAACCCAGGTGCGCACTGGTCTTGGCATGGTCCTCTTCAGGATCCAGGTCAACATAATGGGTTATGAAGAGGTCGAGGTTCCCGTCGCGGTCATAGTCCAAGAAAGTACAGCCTGCGCTCCATCGAGTCTTTCCCTGGTGCATCAGGCCTGCCGCAGCCGTTACATCGCTGAAAGTTCCATCTCCGTTGTTGCGGTAAAGAACATTCTGCCCATAGTAGGTAACAAAAATATCTTCGTAGCCGTCATTGTTATAATCTCCCACCGTCACTGAACAGGCCCACCCGGTCCGGACAAGACCCGCCTCGACGGTCACATCTTTGAAGGTGCCATCGCGGTTGTTCTTATAGAGACGGTTTGTTGTTCCAGGCGGTGGGCCGTCTGTTCGCGTTCCACTCAATAAGAAAATATCGAGCCAGCCATCATTGTCGTAATCGAGGAACGCGGCTCCACATCCCACCGTTTCAACGATCACACTCTTTTTATCAGCCTCTCCATAGATCACCGGCTGGGTCAATCCGGCCAGGAGCGCAACATCGGTAAACATCGCGTCAAAAGGAATGCCTGAGGGCTTCCCTCGAGGTTGAGGTTTCAAATTGCGTGAGGAACTTCCGTCCTGGGCGACGCCAACTATATTCCCGGCTGCCATACGGGCGAGAAAGAAGCCCAGCGCTTGACGAAAGAAGCCACGGCGGCTCAACTCGTGATCTCTTTTCAGCATGGACGATGGCGCATTTATGGCGCTGAGCAGTCTCATCGGCAGGGCTCGGCTCTTGGATTGTGCACCATCACGAATATTTGGCCGAACCTTTCAAGGGCAAGGCACCTCATCGATTGGCGACCGATATCCGTGCGCGCGAATCGCCGCCTTCCATCGTAGCCTACCCGAGACCGTCGTCGCTTTCCAGCCCCAATCCATAGTCTGAATCAGCGGAGAGGAGCGCTAGAGCTATCAGAAAGTCTTCGGGATCATCCACAACCGATGCCTAGGCTGGGAGCCCAGGAAAGATTTTTGCGGAGGGAGCATCAGCTGAGGATCAGTTCGAAGTGGGTACAAGGAGAAGAGCGCGGACGATTGTCTCTCGTCCGCGCTCTCCGCCCTGGCGGTTCTCCTAGAACATTATTTTGAGTGCGAACTGGATCTCGCGTTCCGTTTGGGCAGTACCGGTGAAGAGTCCGAAGTTGGCATCCGTCACAGTGTTATCAGGTTGCGAAGAACCTTGAAACGGACCAAAGGCCGCCTGATTCCAAGCGTTAAAAAAGTCTGTTCTAAAGCTTATACTTCGCCCCTCTTTGCCCAGCGAAAACAGCTTTTCCAACGTTAGGTCTGTATTTGTGACATGGGGCGTTCGAAGATCATTTCTGGGTTCATTCCCGAATGTGTAGGGAGCGGGGTTTGCAAAGCACGATTGCTTCAAGTACTGAACGCTTCTGCCCCCGCTATAGGGATTCGAACACAAGCGGTCCGCCCTCTCCACCACGTTGCCGGTGTTCTCTATATCGTCGTTGCCGGCATTGTTGTTGAATACGATCCCGGAATGCGCCGTGAAAATACCCTGGAAACTCCACCCTCCAACGATTTCGTTGAGCAGGGAACTGGAGACATCGAAACGCTGCCCTCTGCCGAATGGCAGTTGATAGACCCAACTAAAGCTGAAGTTCTGCGGAAGGTCGTACCCGGCGACACTTCTATCTTCCTTGAGGTTATAGGGATCCTGCACGCTGCATCCCTCTGAACCGAAACCGAAGAATCCATCGCACCCGAGATTAATCGTCTTTGACCACGTGTACGACCCTAGAAGAGTCAGCTTCTTCCCGACGATGGTTCGAGCCTGAAACTGAAATGCGTTGTAGTTTGAATTAGCTACGCTCTTGTCGTAGTAGGTCGGGGTGATGTAGCTGAATGGTTGGCGGTCAGCGATCGGTCCTGGTCCCGGATATAGAGCCGTGTTTCGATAGGAACCGGAATCAGTGCGGAGGCTGTGAGCTCCCACATAGTTCGCCGACAATACAGTGTTGTTCTTGACCTGCTGCTGAATGCCAAAATTGTACTGTATGGAGTAAGCGTTCTTGTAGTACGGATCGAGCATCCAGTTGACCTGGTTAAACGGCGTTGCCGCGGGAAGAATCTGCGCACCACTCGTTCCCAAAGACAGCGGATTTTGGCCTGTGGTCGGGTCTGGAGTGGTGGCGTTAAGATTGTTCGCCAGCAGGAATGTAGTGTCGGGCCAGTTTCCTTGATAGTTGGTGGCTAGCTGCTGAATAGCGGCCCAGTTATCAAAAAAGCGCCCGATGCCCGCTCGAACGACAGTACCGGGCAGAGCTAAATAGCTGAAGCCGAACCTGGGCTGCCAATTGTCAAAGGTGTTGTGAATAATCGATTGGTTACCCTTCGACGTCACGATGACATTAGCCGGTAGTGAGCCATCCGGTGTCGGTATGCACGGGGTTGCACCGGTAGAGCATCCACCGGGAACAGCAGCCAGGATGTATTGTCCCGTGTCGAGATCAGTATCCCCCACAAAATTGTTGCCGAGAACGCGACTTCCGTAGATCGGCCAGAGTGTGACGTCATAGCGGAAACCTACGTTGATTTGGAGCTTGTTGCTTGCCTTCCATTGATCCTGGATGTAAAAGCCATCCTCCCACCCGCCATGTGTCGTGATGTTCACGTTACGGCGATTCACACTCGATGGCAGCCCCAGAACGGCCGAAGCTAGTGCATCTCCAGTCGGCAACGCGCTTTCGAGATCAGATGTGGGGGTTGCACTATAGTTATCGTTGATGAACAGGATCGGCTGACTGTTATCGTTCGTGTTGATGTCCAGGCCCATTTGCAGCGTATGTCGCCCAAACACGCGAGTGAAATCAGCCGCTGTTTCATAGATATCAGCTATCTGATTGCCTTGGTACGACCCTCCTGGAACACCTGTATAGCCACTGAATCCCTCGCCCATATTAAAGTTTCGACCGCCGACAAACCCCGTTACCGTTTGCAGGTTGAATTGTCCGATGGTGTAGGCATCCGCCAGTTTCGACGGGAATTCGGTGTCGGTAACGGCATAGGCGGTGGTTCTGCCAAAGCGCGCGGTTAGAATCTTGGTTCCGGACTTCGATGTCCAGGTGCCCGACCCGCCAATGTTATAGCCGCTGGTGTTCGCTGCACTGAGAATGCCGGGAATTCCGGTAGCGCTCGTCGAAGGTGTATAGAGTTTGGAAAAACGGAAATACGAAGTGATCTGGTCTGTGAACTGCTCGTCCACTCTCATGGAGCCCGTGTCGCTATCCACAATATTCGGGGTAGGGTCTATGAAGTTGTACCCATTAGCCGGGAGCGAGTTAACCACGGGAAAGATCGCCTTACGATACGCTTCCAGGGGTTGGTTGATCAACGCGGCTGGAATAATGTTGTTGGGAAAAGGATCCCGTAGCAGCTGACCCGGGTTGTTGGGATCCGGCCTGGTCGAGAAGGGGTTATAGATCGGATTCAGATTGCCACCGCTGAAATCGCCCCCTAGCTGCGCTTGTGTAGGAATAATGTCCAACGTATTCGAAGACCGTGTGGCTCGGAAGCCTTCATAGGCCGCGAAGAAGTAGAGCTTTCCCAGCATGGGATTACTTTTTCTCCAGCGGCCTGGAAGCACGGGCCCACCGCCGGCGGCACCAAATTGGTTTTGCTTGTACGGGGTCACGGCCGTTTGGAAGTAATTTCTGGCGTCCAAAGCGCTATTGCGGAAAAATTCCCAGACATCCCCGTGGTACTCCTGAGTGCCGCCCTTGGTCACGACATTGATAATGCCACCAAGGGACCCGCCGTATGCGGAACTGTCATTGTGCGACTGAACTTTGAATTCCTGTATGTCATCGATAATCGGGGCGACCGCGTAATTCCCAATGAACCCGTAATCCGTAAAGCCGTCGAGCAGAAACATATTGCTTCGATTTCCTTGTCCATTCACAGATGGAAAAGTGAACGAACCGATAGCGCTGCCGGCAAAATTATTGCCGCCCCCACTATTCTGGCCGGTACTGATGGGCGAAACGCCCGGGGTCAAAGCCAACAGCTGAGTGAAATTGCGCCCGTTGAGCGGCAGGCTGCTGACCTCGTTCTCCTCAATTGCGGTGCCTAGCTCCGTGGTTGTCGTTTCAACGCTGGCCTCAGACGTTTGCACCGTAACCTCTTGCGTGGCGGTGCCGACCTCGAGATGAACATCCGTCGTCAGCGTCTGATTCACCGTCAGTGTGAATTCGGAGGTTGCCGATAATTTGAATCCCTCCTTGGTGACCTCAAGCCTGTATCGAGCGGGTGGGATGGCGACAAAGACATAGCGTCCGGAACTGTTTGTGACAGCTTCCTGCTCAACCTGGGTATCGAGGTTCTTCAGCGTCACCTTAGCGCCGGTAATCACTGCCCCGCTAGGGTCGACAATGGTGCCATTCAAAGCCCCCGTTGCGCCTTGCCCGAGAGCCTTCGTGGAGGAAAGTTGCATAGTGAGGGCAATGAGTAGTGCTAGCCGCACTATCCACGACGCTGAAACCATTGCTGGATGTTTCTTCTCCACCGCTGACTCCTCCAAGATCCCGCAAGTAACACAATTGCCTGGGGCCCCTTACATGTGCCCGGCGCTTCAACCTGCTTGTTGATGCGCGACTGCTTTCACTGCGTTCAAAGCGGACGCTCGTTCGTCCTGCTTGTTTGTCCTGCTTATTTGTCCTGGATGGCTCACATTGGCTCATCCAATTGACCCAGCCCTTATAGTGGCGGCAAAACAGGTTTGTCAATGGGTTTTTTATTGGCGATCTCGCTCTACCCGCCTTCTGTGGTGTCGGGGCGGAGTATGTCGCCTCAATCTCTCAGCGATTCCCGTACGCGTAACAGGAATTTTCCCGTGGTCTTTGGGGGTTTGGAGGTACACTATGGCTCAGTCATTTTGGGCGAGAATCCTCGTACCGTTTTCGACTGGTTGACAGAGTGACCAACTGGTTAAGCAACCCAAGATTATGCGACGAGCGAACGAACTCGGATTAGGTTCCGTTCTATTGTTCGTGGCAACGGTTTCGGCATGCCACGCTCAAGCGGCGTCTGATTGTGACCTTCCTCAAGGTTTGCGATCGAAAGCGAATGCCGATTCCTTCACGTCTTGGGATTCCGCAGGTACCTGGTATGCCCAGCGGAAAGATCTGCGCTGCGCAACGGCGGCCTACAACAAGGCTTTGGAACTTCGGCCGCAATCCTGGAGGACGCTTTACGATCTGGGGGTTGTCGAAGTCGCCGATAAGAGACCCGTATCCGCGATCCCTCATCTCCGTCTCGCGGTTGACCTAAAGCCGGACTCAGTGGAGGCGCGCAATGCCCTGGGGGTCGCCTTGAAGAGCTCTGGGCGACTTACCGAGGCCGAAACGCAATTTCGGGAGATCTTGAAGGTCGATCCGAACTCTGTCGAGGCTCTCAGCCATCTGGCGGAGACTCTTGCCGCGCAAAAGCGCTATTCCGCGGCGATCGGCAATTGGGACACGGTTCTTGCTCTGGAGCCGTCAAATCTGGATGCCGGGATTGCTCGAGCCATCGCGCTCAGTGAGAATGGCGATCAGGATGCAGCGATCTCCTCGTTGCAGGTGATTGTTAATGCGCACCCGGATCTGGCCGTAGCCCACTTCAACCTGGGAACGGTCTACGCCAATCAGAAATCATTTCGTCAGGCATCAGACGAATACCGGGAGGCATCACGGCTTAACCCGGCTGATCCGGAGACGCGCTTCGCGTTGGCCAAGTGTCTGGTCTTTCTTGCCGAGTATGCAGAGGCTATACCAATTCTCAAGGCCTATGTGCAGAATCATACGAAAGCCTTCGAGCCGCACTACTTGCTAGGCCTTTCCTACCGCGGCCTGGAGCAATACCCTCAAGCGGAGGATCAATTGCGTTCGGCGGCTGCCATTGAGCCTGACCACGCGGACCTGCAATACAATTTCGGGCTGGTAATCCTTCGCAGTGGGCGAGCTAAAGAGGCAGTGCCGCATCTACAAAAAGCGATCCTGTTGGATCCCGCTGCGGAAGGGCCGCGCCTACAACTGGCCATTGCCCTTAAAGATCTCAACCAAACGCAGCAATCGGCGAAGGTCTACCAGGACGTACGACAAACCGAACAGGCTAACCTGCTCAAAAACCAATTCACCACCGAAGGAGCGAAGGCGAACCAGCTTTTGGCATCGGGTCAGGCTGCTCAAGCCGCCGAATTGTACCGGCAAATGCTCCAGATACAACCGCGTGACGCCCACACGTACTACAACCTCTCTCTGGCGCTCGATCTGGATGGAAAGCTCTCCGAAGAGAGACAGGTTCTGGAAACAGCGATCAAGCTCGATCCAACGCTCGCTCAAGCACGCAGCAAATTGGGTGTTTTGGATATAACACAAGGACATGCGGACGATGCCATCCAGAACTTCAAGAAGGCAATCGAACTGGATCCTCAGCTAATCGAAGCGCAGGTAAACCTGGCTACTATTTACGACGGAAATGGCCAGATCAAAGAGGCCGAATCCCTGCTAAGGCAGGCGAAAGAAGAAGATCCGAAATACGCGCAGGCGCGTTTTCATCTGGGCTTGGTGTTGGCCCAACAACAACGCTTCCCTGAAGCAGAGGCTGAACTCGAGACAGCGCTCTCCCTCGACGGCAGCAATCTGGATGCGCAGACTGCCTTGGCTGAGGTTCATGCGCGCGAGGGCAAAAGTGAAAGCAGCATTGAGATTCTCCGCAAGGTCGTCGCAGCCAGACCGGATAGCTTTCAAGATCATCTGAACCTGGGCATAGCGCTCGCTGATCATCTTGAAGTAGACGCCGCCCTGGCTGAATTTACCCAAGCGGTCGCGCTCAATCCGGGGGCCGCAGTGGCTCATTACAATCGGGGTCGTCTGCTCCTGGATGAGAGACATTTCGAGGACGCAAAGCCCGAATTGGAGAAGGCGGTGAGCCTCGATGAGCGTTTCGGTGACGCGGTGTATCTCTTGGCGGTGACCGAGCGTCAGTTGGGCGAAGCCCAGAAGTCCCTGGAGCTCTCTGAAAGAAGTGTCCAGCTTACCCCAGGCAATGCTCGCGCTTACTATCTGCTCGGCCAAAATCTATCGTCGGCAAAACGTGACCAGGAAGCGATCGCGGCCTGGAAACACGCGGCTCAGCTCGATCCCAATAGCACTGAGGTGCTCTACCGGCTATCCCAGGTTCTTCATGGGACTGACCCGTCCGAAGCAGGCAAGTACACCGCGCTCCTCAAGGCCCGGCTTGCGGAACAGCAAGCCACGAGCCAGGCCGATCTCACCGGAAATCTCGCTCTCGCTGCCGCAAATAACCATGACTACGCTCAAGCCATCACCGAGTTGCAAAAAGCGATTGAAATTTGTGGAGAATGCCGTGACCAGGCAACGCTCAAAAAAGATCTGGGCCTGATCGAGGCGCGATCTGGCGACCTGGCCGCCGCTGCTCAGAACCTGAAAGCGGCCGCTTCGTTGAACCCTGAGGATCCAGAGATAAAGCAGGCACTGGCCGTCGTGCTTCCCCATCAAAGCAAGCTCGACTGATTGTCAGGGGTTACCGGGCTTCGGCCGCCGGGCCTCAATCGCACTCATGGCATGGAGCGCGACGCCATCGGTTGCAGAGAGCGCCAAAGCTTTTTGCAGCTGCGCGTGCGCATCGTCGAAGCGCCCCTCCGCGGCAAGTATCAATCCCAGGTTCATATAGCCCTTTTCGTAGCTAGGGTCGCTCTCAACAGCCAGGCGCAATAGATGCTCCGCCGCCGCAAGCTTACCTTTCTGTCCGTACAGGACCCCGAGATTTCCCAGCGCATCTGTCATCCCCGGATCGATGCGGAGCGCAGATTGAAACTGCTGCTCTGCCGCCACTGCATCGCCGGCGGTTAGGTCTAAAAAGCCAAGCTGGTTGTGCACATCGGCGATGGAGGGATTCAGCGTCACAGCCTGTTGAAGTAGCGCGCGCTCAGCGTCGCGATCTTTCAATTTTTCGAATACCAAAGCCAGGTCGTAGCGCACCCCTGCGTCCTGGGGAACAAGCTGGAGTGCTTCCTTATAGGCTGACACGGCTTTCTGAAGGTCGCCGGCCTTGACATCTTGCGCACCGTCATTCTCGAACACCGTCGCCCGCCGCTGGTCGACCACGGCCTTTTGCAGTCTTTGAAAGACCAAATTTTCCTGCTCAGCCAACTCCGGCTGCTTGGTCTGGTGATAAGTGCGGTCCAGTTGATAGTGCGCCTCCTGGGAATCCGGCTTGAGAGCAACTGCACGCTTCAGATGTAATATCGCGTCTTCGTATTTTCCGTCTTCGCGCAGTACGCTGCCCAGCTTGTACTGGCTGTCGAAATCGTTTTCGTTCAATTGAACAGCGCGTTCCAATTCCGTTTTCGCTTGCTCCAGATTTCCAAGTCCCTGATAGGTAATGCCAAGCAGGTAATGCGCCTCCATGCTTTCTGGATGATCCCGCACGTACGGTTCGAGTAGCGGTCTTGCTTCTGTAAAACGCACCAGGGTAATGAGAACCTTGGCGAGCGAAAACTTTGCAGCCTCGGATACCGCATCAAGCTGCGAGGCCCGCCGGTAAGCTTCGGCTGCGTCCGAATACTCTTGCTCACGGTAAAGAACCGCGCCGAGATTCAAAAGCGCTAAGCCGGACTTTGGATTTTGCCGCACCATCTCATTCAATAAAGCTGCCGCAGCCTTGTTTTGGCCGTCATCCATCAAGGCTGTCGCCAGCGACAGCCTGAGGTCCGAATCGTAAGGAGCAAGCGTTACGGCCTCTCGCCAATAGCTGATGGCCGCGCCTCTCTGCTGCTCTTTTCCCAGGATGGCAGCTAAGTGGCGATTAATCTCAGGCGATTTTGGGTCGATTGCGTAAGCAGTTCGGTAAAACCCTTCTGCCTGTCCGTTTTCTCCGAGTGCCTCCTGGGCAATGCCAAGCGCAAGCCAAACTTCAGCTCGCGCAGGCGCTTTGCCGGCGGCGAGGTGCAGCTCTGCCATCGCATGCGGTGCATCCGAAAGATCAAGGTAGGCCAAGCCCGCGTGATAATGACCCTGCCAAGCCTCAGGATTCGTTCGGATCTCTTTCGTAAAACTGGCGAGGGCGCAATGGGAATTCTTGTCACGCAGGAACAAGACGCCTTCCGCGTCCGCCTTTTCCCCGGGTGTCTCGTGGACGAGCGCGTCCGTATTTTGGGGCAATGTACAGGGCTCCTGGGACCAGGAGACCATGGCCCAGCAGCAGATCAGAAGCGGCATTCCCCACCCGCGTCGTATTGCTGGAACTCCGTACAACTTAACTCCCTCTCTTTAGCCGCTCACTCGATGACTTTGCAACGGAACCATTTTACTGCTGAGAGGTTCTATAGAATCTCTTCGGCGGCGGGGTGCTGCAGGTCGCGGATTTGTCACCGGAATGTTTTCCACGCTGGGGAATTCCGTTAGACGCCGAATTGACGCAGATGATGGTCGACGTGTTTGTACATGAGAATGGCCCATTGTTGTGCGTTGAGTGGGCCGAAGAACGGGTGCGGGTAGCTGGAGCAGCCCTTGGGGCCTTGACTGGCGAAGCTTTCGATTGCAGCGATAAGCCTGGAGCGCTCGCTTGTAAAGTCAAACTCTGTGAAGGGCGCCGAGAATAACTCCGGTGCTGAGGGTGAGTTGCGACGCATTGGCTTGTCGTCGCGGAAGACCAACGGCTTGATCATCGGGCCAATCAACGAGGCGGGAAATGGTGCACGCTTCGCCTGGATGGTACCCATCGCCATTCCGATGCCGGCGGTGCAGTGGGCTAGAGTTTGCGCGACCGCCATGCTGCCCCACTGCGGCGCGCTCTCAAGATGCAGTTGCAGTATGCGCTTCTTTGTGTCCTCCACCAGGATTGGGTCAAATAGGTCTTTCATCGTTGCTGGTCTCCATTGCAGGAATAAGTTTGAGCACAGTCTGACAGCCCGCAGCAGATTCAGAATAGACCCTGCCCGGCCGGGTTATCGTCTCGCCCGCCGTTCACCCTTATACCCGATCCTCCACGGCTCCATCTCCTTGAGGCCGAGGTATTCTGGATTCTTGGTCACTAGCGTCCAATCGGAGCGAGGTGCGGCATTGAGAACGGAGAGAGCCATTCTGCCGGGTTTCCTCCTTTGTCTCCTGGCCTTTGTTCGTGTGCCTTGTGCCCATGGTCAATTGGAAACTTCGCAAGTTCCACTACAGACCACGGTGTCCTCTGAGCCTGTCAAGATGCAGGCCAATGCACTTCCGGAGGGCCTACTCCATCTCGATGTCGCTGCAACCGACCGCGAGGGCAAGCCATCTCCGGGGCTTGCTGTGACGGATTTCACGCTGATGGACAACGGCGTACCGCAAAAGATTATTTCCTTCGCCGCGTCGAACCCAGCCAATGAGGATGAGCGGCTCACCGAAGTGGTGCTGCTTCTCGATGAGGTCGACCTCGGGCACGCGCAGTTGGAACTTGTGAAGAACGAATCGATAAAGTTCCTGCGGCGGAATGGCGGACATCTCGGTCAACCCACGTCTGTCTACTGGTTTACAACCTCCGGATTGTACGCATCGGCAACGCCCACGACCGACGGCAAGGCGCTGGCCGAGGATGTTACTCACCACCGCTCACCCCGCACGGTCTGGGCCATTCCGCGAAATCTTGATCCGTTCAAGACAACCGAATCAGAGAGGTACGCGCGGTGGGATCGAAGCTTGCGCTCGGTTTACGCGATCGCCGTCGAGCGAAGAGGCCGCCCAGGCCGAAAGCTTTTGGTTTGGATGGGCTACGGGTGGCCGGCAATTCGTGGCCGGGGGAACACCAGGACACGGCTTTTTCTTCACTAGTGGAGCTTTCCTCGCGCATCCGTGAGGCGCGGATGGTCATCTCCGAGGTCACAGCCAGAACCGAACCGATGGCTTTGGACTTCAAAGACACCTACAAGAATTATCTGGCCGGGGTTCGCGGGCCCTCGGAGATAGCCGAAGGTCGTGCGGCCGTCGGAGGTCGCGGAGCCAGGCTTGGATCCGCCTGACACATTTTGCGCTTTCAGTGCTGGCCATTCAGAGCGGTGGCCTCGTCCTGGACCCAGTGTCAGACATCTCCCTCTCTATCGAACATTGCGTTGCAGACGCTCGCGTGTTTTATACGATCTCCTTTGACCCGCCGGCTGCAGCTCAGCCGGACGAGTATCATGACCTCGCGGTCAAGATCCGGCAGCCTGAACTATCTGCTCGCACCAATACCGGCTACTACGATCAGCCGGTTTTCTACGATCAGCCCCGCTTAGCTGCCAGGCGCGTCAGCGTTCACGAACTGGAGCAGATCCTCAACACAGCGAAGGATGAGCAGGACGCCGAGTTGGCCAGGCAACTGGCCGGTCTGGAGTTGGGCGAACGTCTCAACAGTGACCTGCTCTCACGCTGGAAAGATCGAATCCCCGGCAAGAAGTCGATCGCGGCCCTGGTGGCTCTGGCCGATGGGTCTGCCTTCCTGGACCCTCCCGCAGCCGAGACTCCTTCAGACCCGGCACCCGATCTCGAAACGCAGCGCCAGATGATCTCACGAACAGTGAAGTATCTGAAGGAAGTGATTCCCAAACTGCCGGACTTTTTCGCAACACGTACCACGACTGAGTATGAGCAGCCGTCGCCACAAAAAGCAGATACCTGGAAAACGGCCCTGGCCGATCAGTCCTTGCGCGAGGCGGTGACCGAGAGAGCGACTCTCCGTTATCGGAACGGCCGTGAAGAGCAGGATGCCGAAAAGAAGAAAGGCAGCCCGAGCGCCAGGAAAATGGATCTTAATTTTACCGGTGTTTTCAGTCCGATTCTTGGCTCCGTGCTGCGAGATGCGACGCGCGGCGGTAGCCTACTGATTTGGAGCCGGTGGGAACAGGGCGAACGAGGAAAGGTGGCGGTCTTTCACTACATCGTGCGCGCCGAAAACCCTCATTACGACGTTACCTATTGTTGCCTTGTGGGTGGGCGTACTTTTTTGACGTCGCCCAGATACCTTGGAGAATTCGCGGTCGACCCCGAAACCGGGGCGATACTTCGACTGACGATGGAGGCCGAACTGGGATGGATTCGTGAACCGAACCTGACTCCGGTATTACCCGCAAAGGGGGCGGCTTTGATGGTCGAATACGGGCCCGTCGCGATCGGTGGAAGAGACTATATCTGCCCGCGCCGAAGCGTCGTGATGATGCGAGTCCGAACCGTGAGCACCCTGGCGTCCTGGGGTCAGACATTGGATGTCTATGGCCCCTACGAAACGCAATTGAACGATATCGTGTACACGGATTACCACAAGTTCGGAGCAGAGGTTCGCATGCTTCCGGGATTTGATGTTTTACCGGATGCAACAGCCTCTCCGCCGGCCAACGATCAGCCTGCCACGAAGCCTCCGCCCAACCGTTGAAGGACCAGGGTCATTTTTGTCCGTCCGGGGCATGAAGCTTGGTCGCCGGCGGTTCAGTCCTTAGCAGATTGCCGGTAGCGAATTCGAGGTCGACTGCCTCTAGAAATAATTCTGATCGTGCAGAGACACTGGAGAGTCGAGCGAGCGCCAGCTGCTTTTCCGCGGTAACCACATCCACTAGATTCTTCACTCCATATTTGTAGGCATCGAGCGATGCCGAGTACGATTCGTTCGCGGATTCTAGAAGCGCCACCGCAGCGTCGTGCTTGCGCAAGGCCGTCCGAAATCCGATGTAAGAGGTCCAGACCTCCCGCGTCGTCTCATCCTCTTCGGTGGTAAGTTCGTCTGCCGCCTCGCGGCGTTTCGATTCGGCAATCAACCGTTCGTTCTTGCGCACCCCTCCGTCAAAGATGCGCCAATGGACGCCGAGCTCGGCCGACCAGGTCGGCTCGCTTGCGGCGCCGAGATGACCGTAGTCCGCTGCCGGCCACACGGAGGTTTGCGCGGCCGACCCCGACAGAACGATCTGCGGTCTGTACTCTGCCTTGGCTGCACGAACGCGATCCTCGGCGGAGCGGATGCGTAGAGCTTGCGCCATGAGTTCGGGGCGATTCTCCATCGCGCGATGGATCAGCGCCTCGATGGACATGGTGAGCCTCTCCGGCAACGGCGCACTTCTCTGGCTGTCAATCACGATGTTGGGAGACGGATCAGCTCCCACCACTTCCGTCAGCGTCACCCGCATGACCTTTTCGTCCCCATCGGCTGACTCCTCGTCGAACACTGCCTGTGACGTTTCGGCCCGGGCGTTGAGAACATCGGGAAGAGTGGCGAGTCCGTTGTTCAGTCTGTTTTCCGCCGCATCCTGGGTGGTTTGTGCAGTTCGCAGCGTGTCCTGGGCCGCCTGCAATCTCTCCTGCGCGGTCAGCAGCTGGTAATACGCACTGGCGACATGAAACGCCACCGCCTGATTAACCTGAATGACGTCCGCACCCGCGGCGAGCCGCTCCGCTCTGGCGGAGTTCACGTTCGCCTCGCGTTTACCAAAGTCGAAGATAAGGTATTGGAGTGCGACTTCAGGCTGCACTTTGGGTATCTCGACCATAACGTAGCCGCGTGGGGCCAGTGGTTTCGGGAATGGATTGATCAATCTCTCGTCACCGAAAACCGCCAAACCCTCCAGCTCCGGATAATAAGTGGCCTCTGCCAAACCGAGTTCGCGTGCCTTCTGTTTTGCGCGTTCCCAGATCGTGCGCGTGCTGGGATTGTGATGCTCGGCGACGTCGATCAACTCAGCCAGCGTGTACGGGTGCTCCGGATCGAGAATCGCTTTTGCCTCGCGAGGCGTCTCGCGAGCGACGCAGTAGGCGACAGCAGCGGGAGAAGACACTTTGCCGGCACACTGCCCCAGAGTTCGCGCCGCTGAGAAGGCGAGAAGCAGCGACAACAATAGAACCTTCGATGATGGGTGGTATTCGATCAGTCGAAACCTCTTCCGCTTCATTCCCGGCGTTCCGCCATGCGCGTCCAGTAACTATCAAGTCAGAAGTGCGTGGCTGCGTCTATTGGACCAACGTATTGATCGATCCCACGTATCTATCGAAGGCGATACCAAGGTATTGACAATACTTTCGTCCAATAGATTCGCTCCTCAGGTCTCTGGCCTAATCCAGACGTAAGAGTGAGCTCTCCAGTGATCACCCGGCCGCATGAGGTCAACTGAAAATGAACGTTAAATGGACAGAGCGCGACGCACGCCGAGTGACCTCACGCTGCGCCCTTGCCGGTTTATCTCTGGCGGCGCCGCTGGCGTTGGTTGGTTGCGCTCATGCACCCGAATACAGCATCTTTGGCTCTTTTTTCCCGGTGTGGATCTTCTGCGCCGTCGGTGGTCTCGTACTGATGGCCGGTGCACGCGAATTGGTCGCTCGCACTGCGATCGCTGACCACCTGGCTGCACCGGTACTTTTGTATCTCGGCATGGCGACGTTCCTCGCGTGCGTATTGTGGCTCCTGTTCTACAGCTAGGTAAACACGATGCCGACTCAGGAAATTGTCCAACCCGAGCAAGACAGCCGCCTGGCAAAACTTGACTGGTACGGTCGAGTCTTCACCTCAGCCATGGTCCTGCTGGCGATTCTCGGCTTGATTGTTGTCTACGCGGTCACGACTCGCCATCCCCAGACCGATGACGCCGAAATCTTCGCCAACTACATTGGCATTGCTCCCGTTGTCGAGGGGCCCATATTGCACCTGAACGTCGCAGACAATCAACACGTGAAAAGCGGCGACCTACTTTTCCAAATCGATGATCGACCCTATAAGTACGCCCTTGACCGCACAGTGTCGGATCAGGCCGCCCTCGAAGGCCAGGTGGTCGATGAACAGCGGCGCATTCGGGCCGAGGTGCACGCCGTCACCGCCTCCGGGGCAGCGACCCGCAGCGCCAGCGCCAACGTCGACCGGTCGCAGGCTCTAATCCGCGAGGCGGAGGCCGACGTCGCCCACTCGCAGGCTGCTCTGGATCGGGCCAAGGCAGAGTCGACATACGCCGACAATAACCTGCACCGCGTCGAGCCGCTGCTCGCGAAAAAGTACGTCACCGTCGACCAGGTGGACCAGGCACGCACGACACAGCAGGCCAGCGCCGAGTCCGTGCACGAAGCCGAATCGCAATTGGCTCTTAATCGAGCGCATCTCAACACCATGCTGGCCGCTCTGGCCGAGGCCAGGGCGTCCTCAGAGCAGAGCACGGCACAGCTGCAGCAAACGCAGTCCAGCGTACTTACACTCGATCCTCTTGTGGCGCAACGGCAGGGACGGGCCGCCGCAATTGCCAACGCGCAATACAACTACAACCAATGCCGCGTCTACGCTCCATTTGACGCACGTGTGACCAGCCTCGTCATTTCCGAGGGTGCCTACGCTCACATAGGACAGCAGATCTTCACGCTGATCGATACGCGCGTCTGGTGGGTGGTTGCGAATTTCCGGGAGACGCAGCTGAAATATATCCAACCGGGCATGACTGCGGATGTGTACCTCATGTCTGACTCGGGAATGCGGCTTACAGGCGTCGTCGAGAGCACCGGGTACGGTGTCATTCCCGATCCTTCGTTCCAGGGGAAAATTACGTCCGGCCTGCCCGAGGTGCAACGCACTCTGAGTTGGGTACACCTCGCCAGCCGCTACCCCGTTCGCATCCGGATTCAGTCGCCACCCTCGGACGCCATTCGCCTGGGAGAATCTGCCGTCGTCGTGATCCGCGGATACAATCGGAAGCCTTGATATGGCGACCCGAGCCACTCCGCTTCGTCTCCAGCCCGGCCGCCAAACGGTATCCTGGCCCTGGTTTCGAGAATTCATCCGGTGGGAAGTAGCGCCGTATCCCGGGCGCATGAGCACGGTCATCCGCATGACGATCGCGGCTACGCTGGTCATGATCATCGTCGTGACCTTCCGCATTCCGAACGCAGCCCTGGCTGGCTTATTCTCCATCCTCCTGGCTCGCGAAAATCTCGCCGTTACCTGGCGGAGTGGGCAACTGATCGTCCTCGGATTCGTCGGCGCCAGCCTCTACACCCTGCTCGGCATGATGCTCTTCCGCGGTTACCCCATTACGCATTTCTTTTGGGTGATCGGCAGCTTGTATCTCGTCTTCTTCGTTATGCGCACGACGACGAACTACGCAGCCGCACTGGCTTTCACCATTCCCATTGGCGTTGCCCTGCCGGTATGGGACCGCTCCTGGCCGAGCGAATTTCAGGTAGAGGGTACCCTTTGGCCTATCGTGATCATCGCCGTCGGTGCCGGCGCTACCGTGGCAACTGAAGCGATCTACCGCATCTTCGATCGCTCCGATCCGCTGATCGCCGTCGTCGACGATCTGTTGCTCGCGGTGCAGCAGGTCGCGGAAAGCCGTGCCGGTCTACACGCCCCACCACAGGCGGTCCTCGCGAAAGTTCTTCAATACCAGATGATCGGCACGGGCAGACTCAGAACGACGTTGCTGCGCCAGGGTCTGGACCCGACCCGGCGGGCGCAGCGCGCAGCCCTGATTTCGCTGGCGGGCCGGCTTGTTGGTCTTGCTGCGGATCTCGAGCGCACTCCCCCCACGCCCGGCGAAGACACGATCCGCCTACGCGCGCTTGCAGAAAAGCTCGCAGCCATCCGATCCGAACTCAGCGCGGCAGGGGCTATTTCCCTATCCGCCGGTGTGCTCGAGGAGCAGCCGTCCTCTGGCTCCCCCATCGTGCAAGAGATGGAAAGAACGGTCGCTCTCCTGACGGAAATCTTTCAACGCGATGAGGTCGTCGACGGATCCCAAAAAGCGTCAGAAGGGGACTGGTGGCGCGCTCTGCTTGTGCCGGATGCATTCCAGAACCCGGAATATACACGCTTTGCGTTTGCCGGATGCCTGGCTGCTTCCGTTTGTTACGTGCTCTATAACGCGCTCGACTGGCCCGGCATCTTCCCGTCCGTGCTTACTTGCATCGTGACTGCGCTCAGCAGCATTGGCGGTTCGCTCCAGGCGCAGTTTCTCCGCCTTGCTGGATTTGTTGCCGGAGGGGTGATTCTGGGAATTTCTGCGCAGATCCTGATCCTTCCCGCTATCGACAGCGTCTTCGGGTTCGCCCTCTTCTTTGCGGCGGGGACTGCGCTCGCCGCGTGGTTCGCCACTTCCAGTCCACGGCTCTCTTTTTTCGGCGTGCAGATTGCGCTCGCCTTTTACTTCGTCAACCTGCAGGATTTCCGCGTCGAGACCGACCTCACCATCGCGCGCGATAAAGCGATGGGCGCGCTCTTGGGCATTCTCGCCATGGGCTTGATCTTCGACCGCTTCGGGACGAAGAGTGTTGTGGAGCAGTTGCAGAAACTGCTGGTGCGGAACGTACGTCTGCTGGCACAGCTCGGAGTCTGCCCGGTGGCACACGACAGAGCCCTCGCCCGCTCTCAGATGATCCGTCTCCGCAGTCAGATCAACGACAACTTCGTTACTCTGGAATCGCAAGCGGATGCCGTGCGGTTTGAGGTTGCATTTCGCCGTCGGCGTGAGCAGGACGTGGCTGACAGCGAGCGATTTCAGCGGGCTCAGCCGGCGTTACGCTCGATTTACCTGCTGGAACTCAGTCTTCTCTCGCATCGTGGGCGACGGGAGACCGGCTCCGAATTGACCCAGCAGCAAAATGATGTGCTGGACCATTTCCTAAACGAATACAGCCATGAACTCATGCACATTGCCGCGTGGATCGCCCGCGAAGAGGACGCGCCTGCGCGCCTGAATGATGATTCCGTCCTGTTATCAAAGCAAGCCTTCGAGGACCAGAGCTCCCCGAACTCGCGGGCTATCAGTGATATCTGCCTGAAGATGGTCTCCTCTCTCCTCATCCTGCGGAACGAGTGCTAACTCATACTCTTAACCAGGCTTCCTGCTGTACAAGCCGCTCCTGTCAAGCAATGGCATTGCGGTTCTTGCTGATAAAAGCCTCAAAAAAATGTCGGGCCAGCTCAGCCGTATCCTTCCGGCAAGCTGGCCCGTGGAAGATCAAATCCTGACAAACTCGTTTCTTTCAGTCTGCAGCCTGTTGTGAAAGTTGCTGCACTTCGCGAAGCGCACCGGTCTCCACGTCGAAAATGACGCCGCGCACGGGGATGTCTTTGGCAATCCATGGATGCGATGTGACTTTCTTGATCTGCTCCCGGGTATTTTCCTCGGGGTCCTTAAAGGAGAAGAAGCGCATCGGCGCCGGCGAAGCATCTCCCGTGGAAGCGCTCAGCTTGGCGTTCAGGTCCTCATCGGTGAAGGTTGTGAACCCGCAGCCGGTATGGTTGAGAAGCAGTATCTCGGTGGTTCCCAGTACACGGGTGGACACAACAAGCTCACCGAGAACATCCTCAGTGACCGCGGGTCCGCCAGTTCGGATAACGTCGAGATCGCTATTCGGTAGACCCAGTATTCCAGAGAGGTCTGAGAGGCGAGGATCCATACAGGTCACGACTGCAAGTTTGGGTGCGGGACGCTTGCCCAGGGTTGGGTCGTAGCTTTTCGCGAAGTTCTGGTTTGCTGTTAGCGCCTTATCGATGATGCTCATAGTCAATCTCCTAGGTGATGTATGTAATCTGACACTTGCGGTATCGAGTTTTGCCACACCCGATGCACATAAGCCATAACATCACGAGCCCTAAACGAAACCAATTGGACTAAGGTATCGCGCAATACCTTAGTATGCTCGAGTCCACTTATCGACCGCAGCCGGCCACAGTTTCAAATAGCTGTCGATACGTATCTGCCAACATGCCGATGGTGAATGCGCAGTTCAGCCCACTGGGATTGGGTAATACCCAGATCGCTGATCCGCCGAATGTCGCTGCCTGTAATCCCCACGAAAGATCGCGCTGGTTCAGAAAGACCGAACATGCCGTCTTCCCGAGGAACGCCACGTATTTGGGTTTGTACTTCGCGATTTTGTGCTCGAACACTGGACGGGCGGCGATGTAATCGGCTCGACTGAGGTCGGCTGCGCCGACTGTCGGTCGAGCAACTGCAGAAGTGATTCCACAACCATAATTGAGCAGGAGGCATGCCTCTTCCGGTTCCAGTTGTCTGGGGGTAAAACCTGCGAGGTGAAGTACACGCCAGAAGCGATTACTTCGGGTCGCGAAATGGAGTCCCACCGAAGCCGAACGCATTCCTGGATTGATGCCGCAGAAAACTACATTCAGAGCGGGCGCAATGACGTCAGGCAGGCCCATTGCTTTTTTATCCAGATGAGAAGACATTGCTTGTGACACTATAGCGCCTCGATTGCCTGCCGGAGCAGGGATGCTTCGGCTGGCCCGTTGCCGGTTATCACCGGTCAGCGAGCGCACCGCCATCGACGTGCAACACCTCTCCGGTAACGTGGCGGGCTTCCGTGAGGTACATCACCGCGTCAGCAATGTCCTTCGCATCCAGGATCACTCCGATCGGAGAGAGAGCCCTCATACCGTCCTTTTGGGTCTCGTTGAGGATGGGGGTGTCAACAAATCCAGGAGCGACCGCGTTAAAGCGGATATTGCTTTTCGCATATTCGCTGGCGAGGCTCAGGACGATTGCATTCAATCCTCCCTTGGTCATCATCGGGATGGAGGCCGGAACACCCGCGATCGGGTGGTCGGCAAGCGATGCCGTGATACACGTCACGCTGCCGCCGGTGCCCTGCGCCAGCATCTGCTTCACCGCGAGTTGCGTGATGAAGATGAACCCTCCCAGGTTCGTGGAGACAAAGGCGCCAAACTCCTCGGCGGTGAAATCGGTAAATGGTTTAATCGAGAATATGCCGGCATTGCAGACAACGTGGTCGATCGAGCCAAATTTGTCCATTGCCGCCTGTGCAATTTTCTCCGCCGTGCTTGCAAGTCCGATGTCTCCTTCGACGAACACGAGATTCGGTGTCGGAGTGAAGCTAGCGCCGGAAAAGCTGTGCGCGTTTCCAACGACGTTGTAACCGCCAGCCAGAAGCGCTCTGACTATCTCTGCTCCGATGCCGTGTGAGGCTCCCGTTACGATCGCTGTCTTCCTGCCTGCCATGACAATCTCCAAGGGTGATTCTGGCCCGCTCCGAAGCACTTCCAACCCGGTTTCCAGAGTAAGCCGTGGATGCAGGGTGCTCTATTGGACCAAGGTAGCGGTCGATACGTTGGTACCAATGTGTGCGACAGGGGACGGGCTTCCGTGAGGCGCTCCGTTACCTGGTTGAAAGCGTGGCGAGGGATGCGACCGAGTTCATTCGATATACCAAAGTATCCCCAATACCATCGTTCAATTGTCCTTCTTCAGCACTTCGGGCTCAATCGATAACAGGAGGGAAAGATGAGCAACGCGCGCAACGAAGGAAAGATAAGGGTGGTTCGTCATTCCGAGGCATTTTGGAGGGTTACGTTCGACCTTCCGCCCCTCAACATTTTTGGACCAGCCAACATTCCACAACTCGAGGAGGTTATTTCCTTACTTGAGTCGGATGAGCGAGTGAAGGTGGTTGTTATCGACAGCGCCATCGATGGCTTTTTTCTTACCCATTATGACTTCCTGGCGAAGCCCGAAGAGTCTACTCAATTCCCTGTGGGGCAGACTGGCCTGCAGGCCTTACCCGACATGCTTGCCCGGTTGAGTCGTGCGTCCGTTGTTTCCATTGCATCGATCCGGGGCCGGGCAACCGGCGTCGGCAGTGAACTGGCCCTTGCAAGCGATATGCGATTTGCCAGCCGCGAAAAGGCGATTCTCTCGCAATGGGAAGTAGGGGCCGCGTTGGTTCCAGGGGGCGGGCCCATGGCTCGGTTGCCGCGTTTGATTGGACGCGGGCGAGCGTTGGAAGTGCTGTTAAGCGCGGACGACGTCGACGGCGATCTTGCGCAGTTGTATGGCTATGTCAATCGTTCGCTGCCTGATGCGCAACTCGACGCATTCGTCGACGGACTCGCGACAAGAATTGCATCCTTTGACAAACAGGCGATCGCAGAGACGAAGCGCCTGGTGGACGCGAACAGCCTGCCTTCCGACGCCGAGATCGCACCAGAATGGGAGGCCTTTACCGCTGCTCTTGGGCGGCCCGCAGCCCAGGAGAGGCTTCGGGCTCTCTTTGAACAAGGCTTTCACGCGCCTGGCGACGTTGAAACCCGGCTTGGATATCATGTCGGGCTACTCGGTTTCGCGACGGCTGGAGCACAGAGATAACGTTCGAATCGAAACGCCACTTTGAAAGGGGACTGCCATGTTTGTTGCCTATGGGGAACGGGCGGTTGAAGCCGCTTCGCACCAGGATGAATCGCTAAGAAGTGAAGTCCTTGTTGCCGCGGCGCGATCGGGGTCCGCCGCTGCCTTCGCCGAACTCAGAGAGATGTATGCGCAACGAGTCTATCGGAAGCTTCTGACCATTACCAGGAATCGGGAAGATGCCGAAGATGCACTGCAGGACACCTTTCTGAGGGCTTATAAGGCGCTGCACACCTTCGAAGAGCGATCAAGCTTCTACACCTGGGTCACCAGGATTGCTGTGAACACGGCGCTGATGGTCCTTCGTAGACGCCGTGTGCGCGCGGAAGTCTCCTTCGACGGACCGGGTGAAACAGAGGAAATGATTTCTGTTTTTGAATTAAAGGATGCTGGCCCGAGCCCCGAGCATATCTGTGTTCACCGCCAGAATTATGCCTGGATGATGCGGTCCATCTGGAAGCTTCCGCCGCGACTTCGTCAGGTTATCGAGATGCAGATGACGGGTAAGTACTCCATTAGAGACATGGCTCAAACGCTGGGGGTATCCGAGGCTGCCGTCAAGTCCAGGCTCGCCAGGGCGCGTACGCGGCTGGCTTTGGCTCGTCCGGTCAGGGGTTCGAAATTCGAGGCGCAATTCGATAGCCGCCCGGTGTCTGCGCAACGCGCCATGTAGCGCTCATGGCCTGAACCTATTGCGAGGAACGGTCACGCTGGAACAGGTTCAGACACTCCACCAGCATCGAGGCCGTACAGGCCTCGCCCGTCCCGGTATTAAACATTGCCTGGTATAAGTGCGGTTCCGGCCATTTCAGCCCAAGATATTGCTGGACGAATGCAGCTCGCGCCTTATCGGTCGTGTCGACAAGTTCGATTGCCTTGTCCTGCGTTGCACCTCTGGAGATTAGTCTGCGGATCTTGCAATCGCGAGGGGCATAGAGAAATACATGAAGGACATCCTTGCGATTGCGGAGAAAAAACTGCGAGCCACGGCCGACAATCACCGACGGACCACTGGAGAGTGCTGTGTTGACAGCGGTTTCTGAAACAGCCGCGATCCTTCGTGCATCGAGGAAGTGTAGCCGGCCGGTGGGCGCCAAGCCTCCTTCGAACGCACCCCGAAGAAAGTCCTGGAACACCCTGTACACCACGGGATCGGTTCGCCATTCGCGCCGCTCAACCGCCTCTGGCGTACTCTCGGTCAGCCGCGCGATTTCCTGCGTCAACCGTTCGTCCCACAGATTCCATCCCAGGCGACTAGCGACCAAACTCGCGATTTCCGATGCTCCGCAGCCGTACTCTCGTTCAATTGTTATGGCATTCATCATTGCGTGTACCCTCACCCAACCGCGACATCTCCGCCTGCTCCCGGATCGTTTTTCTTCAAGAAGAAGGCAAGAATGAACATGACTGAACAGAGCGCGCCCAGGACCCAGAAGATGTCCATGTAGGACAGTGCGCCGCCTTGTTGGTGCACCAACTTGTAGAATCTCGCGATCGCCTGGTCGTTGGCGTCCGTCGCTCGAAGCCCGGAGTGAGCAATTTTAGAGCTCAAAGCATGGAGAGCCGAACGATAGGCAAGGGAATCGGGAGCGATGTGGGCGATGAGAATCTGCTGGTGATATTGAGCCCGCCGGGCAATCATCGTGGTCACGACGGAGGTTCCGATACTCCCCCCGATATTGCGCATGAAATTGATCATTCCGGAGACGCTGTTCCCTTTTTCTGGAGGAACTCCGATGTAACCCGCTGCCGTGATGGGAACAAATAGAAATCCGATTCCGACCACTTGTGCGACGCGCAGCCACATGGCAAAGCGGAAGCTGACGAACAAATCGATCTGGTGAGCGCAATAGAACAGTCCAATGGCGAGGCAAAGCCACCCGGTTGCGATCAGCCATCTGGCTTGAATCTTCGAGGTGAGCCGGCCGACGATAGGCATCATCACTAGCAAGATAACTCCGCCGCCGGACAGGACCAGACCTGCAAGCTCCGCCGTGTAACCCATAAGCGTCTGCAGAAATTCTGGAATCAAGACCAGGGTGCTGAAGAGCATGAAGCCCATCATGAACATCATCAAGTTTGCCGCGGCGAAGTTGAAGCTCTTGAACATGCGGACGTCGATGATTGGTTCTTTGCGGAACCATTCCCAGATGACCAATGTGATGAGGCAAACCGTTGCCGTTACAATCAGCGTGGTGATGAAATGCGAGCCGAACCAATCGTCTTCCTGTCCCTTGTCCAGAACCACC
Source organism: uncultured Acidobacteriaceae bacterium (assembly GCA_963839075.1). Lineage (GTDB taxonomy): Bacteria > Acidobacteriota > Terriglobia > Terriglobales > Acidobacteriaceae > PALSA-350. Next base: position 576,097 of record CAWITO010000002.1, on the reverse strand, counting down.
TGCAGAGAACCCACGCCCAGCGCCAGCATCGATATTCCAATGTAGTCCACTCGAATACCCCCGCTCTTTACGCGACGAAGGAACGGCGGATCTTCGACCAGGGTGTACGTCAGGTAGAGAGCGAGGAGGACCACAGGCAAAGTGATGAAAAATATCCAACGCCAGGAGTAGCTGTCGGTTATCCAGCCTCCCAGCATGGGCCCGATCGTAGGGGCCAGAACTGCGGTGATGCCATAGACTGCAAACGCCTGGCCGCGCTTCTCAGGGGGAAACGTATCGTTGAGGATCGCTTGCGCCATCGGTTGCAAACCACCACCGCCGATGCCTTGTATGGCTCGAAACAAAAGCAATACCGGGAGGCTGGGCGCCAGACCGCAAAGGAGGGAACTCACCGTAAAGATCGCAAGTGACATCATGAAATACCGCTTGCGGCCGATCAGCTCAGCCAGCCACCCGCTGATGGGCAGCACGATCGCGTTTGCAGCGAGGTACGAGGTAAGCACCCAGGTGCTGTCGTCGTAGCTGGCTCCCAGGTCGCCGGCAATGTAAGGCAGGGCGACGTTAGCAACGCTCGTATCCAGAACTTCGATAAACGCCGCCATCGACACGGTGGCGGCAATCGCCCAGGGATTCACCTTAGGGCGCCAGGCGGCCTGCTCCGACGGAAGAGCCAGCGCGGCGGCGCTCATCGCAAGTACACCTTCGCTTCGACATTCATCCCCGGACGAAGCTGGTGGTCCTGATTCTCGCCCGGCTCCAGGACAATCTTTACTGGTACCCGCTGCACGATTTTCACGTAGTTGCCGGTCGCGTTTTCGGGCGGCAGTAAGCTGAAGATGGGCCCCGTCGCGCCTGCAATGCTGTCCACATGGCTACGGTAGGTGCGGCCGTTTGAGTCGAGGACAATCTTTGCTTTCTGGCCCACGCGCATGTGTTTGAGCTGCGTCTCTTTGAAGTTAGCGGTAATCCACACCTGGTCCAGGGGTACCACGGTGAGCAGCTGCTCCCCAGGGTCGACGTTCAATCCGACGACAACCTTTTTCGTGACCTCCCCGGTCACCGGTGCGTATATTTTGGTGTATCCGAGATTCAGCTGCGCTTGCTCCACGGCAGCTCTTTTCTGTTGTGCATCCGCCACTGCAGAAAGCGCTTTAGCGCGCGTGGCGGCGACTCGTTGCGGCCCGGCCTGGGCATCTTCATAGTGTGCCTCGGCCTCAGTCAGGCGGCTGTGCGCTTCCACAACGGCTTGTTGCGCTGCAGCCTCGTCTGCTTCTGCAGCAGCTACGGCGGCAACATCGGTCGCCGCGGCGGCATACGCGTGGTCATAGACTTGCTTCGGGACCTCCTCCTTCGCCAGCAGCAGGCGGTAGCGCGTTACGTCATCTCGGGTTTTTACGTCATCTGCTTGCGCCTCCAAAACGCGGGCGTGAGCGGCCGTGGCCTGCTTTTCCGCCGCCTGGATTGCTGCTTCCGCATTCTTGATATCCGAGGACGTGGATTTTAATTGGCTTGCGGTGTCGACCGATGATATCGGCACATCGATCTTCGAACTTCTCGCCGAAGCCTCTGAGGTGTCGAGCGTTGCCTGGGCTCGTGCGAGTGCGACTTCATAGTCTTTCGGGTCGATTTCTACAAGTGTGGAACCTGCCTCGACCCATTGGTTGTCCTCAACATTGACCTTCTGGGTGTATCCGGAAATGCGGGCGCTGACCGGGTAAAGATGAACGTCCACCTGGGCATCGTCCGTGGATTCAAAGCCGGAAAAATAGTGCCAGAGGAAAGCACCGGCTACCACCAGAACAACGAAAGAGCTCAGAAATATCCAGCGCTTGTAGGAGCGCCTCCTCGGATAAGTTGAAATCATCGGGTCAGCCGCGGCGGCGTTGTCCGCAGGTGCATTCGGTCCCTGCCGTGTTGCTTGCGCCGCATTCGTTGATTGATTTTGGTCAGCGATACTCATTTACCCTCCACGTATTTAGCAAAGCCTGATTCCGCGACGCCGATCGCTCTTGCCAGCGATATTTTTGCCAGGTTGTGGCTGTAAAGGCTGGCAATGTAGCTGTCAGTAGCGACTGCCAGCACATCTTGTGCCTGAACCACTTCAATGTTGTCTGTGACTCCCGAAACGAATCGGTCGCGAGATTGTTCCAGAGTCTGCGTGGCGAGCGTTACCGCGCTTTGCTCGACCGAAACTTCCTGTGAAGTCGCCTCCAGGTCGAGATACGCGTCGCGAACCTCCTGATCGATCCTGGCTCGCAGGTCTTCCAGCCGTTGTTTCTCCCTGGATAGGGAAGCATCGGCCCGGAGAACATCCCCGTGTACGCGTCCACCCTGAAAGATTGGAATACGGAGCGTGGCCGCCGCATCCACGGTGCCGTGCGACGACCCCGGGTTCACTCCCGAGAGACCATAGTCGGTCTCGACACCTAACGATGGATAGCGCTCGGCAGAAGCAGCTCTTCTCGAAAGCTCAGCGGACCGGACCTGATTCACCTGGCTTTGAAAATCGGTGCGAGCATTGTAAGCACTCTGGATCGCCTCATCGAGACTCGATGGCGTCAGCTCACGGTAAGGGATACGGGTGGTAATCTCAAACGTTTGCCCCAGAGGGAAACCGATCGCTCGCGCGAGAACTAATTTCTGCTTAGCTAAATTATTGTGTGCGACGATCAGTTTCTGTTCCCGCGATTGCAGTTGCACCTGTGACCGTAGAACGTCTACGGCCGAGGCGAGGCCTGCGGTCTTCTGGTCGGAGGTCTGTTGAAAGAGTGCCTTGGCGGTGTCCCGTTGCGATGTGGCTGAGTCAACTTCCGATTGGTCGGCGATCACCAGCAAATAGTTGGAGACAATCACAAGCACGATAAGTTCGCGAGCATCTTTGGCGCCGAACTCGGCCGATTTCACCTCCGACCTGGAAGACCGCGCCCGTTGAATGGCGGCCCAATCAAAGGCTGACTGCGTGAGATATGCTCGCGAGTCAAAATAACCGAAAGGACCAATGATCGGAGGTTCCCCATGGATGGTCAGCCCGAAGGCGGCCTTCACGTTGACTTGATGAACTCCGAAACCGGTATCGGTGACTACATTGGGAAGCAGTTCGCTGAGCGCCTGCCAACGCTGTCCCCGCGCATCGGTAACGGCATCCGTGGCCAATACTCCGCCGAGATTTTGCTTGAGCCCATAGGCGACCGCGTCGTCGAGCGAAAGCGCCACCGGTGTTGCGCTAAGCTTCCCCGCGGGAACTCCTCCAAGGTACGGATTCTGCGACAGGGTTTGATAGTTAATCTGGCCGCTTTGGACGGCTGCCCTTGGCGCTCCCGTTATTTCGGCCAAAGCAATCGGGTTGTATGGTGCTGGCGTTGCTGGTGCGTTGTACTGTGCGAACGCCACCGATCCGCCGAGAAGGCCAAAACTAACCACCAGTAACTCGGTCCAGGGTTTCCGTTGCATATCCTATCCTCAGCTAGAGAGAAAGTTCAGTTCTTCCCATCGCGAAGGGAAACTCGCACTGCGGCGCGGTGCAGCCGGCAATGCCTCGTCTCTACCCTTCGCGGTCCGCATCGAGGCAATGACAACAGACCGGCAAGAGGCAAACAATTGGACGAAGGTACCGGAAATACTTTGGTATCAGTCGACCGAAATCATGTGGCCCGAGTCGCAACGACACCATGACAAGACAAAGGAGTCGTCAATATCCTCGTCTGATTGTTTCGATGACACGCCCGCTGACGTAATCGCAATTGTGAAAGAGAGCTGGTGATCGCGTTGAACGGGAACGCGAGCGTCACTGCGGAATGGACGTCACCCGGTGGGGCCCGACATGATCGGGTCGTGCCATCCCTGGGGCGGCGTCACTGACTCAGTCAGCTGCGGCCCCCAGGTGTGCACGTCGTACTCGTGTGCCGGAGTTCCGGCCTTCAACACGGGATCGACAATGCGCCAGGCCTCTTCTACGTAGTCCTCACGCGCAAAATGACTGGCATCCCCCGCCATGGCATCGCCAAGCACGCGCTCGTAGGCGTCCATCTCCTCGGGGCAGGGCAGGCGACTGGCTATCATCTCCACTTGTTCGCCCTCCATCGTCTCGCGCGCACCCATGACATTGGTGCCAAAGGCGATCTCCATCTCCGGGCTGATTCTGAATCGCAGATAGTTGCGGCCTGGCGCCTGACTCTGGAGAAATGTAGGGGGTTGGCGAAACGTCGCTACCACCTCGGTGCAGGTGACGGGCAGGTCTTTCCCCGCGCGGAGATAGAACGGCACATCCTTCCATCGCCATGAGTCAATGTTCAGGCGAAGCGCGGCAAACGTTTCAACGGTTGACTCAGGGGCGACGCCGTTTATCTCGCGGTATCCCCGGAACTGTCCTCGAACCAGATCTGTTGCCTCAATGGCAGGAACGGCCTTCAGCACCTTGACTTTCTCATCGCGGATCGATTCGCTATCGGTGCCAATCGGGGGATCCATCGCGAGATTCGATACGATCTGGAAAAGATGATTTTGCATGACGTCGCGGATGGTGCCCGTTTGATCGTAAAAAGCTCCGCGTCCCTCAACTGCAAAATCTTCCGCCATCGTGATCTGCACACTCTCAACGTAATTCCGATTCCAGAACGGCTCCATGAACGTATTGGCAAACCGGAAAATCAGCACGTTGTTGACCGGGCGTTTGCCAAGATAATGATCGATGCGAAAGATCGCCGACTCGGGGCGCACGGAGTGCAGAATCGCATTGAGATTTCGCGCCGAAATCAGATCGTGACCGAATGGCTTCTCCACGATGACGCGAGCACCTTCGGTACAACCCGTTGCCGCCAGTTGACGCACTACAGTTTCAAAGAGCGCGGGCGGAATTGCCAGATAGTGCGCCGGACGCTCCACCGTGCCCAGCTCTTTCCGAATCGCCTCAAAAGTCGCACGTTCCCCGTAATCGCCATCGACATACCGTAACAAGCTGTTCAACCGGTCAAAGGCTTGCGGGTCAATTCCTCCGTGTTTGTCAATACTGTCTTTTGCACGGGCCCTGAGATTATCGAGATTCCACCCCTGTTTCGCGACGCCAATCACAGGTACGTTCAGGCGTCCCCGCTTCGCCATCGCATGGAGTGCGGGAGAAATCTTCTTGTACGCCAGATCACCCGTCGCGCCGAAGAAGATGAGTGCATCCGATTGCGTCTCCGTCACTGCTCCTCCTATCGTTGCTCGCGGAACCAAGAGCCCATCGGTGCCACCCCAGGGCTCACGAAGCTTCGTGAGCAAATACCTCGCGCGCATCGTATTGCTTGTCTGCTTCGGTGTTCCTTCCCAGGATGCGCAGTGCAGCGGCCGCAACGTGGTCGGCCGTGAACCCCAGATGATCGAAAACATCCTGGCCTGGTGCCGAGGCCCCGAAACGCTCCACACCGATGACCACCCCCTCGTCGCCGGCCCACCGATGCCAGCCGATCGGGGATGCGGCCTCAATGGTCACGCGCTTCTTGACGCTGAGTGGAAGAACGCTTTCGCGATAAGACTCCGCTTGCTCCTCAAACAGGTTCCAACTCGGCATGCTCACCACGCGCGCCTGCACTCCGTGGTCCTTCAGCTTCTGACGAGCCGCCACGCAGAGACTCACCTCGGAACCGGTGCCGATCAGGATCACATCGGGAGAACCGCCGTCGGCTTCCGCGAGCACATACGCGCCCCGAGTCACGCCAGGATCTTTCGCTTTTGCGCGGTCGAGGTGTGGTACTGCCTGGCGCGTGAGCACCAGCAGCGTCGGTCCGCTATGCCGCAGCGCAAAGGCCCATGCCTCCGTGGTCTCGTTCCCATCGGCGGGCCGGATGACTGTCAGGCCCGGCACTCCTCGCAAGCCGGCGAGATGCTCGACTGGCTGATGAGTCGGACCGTCCTCGCCGAGTCCGATGCTGTCGTGGGTAAATACGTAGATCACTTTGAGGTGGCTCAAAGCTCCCAATCGGATGGCGGGCTTCATATAGTCGGAAAACATAAAGAACGTTGCGCTGAAGGGCAGCACCCCGCCATGAGCCGCCATTCCATTCACGATGGCGCCCATGGCATGCTCACGAACGCCGAACGCGATGTTCCGGCCGGCATAGCTCCATTCTCCGCCCACCGCACCGAGCGTTCCGGGCCCTGATACTTCAGGTGACTGGAAGTCTCCAAAGCCTTTGAGAGCGGTTCTGGTGGAGGGGTTCAAGTCAGCCGATCCTCCGACGAGGTTAGGAATGTGTTTAGCCAGCGCGTTCAAGGCTTCGCCACCCGCCGCACGCGTGGCGAGCGGTTTATCGGTGGACTGCCATTTTGGAAGATCGACGTCCCAGCCTTCTGGAAGACCGCCATTTACGATCAGCTCGAACTCGGCAGCTTCCTTGGGAAATTTCTGCTTATACGCCTCGAACTTTGTCCGCCACTCGTCTTCCAGCCCCGCGCCCTTGGGATTTGCCCGGCGGAAAAATTCGAGCGATTCCTCAGGCAGGAAAAACTTGTCCGGCGTTGGCCATCCCAGGGCTTTCTTGGTGGCTAGCAACTCCTCTTCTCCCAATGGATCCCCGTGCGCGGTGAAGTTGTCCTGTTTATGCGGGCTGCCGAAACCGATGTGAGTTCTCGCCAGAATTAAGGAAGGTCTTTGACTCTCCGCCTGGGCCTCCTGGATAGCGGAGGCCACTTCTTCGGTGTCGTTGCCATCGCGAACGAAGCGGGTGTGCCATCCAGATGCTTCGAAACGTTTTGCGACGTTCTCGGTAAAGTCGATTTCAGTGGCTCCGGCGAGGGAGATATGGTTCTGGTCATACAGGTAGATAAGTTTCCCCAGACGCAAGTGTCCTGCCAGCGATGCCGCTTCCTGACTGATGCCCTCCATCAGATCGCCGTCGCCGCAGATCGCGTACGTGTAGTGATCGACGATTGTGTGTCCAGGCCGGTTGTAACGCGCTGCCAGCCACGCTTCCGCGATCGCCAGGCCGACCCCGTTTCCAAACCCCTGCCCAAGAGGTCCGGTCGTCACTTCCACCCCTGGCGTTTGACCGCGCTCGGGATGCCCCGGCGCCTTGCTGCCCCACTTTCTGAAACGTTTGATCTCCGCCAGGGGTAAGTCATAACCAGTCAGGTAGAGCAAGCTGTACAACAGCATCGACCCATGTCCCCCTGACAGCACGAAACGATCGCGGTCGAACCACTGCGGATTCGACGGGTTGTGCTTCAGAAAACCAGTCCACAGCGTATAGGCCATCGCGGCTGCCCCCATCGGCATCCCGGGATGACCGGCGTTCGCGTTCTGGACAGCGTCCGCCGAAAATATTCTTATGGTGTTAATACAGAGATTTTCGAGCTCTTTATTCATTGCTATATCTCCTTCCATGAGTGGCCGTCACACGCCGACAAATGACGAGCGAGCCTGAAGGGATCCGCCGCTCAATGAGGATTCAATCAGCAGCGTAGAGGCGAATCAATTGGACGAAAGTATCTGCGATACCTTCGTATCAGCGGGCTCTCTCACTGGCAGTCCGTAGAAACAGAGCCATCAATGTTCGGCAAAATCAAGCCACAGGGCAGCCAGGGATCAGATTTTCGCTGACACACACCAAGGGATTGATCGATACTAACGTCCTATAGATCACTCGGCACTCAGTCTGGCTTAATCGAAACAACAACTCGCATGAGTGATTAGTAGGAGGAGCAATGAAGGCGACAAAGGAACTCCATGATCTCGGGCAAAGTCTGTGGCTCGACAATATTACGCGTGACCTGCTGGACAACGGAACACTCAAGCGCTACATCGATGAGCTTTCCGTCACCGGCTTGACCTCGAACCCAACCATCTTTGAACATGCCATTGCGAAGAGCAAATCGTATGATGCGGAGATTGGCCATCTTCTTTCCACCGGGCTTTCGGGCGAGGAGTTGTTCTTTGAACTGGCACTGCAGGATCTGACTCGAGCCGCGGACCTGTTTGCTGCCGTTCATGAGCGAACGGCAGGCAATGATGGTTTTGTCTCACTCGAGGTGTCGCCTCTCTTAGCCTATGACACCAAGGGCTCGGTAGCGGCAGCGACTAAACTACACAAGAAGGCAAATCGTCCGAACCTCTTCATCAAGATTCCTGGAACGAAGGAAGGAAATCCAGCGATTGAAGAAGCGATTGCTGCCGGCATTGCCGTGAACGTCACGCTACTTTTTTCCCATGAGCACTATCTGGCGTCGGCGGAAGCCTATATGCGGGGGCTCGAACGCCGTGTCGCAGCGGGCCTCAGCCCAGATGTTCGGTCTGTAGCTTCAGTCTTCCTGAGTCGATGGGATGGCGCAACGATGGACAAAGTACCCGACCAACTTCGGGACAAGCTTGGCATTGCTATCGGTCAGCGAGTTTACAAAGCCTACCGCGATACCCTTGCCTCCGACCGCTGGCAGCGTTTGGCCAACTTTGGCGCTCGGCCCCAGAGACTTCTGTTTGCCAGTACCGGCACGAAGGATCCAAAGGCCTCCGACGTCCTTTACATTACCGCTCTGGCCGCACCAAACACGATCAACACCATGCCGGAGAAAACTCTATTGGCCTTCGGTGATCACGGCAAAGTGACCGGGGCTCTCCCGCGGGACGGAGGAGAGTGTGAGAGCGTTCTGGCCGATTTTCAAAAGGCCGGTATTGATTTGGGACAACTGGCGGCAGATCTGCAATCGCAGGGTGCCAAGTCTTTTGATGAATCGTGGCAAAATTTGCTCGGTGCGATCGAGTCCAAGGGCAAACAGTTGCAGCCGGTTTCTTAATCGGCGCGGCACTGGCTCAGGAATTTACATATCGAGAACGACATCACCCTCGGGCCGGCTACAGCACAGCAGAACATTGCCGGATGCGGCCGGTTCGATCGGCTGGATTTGATAACTCACCGATCCTGCGATGAGTCCGGTCTCGCAGGTGTGGCATACTCCAGTGCGACACGCCCATTGCGCGGGAACGTCACACGCTTCGGCCAGTTCCAGGAGGCTCTGGTAACGCGGTGCGCAGGGGACTGTCAGCCCGCTTCGCGCGAAAGCTACTTTGGGAACTTTCTTGGATTCTTCATCTGTCGCCGCCGGCGGCTGATGCGGGAGCCGCGAAGGGCCTCTCGCGATGCCGGGTGTTATCGCCCGCAACGAACCGAATACCTCGGAGTGGATTCGAGACGCGGGAACCCCGGTGGTCCGCAGGTCTGCGCGCAAGCCCTCGATAAAGGTGGGCGGCCCACAAATATAGAAATGAGCGCTGTCGGGGATCTGGAGATCCTCTATATCCGCGATGGTGATCCGACCGGGCGCATCAAAATCCGAGCCGATGTTATCTTCGCGGCCGGGCTGGCTGTACTTTACGTAGCTCTTCGCGTTGGGCAAAACACTTAGAAGTGCACGCGCCTCGGCTGCAAACGGGTGATCGTCTCGACTGCGGGCTCCGAACAGCCACCAGATTGGATTGGTTATCCCAGCGGTCGCCAGAACGTGCAGCATTGCCAGGACAGGAGTTGCCCCGACGCCGGCGCTTAGTAACACGACTGGGTCAGTATTTCGTTGGAGTATGAAGTTCCCTCGCGGCGCGCTTACCTCTAATACGTCGCCGACTCGCACCGCGTTCTTCAAATATCCGCTGACTGCTCCGTGTATTTCTTCCTTCACGCTCAGCCGATACTGATCCTTGCTGGGACCATTCGATAAAGAGTAGTTGCGCAAGAGCGGCGGAGAATCGGGGCTGGTACGGATTTTTATGACCACAAACTGTCCCGGAAGCGCTTCGGCCAGCGGTGCGCCATCTGCCGAGATGAGTAAGAAAGAGCGGATGGTTTTCGATTCCTGATGGATGGCAGAGACTCGCATCTCCCGGAATCCGGACCATGCCGGAGGAGGAGCGGAATTCTGCGTGAGGCCGGGATTACCGTTCGGCGCTTTTCCGTTCTGCTCCTGCTCGAGAAGAGCTCGAAGGGAGGCTTGCCAGCCAGCGGGCAATGCGGGGACCTTGAGAGCGCGCGCCAGTTGCTCGCGTGAATGCCCGGGCAGGTATAACAGGGCATCGATTTCAGCGACTGTTATTTGCTCGGGGCCTGCGCTCACCTTGACGATCTCGTCGCCCGCGGCGATGTCACCTTCTTGCAGGACTCGCATATAGAAGCCCGGCCGGTAATGCGCCACGAGCAACGACGCCATGAGCGGCTCATTTAGGCGTATGCCAACCCGGTAGCAGGTAACCCGTGGCTGGGTCACTTCAAACAGGGCGCTCCCGATTTGGTAGCGGTCGCCGATACATACTGCGTCATCTGGGAGGCCATCGACAGTCAAGTTCTCACCAAACTGCCCAAAGGCCGGAAACGTGCGGTCGAAGTGCCGCTCCCAATAACGATAGGAATCGACCTGATATACCATGACCGCGCGGTGCTCGCCGCCGTGCCCGGAAAGATCTCCCTGGCCATCACCGTCGATGTTTAGCCGCCTTACCGTGCGGCGACCTTCGACAGGCCCTTTCCAGATGGCGGTGTGCACGGTCTTTCCACGCCATTCAATATCCTTGGGCAGCCCGACGTTCACTGAGAGTAAGCGTCCAACCATGCAATCCGCCTCCGTCTCTACGCCGCTGTAGCTCGTTTGCTATTCGGCTTCGATCCGCTCAGAGCGTAGAACACAATATACAGATAGCAGATAAGGGGAAGCACGAATGCGTGGTGCAGGCCCACCTGGTCAGCAATGGCTCCCTGAATGACCGGAAGAATCGCCCCGCCCACGATGGCCATGTTCAGGATTCCCGATCCACTTCCACTCAAAGGACCGAGCTCTGCTTCGCCCAGGCTAAATATGGTAGGAAACATAATCGAGTTGAAGAACCCGACGGCGAGGATGGTCCACATTGCCAGATGACCGCTCCAGAGCATTGAGGCGCTAACCAATGACCCGGCAGAAATCGCACAGAGAGCAAGCAGATAACCCGGCCTGAAACGCCGTAGAAGTCCTGCGCCAACAAACCGTCCAATCATGGCGCCACCCCAGTAGAACGAGACAAAACCTGCCGCAGACTTGGCGGAAAGACCCGCAATCTCGGGCAATCCGAAGTAGTTCACCAGAAAGCTGCCGATCGAGACCTCGGCACCTACGTAGGCGAAAATCCCAATCGCACCGTACAGCAAATTGGGATGCTTCCAGATCGAATCATTCAACGTCTTTCCGCGGCGAGGTATTGCGGTCTCGATTGTGGGCAACTTCGAAGCGCCTATCAGCACCGCCAATAACAGGAGCGCAACGCCAATCACTGTGTACGGCATCTTGACCGAAGCCGCTTGTTGCAGGCGATACGCATGCAAGGCCTGGGGCGTGAGATTGCGCAGCCGTTCGATCGCCAATGGCGTGGCGCTCAGGATCAGCAATCCCCCGAGTTTTGGAGCGATGGTTGTCCCCAGCGAGTTGAACGCCTGGGTCAGATCAAGCCGGCTTGATGCCGTTTCTGGCTTGCCTAACAGAACCACATAGGGGTTCGCCGACACCTGTAGACCGGTGATCCCCGCAGCGAGGATAAGGAGCGCGGTCAAAAACAGCGGGTACGAAACGGCAGATGCGGCAGGAACGAACAGAAACGCTCCCGCGGCCATCGTCACCAGGCCGAGCACCATCGTCGTTTTGTAGCCGATCGCATTCACGATCTTTGACCACGGTACAGAGAACAGAAAGTAGGCGGAAAAGAACGCGAACTGGATCAGCATAGCTCGCGCATAGCTCAGATCGAAGATGGACTTCAGGTGTGGCACCAGGATGTCATTCAGACAGGTCAGAAATCCCCACATGAAGAACAAAGTCGTGACAATGGCCAGAGGTCGTGAGTAATTTGGTGCCGTCGGAGCATCCGGGATGGTTTGGACATCATTGGATCTGGTAGTAACTTGTTGCGTTCCCATACTTATTCACCTCAAATTCCCGCGGGTATCTCTCGGGATAAGTGCCTCTTCTAAAGGAAACGGCCCTTAGAAAATAATTCGCATCCTCGCGCTGAGAAGAGTCGTTGTGTACGCCCTGGTTGCGTAGGTTGGATGGATGGAAACTTCTACATCCGGCCCAACATCCATGCTCTGCGTCAAACGAAGACGATAAAACGACTCAAACACGCTCTCATGGTGCTTCGCAGGCGCGTTCGGTTCGGTGTAGTTGATGGCAGCGCCGAACATATCTCCCCGGCGTCCGAAGGGATGAACTTGGGCCATTCCGAGTCCGTATTCGTCCCGAATGGCCGACCCGGTCCGGGTCGCGAAGCTGAATCTTCCGAATGGTGTCCAGCCATCGGCCAATTCGTGGTCGAACTCAAAGCCGCCGGCATATCCACTCCCGCGATCCTTGGTATCCTCCCGCCACATCCCCACGCGATACAGGCGATACTTTTCTCCAAGTGAACCTGAGGACCAGCCTACTTCCGCGCCTTCGGCGTATTTTCGATCGGCCAGCGTAGCGATGCCTCTCTGTTGTGCGCCCTCGGTATCTACCGCGACAGCGTGGACGAACACATGCCTGGTAGCCTGGAATTCAACTGCGGCGCCGCCGGCGTAGGTGCCGTCCGAGGCAACTGCAAGATTGCCGTCGTTTGCCCCATTTAAAAACTGTGCACGTTCGTCGTTGTTGAACATGCTGAGCGTTACGTATTCGTTCGGGTGTATTTTGCCCACATAGAAGGAGAGCCTCTTTCTGAGGAAATCCTGCCGCCAGTAGAGGACGTTTACGGTGATTGGTTCCTGTGGGCCTCCACCCTGGAGGCAGTTCAGGTAGAGACCGGAGCCAAGTTGATCGCTCAGGTTGAACTGCTGGCTCATGCCAATGTTGCTTCCGGAACGAATCAGGAGACTGATGGATCCCGCCGTGCTTTCATGGTCGTATAAGGTCCAGGCCCCGGTGAAATCGAGGCGTCCGCTGGGTTGATCGTGGCGAACGCCGTCCGGCGTTATGGTGGCGTACTGGTTGAGGACGGTATAGGTGGCGCCAAACTTCAACCGGAGCGATTGAATACTGTGATCGACAAGCATGTCGATTGGCCGCAAGATTGGGGCGACGGGATCCGGTTGTATCAGCGGGTCGGCCGGTATCTTCGATAAGGCGATTGCGTCCGCATCGAGCTCCTGTTTGAGTTCGTCACCCTGGCCGTTTCTGATAGGAGAGGGCGCGCGTTGGGTTGGCGCGCTTGGCAGATTTGGGGAAGCAGCGGTTACCTCGCCGCTTTGCCCAAAGGCGAACAAGCTAGAAGTAAGCAGGAGCAAGAGCAATTCGATTATCGCGCGCCTCCTCTCACGTTCATGGAAGCCTGTTCCAACACCGGAAGTGGCGCTTCTAAAGGGAGGGTTGTCTTTGTGGGATGAAGTCATCTGTCTCCCGCTTTCTTGACCAGCACAACGTGGACCGGCACTCAATGACTGCTCTGCCTGGACCCGCAACTAGAGATGTCATTGGGGCAGCGATGGCCGCGTATACAAGATGAGACTAAGGTATCGGTTGATACCTTAGTAGTAGGGGCCTTGATCGGCGAACGTTTCAATAGTTTGTCAGGCTATAGAGTTGTAGTAAGAAGATGGCGAACTGGGAGCAACGCGACGAAGTCTATCGAACGTCGCCGGCGCTGCTTCCGGGCCTGCATTCGAGCTTGGTAGCGGCAACGTTCTGTTTTCGCACCTGTGATTGTTTTACCGAGCTGCCCCTGCAACCCGCCGGTTCACTTCTCTCTGCACAGCCGCCAGGTCTTGCTGCAGCAGCTTACCGTGTTCGACCTTCAAGTCGCCCCCGACATACACGGCCGCAACATCTTGCTGGCTCGTGACCAGCACCAGGTTGGCGTAAGCATCCTCGAGCACGGCGCCCAGCCCTGCCGGATCAATCACCAGAAAGTCGGCAAACTTGCCCGGCTCCAGGCTGCCCAACTTGTCCTTAACGCCGAGGACATCCGCACTTCCCATGGTGTACAGCCACAAAACCTGGTAGGGGCTCATCACCGTGGCGTCTTGATATTTGTCGCGAATCGCATAGAGCCCGGTGCGCATGCACTCAAAAGGATCGGCAAGATCGGCGCTGGCTTCTCCATCGATGCCCATGCCGACGCGAAGTCCCGCGCGCAAGTACTTCGGAATGTCGGGAACTCCCGAAGCCATGCGGCCGTTCGACAGTGGATTCCAGGTCATCGCCGCGCCGCTTTTCACCGTTGCCTGCAGGATCGCATCGTCGGTGTGGATGAAGTGGCCGAAGATGAGTTGTTTCGAGAGAAGCCCGCTGTCCACGAACCACTTGAATTTGGCGTGCTCTTCCTGTTGCGTCTTAATTTCCGGCGCCTCCAGGTAGTGGCTCTGGTTGAGTAAATGGAACTCATCCATGAGCGCTTTTTCCATCACCGCCTGCTGGTAGGTATTGTTGAACGCGGTAGAACCGTTGATCATCGTGCCCAGGTAGGTAGAGGATTGGGGCTGCTTCTTGGTCCAGTCAAGAAATGCACCGAGCCGCTTGCGTGCCATATCCACCGTGACACCCGCAGCCATCCAGCCCGGCTCATACCCGTGCACGAAGCGCAGGCCAGACGCGGCCTCTGCGCGGAATTGCTCCTCGTCAAGTTGATTGTCATCTCCCTTCCAATCCGGACGGCTGTAGCTGAAGTCGTAAGCCGTCGTGACACCATGCTGAAGGTGATCGAGCGAACCCAACAGGCAGTACCAGTACAGGTCTTCCGGACCGGCCTTCGCCGCCTGCTTCAGGTAAAGATCATCGATCCACGCGATGAGCGTTTGATCCGCCGCGAGGCCACGATAGGCTGCCTGCCATAGATGGCTATGCGCCGACAAAAATCCCGGCATGATCCAATCTCCGTGGGCATCCAAGGTCTTTTCTGCCGTCACACTCGCTGGCGGATCGCCTGCGGCAACGGTGACAATCCGGCCATCGTCCGCAACCACCATGTAGCCCAGGAACGGCTCCCGTTGTTGCGGAGCCATGGTGAAGAGACGAGCGTTCCTCACGACAAGCTTGGCAGAAGCACCCAGGACGGTGGCCGTCGAACAAAGGGCAACCGCCAGAATGGCGGAAACGGCAAACATGAAGCGCCAGAGAACCTTCATCGCGTAAACGTACTCCTTCATCGTCTAATCTATAACCCTTTGAATATCTTCGAGTTCAGTCTTACACTTGAGCCCATGAAGCCGTACTTTCAGAAGATCGCCCCCGGCCCCTCTTCTTTCGCGGCGTTCGAGCGGTGTGACCCGTCGTTTCCTTTCTACTGGCACTACCATCCGGAGTACGAATTGACGCTCATCCTGGAAAGTAAAGGCCAGCGGTTGGTGGGCGATGGCATTGCGGATTACGGCCCCGGCGACCTGGTGCTGCTCGGCCCCAATGTTCCCCACACCTGGCGTTCCATGTCATCGCAGAAGGGAAATCACCGTGCCGTCGTGATCCAGTTCCGCCATGAGTTCCTCGGAGACCACTTTTTTGAGCTCAAAGAAATGGAACCGGTCGCCCGGCTGCTGCAACGGGCTGCGAACGGCCTTGCCTTCGGTCACACCAGGGCTGGTCAAAACGTAATTCAGGATGTTGCCGAGCTCCCGTCCATGCTGCCGGCGAAACGGCTGGCAGTACTGCTCTCGACGCTGGTTGATCTCGCCGCAGAAGAGGAAACCGCGGTGCTTTCTACGTTGCAGGTAAAGCCCACCTGCCGCAGCAATGACCAGCAGAGGATTGACGCCATCTGTCACTACCTGAATGAGCATCTCGGCGATGAGATCGACTTTGCCGGGCTTTCTGATCGCTTCCACATGGATCAGGCCTCACTGTGCCGCTTCTTCAAACGCGCCACCGGACGGACCATGACTACGTACCTGAACGAACTTCGCGTGGGAGCGGCCGCGCAATTGTTGATCGATACGGACCGCAGCATTCTGGAAATCGGTTTCCAGGTGGGCTTCGGCAACTATTCCAACTTCAATCGTCAATTCAAACGCATCAAAGGATTTGGACCGCGCACTTTGCGATGCCAGTTTTCTCCGGCCAATGGGGCCCGTTGATGGACCGTCGAGAAATTCTCAAACTGCTGTTGGCCGCATCGGGCAGCACCATGTTCCCGTTGCAGCATGCGTTCGCTGACTCTGCTCCCGTAGCGCCGGCGTTCACCTGGCTCACGTTGGGAGAGGTCAAACCGTCCGGCTGGATCAAAGAGCAAATGGTGCGCGACCTCAAGCACGGTTTTGCCGGGCACCTGGATCAGCTTTGCCATGAAGCCTCGTCCGATATCTTTGTCAGTCACCGCAATGGAGCGGCCGCGGAGAACACCGGTAACGCCGCCAACAACAACTGGTGGAACGGTGAAACAGAAGGGAACTGGCGCGCCGGCTTCATCATGATGGCTTATCTCACGGGCGATCAGACGGCCATGCAGCAGGCGGATGCGTACGTGAACCACATTCTCTCGTCGCAGGGCGAAGACGGCTACCTGGGCGCCTTTGCGCCTGCCGTCCGGTTTTCCAAGTTGGGAGAACTCTGGACGCAAACCTGCCTGCTGCGTGCCCTGCTGAACTATTACGAACTGACCGGGAACCAGCGCGTGCTTCACGCTGTGGTGCGCGCTACGGATCTCAGCATGGCTTCCTATGGGCCGGGCAAGGTTCCCTTTCCCACCAACGTCGGTAACAAGACCGTGGGCGGCGATGGGCTCAGTCACGACATCATGTTTTCCGACGTGATGGAACGCCTCTACGATCTGACTGGCGACAAGAAGTACCGCGACTTTACGCTGGCCTTTTATGAGGATGTGAGCCGAAGGGTGAGCAATGCGGATACCAGCCTGCCCTCGTTGCTCAACCTGGATGCGCCCTACGTCGGTCACGGCGCCAATACCTACGAGACCATGCGGGTTCCGCTGTGGTTGTGGATGGCCACCGGCAGAGACGATCTTGGCCGTGCCTCCCGCAACTCGCTGGAGAAACTCGCCCGCTATACCGAGTGCAGCGGTTCCGCCATAAGCCAGGAAAATGTCTCCGACCTGAAACCAGACCCTACGCTCAGCCAGTACGAATACTGCGGCACCAAGGAAATACAGTTCACTCTGGAGTCCGCATTACAGAAAACCGGCGTGGCTGTGCTCGGCGATCAGATCGAGCAAGTCTGGTTCAACGCCGCGCAGGCTTCGCGGTTGGCCGATGGCACGGCGATCACCTATCTCACCAACGACAATCGCATGCACTGCGACGGAGTCGCCCCGAATCCTGTAAGTGACGGCCGCAGTAACAAATTCAGCCCTACCCAGGCCGATGTCGCTGTTTGCTGCAACCCAAATGCAACCGCGGTGGCAGGTTTATTTGTGCGCGGCATGTGGATGCGCCCCCCCAGCGGCGGATTGGCCTGCATGCTGTATGGGCCCTGCACCGTCGCAACGAAAATACAAGACGTGGCCGTACATCTTCGGGAAAACACCCAGTATCCATTCGACAATGAAGTGGAGATCGTGGTTCGACCCGAGCGCGCCGTTGCGTTTCCACTCTATCTCCGCGACCCGGGC
This sequence comes from uncultured Acidobacteriaceae bacterium, assembly GCA_963839075.1. Classification (GTDB taxonomy): domain Bacteria; phylum Acidobacteriota; class Terriglobia; order Terriglobales; family Acidobacteriaceae; genus PALSA-350. The sequence continues at coordinate 558,582 of CAWITO010000002.1, read as the reverse complement.
TGGTCGAAGGGAACCAGCGTCGTTTGTGCAGGTGCTCGCATCACCCAGGAAGGCGGCTACTGGATCGTGAACAAGAAATGGAACGCGGGCGACACCGTGCGGCTTGTCTTCCGCCCCACGATTCGCGAGGTTCCTGCCGTCAATGGAGAAGTTGCACTCCAGTATGGCGCGTTGCTGTTTGCCCAGCCGATCGAGGCAGAGAAGAAAGTCATCAAGACATACCCCCTCGCTGGCTTTGAAGATGCTTACTACTTGCCCGCAGGCCCCTACCATCCGTTGACGTTGCCGTCTTCCGAGCGATGGCAATCGTACGGTCTGAAGCCCGTCAAGCTCACGCAGGGCGTCGACCCGCTGCATCCGTTTGACCAGCCGCTGTTGGCTCTCAAAGGCGACGCGGTGACGTTACTTCCCCTGGGAAATGCTCCCATCCTGCGCCGAGTCACCTTCCCGCTGACGCCGTAGCACTCAGGCGTGCTACAAATCTGTACGAGGACGGTGGCAACGTGGGAGTAACGCGAAGAAGTCTATTGATCGGCGCCGGCGGAGTCGCCTCCGGGCTCGCATTGGGTGCCCCTGTCATGCAGGCCATGGCGCAGGCAGCTTCCCCCCAGAAGAAGTTGAAATTTGTCGTGGCCGGCGGCCATCCCGGCGACCCGGAATACGGCTGTGGGGGCACCATCGCCCGGCTCACCCAACTCGGTCACGAAGTCGTCCTGCTCTATTTGAACGACGGCGCGTGGCCGCCAACGCCTGCACCGGCGCGGATCGCCGAAGCGAAACATGCCTGCGAATTACTCAAGGCGAGGCCTGCCTATGCGGGGCAGGCCAATGGACACGCGGTAGTCGACAACGATCACTACGAAGCCTACGCGCAGATCATCAGCACCGAGAAGCCGGATGCAGTCATCACCCAATGGCCCATCGATAACCATCGCGACCATCGCGCCATCACCATGCTCACCTACGATGCGTGGCGGCAATCGAAAAAGGCGTTCTCGCTCTACTACTACGAGGTGTCCGACGGTGAGGACACAATGCAATACTCCCCCAATCGTTACGTCGACATCAGCGAAACCGAATCGGTCAAGCGTGCCGCCTGTTATGCCCATGCCAGCCAAACCCCTGACCGGTATTACGCGTTGCAAGACCAGGTAGCCGCATTTCGAGGCATAGAAAGCGGCTACAAGCGTGCCGAGGCGTTCGTCTTCCAATTGCAAAGCCCTCAGGATCCGCTGTACGACCTGGGACTGACGACGCGGAAATGAACCGGCGCACTTTCTTCCAGCTTTCGTCCGCGGCGCTGTGGGCTGCATCGTCGGACAAGGGATTCGCGGACGCGCCAGCGCCGGCAATCTCGAGCCAGGGTGGATCGGTACGCGTCACGGGTGCGAATTATTCCTGGGAGTACACCCAGGTGGACGATACCTTCTCCCTGCGGGATCGGAAGAAACGCCTCATCGTATCCGGTACGGTACCGCCTGCCGTCGTAGTCACCCGCGAATCGACGCGCAAAGTATGTGTCCCGGGAAGGTCAACCGGCCATCATGTGGATCGAGACCGGGTCACCTTTACCTACGAGGGAGTGAACGGGTCGGCTCGATTGTCGGTAACGTGGCGCTTTGCTGCCGCCGGCATCTTCATCGAGCCGGTGCTCTACGAGACCTCCGTCAAAGAAGATATCGTCAGCCTGCACTACTTCGCCCGCGCTGCCAGCCCCGATGTTCAACCTTCTTTGCACGCGACCTATCTGGTCGTACCGGGAATCAGCGAGGGACCGTCCGTCAGTCCAATTGTCCGCGACGCGGTTCATCTTGATGAGAGCGTCTGGTTGGGCCGAGGCAGTTCGCTTCCTGGCTTGCTGCAGCAGTGGGGTCTGCCGGTGCATTACTTCTGTGGCTTCAGCCTCGAAGGCTGGAGCGGGAATCGGGACGCTTACACCGAGGGACGCTCCGACGCTTTTTGCTGTGGGCTGAGCGACCTGCCCGGTGGAGATCTGTTTCTACAGATGCATGAAGGGAACTGCAGCCTGTGGGTCGATTACCGCAGCGATTTATGGAAGCACGTGCAAGGTCCGGGTAAGTTGTCGCTCGGGGCAACGCTGGTGTGGTCCGTGGCAGGCAGCTACTACGAGGCCATCGCCGCTTATTACCAGCAACTGTTGCAGGCCGGCATCATCCGCAAGCACGAGAACTCGCCGCGTAAGACGGCCATTGCGCTCACCCCTGAATTTTGCACCTGGGGTGCGGAGGTGTCGCGCAAACGTGCCGGAAGTCAACTGGACGAAGCCTTCCTCACCCAGCTCTACAGCGAACTGAAAGCCTCGGGTATGCAACCGGGTTTGTTCTCGATCGACGACAAATGGGAGGAGGCGTACGGAAACCTCGAGCACTCATCCACCAGGCTTCCTCACTTCGAGCAGTTCCTCGATCGATTGCGGGGCGACGGATACAAGATAGGTTTGTGGGCGGCGATCATGCGTTGCGAGCGGCCGGCCGACCTGGGCCTCACCGCAGACAACATGTTGCAACAGCCGGATGGCAAGCCCTACGTAGTGAGGAATGCCGGCGCTCCTGATTATTACCTTCTCGACTTCACCCAACCGGCGGTGGCCCTGGTGCTCACCGGCCTGGTTCGAAAATTCATCCGCAGATACAAACCGGATCTTTTCAAGTTTGACTTCGGCTACGAATTACCTGCCGTCAGCATCGCCGCGCCGCAGGACAAGAACTGGACCGGAGAACGGCTGATGGCAAAGGGCCTCGAAGTCGTCATCAAAGCGATGCGCGAAGAAAATCCAGACCTGGTTGTCATGTACTACCAGCTCTCACCCCTCTTCCTCGATCATTTCGATTTGCACAGCACAGACGACCTCTTCCTCGCCTCGGGCGAATACGACCTGGAAGCCAATCGCCGCATCTATTTCAGCAGTCTCCTCGGCCCATTGGGAATTCCGACTTACGGTTCGTCTGGCTATGACTGGGCGAGCGCACCCAACATCTGGTTCGATTCGGCTGCTGTGGGCACCATTGGGTCGCTGAATGATTTCCGCGCGGATGAAGAAGGTGAGGGCGTCACGCCCGAACTCGCCGCGAAATATAACGGGGTGGCCAAGGTACTCCGCGCAACCAACACCTTTACCGTCGAGCCCCTTGGGTCTATCTCTCAGGCGCCCACGTTCGGAGCGCACGCCCGCTCCTGGGCCAGGTTCGAAGATGGGGAACTGGTGCTGCTGGCGTTTCGGCCCGTGAAACGAGGGGAAGAGAATCCACTCACCGCTCAGTTAGACGTGGTTCATTCGGAGGCACCGGTAATTGTCTCCTCCCGGGATGCTGCAAGCATCACGCGCACGGGCACTCTGGCGATTGTCTCCTATGGAGGCGGACAGATTATGCTCCGTCGACAGCGAGGCACGCAGGCTGAAATCACGAGTCACTACTTCGGTGGTGCCCTGGTGCAGAGCAGCGCAGCCATCAAGGATGGGATGCTAACCCTTACTGCTCACGAACAAGGTCCGGCCGGGAAGCCGCTGGAGTGGATGGAAGTTCGCATCGTCTAGCGCTCGCTACGCAGAGCGCTGTCAGCTCAGGCGTAAGTTGTAGATCCGCAGCTTCTTCATTGTGATCCAGCCGATCGCTAGGGTACCAATGGCTGTTGCTCCCAGGGCGAGAGCTGCAAAAGCCACGGGACGAGAGGTTAGAGTTGGGTTGGTCTGGTTCTTGTCCACAGGGTTATGCTACAGGAACGCGGGAGTGGAGATATGGCAACTGACATCGTGCAAGCAACCGAACACGTGCCTGTTACCCAAACCAGACTCACGCCACCCGCCCGGTTGCTTTCCCTCGACGCCCTCCGCGGGTTCGATATGCTCTGGATCATCGGCGGCCAGCAAATCGTGAGAAGCCTGGCCCATGTGTGGCCGGGTCGATTCTTCGACGGGCTGGCGGACCAATTCGAGCACGTGCCGTGGGTCGGACTACATTTCTTCGACGTCATCTGGACCCTCTTCATGTTCATGGTCGGCGTCTCCCTCGCCCTTTCGCTCGCCAAGCGCAAGCGGATGAATGAGAGTGACGGAAGCATCTACTACCATGCGGTCAAGCGTGCGCTCATCCTGTTCACCCTCGGCATGATTGCCCAGGGCAATCTGCTGGAGTTTAACCTCGCCACCTTCCGTCCCTTCTATAGCGTGCTGCACGGAATCGCCGCCGGCTACCTCATCGCCACCATCGTCGCCATGAAGCTGAGAATCAAAGGGCAAGCCATCGCGACGGCGGTATTCCTGGTACTGTACTGGCTCCTCCTGATCACGATTCCCGTGCCGGGCGTTGGCAGGGAAGTGTTCACGCCGACCGGCAACGCAGCCTACTACATCGACACGGTGGTGCAGGGACGGCTTCACTACGGCGAGAACACGTGGTTCCTGAGCTATTTGGGGTTCGCGTCTTCGGTGCTTCTCGGCGTCATCGCTGGAGAAGTGCTGCTCTCGAAGCGGACCCCAAAAAGCAAGTGCCTCCTGCTTTATGGTTACGGCGCTGCCCTTCTGGCTTCGGGGCTGTTGTGGAGCCTGTGGCTGCCGGTCATTAAGCTACTGTGGACGAGTTCTTTTGTCCTCGTCGCCGGGGGATTGAGCTGTCTTATGATGGCGACGTTCTACCTCGTGATCGATGTGCTCGGGTACACACGATGGGTCTTTCCCTTCACTGTCATCGGCATGAATGCGCTGGCGGTGTACATGGCGACCATTCTGTTTGACTTCCGCAAGATCGGCGACATCTTCGTCGGGCACCTGCTCCCGCGGGCCGGTAGATGGGATCAGTTGCTCTCGTCAACGGCAGCGTTCGCCATCGTATGGCTGATCTTGTACTGGATGTACCGCACCAAGTCCTTCGTCAAGGTCTAAAGGCAAACACAATACACAATCCGGTCAATGGAGTTGAGGTCCAGAATTTCATTCGATGATAATGTGAGACCACTAACAGCACGCGGGCCCCAGTTTTCTGCTCGATACCCAGAATAAGGGTGCATTAGGGCGGCAAGACGAACGACCAGCACGTCAATCCGCCTTGATCCACCAATAGAAACACCTAGTTGTTGAACGACCTTTAGGGAGGCCGCCGTCATGACATCTGCCATTCGATCCTGCATCGGATTCTGGAGCTGTGCCGTTTTACTGGCATCGCTGGCGACTGCACCTGTGCGCGCGCAGATCGCTGCCGGTGGCGTCACTGGGACCGTCAAGGACACGTCCGGCGCCGTCATTGCGGAGGCACAGGTCTCGCTCACCAACATTCAGACTGCAGTCGTCCAGGAAACGCGTTCCACCTCGACTGGAACCTACGTATTCGAATCAGTTCCGGTTGGAACGTATAACCTTCGCGTCAGCCATGCCGGCTTTCAGGATGTCGTCATCAACAATCTCGGGGTCCACGTCCAGGTTGTTCTCACCGAAGATGTTGCTCTCCCTGTCGGTTCGGCGCAGCAGGTCGTCACGGTGACTGCTGCTGCTCCGTTGTTGCAGGCAGAAAGTGCGGCCATCGGCACCACCATTGCGTCGCAGGAGATCGTTGACCTGCCTCTGAATGGCCGGGACTGGGCCTCGCTTGCGCAACTGGCGGCTGGCGTCACTACAGCATCCACCCAATTTTCCGGCGCGCCGGGCAGCGCTTATTTCGCCGTCGATGGCGTCAATCCCTGGCAAATGGATTTCCGCCTGGATGGCATCGACGACAACGTCGAACTCTATGGTGGCCCCGGACCCACCAATAGCAACGTCAACATCACCCCTCCCCCCGACGCGATCGAAGAATTTCGTTTGCAGAACGGTGACTTCAACGCTGAATTTGGTCACTCCACCGCCGGCATTATCAACGCCGTGATTCGCTCCGGAACCAACCGCATCAAAGGCGACCTCTGGGAATTTCTGCGCAACGACGCATTTGATGCCAACGATTATTTTTCCAAGCAGAACCACGCACCGCTCCCCGAATACCGCGAAAACCAGTTTGGCGGTACCGTCGGCGGCCCGATCGTGATCCCCAAGCTTTACAACGGCCGCAACAAGACCTTTTTCTTCTTTGACTATCAGGGCACGCGGATCATTCAACCCAGTCCCTATACCGACAACGTTCCCAGTGCCTTGATGCAAAGCAGCAACTTCACCAACCTGCAGGATTTGATTACCTACAATGCCGGCACCAAAACAGACGCGCTGGGAAGAGTGTTTCCCTACGGCACCGTGCTCGATCCCGCTACCACGCGTACCGTCGCGGCCGGATCCCCCGATCCTGTCTCCGGCCTGGTGAACCCCACGTCTGCCACCGTGTATGTGCGCGATCCCTTTTACACGGGCGGCCCCATTGCCGGCATCACCGACTTCACCGGCCGTGTGGCGCAGCTCAATCAGCTTCCTGCCGGACGCCTCGATCCCAACGCCCTCAAGTTGTTACAGTTGTATCCCGCGCCTACCTCGAGCGGTCTGGCGAACAACTACTTTCAAAATCCCAGAACTCCAGAGAACATCAACCAACTCGATTTCCGCGTCGACGAAACGATGGGACTCCACGACACTCTATTTGGCGTCTACGATTGGAGCCACCTCACCATCAACGTGCCCAACAAGCTCCCTGGTCTTGCCGACGGCGGCCAGTTCGGCACCGGCACCATCTTTATTCCGGTCTATGGAATCGCCCTGGGAGAGACCCACGAGTTTACCCCGACCCTCGCCAACGAGGCCCATATTGGTTGGATTCAAAACGTCCAACACCAGCTATCCGCCAGCGGAGGTACGCTTGGCATACCGGCGCAATTCGGAATCCAGGGTGTTCCCCAGGTGGCGGACAACGGTGGCCTGCCCAACTTCAGCTTCTGCGGGCCCGGGGGCTACTGCGCCACCAGCGCTGGTTTTACCGACCTCGGGACGTCCTCCTACATGCCCACACTTTCCACCATCACCACTCTTGAATTTATGGACAACGTCACCAAGGTGCATGGCAGTCACACGTTCAAAATGGGTCTACAGATCAACCGGCTATACGGAGCCGTCTTGCAGCCTCCGTACGGCCGGGGAGCCTTTACCTCAAGCGGCCAGTACAGCGACGTCCCCAACGCGAATACAGGGCTCCTCGGAGTGGCTGATTTCCTCCTACCGCCCGGCGCAGCAACGGTCCCGAACGGGGTCGACAATATTGGTGGACTGACGAACTTGTTGGCGTCCAACGTTTCTGCCAACCGCGATCTCCGCTACTACTGGGGAGCATATTTCCAGGATGACTGGAAGATTACCTCGACCTTCACCGTCAACCTGGGGCTACGTTGGGATCATTTCGCTCCCTACGCCGAGATTCGTGGACGCCAGGCGAATTTTGTCCAGAGCGACGGCGGCAATGGAAATACCGGCACCTTCTACATTCCCAACGAAGGTTGTAACGTACCCCGCGCTGCGTCGTTCGATTCGTTGCTGGCGTCGAGTGGAATCCAGGTCACCTGTACTTCCAACAAGGCGACCGGCACAGCACAGAAGCTCAATTTTTCTCCGCGCATTGGGTTCGCAGACCGCATCACACCACTGCTCGTGGTGCGCGGCGGATTTGGTATTGCCTACGGAGCGCTGGCTAATATTGGCTTCGGTGGAAATATTGGTAACAATTACCCGTTTGCGTATGTCAACTCGCTGTTCAGCATTAACGGGCAGACACCGTTTATCACCCCTGCCGGCAGCCCGGCTATTTTTGAAACTGCATTGACCAGCGTCAACGTCGAAAACCCCGCGCTCGTTGTTCCGAACGGCCTAAGCCTGATCGGCCGCCAGTATAACTTCCACTCCCCCTACACCGAGACGTTCAATCTCTTCACTCAATATCAATTTGCGCCGCACGACGCGGTGCAGGTCGGATATGTGGGGGTTTTGGGCCGCCAACTGGACAGCTTTGCTACCCATAATTCGCCCAGCGAGATTCTGCCGGTGGGGACGAACATTTACGATTACATTCCCTTCCCCTCGTTTGCTCCCAACTCGTTTTATGAAATTACCAACGGCACCAGCAGCTACAACTCCATGCAGTTGACCTATCAGCATCAGACCGCCTTTGGCTTAAATCTGCTGGCCAACTACACGTATAGCAAATGCATGACGGATCAGGCGTTTTACGCTTCCGCCGCGCAAAACTATCGTGCCCAATGGTTGCCGGGATTCGGGACTGCGGGCGACTACTCGCTCTGCGACACCGATGCCACCCACGTGGTCCACATCGCCGGCGAGTATCAGTTGCCGGTGGGCCGCTCCGGCATGTACCTCAAAAACGTCAATCGCGCTGTGGATGCGGTGATCGGAGGTTGGTCAGCGAATTACATCTATACCTTCCAGGGCGGGCAGCCGTTCCCGATTTCCTGCCCCATCGCAACCACTGCAGACTTTGGCTGCTATGCCAACATCATTCCTGGACAGAACCTCTATGCGGGCGGCCGCAAACAGCAGGAATGGTTGAATCCCGATGCGCTGGCGGCGCCGCCGCAGGCGACGATGATAGGCCAGACGGATTATTCCCCATTGGGTGGCAGCCCGCTGGTGGCTCGCGGCCCGCACTTCAACAACCTGGATTTCTCACTCTTCAAGCAGTTCTCCCTGGAGCGCGTTGGACAACTGGAGTTCAGGGCGGAAGCTTTCAACTTGACCAACACGCCGCAGTTTGGTCAGCCGGGGAATACCGGTGGCTTTACCAGCACAGGCCCGGGAAACCCCAATGGCTTTAGCACCATTACCTCATTGCGTAACAATCCAAGGCTATTGCAGCTCGCCCTGAAGCTCTACTTCTAGCGCTCGCTGATGCCTTACCGCTGAGGGATTAATCGCTCGCGGAGCATATCGTCAATATCGCCGAGTTTATCGGTCACCATGTTCAACTTGCGCGACAGGTTCTGAATCTCTGCTTCTGCGCGCCGGTTCACGTCAAAGTCCAATTCGCTGCGCAGGCGATCTTTCTTGTCCTGCCGGTTCTGGCTCATCATGATCACCGGCGCCTGAATCGACGCCAGCATCGACAGAAATAGATTCAGCAGGATGAACGGGTAGGGATCCCACGCCCGTCCCCTGAGGAGAAGGTTGATGCCCGCGTAAATCACCAACACGATGCCAAACAAAATGATGAACGTCCAGGAGCCGCCGAAGCTGGCCACCTCATCGGCAATGCGTTCGCCAAAGGTGTACTCATCCTCGATCACATCGTTGGCATTCCGGTTGGCGCGCAGTCGCACCAGTTGCTGCGAGGCGTGGAACTGGTGGCCGAGCACGGTCAGCATATCCATACCGGCCATCGGCTTGCGCTGCAGCAGGGTGGCGATATCATCGCGGCTGATCTCTACGCAGGTGCTCTCTTCCAGGGCCAACGCGCTGGTCTGGTGAGGAGTCTGGTCAAGCATAGAGGCGAATCCGAAAAACTCACCGTGCCCCGGCTGGTCGACCACCACCTCCTGGTGATCGTCGTCGACCGTGCTTACCTGAACCCCACCCGACATCAGGATGTAGGCGTGCTTTCCTGGCTCGCCCATTTTGTAGATGCGTTGCCTGGCAGCAAACGTCCTGACGTCTACCTGGGCCGCCAAAACAGCAATTTCGTCACTATCGAGCAGGGCAAAAAGCGGAACGTGTTTCAATTCTTCCGGGTCGCATGGCATAGGTCACCTCGCAGGCGCTGAATTGTTTGAAAAGGGCTCGGAGAGACGATAACAGAGCCAGATGAGGGGCACATTGCAAAAACACGCGCGCATGTCATCATGATCCGCATGAGCTTTGCCCGCCGTTTTTGTAAGGTGGCCCTCTTGACAGCACTCGCCGCCGCCACTCTTGCCTCAGCCCAAACCGCGACTTCTGCGCCCCTGGCGCCGGAAAGCACCGCAGAACTCATCAAGGTTTCGTCCGAACTAAGCCAGCTGCAGGGGCTTTCTTCCAGCCATTCCGCCGGCGACCGATGGCAGATCCTCTGGCTGCATCAACACATCTCAGAACAGGTAATGGCGGCGTCTCTCCAGGTGGATGCCACCATCGCTCAGATCGACAACGAGATCGCCCGCGCCAACGAGGTGCGGGGATTTCTCGCCGATCGCCGTGACCGTACCGTTAGCCGGGCGAATCTCCTGAGCGCCCTGCTGGGCGGGTCGATCGGAGCGACCAGCTCCGGTCTTCAGCTTTCCTCGAGTCTTAGCAAACCGGCGGCCGGGGTGGGTATCGGTGCCGGAGCGATCTCCGCCGGGCTTGCCCTGGCCGGTATCCACGAAGAAAAGGGCAAGAGCAGCCGCTTCGATTTCGAATCCAACATGCTGGCTGAATTCTTCGATCGTCCCGCTCTGCCCAACAGCCGCTATCCCGCAACCATATGGACGTTCCTCAACGAAGCCAGCCCCACCGGGGCAGCGGGACTCTCTCGCAAACAGCAACTGTTGCAGACCTGGGTGCAGGTCAGGAGAATCGATTCACTGGACAGTGCGCTAAAGATTACCCGCCTGACCAGCGAGCCATCTCAGGATTTGCAACTCACGATTGACGACTTCGAAGATCGCAGCGCCATGCTGCAGGATGTCCGGGCCCGCATTTCGTATCTCAAGCGGGATCTGGGCGCGCTGCTCGCGGGCCTGCCCGCGGTCTCCGAATAGCCTGAATTATCAGAAGGCTCGGACCACCATCAGTGTCATATCATCGTGCTGCGGTGCGGCCCCGGCAAACGTTGTCGCCCCATCGAAAAGATGGACCATCAGTTCCTGCGCGGAAGAGCCTTGGTAGGCGCGAATCGCCTCGATCAGACGATCCTCGCCCCAGTCCTCATCGTTCACATCCATGGCTTCGCTGATGCCGTCGGTAAAGGCCACCAACCAGTCGCCCGGCCGGATCGTCACCGAACCTTGCTGATATTCGCAGGACTCCATTAGCCCGATCACGGTGCCCCCGTCCTCCAGCCGGCTGATTTTCGCGTTCCGGCCGCCATGCAGCAGAAGTGGAGGATTGTGACCGGCGTTCACGTAATCGAACCTGCCCGACGCTGGATCATATTGCCCGTAGAAAAACGTTGCATAGCGATTGGAGGAAGATGCCTCGTACACCAGGTGATTGATGTTGCTCAACGCGGCTGCCAGGTTGTCTGAGCCACGGGTCGCTTCGCTGCGCAGCGAAGCCTGCAGGCTCGCCATCATCAGCGCCGCCGCGATTCCTTTGCCGGAAACATCGCCAATGGCAATCCCCAGCCGGCCGTTGGGTAAGGCCAGGAAATCGTAGTAGTCCCCGCCCACGCCCAGCGCCGGACGGCAATGTCCGGCGTAGTCCAGTCCGGCGACTTCGGGCAGCTTCTGGGGAAACAGGCGCTCCTGTACTTCGCGCGCAATCTCTACCTCGCGGTTCAACCGCTCCCGCTGCGCCACTTCCTCGGCGATGGTTTGCATCAGGTTGGCATTTTCCAGCGCCAATCCGGTTTGTGCGGCGACTGACTTCAGCAGTCGCACATCGGACCCGGTGTAGGGCTCTTCTGAGCGCTTGGGACCCAGCGAAATAAAGCCCAGCAGCTTATCCCGCACCGCCAGGGGCAGCAGCAGTTCCGTATGCAGGGTGGCCAGCTTGCCGCGTTCTTCGTCGTTGATCCCTTCGTCCCGGTATACCCAGGAATCGCGGTCATTCAGAAAGACGCGCGCCGGTTCCTTCTGGCTTTTCAACACCGTGGTTGTTCCCGATTGATTGCCAAAGACGACCGTGGGTAAATTGCCATACCCCAGCGCGAAGGCCGGGCGGTAAGCGCCTGCGCCGGCCAACAGTACCGCCACCCGTGGCACGTGCAGGGTTTCGGAAATGCGCGCGGCTACCGTCTCCAACAACGGTCGGACCTCCACCATCGAGCGCACCTGCTCGCTCAGCTCGGTCAAAATATTCTCTGTGTTGTAGCTTTCGCGGAAGAAGCGCCGGTCCACCCAGGTACGCAGCCTGTCTGCCACCCTGCGAATGGTGAAATACGCGGTAATCCCAGCCAGGATCACGATCGTTTTTAGCGGCCGGTCCTGACGAGCGTTGGCCGCGAGTGTAACCCCGGTGAGAATCACTGCTCCCATCGAAGCGAATTGCAGGGTTCGTATGCCGCCCTTGGCGAGGGTATACTGCAGCCCCTGGCGAAGAGCTACGGTGACCCCCATGGCTTTCTGCACCACGATGACGTATGCCAGTGTGAGCGGAAAGAGAATCAACGGCAGCGCAACCAACGCAAGCAGCCACGCAGGAAAAACTTCCTCCAGCGATTTTCCCATCAGGCGCGCGACGACCAGAGGCACCAGGGCAGGGGTAAAGGCAGCGATGGCGCCCCAATAAAGAAATCGCAGCCGCCGCTCGGCGTCAGCGGATTTGCTTGTACCAAGTTTGAATCCAATGGCCGAGAAGAAGCTTCCGATCATTACGAAGGTGCACAACTGGGCAAAGATTTGCAACGGTTTGGCAACGGCATAGAGGCCGGCTACCGCGTGATAATTGGACTGGGCTCCTACGTTGATCACAATCCCCATCAGCTCTACCACCGCGAACGGCAGAGCACAGCACCACAGCAGAATGTTCCATATGCGTTCATAGCGGCTGCCGCGGGGAAAGGGTTCGGGAAAGAAGCGTCCGAACAAAAAGATGACGATGGGGAAGGCAGCTTCCAGAACGGACTCGTAGAGCACACTGGCCTCGCGCCATCCTGGCGGCCAACTCTCCACTACAAACGTGCGCAGGACATGGGGAAAGCTCATCATCAGCGCCAACAATAGCCATGCCAGCGGATCGCTCGGGCGGCGAAAAGCCACCCAAAAGCCGAGTGCGAGCGAAACCACCGGTAACAGGTACTCGAGCACCCATCCGCTCGCGGTGTCCCAAAAAGAGGGTCGATCTGAAGTCACCGGCAGAGAGAAAGTGCGTTGCCCGATGGTCACGACAATAGGGCGGCCTACCTGGACGTCGTTCATCGCCTTCGCCAGCATGCCGCTGCCGGTAAACGGCATTCCATTTACGGCCGTCACCTGGTCGCCGTTATGAATACCAAGGCTGGTCGCGTCGCTATTGGCGAAGGCGACGTGGTTGGTCCCCTGGTCGACAAAGAAGAAGGCGTAGTGGAAGGCCTCCCGCCGGTGCAGGCCGGGGAAGTAAAAGAAATGGTAGAGCAGTGTGATGGCAAACAGAACGACGAGCAGGCCGTAGAGCAAGGTTGGGCGCTTGGTCGGCACAGGCTATGTTTCCCTCCGCGGGAACCATGATTCTAGCAGCGGGAAAAAACCGAGCAACCTTTAAGAGTGGAACTCAGCGGGACAAATAGGACGATGGGTGGGGTCATGCAGTGCAGGATTGTATTGCGAATCTTACTTGTCGGCCGCTGGCTCAAGGGTGAACGCATGAATATAGCCTTTGTAATAACCCCGCCCCAGAATCTCACCCTTATCGTTGATGCGCGATGCCACCAGCAGGCGCCAGCCCGATTGGGGATCGATCACATCATTCAGGTCCGTCAACTTGCCGTTCTCCCATAGAAACGCCCGCAGATGCCCGTCTTCCGGCTGGGCGACCCCGACTACCTGGTTCAAGCCATTGATGTCGAGCGCGAGGCTCGTCCCCTCGTCGGGCTCACCCAGGATGCCCAAATCTGCGACTGAGCCATTTCTCCAAATCACACCATGACCCAGTCCGCCGGTCAGATCGCAGGAGCCGACAATGACTCCGCTCTTGTTGATTGCCTGAGCGCTGCACGTCGTGCCGCCCGGCAACCCTTCAAGCTGCTGCATCTTTCCGGCATGCCAGAGGAAAGCCTGAGGTTTGCCGCTGGGCACAAGGTTCGCTTCGCCCACCACGTCGCCCGCGTCGTTGATGTCGCGGCCGCTGCTGTAGTCTCCCTGGCCGAGCAATCCCAGATCGCGAGGCTGTCTTGCCGCCCACACGGCCGCATGACGCGCACCGTTGCTCGCTTGCGCGCTACCGGTCACCGTGCCAATCGCATTCACGGCCAAACCCGTGGAGTACGCTCCCCCTAGAGAGTCCAGAAGCTCCATCATGTTGTTATTCCAGCGGAACGCGTGAGTGAAGCGAAGGTCGAGCTCCGCCTGCACGGTACCCGCGACCACCATCTGGTCGTTGATGTCGGCGGGGTAGACCAGAGGAAAGCCCTTGGGTCCATCAATTGAAATGGTCTGCTGGCTGTGCAGGACCACGCCTGGCATCTGGCTCGCGGTGACTGGATGCCAGATGGCAATATCGCCATGGTTGTTCAAGCCCGGAGTGTCGGTGAGCGTGCGCACCAGGGAGAAGCCCCGGTCCACCACCGTGTAGCGTGGCGCCTGCTGCTGGGCAACAGCGCAGGCGGACTCAACCAAACCAACAAAGCGCCGCCGCGAAAGAGCCCAAGACTACGACGGTGGTTTACGGCGTCACCGTGAGGCTAAGCATTACGTTTTGGGTCGAGACCCCGGACGAAGCAGTGCCCGTGGCCACCACGCTCACCTGGGAAGTAGTTTGGCTGCCCACGAAGCCATTCATGCCGCAGCCGGAGAGACCGGCGGCGAAGGCGCAAGTGCATAGCAGCAACAGGCAAAGCTGAGCCCACCGCGGCATGTTGGAGCGGCGCTTACGCACGAATACCGCTAAGCCAGTGAGCCCACCAGGCCACCAGAAGGCGAGGGCCAGCAGCGCCGGGCTTCCCAGGCTCTGCGGTGTGCGCTTGGCGGACGATTGCACTGTCGTGTTGATAATCAACCCGACCGTGGCGCTCTGGTTGTTGCCGGTGAGCGTTACGGAACTCTGGGCGAATGCACAGCTGGCATTTGCGGGTAGCCCGGTGCAGCTGAGCGCAATGGTTCCGCTATAGCCACCGCTGGGCGTAAACGTAAGCATCGTGTTTGCTGCCTTGCCCACTTGCACGGTCAGCGAAACAGGATTCGCACTCACCGTGTAGCTACCCGTTGACACTGCGGTTCCGGTAACCGTGGTGTTGGCGGTCCCGCTGCTGCCGGCAAAGTTACCCGCAGCCGCATAGGTAGCGGTTACGGTGTCCGTTCCGATGGGCAGCGCTGTGGTGTTGAGGCTGGCCACGCCGCCGGCCAGTGTGCCCATACCGAGTGAGGTCGCGCCGCTGGTGAACGTCACGCTGCCGGCTGGCGTACCGGCACTCGACGTAACCGTCGCGGTGAGCGTGACACTCGCGCCACTGATCGCGCTGGTGGGCGCGGTCACCGCCGTCGTCGTCGCCGCTCCGCTCACGGTCAAGGTACCGTTGGTGATCGTGACCGTGTAATTGGCCGTCGGACCGGTAATCGCGGGCACGATGGGATAGGTGCCAACGTTGCTGGTGGAGGTCGCCGTCGTGCTGAACGTTTCTGTAAAGGTGTCGCTACCAACCGCACCCGTGACCGTCCCGGTAAAGGTTGGATTGGCGGCGCCGAAGGTGCGGCTCGCGTTGGCTGCGGAAACAGTCAACGGCGCCGGGGTCACCTGGAAGCCTTGCGTTGCCGTGGCCGCACTATGCTGGGCATCGCCCGCCTGTGTAGCGAGCAACACCACTGTGCCGACTGCGTTCACCGTCACCATTCCGCCAGCGATAGTGGCTGGCCCGGACTGAACAGTGATCGTTACCGGATACGTGGCGCCCAGGCTTGAGGTCGCGCTTACGGCAAAGGGTGCGCTGCCGTAAACCTTGGCCGAAATTGCCGGGAAGGTAATCGTCTGTGAGGGCGCGCTCACGGTAATGCCATTAGCGGACGAGGTGCTCGCGGCAAAATTGCCCGTCGCCGGGTAGCTAGCCGTGAGGCTATCCGTGCCCACTCCCAGAGTCGTGGTGCTCAGGGTAGCGACGCCGCCGGCGCTCAGTGTGCCCGTGCCGAGTGCCGTCGTACCGCTATAGAAAGTAACCATGCCACCCGGCGTCCCCGCTGTCGAAGCTACGGTTGCGGTCAGCGTAACACTGTTGCCTCCGGTCGCAGTCGCGGGTGCGGTCAACGTCGTGGTGGTGACCGCACCCGTAACCGTAAGCGCTCCGTTCACCGCGTTGACGGTGTAGTTCGCCAGTTGCGCGCCCGTGACCGCCGGCACAATGGGATAGCTGCCCACGTTGCTGGTGGTGGTCGCGGTGGTGGTAAAGGTCTCGGTAAAGGTATCGCTCCCAACCGCTCCCGTCACGGTTCCTGTAAAGGTTGGATTGGCGGTGTTGAACGCGCGGCTCGCGTTGGCCGCGGTGGCCGTAAGCTGAGCCGCGGTTACCATGAAGGTTTGCGATGCGGTTGCTGCGGAGTAGTTCGCATCCCCTGCCTGCGAGGCCTGCAATACCACCGTTCCCACACCCGTAAGCGTCACTGTTCCGGCAGCGATCGTGGCCGGGCCCGACTTCACCGTGATGGTGACGGGATAGTTGGTGCCGGCGCTGGACGTCGCCGTTACCGCAAAGGGTGCACTGCCGTAGGCTCGCGAGGCGATCGCCGGGAATGTGATTGTCTGGGTTGCCTGGGTGACGGTCAGCGTGCCGTTGTCGGTCGTGACCGAATAGTCGGCCAGGTTGGCGCCGCTCGCCGTGGGCACGATGGCATAGGTTCCCACCGCGCTGGTCGTGGTCGCCGTGGTGCTGAAGGTCTCAGTGAAGGTGTCGCCGTTCTGCGCCCCGGTCACCGAACCGGTGAAGGTCGGGTTGGCAGTGTTGTAAACGCGGCTCACGCTGTTCGCGGATACCGTCAGCGTTGGTAACGGCGCAGCCGTCACAGTCAGCGTGCCTGCGTTGATGGTCACGTTGTAGTTGGCGGCTGACGAACCAGTGACGGTTGCTGTGATGGGATAGGTGCCGGCCGGCGAAGTCGTGGTCGCCGTGGTGCTGTAGGTCACAATGATGGTCGTCCCCAGCGTGTCGCCGTTGGTCAGACCTGTCACCGTTCCAGTCAGCGTGGGCAGGGCGTTCCCCGCGGTCATGGTGGCGTTGGCGACGCTCACCGTGAGCTGCGGAAGCAGCAAGCCGTAGGCGAGAAGGTTGCCGCTGCCATCGGTCGTGCTGGCAGTGCCGAAGTTGGGGATGTACATCTTCCCATTGGCAACGATCGGTGGAACATATTTTGCGAAGTACCCGACGTCGTCTCGGGCGGCGTTGGTCTTATCTGTCCACAACAGCTTCAGGGTTTCCGCATCGAACGCGTACACCACGCCCTCGACGGAAGCATGCACTGCATCCGCGTTGTATGGGGTTGACGCCCAGACGATGCCGTTTTCATCGTTGTTTGCAGAAACAGCCATAAACCCGCCGGGCATGGCTCCGTTATTGTTGGTTGCCGGCGCGGTCATGGTACTGGTGGCGAACGGCGTCGCATTCACCATGCCTGTCGTCGCATTGAACTCAAAGCCCCGCAGCTTGTCGTTTTCACCCCACACATACACGCTGGGGCCGTTGACGTCGCTGTTGTAATACACCGGGCCGCCATGGATATGGCTGGTTCCGTTGCCGTAGACCGCCTGGAACTCCTGCCGTACCTGGTCGGCCGAGGCATTGAACTTGCCCATGTTGGTCGTGTCCGCAAGGTAAAGCACGCCCTGCTTGCCACCGCCCAGAACATAGTTGGTGTTGGGGACTAACAGCACGCCGGACGAACCGAGGTCCTGGTCGCCGTTGTTCAGGTTGGCGCTGTTGTAGGGAGTGAAGTAGTCCAGCAGTTCAAGCGTAGGCGACAGCTTGATAAAACTGTTGCCCGTCTGTACCAAGTTGTTGGGTGTCTTACCAAAACTGCCGTTGCCGGTGGAAATGTATACGTTCCCGTTCGCATCGACTGCAGGCGCCTGACCGGCCTGCCAGATGCCGCCTTGTGAGCCCGATGTCGTGTCCGAGTAGACCGCAGTCTGCGCCAACGTCGAGGTGCTATAGGCCAGCACCCAGCCATGATAGGCATTCCGGTCTTCGTGAGAAGCGAAGGCGATGTACACATTGCCGTTGGCCAGCGCCATGCCTGGCCGGGCATTTTGAAATGCCGTGTTAAACACCAGGGGATTGGTCAGATCGGCAGTCTGGTAGGTGGCTGTGATCTTGACCGGGCTGCCATGCACCGGAAGCCCGGTGGTGATGTCAATCGCGTTCAGATTGAAAGAGTAGTTGTAAGTCCCGGCCGGCTGCTCGCCAGAGACGAAGTACATGTAGTTGGTCGCCGGATCGATCACCGGCGTGCTCAGGATGCCGATCGTCCCGTTGGCGGAGCGGACAATATTGTCGTCGCTCTCTACATCGGCGGCGACGATGGGTGTGCCAAAATTCTGTGACCACAATACCGTGCCGGTATCCCCATCGATGGCATAGACCGTGTTGCGCAGGCTGGCGACAAAGACAACATTATGCGTGCCCCCGGCAATCGTCAGGTTCGACACATAGAGAGGCTGGGCGAAGATTTGCCCGTCGGTGTGCACCGTGAAAAGCTTGCCAAAATTGTTTGCGTTGACGTTGGCCTGGGTCAGGGTCGTCTCTTGGAGATTGTCGCCACTACGAGCGTTGTCGTTGCTCCTGGTATAGATGTTTACCTGAGCCAGCGCGTTTACGCTAAAGATGACGAGTAAAAACAGGTAGGCACAGACCCAGACCGCACCCCGGGTCCGTCGCTTGTGCAAATCCCCAACAACCCTATGAAGTATTCCTGTAAATTTCTTCAACTGGCCCCCGCATCAACAACCAAGAGATAGAGTTTTTCTTAACGCACCTCGAACCATTCGAGGGAGATGGTCACTTCTGCAGCCGGGGATCTCCTCAGGGATACGAGAAGTACCCTTCAGGTGGATTCCCTAAACAAACCTGCAGAGACCCCTGCTAGTAATCGGGGAAGTAAAACAGCCGGGGAAGTCGATCGGGGAGATTCGCGCCAGACGGTTACTGTCTAGGTCATCCGTGCGACCAGTAGTCAGCTCTAGCCTGGTGCAGTCTACCAATTCATCCTGGTCAAGCAATAGTTAAAATTCAGGACGAATTTCATTCGATGTGATTAAAAAAACCGTTACGAACGTTCAGCAACTCAACCAAAAAAGCTTGACTGGTCGAACCCATCCTCCCCCTCAAAGTTGCGCCTTACGGCCCGGATTATTCGGGGAAGAGGACATGCCATACACCAAAGCTGCAGCATGTACCATGCATATTTTAGGGGATGGCTGGCGGCCTGTCCACTGAAACTTCCGTCATAAATTGGCGGATTCGCCTCCCCTGCAGGCGGCAGACCCCGGCTGACCCTGGAAATTGCGGTAACCTGATTGCCGACAGGAGATATGTAATGTCCACGGATCTTTCCCAGGCCCACGCACCCATCAGCCAGTTCCTCGATCAGCCCAGGAACGGCCAGGAATGGAAGCAATTTGAGCTGTCTCCATCGCAGCTGGCTTCGTTCCACGATACCGGTTATCTGGCCGGCATCCAGGTTCTCAACGACCATCAAGTGGACGCGTTGTGTGCTGAGCTGGAGGGACTGATGAAGAAGGCCCATCCCGCCAATCATCTCTTTCACGAGTACCATTCCAACGAATCGCAGGATCCCAATGCGGTGCTGTTCCATGCGCTCGGAGCGTGGCGCACCGGTCCTGCCTTTCACGACGTGCTGTGGAGCCCCGCCTTCCTGAAGCCTGCTTCGCAGTTATTGGGCGGTCCGGTCCGTTTCTGGCACGATCAACTGTTTTGCAAGCCGGCGCATCATGGCGGGGTGGTGGCCTGGCATCAGGACTACTCCTACTGGACCCGCACTGAGCCCATGTCGCACCTTACCTGCTGGATCGCCCTCGACGATAGCGATCGTAACAATGGATGCCTGTATTACGTTCCCGGGAGCCATCGTTGGAAGCTGCTGCCGCGCACCGGTCTTACCGGCAACATGGACGAAATCATGACCGTGCTGACTCCGGAGCAGAAGCAGGCCTTTCAGCCCATTCCCATCGAGTTAAAGCGTGGCCAATGCACTTTTCATCATCCGTTAATGGTGCATGGTTCCTACGAGAACCGCTCCCCCAGACCGCGCCGGGCTACCCTGATCAACGCATTTCGCGATGGGGTGCAATCCGCTGCGGACGAACCCTTGCTCGAGGGCGTGCCTACGGTTCCCAGAGGCACCAAGATGGAAGGCCAGTTTTTCCCCTTGCTGTTCGACCCGGGAAGCGCAAAAAATTGAGCACGGAAGAAACCTTTGATGTCTGCGTGATCGGCTCCGGCGCTGCCGGCGGCGTCATGGCAAAGGAGCTCTGCGAAGGCGGCGCCAAAGTCCTCATGTTGGAAGGGGGACGCAGCGTCCCGCTGCCGGAGTTGCTCTCCCACAAGTGGCCATACGAGTTGCCTTTTCGTGGATTCCGCGGTGAGAAGCAAGTGCCCTTCTACCAGGGGGACGTTGCCAAATCCATTGCCTACGTCGATTCCGACAACATCTCGGTCGATCGCGTGCGCGCACTCGGCGGTAGAACTCTGCATTGGAACGCCGTTACCCTGCGCTATGCCCCGCGAGATTTCAAAGAGTGGTCGCTGCAGGGGATCGAAGAAGACTGGCCGCTAAGCTATGAGGAACTAGCGCCCTACTACGATCGCATCGAGCAGATCATCGGCGTTTGCGGTAACGACGATCATCTTGAAATCCTGCCTGCGGGCAAGAACTACTTGCCGCCCATCCCCTGGCGTTGCAGCGAGCACGTCATGAAGCGGGCCACCAACGCGATGGGTATCCCGCTCATTGCGGTGCGTAAGGCGGTCCTCACCCGCCCTTACGATCAGCGGCCGCCGTGCCATTATTGTGGGCACTGCATGGATGGCTGCGACGTCGCCTCCATCTTCAGTACCCCCGATTGCATGTTGCCCAAGGCGAAGGCTACCGGCAATTTCACGCTGCGCCAGAACGCCCTGGCTCGCGAGGTTCTGGTCGACCGCGAGGGGCTCGCGAGCGCGGTCTCTTATATTGATACCGAGACGCGTACCGAACAGCAGGTCAAGGCCAGGATCGTTGTGGTCTGTTGCGCCACCGTGGAGTCAGCCAGACTCCTGCTCAACTCACGCTCCCAAAAGTATCCCGCGGGGCTTGCGAATTCGAATGGGAGAGTTGGGCATCATCTCAACGGCCACCTCAACGAGTCCCTGAGTATTTATCTCGAGGAACTCGAAGGGCAAAAGCCCTCCAATCAGGATGGCGCCACCGATCACGTCTACGTGCCGCGATATAACCAGCTCTCCGGGAAGACTGATTACGTTGGCGGCTGGGGCTTTCAGGTGAACTATTCCAGTTACATGTTTCCCCATCAGGCCAACCGGCTGCCCGGCTACGGAGCTGCCTTCAAGCAGCAGGTGCGCAAAATGCAGTCTGGGTATTTATCGTTTGGGAGCTGGGGCAAGGTCACATCCGATGACCGCAACTATGTCAGTGTGGATCCGGCCCGGGTCGACGCCCATGGCATTCCGACCCCCGTGGTGCATTTCCGCTTCAGCGACAATGATCATGCATTGTGGCAGGCCGCCAAACAGAGCATGTTGGAGGTCTCGTCGCACATGAAAGGCACGGTATTCACCAGTTTTGGTCAGGCCCCCACTGGCTTTGCCAGCCACGAGGTCGGGACGGTGCGCATGGGAAACGATCCGCGCACCTCGGTGCTCAACAGCTATTGCCAGGCGCGGGACGTGAAGAACCTTTTCGTCACCGATGGCAGCTGCTTCACCACGTCGAGCGAGAAGAATCCGACGCTGACCATCATGGCCTTATCGTTGCGTGCCGCCGACTACATCAAGGATCAACGGAAACGAGGCGAACTCTAGAATGGAGAGAAGAGCGCTCCTCAAGCTTGTCGCCCTGACGGCGGTATCACAAAAACTGAACGCACTGCCTGGCGCCGCGATGGTCCACATGCAGGCGGCGCCGGTCGCGACACCCTACACGCTGCAATTCTTCAGTGAAGACGAAAGCCGCCTGATCGACCAGTGGATGGAGTTGATCATCCCGTCCGACGACCACTCTCCCGGCGCGCACGAGGCCCAGACCAACTTGTTTGCAGACCTGATGGTGGCCACGGGTAGCCCCGCCGTCCAGCAGCACTGGCGAGACGGCATTCGCCTTATGCGCGAACAGGCTGCGAACACATCTCTCCCGGAAGCGCTCCACAAAGCCGCTGCCGGCGAAGAGAAGCCCACGACCGATCTGGAGCACTTCTTCGTATCGCTGAAACAGATGACCGTCAACGGCTACTACACGTCTGCGACGGGTATCCATAAGGATCTGCAATACGTTGGAAATGCTTACCTCGGCGCCTTCCCGGAATGCACTCATCCTGAACATCAGGAAGGATGAGGCTGTTTTCTCATGAGGGCATAGGGAGCAGCGACGGGAACCCAATGCCTGCACAAGGTCGATTGAAAGCCCTCTAAGCATGCCAAGGGAGCTGTAGCACCGCTGCCCTCATTTTTGTCACCCAACGGAGCGGATATCATTTCGTGGCCGAACCCGGCATGATTTTTTGTGGAAAAAATCGATTGATTGTGTTTATAGTTCGATCATCGCTTCATTTTCGGATCGCTTTCAAGCTCGCGTAGTGTAGAAAAGCTGAACCGCAGTACTCAAAAAGACAGATTTTTCCGGGCCAAAAGTCGCCACGCATCCAGACTCCCATCTCCTGACCTGGAAGATTCGGCATGTCTAGATCCTCACCTACTTCAGAGTGACTGATTTCCCCGCAAGGGAATTCCTTTATCTGCGAGGCCCAGATGCTATCGACGACGCAATCGACGAGATTCGCTTTCTCTTTTATCCCGCGGCTGTTAGTGATTTTGGCGGCTCTAGCGCTGTGTTGCCCATCTCTCAATGCACAGCAGACTCTTGGTGGAATCACCGGCTCAGTGAAAGACAATGCGGGTGCGATGTTGCCGGGCACGGTCGTTACGGCCGTCGATGAAGAGACTCAACTCACGCGCGTGCAGAATGTAAATAAGAACGGCACCTACGAATTCGTAAACCTGCCGATCGGTCGCTATACCCTGACCTTTGTGCATGACGCCTTTGAGTCTGAAAAGGTACCTTCGATCACAGTTCAAGCAGACCGCACAGCAACCGTCAACGTGACCCTCAAGATCGGACAAGTCGGTACTACCGTTACGGTGCAAGCCAGTCCGCTGATCAACGCTGTAGACACCACCAACGGCTACATCATGGAGAGAGACCAGGTGGAATCTGTTCCGCTGCCGACGGGAAGTTTCACGGGTTTGGCAATCCTCTCGCCTGGCGTGAATGCGGAACTTGCCGGCGGCACAGGCGTCAATAGTGGATTGGGTAATCAGCCGATCTGGGCGAACGGCCAACGCGACACCAGCAACAGCTTTCTGATTAACGGAGTCGACGCCAGTAATCTATTCAACGGTAAGAGCACCAGCCAGGTAAATTCTGGACGCGTCAATCTCTCTGTTACCGGCAACCTTGCAAATAACCCTGGTGTCCTCCAGGGCAGCGCATCCGTGTATATCGGCATTGGGAACGCCTTACCAACTCCCGCGCCAGAAACCATTGAAGAAGTCCGCGTAAACACTTCCATGTACGACGCGCAGCAAGGTTTGACGAGCGGCGCACACATCGACCTTAGTACTATTTCTGGAACCAACAGCTTTCATGGCAGCGCTTATCTGCATCGCGGGACGGATTGGCTGAACGCTGCGCCAGTATTTTTCAAGGCAGATCCCCACATCCCTGCGAACGAAAAAGTTCCCCAATTGCATCGCTACATTGGAGGGGGAACGCTAGGCGGTCCCGTCCTTAAGAACAAGGTGTTCGGTTTCGCTGCCTATCAACACCTCCATGTTTCCGACCAGGAAACGGGCATTTCGCGTTTGACAGTCCCGTTCGGGCTGACAGATACGGATCGAGACGCACAGGGCCTGGCCGACATCGCCAACACCAATTTCGCGATGGCTACCTGCCAGCCTCTGCTCACTCCTGCCCAAATCAGCCCCGTGGCACTGGGGCTCTTCCAATTCAAATTGCCTAATGGTCAATATCTGATCCCATCAGCAAATGGTCCGGCGCCCACCCCTCAGTTTTCCGATAATGCTGTCGTGCCCGGAACCTCGTACTTCACTTCTGACCAGGCGGTTGCGAACCTTGACTGGAACGCAAGCTCCAGGGATGTTCTGTCAATGAAGTACTACTATCAACACGACCCCCTCATCGCTCCCTATGCGCTCTCGAATGTTGCCGGCTTTAGCGCTCACACCGACTCGGGAAGCCAGGTATTCGCGATCACGAATACGCAACTGCTGAAGTCAAACCTGAGCGTGACGGAAACCCTCGGCTTCTTGCGCGAAAAGATATTCGTTACCAACCAACAGCCGTTCACGTCCCAGCAAATGGGAATCAATTCTTTTGGGTCGTCTTACTTCCCTGGGATTGCCATCAGCGACATCCTGGGAAACGAATCTCCCAATAATCCAGGGATTTTTAACGCCACACTGAATATCGGTGCTGCTCCGACCTCACAGGCGGCCTATACCGGCGTCTTTCAGAATCGCCTCAATCCCTCTGCTAATGCCATCTGGACCCTCGGCAAACACTCTCTCACCTTTGGCGGTAGCTACGCATATACGCAGCTCAATGCCCGTGACGAGAGAACGAATAAGGGGATTATCGAATCGGTGGATTTGTATCAGTTCGTCCAGGGCCTGGTTTCGCCTTACGCTAATTTCCTCCCCACAGCCTTCCTGCATGGGGATGCGAATCGGTATTACCGGGCTCCGCAAACCGGAATCTACATACAAGACAAATACAAGGTCCGCCCCAATCTCAGCCTGACTGCTGGTCTGCGTTTTGACAATAACGGCGGCTTTTCGGAGAAGTACGGTCGCATCTTCAATTTCGACCCGACTCGTTATTCTTTTGACGAAACTACGGGGGTCGTCACTGCGAATGGACTGATCGTTGCGGGAAACAACAAGCAGGGAGGCACCGCCGGCGTGAGCAATACGACCTTGACTGCGCGCCAGTGGGGACTCGCTCCGCGCATCGGTTTCGCCTGGAGTCCCGCGACCTTCCACGACAAGGTCGTGCTGCGAGGCGGTACAGGCTTTTACTACGACCGCGGCGAACTGTCGGTATACCTGTCTCCGGCTTATGTCGTTGGCCTGGTGGACTCGGGTCCGTTTGGTGCCAATCAGGCTCCGCCCTTTACGGTGAGCCAGGTCTGTACGGCGTTTACGGCCAAGTATCAAAACTTCTTCAACACCTGCGATCCCAATTCGCCGGAAGGTGGTTCCCTCGCCAATCCGTGGGGTTCAACCCTTGGTCCGGCTCCCACAGGGAATCCTGCCGACATCACAAAATTTCTGCCAACAGCCGGCGAGATTGCGCAAGGAGCACCGCTTTATTCGCTTGGGACGTACGATCGAAAAAACAAGCTGCCTTACTCGATTAACATGGCGCTCGACGTGCAATGGCAACCACGCAACGATTTAGCCGTCGATATTGGCTATGTGGGTAATCTGGGCCGCCATCAAGTGATTCCCATCCCCTTCAACCAACCCGGTATTGCGACGCCAGCCAGCCCCATCCATGGCCAACAGTACACCTACGGATACCAGGTGGTCGGCCCAGCCGGATGCGGTAACAACTGCGCGCCGCTGCAGTTGCCCAACGGCCAAGGCCCATATTTGTCCATGTACGAAGGTGGCAACGTCGACCTGCGCGTTCCCTACGTTGGCTATTCCGCCGAATCAGAATCGTATCGAGCCAATGGAGTGTCCTCCTACAACGCACTCCAAGGTCACTTGGAGAAACGAATGAGCCACGGAATCCAGGTTGGCTCGTCGTATACCTATTCGCACACGCTGGATGAACAGAGTGCCCTGGGCTTGATTTTCAACGGAAACAACCCGCTCACCTTGCGCAGCGGCTACGCGACCGCAGACTTCGACAGGACGCACGTCTTCAACTTCAACTATGTTTACAAATTGCCGACATTCTTTAGCGAGTCTTCGTTGCGGGGAAGGCTGAGTGACGGCTGGATGATCGAAGGCGTCGGAGTGCTGCAAAGCGGGCAACCGTATAGCGTTGTGGACTTCTCAGGCGCAGTGGGCAGCATTTATTACAGCGTCAACGACAACATCACCAACCCGATCGCACCACTGGCTCCCAGCTGTACTCCCAAAAATGCGCGCACCGGCTTTAACGGGCTCAATGGCCCGGCGCTGAAGTCAAGCTGCTTCACCGTGCCGTTGCTCAACCCGGGAGCTCTGGGAGGGGCGATTCCTGAGAGCGATGCCTTTGAGACAAACTTTATCGACGGCCAGCGAAACCTGTTCCGGCAAACCTGGCAAAAGCGCACCGACCTCTCTGTAGTGAAGGTCACTAAGCTCACCGAGCGCGTCATGCTCAAGCTCAACCTAGACATTTTCAACCTGACCAACACAACGAGTTTGGATGTCCCGGCGAATTTCATCTTTCAGAATTCTTCTTTCAGTGGTACCCCCGTCTACGGGACCACGCCATTGAATCTGGACGATCCGAGTAGTTCGTTTTACCAGGCACCGACGGGGTTGGGATTCGTGCATGAAACGATCGGCAGTGCGCGGCAGATTCAGATGGCGATGCAGATTTCGTTTTGACGAAAAAGAGGCTCTACATGACAGCAACACGCGGCTTCCTTGCTCTAATGGCCTTGTTAGGAGGCTTACTCACGGCTCCCAGCGCTCAGAGCGCCAAAGCGGCATCATCCAGTGCGGCGGCCTCTGGTTTGGCCTACCCTCTGCAAGAGGGATTCGTGGACTCACACGGCATGATGATCTATTACTCCATGGTCGGCCGCGGCGAGCCGCTCTTGGTTCTTCATGGCGGTCCTGGTGGCTCGCACGAGGAACTCCTGCCCTTCCTGTTGCCCTTGGCTCTGCACCACAAGCTCGTTTTTATCGATGAGCGAGGCTCGGGACGATCGGCAAGACTCCAGGACCCGGCCGGCTATACCGTCGACAACATGACGGAAGACATAGAAGCAGTCCGCCACGCACTTGGCTTGGGCAAGATGACCATTCTCGGCCATTCCTTTGGTGGTCTGCTGGCGCAGACCTACGCCCTTAAGTATCAGCGCAACCTCTCGCATTTAATTTTGGTTGATTCTTTTTCGAGCGTGTCCGCGGTGAACCGCAGCCTGGCGCACGTGAAAGAAAGCTTGCCGCCGGAACAGCGGGCGCTGATAGAAAAATACGAAAACCAGGGGCTATTCGATCAGGGCAAAGACTACCAGAAACGCCGTTATCCTGACGGTTACCTGGCCGTAGCGAACGAGGCTCTTTTCCCATACGTGTACCACAACCATCCCGATGCCAGCTTTGATCCGCAGGTTCACGGCAACGAGAACGAATGGTATATCTCGCGTGAGATGTGGGGTGAGCATGGTGAATTCGTCATTGACGGCAATCTCAAGTCCGCTGAATATACCGATCAGCTCCCGGCCATCAAGGTGCCGACCCTGATTCTGGTCGGTGACCACGATGCATTCGATCCATCACTCTCGCAAGCGATGCACGAGAAGATCGCGGGGTCGAGACTGGTGATCTTCCCCAACACAGGTCACCGATCATTCGAAGACTCGAACGACCTGTTTATCGAGAGTGTTGAAAAGTTTCTGCACCAATGAGGGGAAGGTTCAGGAAAGCATGAGTACTCGAGGCTATTTGCTTTTCGCCGCGCTTTTCGCCGCTCTGCTTGCGGGTAATGGGTACGCATTAGGTCAGGCACACGACGAAACGACGGGAGTGAAGGATCACCTGAAAATCAGGCAGTTAATCGATCGCCAGGCTCAGGCATGGGAGAAGCAGGACTTTAGCGTGGCGGCTGATGACTGGCTCCCGACGGCGGAATTGGTTTCGCCCGGGGGGCGGTTGGCGATCAGTCAGCTGCCTGCTGCGATCAAAGACTACTTCAGGCACTTTCGCGATGTTCACGTTGCCGTGAAGAACGTATTCACCTCGACGGATGAGAGCAAAGTGGCGATTGAATGGGACTGGGATGTGACTCGCATACGCGATGGAGTGAGACAAGTGTCGCACGATGCGATCATCGTCGATCTTAACGGCGGAAAGATCGCTTCGTGGCGCGAATACTTCGATCTCGGTCACTCAATCGACGCGCAGCCTTGAGACTGCGAGCCGCTATTGTGCATTCGCAGTAGTGGAACAAACGTCCGATTGCTTTACCGAGAAGCTATCGTGCAGCGAAGCGTCCGAACTGTTGCCGACCCATACATCAAAATCAGAAGCTTCCACCACCCAGCCGTTTTTCGCCGCGCTCCAGTAGTTCCGCTCGGCGCGGCCCACGGTGAATGTGACATCTTGTGTCTCGCCCGGCTGCAGAGTGACCCGGCGGAACCCCTTCAACTCGCGAACCGGCCTCGAAGCCGAGCCGAATCGTTGGTGCAGATAGAGCTGCACCACTTCATCCCCTGCTCGTGCGCTGGTATTGGTAAGCGTGACGGTGGCTGTAACCGGGGCCTCTAGGCCAACGCTTTTTGCACTCAAGCGAAGGTTGGAGATAGTAAAGGTCGAATAACTTAGCCCATAGCCAAACGGATAAAGCGGCGTGGTCGGAAGGTCCCAATACCGGGAAGTGAAGTCCGCGGAGTCGTAAGGTTTGTGCGAGGTTGTATGCGCATAATAGATCGGCACCTGTCCCACATTTCTGGGCCAGGTAATCGGCAGCTTGCCGCCCGGTACGGCATCGCCCACCAGCAGATCGGCTACCGCGTTTCCGGCTTCTGTGCCGCCAAAGTAGCAATCCATGATTGCGGTAACGTGTTGTGAAGCCCACGAGAGATCGAGCGGCCGGGTACTGAACAGCAGCAGGACGGTGGGCTTCCCCAGCGCCTGAATCTCCTGGAGAAGCTCCGGTTGCTCGCCGGGCAGAGTGAGGGACGAGCGCGACGAGTACTCAAAATCCATTCCGCTCGATTCCCCCAGCGTCATGATCACCACGTCCGCGTGCGCGGCGAGCTCAACCGCTTTCTTCCTTTGTCGCGCCGCCTCGTCCGAACTCCATCGCTTCTCTAGCTTGGGACCAATGGCACCATCGAAAGAAGAAGGGAACTCCTTGGCTATCTGCACGCCTTCTGCGTATTCCACCGTAGAGCCGGGGAACCTGGTACGAATGCCCTCAAAGACCGATACGGTATCCTCTGCCTTCGCCGTCAGGCTCCAGGGTCCGTTCAGGTCCTCCTGGTTATTGGCAAATGGGCCGACGATGGCAATCCGTTTGGTCGTCTTTGCCAGGGGCAGCAGGCCGCCTTCGTTGCGTAGCAGCACCGCGGAGCGCGCGGCCGCCCGTCTTGCCGCCTGTCGATGCTTCGCAACCATCTCGGCGTGTGTCTGATCCGTGGCGTCGGCATACGGGTGCTCGAAGAGCCCAAGATGATACTTCACCGCCAGAATGGGTCGAACCAGGTCATCGAGCTGGGCTGGGCTGAGTTGGCCCCTATCGATAAGAAACTTCAGCTGTTGCAGATAAGTGGCGCTGCCCATATCCATATTTACGCCGGCAGTGGTAGCGCGCAAGGCTGCATCCAGGCCGTCCCGGGCGAAGCCCTGGGTCACCAGGCTGCCAACAGCGAAGGCGTCGCTTACCACGAATCCTTTGAAGTGGAGTTCATCGCGCAGCAGGTCTTGTAGCAGATGCACATTGCCTGCCGCGGGTACATCATTCAGGTCCATATACGCGCTCATGACGGTCGCCGCACCGGCCTCCACTCCGGCGCGAAATGGAGGGAGATAAATGTTTTCCAGCCTTTCCGCAGAAAGGTAGACCGCGTCGTAGTCCCTGCCTCCTTCCGCAGCCCCATAGCCGGCGAAGTGTTTCAGCGTTGCCATGAAAGGCCGTGGACTCTTCGCTGTGCCCTGAAACCCGATGACCTGGGCTCGCGCCATCGCGGCGCCCAGGTAGGGATCCTCGCCGGCCCCCTCGGAGATCCGCCCCCAGCGCGGGTCGCGTGCAATGTCTAACATCGGCGCGAAGCTCCAGCGCAGACCGGCATGGCTCGCTTCTTCCGCGGCGATGGCTTGTCCCTGTTCTGCCATGGCCGGGTCCCAGGAAGCGGCGGTGGCCAGCGGTACCGGAAATTCGGTATCAAACCCGTGAATCACATCGAAACCAAAAAGGATCGGAATGTGCAGCCGTGTCTCCGTCATGGCGATCTTCTGCAAATGGTTGATCACTTTCGGATCGGTAACGAAGAGAAACGATCCCACCTCACTGCGCCTCACGCGCTCGTCGTACGGCACAGGATCGATCTTGACGCCGGCAATCGGCAAGGTGAGATAGAACGGCTGATTGAGCTGCCCAATCTTCTCTTCCGTGGTCATCTGCTTCAAGAGCGCGTCGGCCCGAGCCGTGTCTTCCGCTCTTACAAAACTTTGCGCTTGTGCTGCTCCGGAAAGAAGCAAACCGACGATACAAACTCGCAATGAAATCATGGGCGCCCATCCATCCAAACAGGCATACCAATCTACACCTCCTGAAACAGGGCTCGGTAGTGGGCACTTTCGGCCACCACACAATCGCAATAGTGTCAAAAATGTTGGACATAACATACTGACTCACAATGTCTGGGGGGTTGAAAATTGACCTACCGTGACAGGGCAGTTAGTAGCAAGGAGTTAAATACCCCGCCATCCTCTAGCTTTTGCGTACCCTACCTAGACGATGGCGGCGTGCCCCGTTATGGTGAAGCCAAGAGATCGAACTTTGGTCCCCCGAGCCATAAGGGGGCCCAATTGTTTCTCCAGCGCACCGCCTTCGTACTATGTTGCCTCGTTGTATTCATCGGGACCGTCCATAACGAAGCCTGGGGGGAAGAGACTCTTTCCGTCAGAGTCAGTGAGGTAACCCCCGAGCCTACTAATCTGATAGACGCAGCAGAAACGCGTAACGTGGTCTTTTTCGAAAACGTCACGGTAGCTCACGAAGCCGAACACGCAAAGGACTTTTTGCTGAACCCGCCACTCAGCGAAATCATCTCCCAAAATAGCTCTATTGATGGTAACGAGAAAACGATGACGTTGCCGTGGCACCATCAGGTGTCCTGGGGAAATAATGCTGTACCCTGGCTTGGAATAATCGGGCGAGATGGGAAGTTGCGGGGCCATGGGGACCACATTTTTGTTTATGCACTCTACGACCTCTGTGCGAATGTAGGTGTCCATGATTCTAGCCGGAGTGTCGCCGCAGTTCTTGAAAGACAAAGCGAGTCCGCTGGTCCAATCATGGCGCTCAAAATTAACACTTATCTCGGCCCACGCGGTCTGCTGTTCGATGGCAACGGTAACCCATGCCCGCTGGGAGTTCATTACATTAGCGGAAGATTGAAAGGCAGCATTTGCACTCTTCTTGCTTACCCGCAATCCCGCCAACATGAGCTTAGACTGCTTTCTGTAGACGCATATCTGACCAACGATTCCCCCAAACTGCAAAAACGCGGCTACAGCGATGGCGACCGTGAGCCATATCCCCCATCGCTTAACGTCGTCATCCCCTTGATCTTTGGCCTTATTTTTGGCGGTTTCGGTCTGATCCTCTGTGGCGTGCTTTATTTCAATCACAAGAGGCGCGTCCTGTGTTCCTCGCTCATCTATACGGGTTCCGTTATCGCTGGAACGGGGTGGTGTATTTGGTATCGCATGTTGATTTGGTGAGTGGCTCAAGATCAAGAACGCAACTGTTAAAAGCAATCGCACTGGCGTACCCTAGCACTCAGAGATGAGCATGAAGCCCGAATATCACGAAGGCCCAGAAGCAAGACAGAAATTCGAACAGGGAATGACCAAGCTCTTTAAAGCGAAGAAACCCATCGCCAAAGAGACGCCCAAGACTACACCAAAACGCAAACAGGGGAAAACCAGCAAGGGCTAGTGTTTTCGCTTGCCGCGCCCTTGCCGTCTCTTAGTGGGAGAAGGCCACTCCAGTGAGGTCGCCGTAGGTGAGGCGCTTGCCGAATACGTGCCCCATTACGGTTTCAAAGCGGATGCGGTCATTGCAGTCACGGCGGTTGTTGTAGCGAAACATTTGTTCGTCGATGTAGCGGAACAGGTGGAACGGCTCTACTGAGATGTACGTGCCCGATAAACCACGCTTGAGCATGCTCCAGAAGTTCTCAATGCCGTTCGTGTGGATGTGACCGCGAACGTAGGCTTCTGCATGGTTGATGACTTCATGGGTCAGGTTGACGCCGTGGTAGGCACCGAGTTCATCGGTAATCAGTGTGGCATCGGGGGAAAGCGCTAGTTTAGTAGAGTCATTTACATTTTTTACGGGGAAGGGTGGGCCCCGAAGTTCAGGCTACCTATGCTTTTTCAACGAAAGGTAGCTGCCTTGGCACGGCGTGGGGATAAATGCCTATCTGTGTGACGCACTACACTGGAACACACTGTGTGAACGCCAAACAAGTGTTCAAGTGGCGGAGGGAGTTCGAGCGGGGAGATCGTGCGAAGCAGCACAGAGATGGTTACCAAAGGTTTCTGCTCCAGCCCTCGACGTATTTTCAAAATCGTCCTAAGCTGGAGGCAGCAAGCAAATATGTCGGCGCCACTTCCATTGCAGGCGCTGCCCGGTTTGGCCTGAGCCCCTTGGATGCTGGCCTGCCCCTCTTACAAACATCTGGAGTTCGGACGCCATCCGCACCTGCCGGCTCGATTGCAGAGCAGGCCACGCAGCGGGGGCGGGGGTGCTCAGTGCGCTCCCGTGATGGAGTAGTTTTGACAATTGAGAGAAGCCACAACACCGGCGGCTGCGCAGCCCTTCTCTTCACCGGCCGCCGCCCCGCCCCCCAAAATAATTAATTAAAAATTTTGAGCCTCTTCATGAAACAAAGGACTTACACGCCACGAGGCGCGCGTCGGACGATTTTGTTGCAATCAGAGCCCGTCCTTCTGGCGGGCTTCTGCTCTCCCCTTCGGCACGAACGCCCTCCTCCGGCTACTGCTAAAAAGATCCCACGCGCAGACTTATCGCGCTTATAGCGCTTTTCGCGCATATTTCTGCAAGCGACCTGAGTCAAGATTAGTCGTCGGCAAGCTGATAAAGAATCCAAATTGGGGGAGGGAACGGCTGCTGGGCTTGGTTCATTGGAATGACTCCCGAGAGATCGTAAGCAGGAGTACCGTGGTTTTTAACGTGGTTCACTGGCAGTGGATCCTTATACAACGATTGCGTAAGCCATGAGGCAGGTGCGGATGATGGGGGAAAGCGGGGACAGGGGTCCCTCAGGGAAAACGCTAAAGCGCCTCGAACCCTTTTTGCCCGTACCAACGAAGTACCCGTAGCGCCCGCAGGGTGTTCCACTGGCTGGGCTCGCTGGCCGATTCGCCCACCGGTAACGGGAGCGACTCATCGTACGCGCGATCGAGGAGCCATCGACCATCGGCCTGCCGCTTGCTCTCGATGACGCGCACCGCATCGCCCATGCGCGCGTCGGGTTGGACATCCGCGTTCCTGAAGTAGTCGAGCGCACGCAGAATGTCGTAATGGTAGCGGGGCGGGAAAGCGAGCTCCAGGAACGCCGGGTTCGCGACCTCGCCGGTGGAACGCCGGTGGAAGAGCCTGCGCTCCAGCAGATACTGTTCGCCGCGCCATCTGGCCGCCGCGACTTCCGGTGCGGATCCGACCGCCCGCTCGTATTCGAGTAGCCCCTCCAACACGCAAATGGTGGTGTGGAAGGAGGAGCGCGTGCTCTTCGGCGCTTCGCAGTTCCATCCGCCGTCCTCGAGCTGCTCACCGAGGAGACGGTGCGCCAGACGATCCGATGGGTGCCTGAAGTAGCCGCCCAGCGCGAGCACGCCGCCGTTAATGCAGGGCTCCTCTTCGCCATCGAAGAATGCGTTCCCGCCTGATGCCGCAGAACGCAGGTTCCAGCAGCCGTCGGGATCGTCCCACCGGAGGTCCTTGAAGCGCGCCACAGCTGACTCGACAGCAGCGTCGGCGTGGTCGGCGCCAGTCGCGCGCAGCAGCAGCAAGGTGAAAAGCGTTGACAACCACGCAGGCGCATCTGCTTGGCGCCATGTCCCGTCTGATTCTTGCAGAGCGAGAATTTCAGCGCCGAGACCAAGGCGCGCCACGCGGGAGCGCTCCGCGGCGATCGCTGCCGGTGAGGCATCGGTTAGATCGCGCATCGCCTGCCAGCGGATGGCGGGCTCCGAATCAAGTAGCCAAGCGACAGCGTTTTCGGCGCTCATGTTACCCTCTCAGCACAATTGCCGGCTCACCGCCGGCTTAAGATCCAGCCCATGATCTTGACCGTCCCCATCAGAACATTGAGCCGAGCCCTCATAAACCTGGTGCGTACTTCGATCGTCTTGCCAAAAATCAGGGTCTCGTCCTGCTTCGTGTTGTGATTTGGCCATGCAGGACCCGCTATCGAACCGGGGCGCCCGGTGCGCGCGAACGCCACGAAGTACTCGCTGACGCGTTTGGAATAATCGCGGTCCTCGTCCGTAAAGGTGCCATGCGTGGCCGGGATGGTGCCCAGAAAATACATGATCTCGCCGCCGTGAGGTACTCCCGCTGGAAACTTGTTCCGGTCGTTCACCGCGGTGTAGTCGAAGTAGTATCGCCAGCTCGGCGCATACCGCGAATGGCGATCCGCGATCCACCGCACCGGCAGGGTGAACACCAGGTCGCGTGCCGCCTGGCGAGCCAGTTCGTTCTTATCCTTTACTCCGGGGTAGAGCGCTTTCAGCAGGATTCCCGCCACCCCCAACTTTTTAACCACCTGGGCGGGATCGATTCCCAACGCCATCGCAACGCTCGCATCATCACTCGTGTTGCCCAGAATGAGCGGAAGCCGCGCTTCTTTACCGGCCGCAAACGTATCTTGCAGCGATTGCGGCAATACCGGATCGGTGCTGATGGGAACGATGGAATTTAAGTCCAGTGGCAGTTGCACAAACTTGTCTGCGGGCACGCCGCGCAGTTCCGCAGCGCTCGCCTCGGCACCCTTCAGTCCTAGCGCCTCCGCAACCTTCGCCCCTTGTTCGAGTGCCTTGGCGCGCGTGGTATCCGGCAGGATAGGGTTGCTCATCGCGATCCCCTTGTGAAAGACCCCCCGCGCAAGCGGCGACGCAAACAGGGCCACTACGCTCTTGCCCCCGGCCGATTCTCCAAAGATGGTGACGTTGTTTGGATCGCCGCCAAACTGGGCGACATTGCGTTGTACCCAGTGCAGCAGAGCAATCTGATCGAGGAGGCCGAAGTTGGCCGAGCCCTTCGGATCCTCCTTCTCCAATGCCGGATGTGCGAAAAAGCCCAACTGTCCCAGACGATAGTTGAAATTAATGACCACCACGCCCCGTTTCGCGAGGGGAGCGCCATCGTAGAATGGCAGACTGCCTGCACCCAGGATGTAGGCCCCTCCATGGATCCATACCATGACCGGAAGCTTCCCCGATGGCCCGATTTTTGGTGTCCACAGGTTCAAGTAGAGGCAGTCTTCGCTGAGTGGACCGGGATCTCCGAAGTCTTCGATCGATTTTCCGACCGGTTGCATGCAGGACGTTCCATAAGCCAACGCCTTGTGGACTCCGGACCACTCCGGGGCAGGCTGGGGTGCACGCCAACGCAGGTTGCCGACCGGTGGCGCGGCATACGGAATGCCTTTGAACGAAACAACGTCGCCAACGGCAGAGCCTTCGACTGTTCCGCTGTCGGTATGGACGATCGCCAAAGGAACAGCCGTTGGCTCCAGGCTGCTTGCCGGCACAGCGGCCGTAAGGAGAAGACATGCCGCCGTTAAGATCCCCCATCGGTAAGTCATCATTGGTTTGTGGAACCGTTTTTGCATGAGGTTTCATCAGGCCCGCGAATAGTCCATGCCGGCGCCGCGTCTGCATGGCGTCGAGTATATCGCCACGCTTTTTCCCCGGCGGCTAGCGATAATAGCCCGACCTGGTGAGCACGACGACATCCCGTTTGCTCAACTCTGGATGTTCGCGGAGCGCGTCCCCGCTCAGCTGCAGGCGCAGCTTGCAAAACTTGTTTGCAGCCGCCGTACTGGGCCTGTATCCGAGCGTATAACGCCCGCGAATCAAATCGATCAGCGTGGCAAGATTCCTGGGTGCATCCTTTGAACTGGTGTTCAACACCGGGCCGCCCGTAGCGCGCGCGTATTGCTCGAAGTCGCCCATCCGGGTTCCCGTCGCGCCTGCGGAAAGGATCGCACGGTTCGTCTCCGCCGTTCTGTCAATCAGCACTGAAACCACCGCTCCCGATTGCAGCAAACTGTACATGGCTTCCTTTTGCGAGTGCAGGCGCGCGGGAGCGTGCTGGCCGATGCTGGCCCGAGTGGATTCGTTTTCTTCGTTCGCCGTGCCATCGGTAAGCCATACCAGCACGCGGCGGCGCCCCGGCTTTGCGTTACCGGCCAGTTCGACCGCTTCATACATGTCCTCATCGAGGAAGGTTCCTTCCACGTCGGCCATCCAGGACGCGGTCTTGATCGCCTCTGCCGCCAGCGAGCGGTTGGTGGTAAAGCCCTGCATCAGGTCAGCGCGCGAAGAAAACGTCATCACCGCCACTTCATCTTCGGGCTTGAGGTGGCCAAGGATTTCCAAACCCGCTTGCGCCAGCGGCTTCATGGCGGCGTGTACCGTTTCGGTCATATCGAACATCACCACCACTGAAAGTGGCAATTGATCACGACTGAAATAGCTGATGCCTTGCGCAGTGCCGTCTTCGGAGAGTTGAAAGTCCTTCGCCGAAAGCGTATCCACAGTTCGTCCGGTCTTCTTTTCCTGCACCATCGCATCCAGCAGCACCTCCTGGCTGTCGACATGGATCGTGGTCGCCGGGCCTTGCAGTGAAGACTCGGCAGATTGCGACCACCCGGTGGTTGTCAGCGGCACCAACGCCAGGAGCGACGCTGCGGCTATTCCGGTCCATGGGTGCCGTCCATTCTTCATATCGCCAATGTAGCAGCCGGAGCGTGCCGGTATCATCGCTGGGAGAAGGCCCCGCCTGCAATGATCTATTGTGACGACAGAAGGGGGCTGTAGGAATGAAGAGCCCGTTCGTGATTCTCACCGGTGCATCGGGCGTAGGAAAGACTTCGATCGCCGAGGGAATCGAGGTGCTGGATTCTGGAATTGCGGTATATCAAGGAGACAAGATCGGTCTTCCGTCGCCAGAGATACTGGCGAGTTTTGGACCAGCCGAAGGACCAGGCGGGTCATCGCAACGCGGGTTCGCACTTTATTGGATTGGAAAAATCGCGTCTGAGGCGGGTGCCGGGCCAGTGCTTCTTGAAACCCAATGCCGCATCGCGTTCCTTCAGGAAGCGCTCGCGTTGCACCGCGTCGCAACGGCGCGTGTTGTTCTCGTGGAATGTAACGATGAGACCCGGGATGCGCGGCTCATTCATGACCGGCGGCAGCCCGATCTCGCGAATGACGATATGAAGAATTGGAGTCGGTATTTGCATCGCGAAGCAGTGGAAGCCGGGTATGAGATTCTCGATACGACCAGCATTCCGCTTGCCGAGTCCGTTACGTATATCCATGCGTACTTGCGATTCGCTGATACGCCGGCTTCCTAAACCGAAGACTCCACTTCCTGCGGAATCGAGTCTTCCAGGCACAGCTGCAAATAGCGCGCCAGCGTTCCCGTGTCCAGACCGTCCGGGTCAAACAAGTGATTCAATGCGAGCCCATCCATCACGCCGCTAATTGCCGAGCATTCGATGAGCATAGTGCTGGTCGCCTTCCCGGCCAGTTCCGGAAGTAAGCGGCTGATTTCCGGGATCGATGTCCGCAGACGCATGGCCCGCAGCAGATCGGCCAGGCGCTTGCGCTTGCGAGGATGACGGATGGCATACAGCTTGAATTCCACGTTCAACAGCATCCGCTCAAGATCTTCGCTCAGATGCGCGAGATATCTGGCCAGAGCTTCTATGCGCTCTTTGAGCGTTGGTAATCCCAGCAACAGGGCGCCAAGCTCGGTCAAATCGCGAACCGCATCCTCTTCAAAGATGGCGAGAAACACATCGTCCTTATCCTTGAAGTTGTCGTAGAACGCGCCACGCGTCTTCCGCGCACGCAAGGCAATGTCTTCGATGCGCGCATGTTCGAATCCGTCTCTCGCAAAAATATGTCTTGCGGAACGAAGCAGTTCGCCCCGGGTCACGATGCCGCGGTGCTGTCTTTGCAATCGCGCCGGCGCATCTTTCACAACTCTTTTTGCATCCACCATACCGTTCCCGGAGTCTGATCATAGAACATACATGCGCGAATGTTTTCAACCGGCGCATGCTGAACACTTTAAGGGAGAACCCGCAATGATCCAGTGGCTTAGATTCGCGGCAGGAGCAATTGGCCGCAACAAAATGAATTGGATTCCGGCGGCAAGCCTGGTGGTCCCGGGTATGGCACTCATGGGGACCGCACTTCTGAGCGGCTGTGGAAAAGCGCCGGCGGCAGCGGGGCCCCCGCCGCCGATGCCCGTCTCTGTCGTTCAGGTTGAGGCCTCTGACGTTCCCGTCTCCAATGAGTGGGTCGGCACTCTTGACGGTTACGTCAACGCCCAGATCCAGCCTCAGGTCGTCGGCTACTTGATCAAGCAGAATTATCGCGAAGGCACCCAGGTGGCCAAAGGCCAGGTACTGTTTGAGATCGATCCTCGCCCCTTCCAGGCCGCGCTCGATCAGGCCAAAGGCCAGCTCGCCCAGGCGCAGGGTCAGGTGCTGCAGGCGCAGGCGCAACTCGGCCTCGCCGAGATAAACGTCAAGCGCGATACGCCTCTCGCCCAGGCCCGTGCTATCGCCCAAAGCCAGCTTGATAACGACGTGCAGACGAAAGCGCAAACCGAAGCCTCGGTGCAATCGGCGAAGGCTTCCGTAGCGGCTGCCGAAGCCGCCGTTGAAAATGCTCAGATCAACCTCGGCTTCACCCATGTGCGGTCGCTGATTACGGGCATCGCCGGTCAGGCTACCACGCAGGTGGGCAATCTCGTCGGCACCCAGTCCGTGCTGACTGCCGTCTCCCAACTCAACCCCATTAAGGTCTACTTTTCCATCAGCGATGCAGAATACCTGGCCCTGATCCAGCGCGCGGGTAAGGGCGGCGGTGATTTGCTCAAGAATGCATCCACAATTCCCCTTACGCTGTCGCTTGCCGATGGCGAGGTGTACCCGCTCAAGGGTCACATCGCGTGGGTCGATCGCCAGATGAATCCCCAGACGGGCGCCATCCGCATCGCCGCAGCGTTCCCCAATCCCAACAATGTCCTTCGGCCCGGGCAGTTCGGCCGTGTCCGCGGAGAGACCCAGCTGCGCCGCAACGCTGTTCTGATTCCCCAGATTGCTGTGCAGGAGCTGCAAGGGTTGCACCAGGTCTTCGTCGCCGGCGATGACAATAAAGCCCATCTCACCACCGTCGAGCTGGGTCCCCAAATCGGCACCAATTGGCTTGTGGACAGCGGCGTTGCTCCCGGCGCCCGCGTCATCGTCGATAACCTCCAGAAACTCCGTGAAGGCGCTCCTGTCAACCCGCACACGGCTCCGGCAAACGTCGCCTCGGCCACCAACGCGCCAGGGAGATAATTGATGTCGAAATTTTTTATTCGCCGACCTATTGTCGCGATCGTTATCGCCATCATCACCGTGATCGTCGGTACGGTGTCGCTGGCCAGCCTTCCGACTGCCCAATATCCTGATATCGTTCCGCCAGAAATTCTCGTAACCGCCACCTATCCTGGTGCCGATGCGAAGACCGTGTCGCAAGCGGTTTCGACCCCGATCGAGCAGCAGATGAACGGTGTCGACAACATGATCTACATGGACTCGGTCAGCGCCAACAACGGCGTTGTCCAGCTCTTCGTAGACTTTGATGTCAGTACCAATCCCAACATCGACCAGGTGCTCGCCCAGTTGCGCGTCGATCAAGCGCAGTCACAGTTGCCGGCACAGGTAACCACCGCCGGCCTCACGGTGCAGAAAGCGCTCACCTCGCCGTTGATGCTCGTGGCTGTCAACTCCGAAGGCGGCAAACTTAGCCAGCAGTTCCTCACCAACTACGCCATCATCAACCTGCAGGACCAGCTTGCTCGCGTCAAGGGTGTCTCTCGCGTGCAGGTGTTCGGCGGCCAGTACGCGATGCGTGTGTGGGTGCACCCTGACCAGATGGCCAAGCTGGGCATTACCGCGCCCGAAGTCATTCAGGCCATCCAGACCCAGAACAACGTGAATCCCGCCGGGCAGATTGGCGCCGAGCCCATCCCCCAGGGCCAGCAATTTACCTATACCGTCCGTACCCAGGGACGCCTGGTAAAGCCGGAGGAGTTTGGCGCCATAGTCATTCGCGCCAACCCCGATGGCTCCATCGTGCACCTCAGCGATATTGCGCGTGTCGAGCTCGGCCAGCAGGCCTACGCTATTTCTGCCCGCTACAACCAGGCGCCCGCCGGCGTCATGGCGATCTATCAGTTACCCGGCTCCAACGCTGTTGAGACCGCCAGAGCCGTCAATGCCCGCATGAAGGAGCTCTCTGCAGCCTTTCCCGCCGGCATTACCTACAACGTTCCGCTCGACACCACCGAGGCCGTCACCGCCGGCATTCACGAAATCGTGCTCACGCTGCTGGAAGCACTCGGCCTCGTTGTCATTGTCGTTTTCATCTTTCTCCAGGGATGGCGTGCCACCCTCATCCCCTTGTTGGCCGTGCCCGTTTCGCTGGTCGGGACGTTTATCATCTTCCCCGCGCTCGGCTTCTCCATCAACACGCTTTCCCTCTTTGGCCTGGTGCTTGCCATCGGCCTGGTGGTTGATGACGCCATCATCGTCGTGGAAGCGGTAGAGCATCACATCGAAGAAGGCATGGATCCCACCGCCGCGACCATCAAGGCTATGGAAGAGGTTGGCGGTCCGGTCGTCGCCATCGCCCTGATTCTCGCCGCCGTATTCATCCCCACCGCGTTCATTCCCGGCATCACTGGGCGCATGTATCAACAGTTCGCTGTCACCATTGCGATCTCGGTGTTGATCTCCGCGTTCAACGCGCTCACTCTTTCGCCCGCGCTCTCCGCCCTGCTGCTCAAGCCCAAGCAAGAAGGGCAGAGGAGAGGATTGCTCGGCAAGGGCTTCGGTCTGTTCAATAAATTCTTCGGCCGCACGACTGACAGCTTTGTCCACACGTCCGATGTCCTGATTCATAAGTCCGCCATCGCCATGATCGGACTGGCTATCGTCGCAGCGCTTGCTTTCTTCCTCGGTAAGGGCCTGCCGGGTGGCTTTATCCCCACCGAGGATCAGGGCTACATGTTCCTTGCCTTGCAGCTCCCTGACGCTGCTTCGGCACAACGCACCGATGAAGCCGAACAGAAGATCACCGATGCCTTGCTTAAAACTGATGGCGTCGAAGGGGTCATCGCCGTCAACGACTTCTCCCTGCTCACCCAGGTGCAGAGCACGAATGCCGGCTTCTTCTTTGTCGACCTCAAACCATGGGCTAAGCGCAAGTCCAAGCAGGAGCAACTCGACTACATTCAAAGCCATCTGCAGCGGCAGTTAATGGCGAATCCTTCCGGCATCGCCTTTGCGTTCCCGCCACCATCGATCCCCGGTATCGGAACCTCCGGCGGTGTGACCATGATCCTCGAAGACCGTTCCGGCGGCGACGATCCCACGGTTCTTACCAAGAACGTCTTTGCCTTCCTTGGCGCCGCCAGCAAGCGGCCTGAGATCGCGGCGGTCATCCCGTCCTATCAGCCGGGCGTGCCCCAGCTTTACGCCGATGTCGATCAGGCGAAGGTTCTGCAACAACAGGTGCAGCTCTCTGATGTTTATGCCACCATGTCCACCTTCATGGGCGGCTACCTGGTCAATTATTTCAATCGCTTCGGCCGTCAGTGGCAAACCTACGTGGAAGCCGAAGGCACCTCTCGCCAGAACATCGGCAACATTAGCCAATTCTATGTACGCAGTGCGAACGGCAGCCAGGTTCCACTCGGGTCACTCGTCAAGGTAAAGCAAACGACGGGCCCCGAATTCATCTACCGCTTTAACGAGTACAACGCCGCCCAGCTGAACATCACCGGCAATCCCGGTTACAGTTCAGGCCAGGTGCGCCATGCCCTGGAAGAGGTCTTCAAACAGACCATGCCGGCGGGTGCGGGCTTTGACTATTCGGGTATGTCGTACCAGGAGCAAGTGGCAGAGAAGGGCGTCCCGTCGTGGGCGGTCTTCGGTCTATCCTTGCTCTTCGTCTTCCTTATTCTGGCAGCTTTGTATGAGAGCTGGACGCTTCCGTTCAGCGTTCTCCTCAGCACCCCGGTCGCAATCCTCGGCGGCTACCTGGCCCTGCATATTCGTTCGTTTGAGAATGACATTTTCTCGACCATCGGTCTCGTCATGCTGATTGGTCTCTCGGCCAAGAACGCGATCCTCATCGTCGAGTTTGCCAAGTCCAACTACGAGGCGGGCCAGAGCATCGCCGAGGCCGCGCTCGGCGCTGCCCGGCTGCGGTTCCGCCCCATCGTGATGACGGCGCTGGCCTTTGTCTTCGGCTGCCTTCCGCTTTGGTTTGCTTCTGGCGCCGGTGGCGCATCCCGTCGCATCCTTGGCACCGTGGTCGTCGGCGGCATGTTCCTATCCACCGCCATCGGCCTCATCTTCATTCCTGTTACGTTCTCTGTCGTTGAGTACCTGTCGCACCGCTACGCGCGCGGCGGAAAAGGCACCACGATGGACTCGAAGGGCGATCTGGATCCCGTCGCCGTGGGCGCGGCCGCTGGTGGCGGCCCCGGCCGTCAGACCCGAGGAGGTCAGTGATGAACAATTCTCCGTTGTGGTTTAGGCGTGCGTACACCATTGCCTTTGCTGCGGTGATCCTGGCCGCAGCCGCCGGTTGCACCGTTGGGCCCAAGTATGCGCGGCCCACGTATCCCACGCCGCCCGCTTTCCGCGGCGCCGACGATGCTTCGGTTATCAGCGAGGCCCAGGGTTCACTTGGTGACCAGCAATGGGCGCAGGTCTTTCACGAGCCCGAGTTGCAGGACCTGATTCGTAAGGCGCTCGCCAACAATTTCGATCTTCGCATCGCGGCACAGCGCATCCTCGAGCAACAGGCGCAGGTACAAATCACCCGGTCGCAACAGTTTCCCACCCTAAGCGTCGGCGGCACGGGTGTCGGTGTGGACATTCCTGCGCTCAGCAACATTACCGGGAGCAACGGGTCGAATTCCATCAGCAGCCCCATCGTCGATGGATCCTTCAGTCTTTCCGCTGCATGGAACCCCGACTTCTGGGGCCTCTATCGCAAGCAGACCGAGGCTGCCCGCGCGACGTTGCTGGCCCAAACCTGGGCGCAGCGCGCCGTACGCTTGACTCTGGTGCAGCAAGTGGCGAGTGCCTACATTCAACTCCGTGCCCTCGATCGTCAGGTCGAGGTGACGAAGCAAACACTGAAAGCCAGACAGGACTCGGTCGACCTGACGCGCCGGTTGGAAAGCGGCGGCTCTGTTCCGCTCTCTGATTTGCGTCAGGCCGAGCAGTTGCTCTACACGGCAACCTCGCAACTGCCGCAGCTCGAACAGCAGGTGCAGCAACAGGAAAATGGGCTCCGTCTTTTGATCGGCGAGAATCCGGGTCCCGTTGCCCACACCGATCCCAACGCGCTTACACCTCCGCCGCAGGATTTGCCGACCGGTATCCCCTCGCAACTGCTCGAGCGCCGGCCCGATATCCAGCAATCTGAGGCGCAGCTCAAAGCAGCCAACGCAAACATCGGGGTTGCCCGGGCGCAATTCTTTCCCCAGCTCTCCATCAGT
Source organism: uncultured Acidobacteriaceae bacterium (assembly GCA_963839075.1). Classification (GTDB taxonomy): domain Bacteria; phylum Acidobacteriota; class Terriglobia; order Terriglobales; family Acidobacteriaceae; genus PALSA-350. Next base: position 514,821 of record CAWITO010000002.1, on the reverse strand, counting down.
GCTTCTGCCGGTGTCGGCGGAAACTCATTTTCCAATATCTTCGACAGCAACTCGCGGACAATCTACGGGATCGGCTCGTTGGCCCAGCCGCTCTTTGAGGGCGGCAAACTGCGTGGCCAACTGAATCAGGCCAAAGCAGCGGATCAGGAGATGGTGATTAACTACCAGAAAACTATCGCCGGAGCATTCCGCGACGTATCGAATGCGCTGATCGCTTTGAACAAACAGCGCAATTACCGCGAGCAGCAGGAGAAGCTTGTGGCCGCGGCACAAGATGCGACGCGGCTGGCCCGCCTGCGGTACGAGGGCGGTTCAACGGCTTACCTCGAGGTCTTGACCACAGACACCAATCTCTTCTCGGCGCAATTGAATCTGGCCACCGCACAGCAGGGCGAAGCCCTCAGCCTGGTCCAACTCTACAGCGCCCTCGGAGGAGGCTGGCAGTAATCGCTTGAAGGGGACGGGGTTTAGCTTCAAGACCTGATCGCGCCCCTCTCCTGACTCAAAATCTCAACCGCGCCAGAAACGTTATCTGCCGCATGGGCTGCACCGCGTTCACGTAGCCAAACGTGCTCGAGCTGATCTGCGTATTCACCCCTGAGTACTGGACGATATTGAATGCATTGTTGGCGGTAGCTCGCAGTTCCACGCTTGAGCTCTCCTTGATCGGCACTAGCTTTGAGACCGACAGGTTGAAATTCTCCACCCCCGGTCCCGGGATCGAATACCGCGAAGCCGTCCCATAAAGCTGGCCAGGAGCGAATTCTGTAGAAAACGCCGCCTTATTAAACCAGTGATCAATATGGCCGCCGCCTTCGCGGAGGGGGACGCCGGCGACGCGGTTAGGACGGACAGAGCCATGCGTACCGCGCTCCACCTCTGCCACAGAGGCTGCGACATAAGGCGTCAACGGGAGACCAGTGGCCTCCGTAAAGTATCCGGAGATAGTCCAATCTCCCAGGATGTGTGAAGCGAAATTATTCTGGTTGAGATAGCGTTCATTCGGACCGAAGGGAAGTTGGTAGAGGATGCTGCCCGTAGCTTGGTGCCGGATATCAAAGCTGGAATTGCTTTCTTCCGCCAGAATGTCCTGCGCGTTTTGCGCCACGACGGGAATGCCCGCATTCACAGAGGAAGCATCATCGATGGAATGGGAGTAGGCATACACAGCCTGTACGGCGATACCATTCTGCAGCCGTCTTCTCATTCGAACCACCAACGAGTTGAAATTCGAGAACGCCGTGCAATCCTCATAATCGAAAAAAGCATTTGCGAACGGCGTCATGTTAATAGGCCCCGGCGCACTGATCACATCCAGATGCGTTCCTTTCGCTCCCACGTAGCCCACATCCAACACTGCGTCGAGCGGTAAGCTCTGCTCGATGTCCAGATACCAATGCTGCACATAAGGCAGTTGATAATTTCTGTTCACCGCATAGTTGCCCAGGTCGTCATTGTCTCCGAAGCCATACTGCAAGGTAGAACCCGTAAAGAAGTGGGGAATATTTCCATTGACCTCAACCTTGGCGAAGGGCTCCTGATATGCCAGGTTTTGAACGAATGTGCCGTACTGGCCTACGGTGTAATTGATGCCGTAACCCGCCCGTACCACAGTAGCTCTCTGTGCCTGCCAAGCGAATCCGAGGTGAGGCGCAAAGTCATTGCGATCCGGAGCAATGAGGGTGCGTGGATACTTCAACCCTGTGACAGGCCCGATGCCATTGGGCTGCACCGGCTGGACTTCGGAGAAGTCTGCGCTGTAATCGAGCGTCGAGAGTCGATTGTGTATCTCCACGTAGGGAGAGAAGTAGTCATACCGCAAACCGGCGAGAACGGTGAGATGGGGCAGGACGTGCCAGTCATCGCGCACAAAGCCGTCCCAGTATGTTTGCCGGGTATGGGCTTTCTCTGTGGCCGCCTCGATCTTGGTCTGCTGGGGAAGGCCAAGAAGGTAGTCGGCAAACGATGATCCGGTGTCGGCAACCGGATTCGTGGTGGATCCTCCTTTTATCTGCGTGTATCCGCCAGTGAATACGTAGGTTCCTGTCGCGTTGGTGCCGCCAAACAGGTTGAATTCCGCCCGCCGCAAGTCTCCGCCCCAACGAACAATGTGCGCGCCATAACTCCACGAAGCATCCGCCGACAAACCCGCCGTTTCCGTCACCTGAGAATTCGGTTGAGTCTCGGTGAGGCCGCTGAAGTTGTTCAGAACCAGGTTGGGCAGGCCGTAGTTGAGCGGATTGTCGTTAATCGGAGTGCCACTTGGGTCGTTAAGAACCCCGGATTCGGTAGCGACATCTTCACGGCCACTAAAATGGTTACGTACCTGGGCGTTGTTGCGGCTCCCGACAATAGAAAAGTTGCTGAGCCAGTTGCCCTTGCCGAGGGTATAGCTGGCTACCAAAGAATAACCATCGATCCTTTGCTTACCGCCGAACTCCGGAAAGAGGTTCACTATATCGCTAGCGATTGCCGCCACATTGAATGTCAAATTGACGCTGCGACTGGGCGATTGCGCTCCGCTGGGCGTCGGACTGCTCGAAGATTCAGCTTCGAAGTTGTGCGCGAAACTGGCGCCGAGGGTGTTGGTGTGCGTGTCTTGGGTGGCCAGCAGCCGATAGTTCAGTCCAGTGCTCTGCAAGTTGGGTAAGGGCACAAAGTGCAATAGCGCCAGGGCTGCTGGATCTAAAGGACTGTCAATGGTGTTGTTGGGGTAAGGCACAATTTTCCCTGGACGGTAAATGGGAATCAGCGCATTGGTCGGCCCCACGAGTCGTGAGAAATTCCCATCGCGTTCGAGCTCCGTGGGGACAACACCAAAATCATTCACCAGCGTCGTGGCCTGTTGGCCCGAGATACTCAGACGTAAAAAGTCTTTCGGGTTGGGTTTGCGATGGCCTGGGGAAAACGGAGCGCCCCCGATCGTGAGTCCGTAGTTATTGCTGTTGTAGCTGGGGTTTGTCACCGGTTGCCCCGCTAACAGAAACGGGCTGGCGTTCAGAGCCGAGAATCCGCCGGCCCAGAAAAGAACGCCATTCAAGTGATTGGGATCACTCCCTGTCCCGCCTGTGACTACGGTGTTGAAGGCTTGGTTTCTTGTGATCGCTTGCGGCACGGGATCCTGAAGCTCGTGTCCGTTCTCAAAATCCTGCCGCATCTGGTCCGCCATTTGAAAATAAGGGATCACGATCTGGCTTTGGCCATTCACGGCAAGCGCGTCCCCTGAGAAACCAACATCGCCGGTGAAGGAAGGCAATTGCGCTCCTGAGTTACCGCCCGTGGCGCTGAGCGCAGGCTGCAGGCTGGCGGTGTTGACGCTGACGGGTGCCAATATCAGCGCCGGCCACAACGATGTCAGGCTACCGCTTCCAGAGGATTGTGCAGCTGGCTGCGGCGCATCGTTTGCCAGCGAGAAATCGACCGACGCCTCGGGGCTTTTGAGGCCCACAGTGATGTGTTGGGTAGAAGAGACAACGCCCCCAAATTCGGCATGAACCGTGTATCTCCCGCTCTGCGTAACGGCGATCGAATACATGCCTGCCGCATTTGATCTTGCAGCCAGCACTTTGCCCGTCAGCCGGCTGATTGCAATCACCTTCACGCCGCCACGGAGAGTGGTTCCCACCTCGGTCGATCCATGAATCGTGCCGCCCTGCTTCGTTGTCTTGTTTGCCGGAGCGGCCGCTCCTGGAGTTGTGACGCCATACACAAATCTGGCTGCCGATCCCAGTGCGAGCAAGACAGCCAATGTCGCCAGCGGGCTAATGTGTTTTGTGAGAGCTCTCACAGTGGCTGCACTCTCTTCGAAGTAATGGGAGGGGCCCAGTGATCGCGGCGCGTGTGTGACCGTGGCAGCCGCTCGAATCTAGGTCCGCACCTGGGGATCGGTGCGTTCTCGACAGACCAAGTGTAAGAGAGTCATCAGGGGATGAACATAGAGGATGCTACACAGGCACCCATGTGGTTCCACACGAACCCCTCAACGCAGGACCGGGGACTCAAGGAGCCCAACTTCAATTTCCGAAGAAAAATGGCTTCCACGCGTGCGTTGAGGCAGAAAACGGTTCGGTTTTAGCAGCTCGGCGATCTATTGAGGCCGAACGTCTGGGCCTTCTACTCCATTACTGCGGCAGTTTGTCGCCGGCCTGTTCCGCCACGATGTACGCGGCATACCAGTCGGGCCAGTTTGCGTCGGCCTGTCCAATGCGCTTCTCATGCTCACCGTGAGCGGCCGCCGCACGCCGAAGCGCGCCCGCCACATCTGCCACTGAGGCGAACGCCGTCTCGGCCCGGTCCACGCGTCCCGGCAGCCGGGTCGTGACCTCCTGCAACAGCCACCCGTTTCCGTCAGGGTCGCTAAACGTGGCGAAGGATCGATAGGTTGCATGATCGGGCGCCGGCCCACCAACTCGGCCGCTCGTGCCGTCCGGCTGAAACTGCGCCCCCGGTATTTCGGGGTGGAAGACCTGACTGATCGCAAGCCCGCGGCCGGCAAGCTGCTCGCGTGCCGCTTCGATATCGGAGACGATCAGGTACAAACCGTGGGCCGATCCCGGCGCCGCCGGCGTCATGTTCGTGCCAAACTGGATGGAACACCCTGAGCCGGGTGGCGTGAACTGCACGACCCGGAAGCCGTTATCAAAAGGGAAGTCGGCATCGAGTCGCCAACCCAGGTCCCCGTAGAACTTCTTCGCACGGTCGACATCCGACACCGGGATGACCACCGCCTCTAGTTTCAAATCGACGCTCAAATTCGCCATGTTCCTTCCTATCCAGGCAGCCCCGGAGTGACCCATGCAAGGCCATCATTCGGCTTGAGTGGGATGGTCGGCCGCTCCCTGTTGAGTTTGCCCTCACATCAGATGCCACGTGACCCTGACCTGACTCGCACGAAAGTTGTTCTTGAACGCCCAGAACCATCTCCGGGCACTCCGGCAAGACTTTAGCGAGTCGCTTCCGCAACGCTGGATTTGCGAAGCCAGAGTTCCATCGCGACTGTGTTGAGGGAGAAACCTACCCAGAAAGCGATACCGAAGAACTCCCGCGGTGTAAGGTGCGTCATCGCGGAGGTCGCGAAGAAGAATCCCATCACCGGCCGCGTCGTGGCGATCCCGAGAAGGACAGCAATGGTGCGGATCATCCATCTTTGTTTCTGCCTCTCATCGGCGCGTTGTCCTGCGACGATGGCCTGCGCCAGCGAGATAAGGAAGAGCGTGTCGAATACCAGGACGGCGGTGCGTTCGAGCCATCCACCGACAGCATGGACACTCATGGCGTAGGCCGAGCATCCGACGATCAGGCCGAGGATAAGGAAAGTGCGTTCAAGCCACTTCAAATTCTGGGTGCGTTGCCAGAATATGAAAGGCAATAACGAAACGAAGGCGAGCGCGCACAGAATGTGAATCCACGTGAGAGCCGCGTGGGACGAAAAATATGCGTCGAGTTGAGCAAGCTGCGGAGGCGCACTTTTGCTTGGCCCAACGATCAGCGCGACTGCGCGGCGCACAACAACGGCAACCGAGATGACGATACAAGTCCAGAAGCCAATCTTCACCCAGAGTGGGAAACGAAGAACCTGTTCATAGCCGGCCTGATCCCAGCTGTTGAGTGCCTCGTGAGCATCGTGGTTCATGACGAGTCCTCTCAATGAACGTCATCCTATAATTTGCATTTACAGTATGTCAAAGTAAATGAGAGCCAAATAAGATAGGACCGTGACTGCGAAGAAGATAGAAGAGCCAAAGCGCCCATACGAGCTTGGCAAGCGCCTGGAGCAAATGGATGAGAGCCGGGCAGCGATTCTGCGTGCCGCCAGGACGCAGTTAGAGCACGGCTATTGGAAGATGACGATGTCGTCGCTCGCCGCCGAGAGTGGGATCACCAGGCAGACGGTGCATAACCTTTTCGGAACCAAGACCGCGGTGCTGGAGGCGCTCTTCGATGTCATCGCGCTTGAGGGCGGAATGGAAAACATGCGTGACGTCATGACGCAGGGTTCCGCAGAGAAACTGCTTGAGCACTTTGTAGAGGTCTTTTGTCATTTCTGGACCGTGAATCGCGTGCTCATCCGGCGCATTCAAGGAATCGGTGCCATCGACCCCGAGTTTGGGTCGGTCGTTGAGGCTCGCAATCGGCGCAGATTCCTGGCCGCTAAAAGGCTTGTGAGCCGACTGGGCATCCATCGGCGTGCCGATCAGCGAGCTGCAGCGCTGGCTGCGCTGACTTCATTCGAGTTCTTCGACGCTTTGGTCGATCACTCACAGGGCGAGGACGTCACAGAGACGATCCTGGATCTGTCGCGAAAGATGCTGTCTGAACACTGAGTGGCGCAAAGAAGGCGAGACAGCGCGAACCCGTCCCAGGTGTGAGGGGTCCGCGCTGTTCACTCAGTTACGTTTCGCGCGCCTTTACCGCAAGGTCTTCGATAAGCTGTAGACGCTTACGGTACACGCCGCACACACACCGGCCTGATTGTTGATCCTCTCCACTTCTTCGTGAATTCCTTGTGCCTCCGCCCGCCTGCTCGTCGCATTCAAGTAGTCCCCGTACTGCAGTAAGGCGCCACCCAGGCGAGGATCGGTCGGAACCAGCGTGGACCGCAAGATGCGAATGCCGTCAAGCAGATCTTTCTCGCCATCCTGCATTGCCCCGTTCTTCCACTCCGCATATCCGAGTGTCTCCATTGCGAAACCAATAGCCGCCGATCCTGGCGGGAAGTGGCTCCTGGCGAAAGAGACCGCTTGCTGTGCGCTCGGCAAGCCTTGATCACAGTGACCCCGTAAACAGCGGGCATACGTAACAGTGATAAGTCCTGAAACCGTACCTGCTCTGGGAGGCTTTGGCGAAGAATTCATCTCTTTTATTCCGAGCAGTGCTAATTGCTCGGCCTTCTTATACTGGTGCCGCTCAAAAGCTATATCGGCGAGATGTACTTCGCTCACTCCAACTTCCGCCAGGTCGCCGAGCTTTTTACGCGCCGCGAGCGCTTGCTTCCTGACGCGCTCGGCCTCATTCAGACGGCCATATATCAAATAAAGCACTCCCAGGTCTTCGAGCGTCTCGGCATACTCCGCCTCGGCCAACGGTTCATGCTTAAGTAGATGGAGAGCGTGGTTATAGGCATCTTCTGCCTTTTGGAAATCGGCGATGGAGTGGTAGTCCAATGCAAGGTGCGCCCACAAAGCGCCACGCTCTGCTTCGGGACGATGCTGCTGTTCCGCGAGATGAATCGTCTCCAGCTCATGAGCAATCTGCGCCGGGGCAGAAGCGGCCTGCGGTACGGATTTCTGTGCCCAAGCCGTGGAAACACTCAATCGAAGGGAGGTAAGAAAAAGCAAACACAATAGAGGAAAGGCTCGGTACGCTCGATAGGAAGACAAGACGATCATGCGTGTCCCTCAACAGGAATTTGTAAGAGCGATCGGGATGGACGACTACCTGGTTTGTGGTTACGCATGTCCATCGCGGTAAGTTCCCGCGCATCGAATGTTTTTCAAGAGGATTTAATGCTGGCGTGCCGATCGATGCATTGCGTGCGAGAGAGGATTAGATGGCGATTGATTGCCCTGCGTTGGTGTAAGGGAAATGCGATGTCCATTTCCGGACCGTGTCCACTTCTGAACATTGCGTCGCTTTCATTGCAGCTCATCGCGAGATACTCCTGCATCCCGCTCCAGACACATATAAATATCTAGGGCTAGCTTCTACGGATAGTTGAGTAGGGGTGAGCGTCTGCCAAAGAGCGATTTGCAGTGCAACTCTTGTGTCTGACCGGCCAGATCAAGAGTGGCCATCTACGCGACGAAGATTCCCGTCCCTCGATGGCACCTCGTTGAAGAAGCACATCCAGAGCGGTGTGAACCTGTTTTGCGTGCCTACCGTCCCCAGCGTGCGCCGCAACTAGTTCGGCGCAGGTCCTTCTTCTTTGCTGTAGCGGCGCAACTCGCGCAGGCTCTTTGGGGTAAGTGGTCTGCGGAACAAGTGAGGCAGAATGCTGGCCCGATAATCCAGCCAGTTCGAGCCCACGACGTAGAAGATGAACCAGAGAGAGGCGAGGGCCATGAGCGAAGTCGCCGCCAGGCTCCAAAAAGAAGCAGCTGCTTTTTGCAGCCAGTTGGTGAGATGCGGGATGTTCATGCCGTAGTAGCCAGTGACCAGCGCCCCGATTCCCAGAATGACGCTCATCATTGCCAACCGGTTGACGGCGTCGCTGTTCCGTAACGCAAACAAACGATCGATGAAACCGGCCAGGGATGCGATCTGGTTCTCGATCGTCTCTTTCGTGGCACCCAGTTGATACGCCTTGCTCAGCAACTGAAAATGTTCCAGTTCCTCATCTTTGGTGGTCGGTTCCAGGTGATACCAGTAGGTGTTGAAGTAGTGGAAATCCGCCATGAGCCGGGTGGCGAACTGGATGTGGCGATGACGCACCACGCCGCCGGAAAATACGGGGAAGAGCTGTCGCGACACCAGCGCGGACTCCTCGGCAAAATTCAGCAGGCTTGCGCGGTAGAACAAAGCAATCACCGCAATCAGCAGGTTCCGTCCACGGAACATGCGGTGCACGACGGGCGCGGGGTCGGCTGTCTCCGGCGAAGCCAGCGTGCTGGTCACGTTCGAGTAGGCAGTCATTCCATACAGGGTTCCCTGGTGCTGCCAACGCCGGTAAACGTGGTTCCTCATCTGCTCGTGCAGGAACGCAGGGTCATAGCGATAGTCGGCGCCATCCTGGTCGACATAAAGAAGCCGGCTGAAAGCAATCTCATAGTCTTCCGAGGTTCCATATCCTACAGGCAGCTGGGCCCGGTCGAGACAGACAAAGCTGTTCACGATCATGCGCTCGTCCAGAGTGGTCTCAAACTCTTCGTGCCCATAATTGGCGAAGTGCAGCAGGCTGAGCACAATGCTCGAAAGCTGCGGACGATAGCCGATGCCGCGGCCGCCTTCCCATCTCTCCTCTGCGACCACATGCCGATCCGTGGCTGTTTCCAGTACCAACCCCAGTCGATTTGGAATGCGGCCTGTCTCGATCTGGTGGGCGCTCGAGGGATAGATCTTTCGCATCATCTCGTTGATCCAGAGTGCCTGCGCGTAGGTGATGTTGCGGGCTTCTATGCCGATGGTCAGAATGGCCACGCCATTGCCGAACATCAACAGCCGCAAATCCGTGATTTCCACCTTGGCCGATAGGCCGTTTCCGTCCTCGGCTTCGTAGTACAACCGGGAACCGGCAGGCGGGTGAATTACATAGCGATGAATCAGTGCCTCGTGTGCGCGATTCGCATCTCCGGTATCGAAAAACGCCCGCCGGACGAAGGGATGAAAGAACATCATGTCCTGGTAGGTGGGTGAGTTGAAATCGACGGAACTCTCTGAGTGGCGCCGCCATCCCCCCAACTGGGCCGCTGCCGTTTGGTACTCCGGAACCACGTGGCGCGTTATCCAGTGGTCGAGTTTCTCAAACCAGTGCTGCGCTCCCCGCCAGATCTCGGGGTGTTCATCCATGACCGCATTCTGGTCGATCGAGATCGGAAACAGAAAATACGTATGCAGATGGAGCACTTTGGCGTTCAACGGCAACGTTTCTACCTCCTCGGAAGAGACTACGGCAGCCCTCCGGCCAAGACGTGAACGTTTCGTGAAACTGCCTCCCTACGCTCCGGTCGGAATCTGGGGCTTGTCCAGGGCGAAAAGTGCATTTTTAAAGCCCTGTGACATTCTCAGCCGCCGCTTGGATTTACCTTCTTGCCAGTGCGCAGGCTTCCCTCAAAGCGATTTGGTGCCGCTGCGGCGGTTTGCCTGCTCCTTCACGGCGCATCCGCGATCGCGCAGACTCCTGCGTCGCTACCCAACGCACCTGTCCCGCAAACGGATCGAAGCCCCCGGTCCGGGGGGAATGGCGGCCCCGAGTACTCCAATGCGACGCCGCAGGTAAAGCAAACCATCCAGGATCAGTCCGACGATCAGGAAAGCCCGGCGTTTTTCCTGGACCATCTGATCCGCGACCGCTTCTGGATCTCCGGCCAATCCAACTTCATCTTCCAGGCGCATACCCCATTCCATTCGCCCTACGTCGGCCCCAACAGCTTCCATGGCTATGGGGAGACGGCTGCCTCCCGTGCTCTTACGCTGTACACCGGTGTACGGCTCTGGCGTTTCACCGAACTCATTGCCAATGTGGATGAGGCCGGAGGCAGCGGATTGAGTGATGGTGCGGGCCTCGCCGCCTATGTCAATGCCGACGTGGTCAGTCCCCAGATAAGCCGTGCGGTCTACCTCTCTCGCGCCTTCGTGCACCACACCGTCGCGCTCACGCCGGAGCGCATCGAGGAGGAGCCCAATCCCTTTTACCTGCAGCCCTCTCTTCCGCGCAGCCGGCTTGAGTTCACCGCCGGCAAGATCAGCCTGCTGGACTTCTTTGACGTGAATGAGGTGGGCAGCGACAGCCACCTGCAATTTACCAATGTGGCTATCGGTAACAATGGCATTTACGAAGTAGCCGGCGACGAGCACGGGTTCACCGTGGCCGCCATGGCGAATTACCAGGGCCCGCGGGTCGGCTTCCGATTTGCCGAGGCGCTTCTGCCTAAGATTGAAACCGGCGTGGATTTCGACTACGACGTCCGTCACGTCCATTCAGACAACTTCGAATTTGACTACGCGACCTACACCCTTCAGGGGTATGCCACGCATCTGCGCACCCTCGCCTTTCTCAACCATGCTGATCTCGGAAGATATAGCGAAGCCAATCACGCGTTCATCAGCGGTCAGGATCCAACCCCAGACATCACGGCTCACCGACATCCCAACACCGCGAAGCCCGGCTTCGGGGTGAACTTCGAACAAGATCTTCCCGCAAACTTCCGCGCCTTCTTTCGTGCTGGTTGGAATGATGGCCGTTACGAGTCTTTCATCTTTTGCGAGATGAACAACACGGTATCGTTTGGAGCAGATCTTACTGGTGACGCGTGGCACCGGAAAGACGACCGCATCGGCAGTGCCTGGGTGAACAGCGGCCTCAGCCAGCAGCACCACGAATACCTGTCGCTGGGAGGCCTCGGCTTCGAGTTAGGCGATGGCGCCCTTAGGTACGGGCGGGAGAGTGTAAGCGAGACGTACTACACAGCGCACGTGCGCGGCGGCCTGTATGTGGCGGCACAACTCTCTTTCGTCAACAACCCCGGTTTCAATCGTGATCGAGGCCCCATCCTTGTCCCTGGTCTCCGCACTCACCTGGATTTCTAAGCGCCTAAAGCCCAACTCAACCTCTGGGTGGGTCAAAGCACATCAAGGAGTCGGATCAGCCACAAACACCGGCGTCAACGGATCACTCGCGAATCGCCACGCCGTCAGATAACCCAATCGCAGGATCCGCGTCATCTTCGTGAAGTCGATCTTCTCGACCGTATCGCTCGTGTGATGGTAGTCCGGATGGAAGCCGGTGAACCACCATAACGCCGGGATTCCCTTCAGAAGAAAAGGGAACTGATCTGATCGAAACAACACATTGAGCACTGACTCGTGGTCGAAGCGATGATCGAGCTCGAGTCCGACGCGTTTGTTCTCCTCTTCGACGACCCGCTCATACTGCGGGGAATAGAGTGCGCCAATCAGGTTCAGACGATTCGAAGTTACAGCGGGGATGTCGATCAAACCATCCGTCTGCAAACTCGGCTTCTCGTCGCGCCCGATCATGTCGAAGTTGATCTGGGCACGTGTGGTCGACAGATCGCGCAGAGGATGCGAGGCCATCCAGTACGCTCCAAGTAGCCCGCGCTCCTCGGAGGCAAAGACGGCGAAGAGGATACTTCGCTTCGGCCGCACAGGATTCGCCGCGAATGCCCGCGCCAGGTTCACTACGCCCACCGTTCCCGAGCCGTTGTCGTCGGCTCCATGCCATACCTCCACGCAATCGGGCCCGGGCGGAGTCGCATGGCTCTGCTGATCGGTGCCTCCCTTGCCCGGCGGGCAGGGTGAGATGCCATCGTGGTCATGATGAGCGGTAATCATCACTGTTTCCGCTTTCAAACTGGGATCGCTCCCTTCCCACAAACCGACAACGTTGGCCGTTTCTCCTACACGCTCGGTTTCGTTCCGCATATGCAGTGTCAGCGTGGTCGTACTCAACGTCCGCGATTGTGGCTTTAGATCGCGGTCGATGTTTGTCTGCAGTTCCGAGGGGGTTGCGCCGGCGCCCGCCAAAATTCGCTGCGCTACGGCATCCTGCACCGTGACCAGAGGAATATGCAATTCATCGTCTTCGATAGCCTGCATGGGCAGGGGCACCGCTCGCGCCGCCGATCCACCGATGCGTGCATATCGCTCGGCATGGGTCAGATGGTGCCGGTTCGGTTCCGCCATCCCGATCACGGCCAGTGCTCCGTGCGCCTGGGCGTTCAGCAACTTCACCCGCGAAGTGGCATAGCGGGTCAATCCTATTCCGTTGAAGACGGAGCGTGGATTCTCTTCCTGTGGTTCATGGTCAAACACCAGCACGATCCTGCCCTTGGCATCCACACCGGCGTAGTCGTCATAGCCTAGCTCGGGAGCGGTAATACCATAGCCCGCGAACACCATGGCCGCGTTTAGGTCGAGCGCCTTCTTGTAGTAACCGAACGCTTCGGGAGAGTGAAACACGGTCGTCTGGCCTGCGTACGCGAGGGTCAGGGAAAAGGCCGCTTTGTCGGGCTGATATTCAATCAGCCGGAACGTTTGCAGGTAGCTGGCTTTGCCGTTCACGTCCGTCGCCGCCGGGCGTAGTCCGGCCTTCCCAAACTCGCCACCTACCCATGCGATCGCCTTCTCGTCACCGGGCGTAAGGCTCATTCGCCCTTCAAGCGCATCCGAGGCCAGATAGGTCAGATCGCGCCGCTGGGTTTCGGCCTCAATCGAAGCCAAACCTGTATTGAGGTTGGGCGGGATGCCGCTTACTTGCGCCCAGGCAAGCGTGGCACAAGCCCCTAAAAGGGCCGCCATCCATAGAGTTCGAACCATCAAGCACCTCTGCGCATTCATAACATGCGGGTCGCGCGCATGCCGAAGTAATCCATACCATAAACAACAATCCGCGAATCTGCGCTGCTCCCAGAGAATCAAATACATACACTAGGGCAAAGGGGGCATGCGTTGGCGGTAGAAGTACAGGTCGTCGCCTTCTCCCGGTTCAACCGGCTGGCACAAGCCGCCCTGATTCTGCTGGCGATCACGCTTTTCGGATATCCTCCGATCCTCCGCGCCCAGTCCGTTCCCATCCAGGTGCAGGCTATCGATCAGGATGGGCATCCGCTCGCCGCGGTCACTGTTGAGGGTCACACGGCAACCACGGTTGTTTGCAGCGCCATCACCGACGCGCATGGCCTCGGAAGCCTGCAATGCGGTGGATCCTCTGCACTTCACTTGACTGCGAGTTTGCCCGGATATCTTTCCGCGTCCGCGGAGGTAACAGGGAACGGGGAGTCAATCGTCGAAATCACCCTCGTTCCCGTCCCAGCCGACCAACAGAGCATCACCGTCCAGGCCGGCAACTCGCAGAATCCTCTCGCCGAAGCTTCCAGCAGCGAAACCACTTTGCCGACGGCAAGTGCAACTTCGTCCCCACTACGCCCCAGCACCGTGATCGACGCACTACCGCTCGTCCCCGGTGTCATTCGGACGCCCGACGGCCGTGTCCAGGTTTCCGGTGTCGATGAAGTTCACAGCAGTCTCCTGGTCAATGCGGTCAACGTCAACGATCCTGCGACCGGAGATTTTGGCCTTGGAGTCCCCATCGACAGCGTGGATCTGCTGAAGGTCATGCAATCTCCCTACCTCGCCCAATATGGGAGCTTCACCGCGGGAGTGGTGAGCGCGGAAACTCGCCCCGGCGGTGACAAGTGGGACTACAGCCTGAACGATCCGCTCCCCGACTTCCGCATCCGCAGCGGACATCTCCAGGGCCTGCGCGATGCTTCTCCGCGCCTGAACTTCAGCGGCCCTCTCATCAAGAACCGTCTCTACCTGGCCGAGGGTTCCGAATACCTCATCAATAAGGCGGAAGTGCGCACGCTTCCTTTTCCGGTAAACGAGACTCGCTCCAACGCGTTTAATTCCTTCAGCCAGTTCGACGCCATCACCGGCCCCGGCAATACTATTACCGCCACGCTGCACTTCGCACCGCACACGATCAGATATCAGGACCTGAACTACTTCGATCCGCAGCCGGTCACGCCGAATGCAGGCTATCAGGAGGATAACGGCACCATCAGTGATCGTTACGCGTTGCGCGGTGGCCTGCTCACTACCACAATTGCCGGCACCCGCGATGCGACCACGGTGCAGGGCCAGAGCACAGGCGCAAGGGCAGGAGACGCGATGGTGCTCTCGCCCATCAGAAACTCAGGTACCTACTTCGGCCAACAAATCCGTGAGGCGACCCGGTTCCAGTGGCTCGAAACCTGGACCTCCACGCCGCTTGATCTGCATGGCAGCCACACGGTGCAGTTTGGCAGCGTGCTCGCGCACGCCGAGGATTCGGGAACGGTTCAGAACCGCAACGTACATATCGTGAACGCCTCGGGTGGGTTGCTGCAGACCATTACCTATACCGGCAGCGGCACCTTTGATCTGGCCGACTTTGAACCGGCCGTCTATGCCCAGGACCACTGGATCGTGAACCAACACTTCGCGGCCGATGCAGGTGTACGAGTCGAAACCCAATCGCTCACTTACACCACCCGCATCGCCCCTCGTTTGGGATTCGCCTGGACACCCTCCGGCACCAACTCGAGCGTCGTTCGTGGAGGTCTGGGCCTGTTCTACGACGCCGTGCCGCTCGATACCTATGCGTTCAATAACTACCCACAACAGGTCGTAACCAACTACGACGGAGCGGGAAACATCATCGGTGGCCCCGAGCTTTATCTCAACATCATCAGCCAGTCTGCCGAGACCAGAAACCCGTTTCTCCATCAGCAGGATCGCAATGGTAACTTCGCACCCTACACGTTCGCCTGGAACCTCGAGACCGAGCACTCTATCAGTGAATCTCTGGCGCTGCGCATTCGTTATCTACAGGCGGAAGCGCAAAACCAGCTCACGCTTTCGCCACAGGCCACTTCCAGCGGCGATGCGCTGGTGCTCTCGGGCTCGGGAGAGATGCAACGCCGCCAGCTTGAATTCACCGGCCGTCTCGGGGCCAGCAAACAACGCCAGTTCTTTGTCTCGTATGTCCACCAGTTTGCGCGCGGCAGCATTACCGACGCGTCCACCTATCTCGGCGATTTTCCTTTTCCCGTGGTTCGCCCCGAAATCACCGCAAGCACTGCGGGAGAGATACCAAATCGCTTCCTCTTCTGGGGAACGTCCAATCTGCCCTGGCGAATGCACCTCTCACCGCACATCGAGTACCGCAACGGCTTCACCTGGCAGCCCGTCGATCAGCTGCAGAACTATGTGACCCTTGCGTCCCCCGAGCAGCCCCGATACCCTGAATATCTCTCTGCCGATGCCCGTATTGCGAAGGACATCAACATCAATCCCCAGCACGCCATTCGCCTTTCCGTAACCATCCGCAACATGACGAACCACAACAACCCGCTGCAGGTACACAACAACACCGCGGACCCGCAATACGGGAGCTTCTTCGGCAACTACGGCACGCACGAACTTCTGGATTTCGACTTTCTCTTCTAGAAGGTTCCCACCGATGGGCTGTCACGGCCGCATCATGAAGGAAGCTCGCCGATTCAAGCGCCAGCAGTTCTGATCCGAGTTGGTACAGACCTGGCTCGACTTGCCGTTGGTAATCACCTCGAGTTGGTCGCCGGGAACTCCAGCCGCGATAAGAGCAGAACGAACCGAGTTGGCACGCCGCATGCCGAGGGACAGGTTGTATTGCACCGAACCGCGAGAGTCCGCCCACCCGTTGATGATGACGTGGATCGCCGGATGAGCGATCAGATATTTTGCAGCACGGTCGATCGAAACCTGGGATTCCGGGGTGATCTTCGCACTGTTGACGGCAAAGAAGGCATCCTGGACATTTTCGTGGAAAACCTTTTGGTCGGCCGCTGGATCTGAAACCGGGACGTAGGCGATACTCGGCGCCGGCGGCGGTTCCACAGGGATCACCCGGAACACAGCAGTACACTCCGAACTGGTTTGTGCGTCTGAGGTCAGACTTGCATGCCCGGTAACGCGGTAGTCTCCGACCGCCATGCCGGTGGTGTTTATGGATACGACCTTACCCGAGCCTTCGATCGACCCGCCGTTGGAAGACCACGAATAATCAACCCCTAGATTCGCGGGCTCCGTCCTGGCTTCGCCGGAAATGACGACCATTTGCCCTAGGGGAACATTGGCTACATTCGTCCCGCACATGAAAACCACAGTGGAAGGCGGGGGAGTGGGCGGGGGGGCCGCGACGGGGGGAGCAACTTTCGGGCTGTGCCCATTGAATTTGTACACCAACCCAGCCCCGATCATCAGTTGATTCTGTTCGTTGTTGACCCCGTTGGGGAACGACGTTCTCAGGTACTTCACGTTGAGTGCGCGTAAGGCGAAGTGCGAGTCGAGTTTAATATCCAGACTGCCCCCCGGCGAGAATGCGAAGCTTGTCGCACTAGAACTGACCGAAGTACTGGAAGGGAAATAAGAATCTCCTCCGTGAGCTCCGCCGACCAGCGCTTCTCCAAACAGAGTGAATCGATTCTTGGTGTAAGACACCCGGGGCCCGACCGTAAATGTGGTCAAGGTCAGATCCTGGCCAAGCGGGCCAATGCTGCCCGCATGGTTGCCCGTAAATTCCCCGGCGATACTGAACCGGTTGGTCAGATGCGTACCGAATTCGAGAAATCCACCATTCATGTCAAAACAATTGCAGACACCTGGCGGTGCGTTCGCGCGAGTATTGTTGTACCCGACGGCGAGATCAAAGCGTGGGGCATCCAATCGCTTGATCTGCGGCGCGCTCTGCGCCCAAGTCGCCGGTACACCGAGTGTACTGAGACACAAGGCCAGTAGAGTTAAACTCGTTCCGCGCATTGTTGATAACTCCTTCCGGGCCGCAATGCCCTGTGTCGCGATCTCGCCAACCGCAGTTAGTACAGCAACGTAATAGTTGGCGATGTTGTCAGCGGGTCCGTATCGACGAGGACAAATCTGCCCGGAGAAATCGCGTAGATCACCGTGGAAGAGCCGAGCACATAGCGTCCTGCAGTCGCACTCGTGAGCACATAGGTCGAGGTGCTGGTGACGCCGGTCTCCAGCACGTTGATGGTGCCGACGCCCACATTCAAGTCGAGCGTGCTGGTTGCGCTGCCGGTACCATTGGCGACAAATACTCCGGAGCTGTTCAAGCTGGCCAGGGAAGCCGCAGGCTGGCTTGCGTAGACGAACGTACCATCGAGGGTCGCCAGGCTGAACGGTCCCCCCGTCTGCGGCTCGAATCTGCCCAGGCCGGCATACGCCGTCTCCAGGAAGTAACCGCTGTCGGGGCTCACGAGATAAAATTCGCGTGGCCCGGGCGGGGCCGTGGACAGGCCGAGCAGCTGCAGTAGCAGCGTCAGCACATTGTCCGGCGGCGGGTAGTTGAGTGCACCGCGCCCATTGGCGGCAACGGTGCAGGTACTGTTGCCGGTGGACTGATAGGTTCCCAGCAGTGCGTTCAGGATGGTCGAGTTGCTTCCTAAGCCCGTCAATTGATTGACCAGGCCAGTCAGTCCGGCGATGTCGACGTTGGTTGTATCGCAGGTTCCGGTCCCCGTGCCGGTCGCACGGAAGATGGTCGCCGTGCTCACATTCAACACGTTCCCGAGGGTAACGCCGAGTAATCCAGGATTGGCCTGCGCATTCTCATAGCCGACGAACGCGCCGCCCATCGACGTATTGGAGAAGGTGGCCTGGGTTTGCAGCTGGGCCGAACCGGCAAGCAGAACGAACGCGGAGTGCTTGTCAGTTGACATCAAAAACGCCTCGTTGCCGCTCACCAGGTAGACTGCATAGTCGGTTGGATACACGCCAGCGGGGGTGCCCGCGGTGTCCATGGTCAGAGCCAGACGGCCATTGCCGTCAGCGGATCCGTAACTGCCGGTGAGCGCCTCATCGGCATAGTGGGTGGTTGAAATGTTGGCGTCGCTGACCCCGAGGCTGATGGCGCCGGCACCGCTGGTGAATCGGCCGACAGAGGCCGCGGGACCGGCAAAGATCCCGAGCGTGCAGGAGGGCAAGCACGGCGTGTCGCCGGACAAGCCGAAGGCATAGCTGCCGTTCAATCCGGAACTGAACGACGTCGATTGCTGGGCCAGCATGGTCCCCGATCCGCGGGTTCCGACCAGGGAGTTGTCGTCGAATTGAATCAAGTCCGCCTGGGTTGCAACCGTGGCCGGTGAAACTGGAGCTTTGACCGTGATGGCGTAGGTAGAGGTCTGCGCCGTCGTCCCGTTGGCATTGAGCGTGGTTATCGTGAGGAATCCGCGATTGTCCGTCGCCAACGTATACGTGCCGAGGAATTGATTACTGCTGATGGTGTTGCCGGAGGGGTTGGACGTCTGGTGATTGGAGTCAAGCTCTCCGCTACTCACCACGCCGGTACCATCCGCGGTGAAGCTTCCGACGGTCGCGGTTTGGTATGCCAGCACACCGGCAACGACATCGTCGTAACCCTGGAAGAGGAAGGCATACGGGCCAACCAATTCCGCGTCGGTGGCCGTGGTCGGGTAGACGACCAGGAGCACCAGCGGCAGGCTCGCCGTTTGTGGTGTCGGTTCCGTATCGGTAACCGTGACGGTAAAGCTCGAGGCGCCCACGGCCGTAGGCGTGCCGCTGATCACTCCCGCCGAAGACAGGTTCAGTCCTGGTGGCAAGGCACCAGCGGTCAGGCTGTAGGTGTACGGTGTTATGCCTCCCGTCGCCAGCAGGGTTTGGCTATAGGCAACCCCCAGCGTCGCGTTCGGCAGGGAGCCGGTCAGGGTCAGAGTTGGAATGGGAGAGATGGTGATGCTGACCGGCCCAGTGACGGATGCGGTGGGAGTGGCGGAGTCCGTAGCATGGATCGTCACCATCACGGTGCCTGCCGTGGTTGGGGTGCCGCTCAGGGCACAACCTGCTCCGAGCGTCAGACCAGCAGGCAGGGTTCCTGCCGTAAGCGTGCAGGTATACGGAGCCTTTCCTCCGCTGACGCCGATCACGCCGGTGTAGGGAACACTGACTGTGCCATTGGGAGGATTGCTGAGCGTAAGAACCGCCGTAGCCGGCAGAACAGTGATTGTGACCGGCCCGGTGGTGGTGGCCACTGGGTTACTAGAGTCGGTCGCTTTCACCGTGATCGTGACCGGTCCGGCCGTGGTCGGGGTTCCACTGATCGCGCAGCTCGTCATCGTCAGCCCGGCCGGCAAAGTACCGGAGACCAACGTGCAGGTGTAGGGCGCCTGGCCGCCTGTGACCCCGATCGTGCCGGTGTAGGGAGTTCCTACCGTTGCATTTGCCGGAGAGGTGAGGGTGAGCGTGGTTGCGGCTTGGACGGTGAGTCCGACCGGCCCGGTGACGGTTTCAACCGGATTCGTCGAGTCGGTTGCCTTGACGGTGAGGATCACGGACTCGGCAACGGTGGGTGTGCCACTGACAACGCAGCCGGTAAGCGACAATCCACCTGGCAATGTACCTGCAATGATGGTGCAGTTGTAGGGTGCGGTACCTCCAGATACGCCGATGGTCGCGGTGTAAGGGGTGCCGACGGTCGCATTCGGAAGGCTGGAGAGGGTCAGTGTCAGCGGCGCAGGCGAGATGGTAATACTTTCCGGCCCGGTGACGCTTTCCACGGGATTGCTGGAGTCGGTCGCCTTGACGGTTAGGTTCGATGTCCCTGACGTCGTCGGGGTTCCACTCACGACGCAGCCTGCGGACAGGGTTAGCCCCGCCGGCAGCGTGCCCAGGGTCAAGGTGCAGTTGTAAGGCGACGTTCCACCCGAAACACCGATGGTAGCGCTGTAGGGTACGCCAACCGTTCCTGCTGGCAGCGTCGATTGTGTCAGCGTGAGCGGCGCGGGAGAGACAGTAATGCTCTCCGGCCCGGTAACGGTTTCAACCGGCGTGCTCGAATCGGTAGCTTTTACCGTGACATTCGACGTACCGGCAGTCGTGGGTGTCCCGCTCACGACGCAGGTGGCCGACAGGGTAAGGCCGGCAGGCAAGGTCCCTGATGTCAGAACGCAGCCGTAGGGTGCGGTTCCACCCGAGACGCCGATGGTTGCCGTATAGGGCACGCCGACGGTGGCACCCGGTAGTGTCGGCAGTGTCAGAGTCAACGGTGCGGGAGCTACGGTAATGCTTTCCGGTCCAGTGACGGTCTCGATGGGCGTGCTGGAGTCGGTAGCCTTGACCATTACTGTAGAGGCGCCGGCGGTGGTAGGTGTTCCACTCACCACGCAGCTTGCAGACAAAGTGAGCCCGGCCGGCAGCGTACCCGAGGCCAGCGTGCAGCCGTAGGGCGCGGTTCCACCCGAGACCCCGACGGTGGCGCTGTAGGGCACGCCTACCGTCGCCCCGGGCAGGGTGGCGAGCGTCAGCGTTAACGGCGCAGGGGAGATAGTAATGCTTTCCGGTCCGGTCACCGTTTCGACCGGGTTGCTGGAATCGGTAGCTTTTACCGTCACATTCGAGAGGCCGGCCGTGATAGGCGTACCTGAGACCACGCAACTGGCGGACAGAGAAAGCCCGGCAGGCAAGGTCCCTGACACCAGGGTGCAGCTATAGGGCGTCGTTCCACCCGAGATTCCGATCGTGGCGGTATACGGAACTCCGACCGTTCCACCGGGAAGGGCGGCCATGGTCAACGTCAGAGGAGCGGGAGTCACCGTCACGCTTACGGGACCGGTGATGGTTTTGACCGGGGCGCCGGAATCCGTTCCCTTGACAGTCACGGTGACTGTGCCTGGAGTCGTGGGAGTTCCGGTAATGACGCAGCCGGCGCCGAGGCTAAGCCCGGCAGGCAGTGTCCCTGCGGTAATCGTGCAGCTATACGGCGCGGTTCCACCTGACACACCAATGGTGCCGCTGTACGGCGTGCCCGCGGTGGCATTCGGTGGGTTGGTAAGAATCAGGCTGCCGGCGGGCGAGACGGTGATCCCCTCCGGTCCGGTTACCGTTTCCACCGGGTTGCTGGAATCGGTCGCTTTGACCGTGATGCTGGTGGTCCCGGCCGTGGTTGGCGTGCCGCTCACCACGCAGGCGGGGGAGAGAGTCAGCCCTGCAGGCAATGTGCCCCCTGTCTGTGTGCAGCTGTACGGCGCGCTTCCACCCGCAACCCCGATGGTGGCGCTATAAGGTACGCCGACCGTCGCGTCCGGCAGTGTCGAAAAGGTCAGACTGAGCGGGGCGGGTGAGACGGTAATGCTTTCCGGTCCGCTAACGGTTTCGGTAGGAGTTCCGGAATCGGTAGCTTTGACGGTTACAGTGGATGTTCCGGCCGTGGTAGGCGTGCCGCTCACCACGCAGGTAGCGGACAAGCTGAGCCCGGCGGGCAGCGTACCTGCCGTTTGCATGCAGCTGTAGGGCGCCGTTCCACCAGCGACGCCGATGGTGGCGGTGTAGGGTACTCCCACCGTCGCGCCCGGCAAAGTCGCTAAGGTCAGCGTCAGCGCAGCGGGAGTAACCGTGAGGCTGACTGGCCCGGTTACGGTCTTCACTGGAGTACCGGAGTCGGTTCCCTTGACCGTCAGGTTGGCGGTGCCTGCTGTGGTCGGGGTACCCGTGACGACGCAGCCCGCACCCAGGGTGAGGCCGGCAGGTAACGCACCGGCGGTGATCACGCAACTGTAAGGCGCGGTGCCACCCGACACTCCGATGATTCCGCTATAAGGCGTTCCCGCGATTGCATTCGGAGGATTGGAGAGCGCCAGGCTGCCGGCGGCGGAGATGGTTATCCCTTCCGGTCCCGTAACCGTTTCTGTCGGGCTGCCGGAGTCCGTCGCCTTGACAGTGACACTGGTCGTTCCGGCGGTGGTTGGAGTCCCGCTCACTACGCAGGCTGGCGACAAGGTAAGACCTGCGGGCAGTGCCCCTCCGGTTTGCGTACAGCTGTACGGTGCCGTGCCACCGGCCACGCCGATCGTGGCGCTATACGGTACTCCGACAGTCCCTCCCGGCAACGTCGATAAGGTCAGTGTCAGAGCCGCGGGAGAAATCGTCAGGCTGACCGGCCCGGTCACGGTCCTTATCGGGCTGCTGGAATCCGTCGCGTTCACCGTCACCGAGACCGTGGCTGCTGTGGTGGGGGTACCGGTGATCACACAACCCGCGCCCAGCGCGAGGCCAGCCGGTAGCGTACCCGCTGTGATGGTGCAACTGTACGGCGAGGTTCCACCCGAGACGCCAATCAATCCGCTGTAGGGCGTCCCCACCGTTCCATTCGGCGGGTTGGCGAGAACCAGGTTCCCCGCCGGGGAGACGGTAATGGTCTCCGGCGCGGTGGCGGTTTCCACCGGGTTGCTGGAGTCCGTTGCCTTAACCGTGAAGTTCGAGGTCCCGGCCGTGGTTGGAGTTCCACTCACGACACAACCTGTGCTCATGCTCAGACCCGCAGGCAGATTGCCGCCGGTCTGGGCGCACAGGTAGGGGGCGTTTCCGCCCGAAACTGGGATGGTGGCGCTATAAGGGATGCCGACCGTTGCGCCGGGTAATGTCGATAGAGCGATCGTCAAAGACGCGGGATTGATCGTGATGCTGAAGACCGCGGATCCAGTGGCGCCGATGGAGTCCTGCGCCTGCAGCACGAATACCGATGTCCCTTGTGCTGTCGGCGTGCCTGAAACTGCTCCCGTCGCCGAGAGGGTCAACCCCGCAGGCAGCGTGCCCGATACGATGCTCCATGAATAAGGGCCCGTCCCTCCGGAGGCACTGAATGGCGTCGTGTAAGCCAGGCCAACAGTCCCTGCGGGCGGCTGACCTGTCACCGAAACCGGCACAACTGCCGGGGCTGCGATGACGATCGTCTCCACGGCCTTGACCGTAAAGGGGATATCACTAGAATCAACAGCCTGCGCCCCAACACTGAAAGAACCGGCAGTGGTCGGGGTTCCGGAAATAATGCCTGTGGTTGCGTCAAACGAAAGACCCGCCGGCAGGGAACCGGTCAGGGTTAGTTTTACCGGAGCGGTACCACCGGTCGTGGTGAGGGTCGCGTTGTAAGGAGACCCCACGGTTCCTGGCGGTGGCGTTCCCACGATCACCGGATCCGGGTTTACCGTAACGCTCGCATTCGCGGAATCTCCGGTGCCGGTGAGTGCCGCAGTGAGCGTCAACTTTAACTGCGAGGTGATACCGATGGGCGCGGTATAGGTGACCGCCGTCCCCGCCGTACTCGACAGAGACCCGCATGCACTCGAAGTGCATGCGCTGCTCGCCAAAGACCACGACACGGGTGCTTTGCCCGAAAGGGCTGCTGTGAACTGAAATGACTGGCCGGCATCGATGGTGATGGCAGTGCTCGACAGGCTGGTGATCTCACTACCGGCATACCCGCCGGCGCCGCATCCACTCAGCGTCATATATGACAGTAACGTCATGAATAAGATGACAAAGCCGAGGATGCTTCTATCTTGATCTAAAAATAACTTAATGTTTGAGCGCCGTGCGATGACAGTCTGGAAAGCTCTATAGGAAAAGCGAGAAGCAATGAATCTCACATGGTGAGCGAGCATAACCTTGGTATCGCGTGGCATAATGGCCCTCAACCCCTGGATAGGCAGGAAAACCAGTAGTTCGGGGGCCGACTAGCTACCGGCTTGGTTCGAACTACTTATTGGTCACCACATCTAAACACCAAACGACTAGACATTCAGATCACTTAAGGGTTATATGGGTAAAAGTGATATCCGCAGTGATATCACTTGTGCTCACTTGTTAAACATTAGCGTGACGTCTGTTACGAAACATCGGCGGTGGCATATATCTAAGAATTCATTTATGTCGATAAGCAATGACCGCGCCTCTTGCGCACATGTTGCGTGGCGACGGATTGCTACACCTTTCGGGTCATTGAGAGCAGATGTGGTGCTGGCTCTACACTTCCGGAACAACACACGGGCTCATCAAAGAGCAGCAGGCCATGACTATGCATCGTGAAGAAAAGCGTCGTTTGGCCTTTCCCTTGCGGCTTGCCGCATCACTACGAGAAAGTGCAACCCTGCTCGCGAACAAAGACGGGATTTCTCTGAACCATTTCATTAGCCTCGCCGTGGCAGAGAAAGTCAGCCGTCTTGAGAATGAGCCGCTTAGCTCTCTGAATGCTCGGGGGCGGCAACGCAAGTTACCGCTTGACGTCATCGCTAAGCCTTCTTAATCCGTTGTATCTCTGGATTGTTTCTTAAAACCATTTAATTACTCATGGGTTACTCGTAACCCTTAGCTGGTCGTAGTATTCGTCACAGCCCCGGTAATCCTTTTGTGTGGGTACTGAGGTCGCGTCTACCCTCACCAGTCCGATCCATTTACAGTATTCCTCCGATGACTAATCCTTAGGCTGACCTAAGAAGTTACTCAGTATGTCTCCGGCGCCGGTAAGGCGTAGCGACTGTAGCCAACTGGGTAGCTCACCTTCGGTTCAAGGACGCTGGTTTCTCCGTTGACATCCTTGGAAAGAGTACGACCGTGAGGTTTTGGTTATGGGACTTGCCATTGGTCAACGAGTCGCCGACTACGAAGTAGTAAGTGTTCTTGGTTCTGGCGGCATGGGTTGTGTGTATCGCGTGTGCAACGTCATCTCTCAGCGCACCGAGGCGATGAAGATTCTTTTCGACGATCTGAGCGCAGAGCCTGAGCTGGCCGCTCGTTTCCGCGGCGAAATTCGTACCCTGGCCGCCCTCGATCATCCCAACATTGCGCAACTCCACACGGCACTACAAAACGGCAACGAGCTCGTCATGATCATGGAGTTCGTCGAGGGGTGCACCCTGCACCAGCTTGCCCAGCCGGCGCCTCTGTCTCCGGAACAAGTGGCCGGTTACATACAACAGGTTCTCGCCGCCCTGGGTTATGCGCATAGCCGTGGGGTCGTTCACCGTGATATCAAACCAGCGAACATTATGGTGACTCCGAAGGGCGAGGTGAAGTTAACCGACTTCGGCATCGCGAAGTCGAAGGCTAAACATGACCTTACCCGGCCCGGCACCACGCTGGGTTCGCTCAACTATATGTCGCCGGAGCAGGCGCTCGGCATCGCGGCCGATGAGCGGTCGGATATTTATTCGGTTGGCATCACTATGTACGAGCTCCTGGCCGGCACGCTGCCATTTGACGACGAGGCAGCATATGTAGTGTTGCATCGACAGCTGAATGAGATTCCGCGGTCGCCGATCGAGATGAACCCTTCGCTCTCTCAAGGTCTGAGCGACTTGATTATGAAAGCCCTGGAGAAAGATGCATCCCTGCGCTTTCAGACCGCGGCAGAATTCAGTGAAGCGTTGCGTGAGGTCACCGGGATCGCTGCTGCGCAACCAGTAGAGAGCCCCGCCGTCCTATCCCATGCAGTGGCTCCTGCTCCCGCCATGAATCGCCGCGTACCGCGGACCGCGGCGATAGCTGCTGCGTGGCGCCCTTCGACCAGGCGTCGTGGATGGTCGATGGGAGCTGCGGCAATTGCAGCGATGGTTCTTGCCGGCTTCACCGCGCTAGCTATGCCTCGTCTGCTCAAGAGCGGAGCTATGGCAAAGACCCTTGCCCGTTCCGTTGGCCGGTCTATCAGCATATCAGCGCCCCAGCCATCTCCTGACGCGGCTTCGGCCGTCGTCATTACCGCGAACGCCGCTACTGCACAGAGCGTGGCTCAACCGCCAGCTGCTCCGACGCCAGTCGACGATAGCCATCCCGTCCGTGCGATCACCGTTGTCTCTATGTCTCCACAACCGGAGATGATTCTCAAACCCTCGCTCTCGCGGGCACGGGTTGCAGGTGCGAAGCTTGTTGGGGCCGCCTATCATCTTGGCGCCCCCCCAAGGCGCATCTCCAGCGGCGAAGACGACCTGGGTGTGCCCAACACCGCGAGCGATATGCCGAAGGCGGAAGCAGAGTCAACACCCGCTCTGCCTGCGGCCGCCGTCGCCGAAGTGAAGGAGATCCGCCGGCAAAAGGATGCGCTGGATGCACGCGCCAGCATCATCAGAGCCAGCATGGTGCGTCTGCGCGCGCAGAAGATGCTTGATGGACATGAGTTGAACCAGAGTATGGCGGACGCATACGTCAACATGAACGTATCTCTTGCTGCGGAGAGCGCGGACTTGGAGTCCGGCGATGTTGCCGCAGCTCGCAGTCACATGGAGAAAGCAACCAACGAGGTGAGTTTGCTTGAAAAGCTGTTTAGTGAGTGAGAAGCAGGAACCAATGAAGCATCGTGGCACTCGGATGCCGGATTCGGCCAATGCGGAAGCAAGTGCCAGGTCCGCAGAAGACGCTGTGTTGCTGCAGCGGGTGCACAACCGCGATCAGGCCGCAATGCGCGAGATCTTTGATCGCCATAGCAAGGCGGTCTACTCGGTTGCCTGGCAGATTTTAAAGGATGATGGGCACGCCGAAGATGTCATGCAGGAGATTTTGTTTAAGGTCTGGCAGAATCCCTCCTTGTTCGTGCCCACGCGCGGCTCGTTGCGCGGGTGGCTCATGGGCATTACAAAAAACCGGTCCATCGACGTTCTCCGCCAGAGAAAGCAGTCTGTACCGGTGGAAGAGCAGCGGCTG
Organism: uncultured Acidobacteriaceae bacterium; assembly: GCA_963839075.1. Lineage (GTDB taxonomy): Bacteria > Acidobacteriota > Terriglobia > Terriglobales > Acidobacteriaceae > PALSA-350. Next base: position 488,118 of record CAWITO010000002.1, on the reverse strand, counting down.
GCTTCTCTCTGTAACGTGAGCCTGGAAGCCGAGCACAACGAGATGATCGAAAAGATCCGGAAAGCGTTGAAAGACCTGCCGGAAGAGCAACAACAGTCAGTGTATTTGGCATTTTTTGAAGACATGACTCATGCGGAGATAGCCGAACGAACCGCGGAGCCTCTGGGCACGATCAAAACGCGCATTCGCCTGGCGCTAATACGACTAAGAAGGGTGCTGGCAGCATGATGACTCACGCACGTGACACAGAGCAGGAAGTGACGACGCAGGCCCTCGGTGCAAAGCGGGCCACATCCATTCGCAAACCATTGCAGTTTTGCTCAACGCGACTGAACAGCCTGGCGGATCTCTACACTGAGGTTCGGCTGATGGGTGCGCCGGTCCCGCAGAGGGAGTTGCCTCAGGGTGCGCGTGCGCGTTTCATGGAGGCAATCGCGTCTTCTGCGTCCATCACGCCTTTCCCCATCGCTGAGGAAACTCCCATCAACGCCTTTGCAAAGATACCTATCAAAAAGAAGTCGTTGTTCCCCATGAGCTCACCGGGATTGGGGTCTACAGGGAAAGTTGCCAACGCCAGATCGAGGGTCAAGACCGCCGTAGTTGCAGCCAGCAATGCGGTGGCTGCTCGCATCGCCGGTATCTTTTAGGGATTCGGTGTGACGCCGGCCGGGTGAGCTCCGCTCACGTCCGAAGTCCACGCATTGACTGCTGTTTCTTCTTTTCCACGATTCACTCGCAATGTGAGTCGACGCGCGCCATATCTCTGTTGAGTCTGACCCGTGAAATTCGGGTTCAAGCTCTCGGGGGCTCCATGCCCGCATCGTGTGATGGCCCACGCCGCGGATATTCATCGCCTGTCCCTGTTCTTCGACCGCTTGTGGCAGGGACACTCAGTGGTCGTACCTACGCGTCTGTCTTTACACAAGCGTGAGTTAAAACCCCCTTACCCATAGAAAGTGCCGCGGCATGGCGGAAATGCCCCTCAGGCTGTGCAATTTTTCGTTGGCCAGAGGTTGACATCAATATCCGACTACTTTAGTCTCATTTAGCCGGGTTGCGTTACGACGGATTCGCAAGAGCAGAATCCCACCCTGTGAGTTCAGAGTTGGAGTCCCCCTCCAACGGTACATAACGCGGCGAAACCCCCGCGGGGGTCTCGAAATCGACAGCCAGCGGGTCGGCGACTGCACACAGGGTACAGTCATTGGTCTTGCACGTTCGGGAAAGGTTCTAAATGACACACGCCCCTCGGTGGTGTCGCCTTCGCTCATACGCGCAAGGTGAAAAAAGCGGATTGCCTCGGAAGTTCACCTTCCTCCTCCTGGCAATGACGCTGGTATTTGGGATCACGGGTTGCTCTCGGGTTGATACGGCTGACAAGTCGCCTTCAAGTTGGTTTCTGATCGGCATGGACAATGGCCGCTTCGTGTTCCGCCACAAACACAAGACCTACAAAGCGGAATGCGTGGCGTCCATGGTGAACGGCGACGCGGAAAGCATGGGCCGTGATTGCGACATCATCACCTACTACCTGAACGGCGACCCGATTGAACACGTGACCTACATGGGAACAAGCCTCGAAGTGGGAAACGCCCACACCGAGGGCGGCCTATACTACAGCTTCGAAGTTGTCACCATCGAAGAGGGAGACGCGTAACGTTCCGGTCCCTCCTGGGCAATGAAACTTACGCGACGCACTTTGCTCTTTCGAATATGCCTGGCGCGAAGCCTCTCGCTTCGCGCCAGGATAAAGAGCGCCCCTTGGTTCAACTCAAGTCCTCTACGCGTGCGCCCTCTCCCGTACAACAGATTTCTTTCCATATGGCACAAGAATTCTGAAGACGAGCCCGTGCGTGACCAGCAGCAGCGGAACCACGAGCGTAGGGAGAAAGTAGGCCGCTCCCAACTGCCCTGGCAAGAGGCCTGCGTGATTGGCCTGGTAGAAGGCGTTCAACAGATCGGCAGCACCCCAAATGTTGAAGACCCACGCGACGACCATGCCCGCCCTATATGCCAGCAATAGGACCGAAATCAACGCAAGGGTCGCGGCAATGATGTCTCCAAATGCCGCGGCGTGCGCGAACGCAGACGGCAAGTCAGGCGACACGACGCCCGGAATCAGGAACGCCAGCCCGATGAAGCGGAAGCTATGCAGCATGAGCAGAGGCCGCAAGGCCTCGGCCGGTTGCCGAAGGCTTAGTTCAGGCCACATTGATCGCGCGATGATAACCCACACGATAAAACTGAATCCGATACTGACGAAAAAATAGAGTTGCGACGGCATCGATGTTCTCCTTTACTGAAATTTGAGATATTGACCGCGGTTGTTCGGTTCAACGCTGGCCCTGCCAAATGCTTTCGTGTTCGCCCTGAAATAGTTTCCCAGCGTCTGCGGATCGTGCCCGGTTACCGCACGAATCGTGTCAGGAACAGGGAAGCTTGTTGCATGCGCCCGGAAGTATTGCCAAAAATGCGTAAAATCGAGCGCGTGAGCAGACATGCCATCCTCGTTTCACCCATAGGATGATGCTCGTAATCCTATGGATGCGGATTTTTTTTTCGCCTTCGGTTTGCGTCTTGGGATGATTGGCAGCATCCTATAGAGTCATGCGTTACCGCCCGGAACATAAACTCGAAACCCATCAGAAAATTGTCAAAGACGCCTCACGGCGCGTCCGTACCGAAGGCATGAACGGCGCAGCGGTTGCTGCCGTCATGCGCGACACCGGGCTCACCCACGGTGGCTTTTACAAGCATTTCGAGAGCAAGGACGAACTGCTCATCGAATCCCTCAGAGAAGCCTTCCGGGAGATCGAAGAGATCCTGCTCCGTGCGGCGAAACAGGCGCCGGGTCGCGAAGCGTGGAAGGCAATTGTTAAAACTTACCTAAGCCCGGAGCTGTGCGAACACGCGGAGCGGGGATGCCCACTGGTGGCGCTGGCCCCCGAATTAGCGCGAGCGGATAAGGCGATGAAGCCTCAGATTTTCTCGGAACTCGCGAAATACAGAAGTCAAATGCTGCCGTTTATGCCGGGCCGGCGAGCGGTGGACAAAGAGCAGGCCTTCTTTGCGATTTTTTCCACCATGATCGGGACCGTCGAACTGGCCCGCATGTTGCCCGATTCTGCAATGCGAGAAAGCGTCCTGGCGAACAGCAGAGATTTTCTCCTGCGCAGCTTCAGTCCTCCCCGCAAAAGAGCCAACTCCGGAACACCGGATTAACGCACGTGTTCTGGGCGCACGCCCAGGCCGATGAAGCGTGCGGTGGCCCGGTGAAAGAGGCTGCTGCGGCTGAGGATGCGGAGGATGAGGGGAGCGTTGAGTGGCCCAGGTTTGCCGAGATAGCTCTTGAGAAACCCGTGCACCGTGGTTTGAAATGTCTGGGTGATGCGGGTGGGTAGCTCGCGGCGCTTCTGGACACGGGCAAGCGAGGACTCTGGGACCGGTGTATCTCGATCTTGCGTCGAACGGAGCACCGGAGCAAGGATCCGCGCGGCGGCTACGGCATCCTGAATGGCCAGATTGATCCCGATGCCGCCGACAGGGGACATGGCATGCGCGGCATCGCCGATGCAGAGCAGGCCGCGAAGATGCCAGCGGCGCAGGCGGTTGACCTGCACCGGGAGAAGAGAAACCTGGTCCCATGACTGAATCTCGTCGGTGCGGGACCTGCCGTCAGCGCCGGGGTTGGCGAGGAACGGAACCAGGGTCGCGAGATCGTGCCGGAAGGCCTCTAAGCCGGCCGGTTTGATCTTGGTTTCAAAACTGTTCTTGGGGATGATGTAGCCGCATTGAAAGTAGTCTTTTCGATTGATCATCACGATCATGCGCCCATAGTTGAGGTTTCCCAGAGCGGTCTCGGGATCGTCGGCGCGGCGCGAAAGGCGCAGCCACAGAACATCGATGGGGGCGCCGTGCTCGACGCGCTGGAAGTGGGCGGCATCGGTCGTGGTGGCATGGCGGCCGTCGCAGCCGACCGTGAGTGGGGCAAGAATATCGACAGGCCCGGTCGGACTTTCCGCGTGGGCGCCGAGGACCTGGCTGGTCTGCGGATCGGTGATCAGACCGGTGACCTTGTGCTCCATGAAGATGCGCGCGTTTGAAAACTTGCGGACTTCGGAAGCAAGGAAGTCGAGCAGGTCCCATTGCGGCATGAGGGCAATGAAATTGGTGGGCGCCGGGAGCGTGGCAAAATCCGCGATGAGGTAGCTACGGTCGCCCAGAGAGGCGAAGGCATGATCGAACTGCTGATGCTGAATCTTTAGCAGAGCCTCCAGCAAGCCGAGTTCCTTCATCACGCGGAGGGTTGCGCCGTGGATAGTGTCACCGCGAAAGTCGCGATTAAAGTCTTTGTGCTTTTCCAACACGGTGACAGGAACGCCCTGACGCGCGAGGAGGAGGGCGAGAACGACGCCGGCGGGTCCTCCGCCTACGATGCAGACCGTGGTGTGGAGCTCTTCGTTCATGCCAAGCAACTATACCCGAGAGGACGGAAGCAAAACGGGCAGGATGCCTCGTTCAAGGGCGACCAGCTGCTGTATTATTGTTTCAGACCCCGGGGCACGCCATCTCAAAATTCGCTAGGAGACTCCATGCATACTTATTGTGTGGTCCTTCGGCCCCAACACTCGTTGAACGCTCTTTATCCGCACACCAAGCGCTACTACCTCAGAGCCAACTCGGCTGCTCAGGCAATGCTTATCGCGTCAGAAGACGCTGACTGGCAAGTACTTGGGGTTGAGCCGGCAGCTTTGTCCGCGCTGCCGCCACAAGGTGTACGTTCCGGGTCTGCCGGAAATTCAATCGTCGCTTAAATAGTCCCGCCCAGGAATTCGCGAAAATTCCGGCCCGCGGAGCCAGCCTCGCGCGAGCGCGCCCGTCTTACAGGCCGCATTTATCCGCATTCTCCAAACGTCGCAGCGGTAGGTAAACGCCATCAATCCCCCCGGTGGCATTCCTTGTTGTCGAAACGGCAGACATTCGCGGCCGTGCGATCTCGGGTACAAATAGAGCGAGGTTGCTTTCATGCACAAAGAAGCCGTCACTCTCCGTCTCGGCATTCTCGGCTGCGGCCCAATCTCCCAGTTTGCTCATTTTGAATCCGCGCAAAAGGGCCGCAATGTCACCCTGCAGGCCGTTTGCGACGCGGACGAGTCTTTGGCGCAACGGTTCGGGTCCTTTTATGACGCGGAGAAGATCTATCTAAGCTATGACGAGATGTTGGCCGACGATACCGTAGATGCCGTCATCATTGCCGTCTCTGATGCGTTCCACGTTGCGGCGGCGATGAAGGCGCTCTCCGCCGGGAAGCATGTTCTATGCGAGAAGCCTTTGGGAACAAACGTTTCCGAGGTCGAGCAATTGGCTCGGAAGGTATCGGAGACCGGGCTCGTGCTGCAGGTCGGTCACATGCTTCGCTTCGACGCGGGAATACAGGCCGCGCATGCCTTTGTCCGGGATGAGATCGGTCAATTGCTTGCCTTGAAGGCCTGGTACTGTGATTCGACGCATCGCTATACGGTCACCGATGCTGTTCAACCTTTGCCTCGTATGGGAAAGCGGGCTCTCAAGCCAGTCGACGATCCGAAGGCGGACAAGGTCCGGTACTACATGCTGACGCACGGATGCCACCTGGTCGACCTTGCGCGCTACCTTGGCGGCCCCATCACCGCCGTACACGCGCGCCTACTGCATAGGTTTGGCGCATACTGCTGGTTCGTCGAGACGGAATTCCAGAATGGCGCACTTGGCCATCTCGATCTCACCGTCGCTGTTCGCATGGACTGGCAGGAGGGATTTCAGATCTACGGCGAGCATGGCGGCGCCATTGGGAAAATCTTCAACCCCTGGTACTACAAATCCAGCGAAGTAGACATTTTCCGTGAAAACGATGCCACCACCTCTCGCGTGTTGGGAGCGGACGGGCACTTCTATCGCCGCCAGTTGGAAAGCTTCGCCGACACGGTCCTGAAGAAGACACCCATCGCTGGCGCTTCCATCGAGGACGGTGTGGCCTCGGTCCGTGCCATGGCTGCAATCGCTGAATCCGTGCGGACCGGGACACGCGTACCCCTGTCCAACGCCCTGGAGGAGATCTGAATGTATCCGGCGGTCTTCGCGAAGACGTATCCGGGTACGAATGCTTCCGAGGTGTTGGACGCCGCTGCCGCAGATCGCTTTCATGGAGTTCAATTCAATCTGGTATCTGCCGGCTTGGCCAGCTTGCCGGACCACCTCCCGGATGGCTTGGCCGAGGCAGTAGGCAGTCATGCGAGACAGAAGCAGTTGCAGATCGCCGCACTCTCTGGAACATACAATATGGCTCATCCGGACGCGACCGTGCGCATGAGATTGCGAAAGGGTTTTGCCAACGTGATTGCGGCGTCTCGCAGGATGGGTTCGCCCGTCGTAACCCTTTGCACCGGGTCGCGGGACCCCTCTGATATGTGGAAGCAGCATCCTGAAAACCGGTCGGCCGCTGCCTGGAAAGATCTGCGCACCGAGTTGGACCTCGCGCTGGGACTGGCTGAGGAGGCCGGGATCGCATTGGGCATTGAGCCGGAGCCGGCGAATGTCATCAGCGATGCACGCACGGCAGAGCGGTTATTGAAAGAGACGAATTCGCCTCATCTTGGGATCGTGCTCGACGCCGCGAACCTGCTCTCCGGTGGTTCGCTTGCCCAACAGCATAACGTGATGGAGGAAGCAGTCGGCCTGCTCGGCGACAGGCTCTTGCTTGCGCACGCGAAAGACATCGCCGCGAATGGAGGCGTGGTGGCAGCCGGTACAGGTGCCGTTCATTTAAGGGGTTTCGTCAGGCTCCTTCGCTCCTCTGGCTTCGATGGCGCATTGGTCGGGCATGGCTTTGGCCCGGACAAGGGTCCCGCAGTCGCAGCGCTCCTGGCTGCTCTCATCCAGGAGCACGCGTGAGCAACCGGAGCTTTCTGACATCGGACGGCTGCCGGCTGGCATACGAGTCGGTAGGCGAAGGTCTGCCCGTGGTGTGGCAGCACGGCCTGGGAGCAGATCGACGTCAGCCTGCTGACGTTTTTCCCGAGATGCAGGGCATTCGTAGAATCACCTTGGAATGCCGCGGTCACGGGGCCTCAGAACTCGGCGATGCTGATCGTCTTTCGATCGCCAGCTTCTCTGAGGATGTGATCGCGCTCATGGACCACCTGGGTTTGAGCAAGGCGGTCGTGGGAGGGATTTCGTTGGGCGGAGCCATCGCTTTGCGACTCGCCGCTCTCCATCCTGAAAGAACCTGTGGGCTCATCCTCGCTCGTCCGGCCTGGGTCGATGGACCAAGCCTGGAGACGATGTCTCCCTACGCGGCGGTTGCGCGGAGCATCGCAGAATTGGGAACCGTGCGAGGAGTGGAGCACTTTCTGCGTTCAGAAGAGTTGCAAACGGTGCGCCGCGTATCACCGGACAACGCGCTTTCGCTGCAGACATTTTTCACGCAGGCAAAACCGGAGAACACGGTCCAGTTGCTTTCGCGCATTGCCATCGATGCTCCGGCGGTGGGTGACCTGGTTTCGACGATCTCTGTCCCAACGCTTATCATCGCCAATGACCAGGAGTTCGTGCACCCGCTGGCCTACGCCTTGGCCCTGCACGACAAGCTGCCGCACGCAACGCTCCAGGTCATCACCTCGAAGACGGTCGATGCACGAGCCTACCGGGAAGAGTTTGCGAGGTCAGTACGAGCATTTCTATCCAGCCTGGAACGCGCATCATGACCATCCTCGTGGTCGACATCGGCGGGACGAAGCTGAAATTCGGCTTCTCCGTAGAGGGGCAGCCACATGACGAAATCCGCTTGTTCCCATCCACTCTTTTGCAAAGAGGGGATTGCGTCGATGTACTGGCGGCGCTTACCCGCGACGTCATAACTGTCACCGGTATTGTGCCCGATGTCATCGTATCGACCGTGCCTGGCTTTCTCGATCGAGATCACGATCGCGTTCTGTTCGCGGCCAACCTGCCAGTGCTGAATGAACGCCGTCTCGCGACCGAGTGGTCTCAGGCGGTAGGCATTCCGGTGCTGTTGGAAAGAGACGCGATTCTATTGCTGATGGGCGAAGGAGTTGCCGGCGCGGCACGGGGCGCTGGGTCGGTGCTGGGTATGTTCTTCGGCACCGGCGTTGGCGCAGCGTTCCTGGAGAATAACCGGCCCTTTCGCGGCTCAGGTTGGGCTCTTGAGATCGGACAGATGCCGTTTGGGGGCGGCAGGCGGAAGTGGGACACCAGCAGGCTGGACTGCTTGGAGGCGTATGTGTCCGGCAGAGCGCTCGAGATCATTGCGGCGACGCATGGTGTGGTGACGGAAACCGCCTTTATTGCGCGAGATGCGAATGAAAGCCTGGCGCACGATCTCGGTATCTTCCTGGAGGATCAGGCGACTGCCGTCGCAACCGGAGTAGCGCTGCTCTCTCCCGAAGTGGTTCTTCTCGGTGGCGGTGTCTGTGCCATGCAGGGCTTCCCAAAGGATCGCCTTATGACACTGATCGAAGAAAAATCAAACTTCGCACATGAGGCCTGCATGCCCGAACTCCGTTGGGCGAGTTTAGGTTGGAAGAGCATTCTGCATGGCGCTCATCTCCTTTGCTCGCAGTAGCCTTTCCTGCCGCAATCTCTGCTCAATGGATTGTCATTGAGCTGCAGACGCAGAAAATTAAAGCCTGCTGGATAAGAATCAGTCATGAGGAACGCGCAGCTCATGGCAGCCGAGTGATATCAGAGGCAGCGCAGATTAAGCATCTTTCATAAAGGAGAAATGCGATATCGCCCGTGGTATTGCTGAAATTTCTTCGCGCAGTTGGTTAACCTCCCTAACGCATCTGCAACTGATACGAATCAGAGTACTTGCGCATTGCATTCGTCTTCACGTCATGGTTCACCCGCTCATATCCCACCGAAGTGCAGTACCGGCGACAAACGGGATGCACTACAAGCACACTGAGGGCGTAGCACGACGCGGCCCATGGAACCAAAAACCTCTTCTCAATATGTTCTGCCGGAACCGAGAGGGTCCGCACGCGGCTTCCGCCGGAAGTGGCTGCTGCCCGGCGTTGCCCTGGCGGCTACCCTTTTTGCGGGTGCAGCTTCGGCACAGGTTATCCCGAGTGTGGTCATGCCGTCAGGTCTTTCAGTTTTTGGAACGCTCCCCACGAATCTCACGCCCAACTTTGCCCCTTTGGATTCGTCCGTACTCTTCGGATACTCGCTCGGGGGCTTCCTGCAATCGCCTCACATCTTCGGTCTGGAAGTAAGAGGCTCGATCCAGAGGCGAATCAATGCCCAGCATCAGGAGTCGGCGCTCGCTGGCCCGCGGGCCGCTTTCCACGTTGGGCGAGTCAAGCCGTACACGGCCATCCTGTTTGGCGCCGGGAATGGATGGCGTTTTAAGAATCCGCCGCCCCCCGGAGAAAAGGTCCCCACGCCAGTTGAGGGCATTGGACCCCAATGGACAGCAGTGGGCGGGGTCGACTTTCAAGTCTCTCGGCGCTTCAGTGTTCGCGTGGGAGAAGTCTCGTACTCAGAACTCTACCTAAAACGTTGGGATCTTACGCCGGTGAACGTCACCGCAGGCATTGTCTGGCGGCTTAGATAGGCAATACTTTTGCCGGTCACCCTCAGCAACTTCCCCGGTGGTTGCATAGCCTGTTGACCGTTGCGCCCGCTCGCTGAATAATCACGGTGCGCATTTCCTTACCTTGAAATCTGGCATGAAGGCCCGTTCCGGAATTCCGCGGTGCGAGGTAATCGGATGGAGGACTGGCTTTTTTGGATTTCTGTTGTTCTCAGCATTCCTGTGCTCTCTATCAGCGTGTCCATCCTCTGCATCGCAGGCTACACACGATTACGCCGTAAGGGCTACCGCCCTCCGGGAGCTTCATTAATCCTGCTGTGCGCTGCTGCAGCGGGACTGCTTTCCGCGTTAGCAGCGCTTCCCTGGGTTGTCCTCGATACTGGGAGCGACCGCATCTTCTTCGTCGTTACCTGGCTGCCGGCGATCGTTTCGGTTGCGACGGGGGCGCTTCTCCTTCGTGTCTTGCCGCGTCGCAACGCCAGAGTATCGGGGGCGAGACGCCCCGGCTTTCCTTTCAAAGTGGCGGGTTTCGCACTCATCGGAATCGGGGTAGTGTTCGTGGTGTGGGAGGTGTGGAAGGGAGACGACCCAGGTGACTCGTTCAAGATCTTGGCCATCCTTGCCGGGTTTGGCTTCGGATCGATAGCCGTTGGCAAGCGTGTAAAGTCGTCTTCGACGATGGAAACAGCAACCGCTACCGATGCGCGTGCACCGGTACTTTATCTCCGTCCATTCGCACAGGAAGGGCTTCCCTTCGTGCGCGGCAAAAAATCTGTCGTTGCGACCTATTTGTCCGACGCCCAAAGAGCCATCACGGCCGGTGATTCTGAAACCGACGTGACCGTCTCTGTTCGATTTGAGCAGTACCTCCATGAGGCTTTCAAGGCACGCATCGGCCCGCTCGTGGCCTTGGGCAATCCGGAAGACTACATACCACCCGATGGCTCCGCCCGCACCTATGCAAAGGATTCCGAATGGAAAACCTATGTCGAACAACTCGCCACTGCCTGTTGTTGCATGGTGGCGGAGATCGGCGTCTCCGATAACCTGAAATGGGAACTACAGCATCTGCGGCAGCAAGGCTTTCAGAAGAAATTCTTCATCATGACGCCGCCCGTCGCGCTCAAAGTCAACTGGCTTGACAAGCTGGTCTTATGGGCAAGACAGTGCAAGTTTGTTAGATGGGATGCCTTCGTTGAGATCATGACGGCGTCCGGTTATGAGATTCAGGGTGATCCTGGACCGGGTTCCGTTCTCACGTTCGATGAGGCAGGGAGAGCTGTGATCTTGAAGACGCGGGCAAAGTCGCCTCAAGAGTACGTCGCGCCTGTAAGGGAATTTCTGGAGGTGCATGCCGGATACTCGCCCGACGGTCTCGATCTGGCTTCGGCTTTTGCGTCCGAACCGCGCGCCTCAACTCTCGATTCATCGCCGGCAACAACGTTGAAAGCGGTGGCTAAGCGCCACCCCTTCCTGCGGGCTAGCTGGACCCTGCCGAAGACTGCGCTGGTGATCCTGGTATTGATCGCGTGTGTCGTGGTTCCTGTGCTGGTCAAAGACTATCGGGAGACGTCGCGCACGCAGGCTCTGGAGGCACTTGCGCCACAGATGGGTTTTACGTTCACCCCTCAAGACCGGAGCTTTCATGACGCGGACCTCGGCGGAACAAGGCTCATCGACAATTGGGATAGCAACGGGGCAGTGCTGAACGAGATGGAGGGTACGATGAATGGTCACCCTGCACGTATCTTCGATTACCAATACGAAATAGCGTCCGAGGACAGCACGGGACAAAAGGAGACCCGCAAAATCGTGCAAACGGTCGCTGTCTTTGCGAACCTGGATCGGAAGCTGCCCTCTTTCGATCTTCAGGAGTACTCGCTTGGACACGCGCTCAGTCTGAGTCCAAACCTGGCAGCGATGCGTGTCGTAATTCCCGAAGCTCCCGAATTCTCTAAGCGCTTCCTACTACTCAGCAACGATCAGGCTTCCGCGAAACGTTTGTTTTCCACTCCACTGCGCCAATTCCTAACGAATGCTTATCCGCAGGGCGACTGGAGTTTCGAAGGGAACGGTTCCTGGTTGATGCTCTACCAGGCACGGGTACGAGTAAAACCCGAAAACTGGCCAAGCTTTCTGCGTGATACGTCGCGGTTCACCAGTGATTTCCTGCAGCACGCCAGTGCCGCAGCATCGTCGCAAGCTGCAACAGCTAAGTAGGTACGTTGTTAGGGGTGATATCCCCAGCAATCCCTTCCCGGAGTATCCGTCTTCCATCGTCTAATTTGTCCCGGTGACTGTTTCCATAGCGCGAGGTCCACCCGCTTGTGGATCATGACCGATTTTGCGCGGCCAGAGTGATATCTCCAGCGATCCCTCCCCAAATCACGGCCTCGGGGATGTGAGAATTCAGCCTTCAAAACCTGCCGGCGTGATCCCAGCTTTGCCCACCCGGAAGGGTTAAGGTCAGCAACTAATGTAGCATTGATTGTTTTAATCTCCCCGTCAATCATTGGACCATTATCTACTTGTGACTGGAGTAACAATGAGAGGCCAAAACCTGTTCGCCGCCTGCTCCCTCGTGGTTGCCGGACTCCCGAGAGAGGACAAGGAAAAACTCCTCACCGACCTGGCCAGGGAGTTCGGCTATACCCTCCAGCCTCAGATCCTGGCGTTTCCGCCGCGTAAGACGGACCACTAGAGGCTACGATCCCGACATGCGGTCCGTATCCGCAGTTCGGTGTGCCACGAAGCCCGATACGATCCGCGCGTCAAACCAGCAAAATCCCTGATACCCGCCTGCCGGCCACTAAGCTTCCCTCATGTTCCTTATTAACTAAATAGTAAACTTGGCATTCTCTTCGCCTGAAATCTATTTTTGCGGGGCCGCTTATCGAGGGACTTAACTCGTCTTTTGCCCTTAAAAGCATAAATTTCCCCGCTGCTTTCCGCCGGCTTTCGGCCGCCCCGCAGCCAAACCAGGAGAGGCCAGGCGAGGTAAGCTACTGAGAGTCTTGCATCCCGTTGAAGGAGTCCGGATGAAGCTCTTCCCCGTGGTGGTATTCGTCACCGTGTCGGTCATGCCGTCCGTCGCGCAGGTGGCGACCGGTATCGATGTCCTCGAGCAACAGAAGTTCGCGCCTTTAAAGGCACTTGCGGTCCGGCATCGCGGCCACCTGCGTCTCGCCGTGCTTACCAACCCGGTGGGGATCGACGCCCACCAGCGCCGCACCATCGACGTCCTCCGCGAAGACGCAGCCGCTGCTGTTCCCGGACTCCAGGTCGTCTCCCTGTTCAGCGCAGAGCACGGCATCAATGCAGCCAGCGTGCAGTCCGACATCGGCAACGAGACCGACCCCGCCAGCGGCCTCCCCATCATCAGCCTCTTTGGGTCGACTGAGGCCAAGCTACACCCCTCGGCCGAGCAACTCGCCGGCCTCGATGCCGTTGTCATCGATCTCCAGGATGTCGGCGTGCGCTTCTGGACCTTCCAGTCGCTCATGCAGTATTTTCTGGAAGCTTCGTTCGCCAACCACCTCGAGGTCGTGATTCTTGACCGGCCCAACCCCGTAAATGGTGTGGCGGTGCAAGGCCCGCTCAGCACGCCAGGACGCGAAGACTACGTCAATCCTTACGCCGAACCCATGCGGCCCGGTCTTACGATGGGAGAGCTCGCCACGTTCTTCAACGGGGAACGGCATCTCGGCGCGCACTTGACGGTCGTCAGAATGACCGGTTGGCACCGCTCCGATTGGTATGACGACACCGGCCTGCTCTGGGTTAATCCCTCGCCGAATATTCGCAGCCTCACCCAAGCCACCATCTATCTAGGCACCGGTCTGGTTGAAGGCACCAACGTGAATGTCAAAGGCCCGGGAGAACCGCCGTTCGCGCGCTTCTGTGCTCCGTGGATCAAGGCCACCCAGCTCGCCGCCCATCTCAACGCCCGCAGGATACCTGGCGTAAGTTTCATGCCCGTCTTCTACACGCCCAGCGGAGATGCGCATTATCCCTATATCGGAGAGCACTGCGAAGGCGTCGAAGTCCTACTCAAGGATCGCGACGCCCTCGACGCGCCCGAACTCGGCGTTGAGGTGGTCGCCGCGTTATGGAGATTGTATCCGGACAAATTCGAGATCGACCGCGTTGACCGCCTGTTGCTGAACAAAACCGTGCTCGATCAGCTCAAGAGTGGCGTCGATCCTCGCGTGATCGCCGCAGGCTGGCAAAAGGAACTGAACGCGTACAAGACCCGCCGCCAACGCTATCTGCTCTACAAGTGAAGGTTTATCGAATCACGGCCTCTACCGGAAGATATGCCTTGCTGGTAGCGACATAGCCTTCGCGCGCCACTTGTTTCCCGCGCTCCAGGTAGGGAGCCTCGTCGATTGGCTGCACCGTGGCCAAGCCGTCCACGTAGCGGTTGTACATGCAAAACGCCGCCGCAATCAACACGGTATCGTGAATCTCACGATCGGTGGCGCCCAGGCTGCGGGCTGCCGCTACGTACGTCGGCGTGACGCTCTTGCCGCCTTTCTGCACCCTGGCGGCGATCACCAGCAGAGCCTTGAGCTTCGGGCTGATGTCCGCGTGCTGGAAGTCGGCCTTCACTCGCTTGACCAGCTCATAGTCATCGTTCAGGTGAGCCGCGGCAATCGCTCCGTGGATGGTCTGGCAAAAGTGGCATTCATTCAGAGAAGAGACATAGGTAGCGATCAACTCGCGCTCGCCGGCTGTAAGCGTATTGTCTTTGCTGTGCAACAGGATCTCGGCTAGTTCGTTGAGTGGCTTCGCGGTTTCAGGGCGAAAAGCCATGGCGGCGCGGATGCCGGGAAGATTCTCTGGAAGGGCGATATGGGGCATAGAAATTCCTTTCGGGTAAAAAGTGGCTAAACCGTGACTTCTTGCGCCTTCGCGACCGGAGCAGTGGCATATCCTTCGTGCGCCATCCGCGCGCCCATGGGGAGATACGCTGCCTCTTCCTGCGGAGCCCACGTGGCCAGGCCGTCCACGTAGCGGTTGTACATGCAGAAGGCTGCGGCGATCAGGACGGTGTCATGGATCTCGATATCGGTGGCGCCTTCGCGGCGGGCCCGGGCAATGTCTTCGACCGTGACGCGCTTTCCGCCTTGTTGCACGTGGCCAGCGATCTGCAGGAGCGCCTTGAGCTTTGCGGAAATGGGAGCGACTTCGAAGTCCCGTTTGATCTCCGCGATCAACGCCAGGTTGGCCGGCAGCTCCGACGGGCCGCCGAGGTGGTGGGCTGCTGCGGCGCCATGACTCGTCTGGCAGAAGTGACAGTCGTTCTTGCTCGAAGTGTAGGCCGCGATGATCTCGCGATCAGCGCTGGAGAGCGTGTTCGGGCCACGAAGAAGAATTTCCGCCAGGGCACGCATCGGCTTGGCAGTTTCTGGACGGAAAGCGAAAGGGCCCGTGATTCCCGGTAGTCCTTCAGGAAGCTGGATATGCGGCAAGGGATTCTCCTTTGTGTTTATCTGAACTCAATTGGTAGCGCGGCAAAGCGAACATCAGAAGGCATGGGATCGCCGCGGGTAACGCCAGCAGTTGAATGGTGATGGGCCGATAAGAGCCCAGCGCATCGAAGACCCGCCCGACAACGACAGGGCCGAGCGCTCCGCCGATGGCATAGGTGGTCCAGGTGAGCGCATAGAGAGTAGAGAAGCGCTTGAGTCCGAAGTACCGGCCAAGAAGGTAGGGCGTGATATCGCCTTCGCTGCCCATGCTGAAGCCGATGAGGGCCGCGGCAACCAGTCCTGCGCTCAACGTATTCGCCACTGAGAGCAGCAAAATACCGGCGACGGTCATCATCAGCATGATCTGCGAGACGCGAGGTCCGAAAAAGCGATCGAGGAAGAGTCCCGTGAGCAGCCGGCCAATCAGCCCCGTGGCGCCGATGATGGAGACAGACCAGGCCGCACCCGCAGTCGAGACGCCACGATCCGTAAGCAGTGCGGAGAGATGAGCGATCGCTCCGTTCACGCTGATGGCATACAGGCAAACCGTGGCTGCAATGATCCAGAACGCAGGCGTAGCCAGGGCTTTGGCCACCGGCTGGCCCAACTCGGTAGACACCTCCTGATCCTGTTGCGCAACCGGCCGCTCGCGGACGAAGGCCGCCGCTAGAGGAAATCCAACCACGAAGGCAATCGCACCGAGCAGGACGTAAGCCGTGCGCCATCCCAGCCGGGTGATAGCTGCCTGCGCGAGCACAGGAAGCAGCATCGCACCTAGCGCGCTACCTGCAAGCATGATGGAAAGGGCAAAACCCCGACGGCGATTGAACCACGTCGAGATCGCGCGCGAGTAGCCGATATACGCTGTTCCGTTACCCACCAGGCCAATCACAAAGTAGGTTAGGTAGAAGTGCATCAGGTTGGGCGTGAGCCACGCCAGCGAAACGTAAGCAAGAGAAAAGACCAGGATGCAAGGCAGAATGACCCGCCGCGGGCTGAACCGATCAAGCAGAAATCCCAGGCCGGGAGAAGCAGCGGCCACGGTAAGCGCCGCAATGCTGAACCCGGCTGAAGCAGCTTCACGGTGCCACCCGAAGCTCGCCGCGAGCGGCTTGAGAAACAGGCCAAAGGTATAGGGAACGATCGCGGCGAAGCTGACCATCACTCCGAAGAAACCGGCCAGAACGATTTTCCAGCCGGGATACGCGAGTTGCGACTCTTGGAGCGGTGCAGCGACAATCTCGGCCGTGTTCATTTAGAAGATCACCTTCAACGCGAACTGCGTGAGCCGCGGCGGTCCGGCGAGCAGAATCCGGCCGAAGTTTGGCGACGCCAGGTCGGCTATCGGCAGCCCAAAGTTAGCGTGGTTGGCAACGTTGAACGACTCCGCGCGAAACTGCAGCCCGACGCGCTCGCTGATGGGGAAATACTTCATCGCAGACAGATCGACGTCAGCGGAGGCAGGCCCGCGAGCGATGTTGCGTCCAGCATCGCCGAACTCTCCGGCATTGGTGATTGGGCTGAGCCGCTGAAAGTTAGCGGGGTCGATCCATTGCGTCACGCTGTGGGGACCGAGATTGGGATTGCGGACCACGTTCGGCCGGCTGGCGAAGTATCCGGAGATCGGTGGCGCAGAAGCCTGCAGGGACGAGTTGTTGCTGTCGTAGACGGTGTACGGCGTGGCCGAATTGGCAATGGCGATGGCGTTCAACTGCCAACCGTCGAGCACCTCTCCGGCGAAGCCTGTCTTGCCATGCGCGAAGGGGATGGCCCAGGTGCCGCTCGCCACAAAGCGATGGCGCGCGTCGAACAGCGAGGGGCCATGCTCCGCCTTGAGGTTGAAGGGATCCTGCGCCAGATCGTTTTCACCGCCCAGCGGCTTCGCCGACGCGCCCTGCAGGTTCATCGACGAGAGATAGTCGAGCGTTTTGGAGTACCAGTAGGAAACATTGAATCCCAGGCCGTGGGACGCCTGCCGCGTAAGGCTGAACTGGCCCGCATTGTAGGTGGAGTTTTGACCGTAGGTAAGCTCAGCGATGGTGGCGTATGTGCACGGACCACTGGCAGGACAACCAGCATAGAGGCGGCGGTGATCGGCATTCTGCGCCGTTGCGCCCGGTCCATACACCGCCGGGTTGGCATCGATGTTCCGCGGAACATGGGTTCCCTTGGTACCAACGTAGCGTGCTTCCAAAACGTACTTCTGGCTAAGCTCGCGTTGGATGGAAAGATTCCAGTCCTGGGCGTTGGTAGGGCGCGCGTGCGTGTCCATGACGAAGGGCGTCGATGGCCTGACGAACGTGTCCGGCTGGGGTATCGCTACATCGCTGTACGGCGACCCAAAGTTCAGCGTCGGCGGAGTGATCTGCACGAACTGCGCCCAGGGCAGGGAACTCACCGGGCCCTGCGACGTCACACCCATGCCGTTCGCGAAGGGATCGTAGAAGATGCCATACGAAGCCCGAATCGACCACCGGTCCTGACCGGTCGGGTCCCACGCAAAACCGACGCGTGGCATGAAGCCGCTGTAGTAGCTGTAAGCGATGCCGCGCGGTACGCCGGGGTCTCCGGGAAAAAGCAGGCCGACGGGAGCGGTGGGCATGATGTGCGATTGCTGCCCAGGGATGAAAGCGTTGAGACGATTACGCGTCTCGGTGTTGGGATTGATGATCTCGTAGCGCAGGCCGTAATTGACCGTAAAGCGCTTCTTCGCATGCCATTCATCCTGGTAGAAGAAGCCCGTACCCCAATTGCGCACGTAGCGATTGAAGTCTCCCCGGCCCTGGTAGAAGACCACCGGGCTGCCGAGCAGCAGGTTGGCGAACGCGTCATTCGTAGGGAACGACGAGGCAAAGATGAAAAAGGCGTTGGGCGCGATGGACTGAAAGAGATTGAGCTGATGACGGCGAAACTCGCCGCCGATCTTGATCCAGTGATTGCCGTGCAGCAGAGACAGCCCGTCATGCACTTCGTAGGTGTTCTGTACCGAGGTGCGGGGCCCGGTAATGGCCCCACCGACTGGTGAGTAGCCGCTCAGATTGAAGAACGGGGGGCCCTGGCCAATCACCGACGCAGGATCGTAGTCGAATCCAAGCGCACGCGGTGGCGTCTTGTTCAACCGCTGATCGAAGAGAAACTCGTAGCGAAAGAAAGAGCCCTCGAATGAGTTAGTGACGTGGGAGTTGACGAGAAGGGTATGCCCAGCTACGAAAGAGTGCGCGGTAAAGTCATCGCGCGTCGGGTATCCCGGCAAGTCGGAGCCACGCACGGAAACCGGGTTGATGTTGTATCCGGTGAAGTAGGAATAGCGGCTGAAGAGCTGGCTGTTGTCGTTCTGGTGGTAGTCGAGGCGAAGGCCCGTCTGCTCGTCATCATTGGTGCCAACCACGGTGGCGGTATAGACATCCGGGCTGCTGGTGTTGGCGGCGGGGTAAAGTTTGGCGACGTTGGCGGCAGCCGGGTTAATCGCCCCCGCGGGAACAATATTGCCAGGAAAGGGCACGCCGCCCGCGGCGTAGTTGATCAATGGATAGCCGAGTCCGGAGAAATCGCCTTTTTGCTCTGCCGCCGTAGGCACCGTGGCCGACGTGGTAATGCCTTGCCGATTGCGGAAGCCCTCGTAGTACGCAAAGCCAAAGACGCGATCCTTGCGGAGAGGTCCGCCCGTGGTCACACCGAATTGGTTCTGCTTAAGCGGCTCGACCGCCGAAGAAAAGTAGTTGCGTGTGTCGAGAGCATCGTTGCGAAAGAATTCATACGCCGTGCCGTGCACTTCATTGCCGCCCGCTCGGGTCACGACGCTGGTCGTTGAGCCGGTATTGCCACCATACTCGGGGGGTGCCGTGTTGGTAAGGATGCGGAACTCCGCGATCGCATCGATCGGGATCTTCAGCGCATAGCCGCCATCCATCCTATTCACGTTCTGCGCCCCATCCAGCAGAAAGTTGTTTCCTTCCGGACGCTGTCCATTGACCGCGTAGGACTGGCCCTGGCGCAGGGAACCGCCTTCGGTAAGAACGCCCGAAGAAATCGGCGCTACCCCAGTCTGCAGCAATCCGAGCTGCGCGAAGTTGCGGCCGTTGAGAGGCAGGTCGAGCAGTTCCTTGTTGCCGACAACTTTGCCGAGTGTATTGGTCGAGGTGTCGATGGCCGCGGGCGCATCGGTAATCAAAACCGATTGGGTGACAGAAGCGAGCGCCAGTGGAACGTCGACGCGACTCCCCTGGCTTACGGTGATCTCGATCGGCTCCTCAGAAAAATGCGCGAAGCCGGGCGCGTCGACAGAGAGTGCATAGATCCCAACGCCGAGTTGCACGAAGCGGTAGAGGCCATCGCTATCGGAGGTCTGGCTACGGACCGCATTGGTGGCAAGATTTCTGAGCGCGACCGAAGCCCCGCTGATGACGGCGCCCGTCTGGGCTGAGATATGGCCTTCCAGCGAGCCGACGGCGTCCTGGCCATGCGCGCTCGAAAACAACGTGAAAATCGTAAGGAACACAGCCAGGTAACGGCACAGGGGAACGGATTCTTTCATGCACTGCCTCTCTCGAAAACGTCAATCGCCGAGCCGCAATGCGCGAGTTTTCTTTGAGTCGCAACAAATTCTGCTGTTGTGGATCGGCAGTGCAAACTCTAAGCGGGCACGCTCACCTTGTCTTGGACCCAAGTGAGGAGAGCGGCATCCATCGATGGTTGGATAGCCGGCTCATCTGTTGCAACACTCCTTCCTATGGATGGAATGGGCCGCATGAACATTGTTCACAGGCGCGGCTCTGGCGTGGACGGAAATCGGGAACGAGTTCCAATGCGGACAGAACAGGAGACGACCGATACCTTCAACTCGGTGTCACCTATCTGCCCGCATCATGATAGAACCCCGCGAAACTAGATGATCTTTTCCAGCCTCACGTAGCTTGCTTCCATTCCTTGCTCCATACCTGTCGTGAGCATGGCGCTCCGCACTTCGGCATTGGGCAGTGTCATGCGCATCGCCATCAGTGTGCCGTCACCGTCGCGATCGAACCTGGTTTCCACGTCGTTGTCCGGCGTGGGGTCGGGCAAGTACATCCGCTCCACATGCCGAATCCTGCTGTAGGGTTCCAACTCCAGAAACTCGCCCGTCACATAGAACCCTTGGCCTTTTCCATTCGACCATTCGTAGCGGAGTTTCCCGCCAGGTCGCGCATCGCAGATACAAACAGGCATCGTCCAGCCATCCGGGCCCAACAACCATTTCTGGATCAGTTCAGGCTCGGTATGCGCCCGATACACGGCCTCCGGCGGTGCTGCGAACCGTCTTTTCACAACAATATAACGATCACCCTCGGTGGTTAATATCATTTTGCTCATCGTCTCTCCTTTCGTTTTTGGGGTTTCATGTCGGCAAGCACTTGGTCGAGCCTGTCGTAGTTCTTCTCCAGACCTTTTCGCAGCATGGCAAGCCACAGGTCGATTGCCTCAACGCCAGCCGGCGAAAGCTGGCAGGGACGCTTCGTGCCATCGACGCGCCGGGTGATCAGTCCCGCTCTTGCAAGAACCTTCACGTGCTGGGAGATCGTAGGTTGTGAAAGCTCGAAGGGCGCCGCGAGTTCCATCACCGTCGCTTCCCCCTGCGCAAGGCGCGCAAGCATGGCCCGTCGAGTGGGGTCAGCTAACGCAGAGAAGGATGCGTTAAGGTCAGGCACCCGGAAGCTCGGTTATATCGTCATTCATCTATATAGATGTATAGCGATATAATAAGAAAGATTCAAGGGCAAATGCAGATTTTACGAATGAAGACGTCGTGCGGAGGGTAGCGAAACGGAGGTAGGGAGAGGCGATGAATCAGGCTGAGTGGTTTACTGTCCTGCGGCAGCCCGCGTAGTTTGCTGATTCGGCCGTTCTGCATGCCTATGGTGACGGTGCAGGGTTGCAGGGTGCACCGGGATATCGGTGTGATTCTCTCGCGCAGCCAGCTCCATGGGATCCGTCGGCACCGGAGCGAGTCCGGCGAGATAGGTGAGCAGATCGTTGCTGCCGTGGAAGATGTCTGTCCCCGCATGCCGGCCGTCTGTGGCAGCGACAAAGAGGCCGATGTGGCGCTCTGGAATCAACGCGATATAGGTGTTGTAACCCGCGCCGCCGCCGGTCTTCTCGATGATCGTCGCGGTATCATCCGGCTGGATGATGTGCACCCACCCGAGGCCGATTCCGTTGGGAATACCGGCGCGCCCCATGCCCTGCGTCCAGCGCAGCTGCGAGGCAGCGATATAGGTCGCCGTGGCGGCGGGATCCTGGTGCACGGGGACGCCCGGCAGATCGAGAAGGTATTGCAGCCAGCGCGTCATGTCGTTCGCCGTCGAATACAGGCCTCCGGACCCTGCGGCGGCCGTCGTGTCGGAGCACCGGCCTTCATTTTTTGCCCCGACGAGCAGGCGCGCGCACTCCCCGGGGGTCGGGCTTACCGTCGTATCGTGCAGTCCGAGGGGTTTGGCGATGCGTTCGGCAAACAGCTGCGGGTAGGGTTTGCCGGCAGCAGCCGACAGGGCGTCCGCCAGCAGATCGTACCCAATGTTGGAATAGTGCGCGGCGGTTCCGGGAACCGTTCGCAGGCGAAAGCCCGGGAGCCACTGCCAACGAAAGGCATAGTCGGGGAAAGTGAAATGTCCCGAGTCGCCCGCGGGATAGGCGATTTCGCGTGGAAGACCAGCGGTATGGGTTGCCAGATCGCCCAGGGTGATAGGCCGGCCGCTGACACCGCGAACCGTGAGGACAGGCACGGTGACATTCCGAGGGGCGAACTTCTGCAACGGGTCGGAGAGAGACAAGCGGCCGTCGGCCACCATCTTCACCAGCACGTCCGACGTCATGATCTTGGAGATCGAACAAAGACGGATAAGAGAGTCCGCGCTGGGCTTCTGGTGCGAGCCCGGACGCGTCTGACCATAGCTTTCCGTCCACGTCTCATGACCGCGGACAATCACGATGACCATTCCGGTTGAGCCGCTACGGTGAAATAGATCAGAAACGAATGGGTCGGCAGACGAGAGCAGCGGGGGCGGCACAGTCTGCGCCGAAACCATGCGACCGGAGATGGACAGCAACAGGGTGAAGATGACCAGCCAAGGAGCGGTAGATTTACTCATCTGTCGCGCGATCGATAAAGCCATGGCCACCGAAACTATCCCTGATATATGAAGAACATGACTTTCCCGCTGAGTCCAGCAGATTCCACTCCAAGGTAGCGAGGAAGCGCAACACCGATTGTAGCCGACCGGGTCGGGCCCAGGCTCGAGAACGCAGGGTTCAGGGCTCGATCTGTTCTTCGATGATTACCAGGATGGGGTCCCCCGGACGCAAGAAGCATAACTAGGCGCCGATCCGGGGCTTGATTGTGCGGAGATATTCCTGCACTCCGTTGCGTTCGTTCGCTGAATAAGGCTGGAGCGGTGGAGTGAGTGCATCTCCGCAAATATTCAGTAGAGACAATGCGCACTTGAGCCCGCGGGCCGGGTTTGCGCAACGATACACTTCCCGGTTGAAGCGCACGACGTCCTGCTGCAGCGCGGCCACTCGGGAGATATCGCTCGCAACCGCGGCGTCATACAAATCAACGAACAGCCTGGGCCACACGTTCGACCCTCCCGCCATGCCTCCGTGGCCGCCGAAAAGAACGGCTTCGCCAAGTAGATCATCGGGCCCGACCAGAAGACTAAAATTGGGGAAATTGCGGACGCCCTCCCGCACTGCATGGAAGTAGCCCATCTTCAATCCACTGTCCTTAACCCCCACGATATTCGGCACACTGGCCGCTTCAATGACCGTCGCAACCTCGAGCCAGAGGTGTGTATTCAATGGCGCATTGTAGAGAAACAGAGGCAGTGGCGATTCGGCTGCCATGCGCTTGAAGTAGGTCAACAAGTCTCCCTGAGAGACCTGGTAGTAGTAGGGCGGCGCTGCCGCTACGGCTGTAGCGCCGTACTCGCAGGACCTGGCTGCCAGGCGCAGGGCATCGCGATACGATGTGTCGGTGATGCCGACCATTACCGGAACCCTGCCCGCCGTCAGTTTGCAGGTCTTTTCGACCAGTGCAAAACGTACGTCGTAGGGAAGGTTCGGCGCCTCACCCGTGGTGCCCAGGACGAAAATCCCGTGCACCCCACCGTCGATCAGGTGCGCGACCAACCGCTCGAGACCTGGCTCGTCCAGCGTTAGGTCTGCCGTGAGGGGTGTCACCATGGCGGTCATGACGCCGCGCAGCGGGTGAGAAAAACTTGAGTTCAAAGACCTCTCCTGAACGACCCCGAATCATATCATCAGCCACGCTACTTATACTCCAGCTTGGGGTACCAATCGGTGCCTCGGCCGGCGGGAGTCAAATCCAACATCAACCAGAGAGGATCGGGGTCAGGGGCGCCGCGCGGATCTTGTCCTGGATCCGCCATCGCTCCGCTCATTTCGCCACTGTAGAAGTGGCGTATGGAGCCGTCTCGGCGGCTGAAGACGCTGAACCCTGGAACATCCGCATCGTCCGCGTTGACGTAGGTCCGTGTGTACTCGCCGCCTGGATCAGAGACGAACGGAAGATGGGCAAAGCCGAGTTGCCGCTTGTACTCGATCAGGCGCTCAACCGGCGAACGGGCCGTAACCACGATAGCTGCGCGCTGGCGCAGGTTGACCGCGGCTCCGTTCCAGGCCCCCAGGAACGAGGTGCACACCGGGCAAGGAGCTTTGCGTTGCGGTCCATACATCATGCTGTAAACCATGAGCGTGTCTTTGCCAGCGAAAAGATCGGAGAAGGCAACCGGCCCTGTTTCGGAGATCAGCTCGAAGTCTGTTGCAACCTGACCGCCGGGCGGCAGTGCACGCCGTTGAGCAGCTACGCGCTCGATGTGGCGCCGTAACTCGATCTCTTCCGCGAGAAGCTTGTCACGCGCCACCCGGTACTGGGCACTCTCATTGGGATAGTGGGCTTGATTGGTGGCGGCCAATTGTTGCGCCGGAACCAGCGTTTGCGAATCGGACATGAACCCTCCGAAAAACTCCACGCACGGTTGGATGCCACCCGCCAGGGATCGGGTGACTTTGTGTTACTTCGGCGTCACACGGAATACGCCGCCTGCCCTGGAATCCTCGAGCATCCACAGTGCGCCATCGGGACCAACCTCGACATCGCGGATGCGGTGACCCACATCCCAGCGTTCGGCAGGCTTGGCGCCCCCTTGACCATCGAATGTAATACGGTTGAGCGTCATACTCGCCATGCCCCCGACCAGTGCGGAGCCCTTCCACTGCGGGAACATCGCGCCGTTGTAAAAGATAAGATTTCCAGGCGCAATCACCGGGGTCCAGTAGATAACAGGCTTGGTCAGATCAGGCCGGCTGTCTGGGTTCGGGATTGGCACACCGTTGTAGTTCGTCGCGTAAGAAACGAGCGGCCAGCCATAATTCTTGCCGGGCACGATCAGATTCAGCTCATCGCCGCCTTTCGGACCATGCTCAATCTCCCACAACCGGCCGTCCGGCGCGAAGGCAAGACCGTAGGGTGTCCGGTGTCCTGTCGTCCAGGTCTCCGCCAGCGTCAGATTGGGCCCCGGGAAGGTATACGTCTTGACCACGGGCGCGGTCTTTGCGGCTTCGGTATCCGACGGTGGGTCGATCACGGGAACGCTCGTCGCACCCGTTTTTCCCGCCAACGGATTGCCCTTCGCAGGCTTGCCATCCAACGTCAAGCGCAGGATCTTGCCGAGTGGTTGGTTCGGATCCTGGGCCGGAGTCATGCGCTGCCGCTCGCCAACCGTTAAAAAGAGATATTTGCTATCCGGAGAAAAGGCTATCTGTGCACCGAACTGCCCGCCACTTCCTCTCTCGCCATCGCGCCAGATCACCTTTAGGTTTTCGAGGCTCGCCGAATCCTGGCCGATTTTCAGTTCCGCCATTGCAAGCGCCAGGCTCGAGCCTCCTTCACCGGGCTCCGAATAGGTGAGGTAAACGCTGTGGTCCTTGGCGTAGTGCGGCGAGAGGTAAACGCCCAGCATGCCGCCTTGTCCCTTCCACAAAACGGCAGGCACATTGGTGACGGGTGTTTTCGCTCCCTGCTGTGTTACCAGCCAGAGGGCGCCGACTTTCTCGGTGATCAACATCCGCCCGTCGGGCAGGAACGCAATCCGCCAGGGCAAGTTGAGGGTTGTTACCTGGACCATGTTGAAGGGCAGGCTTGGCTTGGCCTTCTGCGCGCCTGCATTGATCTGCGCCTCTGCCTGCGTCGCCGCCAAAGCGAGACATAGCCCCGCCATCACTAACCGTTTCATCGTGTCTACCCTTTTTATTGTGCTGGTTGATCTGGCGTTAACGAACCGTTTCCAATCCCCTGGGATGGCCTGCAGAAGAGTCGTAAACCGCGCGTGCGACGAAAGCTGGGATCAGCATATATTTTTTTATAACACTTCCTTGCTCCACACTACCGGCTCGCGGCACCCTGCGCAAAGCCCTGATGGAGCGGAATCTTCTGTTGCTTCCGTTACTTATTCCGTGTGCACAACCTGTAGAATCGGTGGTCGACAGTACAGTGATCCATTCTGAGGAGATTCAACGATGGGTATTTCGAATGTTTTACGCGTCTCCTGCGCCGCTCTCGCAATCGGCTTCGCCCAGGTTGCTTCTGCCGCAGACATCCTGATCGGCGATGCGAAATCGCAGCCGGAAAGTTTGACACTGGCGCCGGGCGGCGTGCTAATCGTGGGAAGCGCCAGCTCGCCGTTTGTCTATAAGGTGCCCGCTGGTTCTTCGGTCGCCGAGAAGTTTATCGACGCCAGTGCCGAAGGCCCGGGAACATTTTTCTTCGGGATGCTGGCGGACAGCGCCACCAATACGCTGTGGACCTGTCAGCTGACCCCCGTGCCGGACACGACTCCAGTGCGCCGGCACACTGCCCTGAGAGGCTTCGAACTCTCCACCGGCGCGCCAAAGGTCCGCTGGAACCTGCCCGGAGATAACAGTACGTGCAACGATTTTTCCATCGGCCCCGATAAGGCACTTTATGTAACGGACACCGCAAACGGAAAGATCTACAAACTGCCGCTTGGCGCCTCCAGTGCGGAACTGTACCTGGAGCATCGAACGCTGATGGGCGTCGATGGCATTACTTTCCTGAATGGCACGCTCTACGTGAACAATGTCATCTTCAACAAGCTCTATCGCATTCCTGTGGATGCCGCAGGCAAGCCACAGGATCCCGTCGACATCTGGATGGACCAGCCGGTGAAGGGACCGGATGGTATGCGTGCGGCGAATGGCAAGCTCCTGGTCGCCGAAAATGGTAGCGGCAAGATTTCCGCCATCACGATCAATGGAGACAAGGCCAGCGTCACAGTACTAAAGGATGGGCTCAAGACACCAACCGGAGTCGAACCTGCTGGCGATACCATCTGGATTGCTGAGCGCGGCGCCGGCAAGGCTGTGTCGGTACCTATGCCCAAATAGTGGACTCCCTACGTTTGGGGAGATGCGAGGTACAAGCCCTATGTCCATCGAAACCCTCGCAATGGAAGCCTTTGAAAAGCAAAGAGTGCGTGAGCTCCGCGCTGCGCAAAGCAAAGCGGAGCGCCTATTCCACGAAGTCGAACGACGCGGCCTGATTCGCTCGGGCGTAACCGAGAGCCAAGTGAATGCAGACATCTATGCACTCGCCAAAGAGATGTATGGCATCTCGACCTATTGGCACAAGCGAATCGTGCGTGCGGGCCGGAACACTCTGCTGCCCTATGCCGAGAATCCGCCGGACCTGGTGATCGGCGCCGATGACATCCTGTTCCTCGATCTCGGCCCCGTCTTCGAGGAGTGGGAAGCGGATTTCGGCCGCACCTTCGTCATCGGATCCGATCCCGCAAAGCTCAAGATGAAGCACGATGTAGAACTAGCCTTTGCTGCCGGGAAGGCCTATTTCAATCAGAGTCCTTCTATCACCAGCAAAGAACTGTTCGCGCACGCTGAATCCCTCGCGCTCCAATTCGGATGGGAGTGGGGCGGCCCTATCGCAGGTCACCTGATCGGACAGTTTCCTCATGAGAGAATCGCCGACGACAAAGTGACGCTGTATGTTCATCCGGGCAGCGACCTTCGCATGCGTTCACTGGATGAGCACGGCCAGAAGCGCCACTGGATTCTCGAAATTCATTTCGTCGATCGGCAACGCGAGATTGGCGGGTTCTTCGAAGAATTGCTCACGGTTGGTTGAGCATCCAAGGGCACTCGACCTATTGTGCCGTTTCGGTGAAGGTCACCGCGGCGTTACCGAGCCCGAAAGGCGCCTGCGCCTGCACGTCAACCGACTGCGCTGTGGCCGGCAGGGTCAAGGTAACCGAGGCAACACCCGACGAATTCGTCAGCGCGATGACCTTTGAGCCGCTGGTGGTTCCATTGGAAAGTGTCCCTACGCTGGTGGTGAACAGGACGCTCGCCCCGGAAGCAGTGCCACCGGATTGCCCAGGGGCCAACGTGACGGCGAGGGATTGCGGAAGGGTTGTGCCTGCGCTGCCGGCCTGTCCATTCCCGCCGGTGATGGCCAAACCAGCCGGGGGATTGCCGACCACGATCCATCCACCCTGGGTCTGAGTCACCGTTCCATCGCTTCCAGTGACCGTGAAATGGCAGAAGCCCGGAGTCGTGCCCGCGTCTACCATGATCGCGCCTGGCTGATTGGGAGCGACCACAGCGTTCGTGAGATTGAGGGTTCCGCTGCACGCGGTTGCGCCAGCAAAGCTATCGAAAACCGCCGACGACAACGTGACATTCGCCGTGCCACTGGTGATCATCGGTTGCAGCGTTACTGTGCCGCTCGCAGGCACCATGATTGTGTCGGGATTCAGGTCCCAGTCGGCACTGGGTGCATTGGCGAGGCTACCGGTGATGACGAGCAGCGTCGCGCTGTAAGGGGCGAAGGTTTGCGCGGACGACCAGGACTGAGAGGAAGAAGCAGTAATGGCGGTCGGGGCGCTCGCAGCCAAGGTATAGCTCACAAACGAAGTGGCGTTGAAGCCGGTGAGCGCGACCGACACCTGCGCGGCATTCTGCGGATCTTTATTGAGTACCATCACGGTCAGTGTGCTGCCACCGGCGTTGAGAGCCGCATAACTGCTGAACAGGCTGGGATCGCCAGTGTTGGTGTCGGAGACGGAGGTCGTGCCGAAGGTGTGATGGCCACCGTCATAGTTTGTGTAAAGTTTCAGAGCCTCGTAGTTCGGGTTGGCCGGGACGGGCGCCTCCCAACGCGAAGCTAGCGACAGCCGCTCGCGGCCGAAGATGCCGTAGGCATCGGCATCACCCAGAGCGGTAGAGAAGTCAGACTCGCCGGCGAAAGCGGCACTCCACTCGGTGAAGCTCATCGGAGTCCCGGGATATATAGTGTTCGCGATGGCCCGCATGCGCGGAATGCGGAAGGGGATTGTCTTATTGGGCTGTATCGTGGTGGTCCACTGCTGGTTGATCGAACTCGATGGGCTAACAAAAGTCGGATCCCAGTAATCGCGATAGATGCTCACGGCCAGGGCCTGCAGCTGCGTCTTGCTGAGACCATTGGTGTTCGCATCCGGATACGCGTGAAGGTCGAAGATATCCAGGGAGCGCGCACCGGAAATCTGGTCCTCCCAATAGACCTGGTTGAGCCACCAGGGAAGGAAGTCGACACCGCCATGGGCGTTCTTGTCGTTCCCGTTTGCGCCGTTCCAGTAGAACCACCAGCAGCAGCTCACAGGACCGAAGCGGACCGCCTGTGGGTCCCAGGTCTTTAACTTAGTCGCCTCTGTGAGATACGTTGAGGCTAATTCGTCATAACCCGAGGGATTGGGATGGACATCGCGGTGCGTACTGCCCCAGATGTCAATCTCGTTGTCCATGTCGTAGAAGTGGCAGGACGTGAGCGAGGAATATGGGATCGCACAGGTCCCGCTGCCAAACGCGGTGGCTAGCGCCGCAGCCCAGGTGTTGCGGTAAACGCAGGTGCCTCCGGTACAGGTTTGGCTGTTGTCGTCAAGCAATGGGAAATAAGCACTGGTGGCCGCATTGGTGGTGACGGGAGTGGAGCAGTCAGACTTTAGGCCATCCCCCGCGTCGCTGTTGTAGGAATCGGTGCTGCACTGCGCGCCGAAGCTGGCAACAGAGAAACTCCAATGATCGTTGTTTTGTCCGCCCTGCGTCACCGAGGTCTCCGGAGACTGGGCCACCCAGGGCAGCATGACCATGGTCATCAGCGGATGGCTGCCTGCGTTCTTAACGTCGGTAATAAATTGGGTTGAGTCGCCATCATCGCCGTTGCTAAATCCCTGGGCTGCGTAGTCTTCGTAGTAATAGTCGTTGGCGGAGCTATTCGTCTTCAATTGCCAGTTGTACGTTGAGGTCGAGTCACCGCCCCAGCGGACGACGGTCAAGCCGCTGTCGGTGACGTGCGCGGCATCCTGCGGATAAGAGCCTCCATAGATGTAGGGGCTAATGGCGTGACGATTCGCCAGCACGTTGATATTCAGGTTGATGCTGCCGGCCGCTCCGGTAGGTGTGGCCGAAGCCTGGTTGGAGTTGCCGCTCTGTCCCCCCGCGCTGACTGCGGTCACAACATAATAATAAGTTGTGCCGTTGGTCACGCTCGTATCTACGTAATAGGTGGTTGTGGCGGCGGAGATCTGCGTATAAGGGCCGCCGCTGACCATGCCTCGCATCAGGTTGTAACTGGTAGCGCCGCTGCTCGCAGTCCAGGAGAGGCTGACCTGTTGGTTTCCTGCCGTCGCGCTCAGGCCTGCCGGCGCGGACGGTGCCGCAGGCAGTCCTCCCGTAGGTGTGGCCGAAGCCTGATTCGAGTTGCTGCTTTGTCCGGCCGTGTTCACTGCGGTGACAACGTAATAATAGGTGGTGCCGTTGGTCAGGCCGGCATCGGCGTAGCCAGTGGTCGTAGCAGTGCCGATCCGCGTGTAAGGGCCGCCGGTGGCGGTACCGCGCATCACATCGTAACTGGCAGCGCCGCTGCTAGCGGTCCAGGAAAGGTTAACTTGCTGGTTTCCGGCCGTAGCGCTCAGATTCGCCGGTGCCGCGGGCGCGGTAGGCGCCGCTGCCGTAGGTGTGGCCGAAGCCTGATTGGAGTTGCCGCTTTGTCCCGCGGTGTCGACCGCGGTCACAACGTAATAGTAAGTGCTGCCGTTGGTCAGGCTGGTGTCGCTGTAAGTCGTACTTGTCGCGGTGGCAATCTGCGTGTAGGGTCCACCGTTGGTGGTGCTGCGCAGGACGTTATAACTGGTAGCGCCGCTGCTTACAGTCCAGGAGAGGCCGACCTGCTGGTTTCCCGCCGTCGCGTTCAAGTTCACCGGTGCGGCCGGCGCCCCTGCAGTAGGTGTGGCCGAAGCCTGATTGGAGTTTCCGCTTTGTCCCGCACTGTCGACCGCGATGACAACGTAGTAGTAGGTGGTGCCGTTGGTCAGGCCTATGTCAGCGAACGCCGTGGTTGTCGACGTGGAGACCTGCGTGTATGGACCACCACTCGCCGCGCCACGCATCACGTTGTAGGTGCTAGCGCTGCTGCTCACCGTCCAGGAAAGGCTCACCTGCTGATTGCCGGCCGTCGCGCTCAGGTTGGTGGGGATACCGGGAGGCTCAGTGGTGTTGCCCGTGCTGCCCGATAGGGCGGTGCCGCACGCAGACAGGAATAGCGTTGCGGCAGCCAACGATATTAGGGCGCACAGTGCTCTGAAACGGGGCATCGCACTAATGCTAACTTGGAATTTCCTGACTCTTCGGTAACTCGGCTCACACTAAAGTGTAAGCTCCATTGCGGTCATCTCGTTCTGTTTCCTCAAAGTCAATGACCTTATCTAGTCGAAGGTGCTGTATCGGCGTGGAGTCCGCAGGCGTTGTTATTCACCCCCCGATTAGGTCCAGAGGAAGCAAGCGATTCTCAGCTACCAACTCGCTGATCTGGTCCTTGGCCGAGTGCAGAACGGAAACTTGATTGCGCCCGAAGGGCCGGAGGCTCGCCATGAACGACGTGGGGCCATTGGCATCATCAACCGTAACGCGGCCTCCTTCGCATAGCCTCGCGTCTCGTCCACGGTCGCGTCCTGAACAACCCAGAATCATAGCAACGCGGAAACGATATAGTTTTAAGGCATGAGCATCGAGCATACGATTTTGGTTCTGGCGAAGGAAGACGATCCGCAACTGGAAATGCTGAAAAACCTGCGGCACATTGTGGGTCATGACCCCGCAGCCTTTCTCAGTGCGGTCAATGATCCAGTGGTGATCCTTAACTGGTCAGGGTCGCGCAAAGTGTTGCGCGAAGTTTTTCTCATGTGCCACGACGTGCGCTGGGTACATTCGCGGTCAGCCGGCCTGGACAGCACACTCTTCCCGGAACTGGTCGAGAGCCCGGTGCCGATGACTAACGGAAGCGGGGTCTTCAGCCAATCTCTAGGGGAGTTTTCGCTTGCGGCCATTCTCTATTTCGCTAAAGACTTTCGCCGCATGCTACGCAACCAGATGGCAGGCGTTTGGGAGCAGTTCGATGTGGACGAGATTGACGGGCAGACGGCAGGCATCGTGGGCTATGGGGATATTGGCCGGGCGATCGCCAAGCGTCTCAAGCCCATGGGCATGACTGTCCTGGCGACCAAACGGCATCCTCCGCAGCAGGCCGACCCGCTGGTTGACCAGTTCTACAAGACAGAAGAACTACAGGCGATGCTTGGCCGGTGCGATTACGTCGTGGTGGCTCTGCCGCTTACGCCGGAGACACACCACATGATGAGCGATGCTCAGTTCGCAGCGATGAAGGCGAGTGCGGTGATCGTCAATGTGGGCCGTGGCCCGGTGATCGACCAGGCGGCCATGGTGCGTGCCCTAACCGAGAAGCGGATCAAGGGGGCGGGGCTCGACGTCTTTGAACAAGAACCGCTCCCAGCGGGCGACCCCATGTACCGGCTGGAAAACGTGCTGTTATCGCCGCACTGCGCTGATCACACCGCCGACTGGCTCAATCAGGCCATGCGTTTCTTCATCGAGCAGGATCGCCGCTTCAGCCAGGGAGAAGCTCTCGAGAACGTGGTAAACAAGAGCTTGGGATATTAAGCACGATGGGCAAACTGAGGAGCCACAACTGGTTTAGCGATCGTCACGAACCCGGCGAGGCCGCTGTTTATCTTGAGCGCTACAGCAACTCCGGCATCACCCGGGAGGAGCTCCAATCGGGGCGACCGATGATCGGCATTGCACAGAGCGGCAGTGACTTGGCGCCTTGCAACCGGATCCACCTTACTCTAGCCGAGCGGATCAAAGCGGGGATACGCGACGCTGGTGGCGTGCCCTTCGAATTTCCCACCCATCCGATCCAGGAGACGGGGCGCAGGCCCACGGCGGCCCTCGATCGGAACCTTGCCTACCTGGGCCTGGTCGAGATCATGTCGGGATATTTCTTCGATGGTGTCGTTCTAACCTCGGGCTGCGACAAGACCACGCCGGCGGCCCTGATGGCTGCGGCCACGGTGAATCTGCCCGCCATCCTGCTGTCGGGCGGGCCCATGCTCGACGCCTATGTGAATGGCAAGCTGGCTGGCAGCGGCCTGGTGCTGTGGGAGGCGCGCCGGCAGATGGCGGAAGGAAAGATCAACGGCGAGCAACTGGTCGATCGCACCATCGCCGGGATTCCCAGCGCAGGCCACTGCAACTCGATGGGAACGGCGCTCTCCATGAACTCGCTGGCCGAGGCACTGGGGATGTCGCTCCCGGGCGGCGGCTCCATTCCGGCTCCGTATGCGGAGCGGGGCAAGCTCGCGTATCTCACAGGACGCAGAATTGTCGAGATGGTGCATGAGGACCTCACCCCGAGCAAGGTGTTGACCCGCGAGGCTTTTGAGAATGCCATCGTGGTGAACTCGGCGATTGGCGGTTCCACCAATTGTCCTCCGCACATCATTGCCATCGCCCGGCACATGGGGGTTCCGCTCGACATTCGTGATTGGGAGCGGATCGGGCACCAGATCCACCTGTCTGGCGAATGTACAGCCGGCGGGAGAATTTCTTGCCGAAGCCTATCATCGAGCCGGCGGCGTGGGGGCGATGATCGGCGAGCTGATACAGGCGGGAAAGATCCGCACCGGCGCGTTTACGGTGAGCGCAACAACGATTGGCGAACAATACAAAGACGCGCGCAGCCTGGATACGAAGGTGATTCGTACCTATGATCAGCCTCTTAAAGAGAATGCGGGATTGCTCGTGGTCTCCGGCAACCTCTTCACGTCCGCACTGGTGAAGACGTCGGTCATCAGTGAAGAGTTCCGTAGCCGTTACCTTTCGCAGCCGGGCAACGAAGACTGCTTTGTGGCGCGAGCGGTGGTCTTCGAGGGGCCGGAAGATTATCGCAGGCGCATCGAAGATCCGTCGCTGGGAGTGGACGAGCATTCGATCCTGGTGGTGCGCGGCGCGGGACCGGTGGGCTATCCAGGGTCGGCGGAGGTAGTCAATATGACGCCGCCCGGCAAGTTGATTCGCGAGGGCGTCCGCATGCTGCCCTGCATGGGCGATGGCCGGCAAAGTGGGACTTCCGATAGTCCATCCATTTTGAACATCTCTCCTGAGGCGGCAATCGGCGGGAACCTCGCTATTTTGCGAAGTGGCGATGAGATCCGAATCGATCTGAAAAAGCGCCGGGTGGATGTTTTGCTGTCGGACGAAGAAATCGAAGCGCGCCGGAAGGAGCTCAAGCCGGCGGAAATCGTGAACCATTCGCCATGGCAGGAGTTCTACCGGGCGAACGTGGGTCAACTGGAGACAGGTGCCTGCCTTGAGTTTGCGGTGAAGTATCGCGATGTAGGCAAGGTGATTCCGCGGCATTCGCATTGAAGGGAGATTATGAGCAAACCAGTTCGGGTTGGTTTCGTTGGCGCGCGCTTTGCAGCCAGATTTCATTGGGAGGCGGTTCGTCGCGTCCATTCGGTGCCGGTTGAGATTGTCGGTGTTACCTCAAAAACTCCAGATGCGCGGGATGCGTTTGCGCGGGATACAGGCTGCCGTGCCTTCGCGACCTTCACGGAGCTGTGCGCTGCGGTCGACGTGGTCGATCTTTGCACTCCGCCCTCCTCGCATGAGGAGCTCGCGGTGGAGGCCCTGGGGCTCGGCAAGCACGTGATCATCGAGAAGCCGTTGACCGGGTGGTTTGGGGATCCGCACACCGTTTCGAAAGAAACCATGCTCGATCAGACAGCCGCCAGTTGTGCTCGGATTCGTGCCGCAGCTCGGGGCGCCGGCAAGCGGGTTTGCTATGCGGAAAATTTTGTCTATGCTCCTGCTATTCAGAAGGAGCGGGAGATTATCCAGAAGAGCGGCGGCCAGATCCTCCGCATGATGGGTGAGGAATCGCACAGCGGATCGCACTCGCCGTACTACGGCCAATGGAAGTTCTCCGGCGGTGGGTCGCTGGTGGGGAAAGGATGTCATCCCGTGAGCGCCGCGTTGTACCTGAAGCGGGTGGAGGGAGAAGCGCGTGACGGGAAGCCGATTCGTCCGTCAACCGTGAGCGCGCGTACCCATCAAATTACCAAGCTGGCTGGATTCCGGGATGAAGGTTTTTTGCGGACCGGGTACGAGAACATTGAGGACTATGCACAGATTCACATTACATTTTCCGATGGAACGGTCGCGGATATTTTCGCTTCGGAGCTGGTGCTCGGCGGCGTAGTCAACTGGATCGAGATATTTGGTAACAATCATCGTACGCGATGCAATTTAAACCCGATCAACGCGTTGGAGACGTTCAATCCACGGGAGGATATTTTGAAGGATGTCTACCTGGTGGAGAAGACCAACACCAAGCAAGGCTGGAGCCGGCCGGCGCCGGATGAGGGTTGGCAGCACGGGTATCCGCAAGAGTTCCAGGATTTCATGGAGTGCATTTACTATGATCGCGAACCGCTGTCAGGGATGGAGTTAGCGCGGGACACGATGGTGACGCTCTATAGCGGGTATGTTTCGGCTGAGAAGGGTGGGGCCGAGGTTGTTGTTCCAGCCTGAGCTGAAACCGCCCGTTTCCCAGTACCTAACTTTTCACGAAAGAAACCCCTCTCCCCTTTGTCATCTAGACCGGAGCGCAGCGCAGTGGAGAGATCTGCAGTCCGGATTTCCCGAAAAAATTAGGGCCTAGGTGTCCGGCGGAATACTGCAGATCTCTCCACTCCGCTCCCCGGATTTCCTGTCGATAGGAGTGGGACCGGTTGATTGCGTGCGTCTCTTTTTCGGAGAGCCGCACTCGTGGCCGCAATGGAGAACAGCGAAGTAGGAAATCGGGGTGCGCTCCGGTCGAGATGACAAACGGAGAAGGGCGTATTTCCTGTGCATTCGCTAAGGGGAAAGGCGAAGCCTAAAACACCTACCCTGTTTCATCCTTTGCGGTTTCAGCTCAGGCTGGCGCGGCTGTTAAGGGAACTTCGGCGCTCTCCACTGGAAGGCGAATAGCGCGAAAAGGTAAGCTGAGCCTGACGCCAGGAAGATCAGCAGTGCGTGGTTGGTCCACAACAGCCCGACCAGGAAAGTGAACAACACGCTTCCGGCAGACCCCATCGCACCGCCAATGCCGACGACCGTTCCCACAGAGCTGGACGGGTACATATCCGAAGGTGTGGAGAGCAGGTTCGATGACCAACCCTGGTGAGCTGCGGTCGCTACGCACAACAACGCCACCGCCTGCCACAGAGTATGCGTAAACGGCACCAGCATCACTGGCGTGGCGCACAGCGCGCACACCAGCATGGCGTACCGCCGGCCCAGCCGCACCGAGTGGCCGCGGCGAATGAAATAGCCCGCCAGCCATCCCCCGGCGATGCTGCCCGCCGTTGCGCCAACGTACACAATGATCAGCGGCAAACCCAGATGCTGCATGTCCACATGGAATCGCTCGTTGAAATACTTCGGCAGCCAGAATAGATAGAACCACCAGATGGCATCCGTGCTTGCCTTGGATAACGCAAAGATCCACGTGCCGCGGCTGCCAAGCAACGATCGGTAGGGTGCCGGTTTGGCGGCCTCCGCCAGCTTTGGCGCCAGCCGGTTATACGGAAATAGCAACCAACCGATGAGCCACAGCAGGCCCAGGCTGCTGGTGGTATAAAACGCCGCCTGCCAACCGTATCGCGTCGCCACCCACGGAATGAGCAGCGGGGCGATCAAGGCACCCGCACTCGTACCGGAATTGAAAATCTCCGGTAGCCAGCGCGCGCTCTTCCGCAGGAAACCAATCCGCCGTTGCCTTGAGCGCGGAAGGGAAGTTGCCGGACTCCCCCAACCCGAGCGCGAATCGCGCCGCGCCAAAGCCCAACGGGCTGCGCGCAAACGCATGGCTCAGCGAGGCCAGTGCCCAGAGCCCGATCGAAAGCGCATATCCTCGCTTGACCCCGATGCGGTCGATCACACGTCCCGCAACCAGAAACCCCAGGCCATACGCCAGGATGAAGCAATTGACGATATTGCTGTAGCTGCGGTTGTAAAGCTCGATGTTGCGGTCGCCCCCGAGCAAATGCTTCAGGATCGGCTCCACCAGGCTGAGGGCGGAACGATCCATATAGTTGATTGTGGTCGCCAGAAAGAGCAGACCACACACCAACCAGCGCAGGTTCGATCTTGCCGGTGAACTAGACATCCATCATGTACGGAGCACGTTGAGGGCGCGATAGCATGCAGTTGGCATCGTCGTCGTTTTTGAAGTGCTCTTTGACAGGGTCCCAATGGAGTCTACGCCTGGTCTTCATGGCAATGTGGTGGATCAAACAAGTGGAGCAAGCCCGGTGTCCCACCTCGGCAGGAGCCGTCGGCGCTTTTCTGCTCTTGATGCAATCGAGCCAGTTACCGTGCTGATCGCTGCTCTCATACAGATGGACCTCATCCGGTCCAATCACGCTGTCGAGGATCTTTGGATCGCTGGCCACCAGCGGTTGCACCACTGCCGGCTTGCCGCCAGGGTCGGTAGGGGTAACCATCTCATCGCGGGTGACGAAGATCCAACCCTCGCTGCCGTAAAACTTAATGCCGTTAGGAAAGTCGCCGCTGATATCCATGGTGACCCCATTGGCATAGACCGCGTGGGTGAGGAACTTGCCGTGCACATCCCACAGGCCATGAGTCGGGAACTCCGCCTCCCCCCACACTTCGATCGGGCCAGTGTACTCAGTGTTCATTCCCCAGTGCGCGGTGTCGACATGGTGCGCTCCCCAGCCAGTGATCATGCCGGCGCCAAACTGTTCGCAACGCAGCCAGCCCGGCCGCCCGAACCCTTCCTGTGGATGCACCCGCATCTCCGTATAGTAGACTTCGGGCGTCGAGCCCAGCCACGCGTCGTAGTTGAGGTTGGAAGGGATAGGCATGGCCGGAGCGT
This sequence comes from uncultured Acidobacteriaceae bacterium, assembly GCA_963839075.1. Lineage (GTDB taxonomy): Bacteria > Acidobacteriota > Terriglobia > Terriglobales > Acidobacteriaceae > PALSA-350. Next base: position 450,677 of record CAWITO010000002.1, on the reverse strand, counting down.
CGGGCCCGCTCGGATCGCCGGGCAAGCCAATCTCCACATGCTTGACCTCGCCGATCCGTCCATTGCGCACCAGCTCACAGGCGCGATGAAACTGCTTCCACGAGCGTTGCTGCGAGCCGATCTGCACAATGCGCCCTGAAGCGTTGACCGCGTTACTCATGGCACGGCCTTCGGCAATGGTGAGCGACGCAGGCTTCTGTAGGTAGACGTCTTTGCCGGCATTCACCGCATCGACGGCCAGGATGGCGTGCTGGTGGTCGGGGGTGCTGATCACCACCGCGTCAATATCGCGATTGGCCAGTAATTCGTGATAGTTATGGTATCCGGTTACCCCGTCGTACGGCTTGCCCGTCTTCTTGGCGTAATAGCCGTTGATCAGCGTCTTGCCTTCTTCCACGCGCTTCGAGTCCAGATCGCACACCGCCATGATGCGCGCCTGATCGAACTGCCAGATGCCCGGCAGGTCGTGCCCGCGTGAGATGCGTCCCACGCCAATTGCGCCCACGTTGATGCGATTGCTGGGCGCCTGCTGCCCCAGCACAGTTGAAGGCACAATGGTCGGGAAGCCTATGCTTGCGGCTGCCCCCAGCGACATTTGCAGGAAGGTTCTGCGCGACGTCTCGACGGCCACGGCTGCTCCTCTGCTAGGTGGTAAAGGTTAAGACTTTTGCATCTCGTTGCGCCTTGAGCACGAGTTCTGCGGCCAGCAATGCCTGTTCCTGGTTTTGGCCGGTGTGCGTCCGGTTCACAATGTCGGAGACAAACTGCGGTCCGAATGGCAACTCCACCTGGCTGCAATCCACATATGTTATTTGCTTTTGATCGACCATATACAAGTGGTTACCGCCCGGCTTGCCGTTGATGTCGATGTATTTGCGCAGCTCGATGTAACCGTCGGTTCCCAGGATAAAGAGGCGTCCGTCGCCCCACACCGGAAGCCCGTTGGGAGTAAACCAGTCGACGCGTACATAACCGGCACCGCCGCTGCCGTGCAGCATCATGTCCCCGAAATCCTGAAATTTGGGATGGGTCGGGTGGTTGACATTCGCGATCTGCGAGGCCGTCACTTCCGCTGTAGTGGATCCGGTGTAATAGACAAACTGGTCTGCCTGGTGCGAGCCGATGTCGCACAGAATTCCACCGTACTCCGCCGGATCCCAGAACCACTCCGGCCGGGTGATGTCGTTCACCTTGTGGGGAGCGATGTTGACCGTCTGCACCACCTTGCCGATGGCGCCTGCCTTGATCAAGTAGCCCGCTTGCACGGCCGCTCGCACCTCCAGCCGCTCGGAGTACATGATGGCGAACATCTTTCCTGTTTCCGCCGATACTTTGCGGACTTCCGCGAGTTGCTCGAGCGTCGTGACCGCCGGCTTATCGCTGAGAAAATCCTTGCCCCGCTTCATGGCGCGTATACCCAGGGGGGCCCGCAAACGGGGAATCGGAGCGCCGGCAATGAGCTGGAGGGACGGGTCGTCGAGGATCTCATCTTCGCTCCTGGCCAGTTTGGCATCGGGATAGAGCTTCTGAAAGTCCGCGACGGCCTTGGGCAGGTTGGAGTAGAAGGAGACCAGTTGGCCGCCGCCGCGGATCACGGCGGCGGTCATGCCCATGATGTGGTAATGATCGAGCCCGATCACACCAAACTTGATTGAGTACTTCTCTTTGCTCGCAGGTACCGGGCTTGCCGCCGCCACCTGCTCTACGATGGATGACATGCCCATTGCGCCCATGACCTTCAGGAAAGCCCGGCGATCGACTGGCTCGTCCGGCATCCGGTCCGCTCCTTCGCGTGATAAGCTGCGGGATCATCCTACTACCTGAGGCAACTGCATGAAAATACTCAGCGCAAAGGTGATCGTCTGCTGTCCGGGCCGTAACTTTGTGACCTTAAAAATCGAGACCGATCAAGGCATCTACGGCTTGGGCGATGCCACCCTCAATGGACGCGAGTTGGCTGTCGCCAGCTACCTGGAAGATCACCTGATTCCGTGTCTTATCGGGCGCGATCCGTTTCAAACCGAAGACATCTGGCACTACTTTTACCGCGGCGCCTACTGGCGCCGGGGCCCAGTCACCATGACGGCGATCGCGGCCATTGACATGGCGCTGTGGGACCTCAAAGGCAAGGCGCTGGGAGTGCCGGTCTACAACCTCCTGGGAGGCAAGAGCCGCAGCCAGGTGCTCGTGTACGCGCATGCGACCGGACGCGATATTCCCGAGACGATCGATGAGGTCGAGCGCTACAGGGCCAAGGGCTACACCGCGATCCGCGTCCAGAGTGGAGTGCCGGGCCTCAAGTCAACTTATGGGGTCTCCAAAGACGACAAATATTACGAGCCCGCCGAACGAGGGCTGCCTTCGGAAAGCTTATGGTCGACAGAGAAGTACTTGCGTCATGTTCCTAAGCTCTTTGAGGCCTTGCGCACAACGCTGGGTGACGACCTGGACCTGCTGCATGATGTTCATCACCGTCTCACTCCCATTGAAGCGGCCCGCCTCGGCAAAGAGCTCGAACCCTTCCACCTGTTTTGGTTAGAAGATGCAGTGGCCGCCGAACTGCAGGAGGGCTTCCGACTCATCCGCAAGCACACAACCACACCGCTGGCGGTGGGTGAGGTATTCAATAGCATCTGGGATGCGGAGCTGTTGATGCGTGAGCAGCTCATCGATTACCTGCGCATGAGCGTGGTGCACGGCGGTGGCCTCACGCCAATGAAAAAGATTGCCGACTTCGCCGCCCTCTATCACGTGCGCACCGGCTGCCATGGCGCCAGCGATATGTCTCCGGTGTGCATGGCCGCGGCCCTACACCTGGACCTGGCGATCAACAACTTCGGCATTCAGGAACACATGCTGCATAACGAGCAGACAGAAGAGCTGTTTCCCCATGCTTATTCCTTCCGCGACGGATCCATGTATCCCGGGGACGGATCGGGTCTGGGAGTTGACATAAAAGAGGACATGGCAGCCGGACTGCCGTATCAACGGGCGTATCTTCCCGTGAACCGCAAGGAAGATGGCACGCTCTTTCATTGGTGAGCCGAGTGGAGGCGGAGGTTTAAACAGTACAAGGTAGGCCCTACTTGGGGCACCCCAAGTTTGGGCTACGTATGCTCTAGACTGATTTCGAGGGAAACACGGGAATGGCAACACGGCGCAGGTTTTTGGGAGTGAGCGGAGCAGCATTGGCTGCAGCGGCGATGACGCCCTTAGCCCAGGGGCAGCAGGACAAACATGACCAACCCAACGAAGAGCAGCCGGGCGAGAACAACACCGCGCTTGACGAAGAAAATCCAAGTTCTGTATGGTCTCCGCCAACGGACAACGGGACGGTAGAACCCTTCAAGTACTCCTTCGGCCTCGCGCACAAGCGGATTGAGGATGGAGGATGGACACGCCAGGTAACAGCGCGCGAACTGCCGATTTCGAAGACCCTCGCCGGGGTGGAGATGCGGCTCATCACCGGCGGCGTGCGCGAACTGCACTGGCACACCAGTGCGGAGTGGGCCTTCATGATCTACGGCAATGCGCGTATTACAGCCGTGGACGCGCAAGGCCGCAGCTTCGTCAACGATGTGACCGCGGGCGATCTGTGGTTGTTTCCTGGTGGGATTCCCCACTCCATTCAAGGTCTTGGCCCCGACGGCGCGAAATTTCTGTTGGTCTTCAATGACGGGGACTTCAACGAGTTCGAGACGTTTCTGCTGACCGACTGGTTCCGGCACACGCCGAAAGAAGTGTTGGCGAAGAATTTCGGTGTGCCGGCTTCGACCTTTGACAGCGTTCCCAAGCGCGAACTGTTTATCTTTGCCGCGGAGACACCGCGGCCTTTGGCCGAAGAACAGAAAGCGGCGGCTGAGGGGACAGGCGCAATTGATGCCGACTACATCTTCCGCGCGAGCACCATGCCGCCGTCTAAAGTAACTGCGGGCGGAGAGGTAAGAATTGTGGCGAAAAAAGACTTTCCGGCAACCGACATTGCGGCAGCGATCGTGCGAGTGAAGCCGGGTGGCATGCGTGAGATGCACTGGCATCCACTTTCAGACGAATGGCAGTACTACGTGAGCGGCAAGGGACGCATGACGGTGTTCCAGGCGGGTGGGAAGGCGAGGACCTTCGACTTCCAGGCAGGCGATGTGGGTTATATCCGGATGTCCCGTCCGCACTATGTCGAAAACACCGGTACCGAGGACCTGGTTTTTCTCGAGGTCTTTCCCATCGGAACCTACCAGGACATTTCCGCCGCGGAGTGGCTGGCGCATACACCGTCCCGCCTGGTCGATCAGCATTTGAAGACCGGGGAGGAGTTTCTGAAGAAGATTGCGAAGAAAGAAGCCGTGGTGGCTCCGTTATAGATGGGATCTGCAGTTCGCTCTAGTTTCCCGCAACTACCTCTTATCAAATAAATAGGAGGGGAAGTTCAAGAGTGTCTTTTCCACACCGCAAAACGGTCGCGGCGGCTCCCGAGGCAGGGGGAGTTGTGAAAAGAGCTTGAATTCGCCACCGTGATGTGTGAATAATGAAGGACTCGTACGCTGTCGTTTCCCAATCAGGCCCCGGTTATAGGTCGCATTAAGTAGTTACGCTTCCTTTGATCTGTCCCTTTCCTCGTAGCAGGGGGACAACCCCGGGTTGGCTTCCCAGTCGAAGACCCCGAAAACCTAGAAGACGAACTGCCTGCCCTCGCGTGTTGCGCAAGGTTTGGCGGTGTCGTGCTCCAGTCTCCGTGACGTTTGATCGCGGCGACGCCTTGTTTACTTTTTTGGAGGTCGTTCATGCAGTGGCTATCCCAACCCCGTCTTCGGGTCCCCTTTTTCGCAGTGTGCCTGGTGTTCATGCTGGGCGTCATGAGCCTCCACGCGCAAACATTTCGCGGCAGCATTAACGGCACCGTCCTTGATCAGTCGAGTGCAGTCGTTAGCGGGGCGACGATCACCGCCACAAATAATGGCACAGGTGTTGCGCTCAATACCGTCAGCTCGAGCGGCGGCGAATACGCCTTCCAGGATCTGCCCTTAGGAACCTACACCATCAGTGTGACGGCAGCGGGCTTCAAGCCCGAGAAGGTGGACGCTGTTCCGGTGACCGCCGGAACCATTTACACCCTTCCACTCAAGTTGCTGGTGGCATCCACGGGAGAGACTGTTGAAGTCATGGCCAATGCATTGGCCCTGGACACGACGTCGACGACCCAGACCGCGGGAGTTGGCGGCAAGGTTTTGCAGGATACCCCTCTGAACGGCCGTGACTTCACGCAGCTGATCATCCTCGCACCTGGATTTTCTAACTCCGGGGCGGGTGGTTACGGTTCGCTGAATGGCACCCGGGCAAACCAGATCAACTGGCAGATCGACGGTATCGACAACAATGATCTTTGGCACAATATTCCCGCGGTAAACCAGGGCGGTGTTTCGGGTATCGCGGGCATTATTCTTCCCATTGATGCAGTCGATCAGTTTTCCGCCCAGACCCAGGCGGCGCCGGAGTCCGGCCGCAACCCGGGTGGCAGCGTCAATCTGTCGCTAAAGTCAGGCACCAATCAGATTCACGGTACTGCTTACTACTACAACCGCAATGAATTTTTTGGCGCTACCAATCCCTTTACCGCGCCGGTGAAGCAGGAAGTCAGAAACTATAACTATGGCTTTTCGGCAGGCGGCCCGATTATCAAGGACAAGTTCTTCTGGTTTGTGACCTTTGAGCATCAGCGCTTCACCATCGGTGTCCCCGACCAATCGACCCAGCCCTCTCAAGCCTGGCAAGACGCCGCTAAAGCGGTGCTTGCGGAAAACGGCGTCGCAGTCAATCCGGTCGCCACGAATCTTCTCGGTAAGCTATGGCCGTCGACGGCCACGGGAAATCTTCCCGGAGACGTAGGTGGCGCTCCGACAGTCAACAACTACACCAGTACGGCCCCAGAGTACGGCTACAGCTACAACGGACTGGCCAAAATTGACTACGCGTTCAATGAGCGCAATACGCTATCCGCCCATTGGTTCGCAGGTCAGGGCAACCAGGTAGCTCCCGTCGGTTCGTCCCTTTACTACTATTACGAAGTGGCGCCGATCCACGTGCAGAACTATGCCATCGTCTACAACCATGTCCTCTCCAGTTCGATGGCCAACCAGTTGCTGCTGGGCGTGAACTATTTCAACCAGGTCTTCAATGACTTCGAGACCGGCTTCGATGCGCCTTCGCTCGGCCTGGTGACGGGTTCCACCCTGCCGGGTGCCCCGAACATCAAAATCACCGGCTTCGATCCCATCGGCGAGACGCCTCCCGAGGGGCGCAACGACATCACCGGCCACTTAACCGACGACTTCTCGTGGACGATAGGCCGTCACCAGTTCAAGTTCGGCGGAGAATTCCGCCAGGCGCAACTGGATGAGTTTTATCACCGGCATGCACTGGGAACGTTCATTTTTGACGGCTCGCAGGGGCCTGTTCCCGGATCGGGCGTCGCATGGAACTCCGGCACCGCCCGCATCGATGCTCTCGCGGACTTCCTCGCTGGAAATGTGTCCACTTCTTCCATTGCGCTGGGCGACCCTGAGCGGCAGGTCTTCGTAAACACCTACGACCTGTTTGCGCAGGACTCCTGGCAGCTGAGTCCAAAGCTGAATGTCAATTACGGATTGCGTTGGGACTATGAGGGCCCGCTGCACAATTCGTGGAAGAACCTCTCGGTGTTCCGCCCCAGTCTCGGGGGCGTGGCCTTCCAGGGAAGTCAGATTAATAATCTCTACGACCCTGTCTATACCAACTTCAGCCCGCGTGTCGGTCTGTCCTACCAGATGTCCCCCCACACCGTCGTTCGCGCCGGTGCAGGGCTTTACTACGATACGCCGAACCTGAACCCATTCCTCGACAACCGGCCGGGTAACGGCGCACCGAACGGCGTCGAAGGAAACCCCGGTGGACCCAATCCCGTGACGACCTCTACGGCTGGTGGCTACACCATCCAGCAGGGTGTCAACGTCTTTCCTCCAGGCCTGGCGTCGAACAGCATTTTTTCCATCGCCAAGAATTTTGTTCCCGCGCATAACTTCAACCTGAATGTCCAGGTCGAACAAAGCCTTTCTAACAAAGTGGTGGCGCAAATTGGGTATGTAGGTTCCATGGGCCGCCATTTGCTCTCGATTCTCGATATCAACCAGGCACAGCCAGGGGTCTATGCCACTTCCGCCGAGCAGAATGCGACGCGGCCCTTCTACTCCACTTTCCCTGGGTTTACGTTCATCAATGAAATCCAGAGCATCGGCAATTCGAACTACAACTCGCTGCAAGCGACGTTGCGGGTTTCTGATATCCACGGGTTTAGCGCACAGGGCGCTTACACTTGGTCCCATAGCTTCGATGAAGTCACCGCCTATCGTGGCGCTCTGCCGCAGGACAGCACCAACTTCCGGGGCGACTACGGGCCGACCGACTTCGACGCACGCAATATCTTTGTTGGGTTGCTTTCCTATAACGTTCCTGGAACACAGAAATTGAGTTTGCTGAGCAAGGGTTGGCAGCTCAACAGTCTGTTAACGTTCCATAGTGGCAATCCCTTCTCGGTGTATAGCTCGGCCGATACATCGGGCACCGACGATGGCAATCAACGCGCCAACGCTGTCCCCGGCATCAATCCCTACGCCGGCTTCAAGAAATCGCAAATCAACGCCAATTGGTTGAACCCCGCGGCCTTCGTCGATGCAGACGCGGGAACCTGGGGCAATACCGGCCGCAACGCTTACCTCGGACCGGGATTCGGCGATGTAGACTTCTCCGTCTTCAAGAACACGCCGATCATCAAAGAAAAAATTACGACACAGTTGCGTATCGAAATGTTCAACCTCTTCAATCGCACGAACTTCGCATCGCCGATTTTCAATGGGAACGGATTCTTTAACCCCAATTGGACCTACGACAATGCGTTGAATCTCGCGACTACGATCGGCAGCTTTAACGGTGCTCCGGGAATCGGAGCAGGGGAGCCATTCAATACCCAGTTGGCTCTTAAGATCATCTTCTAACCGTTGTGCACGAAGTTGCGCTGTACCGAGGCGCGAAAATGCCCCGTTCTTCATTAGAGAACGGGGCATTTAATTTTTTGTCGAAGCAGAGCTCGCGGCTAACCGGCGCCAGTAGCTCTGCCTCGGGCATTAAGCCTAGTCCCCGTTCGTCATCTATCCACTCCGCGACGTTCCGGTCGAAAAGCATCCGGTAGCCTCGACTTGGGGTGCCCCATATCTCGCCTTGTTTTGGCGAGATGTGGGAAAGGAACGAATACTGAGGGCTTTGCCTGGAAGTCTGCCGCTCCTGAAGGTCTTTACCCACAGATCTGTCAAATCCCATATCTCGCCAAAAGAAGGTGAGATATGGGGCACCCCAAGTCGAAGCTACCGGTTTTTTTCATTTCCTCAGGTGCGCTGGGAGCCCATGGGCGCGGACTCTACCGGAGCCGGGTGAGTTGGTAGTAAACCACGGGAGTGACCACCAGGCTAAGAACGATCGAGAGCGTCAGTCCTCCGATCACCGCGATGGCCAGCGGTTGCAACATCTGGGAACCCGCGCCCAGCGCAAGAGCCAGGGGAAACATGCCGGAGATGGTAGCGATGGCAGTCATCAGGATGGGCCGCCGCCGCCGCTCGGCAGCATGTAGCATCGCTTGCTGGGCATCCATCCCGCTGGCGCGTAATTGTTCATCTGCATCCAGCAGCAGGATGCCATTCTTGGCCACGATGCCAATCACCATGATCAGGCCCATAAAGCTGGCCACGTTGAAATCGATGCCGGTGATCAGCAGTGCGAAGCTGACTCCGGCCAGCGAGAGGACCGAACTGGTCAGCACGGCGACCGGCGCGGAGAAGTTACGGAACTCCGTCAGAAGCACACCGAAGACCAGTGCGAGCGCCAGCACCAACACACGGGCCAGATCGGAGAACGAGCGTTGCTGCTCCTGGTAGGTGCCCCCATATTCCACCCGAACAGAGGAGGGAATTTGCAGCTTGCTCACGGCAGTCTTGACCGACGCCATGGCGCCGCCAAGATCAGAACCCTCGAGGCGGCCACTCACCAGGATTACCTGCTGCAGGTTTTCTCTGCGGATCTCGTTCTGCGGTGGCAACTGGGTCACATTCGCCATAGCGCTCAGGGTTGCGGTATGGCCGCTGCTGCTATTGAAGACGGTGTTCTCAATGGCGTCGAGAGATGCGCGATTGGCATCGGGCAGCCGCACGCGAATGGTGTACGGACGCCCGCCCGAAATCAACGGATCGTTGGTTGGCAGCCCATCGAGAATCGAGGTAGCGTCCTCGGCCACTTCAGTCGGAGTGAACCCGAGCCGCCCGGCAACCACCGGGTCAATCTGAAAGTTTGTCGCGGGTCCGCTAATGGTGTTGTCGACGCCATTCTCCGTATCCACAACACCTGGGATCTTCGCGATCGCTTGCTGTACGCGCGGACCCAGCGTCAACAGCAGGTTTTGGTCATTCGAAAACAGCTTGATCTGGATCGGCTCGGGTGAGTTCGATAGGTCGCCGATCATGTCCTGCAGAAGCTGAGTGAACTCCATATCGAGCGACGGTTCTGCGGCATGGATCTGCTCCCGTGCATCAGCGATGACCTCATCGATGGAGCGCGACCGATCCTGCTTGAGACGTACCGTGAAGTCGCCGGTGTTGGCTTCTGTCACCGCCGCAAGCCCCATTTGCAGACCGGTGCGACGCGAGGTGATCGAGACCTCGGGGATGCCCCGCAAAATCTTATCTACGTGCTCGAGGATGCGGTTGGTTTCTGCCAAGGAAGTTCCGGCGGGGGTGAAGTAGTCCAGAACAAAGGCGCCTTCATCCATCGCCGGCAGCAGATCAGAGCCGAGCCCACGGTAGCTGAAATAGCCGGCAACCACGAGCAATCCGCAAACCACCAGCAGCGCGAGCGGGCGTTGGAACGACCAGTCGACGGCCCGTTCATGAAGCCGGAAGAGCGATTGCAGGACGTTTCCGCCCCTTTCCTGTAGTCCGGCGAACCATCCGCGCGGCCTTCCGCCATTCTCGTCCGGCACGTGGGGCTGAGCATTGTTGCCCAACAAGAGCGAGAGCGCCGGCGTGAAGGTAAGGGCTAGAAGAAGAGAAGTGAGCAACGCAACCGTCATGGTTACGGCCAGAGCGCGGAAGAAGCTTCCGGTCACCTGGGTGACCGAAATCAGTGGCAGAAACACGATCACCGGCGTGATAGTCGAGAAAAACAGGGGCCGGCTGATCTCGTGGATCGCTTTGCGCACCGACGCGATCGCCGATTCCCCCGCCTCGCGATGCACGGCAATGTTTTCCACCACAACAATTGCGTCGTCGATCACCAGGCCGATCGCCGCCGCCAGACCTCCGAGGGTCATCAGGTTGAAGGTCTGCCCGGTAATTCGCAGAAAGAGGATCGTCACCGCGACGGTGACAGGAATGACCATGCCGGCGACCAGCGAAGACTTCCAGTCATGCAGAAAGAGAAACAGAATGATGCACGCCAGCACCAGGCCGATCAAAATTGCGTCGCGCACGCTCAGAATACTCTCCCGTACCAGCTCCGACTGGTCGTAGAAAGGCTCCAGGCGGACACCGGGCGGAAGCTTGGATTGCAGTTGAGCGATCTCGGCTGCAACTCCATTGGCGACGGCAACGGTATTCCCCGATGGCTGGCGGGCAATGTTCAGGAGCACTGCTGGTTTTCCGTTGCTTCTGACGGCAGTGTAAACCGGCATGGTGGCGTGCTCGACCGTCGCCACATCGCCGACGCGAATGGCCACGCCGCCCGGCGAGGTTTTGACAATCAGGTTGCTGAGCTCCGCGGCGCTATGTGCCTGGGCTCCAATGAGGCCCAGGATCAGCTCGTGATTGGCCTCGTAAAGCCCGGGCGAATCGATGATGTTCGATTCCTGCACCGCATTCACCAACTCCAGCAGGGTCACTCCGGCAGCCTGCAAGCGGGAAAGGTTGGGCACGATGTGAAACTCGGGCACCTGGCCGCCTTGCACCGTCACCGTGCTCACCCCGAGGACGCGATTCAGCGGCGGCTTCAGATCATAGGTCGCAAGTTCCCATAGCTGGGTCTGAGGAACGGTGTCTTTGCCGCGATTATCGGCGGTGAGCGCATAACCAAGAATGGGAAAGGTTGCAAACGTCAACCGGTTGGTCGTGATGCGTGCGGTTGCCGGCAGCGCCCGGGAGATTTTCGACAGCGCCGCATCCGTCAACTGCAGGGTGCGGAACATGTCCACGTTCCAGTCGAAGAAGAGACTGATATCCGCCGACCCGCGGCTGGTCGTGCTGCGCACCGTGAGCAAGCCGGGGACGCTGTTAATGGCATCCTCAATCGGCTTGGTGATGGTGACCTGCATTTGCTCCACCGGCATAACGCCGTTGTCGACGCCGATCACGATGCGCGGAAAGTTAACCTCGGGAAACACCGAGATCGGTACCTGGAACGCCATGTACACGCCCCCTGCGGTCAGCAGAGCCAGAAAGAAAAAGATAGGCTTGGCCGCAGACGCGAGCCAGAACGGACGCTCCCCGGCCATCAGTCCTTGTCCCCTTCGGCCGGTGCGGCACCCACCTTTACTTTGGTGCCCTCATCGAGGCCGTAGCCGCCCGTGGTGATGACGTTGTCTGAGAGCGCCAGCCCGGTGAGCACCTGCGCGGATTCCGAGTTTGTAATTCCGAGGGTTACGGCTTTTTTGGCCGCCGCCCCGTCCGCCGTGATCACGAGCACAAACTTGCTGACCCCATCGGGCCCCACCTGCACCGCCCCCGCGGGAAGAAGCAAAGCATTGTCCGCGGTACGCCCGGTAATGGTCGTGCGCACCGGCGTGCCTGCCTTCAGCGTTCCCTTCGGATTCGCAACCTTAAGCCACACTTCGACGGTGGTACTGCCGGGGTCGAGCGCGGGGCTGATGAGTGAAACCTTGGCTGGGAGCGGATCGTCCAGCCCGCGTACATAGATGCTCGCCGGTGCGCCGAGCGAAAGTTGTTGCGCCTGGATCTGGGAGAGGTGGAGTTTGGCCAGCAGGGCGGAGGTATCCATCACCGTGATCACCGGGCTGCCGGCTGCCGCGGTTTCCCCGGCAAAAAGCGGCCGATCGGTAACTACTCCTGAGATCGGACTGCGAATCTCGGTGTAGCTTAATTGTGCTTCCGCCGCGAGGTATTTCCCTTTGGCGGAGGTCAGTTGTCCCTCCGCGCTTTCGAGCGCGGCCTTACGGCTGATCTTCTGGATTGCGTCGCGGTGTTGTTTGGCAATGTCGTAGGTGGCCTTGGCCTGCACCAGCGAGGCTTTTGCCGTATCCAGGTCGCGGCCCGGGATCGCACCTTCCGCAAACAGTTGGGTGCGGCTGTCCACGATGCTTTGCGCCAGGTTGAGGTTAGCGGTTGCCTGGGTCAGGTCAAGTTCCGCTTTCACCGTGTCCTCCGGCACAGTCGCGCCGGTTGCGATGTCGTAGCTTCCCTGGGCGGCGCTATAGCTGCCTTTGTTGTCGAGCGCGGCGGCAGCGAGGTCCTGGTTCTCGAGCGTGGCCAGAAGCTGGCCTTCTGTCACATGGGATCCGCGCTGCACATAGAACTTCTTCACTGGCGCCGTGACCTTGGGCGAAATGGCTGCCTGGGCCAGGGGTGCGAGGGTAGCATCCGCCGTGATCTGCTCGGAGATGGCGCCCTTCTCGGGATGCACGGCCTGCACCGCGACTTCAGTCGGAGCGGTTTCTGCAGACTTGCTGCAGGCGGTTACCAGCAGGCAGACGGTGCAAAGAAGCGTGACACGCAAGAACGAACTCATGCTCACATCGCTCCTGTCAGGAGTTGCAGATTGGTAAAAGCCAGCTGATAGCGGATATTCCCGTCCTCGCGGGCGATCTCCGCCGTCGTGAGCGAATTTTCCGCGTCGACTACTTCGAGCACGGTCGCTTCTCCCGCGGTGTAGCGGAGCCGCGTAAGGTGCAGACTTTCGGTCGCGGTTTGCACGCTCTGGTCGAGCGATTGGAGCTGGTCACGCGCTGTTCCGGCTTCGGCGTAGATCTCATCGAGGTCGGCAATCAGGCGGCGCTGGGCGGCAGTCAATGCGGTGTGCGCTGCGTCGCGCAGGATTTCGGTCTGTTGCACCCGATGCTGGGTGGAGAACCAGTCCCAGACGGGGATATCGAGCGTGACGCTGGCGGAGTAGCCAAGATTCTTGACCCCGGGGCCGTTCACCGCGAACTGCTCCGCATCGATACCGTAGGTAAAGTTGAGACCGAGATCGGGAAGATAGGCAGCCCGTGCGGCCCGCACGTCCAAAGAGCTGGCGCGTAGGGCTGCCAGCGCCGAGTGCAGCTCGGGGTTGAGCCGCATCGCCGTTTCGTCCACATCCGTGCGCGCAGGCAGCGGTGCCACAGGATCCGGCGTCAGGGCATACGCCGTGCGCGGGTCAGGGGACAGAAGCACACCGAGATCCAGGCGAGCCTTTTGTTGTTCGAGCAGGGCATCTGCAAGATCGCGCTCCCTCTGTTGCTGTTGCAGCTGCGCCTTCACCACGTCGGCATGGGCTCCTTCTCTTGCCGTTTCCCGCTGTTGCGTAAGTTGGGTGAAGCTTGTTGCTTCGGCCGCGGCGCGCCGGGCCACGCCTACTTTGTGTTCCGAAGCGACGGCCTGGTAGAAGAGGCCGGTCACGGTGGCCACCAGCCCACGGCGGGCAATTTCGAGTTCCGCCGCGGCGATCGCATCCGCGGCGGCGGCGCGCGAGACAGCTGTGAACTGCGTCAGGCCAAGGGTTTCGTTAATGATTCCCTGGCTGGCATATTCACGGACCGCATTGTTCGCGATGAAGCGCGGCGCCGACTGGTTTCCCGTGGGGCCGCCTCCGTTCTTCGCTCCATTGGGCTGGGTATACAGCGCCTGGTTGTGATAGGTGGCGCTGGGCAAAAGAGCCGCCCGCGCGATGGAGCGTTCGATGGCCGCGACTCGCTTGCTGGCTGCTGCGGCCGCAAACGCAGGCTCATTGGCGCGAGCCTGCGTGATGGCCTGGGCCAAGGTAATCGACGCGGGAACCGGGCCGGGAGCCGTGTTGGGAGCCGGGACTACACTCGCTTGCTGCGCACACGCTCCGCTCAGTGACAACGCCACCACGATGAGAAAAATCCGGCGCAACTTACTTCTGCCCAACCACCAGGATGGTAAAGCTTCCGGGAACAATGGCTGGCCGTGGATGTTGGTTTTCCGGAGTTGCCGCAGGGCGCTCGCCGAAGGAAGCAGTCGCGAGGAAGATGTGACCGGTGCTTTCATCTAACGTCATGGTACGGGCTCCGCGCGCCGTTGCCAGGGTCTGTACGGCAGGGTAGCTATCCTTGCCAGCATCGATCACGGTCAGCGTACCTCCGCCATTCGAGGAGAAGGCAAACTTGTGTTTGGCATCGTAGCGGGTTGCATCGGGGCCTTCGCCAATGGCCGGGTTCGCCAGCATCTTTCCCGAGTTGGCATCGACGACGGCCATTTTGCCTCCGTCACACACAGCGAACAGGCGCCTGCCCGCGATATCGATGGCCAGCCCGGAGGGCGAATCGCAATCGGCCAACGGCCAGCTCGCGGTCACCTTTTTCGCGGCCGCATCCAGGCGGACAATTTCGTTCTTGGTCTCGATATTGGCAAAGACGGTGCCCTTGCCGTCGGCGACCGGGAACTCTGGCTTGCCCGATAGCGGAATAGTGGCCACTACCTTGCGCGTTCCGGTATCAATAACAGTTGCATTATTGCTGCGGCCGTTGAAGGCCCAAACCGTCTTGGTTACCGGTTCAAAAGCGATACCATCGGGATTGGTGCCGGCGGGAATAGTAGCCACCGTGGCGAACGTCGCGCGATCAAAAACAATCACTGCGTTCGAGCCTCCATCGCTGACGTAGCCGAACTTGCCGCCATCATCCAGGGCCACACCGTGCGTGCCTTTGAGGCCGGTAATGCTGCCCACGACCTTCCCCGAGTCGCTGTCCAGCACTTCGACCCGAGGTCCATGCGTCACGTACAGCCGATGCGCTTTTGGGTCGGAGGTGAGATAGTCCCATCCTCCTTCGCCCCCGATGGTCCATTTCGCCAGGACGCTGTAAGGTGTCTGCGCGAGCGCAGGGTTGGGAACAACGCAAAGGGTAGCAAGGGCAGCGGAAAGAGTAAGTACGGGCAAACGGTTCATGGCATTTACAAATTTGGCACAGCAACCTTAACTGAAGCTGAAGACGCTGCCCGCACCGGGAAACGAACCTTGACCCGGGTACCAACTCCCGGCTCGCTTTCGATAGCAATAGTACCTTGAAACCTGGTTACGATGGCTTTGCAGATGGAAAGTCCCAGGCCGGTCCCTCCGGTATTACGGCTGCGGGAAGGATCACCGCGGTAGAAACGATCGAAAACGTGCGGCAGGTCGGCTACCGCAATACCATCGCCATCGTCTTCGATGGCCAGCTCCCCATCCTGCCGCACTACGGCGCGGATGGCGGCGCCGGCGGGGCTGTGTTGTAAAGCGTTGAGAAGCAGGTTCGAACACAAAAGCTGTAACTGGTCTGGCTCGACGTCGATCATCACGCCGTCCTCGGCAGTCACCTCTATGCGCTGCCGTTTCAGTTCTGCCATGGAGGTGAACTGTTCCACCGCGTGCCGCACACTTTGCCCCAGGTCGGTGGTCAGGAAAGCTGAGGGCAGTTCAGTCGTGGTTTCGAGTCGCGCCAGCGTTAGCATCTTGCCTACCGCGTCTTCCAGACGCTCGCAATCGAGCTGGCAGCGCTCGATGCCGCTCTCATATTCAGCCACCGTCCGTTGCTTCAGCGTAAGCAGTTGCAATGAGGATTTCTGCACCGCGACCGCTGTCTTCAGCTCATGGGCGGCATCGCCGACAAACCTGCGTTGTTGTGAGAACGACCGCTCCAGCCGGGCGAGCACCGTTTCCAACGCTACGGTCAAAGGCGCCAGCTCTTTCATCATGCGCGCCCGTTGCGGAGGAGCAAAGTTCCAGGAATCGACGGAGACGCCGTCCGCTTCGGCGGCCAGTTCGCGAAGCGGCGCCAGGCCACGATTCATCAGCCAGAAGATGAGCACGCCTGAGATCGCCAGCAACGCCAGGCTAGTGATCGCGTAGAAGCCGACTGCCTCCCAGATACTTTTCCAGACCCGATCGCTGGGCGAGCCGTAGAAGATGGTGACGTAGCGCGGAATGCCGCCGCCCTTGTCGCCGGGGTCAACGATGCGCAAACCTTCGATACGCAGAACGCGGTAGTGTCTGCCGTTGACAGCGAGCCGGAAGGACCTGCCCGCCTTGGCCGTGAGCAGTTCCTGGCTCGGTCCTGTCCAGTTGGCGGAACGGCCGAGCATCCGCCCGCCGGCATCCTGGACCTGGTAAATATCGTCGACCGGAAAATTTTTCTCTGTGCCGTCGAGCATAACGTTGTCGTTCGCGTCTTCGGCATCCTGCACCGCGCCCAGCAGAGAATCGGCCCGTCCCCGCAGCATGATCTCAAAAGCGCGAAACCGTTCGTGGCGCTCATACGCGAACGCCACGGCGGAGATGGAGAGCGCGGCCAGTAGTTCGACCAGCAAGACAATGACGATGAGCCGGCGGGTGAGGGAGTAGGACTTCATAGCGTCTCCTCCAACAGCAGGCGGTAACCTCGTCCACGCAGGGTTTCGATGCTGGGTTGCTGAGAAGCCGCCTCCAGTTTGCGCCTGAGGTTCGAAATGTGGGCTTCGATGACGTTGGAGTGGTGTTCCCAGTTGTAGTCGTACAGGTGCTCCAGCAGTTCGCGTTTGGATACGATCACCCGTGGCCGGTGGATAAGGTATTCGAGGATGCGGTACTCAGTGGGGGAAAGCTCAACCTGCCTGCCGGATCGGCGAACGGTCTGCTCAACCGTATTGACCTCCAGATCAAACAGGCGAACGGTGGGATCGGCGATGCCCTTTCCGCGACGAATGAGCGCCTTGGTCCGGGCGATCAGTTCTCCCAGGTCAAACGGTTTGCTCAGGTAATCGTCCGCGCCCGCGTTGAGCAGGGAGATGATCGAGCTGGCCTCGCCCTTGGCCGTCAGAACCAGAACCGGCGTGCGATCGCCGCGGCCACGTATCTTTCGCAGGACGGCCTCGCCGTCGAGCCCCGGCAGCATTAGGTCCAGGATGATGAGGTCGTAGCAGGCATTCTCTGCCAGATGAAGCCCGGTAGGGCCGTCTTCGGCGCAGTCCACGGCGAAGTTTGGCCCTTGGCGCAAGGCCTCGGCGACGTTTTCAGCCAGCCGCACCTCGTCTTCAACCAGAAGCACACGCATGGCCGCAGTATCCCCCATACAACGTTAAGCCAAGCTGAAGCCTTAAACGCGCAAAGCCGGGAAAGATGCGGGGTGGCCCCTTCAAGCCTTCTTTGGGCTGGAGTGGGTTTTTGCGCCGCCGCTCACGTATAACTATCACCGGGCTTTCGCATCAGGAGATTTTAGAGTGCAACCAGGCACGACCACACTCTTTGCCGTCACCCTGCTCTTCACCTCCTACGACGTCGGCCTCGATGTTGCAGCCAGGTTCTCCCACAGCGTCCCCGGTTTGGCCATTCAAGTTCTGGAGTTGAAAGCACAATGAAGAAGCGTTGGCTGTTGAGTCTCTTAATCGTGCTCGTCGTATCGCGGGCAAAAGCGGACATTCATTACTACCCCGAGCGCAAGGTTTGGGTGGTGCAATCGGGGGAGACTACCTATGCCATGGGGGTGAACGCGCGCGGCGAGCTGCAAGCCATCTACTGGGGGCAGCAGGTCAAGCGCGATGCGGACTTCTCCCCCGCGCAAATCGGTCCGGAGGTGGCTTCCTTTGACCTATCCAACACCACCACGCCGCAGGAGTATCCCGGCTGGGGCTCGGAGTCCTACAACGAGCCGGCACTGAAGGCGACCTACGCTAATGGCAACCGTGACGTGGTCTTGCACTTCGTCGACCAGCACATCGACGGCGACACGCTCGAGATCACGTTGAAAGATATTTCTACCGCGCTCGAGGTTCATCTTTATTATCGGATCTTTCCCCAGACCGGCATCGTTGCGCGGTGGTCTCGCATTGTCAACAAGACCGATCAGGCAGTGGTGCTCGAAAGCGCGCAATCCGCGGCCTGGAGCTTGCCCCACGGAATTGGCTACGGCTGGCACTACATGACCGGTCACTGGGGTTCGGAGTGGCAGTTGCACGCGGAGCCTCTTGCCACCGGTGCGCATGTCATCGAAAGTCGCCGCGGCAGCACGTCGCACCAGGCCAATCCCTGGTTCGCCATTGACCGGCCGGGACAAACCACGGAAGAGAGTGGCCCAGTGTGGTTCGGAGCTCTTGGATGGAGCGGTAGCTGGCGCATTACCGTAGAGCAGACTGCGATGGAGCAGGTGCGCGTCACCGGCGGATTCAATCACCTTTGATTTTGGCTATCAACTCAAGCCCGGTGAGGCGCTGGAGACGCCGCCGTTCTACGGCGGGTTTACCAACGGCGGTACGGGCGAAGCCTCGCGCATCCTGCATCGCTTCGAGCGTCAATCCATTCTGCCCGGTGGAGAGAAAGCGCCGTTGCGTCCCGTTCTCTATAACTCCTGGGAAGCGACTGAGTTCGATGTGAGCGAAACCGGCCAGATCGCCCTGGCGGAGAAGGCCGGTAAGCTGGGGATCGAGCGCTTCGTCATCGATGATGGCTGGTTCGGCCAGCGCAAGAAAGACAATGCCGGCCTGGGCGATTGGTATGTGAATAAGGAGAAATTTCCCAACGGCCTCAAGCCGGTCATCGATCGCGTGCACGCGTTGGGGATGGACTTTGGTATCTGGGTCGAGCCCGAGATGGTGAATCCAGACAGCGACCTATATCGAAAGCATCCCGATTGGGCGATGAACTTTCCCGGTCGCCCGCGCACCGAAGCGCGCACCCAGTTGCTGCTGAACCTTGCCCGCGAAGACGTGAAGGAATACGTATTTCAGTGGCTTGACCAGTTGGTTACCAGCAACGACATTGCCTTTCTCAAGTGGGACTACAACCGCAACTGGGCTGAGCCAGGATGGGATGCAGTTCCAGTAGCGGAGCAGAAGAAAATTTACGTCACCTACGTGCGCAACCTGTACGACATCCTCGACCGGCTGCGGGCGAAGCATCCCAAGCTCGAAATCGAGTCCTGTTCCGGTGGCGGCGGCCGCGTGGATCTCGGCATTCTGCGCTACACGGATGAGGTGTGGCCTTCCGATAACACCGATGCCCTCGATCGGCTCACGTTGCAGGACGGATTCAGCCAGGCCTACACGCCGGGCATCATGATGGCATGGGTTACGGATGTGCCCAGCGGCATCGACCACCGTGTTGTTCCGCTCAAGTTCCGCTTCCTCGTGGCGATGAGCGGATCGCTGGCAGTGGGTTCGAATCTGAACAAATTCACGCCGGAAGAGATGCAAGCTTCTTCTGGGTTTCATTAGCTATTACAAAGCGGTGCGTGCCACTGTACAAAGAGGATCGTTGTACCGGCTCATCGCGCCACAAGGCAGCGAATATTCGGCCACCGAATATGTTGCGCAGGACGGCCACCAGGCGGTGTTATTTGCGTATCTGCATTCGCAACAATTCGGGACACCGTTCCCGCCGGTCTATCTGCGTGGACTCGATGAAAACGCAGTGTACAAAGTGCAGGCGATGGACCCCAACCAGTTAACAGAGACGGGCAATGTTAGCGGCGCTTATCTCATGCACCATGGCCTAGACTTGAAGTTGCATGGCGACTACGACAGCGCATCGGTCATTTTGGAAAAGTTGCCCTAGACCCCGGACCACTGTTTGCGGCCTTACCCCATCTCAAGGGACAAACAGAGGAAACAATGACAAGCACCTGCAAGTTGATTTTTTTACCGGTACTGATGGCGGCCCTGTTCGCCGCCGGTTGTCGCAAGAGCGATACCGGCACGGTGGACGCCGCAGCCGAGAACGGCAATATGGCCCCGGTAGCGGACAATGGTCGCGCTGCTCCGGCGAATGAAAGCCAGGCAGCAGTTCCCGCTGCCGCTCCGGCTTACTCCGCTCCAGCACGACGCCCGGCGCCTGCGCAAACCGAGCAGCCGTATCCCGCTCAGTACCAGCAGCCCGAATATCAGGAGCCGCAGGGTCAGGACTATAACGACCAGGCCTATGACCAGGGTTACGACCAGGGATCCGATCAGGGCTATCAGGAGCAGGTTTCGCAATATGCACCCGAGCCGCCTCCTCCCTTACCGGAGTACGAGCAGCCTCCGTGCCCTGAACCAAATTACCTTTGGACGCCGGGCTACTGGTCGTATGCGCCCGCCGGCTATTACTGGGTTCCGGGAGTCTGGGCTGCCCCACCGTATATCGGCGCTCTATGGACTCCAGGCTACTGGGGGTTTATCTCCAACCGCTACGGCTGGCACCAGGGATACTGGGGCCGTTACATCGGCTACTACGGTGGTGTGAATTACGGCCACGGTTACGTGGGGCGCGGCTATTGGGGCGGCTATTGGAACCACAACCAGTTCAATTACAACCGCCAGGTCACCAACGTCAACACCTCCATCATCCACAACACCTACGTCCGCAATGTAACCAACATCACTACCTATAACCGTGTGAGTTACAGTGGTGGACAGAGTGGTGTCAAGCTGCAGCCCAATCGAGCCGAGGTAGCGGCTCTGCGAGAGCCACGCGTGCCTCCGCTAGCCGTGCAACAACAACATCGCGTGGCCGCCATGAACAACCACGAGCAATTCGTTAACGTGAATCGTGGCCAGCCGCAAACGGTGGCGCTACCCAAGCCGCTGGCAGTAGAACACCACCAGCCAATGATCACGCAGGTGAGGCAGCAGCCATACACACGACCGGTAGCGCAGCCCGAGAGGCCGATACAACCGATTCGTGCGACGCCGCAGCCAGTACGCCCAATGCAACCAGCGCATCCAGCGCCGCAGCCCGAGCGCCCCGTACAAGAAGTGCACCCACCGTCACAAATGCAGCACCCGGCGCCACAAATGCATCCGGAGCCGCAAGCTCACCCCGCGCCGCATCAGGAGCCACGGCCGGAGAGTCCTCACCCGGAGCAGCACGAGCCTCCGCGATAGCAGAGTGAAAACGGTAGCAATTCCATGGGAGAAGCCCTAGGTTTTCTTCCTGGCGGCGATCAACGACTGATAGAGATCGATAGTTTGCTCCCCGATCCGGGTCCAGCTGAACTGGTCTTCGGCGCGTTTTCTGCCTGCATCACCGAACCTTCGGCACTTTGCCGGATCACCCAGCAACTCTTTCAGTCGTGCCGCAAGGTCGCGGGCAAATCGGTCCGGGTCGAGCGGGAAGCTGGTCACCGGGTCCTGGTCAAAGGGAACTAAAAAGCCCGTCTCTCCGTCCACCACGACTTCCTTGATGCCCCCCACCGCGCTCGCCACCACTGCAGCCCGGCAGGCCATGGCTTCGAGATTGATAATGCCGAACGGTTCATAGACCGATGGGCAGCAAAATACCGTTGCGTGGCTATACAGCTGGATGGCGTCGGCTTTGCTCACCATCTTTTCAATCCAGACCACCCTGGGGTTATGGCTCCGCGCCTCGTCCACCTTGCGTTTCAATTCAAGGGCAATTTCCGGCGTATCTGGAGCTCCTGCACACAACACGACTTGCGTATTTGGAGGCAGGTAGCGGATGGCATCCACCAGGTGGGTCACTCCTTTTTGCCGGGTGATGCGGCCCACAAAAAGAACGTAAGGCACGGCCGGATCAACTCCGTTTTCGACCAGCGCCGAGGTCTCGGCGACCCGATGGTATTGATTCAGATCGATGCCGTTGTAGATCACGTGGATGCGCTCCGGATCGACCGGGTAGGCGCGCAGTATGTCTTCTTTCGTCCCACTCGAGACCGCGATCACCGCATCCGCGTCGAGAATCGCCGTCTGCTCCATCCACGAGCTCATGGCGTAGCCCGACCCTAACTGCTCCGCTTTCCATGCGCGTAGCGGCTCCAGGCTGTGCGTCGTCAACACAAATGGAATGTTGTAGAGCTTCTTGGCCAGGTATCCTGCCATGGATACATACCAGGTATGGGTATGCACCACATCGATGCCGGCCAGGGCTTTGACCTGGGTCAGATTCAGCGACAAAGCTTCCAGCGCGCCTTTGAATTTCTCCTCCGTTCCCTGGGTAATTGCACTCCACGGTTCCTGGCCGCGGACATGGAGGTTGCCCTCATCGGAATGCTGTTTTCCCCAACAATGCACCTCGACGGAAGCCTGGCGTGCAAGCTCGCGGCTCAGGTATTCCACGTGCACACCCGCACCGCCGTATACGTGTGGTGGGTACTCCCGCGTAAACAGACCGACTCGCATCTCTTTCCCCCTGGCATCGATACAGTAGTATGGCGGGGATGAAACTTACAAGCCGCCGCTCGTTTCTGCTGCAACTCTCTGCTTTGCCCCTCGCTGCGCGCTTCCGGGCCCACGCCAGCTCCAACAACAGCGTGGTCTTCGCCGGGACCTATACCAACGACAAAAGCAGCACCAGCAAGGGCATTTATGCCTTTCTATGGGATGCCGATGCGGGAGCCCTGTCTCCCCTTGGGCTAGTGGCGGCCACTGTCAATCCCAGCTTCCTCACGCTCACCCCGGACGGCCGCTACCTGTATGCGGTCAACGAAACCGATACCGGGTCGGTGGCGTCGTTCTCGGTCCATGGAAAATTCGGTAAGCTGAAGCCTATCAACGTCGTACCCTCGACCGGCGCGGGGCCTTGCAAGATCACCGTCGACTTTACCGGCGTCGCGGCCTTCGTCGCCAATTACGACGGTGGCAGTGCCGCATCCTTTCGCATCCAGTCGAACGGCGCACTGAGCAAAGCGGTCTCGAGCTTTCACTACACCGGTCACGGGGCGGACCCGCAACGGCAGACCGCACCCCATACCCACTGCACCGCTGTTTCGCCGGACAATCGTTACGTCGTGGTGAACGACCTCGGCCTGGATCGCATCTCGGTGTACCACCTGGATCCGCAAACAGCCCAACTGACACCCAACGACCCACCCTTCTACCAGGCGATCCCGGGTTCCGGGCCACGCAGCTTTGCCTTCCATCCCACTGGAAGTTGGGCCTATTCGCTCAATGAAATCAACAACACGCTGGATGCACTGGCCTGGGACAGCAAGCGGGGAACGTTGACCCGGATGCAAAACATATCGACCCTGCCGAAAGGGTTCAGCGGGGAAAATACCGCCGCACAGGTCGTGATCGATGCCGCCGGCCGATTCGTGTACGCCTCAAACCGGGGGGATGACAGCATCGCGGTGTTTGCGGTAGACGATCGCGACGGCGAGCTGAGTTGTGTACAAAGGGTGAAAAGCGGCGGCAAGAGCCCGCGCCATTTCGCGCTCGACCCTGGCAATCAGTGGATGCTGGTCGCCAATCAGGATTCCTCCAACATCGTCGTCTTTGCCCGCAACGGGCATACCGGCGAACTGACCCCCACCGATAATCAGTACCCTCTGGGCCATCCGGTATGTCTGGTCTTCGGCTAACGCTGCTGGTTCCTTATTGGGAATACCGGTATCGGCAGTGATCCCGCGTAAGTAGAATGCCCCGTGGAGCCGCTCGCCACGTGCAAGGGGAGTGTGCCCCAAAGGACTTCTAAGGATTCTCATGCAAACATGCAGGAAGTATTTGTCGTTGCCGGCGATCATGCTGCTGGTGTGCCTTGGCATTGTTCCGTCTCTTTGGTCGCAAGCGCAGCAGGCAGCACGGCTCACCGAGCCAGTGAACCCGCAGGCCAGGGTCGCGCTCCACGGGACGGTGCACCCGCTGGCGAATCCACGATACGACCGCGGGGCTGCTTCGCCAGATATGCAACTGGACAGGTTGCAGTTGATTCTGAAGCGAAGCCCGCAGCAGGAAGCCACTCTGCAGCAGCGCATCCGCGACCTGCACACGCCGGGGACCGCTTCGTATCATCAATGGCTTACTCCGGAGCAGTTCGGCGAGCAATTCGGACCCAATGACGAGGATGTGCAGACCATTGAGAGCTGGTTGCAGACCCAGGGCTTTCAGGTCCAGAAGGTAAACCCCGGCAAGCAGACGCTCGAGATCTCGGGCACGGTCGGGGCTTTGCAGCAGGCGTTTCATACCTCCATTCATAAATATGTAGTGAATGGTCAACAGCATTACGCCAATGCGACCGACCCGGAGATTCCGGTAGCGCTGGCGCCTGTTGTGGGCGGTTTTGTCAGTCTCAATAACTTCCACGTGCGGCATTACAGCCACAATCTGGGCAGCGCACAATATGATCCCAAAACCCATCGCGCCACGCCGCAGTGGACGTTGCCTGGGGGCACCTTGGGGAATGTCTACGCCCTGGGTCCGGAAGACTTTGCCACCCAGTACGATGTGACTCCGCTCTATAACGCGACCAAGCCGCTCACCGGTACCGGGCAGACCATCGCGATCATCAACGAAGCGAACATCAATCTCAACTTCGTCAACAATTTCCGTTCCTTGTTCGGTCTGCCGACCTCTTCGCCGCAGGTCATTATTGACGGCAACGATCCCGGCATTGACGGCAACAACAATCCCGATGGCTCCAACGGCGCCTCGGACGAAGCCTATCTTGATGTGGAGTGGTCCGGAGCTGTGGCTCCCGGCGCCACGATCGCTCTGGTCATCGCCGGTGATACCAGCATGGAGAACGGCCTCTTCCTGGCTGCAGAGCGGGCGGTTTACTCGAACATTGCGCCGGTCATGAGCATCAGCTTCGGCGAATGCGAAATCCAGTTAGGTGCGACCAACTTCTTTCTCCAGGGATTGTGGGAACAGGCCGCCGCGCAGGGCATTACGGTGATGGTCTCAACCGGCGACAGCGGCTCGGCGGGCTGCGACAATCCCGACACGGAAACGGTCGCGAATCAGGGCCTGGCAGTCAACGGCTTCGCCTCGACTCCCTTTAACGTCGCTGTGGGCGGTACGGACTTTTACTACCCCAACGCTGCGGCGATCGCGACCTACTGGAACACCACCAACGACAGCAAGAATGGTTCGCTCAAGAGCTACGTTCCCGAGCAGGTGTGGAATGACAGCCAGTATGGGCTGAACCTTTTGGTGGCCACCGGCGGCTCCATCTCTGGCGGTAGCGGGGGACCGAGCACCTGCGGCAACCCCACGCTCGATTCAACCCACACCACCGTCACTGCGTGCGCGGCGACACCGAAACCGTCGTGGCAGGTAGCCACGGGAGTACCCGCCGACAGCGCGCGCGACATACCCGATATCTCGCTCTTTGCCGCCAACGGGGCGAATGGCAGCTTTTACGCCGTTTGCGCCGCCGATGGCGACTGTCAGAACACAACCAGCACGCAGATCAGTGGCTTCGGCGGAACCTCGGTCGCGTCTCCCGCGTTTGCCGGCATCATGGCACTCGTCAACCAGTCGTATGGACGCCAGGGCCAAGCAGATTACGAACTCTACCCGTTGTTTGCGAAAATGCCCACCGCCTTTCATGACGTCACGCTGGGCACCAACCAGATGCCGTGCACGATCGGCACAGTGAATTGCACCAGCGGTGAGTTGACAGGATACGCGGCCGCCGCAGGCTACGATCAGGCCACGGGACTGGGATCGATTGATGCCAATGTCCTGGTGACAAGCTGGAACAGCCGTAGCAACGGCACCGCAACCACCACAACGTTTACTCCCTCCTCCACGTCGTTCGCGCACGGGACAGCGGTGACCCTCAAGACCAGTGTTACCGGCAGCGGTGGCACACCGACCGGCGATGTTGCGGTGGTGACGGACAGCCCCCTTCCGAGCAACACCGGGCAGGGCTTCCTGACGCTGGCCAGCGGCACAGCCTCGGATAGTTTCACCACTCTTCCGGGTGGAAGCTACAACATCTGGGGAAGCTATTCGGGCGATGGCACCTTTGCACCCAGCGTATCGAGCAAGACCGCGATCACCGTTACGCCAGAGGCAAGCACCTTGTACTTGCAGGTAACGGCGAGCTCGAACGGCCAACTATCGGATCTCACCGGGCAACAGGTTCCCTATGGCACAATTGCCAATCTCAATGGAACTCCGGTTCCCACCAC
Source organism: uncultured Acidobacteriaceae bacterium (assembly GCA_963839075.1). Taxonomy (GTDB): domain Bacteria; phylum Acidobacteriota; class Terriglobia; order Terriglobales; family Acidobacteriaceae; genus PALSA-350. The sequence goes on along the minus strand of CAWITO010000002.1, from coordinate 424,579 downwards.
CTATTACAATTGCACCGCCAATTGCAATGCCTTCACGTATGCCACCGGGACGGTGACTTTTACCGACAATGGCAATGCTGTCAACACGGTTGCCGTGAATGCTGAAGGCGATGCCGAATATGCTACCGGCGCACTGGCCGTGGGCAATCATTCGATCGCGGGGACGTATTCCGGCGACGCCAGCTATAACAAGGGAACCAGCGCACCGGCGACCGTGGCCTTTACCGTGATTAAAGGGAACACCGCGGTACAGGTGAGCTCTCCGCTTTCCACCATTAACGCAGGCGTTCCGCTGATCATCACCGCGGTGGTCGAGACTGCCGGCGGCGGTGTCGCCCCAACCGGTATGGTCACCTTCATGGCCGGCTCCACCTCGCTCGGCTCCAGCAGCGTTTCGGCATTAGCCAACAGCTACGGGTCTGCGACCTACACCATCACATCAGCGCAGAGTGCCGCGTTGAGTGGATCCGTGAGCCTGACCGCGACCTACAGCGGCGACACCAATTACAACGGCAGCACCACCACGGCCGGGTTCGTCCTCACGGTTTCCTCGGCGGCGCCCCTCAAGACATCGACCACTACGGCAACCGCAAGCGCCATGACCACCTCGCCGGCGGCGGCCATCGGTGTATCGATTACGGTAACAGGTCAGTCGGGTTCGACGGCGCCCTCCGGTACCGTCGATCTGCAGTCGGGAGGGTTTGACCTGACGCCGGGAGGCATCAACCTCACGGCTGGATCGGGCGACACGTCCACGGCATCGTCCTCCCTGGACTCCTCTTCCCTGATCCAGGGGAATAACACGGTAGTGATTACGTATTCCGGGGACACGACGTACTCTCCATCGCAGACAACGTTGGCCCTCGCCAATCCGAAGGCGGACTTTTCCCTGGTGGCGCAAACGCCGACGGTGACCCTCGCCGCGGGTGCGACAGGAACGGCCGGGCTGGGGTTGGGCTCCATCAATGGATTCAATGCCTCGGTAGGATTGGCCTGCACTGCTCCGAGTGGCATGACGTGCAGCTTGAATCCAACCTCGGTGACCGTGAATGGAAACACGTCGGCCACGTTAACCGTCGTCGCCGCGACCACGTCGACCAGTGCGATCAAAGCGTCCGCCTGGTTTGTTGCCAGCGGCGGCGCGACGCTGGCCGGTGTTTTCCTGTTCGGTCTTCCCGCGCGCCGGCGCAGATGGAGCACGCTGTTGGGTTTGGTCATCCTGGCCTTCCTGACAGCTGGGATCGGCTGTGGCGGTGGTGGCGGGGGCAGTAGCAGTGGTGGTGGCGGGAGTGGCGGAAGCGGAGGAGGCGGCGGCGGTGGCGGTGGTGGCGGCACAACCACAACCCCGACTCCAGCCGGCACCTACACGGTGCTCGTAACTGGAACCCAGGGAACCGCGCTCACGCACGCTACGCCAGTAACGGTGATCGTGCAGTAAGCGTTTTTGGAGAGATCCCCTCTTCGGGAATCCAAATTGTGGGGTGGCCCACTCTAGCCTTCTCCTGGCTTGAGTGGGTTCCTCCACCGAAGCTCAGGCGCGCTCGTACTGCAGCAAAAAGCGTCCCACCGAGAAACCACGCGTAAGCGCAATGTGATGCGACCGGTTCACATCCAGCCGCTCGAAACCATCACTGGGCCACTCTTCAATCAACGATCGCATCCGAGTCACATCCAGCAGCCTGCTTGCCAGCGGGGAACGCTGCAATCGCTCAACTTCCATCTTCATGCGCTCGCGCACGCCGGCGAGATTCATGTGCCAGTCTGCGGACTGCCGCCCCCGCTGGGTGCGGCTCAAGGTGCTCTGCGGCAGCCGTCCCACCATGGCGCGCCGTGCCAGCGAACGCTGCTGGCCATCGCGTAAGAACTCTTCCAGCGGCACCGTCAGGCAGAACTCAACCACGTGCCGGTCGTAGGTAGGATCGCGTAAATCCATTTGCCAGCCGCCTTGCGCCGCGATCGGCGTGTCGGCAACATCGCCATGTTCTACGAGCGTACGCAACATGGTCCGCCCATCGGGCGAGATCTCATTCAGATCACGATACGCCGCGCGCTCGAGATCAAGCTGCTTCGCGATCTCAGGCCGCAGAATGCTGTAGTCGAGCGAAAAGCCGCGCATGTGCGGATCCGTCTTGCTGCGCAGCCAGAAGGGCAATGAAGGCCACACTGCATTGCGTACAATCGAACGCACGGAGGCGCGCCCCGCAGTCAACTGCCGTCCTACGCGCGCCAACGTCGCCCACTCTCCCGCGCGAAACCAGGCCGAGAACGCGTGCATGCCGTCATAGCTGATAGTCGAGTTGCCGCAGTTGCCATTCAGCATCACGGTAATCCCCATAGCCCGGGCGCGATCGAAGATCGCATTCAACCACACTTCGTTGCTGGGTCCAAAGCAAGGATGGTTATAGAGATCATTGTTGTGGTCGAGGATATCGAGAAACGAAGTAGTGCTTGAGTCCACCAGCACGTGGTGCATGTTGGGATACATTGCTGCCACTTCTGCCGCGGCTGTCCCCTCATCATCGAAGTGCGTGGTACTTACCAGCGGGGAAAATTCCGCGCGTGGTACGGCGGTAAAGCAGGTGAGCTCGCGGCCTTCGGCGGCGAGCAAGTGCGCTGCCGTGGCGGCGACCGACCCGCTGTCCAATCCACCGCTCAATTGCGCTCCAACCTTGCCCGTAGTGCGCAGCCGTGCGCGCACGCCGCGATCGAATCGCTCGCGAAAACAATCGAGATACGCTTCAGGCGAGCCCAGACGAAGGTCTTTGAGCTGGGTGGTTTGCCAGTGTCGCCACAACCGCGTCTTTCCCCGGCGTACGCTCAGCGCGCAGCCCGAAGGCAACCGGCGAACATGGCGAAAGATGGTTTGTTCGATGGGAATATTGGACAGCGTTAGATAACGCGCGAGGTAATCTTCGTCGACCTCGGCCGCCATGAAGGGCAACCCGTGCAATCCTTTGGGCATGGATGCGAAGGCAAACCAATTCTCCGCGGACGCGTAGAACAGAGGCCGCTCCCCGGTATGATCGCGCGCCAGAAACAAATGCTGTTCCTGTTCATTCCAGACCGCGAAGCTGAACGCTCCAGTGAGATGGTCAACGCACTGCTCGCCCCATCGTTGCCACGCCGCCAGCAGTAGGGAACTGTCGGCCATCGCAGTGGCAGAAAGACCTAATGCGCTCTCCAACTCTGCGCGGTTATCCAGCCGGACATCCGCGACCAGGCAAGACACACCTGGGGCTGTTAGAGGCTGTTGATCGAAGCGGTCTTCTGGAAGGAGACGGAGAAGGCACACTCCCAACCCGATGGAGGCGCCGGAGTACTGCGCACAATGATCTCTGCCGTAGACGCTGAGTGCCTGGAGCATCCCATGGCAAGCGGAAGACACCGAAACTCCGGCGTCAAATGACCAGACTCCCGCGATCGCACTCATTGCAGGACGCGGAGCATGTTGGGTGGTTTAAAAGCTTGAGAAACGAGACTAAGAACGTGGACGGTTAAAATGTGCGCCGCCCGCGTCAACTTTTGAAGGATGGACACCGCTCTCGGCACTCTCGAGGGCGATAATTTCGAGCGACGGTGTGACCCACGGCTTTTTCGGCTGACCGATGCTACGGTCAGACACGCCGTGATCGTTTACGTCGTTGCTCTTCATTGAAAGCTCCCTGGACCCCGTGAATTTGGAACAAACGCCCTTCCATCCGGTACAGCTAGAGCGTAACGCAGGAGGTAACCACCGTCAATGCGTTCCTCCACGTGATAGTTACTAGAGACATACTAAACCCTATAGTAGGCGTTTTCTACCACTTGACGGTTAACTTGAGATGGACGCGGCTCACACTTTTTGGGGATAGTTGATGGATTCTATTGACAGGGTGTACCTCCTCGGAGGGATTACTCTTTTGTCAGAAGTCGCGCTGCCAGAGCTCTCTCCCCTGCAACCGGAGCGTGTGACACCGCACCCGGTCTCGATTCGAGTTGGCCAGGTTTGTTCTCCCTGGCCAGGTGCTATCGAACTTGATCCCGATTGTTTCGCCACCCCGAAAAAATACCTTTTACGTGTTCCGGGAATTGCATCCTATATGGTTACCAATGGGCGCGAGATCGTGGTCAGCCCGGAGCCGGACGCGCGACTGCTCGACATCCGTGCCTACCTGCTGGGCACCATCTTTATGGTGTTGTGCCAACAGCGCGGATTGCTTCCGTTGCATGCCAGCGCGGTCAGCGGCAGCCGCGGTGTTGCCGCGTTTCTGGCTCGTTCCGGCCAGGGCAAATCCTCGTTGGCGGCGCACTTGGCGGAGCGCGGTTTTCGCGTCGTCGCCGATGACGTCTGCCTTATCGATCCCACCCAGCCTGGCGAAGTGATGGTGACTCCTGTTGCCCCATGGCTAAAGTTGTGGCGCAGCTCCTTACACAACCTGGGACGGAGAGAGGACGGGTTGGAACGAGTCTTTAGCGAGGAGGACAAATACCGCGTACCGCTGGCTGCCGGGGTTGAGCCGGAGCCGATTCGGGCGGTCATTTTTCTTGGCGCTGAGGATCCATCCACATCGGTAACCGCCATTGAAGAAATTTCCCGTCTTGAAGCGATTCCTTTATTGATGAACCTCACTCATCAGGCTTATTTGCTGGAGGCGACCGGGCAGCGTGAGGAGAGTTTCCTGCGCTGTAGCCGGGTGCTCTCCCAGGCACAAGCCTATCGGCTTCACCGGCCTTGGGGGCTCGAGCACCTGGAGTCTACGATGGATGCTCTACAGCAGTTCCTGTTTTAGTCTGCGGCAGGGGAAAAGTGGTGAGCACAGTAAAGTGGCCGGCGGCGTCGCCGCCGGCGATGATGCGTTCGCCTACCTTCACCCAGGTATGCGCCTTGAGTTGGTTGCCATCGCGCGCGACGCCGTAGAAGAGCCGGCTGGCAATATCACGCCGGCGCAGCATGAAGTAGGCGGCCAGGCATTGCGGAAAACAGACAAAGTTGACAGGTGCGTGGCGAACCGCTGCGGCAATCGACCATTCCACCTTGCGCATGCTCTGGACTGCTTTCGCCGGGTCGATCGAAGGATACGTGTGCTGCGACTTCGCCATCCATTGCGTGAGCTTTTGTACCGGCACAAACGCGAGCGCCAGGCGAAAAAAGCTGAGCATGCAGAGTGCCTCCACCACCAGGCCAAGGTCGGCAATCGGCCGCTGCAAAATGCGGAAGCTTATCCAATCCACAGGGCTGAGCAGGGCATAGAGTGGGAACAGCGCGTCCGGCAGATCGAACCGATTCCATACCCGGGGCCGAAACAGAGTCCGCAGGAACAGATCCAGTCGATAGCGGAAAGAGCTGTGCATCCGCAGCTCATTGCCAAACCATTGCGACGAGGGAATGCGCTCGCGCACCGGCATGTAGTGATTCGAGGTCAGCAGGCGTTCACCGAAGCGCAGAATGTGCGCCACTCTTCGGTCCCCCGCGTCGAGGCATCCGGCCGCGCCCGGATGCGGTCCAAGCATCTGCCGGCAAAGCAGGATAGCGGCGCTGAATTGCGGCAACGCCTGATGCTCTTTGGCCAGGAGAGCCGTCTCGTTCACTTGCTCCTCGGTCATGGTGTGCAGCAGGGCGCCGATATCTGCCAGCCATTTCAAACGTAGCCAACCGTCGAGTGCTCCGTGCACGCAGAGGTACAGCAGTTGACGGGCCGGTGCCAAAGTCGCGATGCGTTCCGTGCCAAGGTCGATCCAGGCCTCGCCTACCTGGTCGAGTCGGGCATTGGACGGCAGGAACTGGTTGCGAAAGAGGCGCCAATGCAGGTCGATGACCACACCGGCGGAAGGATGCTCGTAAGAGAAGTCCTTTTGATGAGCCAGGTACGAGCGCAACCGGCGCGGGGTCAACCGTGCTCTCGGTTCGAAACGCGCGTAACCCAGTGTGCGAAGAATCTCGCCTGCCCGGAAGATACTTTTCTCCCCGATCAGCAGGTCAATATCCCCGCCGTCGCGCAGGGTGGGATCCTCAAAGGCAGTGATAGCGAGAGGAATGCCTTTGAAGATGCGCACGTCGATCTGTTGTTCACGAAAGAGGCGATTGAGCGTGATGAGATGGCTGGTACGCCGCAGGCAGATGTGGGCATTGGTCACGCTCTCTGCGCGCAGGATGGCTGCCGTCCCCTCCGGCATGTAGCCGTCGGCGAAGGCCTCAAAGTTGCGCATGAAGAGCGGGACAACCTTGTGGTGCCTGACGATTTGTACTACGTGTGGCCAATCGAGCGGTTGCTCCGCGAGCGCGCAGATACGATCGCCATCCACGTTGTTCTGGGGCCAGCGAAGGCAAGCCAACACGAGTTCAAATTCAGTTGAATACACGCTCGTTCGAGTATCTTGGAAGCAAAACTCACCCACAAGTCTCTGTCCGGGTTCACTTTTACCGTGCCACGAAGCGCGCGTACCCCGGATTTCCTGTGACCAGAAACTCCTGCCTCCTAGCGTTCTCCTTTCCTTTTCAAGATTGGCGCCTGGGGCCGCCTTTGGCTTACCACGACGCTGGTCGGAGTTGATTGCGAGCCAAAGTAGTTCACTCTTCGCAGGCGGCAACGTTGGGTGCCCCCTTCATAGGAAGCGAAGATATTCGGATACGTGCCCATTCCGCCCAAGGTGACCTGCAAGCCGAAAAGCCCGCGGAGGGAGCATTGCTGCGTCACTGACCCGAGGACGGTGTTTCCGGAATAGAACGTGACAGTTCCACCCAGCACCGGCAGCCGGCCTTGATCCGTCACCGCAGCTACCAAGGACACGCTTTGTCCGCTGCTAATGCCGCCCGGCGGAGTAAGCGCGAGGCTAACCTGGGTCGCCAGTCCGCCACCCGACCACTGCGGCGCATTCACCAGGCTGTAAACATTGGGGCTGCCCAGGCCGGTCGCCAAATCGTATCCGGGAGTCGCCTCAAAGGCGGGAGCCCCCGCCGCGGCGCCGAGAACGCCATAGTAGTCCGGCGTGGTCGTCAGCGTGCCGCCGTCGTCGGTGACCGTGATCTGATATCCGTAACAGTTACTGGTGCCGTCACTATTGAAGGTGCCGGCGCTGGACGAGGTCGCGGTGCAGGGCACCGAGGTGTTCCCCGAAATGAACCCTGCCGCAACCGGCGTGGCGCTCACATCGTGAAAGTAGCATCCGCTTAGCACCTGCGGTCCAAGGTACGCCGCGCAATTCGCCAGGCTGGGCTGAGAGGCGCTTGCATACGGAATGTACTGTTCCCCTGCCAGGGGGTAGAGTACGTAGTTTGCCTGGCCCTGGCGATCGCCGCTCTTTTGGTTGATGAGCGCCATGATGCCGGCAAACGCCGGCGCCACGAACGAACTGCCACCGCCGTAATTGGCAAAAACATCATTTGCATTGGTGAAGTCGCAGGCAGTTCCCGCAGGCAAGCCTGCCAGGCCCGAATCACAGAGGATCAACGTCTGCGACCACGTATAGCCACCGGAAGCAAACATGGAAATATCGGGAACCGCCCGGCCCGCCTGCTGCGGAATGCCCACGACGCCGGTCTGCCACTCAGGGCGCGAGGAAACGGTGCTCAATCCGCCGCCGCCTGCCCATGCATTGGCATAGGGCGAAAACGCGGTCAGCGGATCCACCGGCTGTTGCGCTGCCCAGGTACAAAAGCCATTGGGGCCTCCACTGCTATCGAAGCCTTGGCCAAATGCCGCCAGCACCAGCGGGCTGCCGCAGCTTTCGTTCCAAACCATCTCCGGGATATACGATTGCGCACTGAGATAGTCGGCGCCGTTGGTGGCCGCCCAGTAGGTGCTTGCGGTGCCGCTGAACACATCGCTGAAGTCGGTACCGCCGGCTGCGATGTTGTAGGGAGTCGAAGCTTCGTTTACTACCGACAACCCGTCGGTCGCGTACGCGCCGATGTTCTGGCACCCGTCGCCCCCGTTGTCGCCACTGGCCACCACGACGGTGATGCCTTCCACTGCCGCCTGTTGCCACAGCGATACGTAGAACTGATTGGCCTCACTCTGCGGCTGGGCCTCGCAGTCGCCATAGCTTGTGCTGAGAACAGACACACGCTCTACATGGGCCGGATCATTAATGACCCAGGCCGCTGCGAGATCGGCGCCTGCGGTCACTCCCTGTCGTCCGCAGGCGACGAAGTCCACTGTCGCATCCGGAGCCATGGCGCCGGACCACTCGGCATCCAGGTAGCTCTCCGGTTGGTTGTCGCTCGGGTCGGGCCCTGCACACACACCGGCGGGCGGGTTTTCCATCTGCACTGAGCCGTGGGGGCCAAGCGCGGTGATGCCGAACTCATCGCGAAAGGTCTGAATGTCGGCGCTTTCGATGCTGCTCTCGCCGACAACCGCGATGGTCTGGCCGGAGCCGAGGATGGGCGGTGCTCCCGGCTGGGCACTGACTTTCTCCTGCCACACCTGGTCCACACCATAGACGTGAGCGAAGTCCTGCGGGCCTACGATATAGATGGGATTGGCCGTCGCAGTCAGATGCCCCTCTCGCACCCATTTGCCTGTGCTGCGATCAAGTTCGGCGGTCCCGGGGTTATGGACATGGGGTCGAGGGTGGAAGTCATTGAGGGAGCGAAAGCCGGTGACCAGCGGCGCCAGGGCCGGCGGGATCGAGGCATCGGTCGCATTCGCGTAGTGGTCCTGACCCCTGAAGTGGTAGCGATGGATCTCGGTGTGGAACGCATGCGCGACCTGGCCCGCAGTGCCGCTGAAGTCGACGAAGAGGCCACCAGCGGGAACGCTGTTAATTGTGAACCCGTGCTGGGTGAGCCACCGCCTGACGGTCAGGATGTCTTCCTGGGATGGCCCGAATGCCGCGCCGAACTGCTGCGGGGTGAGCCAGCGATGAAAGTCGCCCGAGCCCGGTTGATACTGACGATGGATGAACTGTTGCAGCGAATGTTGCTTTTGCGGGGGGCGCCGCAACATCATCAGGATGTGTTCCTGGGGAAGACTATCCGGTGCACGCCCGCGATCGAATTCAGGCCGGACGCCCGCGGCGGCGATGCCACAACAGGCCCCCGCGAGCACACCCAGGCGAACGATGCTTGGAATGATTCCCACGCCTTTTCGAGTCTATTGGATCGACCTGCGGCATCCGATGAACTTTAGTTACCGGTAATACTAAAGATAACGCTTGATCTCCAAATGCTATTCTGCCCTTATGTTTGATCCGGCGGCAGGCAATAACTCGGCGCTTCTCATCACCGAGCAGGTGTTGGTGTTTGCCGTCTTTGTTGGATCGGTGGCTGCTCTGCCGGCCTTTATCGAGTTTGTCACCGAAGTGCGCAAGCGCAAGGAGCGCATTGACCTAAGCCTGGAAGATGAACTGGTGAGCAGCCTGCGCCCGCGGGTAGCGGGTATGGATCAATTGCTCAACAGCATTGCCGACCTGATCGACCGTGCACGCAATCCGGCCGCGTATCAGGATCTCAAGATTGGCAACGAAGTCCTGATCATCGGTCCCAACCAGACGGGGAAGAAGAGCCTCGCACAACGGATAGCGCAGTTAGCCGGCATGGATCGTGTCGTCACCGTCTTCAACCCCAGGGACAGCGACGCGTTGGCCAAAGCGAAAAGCCTGGTGCGGGGATATAAGTGGCAAAAGGTGATGCTGCTCTTGCCAAGGATCGACCTTGCCTATCAGCAGGGTGACCCTGAGGTGTTGACGGAGTTGGACGCGCTGATCGAGACCACGTCCGAGAGACAGAATGTTCTCGTGGCGGCCACCACAGTCTCGTTTGAAGCCAACAGCGATCTGGACAACCTTTTCGGTATCAAGCTGGTGCTTCCCGGCGCCAAAGTCGGCAAAGCGCACCGTGAGGAGATACCCGAGGATGCACAGCAAATGTTGGGCGAAGTGGTGACCTATTATTTGAAGGAAGCCAAGCGCCGTGGTTTCGTGCTGCAAGGCATCGACGAGCCCACTTTCTGCGAGCGCATCCTGGATAACGTCATCAACCCGGCGGAAGTAGAAGACATCGTCGCCCTCTGCGAAACCACCGCCCTCTACCGCAAGCGCAGCCGCCAAACATCCGACCTCGTCTTCACCGCCGAAATTCTCGAGCTAGCCATGGCGCGCGTCGTTGTCGGTTGACTTAACGTGGCATGGTTAGCTTGCGGTTGATGCTCGCAAGAAAGCCCTTCCCGGTTGCAGGATAATGAACAATGACCGTCTGGATCTCGTAAGGTGTAACCGGTACGGTGACCTGTTGCCCACCCAATACTTCCAACGAAGCGCCTTCGGGTTTTTCCATGAGGTTTGCCAGGGTCGCCGAAACAATACCCGGGGGCAATACCAGGGTGACGTTACCTCCTTTGCCAGCCCACTCGTAGAATCGCAGCAACAAGCCCTCTCCATCTTCGGTCTTCTTCATCGCGGTCACAACCACGTTGTCCTGATTCACCGTCAGGAAGTGGTAGCTGTCCGGCAGTTTTCCGGCGTGGGGCTCGACCTGCATCGCAGTCAAGGGATAGTTGAATTCATAACCCTGCCGGACCGTGAGCGCTTGTTTCCAACTCCCGGCATGAGGGTACAGCGCATAAGCAAAATGCTGGTGACCCTGGTCTGCCTCGGGATCAGGCCAGGTGGGAGACCGCAGGAGAGAGAGCCGCAACAGATTTCCCTTTGCGTCGTAGCCGTACTTCGATTCGTTAATCAGACTGAAGCCATTCTTGTCATCGCCGATGTCGGCCCAACGTAAGGCCGGCACTTCGAACTTGGCGTCTTCCACGCTGTTGTTGCGTGTCGTCGGCCGCTCAATCGACCCATAAGGTATTTCATAGGTGGCATGCGGACTGGTGGCAGCAAGCGGGAAGCCGGCCTTGAGCAGCTTGTGCCGTTCGTGCCAATCGACGTCCATCACCACCTCGACCCGCGGAAGGCCGGCATACACGGTGATGTCTTCCACGAAGGTAGACGCCTGCCAGTGCCGGGTCACCCGCAGGACGGCACGGAGTGAGTCCTGTTCTACAAGCTTTACCGAATCGACCATGTCAAGGTTAGTGAACACCTTGTCAAAGTCCGCGTCGATGTTCCAGGCATCGTAATCTTTCGGAGTATCGACGAAGGCCTGTAGCTGGTTCCCACAGCCGCCCGCAGCAATGGCATCAAACTTAGTCTGCTTGTTGACCAGACTGCTAATGCAGCCGTTCTTCGGGTCTACGGTGAGGCGCACGAACTGGTTTTCCAGGCTAAATCCGTTGTTGCTGACCTTCACCGCCGAGTGGGCCGGCTCGCCCGTCGCGGGGCGAATGTAGATGAGCGCGTAACCCATGCGTGGGACAACGGGCACCAACACACGAACACGGAAGGTGTGGGTTGCGGCATTTTGTGCCGAGACTTCGGCGGCCAGGCGTTGCCCGATCGCGTCCACCACTTCTGCGGCCGGAGTCGCTGCGGGTAGCTGCACGGTGAATTCGACCACGCCACTGCGATCCCAAGACAGCGGATTGAAGACCAGCACAGGTACGCCCTTGCTGCCGGTTTCGGTATCCACATAGCTGGCAATCGTGCTCGAGGCCGTGTTGGTGGCGGCGTCCGCAGTAAAGCGGACCATGTCGTAGTCTTTCTGCGCGTCCTTATAGATTACGCTGATGCCGGAGCCGGCAGCGAGATCGTGGAACTGGTTGAAGAGTACTTTCTTCCAGGCTTCGTTCAGTTGGTCGCCGGGATAGGGAGTTCCGCTGAGCCAGGCGATGGAGGACCACTTCTCCGCATTCAGCAGTTCCTCTTCGCTCTCGCGCATGTTGCGCTTGTGCGTGGCCTGGGTGGTGAAGACTCCGCGATGATATTCCAAGTAAAGTTCGTCGTTCCATACCGGCAGGCTCAATAAGCCAGCGGGAGCCGCGGGCAGTTTGGTGTCTCCGGCGGCCAGGGTTTTGTAATTCCATACTGGCGCATGTTCTGTGTCGAGGTTCTTCTCCACCGTAGAGAAAAAAGTGCCGGCAACGCCGTAGTTGAGCTGTGCATACGCCTTGTCCGGTTGGGTCCAGCGATCGCCGGAATCGAGCATGGCGCGCGTGGGTCCACCGCCGTGATCGCCAATGCCGTACAAGTGCATCATCTCTTTGGTTCCAGGGTTGTCCTTGGCGGCCTGGGCGAAGGCTTCGGCCATGTTGATCGGCTTAATTTCGTTCACGTAATCGTGAGGGAAGTAAGTGAGCACGCGGCTGCCATCGGGAGACTGCCACCAGAAGAGTTTGAGCGGAAGCTGGTTCGCGTCGTTCCAGGCCATCTTTTGGGTGACGAAGTAGTCGACTCCCGACCGTTTGTAAATCTGTGGCAGTTGCCAGTTGTATCCGAATGAGTCGGGATTCCAACCGATGCGCACATCGACCCCGAAGCGGGATTGGAAGTAGCGCTTGCCGACCAGCAATTGCCGAACCAGCGATTCACCGTCAGGCATGTTCAAGTCAGGCTCCACCCACATGCCGCCCACCATCTCCCAGCGGCCTTCCTTTACGCGGTCTTTGATCTGCTGGAACTCGGGCGGGTATTTCTGTTCTAGCCATTCGTCGTAAGCTGCCGCAGATTGGCTAAAGGTGTATTTGGGATACTCGTTCATCAGCTGCAGCGCGGTGCCATAGGTCTGGCGGACCGCTTCAACGGTCTCCGTCCACGGCCACAGCCAGGCAGCGTCGATATGGGCGTTGCCGGTGAGTTGGATTTGAGCTTTCTGCAGCAGCGGCCGCAGTGTCATCAGGCCGGCATGGGCCTGGCGTAACGAGTCATCGAATGCCGCCTGGCTCGCTGCGCTTAACGCGCCCAGGTTCACGCTCTGGATAGAGGACTGTACCTTCTGTTCGTTGCCCTCGCCCAGCGCCCCAAGAAGCAGGGAAGCAGAGACTGCTTCCGAGCGAACGTCCTCAGGGTTGGGCCGGTTTGCGGAGAACTGAATGGTCTCTTCGCATTCATGGAAGCCCTTTTCATCTTCGCTATGCAGAAGCTTCACCGCCACCAGTACCCTATCTCCGGGATGAGCATCGGCGAAGAGCACAATGGGCTCCAGATCCGGACCCATGGCTACGCGGCGCCCGTTGAAGTAGACGATCTGGGTGATCGGGCCGTTCGCTTCCACCCGCAGGCGGAAGGAGATCTGCGTGCCGGTCAGATCGTAGCCGTGGAGATTCTTAGGGACTTCGAGCGTGGCCCGCATCCAGAGAGCATCTTTGGGAAGGGTCGAGGGGGCGGTGGTGGTAGGCCAACTGGAGTCATCCAAAGAAGGCGACTCCCCGTGGGCCAGATCGCCGGTGTGATAGCGCCAGGCGGGGGCCGGCAGGGTCGAAAGGCTGGCGAGAGTATCCAGGATTTTTTGCGATTCCGGTGGGGTTTGGGTATGTCCGGGAAGGGAAGTGAGGCAGAAAAGCAAGGGAAGAAGACGCGAAAGCCGCATTTTGGGAAATGTCCTCGAAAACCTTTCAGGGTAGCAAGCTTTGTTAGCTGGGGCAAAAGAGGGGCTTCACGGTGTGGTAACTTGGGGCGGAGCAAATACAGCATGGTTCAAACCGCCGTAACCCAGACCTCGATCAACAGCGACCATCCGAGCAATTATCGCGCCATGGCAATGGTGACCACATTGTTTTTCATGTGGGGTTTTCTTACTTCGCTCAACGACATCCTGGTGCCTCACCTCAAAGCCATTTTTGAACTGAATTACACCCGCGTGATGTTGATCAATTCCGCTTTTTTCGGTTCGTATTTTGTGTTTGCGATTCCTTCGGGCAAGTTAATTGAGGCGATCGGGTACAAGCGGACCATGGTGGTGGGGCTACTGGTCATGGCGGTGGGCGCTCTGCTGTTCGTGCCGGCCGCGAACGCACCCTCGTTCGAGCTATTTCTGGCGGCGCTGATTGTGCTGGCGTGCGGTGTCACCGCGCTGCAGGTCGCGGCGAATCCTTATGTAACGGTGCTTGGTCCGTCGCGCACCGCGTCCAGCCGGTTGAACCTTACCCAAGCCTTCAATTCCCTGGGAACTACGATTGCACCGTATATCGGCGGCCTGTTAATTCTCGCTGCGGCGCCGCTCTCGACCGATGCGTTGCGTCAGCTTTCCGCCCCGGCGCTGTTGGCCTATCGCCAGCAGGAGGCCTCATCGGTCAAGATGCCGTACATCTTCATTGCCCTGGCCCTGGCCGCGTTGGCCTTGGCAATCGCCATGTTTAACCTGCCGAAGATCGAAGCGACGCGGGAGTTCCGCCCCATGGGCGAGATCGACACTGCCGCGCGCGACTTGTGGAAGCGCCGTCAGTTGGTGCTGGGTGCACTGGGAATCTTTCTATATGTAGGCGCTGAAGTGTCGATTGGTAGTTTCCTGATCAACTACTTTACCCAACCCGAGATCGGCAATCTTACGGTGAAGGCCGCCGCCGGCCTGGTCTCGCTCTACTGGTTTGGGGCTATGGTGGGCCGCTTTATCGGATCGGCTGTGTTGCAGAAACTGCCCACACGCAGGGTGCTGGGTACGGTAGCAGTCGTCGCGTTTCTGTTGGTCGTGACCTCCATGCTGAGCAAGGGCTGGCTGGCGATGGGCACCATCATCGCCGTAGGCCTATTCAACTCGGTCATGTTCCCCAACATCTTCTCCTTAGGGATTGAGGGACTTGGACCGCTTACAGGAAAAGGCTCGGGCCTAATGGTCATGGCGATCGTCGGAGGAGCCATTATCCCGGTGGCCGAAGGAGCTCTGGCCGACCATATCGGCATCCATCGCGCCTTCATTCTCCCGGCCCTCTGCTACGTCTACATCGCCTACTACGGCTACAAAGGTTCGGTAGAGAAAACCGCGCCGGTATTAGCGCAAACCTAGCGCACGCAACCAACCCAAGTCCCTCACGGACGCCCAAGAAAAAGCCCAGGACATTTGTCCTGGGCTACCTTCACCAGGGCTCGGCAATACCGTTCTATCTACAGCGAACCGGCTGCCAGATAAGGCAGCATAGCCGCACCCAGCAACCCGGCATCCGGCCCGGTTGCCGCCGGCACAACATAGGTCTTACCCGCAACGAACGACTGGCCCACGGGCGGTTCCGTCAACCCGTAGATATAACTCAACTGTCGCAACTCCTCGAACATCCGCGGCGCAAATAGATCCCACCCGCTCACCACCCCGCCGCCAATCACATACAGCGGCAGGTTAAAGACATTCACCAGCATGGCAAGTCCCATCCCTAGATATTTACCCGCATCGGCGAAAATCTTGAGGGCTGTTTCATCTCCTTCACGCGCCAAACCCGCAAGGTCCCGCGCGCTAAACTCGCTCTGTTCTTTAATCCTGCGTGCAATCAGTTTCGCAATGCGAGGAGCTCCACCGCGCCCGGCGGCCAGGTTCGCCGCGCGGCAAATCGCGGTGGCCGACGCGTATTGCTCCAGGCATCCACGTCCGCCGCACCCACAGGCGAAACCATCCTCCACCAGTGGAATATGGCCGCCTTCACCACCCATGCCATTCATTCCGTGCCAGATCTTTCGTTCCAGGATGATTCCCGCGCCGACCCCGGTACCCAGGGTAATCATGCACATAGAATCGCCCGGCATCTCCCTGCCGACGCCACTCTTCCACTCCGCAAGCGCAGCGGCATTGGCATCGCACTCCACAATCACCTGGGTATGCAGCCGCGACTCCATCGCATCTTTAAGTGGGAAGGCATCAAAGCCAGGCAGGTTCGGTGGCCGATGAAACCGTCCCGAGGGTAACTCCAGAGGCCCGGGAGCCCCAATACCAACGCCGAGCAACTGTTGATTCGGTCCGCCCTGCTCGAGAATGCGGGCGATCGCATCGCACATATCCCCGACGACTGCGTCAGGACCGGCGCTTACCCGGGTAGGCAAGTTGATCGAAGTCAGCCGCGTCCAATCGGAGTCGAAGGCGGCGATGCGGAGGTTGGTGCCTCCCAGGTCGATGCCGATCGTAATACGCTTTGTGGTCAAAACGAGCGCTCCCCCGTGCCGTTCTACCACGTTAGCACTGTGAGGGGCGAACCCGGCGGCTGGGACGCATCCGCCGGGCTTCGGTTTCGATCGTTAACTGAACAGCTTGGAAGCGAGTCCGGCCAATCCACCGGTCTGCGCCGTTTGGGTATTCTGCCCAGCAAAGTGGGAGACCACCAACGGAAGCACCACAGAGATGATGCCGCTGGCAACTGCCGGCGAGATCCCAGCGCGCTGCGCAATGTTTTCCACGGTGGACGAACCCAAGCCCTGTTGTACCTGTTCCGGGCTTACCGCCTGGTTTTGCCCAGGACTGACCCAGGACTGCACCTGTTCCCCAAGTCCATTCTGCTTCAATTGGTTGAGGATGCCATCCATGCCACCGGGATGCTCCTGCATGACCTGGCTGAGTGCATCGGCTACACCATGATGTTCCGGGGAGGCTCCGCCGGCGATAGACGTTAAAGCATCGAGTAAGCCCATAATTGCTCCTTTAAGGTTTCAGTAGCATTTCGGGTCATAATACGCCCCGGGTGGGTGCTTGGCGAATGAAGATCTGACGCATTTTTGACCGCATCACCCGACTGCAGGCCCTTCAGAACGAACAGAAAAAGGGCAGAGATTCGTATCAGCCACGGCGACATATCTCCCGCTTCGCCGCGGACGGGGCGTTTACTCCCTTGGCATCTGACCAGTTGCCGAGGGTCGGCCGCTATTGTAGACTGTTCAAAGTACGAGGCTTAGCGACCGGGCGGCTAGCTCAGCTGGTTAGAGCGCCTGCCTTACAAGCAGGATGTCGGGGGTTCGAGTCCCTCGCTGCCCACCAATCTCCTAAGTGCTTCACTCTGAAGCGAAAACAAGCGGATCTCAACCCACAAATTCCAACCGCGGCGGCCGCGCGCCGCCGTTACACTGGTCCTTCCAGTTGGGAGGCGCGCGCCTGAACGTCTATCTCATCGACGGCACCTACGAGTTATTCCGCCACTACTACGCGATGCCTCCCGCGCGGGATGCGCAGGGCCGCCAGGTCGCCGCTGTGCGGGGTGTGCTTGCGTCGGTGCTGGGCATGATGAAAGAGGGAGCCACACACGTTGCCGTGGCCACCGACCATGTGATCGAGTCATTCCGTAATCACTTGTGGCCGGAGTACAAGACGGGAGAAGGCGTCGAGCCCGAGCTTATGGCGCAGTTTCCATTGCTGGAAGAAGTGCTGACCGCCGCAGGAGTGGTGGTCTGGCCCATGGTGGAGTTTGAGGCGGATGATGCCCTGGCCGCAGGGGCGGCGGCAGCCGCTCGCGACCCGCGCGTGGAACAAGTGATTATCTGCACTCCCGATAAAGACCTGGCGCAAAGCGTTCGCGGCGCTCGGGTCGTCCAGCTGAACCGCCGCACCCAGGTCACGTTTGACGAGCCGGGCATCGTGAACAAGTTCGGTGTCTCGCCGGCGTCGATCCCAGACTACCTCGCGCTCGTCGGTGACTCGGCAGACGGCTATCCCGGATTGCAGGGATGGGGCGCCAAATCGACAGCCGCGGTCCTGGCCAAGTACGTCCATTTGGAGTCGATCCCCAAGGACCACCGTGAGTGGCACGTCAATGCCACGAATGCCAGTGGTCTTGCAGCCACTCTCGCACGCGAGTGGGAACACGCAACGCTTTTCCGCACTCTCGCCACCCTACGCACCGACATCCCTCTCTTTGAGGATGTGGACCAATTGCAATGGTCCGGACCGACGGCGGCCTTTCCAGACCTCGCAGCGCAACTCGATACAGCCGTTACCGAGAAAAAACGCCGACCTTAATGCCAGGTTAAGTTTGTGCGGCTTACCGTCGTTCAACATCTTCTTTTGGAGAAATTGAACATGCGATTTTCGTACCACCTCGGAATTTTCCTTTGTGCCCTTGCTGCCACGAGTCCTGTGCGTGCGGACTCTGCCTGGCATCTGGAAAAAACACTGCAGGTCGGTGGCGTCGGCGGTATGGACTACATCACCGTAGATGCAGCAACTCACCGTCTCTATGTTCCCCGCAGCACTCACACGTTGGTGCTCGACGCAGTTTCCGGTAAAGTTCTGGGGGATATTCCCGGGCAGAAAAGGGCGCATGGCGTAGCCCTCGTGCCCAGTCTGAACCGCGGTTTCATTACAGATGGCGGTGGCAGCGGCGCCGTCATCGTGTTTGACCTTAAGACCAACGCGGTCCTCGGTGTCATTGCTGCCGTTCCAGATGCGGATGGCATCATTTACGATCCCGGATCGGATCGCATCCTGGTGAGCGCCGGTGACAGCAATGCTCTCGTTACCTTCAAACCTGACATCGACCCGAAAACCGGCAAGATCGAAGAACCCATCCAACTCGGGGGCGCCCCCGAATTTTTGGCCGCCGACGGATCCGGCAAGGTCTACGTCAATCTCGAGGATAAGGACAGCGTGGCTGTGGTCGATTTAAAAACCCGCAAAGTCACCGCTCATTGGCCGGTGGCTCCCGGTGGCAGTCCTGTCGGCCTGGCGATTGATCGCGATCATCATGCCCTCTTCATCGGTTGCCGTAAGCCGCAAAAGATGATCGTGATGAGCACGGAAGACGGCAAAGTGCTGGCGGACTTGCCCATCGGTATGGGTGTAGACGCCACTCGCGTAGCAGGTACAGAAGCCTTCGCCAGTTGCGGCGACGGAACGCTTGCCATCATAAGCCGATCGTCAGGCGGCAAATACACGCTTGCGCAAACCCTAACTACAGCCCAAGGCGCAAAGACCATGGATATCGACACAAAGGCGCATACAATTTACCTGCCCACGTCGGACTTTGAAGCGCAAAAGCCAGGTGCTTCCGGACGGCCGGTGGCGAAACCAGGAACGTTTAAGATCCTGGTTGTAACTCGTTAGCTGATTCCAATGGTCGCGCTCAGTTCCGAGAAGGAATATCGGGCAGGGCCTTGTTGTCGTGGGCAGGTCTGTTGACCTGCCCGGGCGACTCAACTGCAGCCTGAGCGTTGTAGGCTTTAATGAGCTCGTCAGTGATGTCCATGTTGGCGGCAGCATACCAAACAACAGGACTAGCGTCCGACCCACGCTCGATGACCAACGTGTAGCCCCGTTGCTGCGAAAAGGTCTGTAGGAACGCGTACACCTTCTGGGCAACTCGTTGAAAGACCTGTTCTGATTCACTTTGAGAATCCGTCTTGAAGTCCTCGGCCTCACGCTGAAGCTGCCTCTCCTTGTTCTCCAGGAAATGTTCGCGTGTGGTCCGTTCTGCGTCATTCAAATTGCCGCCCGCCTCGAGTTGCTTGCGGATGCCTTCCACCTCACTATTGAGAGCCTTGAGTTGCTCTTCCTTGGGCGCAAGCCGCGTCTGCAACGTGCGCAGGCTCTTTTGCGCCTCAGCGGTTTGGAGCACAGCCGCGTTGAAGTTCACAGTGACAAGATCTTGAAGCTTGGCGGGGGCTGGCGGGTTCTGCGTCTGGGCGGCGCAGACAGCACTCGAAACGCAGGCGAGAAAGACGAACAGTCCTATCCGATTCATCGCGATTCCCACCTGCTTATAGGAAGAAAACGGTATATGTAATTGCCGCTGAACTCGAATGTCCTCGATCCACTGGTGGATCCGCTCGACGATCCTGCGGCTTGAAAGTTCGCAAGTAGATTCAGTCCGTGGCTTTTTCCCAGCTGGGATGGTGTTGCAAACCTGGATCGTGTTGACGTGTCGAGCGATGTGTTGAGTCGAAATGTGAAGTTGCGACTCTCAAAGACCCACTGGTTCCTCGGGAACGATCGTTGCGGTGTTCGTGTGAGGTAACCTTTTCGCCTGCCAGCGTGCACTGAAAGCGCTATGGCCGCAGGCTTGCCAACGTAGCTTCCGGAGGCCACCTGCGTTGCGGGCCTTGCCGAAACCGTCATCGCAGTGGTCACAGGTGCTTCCGCAGCAGAAGCAATCGATCGTGTGGGCGCGATGCGGTCTACCCCGGCGGCCATTATCAGTAGGACTGCAAGCAGCACGCTAGCCAGGCCGAGCCTGCTGATACCGACCGTGGAAGGCCTAGTGAGTGGTACTCCCGCCTCGATGGCTCGCGCGACAAAGCGTTTCCGCATACCGCCAGGCAGCCGTCCGTTCCGATGCTGGAATGCGTGGGCGAGCAGCAGCTGTGATTGCAACTGCGCCATCTCAAGGATTCGATCTCTGCAGATCGTGCAGGCCGCCGCATGCCGGCGAAGCGCAAGCAGTTCCATTTCCGTGAGTGCTTCACTCGCGGATAGGGTACACAACACTTCAAACTCATCGTGACTGGCCGTCATCTCGGGTTTCCTCTGGTGGCGATCTCATCGGAGCCATCACGAAAAGCCCTTCTGATTCGCTCAAGGCCCCGATAAAGGTTGTGACGTACAACGCGGACCGTCTCGCCCGTTCTCGTGGAGACTTCTTCGGCGGTTAGGCCTTCGTAATAGATCAGTTCGATCGTTCTCCGTTGCCTCGGTTGGAGCGCGCGCATGATTTGTTCGACCATGACGCCCGTTTCGGGCAGAGAACAGCCAAAGCAACGCTTCATAAGAGGAAACGCTTCGGTTAAGAGCTCATCAAAGCTGTCAGTATCGAAAAAACGCCTCGCTGTCATCGATCGGCGACAGTTGAAGATGCGCTCGTATGCAAACAACATGAGCCACGTCTTGAAGCTGCCTTTTTCCGGATTAAATTGCTGGATCGATCGAAATACATCGAGGAAGACTTGTTGCACCGCATCCTCAGCTTCGGCCTCGTTGCGCAAAATTCTCTTCGCGACTCTAAAAAGGTTTGCCGCGTACCTTTCGAAGAGAAACGTTAAGGCCTCGGCATTCCCATCCTGCATCTCTTTTGCCAGTGCTTCATCACTGAGAAACCTGGTTTGCAGTTGTCGGAGAACCGATACAGCTGCGGAGCCGGAAGCAGGCGTATCCGGGACACAGGTGTCTGGAAAATCGGGTATTCTGGCCGGCATAGCGCCGAATACGAGCTTCGTGATGCGTGGGCTCACACCATTCTCCCTCGATCAACCTTCTAGCAAAGTCTCGGGCGCAACGCCACCATCGCTGTCGACGGCAACCCTCATGGGTGTATGCACGCGACGCGGCCTGCTTTCCCCATGCAAATAGAAATTCTTCTTAGGGCGCCCCTCAGTCTGACTAGAAAAGGCTGGCGCGACACCAGTGAGCGGAGTAAACTCATCGCGCTCAAGCAGATAGAGGATCCTTGGGCTCAACTGAGGCCCGCGTGTCCCAACGCCAAATCGCCAGCCGGCTGATCCTGACCTGTTGCTTGGCCGCGCTCGTTCACAGCGGCGAGGCGCAGGATGCCGTGTGCAGCGGCGGATTTGGCAGTTTCAAGTCGGGATTCGCCACCGGCGTCACAGTGTCGGTGGGCTCGGTACACAAGTCAGAATTCGCTGCCCGGGCGTGCAGGGCCAATCTGGATTGGCAAAAGCAAAATCTGCAGGTCGAACCCGCAGCGTATCAAGTCGATGTCGATGCCATGGGGATCGATCTTGGTCTCGGCTCGCCGGTGGTAGCTTTTCAGATCCAGCGAACCGATATCGATCGTCTCGCGACCTACAAGATCTATTCGCTGAAAACGCCCCCACGAGAACTGCGCACGATTTCCGGTGGAGATGATTACAGCGCTGCCGATACGGACCTGGATGGGCGAATCGAAATCTGGACTCACGATGCAGCCGCAGTGAGCGGTTTCGAAAACATACCCTTGCATGCCCTCGACTTTCCTCCCGTGATTGTGCTCCGCTTCGAACAGAAGAAGCTAATCGAGGTGAGTTCGGAATTTGTATCCGAGTTTGATCGCCAGATAACCGCGCTGCGAACTCAATTGAATTCGCAAGACCTGAAAGAGTTCAAAAGCAGCAACGGCACCCTGTCGACCACCTCGTTTGTGCCACCGGACGAACTCCACCGGCTCATCACCACCAAAACCAAGGTATTGGAGATCGTGTGGGCTTATGTCTACAGCGGCCGTGAACCCGAAGCGTGGAAGGCACTGAGCGATATGTGGCCGCCTTCGGATTTGGAACGGATCCGCGCCGCCATTTTGCGCGCGCGGGCGCAGGGTATTCGCAGCCAGGTAGATGGTGTTTCCGAGCGGCCACCAGACAGCTTTCGAAAGAAAAAGAAGGTGATGATCTACGACCGGATCTCCGAAGCCGATGCGAGCCAAGGGAACCCGTTGAGCTGGGATTACACTCCCGGAGCCAGTGGGCCGACTAAGACCGAGCATACCTTTGAAGCCGATAGCTTCCCGATTCCCATTCTGCTGAGACGGTCTCCGCCGGCCGAAACCTCGACTGCAGCTCTTCGAACGGAAGTAACGGTGAATCTGGTGATCGACGCAGCGGGAAAGGTCCGGTCGGCCAATGCGGTAGGGAACGCCGACGAAGATCTGCTTCGCTACACGGAAAATTGGAAGTTTATTCCGGCATTCAAAAATGGACGCCCGGTCGCCAGCCGTTTGCAGACGTCAGTCGTCCCGACGCAATAGCAATCTATTCGATGCTCAACCCGAGCAATTGAAACTCGCCGTCGTAGCCTTCCAGCTCTTCCTCGATCTCGGGAGGTCCGCTTCGCAGCATGCCTAACCCCACGTGGATCAAGATCGTCGCCACTCCAAGCAGAGCGAGTTTGGCAAGATTCAACTCGAGCCGCTTTTCCAGGTAGATGACGCCAAAGATAAACGGCGGGAAAACGCCCACGTAGAGGGTAAGCATGAGCGGCAGGCTGGTTTTGCCAGGCATCCTGGGCTGGTTGAACGGCACACTTCTCTGAAAGAAAAAGAACCCGTCGGTGAGTAGGATAGCCATGCACAAGGCGCATACCAGTTGGACCAGAAGATGCCGTGCATCCCATCCAGCGAAGCGGAGGGCGCCCAGGATGGCACACATCATGATCACGCTGGCTAGAAATGCCCAGGCCCTGGCGGCCCCAGCGCATTCATCGACGCTCACACCCGTCACCCGAAAGATCCAGCCTGCCGCGAGGTTCATGGGAAAGGCAAACGCCGTGTGCAAACCGGCGATGACCCAAAACAGCAAGAGGGGCATCACCGCGTGCAGACCCTCATTCGATAACGCCAGATACATCCCCAGGCCCCGCATGGGAAGCGCTACCGCGCACGCGATCGCCAGCGCTAACCCGGTACCGCAATACATGGCCAGGTACACCTGGTAGTGATTGTTGCGCGTGATTGTCTGCCCGATAAAGTGGAAAGCCGCGCGTTCTCCCGGTCGCCGGATCAGTCTATGCATCGCCGCCTGAAGTAAGCGAGAGGAACGATGATGCTGGACGGACAGCCCTTCAATTGCCATGCGACGCATGCGAACCCATGCGGTTGGATAGGTGAGTAAGACAACAGCAGTTACGATCAGGATGCCGCGGATCGCATAACCGGCCATCGGACGCGCAAAGGCAGGAGCGGCATTTCCGTGAAGCAGGGTCTCATACACGCCCAGAAACCATAGCGAAGGGACCCATCGCGTCGCCCCCAATGGCTCGGTGAGCAAGCTGTGCATATCGTTGCCAACCTTGACGTAGTGCATCATGAGCAGCAGCAAAGCAGTCACGGAGAACATCTGAACCGCCGGTGATACGGCGCGAAAGCGGGCTGCACCCAGCACACATAGCAGCAGACCGGCGAGCGCGAGAAAGAACAAGGACGCAAATAGCCCGGCCAATAAGACCGCCACGCTGTGCGCAAAAAAGTGATGGAACAAGCTGCCCTTGCTGATGAGAGGCAGGACTAACGCACCGAACACATTGCTGCCGGCGAGAAAGATCGAGAGAAAGATGATCAGGGCTGTCCCCTTGGTGGCCAGCATCTGCAGCGGTTTGATCGGGAGCGGTGAAAGAATCAGAAAATCGAGACGATCAGGGAAAAGCATCTCCCATTCGAAGATGGCTGCCGCTCCCATCACGACAAACGAAAACAGTACGAAGAAATACTGGTCTTCGATAGAACCCCACAGTGAGCGCCGCGGATATTGATTCTGCAGGAAGAACGAGACCATCAGACCCGGCACAGCCACTGCCGAGACTGCGCGTATCACCGTGGTCAGCGTCTCTCCCTCGATCTTCACCGTGTCACTGTCGAAGAAGCGGCGGAAAAAATGCTCGACCAAAACGCTGCTTATCCTAGGTTGTTCAGGCATGCTTTTCCTTCATCACATCCACCAGTTGCTGGGCTACTTGTTCGGTGTGGGTGTGCTGAACCAGCTGGGCAAAGACGCTTTCCAGCGTGGGCAGTTCCATCAATTGCGTCAGGTCACGCGGCGAGGCATCGGCAACTACTTTGCCCTTGGCGAGCACAATCACCCGGCTGCAAACCCGTTCCACTACTTCCAGCACGTGCGAGATATAAAGAATGGCCTTCCCCTGGCGAGCCAGTACGATCAGCAGATCCTTGAAGAGCCGTGCAGACACCGCGTCGAGGCCCGAGAGCGGTTCGTCGAAGACGATCAGCCGGGGATCATGCAGCAGGGCCGCCGCAATCAAGACCCGTTGCTTCATGCCTTTCGAATAGTCTGACAGGGCCGAGTACTGCGCCGCCTCGAGAGACAGTAGCTGCAGCAGGATGCGAGCCTTGTGCTCAATGAGATTTTCTTCCATTCCGCGCAGCCTCCCCACCAACTGCAGATACTCCAGGCCCGAGAGGTGGGTGTAGACATGAGCTTCTTCCGGCACGTATCCGAGCTGAGAACGAAACGACGCCAGGTCGTCGTGAATGTTCCGGCCATCGAAGAAAACCTTGCCCCGGGTAGGCTGAATCATCCCGATGACCATCTTCACCGTGGTGGATTTGCCCGAACCGTTGGGGCCCAGGTAGCCGAGTACCTCGCCTTCGCGGAGCACAAAGCTGACGTCTTCGACAGCCGGAATACTGCGGTATTTCTTGGAAACATGGATGAGTTCGAGCATCTGCCACCCTATGTAGTAAACTACTTTATGCTAGCATACTACATAGGTAGTGAATCGATGCAAACCCCTCGTCTTTCGCACACCGCGGCACTCATCCTCAAAGCGCTCAGTCTTGGCTACTGTTTTGGCCTGGACATTATGGAGGTCACGGGCCTGCCCAGCGGCACCGTTTACCCCGCATTGCGCCGGCTGGAACGGGATGCACTCGTGGAATCCAATTGGGAGCCGGAAGAAGAGGCTACCGCCAAACAACGTCCGGCCCGCCGCTATTACCAGGTCACGCGCGAAGGTAAGGCGGCTGCGCTTGCCGCCACGGAGCGCTACCCGCTGCTGGCGCGTCTGTCGTTGGAGAAACGCCGATGACCCCGATCATGCCGTCGCCTCTGCCGTATTTTGATCGCAAGCTGCTGAGCACGGTTGAGCGGATCGTTCCGGCAACCGATCGCGAAGAGTGGTCACGCGCCTGGCAGGCCGAGCTTTGGTATGTGCATCATCGCAGGCGCCACCGTGGCAGGCACAGATTCGGAATCATGACCGATCTCGCCGTTGGCCTGACCCGGGACGCGCTGTGGTTGCGCACCGAGGGATGGAAGACCACGCTGAGCGGCACCGCTGCTTTGTGCCTTGGCTCACTGGGTTTGTTCAGCGTGGCCTGCACCCTGATCGCGCTCGCCTTTTCCGGAGGCTGGCAAACGCTCGGCATCTACCTGAGAGAGCCGCTGGCCCGCTGCCTGCTGGCCGCGCCGCTCATCGTCTTCGTGGGCTTTTCGACCGCGTCCCGAAGGCACGTAGAGCAAAGCTCGAGGGGCAGGGGAGTCTTCCGTTGCAAACGCCTGCTGTTCTTCGCCATGAAAACGGCGCAAGTATTTTCTCTGGCGTTTCTGCTCAGCATGGTGGTGTGCTTTCCGCTGCATCCCTTGCTTCCGCACACGGCAGATTTGTTCCAGATGTTCGCCTATGTACTGTTCGCCGTGATCGGCATGCGTTGGGCCCTCCAGGACCAGGAGCAGCGCTGCAAGCAATGCCTGCAGTGTTTGGCCCAACCGGCACGCGTCGGCCGCCCATCCCACAATCTGCTGGAATGGAATGGCACTGAGCTGAGCTGCAAGCAGGGCCATGGCCTATTAAGCGTTCCAGAGATGGAAACGAGCTGGTGCCAATCCAGTCATTGGGTTGAGATGGGCCACCGTTGGGATGAAACGATGAGTGCCTGAAGTTTGGTTGCCAAAGGGTGGTCGAATGCAGACGCTGCTGCGCAATCTTCGCTTCGCCGTGCGCACGTTATGGAAGAGCCCGGGGCTGACGCTCACTGTCCTCTTTACCCTCGCGCTGGGAATAGGCGCCAATACGGCCATCTTTACCGTCGACTACGCCACACTCCTGGCTCCACTGCCGTACAAAGATCCCGGCCAACTGGTCATGGTCTGGTCGAAGATCAAGACCTTCCATAATGGCATCTCAGCCGGAGACTTTACGGATTGGAAGCACATGAATCATTCGTTCCAGGATCTCAACGCCTGGACCGGTGGCTCGTTCAACATCGCCGGCAAAGACCAGCCCGAAGATATTGATGGGAACCAGTTCACCCCGGGGTACTTCAATATGCTGGGCCGTCCGTTTTTTCTCGGCCGCGACTTTCTGCCGGAGGAAGGTGTGGTGGGTAAGGACCACGAAGTCATCCTTACTCACAAGCTTTGGTCTCATCTTGGCGCTGACCGCAACCTGGTTGGCCACACGATGCGCATCAATGGAGAGCCCTACACGGTCGTCGGTGTGCTCGCCCCAGGCGTCTTCGACCGCGATCAAGGCCAGATCGCAGCGCCGCTGGCATTCAAACCGGAACAGCTGAATCATGACTTTCACTGGCTCCTCTCCATGGGCCGTCTCAAACCCGGAGTGACTATCCAGCAGGCTCAGGCAGACATGGACTCCGTGACCGCGCAGATTGCGAAGACTTACCCCAAGAGCAACCAGGGTTGGGGTGCGATCGTAGAGCCACTCAAGAACGACTTTCTCCCCAGCGAACGCAAACAGACGCTGTGGATGCTTCTCGGTGCGGTGGCCTTCATTCTCTTGATCGCGTGCGTCAACGTGGCGAATCTTCTCCTTGCACGGGGCATTGCGCGGCAGAAGGAACTGGCCGTCCGCAGTGCGCTGGGCGCAACGCGAAAAATCATTTTCCAGCAGCTCCTCACCGAGAGCCTGCTGCTCTCGCTGGTCGGCGGTGTTCTCGGCGTCGGCGTGGGCTACGCGATGCTGCGCGCCCTGATCGCCACCATGCCGGAGGGTACTTTGCCCATTGAGGCGGACCTGCGGCTCAATGTCCCGATTTTGCTGTTCACTCTTGCGGCCACCACGTTGGCAGGCCTTCTCTTTGGCAGCGCGCCGGCGTGGTATGCGTCTCGCATTGATCCCGGCGAGACACTGAAGGAGGGCGGACGCTCCGGCACGGGCGCCGGCCGCCATCGTTTACGCCAACTGTTGGTGATCGGTGAGTTGGCGCTCGCACTTACTCTGCTCACAGGTGCGGGACTAGCCATCCACAGCTTCGTTAACCTGCTGCGCGTCGATCTCGGCCTGCGCACCGACCACGTGCTTACCTTTTTCCTGCCTGTACCCGATTCGCGCCCCAAGGATCCGGCTAAGGTCAACGCCTATTACCGGGAGATTCTTTCCCGAATCGGCGCCGTACCGGGGGTGAGTTCTGCCAGCGCCATGACCGGCCTACCGCTGTTTGGCGCCGGCTTTGGCATGCCGTTCACCATCGCCGGTCAGCCTGCATTCAACGATCCTTCCATGCGTCCACTGGCCGGCTTTGGCATGGTGACCCCGGACTTTTTCAAAACGTTTGGGGTCCACATGGTGAGCGGCCGGGCTTTCAACGAGCAAGACACCGCAACCGGCGTCAAGGTCGCGGTGGTGAATGAAGAGTTTGTGAAGCAAAATCTAAAGGGCATGGACCCGCTGCGGCAAAGAATTTCAGTTGAGCAATTGATTCCGGGAGTCACCAAGCTTGGTCCTCCAGTCGACTGGCAGATCGTTGGCGTGTACCACACGATCCGCTCGGGTGGTTTGCGGAACGAACGTCCGGAAATATACATTCCCTTCTGGCAGATTCCGTGGCCCAACGCAGGGATCGGAGTGCGCACGGCGAGTGATCCCAGCGCCATGGTCAAGAGCATTGCCGCCGCGGTCCATTCGTTCGATCCGGATATTGCTCTGGGCCAACCGCGATCCATGGATGAGGTTCGCAACCTCGTGCTGTCGGACGATCGCTTCACGCTGACCCTCTTCGTCACCTTTGCAATTGTCGCGCTGCTGTTGGCCGCGCTGGGAGTGTACGGGGTGATGTCATTCTCGGTTGCACAGCGAGGACACGAGATCGCCTTGCGCATGGCCTTGGGGGCGGATCGCACGCGCGTTGTCGCTCTCATCGTTCGCGAAGGCCTCACGCTGGCCTCGATCGGTATACTGTTGGGCTTTATCGGGGCTTGTCTGGTCGGGCGCGGCATGCAGAGTACCCTCTACGGCGTCGGCAAGATCGATCTTTCCGTATTCGCAGCGGTTGCATTCCTGCTACTCTTTGCCGCGATGATTGCCTGCTTCCTGCCGGCTCGCCGCGCCGCCTCAGTGCAACCCATGCAAGCCTTGCGCGCCGAGTGACCGAAAGAGTCGCACCGATGCCTTTGCAGGATGGGAGCCAACCGCGGTAATTTTGTCCGGTTTGCTAGACTACCGCACCCGCTGATAATCTCGATTTGCGCACACCAGGGTGCACCCCGTCCGCGGAAAGGGATTATCCCACCTTTGCATTTCTGCTCTTTCTCAGCCCACTCTCTTCTCGCCCGGCGTAGCGGATCGCGGGCTCATCAGAAGGAGTGAGTATGTCTGTTCGCGAATTACCCGCACGCCCCAACCTCGAGCACCTTAAGAATCAGGCACGCGCTTTGCTGCGTGAACGCCTCGCAGCCAAACCTTCCGAGAAGTTCAAACTCGCCGACGCTCTCCACCAAGTCGCCAACGACTACGGCTTTGCCACCTGGCCCGCACTCAAGCTGCACATCGAAGCCGCTTCCGAAGACCCAGTCACCGCGTTAACGGCTGCCATCAAAGGCGACGATGCATCGCTGGTGCGCGCAGTGCTGGCCCGTCACCCCGATCTACAGGCTCGCATCAACGAACCGCTGCCGACTGCCAGCTTCGACGCGCCGGCGATCTTCATGGCCGTACAACGGGAGAACCGCCCCGTCATTGATGCGTTGCTCGATTGCGGTGCAAACATCAACCAGCGCACCGGCTGGTGGGCCGGCGGCTTTGGCGTGCTTGACTCGGCCGGTCCCGAACTTGCCGCCTACCTCATCTCCCGTGGCGCCGTCGTGGACATCCACGCCGCTGCCCGCCTTGGCATGGTCGACAAGGTGCGGGAGATGCTGGCCGCCGACCCGCAACTGGTCCATGCCCGTGGTGGCGATGGCCAGTTACCGCTTCATTTCGCAGCTAACGTGGAAATCGCCGCTCTGCTCCTCGACCACGGAGCCGATGTGAACGCGTGCGACATCGATCACGAATCGACCGCCGCGCAGTACATGGTTTGCAGCCGGCCGGCGCGGCATGAAGCAGCACGCCTGCTCATCGCGCGCGGTGCGGAAACCGATATTCTCATGGCTTCCGCGGTGGGCGATCTCGCATTGGTGGAGCGCATCGTCAACGATGATCCTGAGACGATCCGGTTCTCCGCCAGCGAACGTTCGTTTCCCAAACGCGACCCCCAATCCGGAGGTTGTATCTACATCTTCTGCTTTGGGATTACCCGGACGCCGCATATGATCGCGCATCAATTTGGTCACACTGCCGTCTTTGAGTTCCTAATGCAGCGCAGCGCGCCCTGGCTGCGTCTCGCGCAAGCAGCAGAAATCGGTGACGCCACACGGGCGGACGAGATCGTGCGGAATCATCCGATGCTGTTCGCGCGCCTCAGCCCCCTGGCGGCGCGCCGCATTGTCGGCGCGGCCCTACGTAGCAATACGCGAGCAGTGGAGTTGCTGGTGGAACGTGGCTGGCCGGTCGATGCGACCCTGGAAAACAAGCAGACGCCGTTGCACTATGCCGCCTGGCACGGCAACCTGCTGATGGTTCGCACGCTGCTCGCCCATCACGCGCCGGTCAATGTATTTGAAGCGGAACACGGCGGCAGCCCGCTGGCATGGGCTCTGCACGGTTCTCTGAATAGTTGGCTGCGTGATCAGGGAGACTACCCCGGGGTCGTCCAGGCATTGCTCTCCGCCGGAGCAGAGATCCCTAAGCCCGGCCGTCCCCTCGAAGCCAGCGAAGAAGTGCTCGAAATCCTGCGGGCTCAGATGCCCGCATACCAGGAATAACCAGCGTCCGGCTCGGAAGACCCCAGACCGCTGCCAAATCCTTTCAGGGATGCGGCGGCGGTCAGACGGGTAATGTATTTCACGCTCTTGTAGCCCAGTTGCCGCGGCACACGCAGGCGCAGCGGGCCGCCGAAGGGCACTGGGAGATCGCCGTCATTCATCCCCCACGTCAGGAGCGTCTGGGGATGCAGAGCATCGGCCATGTCGATGCTGTCCCACCAGTCGTTGTCGGTCGAAAAATAGACGATGTACCGTGCCTGGGGCGAGATACCAACTGCGTGCAACACGTCGGACAACGGCGTTCCGATCCACTCCGCAATATAGGACCACCCCTCTTCACACGCAACTTCGGTGATTTGGCTGCGCATGGACAATCCCTTCAGGTCGGCGAGCGAAAGCGACGCCGGGTGCAGCACCATGCCGTCAACTGCCAGTCGCCAGTCGTGCTGATAGCGCTTGAAGACATCGTTGGGGGGCGCGGTGAAGTTCGCGAACGGCGATTTCGAGATCATGCTGCGCGGAAACTCTCGGGCCCGCGAATGAGTCGTCAGCAGCCGCTGTGCAGCGTAGGTGAGCGTCGTGCCCGGTCCGTAAATACCACCGTTATCCGGCGGGATGAGCCCATAGCGTTCCGCGACCTTGGCCGCCGCAGCCAACCCCGCCGCGCCCGCAGTGGCCACCAGCCCGGTGGTGATGAGTTTGCGTCGTGAAATGGGTTTCATGTCCGCTCCACACGGCCGGTGATCATGCCGCGCATGCGGCTCCGGAACCCGCCGAGTACAACCATCGTTACATGGACCACGAAGAAAAGCAGAATGGAGCCGGAGACGAAGAAATGCAGTGTCCGCGCAGATTGCCGCCCGCCCAGCGCGCTGACCGCCCAGGGAACCGCGGAGGTGAAGGAGGGAGACATGGCCAGCCCGGTCCAGATCACCAGGGGAAAGAGGACGAAGATCACCCCCAGGTAAGCACTCCGCTGCAGGACATTGTAGACGTGGTTTTCTCGCTCTTCAGGCGGCAATCGGTCGAGATACCTGGCAAGCACCGCCCAATAGGCACGCCACGTCCTGTCGCCCGCGGCAGGGAGGAGGTCTCTACGGAAGTGGCCGCTGGCGAAGCCGGCGATGAAATAGACCAGACCGGTTAGCACAGCGGCCCATGCGGCCTGAAAGTGCAGATACCGGCTCCAACCATTCTGATCGGGCCACATATAGCCGTATCGTGTCGGGACCGTATTCCGGGAGGCTGGGATGGGTATCGAGAATAGCGGCCGCATCATGACATTACCGGTTTCTCCCCAATAAAAGCGCGGATGAGAGATCACGATCTCACCGCCGGTGATGAGCAAAGCGAGGAAGGCGATAAAGGTGATCCAGTGGGTCACCCGCACCAGTCCCGTATGTCGGGGAGTTACTGGATCGGTGGGCGGCGCGGCGTCGTTCACAGGCGGAGAATAGCACAAAACAGTGTTTGGCCTGATAGAGTGAGGACCGTTCCACCGGGAGGTTGCCTTGAAGTGGCTGCTGTTATTTCTGCTGAGTAGCGTGACCGTGTTTGCGCAACAAATTGACTACAGTTCGGTGCCCAACTTTCTTCAGTTTCCGCCGGACATCTACCTGGGTGAGGTCGCTGGCGTTGCCGTCAATTCCAAGGGGCATATCTTTGTTGCCTCGCGTGGCAATACCACGGGACCTGCCTATGGCGCGGCCGCCGGGCAGTTGCTCGAGTTCGAAGCCGATGGCAAGTTCGTGCGCGAGATCGGGCACAATTTGTACGCCTGGTCGTACGTGCACGCAGTCAAAGTGGATGCCGGCGATAACATCTGGGTCGCGGACAAGGGTTCGGACATGGTCATCAAGTTCGACCCGGAAGGCCGGGTAGCGATGGTCTTCGGTCGCAAGCAGGAAGCATCCGACGAGGGCACAGAACCGCTCAAGCACGTCAAGCCGCCGTTGCCGCCAATCGACGGCATGTTTCGTCAGGTCACCGACATGGCATGGGACCAAGCGGGGAACACATATATCAGCGATGGTTACATTAATTCCCGCGTTGCCAAGGCGGATAAGGATGGGAACTGGCTGAAGTCCTGGGGAGAGCCCGGGGACCAGCCCGGCCAGTTCAAGGTGCCGCATAGCATCGCGGTGGATGGTAAGGGAAATATCTACGTCGCAGACCGGGGGAATCGCCGCATCCAGGTGTTCGACGGCGACGGAAAATTCCTGCGCCAAATAACCGTCGATGTCCCCTTTGATCCCAATGCTCGTCCGGCAATCGGCCCCAAGCCAAGCCAGACCGACCCAGGGAACGGAACCATGAAGGCAGGCTCACCCTGGGCGATCTGTATCACTCCCGGGCCCAACCAGGTGCTCTTTAGCGCCGACGCCTATCCCGGACGCATTTACAAAATGACCCTGGACGGCAAGGTGCTCGGCTATCTGGGAGAGTCAGGCAAGCAGCTCAAGCAATTTGGCTGGATTCACGAGATGGCCTGTCCTTCGGAGAACGAGTTGTACGTAGCCGAGCTGCTGAACTGGCGCGTACAAAAACTAGTGCTCAAGCCCCAAAAATAGACGTTCTGATCAAGTACCGGTGCCCCGTATCTCGCTACGCTGGCGAGATGTTTGGCTGGCACTCCACGGAACCGGAGCGACCCTACAACGGTATTGGATCGGGAGCAACCGGCCGGGAGCGCCAGCCAAACGTCACCGCCATACCCGCAACCACTAGGATCGACAATACCAGCCCGGCACAACCCGGCCATCCGCCGTACTTCCACAGCAACCCGGGAACGATACCGCCCACCGTGCCGCCAATGTAATAGCTGCAGATATACATGCCGGCTGCCGAAACGCGACTACCCGCCGGAGCCGCATCGCGCAGAAAACTGTTGGCGCAGGTCTGGGCAACAAAAACACCCGATCCGGTGGCCGCCAATCCAAGTGCAACAACCCACAACGAATGCACCAGGGTAAGGCCAACGCCGCTCATACACAGCAGAATCGCAGCAATCATCCCGTGCCGCAGCCCCACTCGCGCCAACACTGTACCAGCTACCAGCGTCGTGCCCAGGCCGCAGAGATAAACCGCAAACAGATAACTCAACTGCGCCGTCGACAAATGAAAAGGAGCCGCCGAAAGATAAAACGTGATGTAGCTGAAAGTCGCCACCAGGGCAAAAAGCATACAAAAGCCAATACCGAACGTGGCCAGCAGGCGCGTATTCCTGAGATTGTTCAGCACCGGGGCAAACCGCGAACCCGGCACACGCGCAGACAGACGGGTTTGCGCCGGCCGCAGCAGATATCGCGTCAGGTTGGCGCCTACGAGCCCAAACCCTCCAAGCACCACAAAGACCACGCGCCAGCCAAAGTGGGGAGCAATCAGGCCGCCCAGTAACCGGCCGACAAACCCGCCGAAGACCGTGCCCGCCACGTAAAAACTCATCACCCGCGGCACTAGCAACGGCGCCCACTCCTCCGTCACGTAGGCAATCGTGATAATAAAAATACCCGGCGTCAGAAGGCCCTGCAAAAAACGCCAGGCTGCGAGTGCAGGTAGACTGGTCGCAGTTGCAGTAAAAAGTGTCGCGACGGCAAGCACAAACATAGAGCCGACGATCATTCTCTTGCGATCGACGCTCTCGGCAAAAAACGCCAGCAGAAGAGCCGACAGGGCGACCCCCAGCGTGGATGCGCTGATCGTCAGACTGACGTTCGCCTCCGAGGAGTGGAAGACCTGAGACAACATCGGCAATAGCGGCTGGGTGCAGTACAGATCGATAAAAGCGAACATGCCGCAAAGAAACGGAGCGAACACCTGGCTATACGGCTTCAGACTCACCCCAGGCATAGTTTCCTTATCGAGCACACTGGTCGAGCTTGACGCCATAAGAAACAGATGTTTTGCCCGGCCAGTCCGTTGCATATTGTTAACGTCTGAGGATTTCCGAAAGTGTCACTGCTCGATGAGAAGCAAGGCTGGCGTAAGCCGCTTCCACCGCGGCAAACGTACTCTCCAGGTAGTCCCGGCCGCCGGTTTCGAAGGGCCTGCCCAGCTCCAGGCATTCGATGAAGTGGACCTGTGTGGCGTGCACACTATCGCCACGGTAGCCGATGCCGTCATCGTGCCAGACTTTCTCCTCGCCCAAATAAATTTCGCCCAGACGGTTGAGGCGGAGCGATCCTTCGTCGCCTTCAAACGTAGCGTCATCCAGGCCGGGCTCAGCGTCGTTCTGATTGAGGAAGGTGTGGCCGTCGACCCAGCCCATCGTTTGGCTCGCGTGCCGCAGCGTAAGGATCACGTGGTCCTCGCCCTCGATCGCCGGGTTTCTCCGCGCTCCCTCGGCATAGACCGAGGCGATGTCGCCAAACAGAAAGCGAGCAGTATCGATTTGATGCACCAGGGCTTCATCGATCAGAAACCGTGGCAGTTGCCGGAAGTAAGGTTGCCGGGGATAGGGCTCATCTCCCAACCCGTGGCTGACGCGGCAACGAAATCCATAGGCCAGCGGCACCCCGATGTCGCCGCGCGCGATGATCGTGGAAATCGCCCGATACCAGGCCTGCCATCGCCAGTTGTCGTGCACCATCAACGGAACCCGATGGCGTTCGGTAATTTCCACCAGGCGGCGAGCTGTCTCCCAATCCGGCGCCAAAGGCTTTTGGCATAGGATGGCCACGCCGCGTTTGGCGGCCAGGGTGACGAGTTCCAAGTGATTGGGCGCGCGCGTCGCGATATCGACAAAGTCAAGGTGCTCATTCTGTAGCAGCTCTTCTGCCGAGGCATAGGCACGCGGCGCTGCGGCACTCGCTCTCTCGAGCGAAGTGTCGCAGGCGGCCACCAAAGCAACGTTGGGGATGCGCCGCCATGCGTCCAGATGATGACGGGAGAAGAAGCCACAACCGATCAGGGCCCCTTTGAAAAATTTCAACGCTGAACTACTCCCTAACAGATAAGAGTTGGGCCGGGTTCGTGCACATCATTTGCCGAATGTGATCGACAGAAAAACCGGAGCTCCGTAAGCGCTCAGCATACATCCGGAAACCATCCGCAGGCGGAGGTGTCTGCGGCTGGCCCAGATCCGTAGAAAGCACGGTGCTGTCGACCCCGGCTTCGATGATCGCCTGTTCAATCATAGGAAAGGGCACGCATCCGCAGAGATGCGTCGTCGACACGAAGCAGCGCTCGAACCAGACGTAGCCGAGGGATGCTAGCTCCTTCTGCTGCTCTACCGAAAAATAAGTGGGCGCCCATTCCGGGTGCGTCACCAACATCTTGCGGACACCGTAGTGCCGCGCCTGGTGGATCAGGACGATCGATTCCGCTGGGCTCAAGTGCCCGGTACTCAAAATGCAGTCCGACTGTCCAACGGCTTGCAGGATGGCCTTTGCTTCGGGAACGAGCTCGCCGTCGGCGTCGAGAACAGAAATCCCTCCCGCCTCACCGTGATACGCGCGATGATTACGCGCCGAGCGAGTGGGCATCCAGATCTCCTTCGCGCCCATGGTGAGCGCCAGCTTCAGCGCCGAGACATTCAGGCCACCAACGGTTTCGTTCAGCACCAGGCCGCCGAAGACACGGATGCCGGTCACTACTTGCGAAACCAGCCACGCCCGCTCCACGGTGGAGTTCTGGTGAGACTTGATCAGGATGGCGCCCATGCCGGCGCGTTCCGCCTCGCGCGCGAGCTCCAGATCGTTATACCGGCGCACATCCACGTCGGGCGCGCTGTGAACATGCAGATCGATCGCGTTTTCCAGGAAGTTGGGCAGGGTGCTCATGCGTCTCAGCTCTCGAAGAGAAAGGTTTCCTCTACCTTGCCATTGCGAATGCCGTACATGTGGCGATGGAGATTCACAGTTGCGTCGCTGTAGTGCGCCCAAAGCTCCAGTTGGTCGCCCACCTGCGCTGGAAAGGTAGGATCCAGAATGTCGACAATGCCGTGCTCGGCGTTGAGCCGGCGCAGGCGCGCTCCCTCAGCATTCTTCAGTATCGGAACGCCGCGTTCTCCACTGATTTCCTTCAGGCCAATGTCAAGGATTAGCCGGTCATTGCCGCTGCGGCTGATCACGGTTCCCAGAACACTCAGCGCAAGCTCAAAGTCGGGGCACACGGTTTGGTAGTCGGTATCCCACAACAAGTACGATCC
Source organism: uncultured Acidobacteriaceae bacterium (assembly GCA_963839075.1). Taxonomy (GTDB): domain Bacteria; phylum Acidobacteriota; class Terriglobia; order Terriglobales; family Acidobacteriaceae; genus PALSA-350. The sequence goes on along the minus strand of CAWITO010000002.1, from coordinate 388,185 downwards.
CCCCTGAATTTCGGTGACACCCGGAAACCTGCCCGAGATGGAGTAGGTTCCGGTGCCGCCGGCGCTCACAATGGAAATCGGTATACCGTGTGCGCGGAGAAGCTCGGCCGAGCGCACAAACCCATCCATCGCTTTATGCGCGGCCTGAACTTTTTCCGGCCCGGGCTGTAAGCGGACACAATGACCCTCATAGCCGATCAGCCCGCGCACATGCAGCCCTTGGGACACCGCGAGCTGGGCCAACTTGAGAACCGGTTCGCACGGCGGTACCCCGCAACGGCCCATGCCGGTATCGACATCAATCACTACGTGGATGGGGATCCTGGAGTGTGTTGATGCCGCGGCGAGGGCTGCAATCGTGTGTGGATTATCGACCCCGACCATGATCTCGGTGATGCGTGAGAGCTGGACAAAGCGCTCGATCGCGGTGGTCCCGGCGATCTCATTGGCCAGCAGGACGCCGCTGATACCGTTCCTCGCCAGTGCTTCTGCCTCGCCCAACGTGGCGCAGGTGATGCCCACGGCGCCATGAGCCAACTGCCGCCGCGCCAGCGCCACGCATTTGTGGTTTTTGTAGTGAGGACGCAGGCGGGTGGGGCCCTCCGCAAAGAAAGCAGCCATCGTTTTCAGGTTGGCTTCCATTGCGTCCATATCAACCAGCAGAGCCGGGGTTTTCAACTGCGATTTAAGCAAAATGGTCCTGCTTTCTGGCTACTCTGCGTGCCCCGTGGTATCGACCAGGTAGAGCACCGCATCGCCGTCAAAGGGCGGCGTGAAGCTCTGGCTGGAGGAGCCGGAGGCGATGGAAGGTTTCCGTGCGGCGACCCCGGTTGCGGGGTTGAACCACTCGACGTTTACAGTTCTGTGCGCCATGGCTGATAGATCAACAGTAAACGACCCACCTGAAGGTGCGTACACTAGGTACTCCGCGCCGGTGGTGGGTGTCTGCGCTAAACAGAAGCCCGTGGAACTGAGCGCTGGATGCGGCGCCACCCGAACCAGGTTGAGCTTGCGCGAATATTTCACCGTATACCCGAGATTATCCCTGAAGTTGTTCCAGCGCGGATCAACCGCGCCGCAGATTCCGTGCCTGGGAGCCCGGCATAGGTTCCGCTTCTCGCGCGGGTAGTACAGCAAATAGGGGTCCATGAACAGCACCTGGCTGCCGTTGGCGAAGTTCTTCCAAACGTAGTTGCGATTCTGTTGCGACGAGTCCTTCCAGGCGGCTCCGTAGTACGAATGATCGCTATCGTTGATGCTCACTTTGCAGGTGGGGGCGCCGCTGCCGCAGGTGCTCGTGGTCGAAATGGTGCTGCCGGGTGCGACCCAGTCCGCGTTCGAGTTGTAGAGAACGGAATCGTTGGCCGTTGTCGACGGGATCATCGCCGCCCAGCCGATCGGGTGTTGCAGTGGCTTTTTTGCCTCGTAGCTGCGGATGTGGGCGATTTGGTAGTTGTTAAACCACTGCGTGTTATCCGGGGCTTCCTCGGACACGATCCACAGCACATTGGGCAAGTCGTTCAACGTGTCGATTACTTTTTCGACAAATGCGTCCTGGAACCGTGTCGTATCGTTGGCAGCGGTCATGGTCATGGAGGCCATTCCGCGGGAACCGCTGCTGTAGCCGTCATCGACGCCATTGACGTTGTTTGTGCCGGTAAACGGATAGCCATCGCCGGGGCAGCGGAAGATGTTGAGGAATTCTCCGGTGAAGAGATAAACGCCGGCATAGATGCCTGCCTTGTTCAGAGCCTGGGTTCTCTGCCGCAAACGATCGAAATAAGCCGGGTTGAACTTCGTCAAGTCGAACTTGCCGCTGCTGGTTTGCAGCCACGGTTGGGGTTCGACGGCGAAATCCGGAGGGTTGCTCTCGGTCGAGGGCAGGGAACAAAATCTCGGCATCTCGACCCGCCACAGCAGAGTGAAGTTCTGCCCATGCGCCGTGAGGAACTTAACGAAGTCAGAAAAATTCAGGTCCTGAGGGTCCCCATCCGTACCCCAGTCCTGCAAAGTATTCCAGGTCTGTGATCCCGCGAGGATCGGTGCATGCCCCTGTGCATCCTGAAAGTAGCGTGGATTGCTGGAGGACACCAGCGGCCCGGTGATGTGCGCTGTAGTCTGCGCCTGCGCAGAGACAAGCAGCAGAAACGAAATCAGAGTCAGCCGGAAAAAGCGAGCCACCGCCATCGTTCCTTTCCGCAATCGTTCAACTCACCACGAAACTGGGCCAAATATCTCGTCCGGTTTTAGCGAGATGTGGGAAATTCAGTAGCCGCGCGTGCAGCGCCTCGGATTTAACCCCTACCGATAAAGGGCATATTCGTCGCCATCACAGTAATAAATTGCACATTCGCATCCAATGGGAGCCCGGCCATGTAAAGCACAGCGTCGGCCACATGCTTTACGTCCATCCGCGGCTCCGCCATCTTCTCCCCGCTCGGCTGCAGCACCCCGGTGGTCATGGCTCCCGTCATCTCAGTGTTGGCGTTGCCGATATCGATCTGCCCACAGGCGATGTTGTGTTTGCGGTTATCAAGCGAGATAGAGCGGGTAAGTCCGGTGATGGCGTGCTTTGTAGCCGTATACGGAGCCGAAAAAGGCCGGGGCACATGGGCAGAAATCGAGCCGTTGTTGATGATGCGGCCGCCCTGCGGCTGCTGCGCCTTCATCATGCGAATCGCCTCCTGTGCGCATAGAAACGCTCCGGTGAGATTCACCCCCACCACACTGCTCCATTGCTGGTAGGTCAGGTCTTCCATCGGGATCGCCGGGGCATTGATACCGGCGTTGTTGAAAAGAACATCCAACCGGCCGAAGGTATCGCGAGTCGAGGTGAAGAGAGCCGCGACCGAGTCCGGCTGGCTTACATCCGTCGCTACTGCATGAACCCGGCCATCCTTAGCCAGCGCCGCCGTCTGCTCGAGTTCTTGAATACGCCGTCCCGCCAGGGTGACCGCGTATCCGGCAGAGGCCAATGCCAGGGCGACGGCCCGGCCAATGCCACTGCCCGCTCCTGTCACCAAAGCTACTTTTTTATCCGCCATCCTGAGACTTTACCGTATTGCGCGGGCACAGACATCCAAAGCAGCCCGGATTGAATCTTCTTAAATGTTTTGACGGAGTGAAATGGGCTGCCACGCGCTACAGGGCGAGCCTTTTACCAAACGTACTTTTTACGAGGTGTAACGCGGAGTACCCTCGCCGCGAAGGAGAACGTATGCTGATCATCCTTATTATTTTGCTCTTGGTGTTTGGATTTGGAGGCTATCGCCTTGGACCAGGCCTCGGCTATTACGGCGGCGGCGGCATCAGCCTGATCATCCTGATTGTGATCATCCTGCTCCTGTTGCGAGTCATTTAACCTCTGCCAGTTTGATCGCCCTCCCCCCGAGTTTTAACGCGGCGCTCAGACGGAGGCGTTAGAGTAATGACATGGATCAACCATACTCTGACGCTTTAGTATTTTTTGGCGCCACCGGCGACCTCGCATACAAGCAGATTTTTCCCTCCTTACAGAGGCTCGCTAAGCGCGGTAAGCTGGCCGGCCCCGTGATTGGGGTCGCCAAGGCCGGCTGGAACCTCGACCAACTAAAGGCGCGCGCGAAAGACAGCATCGAAACCCATGGCGGCATCGATCCCGTGGGCTTCCCCGTGCTTATGGATAAGCTTCGCTATGTGGATGGCGACTACATGGATCCCGCTACCTTCGCCAATGTGCGGCAGGCGCTCGGTTCGGCCAAGCACCCTATCCACTACCTGGCCATCCCTCCGGTGCTGTTCGGCCACGTGTTGACACAGCTCAAGGCATCTGGCTCGTCTGAAGGTGCCCGGGTAGTGATCGAAAAGCCGTTTGGCAACGACCTGCCGTCTGCCATTGCCCTGAACAAGGTAGTTCACGAAACGTTCGCGGAAGAAGATGTCTTCCGGATCGATCACTACCTGGGCAAAAACACGGTGCAGAACGTGATCTTTTTCCGTTTCGCCAACTCCTTCCTGGAGCCGATCTGGAACAACCACTACGTCGAGAGCGTGCAGATCACGATGGCGGAGCAATTCGATGTAAAAGACAGGGGCAGCTTTTATGACGCGGTGGGAACGGTGCGCGACGTGGTGCAGAACCACCTGCTGCAGTTGTTGTGCAATATCGCCATGGAGCCGCCGCCGACGCTGAGTATCGAAAGCCTGCGCGACGAGCGCGTTAAGGTGCTGAAGAGCGTCGAACCGCTGGCCGACACTGACATTGTTCGCGGACAATACGCCGGATATCTCGAGACTCCCGGTGTCAAAAAAGATTCGACCACGGAAACCTATGTGGCGCTGCACCTCACCATCAACTCCTGGCGCTGGCGGGGCGTACCGTTCTTCATCCGTTCAGGAAAGTCATTACCCATCACCGAGACAGAAGTGGTGGCGAAACTGCGGGCGCCTTGCCCGATTTTCGCCGGGTATACGTCGCCATCAAACTACGTCCGCTTTCGCATCAGCGGCGAGCCGGTGATTGCGATTGGCGCCTCGATCAAAACCGCTGGCGACCAATTACACGGTTGTCCGATTGAACTGATCGCCGACCAGGAATGTGGCGAAGACGAGATGCTCCCGTACGAAGAGCTTTTGGGTGACGCCATGGCAGGGAACCAGACCTGGTTTGCCCGTGAAGATCAGGTAGAGGAAGCCTGGCGCATCATCGATCCCATTCTCGACACCAAGACGCTGCAAACTTATCAGCCGGGCTCGTGGGGGCCGTCTGATGCGACAAAGATGGTTTCGGCGGTGGGCGGCTGGTCAGACCCTAAGTAGCCAGCACGTCTTGCAGTCGAAAAAGCGTACCCATCCGCTGCGACGGGCTGCTGCTGAGGCTCTCCCAGTCTCCCGACTCCGCCACGCTGCCGTTTTCGATGAGGTAGATCATATGGGCGCGCTGGATGGCGGAGATCCGGTGGGCGATCAGCAGCACCGTGATGCGTCCTGGCAGCCGCGCGATGGCATCGAGGATGCGTTTCTCGTTGTCGAGGTCCAGACTGCTGGTGGCTTCATCGAGAATCAGCAGGGTGGGTTTGCGCAGCAGCGCTCGCGCCAGCGCGATGCGTTGCCTCTGCCCGTGAGATAGCAGCATCCCCCGGTCGCCGACAGTGGTGTCCAGCCCCTGGGGTAAATCCAGAACAAATTCGGCGGCGGCCAGGCTGAGTGCTTCACGGATCGCCTCTTCCGAAGCCTCGGGTTGCGCCCAGCGTAGGTTGGCGCGCACGGTGTCGTGAAACAGCACCGTATCCTGTGCGACGTAGCCCACGTGCCGGCGCCAGGAGCGGGCTGCCAATGGCGTCAGCTCTGTGCCGTCGACCAACACCCGTCCCTGCCGCGGGGAGAGCAGGCCGTTGACCAGGTCCGCGACCGTGCTCTTTCCGGCGCCGGACGAGCCAACGATGGCGGTGATCTTGCCCGCAGCGATGGATAAGGACAGATCTTCCAGCACCATCGGGCGCTGGGTGTCGTAGCGGAAACCAACCCGTTCCAGACGGATCTCCTGGCCCAGAACTGGACTCGCGCCGGCCATGCTGCCGACTTCGGCGTTGGCCACGCAGTCGTAGTAGATGGACATCAGGTTTTCAAAGGCCGGCAGCTCGCTAAGGAAGGCCTGCAGTTGGTTTTGTCCGGCGGCGAGCCGTGGGATGAGCCGGGTGAAGACGGCCAGCAGCAACAGGATGGACGCCGGGGCGACCTTGAGGATCTGCAGCGAGGCGAAAATGATGCCGCCCAGAACGAGCAGTGATCCCGCTTCGAACCAGAAGGCTGCAGCCGCCTGGCTCCGGGTGCTATTGAGGCTTTGCTGCTGCACGGACGACTGCAACGAGGAGAACATCGCCAGATCGCCGGTCTGGGCGTCATAAAACTTCATTGCCTTGAGGTTTTGCAGGTGCTCGGTGGCGGCGGCATAGACCTCGCTCACGGTTTCTGAGACCGCGGCGCCGCTTCGGTAGACCGCGCGCATCCAACGGCGCGAAAAGAGCATCAGGATCGCTCCCGTCGCCAGTACCAGCATGGTCATGCCGGCGGAAAGCTTCAACGCCAGGCCGATATAGACCAGTGCGAGGCAGGCGTTGGCCAGGGTGCCGATGAACAGGTAGGTGCAGGTGCCGATGCGGGAGAGCTCTGCGGTGAGCGCGTGGGTAAAGTCGGAAGACCGGCGGCGGACCAGGAAAAGCCAGTCGGCATGGATGATGGCCTGGTAAAGCTGCCGGCTGAGCACGAGTTCGTAAGTGATGGCGGTGCGGAAAGTGAACACCGACTGCATCCGGCTAAACAGCGATCGCAGCGCCATGAGCAGAAGAAAAAGCATCAACAGCGTCGGCAGCCAGAGGGAGGGGCGCAACCCGCTGTAAAGCAGCAATTCTCGAACTTCGCCGGTGTAGTGGCCGACGTGGCCCTGGTTCGCCAGGTTGAAGCCCGCAACCTGCAGGATAGGAAAGAGCAGGGCAACGCCCAGGCCTTCGGTGAGGGAAGTGATGGCCATGACCACCACCGCAGCGAACAGCTGCCAGCGCACGATCCGAATCAGGCTGGAGACGTATTGCAGGATGGGTGTTCTCGCATCGCTGCGGCTGTCCGCCATGGTGGAACGATAGCAGAGGCTCCCCCGGTTGCCGATTAGCGAGGTGGGTGCCTGGTCCCTGTCGGGAGCACGGGGGGTGAGGCCAGCTATAGTTTTAACCATGACCGATTTAACCCTAACGTCGACGGTGTGCCACGCCCCCCATCCGGTGGCCGCCGACGTAGCCGGCGAAACCGTCCTCATGAGCCTCGAACGCAGTCGCTGTTACGGACTAGGCGAGATCGGCAGCGAAATGTGGAACAAGCTAGCCAATCCCATTCTCATCTCCGACCTGGTATCGGAACTCAGAGGCCGCTACGAAGCCCCGCCCGGAGTCATCGAGCACGACGTCCTGCAACTCCTCACCCAGCTGGTCGACGAGAAGCTGATCCAAATCTGCAAATAGCCGTAACTTGACAAAAAATTACCCAAAAGCAAGAATGCCCCGTTGTTCAGTTTTCATAAAACGGCATGGCATCTCACAATGTGGTACATGACAGCGGCGGAGTCTATAAGCTACAGGCGCTCGATCGCGCCTTTGCCGTACTGGATCTTCTCGCCGCCAGCTCAGCGCCTATGGGCCTGGCGGAGATAGCGGTAGCCCTCAAGCTCCACAAAAGCACCGCCCACCGCTTTCTCATGGTTTTGGAGCGCCATCGCATCGTAGAGCGCACGCAGCCGGGAAAATTCCGCCTCGGCCTTCGCCTTTGCGACTTCGGTAGCCGGGCCATCGAACAATACGATTTGCGCGACCGCGCCCAGCTTCACCTGAAGACCCTGGTCGCCGACGTAGAGGAAACCGCCCACCTCTGCATCCTGGAAAAGACCCACATGGTCTACATCGACAAACAGGAGCCGGAGCGAACCATCCGCATGATCTCCCGTGTGGGAGCCAGCAGTCCGATCCACTGCACCGCGGTCGGTAAGGCGATTCTGGCGACCATGCCGCGGCCGCGTGTCGAAGAGATGCTGCAGGTGCTCCAACTGGAGAAGTTCACCCGGCACACCATGACCAGCCGTGACGCGCTGCTCAAGGAGCTCGACCGGACCAGTCGCCGCGGATACGCGGTGGACGATGAAGAACGCGAAGAAGGCGTGCGCTGCGCCGGGATGGCGATTCTCGATGGACGCGGCGATGCCATTGCCGCCGTCAGCATCTCCGGCCCCTCCTTTCGCGTGACCATGCAGAAAATTCCCTCAATTGCGGATAAGCTGATGACTTGTGTCAAGGGGATACAACACGACTTGGGTTACATACCGTTCGCACGTTAAGGGAAGGGCTAGATGGAAGAGTTGTCGATCAAGACCGCAGACTCCTGCCACTGGGACTGCGTAAGTTTAGGGGAAGTCATGCTTCGTCTGGATCCAGGCGAAGGCAGAATCCACACCGTACGCCAATTTCAAGCCTGGGAGGGCGGCGGGGAATATAACGTAGCTCGCGGGCTGCGGCGCTGCTTCGGCATGCGCAGCGCGATTGCCACCGCATTTGCAGACAATCCCATCGGCCGCCTGGTGGAAGACTTCATCCTGCAGGGCGGAGTCGACACCTCGCTGATCCGCTGGGTGCCCTATGACGGCATCGGACGCACGGTGCGCAACGGCCTCAATTTTACCGAGCGCGGCTACGGTGTGCGTGCCGCGGTGGGATGTTCGGACCGTGGTAACACCGCCATCTCGCAGACCAAGCGCGGCGACTTCGATTGGGAAGAGATCCTCGGACCGCACAATGGAGCCCGCTGGCTGCATACCGGCGGCATCTTTGCCGCGCTGTCGCCCTCGACACCCGATGTGGCTGTGGAGGCTCTCGATAAGGCCCGCGAGCATGGAACCATTACCTCGTTTGACCTGAATTATCGCGATTCTCTCTGGAAATCGATCGGCGGCAAGGCCAAGGCGCAGGAAGTGAACCGCGCGCTGGTAAACAAGCTGGATGTTCTGTTCGGCAACGAAGAAGATTTCTCCGCCATGCTCGGCATCAAGCTCGAAGGCGTCAAGGAAGACTTCGACGAATTGCCCGTCGCCAGCTACGAGAAGATGTTGCGTGAGGTAGCGGCTGGATATCCCAATCTAAAATTGGTGGCCACCACCCTGCGCACCGCGCAAACCGCGTCGCGGAATGCCTGGGGCGCGATGGCGATCTACAAAGACGAGATCCTTTACGTGCCGCAGCGCGACATCGACATCCTCGATCGGGTTGGCGGAGGGGATTCATTCGCCTCCGGCCTCGTCTACGGCATGCTCATGGGCAAACCCGCCCAGTGGGCTGTAGCCTGTGGTGTGGCCCATGGAGCACTGGCCATGACCACTCCCGGAGATACCAGCACGGCCTCGCGCGCAGAAGTGGAACGCGTGATGCAAGGCGGCTCAGCCCGCATCGCTCGCTAAAAAAGGAAAAAGAAAATGTCGAAGGAAGTAGAACAGCAGCTGGAAGCAGCAGGGATCATCCCTGTGTTGAGGGCCCGCTCGGCGATCGAAGCCATGGGTGTGGTCGAAGCAATGGTGGCCGGAGGCGTCACCGTCATTGAAGTCACCATGACGGTGCCCGGCGCCATCGACTTGTTGAAAGAGTTGAAGCACAGCTATGGCAGCAAGCTGTTATTGGGTTCAGGTACGGTTACCGATGCCGCGGAGTGTGTCGCCACCATTGAAGCCGGCGCAGAGTTCGTCGTGAGTCCCAGCCTGCATCTTGAGGTGATCAAAGAGACCAAGGCCCGGAACAAAGTTTCGTTGCCCGGCGCGTTGACCCCGACGGAAGTGATTACCGCCTGGCGCGCGGGTGCGGACTTCGTTAAAGTCTTCCCCTGCTCCGCGATGGGGGGCGCGAGCTATCTCAAGTCGTTGAAGGCGCCGTTTCCATTCCTGCGTTTGGTGCCGACGGGTGGCGTGACGCTGGATACGGCCGCCAGTTTCCTGGAAGCCGGCGCGGCGGCGCTGGGTGTAGGCGCGGACCTGGTGAACATCGCCGCCTGGGCGAAGGGAAATCCCGAAGTCATTACCAACACGGCACGCGGCTATGTCGAAGTAATCGCGCGCACGCGTGCGGCAGCGAAGGCATAACGAGAGGGAGATGAAATGAGCATAGCGAAAAAGATGAGCTTGACCCTGACCATGGCTGCTGCTTTGGCGCCCTGGGCCCTGGCGCAGGATGCAACGCCAACGCCCGACGTCTACTCGCAAGACAAGCTGATGACCATGGAGGGAGCCCTGAAGCAAAAGACCGATGCTTCCGGCCTGGCGACGCAGACCATCAAGAAGTACTCCACCGACTACTCGATGCTGGCTTTTCGCAGTCAAAGCGGAAAAGCAGAGCTGCACGAAAAGTTCGCCGACTTCTACGTAGTCGTTGCGGGTGACGCGACTCTGGTCAGCGGAGGCGAAATGGTCAACAGTAAAACGACGGCTGCGGGAGAAGTCCGCGGCGACTCGATCAAGGGCGGCCAGGAAACAAAGCTCAAGAAGGGCGACATCGTCCACATCCCAGCTAACATTCCACATCAGTTGGTGCTGAGCAAAGGCGACACGTTCCAGTACTTCATCGTCAAGGTCCAGGAAATTCAATAGCTAACGATCGGATGTCCATGACCGGGAGCCCATCCAAAAAAGGATGACGGGTGGCCCATTCAAGCCTTCTGTTGGCTTGAGTGGGGCTCCTGGCGATGCTGTCCGGGGCTATGTTTCGAAGTGCGGAGTGCGCGGTGGTAGACCTCGACCGTACGGTCTGCCATGGCGCTCGCAGTAAACTTTGAAGACCACAGCCGCTGTCCCGCGCCGCCGAGCGCAACACGCAACGCAGGCCGCGTGATCAAGCGCCTCAGCGCATCGCGCAACTCCTCCACGTCCCTGGGCCTTACCAGGATCCCCGTTTCCTCATGCTGCACGCCCTCCGCAATTCCTCCCACGTTTGTCGCTACCACAGGCAAACCGGCCCGCATGGCTTCGAGAATACTAATCGGGAATGCCTCGAAATTCGTCGACAGCACAAAAATCTGCGCTTCCATAAGCAAGTGGCACACGTCGGCCTCTGGCGGCAACATGCTGATCCGCCCCGACAAACCAAGCGCCTCTATCTGCGCGGCCAAAACCTTCTTCAACTCACCGTCCCCAATCAGCTGCAAATGCCACTCGAGTTCCGTCATCCCGGAAAGCGCCAGCAGGAGCGTGGCATGATCCTTTTGCGGAGCAAACCGCGCTACCATCACCATCACCGGCGGTTGCACCTCGATCGGCCTCGTTCGGGCCAGGGCAAGCTCAGCAATGCCGTTGGGTACCACGTCGAGCGAGCGTGCGGAGCAAACAGAAAACCGCTCCGCCAACCCCCGCTCGTATTCGCACACGTTAATCACCCGCGTACCTAGCCGGCTGGCCACTCGTTCCACATAGCAATAAAAAGGAATCGGCCGCAGAGAAGCCCGATCGAACATAGACCAGCCATGCGGGGTGAACACACTGGGGATGTGGTGCATGTGAGCCGCAGCACGCGCCAGTGACCCTGCCTTGGCAGTATGCGCACACACCAGGTCGGGCTTCAATCGGCCCAGAACCAACCACAACTCGATCAACGCTGCCAAATCGCGGTGCGGCCGTAACGGACGTACCAGGCTGCGTATCTGCATCCAGGGAATCCCCGCCTGCTCGAGCTGGTGAGTGAACAAACCTGGCGAACCGGTGACCACCATAACCTCGTGACCAAGGCCACGCAGAGCAAGCACTAGCTCGCGCACGTGACTCTGAGCTCCTCCCAAAACATCACCCCGCGTGAGCACCTGCACAATCTTCATGGATGTCCCTGCTGTTGATGCGCGCGCGGCAGCAGCGAGGCAGCGGCGAAGGCTTCATTTACGGGGCGGCCGCACCAGCTGCCAAGATATGTCCACAATGCGCACCACTCGGCCAGCTCCGCCGGCGTCGATGCGAGCGCGGCCTGATGCCCGAGGCGTCGTTTGCCGAGCAATCCCACGCAGTTCGCCGCAAGGCGTGCTCCGGAGACGGCAACCAGTTCAAGCTTCTGCCAGTTACTCAGATGGAGATGCGGTTGATTGCAAACGTAATGAATATGTAACAGCTTGTAGTGCAAAAGTTTCTTCAAGGTGACCCGCTCGCGGCGATAACCCAGTAGCACCCAGGGAAGATTCGCGAAGCGGCTCTCTGGATAGCTTCGGAGCAGCAGTTCCTGATCCTGCGCCAGCCACGCGCGGTCATCGTATCGCCAATGGCGGAACCACGCCGTACGTCCCATCCAGGTGGGATGCCAGAGAGGAAATCCTCGGAAAGGCGAGCGCACGATCTGCGCATGGCCGGTGGCCGGACTAAAGCGCCAAAGCGGGCGTCCATACCGGCCGAAAACCATAGCGCCGCCACCGCACAGGTCAACCTCCGGGTGCTGCCGGAGAAACGCAAGCTGGGTCGCCAGGCGGTGGGGATAGGCGACGTCGTCGGCATCCATGCGGGCAAAATATTCGCCGCGAGCGCGATCGATGCATTCATTCAATCGCGCGGCCAGGCGTTGCCGCCTTCCGTCGCTCCAGCAGATCACGCGGCTATCCCGGAACGTGCGCGCGATGGCCAGACTCTGGTCATTGGAGCCGTCATCGCAGAGTAAGAGTTCAAAGTTGATACAACTTTGGTTAAGCAGCGAGCGAACCGAGAGTTCCAGAGTCGCAGCACTGTTAAAAAATGGCATGGCGATGGTGATGAGCGGTTTTGCAGGAGGAGTGTCCACGGGTCTTGCGTATCTCCGGTCTAACGTGCGCCGAGGGATGTAAAGGCGGCCGCATATCGGGCTGCCAACTGGTGAAGGCTGAAGTGCTGTTCTACGACGGCGCGCCCTGAGGCGCCCATGCGTTGGCGCAATTCCGCATCGCTAAGGAGCGCGCTGAGTGCATGGAACCATTCGACCGAGGTGTTCGCTGCCAGGCCCACCTCGCCGAGTGCCAGTACCTCACGATTCATCCCCGCCGGCGTGACCACCACTGGCAGCCCGGCAGCCATGTAACACAGCATTTTGTAACTGCATTTGCCGTTGCACCAGACGTTATCGACCAGCGGCATCAGCCCGACCGACATGCGCGCAAAGGCGGCTAGCTCATTTCGCGGAGTCCAGGGCTCAAACTGTACCCGCGCCTGCGGGAGCCGCTTAAACAACGGTGGCCGGTCCGCGACGATGAGCAACTGGGCATTGCTGTTTTGCAGGAGTGCGCGCTGCAGGGCATCCTCAATCGAGTAGAGGAAAGGGAAGTTGCCGCTGGTTCCTGTCCAGCCCAGAATCAGAGAAGCATTCCCAACCTTGGGGCGGCGCGGCCGATACCACGTCGTGTTGACTGCGGTGGGAATGATGGTGACGTTTTGATTCCAATGGGAGAACTGATCGGCGAGGAAGCTATTGCCGCATACCACCAAGTCGCTGGCACGGGCCAGGTGTTGAGCGCGATGGCCACCCGTATTGAGCCACACCGCATCGTCAACATCCAGGATCATCGGATGTTTCGCCAGGCTATGCAGCGGGGCGAACGCCGGAAGGACCTGGCGGGAGATCCAGGTCACATCCGCTTTCCAGGAGCATGCCAGTGTCGCCGTCCGCGCCAGGGTGGTCGCTGCCATCCACAGCGGGCGCAGGCTGTGTTGCCGGGGCAGAATGTTGCCCCAGGGAAGCGGGTACTCCTCGACCGCGATGCCAAATTGACTCAACGGCGAAATATACTGCCGCACCCGCACGCGGGCGCTGGGCACCATCACTCCGCCCGTGTATGCGGCTACTCGCACGATGGCTCCCGGCGCCACTGGATCCGATTGGTAATGGAAGGCGCAAAGTAGACCAGCGTCGAGAGCACCCCGGCCTTGATCCAGAACATGATCTGCGCGAAATATTCCTCTGAGAAAATTGTCATGACCGTGGCGTAGACGAAGGCGCCGACGGTGAAGACTGCCCAGCAATTGCCCCGGAGTGCGCAGCGATAGACATACGCGCTGAGAAAGCCCACAAGAAACATCAGCACGATCACCCCGCGCATGCCGCCGTGGTCCATGTAGTAGGGCAGAAAGGCGGTATAGACGTTCGTGATCTGGCGCGGTGAGATCTTGGTGTACTCAAGATTGCGATCGTGTTCGGAGTAGTGGGCGCCCATGCGATTGGCAATTCGCTTGGCAAATTTGCCCAGGTCCCACCCGTAGCGCAGCTCAGGATTCTGCCGATTCTGATCGAAGGCAATGATGCCTCCCAGCCAGTAGGTCGTAAGACCTTCGGCCACGTGGGGGAGATTCTCCGTGAGCGAAGCCGCGGAACTCGCGCCGTATTTGTTCATGGAAATCTGCCCCACGGAGAACACAAGCAGGAATAGCAACGCCATCGTCGCCAGCAATCGAGTGGGAGCTCCTCCTCGCCTGAGCCACAGGATGACGATGGAGCTCACGAGCAGAAGCAGCACTTCAGAACGCGCACCATTGAGCAACTGGAAGCTACCCGCCAGCAGCAGCAGCAGCAGGGTACGCACGGTGTGCCTGCCCGTGTCGGCGTACTCATAAACCGCGATCAACGCTACGATGCTGAGAAAGGGAAGCAAAAAAGACTCAAGGGGGAGGGTGGTGTGCCCGGAGATGTTCGCCTTATTGATGGCGATGCGGGCTTGCCTCCAGCCACTCTCCCGCGGCGAGACGGTCGCACTGAGCTCTTTGAAATACAGATAAAACAATGGGATGTTGAGTACGAAGAGTACACCGGCGAACGACAACCAGCGATCAATCTGCATCCTCCGCCTGGCGGTCACGGCGGAGAGAGTGTGCCCCTCGCGCGCGGGAACGGTGACCGCGCAGAGGCCGCCCAGGGAGAAGGTAAGCACGCCGACGAGCACGATTTCCTCAGCTTTGGGGGTGAGCGGAAAATAGAGATCTCCACACAGCCAGATACCCAGCAGCGTGATAGTCCATACGACCGCCAGGGACGCAGGCGGAAAAAGAACAGAACGCCCGTAACGAAGCATCGCCACGCTCCATAAACCAAGCAGCAAAATCGCAACCGGAAGATTCATGCTGTTCCTCATAGGTAAGAACGTAGGGGTTACTGATCTACAGGCTGCAGAAGCGTTAGCTGTTGTATCGGGCATGACACGAGTCGTGCCTCGCACTGAAATCCTCGATTTGTATCAGGGCACGACTTCAGTCGTGCCGCACATGGTTACAGCTATCCTCGGGCTTTAGCCCCTGCGCATACCGAAAAGCGCCGCCCTGCAACCTCCTCAGGTGCTGCCCAGTTCCGTGTAATACCGGGCGTACGCCTTGTAGGTTGCATCGGTCGCAGTAACTGATTCATTCAGCACGATACCGGCAATCGGCACATTGATCCGGCGCAGAGTCTCTACCGTAGTCGCCAGTGCTTTCATAGGAGTATGCCCGCTGCGCACGGCCAACACAGTCACATCGGCGGCAGCAGCCAATTCCAACGTCTCCGCACAACCGAGGAGTGGCGGCGAATCCACAACCACAAGATCAAACTCCTTGGTCGCCTGGTTCAGAATGCCGCGCATTTGCGGTCCAATCATCGCCAACGCCAGGGGTATGGGCACACCCGACCCAAGAACGAAGAGATTCGGACGCTTGGGCACAGGACGAGTCGCATTCTTCCAGTGGATGCTCTGCGCAAGAACCCCGGCTAACCCGGCATTCGGTTGCAACCGGACCAGCCTCTCGATCGAAGGCTGACGGAGGTCGGCATCGATCACCAGTGTGCGCTTTCCTTGCTCCGCATTGGCCATGGCGAGTGAAAGGGCAAGCGTAGACTTGCCTTCGCTGGGGAAGGCGCTCGTGACTAGAACGCTGCGTGGTGAATGCGCTGGCGACGAGAGCATCAGGTAGCCGCGCAAGTGGCGGATGCCCTCATCGAAAAAGCCGCACTGAATGCTCCGCCAGCGATTGCCTGCGAAGCGCACGCCGTCCGGGCCGATTGCCAGCCGCAACTGCATGTCCATCACTTGCGGCAACGCACACACCACGGGCACCCCCAGCGCTTCCTCCACTGGCTCTGCTTCCTTTGCGGTCGCATCGGTCAGCTCCGCAGATATGAAATACACCGCGTTGGCGAGGGAAAAGAAGCTCATGGAGCAGGCCACGATGAACGGCCAATCGGGAAAGACAGGCTTAGCGGCAGGCCGTGCAGAGTCCGCCAGACGGATCACGTTGTTTTGCAGCTCAGAGTTAATTCCCGATTGCTTGATCTTCGCGAATAGGTCCTCGTATACGCGCTCCGCCGTGTCCGCCTCGTGCTTCAGTTCGAGATAGTCAAAGGACTGTGCAGTCAGGTCGTCGACCTCCTGCTTGGTCTGGGCAACCGCGTTGGAAAGCATGCGCTCTCGCACCAGCGTCTGGCGGTAGTCCACGCCAATGCGGCTGAAAACATTCTGCCGGCTCTCCTCGAGCGCGTCCCTGGCCTCCTTGAGTTGGGCCGCCGCCTTGAGGTATTCCGGGTGTTGGTCCCCGTAGGTCGCGCCAATCGTGGCCAGATTTGCCTTCGCCGCCTGCAGATTCTGCACGTCCTTCGCCAGATCAGTCGATTGACCCGATACCTGTACTTCCGGAAGCGATCCGTCTCTGGCTTCACGGAAGACGGCCTCCTTGGCGATGCGATCCGCTTCGGCGGCACTACTCTCCGTGTTGAGCGCTTGTAGTTTTGCCACCAGCACGCTTGTCTTTTGTTCCGGATCGGCGGTGCCAAGATCTCGTTGATAGACCATGAGCGCGCCGTGCGTTGACTCCATCTTCTGCTTCAGGTCGATCAATTGCCGCTCCATCGAGGAAGTCAACCGTCCCGCTTCCCGGGTGCGCGTCTCAAAGATGTACTTCAGGTAGGAATCCGCAATCGCGTTCGCGACAGCAGCGGCTATCTCAGGATTGCTGTCCCGGTACGTGATGGTGAGTAGATAAGTATTAGGATTACGTTCTATCTTTAAGTGCTTGAGCGTGATCGGGGCATTTCGGATCTCTATTTCGCGGGTCTTCGAGTAACCCCAGATTCCGTAACGGCGAAGCTGATGTTCGCGCTGTAAAAGGTGGTAACGCATCTCCACTGGCCGCAGTATCGTGTCGGCGGTGAGCAGATTTTGCTGTGTCGCCATGAACTGATCATCTCCGGTAGTCATGAAATGGTCGGAACCAATAGTTTCCGGAACCGCCTGGCGATCAATCGCAATAAGGGCAGAACCCACATGGACCGGGGGTAGCAGGGCGCAGACAATGACTACCAGCGCGGTGAGGGTAGCGCTGCACACGCTGATGGTGAGCCAATGCCGTGCCAACACGCCGGTGTAAAACGTGAGTGGCCGCTGAAACTCAGCGGGGTCACGCAACCTCGGCTGCGGCGTGCGAAACGCGTTTACATCGGGCATTGACGTCACTCCCGTAGAGCGGTTCAACTGCAGAGCGTTTATCTCAGAAGTTCAATGCGAACTCCAGATGGCGGCCGATACAGCGGTATTGCCTATGCCACTGACGTGATTGATCACGCTGGCACTGGCCTTCAGCTTTCCATTAGTCGGCACATAAAGAATGTCATTGGGGGCAAGAATCACATCTGCCGCCTTGCGATCGAGAATGCGGCGTAAAGGTACCTCGATTTCGGTCTTCTGGGTGTTGCCCGCCACCAGGCGGTAGATATATGCCTTGTTGCGGCTGAACGAGTCGAGTCCTCCACTCAGTGCCAGCAATTGCAAAACCGTCGTGTCCTTACTGTCGAGAAACGGGAAGGCCCCTGGCCGCTTGACATCACCCACAACGAAGACTCGTTCGCACACGGGGACACGGATCCGTGAGGCGGCAGTCACCGCAACGTTTAACTCGGGGTGCAGCCCATCGAACAACTCGCGCACCGAAATGCGTTGCGAGTTGCCGCCGGCCTGCTCTACGGTAATCTCCGGGCCGGCCTCAGGTAGCAGGCCGCCGGCCTGGCTGATCGCATCCAACAAATGCAGGTCTCCCACGTCCTGAATGGTGACCGGCGTCTTCACGGCGCCGGCGATAGTCACGTCGCGGCTCCTATACTCAACCACGGCGACATCGACAACAGGGTTCACCAGCAAGTGTTGTGCGCGAAGAGCAGCTGTCAGTTTGTCGCGCAATGCATCAGGAAGTAGGCCTGCGGCGTGCAATGGTTCTCGCAGCAGTGGCAGGTTCAGATTGCCACGTGGGTCGACGCGGAATGACTGAGAAAGTTCAGGGGAGTCGGTAACTGCAATGCGAACCAGGTCTGAGGCACCAATAGGCTGAAAGGGTAAATTGGTGCCCGCAGCCGTCGATGGTGTCGCGGCGAGAACAGAACCCGGCTGAGGAGCGGACAAGCGCTGCGCCACGGTGCCAATGGGAATCAGGATCGGAAGCAACGCCAGTGTGCTAAGAAGGGTTTTCATGGCTCACGCTTATGAGAGCGTAGGGTAAAGGCATTAAGCGAATCCAGAATGGGAAATTAAAGTTCGCTCAGGTGGAAATATAAACTGATGTGGAAAACGATTAGTGCCGATAACCAATCACCCTTGCGGGAACACCCGCGCAAATGGACATCGCTGGAAGATCTGAGGTGACAACTGCACCCGCGCCCACCACCGCGCCGTTGCCGATAGAAACGCCGGCCGTCACCACTGCGTTGGCTCCAAGCCACACATCATCGCCAATGTAAATGGGAGCATCCTGCCCCGGCTGGTCGCGAATCAGCTGTCCGCGGGCGATGCCGTGGTTAGAAGAAAAGATCGAAGCGCAGGGGCCAAGCAACACATTGCTTCCGATAGTGATTGGGCCTGAGGGAGAGGCCCACACCGAGCACAGATGATTGATGAACGAATGATCGCCAATGCGGATCATCTCCGGATATTTGAAGAAGGCAGTCGGGGAGATCTTTACCCCCTTGCCGAGCTGCTTGATCCGGGCTTTCCTCACATAATTGCCGCCGGTGATGAACGCCAACAGGTAAAGCCATCCCTTGATTACCGCGACAAGCGACTTCATGTCGCAGATTCTACAACTCTCGAATTTAACTAAATTTAGATTGCCGATGCGCGCCTTTCATTGGCCTGAGTGGGGCTCCCCATTGTTGAGAAGAGTCTCGCCAGCTGCTCCACACTCGAGCCAGCGGAAGTCTCGGACGGCATTGTCGGAAAATTTCAGGGTAACTACCGGCCTTTTGTTACAGGGGTAATACACCACTGTGGTCATTGTGACGAACGGGAGGGGGACAGCATAGTCAGCTTCGGGTGATATCGATAGTTACTGACCGGGCTGATCATGTGCAGCCATGCCGGGGTACGTCGTTCCTCACTGGAGGCTCCATTGAAGAACTTTATCGCGCTTGTGTTAGTCAGCGGTTGTACACCGCTGCTGGCCGCGACTTATACTGTGCCTGCCGGCTCCAGTGCAGCCACGATTCAGGCAATCGTAAACGTCGCAGGCGCTACTCCTGATAACACGGTGATGTTCTCCGCGGGTAATTACAGCCTGTCTACTGCAATCAAGCTTCCATGCTCGAACCGCACGGTCTACACCGGGCCGAATGTGGGCGTCGTCACCCAGACCAACAGGCCGACAGCGGTCTTGAGCAGTGTGACACCCAGTAACTATGCCTTCAGAACAAACAGCAACGGTACTCTGTTTACCGGCAGCCAGGGCTGCACCATCCAATTTCTAACCTTCTCCGGTACCCAGGGAGGCATTTATGTCACCCATCCATCATCCGGGATAGTTATGCAGTTTAACTACTTCACCCAAAATAATCCGCCAGTGGGTGGATATTCGCTGCATGCCATCTATCTCGATGGAGACCAGGAGCACACCGTGAGCGCGTCGAATGGCGCGTCTTACATCACCATCGTATGGAATGTGTTCTATAACAATTGCGCGCTCATCATTGCCGAAGGCGGAGGGGATGGTAAGCCGGACTCCGGAGGGTATTGTGCGGCGACGCTCGTGGCCGCTTATAACAACCATTTGGTTTGGAGCAACAACACCGTCAACCTGATCGAGGAGGGCCTGAAAATGCTCGAGATGAGCACCGGCCCAGCTCCCGTAAGTCTCAATGCGGATGTAGAAAATAACAACCTGCAAGGCAATGAACGCATCATGATAGAGTCACAAATCGACACCAATGGTGTCGGGACGTACAGTCACAATGCGTTCTACAATCCGGCGAACCCCAACAACGAAACCTTCGAGCTATCTTTGCCGGAAACAAGCGTCTCGATTTCACCAACACATACGGCAGACGATAACGTCTATATCGGCGCCGTTCCGATTACCCAGGAAACCGGATCGGGTGCGCACTACGGTATAGGACTGGAGATATGGGGGCCGGGCAGTATTGCAAGCAATAGTTTGTTCCAAGGTGGCAACGGGCCTGAGTCCTGCGGCGCAGGCTATGGTTGCTGGGGATGGGTTATTTCGCTAGGCGGGGCCTTTAGCGACGCTAGTGTCACCGGCAACTACTTCTCCGGATCCGATGTGTGGACGGGAACGCCGACCGGGATGAAGAACGCAATCACGTACGAGGATGGCGCATCGCTTTCGAATCCGGGCCTGGTGCTCGAGGACAATGTTGTCGCCGAAACCAGCACCACTATTCCGAGCGTCCCGCCGACGATCTCGAGCGTGCAGGGTATTGACGGATTGACGATAACGCTCAGCGACAGCGACACTAAGCATCGGCTATCCATTTTCTACACCACCGACGGAACGACTCCGGCGATCTTCGGTCCAGGAGGCTCAGCCGGAACAACCCAGGTGTACAGCGCCCCTTTCGGGGTGCCGTCAGGCACTACCGTCAAGGCCATCGCCTCGTGGGGCCAGGGTGCGAATCAGGGAATCGTCTTTCCAGCCTTCGGATACGTTCCCAGCACCGTTGTTAGCAGTGGCCTATTGACCGCCGCGCGCACCATCACGAAGGTCATTCTGCAAGCCAAAACAGGGTCGCCGGCGTTGACCGTCGGGAGCACTTTGCAGGTCGTTGCCAAAGCGACTTATTCCGACGGTACGACGGGCACATTGCCGGATGCGCAAGGGAATCA
Organism: uncultured Acidobacteriaceae bacterium; assembly: GCA_963839075.1. Taxonomy (GTDB): domain Bacteria; phylum Acidobacteriota; class Terriglobia; order Terriglobales; family Acidobacteriaceae; genus PALSA-350. The sequence continues at coordinate 367,572 of CAWITO010000002.1, read as the reverse complement.
GGTGACCGCCTGGAACACCAGCAACCACAGCGTCGCGAGGATTAGCAGCCAGGGCCACGCGACCGCCGTCGCGGCCGGGACGGTGAAGCTTACCGCAATGGTAGGGTCTTTGGCAGCGAGTCCCATGGCTGTCGTCGTGGCGAACAGTCAAGCGCCGGCAGCCAGCGAAAGATCTGCTGCAGCCGCGGCGCCCGCAGTCGCGGTGGAAGTGCTTCCCGCCGCCGGTGAGGATGCCGCTCCCGGTGGCTCCCCTTCACCCGCCGGTTCACCAGCGGACCGGAACCCGCTGCAGCCGGGGCAATATGGTGCGCAACCTGCGGTCTCGGGACCGATGCCTTCGGTGCCGGCAGCGCCGCTTCCGGACAATTTCATTGGGCCTTTCTGGAGCGTGGTGAGTCCGGCCGGCGGTTCGGCATCCATCTCGAATTCGCACCTCTTCCTCGGGGTTCCCGGAGGTGCCAACCACGACCCGTTTTCCTCCTCGAACCAGGCCGTGCGGGTCATCCAGGCAATTGGAAGTGAGGACTTCGATGTAGCCATCAAGATTGATTCCCCGCTGGTGGCTACGGATGGCAACACCAGCCAGGGACTCATGGTGCTCGCCGGCAACGGAGACTTCCTCACCTTTGCGTTGACGACAGATGGAAGCCGGGTGGGCTTGAATGCGCGCACGGTGAGCGGCGGAGTGACCACGACCGTGCTCGACGATTCCGCCTTTAGCCAATATCAGAACCCTGCCTACCTTCGACTCAGGAAGGTGGGGAACTCTTACGTTGCTTTTTATTCCGTCGATGGGGCGACATGGATCCAATCCGCCTCCTTTAGCAACAGCATGTCGACGGCAGCCATTGGGCCCTTTGCCGGTAACTATAGCGACACTCCGGCGAATGCAGTGCCGGTAGTTATGTCTGTGAACTGGTTTGAGGTGCAGTAGTCATAACTTCAGTAATGCACAGCAAGAGTAATGGTGAAGCATTAGTCAGCGGAAGATAGTGTGCGCAGGTCGAGCCTGTGCGATGGGGTAACATCGGTGTACAAAAATAGGTCATTCCTAATCATCGTTGCGTGCGGACTTATCTCTCAGGCTGGCCTCGCTCAATCAGGGGTAGTCATCGGTCCGGCGCCTGCTGCTCCCAAAGCGCCCTTGTCGAGTAGCTTTGCCGGCCCGCTGTGGGACGTGGTTGCCCCCAACGGCGGCCGGGCGTCGGTTTCGAACGAGCATCTCTATCTCAATCTTCCTGGCGGCAGCAATCACGACACCTTGCTCCCCTCGAATCAGTCTCTGCGCGTGGTGCAGCCCATCGGCGACCAGGATTTTGACGTCTCGATCAAAATCGATACCCCGGTTGTGGCCACCGATGAAAGTACCAGTCGTGGGCTAATGGTAGTGACTGATAGCCGTGATTTCATCACCTTTGCGCTGGTGACTGACGGCACAAATCTCGGACTGCGGGTACAGAGCGTATCCGATGCAGCCGCCACCACCGTGTTTCATATCACCAGCTTCAACGAATATCGCAATCCAATGTATTTGCGCATCACGCGAAGTGGTGCTGCCTATATCGCTTACTACTCGGTTGATGGCGTGGTTTGGTCCCAGGCTGCTACCTTCAGCGATGCCCGGGTGCCAACATCGATTGGAGCGTTTGCCGCTAACTACAACGGAAATCCAGCGCGAGCGGTTCCCGTCGCGATGGCCATCAACTGGTTCAATGTCCTGTGACGACTTCTGCTGAGCTACGGGGCGAGAGCGCCGCCGGCGTGAGCAAGGGCCCTCTAAAGGTCCTGCTGGTGGAAGACAATGCCAGCGATGCTCGCCTGCTGCGCGAAATGTTCAGCAAGGAAGCACCGGGCCGCTTTGAACTGGCCCATATGACCCATATGCACGACGCCGAGGTACGGCTGGCCACGGGCGACGTCGATATTGTCCTGCTGGATATGGGGCTGCCGGATGGGCACGGGCTGGATACCCTGCGCCGCGCGCGCGCCGCCGATGCCAACGTCGTGATGATTGTGCTCACCGGACTCGAAGATGAGGAACTCGCTGACCTCGCCATGAAAGAGGGCGCGCAGGATTACCTGATCAAGGGGCAGATCGAAAACCGGGCATTACCTCGTGCGCTGCGCCATGCAGTGGAGCGGCAGCGCATGCAGGTGGAAGCCGACCTCATACGCAACCAGCAGGTTCAGTTGCGCGATGAGTTTCTCTCCCACGTTTCGCATGAGCTGCGATCACCGCTGACCTCGATCTATTCCTTCAGCACGATTATCGCCGACGGACTCGCCGGAACCACCACGCCGCAGCAGGATGAGTATCTGCAGATTGTTCTCAGGAATGTCCGCCAGCTAAAGTCGATGATTGATGACTTACTGGAAGTCACCCAGGCCCAGGCGGGAAAGCTCATCCTCGAGTTACAGTCCGTTTCTATCAACGATGCGATTGACTATGCGGTCCACACTCTGCGCGGGGCAGCCACCGAAAAGGAGATCAATCTATCCTGTGTCAGTGGAAAACCGCTTTCGGTGTATGCCGATGAAACGCGGGTGCGCCAGATCCTCACTATTCTGCTCGATAACGCGATTAAGTTTACGCCCGCCGGGGGCTCGGTCCGTGTAGAGGTCAAGCAGTGGGAAAAAGATCCAAATATGTTGCTGCTGGAAGTGCAGGACACAGGGTGCGGCATTGCCGCGGAGTCGATCGGCCACATATTCGAGCATCTTTACCAGGTAACCGACACTGGCCGGGCGGGCCGTAAAGGTCTGGGGTTGGGACTGCACATCGCCAAAGACCTGGTGACTCGTCAGGGCGGGGAAATCTGGGTGAGCAGCGAACTGGGCGCGGGCAGTCGCTTTTCCTTTACCTTGCCCCTCTTCTCGCTTGCCGCCTTGTTGAAACCGATCCTGTCGCACCAGCAAAAGCCCGGCGAGGCGATTGCCATTCTTTCCGTCCACATCAAATACCGTGACGGATCACCGGACTTACCCAAAGATGTGCTGGAGGAGGCCCGTGCCGTGCTGCAGCGATGCCTCCGTCCCGACTCCGATGTGTTGTTGCCGAACATTTGCGCAGCAAGCGAGCAGAGGCTCTTCTTCGTCGTCGCCTACACCCAACCCGGCGGGGCTGAAATTATCGCCGACCGGATGCTGAGCCAGCTTCGCCGCCAACAGCAAGTGCAGCCCAACGACTTCACCTTCGCCACGTCGCATTGCTTCCTGCCGCCGTTGGCGCGGCAGGAGAACGAACCGCTGGAGGCCTTTGCGGAAAGAATTGCCGCCCAGGTCCGCGATCAGATCAACCAGATTTGCAATGGGGAGATACCAAAAAAATGAATAACAAGAAAATCCTTGTAGTCGATGATGATCCTGATGTCCGCCTTGGTCTCCAGCTGCGCCTGAACGCAAACCACTACGACACCATCTTTGCCGGAGACGGGGTGGCTAGTATCGCCGAGGCCCGGAGGCAAATGCCTGACCTCATGATTCTAGACCTGGGCCTTCCCGCGGGGGATGGCTTCAGCGTTCTGGAGCGAATGAAAGCCAACGAGAAGCTGTCATCCATTCCCATCATTGTGCTTTCCGGCCGCGATCGTGTAGGCAATCGAGACCGTGCGCTAAAAGCAGGTGCGAAAACCTTCCTGCAAAAACCAATCGCGAACGACAAGCTGCTCTCTGTGATTCACATGGTGTTGGAAGCCAGGGACCAGCCATCGCCCGTGGTCTACGACTTGGCCGGCCCCACCACCGAAGGCTGAAAGAAACTGGGCCACCCTGGCGGAGGTTGGGTGGCCCATGCAACCTCGCAGTTGGCTCAAGTGGAGTCCTCCAAGCGTTCTTCTTGAAACCCGTCGCAATGTAGTGCAGCATGGTCGATGGGCTTCTCGGAGGGGCGCGTGCCGTTATCTCGTTACGCACTACTGGCCTTGCTTTTGGCTGCCGGCGCTTCGGCACAGGAAACACGGGTCGTCCTGGATCGCGGTAACAGCACCATCGTCCTCGAACCGTACGCGCCTAATATCATCCGTGTCACGCTCAGCCTGCTCAAGCAGCCGGCGATGGCGCCTCCGGGTTACGGCTTCGTCGCCAGGCCTTCGGCTGAAGGCTGGAGCCGCCAGGGTGACACCTACCGCTCCAGCCGCATGACCGTGTCCTTTGCCGAGCACAAGAGCACCCAACCCCCGCTCCCGACGCAGTTGGACATCGCCAGGTACTTCAACGGGTCGGCGCCCGGCGCCCACATCGTCTTCAACACCGCGGAAGGAAAAACGCTGCTCGATATGCAGGGTTGGGCGATGGCCGTCCCCAACCATAAGGACGGTACCGCCGGCGTGGTCAACGATAAACGCCCCGGCGACCCCGACTTCTACCAGGTGGGCGCTACCTTCGCTTCTCCGGAGGATGAACACTACTACGGCCTGGGGCAAAACCAGGAAGGCTGGTTCGATCATCGCGGTCATACCGTCGAGTGCTGGAACAACTACACCGCGACCGGAGGACCCACCTTCTGCGTGCCCTTGCTCGTCACCAACAAAGGCTACGGAGTGCTCTGGGACAATCCCTCGCAAACCACCATCCAGCCTGGCTTCAACGAGCAAACCCGCTGGACGTCGCAGGTGGGCGATCGCGTCTCGTTCTTCGTGATCGCCGGCAAAACCACCGACGAGATCTACTCCGGCTACCGGTTGCTTACCGGGGACACGCCGATGCTTCCGAAAGCCGCGTACGGATTCATTCAATGCAAGCAGCGCTACAGCACCCAGGCCGAAGTGATGGCCGTAGCCAAGGGCTACCGCGAGCGTCATCTGCCGGCTGATGTCATCGTGGTGGACTGGTTCTACTACAGCAAGATGGGGCAGATGGATATGGTGCCGGCCAACTGGCCCGATCCCACGGCGATGAACAAAGAACTCCACGCTATGGGCTTCCAGACCATGATCAGCGTGTGGCCGCGCTTTGAGAAGGGAACTCGATACTACGACCTCGTTCTCAAGAAGGGGTGGTTTGAGCATCTGGCCGACGGAACCCCGATGGATGGTCTGCCATACGATCGCGCCGGCTCCGACATCGACACCACCAACCCGGCCGCCGCTCGTTGGTGGTGGGATGTCATCCGGGAGAACATCATCAGCAAAGGCTTCGACTCGATCTGGGCCGATGAGACCGAGCCCGACCTCCCTCCCAATGGCGGGTACTTCTCCATCGGGCCGGGCACGCGCTACTACGACGTCTATCCGCTCTTTCATACCGCCGCTCTGTATGACGGCTTTCGTCGCGACACCGATCATCGCGCCTTGATCCTCTCTCGCGACGCATATCCGGGAGCGCAGCACAACGGAGCGATTTTCTGGTCTTCGGATATCTATCCCACCTGGGACACGCTGCGCCGCCAGATCCCGACCGGCCTCGACGTCACTGCGTCCGGCATTGCCTACTGGGGCAATGACATTGGAGGATGGCAATATCTGCCGGCAGAGCACCATCCGGCGCATCCTCCATTGATCGACCCTTCGGATGCGCGCGACAACGTGGGCGGGGATGATGACTACCCCGAGCTCTACACCCGCTGGTTCGAGTACGGCGCCTTCCAACCCAACTTCCGCACCCACGGCAGCCGCCGCTATAACGAGGTCTGGTCGTATGGCAAGCAGGCGGAGCCGATCCTCGAAAAGTATCTGAAACTGCGTTATGAATTGATGCCTTACATCTACTCGCTCGGCTACATGACGCATCAGACCGGTGCCCCCTATATGCGCGCGCTCTTCATGGATTTTCCCCAGGACCCCAGGGTGCAAAATCTCGGTGATGAATATATGTTTGGGCCGGCGTTCCTGGTGGCGCCGGTGACCGAGCAGGGAGCGACCAGCCGCATGGTCTACCTGCCTGCCGGTACAGATTGGTACAACTACTGGACGAAGGAGAGGGTGACAGGCGGCCAGACGATCGCGGTGAGCGCTCCCATCGATACTCTGCCGCTGTTTGTGCGCGCCGGATCGATCGTGCCCACCGGAGAACCGGTTGAAAATACTGGCCAGGCGCAGAAGCTCGCGAAGGTAAGGGTATATCCCGGAGCCAATGCGGACTTCACGCTCTATCAGGATGACGGCAAGACGTATGCCTACGAGAAGGGGAACAGCACCGTCACCACACTGCACTGGGATGATTCTGCCGCCAGGCTTACAGGTGCGGATAGCGAACTGCTGGAGGTGGTGAAGCCGTAATGCAGCTGCCTTTGAATCCGCCAATCCTGCCGATGCTCGCCAAGCGGGTGAGCCATTTGCCAGAAGGGAAGACGTGGCTCTTCGAACCCAAATGGGACGGGTTTCGTGCGTTGATCTTTCGCGACGGCGACGAGATCCTCATTCAAAGCCGGGATACCAAGTCGCTCAACCGATACTTCCCGGAGCTGGTGGAGACCCTTCTCGCCCAACTCCCGACCCGGTGCGTGCTTGACGGAGAAATTGTAATCGCCACGGAGAGCGGTCTTGATTTCGAGACGCTTCAGTTGCGAATTCATCCCGCCGCCTCCCGGGTGAAGCTGCTGGCACAGCAAACCCCGGCCTCTATCGTGTTCTTTGATTTGTTGTGTATCGAGGATCGAGACCTCTCTGGGGTGCCTTTCGAACTACGGCGCGCCGAAATGGAAGCGCTTCTCTCGGGTGCCAGTCCGCCCTTGCACATCACTCCGGCGACCCACGATCCGAGCGTGGCTTCGGACTGGTTTCGTCGCTTTGAAGGAGCTGGGCTCGACGGCGTGATCGCCAAGCCGCTCGCTGGCACGTACGAGCCTGACAAGCGGGTCATGCTCAAGATAAAACATGAGCGCGATTGCGACTGCGTGGTCGCCGGCTTCCGCTGGCACAAGACCGGTCCGGACACGCTCATCGGTTCACTGCTGCTAGGACTGTTCAATAGTGCCGGATCACTGCAGCATGTCGGTGTCTGCGCCAGCTTCACCCTGGAGAAGCGCCGTGAGCTGGTGGAATTTCTCGCGCCTTACCGGCGCGACGCACTTGTCGATCACCCCTGGGCAGGCTGGGCGGAGCCAGCCGAAGGCGAACCGCAACGTATGCCCGGTGGACAGAGCCGCTGGAGCCAGGGTAAAGATCTGTCCTGGCAGCCCCTCCGTCCGGAGCTGGTCGTCGAAGTAGCCTATGAGCACATGCAAGGAAGCCGCTTCCGCCACATGGCCCACTTTCGCAAATGGCGTACCGACAAAAAACCTACAGACTGTACTTATGCCCAGCTGGAAGTCGTGCCACCACAAGAACTAATGGAAATCTTTTCCTAAGGGGCGAGCACGCCACTGAAAGAGCTCGTTTCGCAGCCGCTAGGGCTTCTTCTTCCCCGTGCGCCAAGCCCGGGTCGGATCGTCATCAGGATCGGGCGTCTCCTGCGCAGGCCGCTGCTCCTCAGGTACGTGACGAAGGTTGATACGAATGCGGGTCCACGTAGACGATGTGCCGCGCATCGAATCCACCAGCACATCATCCACCGCCAACAAGCCAGACACCACGGGATACTTGCTCTTCCACCGCTCCAGGCCCGCGAGCGCAGCTTCCTTATCCGGCGAATTGGCCACAGTGATCAACGGCATCTTGATTCGAGGCGCCTTCTTCGCTCGCGAAGGCGCTACCCGCGGAGCCTCGCCTTCCATCTTGCGAAAATGCGGCGGCCATGGCGCATCGCCCAACCCTGCAGCCTCGTCTCTGGCTGCAAGCTCCAACAAACCTTCCAGCGAACCCGGCTCCCCATTCATGGCGTGATGAGGATCACCCACCTCGGCAAACCGGCTCGGCATCGTGAGCACGGTAAAATCCGCAGGCTCGCAATCAGGCACTTCATGCCAATAGAGCGGCGCGGAAACCCGGGCATCCGCAAGTGGACGCACCGAGTATGCAGAGCAGGTGGTTCGGTCCTTGGCATTCTGGTTGTAATCAAGGAAGACGCCGTGGCGCTCTTCCTTCCACCACTTTGAGCTGGCCAGGGCAGGCACTCGCCGCTCGATCGCCCGCGAGAGCGCAATCGCCGCACGGCGGACCTCGCTGAAGGTCCAGCGAGGGTGGATGCGCACGTTGATGTGCATGCCTCGGGAGCCGCTGGTCTTGGGCCACCCACGCAGCCCGAGCTCTTGCAACAAAGCATGTACTTCCAGGGCAACGCTACGCACATCAGCCCATCCAACCCCAGGACCGGGGTCGAGATCGACCCGCAACTCATCGGGGTGATCGAGTTCGCTTGCACGCACCGCGTGCGGATGCAGTTCCAGACAGCCAAGATTAACGATCCAGGCGAGTCCAGCCGCATCATCGACCACGATCTCCTCGGCGGTGCGGCCTGAGGGAAACGATAGCGTCACGGTTCGCATCCAGGCGGGACGGTCGCTGGGTGCGCGCTTCTGGTAAAACGCAGGCTCATCCGCTCCATTGACGAAGCGCTTGAGAACGATAGGCCGGTTGTTGATTCCGTTGAGAGCGCCCGGTGCGACGGTGAGGTAGTAGCGCACCAGGTCCAGTTTCGACAGCTTTACTTCCTTAGAGAAATAGAGCTTGCCGGGATGGGTAACCCGGACTTCACGGCCCTCAATCGAGAGCACCTCAGCGGCTTCATCTTTGCTCACCGAAACAGGCTACACCAGCCCCCGTCCAGGGTGTCACCGCATTACTGAACCGTGAGTGTGATCGTTCCCGTCTGCGTTGTGGATCCGGAGGCGGCGGATACCGTGATCACATAGGTTCCAGCCGTCGTACCGGCACTTGCGACCGTAGGACAGCTGACGCCACCCCCACCCCCACTGCTGCCACTGGCGCTGCTGCACGCGACCGCACCACCGGCAAAAAACACTCCCAGCAGCATCAGCCCAAGCATCGACCGCCAACGGCGACTGCGCGTTGGCACGAGGAAGAGCAATAAGCTGGCCAGAATGCCTCCTCCCTTGACCTGCCAGGAAAGGCCGCTGGGTATTTCCGTCGATGCCGTGCAACTCGGTGAGGAGCTTGCGGTGGTGCCAATCGTGAGTGTGGCGACGCCCGCGGTGCTGCCGGTAATGTTGACCGGGCTGGTGGCGTTGAAGCTGATGGTGGGCGTCGCCACCGCGCCGCTAGGGCTCGCAGTGATTGCGGCAGTAAGAGCTACGCTACCGGTGAAGCCGTTGACGCCGGTGATCGTGATGGCACTGGTTCCACCCGCGCCCTGCGCAACCGTCATACTGCCGGGCGAGGACGACATGCTGAAGCTCTGTGGAGCAACGGTCACGGCAACGACAGTAAGCGCGACGGGAACAGAAGCTGTCTGGCTTCCCAACGATGCGGTGAGGGTGACGGTCGCAGGACCCGCCGTGGCCGTGCTGCTGGCGCTCAATTGCAAGACGCTCGACGACGTAGCCGGGTTGGTGCTGAACGTCGCTGTAACACCGCTCGGCAGACCGGAGGCTGACAACGTCGCATTGCCAGTGAATCCGGTTACGTTGACGGTATCGGTTGTGCCGGCGCCCTGGGTGACGGAGAGGCTCGTTGAGGAAACAGAGATGGCCGGCTGAGTGGTCGTTTCGCTACCAACAGTGACGGCAATCGCAACCGTTGCGGTCGTTGTTCCAGAGGTTCCGGTGACCGTCACGTTCGATGTTCCGGCAGCGGCAGTACTCGCGGCGGTAAACGTAAGCGTACTGCTGCCAGCTCCCGTTACCGATTGCGGAGTGAACGCGGCCGTTACGCCAGCAGGCAGCCCGCTAGCGGTGAGCCCGACGGCGCCGGTAAAGCCTCCTGTTACCATAATCGTGACTGTGGTGGTTGCCGTTGCGCCAGGTGCAACCGTGACAGGTGTGGCGCTGAGGTCGAACCCAGGCGTACCAGCGGCGGAAGAGGGTATGGCGGGATACGCGTTCGTCACGTTCAGGGCAAACTCCGTAGCCCAGAACGTGCCCGCGGGTGGTGAGTTGGGCAGCGAATCGGTTGCGCCACCGGCCGCGGGATTGGTATTGGCCGGGTTGCAGTTGGGATCGCCGGTGGTTGAGGTCACGCCGTTGTAGACGCTGCCAGGATAGTTTCCGTCGGACTCGCCCGGCGGCTTGATCCAGACATAGGCCTCGAGATTGGTGAAACCCCCAGGGCTGACGGAAGGTGGTTCGCCCATGCCCGAGGCTTGAATATTGCACCAGACACCGCGCACCCCTCGCTCGTCGATCTTCGATTCCTTGACGAACGTGTTGAGGTCGGTAGCCGTGCTCGCAGCCGTAGGGCGCAGCGGTCCACCCCAGCCATTGCGCGACGTATCGATCAGAAAACCGATGGTCGTCGGAAAGCCGGCGCTGGTGGCGCCCGTATAAAACGCCTGGTTGTAGTCCAGTTCGTCGATTTCCGGATCGTATTGATAAAAGTTGGCCGAATCGACCGGGTTGCCGCCGACCTGCTGCGTGGCGGTCATGAATGGTTCTTTGGTCGGCACATAGTTGGCGGTGTTGCTGATGAACCCGTCAATGGAGTCATACCCGGCCGTTGTGCCCTTCACCACGCCGTTGTAAAGCTGGATCGCCGGTTCCAGGTTGGAGGTCCAGCCCAGCCACGCCGACTGTCCGATATCGAGGTACTGGTAGACGTTGGTCAAAGGATGAAACGTATTGAGCGCGTATTGAACGCCCTGCACATAGACACCGGTGAGCGAGGGGCCTCCCGACACGCCACCGTTTGCCGCCACGCAGTTGGCAACAGGACTCGCGCCCATTCCAGTATTCGTGATCAGGTTTGGCAGTGAGTCGGGCTCGATCACGAGCACGAAGCGCACGTTGGGGTTGGTCGCATAGGACTGCAGGATGTTGTAAATCGGTGTGATGTAGTTCTGCTCGTATTCCTGGATGCCGGTGAGCGTCCCGTTGCCGTTGATGCTGATTTCGCCATTGGAGGCAAGAGCAGCGCAATCGCGGTCGGGCAGGTCGTAGATCACCAGCGTGATCACCACCGGCTCGGTGCCTGTCTGCTGCGAGAGCGCGGTAGTGATGTGTTGCGCGAGGCCGAGACGGCCATTGTTGGCGGAGCCGCCGGCAATGGCCCCGATGTGGTCCATCCACACGGCCGTCGGATAGCCTTCAACCACCTTCATCTGGGACGCGAGCGTAGCATTGCCCGCCGTGGCGATCGCGCTTTCTACTTCCGTCGTGTAATCCGGATTGAGGTACTGGGTCGCGCCCACGAACGGATTGGCGACATGCTGTGCATGCGCTGACGTCGCGAAAACGGCGATCGCGGCCACGGCGAGCATGGCGTGAATAAAACGGGAGATCGGCTTCCGCCGGGTCGATTCCTTATGAACTGGGTACATGGCTCCTCAGTCGGCACAGCAGCACGGCAACAGGAATAAGCCCGCTTCGGGAAAAATTGTGAGGATTCAATTGTCATCATACCCAATCCCGGGTGTTACTTAGTATTAATTTTAGACAGGTCACACACGTTGGTAATGTGCGCTCTCATCAAAGCGCGCAACGTAGTAATAGGAGTCGCGTGTCTTGGTGTAAACGGTAGCAGCGTGCTTAATGCGTCTTTTCACTTGATGAAAAAAGCCGTTCGCGTATTGAATCGCCTTATGAATGCCGACTCTATATCAGGTACCAATATTGTAACTATAATAGTGACGTTATTTGCTATGAAAGCCTCTCCCTCGGCGCAATAGTTTAGCTTTAGAGCGGCGGCCCCTTCGGCCAACCTAAGGCGTGGTGAAACCTGACACTGGCTCATGGATGACTAGAGTTGCGTCGGGTTTTTGATACTCTAACCTCGTACCTCGGCAGTCTCCGCCTGGACCCAATCAGGAGACTCTACTCGTGGCCTCAACCAGCAGCGCCGCGAACGGAGGCGATGCTGGCGCGGGAAGCCCGTGCCTTGGACGCCAACGAAAGTCATAGGAGACAAATATGCCAAAGACTCATCACGCGATTAACTACGTTGAATTTCCCTGTACTCACCCGGAGCGCATCCGTGCCTTTTATGAGAACGTCTTCGGTTGGACGTTCCAGGAATATGGTCCGTCTTACCTCGCGTTCAGCGACGGGAACCTTGATGGAGGATTCACAACAGACGCCACGACTTCCCACGCCGGACCATTGGTTGTGTTGTACTCCGGCGATCTCGAGTCGACGCTCAAAGAAGCGCAGGCCCATGGCGGCTCCATCAAGAAAGAGATTTTTTCTTTTCCCGGCGGGCGTCGTTTTCACTTTGAAGATCCGGACGGCAACCTGCTGGCAGTTTGGTCCGAATGAGTTAGCCCTCAGAAGTGCGCGCAACCCGATAGCGTCAGGCCGGATCCCACCGATCTCGCTTGGCGCTGTCGCCCGCAGGTGCTTCGAAGTTGAGATCGACGAACGCAACGGTCAGTCCCGGGTAAGCAAGAACGAAAACGATCAGTCCCGTAGGGACGGCTGGGAGTAGCCCAGGACGCAGTCCTGGGTAAGGATGCATGAAAACGTCCGGTCCCGTAAGGGGACGGCTGAAACTTACGCAGGACGGCAGTCCTGGGAACTGCCCATCATTCCGCAACGGACAAGCTAGACTCTGTGGGTGAGCTGCTCCCGCCGTCCGCACGATCGGAACGCGTCTAGCCAAGCAACTCGCTCCACATGAACCCACACGGAAGGGAACACAACGATGTCCGACCCCAAGACCCGCAACGCTGGGCCGCGAAAATCAGGAATTGACGAGACCATCACCCGCCGCGATTTCCTTGGCTCCGTGCTGCTCGCCTCCGGTGCGGCGTTACTCGAATCTGCCAGCCCTGCGGAGTTGGCCGCGGCTGCAGATCAGTTCACCGGCTACGGGGGTGTAGGCGAATACAGCACCTCAAACGGAAACACGCTCGAAGTTATGCAAGCCGGGCATTCCATCCGCTATGGAACCTACGATCCCCTGCCCAAAGACTTTATCGACATCGGCGAAACCTATGATTGCGTCGTTATCGGGGGAGGCCTCAGCGGACTCGCCGCCGCGCTGTTCTTCACCCGGCAGACCCCCGCGGGAACCCGCTGCCTGGTGCTCGAAAACCACCCCATCTTCGGTGGTGAAGCCAAGCAAAACGAATTCCTTGTAGACGGCAAACGGCTCCTAACCCACCAGGGCTCGGCGATTTACCAACTGCAATATCCCAGCAGCTTTCTTGAGCACTTTTATGAGTCCATAGGCCTCCAGTCGCCACGTCTCCAATATCAGAAGTGGGGAGGGCCCCATCCGGAGATGACCCTGGCCCGCACTCCCTACCAGGCCGTCGGTTTGCAGCACGGGCAGTACGGCTACTGGTTCGGAGCACAGTTTCAGCGCAATCCGGGCAACTGGCTGATCGATCCTATTGGTAAGAAACTAGAAGGTGCCCCCGTCTCCGCGGCAACCCGCACCGAATTGCTCCGCTGGTTGAACGCGAAGCCGATCGAGGGCGACAAGTTTGTTCGCCCCAGGGTCGAGGGCGACGCCAGTTCCCGCTATCTCGATTCCATCACGCTCGAACAGCACTATATGGAGCGTTTCGGACTAAGCCGCGAAACGGTTAGGACCTTTCTTTCTCCCGTCGAGGGAGGCAGCTCGGGACTTGGCCCCGACGCCCTGTCGGCCTTCAGCGAATACGCCTTCGAGATGCTCCACCCCCTACCCGACCCAGCCGGCGAGACAGACCAGATGTTCCCCGGCGGCAATGCGACCATTGCGCGTTTGCTATTGAAGAGCCTGCTCCCCGAGGGCATCGATGGCCCGCACAGCGTCGAGGGGGTCACCAGGAACGCGGTCAACTTCTCCGCCCTGGACACACCGCACACCTCCTCCAGGGTCCGTCTCTCCTCGACGGTAGTAGCAGTTCAGCACGAAGGAGACCCGAGCAAGGCAGACTTGGTAAGCATCGTTTACCTCAAAGCAGGCAAACTCTATCGGGTCAAGGCGCGCTCGGTGGTCGTAGCGGGCGGCAGTTGGACCAGCAGGCACATCGTCAAAGACCTGCCGGAGACTCACCGCAAAGCCTACGCACAGTTTTACCGTTCCCCTTGCATGATGGCTAATGTCGCGTTGCGAAACTGGCGCTTCCTCTACAAGATGGGCGTGAGCGGATGCCGCTGGTTCGAGGGCTTCGGCAGTTATCTCGAGGTATGCAAGCAGTCCCTTACCGGTGTGGTCGATCCCACCATCAGTCCGGACTCGCCCATCGTTCTTTCCCTGAAAGTTATCTACTCCTATCCCGGACTCACCACCGAGGAGCAAGGGAATCGTGGCCGCGCGGAAATGTTCCGCACCTCGTTTCGCGAATACGAACGACAAATCCGCGAACAGATGACCGCCATGTTTTCCACCTACGGATTTGATGCGCAGCGAGACATTGCCGGCATTATCCTCAACCGCTGGGGGCACGCTTACCTAAGTCCACAGCCCGGCTTTTTCTTTGGTTTGGACGGACAACCGGCGCCGCGAGAGGTGCTGCGCAGTGCACCCTTCGGCCGCATCGCCTTTGCCAACAGCGATCTTTCCGGAGCGATGGATCACCGCTATTCCATACTCGAAGCACAGAGAGCCGTGAACTCGTTGCTGGACCAGGTGCTTTTGAGTTAGCTCATCGGCCGGTCCGTCGACGGCAGAACTCATTGGACAATCGTGGTTACGTTATCTATCCCTGGGTCCTGTCTATCAACGCGCAGGCGCATTCGCGACCTCACACACCTCGGACGAGGGCGTGGACGTCTCTGCTGTCGCCACCCAGTCCATCGCATTCTTGACCGCCTCGGTCGACTGGTCCCCTTGTGCCACCTTGGAGATGTAATTGAGCTGGCTCGCTGTCAATTTCCAGCTCAGCGGCGCGCGCTTCGGCTTATTCTTATCGTCGATTTCCTGTGGTATTGCGAATACCACATGATGGATGAGCAACTTGCCCTGATACGCCGTTTCCAGTACGCATAGCTCCCGGCGATTGCGGCGGGTCACGCTGACGTGGCCGGCATTCCATAGCCCTTCCAACGGCCCAAGTATCTGGTCCATCGTCCACCAGGCGGCAGGCGGATGGCCGTAGCCGGTCTGGTCCTGCAAGTTATCCTCTTCCAGGTGTGGGTCCAGGTCACCGCCGTCGCGGATCTCCACCAGCAGCACCTTGAGCGGCTTCATGGGGGGCACAGGCTGATGGCTGGCCTCTGCCTGGCGTTGGTCGTCCGCTCGCTTGTCCATGACCGAGTACAAAAACTCGATCGCTGACGCCGTGCCATCGTTGTCGTAGTAACCGCCGTCCAGAAAGTGCGACGCGGCCCTCGTATATTGCCGCGGAATCCGAGTCGCAGATGACACAACTGGAAACGTCGCGCTTAGCCGCGCGGCTGTGGAGAGCGGCAGGTCGGCAAAGAGTTTCTCGCCGTGCGGACCGTTCGCGCAGCAACTGTCCTGCGCATACGCCTGCAGGAAAGATTCGGAAGGCAGGAACTCCGTGTTCGGCGGATTGGTTGTTACTGCGGCGGGCACCATGTAATTGGATAGCAAAAACCGTCCCCCGCTCTCGGCCACCGTGGTGTTGAGGGTGAACGCCGGCATCGTGCCCTGGCTGAGATTCGCCGCAGCCTGGCCAAGCGTCATCGTTTCGCCGTCCTGTACGTTGGCAGCCTTCGGCAAAACGCCGCACTGTGGGTCGTTCAGGTTGCGATTCAACGCGCGGCTCAGAGCCCACGTGCGGTCCGGCGCGACGATGGTCGTCATGTCCTTCGGTGAGTCCTGCGCCGACTGCAGAAGGGGAAAGCGGAAGGTCAGCGCCAGTCGCTGCAAGTCGTAGTACTCCAGCCCCCACGCCACCGCCTCCAGGCTGGAACAACCAGGCCCGATGGTCAGCCTGGCGTGCAAGTCGTCACTTGCCGGAAAGGCTGTCCCCTGCGGCGCCGTGTACTCCAGCAGATAGGGCACCAGCCCGACACTGCCGCCGGAGACGCCGCTAGCCAGCAGCACGTGGTCATGCATTAGGTAGCCGTTGAGTTGCTTGTGCGTGTCGTCTCGAAACTCCTTCTCCAGCCGGGCCATCACCTGCGCCGTCCACTCTGCAGCCTGGATACCTCCGCCCGTCGCCGTGACCACCACCAGCGGCTCGTTCTCGGCCAGAGGTTCAGTGGTTTTGAGGCGTTCGATCGTCTTGTCGACCGCGCCGGTCGGAGTAGGCAGCGCGGGCACCGCCGCAGTCTGCCGGACTTCGAAATAGTGGTCTGCATCCCAATCGGCGATGTGCGTCTGCATCCACTGGGTCCAGGAGTCTCCCGATGGCGCGGGCACAAAACTGAGCACCAGCTTCGGGAGAAAAATGAAGGCAACCGTCGCCGTCAGCACCGGTACACGGTATCGGTCGAAAAAGAAACTCGCTCCGTTAACTCCCCACTGCAAAAAAATCAGGATCACGGTCACCGAGGCCAGCACCGGAAAGCTCCGTTCCAGGATTACGCTCTGATGCCGAATGTCGCTGACCAGCAAATATACAAAGGACCCCCACGCCAAAAGGAACACCGAAGAGAAAAAGACACCCGGCTTCTCGATCCTCCAGTGGCCTGTCTCCGTCGCTCCCAGCAGAACGCAGGCGCAGATCACGGCGGCGAAGAGAATCTCCGCCGCCGGGTGCGTCGTCGTCAACACCGGCGCCACGATGGGATACAGAAACAGATACAGCAGCACAAACGCGATCAGCGAAACCGTGGCAAGAAAGTGCAGCTCCCACAGCGGCCCTTCTTTGTCCGGAGCGTAGCCGATATGCGTGAATTTGAGCGGCCAGCGCAGTGCTCGCTCCAGCCAGTCGGCCAACTGTGGCTTGCTCGCGCCCTGCATGGCGTCCTCCACGTTTGGCAGAAGAGGAGGAAAGATCAGCGCGCGCGGGCCATCGCCAGGAATCCACTCGTGTGTCCAAAGGTAGAACAGGGTGACCAGGTACCAGAACGCGAACGCTGCCACTAAACCTCCCGCGTACCAGCTCCACAGGCTCAAGTGCCATCCCGCATACGGCCATGTACCCGCATCGGCGCCTGCGAAACCCACCTGTTCGCGAATGGTGGTGCGGCCCACATACCACAACGTGAGGATCGAGGGAACCTGTGCCATCGCAAGCACCGTCCACAGCGTGCGTGGCGCGCACGCGGTCAGCCACTCATAGAGCCGCACCGGTGGTTGGCTGTTGAAGCGTAGGTTGCCGTTCATCACCGTGTTGCGCGCGCATACCAGCGTCGTCGTGGCGAGGGTCACGACAAAGAACGTCGCATGGAAGGCCTGCCAGCCCGTGCTCAGCGTCATGATGCCGCGGCTGAGCGCGCTCACGCCTGTCCAGGCATCCAGCGCACAAACCAATGGCAGGAGCAGCCACCCGAGTAGGCAGAAGCGCAAAAAATACAGGTATTGGAGTCTCCGCGCCCAATTGTCCCTGCGGCTTGAGGGCGGGTCTGGATGAAATTCGCGCTTGGGGCTTATATACATGGACTGCCTCCACAAAAGGAATCGTAGAACCTGCTGGCCTGCCCGATGTTTTGTACCCATGGAGTGTAGCGCAGCGAATGAGTTAGTAACCGCCGTTGAGGGTGGTCGGCCAGAAAGAACGCAAAACCTTAAATCTTTTTCACGTTCAGTTCCGGCTGTGATTTCCCGAACCGTTGACAGTGAATAACTGAACTGCTTAGTATAGTTATTCGCTGAGACGTTTATGTCAGAAGGAAGGCCATCCTCAAATGATTTCCGTCACCAATCTGGTGAAAAAGTTCGGAGATGTCACCGCCGTTGACGACATCACGTTCGACGTCGCGCAAGGCGAGATATTCGCCTTTCTCGGACCGAACGGAGCAGGGAAGACGACCACCATCAAGATGCTGACCACGCTCTTGCGCCCGACTAGCGGCCGCATCGAGCTCGATGGCCTCGATCCCATGGCGAAGCAGAAGTTGGCCCGTCAGCGCTTCGGTATCGTCTTTCAAGATCCGAGTTTGGACGTCGAACAGACCGCCTACGAAAACATGGATCTGCATGGAGTCCTCTACCACGTCCCGCGCAAGCTGCGAGCCCAGCGCACGGAGGAACTTCTAAAGCTCTTCGAACTCTGGGAGCGCAAAGACGCTTACGTGAAGACCTTTTCTGGTGGCATGAAGCGGCGCCTCGAGATCGCCCGCGGCTTTCTGCACACGCCGAAGATTCTCTTTCTCGACGAACCCACGCTCGGTCTTGACCCGCAGAGTCGCAACCAGCTCTGGACCCACGTCAAGGCACTCAACGAGACGGAGAAGACCACCGTGTTCCTCACCACGCATTACATGGATGAGGCGGACCGTGTGGCCCATCGCATCGCCATCATGGATCATGGAAAGATCGTGGCCCAGGGTACCTCTGCGGCGTTGAAACAGCAGACCTCGACCGAATCGCTCGAAGCCGCGTTCCTTGCCCTGACCGGATCCTCACTGCGCGACGAAGGTGCGGACGCAAAAGCCGGTTTGCGCCAGATGGCGCAGATGTTCCGTCGCTAACCAGAGAGATATAAAGGAAACGATATGGGCGCGATTTATATTTTGTGGTTGCGGGAGCTGAAGCGCTACGTGCGTTCCCGGGTACAGATTGTGGTGTCGCTTGGCCAGCCTTGCCTTTACCTGCTGGCTCTGGGCTTCGGCCTCGGTCCCGTTTTCCAGCAGGCCGGCCACGGCAGCTATCTGCAGTTCATGGCCCCGGGCGTGGTTGGTATGACCGTGCTGTTCAGCTCGGTCTTCTCGGGGATTGCCATGCTTTGGGACCGGCAGTTCGGCTTCCTGAAAGAAACGTTGGTGGCCCCGGTATCGCGCATGCAAATCATGATCGGAAGAACGCTGGGGGGTGCAACGGTTGCGGTGATTCAGGGCACGCTGATTCTCATCATCACCCTGATCGCCGGCTTTCGTCCGCATAGCTGGCTTGCCATTCCGCTCGCCTTTTTCTTCGTGATCATGATCGCCATGGTCTTTGCCGCATTAGGAACCGCCATCGGCTCGATCATCAAGGATATGCAGGGCTTTCAATTAGTGATGAACTTTATGGTCCTGCCCATCTTCTTTCTATCGGGCGCGCTCTTTCCTCTGACCAATCTGCCGCTCGCGATGAAGATCATCACCCGGCTCGATCCGCTGGCGTATGGGGTAGACGGACTGCGTGGAGCATTGATCAACTCCTGGCATTTCGGCCTGGTGATCGACGTGACGCTACTAGCGTGTATCGGCGCGGTCTTCCTGAGCGCCGGCGCGTATCTGTTCAGCAGAATCGAAGCGTAGGAGAATGCCGAGACCGCGAAGCACGCAAGCCCACAAGAAAGTCTTGGATGCTGCCGTGCAGTTGTTTTCCGAGCGCGGCATCGATGCCACCAGCATGGATGCCATCGCCGAGACCTCGGGGGTCAGCAAGGCCACCATCTATAAACATTGGCAGGACAAGGATGCCCTGTTGCTCGAAGTGATGGGCCACTTGCACGGTATCGACGAGGAGCGGCCCGTGTTCGACTCCGGCGACTTCCGCGCCGACCTCATCGCGCAGCTTCAGTATCATCCCGCCGCTGATCGTCAGGCACTCCGGGACAAATTGACACCGCATCTGATCGCGTACGCCTCGCGCAATCGGGCGCTGGGTGCGGTCTGGAGAGCGCGAGTGGTCGAGCCGTCGCGGCTGGCCTTGGCCGACATGATCAAGCGCGGAGAGAAGCGTGGCAGCCTTCGCAACGGCATCGATCCCGAGATCGGCATCGCGCTGCTCCTCGGCCCCCTGATCTATCGCCACATCTTCGTGCACAAGGCCGGTGGCGCCGCCCCTAAGGACCTGGAAATCCATGTCGCAGACGCTTTCCTCGCCGCCTACGGAACACGAACACAAGCTCACGCTAAACGCTGAGTACTCAGCGAGCCTTTGGCTTGTCCAATATGGCCAATATCTTGTAGGTTTCTGATTCCATTTTCGTGCCATCAAGGCTGACAGGCCAAACCAGTTTGGCGTGATCGCTCTTGAATTCGGCTTCGATGCTATCCACCATCGGCATGCGGCAACTGCGCCGATTTCCTGCTCGTCCCGCCATGTGTTCGGCAAACTTACTTTCGCAGTTGACGACCGCCAGCCTGCCGTCGGGAAGCCGCAGCGTAAACGTGGCGCCTTGAACCTTGAAGGTTTCTCCCATCGCCATATTGTTATAGACGCCTCGATATTCATAACCGCTGCTTTTATCCTGCCGATCGACGATCGTAACGGCGAGCTTCTGCGCGGAAAGGGAAACGGCGGATAACAGGCATAGAAGGGCGATAGCGGCTCTCATCGGGTTTTCGCCTCAGTACTGGTCAATCTGGGAACGACTGATCTTAGCTCCGGTAGTTTCAACGATTGTCGTGCCAATTCATTAAATCTGTCTCATGGTCGCCGCAACGTCGACTTTGCGGCCAAATGTCGATGCAGTAGACGAGACAGAGCGGATGCCGCTTGATTTACGCGACAGGGTCGCCGCTCTTTATAGCAATGACGATGGGTTGATAGAACGACGTGGCGCTTGGCTCCAGCCACTGGATCTTGCAGAATCCTGCCGTAAGCAACGCATGTTCCAGGTCCGATCGCCGAAGAGCGCGGCACCTCGACACGAAGTGTTTGACCTTCCACTCGCGCTCCGTCTGTAGAGTCAAGTACAGATGAAGCGTATATTGCTCCCCATCCCATTGCCAGACCTGATGAGTAATCCGCCTGTTTCCATCTTCGTCATAAAACGCAGGCGCCTGTATCGTAGGTCGCGTGGAAAGCAGGTGATCATAGTCTCTGATGGTCGCGAGAAGAATTCCGGCATCTTTCAGTTTCGCGGCAATCGTTACCGTCGCCTGTTCAAGATCCCGTTGTGACAAAAGATGAGCCAACGCGTTATCCGCGATCACGACCGCATCGAAGCCAGTCTCTGGAACGGTACGCAGATCTCGGATGTCGGCAACGCGGAACGTGACATCAAGATTTCGCTCTTGGGCTTCGGTTTTCGCCCGCGCTATCGTCGATTCACTCAAGTCGGAACCGACCAGAACATGACCTCGTTGCGCCAATCCGATCGTCTGCGTCCCAATGCCGCACGCACAGTCCAGAACATAGGGCGAGGCCTTGCCGGTCAAACGCTCCAAAATCGGCCCAAGGACCGAAGCCTGCGTAGTGATGCTCCGGTTCCAATCCTCAAAGATGAGGTGATAAAACGCAGCCAGGTCATCGTAAAAGGCCGCTGCAGATTCGCCCATGGTAGCCCCTGAGAAAAAGCATACGCCCGGCTGAATCTGCAACAAGCGGCCGAAGGACATTCTCCGGGCCGCCCGCCTCCTTAAAGCAGGGGGATCACTTCTACCGGCACATCCTTCTGCTGCGAGATGTGTATAGGATTCCGCAAGGGCCGCCCGAAGCCCTCGAATTGTACTTCCATCACGTCCCCGTCCTTCAGTTCCACTCCCTGCCCGAAACTTAATGAGTGCGCGCCCAGAAAGTGAACGTGCACGTCTCCCGCGCGGCGATGCAATTCAAACTTGAAATGGTGGTGCTCCAGGTTGCGGAGGCTGTGGGACATCTCCGCCTCGCCGCTCGCAATCGGCTGCGACCAAAACGTCTGCCCGTTGCGTTCAATCGTCACCACACCCGGCACCTTGTGAAAGTCAGGATCAATGACCAGTTCCGGCCCAATCGAACAGGTGCGCAATTTGGACCCGGCCAGGTTGAGATAGTTCTTCTTCTCAAATCGGTGATCAGAAAACTCATTGCCCTGGGCCATGCCCACACGATACGGATGGCCTTCCGGACCGATCACGTACGCGACCGCGATCTCCGCTTCTTCTCCGCCATCGTCCGCGTACGCTGGCACCAGCAGCGCCTCACCCGGAGCGCGCATGGTGGAACCGTGGCCTTTGTGGAACCACTCCGGAGCGATGCCGATGCGCCCAGGGTCGGGACGGCCGCCCTGCCGGCCCCATTCGAACATCTTCATGCTGTCGGTCAGTTCCTGCTCTTTAACGGTGTGCATCGAGGAGCGGTCGCGCGCGCTTCCCAGGTGGGTCAATCCCGTCCCTGAAACAAGGCATCGCGCCGGCTCCTGCGGATGATCGATGGGCGTCAGTAACCGCCACTCCCCGAGGCCCGCGTAAGTCGTTGCATAGTCGACGACTTCCTGCGAAAAATGCGCAGCGGCGATGCCGGTCATCTTTCCTTCACTGGCAATGGCGGCCTGGGCAAGGGCGTAAACCGAATCGAATTCGCGCAGCAAGCGCAGCTTTGGTTCTTCCACTATGGCTACCCGGCGCACCCCGCCGGCTTGCAATTGCACAAATCGCATGGACTACGGCTCCCTATAGGTGATGCGTAACAACGAAAGTGACGTACGCGGCAGTGGCAGGTCGACGGTGAGCGCTCCATGCTCGGCAGTGATCCAACGCGGAGACTCCAGCAGCTGCAACTGGCCTGCAGCCTGCAGCCTGGCATATTGCTCCGGAGTCGGGTCCTGCGGTGAACCCATCTCCTTCCACACCGAATACGCATTGCTGTGATGTTCGTCGATGCGGTACTGCTGCAGCAATACGCGGTGCGCCGACGCAGGGAGCCCGCGAACGGTAACCGTGGCGGAAGCACCCGGCCCCGGAACGTCATCGTCGTGATAATTCCATAGCAGCACCGCCGTCTGCCCGGGCAAGCGGGTCGCCAGCCCGTCGATATCGGGCGCCTGCCGCACGCCGCTTTGCTGGATAGCATCGACAGCGATCGCTCCACTGCTCGTGACCGCCACACGATCGCCGGCCATCAATCCAGCCATGCGGAAGAAATTCAGTACTGGCTTATCCACACCGTTGGTGGCCAGCGTTCGGTAGCCGTCGAAGTAAGGCTTACCTTCAAACTCAAAAGCCCACGTAAGCATCGCCAGCAGGTTCACGTGGCTGCGGTCTGCGAGCTCTAAGAGCCCTTTCATCGCCGCCGCGGTGTATGTGGGATACAGCGGCCCATTGCGATAGGCATTGGGCGGGTAAAGGCGCGCCGAACACGCCGCACACCCTTCGGGATCCGCTTCACTCAAGATGATGGGAAGGTTGGCGAATTTGGGAAACTCACGCACGATGGCGAAGCCAGCCGCCGCGTTGTTCAACTCGTGATCGAGCCCCATCTGTACATGCCCATCGACAACATTCGGTTGCCCTTTCACATGAAACGAGATGAAGTCGAGGGGCGCTCTTTCCGCCGCGCAGTGGGCAAGAAAATCACGCAGATACTGGGACGCATTGCCTTTCGGCCCCGGGCCGGTGGTAGCGGGTCCACCCACGATCGCCTTCGGAATCGCCTGACGTACCCCGGCGACCGCGTGGTCATAGAGTTGGTTGTACTCGGCCTGCGTCCCTCTCCAGTAGTAGGGGAGGTTGGGCTCATTCCAAACCTCCCAATACCAGGTGGAGACCGTTTCCATGCCGTAGCGCTGGACCAGGTGCGCGGCGACCTGGCGGCTCAGCTCCTGCCAGCGCTTGTAGTCCTTGGGTGGAAACGACCAGCCCTCGACCTCGCCGGGCTTGAGTGGCCAACCAATATGGTAAGGATCGGGATGAGTGGAAAGCGCCTTGGGCATGAAACCCAGCTCGACCATAGGCCTTACGTGCGCCGCCGCATAGGCGTCGAAGATCTGGTCCAGAATGGTCCAGCTATAGACCGGGTTCCCCTTTCCATCTTCGGTGTAGACATTCGACGAGCTCCACTTGAGATCCGGTTTTCCGTCCCCCGTGGCAAGCAGGAAGTGGGCCCGGATATAGACCGGAACTGGGCTCAAGTCATGCAGTTGGCCGAGTAGCGCTTTGCCGTTTGGGGTGGTGGAGTAACCCGACTCGTCGTAGCCAAACCAGCTGTAAATGGGGGTAAATTTCCCCGTGGCGTGGGCCAGGTCCACGTTGATTTGCACATTGTTCTGCGCCTGGCAAAGCGAGGACACCAGGAGCAAGCAGCCGAAGGCAATCCGAGTCACGGAAACAGCCTACACCTTGGCCGCAAACCTGCATCTAACCGTCTGCAAGCAAGGAGAAACAATGAACCGCAAGCCATTCGTACTGATCACCGCTTTTGCGCTGAGTATTCCCTTAATCGCCCAGACCGCAACCCAGGATATGAAGAACGCCGGGACAGATACCAGGCACGCGGCTACCAGCGCCGGGCATGGGGTGAGCAAGGGAACCAGCACGGCGTATCACAAGACCGCAGCAGGCACCGAGAAGGGTTACCACAAAACGGTGAACGGAACCAAGACCGGATATCACAAGACGGTGAACGGAACCAAAACCGGATACCACAAGACCGCGCACGCGACCAAGACCGGAGTCAACAAGGTGGAAGGCAAGCCCAACACCCCCGCCAACAACCCTCCCCAGTAAACCCGCCCCCAGAAGGCGGGTGACCCATTCAAGCCCGGCCTTGGCTTGAGTGGGTTCTCCACCTCAGTCTAGGGCTCGTTGCTCCAGTCGCAAATCACACGGCAACCGCTGCGGCTGCTCTCCGCCGCCATCTCCAAAACCCGCATTGTTCTCCACGCCTGTAGCGGAGTCACCTCAAGTGCCGCATGGTCGTTCATCGCGTCGCGCACATTCATGTAATACCCCCGATAATCCCCGGCCTCCGTGGGAACCGCGGTCGTGACTACATCCCCTGCTTCCTCAAGCGTAAGTTTGCCCCAATGATCCGGGCTCTCCACCCCCCACGGGCGAGAGGAAAAGAAGTCCCCCGCCAGCAGATGAGCCTCCTGCGGATCGATGCCAAATTTCCGAAACGTGCCCAACGTGCCATTCAGCGTAAAGCGCGCCCCAGGCTCGCGCGCCATGCAGGTGGCGCGTAGCCAGACCGTGGGCGACCGCTCCGGAGAATAGCGTAGGCAAATATCGAAGGCATCGTCGCTGCGAGCCCCCTCCCGCTCCAATCGCACGCTGGCCCAGACCGATTGCGGAACGCCGAAAAGCACCAGCGCCTGATCCACCAGGTGGGCTCCGAGATCAAGCAAAACCCCACCCCCGGCGGACCCATCTTCCCGCCACGCATGCAGCCGGGGCGCCAGCCGGTATCGGTCATAGTGGGATTCGAACTGGACCAGCCGGCCCAACCGGTCGCCGTCGAGCAACTTACGCACCGTTAGAAAATCGCCATCCCACCGGCGATTCTGGTAGACGCTCAGCAGCCGATGACGCTGGCGGGCCAACTGGATCAACTCCGCCGCCTCCGCCGAATCCACGGCAAACGGCTTGTCGATCACTACGTCCCGATCGGCTAGCAAGCATTGCTTGGCAATCGGCAAATGGGTGGGGTTGGGCGTGGCCACGATCACCAGGCGGATAGTCGGGTCTTCAAGCAATGCCTCGACCGACGGAACAATCTTTGCGTGCGGGTAGGCTTCCGCGGCCTGGGAGCCGCTCCTCTGCACAATCGCGGCCAATTCCAGCCCTTCGACCGCCTCAATAGCCGTAGCCTGAAAGATGCGGCCAGCAAACCCGAAGCCCACCAGCCCTACCGGTATACATTTCATGAATCCCCCAGCGTACCTATGACTCTTATACCTATGCTTGACAAATGGTCGGGCAGGAAAGACTATTAAAGTCTATGCAGGCAATGCATTATCCCGCTGGTTGTTGTTGCTGTGACCCATGTTGTCATGGTGCACAAGCGGGTGTGATGTTTGCTAGCTGAGCTGTAGGGTTTTCAGACCCAGGTTTACGTAACTCAGACGAGTACCACAGCCGCTGCCAGATCTCTGGTGAGCGGTTTTTTTATTTTAAGGAGCCGGCGTGGCGACCCTCGTAGCAGAACCAAAGCTGAGCCATCTGCAACTGTTGGAAGCGGAAAGCATTCACATTTTTCGCGAGGTGGCGGCGGAGTTTGAGAAGCCGGTCATGCTGTATTCCATCGGCAAGGACTCGTCCGTAATGCTGCGGCTGGCGCAGAAGGCCTTCTACCCCGGCCCCATCCCATTCCCTTTGTTGCATGTAGATACCAGCTACAAGTTCAAGGAAATGATTAGCTTTCGCGACGAGTACACACGCCAGCTCGGAGTCGACCTGCTGGTCTGGCGCAATGAAGAAGCGCTGGCCGCCGGAGCCAATCCCGTCGACCTGGGTACTCGTCGCTGCTGCGGACTTCTCAAGACCACAGCCTTGCTCGACGGCCTGCGCGCGCATGGCTTTGACGCTGCCTTCGGGGGAGCCCGCCGCGACGAAGAAAAGTCCCGCGCCAAGGAACGTATCTTTTCGTTCCGCGATAGCGCTGGCCAATGGGACCCGAAAAATCAGCGGCCCGAATTGTGGAACCTCTACAACGCGCGGGTGAATCCTGGCGAAAGCATTCGCGTGTTCCCGCTCTCGAATTGGACGGAGCTGGACGTATGGCACTACATCCACCTGGAAAACATCCCCGTGGTACCCCTCTACTTTGCCAAAGAGCGCAGGATGCTGGTGCGCAGCGATAGCCTGATCCCGATCGAGCAGTCCTTCGTCAAGGGACTACCGGGAGAAGAGCAGTGGGTCAAGTGCCGCCTGCGCTCGCTGGGATGCAGCCCATGCACCGGGGCAATCCGCTCCGACGCTGATACGATTCCCAAAATTATTGCCGAGCTGGTGGCGTTCCGTTCCTCCGAGCGCGCCAACCGGGTCATCGACCACGATCAGGACGGGTCGATGGAGTTAAAGAAGCGGGAGGGCTACTTCTAATGCCTTTCGCCCTCGAGATGGAACCTGCGTTTTCAATGGATGAGTTTCTCGCCGCGGAGCAGGCCAAGGACCTGGTTCGGTTCAGCACTGCGGGCAGCGTGGATGACGGCAAATCTACCCTGATCGGTCGCCTCCTGTACGACTCGCAGAATGTCTACGAAGACCACGTCCGCGCGGTGACCAGGGCGGCGCCGGGGAGCGCTGCGACCGCGATCGACTTTGCCCAGCTTACCGACGGCCTGCGCGCCGAACGGGAGCAGGGAATCACCATCGATGTAGCCTACCGCTACTTCTCGACCACTCACCGCAAGTTCATCATCGCGGACACTCCCGGTCACGAGCAGTACACCCGCAACATGGCGACCGGCGCGTCTACCGCGGATGTGGCGATCATCCTGGTCGACGCCCGCAAAGGCATCCTGACCCAGTCT
Source organism: uncultured Acidobacteriaceae bacterium (assembly GCA_963839075.1). Classification (GTDB taxonomy): domain Bacteria; phylum Acidobacteriota; class Terriglobia; order Terriglobales; family Acidobacteriaceae; genus PALSA-350. The sequence goes on along the minus strand of CAWITO010000002.1, from coordinate 340,476 downwards.
CGCCGTCATGCGTATATCGCCTCCTTGTTGGGCACGCGGCACATTGTCGCCGCCGTCAACAAGATGGATCTGGTCGACTATTCCCAACAGACGTTTGCTGCGCTCGAACACGACCTGCAGCAGCTGGCGGCCAAGCTGGGGATAAAAGGGTGGCTCTCCATCCCGATCAGCGCACTGCACGGCGACAACGTGGTCGATCGCGGCACGAATATGCCATGGTACGAAGGGCCCACGTTGCTCGAATATCTTGAGACCGTACCCGTGGGCCAGAATGTGGCCAGCGCGCCTTTCCGGTTGCCGATCCAGCGGGTGATTCGTCCCGACCAGGATTATCGCGGCTTTGCCGGGCAAATCGCTTCCGGTTCTGTTTGGCCGGGAGATCGCGTGGTGGCGCTGCCTTCGGGCCGAACCAGCCGCGTCAAGAGCATCACCACTTTCGACGGAGATCTGGATCGCGCCGTCGCGCCGATGTCGATTGCCTTGACGCTCGAAGACGAGCTGGATATCAGCCGCGGCGAAATGCTTGCGGCAGCCCACCAGCCGCCCACGCCGGCAGCGAACTTTCTCGCCTCCCTGGTATGGATGAATGCCCAACCCGCTGACCTGAACCAGAGCTACCTGCTGAAGCACACCTCGCAGACCGTGAAGGCGCGCATCACCGCCATTCAGCATCGCGTCAACATGCAGACGCTGGAGCCGGAAGCAGCCGCAACGCTTGAGCTCAACAGCATCGGTACGGTTGAAGTGGAGTGCACCCGGCCGCTATTTCTCGATACCTACTCGGACCAGCGGATCACCGGCAGCTTCATCCTGATCGACCCGGTCTCGCATTCGACCGTGGCCGCCGGTATGGTGCGCCAGGTCCTCAACGCCGATTCTCACAGGACTTCGGCAGCCGTCACCATCAGTGACCCGCAGCTCCTCCGCCGGGTGGAAAGCGCATTGCTCGAGGACGGTAAGGATGTGGTGCGCACCCGGACAGCAAGCCCCGATTTGCTACAGCGCTTGTTGCATGCCGGAGTCGTGGTCGTGATTGAAAGCGAGGGTTCGATTGCCGGGGCGTCTGCGGACGCCCTCGAGCGCGCCCTCAAAGGGAGCCCGGAATGATCGAAGCAGCCCGCAGCCTGGTAAAGGACCAAATTGCCTCCGCTCGGCCAGAGCAGATCTGTGTCACCAGCAGCTTTCAGGCGGAAGACATGGTGGTCGTTCACCTGGTCCGCGAACTGATGCCCGATGTTCCGGTGATCTTTCTCGATACCGGCTACCATTTCGCCGAGACCTACCAATACCGTGATCAGATGGCCGCCATCTGGAACCTGAACCTGGTGAATGTTCTACCCCAGCTCACCGTGGCAGAACAGGAGTCGCAATTCGGCATCCTCAACCAGACCGCGCCCGACCGCTGCTGCGGCATGCGCAAGGTGGGCCCCCTGTTTGCATCGCTGGAGCCATATGGTGTGTGGTTTACCGGATTGCGGCGCGAGCAGGCAAAGACCCGCGCCAATCTGCAACCGGTGGACAACTTCTCCTTGCCCACGGGTAAACAGCTGCGCAAGGTAAGTCCATTGGCCGACTGGACGACGCGAGATGTCTGGCAGTACGCGCAACAGCATGACATCGCGCTCTTGCCGCTTTACGAGAAGGGTTACACCAGCATCGGCTGCGAACCATGTACCAGCCTGCCCTTTGATCCAGGTGATCCGCGCTCGGGCCGTTGGGGCGGGCGCAAGCAGGAATGCGGTATCCACGTGCAAGCGGAATAAGAAGAGAGTCTTTTATGCTGCAGCTGGCGATAGGGTTTGTGATAGCGCTGATCATCGCGCTGACGGGCGTAGGGGCGGGCGTGGTTACGGCACCGTTGTTGATTCTTTTCCTTCATGTGCCGGTAGAAATCGCCGTCAGCACCGCGCTGGCCTATGCCGCCATCGTCAAACTGATCGTGGTTCCGGTCCAGATTCTGCGCAAGCAAGTCTCCTTCCGCATCCTGTCGTGGATGTTGGTCGGCGGCGTGCCCGGGGTCATCCTGGGTTCGCTGCTGTTTCGTCACGTGGCTCTGCACGGGCCGAAGGAACTGCTCTATATCGTGCTTGGGGGCATCATCATCTTTACCTCGGGTTGGCAGATCTTCCGCCATTTCCGTCCCGATGCGATTCCGCGGCCGGCGGTCGACCGTACCAAGTGGATGGGATTGATCACCTTCCCCATCGCAGCGGAAGTCGGCTTTTCCTCCTCAGGCGCCGGAGCGCTCGGCACCGTCGCTCTCTTGGGCCTCACCTCGCTCTCGACAGCGCAAGTGGTAGGCACCGATCTAACCTTTGGTCTGGTGCTCTCGCTGGTCGGCACCGGCGTGCACATGATCGGCGGGTCGTACGATTCTGCGCTGTTGTGGAAGCTCGGCATCGGCGGCGTCTTCGGCGCCATCGCCGGCAGCGGAGTAGCTCCGCGCATTCCCAACCGCCAGTTGCGCTTTGCCCTTTCGCTCTGGCTGCTGGTCATCGGATTCCAGTTCGTCTACCAAGCCGTCTTCGCCGCTTAACCAAAAGTGGGTGCCCCATATCTCGCCCTGTGTTGGCGTGATGTGGGAAGAAACGAATGCTCGAGGCGCGGCTTGGACGCCTGATCAGTAGTCGAGCACTTCAACCGCAGCCTTGATCAATTCCCACATCTCGCCATCACGCGGCGAGATATGTGGCACCCGAGGTTGTGGCCCCAAGACAGGCACCCTACTTGATCGCACCGTGTTTGGTTGGGATATTTTTGGTCTTCTCGGCGCTCTTCACCGGATCGCGCTGCTCCGCCTTTTGACGCGGGGCGCGATCGAACTCGCTGCTATTATCTTTTTCTGGCTTCTTGGAAGGTCTTTTGGGCATAGAGCACCTTGCGTGTACAGATGCCTCCCTTCGCCACGCGTTGCCCATGAAAATCACAAAGATCAAAGCAGCGGGGTTGCGCGGTAAAACCCCCGAAGGTGGCTGGTCGAACGAGATCAAGCCCGACGATTGCATCCACACCCTGATCGCGGTCTATACCGACGAAGGCATCACCGGATGGGGATCGGCATTTACCAACGACAAACTGGTGCAGGCCGCTCTTGATCTTCTCTCTCCGCTTTTCCTTGGCGAAAATCCTGTCGAGACCGAGCGTGTCACCGAGAAGTTGCACGCCAATACTTTCTGGATGGGCCGCGGCGGAAGCATCACCCACGCGATTAGCGGGATCGATATCGCCCTCTGGGATATCCGCGGCAAAGTCACCGGCCAGCCGGTGAGCACGTTGTTGGGCGGCCGCTACCGCGAGCGGGTGCGTCCCTACGCGTCGCTGCTGATGCAGCAACCCGAGCCACTCGCCGACCACCTGCGAGCGATTCGTACCCAGGGTTTTCGTGCCTTCAAGATCGGATGGGGTCCCTTCGGCCGTCATAGCCACGCGCTCGATGAACGCATCGTCCGCGCCGCGCGGGAAGCGATCGGCGGCGATGCTTTGCTGATGGTCGATGCCGGAGCCAGCGATGCTTTCTGGCGGCAAGGCTACAAATGGGCGCTACGCACAGCGCAGATGCTCGCCGACTACCAGGTGGAGTGGTTCGAGGAAGCTCTGCCTCCCGACAACCTAAGGGACTACGTACTGCTGCGACAAAACTCGCCGGTCCCCATCGCCGGTGGAGAAGTGCTCACCCGCCGCCAGTCATTCCTGCCGTGGATCAGTCAAGGCGCATTCGACGTCGTCCAGCCCGATGCCACCAAGGTAGGCGGCCTGAGCGAATCACGAAGGATTGCCTACATGGCAGACGATCACGGCGTGCGGCTCATTCCTCACGGCTGGAATACCGCGCTCGGACTCGCTGCTGACCTCCACCTCGCAGCGGCTTCACCCAGTACCGATCTGGTGGAATACCTGACCGGCTCACCATTTATCGACGACATTGTCGAGCAGCCGTGGAGGCTGGATGGTGAAGGCTTTCTGCCTATCCCGCACAGCCCCGGCCTTGGATTATCCATCAACCTGCACGCCGTGCAAGAGCACACCGGCGTGCAGCTCGAGGCGAGATAGAGCCGTAATTGCTATTTTCTGCTCCCGGCCGCGGGAGGGTATGCAATAATCCGTTCCATTCCGTTCTAACAAAGGGAACAGCAATGGCGCGCCTGGCTTCGATCGACGCACTACGCGGCTTCGACATGTTTTGGCTCATGCAGGAAGAGAGCGGCCTGGTGCTGGCGCTCGCGGCTGCGTTGCATTTGCCCTTCCAGGCGGTGCTGGCGAAACAACTCGATCACACGCCCTGGGTCGGCATCACCTTTTGGGACCTGATCGCGCCACTGTTTTTGTTTATCGTCGGGTTGAGTTTACCGTTCGCCATCCAGAGCCGATTGGGCCGAGGTGAAAGCCGCAAAACGATCCTCTTCCACATCCTGCGTCGCACAGCACTGCTGATCGTGCTGGGGCTGGTCTTCAATGGAATTCTGCAGCTCAACTTTGCTGACTTCCGCTACACCGGCGTGCTGCAACGCATCGCGCTCTCGTACGTCTTCGCAGCGATCATCACCCTGATGACGAAGCTGCGCGGCCAGATCGCCTGGACGGTCGCCCTACTGGTTGGCTATTGGGCCATCATGGCACTGATCCCCGTGCCCGGTTTTGGCCGCAATGTACTAACAGAGCAGGGTAATCTCGAAGGCTACATCGATCGCCTCTTTCTGCCCGGAAAATTTTGCTGTTACGTATACGGCGACAACGAAGGCTATCTCAGCACCATTCCCTCGGTGGCGACCGTGATGCTGGGCGTCCTGTGCACGCACATTCTGCAGGCCAAACGGAGTGAGCGTTTCAAGGTGCTCGCGCTGGTTGGCGGCGGCCTGGCCAGTCTCGCATTGGCCTTGGCATGGGCAACCGTGTTTCCTATAATCACCCGGCTTTGGACCAGCTCGTACACCCTCTACAGCAACGGCTGGTGCATGTTGCTGTTCGCCTTGTTTTACTGGGTCATCGATGTGAAGGGATACCAGAAGTGGGCCTTCTGGTTCAAGGTGATCGGCCTGAATGCCTTGACGATTTATCTCGTCCAGGAATTATTTGACTTCAAGCACATCGCCGACATCTTCGCTGCCGGCCTGGCGCGGCATTCCGGCAGCTATGCGGCCCTGGTGATGGCCATTGCTATCGTCATGTCCAAGTGGCTCTTCCTCTATTTCCTCTACCGGCAAAAAATCTTTCTCAAAGCGTAAGCTTCGAGATCGAGAGCGCCAACTCGACCGCCTTTGCAGAGCTCTCAGGCGTGCACTGGAGCGGAGCTTTCCCCGCGCGGCAGCACTCCACAAAATAACCGATCTGGGCTGCGTACGGGTCAAGGCCGGGCAGGGGGATCTGCATTCCCGACGCCTGTAGTTGGTCATGTTCAAAACGCACTTCGCCCTCTTTGGCCTGGATATCGAATTCCATCGCGAAGGGCACATCTCCCACATGCCACCCGCCGGCGATGGCGACCTGGAGGCCCCCCGGATAGCGCAGCATGCACTCGATCAAATTTGGGGAGCCAACGGTGTGGGCTGTCGCGCTTTCCGGTTCTCCGAAAAGCCACAGTACCTGATCAAAATCATGCACCAGCAGATCGAGGACGGCACCTCCACTTTCTTCAGGATTCTGCAGCCAGGGGCCCCAGGGAGGGATTCCTGAGCGGCGGCGAAATCCTGCAGAGCGAATGCCGGTATATCGATGCTCAGCGACGGCTTCGTGCAACCAGGTGTACGCAGGCCAGAAGCGCAGCACATGGGCGATCATGAGGACCTTCCCGCTGCGGTCGCGCGCTTCCAGCATGCGCGAGCAATCCTCCACCGTGAGCGCCATCGGCTTCTCGCAGAGCACGTGTTTGCCGGCGCCCATGGCTGCGATCGTGATCGGTGCATGTTGGCCTGTCGGGAGGCAGATATCGAGGGCATTCAAATCAGGCGCTTCGATCATTGCCTGGCTCACCTGCTCCGGAGGAAGCCCGGCGTAGGCAGCACTGGTGCGGGTCACGACCTCGATCCCAGGCAGTGTCGCATAGGCTTCGAGGTGCCGGCGGCCCATGAACCCCAACCCCAGCAATCCGATTTTAAATGGTGTGCTCACGATTATAGGGAGACCTCGAGCGGAGCCGGGCTATTGCGGAATCCGCGGGAAATAATGGCATCGTAAACGATTCCGGCTGCGAACCAAAGTGCGCCCACGATCTTCGCCTGGGGGCTGAGGTTCAACCAGATCACAAAGCAGAAGAGAAAACCGAGCGCCGGCAGAACAAGGTCGGGAAGCACGCGCCGCTGTGGCCGCGAGCGGCGAAAGTAGTAGCTGCGGACGACGCTGGCATTCACTCCCATGAAGGCGAGAAAGGCGCCAAAGTTGATTAACTCCGCGGCTCGCTCGTAGTTCAACAGCAGGCAGCCGGCAAAGGCGAAGACTCCGATCAGCAGAATGTTGTAGGTTGGCACGGAGCGTCGCGGGCTCACGTAGGCAAAGAACGGCCGCGGCAGGATGCCATCGCGGCCCATTCCATACAGGAGTCGCGAGATGCCGGCCTGTGCAGTGAGTCCAGATCCGAGGTTGGAGACGATCAGAATGACCGCCATGCCCTGGAACAAGAGCGGGCCACCGACCACCCGGGTCAGGTCAAGAAAGGCGGTCTCGGCGTTGGCGAAGTCGTTGAATGCGGGATGCACGCGCTGTGCGAGATAAATTTGCAGGCCGCCAAAAATTCCCGTGAAGAGGCAGACGAAAACGGTAGCCAGCAGGATGTTGCGCCTGGGATTGTCGACTTCTTCCGACAGCGTACTGACGCCGTCGAATCCGCCGTAGGTCAACGCTGCGACTGCCGTGCCCGCCGCGAGGCTCTTCCAGTGGAAGGTCTGTGGATTGTAGAAAGGCTGAGTGGAGAGCAATCCATGCCAACCCTGGTGCACCAGGAGCCAGCGAATGGCGAGACCCAAAAAGGGCAGAATCACGACCAGAGACGCCACCATCATCACCATGTTGGCGGTTGCGGTTGCGCGGATGCCCCAAAGGTTCACCCCGGTGATCAGCGCGGTAATGAGCGCACACCAGATCCAGTAGGGAACTCCCGGTACCACGCGCTCCAGCGTGATAGCGGTGTAGACAACGCAGATGACGGGGACCAGCAGGTAATCCATCAGCATCGCCCAACCGGCGAGAAAGCCGAGGTGCGGATTGAGCCCCTGGCCGACGTACGAGTATGCCGAGCCCGCGAGCGGGTAAAGAGCCGCCATTCGTCCATAACTGAAGGCGGTAAGAACCATCGCCACCATTCCGACCAACAAAGTGCTGACGGTTTGGCCGCCGGACAACTGCTGCACGACGCCGAAGAGCGGTACCGCCGCGATGGGCGAGATAAGCACGATGCCGTACAGCACCAGGTCCCATAGGGACAGCACGCGGCGTAGCTTTCCGCTTTTCTGCTGGCTTTCCACGCTGGTCTAAAATAGCATTTCGTTTACTTTTGATCGTATAAGCGAGAAAAAGTGAAGAGTAAATAACGATTTGCGGCGAAAGTTCGATCTGGATGAACGATATGAATCAATTGGCACTCTTCGGTGGTACGCCGGTGCGGCGCGAAGGATATCCCTCCTGGCCGATCTACGATCAGGCTGAGGAGCAAGCTCTGCTTGAAGTGTTGCACAGCGGCCAGTGGTGGAGCGTGACCCAGGAGCCTGGGTCGCCTTCCCAGGTCAGCGCCTTTGAGTCTGCGTTCGCTGCGTATTGCGGGGCCACGCATGGCTTGGCGTGCGCCACCGGGACAGCTGCGCTCGAGCTTGCGCTCAAAGCGGCTGGCATTGGACCCGGGGATGAGGTGATTGTTCCCCCCTACACCTTCCTGGCCACCGCGAGCGCGCCGCTGCTGTTGGGCGCGGTGCCGGTGTTCTGTGACATTCAGCCGGATACGCTTAACCTCGACCCGGCTCGGATCGAGGAAGCAATTACTCCGTACACGCGCGCGATTATTCCCGTCCATTTTGCCGGGTTGGCGGCTGACATGGAGGGCATTCTCAAAATTGCCCGCGCTCATAATCTGTTCGTGCTCGAAGATGCGGCCCATGCGCACGGAGCGACCAGCCAGGGACGGTATTTGGGGACGCTAGGGGATGCCGGCATGTTCAGCTTCCAGAATTCGAAGAACATGACGGCCGGCGAAGGAGGGCTGATCCTCACCAACGACGCTCACCTCGCGGAGATGTGTAACTCCTACTTGTGGGCGGGGCGTAAGATAGGTTCGGCCTGGTACGAGCATTTTCGCCTGGGCTGGAATTACCGGCTTACGGAGTTTCAAGCAGCCATCCTCAGCCAGCAATTGACGCGCCTGCCACAACATGTCGCGACCCGCATGGCGAATGGTCTCCGCTTGAATCAGCTACTCGAAGGGATACCCGGGATTCGACCGTTAGCGATTCCGCCCTGGGTGACGCAGCATGCGTTTCACCTCTACATTTTGCGCCTCGACGCACAGCTTTTCGGCGTAAGCCGGGAAGAGTTCATTGCGGCATTGGAGGCAGAGGGCGTGCCCTGTTCCAGCGGGTATGCGCATCCGTTGTATCGCAATCCAATGTTCGTGGAGAACCAATTTCACGCCAACGGAGCGCCGTTGAGTCCGCGCCTACCGCACATTGACTTCGAGCGCTATGCCGAGCTCTGCCCCCGTGCGGAGCAGGCTTGCCGGGAGGCTGTGTGGATTGAGCATCGCGTGTTGCTGGCCTCGCCGCAGGCGGTCGAAGATGTGGCGCGGGCGATCCATAAGATTTACGAATGCCGCCACGAGTTCCAGCCAACGCTGGCCGGCTGATTAGACGCAAGCGCCGCCGTGTGGTCGACTACTCACTCAGCTTCCCATTAGCGAATGCGCAGGAAATACGCCCCTCTCTCCTTTGTCATCTCGACCGGAGCGCAGCGCAGTGGAGTGATCTGCAGTTTTTCTCACCACGCCGAGTTTTGTACGAAAATGATAAAAAATCCTTGACCCCCGGCGCCGTGAGACTTCATACTCGACCCACTCCCCGGTCCCGTGCGCGTCGCCTGCGGCTTCCCACGTAGCAAGCAGCGGCTTTTTAAAAGTTGTCCATTTTCCCTCAATGGAGCCGCCATGCATTTTCGCCGCCTACTCTCTATTTTTAGCTTCGCACTCTTCTGTACCATTCCATGCTTCGCACAGCTTGATCGCGGAGGCATTGTAGGCACCGTCTCCGACCTCGCGGGAGCACGCGTTGGGGGCGCCAAAGTGACGATCACCAACACGGCGACGAATACCGATCAAGTGGTTGCGAGCAACGGCGAGGGCAACTACTCGGCAAACAATCTGCAGATCGGCGCATACCGCATCACGGCAGAAAAGACAGGATTCAAAGTTGCCGTCGAGAATCGCGTAGATATCTCCGTAAACCAGGTGACCAAGGTCGATTTCGCGCTCAGCCCGGGATCAGAAACGCAGACGGTGGAAGTAAGTGCTGCAGCAACGCAGTTGCAGACGCAAAGCTCCTCGCTGGGCACGGTCGAAACGACACAAAGAATCTCAGAGCTTCCCCTGAACGGCAGAAACTTCATCGCTCTCGCTTACCTCGGGCCGGGAGCCAACGGTGGCCAAACCGGGGCCAACGCAGCTGGGGGCGTCTTCGAGAACGAGCGCGCCGACAACGCGATCTCGGTCAACGGCCTGCGCGTCACGAACAACAACTTTTTGTTGAACGGGATCGATAACAACGAATTCGGTAATGGGGGAGTGATCATCCTGCCGCCGCCTGATGCCATCCAGGAATTCCGTACCGAAGAGAGTGCGATGAGCGCAGAGTTCGGCCGTGGCGGCGCCGCGGTCAATGTCGTAGTTAAGTCCGGAACCAACCAGATCCACGGTGGCGCGTACGAGTTCATCCGCAACGATCAATTGGATGCATTGAACTACTTCTCTACCGGCAGAACCCAGTTCCAGCGCAATCAATACGGCGCGTTTGTGGGTTTTCCAATCGTCAAAAATCACACGTTCGCGTTTTTAGATTACGAGGGCACCCGTCAGCGGCAAGGCGTACCATTTGTTTCGTCTGTGCCCACCGCGGCCGAGCGTGGTGGTGATTTTACCGACCGCCTCACCGGCCAAACCTTCTCGCCTTGCGCCTCGGGAGGCCCGTCGTTCGATACCGGAGCAGTGTTCGATCCCTACAGCACCACCAGCTTTACCTGTCCCAGCGGCGAGACGATTTCCTTACGCAACCAGGTCAGCTATCTTGGCGTGGCCAACGTGATGGCTCCGGGCCAAATCAACCAGGTGGGGCAAAATGTAGTGAACCTCTACCCCGCAGCCAACGGCATGGGTCTCGCGAACAACTACAGCGCAACCCAGAAAAACACCAACGATCAGGACTCAGGGGATCTGCGTGTCGACCATCGCTTCCGTGACAGCGACCAGGCATTCGCTTCGTACGGGATCGGTGATATTCGCAGCGTGCATCCCGCCGGGCTGGGTAAGCTTGGTGGACAGGATTGCTGCCCCAGCATCAGCAACATCCGTGCCCAGTCCCTGGGCCTTGGTTATACCCACATCTTCTCCCCCGCCTTGATCAACGATGTGCACGGCGGCTATTTCCGCTATGCCGTTAACGCGGTGCCGTTCAACTTCGGTAGCGATATCTCCAATCAACTTGGCATCCCTAACGCGAACCGGGGAGACGTCAATTCGAGTGGTCTTATCAACCTCGACATTTCGGGAGAGACGCCGTTGGGCGACTCCACCTATCTCCCGGAACACGTCTTCGAGAACATCTTCCAGCTAGCCGACAACGTGACCCAGGTACACGGCAAGCACACACTGAAGTACGGCGTAGACTTTCGCCGCCAGCAGCGAAACTTTTTCCAGCTCGCTGTGCCACGCGGTGACATGAGCTTCGGTGGTGGATTTACTGAGGATTTAGCGACGGCAACCGGAGGCAACGGTCTTTCCGATCTGCTCTTTGGCACCCCGCAAACCACCGAGCAGGACACACTGGATGGCCTCTATCCCACCCGCTATTGGGATATCGCTTTCTACGGGCAGGATGATTACCGCATCCGGCAAAATCTAACGTTGAACCTGGGGCTGCGCTACGAAATCACTTCGCCGGCCAATGGGCGGGTGGCCAACTTCGATCTCACCCGTGCGGTCATGGTCGCGTCGTATGGTTCGGGAGCTGTTTCTCATGCCGGGGTCAAATTCGATTACGGAAATATTGCCCCGCGCATCGGCTTCGCCTATTCCATGCCCCACAATACTGTGGTGCGGAGCGCTTTCGGTATCTTCTACTCCTCCGAAGGAAACACGTTCGACGATCTCGGTTTGAATCCGCCCGCCCTCACCGATCTGTTTACTGCTTACTCGACGGGGGATGTTCCTGTCGCCGGTCAATTGATCTCGGCCGGTTTTCCCGCGGAGTATCCGGTGCAGAACCTGGACGCGCCGATCGGCTCTGTCAAGACGACAGGCCCCAAACGGATCATGCCCCGCGTGTTGGAATGGAACCTTTCAGTGCAGCATGAATTCGCCAACGCCTGGCTGGCGCAGATCGCGTACGTTGGCACGCACGCCTATCGCCTTTGGAACCACGAAAACGAAGACCTCAACCAGCCCGCTCAGCCCCTCGATACCAACTTCTCCGATGCCACCGGTAACTTTGGCCGCCCGTACTTCGACGCGCAGCCGAACCTGGCATCGATCTTCCCCCTCGACCTGGGCGATCTGCACTTGATGTACAACTCGCTCCAGGCGTCGCTGAACCATCGCTTTGTGAATGGCTTCAATGTCTTGTTCGCTTATACCTATTCGAGTGATCTGGGCAACGCTGACGGCAACGTCGCCGGCGCTGTACAGAACTCCCATACCCCGAATGCAGAGTACGGTCCAGTGTCGCCCGACTTGCGTAATCGCTTTACGGCGAGTTACCTCTACCAGCTTCCGGTAGGGCAGGGGCGCAAGTTTGCAGCGAGCTCCGGCAATCTGGTAAACGCGCTGATCGGCGGCTGGGAGGTTGCGGGGATCACAACGGCGCAGAGTGGTGAGGCGCTCACATCGACCGCGTCGGGCGATCTTAGTAACACCGGTAGTTTCAGTTACCGGTTTAACCAGGTGGCGAACCCGAAGGACTTTACCTACCAGACCGGCGCTCAGGCCGCGTTCGGCTGCAATCCTGGAAAGCGCGACATCCTTTGCTGGTATAACCAGGCCGCCTTCAGCGCCCCGCCGCTAGCCGACGGCCAGCAGTCTGCTCACGCTTTCGGCAATGCGCGGATCGGCAATCTCCGCGGGCCCAACCTCGTCGACTTCGATTTTGTACTGCAGAAGCATTTTGTACTCGGTGAGTTTGGTCAGGTGGAGTTTCGTTCTGAGTTCTTCAACATCTTCAATCATCCCAACCTGGGCCTGCCAGGGAACCAGGTGGATGTCCCCGGCGGCGCCAGCATCACCAACACGGCTGACGACAATCGCGAACTGGAGTTCGCCCTCAAGTACACGTTCTAGAGAAAGGGAGTGGGTTTGCACAAGTTCATCGTCGCTCTCGTGCTGTTGTCGTTATCCGCTGCTCTACAGGCGCAGCAGACTCGCCTGGAAGACCTCCAGGGAAAGACGATACTGGTTTTTACGCCGCATCCGGATGACGAGGTCTTCGGCGCCGGGGGGACGATCGCGCTGCTCAACCGTCACCACAACAAAGTCATCCTGGCCATTTATACCAACGACGACAAAGGATCGCTCGATCCGGAGATGAGCAGCCAGCGATTGGCCCGTATCCGCAAAGCGGAGGAAGAGAAGTCGGAGGCAGTGCTGGGCACTCCCAAGGAAAACATCATGTGGTTGGGGTATGACGATGGCATGCTGGAATATGCTCCCCAACCGCATTTGACGGAACAGGCCACGGAGATCATCCGTCGCATTCGTCCGGATGTTCTCTTGAGCGTGGATCCGGGGCAGTGGTACACCCGGTGGCATAAGACGGACCATCGTATGGCGGCTTTGAACACCGTCGATGCCGTGCGCGCCGCGGAGTTCTGGCTTTACTTTCCCAACCAGAAGCTGCAAATGGGACTGCAGCCCTATCGAGTGCCCGAAATGTACTTCTTTTATCCCGCGCCGGAGGAAGTGAATTACCGTGTTCCTGTCGACGATGTGATGGACCTGAAGCTAAAATCCGCAGTGGCACAGGTGAGCCAGTTTGCCCCCTCAGAAGACCGCTATCGGGATGATTGGGATCCCAAAGACCTGAAGGCGACCGAAGATGAGCTAATGAAACTGCAGCCGCACAAGGATGGTCACGCGGTTGAGGAATTCCGCTACTCCACCGGCTTTAACCAGGAGTAGCTTCAGGCTGCACAAAGAGTGGGTGCCCCATATCTCGCGCGCTTTTTGTGCGAGATGTGGGAAAAGCAATTGCGAAGGCTTTGGCACTCCGCCCTCGGCAGATTCTTATTCCCACATTTCGCCAAAAGAGGGCGAGATATGGGTCACCCCGCTTGTGGTGGGATAAGCCTTTGAACAACACTTTGAGATTTAGGTACATTTTCAGAGCCATCGGTATGCTCTTCCTGGCTGTATCAACGGCAGAGGCAGAGCACGCCGCCATCCTTCCCGCACCGCAGCAAATCACCTATGGTGCCGGTAGTCTCTCACTCTCGGGCCTCCCGGTCCGTATCGGCGCTTCCGCTACGGAGGACGATCAGTTTGCCGCTCAGACATTGGCCGCCTGTATTGGGCAGGCGACCGGCAATGTGCCCGCAATTGTCAGTGCTGGATCGCAGCCTAGCATCTCGCTCGAGCGCACCGGTGCGGCCGATCCTTTGCCTGTGCCTGGTGAAACGCCGGGAGAGCAATCGCGCGAAGCGTACACCGTGAGCATCACGCCTACCGCAGCCGTCGTAAAGGCCCGCTCTTCGGCGGGTGTGTTTTACGCAGTGCAGACTCTCTGCCAGATGATCGAAATGCCGGCTGCGATCCTGCCCGAAGCGCAGATCAGCGACTGGCCGGCTATGGCCTATCGCGGAACGATGGTTGATATGAGCGAAGGGCCCCTGCTCCGCGTCGGCGATATCAAGCGCCAGATCGATCTGATGGCACGTTGGAAGAACAACCAGTATTACTTTTACAACGAGAGTTCGATCGCGCTCGACGGACTTCCTCCTGCTCCCCTTGGCGCCCGCCTGACCAAAAGCGACGTGCGCGAAATTGTGGCCTACGCACGGGCCCGCCATATCGACGTTGTGCCCTGCCTCGAACTGTACGGCCACCTGCACGATCTGTTTCGGCGCGAGGAGTACTCCTCCCTGGCCGACTTTCCCCATGGGGTCGAGTTCAAGGCAGACGATCCGCGGGTCAGGAAGTTGGTTGCCGATTGGGTCACTCAGTACACCGAACTGTTTCCCAGCCCCTACGTGCACATTGGTTTTGATGAAACCTGGCAGTTGGCACAAGCCTCGGCCAAGGGCGCCGCTGCTCCTGCCACGGTCTTTCTGCAACAACTGAAGGACGTAAGCGAATTGTTCCAGCAGCGCGGCAAGACTATTCTGGCCTGGGCCGACATCATGGTGAAGATTCCCGGCATTGTGAAGCAGTTGCCGCCCGGGATTATCGCCGTCGCCTGGTGGTATGAGCCGCAGCCTGATCCTGAGTACAAACGCTGGCTCGGCCCTCTGGTAGCCAACCACGTGCCGCACATGGTGACGCCGGGGGTTTCCGGCTTTAACCAGATCGCGCCTGATAACACGCGCAGTTTTGAAAACATCGACACCTTCATCGCAGCGGGGCGTAAGTCCGGAGCCCTGGGGGTGATGAATGCGATTTGGTCGGACGATGTGCAAATGCTGAAGCGTCCGGCTTGGCCTGGGATTGCCTACGGCGCAGCCGCCGCATGGCAGCAATCGCCCATGGATCGCGAGCATTTCTTTGCCGCCTATGCGGCGCGGGAATATCCTCCGGCATCGGCAGCAAGTGTTGCCGCCGCGCTCAAAAAAATGGCGGAGAGCGAGACAGCCCTGCAGGTGGTTCTGGGTGAGGACACCATGCTCGCCCTATGGCAGAGTCCCTTTGCGGAGAAGGCCCTGGCCCAGGCCACCACCCATGCAGAGGATCTGCGCCGCAGCCGTCTGCTGGCCGAACAGGCTGAAGAAGATTGGCTGCGCGCCGTAGAGCAGGGAGCCGACGGCTCCAGTGCGCAGGCATATATCGTGGAGTGCCGTCTCCTGGACTACGCCGGGATGAAATTCCAATACGGCGTCGAGATCACGCAACAATGGAAGTTGCTCGGCACCCATCCCGATCGCGAGCACCTGGGCAATGACTTTGACAATATCGTGGTTTCCCAGCAGCATGGTAAGTTGCCCGACCTGATGGAAACAATCACCGAGCTGAAGCCGCAGTACGCGCAAGCCTGGCTTGCGGAATACACTCCGTATCGCCTGGCAGCTGCGCTGGGCCGCTGGGACGCCGAATACGAATACTGGCGCCGCCTGCAGGCCAATCTTTTTCACGTGCTGGATGACTACAATCCGACTCGAGGCTTGCCGGCATTCGACAGCCTCCTGCCCTGGCGATGACCATCGTTCAAAAGAAAGGCCAACGCGATAAGCGCCTCATCGAGGCCCTGGTGTACCAGCAGGGCCCCATCTCGCGTGTTCGCATTCATGCCCTTACCAATCTGCGCCGCAGCACCATCTCCGCGCTTACCCGCCAACTGTTGACGGAAGGCAAACTGGTCGAGGCGGGGCGTTCGGACAATCCGTTGGGACGCAAGCAGATCCTGCTGGAACTCAATCGCAAGCGTGGCTTCATGGTCGGGGTGGAGTTCGACGATGAGCGAGTGACCGCCGGTGTGATGGACCTGGAACCAGCGGTCATCAAGGTGATTTCGGAAAAGACCGATCTTTCGCACGGAAAGGAAGGTTTGCTGCGTCAACTCCAATCGGCAACCCGGAGGGTTGTGACCGCGTCCCGGCTGCCATGGTCGAAGCTGATCGGTATCGGTATCGCCGACCCTGGCCTGGTCGATACGCGGAGAGGCATCACCACCAGCTCCTCGACCATCGACTTCTGGAACGATGTGCCGCTCACAGCGACCTTTGAGAAAGAATTTAAAGTCCCCGTGTTGGTTGAGAGCAAGACCCGAGCCCGTGCGATCGCCGAACAGAGGCTGGGTATTGGCGCGCGCGAGGCCAATATGATCTATCTCGATTACGGAACCGGCATCGGGGCTGGCGTGATCGTGGATGGGCGGCTGCTCTACGGCCAAAACAGCGGCGCCGGCGAAGTGGGCCACACCAACATGGTTCGTTCCGGGCCCACCTGTAAATGCGGCAGCAACGGGTGCCTCGAGGCGGTCGCGGGTGCGAGCGCGGTCGAGAACCGCACCCGGAAAGCACTCGCCGAGGGCGTTTCCTCGCAGCTTCTTGCCATGGCACAGCAGGATCCTCTGCGCATTTCAGTATGGATGGTGCTGGAAGCGGCCCGTGCCGGCGACAAGATGTGCTGGAACATCGTGGCCGAAGTTGCCGAGGACATAGGCGTTGCCATGTCCAACCTGATCAACCTCTTCAACCCGGCAATGATTGTATTCGATCAGCGGCTGAGCGTGATGGGAGACGACTTTCTCAACCTGGTTTCCCGCGTGGTGAAGAGCAATGCGCTGGCTGGCTCGGCTGCGGGGCTCTCCCTGCGCTTTGCCACGTTGGGCAGAGATGCAGGACTACTCGGTGTAGGACTGCAAATACTCGAGAAGCACTTTTCCAGTGCCCGGATCGAAATCTCAATAACGGGAGCCTAGCATGCGCTTGCTGAAGCCGGTGGAGTTACTCATCCTGGCACTTACGCTGGTTTTGTTCAGTAGCCTGCTCGTCCGCTCGCAATCCGCCTCCGGTGTCCCGGCGTATCTGGAGCCGAACCAGCCGGTGGATCGGCGTGTCGACGATCTGCTGAGTCGCATGACGCTTAAGGAAAAAGTTGGCCAACTCAATCTGCCGTGCGTCTATGTGTCCGACTTGGGTAAGGACATTCCCAGCAAAATGGAAGCCTGCAAGCGATTCGCGGCCGGAACCTACACCAATGAAATTGGCCCGGGCAGCGGCTTCTTTACCCTCGGCGACACCATCCTGCACGAAGGTCCTCTGCAACAGGCGACCTATTTCAATGATCTGCAGAAGATTGCCCTCACCCAAACACGCCTGAAGATTCCCTTGCTTGAGGATGAGGAGGGGACGCATGGCGCGATGCTTTCCGGCGCCACCGTATTTCCCGAAGGCCTGGCGATTGGCAGCAGCTTCGATCCTGCCCTGGTGAAGGCGGTCTATGCTGCAGCGGCAAAGGAAGCGCGGTCGGTCGGGATTCACATGCTGTCCACTCTTGTGATGGAACTGGACCGTGACCCGAGGATGGGCCGTAATGCTGAGGCCTACACAGAAGATCCGTATCTGTACTCGCGGTTGGCCGAGAGCATCGTTCAGGGCACGCAAGGGGACGATGTTAGCTCGCCCGACAAGGTAGAAGCCGTGCTCACGGATTTCCCCACCCAGAGCGTGCCGGTCAGTGGACTGGAGCGGGGCGCGATCGAAATTTCGGAACGGATGCTGCGTGAGGATTTTCTTCCGCCCTGGAAAGCGGGCATCACCAAATCAGGCGCGCTGGGCGTGATGGCTGGTTATCCCGAAGTGGAAGACGTGCCGGCGCACGGTTCGCACAAATGGATGACCGAGGTGCTGCGGCAGGAGCTCGGCTTTCACGGTCTCGTCGAAAGTGAAGGGGACGGGTTTGCGACCTTGATCGACGAAGGCATCGTCGCCACCCAGAAAGAGGCGGGCGCGCTGGCGTTGCGCGCCGGGGTCGACCTGAATATCACCTACGAGCCGGCGTATATGGGTCCGCTTATTGAGAACGTCAATGAAGGACGGGTGCCCGAGTCGCTGGTGGATCTCTCAGTGCGTCGCGTCTTGCGGGAGAAGTTTCGTCTTGGGCTCTTTGAGCATCCATACGTTGACCCGCAGCAGGCAGTGAAGATCGTGCACGCACAGGCACATCAGGATCTTGCCCTCACAGCCGCGCATGAGGGAATCGTGCTCCTCAAAAATGAGCAGAATCTTCTGCCGCTCCAGAAAAATTTGAAGTCGATCGCAGTGATTGGCCCCGATGCAGATAACACTCTGAACCAATTGGGCGACTACACCGCGCGGGTGGTCACACAGCCGGTGGTCACAATCCTGCAGGGAATCAAAGCGAAAGTGAGTCCGCAGACCCGCGTGCTCTATGTCAAGGGATCGGAGGTCATGGGCAGCGACAAGAGCGGCTTTGCCGCCGCCGTGCAAGCCGCGAAGGCTGCGGATCTGGCGGTGGTTGTGGTGGGCGAGCAGTTCGGCCACGACGAAAGCGGCAATAAGGTACGAGCGGCCACGGATGGAGAAGGCTCCGATGTGGCAAGCCTGGACTTGACTGGCGTGCAGGAGGATCTTGTGGAATCAGTGTCGGCCGCCGGCAAGCCGGTGGTGGTCGTGCTGATTAATGGGCGTCCGCTCTCGGTGCGGTGGGAAGCGGCACATGTGCCTGCGCTGGTCGAAGCCTGGGAGCCGGGCGAACTTGGGGGCACCGCCGTGGCCGATGTGTTGTTTGGCGATTACAGTCCGACCGGTCGTCTGCCGATTACGGTTCCTCGGAGCGCCGCTCAGTTGCCCGCATACTACGACTGCAAACCTTCCAAGATCTTCTGGGTGGAGAAAGGATGGAGCCGCAATCACGGCTATGTCGACATGCCATCGAGCCCTCTGTATCCCTTCGGTTATGGCTTGAGCTACACGCAGTTTCAATACAGCGATCTGGTCGTCGATACTCCGCAGATCTTTGCCGGCGGCAACGCCCGCGTGCATTTCCAGGTGAAGAATATCGGTAGCCGTCCTGGTATCGAGACAGCACAGCTATATCTGCATGAGCGCTTTGCTCCGGTTGCTACGCCGGTGGAACAACTGCACGGATTTCAACGGGTTTCGCTGAACCCCGGAGAAAGCAAGACGGTCGAGTTCACCCTGACGCCAGACGATCTGATGCTGCTCGATCTCGACATGCATTGGAAGGTCGTTCCCGGCACGTTCGACCTCATGGTAGGTAGCTCGTCCGCCACTGTCCCGCTGAAAGCTGCCTTTGAGGTCAAGCCGGGCATGTAGCAGGGCTTTAGCACCCTGAGGATGGGCCACCATCCTTACCGCCTATTTCGTGACGCAGTGGATCAGAATTCTGCCCGTAGCGCAAACTGCACCAGTCGAGGCGTATTTGCCTGACTTGTAACTACACCGAATTGCGAGTTATTGAGCGTGCAGCAAGCGGTGTTCGGCGGGGCAAATTGGACGCGATTGAACAGGTTGAAGAACTCCGCGCGGAATTGCAGATGGATCCTCTCCGTAAGAGAAATCCCTTTGAAGGCAGCGAAATCCCAATTCGCGATCCCTGCGGAACGTAGCTGGGGATCGAGCCGTGGCTCGTTGCCCACAGAGAAAGTGTCCGGCTGGCTGAAATCGTTCACGTTGAACCACTCGTTCACTCGGCTTTGTGACTTGCCGCTGATGCGTTTGTCGGGACCATCCACATTGGGGCGCAACGAGCCGAAGCCAAATTGCGCCAGCGGGTTGGATGCGGCGCTGATCGCCAGCGGAAAGCCGCTTTGCACCGTGGTGATGCCGTTCACACCCCAACCGCCTAAAACCTGGTTTGCCGGTCCATTCAAAGTACCCAGGAAGCGCTTACCTTTTCCTACGGGCAGGTCCAGAACATAACTCACCACGACGCGCTGCGGCACATCGCTCTGCGAAAGCGAACGCTCAGCCGCCAGGTTGTTGTTGTCCTGGATTAGCGCAGCGCATCCGCAACCGCCGTCTTCGAGCCACGCCGTCAATGTGTCACCGTTGGTGATCAGCTTGGCCCAGGTATATGCAACCAGCAAGGTTCCGCCTGCGTTGGTGCGCGCCTCAAACTTGGCCTGCAGCGAATGGTAGTCCGACACGCGGTTGTACGGCTCCGCGGAAAACACACCGGCAAACTGAGGGTAGGGAAGCAGAAGCTGGCTCTGCACCACCGTCTGCGGAGAAAGTACGGTGCCGTCCGGAACCAGGCCGTAGAAGGGGTTGGCAACGGGCTGCGATAGTTGCGTGCCCTGCGATAAATCCTGGTCGGGCAGTTGGTCTACGTTTTGCGGGTTTCCAGGAAGATGCGTTCCTTTCGATCCTGCGTAGGCAAGCCCAAACATCATACTGTGGGTGAGGTCGTGCTCAAAGTCCAGATTCCACTGTTGGGTGTAGCCGTACGATCCCTTAGGCAGGGGAACAGTCATAGATGTGCCGTAGAGGGTGTTTTGATAACTGGGGTTGCGGCCGATGGGTTGCGCGATGCCGCTGGGGAAAGGTGAACTGAGAGTAGCGTTAGGAGTCGCGCCGCCATTCAGCGAAGTGAGCCACGCAGTCGCGGCGGAATTAATGGGCGAGATCCACGGAGCAGAGAAGAACGAAGCGTCATCCGGTACATAGAACACTCCGTAACCGGCCCGGACTACCGTCTGGTTGTTAGGGCGATAAGCAAATCCGATGCGAGGCGCAAACAAGCGCCAGTGAAACTCCTGGCTATCGCGGCTGGAATACGCAGCGGAATTGACGAGGGCGACGTTCCCCGTCAGAGGAAGTCCAGTGGCGGCGGCGAGCGGGCTGGCCTGATTGGGCAGGAAGACTACCTGACGGTCATGGCGCTCTCTCCACGGCCCCGGAAGTTCCCAGCGCACCCCATAGTTCAAGGTCAGCCTTTGGTTGAATTGAAAGGTATCGCCCAGGTAGAAGCCCTGGTAGTACTGTGTCCCCGCGGTGCGGGCCGGCTGCGATAGGGTTCCGCTTGAGCCGTAACCGAGAAGGAACGACGCCATCGAGAAGCCGGTGTTCCCTGGGCGAGACTGGGTCGGCAGAGGTCATCAGGTTATCGAAGACATAAAACCCGCTGGCCGTAGTTGTTTGCGCAAAGTTGAACTCCATGCGGCGAATCTCTGCGCCCCGCCTTAAGCGTGTGCCGGCCGATGATCTTAGTAAGGCTGGGCATGATGGAGTAGCTGTTATTCGCGTTGAGGACGATCACGGCCATGTTCTGGCTGCAGAAGTCAGAGAACCCGGCAACGCAGGGATCGGGATTGTTACGCAGCGGCTCCTGTTGGTTATAGCTCGCCGGTAAGCCAAACTTGGTTTGGTCAACTCCAAAGCTCTGCGGCGTGTAATTGAACAGAAAGCGCAGGAACGCGACCCTCAGATCCCCGACGGTCGACGGCGAAAATGCGTACGTGTCGCCCAGGACAGCCTGGTTGGTTGAGAAACTGGAGCCAAGGCCGTTGCCTTCGTTGAACGGGTCCACCGGCGGCGAAACGGAAGACCAGTACGAATAGCGCGCGAACAGCCGCTGTTTCTCGCTCAGGTTCTGATCCACGCGGCCATTGAATTGCTTGCTATTGGTTCCCGAACTGTAGGTGGTGGAGAAGTTATTAGAGACGCCGCTGGCATTGGGTAGAGGCCACAGGGCCTGCAGCAGCGCGGCCGCGGTTGGGCTAATACGGTCCTGGGGCACGATATTGCCGGGAAACTGTTGCCGGGTTAGCTGTCCCGGTGCGCAGTCGGGTGTTCCGGGTAGTCCGCAGGTTGTCAGCGCGTCATAAATCGGTGACCCCGCGGCTGAAAAATCTCCATTGCGCTCCGCCTGGGTGGGGACGGTGGAGACATAAGTGTTTCCCTGGCGCAGAGCGAAGTTCTCCCAATTGAAAAAGAAGAAGGTCTTGTCGCGCCAGACTGGGCCGCCAAAATTGACTCCGTACTGGTTCTGGGTGAAGGCAGCTCGCGGTTGCGCGAATTCATTGCCGAAGAACGTATTCGCGTTTAGGACCTTGTTGCGCAGGAATTCATAACCGCCACCATGGAACGCGTTAGTTCCCGACCTGGTGAGAAGGTTCACAATTCCCCCTGAGGTATCGCCGAACTCGGGCCCAAGGCTATTGGTCAACACACGGAACTCCTGCACCGCGTCCTGTGCTGGTACCAAGGCAGGCATGTGCGCGTAGTTGACGTTGAGCGGTGCTCCATCGATGTATTCGGCGCTCTGGTTGGCGATGCCGCCGCCGATTTGATAATTGCCCCACCCATTGACGTTGTTCACGGCGGGGTTGCCCGCCGTCTGGCCCTGGGGGACAACACCCGGGATCAGGGCGATCAGGTTCATCACGTTTCTGCCGTTGAGCGGCATTTGCTCTACCGACCGCCCCTCAATGACCTGGCCGAGCGATGTTGTATCTGTGTCGAGCAGCGGTGTCTGCGCGGTTACAGCCACCACCTGGCTTACTTCCCCTATCTGCATCGTGGCATCGATACGCACCACGCTCTGCACTTCTACCTGAAAGGAATCGTGCCGGTAGTGCTTGTAGCCTGCGCCTTCCATGTCCAGGGTGTAGTTGCCCGGAGGCACATTGACGAATTGAAAATCGCCGTGTTGGCTGGTTTGCAGGGTCTTGCGCTCTGCCGTTCCCATGTTGGTCAGAGCGATGTTGACGCCGGCGACAACGGAGCCTGAGCTGTCCGTCACGGTGCCCACGACCGATCCGTAGTAGGTCTGAGTTACCCCCAGCGGTGAAAAAGCAAGGATCAGCAGAAACAACCAGGCACGATGTGTGCGTTGCAGGCAGTTCATGGGAGCTCTCCGTCGGTTAGAAAGCGCTACGTACGTAAGACCGCAGAAGCGAAAGCTATTTTTGGCTGGAGCCCATGGGGCCGGAATGCTGAGGTAAGGTGGGACAATCCGGAGTATGAGATAGCTCGTTTTCGATGTCAACAACTTTTTATCCGAAGCGCGATGAAGGGACATATTCAAATCACTTAGAACGCTATTTAAAGACGGAAACGTTACGATATTGGTTCTTGACACTCGATCGGCGGATCTCTAGCATCCTGCTTATCCGGCCCGCTTTCTTCATTTCACGAGAAACCGCATGTCATGTTTTCTTAGGTCCCGCCTTCCGGGAGCTTTCAGTCTGTGTATTCTGCTCGCTTCCTTCACCGCGTCCGCGCAGGCGGTTCTGCGGGCGGCCGTCGCCAAGGTAGATATCACGCCTAAGACGCACGAAGTGATGTGGGGCTTTGAAGATCGTGTCACTCCAGCGACCAGTACGCTCGATCCCCTCTACGCGCGGGTGCTGGTGCTCGAAGCCGGAACAACGCGTCTCGCCATTATTACCGTGGATCTTGGGCGCAGCTTTGGCGAGCCGTCTCTGGATTATCTGCAGGCCAAAGTACGCAAAGAAAGCGGAATCTCGTGCGTCCTGGTGTGTGCTTCGCACACCCATAGCGCGCCCATCGTCAAGGATGAATACAAAACAGAGCCGCCGGCATGGGAGCGCAACGCGCTCGATGGAATCGCAGCCGCAGTGCACTCTGCGGTCGGGCAACTGCAGCCGGCGCGGATCGGCGTGGGCACGGGATCGGTGCTGATTGGCCACAACCGGCTGCGGGTGAACGACGACGGAAGCGTGAGCTGGTTTGAACGCAACCCCACGATGATTCCCACGTCGCCGGTGGATCCCACCGTGACCGTACTACGGATCGATACCGCGGGCGGATCTCCGCTCGCGGTCCTGATTAACTATGCTTGCCACCCCGTGGTTCTTGGGTCAGACAACCTGCAGTACTCGGCCGACTACCCTGCGGTGACCAACCGCATGGTGGAGGAAGCACTGGGCGGCAAGGCACAGAGCTTTTTCCTGCAGGGAGGATCGGGCGATATCAATCCTTATTACGCCAATATGCCGGTGGCGCAGGATGCCATCAAGCTGCGGGATTGGACGGGGAAGCGGTTGGGAGAGGAGGCGGCCCGTGTGGCCAAGGCCATTCAAACCGAAAGCGATCCCGCAGCCAGCATCGACTTTCGCGAAGAGACCATGCCGTTGAAACTGCGCTGGGATCCGGAACAGTTCCATGCCGCTTTGTTGAAGATGTTGGGCCCGGAGGTGCTGGACTTGTGGGGCGGGGCCGTACGAACTCCAATCGAGGCGCGCGTAACTACGGTCCTGATCGATAAGAAGATTGCCATCGCCACTGTTCCAGGGGAGGCGTTCGTCGCATTCCAGCAGAACTGGCGAGACCGTTGCCCGGTTCCGGTGGCTTTGTTCTTTGCCTATACCAATGGATACCACGGCTACTTTCCCACCATTCCTGCGGCCAGCCGCGGCGGCTACGGCGCGGCCAGTGTGAGTACATGGGTTGAGGTCGGGGCCGGGGACCGGGTCGTCAACTGGGCGGTCATTCAGACCTACGACATGTTGGGGAAATTTTCTAATCTGCCGGATGATTTGAAGCAAAGTCCGTATAAGTGACGACGGGCGGCCACGTCTGTCCTTCCGATTATTTCTCATCCCTCGTCAGTATTTGAACGGGCGCAGCAGTGGCCCGGATAGTAAGCGCCATGATTCGGTAAAGGTGCTCACGTTTCCGAGGAGGCCCACACCAGCGGGGGGAAACAGGAGAAATAATTGCATTAATTGTATTAAGTCCCCGGTTGGCTGGTGCTGTTGTTGTTCCAGAGGGTTGCGGGGCGGCCGCGGCCTGATTGGATGTGATTGCTGGTGAGACCCAGACTGCAGAGCTGCTCCAGGGCGAGGTCGATGCGCATGCTGCTTATGCGGCCGCCGAAGAGTCTCCTGATTTGGGTTTTGGACAGGCCTTCCGGGCTGGCGTCAATGGCCTGGGTGATGCGGCGGGCGATGGGATCGACGGGCGAGGCGTCGAAGAAGAGGGCGGCGCTGGCCTGGCAGTAGTCCCAGACGGCGAGGGCGGCCTGGAGATGACAGGCTTCGACAAGAGGGCTGCAGTCGAGGGCGGCATAGATGGCGCTCAGGCGGAGGACCTGGGCTTCTGCCCTGCTGGTTGCGGCTCCGTAGAGGTCGGGGCGGCCCTGGCTCAGGGCTGGGTAGTGCTGGTTCCAGAGGGCTCGCGCGGCTTCGGCGCGGCGGAAGAGAAGCGGGGTCTGGCTTTGGGTCCACTCGTAGGCAAGGCGTAGTTCGCCTGCCAGGGCGGACCGTTGCTCGGGCGGCAGGCTGCCGCCTTCGGGCAGGGATTGGCTGCGGCGCACGCTGGTCCAAAGGCAGCGGTTGGCGAAGCCATTGTGAGCATCGATATGGCTGAGGTGCTGGGCGAGCTCGCCCTGGGTGACATGACCCACGAGGCTGATGTGCGCGGTGGCGGTATGGAGAAGATGGTGGCCGTCGGAGGCAAAGAGATCGCCGCCATCCCAGGCGGAGCGCAGCAGAGGAGAGAGCTGGCCGGTTTGGCGGGCGGTGACGTGAAGGATGGAGGCGAACTCCTCGGAGAGCAGGAAGCGGCGGTGGCCGGTTCCCGATTGTTCCTGGTTGAGCGCCTGCAGGATGGTCGCAGGGGTGGGGCGGGCGGTGGTGACGCAGCGCGCGGTCCATCCCGGATCAACTTCGGCGAAAAGGCCGGCGATCTGCCGCCAGCTGGTTCCTTTGCGGGCTTTGCTGGAGTCCCCAACCAGGATGACGAAGAGGTTGAGGCCGTGACGTGTGGCGCCGACCAAGGCATGCGGGGCGGAGCCAACGAGATTTCCAAAGGCGGCCAGGAGCTGCAAGAGGATGGCCGCAGGGTCGGCTTCGGTATGGGGCGCGAGGGTGTGGACGACTTTGCCGGCCAGGCCGTGAAGAGCTGGGGCGGCGAGTGTGGGCAAGGCGGGGGTGGAGGGGAACTCAGGTTCTTCGTCGTAGCCGGGATGGTGCTCTGCAGGCTCCTCAAGTTCGTAACCGGGGTAGACATCTTCTACCTCGGGCTCGTCGAGTGGCTGGGTTGTCTGGCCTGACTGCTGCGAGGCCTGGAAGGCGAGCAACTCGTTGAGGCGTTGCTGTATGGAGCCGATGGTGGGCATGGGGGTGGAGGAGTCGATCGAATGGTTTGGCTGTTTGAGGGCGGTCAAGACACACTCCTGGCAGGGGGACGGCTTTGCTGGTTTGGAAATAGATCAGTTAGGGCAAGCATAAGTCCGTTTTTGTAAGTCGACAAGGGCACTTAGTCGATTTTTCTAAGAAAGTAGAGGAAAACCGGGAGTGAATGGGGAGTTTGGCAACAGTAACACCTATTGTGCCGAATAGCTGCTGTGAAAGGGGCATGCCGGTCACGGTAGGGACGGTCATCGCTGACCGCCCCCCCGTACAGATCCGTGCGAGCGGAACTACCGCAAACGGCTCTTACCTTGGATGGATGGCGTCAAAACGAACGTCGGGGTAGGGATGCAGGACACGGGCAAGCGGTAGCCATCGCACGAAGGTCGGGTGAATGCGCTTCCAACTGGGGCGGCTGCGCTGACTGCGACGGCCCGATATAGTCCGCCACATATGACGCAAGCGCTCGCGGAAGCGTCGTAATGCCCGCAGGTTTTCAGGAACAGCATGGTAACGGTAGTAGCCTTCAACGACGCGTTTCAGCCATTGTCCGACAGCGTTAACCGGTTCATGCAGGCGCTTACGCAACTCTGCCTTGATAGCCTGCAGCGTTGCTCGCATGCGTTGACCCATGGTCTTGCGCCGGATGACAAAATGGCCTTTAGAGTTCGTCGCACAGTAATGCGTGAACCCGAGGAATGTGAACGTTTCAGGTTTGCCTTCCCCACGCTGTTGCCGAGCGCCCTGCGCGAACCGACCGAATTCGATCAAGTCGCGTCTTCTGCGGATGAAGCTCCAGCTCGAAGGCCGCCAAGCGTTCCTGAAACTCCCTCAGGAATCGCTCTGCATCCTCGCGATGCTCGAAGCCGACCACCAGATCGTCAGCGTAACGGACACGACTAATTCTCCGCTGGCCACTTTCCGGCGCCATACCTCTACCCGCAGATCAAAGACATAATGCAGATACACATTCGCCAGAAGCGGCGAAGTCACCGCCCCTTGCGGGGTGCCTGCTTTCGTCCCTGACCATTTGCCGTCCTCCGATACCCCGGCCTTGAGCCACTTCCGTATGAGGCGCAAGATAAGGGGATCGGCCACTCGATGCTCCATGAACTTCATGGTCCACTTGTGGCTCATGTTGTCGAGGAACCCACCGATGTCCGCATCGAGTATCCAGTTTCACTCGCTTTCGTTGGATGCCCACATTGAGCGCGTCCAGCGCCTGATGTGGACTGCGGCCCGGTCGAAACCCATACGAGAAGCCTCGACGTCGATCACCAATCGGCTGGATTTCTCCGACACGCTCTCCGTCTGTCCTGGATTTCTGGATTTCCGCACGCTGGTCCCCGGCCGCGCTAAAATAGATGTAGACGTTCTACCTCCATGGGTGTAGAGTGTCTGCATCCTACGATGCGTACCGAAGAACCCTACCAAAATCGCATCGAGCTGCTTCAGGGCACGCTCGACCTGTTGATCCTGCAAGTCCTGCGATGGCAGCCACGCCATGGCTACGCAATTGCGCAGGCAATTCGCGGCGGGTCGAACGAAGTGCTCCAGGTTGAAACGGGTTCGTTGTATCCCGCGCTCCATCGGCTCGAGAAGCGAGGCTGGTTGCGGGCGGCATGGGGAACCACAGAGAATCGCCAGCGCGCCCGATTCTACGCTCTTACGGCCAAAGGAAAGAAGCAATTGGCCGCCGAGCACGCGAAATGGTCTCAGATGGTCGAGGCAGTAGCCGCGCTGATGAGCCGCCAGCCGGAAGGAGAACAAGCATGAGGTGGCTTAACCCTTTGCGCCGGCGCGACCGCGACCTGCAGGCCGAGTTGGAGGCGCACTTTCAGATGGCCATAGCCGACCGGATAGCCGCCGGAGCTTCGCGCGCCGAAGCCGAGGCGGGGGCGAAGCGCGAATTCGGAAATTTGCTGCTGGTAACAGAGACTGTACGCAACGTCTGGGGGTGGACCTGGCTGGAGTCATTGTGGGGCGATATGCGGTACGGATGGCGGAGCCTGTGGTCGCGTCCGGGGTTCGCCACGATGGCAACGCTGGCGCTCGCGATCGGCATAGGCGCGGCCACCACGATGTTCAGCGTGCTATACGGCGTCCTGATCCATCCCTTTCCTTATAAAGACGCCGACCGGCTGGTGCTACTTTCGGTATTTGATCAGGACAAGCGCGGCGACGAAGGCCGGCGAAGGACCGTTTCGTTGAACGAAGCGCGCGAATATGAACGGCTCACGAATGTGTTCGAAGGGTTCGCTTATTCCAACGGCAACATGGGCGTTTTGCAGAGCGGCGGAGTGCCGTACCCGGTGTCTGTGGTCACCGTGGACGGCGGCGTCTTCGACTTTATCGGTATGCGCACCATGTTGGGCCGGGGAATTTTGCCGCGCGACGGAGAACCGGGCAGCCCGCCGGTAGCCGTACTGAGTGAAGCGACGTGGCGGCAGTATTTCGCGGGCGATCCCAATGTAGTGAATCGCACGATCCAGGTCGATGGGCAGGTGCGGACGGTGATCGGCGTGGCGCCCAAGCGGTTCGCGTGGTTCTCAGGCTCCTTATGGATTCCGGACCAGAGCCACTTCGTGACGCCGGCTAATGTCCGCGGCGACCGCTACATGCAAGGGCGACTGCGCAAGGGCGTGCCCATCGCGCGGGCTGATGCGGAGCTGGCAGCGATAGGAAAGCGGCTGCAAGCGGCCTATCCCGTGCTCTATCCCAAAAAGACGCAGGTGCGGGGCGTCTATTGCATCGACGATCTCGTGGGCCCGTCATTCCGGCTCACACTCTACACGCTGGCCGGCGCGGTCTTGTTGCTGTTGTTGATTGCATGCAGCAACGTGGCGAACATGCTACTCTCGCGGGCGACGGCGCGATATCGCGAGATCGGAGTGCGGATGGCGCTAGGCGCCGGACGGCTGCGCATCCTGCGGCAGCTTTTGATAGAGGCTCTCATGTTGGCTGCCGGGGGCGCCGCGATGGGCTCGGCGATCGCGTACGGTGGCGTGCGCGCGCTGCAAATGGTGCTGCCTCCCAATACCTTCGCCGATGAATCGGTGGTGGAACTGAATCTCCCGGTGCTGTTGTTCGCGGTGGCCCTGGCTTCGGTTACGGTGCTGCTTTTCGGGCTTGCTCCCGCTTGGGAACTGGTGCGGCGCGACCGCGTTGCTTCGTTGCGCGATGTCTCGAAATCGGCGGGCGATGCCGGCCGGAGCAAATGGCTGCGAGACATTTTCGTGGCCGCGCAAGTGGCCATGTCCCTGGTTTTGCTGATGGGCGCGACTTTGCTGCTGCGCTCCCTCATGGATGTTTACACAGAGGAAATAGGGTTAGATCCAAAGACGGTGGCCATTGCGACTCCTGTCTTCGCGCCGGGGGACTTTAAGGACGCGGATCGCATGCGCATTCTGATGGCTCGGGCGGTAAGTCAGGTGCGCGCGGTACCCGGCATTCGCTCGGCGGCGGAATCGAACCTCTTTCCCATAGCCTTCGCGGGCGTGCCCGTGGAAATGAGCGCGGTTTCTTACCACCCGGAACAGACTACGCCGGCGATGGCGAGCGGAGACGACGCCAGTTTGTTGGACGCCGCCGGGTACCGCATCGCACGCGGCCGCTGGTTGACGGATACCGATGTTGCCGGCAAACGAAAAGTGGCAGTGATCAACCAGGCCCTGGCGCGGATGCTTGGTATCGCCGGCGCACCTCTTGGGCAGCAGGTCGTGCTCCACATGGCAAATGCGGCGATTTCCTGTGAGGTGGTGGGCGTCTTGGAAGACGCGCCGAATCAAGGAATGCGGGATCCCGCGCAACCGGCCATCCATATGCCGACCTCGGCCTTTCCCTCTCCCCCCGGGAACCTGGTAGTACGCGCCAATAGCGGGGCCGCCGCCCTGGTGGAGCCGTTGAGACGCAAGTTGGGCGAAGCTCTGCCCAACGCGCGCTTTATCTGGGTGCAGCCGCTCGATTATTATGTGCCCGAGTTGGGTGCGCATCGCTTCGCGCTGGCCCTGCTGGGAACATTTGCCATGGCCGGGCTTGCGCTCACACTGATCGGTCTGTATGCGGTGATGAGTTACGCTGTGGCGAGGCGGAGCTACGAGGTCGGACTTCGTATGGCACTCGGGGCACGGGCTCTGCAAGTGGTGCGGCTGGTGGCTGCGAGGGGCGCCCTGATCGTGGCCATTGGGGTTGCGGCAGGCACGGCCGGCAGTGCAGCGGCGACGCGGGCTTTGGTGGGCTATCTCGGGCCGGTTTCGGCGCACGACCCACTGAGCTACGGTGCGGTGATTGGCGTACTTGCAATGACCACTCTGGCGGCCAGTCTGGTCCCGGTCGTGAGGGCATTGCGCATCGACCCAGCGCGGGCGCTTCGCCACGAGTAGGAGTGGCTGTTTGCTGTTGCTGCACCTCGAAGCGGTTGCGCATCTTTATTACCTGATCGACCTTGAGGAGATTTGGGTCAGGAGATTCGTCCGTCCCGACTTGCCCCGTGTGCAAATGGCGCGAAGGGTGGAAGGCCAAGGAAGGCGGTCCAGATAACAACCACTGCAGCAGGATGAACGGTGGACCCCCTCACTAAGAACGGCGGAGGACTGTTTCGTCCGTCCCGAAACCCCTGTCGCATCCCGAAAGAAGACGGGCGCCCTAATGGGACGGGCAGTTCACCGCCCTGCTGGTGCAAACGAAAATGCAAAGGTTACGTTCCGTCTGTCCCTCCCCGATTCGTCCCTCCCCGATTCCCGATTTGTCTGTCCCTCCCCGATTCAGTCTGGCCGAGAGAATCTGAGGACACGATACCTATTTCCTATCGCTCACAGCCACCATTTCAGGCATCGTGGGGTGCCCTTTGACGATCGGAAATCAGGTCGCCCCCCACTCCCCACAAGAATTTGTCTATGCTCTTCAGTGTGTAGCTCTCAAGATCGTAGGCCTTCTGAAATCGCCTCACTACTGCGATAAATCCGGAGTAGGTTTCGCACTCGACATCCCGGAAAGTGAATCGCTCGTTTGTTCTTCTGTACGCTGCAAGCGCTTCCCAGACATTCAGGTCGTAGATCGCGTAGGCTTCCTGATTGTGCCAACTGCAAAACTTTGTGGCAAATGAAAAGTAATGACGCCGCGTTCCATTAGATTTCCATATCGCATCGACGGCATCTGGGGCACCCGCCTTCAGTCTCAGGTCTAATTCGCTGATCGTCTTAATGTGAATCGCAAGGGGCTGCAGGTCGATATCAAAAACTCTCGCATGATAAAGGGCGTTGATCGCGAGGACTTTCAGGAGAATGTGCTCAACGGCCTGGTTGTTCGGGTAAGCCGAAATGAGTTCCTGAATTGTGGACTCGGCGAGAGCCGTTTCCTTGTCATTATCGAACGCTGCAATTTGTGCATCGATTGTCGCTAGCGGATCGCCGACTACTTCCAAAACGCACCTCCCGTACCATCCGACAGGCGGCCAGGCTGCTTTGGGAGAAAGAGCCTCACGGATGATCATTATCATACCGGCCCCTCTAGGGGAAGCTCTGGGGTCGGGGTAGGCCGGCCTCCGCTCAGCCGACCGCACAGCGAGGGTGCTAAATCAGGTCAGCTTCGGTAATCCATGCTCGTTGGGCGTGCGGCCATGCCGGGTTGGCCACAAGACGTATGCCCGCTCTTTTGTATCGAAGCCAGGGATTCGCATCATTTCCCGCACTCCGGTCGTGCTCGGATTCAAGCAGTACACAACTCACACATTGCCGTTCCAGATGGATCCGAAAGCCTTCCCTGGTAGGGGTCGTCCTCGCCCTAAGCCACCGCTTCATATCTTTGATCGGATAGACGTGCTCATGAGTCAGCCTGCACTCGACGGGCCTGGACTTCTCGCTGAGTGTTTGTTCTATGCGTCTAGCTGCCTTAGCGGTGATCGGCCAACCACCACAGTCACGAACTGCTGAATCGAAAAGTGAGTGTGCACCCACACTCCAAAACTGGCACCCGACATATTTACCGGTCGCTTCCGTCCACTTCCAGATGAGCTCGTTTACAGCGGCTCTTGTGGCCGGCAAACTGAACACACCATAGTGGAGCAGGTTCTGGTATTTCCGGCGCATTTGCTCGTAGTCGGCTGGATCCAAATCGGCAGCACCGACCTGGTCGAAATTAGGATACTTCTCATGAAGGAACAGAAGGTCATCTATAACAGAATCCCTGAGCGCGTTCACCATCACCGGGTCAGCATCATGGTCGAACACGCTCTTGAGCTGGAGGGCGCCGTTCCTGGTTCGCACACTTGATTTTATCGAGAGTGCCGTCTTTCCGGTGACAGCGTATTATCGCAACAAATTGCGGGGAGATGCGGAACGAACAGCCTCCGCATTGCTAGGAGTTTCGCGACATCCATGATAGGTAACCGTCAAGGGAAAGCGGAGATTTCCTCTGACGGTTACCTATCATGGATGTCCCCGAAACTCCTCGGCCCGAATAGGCTGAAGGCGATGAAGAGCGCATGCAGGGGCTAAAGCCCGAGAGTAGTTTCCACCACTTACGGCACGACTAAAGTCGTGCCCTGATACAAAACAGCCGTTGATGCAATCGCAAAGGACGAAAATATCCTGGAGATCAGCTAAACCGCAGATCCCTCCACTCCGCTACCCCGGATTTCCTGTTGAGAGTTGTGTGATCGGTAAAGTTCGTGCGTCTCTCTTTGCGGAAATCCGGGTACGCTCCGGTCGGGATGACAAAGGGAAGAGTAGTGGAGATGAGATTGGCCGAGTCATTCCCGAACTTTGTTTACGCTGGCAACACTCTCTCCTTGTCATGCCGACCGGAGCGTAGCGAAGTGGAGGGATCTGCGGTTCGCCCTGGCTGGACCGCGAGGTAATTCGTGGAAAGGCGCAACGAACTGGGTGGCCGATTGCGATACTGGATGAATGTTGCGGCTTTTCCGAGAGGGCATAGAGCAGAAGGGGAGGCTGCTGGCAGCCGCCAGCGATGCCACTCCCTCCAGTCCCGATTTGTTGACGGTGACCGATGGCTTGCTCGGGACTCTACTCAATGGATTTGCGCATGATGTTTCCCGCAGCGAGATCGGTCGAGGCCTGCCGGCTTTCGGGGCCGCACGCGAAGCCTTTCAGCGATGGGAGCAGTTTGATTTGGGATGGGTACAAGTCGTAAACCCGAACGCCAGGATTACACCGGGGCAACTGGTCGGCGTGGAGGCTTACACCGCCTTCTTATGGTCGATGAACCTCAGCCGTGTCACGGAGATTATCGACAGCCCAACTCGCTTCGGCTTTATGTACACCACCACAGCCATTCACGTTGAGGAAGGCCAGGAGCGCTTTGTCATCGAGTTCGATCCCGAAACCGAGTCGGTGTTCTATTTGATCGAAGCGGTGTCCCGTCCGAGGCATTTTCTGGCCCGCATCGCCTACCCGTTCTCGCGAGCGATGCAGCATCGATTCGCAAGAGATTCCCACGCGCGGATGAAACGCTGTGTCGCGGATGGCTAGTTTGATCTCAGCACGGAAACGATGGGGACAAAGGCGGGACAGACTGCAAGTTTACCGGTGAAAGATCAGCTACGTCCAAAACCTCTAGCTCAATGGTTCTAGCCGGAACCGATCTGTCGGCTCTGTGAGCACCGCTTTGGCGCTCTAAAAAAACAGTGTTTGCGCTGCTGGGGGGAGAACCCGGGGACGCCCGCCACGTTCACACATAGTTACATTTTTTTGTTGGCTCCCCAATCCCGGTTGGAAGACCATTCAATTGTTTTCGCCCGCCGTTGTATCGGAACCGGGGCAGCAGGGGCCGGGATAGTCACCGCGATGATTAGGGAAACGTGATGAACGGTCCCCACGTTTCGGCCCCCACGTTTCGGCCGAATGTGCCAGCGTTTCGCCACCTCGCACGCTGATTTCGGCGGGAGTTGTTGCGGAAGACGCATCGGCTGAAGTTGTGCCGTCCCTTCGGGACTCGGCCGTCGTTTGCTTACGTATCCAAGCGGAACTTTGTCTCCGCCAGCCGATACATCGGGCGCCACACCAGGCGATTCACCGTCACCACCATCAACGACATGATGATCGTCGCCAACAGCAAAATCGAAAACTGGCCATGATCGCTGGCAGCACTGATCTGCGCACCCAAACCCAACGTCTCCAGGGTATGGTCCTTCAAATGAAAGTACTCCGCGACGATGCTGGCGTTCCATGCGCCGCCGGAGGCAGTGACCAGGCCGGTCACCAGGTAAGGAAAAATGCCGGGAAGAATGACCACCTTCCACCGCTGCCACAGCGAGAACTTGTACAGCTTCGCCACCTCCTTCAGGTTGGAAGGAATCGCGGAGGCTCCGGCAATCACATTGAACAGGATGTACCACTGCGTGCCCAGCAGCATCAAGGCGATCGACCCGATCCCTAACCCACCACCCCAGCGCACCAGGGCCAGGAGCAAAATGGGGAAGATTGCGGTCGCCGGATAGGACGCAGCGATCTGTGCCAGGGGTTGCGCAATGCGCGCCAGGCGGGGATGAAAGCCAATCGCCACACCTGCGGGAATGGTCCACGCGGAAGCAATCAGCAACGCCGCATTGACGCGGAAAAACGTCGCCACCGCGCCTTTCAGCAGTTCCACAAACTCCGTGCCCTGAATGTGGCGCAGTAATTCCAATGCGCGGAAGGCAGCAAACCCAACCAGGGCTGTACCCGCAACAATCAACAAAACCGCGGCCAGGCGAGACGACCGCCGTTGCTCATGGATGGGCCGAGCAATCAGCGCGCGCTGCCGGCGTGCCAGGCTGCCATAAATGCGTTCACAGGCCGGGGTCACGGTTTTTCCCTTGAGCCACCCTAGTGCATTGGAATTGCGCAGCAGATACAGGATGGGCGATGTCTTTCGGCTGCTGCTCTCGCCCTGTTCGAATTTGAATTTGTCCGCCCAGGCAATCACCGGCCGCCACACCAGCTGATCGGTGGCCACGATGATCAGGATCATGGCAACCGACCCCCACAACATGCCGTGCGTATCCCCCGTGCTTGCTGCGGTCTGCAGATAAGAGCCCAGGCCGGGTAGACGGAAGTCGCGGTCGCCAAGGACAAACATCTCGCAGGCCATGAGGAAAAACCATCCGCCCGCAACCGAGACCATCGAGTTCCAAACCAATCCAATGGCGGAGTACGGCAGTTCCAGTTGCCAGAACCGCTGCCACGCGGAAAACTTGAAAACACTCGAAGCTTCGCGTAACTCGCGCGGCAGGCTTTTCAGCGATGAGTAAAAGCTGAATGCCATATTCCATACCTGCCCGGTAAAAATCAGCAGGATGGCGCCCAGTTCAATGCCCAGCTGACGACCCGGGATCAGCGACACCATGGCTAGCATGACGCCGGGCAGAAAGCTCAGCACCGGAATCGACTGCAATATGTCCAGCACCGCGATCATGAAGGCCTCAACGCGCGGATTGTAGGACGCAATGTAACCGTAGCCGACCGCGAAGATCAGGCTCAGAAGATAGGCCACAGATATGCGCACAATGGAATAAAACGCGTACAACGGCAACATCTTCGCCGAAGGCGAAATGGTCACCGCGGCGACAGGGTGCCCCATCCAATACTGTGCCACTCGCAGCACGGCGTAAAACAAGGCAAGCCCGCACGCGGCTACGCTGAGGTCAAGGAAAAACGGCCATGTGCGCTCCAGAACCAGGGAGCGCGAAAGCGTCGGCGTCTCGCTCATTCCGCCTGCGCCTCTTCCACCGCCTCTGGGGATTCTTCCGGCTCGGGCAGAATGAACCGCCGGCGCGAAGCGTCGAAGTCGAACAGCTCCGCATAGCGGCCCCAGCTGATCGCCGTTTCCAGCTGGCGCAAGGTTTCATCCGCACTGAACTGCTCATCGAGCATGTCGAGAAAGAACTCCTCCGGTACGGTGTGGTCCGACTTGGTACTGAGCGCGCGCGTAATCTGACGCAGTAGCAGTACGTTTTCGACGGCGGCCTTGCGGAAAAGTTCCTTTTGGCGCAGGATTTCAGATTCGGCGTACTCCCGGCCGGCAGGGGTTATCGCCGCGTCGCCCTCTTCCACCTTGAGGAAACTGAGGAGTTGGGCCGCATCGACGATCGGCAGCAGGTCGTCAATTTCAAAGGCGAGATCGTCGGCCAGGCGATAAATATCAGCGCGCCCGTTGTAGTCGATCAACAACTCGAGCAGTCCGGCGATGCCGCCCGGGCGCGCATGGGGCAGCATCTGGTAGTGCATCTGCCGCTGGTCCCGCACCGCGAGGCGCTGCGGAACGGCCGCCGGGGCCACATCCGGCCGCGTGAGCACCTTATAGATATAGTCCACCAGCTGGGTAAACGCGGCGCTTTTGCGGTCGCGGGGTTGGGTCAGGGTCACGGGGAAATCCACCCGCACGTGCCCCGGGTTGCGTCCCAGCACGATGATGCGGTCCGCCAGCAGCAGCGCTTCTTCAATGTTGTGGGTGACAAGAAAGAT
Organism: uncultured Acidobacteriaceae bacterium; assembly: GCA_963839075.1. Lineage (GTDB taxonomy): Bacteria > Acidobacteriota > Terriglobia > Terriglobales > Acidobacteriaceae > PALSA-350. The sequence continues at coordinate 304,049 of CAWITO010000002.1, read as the reverse complement.
GGACTGGGTGGGGATCGTCTTTTTATGCCACAGCTCGAGCAATTCGCTGCGCAGATTCTCTGCCGTCAGCACATCCAGGGCAGAGAAGGGCTCATCCATAAACAGCACTTCCGGCTGCACCACCAGGGCGCGGGCGAAGCCCACGCGCTGCCGCATGCCTCCGGAGAGCTCCTTGGGATAAGCCGCCTGAAAGCCGTCGAGGCCGACCGTGTCGAGGATCTTCCAGCTCTGGTCTCGCCGCTGTTCCGCATCGATGCCGCGAGCGATCAGCGGAGCTTCTACATTTTCGAGCACCGTGAGCCATGGAAACAGCGCAAAGCTTTGAAACACGATACCCACATTCACTTCTGCCCGCGAAATCGGCTTGCCATGCCAGTAAACTTCCCCGGCAGAGGGCTGCGAGAGGCCTGCCAGCATGCGCAGCAGGGTAGACTTGCCCGACCCCGAAGGGCCGAGCAGGGCGACAATCTCCCCCTGTACGATCGACAGGTCGGTAGGGGCGATCACCTGGATGCGGTTTTCGCTCGGTTGGGCGTAGTACTTTTCTACCTGCTGGGCGCGAATGATCGGTTCAGCCATCGGCAAAAGTCCAACAAATCGGAGTGAGCTCAGTTTCAATCTTATATGCAGAAAGCGCGGCAATTTTGTTTGAGGCCGGTGAAGATGGCCGCAACGCGTGGGCCGGAAGCGGCATCAGAAACAGGAGCGTATGATGGAAGTAATCTCCACTGGCTCAGCATTTTCCGTGCCTTACGGGCCAACCTTGTTATGCTTCGGGGGTAAAGTTTACCGGGGCGCAGAGCATCAGAACGACAGCGGTCGTCCATCCAGGAGAAAATGACCAATCAACAGGTAAAGCCGAAAGTGCTGGTAGCTGATGACGAGCGCGTCATTGCAGACACGCTGGCCATCATCCTAAATCAAAGCGGATTTGAAGCGACCGCTGTGTACAACGGGGAAAAAGCAGTAGAAGCGGCTCGCACGCTGCGCCCCGATATGCTCATCTCCGACGTCATCATGACCGACATGAACGGCATTGATGCCGCCATCACCATTCGCAGCATTCTGCCGTCGTGTAAAATCCTGCTCTTTTCCGGGCAGGCAGCCACTGCGGATCTTCTCGACCGGGCCCGCTCCCAGGGACATGAGTTCGAGATTCTTGCGAAACCGGTTCATCCCCAGGATCTTCTGGCGCGTCTGCGGAGCTAAGCAAGCATACTTTTACCGACAATTCATCGAGATGTTTGCGGCGGGAACCATAAAGGGTTGCCTGCCGCAATGTGTTCTACTTTCACACCGGGAAAAATCACCCGCAGATCCTCGGCGCACTTCACCATTCCCGGTTCCTCAGAGATTTCGTGGCCCAGCAGGATCAAGGCCTTGTGGCGCCCTTGCGCGCTCGCGTCGCGAGCATATTCGACCGTCTCCCACTCGGCCGCTTCGCCGGCAATGAGCAACTCCACGGCATCGGGACGGAGCGCCGTCACCTGGGTTTCGAGCCCGGCGGCCCCGGGCGCCATGGCTACGTGCGTGATGACCAGGTTGGGATCACCGACCACGCGCAACGTCTTCGCCTGAAGTTTTTCCCGCAGCTGCTTCGCCAGCGCCTCAAGCGTAATCGGCGGAATGGTGGCACGGCTGAGATCGTTCGCCGAGACATACTTTTGCCAGCCCATGGCGTCCGTGAGGGCCACCCGGAAATCGTCGGGAGGTGTTTCGTGGATCTCGTCGTGCAAACGAAACACGACCATGTGGTGCTGCTCGATGAACGCCAGTTTCTCTTTGAAGACAGGGTCGTCGGCGAAGAATGCCGTACTGTCGCGATGGTTATAGAAAGTGGGTTCGTGGGTGATCACGAGGTTTAATCCACGCTTGTTGGCTTCACGCAGAACGTCCATCGTATCCATGAATGTCGCGGCGATACCGGTGACCGGGGTGGCGGGGTCACCCGCCTTGATCGTGTCCACCGTGTCGGGGACAGGCGCCGGGTAGCGTTGTTGGATACGGTGAATCGCATCAGCAGCGGTGAGCGTCTGGGCGGGCCCGGACAGGGGGAGCAGCGAAAGGCCTAATGAGATGAGGAGAATGCGCATCTTTGCATGATGGCATGCCATGAGCGGACATCGCTCCGGCAAAGTACCCCACTCAAGCCAACAGAAGGCTTGAATGGGCCACCCATCGTCTTTTCATCCCTTTTGCTTAGGGCAACAGGCCGAAAACCGCGACGCTCGACTGCGTGCCCACGAACACCTTGCCGTTCGCGATCATGGGCGTGATGAACTTATTGTCTGAAAAGTGGTCGCGGTTGTTCGCAGCCTGATTGCTGTCGTAAAGCTCAGTCCCCAGGTTCGTGGGATCGTACGCATGTAAGACCCCCGCGCCACCTTGGTTTTCAACCGCCCACACAATGCCGTTCTGCGATCCGTTGGAACTCGTGCTCGGCGTCGAGCCCGGATATCCAAAGGTATTCGCTGACTGTGCTGCCGGCGTGGTGGCCAACAACGCACTGGTAATAGGAAACGCCATCAGATGGTCGCCGACGCCCGCATAATACACTGTGTTGGCAAGCAGCGCGGGCCCCGACCAGGCGCCCCCACTGAGCGCATTGGGCAACTCCTGATACGCATTGTTGATACTGGCATTAAACTTTCCCATGTTGTCGCGGTCGACTACATAGATGTTGGTGTCTTTCCCTGCACCCACTGCAAGATGGCGAGTTGCGCCGCTGGCATCGGTCTGGTCAGGCAACAACATGGCGCCGCCTGAGCCCAGATCCTGATCCGCATCGCTTTCCGATTGCAGATTGTAGGCGGCGAAGAAATCCGCAGCCGCCAGCACGTTTCCGGTTGTGGACACCTTCATGAACGCATTGCCAAAATCTCCCTGGGCAGGGAATCCGGTCCCGTTCAGCGTGGAGTCGAACGTGCCGTTCGCGTCCAGGAAGTAAATGTTGCCCTGGGTGTCACCCGCCAAGCCATAACCCGCCATCCACACCGAACCCTCACCATTGCCTTGCTCAGAAGAGGAAGCGTTCGGCGTCAGGTTAAGAACGCTGGTCTGCTGCAAGGAGGACTCGCTGTACGCCATCAGCCACCCTGTGTAGGGATTGGCGTCGCAATGCGACGTCCAAGCCAAGTAGATCTGACCATTCATCAACAACAATCCGACTCGCTCCGCGTATTGGCCGGGATCAAACACCTGGTTTCCATTGGTGGAACCAGTGCCGGTGCCTGGGAACGTCGCCTGAATCTCCGCGGGGCTCCCCGCTTGCTCAGCGCCCGTAGCCAGATCCAGAGCGTGCAACCGCTGATGATATTTGCTGCTCGCGTCCTTCGACATGGCGACAAAAAACAACGTCCCGTTTGCGCCGGCACTGCGATCTATCACCGGTGTGTCGGTGATGCCGATCTCCGGCGAGATCTGGCCGCAGCCGTGATCGTCGCTGGTGGTTTCGCCATTCGCCAGCGACGTGACCCTCCACAACTGTGTGCCTGTATCGGCGTCAAAGGCGTAGGCACTTCCATGTTCGGTCACCGCGATCAGCACATTATGAGTCTGCCCAGCTATCGACAATCCGCTCACATACAGTGGCTGCGCGTCTACCTTGCCATCCACCGCCAACTCGCTCAACTTGCCGAAAGTGGCGGAGTTAACGTTCTGAGGCGTGAGCGTAGTCTCCGACGAGTACCACCCGTCGCGCGCATTGTCGTTGTGATAGGTCGTGACGTTAGCCCCGGCCGCACCGGCGACCGTAAGCGCCAGGTTGGCGGCGTGACTGAGCGAACCGGAAGTTCCCGTGAGGACCACGCTAGCGTTGCCCGCCGGGGCGCTATTGGCCGCACTCAACGTCACGCTTTGCGGCGTGCCGGGAGTCAGTGAAAGCGTGCCCGAGCTGGAGGTTACGCCAGTGGGCAATCCGCTGAGCGCTACATTGACCATTCCAGTAAAACCATTCAGCGCAGTTGCCGTGACTTGGACCGGTTGGCCCGTCGCGCCCGCGGTCAGGGTAAGGGTTGCAGGCGTCACTCCCAGGGAGAAGTCGGGTTGCGGAGGAGGCGCAGCCGCCACCACTGTAATGACTACGGAAGCCGTGTGGGTCAGCGCTCCCGAAGTCGCCGTCAACGTGGCGGTCGACGAACCGGCCGCGGTTCCCGCCGGTGCATTCAAGGTAAGCGTGGCCGCGGTACCCGGGGTCAACGTGGCAGGAGAGGGCTGAGCAGTAACCCCTGCCGGCATGCCAGAGATGGCAACCTGTACATTGCCGGAAAAGCCGTTCTGCGGGGATGCGAGTAAGGATACGGTTGCCGCCATTCCGCCCGATGTCAAACTCACGGTCCCGGGCATCGCGGTGAAGGTGAAGTCCGCCGGCGCTGCTACGACGGCTAAGCTGAGCGATGCCTGAGCGCTGGCGGTTTGTCCGTTCGCGGTCGCGGTAAACATCACCGTGGCGTTGCCCGCGCTGGCTGTGGAACCGGCGGTCAGGGTGACGGCCAGCGCGACGCCGGGAGTTACCGATAAGGTGGAGGGACTGATCGTGACCCCGGCAGGAAGGCCGGACACGCTGACCGTTGCCGCCCCAGTTCCTGCACCCGCGCTCAAGAGCAGAGAAGTCTGCTGTCCCGCCCCGCCGGCAGTCAAGCTCACGTTCGCTGGAGTGAGCGTTAATGTAGCTGTGCTTCCGCCCGTGCTACCGCTGCTGCTGCCACTACACGAAGTAAGGACGGCGACCAGAAGCGTAGTGAGAATCAAAAGAAAATTAATCTTGAAGTTTGCACGAGGAAAAGAGTTCCACTGGGGCATGATTTCTCCGGGGTCGCCGGCAGTGGCCGGGCTGAATCTGGCTCCGCTCTGTGGGTGGCGCAACAGGCACTTCATCGCACTCGTTTACCATCCCGCCAAAAGTGTTACGCGGCAATCACACATTTAAGGCATACTTGCCGCGCCCGCGAATCTTGCGGAGAGCAAACCTGCTATGTCATTGAGATGCGCAACAGCTAGAAAGAAAAAGTTCTAACGAACAAAAGACCGGGATGTAGATTAGACAAAGAAGTATGCGAGGAGCATTTGTGTTTGCATTACACCTCAATTGTGAAAAATCGCTTGACACGGTGAAACTATTCCGATATTGGTCTTGTACGATCTCGTAATAAGCATAACTTTGCCGAAGCCAAGCATACCGCTCCAAACAGTGCTGGCTTCGCACAATGGCCTATGTTTTTTAGGTGCTGACAGAGTATCGCTGGATTTTCCTGGTAACTCCACCACGGTTCTGCCAAGGCGTTGAGGATTCTGCTTTCGAGCGGGGACCATCTTGCTCGTCCGCAAACAAATCAATGTACCCTTCTCCTCGCTTCGCGCCAGGAGCTCCGATCCTGCTTTAGCATCTTCGCTCGATACGAAGAAGACGCAAGAAGTCTTAACCGTTTAAGTGTACGAGATGAGGAACAGAAAGGTTTGTTTACATGCCCGGAATAGGTCTCAAGCTGCGCAGTATTCGCCAGCAGTGGCAGCTTTCCTTGCGCGAGGTGGAAGAACGTAGCCTTCGCTTTGCCCAAGATCGCGGCAACCAGTCTTTCCAGATCTCGGCAAGTTGGCTGGACCGGCTCGAGCGGGAACAACATGAGCTCACCGTGAACAAGCTCATTGCTCTTGCGGACATCTACAATCTGCCAACCGAGCAGTTGTTGCGTTCCATGTATCCGGGAGGGTCCGAGCCCACGCCATTGCGCCCCCTTTCCAGCCCCAATGCAACCATCCTGTTGACCGAAGGTCCGCTGGAGGACCAGGCGAAATATTTACTCCCGGATACGCTTGGGCCCAGTCAGCCTCCGGAAGAAACCACGTTGCTTGGTCTTGAGAGCGGTTATCCGGCGAGCCACTACCGGCGGGGGATTATCGGCAAGCGCGACCGTACGCTCGATCCCATGATCCCGGCGGGGTCCATGGTGCAAATCGATACCCAAAAGCGTGCAATCTCGTCGCGCAAAGATAGAAACGCGCACGAATTTCAGAGGCCGATCTATTTCCTTACCACCCGCGACGCCTACGTATGCGGATGGTGCGAATTAGACCGGAATTCCGATTGGTTAACCCTTGTGCCTCATCCGCTTTCACCGGCTACCAGCCGGCGCTGGCGGTATCGCAAGGAAATCGAAAGTATCGGTCGGGTTACGTTCGTTGCTATCCGCCTGACATCGTAGCTGTTTCAGATAGCTCTCTGTAACTCCGACAGCAGGGCGAAGTTGGTTGCCTCATAAAGGGCAAGGAGACGGCGTGTCATTACATAGTAGGTCGCCACTGCGCGCTGCGCATAAAAGGGAAAGGATATTTCGAGGTTCCCGGTTTTGGCAGCCCCTCTCAGGCGCCCAACGTGCCATTGCAGCGCACGGCTGTCAAGCCGCAATTGCTCTGCAATCGGCAGCGCTTCCGGATACTCTCGCTGTAGATAGCAGGCCAGGTCAATGAGGACTTTACTATTCTCTTCCAGGACCTCAAGCCCCTTCAGGCCGCCGATCATCTTCCATAGCTGCGCGGGTTCCAGTCCGTCGGTGACCGCAATGCCGTCGGAGGAATCCATGTCGTCGTCGTCCGCTACATCGAGCGCCACCTCGGCAATCACGTTTCGGTCGATCCAGGTAAGCTTTGCCAGAAGTTCCTCCCAGCTCACCTGCGACGAACGACGCGCCGACAGGTAGTAATACCCGGCTATTGCAACCAGGACCGTGACGAAAACGACGATCGCCACTAAGAAATATAAATTTTGGTTACCTACCATTTTTTCCGTGAGCGCAGGGTTTTAAGATCGTATGCCACCCGGGTTTGTAAAGCAAACAGACTTTCTCGCAGTTCGTCTGGCATGGGGCGTGCTTGCTCTACCTCCGGCCATAACGCGGCAATCCAATAAGTAACACATCCCAGGTAAGCAACTATACGGATGTGTGAGAGTAACAGATACATTGGAGAACTACGGTCTACACCGAAGTAACTTTGACCCGATTGCAGCACCAGGCTGAAGAGCGAATAGCTGCCCAGGCCCTTGGCAATCTTCGCCACCAGCGTCTTCCATGGCAGCCCTGCACCGATAGAAAGCGCCATCATGAGAACCAGCAATTCGCTCATCAGGCTGCCCGCGCATACGTTGCCGCGAACGACTGCGGCCTGCATCCAGTTTCGCGCCGGCGGGTTGGCTAGCGAACTCAATCCCAGTGCGATGCCAAGGCTTGGGGCCAGCAGCCACATAAACCTGTGGCGAACGTCCGGCGCCCAGATGCCGGCCGGGCGAAAGACAAGTGCAGAAATCTCATACACAATGCAGAACTGCAATACCGTGTCGAGCAACGCCAGCAACCAATAGTTCCAGAAATAGCTCGACTTGCTTCCCCAGTGCAAAACGCAATAGAGTACAACGGTCCGGATGACGTTGAGTGCGATCAGTGCGGTGAAGAAAGGGAAACGGCCGGCCCGGCGCCGGTAGAGAAGGACAAATAGCAGAACCGTGTTTTGGGTCAGCCCGGCCGCCCAAAGGAATAAATCAAGTCCGGTCAATTGCAACGGCTGGATCTCCCTTCGTGGCGGCGCGAGGCGAGCGCTGTCCAAGAAGGTATCTTATGCTAAACCAATGTAAGCGAGAATGACATGGACGAGACCGGGTTCTGGATCGGTACCGGTTTGTGCGGCAAAGGCGGACGGTGTAACCAGCGCCAGCAGGGCAGCGCCGATCGCGAGCTTCGAAATCACTTGCTTGATCATCGTGGTCTCCTCTTTTTGAGCGCTTAGTGGCGCTGACCGGAGACTACGAAAGGAACCTCCTAACACCGAGCAAATATCCCAGCTGTTGTGTATCGGTAATGGAGTGTCTGTCTTCATTGCTTGCAAAGCTAGTTGTTTCTTCTCCCTTAAGTGATTGAGCTAGTGACAATTACTCTTATCTTGCCGGGATCACTGTTTCCGATCCGCAACAGTTTGCGTTGGCTGCTCGCGAGAACACGCAACTTGATTTATTCATCGGAAGTGAAATGTTTTTCGCCGCGCCGGGCAAACACGAGAAGTAACTTACCGGCAGGGAGCGGCAACCTGAAAGTAGCGCACGTATCTGGATCTACTCGTAGTCCGCTGTTACTTCTGAACCAAGGGATCGAGCCCTGCGGCCCTTGCACGTTGTTAGTTGACAAAAGCAAAAGGCTTCTGGTATTGCTCGATCACTTTGGCGCAATGAGAAGATATCAGCCGGTCGACTTCGACAAGCTTTGCTGTGTCATAGCCGATGCGGTTCTTTCTAATCTCCAGCGAATCTCACTGCGCGTTCGCATCCCACGACTCGTCCTGGGATGCATCGTGCTTTGCCGTACTAGAAGTCGCATGCCTTGTTCTTCGGGCCCTGAGCTTTTTTGGTCGTTCTGGAGCTATCCATGAAGGTGCTTACTTTTCTGCCTCGTTTCGACCTGCAAAGGCGCGTTTATAAAGCGCTGAGCTCGGCGCAGTTTGTCGTCGAGTCCGTCTTCTCCGCACAGGAGTGCTTGCAGTTTGCCCAGTTCGTGCAATACCACGGAGTGCTGGTTGACTCCGACTCATTGATCTTCGGCGATGTGGTGTCGCTGGTCCGACGGCTGCGCGAGGAGAATGCTGCCTCCTCCATCTTCGTCTTTGCCCGATACCTCGATCTGGAACAGCGCTTACTGCTTTTCGAAGCCGGCGTCGACGACTGCGTGCGCGAACCTTTCTTCGCTTCGGAACTCGCGGTGCGCCTGGCTCTCTCGATTCGCCTCCGCCAGGCGGCTTCGGATGTTACCGCCTCCAACAACGTGAATGTGCTGCGCGCGGGGGATCTGGAGCTGGACCTGGTGAGGCGCAGAGCCGCGCGGCTGGGAAAGCTGATCGATCTGCGCCCCAAAGAGTTTCTTCTGCTCGAATACCTGGTGCGGAATGTCAACCGGCCGGTAACCCGGACCATGATCCTGGAGCACGTATGGAATTCCTCGTTTGAGGGCCTCACCAACGTGGTCGACGTCTACATCAGCGCTCTCCGCAGCAAAGTCGACCGCGACTTTCCGCAAAAGTTGATTCAAACCAACCGCGGCGTAGGTTACACGTTTACCTGCGTCAAGCCCATCCCGCCGGCGCTTGCTGCCATGCCCACGGACAGTAACCACTCCGCCGGAGGAGGGTACGGAGGGTAAGGCGGGAATCCACAGGCAATAAATAAAGATTAATTTCCCATCCCATAGAGCGTTCAGCTTCGCCCGCTAAAGTACCGAAAAAACAGGCAGTGGATCGTGGGGGCGAGGATGGCTTCGGCAACTGTTATTGCGACAGAAAAAGATGCTCTTCTCTTCTGTCTGCCAAAGATCTCTTATCGCCCTCGGCTGTGCACTCTGATGGTGATGGCCTGTGATGGAGTAGCGTTGGTGGTGAGCGCAGCCCTGGCGCTCCTGGGCGCGGGCGTCACCCGAGGCGACGACTTGCATCGCTGCCTGGTAGCGTGGCCGGCCCTGGGAGTATTCTTCGGCGTTCTTGCCTCGTACCGCCTCTATCCCGGTATCCTGCACAATGCAGTCGAAGAACTGCGCCGACTTGGCCTTGGGTTAAGTACCAGCTTCCTGTTGCTGGCGAGTGCCATGTTCTTTACTCATAGGGCTGCCGATTACTCGCGTCGCGCATTTCTGCTGTGGTGGTTCACGGCCCTGGTGGTCACACCGCTGCTGCGCTCCGTACTGCGGGGGTTGGTTTGTCGCAAGCCCTGGTGGGGGGTTCCGCTGGCAGTGCTCTACACCGGCGATGCGTCACTCGACATCGTTCGAGAAATGGAAAGGCATCCCGAAGTCGGATTGAAACCGGTGGTGGTTCTCGCCGGCCCCCAGGGGGTTGGCTCCCGGCTCAGCTTGCCTGTAGTGGGAGCCGGCCTTACCCCAGCCGTCAGGAACAGCGGCGTCAAGCGCTTGTTGATTGCCTTACCCGCCGGGAGTGCGGAAGGCTTTCTGCCTGAACTGGAGGACTATGCCAACCTCTTTCCGCGCCTGATCATCTTGCACAGTTCCCCTGCGCTCTACAGCCTCACCATGGAGGCGTGCCCGATTGTCGACTCGCTTGGGGTTGAGGTAAGGCGTAACTTGCTGTTGCCAATGCCGCGGCTGGCCAAGCGAGCCATGGATCTTCTGATAAGTTGCCTTGGGCTCCCGGTGGTTGGCCTCACTCTTTGCGTTCTGGGGCTTTTGGTGTGGCTGGAATCACCGGGGCCCGTTTTTTTTGGCCATCGTCGCATCGGCCGTTCCAACTCAACTTTTCTTGCCTGGAAGCTGCGCACGATGCATGTGGATTCGGAGCAGTTGTTGCAGGAAACCTTGTTGCGGGATGGCGCTCTGCAGGAAGAGTGGCAATGTCACCGCAAGCTCCGGTGTGACCCGAGGATTACGCGGCTTGGCCGCTTCCTGCGTAAGACAAGCCTGGACGAGTTACCCCAGTTGTGGAACGTGTTGCGCGGCGAGATGAGCCTCGTCGGTCCGCGTCCGATTGTTGCAGAAGAGGTCGCCGCTTATGGGCTCGAGTTTGCCTTGTACTGCAAAGTGACCCCGGGCATCACCGGCCTGTGGCAGGTTTCTGGCCGCAATATGGTTAGCACCCGCGATCGCGTACGACTCGATAGCTATTACGTGCGCAACTGGTCTCCGTGGCTTGATCTTCACATCCTCGCGCGGACGGCGAACGTGGTGTTGACCGGGAAGGGTGCGTACTGATGGACGGAAGAGAGCAACGATGAAGAGCGGGATAGGCAATAAAATTCTGGTCACCGGTGCTGCCGGCTTTATTGGCGCTCACCTGGTCCGCCGCCTGCTTGCCGAAGGCTTTGAAGTGGTCGGGGTCGACAACCTCAACAACTACTACGATCCGAGGCTGAAGGATGCGCGGCTGAGACGGCTCTGCATCGGACCGCAATTCTGGTTTATCCCGCTGGACCTGTCAGACAGAGAAGGCGTGGAAAAGCTTTTCCGCAAGACTGAATATGAAGCGGTGGTGCATCTCGCGGCGCAGGCCGGTGTGCGCCGGTCCATCAGCAATCCTGATGAATATGTAGCCAGCAACCTGGTCGGGTTTGTCAACGTGCTGGAGGGTGTGCGGGGCAGCGGGTGCCGCCACTTTGTTTTTGCCTCTTCGAGTTCCGTGTATGGAGCCAATAACCGCATCCCTTTTCGCGAAGAGGACGCTACCGATTCTCCGGTGAGCTTGTACGCCGCGACCAAGAAGAGCAACGAGGTTCTGGCCCACGCGTACAGTCACCTCTACCACATTCCGACGACGGGATTGCGATTCTTTACTGTCTACGGGCCCTGGGGCCGTCCGGATATGGCGATCTTCAAGTTTGTCGATGCGATTCTTCGCGGCCAGTCGATCGAGCTGTATAACTTCGGTCAACTGCGCCGTGATTTTACCTTTGTCGACGACATCGTGGAAGGAATCACGCGCGTCCTGAGGCTGCCGCCGGAATACGGCACAACGGATGGAGCGAATGTCCTGGCTCCTATGCGCCTATGCAACATCGGCAATCAGAAGCCGGTTGAGCTTCTCCAGGTCGTGCGGATTATTGAGCGTTGCCTGGGCCGGCATGCGGACGTTCGCTTGATGCCGATGCAGGTGGGCGATGTATATCAAACCCACGCGTGCGTGGATAAGTTACGAGAGATTTCCGGTTATATTCCCCGCTTTTCCATTGAAGAAGGGATCCAGCAATTCGTTGCATGGTACTTGGACGAGTATCTTCCTTTGGGACTGGGGGAGCCGCAGCTAATAGAGCTGCCGCTGCCGGTAAAGGCCGATTATCAAGACTTGGCGCCGACCGTCCGCGAGGCGTGAGTGCTGTGGATTCATCCACCGTTGGGCCTCCGCCCGACCAGTGAAGAAAGGCTCGGTGTACATGGATCCGATCATCCTGTTTGCCATTATCGCGATTGGCTTTGTACTGTTGCTCTTGCAATGGCTCAAGCTGGCTGACCTAAGCCGTAAGACCGCGGACCTGCGTCCCATCCTCGATACGCTTCATCTGCTGCAGAGTGACCGTGGGCTGCTCGATCGCATGCTGCGCGATGAGAATTCCCACAATCGCCAGGAGCAGGCGAAGGATTCCCAGGCATTGCGTTCTGAAGTGATGGCAACGTTGGTCGCCATTGGTGACTCGGTCACAGCCAAGGTGAGCGGATTCAGCCAGTCGAACGATCAACGGGCGGAGCACCTCCGGGCGGCTCTAGAACTGCGGATGCAGTCGTTCGGATCGGACTCGTCGCGCCGCATCGATGACCTGGTGAAGGCCCAAGCGGTGCAAACGGAAACTCTTTCCTCGGCTATGCGGATGCTCGAGTCCAGGGTCGATCAGAGACAACTCCAGCAACAGAATGCGGTCGACGCGAGGCTCGCCGAGATTGAGCTTGCCCTGCGCGACCAGGCTCATCAGTTGCGTCAGGACAACGGTGCGGCCTTCGCTCAGATGGGGCAGTCGATCCTGTCGATGCTGACGGAGATGGCACAGCTGGAAAAGACTGAGATCCAGGGGCTGAGAGCGGCCGTCGACACCCGGCTGGCCACCATCCAGGCCGAGAACGAAAAGAAGTTGGAGCAAATGCGACTCACGGTGGATGAGAAGTTGCAGGGCACCCTGGAGGCCAGGCTTGGTGATTCGTTCCGCCGGGTGAGTGAGCGACTGGAGCAGGTCCATTCCGGCCTGGGCGAAATGAAAACCCTGGCAACGGGAGTGGGCGATCTCAAGCGTGTTCTGACCAACGTGAAAACCCGCGGCACCTGGGGAGAAGTGCAGTTGGGCGCGATTATGGAACAGATCCTGGCGCCCGAGCAGATTGGTAGGAACGTCGGGCTCTCCGCGACCGGGGAGCGGGTGGACTATGCGGTCAAACTTCCCGGTGGCAGCGGTGAACCAGTTTGGCTACCCATCGATGCTGGCTTTCCCATCGAAGATTATCTGCGCCTCACCGACGCTTCGGAGCGAGCCGACGTCGAAGCAGTAGAGAAAGCTTCACGTCAACTCGAGATAAGTATCCGGTTGTGCGCTGCAAGTATGAGCGAGAAATATCTCAATCCGCCGTTCACCACTGACTTTGGCATTTTGTTCTTGTCGACGGAAGGCTTATATGCGGAGGCGATGCGGCGCCAGGGCTTTGCGGATGGCTTGCAGCGCGAGTATCGGATCGTGCTCTCCGGGCCGAGCACCCTTGCCGCTCTTTTAAATGCCTTGCAGATGGGTTTCCGTACCCTTGCCATTCAGCAACGGTCGAGCGAGGTGTGGGAGGTCTTGGGTTCCGTCAAGGCGGAGTTCGGCAAATATGCGCAGGTATTGGCGGCGGTCAAGAAGAAGCTAAACCAGGCGCAGGAGACGATCGACCAGGCGGAAACCCGCACCCGGGCGATCCAGCGTACGCTGCGGGATGTGAAGAAAGACGCCGCCACGGCTCTGCCCCCGGAAGTCGAGACCCAGGATCCGGTAGAAGAGCAGAGGCCGATGCTGGTAAGTGCGTTCCTGGAAGACTAAGTATTCAGACAATTCTGGGTGGCCCATTCAAGCCTTCTGTTGGCTTGAGTGGGGCTAGCGGGAGCGGGAGGGTTCCACTTGCCCAAGGGTCTCAAGCGCTTTCAACAATCCGGACAATCCCATGTCGTCACATTCGGCTGTTACCGCTGTCGTCCATTGTTCATCAGCGACGCGAGTAAGCAGACCTTTGAAAATGCGCTGGAACGCGTGCGGCGCAGCTTCAACCTCTGCGTATACGGGTATGTGATCATGCCGGACCACGTTCATCTCCTGCTCGGAGAACCGCAACACCAGTTACTGGCGGATGCGCTCAAATCTCTCAAGCAAGGCGTTTCCCGCCGGCTGATCGGAGAAGCGGAGCACTTCTGGGAGAAACGCTATTACGACCTCAACATCCGGACTGAGAGCCAATTCACCGAAAAGCTTGGCTACATTCACCGCAATCCGATGAAGGGCGGCCTATGCGAACACCCGGAAGAGTGGGAGTGGAGCAGCTCTCGTCATTACGCTCTTGGAGTGAAAGGCCGGGTGGAGATTGAATCCGCATGGACAGCATGGGAGCGGGCAGCTAACCCACTCAAGCCAACGGAAGGCTTGAATGGGCCACCCAACGGTTCGTATCCTTCTCAGAGCAAACCCACGCCCCCTTCTTCCCCTAAACAGCGCGGAGCAGTCTTGCCGGGAGAGTGATCAGCGCGACCACCAGTTCCAGCGCTCCGTGGACCGCAATCCCGGCGATGCGGAAGGGCAGCAGGATCAACCACACGATCGGATACAAGACCAGCGCCAGCAACGCCAGCGGCCAGCAGAGTAAGAACAGAATGCACCACAACAAGAACTTGATCATGATAATCAGAAATACGTGATCCTTCCGCTCACGGTTCCCACTCTTATTATGGACAAAGGAGAATCCGTATGCCCGGCAATGGAATCGCCCGTATTTCCAGCAATTCTTCCGTTGACGAAACCCTGCACAAACTGCAAGCTGCTCTCGCAGCTAAAGGAATCACTATCTTTGCCCTGGTAGATCACAGCGGGGAAGCCGCCAAGGTCGGGATGCACATGCCTTCTACCAAGCTGGTCATCTTCGGCAACCCCAAGGGTGGTACGCCCTTGATGCTGGCGTCGCCCAGCATCGCCATCGACCTCCCTCTCAAGATCCTGATCGCCGAGGACCTGCAGGGCAAGGTTTGGATTTCCTACAACACCGCTGAGTACCTGTCAGAGCGTCACGACGTGCCGGCGGAGTTGCTCAAAAATCTCGCGTTTGTCGACGGGTTGGCGGCCAGCGTGGCGGCTTGACGATAGAGAAACAAATTACAGCCCTTGCCCAGGAGGCCGGCTTCGCTACGGCCGGAATTGCCCCCATCCCACCCCCTGGGGACGCAACCGGTTATCCCGAACTCGATCATTTTGAATCCTGGATCGAGCAGGGCCGCGCCGGCGAAATGGAATACCTGAAGCGCCGGGATGACACCGGCCGCCTGTTGCGGTCTTCGTTGGGCGTTGCCGTACCGTGGGCTCGATCGGTCATCGTCTGCGCGGCAAATTACAACGCTGACGCCCCGAAGTCCACCGACCCTGCGGCCATAGAGAGTGGTTGGATCGCCCGCTATGCTCTGACGGGTTCCAGTACAGGCAGCGCCCAGGAACCCAGCGACTATCATGACGTCCTTCTCGCCCGGCTCAAGCAGTTAGAGCAGAAACTGCAACAGTTGTGGGGGCCCTTCGAGTCACGTTGCTACGTGGATACAGGGCCGCTGGTCGAAAGGGTCTATGCCAAGTACGCCGGCATCGGTTGGATCGGCAAAAACACCTGCATCCTGAACCAGAAACTGGGGTCGTGGCTTTTTCTCGGGGTGATTCTAACCGCCCTCGATCTGCCGCCCACCTCGCTACGGATCGCGGACGATCGTTGTGGCAGTTGTTCGCGGTGTATCGACGCCTGTCCGACCGGCGCGCTGGTCGCACCCTATGAAATGGATGCCAGCCTCTGCATCGCCTACCTGACGATCGAAAAACGCGGCGCGATTGCCGAGCCTCTGCGCGAGCAGATGGGCCGCCAGGTGTTTGGCTGCGATATTTGCCAGGATGTATGCCCCTGGAATCGGCGCGCACCCATAAGCTCCGATCCGGAACTGGCGGTGCGCCCGGAGCTCGTCAATCCAGCGCTCGCGTGGCTCGCGGAGTTGGATGCCGAGAGCTTCCGCCGCCTGTTCCGCAAATCTCCCTTGCAACGGACGCGGTTGAGCGGTCTATTGCGCAACGTAGCCATTGCCATGGGGAACAGCGGACTGGCCAGCTACGCTCCCAAGTTGCGGGAGTGGGCAGACGGCACGGATCCCGTGCTTGCAGAAGCGGCGCACTGGGCTCTCGCCCGTTGCCGGAAGTAAATCAGGCGCTCGCGCTACGGCTCACATTGGCGGCGTTGAGTCCCTTGGGGCCCTGCTGGCATTCGAATTCCACCGCATCGCCCTCGTTCAGGGTCTTGTAGCCGTTCTCCTGGATAGCGGAGAAATGTACGAAGACATCCTCCCCGGTAGAACGCTGGATGAATCCGTATCCCTTAGCTCCGTTGAACCACTTCACCACACCGTTTTCCTTCAAGTGAAATCCCTTTCCAGTCTTAATTCATAATCTCCAGCACTCCTTAGAGACACCACGAGCTGCCGTTGACACGCTTTGGCAAAAACCTGGGGTCACCTGGGGTGCTTTGCAGAGAGGAAACAATTACACCAATTGGCCTTCCGAGCGTTTCGAACAATGAAGTTTTGTTCGAGCTTGATGATGTTATGGCAGGAATTGGAATCGAGTGCAAGAAAAATTTGCCTGGACGGCAGCGGGCTACGAGCCGATGAAACATCAAGGTTGTACTTGGCGCTATCTGGCGGGGCATATCGAGGCGCCCTCCGGACTGCTAGCATAGGTGCCTATGACGCTCGGCATATCGACGTTCCGGCCCGTTTTGGCGACATCCCAGGAGGACGAGGCCCTGGCAGGTGTCCCTGCTCAGCCGGCGCCCCCGGAGACGTTCGGCCGTCGCGTCGGTGTGGCCGGCGAGATTTTTAGCCTTCTGCGCTACATGTCGCAGACAGAAGTGCATACCTATGCCTTCAGCGTTGCCGCCAATGCCATTCTGTCTCTGTTCCCATTCATCGTGATGATGTTCACCATGGCGCGGGTGGTGTTTCATTCCGCCGCCATGGAGAGCGCGATCGCGGACATGATTCGTTACTTTTTGCCCGCCGGGCAACAGTTCGTGACCAAGAACATGGAGATTGTGGCCAATGCGCGCAGCGGCGTCCGGGTAGCGTCGGTGGTGATGTTGCTGGTCTCGACGACCGGCGTCTTCTTGCCCCTGGAAGTGGCGTTGAACCGGGTTTGGGGTGTGGCGAAGAATCGCTCGTACGTGATGAATCAAGTGGTGGCGTTGGGTCTGGCTGCCGGGATCGGAATGATCGCGTTGCTGAGCGTAGCCCTCACTGCGGCACAGCAGTCGATCTTGAAGTTGGCATTTTTCGGCCACAGCAACAATATTGTGTTCGTGTTTATCTCACACTGGCTGTTGCAGATTTCCGCAGCGATCGCGAGTGTGCTGCTGTTCTTTCTTATCTATTGGGTGTTGCCCAACCGGCAGCTGCCAGTGCGGGCAGTATTACCCACCGCCATTGTGATCGGGCTCTCCTGGGAGCTGGCCAAGATGCTGTACATCGGAGCGTTGCCGTGGATGGATCTGCATTCGGTCTACGGTCCCTTCTCGGTTTCCGTCAGCCTGATGTTGTGGGCATTTGTCACTGGACTGCTGCTGCTCGCCGGCGCCCACTATTCTGCCACCCGGCATGCCCTGCGCGTCGCCGAACTAGCTGACATGGAACGCGCCAAAGAAGAACAAGCCGCTGCCGTCTAACCATCCAGCAGAACTGCATATCTACTCAATGGACCAGGAAGGCCTTCACGGCGATGTCGTTGGGACCCCTTCCGGCAGGGAACAAGGTCAGCAGCGAAGCAGGATTGACATTGGTCCGCACCACCGCGATATCTCCGGATTGCTGATTCACGACAAATAGAAAACGTCCCGACGCGGAAAAGGCCAGGGCATTCGGGCCTTCACCTACGCGTACTGAGCCGATGCGCTTACCGTCGTCGATACTGTAGATGGTCACCAGCCCCGAGCTGAAATCGCTCACGTACAAAAGGGAATTGTCCTGGCTCACCACCCCGTGAACCGGATGCGCACCTACCAGGTAGGCGCCCCCGACTTCATTTGACGAAGTGGTGAGTTCCGAGATCGTATCGCTGTCGTAATTGCAGACAAACGCTTCGCCACCATCTGGCTTCAGCGCAATGTGCAACGGTGACTTACCCACATCCAGAAAAGTGAGCAGAACATCATTGGCCAGGGGATAGCTCCCGGTGGAATGGGCCAGCCCAATCACAAGGATCTGGTGGCCTCCCGTGCAGGGAATGAACGCCTTCGAGGAGTCGGGCAGAATAATCGGATCCGCTGCTCCGGGGCATCGGTCGAAGCTGCTTCTTACCCGGAATGCCTGCACATCCGCGATGCTGACGCTCCCGCTGGCGCGATTGGCAATCACCAGCGTTTTTCCGTCGGGGGAGATCCGGGCGGCGGTAGGCGACTCGCCCGCGCCGATCACACCGGTTACCCGGCGCTGCGCCAGATCGATCACCGATACATTGTTCGATGCCGCATTGGCAACGTAGGCCCGCTTGCCTTCGGCATCCACATCGATCGAGTGCGGCTGCCGCTCGACCCCGATGGTAGCCGCCACCAGATTGGTCTCCGCATTGATCACGGACACACTGTTGCTGCCGGAATTCACTACGTACACTTCGTTGCGGCTGGGGTTGACCGCAACCGCTGAGGGAGTGGTCCCCACCACGATCACCCGGTCCTGGCGCATGTTCACCACATCGAGCACAGTGACAGTATTACTGCCACCGTTGGTGATGTAGGCAAATTCGCGATAGTTCGCGGGATACTCGATATCGCGTTGACAACCGGCTGCGCCGAGCGAAATCACGACCAGCAACAGGACCGGAATCAAGACCAGCCGGGGCGGCACTCGCGCTTATCCCCTCCCGGCAGAGGTCGGCTCAGCAACGGTGATCCCGCGGGGCACCGAGCGATGAACCGCGCTCGCGATCTGCGAAATCTCGTCCATCAGCTCGCTAAACTGCTCCGGGTAGATCGATTGCGCCCCGTCCGAGAGGGCCTTGTCCGGAGCGTGGTGCACTTCGATCATCAGCCCATCGGCGCCCACCGCGGTGGCCGCTCGCGCCAGCGGAAGCACCATATTGCGCTTGCCGGTGCCATGGCTGGGGTCCACGATGATCGGCAAATGGCTGGCTCGCTGCACCGCGGGAACGATGCTCAGGTCGAGCGTATTACGGGTGTGGTCGGCAAAGGTACGCACGCCGCGTTCGCACAAAATCACCTGGTAGTTGCCCTCGCTCATCACGTATTCGGCCGCCATCAGCAGCTCGTCCAACGTTGCCGACATGCCACGCTTGACCAGCACCGGTTTCCGCGTGCGTCCCGCGCGCTTGAGCAGAGAAAAGTTCTGCATATTGCGAGCGCCGATCTGGATCACGTCGGCATACTCGGCCACCAGGTCCAGGCTCTCGTTGTCCAGGGCTTCGGTGACGATCCGCAAACCGTAGGTATCGCGGATCTCGGCCATTATCTTCAGGCCGTCCTCGCCCATACCCTGGAAGGCGTAGGGCGAAGTGCGCGGCTTATAGGCGCCGCCGCGAAAGAATTGGGCTCCCGCACGGGCAATCTGCTCGGCTGCGGCAAAGGCCTGTTCGCGCGATTCAATGGAGCACGGGCCGGCGATCACCGCCAGTTTCCGTCCGCCGATGCTGGCGTTGGTCCCGGGAAAAGTGATCACCGTGTCTTCTTGCTTTACGTCGCGGCTGACCAGCTTGTAGGGCTTGGTGACCCGGATGACCTCGGCGACACCGGAGAGTTCTTCCAGGCCGCCTTGATCGACGGCGCCGCTATTGCCAGTGATGCCAACCGCGGTGCGTTGCGCGCCGGGCATAGGATGGGCGCGAAATCCCAGGGCTTGTATCTGTTCACAGACCGCTTGGATTTCTTCCGGCGTAGCCTGCGGTTTCATCACCACGAGCATGGGTTGTGGGCCTTTCTTTGTACTCTAAGTGTACTGGCTACAGTAAGCTGCGGCAAACCTGATATACCTGATCAGATGGATCACGCACGACGGCTTCGCGGCATTCGCCGGCAGATGAAACAACGCGGCATCGAGAGCCTGCTGGTGACCCACCTGCCCGATGTCCGGTACCTCTGCGGGTTTACCGGCTCCAACGCCTATCTCGGAATTACCGCCAATCGCGCCGTCATGTTTACCGACGGCCGTTACACCACCCAGGCCCGACAGGAAACCACGGCCGCGCGGGTCGTGATCGCCCCAAAATCGGCGCGTACCGAAGCCTGCGAGTGGCTCGCCTCTACCGGCGTCAAACACTGTGGCTTTGCCCCGGAAACCACCACCGTCGCTGAGCTGGCCCTGTGGCGCAAGGCATTGCCTGCCGGTCACCGCGGGTTCTTCTATCCCTTGGCGGAACCCCTAGTGAGTGGCCTGCGCATAGTAAAGGATGCGGACGAGGTCAAGCTCATGACGAAGGCAGCCCACCTGGGGGTGGACCTGTACCACGAGCTCCTGCCAAAGTTGCAGAGCGGAATGCCGGAGATCGAGGTGGCGGCGCTGCTCGAGCACAATGCTCGAGCCCGCGGAGCCGAGGGTATGTCCTTTGAAACCATCGTGGCCAGCGGAGCCCGGTCGGCGTTGCCTCACGGCCGTGCCACCGGCCAGCGGTTACCTCGTAAGGGATTCTTAACCCTGGACTTCGGTGTTATGCTCGATGGTTATTGCTCAGATATGACGCGCACCGTCTTCTTTGGTCAGCCGACAAGCCGGGAGCGCTTCACGTATGATGCTGTGCGGGAGGCGCAACAAGCTGCCGTGGCTGCGGTCAAGCCAGGTGCCTCCTGTGGAGATGTAGACGAAGCAGCGCGCAGCGTCCTGCGCAATGCCGGTTTGGCGGAGTATTTCAGTCACTCCACCGGTCACGGCGTGGGACTGGAAATTCATGAAGCACCGCGCATTGCCGCGGATCAATCGCAGTCCCTTGTGCCGGGGATGGTGGTCACCATCGAGCCCGGCGTCTACATGGCAGGTCACTTTGGAGTGCGCATCGAGGATATGGTTGCCGTGACCCGCGAGGGTGGTCAGATACTTACGCCGGCTTCCACCGGATGGACGCAGCTCTAGACGAGAGATTCATGACGCCTGATGAAATAAAAGAGTTAAAGGAGCTGATCGAGCTCCTCAAAGAAAATGGTATTGGCGATTTCGAGCTCGAACGGGGCGACCTGAAGGTCCATATCACGTTCGGCCAGGGGGCTCAGCCGATCGCTGCCCTGCCGATCGAGATTGCGCGGCCCTCTCCGCCGGTCGTTTCCCAGGGGATTCATGCCGTGGCTGCTTCCTCCTCCTCCGCCGAGGCTCCAACGGAAGCCGAAGAATCGTTGCACATCGTAAAGTCGCCCATCGTGGGCACGTTTTACGAGTCCTCATCTCCGGGATCCGCCGCCTTCGTCAAGATCGGGGATGAGATTGAGAGCGGGCAGGTGCTCTGCATTGTCGAAGCCATGAAGCTGATGAACGAGATTGAATCGGACGCAGCCGGGGAAATCGTGAAGCGTCTGGTCACCAATGGCCAGCCTGTCGAATATGGCCAGCCCCTCTTCGCCCTCCGACTCCGTTGAAGCCTATGTTTCGTAAACTACTCATCGCCAACCGCGGCGAAATCGCGTTGCGTGTCATCTGCGCCGCCAAGGAACTTGGCATCCGTACGGTTGCCATCTACAGCGAGGCCGACCGCAACTCACTTCACGTGCGTTTTGCCGATGAAGCCATCTGCATTGGGCCTCCGCGCTCGGCGGAAAGCTATCTGAATGTGCCTGCTGTCATCTCCGCGGCCGAGATTGCCGACGTCGATGCCATCCACCCCGGGTATGGACTGCTGAGCGAGAACGCAAACTTCGCCGAGGTCTGCCGCGCCTCGAACATCAAGTTCATCGGTCCGCCGCCGGAAGCGATTCGCTTGATGGGCGAGAAGGAAAAGGCTCGCCAGGCGATGAAAAAGGCCAAGGTTCCGATCCTGCCGGGTTCCGACGGTGTGCTGCCGGGTGAGGATGAGGCGCTGGCCTGGGCAAAGTCGGTTGGGTTTCCTGTGATCCTCAAAGCATCGGCGGGCGGCGGGGGCAGAGGCATGCGGGTCATTCGCTCCGAGGAGGAACTTCCCCAGCTCTTTCAGGCCGCACAAACCGAAGCGGCGAACGCCTTCGGCAATGGCGATCTGTACATGGAGAAGTTCATAGAGCGTCCGCGGCATATCGAGTTTCAGGTGCTGGCGGATGAGCATGGCAACGTGATGTCGCTGGGCGAGCGGGAGTGCTCCATTCAACGCCGTCACCAGAAGCTGATCGAAGAAGCGCCTTCGCTTCAGATCACGCCAAAGATTCGCGAAGACATCGCCAAGACTTTGAAGAGATGTTTATCGGCGATTGGTTATCAGAACGCCGGCACCGTTGAGTTCCTCATGGACGAGGACGGCAAGCTGTACTTCATCGAGATGAATACCCGTATCCAGGTAGAGCATCCGGTCACCGAGGCGGTTACCGGCGTCGACCTAGTCAAGGCACAACTGCGTATCGCCGCGGGAGAGTCGTTAAGCAGCATTCTGCCCGAGGTCTTGCCCATTCGCGGTCATGCGATCGAGTGCCGCATCAACGCGGAACATCCCGAAAAATTCACTCCCTCGGCTGGGCGGATCACGGCCTTCAATGTTCCCGGAGGGAACGGAGTGCGGGTCGACACCGCGCAATATGCGGAGGGCGTCGTCCCTCCTTATTACGATTCGTTGATCGCCAAACTGATCGTGCACGGAAAAGACCGGGCCGAAGCGATGGCGCGCATGTCGCGGGCGCTCGAGATGTTCGTGGTGGAGGGGATTCACACCACCATCCCGCTGCACCGCAAAATTCTGGAGGATCAGGAATTCCGCGATGGGTCGTTCGACACCAAGTTCATGGAG
This sequence comes from uncultured Acidobacteriaceae bacterium, assembly GCA_963839075.1. Lineage (GTDB taxonomy): Bacteria > Acidobacteriota > Terriglobia > Terriglobales > Acidobacteriaceae > PALSA-350. The sequence continues at coordinate 281,377 of CAWITO010000002.1, read as the reverse complement.
CGGTTCTTCGAACGGCAGAAGCAAAGTTAGCAGTGGATCTGCCTCGCCTTTATCCCATACTGGATGCCGGGCTGCTGTCGCGCAGCGGTCTATCGATCGAAACCTTCGCGCGTGAGCTGCACGCCGCCGGGATTCGCTTTCTCCAATACCGGGATAAGGATGCATCCGATTCGTTGTTGCTGGAGCGGGTCTCGATGCTTCGGGAAATATTTGCGGATGGCTGCCTCATCCTGAACGACCGGGTGCCTCTGGCAGCGGGCTGCGACGGTGTCCATATCGGCCAGGAAGATGGCTCGCCGGTCGAAGCGAGGGCTTTGCTTGGCCCGGGTGCTCTCATCGGGTTATCGACGCACAGCGAGCGCCAGTTGATCGATGCAAACCAGAGCCCAGTCGACTACCTGGCGATTGGTCCAGTGTTTGCGACGCAATCGAAGCACGTTCCTGATCCAGTCGTGGGCCTTGAGGGCGTGCGCGCCGCGCGCAGGCTAACTGGGAAGCCACTCGTTGCCATTGGTGGTATCACTCGCGACAATTGTGCAACCGTGATGGATGCCGGTGCGGACTCGGTCGCGGTGATCTCCGAACTGGTCCCGCGAAAGGGCGAATCTCTAGGAAAGATTGTTGACGAGTTCCTGAGCCTGCTTAAATCCTAAGCAAACCGCGGATCCCCCGCTTCGCCATCGATAAGGCTGGTATTTATCGTTGATCAAATACTCTCCCGGCCGCATCTACCCTCCCCTTTGTCATCCCGACTGGAGCGAAGCGGAGCGGAGGGATCCGCGGTTTGCTCCGGTCGTTACTTCGCTAATCGATAAGGCTGGTATCGCGGCTCCCAGACATTACTGAGCACGGCTGCTTCGATATCTTCATCCTGCCCCAGCGACGCCAGGTTTTCTTTTCTTGCCTGCTCGGCCACGGCAATGGCAATTGCCACCGACACGGAGCGAATTTCCGTGACCGGTGGCAGCAACCGTCCCTTCTTATCCTTCTCGGTTGGCGACATCTTCGCCAACTTCTTCGCCGCCGCCATAAACATCGCATCCGTGACTCGCCGGGCCTTGGCCGAGACAATTCCCAGTGCCACACCGGGAAACACATACGAGTTATTGGTTTGATCCACATGAGGAAAAGGGCTGCCCGTTCCAATGACCGCCCTCCCGTTCGACCAATGCAGCAAGTCCTCCGGCCTGGCCTCGCAGCACGACGTGGGGTTGGAAAGCGGAAAGATAATCGGTCTCTCCGCATACTCGCTCATCGCACGCACCATCGCTTCCGTAAACACACCCGGCTGTCCCGAGACTCCAATCAGAACCGTGGGCCTTGCATTGCGGATCACATCCAGCAAACCGATCGTGCCCGGCTGCGCCACGCTCCATCCTTCTACCGCCGAGCGCTGCTTTACATACGGCAGTTGGGTAGGATGAAGGTCCGGATACCCCTCGACCAACAGTCCACCCTTATCCACCGCATAGACGCGGCCGCGTGCCTCAGCCTCGCTGAGCCCGGCCTCCATCATCGCCGTGACCATCAAGTTTGCAATTCCAACCCCTGCCGAGCCAAACCCAAGCATGGCGATGCGCTGCTCGTTCAGTCCCTTGCCGGTGACGTTGATCGCCGCCAGTAAAGTGGCAGTCGCCACCGCCGCTGTCCCTTGGATGTCGTCATTGAACGTGCACAGCCGGTCGCGATACTTCTCTAATAGCCGGGCCGCATTGGAGCCGGCAAAGTCTTCCCATTGCAGCAGCACGTGCGGCCACCGGTCGATCACTGCGGCCACAAAATTCTCGATAAAGTCGTCGTACTCCTGGCCGCGCACGCGTTCGTGGCACCAACCGATATAGATCGGATCATGCAACCGGTCCTGGTTATCGGTCCCTACATCCAGCAGGATCGGCAGGGTTTCCTGCGGGTGGATGCCGGCCAGCGCGGTGTAGAGCGAAAGCTTGCCAATCGGTATGCCCATGCCGCCCGCGCCCTGGTCACCCAGGCCGAGAATCCGCTCGCCGTCACTGACCACGATGCAGCGCACCCCGTCATACCTCGGGTGGGCGAGAATTTGGGCGATACAGTCTTTGTGCGGATAACTGAGAAACAGTCCCCGTGGCTTGCGCCAGATCTCGCTGAACCGCTGGCAGCCCTCGCCGACGGTCGGGGTGTACACCAGCGGCAGCATGCGCTCAATATTGCCCGCCAGCAGCGCATAGAACAGGGTCTCGTTGGTGTCTTGCAACTCGCGCAGAAATGCGTACTGTTCAAACCCGGCTGGCAGATTTTCAATCGCCCGCAACCGCCGCTTGATTTGGTTTTCGAGGGTCCCCACGTGCGGAGGCAGCAACCCGTGCAGCCCAAACATGTCCCGCTCGTCGTCGCTGAAGGCGGTGCCCTTGTTCAACATCGGCTGGTTGATCAGGTCGTAGCCGGAGAGTGAGGTCTCGATCATCTGCTGGACATGCCAAAGGGAAAACGGTATAGAAGATACAACCAGCTAACCACGTTATCCGGCACCGAGCGCGTAAAAATTTAGAAGACTTATTGGAGGATCATCCGGAACGATGGCTAGACTCCTGGCAACCAAGCCCCTCTCGAACCTGACCAAAGAAGCCAACGAGGTGGGTGAGAACACGCTCCGCCGCTCCCTCGGTCCGGTCAACCTGATCACCCTGGGGATTGGCGCAATCATCGGCGCCGGCATCTTCGTGCTGACTGGCCAGGCCGCAGCCCTCCACGCCGGTCCTGCTGTCGCCCTCAGTTTTGTTTTTGCCGGTATTACCTGTGCCTTCGCCGGGCTCTGTTATTCAGAATTCGCTTCCATCATCCCCATCGCTGGCTCCGCCTATACCTACGGCTATGCCACCCTGGGCGAACTGGTGGCGTGGATCATCGGTTGGGATCTAGTGCTGGAGTATGCGTTCGGCGCCGCCACCGTGGCCTCCGGTTGGTCGGGATACTTCATGAGCCTGCTGGAACAGTTGCATATCAACGTCCTGCCGCCACAGTTCACCACCACCTACGGCAACGTTCTGTACTCCTACAGTGGCAGATGGCTGCCGCTTGCCTCCCTTCCGTCGACGGTGGACCCCACCACCTTGAACCACGTGACCGGCGTCTTCAACTTCGTCGCCTTTTTTGCCATCCTGATTGTCACCGCCGTCCTGGTCATCGGCATCAAAGAATCGGCCAATCTCAACTCCGCGATCGTCATCGTCAAGCTGGGTATCGTAGGTATCTTCCTCGTCCTCGGCGGTTCCTACCTCTTTCAGCATCCCGAGCTGGCCAGGTTGAATTGGCACCCCTTCATTCCTCCGGCGCAAGGGCCGGGTATGTATGGCATTGGCGGCATTACGGCCGGCGCGGCTTCTGTGTTCTTTGCTTATATCGGTTTCGACGCCGTTTCGACGGCTGCGCAGGAAGCGCGCAATCCGCAGCGTGACATGCCGATCGGTATCCTCGGTTCGCTGGTGGTTTGCACTCTGCTATATATCCTGGTTTCGCTGGTGCTGACCGGCCTGGTCAGCTACAAGAGCCTCGATGTCAGCGACCCGGTTGCAGTCGGCATCGATGTCACCGGTGTTACCTGGGGCAGCTTGCTGGTGAAGATCGGCGCCGTCTTTGGTTTGGGCACCGTCATGCTCGTCATGCTGCTCGGCCAATCGCGGGTTTTCTATTCCATGTCGAAAGATGGCTTGTTGTGGAAGTGGGCTTCCGCCGTACATCCCAAATTCCGCACTCCCTGGATCTCGAACATTGTGGTGGGCACGATTGTTGCCTTTCTCCCAGCTTTGCTGCCGATCGATAAGTTGGCGGCGCTGGTCAACATGGGTACGCTGCTCGCGTTCGTCATTGTGTGCGCCGGGGTTTGGATACTCCGCCGTCGTCATCCCAACCTGGAGCGGCCCTTCCGCACGCCTCTCGTCCCGCTGGTTCCAATCCTGGGTATGTGCAGCGCCTTCTATCTCATGGTCAAGTTGCCCCTGCTTACCTGGGAAGTCCTGGTGATCTGGTTGGTGATCGGGCTCGGGATCTATTTCAGTTACAGTGTCAAGCACAGCAAGGTGCAGGCCATGAGCCCTGCCGAGACCACCGGTCGCACGCGCTGAATATTTGCAATCAAAAACGGTAACTGGCCGTAAACTTGTGGAGCCTTAAAGGAGGCGTCCATGAACAAGTATTTTGCGGAACTGGTCGGTACGTTTGTCCTGGTTTTCGGTGGCGTCGGTAGTGCGGTCTTAGCCGGAAGCCACATCGGCTTTGCCGGCATCTCCGCGGCTTTCGGGCTCTCTCTTCTCGCCATGATTTATACCATCGGGCCTATCTCAGGCTGCCACGTAAACCCGGCAGTTACCCTCGGAGTATTTCTCGCCCGCAAGATCAATGCCCGCGATGCGGCTGCTTACATGGTGGCCCAGGTGATTGGCGCAGTCATTGCTTCTGCGGTCATCCTCCTCATTGCCAACGGCGCGCCGGGTGGTTACAGTGCTCCGCTGAGCGGTCTGGGGGCGGATGGCTACGGCCTGCATTCTCCCGGGAACTATTCCATGATGGCCGGCTTTGTTACTGAGGCTGTGCTCACCATGTTTCTCGTTCTCACGGTGTTGGGCGCGACCGATATCAGCGCTCCGGTGGGGTTTGCTGGACTGGCTATTGGCCTGGTCCTGACGTTGATTCACCTGGTGGGCATTCCCATCACCAATACATCGGTCAATCCGGCACGGAGCATAGGGCCGGCCATCTTTGTAGGTGGTTGGGCGCTGCAGCAGTTGTGGCTGTTTATTGTCGCCCCCTTTGTGGGAGCGGTGCTGGCTGCCATCATCTATGCCGGTATGCGGCATCCCGCGGTTCTGATCACAACCCGCAAGGCAGAGCAGGCGCTGCCCGGGGAACAGATCGACCGTATTGCGTAATCCGGGCCTATAACGCTCGGCGGGCCAGCCGGCGCACCACTTCGGTGGTTACGCCATAAATAGCGTGCGTGACCAGTTCGCTGGCATGTTCGCGTGCTGGCTGGTTCTCCGGGCTTTCGGTAAGACCCATCATCGGCAGGGCGGATGCGTGGGTGATCCCGCACAAGGTCAGGCCAAAGTTCGCGCCCAGGCGGCCCGTGACCACGGGCTGATACTCCGCCAGCGCTCCGTAGACACCTCCAACCAGAGCCCCGAAACCCCAGTGAATCGCGCGCACCGAGACCTCCTCGGCTTCTTCGCTGAGAGGATGGCTGGTCATGCGATTGATCAGAACTGCGGGTGGAGGAATCTGTCCCTGGGTGCGGGGTGGGTAGACGGCTTCCCCAGCGGCCTTGGCGGCGGCGCCCACCATGCCTCCAATGGCTCCGGCGAGAAATCCCTTGACCAGCGATCGTTTGCGCGACGTTTTCATAAGCGTTTGGGTGATCTCCCGTCCTGTTAACCTATAACGTCACTGTAGGCAATGCAAGGTTGGAGAGCGATGGCAGTCAGTAGGGAATGGACCGAATGGCACTTGACACCGGCGGGCTGGATTTCGGGATCGAGCCGTCGAACGGGAGAAGGGAACGTCTGGCGCGATGAGCCGGAGGACCGGATCATTACTTTCGTTTATCAGGAGCAGCCGCAAGTGAAAGTGCAGGAATCCTGGAGATCAAAAACCGCTCCCGAAACGCAGATCGCGCAGCTGATGGCGCAGCATGGGGAATGTCCGCGCAGGCTGTAACTGGGACTTCTGTCTGGATGTGGACCAGCAACGGAGCTTGGGGCATCCAAGCTCCGTTGCTGGTCGAAGATTCGAAAGTTAGGCGGTTGTTTTGCTGCAGAATTCGGTCATCGCCCGCGTCAGTTCCTGGGCGATCATCGGCGCAGTCGCGGTTTCAATGGCTGAGCGCTGCATCAGGTAGACCAGCTTGCCGTCACGCAGAATGGCAATCGCCGGGGATGTCGGCGGGTGACCTTCGAAGTAGGAGCGGGCGCGCTCAGTGGCTTCACGATCCTGGCCGGCGAAAACGGTAATTGCCTGATCCGGCAGAACTTTGCTCTGCAGGGCCATCCGCACGCCAGGCCGCATTTTGCCCGCGGCGCAGCCACAGATGGAGTTGACCACCAGCAGGGTGCTCCCCGGCTTCGCCAGGGCCGCGTCGACTTCCTCCGCGCTCCGCGCTTCCTTGATGCCGGCGCGGCTCAGTTCTTCGCGCATGGGGATAATCATGATTTCCGGGTACATAGCTGCTCCTTCGGTGACTCTAACCTGATTGTAAGATAACTTGGAGCAAAATGCAGGTTCTTGAGGAAGTACCGCTCGCGCCCTATACCACCTTCCACATCGGCGGTCCCGCCCGGTGGTTTGCCCAGGCGGAAAGCGAAGACGATATCGCGGAGGGTGTCGCGTTCGCAGCGCAGCGCAAGCTTCCTTTATTCGTTCTGGGCGGCGGGAGCAACCTGCTGGTCTCGGACGCGGGCTTTCCTGGCTTGGTTCTTCGCATTGCGTTGAAGGGCATTCGGCAGGATCGGGAAACGGTTTCCGCGGCCGGCGGCGAAGATTGGGATGGTCTGGTCGCCTTCGCCGTTGATGCCGGGCTGGCGGGGGTGGAATGTCTCTCGGGGATTCCCGGCACCGTCGGCGGCACCCCAGTACAAAACGTGGGCGCGTACGGTCAGGAGGTCGCGCAAACCATCGTAACGGTACGCGCCTTCGATAGGACGACCCTCACTTTCGTCGATTTGCCCGCTTCCAGTTGCGGTTTTTCGTATCGCCACAGCATTTTCAATAGCAGCCAACGGGGGCGCTACATCGTGAGCCGGGTGGATTACGCGCTGCATCAGGGCGCGCCTGCGAATGTCACCTATGCCGATCTGGCCAAATACTTTGCCGCCCGCGACAATGCCGCGCCCACCCTGGCGGCGGTGCGCGAGGCGGTACGTTCCATTCGCGCGCAGAAGGGAATGCTGATCGTTGCCGGCGACCCGGACTGCCGCAGCGCAGGCAGCTTCTTCAAGAACCCGGTTGTGCCAAATACCCAGCTCGACGTGCTGGCAAACCAACTCGGGGTGGAACGGGAGCGCATCCCGGCTTACCCGGCAACGGACGGCCAGGTGAAGCTATCCGCTGCGTGGTTGATCGAACGTGCCGGCTTCGCGAAGGGGTACGCTCTCGGCAACGCAGGCATATCGAGCCGCCACACCCTGGCGCTCATCAATCGCGGAGGCGCCACTGCGGCAGACGTCGTCGCGTTGCGCGACGAAATCATCAGGACTATCGCATCCCGCTTCGCCATCACGCTTGAGCCGGAACCGGTGTGGCTAGGCTAGCCCGCGCCTAATTGCTCCAACAACTGTGTCCGGCGGGCAGCTAGCACCACGCCCGCCGGGCCCTGGGCCTGGATCTGCCCGTGATCCATCACAACCACCTCGGCCGCGGTTTGGAAGGCTTCGGCTACGTCGTGGGAGACGTAGAGGGCGGGAATGTTTCGCTGCGCCAGCCAGGCAGTCACTTGTTGCAGGATGAGCGCCTTCAGGTCCGCATCCAGGCCTGTGAAAGGCTCGTCCAGCAACACCAGGCGAGGCTCGGGAGCCAGTGCGCGCGCCAGCGCCACGCGCTGCTTTTCTCCCCCGGAAAGATCCTTCGGCAGCCTGGCCGCAAGGTGGCCTGCCTGAAATAGCTCGAGCATCTCTGCCACCCGCTCGGCAGCCACATGGCGGCTTAGACGGGAAAGTCCAAAGGAAACATTTTCGGTTACGTTCATATGGGGAAACAACGCTGGCCGTTGGGTGACAAACCCGACGCCTCGTTCCGCCGGCGGTGTGTCCCGCATCGCGCGTCCATGCAGCACAATCTGGCCGCGGTCCGGCGTGGTCAATCCGCCGATCACCCGCAGCAAAGAGGTTTTGCCAGCGCCGGAAGGGCCAAAGAGCACCGTCCATGGCGCGGAGAGCGCACACTTGATGCGGAGGGAAAGCTCGCCTAAGGTGTGCTCGATGTCGATTGCGAGATAGGCCTCAGACACCGGCTCTGCCCCGGCGTCCGTAAATGATTAGTAGCGCGAGGAAAGAGAAACCCAGGAGCAACAGTGCCGTGTGGTTGGCCTGCGCGTAGGCAAAGTCCTGCACCTGATCGTAAATGGAAATCGACAACGTCCGGGTCACTCCCGGGATCCCACCGCCAATCATGAGCACTACGCCGAACTCGCCCACGGTGTGGGTGAACGCGAGCACGGCCGCGGTCAATAGGAAGGGGCGAACCAGCGGCAGCAAAACACGCAGCAGAATCCTGGGCCGGCTCGCGCACAGCAGCTCGGCTGCTTCGACGATCTCGTGGTCGACGGCGCGGAAGCCCGACGTCATGGGCTGTACCGCGAAGGGAAGACTAAAAATCACAGAACCTACCAGGAGCCCCGCGAAGGAAAAAGCAAGCGGATGTCCGAAGATCCCCGTCAGCGCTCTGCCGGCGCTGGTGCGCGGCCCCATCACCACCAGCAGGTAAAACCCAAGCACGGTCGGCGGCAGCACCAGCGGCAGCGCGACCACTGCTTCGACCAGTGGCTTCCAGCGCGCTTTGGCGTAGGCCAGCCAATAGCCGAGCGGAATGGAAATCACCAGCAGAATCAGGGTGGTCAGTGCAGCCAGGCGAAGTGTGAGGAGAATCGCTTGCCGATCCATAGAGAGCTAGGGCGCTTTCAGACCCCGTTCGGCAAGCTGTTTCCGGATGGGCGGCGAGAGCAGAAATGCGAGGAAACGGTGTGCCTCGTTCGCTGCCGGGCCGTTCTTGAGCACCACCGCGCCCTGCAGGATGGCGGGATAATCCTGCTCAGGCACGGTCACGTATTTCCCCGACGCGCTGAGTCGTGGCGTGAGTGCCGACGTGAGCGAAAGAAAGCCAACCTGGGCATTGCCGGAATCTGCATATTGCGCGGTCTGCGCGATGTTCTCCGCGATCACCAGCTTGCCGCTGAGCACATCCGTAAGGCCCATTTTCTCGATGGCAGCCTTGGCCGCACGTCCATAGGGCGCATGTTCCGCATTTGCCACAGCCACAGTTTTCAACGATGGACTGCGCAGCGTGGCCAGCGTCAGGGGTTGGACGGGAGAGTCGCTTCTCGCCCACAACACGAGCGTTCCGCGAGCGTAGGGAATGGGCTCCGCGCTGTCGGCTAGGCCGGCCTCCACGACTTTCTGCGGGAAAGAAAGATCGGCTGCCAGGAAAAGAGAAAATGGTCCGCCGTTGAGGATTTGCGTCGCCAGTGTGGCGGAGGAAGCGTAGGAGGCGTCGACCCTGGTGCTGCTCTGCTTTTCGAACTGATCGATCAGCGCCGGAAGCACCGGCTGCAGGTCTGCCGCTGCGGCGATCTTCAACTGGGCCAACCCGTTCGGCACCGCCAGCAGCAGAAACAGCGCCAGCTTAAACACGCAGCACCATGACTTCAGTGGATTTGATCAACGCCGCCGCCGTTTCGCCCACCTGGAGCCGCATTTCGCGGGCTGCTTCCGACGTGATGATCGACGTGATGATTTGTCCGCCAATGGAGAGCTTGATTTGCGCCAACAAACCGTCCATCTTGATCTCGACAATGCGGCCGGTAAGTTGGTTGCGTCCGCTGAGCGTGCGCAGCATTTCGCGTTTCGGGGTCTCCGGTCGCTTCGCCTGGTGGAGCAGGCTATCGAGTTCCGATTCCGGTATGCGGTAGTGACCGCCCGGCGTCTTCACCGATTTAAGCTTGCCGCGATATAGCCACTGCTTGATGGTGGGGTAAGAAATCCCCAATCTCTGCGCGGCTTCGCGGGGTGAAAGCAACATGGCGAAAGTATACGATACGCAGCCGGTAACTATACGAATTTACCCGCTGCCCGGCGGTCGAAGGCGAACATTGGGCAGCCTATGCAAGGCTTCTATTGGCGTGCGTGCAATTCTCCACCGCTTTGGAAACATGGCATTCATCGGCCACTCAACAGCGTTTTGTCCTTTTGGGATGCATGGGCTAGGCTAGGCATATCTCATGCTCGAAGCCTCTCATCAACTCCGCTGCGTCGGATGCGGCGTTGTCATCTCCCCCAGCTCCGTAGAAAAAGACTTTCGTTGCGTCGACTGCGGTGAGCTTCTCGAGGTGGAATATCCGTCATGGAGTGACGCCGGCGCACGCCCCGCTGGCCCCCGCCGCATGCCCAACCCCGGAGCGCTCCGCTGGCTGTGGCAGGAACGGCTCCAGTCCCGGCTCCCCATCGACCAAAGTGGCGTTTGGCGCTTTCGCGAACTCCTGCCTATCCTTGACCGCCCGGAAGAAGCCGTCACTCTGCGCGAAGGCAATACCCCGCTCTACCGGCTCTTGCGCACCGCCGACGAGCTCGGCCTGGAACGGCTGTACGTCAAGCACCAGGGCATGAACCCGACCGGCTCGTTTAAAGACTGTGGCATGACGGCGGCGCTTTCTCAAGCTCGGGAGCGTGGTTTTCAATGGGTGGCCTGCGCTTCCACCGGCAACACCTCTGCCGCCATGGCCGCTTATGCCGCGCGGGCGCATATGAACAGCCTCGTGCTGCTGCCCGAAGGAAAGATCTCCTGGTCGAAACTTTCCCAGGCCCTCGACTACGGCGCGGTCACCTGCCAGCTGAACACCGACTTCGACGGGTGCGTAAAGGTGCTGGCCGACGTGGTCCGCAAAGCTCCGGTATACCTGCTCAACTCGGTCAACCCTTACCGCTTAGAGGGCCAGAAGACCCCTGCACTCGAGATTGCGGAAGAGTTCGATTGGCAGATTCCCGACCACGTGATCGTTCCCGGAGGTAACCTCGCCAACAGCTCTGCTCTGGGCAAAGGCTTCATGGAAATGATGCACCTCGGGCTCAGCAACAAGGTGCCCAAAATCACGGTGATCCAGGCCGAGGGCGCGAACCCGCTTTACCTCAGCCTCCTGCACCAAGACGGGCGGGCCATCCACCCGGTGCAGGCCAACACCCGCGCCACCGCGATCCGTATCGGCAACCCTGCCTCCTGGCGCAAGGCCGCCCGCGTGATCCAGCAAACGGGGGGATTCTGCGAACAGGTCAGCGAGGCCGAAATCGCCGTAGCCAAAGCAGAGATCGGCCAGGAGGGCATCGGCTGCGAACCCGCCTCCGCGGTCACCCTCGCCGGGCTGAAGAAGCTGGTGCGCCAGGGAAAAATTCACAGCTCCGAGTCGGTCGTCCTGATCTTGACCGGCCATACCTTGAAGGACTCCGAATTCACCATCGACTTTCACCGGGGTACGTTGTTGACCAGCGCAGAAAGCGCCGGCATGGAAAGGGAACTGATGGACCGGCGGCGCGCCACGATCTCCCTCGACGCCTCGGCGGACGCCGTGCTCCGCGTGCTCGAAGCGGCTATAGAAGCATGAAGACTGTGCACCTGCGGCTCCCGGCTACTTCGGCCAACCTGGGTCCCGGTTTTGACGCCATGGCTCTGGCCCTCGAGCTTTTCCTCGAAATCGACGCCGCGCCTGGGGATCAGTTTTCCATCGCCGCGAGCGGACGCAACGCCGAGATTTGCGCCGGACTCAAGACCAATCTTCTGCTCCAGACCTACGAATTGATCCTGGCGGAGGAGCAGCGCAACGTCGCCCCCCTCGCCATCCAGATGCGCAACGGTATTCCCTTGGGGATGGGCTGTGGTTCTTCCGCCGCGGTGCGTCTTGCCGGCATTGCCCTGGCCAATGCGTTTGGCGAATTGGGATGGGATGCCGCCCGCATAGTCGAGAGAGCAGCCCTGCTCGAGGGCCATCCCGACAATGTCGCGGCCTGCTGGTATGGCGGCCTTGCGATTGCCGCCAGTGCGCCGCAACTCGCCGTCATCGCCATTGCTCCTCCGGCGGATTGGCGCGCACTGCTGGTGATTCCCGAAAATCCGGTTGCCACCGCCAAAGCGCGCGCCGTTCTGCCCGCAAGCTACCAACGGCAGGATGTCGTGGCCAATGTACAGGCGGTAGCCTTGCTGAGCGCCGCCTTCGCCTTGGGTCGCGCTGACCTGATGCCTGTGGCCAGCCGCGATCGCCTGCACCAGCCCTACCGTATGGAGCTCTGTCCACTCCTCCCCGCTCTGCTGCCCCTGGCGGGCACCTGCGGCGTGATGTCCGTGACCCTCAGCGGCGCCGGGCCGGCGGTATTGCTGTTGACGGAAGAACAGTCCCAGCCGCAGCGGGAAGCCATTGCCGAGCTCGCCAGGAAGGTATGTCCAGTGGAGATTTTGAGCCTCCCCCTCTGTCACCAGGGCGCCGCTGCCGGTTGGCAAGGGTAACCATTTCGCCCCTGAACCATTGCTGAATCGTTATTACTCTTTTGTTACCTAAGTTTTATTGCCAAAGTCCATGTCTAAGCCCTATTTTGCCCTTCGTGAGCAGTTCTGGGGGAGGGCTGCTCTAGCGCCTGTGACCGCAAGGTCCAGGCGCTTTTGCTTTTTGGGCCATTGCATCGTTTGCTCTGGTTTTGCATCCATTCAACAGGGCGAAAGTATGGCGCAGATGCTATGCTCAGCCTGAGGAAAGTGGAGGAGGAACATGGCAGGTCCAGGGGTCTTTGAAGTGAACGATGCAACATTTGAGCAGGAGGTCCTGCAGTCTGACCAGCCGGTCCTGGTAGATTTCTGGGCTGCATGGTGCGGCCCGTGCCGCGCGCTCGCGCCCGTGGTGGACGAGGTGGCCGCACAGTACCTGGGTAAATTGAAAGTGATGAAGATGGATGTGGATCGCAACTCGGCGACGCCGATGCGCTATGGCATCCGCGGTATTCCCGCGCTGCTGCTCTTCAAGGGCGGTAAGGTAGCGGAGCAGATCGTGGGCTACGTGCCCAAGGACACGATCGATAAGAGCATCAGCAAGCTGATCGCGGTCTAAGTAATCGTTGGGAGAGCCCGGCCTCCATGGCCGGGCTTTTCTATGCGTGGAATTAAGCGTACCGGCGGACGATCCCCAGCACCCTTCCTTGAATAGCGATTTGCGCCAGCGGGACGTAGATCGGTTCCATCTCGGCATTGGAAGGTTGCAGGCGAACGGTGCTGCCTTCGATGTAGTAACGCTTCAACGTCGTCTCGGTGCCGCGCACCAGCGCTACGATAATCTCCCCTTGCCGCGCCGTGCTGGTGCTCTCTACCAGCACATAATCGCCATCCATGATGTGCTCATCCCGCATGGAGTCTCCGCGGACCTGCAGTGCAAACACCTCGCGATTGCCGATAATGTCGCCCAGCGAAATGCTCTCGCTGCTTTCGACGGCCTCGACCGGCTGGCCGGCCGCAATGCGGCCCAGCAACGGAAGCCGTTCCGGACGCTTGTTCTTGCTGCGCGGCGGCAGCACGTCGATAGAGCGGCTGCGGTTCTGCGCCCGCTGCAGCAAACCCTTTTTCTCCAGGTTCGTTATGTGTTTATGCACCGTAGCTAGCGATTTGAGACTCAGGCCGCGAGCAATCTCCTCGAACGACGGTGAGTATCCGTTGCGCTGTACGAAGTTGCTGATGAAGTCGAGTACTTCTCGTTGTCTTCGGGTTACCGACATGCCCGCATTATAGCGAAGAAAAAGCGAATTGCGCGAGGTCTTTTTTCCACCGGCTGGACTTGCTTCGTCGCGGTGTCGGCCAATTGCTTCGTTTTAGGTCAGTATCCAAACCACCTGCTCCCGTTATGAAATTCCCCCAAAACTTTGCTTCCCCAAGCACTTGTTGTCCAGAGGCCATCCAGTGCAGGGTAGAGAAGTAACAAGAACCGAGGCCCAATTGCTTGTCAAACATCGCACATCGGTAACCGTAAAGTAACCATCCCGTAGTCCAGATTTGCAGCGGTCGGCCGATAACACGCTAAGCACCTTGTATTTATCGGCCTCAGCGAAAACCGAAAGAGTTGTACGACATAACTTCTCCAAAAACTTCTCCGAGACTTCTTCAAGGATGGCGTGGATGCACGAAGCGCAGAAAAGTCAAAAACGTTCCCGGCGCAGTAGCGACCTAGCCCCGGGGGTTAGTGGCATCAATGACATGGGACAGCCTATCCAGGAAGCTAGACAGGAAGCTAGAAAGGACACAATTCCGGCGGCTGAACCCCCGCGGCCGGTGCAGCCTATTCCAGGGGAATTGCTTTCCGCCGAACAGGAACGATTGATGATTGAACATCTGCCCATTGTGCGGTTTATCGCCCGGCGGATCCACGAGCGCTTGCCCCAGCATGTGCCGATTGAAGACCTGTATAGCGCCGGCGTGGTCGGACTACTCGACGCCCTCAACAAATTCGACCCTTCCAAGCAAGTCCAATTTCGCAGCTATGCGCAATTTCGCATCCGCGGCGCTGTGCTCGATAGCCTGCGTACGCTGGATTGGAGTCCGCGCGAACTACGGCGTAAGGGGAGAGCCGTCGAGCAGGCGATTCAAACCCTCACCGCACGGGTGGGACGAACTCCCACCGACATCGAAATCGCCACCCAATTGCACATCGATCTGCCCGCTTACCAGCAGTTGCTGGGGGAACTGAAGGGCTTGGAAATCGGCACTCTGCACTCCGAGCGATCAGAAGACTCAGGCGAAGAGGAACTGGTCTACCTGCCCAACCGGCCGGAAGACGATCCGCTCTTCCGCTATCTGAACGCCGAATTGCGCGAGCGCCTCAGTACGGCGATTGGCGATCTGCCGGAACGCGAACGGCTGGTGATGACGCTCTACTACTACGAAGAGACCACGATGAAGGAGATTGGCATCATTCTCGGCGTCGTGGAATCCCGCATTTCGCAGATTCACGCCTCCGCGGTCCTCCACCTTCGCACCCGCCTCGCCGATTTCGCTCGCCAAGACAGACTAGACAAACAAGGCAGACAAGAAAAACAAGACAAACAAACTCCAGCTGCTCCTCGCCCCCCAGTCGCGAACACCATGGCCAGAAGCGAAGCCAAGTCCCTCGTCAGGCCGTTACCTGGTCAACATTAGCTTGGCCCGCGTGGCTTTTTATCTGCCCCTGATGCTGTTACGCTGAAGTCCGGAATGGACGACACGCACAAGCCGCAAACGGGAAAGCGCAGCAGAAAAAACGCCGCGCCGCCCCCTACGCCCGAAGCCGCCCTGCAGCCTGGGCTGGTGGCTGATCCCGACGTTGATCCGGCGCGGCGGGAGAAAATCGAGAAGATCAAGCAGGCCCTGGCGGACGGCAGCTATCGCATCAGCAATGAAGACGTAGCCCGCAAATTGATCGAGCATATGCGCGAGCCAAAACCTTAATATGGCACTTCGCTTTTTGTGGAATGCAACCCGCGGCCACCGCTTCACGCCATGGCGCAGTGAATATTTGAAATGGCGCATCGAAACCTACTCCGGCCGTAAAGCCGACACCATTGATGCTCGCTACTTCTGGTCGTTTGTCTGGAAGGAGCGGGGCCAACTGATCCGCTTCCTGGGTTGGACCAGCGACTATGGAACCAGGGGCCGGCAACCCTCGTAAGCAAGTCTTTTCCCCTATCAAACCAGGCTGACCATTGTTTGCGTCGCGGCCAGGTCGCATCCATATAACTTCGGCATCGGTTATACGATGACGAGAGCGGAGGAGTTTGCAATGAGCAAGTGGATCAAGTTGAGCGCCAGTGACGGATTCGTACTCGACGCTTATGTGGCGGAGCCGGCAGGTAAGCCGAAGGGCGGCCTGGTCGTGGTGCAGGAGATTTTTGGCGTCAATCAACACATCCGTTCCGTGACTGACCGATTTGCCGCCGAGGGGTATCTCGCGGTCTCGCCGGCGATCTTCGATCGCGCGCAACCCAAGGCCGAGCTTGGTTACGATAAGGCAGGCTTTGAGCAGGGCTACGCTCTGTTGCAGCAAATCCCGATCGACGACACGGCGAAGGACGTCGATGCCGCCCTCGAGTATGCCGTCAAAGAGACTGGCAAACCCGCGGGCGTGGTGGGCTTTTGTTATGGCGGAACGTTGGCGTGGTTGAGCGCGACTCGTTTCTCGCCGGCAGCCGCGGTGGGTTATTACGGCGGTCACATCATTCGACTCATCGCCGAGAAGCCGAAGGCGCCAGTCATGCTGCATTTCGGCAAGAAGGACGACCACATCCCGGAGAGCGATGTAGCCAAGATCCAGGCTGCGCATCCTGAAGTGCAGGTCTACTGGTATGACGCGGGGCATGCGTTCAATCGCGACGGCAATGCCGCCTACGACGAAAAATCAGCGAAAGAGGCGATGGCGAGGACGCTGGCTTTCTTCGCCCAATACGTCTGAAACCTGCAGCGGCGAGCTAGCCCCGCGCATCTATAGAGACTGGTTTACGAATTGCCGAGAAGCCGGTTTCATTTCTGGGTGCGGGCTGCCTCGCCGCAGTGAGCACTCTCGCCGCAGCGAGCTTTCTCGCCGCAGCTAGCTTTGCCCGTGTGTTCAAAGTCGATAACAACGGCTTGAGCGGCTGAGGACACCCAAGGAGAGCAGAAGCGCTCTTAGGGGCTGAAGCCCGCGCCTTTCTAGGAATTGAGTATTCGCAGCCCTGCTGTTCGCAGCCCGTTTTGAGGCGGGCCTGTTTGATCCACGGAGGATACGCACCAGGATGGCGGATAACGCGGCGGAGAGCGCCTGGAAACCCAAAACGAACCCATGGCTGATTGCCGCCACGGTCGCGCTCGCCGCGTTTATGGAAGTGCTCGATACCTCCATCGCGAACGTGGCCCTGCCTCACATTGCCGGTAGCCTCGGCGCAAGCCAGGACCAGAGCACCTGGGTTCTCACCTCCTATCTGGTTGCCAATGCCATCGTTCTTCCTATGGGCGCCTGGGCGGCGAGTGTGATCGGGCGCAAGAACTTCTTCATGTTGTGCATCGTGATCTTTACCGTGAGCTCGTTTTTGTGCGGCATTGCCCCGAGCTTAGGTCTGCTGCTATTGTTCCGCGTGTTTCAAGGCGTGGGCGGAGGAGGATTGCAGCCGATGGCGCAGGCCATCATGGCCGACTCCTTCGAACCCTCGAAGCGCGGGCTCGCCTTCTCGCTGTATGGACTGGTCGCGGTGCTGGCGCCCTCGATCGGGCCCACCCTCGGGGGGTGGATCACCGACAATTATTCCTGGCACTGGATCTTTTACATCAACATCCCCGTCGGCATTCTGGCGCTCTTCCTGACCAATCGGCTGGTGGAAGATCCGCCGTACCAAAAGGCGGACCGCAACAATCTTTATCGCATCGACTACATCGGTGTAGGGCTGCTGGTGGTCGCCATGGGCGCATTGCAGATCACGCTGGACAAAGGCGAGGAGAAGAATTGGCTTGGGTCGAACTTTATCGTCGGCTTCGCCCTCACCTTCATCGTCTCGTTCGTGGCCCTGATCCTGTGGGAGTTTCACGCCGAAAAGCCCTTAATGGATTTGCGCTTGTTCAAGTTCAAGAACTTTGCCGTCTGCGCGTTTCTCATGTTGTTAACCGGCGGATTGCTGAACGCGACCACCGTCTTGCAGCCGCAGTTTCTCCAGCAGAATCTCGGCTACACGGCGACGGTTGCCGGGCTGTCTCTTTCTGGTGGCGGGTTGGTCCTGCTGCTCGCAATGCCCATGGCCGGTCAGGCGGTCAGCCGGTTTCCCGCCCGCAATCTGATCGCATTCGGGTTTATCCTCTTTGCCCTTTCGTACCTCTACACGGCGTCCCATCTCAGCCTGCTTATCAGCTTCGGTTTCGCGTCGAAGCTGCGCGTCTTCCAGATCGTTGCCATCCCATTCGTGTTCATCTCGGTCACCACGGCGGCCTATTTCGGCATTCCTCCCGAGAAGAACAATCAGGTTTCCGGGTTGATTAACTTCGTCCGCAACATCGGCGGCAGCATTCTCATCTCGCTGACCAACGCCCTGGTCACCGAGCGGGCCCAGTGGCACCAGAGCACTCTCTCCAAGAACACTACCCTGGCTGGAAGTAACTACCAGCAGCAGATCGACGCGTTGCGCCATACCTTCGACAATTTGGCGGGCAAATCGAACGGACTGCACCTGGCCCAGGGGCAGATTTACCAGCAAATGCAACAGCAGACCCAGGCGCTGGCCTACGTGGATGTCTATTATGTGCTCGCTATTGCCGCCATCCTGATGATTCCCATGGCTTTCCTGCTCGATCGCAACCAGCCGGGCGGGGGTGGAACGGTGATGATGGAGTAGGCCCCAATCCGGAACATGAGCCGGGCGCCGCAATAGACGTCGCAATCGAAGCCATGTTATTCTTGATCAGACACTTAACGTAGAGGAGTAAAGCACCTGCCGTGCTGGCAACTGCAAAGAAAACCGAAGTTATTACGCGCTTTCGCACCCATGACAGTGACACGGGTAGCCCGGAAGTGCAGATTGCGATTCTCAGTGAACGAATTGGCGAGCTGACTGAGCACTTCAAGCTTCACAAAAAGGATCACGCCTCACGGCGCGGTCTGTTGATGCTGGTGAGTAAGCGCCGCCGTCTGCTGGATTATCTCAAGATAAACAACTCTGACCGCTACCGTGACGTGATCGGTAAGCTGGGTATCCGCAAGTAACAAGCGAGCAACTTGTACTCCACAAGCAGGCGAAACGATTGGACCGAGCTGTACGTTGAGGCGGCTGGTGCACATAGGATGGCGCCAGCTGGACCGCCCGCGTCGCATGGTCTGACCCAAGCCGCGCACTCGCATTTTCCCGCCTTTTGCACGCTCCGTGCACACACGAAATGAGGAATTTATGAAACAGGAAGTAACTGTTGATCTTGCCGGTGGCAAGCGACTGATTTTTGAGACCGGCCGCATGGCCAAGCAGGCCTCTGGCGCTGTGCTCGTCACCAACGGTGACAACGTAGTCCTGGCAACTGCCGTGGCCGCACCCGACCCCAAAGAAGGCCTGGACTTTTTCCCCCTAACCGTCGATTACCGCGAATACGCCTATGCCGGAGGCCGCATCCCCGGTGGATTCATCAAGCGCGAAGGCCGTCCCAGTGAGCGCGAAGTCCTTACCTGCCGCCAGATCGACCGCCCCATTCGCCCCATGTTCCCAAAGAATTTCCGCAATGAAACCCAGGTCATCGCCCTGGTGATGTCGGCCGACAAAGAGAACGATCCCGACGTGATCGGTATCAATGCCGCTGGAGCGGCGCTCGCCCTCTCCGACATTCCCTTTGACGGTCCGATCGGCGCCGTGCGCGTGGGCCAGGTGGAAGGCGCGTTTGTCGTCAACCCCTCGTATGCGGAGCGGCTGGTGAGCACCCTGAATATCACCGTCGTCGCAACCAAAGAAGGCGTGGTGATGATCGAGAGCGGCGCCACCGGCGTCAGCGAAGATACTGTCGTCGATGCCATTGAATTCGGTCACACCGAAATCAAGAAAATCTGTGCCGCCGTCGACGAACTTGTCGCCAAGGCCGGCAAGCCCAAGCGTGTTGTTGCTCCGGTCGAATTCGACGAGGCCTACCTCGCGGAGTTGCAAGCCAAGGTCGGCGATCGCCTGAAGGATGCGCTCGATACCCACACCCATCCCAAAGCGGAGAGCTACGCGCTGGTCAAGCAGATTAAGGACGAGCTGGCCAAGGGATTGCCGGAAGGCGATGCCGATGCCAAGAAGAAACTCTCCAAATACTACGAAGTGATGCGTGAGCGGATCTTCCGCGAGCAGGTCACCAAGGACCGGATCCGTCCCGACCGCCGCAGCTTCGATCAGATTCGCGAAATCAGCATCGAGGTTGGCGTGTTGCCCCGCGTGCACGGTTCCGCGCTCTTTACTCGCGGCGAGACCCAGGCGCTGGTCAGCGCGACCCTGGGCACTTCGGACGATGTACAACGCCTCGAGACCTTCCAGGGAGAACAGCGTAAGCGCTTCATGCTGCACTACAACTTCCCCCCGTTCTCGGTGGGTGAAGTGGGCCGCATGACCGGTGTTGGCCGTCGTGAAATTGGCCACGGCGCTTTGGCGGAGCGCGCGATTGCAGCCGTGCTTCCCGGCGAAGACGAATCGCCTTACACGTTACGCGTTGTCTCCGACATTCTGGAATCCAACGGCTCTTCCTCCATGGCCAGCGTCTGCGGCGCAAGCCTCGCGCTGATGGAAGCGGGCATTCCCCTCAAGGGCGCCGTAGCCGGCGTGGCAATGGGCTTGGTTAAGGAAGGCGATGCGTATGCCATCCTGACCGACATTGCCGGCGCCGAAGATCACTACGGCGACATGGACTTCAAGGTGGCCGGTACGCGCGCAGGCATTACCGCGCTGCAGATGGACATCAAGATCAAGGGCGTGACCTTCCAGATCATGCGCGAGGCCCTCGAACAGGCTCGCCGTGGACGGTTGTTCCTGCTCGACAAGATGGATGAGGTCCTCGCCAGCCCGAAGACTGAGCGCTCCAAGTTCGCTCCGCAGATTCACACGCTGCAGATTCCTACCGACAAGATCCGCGATCTGATCGGACCGGGCGGCAAAACGATTCGCGGCATCATCGAAGCCACCGGCGTGAAGATCGATGTCGACGATACCGGCCGCGTCAATGTGGCCTCGAGCGATGAGGAAGGGCTGAAGAAGGCCCTGGCCATGATCAGCGATCTCACCGCCGTGCCGGAAGTTGGCAAGACGTACCTCGGCAAGGTAGTCCGCCTGGCAGAGTTCGGCGCCTTCGTTGAGATCTTCCCTGGCACCGACGGCTTGCTGCACATCAGCGAGATCGCCGAGCATCGCGTCAAGGACGTAAAGGATGAATTGCGCGAAGGAGACCAGGTCCTGGTAAAGGTTCTGGGCATCGAAGGCAATCGCATCAAGCTCTCTCGCAAAGCGCTGCTGAAGGAACAACGCGAGAAGCTTGGGCTTCCTGAGCCTTCTCGTGGTGGTTCGGGAGACGGAGACGCGCCGGTTGCGCGCGCTCCTCGTCCGCAAGCGCAGCAGGTAGAGCGGCAGCCGTCATCGAACGCCAGCACCATCACCATCGAGGGTGGGGAAGAGTTCGATGATGACGAGCCCTTTGTTGAGGGTGGGGAAGAGCCCAACTTCAATCGTGCTGATGGCGCGACCGACGGCGCACCGGCGGAAGTCCGCAGGCCAGCGGGCGGCGGCGCAGCAGGTGGTCCGGGAGGACGGCGGCGCCGGCATCGCAGCCGGGGTCGTGGACCGGGCGGTGGTTCCGGTTCCGGTGGCGCCGGCGGAAGCCGTGGGCCGCAGTAGGTCATTTGCGTAGCGGGAACAAAGGGTTGCGTGCAAAACGCAGCCCTTTTTCTTTGCTCGCGTTCGCCGGGCTAGGGCTGGTCTGGGGCAGTACCTGGATCGCGTCCGACACACTCGCGGAATACGCTCCCCCCTTGCGGGCGGCTGCTTTCCGCTTTCTTCTGGCTGCTCTGCTTTGCCTGCCGGTCGTGGTGTGGAAGCGGCAAAAGCTGCCGCGGGGCCGCGCTTTGGCCGTGCTGCTGGTCTTGCCGGTGACCATGGTGGTAATTCCCGCCATCCTGCTTCGCTGGGTACAGCCCCAATTGCCGTCAGCAACCGTAGCGGTGCTCTTTTCCGCCATGCCGTTGCTGCTCACCTCCGCGGCACCCCGGGCAGCCATGCAGGCGTCGGTTGTGGCGGTGGGCGCGATCGCCTTTACCCTAAGCGCTTCCTTCTCCCTCACCCAGGCCGGCGCAGCGGCAGTAGTGTTGGCGGTCGTGGCTTCGATCGCCGCGTCCTCGCTGGAGATTCGCCGCGAGCTCCGCAGCGAAAGCCCCGTGGCCGTCACGGTACTCCTGCTCGGCGAGGCCGCTGTGCTTCTATTTCTTGCCAGCATGGTGGCCGAGCGTGGGCAATCCATGCAGTGGAATCGGGAAGCGATTCTGTCGCTGCTCTTTTTGGTCGCGGTCGCGGGCGCAGGTGCCTGGGCGACCTATGTCTGGCTGCTGCAAAGGATGGAGGCCTACCAGGCCGCAACCGTGCAATGGATGCAGCCTCTGGTCGCTTTGCTCGAAAGTGCTCTGTTCCTTCATCTCCGTCCGTCCTTCAGCATGATCGCCGGGTCGGTCGTTACTTTGGTGTGCCTGCTGGTCGTCATGCGCACGGCATCAGAGGATGACGATCCCGTTTCCCTTCTTGGTAATTGATCCATCTAGGTAGCTTGGATGTCCGGGGGGATGCGATAAACTGCAGGCGATGAGCGCTACTCTGTACATCGTGGTCGAGGGCGAGGATCCTGGCTTCGACATTTTCGTCAATGGCAGAGCGCTTGCCCGCAATGAGGATGCACTGGAGAAGATGGCCCAACGCATCGGGGTAAAGCCGCTATTGGAGTTCTTTTCCGCAGACGAAAACTCCATGGCCCTGCTCCTCGAAGAGGGTGCAGGCGATCCGGAGTGGGCAAAGACATTACCACCGCCGCAATGGTTTTCCCCTGAAGACGGCCTCATCACTGTCTGCACCCTCCTCGATCACCTCAAGGCATCGCCCACCGCCCTGGGAACCGAGACTCCGGCCGTGCTGCGTGAGATGGAAGAGTTTGAACGCGTGCTACGCAAGACAGCGCAGCGTCACATGCGCTGGCAGCTCGCTGTCAGCTGGAAGTAGAAAGAGCCGGTCTCCCGAAAGAGCTCGGGTGCCCCATATCTCGCTCGTTTTTCACGAGATGTGGGTCGACCGCAACACTCAAAGGAAGCTTGCCGGCAGATCCAAGCTCCGTTGAGTGGAGAGCTATCCCTTCCAGGCGCCGAGAAGACGGCGAAGAAACACCAGCTCGCCGATGTGGTAGCTGTTGTGCGTGGCCGCCAGCAGCACTTCGCGCAACAACGTCTGATCCTTCGTGCCCCAGGGAATTTGCGCATACAAATTGCTGTGTGGGTCCTTCACCAGGGTGGCAAAGGCATTTAAATCCGCTTCCAGCGCGCGCACCGAGTTGTGCCACTCTTCCTCAGAAGCTGGCTTCGCGGCCTTCGGCCAGTAATCCTCCGGCCATTTCATCTCCACATATTTGTCGTTCGTAGAAAATTCCCAGAGATCACGCAGCGCGATGCGCATGTGCTCCAGCAACTCCCAGGCAGAGTGAGGCGAGTGCTCCGGCTTGGTCCCGTAGAACTTCGGAGGAAAATCCTTGAGTGCGGAAAGCACATCCACGTGGGCTTGGCCGCCGTAGAGGAGCTGCACTAATTGTTCGCGAAGCACGGCATTCTCGGTCATATTCCGTCGGATGCGGAAATACCGAGCGAAGTCGCAAAGATCGCTGCTAGACCTCAGCCTCCACGGCAACTTCACGCTTGTTGTTGGTGAACAAATCGCCCATCCGGCGAATCTGTGCGCCGACACCGCGCAGCTTCTCTTCAATCCGCTCATAGCCGCGGTCGATATGGTAAACGCGATCAAGGATCGATTCTCCATCCGCTACCAGCGCAGCCAGAACCAGGGAAGCTGACGCCCGCAGATCAGAGCACATCACCACCGCGGACGACAGAGGAGTCTTGCCCCGTACCGTCGCGCTGCGCCCGTCCACCTTGATATTCGCTCCCATGCGGACCAATTCGCCCACGTGCATGAAGCGATTCTCGAAGATGTTCTCTTTCACCGTGGTCGTGCCTTCGGCTTGTGTCGCCAGCGCCATGTATTGCGCCTGCATGTCGGTAGGGAAGCCGGGATACTCCTCGGTCGAGATGTCGTTCGCCTTCAGCGTGCCCTCGCTGCGCACCCGCAGCGAATCCGTGCCCATGGGGGTAATGCGCACGCCGCCCGCTTCCAGCTTGGTGATCAGCGCGGACAGATGCGAGGGCTGACAATTCGCAACGACCAGGTCACCGCCCGTGATCGCACCGGCCACCAGGAACGTTCCGGCTTCAATACGGTCGGGATTAATGCGGTATTTTGCGCCGTGCAGCTTGCTGACGCCCTTGACTCGGATCGTCGCCGTGCCCGCACCCTGAATATTTGCGCCCATGGCGGTCAACAGCGCTGCCACATCCACCACCTCGGGTTCGCGTGCGCAGTTCTCCATCAGCGTATCGCCGTCGGCAAGTACCGCCGCCATCAGCAGGTCCTCGGTACCCGTGACGGTGATCTTATCGAACACAATATGCGCACCGTGCAGCCGCTCGGCGCGTGCTTCAAGGTAGCCATGTTCCTGCGAGATAGTGGCGCCCATCGCTTCCAGGCCCTTGAGGTGCAGATCGATGGGCCGATCGCCGATGGCGCAGCCGCCCGGCTGAGCCACACGTGCCAGCCCGCAACGGGCGACCAGCGGTCCCAGCACCAGCGAGGAAGCGCGCATGGTCTTCACGATCTCGTATTTTGCCGTAGGGTCGGAAAGCACGCGGCAGCTGATCGTGGTGCGATGCTGCGCGCGGCCGTAACCGAGTTCCACTTCCGCGCCCATCGACTCCAACAGCTTGCGTTCGGTCTCGATGTCGCGCACCTGGGGAATGTTCTCCAGGGTGACTTCGTCTTCGGTGAGAATTGCCGCAGCCATGCAGGGCAGCGCGGAATTTTTCGCTCCGCTTACCCGAATCGTTCCAAGCAGCGGATTACCGCCACGAATGACAAACTTATCCATGAGGCCGGGGGCTCCTTACACCGAGTAACTCGTAAGTCGTACTACTTATAACTCCAGCGTTGTATCTTCAATCGCCAGTCGAACATTGCCATCCGACTTCGCGAGCCGGCGCACCGCTTCCGGCTTATCGACACCGGCCTTGAGCATCACCAGGGCCACTGGCACGCTGCGTCCGGCCGACTTGATGGTCAGCACCGCCGATTCGCGATCGATGTTGCAGGCGCGCATCAGGATGGAAATGCCACGCTCCACCAGCTTGGTGTTCTGCATGTGCACATTGACCATCAGGTTGTCGTAGACATAGCCAAGCCGCGTCATGGCGCCGGTGGTGATCATGTTGAGCACCATCTTCTGCGCCGTGGCCGCCTTCATCCGGGTCGATCCCGAGACAACCTCGGGTCCCACTTCAGCAACGATGCAGATGTCAGCGACACTCGACAATGCGGTGTTGTGATTACAGGTGACAGCCGCCGTCTTGGCTCCACGTGCGCGGGCATATTCCACCGCGGCGACTACATACGGGGTGCGCCCACTGGAGGAGAGCCCAATCACCACATCTTTGCGGGTCGGCCGGCGGCGCGCGATATCGCGCTGCCCCAGCTCGGTCGAATCCTCATTCACTTCCACCGCGGATGCCAGGGCCTTCGGGCCGCCAGCCATGATGTATTGCACGCTTTGCGGCGGGGTGGAAAAAGTAGGAGGGCATTCCGAAGCGTCCAGTCCGGCAATGCGTCCGCTCGATCCCGCGCCGACGTAAATCAGGCGGCCGCCATCGCGCAGGCTTCGTGCCACCATGTCGATTACTAATGCGATTTCAGGGATGGATTTCTTAACCGCGGCGGCAATCTTCGAATCTTCGTGGTTGATGATGCGGGCGATTTCGAGAGCGGATTTGGTGTCGAAGCCCATCGAGGCTTCATTGGAGCTTTCCGTCGTCAGATCATGCAGGCCTTTTGGGTGATCGTTTTGCGATTCGTTTCCTGTGCCTGTCTCCGTATGAAAAGTACTGGTTGTGGCCATGTTGGTTTACTCAGCTCCCACGCAACTACACAATTTTATCTCTAAGTCACCCCAATTTGCTCTGAAATTAAGGCTTTGCGTCCCCCGGACGCAAACAACTTTTGGGTGATGGCATTCTACGGCTTCCCGAAATTGAGGGCTTCCATGACCGCATCGTGGAATGCCGGCCGCACGGTACGGATTGCCTGGCTTTGGCGGTGAGGCCAGGTACGGTTGGTCAGCAGCACGATCGCCACTTGGCGCTCGAAATCGATCCATAACGACGTACCAGAATAGCCGAGATGTCCCGCGGAGTGGCGGCTAAAAAAACGGCCCGAGGAAGAAGGCTCGGAGGGCGTATCCCATCCCAGGGCGCGCGAGCTCCCCGCAGGCAGACCGGCGCGGGTGGTGAAGAGATCGATCGTTTCCCGCGTAAACAGCTGCTCGTGGAACAAGCCTTGCGCATACAGCAACGGATCGAGAGCGTTGGAGAATAGGCCGGCGTGCCCGGCAACTCCACCCAGAGTGAAGCAGTTTTCATCCTGCACCTCTCCCTGGATGATGCGATGGCGAAAAGTCAGGTCTTCTTCCGTCGGTGGAATGCTGGATCGCATGCCAGCGGCGGGCTGAAAGCACGTGCTGTTCATGGCCAAGGGAGTGAATATCTCTCGCGCACAGAAGTCATCCAGCGCTTCCCCGGCAAGCACTTCCAGCGCGCGGCCCAGCAGAATGAAGCCAGGATCGGAGTATTCCGCGTGCGTGCCCGGCGTGGATGTGAGCGGCAAACGCAGGCAGGCGAGAAACATTGCCTCAGGGCTGTCCGCCTCGGCAAACAGCCGCGCATAACCAGGCAAGCCGGAAGCGTGTGCCAGAAGGAGTCGCATCGTGACGGCCTTTCCCTGTGCAAAAGTGGGAAGTAATTCCACTAAGGGTTGGTCGAGCAAGAGCTCTCCCCGTTGGTAAAGCAGCATTGCCATCGAAGTAGTCGCGATAACCTTTGTGACACTGGCAAGGTCATACACA
The DNA here is from genome assembly GCA_963839075.1 of uncultured Acidobacteriaceae bacterium. GTDB lineage: Bacteria > Acidobacteriota > Terriglobia > Terriglobales > Acidobacteriaceae > PALSA-350. The sequence continues at coordinate 254,938 of CAWITO010000002.1, read as the reverse complement.
GTAGAGGGAGTCACCAGCATTGCCGCTGCCTCGTACGTAAAGCGACCGACACTGTCGAGTGCCTGGATTTCGCGGTTTGCGATCACACCAAACACCGCGCCGGGGAATGCCTGCTCGGCGATCGCCTGCTCAAGAATCGAGTACGCCGCAACAAACCGCTGGCGTTGCTGTTGAGGTATTTGCGGTTCCACTTTCGGTCTATGCTAGGGCAAATCGCAGAAACCCGCTCTCCGATCCGTTTTCCGGCCCGTCTATACTGGTGAATCGAGGAGTCCAGGATGGGCATGCATGGGGAACTACTGACGCTAGCTCTGTTGGCTGGGTGCTCTGCCGTCGGCGCGCAAACGATCGCCGCGGAGGCGCCTCCCCAGACGTACACCGTTCCTGCGGGCACCAAGGTGTTGCTGTCTCTTAAGAGTGCCATCAACACGAAAACCGCGCAGCAGGGAGATGGCGTCTACCTCGTGTCTACCTTTCCCGTGGTGGGCGGCTCGCGCGTCATGATACCGGTGGGTGTGTACGTGCAGGGTGTGGTGGACCGGGTGCAGCGGCCAGGGCGGGTGAAAGGTCGAGCGCAACTCGATATGCACTTCACCACCATGATCTTCCCCAACGGCCAGGTGGTCGCCGTGCCGGCTGTGCTGAACAGCCTGCCGGGATCCGACGGACCGAAAGTGAAAGGCAGCGAAGGCACAGTGGAGCAGGCGGGGAACAAGGGCCGTGATGTCGCCAATGTACTTAAGGGAGCAGCGATCGGCGCCGAAGCCGGAGCTCTCGGTGGCGCGGCATCTGGCGATGTGGTGAAAGGAGTCGGCTATGGGTCCGCCGCAGGTGCGGCTGCAGGCGCAATCTACACCCTCTTCACCCGTGGCAACGACATCTCTATCCCGACCGGAACTTCCGTGGAGATGGTCTTGCAACGTCCTCTAGTGCTGCAGGCATCGCAACTCGCCGGCATCGACGAAACGCATGGGCCGCAGATGGTGCCGGCGGCGCAGCAACAACCGATGGAAAAGCATCGCCAAACGATCACCTGCCCTTACGGCAGCCTGGGTTGTAATTGATGGAGAATCCGCCCGAGTCCGGACGCAGTCTCTGGGTCTGGGGCCGCGACATGCTTTTTTCGCTGGCTGTCTCCTTCTTCATCATTACGTTTCTGTATCAGCCGGTACGGGTTGAAGGCACCAGCATGATGCCGCGCCTCGGCGATCAGGATCGCCTCTTCATCAACAAGTTTGTCTACCACTTCGAAGGCATTCATCGTGGCGACGTGGTGGTGTTTCACTACCCTCGCGATCCCCAGAAGAGCTACATCAAGCGTGTCATCGCCGTGCCCGGCGACGAGCTGCGCATCGACGATGGGCGCACCTACATTAATGGACGGTTACTTCCCGAGCCGTACGTGCCGAGAAGATTCCACGACAGCCGATCGCAGGATCCAATGGTGATCCCCACAGATCAGTATTTTGTGATGGGGGATCATCGCTCGATTTCGAGCGACAGCCGCGACTTTGGGCCTGTGCCGCGGGACTTGATTTACGGCAAAGCTTCCTTCGTCTACTGGCCTGCGGAAGACATGGGCATTATCCAATAGCGATCGCTGTGAGCACCGCCGATACCTGCTAAACTTGACTGAATCCACTCGATGGAGAAGCCATGCAGGCATTCCTCGCGCTCGAAGACGGGCGCATCTTCCGCGGTGAGAGTTACGGCGCCAAACGTGAATGTTCTGGCGAAGTAGTTTTCAATACTTCACTGACGGGCTACCAGGAAATCTTCACCGATCCTTCCTATGCTGGACAAATTGTTGTCCTGACCAATCCACAAATCGGAAACTACGGCACCAACACTGCCGACAACGAGGCCAGCCGCCCGTACATTGAGGGTTTGGTTACTCGCGAATTTTCGCCCATCAGCTCCAACTGGCGCTCCCAACAGGTCACGGAAGAATACCTCGAACGCTTCAACGTGCCGGTGATTTCCGAAATCGACACGCGCGCGGTGGTCCGCCATCTCCGCACCTATGGTGCTCTGCGTGGGGTGATCTCTTCGCTGGAGTTGGACCCGCAAAAGCTGGTCGAAAAAGCGCGCAGCATTCGCAAGATGGACGGCACCGATCTGGCCAAGGTGGTCAGCACCAAAAGTCTTTACGAATGGGACTGCCACGACCGGCGCAATTTCAATGGTGATCCGTTGATGCAGGGGGACGAGAGCCTGAAGTTGCCGCCCCCCGACCTGCATGTGGTGGCCTATGACTTCGGCATCAAGCACAACATCCTGCGCATGCTGTCACGCGAAGCGTGCCGGGTGACGGTAGTGCCGGCAGAGACTTCCGCCGAAGACGTGCTCGCGCTGAATCCCGACGGCATCTTCCTCTCCAACGGGCCGGGCGATCCCGAACCGGTCACCTACGCCCAGGAGAATATTCGCAAGCTGGTGGGGAAAAAGCCGATGTTCGGCATCTGTCTCGGCCACCAGTTGATTGGGCTGGCGTTGGGTGGCAAGACCTACAAGTTGAAGTTTGGCCATCACGGCGGCAACCACCCGGTGCAGCAGACGGGGTCGGGCAAAGTGGAGATCACCGCGCACAACCACAATTTCGCGGTGGATCCGGACTCGATCAATCAAAGTGAAGTCGAGTTGACCCATGTCGACTTGAACGACAACACGCTCGAGGGTTTGCGTCATCGGACGATGCCGCTCTTCAGTGTGCAATACCACCCCGAGGCGAGCCCAGGCCCACACGACTCCAACTATCTCTTCCGCGACTTCAGAAAAATGATGGAAGAGTGGAAGAAGTAAGAAGCTGCCCTCAGAGGCTATAGCCGCTAACCTTTCAAGAGACTGGATTAGCCGAGGATAGGATTGGCAAGCCGGCTGGCTTGGGCTTAAAGGGCACAGGCTTGAAGGGGACGGGCTTCAGCGTCCGTTACAAGCAAAAAAAAGCGTGGCTTTAGCCACTGAGGGAAAGTATGCGTCCAGCCAGAGAGAAAGTGAGTCGAAGCGGACAGACCTACTTTGTGAGCTCTCAGACGGTGGAGCGGCAGCCGTTCTCTCGCCACGAGCGCTGGGCAGTCCTGCTGCAGGAGATTCTTGAGCACTATCGGGGCACATCGTATCTGCTTCACGCCTACGTCATCATGCCGGATCACTTTCACACCCTCCTCTCTCCCCAGGGCAGCCTCGAAAGGGCCGTGCAAAACATTAAGGGAGGCCTCTCCTTTCGAGCTCGGTCAACCTTTGAGTGGAAGCATGATATTTGGCAGGTCGGTTTTTCTGACCACCGGATTCGAGATGTTGAAGATTGGGATCGCCATGTCGCGTACATACGGAACAATCCGAAAGCAGAGAGTTACCGCTATCTCGCAGTCGATTTTGACCCAATCCCTCAGCGGCTAAAGCCGCTCACCACGATCAATCGTGCCGGCGGGGCTGAAGCCCCGCCCCTTCAAAGGGACCCGGCACCCCAAAGGAAAATACCCCTTCAATAGCAGGCGGAAAAATAAATGCCACGCAGGAATGACATAACGAAGATTCTCGTGATCGGCTCGGGGCCGATTGTGATTGGGCAGTCAGCCGAGTTTGACTACTCCGGCACACAGGCCTGTAAGGCGCTCAAGGCCGAAGGCTATGAAGTGGTATTGGTGAATTCCAATCCAGCCACGATCATGACCGATCCGGAGCTTGCGGACCGTACCTACATCGAGCCGCTGACACCCCAATACGTCGAGGAAATCATTCGCCGGGAGTGCGAGCGGATGGCCGATGCCAGCGGCCGGCGCGTCGGAAAGTTCGCGCTCCTCCCGACCGTGGGTGGTCAGACTGCGTTGAACCTGGCCGTCGATCTTGCCGATGGCGGCATCCTCGAAAAATACGACGTAGAAATGATCGGCGCCCGCCTGGAAGCGATCAAGAAGGCGGAAGACCGGCTCCTCTTTAAAGACGCGATGGCGCGCATTGGCCTCGACGTCCCGCGCTCGGCGCTGGTGAACAACATCCGCGACGGCTCGGAATTCGCAGCCAAGATCGGCTTCCCGGTCATCATTCGTCCCTCCTTCACCCTCGGCGGCTCGGGTGGAGGCATCGCCTACAACCGCGAAGAGTTGATGGATATCCTCGGCCGCGGGCTCGATCTTTCTCCCGTACACGAATGCCTGATCGAAGAGTCGGTGCTCGGCTGGAAAGAGTACGAGCTTGAAGTGATGCGCGACCTCGCCGACAACGTCATCATCATTTGCTCCATCGAAAATATGGACCCGATGGGCGTGCACACCGGTGACTCCATCACCGTGGCGCCCGCGCAAACCTTGACGGATCGCGAGTATCAAGCGATGCGGGACGCCGCCATCCGCGTCATGCGCGAAATCGGTGTCGAAACCGGCGGTTCGAACGTCCAGTTCGCCGTGAACCCCGCCAACGGGCGCATGACCGTGATTGAGATGAATCCGCGCGTGTCGCGCTCCTCTGCGCTTGCCTCCAAAGCGACCGGCTATCCCATCGCTAAAATTGCCGCCAAGCTCGCTGTTGGTTATACGCTCGACGAAATCCCCAACGACATCACGAAGAAAACGCCGTCGTGCTTTGAGCCATCCATCGACTACGTGGTAGTCAAGATACCCAAGTGGCAGTTCGAGAAGTTTCCCGGCGCGGATGAGAACCTTGGACCGCAGATGAAATCTGTCGGTGAGGTAATGGCCCTGGGCCGCACCTTCAAGGAAGCGCTGATGAAGGCGCTGCGCTCACTCGATACCGGCAAGCGCATCAGCTCTGAAGTGATTGAGCCGCGCAGGCTAACCCAACGCCTGGTCACTCCGCAGCCGGAACGCCTGAATTATGTCCGCTACGCCTTGCGCAGCGGGCTTTCGGTGCGCGAAGTCGCGCGCATGACTTCCATGGATCCATGGTTCCTCTACCAGATCAAGGAGGTCACCGACACCATCCAGAAGTTGGGTGACTATTCACTGGAAACCATGCCTGAGGATGTGCTGCGGAAGGCCAAGCGGATGGGAATCTCCGATGCGCGCATCGCTGAAGTCTGGAGCCTCGCTGGGCCCGACGATGCAGCTCCGGTCAGAGAGCTGCGCAAACGGCTTGGCGTCACGCCTGTCTTCAAGAAAGTCGACACCTGCGCAGCAGAGTTTGACAGCGAGACGCCCTATCTTTACTCCACCTATGACGAAGAGGACGAAGCGCCGCCGACCAGCCGCCGCAAAGTCATCATCCTGGGCAGCGGACCGAACCGCATCGGGCAGGGAATTGAGTTCGATTACTGTTGCTGTCATGCGGCATTCGCACTCCGCGATGACGACTACGAGACCATCATGGTCAATTGCAATCCGGAAACGGTTTCGACCGATTACGACACCAGCGACCGGTTGTACTTCGAGCCTTTGACTTTGGAAGATGTGCTGGCGGTGTACGAGCACGAAGCCTCGTCCGGTGCAGACATCGGCATGATTGTGCAGTTCGGTGGGCAGACTCCGCTGAATCTCTCATTGCCGTTGAAGGCGGCGGGCATCAAGATCCTGGGCACGTCTCCCGAGTCCATCGATCTGGCGGAAGACCGCAAGCGCTTCGGCAAGCTTCTCGAGGATCTCAATATTCCTCAGCCTCCAGGCGCGATGGTCACTACGGTGGAAGCGGCTGTCGAAGGCGCCGAGCGGGTTGGATATCCGGTGCTGGTGCGGCCCTCCTATGTGCTCGGCGGCCGGGCCATGGTGATTGCTTACGACGCCGACGCAGTGCGTCATTACATGAAGGAAGCCGTCGAATATTCGCAGGAGCGGCCTGTCCTGGTCGACCACTTCTTAGAGGACGCGGTGGAAGTGGATGTCGACGCGCTGTGTGATGGGCGGGATGTCATCATCGCCGGCATCATGCAGCATATTGAGGAAGCCGGTATTCACTCGGGTGACTCCTCCTGCGTGCTGCCCGCGGTCGATCTCTCAACCGCGACGCTCGAGACCATACGCACCTACACCCGCCAACTTGCGCTTGCTCTGAAGGTCATCGGCCTGGTGAATTTGCAATTCGCCATTCAGCGCGACAAGGTGTTCGTGATTGAAGTGAACCCGCGTGCCTCGCGTACCGTTCCGTATGTTTCGAAAGCCACCGGTGTGCCGCTGGCAAAGATGGCCGCTCGTTTAATGACGGGGCGCACGTTGCGCGAGTTGATGCCCGAGCAGGTAGCCGATCGTACGGATCTTGCGACCGGCAGCCATTTCTTTGTAAAGTCCCCGGTCTTTCCCTGGAATAAGTTTCCTGGTGTGGATACGGTCCTCGGTCCGGAGATGAAGTCGACCGGCGAAGTGATGGGTGTTGCGGACAACTTTGGAGAAGCCTTCGCCAAAGCGCAGGTCTCCGCCGGTCAGGTTTTGCCGGTGAGAGGAACCGTCTTCTTCAGCGTGAACGATCGCGACAAAGCAGTCGTTTTGGATTTAGCTCGGCAGTATGTCGAGTTGGGTTTTCACCTGGTAGCGACGCAAGGCACGGCCGATGTGTTAGAGCGGGCTGGCCTTGTGGTCGAGCGCGTGTACAAGGTAAAGGAAGGGCGGCCGAATGTGGTGGATCTGATTAAGGGGGAGCGCATTCAGCTCATCATCAACACGCCCCACGGCCAGGACACCTTCTTCGACGAGCGAGCCATTCGTCGCGCGGCCGTGACACAGAGGATTCCAACCATCACCACCATCGCCGCCGCGAGAGCAGCCGCCGAAGGCATTTCCGCGACCCAGCGGAGACAAATTACCGTCAATGCGCTGCAGGAGTTACGCCGCGAACCAGTGGCCGCGCATTAAGCTTGCTCGGCCACCCACTGCGGGTCCACCTTACTCCCGGATTTTCTGTGGGCATCGTCGGGGCCGGTGGACTTCATGCGGCTTTTCGTGGCTCAACCTGGGGGTGCCCCATATCTCGCCTTCTTTTGGCGAGATGTGGGAAGTTGACCGAAGTTAAGGCTGCACCGTCGAAGTCTTCGTCTTCTGGATTGTTCGTTCCCGTATCTCGCCACAAGAAGGCGAGATACGGGCACCCCCAGGCTGAGGCTGCCGGAAGCGCTCAATTCCGAGTATCAAACGTAAGCTCTTCCACCAGCTTCTGCTCTTCCGCTAACAGCGGCAACAGCGGCATCCGTGGACGGCCGCCATAATACCCATTCAGATCCAACGCATACTTAACCCCGGGAATCCCCAGCTTCCCGCATACTTCCACTCCCGCCGGAACAATCCTCTGCTGCTTCTCCGCCGCCAACGGAGCATCGTGTTCCTTCCACGCGGTATACACCTCGTGGGCAGCCTGCGGAGCAAACGTCGCCAACGCCAGCACCCCACCGGTAGCCCCCGCTTCCAGCGACGGATACAGCGTCTGCGCCGAGCCGCAAAGCAACTGGAACCCTACCTCCCGCGTCCGCGTCCTGAGTGCTGGCCTCGGCGGAGTCACCGCCAGCGCCATGCCACCGCCACTCAAGTCATCCGCGGTGACAAACGTCTTGCTCTCCTCGCTCGAAACCTTTAGCATCCGCGACGTCACCGCAGCAAAAACCGTTGTCACAGGAACCGTGCGCTTCTTCGCCCCGCTCGCCGCCTTGACCAGCTCCCCAATCCGCGCCACATTGCCGCTGGAATCCTTCATCCCCACGATATTCGGGTGCATCGCCAACTCGGCGACCACCTCCACAGGCAGGTCGTATCCCGTACATGCAGGCACGCTATACAGCAACACCGGTAACGGGGACCGGTCCGCAACCGCCTGGTAATACGTCAGCATCTCCCGGTTGCGCATCAGCTTGCGGTAGAAATGCGGAGTCCGCACCAACACCACGTCGTACTCCAACTCCGCCGCATACTCAGCCAGACGCAGTGTCTCGTAGACACTCTCCCGGCCCACGCCGGCCACCAAAACCTTATCCGCCGCCGTAGCGCTCTGCGCAATTCGCAGCACTTCCCGCGATTCCTCATCGCTGAGCATCACCGCTTCGCCGGTCGAGCCCAGCAGCACCATCCCACTCAGCGGGGTGCGCGAATAGCGGTCCATATTTTGTTCCAGCTTGCGCCAATACGGCCTCCCATCCGGGTAAAAGCACGTCGTAACTGCGGCAAAAACACCTTCAAGCAACATGCCAGTATTGTAGTGCCGTTTACCTGGGAGTTACTTCCGTCCAGTGGCGAATTAGAGCCATTGGCTCCTGCGCACAAAAGTAAGCGAAAGCCCTGACCTATAATGTTCTGAGCGGAAATCAGGGCCCACTTCATCGAGAGAGCCGCCGCAATTCACTGGGGAAGGAATCCTGCCAAAATGGCGACAGGAGATGTTGCCGTAGGAGCACCCGGAACGGGCAGCTCAGCGGCCGTACAAACGCCAACATCCAAACGGGTCATCAATGACTTCAGCGTCCAGGTAGCGACCGTGAACGGATCCGGGTCGCAGTCTGCCAATCTGGTGCTGCTTAAAAGTGTTTTTGCCATGGGGATTCCGGTCAGCGGCAAGAACCTCTTTCCCTCCAACATTGCCGGCCTGCCCACCTGGTACACCATCCGCGCCAGCAAACAGGGATACGTAGCCCGCAAGCGGGAAATCGACCTGCTGGTGGCCATGAATGCCGAAACTGCCAAGGAGGACATCCTCTCCCTGCCCACCGGCGCGGCCGCCATCTACGACGAGCCCATGAACCTGAAGCAGTACCGCGAAGACGTGGTCTGCTACCCCGTTCCCTTTGACAAGATCACCGCCGCCGTTTGTCCCGAAGCCAAACTGCGTAAGCTGGTCAAGAACATGGTCTACGTCGGTGTCGTGGCGCAGCTCCTGTCGATGGATCTGGCCGTGGTCGAAAGCTCCGTTCGGCGCCAGTTTGCCAAAAAGCAAAAGGCTGCTGACCTGAACTGGGGAGCCATCAAGGCTGGATACGATTTCGCCGCCAGCTCGCTGACCAAGCAGGATCCACTCCAGCTTGAAGTGATGCATGCCAATGAGGGCAAGATCATCATCGACGGCAATGCCGCCGCGGCCGTGGGATGCATGTTCGCCGGCGTCACTGTGGTCACCTGGTACCCCATCACCCCCTCGTCTTCGGTCGTCGAAAGCCTCATCGACTTCATGAAGAAGCACCGCATCGATCCGGACGGCAAAGCCACCTTCGCAATCGTGCAGGCAGAAGACGAACTCGCCGCTGTCGGCATGGTGCTGGGCGCCGGCTGGGCTGGCGCGCGCTCCATGACTTCTACCTCCGGCCCGGGAATCTCTCTCATGGCGGAGTTCGCCGGCCTCGGCTACTTTGCCGAAATCCCGGGCGTCATCTTCGACATCCAGCGCGTTGGCCCCTCCACCGGCATGCCCACCCGCACCATGCAGGGAGACCTGCTGTCGATTGCCTACCTCTCGCATGGCGACACCAAGCACGTCATGCTGCTGCCTGCCTCAGTCCACGAGTGCTACGAGTTCGCCATCGAAGCCTTCGAACTGGCGGAGCAGCTGCAAACCCCGATCTTTGTCCTCTCCGACCTCGATCTCGGCATGAATAACTGGATGTCGGAACCCTTCGCCTACCCGGAGAAGCCGATCAAGCGGGGCAAGGTGCTCTCCGCCCAGGACCTCGACCGTCTCGGCAGCTTTGAGCGCTACAAAGACGTGGATGGCGATGCCATCCCGTACCGCACTCTTCCCGGCACCGACCACGCCAAGGCGGCCTATTTCACTCGCGGCAGCGGCCACAACGAGAAGGCGCAGTATACCGAGCGTCCGGACGATTACCAGAACCTGATGGAACGCCTGGATCGCAAATTCCAGACCGCTCGCACCCTGGTTCCTGCACCAGAAGTGGTGCAGACCGGTAAATCGAAGATCGGTCTTATCGCCTTCGGCAGCTCAGATTTTGCCGTGCGCGAAAGCCGCGACCAGATGAAGAAGGAATACGGCGTCGAAACCGACTACCTGCGCCTACGTGCCTTCCCGTTCTCGCCGGAAGTCCATGCCTTCATCGCCGCGCACACGACGATTTACGTAATTGAGCAGAACCGCGATGGGCAGATGCTGAGCTTGCTCAAGCTCGATCTCCCCGCCGCCGAAACCACCAAACTCAGAAGCATTCGCCATTTCGACGGCCTACCCCTCGACGCGCGTACGGTGACTGACCAGCTGGTGCTCCAGGAGGAACTCTAATGGCGACGACGTTAAATCCACCGGTAGCTCCCGGCCCCAAGAAGAACCGCATCGGCTTGCAGGTTCTTGACTACCGCGGCGGAAAAACCACGCTCTGCGCCGGCTGCGGGCACAACGCCATTTCCGAGCGCATTGTCGACGCGATGTACGAAATGGGGGTCGCTCCTGAGAGGGTGATGAAGCTTTCCGGCATCGGCTGCTCCTCCAAGACCCCGGCCTACTTCATGAGCCGCGCCCACAGCTTCAACAGCGTGCACGGGCGCATGCCCTCGGTAGCCACCGGCGCCCTCATGGCCAACCACACCATGAGAGCCTTGGGCGTGAGCGGTGACGGCGATACCGCCTCCATCGGCTTCGGCCAGTTTGCCCACCTCATGCGGCGCAACCTGCCCCTGATCTATATCATTGAAGACAATGGGGTTTACGGCCTGACAAAAGGACAGTTTTCGGCCACTGCCGACGTCGGCTCCAAGCTAAAGACTGGCGTTATCAACGACCTGCCGCCGATCGACACCTGTGCGATCGCGGTCGAGCTGGGCGCCACCTTCGTCGGCCGTTCCTTCTCCGGGGACAAAAAGCAATTGACCGCCATGCTCAAAGCCGCCCTTGCGCATCATGGGACGGTGATGCTCGACGTCATCTCTCCGTGTGTCACCTTCAACGACCACGAGGGATCGACCAAGAGCTATAAATACGTCCAGGAACACGAAGAGGCGGTCAACGAGGTCGGCTTTGTGCCGTCTTTTGAAGAGATTGCCGTCGATTACGACCCGGGAACTACCTACGACGTGCAAATGCACGACGGATCCCACATGAGGTTGCGTAAGCTCCATCCCGATTACAACCCGACCAACCGAATCGAGGCCGTCACGGCTCTGATGGAGGCGCATGAGAAGGGCGAGGTCCTAACCGGGGTCTTCTACGTGGATACGACCAAGCCCAGCTTCACCGACATGCTGAACCTGGTGGACGAGCCGCTGGCCACCTTGCCGGAGTCACGCGTCCGGCCCTCCCGTCAAGTGCTGGAAGACATCATGCAAAAACACCAGTAACCTGCCCGGCGGCTACCAGGTAAATGCTACGTCACGTTACTTACGGACATGCATTTTTTGGCTTTCGGGTACTAAGAATGTACCTCTATTGTTGTTCAAGGCTCCCCTAAAGGTTGTATGATCAGCTCGTTTCATGAACAGAGCAAGGGGAAAGCATGCGTAAGAATTTCCTACGAGGAGTCTATTTCGCGGTTGTCGCAGCCAGCACCCTGGCCCTCGCCAGTGACCATTTATCGGTCCCCCCGATTGCTCCAGAATTGACGAAAATGGATGTTTGGGTCGGCACCTGGGAATCCCAAACCGAAGTGATGAACACGCCTTATAGCGAGGCTGCGTCCGTTGCTTCAGAGATGACCTGTACCTGGTCGCCGCATCACGGCTTTATCCTGTGCGATCACCTGATGCACGGGGTCAGTGGGATAAGCAACAGTTTGTCTGTCTATACCTACGATGACGCCGCAAAGACCTACAAGTTCTTCGGCGTGGACAAAGACGCTTCGCCTCGGGAAGTTCCGATGCAGGTGAAGGGCAATGTCTGGAGCTTTGGGACTGAAGTACAGAACCAGGACAAAACCATCATGTTCCTGACCAACGATGAGTTTGTGTCCGACAAGGTAATGCACTTCCGCACTGAGTTCAGTGAAGACAACGGCCGGAACTGGAAAGAGCTCAACCAGGGCAAGCTGACCAAAATCGGCTAAACCTGTCCCATCAAGTTGAAAATATGGAAGCCCATTCAAGCCCGCATTTGGCTTGAGTGGGTTCCTACCAATCTAGCGGTGCTCCCCGCTATGCTCCGGACTCGACCCGGGTTCGGGAAAATCGCTGTCAGCATCCTTCAGCATCTCGTCTTCGTCCCGATGGCCTATCTGGCCCTGGAGCGAAGTCTCGCTGCATTCGTCCTCTTCTACTGCTCCCTTGTGGGCATCGCTGTCTGGGTGAATTGGCATGGTGCTTAAGGGATGAGTCTTTTGCCCGCGGCGTTGTCTGCGGGCTGGAGCTCCCAGCCCGCAGACGAACCCGGGACTAAAGGGCCGCGGTCACGGCCTTTACTTCTGTGTAGTTGTGGAGCACTTCCTCACCCATCTCGCGTCCCCAGCCAGACTGCTTGTACCCGCCGAAGGGTAGCGACGCGTCGAACACATTGTGGCAATTAATCCACACTGTGCCGGACCGGATGCGCCGCGCCATTTTGTGCGCGGTGCTCAGATCGCGGGTCCACACACTGGCCGCGAGGCCGTAGATGGAATTGTTCGCTTCCTTTGCCACCCGATCGAGATCGGCGTCGGAAAACGATTCGGCGCACACCACCGGTCCGAAAATCTCTTCCCGGACCACCTTCATGTCGGGCTTGGTATTGGTGAGGACGGTGGGTTGCACGAAGTAACCGCGATCGCCGTACCGTTTGCCGCCGGCGGCGACCTTTGCTCCCTCGCGGATCCCGGAATCGATGTACCCGGTCACGCGTTCAAACTGTTCCTCGCTGACCAGTGGCCCCATTTGCGTCTTGGGGTCGGTACCGGCGCCCATCTGAATGCCCCCGGCGATGTCGCTTACCCCTTGCAGCACCTTGTCATAAATGCTTTCGTGGATAAACAGCCGGGAACCCGCGCAGCAGCACTGGCCCTGGTTGAAGAAGATCGCGCTCGCTGTGCCCGGGATGGCGCGTTCCAGGTCAGCATCCGGGAAGATGATGGCCGGGCTCTTGCCCCCCAGTTCCAGGGTTACCTTCTTGAGATTGCCGGTCGCGGCTTTCACGATCAGCTTGCCAACTTCAGTCGATCCGGTGAACGCAACCTTGTCGACCAGCGGGTGTTCCGCCAGCGGCGCGCCGGCGCCTTCGCCGAAGCCGGTCAGGACGTTGACCACGCCGGCAGGGAATCCCGCCTGGTCGAAAAGCTCGGCCAGCCGAAGCCCGGACATGGGTGTCTGCTCCGCGATTTTGAGGACCACACAACAGCCGGCAGCGAGTGCAGGCGCCAGCTTCCATGCGGCCATCAGCAGGGGAAAGTTCCAGGGAATGATCTGCGCAACCACGCCGATCGGCTCCCGTGTGGTGTACGAGTGGAAGGCGCCCGGGGTTCCGAACGAAAGCGTGGAGCCGCCGATCTTGGTGGCCCATCCGGCCATGTAGCGGAACATGTCGATCGCCAGTGGAAGGTCGGCGACCTTGGCCACGGAAAACGGTTTGCCGTTGTCGACAGATTCGATTTCTGCGAACTCTTCCAGGTTGGCCTCGAGCAGGTCCGCTATTTTCCAGAGCAGCTTGCCGCGCTCGGAAGAGGACATCTTGCTCCACGGACCATCGTCGAACGCTCGACGGGCGGCCAGAACGGCACGGTTTACATCCTCCGCTTCCGCTTCTGGTACATGCGCCACGATGTCTCCGGTCGCGGGATTGTAGACCGGGAAAGTCTTACCAGATGCGGCTGCCACGAAACGTCCATCGATCAGCATGCGGTGTTGCCGCGTCAAAAATTCCGCGGTTTTCGAATTGATATGAGCATCAACAGGGATAGTAGCCATCAAGAATCCTCCGGCTTTTTGCGCCGAAGGAACGATAGCACCGCAGAAGAAGAGCAGTCCAGTCGAGGAAAACCGCGATAACTTCGTTGGCGGGCGGAATATTTGGGCAGGGCGTTCCGATATTGCCGGGGCTGCTCATGATCACGATAACCGTGGTGAGGTAGAAAGAGTGAAAACGAATCAGTACATCGCGATCTTAGGGCTGCTTCTCGAGCGATCAGTAGTGGCCAATTTTGAATTTTGGTCGGAATTCATCCTGAGGTTGCAACGCGATGAGGCACAAAAGCACCCAGCCCTTCAAGAGCTGTTCGGTAGTTCGAGAATCCCGTCGCTGTTTTGTCTCCGTCTGAGGGGTGCCTGGAGGATGGGAGATGAGCAAAGATGGGAATCGAGTGTGAGTGAATTCGCAATCAAGGGACAATTCCCGATACCACTGGAGGCCCCACTACAGGCGGCTCTTCTTGTGTCGAAGCTTGGTTGCAGCATCTCGGCGATCAAAGTTAGCGACAACAGCGATTTGATTTTGCACCTGTCAGACGGTTGCACATTGACCATACAGGGCGGCGGTGGAAGGTGGGAGGAGAGCTGGTTTCTTGAGCTTCCCGCAGACGATCCAGATCGAGAGCAATGGTCAATCATTTGTGACGCTGAGGGAAATATTGCGGGAAAGATTCCTTTGCCCGGACTAAACAGCCAAAGAAACCCGGGAGAACCAGAACAGTTGAAGTAATCGTCGCGTCGCGGGGTCTAGTCGTCTGTCGTGGCCTCCAATGCCTGTCACTTGCAGGCTTAGCAGCCAGCGCTTCCGCCACCACAACCTGAGTAGTAATGGGAGGAAGAATGCAATCTGCGCAAAAAATTGGGTTTCACGAATCGACAATCAGTCGTGTACGTAATGAGGATAAATCACGGGTGATTGAGTTAGACGGCGTTCACTTCGGCGAGACTGTGCAGACTGCATTGGTACGAATAAAGGGTGTTGAAGCCATTACCCGCGATGGGATTCCTATTGAAGAGGCATTAGCAGAATGCAGCGATGGGGAGGTTTTAAGACTTGAATATTCAGATCAAGTTGTCCAATTGATCGTAGAGTGCACCGACTTCAAGAACCACCGGAGCCAAACATACTCTTATCGAATTGCTTGCGATTCGGTTGAAGTAGAGGCCCGCTGAAAGAGAGGGCGGGTGGGAGCTTGGGGGTGTTTTTGGGTCCAGGACAGAAGAAGTAATCGCATTGCGGCCTCACGAGTGGCCCCTGTCCCGTGACTACTGGAAGAGCGTTGCGGTTCTGGCTAACACGTCATTCAGAATCGCTGCGGGAAGCGCGTCCACCTTCTTCCCACCCCTGGCGTGTATGTCGAGCGTACGCGGTTGGTCGCATCGCACAACTCCGGTGGTGCGTATGCCGGCGAGAGGCACCGCGAAACCGATGCGGCGGCCAAATCTGGTGATCGGAAGAACCACTGGCAACCTGGTTGCTTTGTTGAATGCGGTAGGGGAGATGATCAGCACCGGACGATGGCCGCGCTGTTCGTGACCGTGGGTTGGATCAAGCGATACCAGGTAAATATCGCCACGGTTCATAACAACTCACCACCCACCGCCGGGGCATCGATCCACTCCCGCTCTTCGCGTGGCTGCGGCTGGGAGTAGTCCGACGCCTCCAGTAGTTCCGCCAGGGTATAGCGAGGCTTGATGCTGGGATGGACGATCAGACGCTGCCCATCGACTTCCAGTCCAACGGTCGCCCCGGCCTCCAGTTGCAACAAATCGAGGATCGCAGGAGGCACGGCCAGCATGACAGAGCCACCAACTTTGCGCAGATTCGTAGTGTGCATGCCCACATTCATGTTATACAAAAATATAACATGGGCACGGGATAGCTCAATTCGGCATGACCAGCTTGCTTGGGGGAAGTCCAGAAGGGAAGTTCGTGGAACAGACTGTACAAGGTGTATCTGCGGTCTTACTGCGCGACCGGGGCGTAGGCACTCGGCTTGGAGGCGGTAATCCTCACGCCCATGCCATTCAACTTGCTCCGCCCCTCCTGCGCCTCAGGAGTTTGCGGATAACGCTGGATCAGCGTACGCAGCTCGCGGACGCCGGCATCCTTCTGCCCTAAAGCGATCAGCGACTGTCCTTTGCGTAACTCCGCGGCGGGCGCCTTGGAATTACCAGAGTACTGTTCCAGCAGAGCGTCATAGCTGGTGATGGCTGCCTGGTATTTGCCTTGGCGGTAGCTGATCTCGCCCAGGTAATACTGCGCATTCCCCGCCA
Source organism: uncultured Acidobacteriaceae bacterium (assembly GCA_963839075.1). Classification (GTDB taxonomy): domain Bacteria; phylum Acidobacteriota; class Terriglobia; order Terriglobales; family Acidobacteriaceae; genus PALSA-350. Next base: position 238,931 of record CAWITO010000002.1, on the reverse strand, counting down.
ATGGATCCTGAGGATAGAAGTGAATCACATCCCCAAACTCCGATGCCGCGAGGGCATATTTCGCTGAGTTGTAATCCCGCAGAGCACTCTGGTAAAGCTGATCCACGGGAGGTGCCGCCGGCCCCTGTGGTTGCGGCATTGCCGCCTGGCCTCCAGGCCCTGGCGCACCCGCCGGAGCAGCCCCACCCGCCGGCATCTGGTTCACATTCTGCATCTGGCTTTGAATCGCCTGCATCTGCGTGGTTAAATTCGCAATTTTCGTCTTCAACTCATCGACGGAATCATTCAACGACTGAATCTGCCCGGAAAGCTGCGTATTCCCAGCGCCCCGCTGGTCCGCTTCTGCCTTCAACGTGGACTGCAGGGCACTCACCGTGGCCATCATCTTGTTCATGTTGTCGTTGTTTTGCTGCACCAGGTTGACGATCACGCCCATACGTTCGTCATTCGAGGTTTGCAGATGTTGCACCATGTCCTGCAACTGTTGCACCTGCGTTTGCAACTGGACCATTTCCTTCGAAACCGCAAAGGCATGAGGTGAAAGGAACAAAGCTACGGCAGCAAGCCGGATGATATGTGTGCGCATGACGCTCCCCGTGAAGTTCCAGTTTAGTCCACGGCGGCGTCGCGCGACACCGCCATGGAATGGCCGTAACTACTGGGCGAACTACTGGTCGAGTGAGAAGCCGGCGCGGCGGTTCTGCTGGTAGCAAGCCTCATCCGCCTGGGTGCAGAACTGCTTCTCTTTACCGTAGCTAACTGTGCGGATGCGCTCCGGGCTCACGCCGCCGTTGACCAGCGCTTGCTTGGCTGCATTGGCGCGGTTCTCGCCCAGGGCCAGGTTGTATTCCGCCGAGCCGCGATCATCGCAGTATCCGCCGATAACCACCTTGACCGTCGGATGCGACACCAGGAAGCTTGCATCATCTGCCAGCACCGTTTGCGCATCGGGACGAATCTCGTAGGCGTCATAGTCAAAGAAGGCCGGCTTCACATGCTGCTCGAACATCTGCTCGTCCATGATCTCGGGAGCCGCCGCAGCGGCCGGCGGAGTGCTGACCGTCAGCGTCGCACTGGCATCCGTCGAACCGCCATCGCCGCGAGCGACCAGGTGATACGTGGTCGTCTGGCTCGGCGTGACATTCTTCGTACCGTAGGCATTCACTGTACCCATCCCGTCGATCGAGATGTCGGTCGCGTCCGTAGTGCGCCACGCAAGCACGGCGCCGCCACCTGGATTGATGCTGCTCGGGGTCACCGAAATCGTCGCGGTCGGTGCAGGCGAAGTCGCTGCCGGTGGGGGCGGGGGAGGCGGCGGTACAGGCTTTTTATGACAGCCAGCCGCAAAGGTTAGGGAAGCGAACACCACGAGTGATGCAATCGGACGATACGACGGAGTTCTCACGTTACTCTCCTTAATTTTTCTTGTTGACCAAGGCTGCTTACTATTTCCAACTCCAATTGGGCATCGAGTTCCCGCTGCTCTGTGTCAGGCGGTGCTGCTCTGTTCCATCGGCGAGCATGGTCCAGATCTCAGACCCGCCGCCACTCTCGCGTTGGAACACAATATGCCGGCCATCCGGCGACCAGGAAGGAAAATCCTGCCGCCCGGCATCATGGGTCAGCTGCGTCCAGCGCTTGCTGGCGATGTCCATGATGTAGATATCCTGCCCACCCGGTGCGCCTGGACCGTATTTGCGATTCCAGGCAAAGGCGAGAAATTGGCCGTTGGGTGACCACGAAGGCGAAGTTGCATATCCGCCATCGGTCATGCGCTGCACGTTGGTCCCATCCGAATCCATCATGTAAATCTGTGGCAGGCCGCTGCGGCCGCTGCACCACGCAATCTGCGAATTGGTCTTCGGATTCCAGGTCGGCGAAACATCCGGCCCGCGAAATGTCGTGATCTGCTTTACGTTGCCGCCGCTCGCATCGGAGGTGTAAATCTCCGGATCACCGGAGCGCGAAGCCGAGAACGCCAGTTTCGCGCCATCGCTCGACCATGCCGGCGACAGCGTATTGCCCACGATAGAAGAGAAATTCACCATGCGGCCCAGCAGCAGGGAATACATGCGGATCGACCAACCCTGCTTGCCCAGTGAGGCGAACGCAACGCGATCGTTGTCCGGAGACACGCGCGGCGAAAGCGAAATTGTGCCCAGGTGCGTGATGGCGTGGGCGCCTTGCCCGTCGTAGTCCATCTGCCAAACTTCTTTGTTTCCGCCCCGTGCGGCGATGTAGTAAATGTGCGTCTCAGCGATGCCGGAAATGCCTCCGCCCAGGCGAGTGATGATTTCGTCCGCGAAGCGGTGAGCAATCAATCGCGCATTGTCCTGCGTGCCGGCCTCGTTGTACTGCTTGCCCAGAATCTGCGGAGACTCCGGATTTTTGGCATCGAACAGCCAGCCATAGACAGCGACGCGATCCCCGGTCACGGCAATCGAGCCGAACGCCACAAACGCCGCATTCGCTGGCGCCGCAGCCCACTGCGGCAGGTTGATCTGCTGCGGATTGGCGGGCATCAACGGCGGCGCCATGCTCTTCGAAACCATGTCGAAGATGCCGGCGTTGTTGAGGTCGTTGTACAGCGTGGTGTCGAAGGTCGTCTTCAGCGCCGCGGTTTGCCCGTCGGCCGACGAAGGGTTGAAGTTGGCTGCGGCCAACCGCACCCGCTCCGCCCCCAGGTTTGTTCCCGTGCGGACCCAATCCTGTGCGTCTGCCTTCCAGCATCCGTAGGAAAGGAAGAGGAGAATAAGAAACCAAACACGAGATGGGGTAATTGCGATTCCTTTTTGGTTCATGCCGTACGCACTTCTAAGTCTAAATGAGAAAAACCTCACACAATGACGACGGTAACCTCAATGAGTACCGGGATAAGTACAGTGGTAGAGAACATTCAAGCTGCTTTCGTTGTAACCAGTCGGGAGCGGACCGAAGGTGTCCACGCGTTGCACCGCGTGCAGACACGAGTAATTGAGTGACGGAGAACTGCTCGGCGTAGCAATCGACACGCTGCCCGGCGTGCCATCGCGGGAAACGGTGAACTGGATGTACACCGTGGCGCCGGCTGCGGTGCTGGGGTCCACTTCCCGCAGGTACCAGACCTGCGCTACCTTGCGCTTGATCACGTCCACATACCAACCGAAGCGGGAACCGAAATCTCCGCCGGTAACTGCGTTGGGGCTACTTGCGTTGGTGTTGCTTGCCGTCGAGCGGGGAATGTTGGGTGCCGCGGCTTCTCCGTAATTTGCCTTGTTTTGCGGCTTGGGCGGCGGCTGATGCTGCGGCGGAGCGACTGGCTTCGGCTTCGCTTGCGGTTTGACCGGCGTCTGCTTCTCGGGGATGGGGATCGCGTCCGGCAAAGGCAGAGGCTGCGTCTTCTGCTCGTCGAGCGCCGGTGCAACGCTGGGCGTTTCGGTGGCGAGTACGTTGTCGGTTGGCGAGTCTTTCGGTGGCAAGGGTAGCGCCGCGTTCGAGACCAGAGTCGCCTGGATCGCTCCTTGCTGGGTGAAATCGCCTCCCCAATTACTGCCGTGCAGCATGTTGTGCACGTAGCCGTAGCCGACCAGCAATCCCACGATCAGCAAATGCATCCCGGTGGATTTGGCAAAGGGTGTTCCCAGGCCTTCCGGCTGATCGAGGAGATCTTCGCTGCGCACCATCGCTGGCTACTTCGCCTTCTGCAGGGGCTGCGTCACGATACTGATGTTGGTAATCCCCGCCTGTTTCACCGCATCCATCACCGAGGCGAAGGCGCCAAACGGCACACGCTCGTCGGCGCGCAAATAGATCACCTGGTTGGCAGGATCCGTCTTTGGCTGATGCAGCAGTGTCGGCAGTTGTGCCAGATTGACCGGCTTGTCACCGAGAAAGACATTTTGCTCGCGGTCGATGGTGAGCACCATGCGCTGCTGGGTGATCTCTTTTACGCTGCGCGTCTTGGGAACCGCGACGTCGATGCCCGACTGCAACACCGGAGCTGTCACCATGAAGATAACGAGCAACACGAGGACCACATCGACCAGCGGGGTAATGTTTATTTCCGCAAGCGACGTGCGCGTATGACCGGAGTTAGCGGTGAAGGCCACTTGCGGCCTCCCTCTCCATCGCGTCTTTCGGCGGGACGTTCATTTCTTCCAGGCTATTCAGAAGTTCGCGGGAGAAGTCGTCCATGCGTGAGCCAAACTCCCGCAGCGAAGCCGTGAACTGGTTGTAGGCGATAACCGCGGGGATGGCGACCAGCAGACCGGCCGCGGTGGTGATCAGCGCCTCAGACACGCCGGGAGCGACCGCGCGCAACGTGGCTGCACCCTCGGTGCCTAAGCCATGAAAGGCATCCACAATGCCCATCACGGTGCCGAACAGGCCGACGAACGGGGCGACTGCGCCGATCGTCGCGAGCCAGGTCAGACGCTGCTCGAGTATTGTCAGCGATTCGCTGGCAGCGGCCTGCGCTGTGCGTTCCAGCATCACTGTGTTCTTGGGAGGGCCAAAGCCGCCGGTCTGCCGGCGATAGGTTTCGTACACTTCGTCGAAGATGGTCACCAGTGGGCTGGGTTTGAACTGCTCGCTAACGGCGGCAATTTCCTGCAGACGGGTAGCCTTGCGAAAAGCGCGCACGAATTTGCGGCTCTGCGTCCGGGCGCGGCTGTAGGCGGAAGACTTGCCTAGAATAATCGCCCAGGAATAAAGGCTACCGAGCAGCAGCAACACCAGGACCGCGATAGCGATCGGGCCGCTGTTGCGCACCATGTCGAAAATAGCTCCTGCGCCAGAACTTACTGAGTGTGGGGCAGGGGCTGCCGCCGCATCGTCTGTTTGCAGAAGAAGAAAAGCTGCGATATGAACGGGGGACATCATGAGTTCCTCTTTCACGGTAGCAGACCTGCCAGCGCAAAACCAACCCGGAGACTAAGATGCCGCTCCCGGGTAACCCGGCCAATCACTGCCGTGCTATGCTGCGCTCGTCCCATGCTGCTTGAACTCCGCGCTGAAAACTACGCTGTCATTGATCACGCCATCGCCGTCTTTGGTCCTGGTCTCAATCTGTTGACCGGCGAGACAGGTGCGGGCAAGTCCATCCTCGTGGATGCGCTGGCGTTGCTCATGGGAGATAAAGCCTCGTCTGACGTCGTGCGCCATGGTGCAGACCGGGCCGTCGTCTCCTGCGTCTTTGAGAGCACGCCGGGTGCGGAGACAACACTTGAAGCCAACGGCATCGATGCCGAGGGAACGGAGATCATCCTTCGTCGCGAGATACAGGCGGGTGGCAAGGGACGCGTCTACGTGAACAATCAACCGGCGACCGTCCAGGTATTGCGTTTGTTGGCGCCGGAACTCGCGCTGGTCCATGCCCAGAGCGAGACCATGGGCAGCTTCGACCAGACGCAACAACGGCAGTTGCTGGACCGCAGCGCCGCCATTTCGACCGAAGCCGTTGCCGCGGCGTTTCAAACGTGGTCGGAGACCTGTGCCCGGCTCGCAGGGCTGGAGGGTGATGAACAAGCGCGCCTGCGCGAGGCCGACCTATGGATCTTCCAGAAGAACGAGATTGAAAACGCAGCGATCCGGGACCGCGAAGACGAAGAGTTGGAGATAGAGCGACGTGTTCTGGCAAATGCCGAGAAGCTGTTAGCCGCCGCGATGAGCGCCCACGAGCTCCTCTATGAAAGCGATCGATCCGCAGAAGCTGCCTTGCGTGCCGCGCTAAAAAACCTTGAGGAGTTGGCCCGTTACGATCCTCAGTTTGAGGAATCGTTGGAGCAACTGAAGTCTGCGCGCGCGTTAGTCGACGATGTCGGCGACCGGGTGCGTGATTATGCCTCGAAGATTCAGGCTGCGCCCGACCGTCTTACGGAGCTGGAGGATCGGCTGGAAGTGCTCAGTCGCTTGAAGCGGAAGTATGGAGCTACGCTGGCGGAGGTAGTCGCACATGGTGTCGACGTAGCGGAGAAGCTGGCGGAAGTTGAAAATCGCGACCAGTTGCTGCTGGATTTGCGCAAGGAGCGCGATCGTGCAGCGCAAGCCTATCGCACCGCGGCCGCGGCTGTGACCGCACAACGCACCGCCGCAGCGGGCAAGCTGGAGAAGCTCGCGGAAAAGCACATCAACGACCTGGCCATGAAGGTGCGGTTTGCGGTCGAGGTGAAGGCGCAGGAAGGCGAGCAACAGTGGACGCGACATGGTTCCGATTCCATCGATTGCCGCATCGCGACCAATGCCGGTGAGCCTCTGAAGCCATTGGACCAGATTGCGTCCGGGGGTGAGTTGTCACGCGTGATGTTGGCGTTGAAGGTAAGCGTGGAGGAGGCAGCAACACGAGCCGTGGGAGGCACGCGGCGCAAATCGCCTGTTCCCCGAACCCTGGTCTTTGACGAGATCGACATCGGCATTGGTGGAAGGGCCGCCGACGCAGTTGGTCAAAAGCTGAAGGAACTGTCGCGCGCCCAGCAAGTGTTATGCGTAACCCATCTGCCGCAGATCGCCGCATTCGCCGACCAACATTTTCTCGTCGAAAAGCAAGAGCGCCAGGGCAAGACAAAGACATCGGTGCGTTTGCTCAGCGAACAGGACCGCACCGAAGAAGTAGCCCGCATGATCAGCGGAGCAAAGCTAACCGACACCTCCTTACGCCACGCCGAGCAACTCCTGCAAACCAGCCGCAAGTCCGCTAAGTAACACTGCCGGCTTCATGAGCCCTAAAAGAAAGAGTTAGGTTCAGGGGCGCGGCACTGCAGCAGAACAGCAGGTCCCTCCACTACGCTCCCCCGGATTTCCTGTCGAGCCTGGTGCGTTCGGTCAAATCCATGCGTCTCTCTTTGCGAAGAGCCGCATACGTGGCCGTAGTTGAGGGGCGGTGAAGTAGGAAATCCGGGTACGCTCCGGTCGGGATGACAAGGTTGTTGAGGAGTCGGCGGGTTAATTCCTGCCGGGCCGTTGCGATCTTGTCGGTTTAATTCCTCGACGCCACAACAACCTTGTCATCCCGACCGGAGCGTAAGCGTAGTGGAGGGACATGCTGTTCTGCCGCAATGCCGTTCTCACCCACAGTCTTGAAACCCTATCGCGTTACCGCTCCAAAAGTGCACAGTGAAACAGCCTTCGTGATCGCTCGGGTCACACACGAAACCAGTCCCGCAGGGACGGCTGAAAATTACCCAGGACGGTCAGTCCTGGGCCGCGATGTCGAACGAAACCAATTTCCGTGGGGACGGCCGAAAATTACCCAGGACGTGCATCCTGGGCCACGCACCAAGTTGATGAATCAATGGGCCGTTATCCCTCAGACAGATACGACCCCACGCGGTATACTGATTGATGTGACAAGTTCCCTGTTATCCCCCGTAGTAGCGACGAAACGCGTCCTTCTTCTTAAGCCCCGTGGTTTCTGTGCCGGGGTGGTACGCGCCATCGACATCGTCAACATCGCCCTGGACACCTTCGGCGCCCCCATCTACGTGCGTAAAGAAATTGTGCACAACCGCTTTGTGGTCAACGAGCTGGCAGAAAAAGGCGCCATCTTCGTCGACGACATCGACGACGTGCCCGAGGGCATGCGCGTCATCTACAGCGCCCACGGCGTGTCCCCGGCCGTCCGCGCGCGCAGCAAATCGCGCAAACTCAAGGTCATCGACGCCACCTGCCCTCTGGTCACAAAGGTTCACGTCGAAGCCGTCAAATTCGCCAAACAGGGCTACTCTCTTATCCTGATTGGCCATCGCGATCACGACGAGATTGAAGGAACTCTGGGCGAAGCGCCCGACGTCACCCAGGTGGTTTCCACCGTCGAGGAAGTCGCGACCCTCAAGGTTGCCGATCCGGAACGCGTCGCTTACCTCACGCAAACCACCCTCAGTCTGGACGAGGCGCGCGACATCATCCACGCGCTGAAGGCGAAATTCCCCAGCATCGTAGGGCCGCATACCCAGGACATCTGCTACGCCACGGAAAACCGCCAGGTGGCGGTGAAAAACGTTGCCCATCAGGCCGACCTGGTGCTGGTCGTTGGTTCAAACAACAGCTCCAACTCCAACCGCCTGGTCGAAGTCTCACGTAACCTCAGCACCAATGCATTTCTGATTGAAGATTCAGGGGCCATCAACCCAGCATGGCTTGAGGATGCAACCACCGTCGCAGTGACGGCCGGCGCCTCCGCGCCCGAAGTTCTGGTCGCGGAAGTTGTCGCCTATCTCAACGGTCGCGGCTTCTCAGACGTTGAAGAAGTAGAAGTCATGCCGGAAAATGTTCGCTTCGGGCTACCTCCGGAGATTGTGCAGGCCATCCGGCCTGTTTCTGTCTAGCTGTTTTCCGAACGAGAACGTCAGGGTCCAGAATGAGCGCATCTGAAAGTGGTGGACATCCCGCGATTCCCCGGTTTGGCCGTATCGACGCTGGGTTAGACCAGGTAGAATCCGCTGTCTCCCAGGCACGGGAATTTCTCTTTTCGCAACAGCATCCAGATGGCTACTGGTGCGGGGAACTCGAAGCCGATACCACCCTCGAATCCGACTACATCATGGTGCATACGTTGCTTGGTACGGGCGACGAGCGCAAGATGAAGAGCGCCTGCGCTGAGATTCTGCGCAAGCAAAACGAGGACGGCGGCTGGAGCATCTTCGCCGGTGGTCCCTCGAACATCAGCGCCTCGGTGAAGGCCTACTTCGCCTTCAAGCTCATGGGCTGGCATCCCGATCATCCCGTCATGTCCCACGCCCGGCAATGGATTCTCCGCCACGGCGGCGTGGTCGAATGTAATACCTTCACCAAAATCTACCTCTGCTTCTTTGGGCAGTACGAATACGACGCCGTTCCGGCCATCCCGCCGGAGCTCGTGCTCTTTCCCAACTGGTGCTACTTCAACATCTACGAAATCTCGTCCTGGTCGCGCGCGATCCTGGTGCCGCTCTCGATTGCGTACGCGAAAAAGCCCTTCAAGAAGCTCGCCCTGGAAAACGGGATTGATGAGCTCTTCGTCGGTAGCAAGAGCGACGCCAACCTGCACCTGCGTTGGGATCGCAAGAACATCGTCGGCTGGCGTAACTTCTTCCTCGTCGTCGACCGCCTCTTCCACTGGGCCGAGCGCGTGCACATCCGCCCGCTGCGCAAAGTTGCCTTGAAGAAGGCAGAGAAGTGGATACTGGAACGCCTGGAAATGAGCGACGGTCTGGGTGCGATTTATCCCGCCATGCTCAACGCCATTCTGGCTCTACGTTGCCTGGGATACTCGATCGACGACCCGCAGACCATTCGCGCCATGGATGAGTTTGAGAAGTTAGGCATTGCCGACGAAGGCATTCCCGATTTCACCGAGCCCACATTCCGCATGCAGCCGTGCATGTCACCTGTCTGGGACACCGCCTATGCGGTCTATGCCCTTGGCCAGGCCGGCGTGCCGCGCACTGATCCGCGGCTGCTCAAGGCCGCCGACTGGATGCTCGCCAAGGAAGTCCGCCACAAGGGCGACTGGGCGGTCAAGGTTAGGAACGCACAGCCCGGCGGCTGGTACTTCGAGTTCAACAATGAGTTCTATCCGGATACCGATGATTCCGCTCAGGTTCTGCTCGCGCTGAACAAGGTCGACAACACCGCGCGCGAGCGCTACCAGTACGACGTCTGCCAGCGCGCCATCGCCTGGATCTTCGCCATGCAATGCAAGAACGGCGGCTGGGCGAGCTTCGACAAAGACAACACCAAGATGGTGTTCGAGAACATTCCCTTCGCCGACCATAACGCCATGCTCGATCCGCCGACGGTCGATATTACCGGGCGCATCCTGGAGATGTTGGCTACCTATGGGTACACCCAGAAAGATCGGCGCGTCGAACGGGCCATTCGCTTCATCTATAGCGAACAGGAACCGGATGGTAGCTGGTTCGGCCGCTGGGGGGTCAATTATCTCTACGGCACGTTCCTGGTCTTGCGCGGTCTGGAAGCGATCGGGGTCTGGAACCACGAGCCGCAGATTCAGCAGGCAGCGGAGTGGATTCGCATGGTGCAAAATGCCGACGGTGGATGGGGTGAGAGTTGCGCCAGTTACGACGATCCCAACACCCGCGGCGTGGGGCCCAGTACACCTTCGCAAACCGCGTGGGCGATTCTTGGCTTGCTGGCCGCAGGCGACACGCGCAGCGACTCGGTGGCGAAAGGCGTTCGCTGGCTAATTGAGCGCCAACGGCCCGATGGTTCGTGGGACGAAAGCATGGGAGAAGGCGCTGCCCGGCAGGCGGTGGTCACCGGCACCGGGTTCCCAAGGGTGTTCTATCTTTCCTACCATCTGTACCGCAACTACTTCCCGTTGCTGGCGCTGACCGACTATCGCCGGGCAATGGAAAGAGCTTAGAGGAGACAGCAAACGATGGCAGTTCCGATTTCCCAGATGTGGACCGTAGCGTCTTACGTGCTCAGGAAGCGTTTGACCGGGCAGAAGCGTTATCCCCTGGTCCTGATGCTGGAGCCGTTGTTCCGCTGCAACCTGGCGTGCGCCGGTTGCGGCAAAATTCAATATCCCGCCCACATCCTCAAGAAGGATCTGTCGCCCGAAGAGTGCTTCCACGCGATCGATGAATGCGGCGCGCCCATGGTGTCCATACCCGGCGGGGAACCGCTTATGCATCCGCAAATCGCGGAGATCGTCGAAGGACTGGTCGCGCGCAAGAAGTACATCTATCTCTGCACCAACGCTCTGCTACTCAAAGAGAAGATCGATCTCTTCAAGCCGAGCAAATATCTGACCTTCTCCGTGCATCTGGACGGGCAGCGCGAGCACCATGATTTCTCCGTGTGCCGCGAGGGCGGTTACGACAAGGCAGTTGAGGGCATCCGCGAGGCGGTCAAGCGCGGTTTCCGCGTCACCACCAACACAACCCTATTCGACGGTGCCGATCCCAACAGCGTGCGCGCCTTCTTCGATGAAGTGATGAGCATGGGGGTTGAGGGTATCGTGCTCTCCCCGGGATACTCCTACGAGAAGGCGCCCGATCAAAATCGCTTCCTCGGCCGCGCTCGCACCCGCAGGCTTTTCCGCGCTATCCTGTCCAATCGCGAATCGCATTGGAAGTTCAACATGTCGCCCCTGTTCCTTGAATTCCTCATGGGTAAGCGTAACTACGACTGCACACCCTGGGGCGCACCGGCGTACAACATCTTTGGCTGGCAGAAGCCTTGTTACCTGCTTCAGGATGGCTACGCATCCACCTTCAAGGAGCTGATGAAGGACACGGCCTGGGAAGAATACGGTACCGCCTCGGGAAATCCGAAATGTGCCAACTGCATGGTCAGCTGCGGCTACGAGCCCACGGCGGTGAACGATACCTTTGGCTCGTTCCGCGGCTTGTTTGCTACCGCGAAGGCGACCTTCTTCAATAAGTATGTCGACCGTGGCGCGCGTGACCTGCTGGCGTCTCCCCAGTTTTCAGGGCATGCGTCGCAACCACTGGTGCAGATCAAGAAAGATCAGATGGAAGAGACCCGCGTATGACCGGCAAGGCTGCAGGGAATCTCGATCCCGATACGCTGGAACTGGCGCCCGGAACCAAGCATGAGAACCTGGAGGGCTGGGCTCCGGTGTTGGGCACCGATGCGGAAGTACTCGATGCCCTGGAGAAAGCCTTCGACTATCGGGGCGACGTCACCATTACCTGCAAGGACGGCTCGGTGATCGAGGGCTACATCTTCGATCGCAAGACGGGATCGACACTGGCGCAATCCTGGGTACGCCTCTTTCCCTAAGGATTCCCCAGAGAAGCAGCCCCTCGCCTACAGTGAAGTAGCCGGGCTTGCCTTCACCGGCAAAGACAGGGCCGCCGGCGCAAGCTGGGAAGCCTGGGTCAAGAAATGGAACGAAAAGAAAGCAGCCGGCGAAAAAGGTTTCGGCCTGCATCCCGAATCCTTGGAGTAGGCTGTGGTAGCCCCGAGTTGGGGTGCCCCATATCTCGCCTTCTTTTGGCGAGATGTGGGAAAGAACGGGTGCTGAGGGCGGTGTCTGAACGGCTGCCCAGCCCTTGGAATCTCTACCTGAACATCTGTCAATTCCCACATCCCGCCAAAAGAAGGTGAGTATGGGGCACCCCAACTCGGGGCTACCGAGTGAGAGTGTGGCGAGATGGAGAGACGTTAAGTCCTAGCAGGAGCACCGGTCTGAAAGTATTCGTCACAGGAGCTACAGGGTTCGTCGGCAGCCACGTAGCGCAAGAACTGTATCGTCGCGGAGCCACCCTACGCCTCCTCGTCCGGCCCACCAGCAACCTGGAAAATCTAACCGGCCTGCCAGCCGAAACCGTAATCGGCGACCTGCTCAAAGTAGAAACCCTCCGCCCCGCCATCCATGGCTGTGACGCGGTCATGCACGTAGCCGCGGACTACCGCCTCTGGGTCACCGACCCCGCAGTCATGCACGCTACCAACGTGACCGGCACCCGTGAACTGCTGCGGGTCGCCCGCGAAGAGAGCGTTCCCCGCGTGGTGTACACCTCGAGTGTCGCGACCATGGGCTTCCTCCCCGACGGAAACATCGCCGACGAAGCCACCCCGGTCTCCATCGACAGCATGATTGGCTTCTACAAGCGTTCCAAGTACGAAGCAGAGCAGGAAGCCATCGCGGCCGCGCGTGCCGGCCAGCAGGTCATCATCCTCAACCCCACCACCCCGATTGGATCCAACGACATCAAGCCGACCCCCACCGGCCGCATCGTCGTCGATTTCCTCAACCGCAAATTTCCCGCTTACATGGATACTGGCCTCAACCTGGTTGACGTGAATGAAGTCGCCAAGACCCACGCCGACGCGCTCGAAGTGGGACGCCCCGGGGAACGTTACATTCTCGGTGGCGAAAACCTTACCTTGAAGCAGTTGCTCGATAAAATGTCTGCGATCACCGGGCTGCCTTCGCCCACCATGCGCGTACCGCATGCCGTCGCTATGGCGTTCGCCGCATGGGATCAAACCATCACCGGCAAGCTGCGTGGACGCGAGCCACGTGCTACCGTGGAGGCCGTACGTATGGGAAAGAAAAAAATGTTCGTCTCTTCTGCCAAGGCCGAACGCGATTTGGGATTCCGCATCGTCCCGGTATATCCCGCGCTGCGGGCGGCGATCGACTGGTTCCGGGCGCACGGATACGCGCCTCCAGCATGAGCCGCATCGCGATTATCGCGGCGATGCCTGCGGAGCTGAAGCCGCTGGTACACGGGTGGAAGCAGCTCTCCACGCCCTCCGGAACCGACGCCTGGCAAGGAAAGCTGAACAGCACCGACTGTATCGCCGTTTGCGCCGGCATGGGGCAGCAGGCGGCTGAGCGAGCCTGCCAGATCGCCGATGCCTCCGGCCCCTATACCGCCCTGGTCTCAGTCGGTTGGGCGGGAGCTCTCTCCTGCGGGATGCAGCCGGGCAGTGCCTACGCCGTCAACGAAGTCATCGACGCAGCGACTGACGACCGGTATGCGACCCGCTCCACGCTGGAAGCCAACCCCGCCAGACTGCGGCTCGTGACCATCGACCACGTAGCCCACGCGAAGGAAAAAAGGCAACTCGGCGAAAAGTACAAAGCAGTTATGGTCGACATGGAAGCGGCTGCAGTCGCCCGCATCGCCCGCAACCAGCAAGTGGCGTTCTATTGCTTAAAGGCCATCTCCGATACCTCGGGAGAGATTCTGCCCGACTTCAGTCGCTACACCGACCAGCAAGGCCACCTGCGGCTGGCGGCATTGTTGGCCCACGTAGCCGTGAGGCCAAAGTATTGGCCGGGCCTCGGGCGCATGGCCAGAAACGGAAGCAAAGGGGCGGTCGAGATTTCCACCGCGCTGGGCCCGTTAATGGGTGGTGTTTAGCATGTCTGTACAGGAACAGATGCGGGCTGCCGTCTACCATGGCGTGAACGATGTGCGCATCGAAACCGTGCCCGTGCCCAAAATTGGTCCGGGCGAGGTACTCATCCGTGTCCATAGCTGTGGCATTTGCGGTACGGACCTGAAGAAGATTCACACCGGTTCGCATTCTGCGCCGCGCATCTTCGGCCACGAAACCGTGGGGACCATCGCTGCTCTGGGCGACGGTGTGGAAGAGTTTTCCGTCGGCGATCGGGTGGCCGTCTTCCATCACATCCCCTGTGGCGAATGTTATTACTGCCGCAAACATACCTTCGCCCAATGTCCGCTTTACAAGCGAGTCGGTTGCACCGCCGGCTTCGAGCCTTCAGGCGGCGGTTTTGCAGGCTATGTGCGGGTGATGGACTGGATCGTAAAGCGGGGTCTGATCAAGATCCCGGATGGAGTTCCCTTTGACCAGGCCGTCTTCGTCGAACCGCTGAACACGTGCCTCAAGGGCGTACGCAGCCTGAACCTGGCGCCCGATGAGACCGTTCTCGTGATTGGTCAGGGCCCTATTGGGATTATGCTGGCATCGCTCGCCCGCCGTTCGGGAGCCCGCGTCCTCACCTCCGATCTTTATCCCGAGCGGCATACCGTGGCCGCCACATTCGGCCTCAGTGCGCCAATTGACGCCTCGCGCGAAGATGTCGTGGCCGTCACCCGGGCCGCGAGCGAGGGCAGGGGAGCCGATGCGGTCATCCTCGCCGTGGGTGGCAACTCACTGATTCGCACCGCGATGGACGCAACGCGTCCGGGCGGGAGGGTGCTGCTCTTCGCCCAAACCCAGCATGGGGAAGCGACCATCGATCCCGCCGCCGTGTGTGTTGACGAGAAAACCCTGATGGGTTCCTACAGCGCCTCGGTCGACATCCAGGAAGAAGCGCTTCGCCTTGTCTTCGACGGCTATTTCCAGGGCTACGACCTAACCCGCCTGGTTTCTCACCGCTTTCCCTTATCCGAAGCCGTTGCAGCGCTGGCCGTCGCCTCTGAGCCAAAACCCACGTCTATGAAGATACTGGTGGAAGCATTTTGAGGGGCCGAAGGGAAGTAAGGAAAGGCAGGGAACGAATAACCCGGAAGCCCTTTCCAGATCGAATGTGGACAGTCCCGAAGCAAACCGAAGGCCGACGAATCGACGGTCCAGAAGAGAAGCAAATGGAGTGAATGGACAACCGCAAAGCGCTTTCCAGGTCGAATATGGACAGTCCCGAAGGGACGGCTGAAAATAGCCCAGGACGTCAGTCCTGGGTAAACCGCCCCAAACCCGAGCAGTCCCGTCCTCGCCGCAGCGAGCTACCTCGCCGCAGCGAGCCTAGGGACGGCTGAGAATAACCCAGGACGTGAGTCCTGGGCACCACCTCCCCGGATTGAGGAGCACGCATAGAATAGGAAGACATGCTCACCGAGATGAACGCGGCCGTACTTTACGGCAAAGAAGACGTCAGGATCGAACGGGTCCCCATTCCCGCCGCTGGTAAGGGCGAGATTGTGATCCGCGTCCATGCCGCGCTCACCTGCGGGACCGATCTGAAAGTCTTCCGCCGGGGCTACCATGCCCGGATGATCGCGCCGCCGGCACTCTTCGGGCATGAGCTCGCCGGGGTAGTCCACGAGATCGGTGCCGGCGTTCGCGGTTTCAAGCCCGGCATGCGTGTGGTCGCACTCAACTCCGCTCCCTGCGGCATTTGTTATTGGTGTGTGCGCAAGCAGGAAAATCTCTGCGAAGATCTCCTCTTCAACAATGGCGCCTACGCCGAGTACATTCGCATCCCCGCCCGCATCGTCTCGAAAAACACACTGATCGTTCCCGAAAGCCTTCCACTGGAACACGCTGCGCTCACCGAGCCGCTGGCTTGCGTGGTACGCGGATTGGAGGAGACCGGTGCCAAGCGAGGAGACAGCGTCGTCGTCATCGGAGCGGGCCCCATCGGCCTCATGTTCATGCACGTCGCGCAGCTCTCCGGCATGAAGGTGATTGCCGTAGTAAAGCGAGACGAGCAAATTCCTTCAGCCACCACCTTTGGCGCGATGCACATCGTGCAGAGTACGGCCGTAGCCGATGCCGTCGCTGAGGTGCGAGCCTTAACCCCGGATGACCGCGGTGTCGATATCGCGATTGAAGCCGTAGCCACGCCACTCACCTGGCAGTGGGCGGTAGACATGGTGCGCCGTGGCGGCACCGTGAACTTCTTCGGTGGCTGTGCGACCGGCACCAAGGTCGAAATCGACACCAATCGCCTGCACTATAACGACATCACCCTCAAGGCGAGCTTCCACCACACGCCCGCCGCCTGCCGCAGAGCCTTTGACCTGCTGGCCAGCGGACGCTTCAAGTGCAGCGAATACATCACCGGCCGTGCACAGCTGACGGATCTCGAAACCGTGTTGCGCCGGCTGAGCGATCGCTCCAACGACATCAAGACGGCGATCATTCCATGACCGAGCTTCTCGAGCGCGGCTGGGCTGCCTTGCCGGCGGAGTACCGCATCCCCGCCCAGCGCCCAAGCCTGGAAGACGCCCGCGCCTATTGCCAACGCCTGGCCACCACGCACTACGAAAATTTTCATGTCGCCTCGTGGTTTCTCCCCGCGCGCTTGCGTCCTCACTTCTACAGCATCTACGCCTATTGCCGTATCGCCGACGACCTCGGCGATGAAGTAGGGAACCGCGAGCAGTCGCTCGCCCTGCTCGACCTCTGGGGCCAGGAACTCGACGAGTGCTATCGCGGCGAAGCGCGTCACCCGGTATTTGTCGCATTGGCTGAGACGATTCGTATCTGCGACATACCCCAGAAGCCGTTCGCCGATTTGCTGGTGGCCTTTCGCCAGGATCAGATCGTCCCGCGGTACGAGTCTATGGAGGACGTGCTCCACTACTGCACGTACTCCGCTAATCCCGTCGGACGGCTTGTGCTCTACGCATGCGGCTATCGCGACCCGGAGATGTTTCGTCTCTCCGACGACACCTGCACCGCCCTCCAGCTGGCAAATTTCTGGCAGGATGTGAGTTCTGACTACGATCGAGGCCGCATCTACCTCCCACTTCAGGACATGCGGCAATACCAGGTCGACGAAGCGGTCATCGCGCAGCGCAACCCTACGCCTGCGTTCCGCGAACTGCTGCGCTATGAAGTCGACTTCGCCCGTCAACTCTTTCATCGCGGATTGCCACTGATTTCCATGGTCGATCGCGAGCTGGCGCTGGATCTGGATCTCTTCAGCCGCGGCGGACTGGAAATTCTGCATGCCATCGAACGCCGCCAGTACGATGTGCTCACCGCGCGCCCCGTTATTTCGAAAGCCAGAAAAGCCGCTTTGTTTGTCCGCGCGCTCAGTACCAAAGCCGGCCTGAGGCGGCCGTCTTGAAACCGGAGCTCCATGCCGCTTACGCAGCCTGCCGGGCGATAGCGCGCAACAAAGCCAAGAACTTCTACTACGCATTTGTTGCCCTGCCGGCGCCCAAACGCGACGCTATCTGTGCCGTGTATGCATTCATGCGCCAGGCCGACGATCTCTCCGACGATGAATCGCAGGCCATCCCCGACCGTAAAGTCGCGCTCAACGCCTGGCTCGATCGATGGCACCAGGCACTCTCCGGGGCGCCGACCGAGGATCCCGTTTTTATCGCACTGATCGACGCCCAGAGCCGCTTCGCGATTCCCAGCGAATTGCTCGATCAGTTGGTTCAGGGGACCGCCACCGATCTCGAGCCCAGGTTCGCCGCGTATGCAACCTTTACGGATCTCTATCGTTACTGCTACCTGGTAGCTTCAGTGGTCGGCCTGGTCTGCATTCGCATCTTCGGCTATCTCGATCCCAAAGCCGAGAAGCTCGCGGAAGAGACCGGCATCGCCTTTCAGTTGACCAACATCCTGCGCGATGTGCGCGAAGATGCGGAACGTGGCCGCCTCTACCTGCCGCTTGAAGATCTGGAGCGCTGCGGCGTAACCGCCAGCTCCATGACGGCTATCTCCGATGGACGGCAATTGACGCCCGAGCAGCGCCAGGTGCTCGCTATTCAGGCCGAGCGGGCGGGGCAATTTTACAAATCTGCTGAGGCTCTGCTGCCATTGATTTCTCCGGATAGCAGGGCAGCCATGTGGGTTCTGGTCACCATTTATCACCGGTTGCTACGGCACATCGAACAGCGCAACTTCGACGTATTTTCCGGCCGGGTCCGTGTTCCTACCTACGAGAAGCTGAGCATCCTGGGATGCGGCCTCTTCAAGACGCTCGCGCAGGGAGTCTGGGCCTGATTCGTTCTGTCATCGTAGTGGGCGGCGGAGTCGCAGGGCTGGCAGCCGCCTGTGCCTTAGCCGACGCGGGCTACCAGGTGCGCCTGCTGGAGAAGCGCCGCTACCTGGGCGGCCGAGCCTCTTCTTACGAGCACCCTGGCACCGGCGAAGTGATCGACAACTGCCAGCATGTCCTGTTGGGGAACTGCGTCAATCTCATCGATTTGTATCAGCGGCTGGGCGTAAGCGATGCCATTCGCTGGTTCGACCGCCTTACCTTCCTCGAACCCGGTGGACGCAGGAGCGTTCTCGAGCCTGGATTCTTACCGGCTCCGTTCCACACCATGCCGGCCTTTCTGCGTGCGCAGGCGTTTTCGCTATCCGACAAGCTGGCGATCGGCCGGGGGATGAGTGCGTTCATTGCCGGCGTTCCTGAGGATTCAGAAGAGAACTTCGCCCATTGGCTGATACGCCACGGCCAGACCCACGGCGCCATCGAGCGCTTTTGGAAACCGGTGCTGGTCAGTGCGTTGAACGAGGATCCCGATCACATGTCGGTGCGTTACGCCGGGGAAGTGATTCGCCAGTCTCTGCTGCAATCGCCCGTCGGCAGCCGTATGGGCGTGCCCACGATTCCCTTGAGTGACTTGTATGGCCGCGCGGTCGACTACCTCGAAAGCCGGGGTGGTCATATCGAGTTCAATGCTGCGCCCGAGTCTTTGCAGTGGTCGGATCAATGGACAATGACGGCACGAGGCGAAACCTTCACCGCCGATGCAGTCGTATTAGCGCTGGCCTTCGAAGGGCTAAGCAAGCTCCTGCCCCTGTTGCCAGAGGCTCCGGAGTTGGCTGCAAATCTCAGCCATTTCGAGCATTCTCCGATCACCGGCATTCATTTATGGTTTGACCGCGAGATCACCGATCTTGAGCACGCCATCCTGCTCGACACCACGATACAGTGGTTGTTTCATAAATCGCGTCTGCAGCATCGCGATCAGAGCGGAAGTTATGTCGAGCTGGTGGTGAGTGCCTCGAAGTCCCTGGTGGAGATGCAGCGTCAGGAAATCATCGATCTCGCTCTACGCGAATTGCAGGCGTTCTTTCCGGTAGTTGCCGAGGCGAAACTGGTCAAGGCTGCCGTGGTGAAGGAAGTGCGTGCGACCTATTCAATACGTCCGCAGCTCGACTTGCTCCGGCCGTCCACAGTAAGCCCATGGCCGCAAATCTTCTTAGCCGGAGACTGGGTGGCCACCGGCTGGCCCGCGACCATGGAGGGCGCCGTCCGCAGCGGCTACCTGGCAGCCGAAGCCATTACGAACGCCGCAGGATCCCCCATACACTTCCTGCAACCCAACCTGCCCCCCACCGGCCTGATGCGTCTCCTCCCCAAATAGCAAACCGCACATCCCTCCGCTTCGGCCGGGATGCGGTCGTTCAAGGTGCTTCAATTCACCCCCAGCGTAAACTTAGCCGACTGAGTCAAACTCCCAGCGGTACCTGTGATCGTGACCGTGCTCGTACCCATAGGCGTATTATTCCCGTTCCCGGGTCCAAGGCTAACGGTACCGTTGCCGCCGCCACAACCTGCCGCGAGTCCGAACGTGGAAGCCAGAACCACCCATAACCACAGCTGCCCGCGCCGCCGTAAGCCAGGTACGAAAAAGCCTAGCGCAAGCGTCAGCGCGGAACCGCCGGCGATGGGCAGCAAAGCACTCACGACCCCAGTTTGAATCGTAAGCGTCGTCGTCGCCGCAGCGCCGCTTGGCGTAACCGTCGGCGGAGAAAAGCTGCAGGTGGCGTTGGCGGGTAATCCCGAACAGGCAAACGATACTGCTTGATTGAACCCTCCAGCAGGCGTCACCGTCACCATCGTTGTCGTGCTTCCCGCGCCGCTCATGACTGTGCTGGTGGGAGACAGGCTTATCGCAAATGATGGCGCTGCGGCCTGCACCGTAACCGAAACCGCTGTGGATACAGAAGCCGAATTGCCGGCATCTCCGGCGTACGAGGCCGTGATGCTATGGGTCCCTGCTGCCAGCGACGTAGTGCTGAACGTGGCCGTGCCGGTTCCATCCAGCGTTCCGCTTCCCAGCGAAGAAGTGCCATCGAGGAAGGACACGGTGCCTGTCGGCACACCACTTCCGGAATTCGGCTTCACCACCGCGCTGAACGCGACTTGCGCCCCCACCGTCGCCGTCGTCGCGTTGGCCGTCAGCGTGGTCGTAGTCGGTATACTCCCAACCCCACCGGATATGTTCAACGTCACCGCAGTGGACGAAGACGAAGCATTGCTACTGTCGCCGCCGTACTGCGCAGTGATTGCGTAACCGCCCGGCGCCAGCGTGTTGATGGTAAACGTGGCCTTGCCTGTGCCGTCCACCGTCCCGCTACCCAGTGGCGTCGTGCCGCTGAGAAAAATGACCGTCCCGGTCGGGATGGAGCTACCGGGATTCCCCGTCACCTGCGCAGTAAACGTCACGTTTGCCCCGCTACTCGCTGGATTCGGTGTGACCGTGAGCGCCGTGGCCGTCGAATTGAGTATTTCCCCAACCACCGTGCCATAAAGGTTCACGAATACTTCGACGGCATTCCCCATAGCGGTCAAAATATCCGGCCGCTTATCTCCGTTCACGTCCGCAGCCACGACAAACTGCGAAGCAGGTCCCGTGGCCAGCCCGTAATTGGTGGGAAAGGTGCCATCGCCCTTGCCGAAGGAAACCGAGGTGAAAGTTAATCCGCAACACTGACCCACTAAAACGTCAGCATTGCCGTCCCCATCGAAATCTGCGACCGCCAGGTTCGTGGTGCCGGTATATTGCAGCGGGGAGCTGATTGCAGTTCCAAATGTGCCGTCGCCATTGCCGGGCAGCACGTCCAGCGTCGATGTGGTGAACGCCTGGTCGTTGGTGCCAAACACCAGGTCGGGTTTGCCATCCTTGTTCACGTCGGCAATGGCCAACCCAGTACTGGAGTAGCCCGCCGGATACGAAACTGCAGGCTTGAATGTCCCGTTGCCATTGGCCAGGTAGACCATCAGCGTGCCCGCAGTACCGGTATCGAAAGGCGAATTCGTCACCACAATGTCGAGCTTCCCATCTCCATTTAGATCGCCAATCGCCAGCGATGTGGGAAAAGATAGAGTGTCTACCGGTATCGGAATGAGCGGCAATGTCCCGTTGCCCTCGTTGATATATGCATAAAGCCCGAAGGGCGGATTAGTGCTCTGGTTTTGCGCCGCCGTGATGATGACATCCGGTTTTCCGTCGCCGTTTAGATCGGCCACCGCTATGTTTACGATTGCGAAGCCGTTCGGCAAGAAATAGTCCTGCCCTGCGGCGAACGTCCCATCTCCGTTGCCCAGCGCCACGGCAACGCTATTCGCATTGCTATCGGCGTAGACGGCATCCAGCTTGCCGTCACCATTCATGTCGCCGGCTGCCACCAGAGAGGGCATCTGCTCC
Source organism: uncultured Acidobacteriaceae bacterium (assembly GCA_963839075.1). Lineage (GTDB taxonomy): Bacteria > Acidobacteriota > Terriglobia > Terriglobales > Acidobacteriaceae > PALSA-350. The sequence continues at coordinate 217,374 of CAWITO010000002.1, read as the reverse complement.
GGACTAATCGCGGGTGCTGCGAAATGGCCGCCACCGTCCCCAGCCAAAAAGACCAGGCCCTGCGTCCCGCTGAATGTGGACACGCCCATGATGTCAAGTTTGCCGTCTCCATTGAAATCCCCAGTCGCAAAGGTGGGGATACCACCCGACAGGGAGAACACCGAATCCAGCAAAGCAGGGGCAGACTGGAACGTCCCGTCCCCATTGCCCATCAGCACCTGGAACGTTCCGCCGGCGTTCATATCAGGGCCATAAATTCCCGAGTTGGCAATGCCGACGATCAGGTCAAGGTTGCCGTCGCCGTCCAGGTCGGAAGCCGACAGTTCGGAAGTTCCATAAATCCCTGCATAGCTTGCACCGCTGGTAAATGTTCCGTCGCCGCTGCCTAGAAAAATGCTTATCAGGTTGTTCTTGTTGGCGTTGATCGCGATGTCCAATTTGCCGTCGTTGTTAAAGTCACCTACCACGGGAGTGACGGAAGCTCCCCCCACGACAGCCGCTACCTTCAGGGTGAAGGCCGGAGCCGCAAAGGTGCCATCGCCGTTGCCCAACAGGATCTGGCCCCCGCTCAGCACTACGTCTTTCTTGTTGTCTCCGTTGAAGTCGCCGGTCGCCAGCTCATCAACGTGGTTCACGCCTCCGCTGGCAACAGCCGTTTGGAACGTGCCGTCGCCATTACCCAGCAACACCTGCATTCCCCCCGTACCCGCGGTACTGTTATCCGTACCCACAACCACCAGGTCCAGTTTTCCGTCGCCGTTCACATCGTCGACGGTCAACCCATCCGGAACAGACATGGCCGTATACTCTACGGCGGCGGCGAACGTGCCGTCCCCATGGCCCAGCAGCACATACACGCCGGCCCCCTGGAAATTGGATCCGGTGCCGCTGGCGACTACCACCAGGTCCGCCTTGCCGTCGCCGTTTACGTCGGCGGTCGCAATTCCCGAAGGCCCGGGAACTGCCAGCACGGATTGGTTATATGTGCCCGCTGACAGGTCCACAGTGCCGGCTCGCAGGTTACTGCTGTAATCGATGCCGGCCGCAATGAGGCTGCCATCGCTGGTGGTGCCGAGATAGACGGCAGCATGGCTTGCAATGCCTAAGGTGGAGTCACTGCAGCCATGCAAAAACAAATTGGGCGTCGTCTTTAATCCCGCGTTGGTGTGCAGCGTGTTCTGATAGTTGGCTTTTGTACCCGCGACAGCAAACGTGGACGCAGCCGAGTTATAGCTGCCCAGAAAATATTCCGTCAAGCTGCAGTTTGGTTGACGCATCAGCCCGACTCCATTGATATTCTGCGGCGTGCTCCCAAAGGCGGGCACTAAGGTGGTCACGTTGCCGGTAAATAGCAGTTGAGGCAGGCTGGAAAGCTGCGCAGTTACCTCAGGGTGGACGCCATGCATGCGATGAGCTAGTTCTAACGTGCGCCGCTGATTGCTTTGATCCAGGCAACCGCTATCGCAGCTGGTAAGAAAAATACCGAGAAACAGCATGATCACCAGAGATCGAATTACGGACGCACAACGGCCCCAGGACCCAAAACCTCGCTCTTGCATGGCTCACCTTCCGGAAACTCTAGCGCATGCCCTGATCGTTGTCATCAAGTCCGTTGACTCATCATTGTTGTATGGTAACTACCGCGATAGCTCCGCAACCTTTGCGATCCTTAAGGGTACGGGCTTTAGCCCGTACATAGCTTCCGGGGAACAGAGCGGCTTCAGCCGCTGAGGGGCTGCATCGTATCCGAGCAACTGCTACTTCGCCAGCTCCGCCACCACACGATCCGCCCGGAAGCGCTCCAGCGCATCCGCGTTGAGTTCGATCCCCAGCCCGGGCTTCGTCGGCAGAGCAATTTGCCCGTCCACCAGCTCCAGATCATCGACCAGCAATTCCCGCCGCAACGCTGACTCCGAAAGTGCTGCCGGCAGAAACTCAATATACGGGCAATGCGCATTGGCAAAGCAAAGGTGCGCCGAAGCGGCAATCCCAATCCCCGTCTTCCAGCAATGCGGAACCACGAGCCGCCCACGGTCCGCGGCCATGTCGCAGATGCGGCGAGCCTCCGTCAAACCACCCACCCGGCCTACATCCGGTTGCACCACATCCAGCTTGGCGCGATCCATCAGCTCAAGAAATTCAAAGCGGGTGTTCTGCAATTCTCCCGCCGCGATACGGATCGGAGAATGGTCCTGCAGGAATGCGTAACCATCGTGGTCATCGACCTGAAGCGGCGTCTCCACAAAGAACACATCGAACGGCTCCAGCCGCTTGATAATCCGCAATGCCTCCTTGGCATTGGTCCAGTTGTAGACCGCATCGACCATGATGGTAAAGTCAGGCCCCACCGCTGCGCGCGCCGCAGCCGTCAACTCCACCACCAGCTCATCGCTGGCCTGCAGCCCCATATGACTGTACGGGCCCTTCACGCCCGCTTCGATCTTGGCCGCGCGAAAGCCAAGCCGCTGTGCTTCCTTCACCTTCGCCGTCAGCGAGCTGAGAAATGCTTCGGGAGTGCTGCCCACCGGCAACAGCGAGGCATAAGCCGTGACATGGGTCTTTCTTGCGCCGCCCATCACCTGCCAGCACGGCAGTCCAAGAATCTTCCCTCGCAGATCCCACAGCGCCATATCGATCGCGCCGATCGCGCAGATACCCAGTCCCCGTCGTCCGCTCATGATGCTGCCGGTGTAGAGCTTCTCCCAGATCGCTTCCACGTTCAGTGGATTTTCGCCGAGCAGCATCTCTTCCAGGCCAAGGCTGAGGCTGTGCGTTCCGCGCGCGTGGATCATCGTCTCCGCCGCCCACGGGTTGGTATCCGTCTCCCCCACACCGAACAATCCCTCGTCGGTATGCACCACGACCACAATGTCATCCTGCGCCGAAGAGCAGGCCGCCGCATCATAGTCCGGTACCAGAAGAACGTGCGTTTCCACCTTGGTAATCTTCATTGTTCCTGCTCCTGTCGCAAACGGCCGAGGGAAAGAAAGCTGATGGGTAAGGATGTCGTACCCTGCGCAACCAAATCAGCCAGGGCTAACGCAATCAAGGGTGCGAACTTAAAGCCATGACCGGAGAAGCCCGTCGCAAACACGACATTTCGAAATTCCGGATGATGATCCACGATGAAGTCTTCATCGGGGGTCATCGTATAGAGGCACGTCGCGGAACGCCGCAGCCGGCCCGTCAGGCTGGGCATGTATTTCGCAACAATGTCGGCAATCGGATCGAGATCCGCCGGTCCCGCTGGTGGGATCGGGCTATCCGCGTCGGACAGGTAGCTGCCGCCTTCATGCTCTGCCATCTTGACGCCGCTGCCAGGCAGGTTCGGGAAACCATAAATCGAGTTCTCGGCAAAGGTAAATACCGGCACACGATCAAACAGCTCGGGACGCTGAGGGTCAAACCAGGCGAGCACCTTCCGCTTCACCCGGAGGGGTAGCTCAAGATCGCGCAAAAGGCTGCTCGCCCAGGCGCCCGCGGTGATGATGAGATGAGACGCAGTGACGGTATCGTTTTCCAGGTGGACCCGAACCTCGTGGCCACTCGCATCCCATCCCTGCACCCGCTGTCCGAACATGCATGCCACGCCGAGTGATTGCGCATATCTGAGAGCTGACCCGATCGAAGCATCCACATCGAGCCAACCCGCCTGCTCATCGAAGATGCCGGCGTGATCTTCGGGTATGTCGAAAGCGGGATAGCGCTGATGGATCTCCGCGGCGGTAAGCGCTTCGAGCCGCAGCCGGTTGCTGGATGCGCTGTCCTCGATTGATCGCAGAAAGGTTTCGCCCGGCATGCCCATGTACAGCATCCCGGTCCGGTGCAGCAATCGCGTGCCGAACTGTTCGGCTGCCGCATCCCACAACTCGCCGGCGCGTTGCGCCAGTTGCACATACCCCGTGCCCTCCGGATAGGCGATCCGGTAAACTCGGGTACCGCCGGAATGGCTGCCGCGTCCATGCGGCGGCGTGAATCGATCGCATCCCACCACCGAAACACCGCGCTTCGCCAACTCCGCCGCGGTGAAGCTGCCCATCGTGCCCAAACCGATAACCGCAACATCGTAGTGTCTGGTCACAATTCCTCTTGCAATGGCTCCAACCGCGCCGGAGCCTCGCCGAGAAACGCCGTGCCGGAAGCGCCGGGCACGGTGAGCATCAGCGTAATTCCAGCCAGCAGCCAGATGGCCGCGATGATCGGAGCGTAGCGCACCGGTGGCTCGGGCAAGGGCACTGCGGATTTGTAGGTCACCCAGAGCAGGGAAACGGTCGACAGCAAAGGCAGAAGCAGATGAAGAAAGAAGTTGAACTCCTTCGGCCGCTCCCGGCGGTAGTAAAAGAAGACCCCTATATTGCCGGCGCCGTAAATGAACATCAGGCCCAACGTCATCGCCGTGCCCAGCATGTAATACTCCTGGTCCGGACCCATCCAGAGCCCGACTCCTAACCCAATGGCCAACGTAATAAACGTCTGCAACAGAATCGCATTGCGCGGGGTCTGAAAACGCGGATGCACATAGTCCAGAACCGCCGGCAGCGAGCGCGCCCGGCCCATGGCGAAGAACACCCGCGTCGCTGCATTGTTTCCCGCGATCGCGACCGCGATGATGGAGTTGGTGACGGCAATCAGCACCAGCACCCAGGCCGCTCCCCAAAGCCGCTTCGCCAGCAGAATCACCGGCGGTTCGATCGAAGAAGCAAAGGCGCCAATATGGCTGTTACCCCAACCGGTAAGGATGGCCGTGGCGCACACCACGAAGAAGATGCCCATCAGGCTGGTAGAAAGCAGCACCGCCAGGGGAAGCGTCCGCCGCGGATCACGGGTTTCTTCGGCAAGCGGAGCCACCGATTCGAAGCCGGTGAAGATAAGGATCGAGAACACCACCGCAACGAAGAAACCCTTCTGCCCGAAGCTGTGCAGCGAAGCAAAGTCCTGCAGATGGACGTGTCCGTCTCCCGGGTGCAAAAAACTGGAGCCAGCAAGGCAAGCCACAATCAGTATTTCAATCGCCGTCAGCCACATCACAAACGTTGCCGAGATCTCAATTCCGCGATAAATCAGCACCGTGATCAAGCACAGCGCCGCAACAAAGTACACATACCACGGGCAGTCGATACCGCCTTCGATCTTGATAATGTTGTGCAACATGAAACTAAGGAACGCCAGGTTCACCGCGGCTGTTGGCGGCTCGTAGAGGAAGAACATCCAGGCCGCTAAGAATCCGGCCTTGGGATTCAGAGCGCGGCTTACGTAGGTGTAATATCCGCCGGCCGACGGCAGATGAAGCGCCAGCTGCACCATGCAGACTGCGATGGCCAGCACGATAAAAAACGCCACTGCGAACGCCAACGGCGCGGCAATGCCGGCCATGGTGGTAATGAACTGCAGCACAAATACCAGGCCCACGGCGGGGGCGATGTGCGTAATGCTTTGCATCAGCACAGAAGGAAAGGAAAGAGCGTTGGCCCGCAGTACCTGCTTGGTTTGCACACCAACCTCCTGAGTCATACCGTTTGTTGTTCCACGTCCGCATTGTCCAATGCAAGCAGTGGCATATTGGTGGCGCGGCGAACCGTCAGCATCACCACCACCCCCGCCATCAGCCATACACCCACGACAATGGGAGCATAGCGCAAGGGTCTATCCGGCAGCGGCACCACCGAGTGATACGCGACCCACAGCATCGATAGCGTGGAGAAGACCGGGAAAAGCACGTGCAGCAAAACGCTGAACTCCGCCGGCCGGTCCCTGCGATACAGGAAGTACACGCCCAGGTTGCCCGCGGAATAAATGAAGATCAGCACCAGCGTCATCACCACGCCGATAAAGAAGTACTCCTGGTCGGGCCCGATCCACAAGCCAATCGCGATCCCAATCGTGAGCGTAATCAACGTCTGCACCAGGATGGCATTGGTCGGCGTGCGGAATCGTGGATGGACGCGCGCCAGTGCCGCCGGCATCGATCCCGCCCGGCCCATGGCATAGAAAACCCGGATCGCCGCGTTCGTGCCGGCGATCGCCGCGCCAAGGATCGAGTTTGTGACCGCAATGAGTACAAAAATCCAGGCCGCTCCCCACAAACGCTTCGACAACAGAATCACCGGGTTCTCCGGCGAATGCGCAAAGCTTTCGATATGGCTGTTTCCCCAGCCGGTCAGGACCGCTAGCGCAGTGAACACGAAGAACGCCCCCATGAGTGTGATCGAGAGCAGAATGGCCCGCGGAATTGTTTGTTTCGGATTCCTCGTCTCCTCCGCCAACGGACAGATCGCCTCAAAGCCGGTGAAGGTAAAGATCGAAAGCACAATCGCGAGGTACAGCCCTTTATTCTGAAAATTGTGCGGAGATACGAAATCCTGCAAACGAACATGGCCGTCGCCCGGATGCATCAGGCTCGAAATGCCCAGACCGACCGTGATGACAATCTCGATCACCGTCATCCACATCACGAAGGCCGCTGAAATTTCGATGCCACGATAAATCAAAAGCGTGATGAGCAACGCAAAGACAATGTAGATGACATACCAGGGACACCGCACGTGGGCTTCCAGCCGCAACACATTCTCGAGCAGAAATCCCAGATAGGCCAGGTTGATAGCCGCCGTGAACGGTTCATAGATGAAGAACATCCAGCCGACCAGAAAGCCGGCCTTGGGATTGAGAGACTGGCTCACGTAGGTGTAATATCCGCCGGCGGAAGGCAGGTGGAGCGCCAATTGCGCCAGGCATACACCCAGCAGCATGACGATCAGGAAGGCTATGCCATATGCGAGCGGAGAGGCGATACCCGCCAAAGTGGTAACAAACTGCACCGTTACCACCAACCCCATGGCGGGCGCAATATGCGTAATGCTTTGTGTCAGTACCGAGGAAAACGATAGAGCATTCGCGCGCAGACGTGCGGTCTGTGGAGGGGAGGGCTGCATCAATAAGCGCTCATACCTATCTGCTATCGTGGAAACGTTATTGTACGTCGAGGAGAGCGAAATGTTGGAACGTTTAACAGTGCCGGGAGCGCCCGCTCCGGGAGGGCCGTATTCCACCGTGGTGCGTGCCGGTGATTTTCTATTTCTTTCCGGCCAGGGTCCGGTGGATGCCGCGACCGGCGAAATGCAGTCGGACGCCAGCGTGCACGAGCAAACCAAAATTGTCCTACAGCATTTACAGACCGTCCTGCGCGGCTGCGGAGCGGATATTCAAGACGTAGTGAAGTGTTCTGTATTCCTCCTGGACGAGCGCGACTTCGCAGCCATGAACGAGGTTTACGCAGAATTCTTCGGCCCCGACAAGCCCGCCCGCACCACCGTGGCGACCGGCATGGTTGCTCCTGGGATGAAGGTAGAGATCGACTGCATCGCCTACTCGCCACTAAAGGCTTAGAGCATGGGGCACCGGGATTCAAAGGTTGCAGAAAAAAGCCCACTCAACCTTTGCAAAGATCACGCCACCCCAAGTTGGTTGAACGTCTGAAGGGCACGAGGCTAAAACCGATTTCTTTTAGCCTTCGAGGTACGGGCTGAAGCCCGTACCCTTCCATGAAATTGTTCTCTCCCGGAGGTACAAATGTCCCGGCTCATCGTGATCACCGGAGGAGGAGGCGGCATCGGCCGCGCTACCGCTCTCGCCTGCGCAAAACGCGGCGACGCGATTGCCATCCTCGACAAGGACGGCGAAGCCGCGGAACAAGCCGCGGAAGCCGCGCGCGCCGCAGGTGCAACTTCAGCCCTCGGCTTGGCCTGTGACGTCACCGACGAAGCACAAGTAGCGGAAGCCTACGCGAAAGTCGGCCCTCCATGGGGCATCTTCGCCAACGCCGGCATCGATATCGGCGGACTCATCCACGAAATGCCACTCGAACTCTGGAAGCAAATCCTCGACACCAACCTCACCGGCATCTTCCTCACCTGCAAACACGGTCTGCGGCAAATGCTTGCAGCCAACATGCAAGGCTCCATCGTCTGCACCTCGTCCCCCACCGGCTTCATCGCCATGGCCGCGGGCGGCAGTGGCGCCTACAGCGCAACCAAAGGAGCCATCTCGTCCCTCGTGCGCTGCATGGCGATCGACTACGCCAGGTTCGGTATCCGCGTGAACGCGATTGTTCCCGGTGCAACCGAAACCGGATTGATGTGGAACAACGTGCCTACCGGAGAGATTGAATCGATGCGCGCCCAGCTCTGTCGCGAGATCCCCATGGGCAGGATCGCGCAAGCAGAAGACCCTGCTCGTATCGTCGCCTGGCTACTCTCCGAGGAGAGTGTCTACATGACAGGCTCGCATGTGGTTTGCGACGGGGGTATTCTCGCCAAAGGATCGATCAGCGTCTAAGCAGGCCCACGCCACAGCAGACGAGCACCGCCGCCAGCCAGCGCCGCCGGTCGACATTCTCATGCAGGAACCATTTCGCCGCCACCGCATTGGTGACAAAGGTGAGCGAGCCGGCAGCCGGAGCAATCAGGCTCACATCCGCATGGCTTAAGGAAAAAAGCAGGGAAAAGAAGCTCAGCGCCATACAGGTCGCGCCGGCGAGAAAACGAACTTCGCTCACCACCACCCAGGCCGCGCCGCGCAGCCCGCGCGTCGCCTTGATCGCATCCAGATCGCCCACACCGCGCATCGCCGACGCGATGAACACATCACCCGCTGTTGCCGTGACCACGATAGCGCCGATCATGGCCGCCACCGCCGCACCCGATGCCAGATTCATGGTGTATACGCCGGACCCTGGGTCACGAAACCCACCCCGGCGGTGATCAGGGCAATCCCCACCCAACGGGAAAGGGAAATCTGTTCGTGCAGCCAGAAGCGGGACAGAAATGCGATCCCGACATAAGCCAGCGAAGAGGCCGGCAATACGTAAGTGAGGTCTGCCCACGAGAGTGCTGTCAAATAGGAGGCAAAGAAGATCAGTAGCAGCAGCACGCCGACCAGCACCCAGGGAGTTGCCAGTGCTGCGATCAGGGCGCCCGGGTGGCCTAACGATACCGGTCCCAGGCGCTTCATCCCGATGGCGAGGAAAGTGTCTCCAAAGGCCGAACTGAGCGCAACCACGCCCAGGACCAGGTACCGCCGAAACGTCATGCTCCGGCGTTCACCACGGGACCAGGAGTTTTCGCGCCCTTCAGCTTGCTATCCGCCACAACCTTATTGCGCTGGGCGCGCAGCTTCATGAACGATTTGGCTTCGACGTAGAGCCGCTTCACATCGCGATTCATGACTGCCTTGCTCACGATCCGCCAAGCTGCCTTGGGGCGGAAATAGTACTCGTCATAGAACCGGTGCACCATCTCGAGCACATACTCTTTCGGCAATCCCGGGTACTCGATGTGAGCTAACTGATGTCCACCCTCATCGACCATGGCTCCGTTATTGACGATGAAGCCATTCTCCGCTGCGAAGTCATAAAACTCCGTCCCAGGATACGCGTGCGCGATCGATACCTGGATCGTTTCCACGTCCAACGCTTTGGCGAAGTTGATCGTGTTGCGAATCGACTCTTTCGTCTCGCCCGGCAAGCCAAGGATAAAGTCGCCGTGAATTGTCAATCCGAGCTCATGGCAATCGCGGGCAAAGTCGCGCGCGCGTTCCACGGTGGCGCCCTTTTTGATGTTCTTCAGAATCTGAGGATCGCCCGACTCGAAGCCAACGATCAACAGCCGGCAGCCGGCCTCCCGCATAGCCTTCAACGTTTCGCGGTCCGTGGTCACGCGCGAAGTGCACGACCACGTGAGTTTCAACGGCTTCAGCTTGGCGCAAAGCTCGACTGTGCGCGCCTTCTGGATGTTGAAGGTGTCATCGTCAAAGAAAAATTCCTTAACGTCAGGGAACAGTTCCTTGGCGTGCGCCATCTCGGCGGCAACGTCGTCGGTCGACCGTTTGCGCCAGGCGTGGCCGCTCAGCGTTTGTGGCCACAGGCAGAAGGTGCATTGCGCCGGGCATCCGCGTGTCGAGTAAAGCGAAACGTAGGGATACAGGAGGAAAGGAACGTTGTATTTGGTGACGTCGATATCGCGCTTGTAAACGTCCGTAACCCAAGGCATCTCGTCCAGGTTCTCTACCTGCGGCCGGTCTGGATTGTGCATGACCACGCCATTCTTGAGGTAGCTGATGCCCAGGATCTCGTCGAGCGGCTTACCGTTGGCGAACTCAACGACGGAGAAGTCAAACTCGCGCCGGCAGACGAAATCGATCACCGGGCACTCGTTCAAGGCCTTATCGGGCGAAGTGGTGACCGGCGGGCCGACGAAGGCGATTTTGATCGACGGATTTGCCTTCTTGATAGCCTCGGCAAGCTTCTGGTCCCCCGTCCAGCCCGGGGTGCTGGTGAACAAGACCAGAAACTCATAGCTCTTGCTGATCTCGATGGTCTCGGTTGCGGAGACGTGATGGGGCGGCGCGTCCAGCATGCGGGAACCTTCCAACATGCCCGCCGGGTACGCCAGCCAGACCGGATACCAATACGATTCAATCTCACGCGTAGCGGGCCAGCGTGAGCTGGCTCCACCATCAAAATTCTCAAACGAAGGGGGATTTAAGAGTAACGTTTTTAGCGGCATAAGCTCATCTTCCAGTCTAACAGCACACCACGCTCTAAGGGGGAAATGGGGTACTCAAACAGAGCACCAGCCCCCTTAGATGAACCGGGCCGCCAGACGGCTCAGAGAAAAGCTAATCGAGCCCTAGAGAGCTGAAAATAAACGCCTGAATGAGCCCCAAGCCGGGAAGGGAAGAATGGTTGGCCCAACGCGCGCCTTAAGGAAACCAATTTCAATTTCCGGCCCCAGCGAGCCCTTAAGTCCCGTGCTCGCCGCAGCGAGCTACCTCGCCGCAGCGAGCGTAGGGCTGGCCGAACATATCCAGGAGGTCAGCCGTGAGCAAAGACAGCCGTATAGGGTCACAGTCGCGAGCCGCCCGCGATAAAGGACTACCATCTCGACCCATGTAGGGGCCGCACAAAGGACAAGGCGAAGAGAAATCCAGTCCCGAAGGGACGACTGAAAATAGCCCAGGACGTCAGTCCTGGGTAAAAAACTGAGAATAACCCGGGACGAGAGTCCTGGGCCGCATCGCTAAGGCTGCACCACAGGCGTCGCCTTGGCCCACTCTTCAATCCGCCCCAACGACCGCAGCAATGACAACCGCGCCTGGGTCAGCTGAAACCGGGTCGCTAACAGATCCACAAACCGGTTGCGCTCGCCGATATGTGCTGCCTGTTCATCCTTGGGCAACGGCGGCGCCGTGCCCTGGCCTCCGCTTCCCAGGCGAAGTTGCGTCGCCACTGTGTCTAGCTGATCCTGCGCTAATTCGTTCTGCAACTCGGCAACATCTTCCTGCGCCGTCAGCTCAACCACACTTTTCTGCAACCGCAGAACCTGCTCCTCCGACTGATCCCGCGCCTGGTCCGCTTGCGCGCGCGATGCGGCCGCCGCCGCACTCGAGCCTTTCGCTTTCGCGGTCCGCGTGGCATCAAATAGCGGCAACGTGACCTGCACCCCTACATTGAAGTTGTTGTGTTGAAACCGCAGATAATATTCGCTGTAATTATTGAACTTGGCGTACCGGTTGTATTCGATACCAAACACGAGTGTCGGCCGGTTATTCTGCCTGGCATCCCCAAACGCCGTGTAAAGCTTCGCTTTTGCCGACTCATACGCCGCTTTAATGTTGTCTGTCTCGACGGATCCATCCGGTGAAACCTCAGGGGCCTTGGGAATCGTCTGCGGGTCCGGAACAATATCTCCCGGCTTAAGACCCGTCAGGTGCGCCAGCCGGTCGCGCAGCAGATCCCCCTGGTCCACCATGTGCAGTCGCCGCAGGGTGATCTGGGCTCCAGTCAACCGCGCCTGCGTCAACTCAACTTTGCTGTCAACGCCCGCCCCCACCCGCTCGGTTTCAATCTCCACCAGTTTGTGAACGAACTCCATCTCCTGATCGAGCGCCGTGATCTGCTGGTTCACGGTCGTGAGCTCGATATAGTCAAGACCAGCGTCCAGGATCACCTGTTGCCGCGTGTCTTTCAGTTGCAATTGCGCCGCCAGCAGTCCCGATCGGGCAGAGCGGATGTAATCCGGCTGAGAAAACGAAAACGCCAGCGACTGCGCGCTCACGCTGTAAATCGAAGGCTGCCCAACCGGGAATCCATAGGAATATCCCAGGCTCGAGCCCACCGAAAAGCTGGGCTTATAGGCGTCGACGCTTTCCATCACACCGGCTTCGGCATGCTGTACTTCGGCTGCGCTGATCCGCACCTGGGTGCTGTTGCGCAAAGCCAAATCAACCGCCGTATAAAACGACACCTGGGCCCGCGCGCCCTGCGACAGCAGCGCAATCGTCCCCAGCAGCACGAATTGGCAGGTGTGCCTCATTACTCCACGATGCGGATGGGAACGCCCTCAGTCACCGGCGCGCCATTCGTCGTACCCAGGGCAACCACGGCATGAGCCTGCAGGCCGCTGACGATCTGCACCATCGTCAGGTTGATCGCCCCTACCTGGACCACCACTCGATGCAGCGTGCCCTTTTGCACTACGTAGACATAATCACGTCCACCTTCAACGTGCAGCGCCTCGCGCGGAACTGTCAGCGCATTGTGGACCTCATGGGTCGTCACCGTCACAACGACATTGGTGTTCGGCAACAACACACCATCCGAATCTTCAATGCTCACCAGCACCTCGCCCACGTTCCGCGTCCCATACGTGATGACACTGGAGGGAAGACGGACGATGTGCCCATGAAATTTCAGATCCGGCTTCGCATCCCACACAATGCTGACGGGATCGTTCAGCGCCAGATCGCCGATCTCCGGTTCGTCAAAGTAGGCGCGCACCTGCAGTTTCGACAGGTCTGCCGCCTCCAGAATCTCTGCCCCGGGACCGATGTAGGCGTATCGCGTCACCAGGAGGGAATACACCGTGCAATCGAAGGGCGCGCGCACATTCGACTGCGCGATGACCTGCGCCGCCGCGTCGCGCGCTGCTTCTGCCTCGGCCACGCTGGAGCGAGCCCGGGTAAGATCAACATCGGCGAACGGTGAGGACTTCTGTTGTTCCAGGGCGTTCAGAGACGCTTGCGTGACCGCCAGTCGCGTCTGCGCCTGAATCACCTCGCTCGGCGCCGCGGCTCCTTTGGCCGCGAGACTCTTGATGACATCCAACTCGCGCGTTGCTTGTTCGCTGTCCAGTTGAGCTTTGGCGAGATTGCCGGTAAGGGCCTGTTGCTCCTGGTGGGTCCCACCACTCTTTACCGACTGGTAGCCGGCCTGGGCGGTACGCAGAGCGGCCATTGCAGCCGCTAGCCGGGAACGCGCATTGCTGTCATCCAGGCTCACCAACAGCTTGCCGGCGCGCACTTTCTCACCCACGCGGACATATACCTGGTTGACGGTGGTGGCTTCCGGCGCGTGCGCTTCAAAAATATGTACGGGTTCGACGTGACCGTTGGTGCTGCTCACCTTCACCAGGTCCTGCACCTGGCTCTCGGCCACCCGGACGGGCAATTTGTCCCGCGTCAATCGACGGACACCGAAGAAAATCAGTACCAGAAAAACTGCGGCGGCAATCCAGAGCGCACTACTGCTGATTCTTTTTCGTCTTTCTTCTGCCATTCAGTCGCGCCCGGAGGCCAGTATATAAGAGATGGTGCACTTTCTACTGCTCCCGCTGGACTGGCTCATCGTCCTCTCCTGGTTGATGCGCGCCTTGCTCTGGCGGCGTATGCTGCCCGGCGTTCCAGATATTTGTCAGGTTGTCGAAAGCCCACAACTCCAGTCTCTCCCGTCTTTGACAGTGATCGTGCCCGCGCGCAATGAGGCTGCCGACATCACTGCGACGCTTGAATCCTTGCTGGCTTCGGAGGCGGTGGACCTGCAGGTGATCGCCGTCAACGACCGTTCTACTGACCAGACCGGCGCCTGCATGGAGGCAGTGGCTGGCGCAAAAAAATCTCTGCTGGTTCTTCACGTGACGGAATTGCCATCTGGCTGGCTTGGTAAGACGCATGCCATGGCGTTGGCTGCGCAGCAGGCGACCGGCGAATGGCTGCTCTTTACCGATGCGGACGTGGCCTTTCGGCCCGACGCCTTGCGCCGTGCCCTTGGCTTCGCCGTCACCAGTCGCGCCGACCACATGGTGCTGTTGCCGACCATTCTCATGCGCACCTGGAGCGAGCGCATGATGATCGCCTGTCTGCAGGTCTTATCGATTTGGGCGATCCGTCCCTGGAAAGTTCCAGACCCAAAGGCGACCCGCGATGCCATCGGGGTCGGGGCCTTCAACATGGTCCGCCGTGACGTCTACGACGCGCTGGGTGGGTGGGAGGCGCTTCGTATGGAAGTGCTCGAAGACCTGGCATTGGGCCGCCGGGTTAAATCGGAGGGATATGCGCAGCGGATAGCCCTGGGTCTCGACCTGGTAAGTGTGCGCTGGGCCAACGGAGCCTTTGGTGTCGTCGAAAACCTGACCAAGAATCTCTTTGCGCTCTTCAGCTTTCGACCGGCGCGGCTGCTGGCTTTTGCGTGTGGCCTAACCGTGTTTACGCTCTTCCCGCTGGCCGCCGTCGTCGTGTCGCCCTACCCGGCCGTGGTTCTGGTGATCGCGCTCTTTCTTCTGTATCAGCAGGCGGGGAGCTATCACCACTTTTCCGCCGCGCAATTGCCCATGTTTCCGGTGGCGTTGGTCCTGCTGCTCTACGCCCTGTTCCGTTCCATGGTGGTCGCCCTGTGGCAGGGCGGGATCACCTGGCGCAGTACCTTCTATTCCTTTACCGAACTTCGATCAGCTGTTCTTCCCGCGAGCCAGACCCATAGCGTGAGGCGACATACTCGTCCAGGATCTTCTTGAACTCGTTGACGATGTTGTCTCCGCGCAGGGTTGTCATCAGCCGGCCATCCACATACACGGGAGCCTTTGGATCTTCAAATGTTCCCGGCAGAGAAATCCCGATGTTGGCATGCTTGGACTCGCCCGGTCCGTTGACCACGCAGCCCATCACTGCCAGCTTCAGTTCCTCGACCCCCGGATACCGATCGCGCCACACCGGCATGCTTTCCCGCACGTAGCCCTGAATGTCCTGCGTCAACTCCTGAAAATAGGTGCTGCTCGTGCGTCCGCAACCCGGGCAAGCCGTCACCTGGGGAGCAAAACTACGGATGCTCAGCGACTGCAGAATCTGTTGCGCAACCTGCACCTCTTCCGTGCGATCGCCTCCTGGCTTGGGAGTAAGCGAGACCCGGATGGTATCGCCAATTCCTTTCAGCAGCAACGGAGACAGCCCCGCCGTCGAGGCCACGATCCCCTTCATGCTCATACCCGCCTCGGTCAGGCCCAGGTGCAAGGCGTAATCGCAACGCGCTGCCATCAACTCATAGACTTCGATCAGGTCGCGCACACCGCTGACCTTAGCGCTGAGGATGATCTGGTCATGTCGCAACCCGTAACGTTCCGCGGCCTTCGCAGATTCGATTGCGCTCACCAGCATCGCCTCAATCATCACGTCCCGCGCTTCCGCCGGCTGCGCTTTTTTGGAGTTTTCATCCATCATCTTGGTGAGCAGGGCCTGATCGAGCGAACCCCAGTTCACGCCGATGCGCACCGGCTTCTGGTTCTCGACTGCGCATTCGATCATGATGCGGAAATTGTCATCGTCCTTGCGCCCAATGGAAACGTTCCCGGGATTGATACGATATTTCGCCAGGGAGCGGGCGCACTCCGGATATTTCTTCAGTAGCTGGTGGCCGTTGTAATGAAAGTCGCCCACGATGGGTACATCAATGCCGAGCTTGGCCAGTCCCTCAACAATTGCCGGAACCGCGACCGCGGCGGCATCGTTGTTGACAGTAACCCGTACCAATTCGGAGCCGGCGTTCGCCAGCGCTGCAACCTGTTGGATGGTCCCGTGTACATCGGCAGTATCGGTATTGGTCATGGACTGGACCACGACCGGCGCGGAAGACCCCACGCGCACATTCCCCACCAAGACGGTGGTCGACTTTCTACGTTCCAGCTGTGCCATAAATCCCTCGTCAATAGTTTACCAACTCAGCCGCGAGCCGGTGACTTTTCAACGAGTTGGCACCCCGGAACCCCGATTGGTTGCCGAAACCCGAATTGGGTGGGCCCATGCAAGCCCGCAGAAGGCTTGCACGGGCCACCCAAACCCTGATCCAGCCTTACTTCTGGACAGCTGCGTTGTGCTTGTCTTTGTAAATGGAGCCGGAGATCTTGTTCTGCCGGTTGTTGAGCGCGGCACGATCGGCCGCAGTCAGCTTTCCGCCATTATCAGCGCGCATGGTGCGTTCTTCCTTATTCACGCTGGCCTCGCGCCCTTCCAGATTCGCGGTTTCGTGAGCCGTTAACTGCCCGCTCTTCACGCCCTGCGCGATACGCGCTTGTTGGTCCAGCTTACGTTGGCCGGCGGTTCCTGGGGGCGGCGCGGTCTGCGCCACGGCGGACATACCAAAAAGAAGGGAAGTTCCTAACGCCAAAATCGTGATCTTCATAAGGCTCCTTACCTGACTTCGTTTAACTGCAACTGGTTTATCAAACCCCATCGCAGCCGGTAAGGTTTCGATTGCTTCAGGTAACGTGAACGTAAGTTGTAGCTGCACGTCCAATGTCCAGAATCACTTACCGCCTTTACTCTGCGGGCTCTTTTTCCCATACCGCACCGCCGGCAGAATACTATTCCACGGCACCGGGGAAGCCAGGATCATCGACGTATTCGTCGACACATACGGCATCATGGAATCAATCACCTCTTCCATATGCCGCACATCGCGTACCGCGACCTGGACAATAAATGATTCCGCTCCGGTCACCCGGTGACACTCCAGAACCTCGGGCAAATTCCGCACCACCGACGCGAACTTGGCCAGTTTGTCCCCGGCCACCGTTACATGCACAAACGCCCTCACCGGCAATCCCACCCGGGCCGGGTCTACCAGTGTGCGATACCCCACGATTACGCCGCTCTCTTCCATGCGGTGTACCCGCTCGATCACCGCCGGCGTGGAAAGCCCGACCCTGCGGCCCAGCTCCGCAAAGGCGATCCGTGCGTTGGCCTGCAACTCGGCCAGAATTTCGCAATCAATATCGTCGATCGACATAGGTGTCCTTCATTCGTAAGCTCAGAAGCCAGCTTGCCCGTTCATTATGTCGCGAATTCCACAATTTTTCGCATTTGTGTGATTCCCCAACGCCGCGATGCGTCGCTATGATGCTTCAGGATCAAAGAATTAAGGGAGAGTAAGTCCATGGCAGAGGAAACCCGTCGCGCGTTAGGGGATACGGCAGCACGCCAGTTAGCAAACACCACCAAAACACCCCCGCAGCTCACTGCGATTACTCCGCGATGGCTGGTCCAGTTGCTCAATTGGGTTCCGGTGGAGTCAGGTACCTACCGGGTGAACAAGGTAAAGAACGACGCAGAGATTCAAGTCGCCTGCGGCTCGCGCGATGAACGCCAACTTCCTCAAACCTTTGTCGACTATGTGGAGACTCCGCGCGAATACACCCTCAGCGCGATCTCGACCGTGGTCGATGTGCACACCCGGGTCTCCGACCTCTTTAGTCACCCGCATGACCAGATCCGCGAGCAGCTCCGTCTCACTGTCGAAAAAGTGAAAGAGCGCCAGGAAACGGAACTCATCAACAACGCCGACTATGGTCTCCTCAATCAGGTGGATCCGGCTTTTAAAGTCAAGCCGCGCGCGGCAGCGCCTACCCCCGATGACATGGATGAGCTGCTCTCCCGCATCTGGAAGGAACCGGCGTTCTTCCTGGCCCATCCCCGTGCCATCGCTGCTTTTGGCCGCGAATGTACCTTCCGCGGAGTGCCGCCGCCCACCGCGACCATTTTCGGTTCGCCTTTCCTTACCTGGCGCGGAATCCCGCTCATTCCTTCCGACAAGCTGGCCGTCGATGCTGCCGGCAAGACGAGCATCCTCTTGCTGCGTACCGGGGAACGGAAGCAGGGAGTCGTTGGACTGTTCCAACCTGGCCTGCCTGGAGAGCAGACTCCTGGTCTTTCGATTCGCTTCATGGGCATTGACCGCAACTCCATGGCCTCGTACCTGGTCTCTCTCTATTGCTCCGCGGCCGTGCTGGCTGAAGACGCACTCGGTGTCCTCGAGAATGTAGAAGTCGGCCAATACCATGAGTACAAGTGATCCCAATCAAGCGCTTCCTGACGTAGCGACGCTGACCCGCATGGCCAACGAGTTTTTTCGTTCGTTGCCCGCGGAGTCGTCGATGCCCCACGCGCCGTCGATGCCCGAGGCGCCGTCGATGCCAGTGCCGTCGATGTCAGGGGGGTCCCTCGGACCCACCGACTTTACGACGCAACTGCCGCAGTTGGGCATGCCGTTGCCCGGTGTTCCGTCATTGCCTTCGGCCGGTAGCGTCCCTGGGATGCCGGAGCTTTCCTCCTTCACACCCGGCCACATCACGCCCATCATGGTGCCCGGCAGCATCCCCGTGCTCGCCCCTAACTTCCTGCAATCGGATTCGTTGCCAAGAGACCCGCGAACCGCGACCGGTGCTCTGCCCATGTCTCCCTTTTCGATGCCGATGCCGGAGTTTGGCGCCGCACTCTTTCCTTCTTTCGCCGCCGGTGTGCCTCTGCTCCCGCCCTTGCCGCCGCTGCTCAACGAAGACGATGCCCGGGCCGCATTGACCGAGCCTTCTGACTTTTATTTCCTCAACCAGGCCGCTCCCGTTGCCCCGCCGGCCTCCATTGCGGAAACCAGACCTTCCACCACCGGCCACCCTGCGTCTGTCGGTGACCTCAAGCTTCCGCGGCAACAATTCGATATTGGCTCCGTACGGCGGGACTTTCCCATTCTGCGCGAAGAAGTGAACGGTCACCCGCTCATCTGGCTCGACAACGCAGCCACAACGCAAAAGCCACAGAGCGTGATCGATCGCCTCTCCTGGTTCTACGAGCACGAAAACTCCAACATCCACCGCGCCGCGCACGAGCTTGCCGCGCGGGCCACGGACGCCTACGAAGATGCGCGGACCAAGGTCGCGCATTTTCTCAACGCCTCTTCAACAAAAGAAATCGTCTTTGTGCGCGGCGCCACGGAAGCCATCAACCTTGTCGCCCAGTCTTGGGGCCGGCGTCACATCAACAAAGGCGACGAGATCGTCATCAGCTGGATCGAACATCACGCCAACATCGTTCCCTGGCAGATGCTATGCGCAGAGAAGGGCGCCTGCCTGCGCGTCGCGCCGGTCGACGATGATGGCCAGATACTGTTGGACGAGTACGAGAAGCTGCTCAATCCCAAAACCCGTCTGGTGTCATTTACGCAGGTTTCGAACGCACTCGGCACCATAACGCCAGCGCACCAGATGGTGCAGATGGCCCACCGCTATGGCGCGCGGGTGCTGCTCGATGGAGCGCAAGCGGTCTCGCATATGCCCATCGACGTGCAGTCGCTCGATTGCGATTTTTACGTCTTTTCCGGACACAAGGTCTTCGCGCCCACTGGGATTGGTGTGCTCTACGGCAAGCCCGAAGTCCTGGCGGAAACACCTCCCTGGCAGGGTGGCGGAAACATGATCGTCGATGTGACATTTGAGAAGACCACGTATCAGCCTCCCCCGGGACGCTTTGAAGCCGGCACCGGCAACATCGCGGATGCCGTGGGACTGGGCGCTGCGATTGATTATCTCGATCACATCGGGATGCCCAATGTAGCTCGCTATGAGCATGAGCTTCTGGTCTACGCGACCAGAGAAATGTTGCGCGTGCCCGGTCTGCGCATCATCGGAACCGCAAAAGAGAAAGCCGGCGTGTTGTCCTTCATCCTTGCCGGCCACCGCACCGAAGAAGTGGGCGCCGCCCTCAACAAAGAAGGCATTGCCGTGCGTTCCGGCCACCACTGCGCGCAACCCACCTTGCGCCGCTTTGGGCAGGAAACGACGGTGCGCCCGTCCCTCGCCCTCTACAACAACTTCGAAGACATCGACGCCATGGTAGCCGCACTCTTCCGCCTCCAAAGAACAGCCGTGTAACGCTTCAAGAGCTAGGGTGCCCCACATCTCGCTCGTTTTTCGCGAGATGTGGGTCCACCGCGGAGCTTCCGGGTAAGCGCCGCGGTAGCCACATATCTCGCGAAAAACGGGCACCCAAGCGCCGTGCGGGGAAATTAGGACGCGCGTGTTCACCACAATCGCGTGACACCAAAGGCGCCGAAAACCCGCTCATTGGAAACCAGCGTGAGCTTTTCCAACAAAGCTTGGGCAACCAGGATACGGTCGAACGGGTCGCGATGCGTACCCGGAAGCATACCGGCCACTTGTCCGTGCTGCATGCTTATGGGCAAGTCCGTGAAACCCTGATTGGCAATCGTCTCGCCCAGGTTGCCAACAATCGAGGCCACGCCGGGCAGTTTGCCGGTGCGGTACTTAGTGGTTATTTCCCAGGCGGAGGCAGCGCTTACGAAGATGGAGTTGTTCTCGTCCGCGATGGCTTTTCGGGCCGCAGCCGGGAGTGCGTTGTCCCCAGCAAGCCACCAAAGAAAGGCGTGCGTGTCCAGTAGAAGCCGCACCGCGGCTACTCCCACCCGCCTAGTTCCTGTTCGGGCAGGGGATCGAAAAATTCCTGACTAACAGTGACTGTTCCTTTAAGTGCGCCGAATTTGCGCATAGGCGCCGGCGGCTGGAACGGGACGAGTTTCGCAATCGGCTGCTTGCCTCGCGCCAGCACAATCTCTTCGCCGGCTTCGACCCGTGCCAGCAACTGCGACAGGGTCGTCTTGGCCGTGTGGATGGTGACGATTTTCATAATTCCAGCTTAGCTAACAATCTTAGCTAAGCTGGGCGACCCTTGTCTAGGCACGACTCACGGGCACGGCTCCCTTGGCCGGTTGCGGTAAACTGACCCTGTTGTTGCCCGAAAGCTAAGTGGCCCCGTAGCTCAGGTGGATAGAGCGACGGTTTCCTAAACCGCAGGTCGGAAGTTCGAGTCTTCCCGGGGTCACCACAGACACAACCTTTCCCTTTCCCTACAAATGAAGGGTCGAAGCTCCTCGAGCCGCCCCGGCTCCCACACGAAGTTGCACTTCGAGTTGACAATGGCACTGAGTGCCACATATAGTTCGTTGTCATGACACCGGCTGGCAGGCAAAAACGGATTCTCCACCTGGTGATCGCAGCATTATGCGCCATGCTGCTGCTCGATTCTTCTCCAATGCACGCATCCCCGAGGCTGGAACTCTCCGCCGATTCGGGATGGAAATTCACACTTGGCGACCCAGCCGGGGCTGAGGCTGTGCAGTTACCGGATGAAACCTGGCGTTCCGTCGACCTACCCCATGACTGGAGCATAGAAGGCAAGCCAGCGAAGGAGAACCCAAGCGGCGGCAGTGGCGGCTATTTCCCAGCGGGTATCGGCTGGTACCGCAAGGCATTCACCGCTCCCGCCGCATGGCGTGGCAGGCACGTCAGCCTCGAGTTCGACGGTGTGGCCAGTAATGCCACCGTTTATCTCAACGGCCATCGGCTTGGCGTTCATCCTTACGCCTATACCAGTTTCGGTTTCGATCTGACACCACAACTGAATTTTCAGGGACGGAACGTGCTCGCGGTCCGAGTGGATACTTCGGCTCAGCCGGACGGCCGCTGGTACAGCGGCGCCGGTATCTACAGGCACGTCCGCGTCACCGTGACACAGCCAGTGCATCTCGACCGTTGGGGAGTCTTTATCACCACACCCAATGTCGCGAGGGACGCAGCGCTAGTTTCGATCCACACCGCAGTGGTCAATGAGTCGGATAAACCAGCGTCGATCTTTATCGAAACCACACTGTACGATCGCGGTGGAAAAGCTTCAGGCAAGGCCTCATCCAGGTTGACCATCGCCGCCGGCGCCGAAGGAAACGCACAGCAATCCGTCAAGGTGACAAATCCGGCCCTGTGGTCACCAGCATCGCCGGTGATGTACCGGGCAGTCTCACAGGTGAAGCTTAAGCGGAAACTCGTCGATCAGGGAGAGACACCCTTTGGCATTCGTTCTCTGGCATGGTCCGCTGAGAACGGTTTCCTGCTAAACGGTTCGCCCATCAAGTTAGCCGGCGGTAGCGTTCACCACGACAACGGACCGTTGGGAGCTGAGGCCTTTGATCGCGCCGAAGTAAGAAAAGCAGAGCTACTCAAAGCCGCAGGATTCAACGCCGTCAGAACCGCACACAATCCACCCTCGCCGGCCTTCCTCGATGCCTGTGACCGCATCGGATTGCTGGTCATCGATGAGCCCTTCGATGTATGGACGGTCAGCAAGCGAACCTACGACTACGCGCGCTTCTTCAAAGAGTGGTGGCAAAAAGATGTTGACGCGATGGTGAAACGAGATCGCAACCACCCATCGATCATCATGTGGGGCATCGGCAACGAGATTCCAGAAGTCTGGACACCGGACGGAGCACCGCTCGCCAAAGAGCTAAGTGAACGCGTGCGTTCGCTGGATCCGAGCCGGCCGCTTACGCAGGCCTTTCCCGGCGCAACCTACGGGGCCAACCCCGATGCTGCCATCGCTCAAATCGACATCGCCGGATACAACTACAATCTCGCCCAAAACCAGTCCGAGGATCACCGTCGAATCCCTTCCCGCATCATGATGACCACCGAATCCTTCCCGGCAGACGCCTATGAGCAGTGGAAGCTCGCACAGGAAAACCCCTATATCCTGGGCGAGTTTGTGTGGACCGCGATGGACTACCTCGGCGAGTCCGGAATCGGCGCCTGGAGCTACGGTAGCGTCAAGCAGGGCGATCAGCTTAAGCAGATGCGCAGCTTTCTACGCGTGTATCTTGCCAGGATGGGCGCGGACGGAAAAAACCCGATGGCGGCCTTTCAGAATGGGCAGCCTCCCAGCCCGCTGGCCCCAGAGTTTCCCTGGCACGGATCCTATTGCGGCGATCTGGACATAACTGGCTTTCGCAAGCCGGCGTCGTACTACCGCGACATCCTCTGGAACGGCGGCGATCGAATCTTCGCCACCGTCCGCCTTCCCGAGCCAGAGGGCCAGAGCATCCTGGCTGCCGGCTGGGCCGTGTATCCAACGTTGCCGAGTTGGAACTGGCCAGGCCAGGAAGGGAAGCCGCTGCAGGTCGAAGTCTACTCCGGTGTGGAGAAGGTCCGTCTGTATCTCAACGACAGGTTGCTGGAGGAAAAGCAAAGCGGCCGGGAGCAGCAGTTCAAAGCGGCATTTTCCGTCCCGTATGAGCCCGGCGTCTTGCGAGCCGTTGGTTTACGTGGCGATCGCATTGTCACCGAGACTGTGCTCACCACAGCCGGCCCGGCTTCTGCATTGCGCCTGACTGCGGACCGGACCGCGGTCGACGCCAACGGTCAAGACCTTTCGTACATAACGGTCGAGGCCATCGATGCAAAAGGAAACCTGCAACAAAATGCCGATCAGGAAATAAGCTTCTCGATCACAGGTCCTGGAACTCTCGCTGCTGTTGGCAACGGCAATACAGAAGACCAGACCTCATATCGGGATGAGCATCGTCACCTCTTTCATGGGCGTGCGCTGGTCATTGTCCGCACGACTCGACAGAGCGGATCCATCCGGGTTGCTGCTGCTACCGCAGGCCTCGAGGATACTTCCATCGCGATTGAGGCAAAGCCTGCTGGCCTCACCGCAGAACTGCGCTGATAAACAACACCGAAAGGAAAACACTATGAAGACCATTGCCGCTGTACTCCTTTTTCTCCCGTCACTCTCCCTGGCGCAGACGGACGCCGCCGCCTCAGTCGCTGGTACATGGAAAGTCCACCTCTCGGTCGCCGGAAATGATAGCGATGCCGAGTGCACCTTCGCCCAGAAGGACACGGAGATAACCGGAACCTGCGTTACCGACACCAATACAGAACCAGTGACCGGGAAGGTCGACGGACAGAAGATTACCTGGTCGTACCCCTCTGAGTACGAAGGCACCAAACTAACCATCTCCTACGCAGGAAAGCTGAACGCCGACAAAATCACCGGCGAAGCGAATGTCGATCCCTATGGAGTCAGCGGAGACTTCACCGCAACCGCATCCAAACCACAACCCTGAGCGACACTGCCACGGAGTGCAGATATATGGCACTGTTGAGAAGTACCCGGAGGAGCGGTCGAGGATGTCGAAAAATCTGCACGCACTGAAACAGGAAGCAGTTCGCGAAGCCATATCCGAGGCCGCCATGGACTTGTTTGCAGCAAAAGGATTCGACCAGACGACCGTTGAAGAGGTTGCCCAGGCGGCCGGCGTATCGAGGCGTTCTTTCTTCCGTTACTACGAAGGGAAGGATGACCTTCTCGCGCAGGGTGTGGTGGATTACGGAAAAGTCCTCGCCGAGGCGGTCAAAGCCTCGCCGTCAAGGGGTACCCCATTAGACGTGGTTCACGAAACCGTGATGGCGGGAGCAAAGTATGTTATCGGGAGACCGAAAATCCGGGAAGGCGTCGAAATAGCCATCCGTAGCGCTTCTGCCCGGCAGGCGTATCACTCCCGCATGGTCGAGGTGGAAGACCGGTTGGCAGACGCATTTGCCAGCCGGTTGAAGGGCGCTAAAAAGGACGATGTACGGCCGCGCCTGCTCGCCGGCCTCACGCTCGTCTTGATGAACACAACGGTGACCGCATGGTTCATGGGAGAATACAAGGATATCGTCAGTGCGACCCGGCACGCCTTTGCCAGTCTCAGCGAAATCACTTCCGATAAGACGCGTTTGCTTAAAGAGGGAAGTGTTCCTTTAAACCGCGCCGGCAAGACTCAATTACGGATGGCAGCGGAGAGTTGACCGCGTTGCAGAATGTCCCGCAACTCCCGCCGGCAGGCAAGGCTGAATGTGGCCAGGGGCTCTGCTTTCGAAGCCAAAGCAGTGGAACGCATGTGTTCCACCGTGACATTCGGCTCGCCGTAGTGGCGCACGATGACCTTGACGAATTCTTCCGCCGCCGAAATCACCGGCGGCGACGCCAAAAGTCGAATGCGGCTCACGATTGCATACAGTGCGACTAAATCGTTCAGCTCAGAAAGCTCATGCATCATCGCATCGGCATAAAGGCGAGATGCTTCCCGGATGAAATCCGAGTAGAGGCCTTCTCGCTGACCAAGCTGGCGGGTTAACAGATCCCGTTCCATAGCACCCTTCTGCAGCACGTAATTGCCCAGAACGGGCGCGAAGGAACCAACCGCCGTTCCGCTCAACGCAGCGAGGATGTTCAGCACCGCGGGATTCAACATCAGCGTGGTATCTGCCCTATGACTCGTTTGAGATTTCCCTGCGCCAGTGATAGCCCTAACGTTGCTTCCACCAGCGAGCTCTTTGCGGAGGCCAGCTTGGCATGCGCCTCGGCGCGCGCGGATGCCAGCGCTTCTGTCTGCTCAAAACGGCGATCCGCGAGTCGCGCGCCTTCGGTGCGCACCACCAAGCCTTCCTCAGCCACCTTCACCAGATCTTCTGACTGCTCTACGGTGTCGTAGGCGGATTCGACGTTTACCTCGACCTCATCCACCGTCTTGTCGAGATTGACCTGCGCCTGCTCCAGCACAGTTCTGGCATCTCTGATATCCGCGATCCTGCGTCCCCCGTCAAACAGCTCATAGGTCATGTTGAAGCCAAACGTGCCGAAGTTATGAACTAGAAAAGAAATGCCGCTTTGATAGCTGTAACGCGCCAGCCCCGTCACATCGGGTATGTATGCGTCTTTGGCGGCGCCCAGTCCCGCTTTGGCCTTCGCGACCGACTGCTGCGCGGCAAGGATGGAAGGGCTTTGATCGCGTGCCATCCGCAAGCTCTCTTCGCGCGTAGGAATCGAAACCGGCAGCGCAGAGATATCAGGATCAAGTTGCAACTGGGTGCGCAAAGGCAAGCCGAGAAGATCGGCCAGTGAAAGCGTCTGATCGCGCAGTGCGAGCTTCTGGGTCAGCACCGTATGTTTCGCTTCGAGCACCGAAGCGTGGCTTTCCAGGCTTGTGACCTCCAGCGCTTGCCCCTTGGCAACAGCATCCATGTCTTCACTATGTTTCACCTCGCCGGCGCTCACTTCTTCGTTGGCAGCCTCCAGCTTGAGTTGGGCCACCAATAGACTGCAGTAAAGCTTCCGCACCTGCAGCACGATATCGTTCTCGGCCTGCGTGAGCTGCACCTTCGCTGTCTGGATGTCGGCCGTAGCGGCGCGGTTCGCTTCGCGAATCTTGAACATCTGGGTCAGTGGCTGTTCCAGTTGCGTGCCGCTGGTGTAGGAGGTTTTCGCTCCCTGATCCAGAAAGAGCGTCTGTGCCGGAATAGGTCCCGTGGAGGCAGGCGAACCGAATGCCCCAGCAGGTATCTCGACCCCGGCGAGATCGGTGATGCGGTGAAAGTTAGACGAATTTGAGATGTGAGGAAAATAATCCGATCGCGCTGCTTCCTTCTTATGCCGGCTGTCGGTGACGGAGAGCTCCGCAAGGTGCAGGTTGCGATTCTGCTTCAGCGCCAAATCGATCGCTTGCGACAGAGTCAACGAGACCGGCCCTCCGTTCTGCGCACCGGCGCTCGCAGGCGTGAGCAAAACCCCGGCTATGCAGCAGAAAGCACTCAGGCTCGTTATGTATCTGTGACGGGTTCTTTGTCGATCTTGCATATTCGATCCTTAGGAAGGAGCAGGCGCCGCAACGATCTGCTCATACTGCACTGGCACCCGCGCCATGCAGGCGACAACAGCTAGGCAGCATACGCTGCTCCAGGCGATCAACGTGAAGCAGTCGGAAATGGCAAGGGTGAATGCCTGTTGTCGCACCTGCAACCCGATCAGTTCCGCGGCTCTGCCGGTTGCATCGGCCACTCCGGCGGAACGGCTCGCCAATCCCGCGCTCAAGCCATGTAACCTCTGGTCGGTGGGTGCAAGACCCAGCTGGACGCCGAGCCCCAGGATGTTGGAATGAAATTGTTCGCGCACAGCAAGGAAATGTCCCATGAACGTACTGCCTGCCTCTCCACCGATCAGGCGCACGGTTTGAAAGAATCCTGCAAAGGTCAGCACATCGATCGGCCGGCTCAGTGCGCCAGTGTTAAAAACTTCGAGTACGATCGCACCCACCAGGCCATTAAAGGCAAGAGCAAAGCCGATGGCGAGCGTGGGTTGCGCCAGCCAGAAGTTGCCCCCCGACCAGGCCGAGGTCAAACCGGCATTGAGTAGGCAGCCAATCGCCACCACGGTGAACCCGGCTGCCAGAATGAGCCGGGCGTCAATATACTGCAGCAGGTAAACCGCAAGGATGCCGCAAAGACATTGAGGCAAAGCAATCCAGAGAAGCACCTGGCCGGTCTGCAGGGCGATATACCCTTTGACAGAACCAAGGTAGCTGGGAATGAGTAGCACCGCGGCGAGCAGGATAAAGCGAAAGAAAATCAGCACCACTCCCAGCAACAGCGTGTTGCGCCGCGCCAAAAATCCAAAGTGGACCAGCGGGTTTGGCATCATGAACCTGCGAATCGCAGTCACCACCAGCAGGAAAGCGCCGGAAACGAATAGCCCAACGATCGTTCCGGAGTGCAGCCAATCCAGGCGTTGACCCTGGTCGAGCCCGATGTAGATCAGCGCAAAGCCGAAGCTTGCATACAAAAATCCTCGCCAGTTCGGCTTGGGCTGGCCCTCTTTCGGCTGCGGCAGTGGCTGCCACGGAATACCGTAATAGATCAACACCATCATGATGGGAGTGAGCACGGCGCTGTTCCAGAAAATCCATCGCCATGACAGGTGATCGATGTACCAGGCCTCCAGAGAGTGGGCGACATTGGTGGTAAAGATGATGTCCATGGCGTACGCGCCAATGCCGAAGAGTAAGTACTTCGGCGGAAGATTGCGCAGCACAAAGGAAAGTGTCAGCGGATAAAAGGTACCGGCACTAAGGCCGGCGACGACCAGCAGGCCGATCAACACTGGAAGACCAGGCGCGAAGGGCAGAAGGAGGCTGACGACACTAAAGACAGCGGCACAGGCCAGCAGTACGCGCCGGGCTCCCAGCAATCCGCCGAGATACACCGAGAAAGGACCGATAAACATGAGGGCGGCATTGAAGGCGGTTCCCATCCACGAGGCTTCATCCACGCCGAGATGCAGCGCGCCCCGCAGGTCTGCCAAGCCAACGCTGATCAGGCGCCCGGTGAAGGTGGCGATCATCGCGCCCAGAAGCACACCAAATATCCCCAGCAACGGGTGGGTCGAAAAGCGCGACGGATTTGCTGCGGGTGTTGCCGGGTCAGGGCTCACTGCGTTCGCTCCTCCGGCCGCGTATGAACTGTAACCACCACAGAAAAACCGGGCCGCAACTTGCCTTGTAACGGCTGGTTGGGATCGAGCGCGATCTTCACCGGGATCCTTTGCACCACCTTGGTGAAGTTGCCGGTGGCGTTGTCAGGCGGCAGCAGGGCAAATTGCGAACCGCTCGCGGGAGAGATCTCGAGCACTTTTCCGTGGAGCACGGTGCCCGGGAACGTATCGACCCGGATGTCAGCAACATCGCCTTGACGCATGTGGGTGAGTTGAGTTTCCTTGAAGTTCGCCTGAATCCAGGGCTCGCCCGGTACCAGGTCAATGGTTTGCATTCCCGGCGCTACCAGTTGGCCTACCTGCACATGGCGTTCGCCTACGCTTCCGTCTACCGGAGCCGTAATGCGTGTGTAGCCGAGACTGACCTGCGACACCACAATGGCACTCTGCTTCGCCTTGATTTCGGCTTCATAGCCGGCGTCTTCAATATTGAGTGCGGCGCGGGCTTGCTTTTCGGCTTCCAACAGCGCCTTACTGCTGGAGCAGGCAGCCTGGGCTTGCGCGAGGGAGGCCTGGCTGGTGGCCAGCATCCCCTTGTAGCGCGCGGCGTTCGCGGTCGCTTGCTCGTTTTCTTGCGGGGTGCTGGCTTTCACTGCAAGCAGAGCAGCCTGGCGCGTCTGCTCCAATGAGGTACGCAGTACATCGGGCTGCACGGAATCTACACCCGCCTGCGCGGCGGTGACTGCGGCCTCCGCACGCAGCACCGCCGTCTCCGCATTTTGTACTTTCGCGTCCTGGATTCGTTTTGATGCCTGGTTGTTCGCGAGTTGAGCGCGTGCGCCGGCAAGCGCAGCTTCCCCTTGCGCGACCGTGGCCTGGTAATCCGCATCATCCAGTTCGATAAGCGTCTGGCCGGCCGTCACCTTCTCGTAGTCCTGCACGTCGAGCTTTTTGACAGTGCCCGAGACCCTGGTGCTCAGGGGAGTTACGTCCGCGCGCACGTAGGCGTCGTTGGTTTCCTGCTCGGGGCCACCGCCCTCCCAGGTAGTCCAGCGGCCGCTGATCGTGAAGAACAGCACAGCTGCGATTGTCAGGATGACGATGGGAATAATGATCGCTTTCTTCAACATCTATTTGCCTCGACCTAAAACGTGACCTAGTGAACGCCAAGCACGCTGCAGGGAGCCTCCTGGGCGAGCTCGTACACCGTGCTCCAAAGTCTCGCAACGTAAAAATCACGCTGATGCAGCCCAATCACCAGAAGGTCCGCTTTGTGCGCGCGCAGCATCGTCACGATCGCGTCCACGGCGGAGCCTTCCACCGTATACGTCGCTAGTGCAATGCCATTACTCTGCGCCGACAGAAGCGCCTTTTCCTGAAGGTGCCGGTAAAACTTCGCCCGGTCTGACTCCAGCACCTGGGGCAAGCCTGGGTCGCCGACGCTGCTGAAGGCAGTGTAGGCAGGCAGGTCGGCCATCACCGTGATCGTTTCCAGTTCCGCACCCAGGCTCTTGGCCAACTGAATCGCGGTCACCAGCGCGCGTTGTGACTCCGGGGATTCGTTAAAGGCAACCGCAATCTTCCTGAACACACTCGTCTCCTGCATTGCCATGCTGTCAGATTCCGGACGGCCCCACACGGTAAGCGCAGGTTAGATCACGGTGATGAGCAGTGAGTCGCATGGAATTAGTTGTCTTCTTCAAAACTCTCCGCGGACCGATAGCTGTCCGCCGCGCGAAGCAGGGCGTCCTTGACCTTTGCGTCGGTCAGAGGCTCCACAATCACGTCATAGCCCCCGGCTTCCAACACCCCGGACCATAGTTGGAACGATGCCGTTGGCGCATACACCAGGATGGCCGGCTTCGGGCTTAGCACCGCTAGCTCTCCCCAGATCGTCCACCAGTCTTCGGTGTTGGGGAGCGATGCGGGAAGAAGAACCACCTCGTACGCCTCCCCGGAGCGAATATGAGGAGTCAGTTGCGACGCACGGCTCACCAGCACCGGAACCATGCCAAAGGAGAGGATTTGCCGCCGCACCGCCTCTTGCCGATCCACGGCGATGACCGCGAGTACCCTTATTTGACCGGAACCCTCTATCTCCATGGTCCTCACGCTGTATAGAAGAGAATTGCAGGTTTCTTTCGCAGCCTGAGAGTGTTCAACGGTGAGCTAACAGTGATGACAAAAGTAGGAGAGATCCTGTTGCTAAGATGTTGGGGTGAGCAAAGCGATCGATAACCGGGTCTCTGAAACAGCGATCCGCCAGGAGCTCCACCGCATCCTGCAGAGCCCCCTGTTTGCTCAATCGGAGCGTCTCTCTCGCTTTCTGCGCTATACCGTCGAACATGTCATCACCGGCCAGGACGACTCCCTCAAGGAATACGTGATTGGCACTGAAGTCTACGATCGCAAGCCGCCCTACCATCCAAGCCAGGATTCGATCGTCCGCACCGAGGCGCGCCGCCTTCGTGCCAAACTCAAGGAGTATTACGAGTTCGACGGAAAAGAAGATTCGATCTTTATCTTCTTTCGTCCTGGCAGTTACGTGCCCGTCTTTCGCATGAAGGATTCCGAAACCACGTATCAAGTGGTGGTCGACGACGTGCAAAGCCAACTCTTTGTTAATGGAACAGGAGTTTCGGTGGCCGTCCTACCGTTCGTGGATACCTCGGGACAACTGCTTTCCACCAAGTATGCCCTCGGGATAACAGACGAGTTGATTCACGAATTAATGCAGTGCGAAGGATGCCGCGTTGTCTCTCCGAACTCCATTGCCCAACTGGGCGCACAGGCCGCGGATGTGCCTGGTCTGGCACAAAAGCTGGGGGTGCAGATCGTCTTTGAAGGAACTGTGCGGGAAGAAGCGAACCGGCTTCGTGTGACTGGGAGAATCGTCAATGCCGACGGTTTCCAGTTGTGGTCGCAGCGGCTCGATGCCGAGGCTGACTCGGCAACCATGTTCGATGTGCAGCAACAGTTTGCTTCCGCTCTGGTGAGCCGGGTCAGACCGCAGCATTCGGGTTTGATCTCCTCCAAGGCGTCGGTTGGCCCCCTCTTGCTTGCTGTGTATCCGACCCTCTTGAAGGGGGAAGCGCTGCTGGAGGATGGCGTGATTCCGGATATGCAGGCGGCCTTGGCCAAGTTCCGCGAAGTTGCGCAGCTCGCTCCCGGCTACGCTCGCGCCTTTTGTGGAATGGTTCGCTGCCATATGTGGATGGCGCTTGCCGGCGAACCGCGCTCACAACAGCATATGGCGGAAGCAAGAGCGGCAGCTGAGAGAGCCCTCAGACTCGACCCCCAGATGGCGGACGCGCTTACTTCGATGGCCTGCGTGCAGGCTCTGGAGGGGCAATGGGAAGCAGCCGAAGCCTCGTTCCGCAAAGCGTCTGAGCACAGATCGCACGCCCCCGCCAGCCGCCTTTTTGGTCTGTTGCTCACCGTTCTGGGCCGCTTCGATGAGGCTTGCCATTACATCGAGAACGCGCAGCGCATCGATCCCTTTTCTAATCTGCAAAAGACAGCCTACGCGAGATTCTTTTATCTAAGCCGGCGCTATGAAGAGGCCTTGGAGCAATTGACCGAGCCGTATCGCTATGGCTCGATTCCGCTCGATGCACAGCTTTATCTCGCTCTGATCCATGCTGAGCTGGGAAAACAGGAGATGGCGCAAAAACTCGCGCAACAGGCACAACGTTGCACGGGTGGCAACGCGCCGATACTAGGATGGATTGCCGAGATCTACGCTCGCTCGCAGGATCTCGCTGTGGCCCAGTCGATCAGCGATAAATTTGCCCTCCTCTCGCCCAACGCACAAATGAGCAAGTACCGTCAGGCGCGGCTCGCGGTGGCCCTGGGCCGCGAAGAGCAGGCGCTCTCCTTTCTGTCTGCCTCTTATGCGGAGAAGGAACCGGAGCTTGTCTGTCTCCGTGTGGATCCCCGCTTCGACCCTCTTCGCCCATCGCCTGCGTTCTCCACGCTCATCAGAACAATCGGTTTTCCTAACAGTTAGCTCACTTCCGCTCACTTCTTTTGGCTTCCCAGGCTGGATAAGCTTTTTCTGTAGGGCACGCGCCGTGCCACGCGGAAAGGTATTTGCTTGTTCAAACTCATCGAGTTCATCGGCGACGTGAGTCTATTTGCCTTTCGCGTGGTCGTCGATTTTTTCCGGCCGCCCTTTGAGGGAGCGATGATCGTGCGCCAAATCGCCGAAGCAGGGAATCGCTCTCTGCCTCTGATCATTGCTTCCGGTTTTGCCCTGGGCACCGTGATGACGTTTCACACGCGGAGCACCCTGGTCACGTTTGGAGCAGCGTCTCTCATTCCCACGGTGCAGGCGCTGGCCTTCTTTCTCGAGATCGGTCCACTGGTGGCGGGATTGTTGCTGGCCGGCCGTGTCGGCTCGGGCATCGGCGCGGTGCTTGCCAACATGCGGGCCAGCGAACAGATTGACGCCATCGAATCGCTCTCGATCGACGCCTTCAAATTCCTGGTCGTTCCCCGTGTTGTCGCCTGCATTGTGGTCCTTCCGCTGTTGACGCTCTTTATGGATTTCTCCGGGCTGCTGGGAGGGTTCCTGGCCGAGTACGTTGCGTCGCATATCTCCTTTAGCCTTTACATTTCCCGCGCATTCTCTGACTTGGAATGGTCGAACTTCGTGCCGCCCACGCTCAAGACCGCTGTCTTTGGGTTCATCATCGGCGTGGTCTCGTCGTATTACGGCTACACCACCGACGAAGGTGCGCAAGGGGTAGGGAAGGCCGCAACCAACAGCGTCGTGATTTCTTCGCTCATGATCATCCTGGCCGACGTCATTCTCATCAAACTCATCTTCTTTGCTTTTCCGGACAACGCACTATGAGCGACGCCAGGCCGCCCGCCGTTGTCTTCGAAAATGTCTCCAAGGCGTTTGGGGAAAAGCAGGTGCTGCGCAACGTCTCTTTCGCTGTTCCTGCCGGCCAGGCACTCTGCATCCTCGGCCGCAGCGGTACCGGCAAGAGCGTCACCCTCAAGCTCCTTATGTCGCTCATCAAGCCCGATCAAGGCAAGATCTATGTCGACAACGAAGAAATCACACAACTCGACGAGGTCCATATCTCTCACGTGCGCCGGAAGATGGGCTTTCTTTTTCAGGACGCGGCCCTCTTCGATTCCTTGACGCTGTACGAAAACCTGGCGCTTCCTCTTCATCGCCTCACCAAAAAGTCGCAAGCCGAAATCGACGAGATCGTCGACCGGGTGCTGGGCGAGGTCGGTCTGCTGAATGACAAGCCGAAGATGCCGGCATCGCTCTCCGGCGGCATGAAGAAAAGGGCAGGTCTGGCGCGCGCCCTGGTGCTGGAGCCCAGGATTCTGCTGGCCGATGAGCCAAGCAGCGGCCTCGATCGCATTACCGCGGCGGAAATCGATGAGCTCCTCATTCAGCAGAAGACCCAGTCTCAAACCACCGTCATTGTCGTAACCCACGACGTACACGGAGCGCGGCGAGTCGGGGATCACTTTGCCGTATTCGACAAAGGGGACCTCATCGCATTTGGAACCGCCGCCGAAGTCGAAAAAAGTGAACATGAAACGGCGCGCAAATTAATTTCGGAGTACTAGCTCATGAAAAGTCGAAGCTTCGTCGTTGGATTGTTTGTCACCGTAGCGCTGGCATTGTTCGCGGCGGGCCTCTTTCTCATTGGCAGCCGCCATGAGGTGTTCGCCCACCACATCGAGTACTACGCTGAGTTCAAGGACCTTTCCGGCCTGATGAAAGGCGGCAAGGTGCAGGTGGCCGGCATGGACGCCGGGCAGGTGCTCGATATTGGTGTTCCCCCTACGCCGGCTTCTCGTTTCCGCGTGCATATCCGCATCAACGATAACTTGCGTGGCCTGGTCCGAACCGACTCCGTGGCCACCATCGGGACCGAGGGCGTAGTGGGAGATACCTTCCTGTTGATCCATCCTGGCTCATCGCATGCACCCGCGGCCAGTGCGGGCGCGACGCTCCCCAGCAAGGAGCCAACCGAGCTCTCTGATCTTCTCGACCAGGGAAAGGGCCTGCTCACGAATGTGGACACAACGGTCAGGAACGCCAACGGCTTGTTGACCACGGTCGGCGGCAACCTCAACGTAACTCTTGATGGTGTAAGGACAACCATCGGCAATGTAAACGACATCGTCGTGGACCTTAAGCACGGTAAGGGACCGGCGGGGATGCTGCTGCACGATGAAACGGTGTCGGCCCAGATCCGGCAAACGCTCACCAACGCCCAGCAGGCGACCGACAACCTCAACCAGGCGTCTCTACAGGCGAATCATCTCGTCGCCGATATACAGTCACGCAAGCTACCGCAGAAGGTCGATGATTCTCTTGTCAGCGTGAAGAGTGCTGCGGCCAATATCGACGCCACCAGCGGCCAGCTTCGGCAGACACTTGCGGAAGCGACCGGGCCCGACGAGCAGGGATTGACCGCGGGCGCAAACCTCCGCGAATCGCTGACCAATGTGGACGCCGCAACGTCCAACATGGCGGACGAAACAGAAGCGCTGAAGCACGGCTTTTTCTTTCGCGGCTTCTTCCGTCACCGCGGCTACTACAATTTGCAAAACATCTCGGCGGCGAAATATCGCAACGACCGCCTCTTCACCAATCCGCAAAACGCGCGCACCTGGTTGCCGGCGGACCAGCTCTTCGAGCGTGAGTCCAACGGCGTGGAACATCTGACGGCGCAGGGCAGAACTTTGCTTGACAGCGCAGTGGCCGCGCAGGGCGATTCCATTGCCGCGAGCCCAATTGTGATTGAAGGCTATTTCGAGGGCCCGAATGCCGCCGAACAGATCGCCCGCTCCCGCAGCCGTGCGCTTGCGGTGCGAAGCTACCTGCAGAACCACTTTCAATTGGACGCCTCGCATCTCGGCGTCGTCGCCATGAAGAGCACTCCGCCCAGCGGCTTCGATCATGCCACCTGGGATGGCGTTTGCGTCGTGATTGTGACGCCCAAACCCTGACGGCTCTGGCCTTTTTACCCTCCGAATGACCACCCGAAAGAGGGGTGAGGGCATCACTACAATTCGTCTGGTCAACGCCGGCCCTGAGCCTGATCATCAAGAGTCAGTAGCCAGGAGAGGCCAATATGTCGGGGATAGCAGTCATAGGGGAACCGCCGGCGGCCGGCAAAATCGCAGTAATCCCTCGCCAGGCCGATCGCGAGCCCGCGATTCGGCAGCAGCTGTCTCATATGCTCAAGAGCAAGGTATTCGTTCAGTCCGAGAGGCTGAGCCGCTTTCTGCAGTTCATCGTGGAGCAGGTCCTGGGCGGCAATCAAAGCCAGCTCAAGGAGTACGTCATCGGCTCCGAGGTGTACGATCGCAAACCCCCGTATCACCCAAGCCACGATTCGATTGTCCGCACCGAGGCGCGCCGCCTGCGCAACAAGCTCAAGGAATATTACGAAACCGAAGGCAAGGACGACTCGGTCTACGTTTACCTGCGTCCCGGCAGCTACATCCCGGCCTTTCAATATAAGGAGAATCTGGCCGGCGTGCCGCGCGTGGAAGATACGGAAGAGGAAATTGCGGTGGCCATCCGACCGTTTCTCGACATTTCGGAACGGCCGCTGTCCGCGAGGTACACGCGCGGCATTCCGGATGAACTGGCCTATATCCTCACCTGTACGGAAGGCTGCAGGGTGGTATCACCTTCCTGCGCCGCGCAGATTGCCTTTGAAGGAAGTGTCCGGCAGGAAGCAAATCGCATTCGTGTCACCGCGTCCATCGTCGATGCCGCGGGAGTTCACCTGTGGACGACACGCGTCGATGCCGAGACCGCCTCGGATTCGACGTTCCTGATTGAAGAGCAAATTGCGTCTACGCTGTGCGGCGGATTTCATGCTCTATTCTCGACCGGCTCTCGCGGCGGGAGTACTCGGCACGCAGCGCTGCTTTCGCCCGTGTCACACGTGCCTTAAACGCGGCGGTCGTGATGTTGAGGCGCCGCGCGCCTTCCTTGGTAGACGATCCCTGGGCAACCCACACTTCCAGTGCGATGCGCAGCGTGTGATCCAGTTCGGCAATTCCTTTGCGCATCCATGCGTCTGTCTCACTCTTCAGCAGGCAGCATTCGGGATCGTCGGCAACGTCCGCGATCTCCCAGGAGGTGAAAAAGCGGTCTTCTTCCTGAAGTCCTTCGATCGAGAGCGCGAGTTGTCTCTTTCGTTTTCGCAAAAGCATGAGTGCGGAGTTGATGGCGATCCGTGTGAGCCAGGTGACGAACTGCGCCCTGCGGTCGAAACTTTGCAGATGGATAAAGGCGCGCATCAACGCATCCTGCAACGCGTCCTCAGCGTCTTCATGATTGCGCGTGATGCGGTAAATGGTGCGCAACAGGTGGCCCGAGTATTGTTGGCAGAGATCAGAAAAAGCTGCGTAATCCCCATCCAGCGCAGCCGCCACCAGGCGTTCGTTCGTGTCCATCGCTTCCTCCTTGATTGAACGTATCAAGGCAGCGTTGCGCAGCAGAAGTGAGGAGAGGTTAGCTGACGGTGATGAGGTGGTTTTTGGCGCGTGTAGGGAGCGGTCCGGCGCCTGTGTCCCGTGGCTGGGAGAGCCTTGGCGCCGGGTTTCGGTGGAGTCTTCCGGGTTGTCAATACTGCTCAATCGTGGGTGCGTACCGAGCGCACCTTGGTCAGGCGGTGATCATCGCGTTGCCGAGGTTACACCGCCGCGGATTGGAGAACCTGGGAGAGACCGTGGTGCTACATCAAGTGTGGCCATGGAATGCTGGCCCCCTGCAGGCGCCCAATGTATCCCACTTATCTTCGCGCGGGTCGCCGCGCAGATGCGGCGATTGAATTCTAAGTTCGGTCCGGTTGAGGCACATCCTTACTTCGAACTCCCTTTATCGAAAAGCAAGGGTGCAAACTCATTCAGGTAGTCTCTCCAGTTGTTCCAGGCGTGGAAACCGCCGCTATGATGCTGCTCCACGTTGATACCGGCTTTACGGAGGATGGCAACCGTGGCATCGCTGTTTTGAAGTGCGATGTCGTATTGGCCGGCGTTTACCCAGAAAAGAAGGAATGGCTTCCCTGAAGCGCGGAATTGTTTCACGTCGGTGTCTTCTTCATCCTTTTGCGTATTCGGAAACCAGCCTGAGCTAAAGATGCCCACGTACGCAAAATCTGCCGAGTCATCCAGCGCGACATTCAGGGCCTGCAGGCCTCCCATGGAGAGCCCGGCTATCGCACGATGATTGCGGTCAACGACGGTACGATAGTGCGCGTCGACAAAGGGCAGAACCACCTTCGTCAGATCGTCATTAAAAGCGTCATGCCCCATCCGGACGCCTGGGGTCAGCCGGAAGTCGGTGGAGATGTGCCCCGCCGGCATCACCACTATCATCGGAACGGCCTTGCCCGCGGCGATCAGGTTGTCAAGAATCGCGCCTGCCCGCCCCACAGTGCTCCAGGAATCGTCGGAGTCTCCACCTCCGTGAAGCAGATAAAGTACCGGCAGCCGGGCAGTTCCGCTCTCATAGCCGGGCGGCGTGTACACGTGCATGCGCCGCTCACCGCCGGTCGCTGAGGAGTCGTAATACACCGCGGAAATTGCGCCATGAGGTATTCCGGCTCTGTACTCCGTGAAGTCCGCGCCTGGCACTTCGTAAAGACTGGAAGAGTGCGTCAGCGATTGTGACGTAAGCGGATTGCGCGGATCAGTGGTGCTGACGCCATCGACGGTAAAAGTATAGCGATAGGTCCCAGGTGCAATAGGACCAATGACGGCTTCCCAGATGCCTTGGTCTCCCTTCACCATCGCCACTCCGCCCTGGTTCTTATTTGCCTCTTGCGGAGTGATCCCGGGTGTGGCTTCCGGGCCTTCGGCATGCAGCTTCACGTCAGTAGCGTTCGGCGCCCAAAGGCGAAATCGAACGCGACGGTCGGGCATTACCTCGAAGGATTTAAGAGTGTCATTGGGTGTGGGTGCGGGCATTTGCATCGCTGGCGGGACGGCCGGCTGCGGCGCCTCTTGACCGAACGATGTTTGACTGGCCATCCCGAGGGCAAGACACAATAACCCAAATACAGAAAGGCTGCTGACAACTCCCTTAGCTGTTCTCATCGTTCCTCTCCTTTGCGCGAATGCCCTGGGTCGTAAATCGTGTGTCAGTGGCAGCCATCGGCGAAGCAAAGATTCTTGCTGAAGAACGGTAGCACATGATTCTGGAACCGATCGGCAACAGCACTGGTATGCGTGCCCGAGTAGACTTCAAAGCTATTTCGAACCTGGTAGTTGTCAAGAAGTTCATGCAGCCTGGTCGCGTCCACGCGCAAACCATCCTGATCGCCAACGTCCATCGCGATGGCCCGATACTGCTTGAGATTGCCAATGTACTGGTCAACAAACGCCAGCGGTGCGTTGGCCGCGAATTTGGCCATGATGTCAGGCTGAGGAATTCCGTCTTTCGTGGGCAGATCGAAATAGAGAGGCGGGTTCTTCGGATCGGGCGCCCATGCCGCTGCCGTCGCAAAGACTGCAGATCCGAAGCCGGGTGATTCTGCTGCCAGTTCGGACGGCGACTTCGCTGCCGCAACCTTCTTTTCGTTGGCGATGGCTCGCTCTTTCATCTGATCGGCCGGCCCAGGGCCGCCTCCCGTCATCGGCGACATGCAGCAGGGGCTCATAATGTAAAGTGCCCCAAACACATCAGGATGCTTCATACCGATGCGCGAAGCGCCGTATCCTCCCATGGAGTGTCCAGCCAAACCTCGGCTCTTTCGATCCGCAATGGTGCGGTAGTGCGCGTCGATATAGGCGACCAGGTCATGCCATAGGAACTTCTCGAAATCGCCTGTAGTGGCAGAGCTGGAGTACATCGAGCCGTTGTAGACGGTCTTGGAGTCGGGGAGGACTACAATCATCTCATTCGCGCCCTGAGCGAATGCGCCTTCGATGGTTTGAGGGACGTGGATTTCATGCGTCCACTGATCGGCTCCGATGGAGTAGCCATGCAGCGCGTACACCACCGGGTAACGCCGCTTTTTATTTTTTGCATACCCGGGCGGAAGAAAGACGATCACATCCCGGTCAACGGCATCACCCTCAAGGTTACCTTCCAAAGAGTCGCCGTGCACCTTGATGCGCTCCACGGTGACAGCCTTTGCCCCAGGCACAGCCTCGGGCACGTTGGTCTGCACCTGGGCGATGATTCGCGTCACTGGAGCAGCGGCTACAGTGAGCGCGATGACAGACCATAGGAAACCCATTTTCATTTGGACCCCTTTCCAGAAAGCGGGCGTTGCACCGGATAAGCGCGAATCTGTGTACAATTGCCGCCGAGGGAAACGTTTACTATAATCCTCCGGGAGCGCGCAACGAAAAAGAGTTGTGCGGGTCTTCGCCTTCGTAAGGGACCACCTTAAATGAGAGACATAACCCGAAGAAAGTTCCTTAAAAGCGCCTCTCAGACTGGCCTCGTTCTGTCAGCGGCAGCCGTTAGCGGCCGGTTAGGCGCCGCGCAGGCTGCGACTACCAGGGTGACGATCGATGTGAACCGGCAAATTGCTCCCGTGAGTCATGAACTTTTCGGCTCGTTCCTGGAACAGCTCGGGCGCGCGATCTACCAGGGCGTATTCGAGCCTGGGTCGAAATTATCGAATGCCCAGGGATTCCGAAGTGATGTGCTCCAGGAAGTTCGCGAGCTGCGGGTGCCCATTGTCCGCTGGCCCGGAGGAAACTTCGTGTCGGGCTATCACTGGCTGGATGGAGTCGGGCCCAGGGAAAAGCGGCCGACGGTCCTTGATCGCGCATGGAACACGCTGGAGACCAACCAATTCGGGACAAATGAATTTCTTACCTGGGCACGGCTCGCCGGCACGGAACCGCTCATGGGCCTGAACTTCGGAACGGGTTCGGCCGAGGATGCGGCCGCGCTCGTGGAATATTGCAACGGGCCCAGCGGCACGAGGTGGAGCGATCTGCGACGCTCCCATGGCTACGCTGACCCATGGGGGGTGAAGTTCTGGTGTGTGGGCAATGAGATGGATGGCCCCTGGCAGATTGGGCACATGCCCGCCCGGGAATATGGTTTAAAAGCAACCGACGCTGCGCGGCAGATGCGCGCCGTCGATCCGTCGATCAAGTTGATCGCCTGCGGATCGAGCGGGCCTTTTATGCCCACCTACATCGAGTGGGATCGAACGGTCCTGGAAGAATGCTACGACGTGGTGGATGGAATCTCTCTGCATCGTTACTGGGGAAATACTGAGGAGACCCATCATGACAGCCAGGTGTACATGGCCATGAACCTGGCGATGGACCGACAGATCGAAGAGATAACCGCGGTCTGCGACAC
This sequence comes from uncultured Acidobacteriaceae bacterium, assembly GCA_963839075.1. Taxonomy (GTDB): domain Bacteria; phylum Acidobacteriota; class Terriglobia; order Terriglobales; family Acidobacteriaceae; genus PALSA-350. The sequence goes on along the minus strand of CAWITO010000002.1, from coordinate 176,789 downwards.
CGTGCGCGCGCAAAAACGCTCCGGTAAGCAGCTGTGGTTATCGTTCGACGAGTGGAACGTGTGGTATCGCGCGCGCAGCGGAGACTTCTCGAACGGGCATGGTAAGCCGCATCCGCATCTGCTGGAAGAACCGTACAACCTGGAAGATGCTCTGCTGGTGGGGGGCCTCGCCAATTCGCTCATACGGCATTCGGACCGCGTGAAGGTGGGGTGCCTGGCCCAATTGGTCAATGTGATTGCGCCCATTGCCACGAATGAAGATGGCATTCTGCGCCACACCATCTTCTATCCCTACAGTTGGGCGCTCAAGTATGCGCACGGCCGGGCATTGAGCGTGCAACCCGAGGGCCCGGGATACGAGGTGGCAACCCTGGGCCGTCCGGTCGAGGACGGTGGATTGCCGATTCCCGGCTTTGGTGACGTGAAATGGGTAGACGTGGCGGCGACCATCGACATGGAGAGCAAGGCTGCGGCCGTATTTTTGTTCAACCGCAATCTCGAAAAGCCGCAGGATGTGGAACTGATCTGGCGTGATGCAACGCCCAGTGCCGTGAAGCAGTTCCTGACGATCACCGGACCGGACCTGAAGGCCGGCAATACATTTGCCGATCCCAAACGGGTGATGCCGCAGACGCTCGAAAACCCGAAACCCGGGGCGCGCATGATTCTCCAGTTGCCCGCGCGTTCTTACTCCGTTTTATCGCTGGCTATGTAGCTCAACTGTAGTTGCGGTTGGCCACCGCCAACCGAAAGGGTGAACCATGAAGAAAACAATCGCTGTATGGATGCTGCTGGCGCCGGCAATCTGTTTCGCGCAACCCCCCGCCGATTGCAAACCGTCTTCCCTGAATGTTCCGGGCGCGCCCTACCCCTGTGTGTTTCCCGACCACCGTGCCATGTTCCGGCTTTCCGCGCCGGATGCCCAGAAGGTGCGCGTCAGGGTTGGAACGGGTTTCGATATGGCCAAGGAAGCAGATGGCCTGTGGCATGCGACGACGACGCCGTTGCCCGAAGGCTTTCACTACTACATGGTGAACATCGATGGATCGAGCGTGTCAGATCCGGCGACGGCAAGCTTCTTCGGAGGCGGGCAGTGGAGTAGCGCGATCGAGATCCCAGCGGCCGATGCAGAGTTCTACAGTCACAAACAGGTGCCGCATGGGCTGGTGCGCGACGAATGGTACTTCTCGACGGTAACGCAACAGTGGCGGCGCGCCATGATCTACACACCGCCGGGCTATGACCAAAATGCGAAAGCGCGCTATCCGGTCCTTTACCTGTTGCATGGCTGGGGAGAAAACGAGCTTGGCTGGACGTTCCAGGGCCATGTCGATCAGATCATGGATAACCTGCTCGCCGCCGGCAAAGCGAAACCCATGCTGATCGTGATGGACAATCTGAACGCGGTCAAACCAGGGGAAGATGGATCGGTCTACAACGCGCGCAGCGTCATTACCCAGGCAGTCCCGCAGCCGCAGGCGCCCATGGGCGGAGCGCCTGGAGTGCCGGGCGCGGGGCAGCGTCCAGCAGGCGGCGCACCCCCGCCCCGACCCGCACTTCACTTAAGCGGCACCTTCACCGAGATGATGTTCACGGATTTGATTCCGATGGTCGAAAAGAACTATCGGGTGGCACCAGGGCGCGAGAACCGGGCCATGGCGGGTTTGTCGATGGGCGGATTCCAAACCTTCAATACCGGTTTGGAGCATCTCGACAAGTTTGCCTACCTGGGAGGCTTTAGTGGCAACTGCAGCGGATTCGGCGGCAGCCCCTTCGACATCAAAACAATTTGCGGCGGGGCCTTTGCCGACCCAGCCGCATTTAACAGCAAAGTAAAGCTGCTTTATCTGTCGACGGGCTCGGTAGAAGGCGCCGCGGGTGAAGCAGTTTAGCGATGCCCTGACCCAGGCGGGGGTCAAGAATGTGTACTTCGAGTCTCACGACACAGCGCACGAGTGGCTCTCCTGGCGGCGTGCTCTCGCCGATTTCGCTCCGAGATTGTTTCAGTAGTTAAGCGGTCGCCCGTGACCCCAGGTTTTCCCGAGAAGACCGTTTCCCACGCGATCGAGCGGGGGATCAATCTCTTCCTCGCCAATCGTCTGTTTTGCGCGACGAGGCGCGGCTATGAGAGTGGATCCCGAGTGCGTATGAGGCCAGGCCATCCGTGCGAAGCAGGAATTTCTTGAGCAACGGTGAGGTATTCGACTTGTTATATCCCATCACCAGGTCGATGGTTGGGATGTCGCCGTGCAGAGGCCGGGCGACGACCGAAGGGAGTAGCGAATTTTGCACGTAGATTGGCACTAACGTGAAGCCGCCCGTCGACGCCACGAGCGACATTCCCGCCGATAAAGTTTCAGCATCGTAGGTCTGCTTCAGTTTGATACCAATTTTCACCGCGTACTCCTCGATGATCTTTCTTAGTACGGGGGAAGCGCCTGCTGTGCTGATAAAGTCTTCGCGACAGAGGTCCTGTGGCCGCACTGTCTTATGCCGGGCGAGGCGATGGCGAGCGGGCAGGATCGCGATCAGAGGCTCCTTGACGAAAGATCTAAAATCCAGACCCGCAGTCCGCGTCTCGCGCCTCATCAGGGCCACATCAATTTCGCCCTGCATCAATGCCTGGGCAAGTTCAGGCGAAGATTTGGTCATGATGGTGACGTCAACATCAGACGCTTCATCGCGCACAATGCGCAGTGCCTCTGACAACCAGATAACTTCCTGTCCGGGCAAGAAACCCAGTCCAAAACCCGGCTTGTGAGGCCGCTCGGTATTTCGTGCAGCTTCGCAACCTACTGCTATTTGCATCAATGCCAATCGTGCGTGATCGAGGAACACACGTCCGGCTGCAGTGAGCTCAATGCCTCGCGCCTTTCGCTCCAGCAGCTTCACGCCTAGTTCTAATTCGAGATCGCGGATTTGGCGGCTCAGCGAAGGCTGTGAAGTATGGAGCCGCCGCTCTGCGGCGTGCAGCAGACTCCCTTCCTCCGCGACCGCAATGAAATAGCGCAGATGGCGAAGTTCCATCCCAACCCCCCTCGTATGCTTTACAAGCATACCTCAACCAATCAAAGTATTTGTGCAAGCACCGAATGCAGAAGAACCTATATCCAACGGAGAACGCTCCTGTTTTCCGAAATCCAAATTGCAGGAGAAGGAATATGTCCTCACAACCTAAACCAACCATCGTTTTCTGCCACGGCATTTTTGCTGACGGCTCGTGCTTTAGCAAAGTGGTCCCCGCATTGCAGGCAGACGGGCATGAAGTGATCGCAGTGCAATACGGTCTGGACTCATTCGAAGAAGATGTGGCTACGGTGAAGCGAACGCTCAACCGCGTTGGCAACCCCGTCCTTCTCGTGGGACATTCCTACGGCGGCGCAACCATTACCGCCTCAGGCACCGATCCCCGCGTGGCCGGCCTCGTATACATAGCTGCGGTTGCCCCGGATATCGGTGAGACCGTACAGCAGCAACTGGATAAGTATCCGTCGGATATTTTCACGCGCGTAGAAGTAGCGGACGGTCGTGCATGGATGCTTCCGAACGCGACGGAGTTCTTCGCGGGAGACCTTTCCGAGCAGGAACAAAAGCTCGTGTGGGCCACCCATTATCCATGCGCCGCCGATTTGTTCCAACAACAGAAGATCACCAGCACTCCTTGGAAGGCTAAGCCCAGCTGGTACATTCTCGCGAAGAATGACCATACCGTGCATCCCGAACTCCAGCGGTGGGTGTCGAAACGTATGGGCGCAACTGTGATCGAGGTGGAGAGCAGCCACGTCCCCATGCTCTCCAAACCGGATGTAGTCATCGAGGTGATCCGCAAGGCCGCAAAAGCAATTCAAGAAAATACGACAGCCTGATGCGCTAGGTAACCTGCCAACCTGGACAGACCGTCGTCAGGCGGTCCGTCTTTTGATTTACGTCAGACGCGGTCTGGTACTTTTTCAAGAAGACGTTGCAGGGCAGACGAGCGTTGCGGGGCAAGCGTTGCAGTCCCGTCTGTCCCTCCCCGTCCCTTGGTCATCACGGCAATTGAATGCGATAAAGATTACGCCGTGAATCCTCACGCGTGTACGCGTAGACGTTCGGGCTTGCCGCAGTGTTGACGCGCCACGGAATCAATGTATACATCTTTGAATTCTTAAGCTGCTCGACGTTGCTAAAGCCGTTGGCTGGTAGCAACGGCAATCCTGTATCGTGCGCCAGCGGAATTCTGTAGCTACCGTTAAAAAGTTCAGCTTCGTACAGAAAGACATCTCTCCCGGTGTTGTCCCAGGAAACTCTACAATAACCGGCGCACAGCGGCGTCATCGCGCTTCCATTCATCGCAACGGCCATCGTCGCCATGGGATGGTCCTCATTAGAGCTCGGCACCGAGGCAATGACCCAGCGCCCGTCCGGTGACACCGAGAATAAGTCCAAAATGCGTTGCTCGCTGATCTTGCTGCGGCCGGTGCCATCCGCTTTCATCCGGTACACAAAGTTTGAGCCTCCCTCAATCGCTCGGAACAGCAAATCACCGTCGGGCAGGAAGAAGGGTTGGTCTTCCACCAACGGAGACGAAAGCTGCCTGGGGGCGGAACGGCGGCTGATGGGTGCAATCCACAGGTTAGAACGGCCGCTCTGGTCGCTCATGGAAAAGGCAACCAGCTTACCATCGTTCGACACTGAATAATCCTGCATGGCGTAGCCCGGTAAAACCCTGTCCACTCTTTCAGTGCTGAGATCCTTGCTCCACAATTCCATCCCGTGCGTTTGCCCGTTAGCCATCAGGAAAAACAACTTGCGTCCGTCGGCAGAAAATCTTGGCGCCTCGGTATTGCCCTCGGAGGAAACCTGGTGATCTCCGTCCTGGTCGTGCAGCCACGCCGTGTAGTCATGCGTGCCCACTGAGGTGATAAGCGACTTGCCGTCCGGCGCCATGGCGACTCCCTCCTGCGAGGTTGGCCCAAACGTTAGCTGCTCCGGCTCTCCGTCGGGAACATGCTGCCGCCATAAGTGATAGTCATCGGTCATCGCCGTGAGATAGACCCATTGGCTGTCCGGCGACCAGCCACCCGAAAGGCAGCTGCCATGCGGCGGTCCAACCACTTTGACATCATGCCCACCTTGAAATGGAACCAGACGGCAGGGCAGGAAGGCTCCACCACTGTCCATCTGGGCGATGAGCACTTGCCGGCCATCGGGTGAAAGATACGAATGATGAGCCATGCTGCGTTTCCCCGGCGGCACGTAGACATCGCGGCTATTGCCTCGGCTTTCATCCGTGGTCACCACCACCAAATGCGACCCCTCTCTCATTTCGGAGAAGAGCAGCCGCTTGCCTCCATCAATCCACGTAAGAGAAGAGGAGTTTGGCAGCAGTATGTGTGGGCTGCCGCCGAGCACGGGCACTTCCAGGGTGTCCCAGGGTTCAATGGTGCTGTATGCGATGCTCGCGTTATCAGGCGAAAACGAAGGGGCCAGCTTAACCGTATCATCGTGGGTAAGCTGCACCGGTTCGCCCCCGGGCAATAGCTTCACGTAGATCTGTCCCAGCCCCATGAACGAGTTGCTTCCCGAACCCCGGATAAAGCTGAGCATGCGTCCGTCTACAGATAAGGCGGGGTAGACGGCGGAATCGGTAAAGAAAGTCAACTGTTCCCATTCTTTGCTGGGTGGCGCTGGCTTTCGTGAAGGGCGAAGCCAAAGCAGCGCGCCGGCCACGATGGCAAGAACGAGCATTGCGGCCAAAAGCAGGTAGAGGCCCTTTTTTGCTGTGCGAGTGGTGGGTTCAGCCGGCTCTTGTTTCTCCTCGTTTGCTGGTGCGGAAAAATCAAGGGCGCCGGGGGTCTGTCGAGCCCGTTGCGCCAGCTGTTGTAGGTCTACCCGGAGATCAGCCGCGTGCTGATAGCGCAACGCGCGGTCCTTGGCGAGTGCCCGGTGAATGATTTCATTCATCCGGGGCGGCAGACTCGGGTTGATTGCAGTGGGAGGAACGGGTTGGTGATTCAGGATTCCATCGAAGATGGTCGCGGCGCTCTTTCCCCGAAAAGGCTGCAGTCCGGTCGCCATCTCATACAGCACCACGCCGAATGAAAACAGATCCGTGCGTGTGTCCAGATCCTTGCCGGCGGCCTGTTCGGGAGACATGTAAGCAATCGTGCCGAGCATGAACCCCGGGGTGGTCAGTTCTTCCCAGGCGGACGAAGGCGCGGATACGCCGGGATCCGCAGAAAGCCCGGGGACTACTTTGGCCAGGCCGAAGTCCACAATTTTTGCGTGACCGCGATCCGTAATAAGAATGTTTGCTGGTTTAATGTCACGGTGGATGATGCCGTTCGTATGCGCCGCATCCAGTCCATCGGCAATTTCGATGGCCAATGCCAGCAGCACGTCCATCTCCATAGGATGACCGGCGATGCGGTCTTTCAGCGTCTGGCCGGGCACTAATTCCATGGCGAGGAAGGACGCTTCTCCGAACCTTCCTATTTCGTAGACAGTACAGATATTGGGATGATTCAGAGCGGACGCTGCGCGCGCTTCGCGGCGAAAGCGTTCCAGGGCCTGCGGGTCATGCGCCTGGGCGTCGGGCAGGAACTTGAGGGCAACCAACCGGTTGAGTTCGGGGTCTTTAGCCTTGTACAGCACCCCCATGCCTCCCGCGCCAAGCGGTTCAACGATGACATAGCGTCCGACTCTGGTTCCGGCGGCAAGGCGCTGTTCGGCATGAAAGATGCCTGCCGATGTATGTTCGTCGTTGATCGGGGTAATGCGCGGTGGGCCCATGACGGGGGTAGCCAGGAAATCGCCGGCGCGTTCATCTTCTTCCAGGAGTTGCTCGACCCGGCTCCGAAGTTCGGGGGCATTTCGGCAGGCCTGATCCAGGAAGGCGGATCTACGCTCCGGTGGCAACTCCAGCACTTCTCCAAATAATTCCTCAGCAGCTCGCCACGGGTCGGTCATACTCTCGATCCATTTCGGTATCGGTAGGCCTACGCGAACTATATCAGGAGGATCCATGGGGGCTGGCGGCGGACGGGTGAGATGTCGCGGATCGTGCGACCGGTTGGGCCCCGGCGAGACGCTGGCTGCTGAATCCACTGCAGCCGGGCGCCATAGCAACCGAAGCGCCGGAATAAAAATTGCGGCCGCTGATTGCCCTTTCTTGCGCGGCTTTGCGCCTTAGTAAGTGAAGACGGTTTATGGAAACGCCTTCCATAAGGAGAATCCACGCCATGCGCATTCTGACGAAAGTTTCCGCAAGCCTCATTGCCGCAGTCCTCGCTGTCGCTTCGCTGGCGCCGGTAGCCCAAGCGCAACGCCAGGCCTTTGCGGTCAGCATGAAGGTGCCGTTTGCGTTTCAAACCGCCTCCGGCCAACACTTCGAGGCGGGTGTGTACACCATCCGCGTGACTGACGCGAAAACGATGCTGATTCAAAGAGGGGGCGACAGCCGGCTGGAGTGGATCCAGGAAGTGTCCGATGATGGGCCGCCTGTTTCGCACGGTAAAGCCGTTTTCACGCATCGGGGAGACAAGTACTACCTCCATTCCATTTCGATGGCTGGAAACGCAACCCAGTTGATGTTCGGAAGCTCGAAAGCGGAGAAGCACCAGGAAGTTGCCTCCCAGGAATGGCCCACAGCCGTAGAGCTGGCTGTACTGCAAACAGGGCACTGAAAATGCTTACTAAAAACCATCGCTACTGTTCTCCTCCAAAGCAGTAGCGATGGTAATTTGTAACAATGAGTGTATTTATTTAAGCTCCCGCCCCCAAACAGCTACATGATGGAGGCTGTATGGGCAAGAAAAGGGACAGGCGAAACAACCCCTGATTCAATTGGGTGTTTGTTCGCCAGTCCCGCATCTCCCTATCCCGCATTCCCGCGATACTCGCCCATCTCGGGGGCAGGGACAGACACGAGAGCGGATAGGACACGAAAGGTTACTATTCGTCTGTCCCTCCTCGTCGGTCCATCCTCGTCAAGTCTGTAACGTCAACAGTCCCGTAGGGACGGCTGAAAATAGCCCAGGACGAAGTCCTGGGGAATGGCGTGACCAAGGAGGGACCGAGGAGCAGACGGTATGATCCCTTGGTGAATGAATTCAGGCTGTCCCCTTTGCCCCTTTGCAAACGATTTGATTGTTTTGGTCGTGATACACGCGTTTGTCGTCAGTTGAAGGCAGTTGCTGCTGATCAGCAGACTTGCGCGGACCTACCCACGAGTCTGCTCGACACGAGCGTAATTGAAGTAGAGCGCCTTGCGTTCCCATGTCCGCATCTCGTCACTCGCGAGCTGCGTCAGCGCATCCGCCACGTCAACGTAGGACACGCTGCCGCGCTGAATATTGTTCAACGTCGTTTCCGGAAGGAGCAAACCGCGCGACGGCGCTTCTACCATTTGGCCCATGCGCGCATAGACGAAGCGGAACGCAGCGGGTGTGTCCTCAAAACACCAGCGCAGCGCCTGCTCCATCTCACGCCAGCCCTTGCGCGCGACGAACGTGCGCAGCAGCCAAGCCACGGTGGCCACCGGCAGACTGTTGATCGTTCCTCCGGGTTCGGGTATTAGCTGGCCGCCGATCATCAGGAGAACGCAATCATTCAGTCGCCCATCGGCATCCAGTGCCTGCACGGTTGCGCGGGTGATGACCGCTCGATCCGCATTGTTGGCCGGTTGTCCCTTGGCATGGCCAAACGGAAGTGCGCTCGAAGCATCAACGATTGCGTGCGGTCGGCAAGTCCGAACGGCTGTGGAGACGGACGCCGCGTCGCTGAGGTCGCCCTTGAAGATATCCACCTTCGAACGCAGCGCCTCAGGCACCTTGGCTGGGTTGCGGACAAACGCTGTGACGGCCCAGCCTTGCCCGCTGGCACGCTCAACCACGAGACGGCCGGCTCTTCCGGTCGCGCCGTAGACCAACAGAGTGCGGACTTTCAATTCCGTCATGTCGATTCCTGCCACGCGCCGGCTTCCAGCTTAGAGAAGAAATCCGTCTGTTCAAGATCAGCCAAAAGGCTCATGCGGGTTGGGCTCCACTCCAAGCGCTCACAGAGTGAGCTTACCCGACGTAGTCGATCGGCACCGCCGGCCTGACGAATCTGAACTGCTTTTTCGCCTCCTCAGCAGAGGAAAGCCTTTGGCGGGACGGACGGAAGAATCGCTTTGCGGAAAATCATCAGCTACTGCTTCGTTGGCGTCATTTCCGTCTGGACTGCGTTGTTTACGGGCCCCAGATATTTGTCGAGCCAGTTGAGCGTTTCCTTTATCATCTCCGTTCGCGGTACGTCGTGTCCCGTGTCGTAAACCACGCGGCGCTTTTGCTCTGTGGGCGTTCCCAGCAGACGGAACATGGGCTCTTGAGAGACTCTAGGCGGCCAAAGGAAATCGTAACGGCCATTGAGCATCAAAACAGGAGCCTTTACATGGGGAGCGAAGTTAAGTTGATCCACCTCCGGCAATAGCTCTTGTAAAAAGAATCCTGGTGATAGGAGAATGATTGCCCGAAAGCGAGTTTCCACAGCCGGGAGAAGTCCCCCCATGGCTGCACCCCAGCTTTGGCCCTCGTAGGCCAACGCATTGCGATTGATATCCTGGCGTGTCTCAAGGTAGTCGATCGACCGGCTAAGATCCTTCGACCAAAAAATGACGTTGTCTCGATAGGTACTGCTCGTGTTTGGCCAGTAGATCGGCTTTAGTCCGCTGCCACGTTCAAAGGTTCCTTTGTAGATAGGAAATAAGACCGCTCGTCCACTTTTTATAATGAAATCGAAGTCCGGAAGAGAGTTGGGGATCCCTTCTGCGCTCGATCGCATGTGAGCGGCAGCAGCGTCGGGAAAGTACACGACGATTTGAAAAGGCGGTGAGGCTGCTTTGGGCAGGAACAAATACGCGGTGACTCGCTCGCCGCCGTAAGCCGCGTCGAAGGAAACCTTTTCCACCCTCCAATCCTCGCCCTGTTCTACGGATTCCACCTTTGCATGCAACGGCGTCTTGTCATAAGAATATTCGTGCTTGTATGCCCGGAAAAGTTGATCGGAAACAGGTTTTTCTATGCCGAAATTACGTAATCGAACCGTGATCGGAGCAACGGCTGCTTCGCCTTCTTTGCCAGTCGACACGTATTCCGCGCAACGAAAACCAAATTCAGGGGACCGCTCGAAAGGGGAACGAGCGTCAGGAATGTTGAACATATAACTCGATTCGTCCCAGGCGCCGCCCATGGTATAGCGCCTGCCGGAGGTCGCTTCGTTTGCGCACCATTCCTTCGCGTTGCCTGCCATATCGTAAGCGCCACTCCAACTCATGCCGTGGTAAGCCCCGACCGGCGAAGGTCCCTTGCCACTAAAGTTGCTGGCGGGTATCATGCTGGAGCTCTCCGTCGGGAATGCAGCAGCCACCCAGTGATAGATAGTCGGAAGCGACTTGCCTGCAAACTCAGCATAAGCTTCAGCCTCGAACCAGCTCACACCGGTGACAGGATATTCGCTTTTACCCTGCGGATATTCACCTCTTATCCAGGTGGACGGTCCTGGCCTGTTCGTTTTATCGACAAAGAGTTTCATCGCGTCGGCCCACGGAAGCGCGCGTCCATCCCTTCGGAATTCGTGTTTCCAATACTCCTGCTTTTTGTAACCGCCCTGGTCCACGAAGCGTTGGAACTCGCGATTGGTGATCTCGAACTTATCGATCCAGTAATTTCCAACGTTGACTGGAGGCAGGGTCTCAAAGCCTGCAATGCCTGCAATTCCCCACAGGGAGAAAGGGTCGCCCTCCACATATACCCGTTCGAATTCAACCGGAACCATTCCGCTGGGAACCTGCCCAAATTTCTGCAGCGCCACCTTGATCGGGCCGGACGGGAAGGTAGCGCGTTCGAGGGTCGCATAGCCTTGCAATTCAAACTTCCAACTCGAATCCACAGCGGGAAATCTCCCCTTCAAAATGGGCGAGAGTCCGGCAAATTCCCATGGGGCGTTCGGCGAGTTGTAGTTCCTGCGGTAGACCGAAGCTCCCGGAGGGCTGGTGATGATGGAATCGGACCAGGAAATATCCGGCCAGAATCTGGCCAGGGCCGGATCAGCCGGAATATATCGCTCGGCTTGAACCGCAAGTGCAAAGGCTTCGCCAGGTTGGCCCTGTTCGATGAGCTTGCCGATCTGCGGTAATGCCTGCTCCCTGGCCCACCTGACTTTGGAACTGTGGTGAATTCCCCAGGCAAGGAAGCTTATGAAGGCTACGAGGATTATCAGTGCGGGGATTGCGACACGAGGCTGCCTGCTTTGGCGTAACAGCGCTCTCGGGTTAACACCACGGGCAGGCGCTGAAATCACTTCACAGCAAGCCTTGAGCTCCTGCTCAACCTCCACCATGCTTGTATAGCGATCTTCGGGGCGTTCGCGTAAACAGCAACGAATGATTCGGTCCAGTGCATTCGGCGCATCTTCTGCGGATCGGTTCAGCGGGCTGGGCTCCTCCCGCTCGACTCCTATCGATGTTTCACTCGTGGACTTGCGCGGGAATGCTTTCTTTCTCGTGAACATCTCGTATAGAACCGCGCCGAAGGCAAATATGTCGCTACGGGCGTCGACCCGTTGCCCATGCAACTGCTCTGGAGACATGTACGCCAGCGTGCCGGCTACCTGGACGTCAGCGGTAGGGCCTGTCATGGTCTCGTCCCCAGACACCACGGGGCGTTCGTACTTTGCCAGCCCAAAATCGAGCAGCATGGCTCCACTTTCGGTGAGCATAATGTTGCTTGGTTTGAGGTCGCGATGAACGATGCCTTTACGGTGTGCAGTGGCGAGTGCATCCGCAACCGCGATTGCGATCTTCAGAGCCTCGACTGTCGAGAGCCGGCCTCTCTCGATGCGCGCCGAAAGTGTCTCGCCCTCCAGGTACTCCATCGCGATGAAGGCTCTCGCCGCATCTTCCCCAAAGTCATATACCCTGCAGATGCTTGCATGATTCAACGCGGAAGCAGTTTTTGCTTCGCGCAGAAATCGCTGCAACGATTCCTTATCTTCCGCTAATTCCTTTGGCAACAGTTTTAGCGCAACCAGTCGGTCGAGCAGCAAGTCTTCGGCTTTGTAGACCTCACCCATACCTCCGGCAGCGATGAAGTTAACGATGCGGAACCGCCCAGCTAACACTTCGCCGGTTGTGAGTCGTTCCGGGGGATTTACGCCGATGCGCCGAGGATCAACATACGCCGGGCTCGATAAAAAGCTTCCCAAACGAGGTTGCATGTCAAGCAGGCGGTGTACTTCATCGCGGACCACTTCGTCGCGCTCGCTCTGTTCGAGGAAAGAGGCCCGCTCCGCCGGGCTGCATTCCAGCGCACTCTCGTACAGGTCTTTAACGAGTTCCCACTGTTTTGCCGTCATCCCCATTGTCAGGCCTCAATTCGCCGTACAGCCAGACCTTCGCCACAGCCCAATCTCGCTTCACCGTGATCGGGGAGACATTCAGAAAGCTGGAGGTTTCCTCCACGCTCAGGCCTCCAAAAAAGCGCAACTCAACAATGCGGCTTTGTCGCGGATCGAGCTTCGATAGACGGTCGAGAGCTTCGTCCAATCTCAACAGATCTTCTGAGTGTTCCGGGGTAAAAGCCAATGCTTCTTCCAGGGGAAGAATCACCTGCGTTCCGCCACGTTTCTCCCGCAGGTGGTGGCGGGCATGGTCGATCAGAATGCGCCTCATCAGTTGGGCAGCAGTCCCATAGAACTGGGCGCGATTCTGCCAGTGGGGAGAATGCTGGCCAACCAGCTTGAGATAAGCCTCATGAACCAGAGCAGTGGTCTGCAGAGTATGTCCCGGCCGCTCGTGCCGCATATACCGGCGGGCCAGTTTTTTAAGCTGGTCATAGACCAAAGGAACAAGCTTTTCCTGAGCGGCCTGGTTCCCGTTCGCTACTTCGATGAGCAGGGCCGTCACGTCGGGTTCCTGGACCAAGTCGCCACTCTCCAAACGTACCCTGTTCAAACAACAGCAGTTATTGCAATCCTGATGGTCAGGATTTTATCTGCAATTCTCGATCTTTGCACTTTCTTGCTTCCTGATGATCCCTTTTTTCTGCAGCTGTCGCGTTAATAGATAAAGCCGGATCTCAGGCATTACGGCAGCGCTGAAAACAGGGCCATTGCAACAAACGGAACCACCGGGTAGTGCTCACTAGCTGGTGTGGATGCGAACGATGTGCCGTATGGACCCTGTGGCCCATCAGCAGATCCTCGCCATGCAAAGAACATTTCACTGCGACTTAGGAGGATACTTATGCGTACCACGACTCTTGCCACTTACACACGCTTCGCGGCATTGCTCACTGCGATGTCTGCCTCTTGTATGGGAACTGCCTATGCCGGTGATTGGGAGCACGACCAGAAACTAGCCCAAATGGCCGAGCTGCAACATCTCCACGCAACCTTTCACTCAGCTGTCAGCGTACACGATCCTGTCAACGGCGATTCACCGGCCGAGATCACCAAGCGTATCCGGGAGGCGCTTTCGGTCTGGGCGGAAGATGGGATGCTGACGGTGGTGAGCACCGCGGCTACGGCCGGGAACTATGTCGGCAATGGTGACCCGGACGATGCCGCGACCTGCCCCGAACCCACGGGCGATACCTCCGCAGGGGGTAAGCAGGGCACATTGTGCACCTTCTTTAAGTATGTCTCTGGAGGGTTACAGCCGGCGAACAAGCTGGTCTCACTATCCCCTGAATATAAAACCAAATTTGTTCCCGTGCGGGAAGACGGGGAGTGGAAATCATCGGTGTATTTTGAGTGCCACTACTTCGATGTGTCCTTGAATCCGGCCACCGGCCTTCCTTTCTGGACAGCGAAGAGCCACGTAGATCTTGACGGGGAAGCGAAAAAGATCGACGGCAAGTGGTTGTTGACGAAGGTCAGCTCCGCTGCTGTTGGAATTCCGATTCCGTAGCAGGCTCCCTTTTGCGGAAGAGATGCGGGACGGAGAAGACGCGACGATAGCATACCTATACCCGGTGAATGACAGGTGACAGATGGCGCGGGGTGGGGGACAGACGAAGCTATCACTAATCATCGCGCTGCACTGAGGCCGTTGGTGGTGGTTGCTTCGTCGGTCCCGAAACTCTTATTAGCAACAATGACTGTGTTGAAAAACTCGGCGGCATCCCTGATAAGGAGTGGTCAAGAGGAAACGGAGATTTTCCTTGACCGGGCAGGAGGGTTACCCCGACGGGTAAACTTTTCGTCTCGCCGGTGTCTTCGATCCTTTAAGTTGACCAACGCAGTGGCAGCGTGGCCAGACATCCATTTCCGGGAACAACGTTGTATCGACGTCGTCCACGAAGATTGAGTTGGAGAACGCCCGATCTGCGCACTTTTCCCAAATAAATCACGCGGATCAGGCTGTCCCTCATTCCCCGCGCAAATACTAGTTTTGGCCTTCGTCTAGCCGCTGAATACGGTGTTGGTGCGATTGCGCGACTTCTAGCAGCAACCGCGCCGTTTCTTTCAAATCCACGATCTCTTTTTGCGTAAGCTCCATGGATTGGGTCAGCGCTTCGTGCCGCTCGGTCAGCCGGTCCATCCGTGCGTGAAAGTCTGCATCGCTCATTGGCAAGTCCTCAGGATAGCCTGCCTCTTGAGTTTATCAATCAAATTCGCCGAAGCACTCCGCAGGAACCTTGGGCCGGTTGCCCTTGCGGTCGTGGTGCTGGTATTGAAGGGACAGGTTGGACTGCACCCCTTGGTTGAGACAGGAGTGGCACTTCCTGAAAGCAGGCCAACAAAGTTCCACACCAGCCCGGCGACTAAACCCCGTCTGCAACGTTTCGGCGTTGCCGGTTACGGCTTTTGACCGGCCTGATCCAGGTACTTGATGAGGATCACTTCGTTTCCTGTCTCGTTGTACAGGAGTTCGTCGACAGTGCCGGCGGCGAGGAGCATGCCGTAACCTCCGGAGCGCATGCCTTGCTGATTGCGCTCGACAAGGTGGGCCGTGAGATCTCCGGGCGGGTTGGCAAAGGCTGCGTGGGTGATGGCCTCCTTGCGGAATCCCGCGCCCGGATCGCGTACGCGGAAAGTCATGGTGCGCGCCGTGCGGATGGCGTTCACCTCGACCACCTGATCGGGATTGAACTTGGCGCCGTGCTCCATCGCGTTCATCAGGATCTCGCGAAGCGCGACCATGATCTCCTGACGCGCCGTCTCGGGCAGCTGCGCGGCAAACTCTCTGGCAAAGGACATGAGGCGTTCCGCGGTGGCCAGACGGCAGTTGACGCGAACGGCGACCCAGCCCGGGCGCGCGGAGATCACTTCAATGTCTTCGTTCGCCTCGTTGCCGGTAGCCGCGCCCAGCGCAACGCAGAAGATGGAGTGAGCGTCGAACGGAGGCGTGAAACATCCGAAGACGCGCGCACGAAGCGCCGCGATGACCACGTCCGGTGTGCTGTAAGGCGCCAGCACGATGCACTTCAGGTTAGGGCGTATGAGCCTCATCTCCTGAATGAGAGCGAGGGCCTCTTCGATGACCCCTTCCGCGCTGGTAATGATGACGCTGAACATCCGGCAGCGCAAGCGGTGCAGTGCATCGATGTGGCCGGCGGCGTACTCGATCGGAAAACCAGCCGCGGTGAGCAGTTCACCGATTTCGTGGCTAACCGGGGTTTGACTATCGATGATGAGGACTTGGCTCATAGCGATCTTCCAGCGTTCCCGGCTTGATTTTAGACCACCGGGGCTGATTGGGAACCCGATACCTATTCCCCTCAGAGCGGCCTAAGTAAAAAGGCATCCTGTCCCGCCAAATCGGAGCTGGAATCGCCGATTCCGATTTCAGTTCTGCAGCCCGGTCTCAAAGAGGCAGATTTGCTCTCTTCCGTTCCCGCTTCTCATACTGCACACGGTTCTGATCGACGGTTGGCTGATTCTCCTTCGCCCAGCGCACCAGAGGCCCCATCGCTTTGGCGAGGGAGCGTCCCAGAGCGGTATTCGTATATTCGACGCGCGGGGGAATCGTGGGATAGGCCTTGCGTTCGATAAGACCGTCCCGATGAAGACTGTTGAGGGTCTGGCTAAGAACGCGTGGTGAGATGCCCTCGATGGCAGACTTCAATTCACCAAAGCGATGCGTTCCTCCGAGAAGCGTCTGGATAATCAAACAGCTCCACTGATCGCCGATTCGATTGAGAACTGCTCGCGTTGAACAAGTGATACAGGCTCGCATCCTGCCTCCCCAAAAGCCATTAGTTACTTCCAGTATAGCTAATTACTTCCAAATCCGTACTTGATCTGTCTGCGATACCGAGTTAGGTTGACCTTGTAGGGAGACATGGGAGGTAGAACATTGAGTTTTGCAGGCAAGGAGCTTCTGGTGACGGGCGCCAGCGGGAACCTCGGAAAGGCCGTGGTAGCGGAACTTCGGCGACTCGGAGCAAAGAAAGTCATTGCGGCCAC
Organism: uncultured Acidobacteriaceae bacterium; assembly: GCA_963839075.1. GTDB lineage: Bacteria > Acidobacteriota > Terriglobia > Terriglobales > Acidobacteriaceae > PALSA-350. The sequence goes on along the minus strand of CAWITO010000002.1, from coordinate 160,358 downwards.
GCGCACCCCGGGAAAGCATCCGGAGCTCGCCGCCTTGGGTGTAGAGGAACGGGAAGCTGATTTTGATCGCCCGGATACCCTGAAAACAGCGTTCCGGGGAGTGGAGCGTTTGCTTCTCATCAGTACTGATTCGCTGCACGCTCCAGACGTACGGATCAAACAACACCGGGCAGCCATACAAGCCGCTGTGGGCGCAGGTGTGGACCACGTCGTTTATACATCGCTCCCCAATGCCCATCCAACGGAGGGACCCTCGATTCCGGACGATCATTTCTGGACCGAAGTCGCGCTCTTTGAGAGTGGGCTCCACTGGACGATCTTGAGGAACAATCTGTACGCGGAAGTCATCCTCCGGTTTGCGCCGTTCGCTCTTAAGACCGGAAAACTGGTCTCTGCAACCCAGTCGCAAGGCCGCTCGTATGTGTCTCGCGAAGACTGTGCAAGAACCGCGGCAGCGGCGCTCCTCAACTCCACCGGCAAAGCCATTTACGATGTGACCGGCCCTGCCTCGATCACCCATGACGACATCGCGAATATCCTCTCGCGCCTTTCGGGCAAGCGAGTCCAACATGTGAATGTCTCGCCAGACGAGGTGGAAAAAGGCCTGGTGGCGGCCGGCATTCCTCCGTTCGCTGCGCGCAGTGTGCGCGAGCTGGACGAGGAAGCGTCTCGCGGCTATCAGGCGTTCGTCACCCCTACGGTGACGAACCTCACGGGAAGAGTGCCCTTGTCGGTTGAGGAATTCCTGCAGGCAACTGTGCCCGCATTCAGTGTTTAATCGCAACCAGTCGCCGGAAAGTTTGGGTGCCCCACATCTCGCTCGTTTTTCGCGAGATGTGGGTTTACCGCAGAGCATCCGGATAAGCGCCGTGGGTGCACATATCTCGCGAAAACAAGCCGCCGATTGTTAATGGCCGCCATATTCACCACGTCATTACTCTGTCCTTAGGGCCCGCACCGGATCCACCGACGCCGCCCGACGGGCCGGAATTATTCCCGCCACGCAGGCCGCCGCCAGCAGTATCCCCACCGCCGCGAGCAATGCGTCCCCGCTCACCGTTGTTAGCTCATAGAGCTGTGACTTCACAAGCGTGACTCCGTAGAATGCCACGGGAATTCCGATTGCGAGCCCGAGCAGTGTCTGCAACAACGCGCTGCGAAGGATCATTGCCACCACCCCGCTGCGATCCGCGCCCAGTGCCATACGGATCCCTATCTCGCTCGTCCTGCGCGCCACCGTGTATGAAGTCACCCCATACAGCCCTACCGTCGCCAGCAGCAGCGCCAGGCTGCCGAATAGTGTCATCAGCGTCGACAACATCTGCTCGTGCGTAAATCTGCCTGCGATTTGCGCATCGAAGGTTTCAAACCTTTGCATCGCCAGATTGGGATTGATATCCATTAGCGTCCGCCGTGCAATCGACTCCATATCGCTCATCGGATGTGACGTCTGCACCACGATGGCCCCCGCATACCCCACCTCTGACGGCTGCGTCAGCGGGCCAAAGTACATGGGGTGCGTCCCGTTCCTGCGGACGTCTGTGTAGGAAGTGCCTTCTACCACGCCTACAATTTCGTAAGGCTGGGCAGTATCCCCTCCAGCGGTAAAGCGATGCCCGATCGGATTCTCACCCGGCTTGAAGAGCGCCTTCACAAAGTCCTCGTTCACCACCGCAACATGCAGCGACGTTGCCGTGTCCTGCGCGGTGATTCCACGACCCATCAGCACTCTCGTGCCCACGGATTCGAAATACTCCGGGTTCCCAATGATGTTGGTCGCGGAGGTGTGCAGGTTCGGCTGCCCCACCAATTGCACTCCGTAACCGTCGTCGTTGCCCTCCATGGGCGTGTAGGTACTCAACCCCACTTTCACCACGCCCGGAATCTCATGAAACCGCTGCTCCACGAGCCGGTAAAGCGCATTCATCTGTGTCATCTGTATACCCGGCCGCCTGCGCGTTGATGTGGACGATATAGCGGTTCTTCGCGTCGAGCTTCATGTTGGTATGCTGCAGCTTGCCGAGGCTTTGCGAAAATAGGCCCGCGCCCACGAGCAGCACCACCGACAACGCCGCCTGCAAGACCACCAGCCCGCGTTGCAGCAGGGAAGTGCCGCCGGCCGTCGTCCGGGTTCCGTTGCGTAAGGCGTCCGCCGGCGGGGCCTGGGCGCCGATCAGGGCCGGAGCCATGCCAAACAGCACGCCGGTCCCCATCGCCACAGAGACCGCGAACCAGAGCACCTGCAGGGAAGGGCGCGCACTGATGGGCACTTGTTGATTACCAGGAAACGCCAGCATCAGTAACATGCGTGCTCCACCGTAGGAAACTCCCAGTGCCGCGATGCCGCCGATTGCCGCCAGCAGCAAGCTCTCTGTCAGCAGCTGTCGCACAATCCTTGTACACCTCGCGCCCAATGCCGTCCGCACGCTCATTTCCATCCTGCGCTGCATGCCACGCACCAGCAAAAGGTTGGCAATGTTGGCGCACGCAATCATCAGCACCAGCCCGGCGATCCAGATCATCAGCTTCAGGTTTGCCGCGTAGCTCTCCTGCATCGACTGGGTGCCCGCGCCACCTGCGGTGAGCACAAGATGCATCTTTGCGATGTCCGCGGGTGAATAGTCAGGATCCGTAGCGTACTCCTGCCTCAATCGCGCGCTCAACTTCTGCTGCAACGGAAGCAGCGCAACCTGTGGCTTCACTCGCCCAATAAGGTCCAGCCACTTCTGCGATGGGTCACGGACACTCTTTCCTCCCGCCTCATCGGGCATGGTTGCTATCGGCAGGTAGAAATCCGGTGGCGCAGTCGACATGCGATCGCCATAGAAACCCTCTGGCGCCACACCGACGACCATCACCGCTTTTGTGTTCATCCAGAACGTGCTGCCGATCACGGAATCGTCACTGTGGTAGGCGTTCTTCCAGGTCGCATAACTCATCACGGCAACCAGGGGTGCTCCGGCAACATCATCCGTATCGGAGAGCAGCCGTCCGGTTGCAGGCTGTAGCCCGAACATGCGGAAGTAATTTCCCGAGACGAATTCGCCCATCCGCGGCCTCGCAGGCTCCTGGCCTCCATCACGCCGTATCACAACGGGCCGATTCTCAAACCCTGCCTGCATCGCCGCGAGCTCTTCAAACTCCGGCGTGTTCCTCTTCATCTGCTCATAGGTGTTGGTCGAAAACATGCTGTAGTCTCCGTCCGGCTTTGGCCCGGAGTTCTGGCAACAATCGGCACGGTCGCCCAGGCGCACCAGCGCCCTGGGATCGATCACCGGCAGGTTTTTCAGCAGCACCGCTTTCACGAGAGTAAAAATAGCCGCATTCGCCCCAATGCCGAGCGCCAGCGTTAGGATTGCGGTCACCGTAAATCCCGGAGTCTTCCACAACTGTCGCAGCGCGAAACGCACATCCTGCAGCAGACTTTCCAACCATCCCCAGCCCCAAGCCATATAGCTTTGCTCTAGGATTAAGGTGCGATTGCCAAATTTGCGATACGCCGCGCGTCGTGCCTCAGACGAGGCCGCACCCTCTTGTGCCTGCTCTCGCTCTCGCAGCTCCAAATGGAGACGCATCTCTTCTTCCAGATCGGCCTGAAATTGCTTCCGGTAAAACAGCATGCGCACACGGCGCGCCAGTTCATGGATCTTATGCATCGCTCATCCCTACGCTGTCTGGATCACTCGTCCGATGGCCCCCATCACGCGCTCAAATTGCGAGATCTCTAGCGCCAACTGTTTGCGCCCCAGGGGCGTCAGCCTGTAATAGCGGGCACGCCGGTTGCCGGCGGTCATCCCCCATTCCGCCTTCACCCAGCCTTTGATCAACATCCGCTGGAGCGCCGGATACAGCGACCCCTCTTCGACCTGCAGCACATCGTGCGAAGTGCGCTGAATCGAATCGGCGATCTCATATCCGTGCAGCTCAACATGTCGCGCCAGCGTCTTCAGGATCAGCAGGTACAGCGTACCCGGCGGAATCTCATCTCGATGCAAACGACACCTCTCCCAGCGGAATAAAGACCTCTCACATAGCCAGGCTATGCCAGTAACACGCTACTGCCATAGGTAAACTATGTCAAGGTGAAATAGGTGCTGCATCGAATCTGGCGGGGATTTGAGCGGGGCTGTCTGGCAATCGTGATCAGGCAACCGGAATCGCCTAAATGGTCCAATCTTCCACGTCTAAATGGCTCTGGCTTCCGCACCAGGAACAGTTGACACTTAGAAACAAATGAATTTCAGGTGGCTCTGGAGAAGTTTCGAATGGATAAGTGGCAGGCCAGCTCAGAAGACAGCACAGCAATTCGCAATGTGGTTGAGTCGTGGGCCGCGGCTGTGCGTCGTCGAGATTTCGCAGGAATCCTTCTAAACCATTCCTCTGACATCCTCATGTTCGATGTTCCGCCACCGTTTCAGGTCAAGGGAATCGAAGGTTACAGGAAGACGTGGGATTCGTTTTTTTCGTGGTCAATCGATCCCATCCCCTTCGAAATGATTGAAATGAGTATCACCGCCGGCACGGATGTCGCCTTTGTCGTCGCGACGATGCGTTGCGCCGAACCGGGAGACAACGGTGAGCATAAGGAGCTCAATTTTCGCTTGACGGTCGGCCTGCGCAAGATTGATGGTCGATGGACCATAACGCATGAGCATCATTCAGTCCCGGCTGTGGATTAGAGTCACTGGCAACCCGTCTGGATGATCCCGCGGTTGGCTGTGGGGCAGCGTACCCAGTACCGAACCGTAGGATCACGACTGTGTGTTCCTGCGGATAATTGGCTCAAGCTCTGCCGGCAGACGAATCGCCACGCGTCGGTCCCCTTGGTGGCACCGAAGTCGCCGTGTAACCGAACCCAGAGTGCTCGAAAACCAAATATAACCGGCGAGAAAATTCCCGCCATCTGCGTCTAATAAGTAGCAACCCAACTTATCAACCAAGCCCCGGGAACGGAGTTCGGATGTCGACCATCAGTCTGCCGAAGCGCACCCGCTTCGATCTCGCCGTCATCAGCAACAAAGTCGGAGCCAGCGGTTCCTGGTTCTGGACCCACCCCACCACCCGAGCCAAAACCAAATTAATTAATTCGAAATTTTGAGCTTCTTGAGGAAACAAAGGACTTACACCCCGCCCGCCAGCGGGGATCTCATCCGGCAGCGTGTAACAGGAGTTGGCACGAGAGCCCGCCGATGACCAGGATCATCAGCGGCAAGGACTGAAAGCTGGAAAACAGGAGTGCCCAGGCGCTCTTGGCTAGAGTTCTTTGACAACTCGCACACCACGGCCACCCACCGTTTGACCGTCAAAGCCGCCTTGGAAGCGACGGCTAGCGGCACGTGGCTTCACGATTCTGCACGGTGGCTGAGGGCTCTTCGCGGCAGCCTTCAGCCACCCGGCGGCTTGAATGCCTGCCAACAACCAATGCTTCGTCAATGCAAAAAGTGCGGCTTCACCGCCAGGGGTGATCTCGCCCGCTCCTGAATCCGCGAAAACGGTCCAAAATTATCAAGTTTTATGCAATCTGCCCACTTCGCTCCGGCAGATTCGGGTTAATTAAGGGGAAACGACACCTCCAGGTCTGTCCAGATAGATTTTTGCGAGCGGCCAGACGATGGTTGTTGCCGGCGATGAGGACAATCTCTGTTTCCATCGCACAATTCTGCAGCAAAGCAGACACCAGTCCCGTAGGTGCGGCGCACTCGAGAGCCCGGCATGGAAATGCCGGGATACCTTTGGCATGGTTGAGCTTTACGTCCGCCGTTTGAGTATGCTGTTTGTCATGTCGACCATGCCTTCTTTTCAGGTTCGCCCCCGCATTCATTTCTTGATCCGAGGCGCAACTCTCTCCGTTGTCGCGGCCATGGCAGTGGCCCATGCGCAGGTGGCCAAGCCTCCGGTCGCACCGGTAAAGCCTGTCACCGATACCTACTGGGGTCAAGACGTGGTGGACCCGTACCGCTGGCTCGAAGATCAAAGCTCAACGGAAAGTAAGGCATGGATGAAAGGGCAAGCAGACTACGCGCGCGCCATGCTGGATAGTCTGCCAGGCCGCAAGGCCTTTGCCGCAGAGATGACGCGGTACATGAATGCCGAGGAGTTCACCATCAGCGACGTGCAGCTCGCCGGGGACTACGTCTTCTATCGCAAGCGGCAACGCGATGAAATTATCGCGAGCCTCTATGTGCGCAAAGCGAGCGGCGGCGCGGAGAAGCTGCTGGTCGATATGGCTAAGATGGGGACCGCGGAGCATCACATGTCCCTCGACCAGTACGCGCCGAGTGAAGACGGCAAGCTGGTGGTGGTGGGCATCTCGCCTGGAGGCTCCGAGGTGCAGACGGCGCACATCTACGAAACCACCACCGGACGCGAGCTACCCGAGAAAATCGAGCGCTTTCAAGGCGGATCGTTCTCTGTCGACGGAAAGATACTGTACTACCTGCAACTGGAAGATCTGGGACCCCATGGCAACCCGATCGACAAGTACCGGCGACCCAAAGAATGGGCGCATACGATCGGTTCGCCGATGACCGAAGACAAGGTGGCGGTGGGCCAGGGCGTCTCCGCAGACATGGCGGTGCCGGACTATAACTTCCCCTTTGCCATTCCGACGCCAACCTCGAAACGGGTGCTGGGATTTGTGTTACCCGGAGTGGAGACGTTCCGCGAGGTGTACGTCGCGGACCCGAGTGCGTTGACCACGCACACAGGCTGGGTGAAGGTGGCCGGCGCGGCCGACAAGGTGACGGAGGCAGCGCTGGAAGGGAATGACCTTTATCTGGTGAGCTTCGACGGCACGCCGAATGGGAAACTGCTGAAGACGAGTGCGGAACACCCTGATGTGAAGACAGCGCAGGTCGTGGTCGCACCCAGCGACCTGGTCTTCAGCGGCGGGTTTATCGGGAGCGGCGTGCTGCAACAAGCTTCCGACGCGCTGTATCTGCGGGTGATCGACAAGGGCTACGGGCAGGTACTCCGGCTGCCTTATACCGCTGGAGCCAAGGCTACGTTGATGACCGTGCCGCAGGGCATGCAGGTCTCCGGCGTGGCGACCGATGCTTTGATTTCCGGCGCTGTGTTGGATCTGGACTCCTGGATCTCGGCCGGCGATTTTTATCGCTACGACGCAAAGACGGCCGCGCTTACACAGATGGAGCTGCGCCAGAAGAATGAGATTGACCCCAAGGATGTGGTTGCGGAAGAAGTGCAGGTGAAGAGTTGGGACGGGACCATGGTTCCGCTGACCATCCTCTCCAAACAGGGTTTGGTAAAGAATGGCTCGGCGCCGACCGCGATGATCGGCTACGGGGCATACGGCGACGCGTTCACTCCTGAATACAGACGTAGATACAACGCTTGGCTGGAGCGGGGCGGCGTGCTCGCAGTGACGCACGTGCGCGGAGGCGGTGAGTTTGGCGAGAGCTGGCACTTGGCCGGCAAGAAGCTGACCAAGCCAAATACATGGCGCGATTTTATTGCCAGCGCTGAGTATTTGATCGACAACAAGTACACCTCGAGCGCGAAACTGGGTATCTGGAGCCAGAGTGCGGGCGGCATTCTGATTGGACGATCGTTCACGGAGCGTCCTGACCTGTTTGCCGCCGCGGTGGATGGGGTGCCCTGTTCCGATATGCTGCGCATGGAGACGGGACCGAATGGGCCGGCAAATATTCCGGAGTTCGGCTCGGTGAAGACGCAGGCAGGCTTCGAGGACCTATACGCGATGAGCGCGTACTACCACATTCAGCAAGGTGTGAAGTATCCCGCGATCCTGATGACGGCGGGAGCGAACGATCCGCGGGTCGATCCCTGGCAGGGAGGCAAGATGGCGGCCAGGCTGCAGGCTGCCACGGGCGGAGATAAGCCAGTGTTGCTGCGTGTGAACTACGACGCCGGGCACGGCATTACGGATACCGTGAGCCAACAGGTTTCCGACTGGACGGATATCTTCACGTTCTTTCTCTGGAACTTTGGAGAGCCTGATTTCCAACCGGCGGTTGCGCGATGATCGGTGATTGACGCAGAGGAAAGCCGGCTTTAGTCATTCTGGTTCGACGAGGAGACAAATTGGAAATTGCCGGAGGTGAAGGCGAGTTCCCGAACCTGACCGTGCGCGCCGAGTGAGCCGAGCGGCGTGCCATTCAATCGCACGTCCAGTCCGGCGGCGTTGCCAACCCTCAAATTGGCGGTTTCTTTGCCTTCAATGGTTTTTGTCTGATTGGCTTCGAGAAGGCCCGAGAAGACCGTTGTGCCATCGGAAGAGACGGAAAGCCAGGTATCTTCGGTAGCTCTCAGAGCGAGCTCGACTTTGGAGCTGGCTGGAGCTTGCGGCTCTTGTTGCTTGGCCGCAGAGACAACCGGCGCAGCCGCAGCCGGGGTTGGCACAACAACTGGCACCTGGGGAACGGACGTGGCTGCAACCGGCGCAATCGCGCGGCTCCTGTGCAACCAGGCATCCACTCCAATGCTCGCCCCCAAAACGAGGATAAAGGTCGCAAAGGAAAGATATTTCATCGCAGGGCGAGATTGAAACGACAGCTTCTCCGCACTCTCCCTGGGAATTCCGGGCAAGGGAAGAGGGGCTGCCGAGCTCAATACGCGATCGACCTCAGCGTCGATTGCGTTTGTGTCCAATCCCAGGAATGTCGCGTACTGATGAACGAAGCTCTTGTAAAAGAAAGCACCCGGCAGACTCCTACTATCATCGGCCTCAATGGCGCGCAGGAACTTTCCGTCAATCCTTGTCTGTGCAGCGACAGTTGCTAAATCAATTCCCTGGTCGAGGCGCGTACGTCGTAATAATTCAGATATCGTCGGCATAATAAGTCCATTCGATTGAGACTTTTTCGTGTTGCCTTTGGCCGCCCGGGGGAGTGACGCAGAAACTCGACTGCAGAACAGGCAACCAGTCTACTGGTTGGATGACCTTTCAGCCGTCCTGATGCGAACTTTATTTTCAGGCGCGGTAAGTCGCCAAATGCAGCATCCCCAACAAGACAGAATGGCAGATGCAATCGATCCGGAACCAAAGTGCTGATGCACGTGGATGCTCCCGAAAAACTCCCAAAAAGCCCATTCACTGCTTACTTGCCACTTCCGACTGTCACCTGTCATCTCGACCCGAGCGAGTCTTGCGAGAACTCCTTCAGCGGTTCAAGACGCTCCCATGGATTGGGTTGCTCACGTCCTAAAAGCCGTACCCTTCACAGAGGATTTGGGGTGACCGGGGGACACTACAACCTACCCCCCAGCTTCCCCAGGGTATGAGTTAGATCTGAGCCAGGCCGCCGTCGACGAATAGCTCGATGCCGGTTACATAGGTGCTGTCGTCTGACGCGAGAAAGAGCACCGCCTTTGCAATCTCATCCGTATTCCCCGCACGACCGAGCGGAATGTTCGGGATCGAGCTCTGGACAAACTGATCGATTTGCTCCGCGCTCATGCCTAGCGAGAGGTTGTAAGCAGGCGTTGGGACAACGCCCGGGCTGACCACATTGACGCGAATCTTCTGCGCTTTCAAGTCGACCGACCAGGTGCGCGCGAAGGAGCGAACGGCAGCCTTCGTCGCGCTATAGACAGAGAACGCTGGGAAGCCTTTCGTAGCGACGACCGATGCGTTCAGGATCACCGAACCGCCCTCCGTCAGAAGCGGCAACGCCTTCTGCACCGTAAACAAAAGTCCCTTTACATTCACGGCGAAATGCTTATCAAAGTGCTCTTCGGTGACCTGGCCAAAGGGAGCAAACTCACCAATACCAGCATTGGCAAAGACGATGTCGACCTTACCTTTTTGCTCCTTCACGGCTGCGTAGATCTTGTCAATGTCTGCGAGTTTGGCAACGTCGCCTTGAATGCCGGTGACGTTCTGGCCAATCTCTTTGACAGCGGCGTCCAGCTCACTCTGGCGGCGGCCGGTAATGAAGACATATGCACCCTCCTTGACGAACTGCTTGGCTGTTGCAAGCCCAATGCCGCTGCTGCCGCCCGTGATGACCGCGATCTTGCCTGCTAATTTCTGTGACATTTCCTTCTCCTCAAGGGCCGACTCGCGACCACACAAACGATAGATTGCGCGAATCGCCGATAGGTCGCATTATTTAGCGAGCGATAAATAATGTGTTAAAGTCGGATGCGTGATGGCGCGCGAAACCTCAAAACGAAGTAGGCTGCCGGGCCGGCCGCGCGGCTTCGATCCAGAGCAAGCCCTCGATCGAGCCATGCATGTCTTCTGGGATAAGGGATACGACGGCGCCTCACTGCACGATCTGACGACGGCGATGGGGATTCAACCGGCAAGTTTGTATAAGGCCTTCGGCAACAAGCAGACGCTGTTCGAGCAGGCATTGGCGCGGTACCTTGCCGGCCCAGTTGCCTTCATCCAAGCCGCGCTCAGCGAGCCAACAGCCTACGCCGTCGCCGAGCGGACGCTCCGCGACTCGGCCGAGTTCCTCGCCAATCCGCAGACCCGCTGCGGATGCATGACTATCCAGGCAGCCCTGGTCGGCGGTAAGGAGTCGCAGCCCGTCCGCAAGAAGTTGGTTGCTCTCAGGCTGCGAGGGCAGGAGGCACTTCTCCAGCGCTTTGAACGAGCCCAGAAAGAGGGCGACTTAGAGAAGACGGCAGATGCCGGCGATCTGGCACGATTCGTCACCGCCATGTTTCAAGGCATGACTGTCCAGGCCATCGATGGCGCCAGCCTCCAGGAGTTACGCCGCCTCGCGCAAACCGCTTTGCGCGCATGGCCCAAGTGATTGGTGCGCTCAAGGCTAACGTCTCCCCATTTGACACAATCCCGCTCCAACGGCTATTCGAAGGAATGCGCCGCCTGGCCCGAAAAGACGAAGCGCTCGATCCAGGGGCCACATCTCAAGAAAACAACGGTTAGGGTCTACAGCCCCAGGATCCGAGCGGTCAAAGACAGAATGTCCATCTGATCATAGGTCCTCCAGTAGCTATCTGCCCTCGAAACACCCAGCACACTGACAAGGCTGGCGTGGTGATGCATGGAAAACAAACGCTGTGGCAAGTAGCTTATTTCTAGGAGTGCGGTGGCCAGTTGGCACGCGGCAAACGCGGCGAAAACCGTTGTGGTTTTGCCTTGGTTCACCGCCAGACCGAAAAATCCACCCTGGTTCGGATCGACCGAGGTCTCTTTCACGAATTGCCCGTCCTTGGTGAACTCCACAATCTCACTCGGCTGATTGGGGTCGGGGTTAATCACATCGTTATTGGTCACCAGCAGATCGCCGTTGGGAGCGCCTGCCATGGCCAACGCTCCGTGCAGGTGGAGGTTGTCCTCATATACGATCGTTCCCGGCCCATAGGCCTCACTACGTTCGAGCGCATGCCGCACGCCAAACACCATGTTGTCGAAGGTCGACGCAACGAAGAGCGTATCGCTGCGCTGGTCATAGACCAACCCCGTCGTCGCATCGAAAAGAGCCGCCCGAAACCCGTGCGTTACCGCACGCTCTATTGTGTAGCGACCCCTATTTTTCTCGCACGCGAAAGACACTACCCTAACGGAGATAAGACAATAGTCCGGAAAGGTCAGCCCATGCCCTCACAACCCACGAGCACTCATCTCGAAACTGCGCCCGCGTATTGGTTCCTTAACGCCCTCCACATCCTGCTGGCGGAAAACGAGAGCGGAGATGGCTCATATTCGTTGCTCCATCTCACAGCGCCTCCTCATTTCGAGACACCGTACCATCTGCACGAGACCGAAGATGAAGCGTTTTATGTATTGGATGGCGAGCTTACCGTCATCTGCGATGGCAAGAAGATCACCGCCGGCCCTGGCAGCTACCTCTTCCTTCCACGCGGAGTACCCCACGGGTTTCGATCGACCGGTGACACGGATTCTCATGTTTTGATCCATGCGATGCCCGGTGGCAAAGCAGGCTTCATCGGAATGATGCTGGCGATGGCAACGCGCGTGGATGATCGCCATAAGCTGCCGCAAGCGCCGCCGCCCGATCTCGAAAGGCTTGCGGCGCTGTGTAAGCAGAACAAGATCACAGTTCTCGGCCCCCTCCCGATGTGATCACGGAACTGTAACGGTGGCGTAAGGTGCATCGATGATCCGTGAAGTGTTGCCACTGCAGTCACGATTCGGAGTTTCAGGGTTACGAAAGGTCCGGACGAGGGTTGAGGCGGTAGACGCGGCATTCGTACTGGGGGGCGGTTTTGTGAGAATCGCGGAAGAAATCCACAGCAGCATCCTCCGCGGAGAGATAGCAGTTCGTTGAAAGCCTTAGTTGTATCCCAGGGTAGGCTTCCATCTCTGAACCCGCGACGGGATGGACGTAGATGATATCGATGGGACCCGCTCCCTCTGTCAGGGCTCGCTCCAGGGTGTGCAGCAACTCGAAGACCACTGGTGCTTCGAAGGAATAGAACATATATAGGAGCAGCGGCTTGGCCGGCCAGGAGAACTCAGTTGCGTCGCCCTGGAAGACCTCCAGCTGACCACACGCTCGAGGTGTCTGCAGCCAGAGGGTGAGGTTACGCCGGGCTTGCTCCACCAGGCCGGGGTTCATCTCAACGCCGATCACTCCTGCGAAGGGATAGAGAGACGCAAGCATCACGACGCGACCCATTCCCGCGCCGAGATCGAAGAACGTAAATTCCTCCAGCGGATGTTCCGAGACACTGAGGGTGGATCGCCAGGCATCGATCGCTGCGCGCACGACGGATGGAGGGGTGGGGCAGTAGAGAACGCTATAGGGGTCGTGAGCATGGCCGGTCCAAAGCAAGTTGCTGGGAATCAACGCTTGCGTTTGGACGCCGTGCTCGCGGTCAAATGGGTGGGGCTTGGGCCGGGCAGGGCGCAGTAAGCGATATCCGCGGACGGCCAAGCGGCGGAAAGCACCCAGCAGACCGCGTTGCGGCAAAGAACGGCGTAAGCGGGCGGTCAGATGCATCGTGCGCAGAATAGGCGTGACCCCTGTTTCTCAAGGATGATGGATCTTCCCGCCTGCCGCAAATTTCTTTGAAAAGTTTCCGCCACTTGATTGGTAACAGTCAAGGAAGGTTGACCTATATTCGCGATCGCGGTTCAGCCGACAGGTCAAGGCTATTCACGGCTACCTCCGATCGGGTCCGACTGTTCACGAAGCGGAAACTCGAAACCCTTGACTCCTTGTCGTCCGGAGGGGTTGCGCTATCGTTGTGTCGAGGAACGACAGTGCCAAACAATCGGGCAAATTGGGCGATCGGCGCGTTTGCCATGCTCTTTCTGGCGTTTGTCGGCGCGTTTGCTTATCTGCAGTTCAAGCATCCTCCGCCAAGTGCGCTGGGGTTGCGCGGCGATGTGGCGATCGGAGTCGCTTTGCTGATTGTCGTCGGCAAGATGTTGCTCAAAGGACGAAAGAACAAGGAATTCAAGCTGTATGAGCAGGGAGAGGAAAATTGCCTGTTGGCCGTTGGTGCGGCGGTCCCGACTGCAGCCGACTACATGCTTCAGGCCAAGGCAGGCCAGGGGGAGTGGTTGGGCTTCGCGGGGGAGCCATCCTGGCATTGTTCTTCGCGATCTACGCTTCGGGCGCAGCCGATAGCGCCCCCAAGAATACTGCCGAGCGATCGCTCTGGACGGTAGTTGCGATGCTCCTCGGTTCGGGATCGTTCCTCTTCTACATGTTCCTCGTAGTTTCGAAAACGAGGTGATGTGAGCATGATTTTCGTTTTTGTGGGAGTCGTGATTCTGGCGGTCGAGATTCCCATCGTGGCCGAAGCGCAGCGCATCCCTACGATAATGTCCTGATCGGCCTGCGGAGGGCGATGACCCAGTTGCTAACGCTTGCTTTTGTTCTCGGGCTGCTGGCTTACGTCTTGTCAACGATCTCCGGCGTAGTTTGGCATTTCATTTCAGCACATCTTCATTTGTAAGAGCGTTGGGCTTGCGGGTAACCTGGGGATTTGTTTAGTCCGGTGGCTAGAACGTAAAAGCGACACCTACTGTGTAGCGGTCCTGCAGGAACTTCTTTTCCGGACCTTCCCTGAAGATCTGGGTGTCGTAGGTCTCATCAAGATAGAAGGGGTTGTAGTCCTGGTAGGAGTTCGCGATGATGTCCGGATTTTTGCTCCAGGTCTCACGCCAGTCAGCACGCACCATCACGCGCGGAGTTGCCCTGTACTTCACACCTGCACCGTACTGCATTCCGAACTGGAAGATTCCGCCGCCGTCCAGTGGAGGGGTACTTCCAAAGTCGAATGCCGCTTTGATGAGTCCGATGTTCTTCAGGCCGAGTGAGAATGGTCCCGCGGGCTTCTTCAGGGGCGACCCGTTCAACGCGACAAGCTGCAACACCGGGCCAACCGCAGCATAGGGTCTCCAGCGCGAAGCAGGCCTTGTGGGATGGATCAGCAGGTTGTACTCGACCTGACGCGTCACCAGCCCGACAGGCTCGACGTCAAGATCATTCTCGTCAATCGTCACTTCTGTGCCGGCAGGAATCGCGACACTCGCCGAACCCAGTTGATACTTCACCTGCTGCCGGAAGTAAGAAAATTCGTTGGAGAAGTGCCTCCAACTGTTTACCGTTACCGAGCCGCCCCCTGCCCATCCATCACCGACGTTATCGGCGAGAAAGACGAAATAGGCATCCGCGTTCGGGTTGGAAGAGACTGCTAAAAGCCCCACGGCGGACAAATAGTCCTCGCGCATGTGCATGTAGCCGCCCTCTAACGCGAACTCGTAGCGCGGCGGGTCCCACTTGTGCGCCTGTTTAGCCTTTTCAATTGCCGCCAGATCCCCCGGCGTCGGATTCGTGTCAAATCCACCCGGCTGCCTACGATGCAGGTCGGCGGTGTTCGAGCGGTCGGCACCCCCAATGCTTCCAGCCGAGCCGAAGCCTCTATAGTTGGCGCCCGAGGCATCGGTCTTGCGCCACGCTCCGTTGTCCGCCGGCAGCTCGCTTGAGTTTTTCAAGTAGTTGCGCGCCAGCAGACTGTAACTGATGCCCTGATAGATCAGGTTGCCGCGGTAGAGATCGTTACGGATCGTCAGAGAGGTGTCGCGCGTTGCTCGTTGCGCGCGGTCCGGCGCAGGCGCCGGAGTGTTCGGCGTCGAGATCGGTTCCTTACAATCGTTGATGTGCACTACGGCCGCTTCGCCGTCGGTCAGCAGGCGGTCGCCGGTGGAGTTATAGGCGTCGCGCGGAACCCACGGACGTTCCACCATGTCCAGGCTCACGACGCAGCCCGTGAACATCAGGTCGTTCACCACCTTCGAGCGTTCATTATCGATGTGCTGGTCAATAACGTGAATGAAGGTTTTCTGCTTGCGTGAGAAAGCGATGCCGATGTCCTGCGTCGACGACGAGGTCAGGACCGTCTGCCCGTCATACGTCTGACCGGTGGAGAAGACGCGCAGGTGATGGCGTGAGGCGAAGGAGTTGGTCGTCTTGCTCAACGTGAAGAGCGGTGGCAGCTCGTCGAGCAGCAGCACCGACATCGGAGCCTGCGTGTAGGCCTGGTTGCCGGTGAGTGTTTTTACGGTTTTGAAGGTGGAACCCGCGTACAGTTCGTCCGTCTGGTGCCAGCCTGCGGCATCGAAGGCGCGCCGCAGCGCCGCGGCGTCGCCGATGAAAACAAGGTTCGTTAAATCGGAGACCTTGTCTGAGCCTTGTGTCCGCGTACGGTACGGTAGCTTTTTCACGAACGCCTGCAGTTGTTCTCGACCGGCCGCGTCTGTCTCCATGGGGACCACCGTCGGCGGATAGACCTTGTCCGTGATGATCGGAGCCGTCGCAATTACGATCAACTCGGTTCCGCCGGGGTAGAGGATCTCGGGCTCGGCAAATCCCAGTACCGCCGAGCCCGAAGCGGACGCGAAGATATAAGCAATTGGGTCGATGCCCGCAAATGAAAGCACGCCGTTCTCTACGGAGTGGCCGATCGTACCGGTCGAGCGGATGCCCTGAATCTTGCCTTTGTCGGTAACTTTCTCCTGCGCATTTTCCACCTGGAAGACGCGAGCGTCGGTCTCGATCGTGCGGCCATCCGGCGGCAGGAGCTTTGTCCAGTGAACGGTCAGCGATGCGGTCTCGTGCTTGAAGCCCCAACCCACAGCATTCGCCTGCACCACCGTACCCTCGAGTTTCGATCCTTGCGGCGCGAGGATTTCGCCTTGGATATTGAGCGGCGTGATCAGCACCGCGTGGACGGTATCTCCCTCGTGCGTACTGCGTGACGAAAGCTCCTGCGTCAGCCGCACGGAGTAACGGGCTCCGGCCGGGATACCCTTCACCGCAGTGAGGGCATGTACCGGCACCGTATACGCGGCGGTAAGACCGCGCAGCTCCAGTACCTCGCCGTCGCTTCGCCATCTTCCCTGGACAAGGGAGCCGTTCTTTAACTCGACAAGCGCCCGGCCACCGGGAAAGACCTGCAGATATTTAGGGGAAGCCTGTTCCGTGTCAGGCGGAGCGTAGATGCCGCGAAGGTCGGTGCCCAGCAGCGCGCCAATCTGTGCTGTCTTCTGCGTGGCGGCCTGGGTATAGAGCAGCTTGGTATCGCCGCTAAACATCGGCGCTGCCGCTCCAGGAAGATAGCCGGTGACTCCCTGGTCGTCGCCTACCAGCACCACCGGGCCACCCCCGGTCCTTCCCGCAACGTCTCCAGGGCTCTCAACCCCGCTCAGCGCAAAGGTCCAGCCCGCGTCCGCACCTCTGGTTTCGATCAGGCTGGGGCCGGAGAGTCTCGGGATCGGACCGAGGATTCTCCTGGCTCCTTTGTCCAGATCGTAGTAGCGCAGCACATACAACGCGGGGAGCTTGCCCTTCGCCTTATCGTGGACGAGGACCAGCGCGGCTTCACCGCCGCGTACCTTCCACGCCTCGACGGCGTGGGCGGCAATTTTGCGCGGCTTGCCGTCGATGATCATCTGGGCCTCGCCCTCGTCTGTGCCGGGCTTGTGCGCGATGGTCACGGGCGCGGCCAGAATCGCCGCGTACATCTCTTCCGGGGTCTTCTTTGGCGATTTGCCTTTTGCGGCCGCGTGCGGCGCCGTTGCGGTGACGGCGAGCAGCAGACCCAGGCAGCCCAAAAAACGTACGCTCAGCGATAACGACAGAAACCCGCACCTTGACGTCACTTGACCTCGCAGATTACTTGAGAAATGCTCAGGGTCCCGCTTCGGTTACGGCCATCCGAAGGACAAAGCCAAAACGGAGATCGCGATCGAGATGCCCGTGACGGTGGGCGCCGGAAATGACTCCGGGTGATCGTTCTCCACCAACAGTCTATCCGACGGATTTCCCCGAACGTTGAACCGTTAAACAAACGCCATGGCGACGAGCTTCTGGAAAATCTGCGCAGGCAGGGTGAACAGGCGGAGCCGTCTGTTCGAGACTGTAGGGCTGCCCGCCGTGCCATGTGAACTGGGTTGGAGTTGCCCACGCTGGTATGCGCCTGAAGTTTAACTTTCCGAGTCGAACATCCTCAGTTGCCGATTGGGGGTGGCAGCAATACCTATTGCCGTAATGTAGTTTGCAGACTGCTTGCGTACGCCATCTCCGGGACGGACGCACGGGTCACTGTAATCACGCTGATGTCGTCTTCCTGACCGAAGTGCTGCGCGGCAGTGGCCACCTCAGACGCAGATTTTCCCCTTTTCAGCAATTCCTGAACCCTGTCGAAGCCGAACAGTTGCCGGTCAGCATCTGTGGCCTCCGCAACCCCGTCCGACATCAGCATCAGCCGGTCCCCCTGTGCCAGCGTGAACTGCATGACAGAGAACTCAGCCTCATCCATCACGCCCAAAGGCAGCGCACCCTCCATCGCCAATGGCTCGCCGTTGCGATAGGGCGGCGGATGCCCTGCATTGGCGAGCAGGGCCTCGCCATCCGCAGCAATGCGGAGAGCGAGGCAGGTGGCCTGCGCATCGTTGCGGCCCAGCAGACGCCGGTTCAGAGCTTGCAGCAGAAACAGCGGGTCGGAGCTGTGTTCGGCCTGATTGCGGATCGCGCCTACCAGCACGGCCACCAGCATGCCTGCCTTCAGTCCCTTGCCCGTAACGTCGCCCGCCACAATAAACAGGCTGCCATCGGTCTGGTTCGGAATGATTTGAAAGAAATCGCCGCCCACCTCGCGGGCAGGGCGGTATTCGCTCTCGACCACCAGCCCCGGCAGCTCTGTCCGCGACTCGGGCAAAATAACTTGCTGGACTTCCTGCGCCTGCTTCACATCGAGAGCCATCTGCCGTTGATTGCGGATAGACGTCAGCAACCGGCGCAGCAAGAGCAAACCCACGACCAGGACAAGGAGCAGATTCGAGATATGGGAAAGCCGAATGCTCAAGCCGAACGTTGCCCATCGTACGGGAACGTGCAGGATAACAAGCTCTGTGCTAAACGTCTGGACTCCCCACAAGAGGACGGCAGGCAACACCATATAACCCTCGAGCCCCTGGCGCCGAATACCGCGGGCGACGATCCACAACTGCAGTGCGAGGAACAGCAGGCGGACGAGCACGGATGCTTTCAGAAAGACAGAGGCCACGCTATGGGGAACAAGCCCGGAAAACATCTCATCGCCGATGACGATCGTGATCAAGTAAATCAAGGCCAGCCCTGCCGCCGCGCGGGGCGTCCAGGCAGGCCGTTGCCGGCCGAACCACACCCACCATACCATCGCCCATCCGGCGAAGATGAGCGCGCACAGAAGGCCATCGGTGAGCAATTGGTTTTCGAGGATGCTGAGTTGCTGTGTCCAACTACCTGCCACAGAGACTGCGCTCAGGGCAGATTCCAGCAGAAAGATTCCGCCCATCCAGAGATAAACCGAGTCGGTGCGGTCAAACAGGATAAGGGTGAAGGCCAGTAGCGCCATCAAGCCAAACAAGGGTATTTGCGCGGCCGATAGAGCGTATCCGCGAATCAATTCCAACCAGCTCATTTGGTAATCGGCTGCCACTGTGGCGGCTTCGCCCAGTAACGGTGCCGTATGGAAGCCGCCTACATCGGCCTCTTCTTCCAGTGTGGATGGCAACATATACACACGAAAGGCGAGCACCTGCGTGGAGAAGCTTGTATTTCCTGCACCGTCGTCGCCCTGTTGGTGCAGCGAAAACATCATGGGTTGGGCGTAGTAAGCGGTAGGCGTCCTGGTAGAGAAGTCACCGAATTGCCCTAGTAACAGGCCGTTGGCGAAGACCTGATAGATGTCGTCCACATCGGAAGGCCCGGTGAGAGCCAGCTCCTCACCTGGCCTCGCTTTCACACGCACGACCAAACGGTACCAGGCATAGCCCGAGTACCCGGCGTGACCTCGGAGGGCCCAACCCGGGACATATCCCGAGACTCCCGAAAGCGGATCGACAGCCCCATTGCTGGGTATCAGGCTCACTGTTTCCCAGTGTGAGTCGTCAAAACTCGACTCAATCCACAAAGGCCGACCTGTCTTCGGATTGATCGGTGAGTCACCCACGGTGAACTTCCATGGTCCGTAAAGTGGCACTGAGGACTGGCCCAGGGTGACATACGTGTCGCCGTTTGACGGTGTGGACCGAGCGAGAGGCGAGGTTGGCGACTGAGCCGGAACGATGGCGCTGAAGACAGAAAACACCATCAGAATGAGCGTGAGTCGGGCGTGCCGTGCCATTGCCGAACCTCAAATGTGTGGGGAGCCGATTCACACTATACGCAGTCTAAGCCGCAAAAGGGTAGCTGATCTTCGAGCCCGTCTTAAAAGGCGATGCTTTCCGCAGCTAAGGGTAGCCGGATGGCGATTGGACTGATCAGACAGATTTCGGGGCGTACTTGCGGCAGGATTCGCCTCTGATCGAGACGGATGACAAATTGATCTAATTACGAATCCAGTCGAAGGGAGTGAATCAGCGCGGTAAGCGCGGCCGGCTGGTTCCGACGGCTGGGATAGTAGAGGAAATAGCCTGGGAAAGATGGGCACCATTCTTTTAGGACTTGAACCAGGCGCCCTTTTGCAATAAGACCCGCAAGACTATCTTCCATCGCTGTTCCAATGCCAACTCCATCTAATACTGCCTGGATGACAAGGTCTGGATCATCAAATGAGGCTGGCCCCTCAGGGCTAACTGTCAGTGACTTGCGACCCTTCTCAAATTCCCACCGGTACAATCCCTTGCTGAAGCGAAATCCGATGCAGGCATGGTTCTTAAGGTCCTGCGGATGTTTCGGGATGCTGTTCCGTTTGAAATACTCCGGGGACCCCACCACGGCGAGACGCAGTTCCCTGGTGACCCGAACCGCGATCATGTCGCGCTGAATGAATTCGCCAAGCTGTACACCGGCGTCGTACTCTCCCGCAATCAGATCAACCGGGTCATTGGAAGATGTGACCTCCAAGACGATCTCAGGATAACTACGAGCAAACTGAGCCAGCTTGGGCAGGATCACCGCCTTCGTCGCTGTGCGCGGGATGATGAGCCGTATCCGGCCCGATGGCGTTTCCTTCTGTTTCCGGGTATCCGCGAGCGCTCGCTCTATCCGTTCCAATGCAGGCGTCAGTTCCCGGAGGAGTGTTGCTCCCGCCGCAGTGGGAGCGACGCTGCGGGTTGTTCGCGCAAGCAATTGCAATCCCAACCGCCTCTCAAGCCCGCGAATCGAATGGCTGAGCGCGGATTGCGAAATACCAAGGCGTGCCGCGGCGCGGGTAAAGCTACGTTCTTCCGCCACTGTGGCAAACGCTGCAAGCTCTCCCAGCTCGTTCTTCATGATTCATGCATTTTACTCATAACTCTTTGAACCGGATACGCTCTAGTCTCATATAAGGTACATCCTTAGACTTGTAGATGTTCGAACAGGGCACGACCGAACCAGGAGATTTATGCAAAAGCGCACACTAGGAAAGAGCGGCCTCGAAGTCTCAGCACTCGGCCTCGGGTGTATGGGATTGAGCTTCGGCCTCGGCCCCGCCACGGAAAAGTCCGAAGCCATCAAGCTGATCCGCGCCGCTGTAGAGCGCGGCGTGACCTTCTTCGACACCGCCGAAGTCTATGGCCCGTACGTCAACGAAGAAGTTGTCGGCGAAGCCCTTGCTCCATTTCGCAAAGACGTCGTCATTGCCACCAAGTTCGGCTTTGAGCCCGATCCCAAGAATGACGGCAAATGGACCGCTCCCAACAGCCGCCCCGGCCATATCAAGCAGGTCGTCGAAGGCTCACTCAAACGCCTGCAGACCGACACCATCGACCTGCTCTATCAGCATCGCGTCGACCCCAACACTCCCATCGAAGACACCGCCGGCGCCGTCAAGGAACTGATTCAAGCGGGCAAGGTTAAGCACTTTGGCCTTTCCGAAGCAGGTGCAAAGACCATCCGCCGCGCCCATGCTGTGCAGCCCGTCACCGCATTGCAAAGCGAGTACTCCCTGTTCTGGCGCGAGCCCGAAGAATCCGTCATGCCCACACTCGAAGAGCTCGGCATCGGCTTCGTTCCCTTCAGCCCGCTTGGCAAAGGCTTCCTCACCGGCAAAATCGACGCATCCACCAAGTTTGGCAGCTCCGATTTTCGCGCCATCGTCCCGCGCTTCAGCGAGGAAAACCGCAAGGCCAACCAGGCACTCGTCGATGTAGTCACCAGGTTCGCGCAGAAGAAGAAGGCCACACCGGCACAGATTGCCCTCGCCTGGCTGCTTGCAAAGAAGCCGTGGATAGCCCCAATTCCCGGCACAACCAAACTCCCCCGGCTCGAAGAAAATCTCGGGGGTGTCTCCATCGAACTCACTCCGGAAGATGTACATAGTCTCGAAGCAGCTTCTTCAGCAATCAAGGTCGAAGGCGAACGCTACCCCGCAACCCATGCGAAGCTGGTCGATCGCTAACGCAAACCGCGCGCTGCATCAAGACAAGGGGAAACGAATGAATATTACGTTTGAAAACAAGGTCGCCCTGGTTACGGGCGCTGCGTCGGGGCTCGGCCTTGCAACGGCGAAGGCCTTCGCCGAAGCGGGAGCTTCTGTCGTGCTGGCCGACTGGAATGAAAAGGAAGTCCAGACCGCAGCGAACGATCTCGCCAGCAAAGGTCATACAACACTGGCCATCTGCTGTGACGTTTCGGATGACGCCCAGGTTGAGGCTATGGTGCAGCAGACCGTTGCCAGATTTGGACAGCTCGATGCTGCTTATAACAACGCAGGTATTCAGAACGTTCTCGCCGAAACCGCTGATTCTCCGCGGGAAGATTATGACCGCGTCATGAGCATTAACTTGCGCGGCGTATGGAGTTGCATGAAGTTTGAGCTCCAGCAAATGCGCAAACAAGGCAGCGGCGCCATCGTAAACTGCTCCTCTTTAGGAGGACTCATCGGTGGCAATCAACGTGGGACCTATCACGCTGCGAAGCATGGTGTGATCGGGTTTACGAAGAGTGCGGCCCTCGAATACGCGACCCGCGGCATCCGCGTCAACGATGTCTGCCCCGGCATGATCCAAACGCCCATGTCCGACAAGATGATCGCCGAAGGCCAGGGGCCACTGCTGGACAAGATGCTCGAAACCTTCGTTCCGATGAAGCGGCTGGGCCGAGCGGATGAGATCGCGGATGCCGTTCTCTGGCTCTGTAGTGACAGAGCCAGCTACGTTACCGGCCAGTCGATCTCAGTCGATGGCGGCTATGTGATGCGTTAGAAAGTGGCGCGCGTTCGGGGTATCCTGTCCCGCAATTTCCCCGCTCAAAAGCCGGCAGTCTTTATGGCGAATGCAAGATATCTGTAACAATGGTCCGCGAGGCTTCCGCATGAACCCTAAGGCGAGCCGCCTGGTCACCGGTGCGGCCATTTTTGCTTGCGCCTGTCTCTCATCGCTTGCGCAACAACCTGATCCCGCGCCGACGCCCGCGCAGCGGCCGCCATCTGCTGCGCCCCAACAACCGTCCCCGGGGACAGTACCCGCGCAGAACAATGGAGGTGCTTACACCATCCAGCGAACCGCGCGGTTGGTAGTGCTCGACATGGTTGTTACCGATGCCAAAGGCAACCTGGTGACCGACCTCACCCAGAATGAATTTCACGTCGCGGAATCGGGCGCCGCGCAGGACGTTCAGACTTTCGAGCAGTCAGGTGCGCACACGCCCCACCCGCAGGATACGATCGATTCGACGGCCGATCTCGACCGCGTGGCTCCGCGGGCTCCCGTCAACATCATCCTTCTCGACGAGTTCAACACTCGCTTTGAAGACATGGCGTTCGCTCGCTACTCCTTGAAAAAATATCTCGAGAGGCAGCCCGCGAAACTCACCATGCCTACCATCCTGATCGCGGTCAACCTGCAGAAATTCACTGTGCTTCACGACTACACACAGAGCAAGGATCAGATTCTCAGTGCGTTACAGAGCCACCTGGTTGCCTATCCCTGGCAACAGGAACAAGGTGCGTGGGTGGGCGAGCGATATGCCATGGCGTTCCTTACGCTGCGGCGAGTTGCCGAAGCCGTTCTCGGGCATCCGGGACACAAGAACATGATCTGGATCGGCCGTGGCTTTCCTTCCATCAACTATGGCCGCCTGTCACCGGAAACCCAGGACCACGTTGAAAGCTCCGTTCGGTCCTGCGTAAACATATTGCGCAATGCCCGCATCACGCTCTACACCGTGGATCCTGCCGGCGTCATGATCCACCCCAACGAGTACGGCGGGGGCCCATGGGCCAACGATCCCTTCGGTGGAAACTACCAGTTCAGTCTGCTGGCAAAAGAGACGGGAGGGGCTGCACTCTATGGGCGCAACGATGTCGACGCCGAGATCAATACCGCCATTCGTGACGGCTCCAGCTTTTACACGTTGACTTACCGGCCAAACAATCCTTCGTCCGATTACAAGAAGTTTCAACGAATCACAGTAACCGTGGATCGTCCCGGACTTACTGTCACCACGCGCGCGGGCTACTATCCCGCAGCTCCTGCAAAGCCGATTGATCCGGAGAATCCATCGCGCCGCCTTATCACCGACCTTGTGTCCGCCGAGAGCAGCACAATGGTCTATGATGCCGTTCCCATCTCCTTAGTGCCCAACCCCTCTGACCCCGACGCCTACACGGTCCGCGTGGATGCTAAGGGGTTGATCTGGTCTCCGGCCAGCGCCACGGAGCCGCGTCACGCGGCCTTCATCATGATGGTCACTACTTTCGATCGCAAGGGAAAAGAGTTGAAACGCGACGCCCGCAGCTTCAGCGCAAACGCTCCCGCGACCGTCCCGCCAACCGGAAGACTGGAACGATCAGTAGACGTAAGCTATAAGATTGATCACAATCCGAAGGCGGTGCGCGCTCGTTTTGTTCTGCGCGTCACCTTGTCCGGCCGTATCGGCACGGCGGATGTGGATCTGGGGCCGAAGGCCGCAGCGAACCAGCAGAGTCCTTAAGGACTCATTCAGTGATTGTGTCCCGCAATTACCCCCGACACTCTTTGCGACATTTCCGCCGCGAACTTCCGATGCTGCCGTCCGGCGAATCAGGTTACACTTCGTTCCTTAGGTGGACGCAGCGACGCGGTTCTGAAGATCGCTGGCTTTCCTGGAAAGGTACACGGCCGCAAGCAGCATCCAAACGAATCCCAGGTAACGGGTGACGGGGATGAGATAGTTCGCCCACGGGAATACCAGGCTCAGAGCAGCAAGTTCTCCTGTTACTGCGACAAACATTCCAAAGGCGGCGAGCGCGCGCGGAAGAAGATGCGACAGGTAACAGGTGATGGTGACTCCTGCCGCCAGCAGCCCGAACGTCACCGCATACGCCGCGCCTCCGAAAATAAAGCTAAGAAAATACAACGCTTGCACGAGCGGAATCGAAGTGGCGACGTTTGGCTGAGACAGCACCCAGCCAAAAGAGCCTGAGAGAGCCACCAGGCAGGCGGCCCCAAATCCGCCGAATAGGGCAATGGTTGTGCCAGCGGCACGAACTCCCAGGTATTTCATCCGGCTCACGATCGTGGCGGCAAATATGCCGAGTGGCACCGCGGAACCGAAGAGGAAAAAGCTGCCGATCTGGACCGCTCGGGCGTGTGCCGCGAAGAAACTGCTGACGATTGCACCAGGCGCAAACGGGTTGACGTAAGGCGCTCCATGACGAAGCGTCGCGACTGCCACAAGGTTGGTCACGAAGATCAGGATGTGGACGACTGCTAGCAGCAAGAGGGATGGACCACGGAAGCGCGAAGAACGTTGCATAATGCAATCGTTTATACAATAAACGATTATGGCGTGCAACAATAATTTCAAGCTATGGATCAGAAAAAGATGGAATCCAGTCAATCCGCATTTTTGCTGGCGCAGATCGGCGCGCATGCGGCCGCGCAATTTGCTAAACACCTGGAGGCACTGCAACTCACCCCTTCCGATGCAGGTATCTTGCGGATCCTGCGTATGGCGGCGGGGATCAGTCAGCAGGAACTCTCGGCACGGTTGCGCGTTCACCCCAGCCGGCTGGTGTCGTTGCTCGACAAACTGGAGAGCGGCCACTTTATCGAACGAAAGCAGAATTTGGACGATCGGAGACTCTACTCGCTGCATTTGACGGACCAAGGTGTCGGTCTTTTGGAGAAGGTAGGAGAGCTTGCTCGCAAGCATCAGCAAGCGATGAGCGCAGGGTTGAGCAGGGAAGAGAACGAGACGTTGACAGAACTCTTGCGGCGAGTCGCCAGGACCCAGGGACTTACTCCGGGTGTTCATCCAGGCTATCAGCGGGTGAACACGGAGAGCGAAGGGCGGGAAGCGGCTGACCCCGTCAAGGCCAGGCCCCGGGCGCCTCATCGATCCAGATGAAAAGCGACAGCATCGAAGTTCGCTACGCTGGGGGCTCCCAGAAGCATTTCCGCTGGAAAGGTTGTCGTGATCGCCAGAACATGCATGCCGGCGTGCCGCCCAGCTAAGATACCGGCAAGGCTGTCCTCCACCACGATGCAGCGCTCCGGGGGGACCCCCAGACGATTGGCCGCCTTGAGGTAGCCTTCGGGGTCAGGCTTGCCTTTGCTCACGTCGTCCCCTGAGATCAATACCTCGGGAACTGGAAGCCCCGCACACGCCATGCGAACGGCCGCCAACGCGCTACTTGCCGAAGTCACAACTGCCCATTGATGTGGCTTCAGTCTGCTGAGCAGACGTTGCGCGCCAGGAACCGCAACTATGCCGTCTCTTGCGATGAGTTCTTCAGCCTCGATCTCCTTTGCTTCTTCGTCGGCGTTTACGTGGGGCGCCGCCTCACGAATCGAGTCGATCGTTCTTCTGCCATGAGAAATCTGTATGACAACGTCTCGATCGAGCCCGTGCTTCTCGGCCCACCTGCCCATAATTCCCTCATTGCAAATTGTGGAATCGAGCAGGGTGTTGTCCATGTCGAACAAGATGGCGTCGCAGTGAAATTCAATCAAGAATGGTCTCCATGCACAACGCGGAAGGCGAGCTGCACTAAAGCCGAATATCCCGCCGCAAGGTCAAAGCTCGAAGACTCCATTTCCAGGAATTCCGGTCGCGTACCAGGAAGTGAGCCCCCAATCACCTGCTCGGCTTACGGGGTGTGCGGCTTCTGCCCTACCAGACGGAGAAGTCTTCCAGCCAGCCCCTGATGGACGATGAAGCCAGCCTGCGTCATTGCATCCTGTAACCAATCCATCGGCAGGCGCAGCTTGCGGTAACTACTCTTTTCAAAGAGCCAATGGTGGCCTTCCCGGCTGTGAACAAGGTCATGAACCAGCACGGTATCCGACCGGTCGAATTCCAGAAAGCAGGTCATGACTTTGTTTTCGTCAGCGTAAACAGGGATGAAACGGTCGAGGCCAGTAGCCTCGGTGCTCAGGTCGCGGTAGCTCAAAACAAATGTGCCACCCGGAGTGAGGGCGAGGAACACCAGGCGAAGAAGATCTTCGACTGCAGTCTTGCTTCCAAGGTGAGTGATGGTGTCTCCCATGCATACGATGGCGCGGGCAGTCGCTGGCGGCACGAACTCGCTCAACTTCGATAGATCGCTGCAGATCGTTTGAACGGGCAGACTTCCCTGGTGGCGTTGAAGCTCCGCGAGGAGAGCTTCACTCGTATCCAGGGCAAGTACCGGAGAATATCCTATCTCGCAGAGTGCAATGGTTTGGAATCCCGGGCCACTGCCGAGATCTACGGCTAATCCCAGTTCAAAATCATCCGCAGCAGGCTGGAGCGCATCCTCAAGGATCGTCTTTTGTTCGGCCACCTTGGCCGCAAAGGATTTGCCAAACATCCACGTGTAGTGCTTTGCGAGGAGATTGCTGTAATGATCTTGCACTTCACTCATGGGGCAATTCTAGCAATCGGTGTGCGAGACCAATCGTGGGAAGTGCGGCGAACGACCAATGCTGGATCAGCGACGCGCTTTTCGTCGTAAGGATTGCGGAGGCTCTCCGTAGAGGCGTAAGAAGGCACGCCTCATTCGTTCTGGATCGGAAAAGCCCACAGCGGCGGCGATACTTTCGACTGGCTCGGCATCCCTCTCGATCCGCTCTCGTGCTACTTCTGCTCTGAGCCGTTCCACGGCCTTGGCCGGCGTCTCGCCCGTCTCTGCTTTAAACACTCTGCCAAATTGGCGAGCGCTCAAGCAGGCGACTTCTGCTAATCGTTCCAGCGATAGTGATTCTGTCAGGTGTTCCCGTGCATAGCTAAGGGCCACGCGTATTCGGTCCGATTGCGGGGCAATCTCAGACATCGCGGAGAACTGGGATTGGCCACCGGGCCTGCGGTAATAAACCACGAGCTCCTGAGAGACCTGCAGGGCAATGGACGCACCATAGTCTTCCTCAATCATCGCGAGCGCCAGGTCGATCCCGGCGGTAATGCCTGCAGACGTCCAGACGCCGTCGTCTTCGATGAAGATTGAGTCGCTTTCCACGAGCACCGCTGCGTATTCGCGTTGCAACTCGGCCGCTCTTCGCCAGTGGGTCGTGACGCGGCGCCCGTCGAGCAAACCGCACTGCGCAAGCACAAACGCTCCGGTGCACACGCTCGCGAGTCGCCTTACGTTCGACGATGCGCGTTGGATCGCATGGATGTCCGGGACCCTCATCGGCCAGCGAGCGCCACCGACCACGATGAGCGTGTCGAAGGGTCTTCGCTTCAGCGCGCTTGTTTTAACGGCCATGTTAAAGCTATTGCTGATCGGGCCTCCCCTTACGGACACCATGTGCATGCGATAGAGCGGTTCGTCAGCAAAACGATTGGCCAACGCAAACGCAGACATCGGGCCGGCTAAGTCGAGCAGGAGGAAACGGGGGTAGAGGACAAATCCAATGTGTTTTAGCATGGCGTGATTCGAGGGATTAATGACCTTTACGACATTCTATCAAGCGCGGATACTCAGACTTGTGAGAGCGACGCACATGCAATGAGCCGTGTGGCAGCACAAGTTGCTCAGTGATGATTACACATCGCACGCGCCAGGTTCGTCGAAGACTGCAATCTGGCCAGCGCGGCCGGCCGTTCTTTAAGGAGAACTCTGATGTTCGCAGTGATGGGAATTACCGGAAAGGTAGGCGGAGCAGTTGCAAATACTCTTCTGCAGCATGGGAAGAAGGTGCGTGGCATCGTGCGCGATGCTTCGAAAGCACGGGCCTGGCAAGAAATCGGCGTCGAAATCCTGACTTCGGAGCTGGACGATCACCTGGCCCTGGCCTTCCGCGGAGTGGAGGGTGTCTTCGTCATGATCCCACCCAATCTGGCCCCGGAGCCCGGCTTTCCGGATAGCGTTGTGCACATCGCCACTATCAAGAAAGCCGTCCTCGAAGCTAAACCGCCCCGGGCTGTATTTCTTTCTTCCTGGGGCAGCGAAAAACACTCCGGTCTCGGCTTGATTACTGCCAACCGCATGCTTGAACAGGAGCTTGGAGACACGGGCATCCCCAACGCATTTCTTCGCCCCGCCTGGTTTATGGAGAATCTCGTGTACAGCCTTCCGGCCGCCCGCGCAACGGGTAACTACTTCTCGTTCTACCAGCCGCTGGAGCGCCCTTACGCGATGGTCGCCACGAAGGACGTGGGCAGGATCGGCGCGCAAACACTGCTTGAGGAGTGGGAAGGGAATCGAGTGATCGAGATTTCCGGCCCCATGTCCTACTCCAGCAAGGATGCTGCTGCCGCTCTCGGAATGGCAATCGGCCGCCCCATCGCCGCGGTGGCCGTTCCCCGCTACCAATGGGTTGACACCCTCGCCCAGAATGGCATGCCCGCTGATCGTTCCGGTGCTTTCATCGAAATGGTCGACAGTCTGAACTCGGGATGGATACATCTTGACGTTCCTGGGACGGAGCACGCTAAAGGGACCATCGATCTTGTAGCAACCGTGAAAGCCCTCGCCGCAAAATTCAACTGACCCTTGAGCCAGCCCCCCACCGATTCTCGCATCTGACACTCGGTTTTGAGTCCGCCCGTCTCTTCGGACTGCGTATCGAAGAGATTTTTCATGACGAGGAACGCAGGAGCCCTGCGACGAAAGCCAAGTAAGAGAACGCATTGGGCTGTTTGCGAAAACCGACAGCTGCACCGGTTAACTGCCGTCAGGGAAAGCTCCGCGGTGCGACTCCATGGGAAAGTGGGGCAGACCTTCGATCATAGGCAGTTGTGCGCGCCATCCGTCAGGGTACGGCTTAAGTCCGCGAAGCAACGGAGGCGATGCGTCGCCCCGGCTGTGCACCATCGCCTCAAGCATTTGCCTTAGCGGAGGCACCGTGTCCTTGCCGAAGCGCGTCTCCCAGACCTTCTCGATACTTTCGGTCAATGGCAAGTAACCATCGCGTGCGAGGCGTCCCTTGGCGTTGAGCGTCAGAACCTTCAGCCGGCTGCCGGCGCCCACACGAACCGCCCCAAGATGCTCACGGCTGAGCTGACGAAGGGCGTCGTTGACGCCGTCCCTTGGCAGACAAGTTAAGCCCGGCAGATCGCGCACAGAGATGCCTGAATCCGGCGTGACGCGAAGGATATTTGCGCACACCCCCAGCGATGCCGCGGATTGAGCACCGAAGTCCGCCGCGAAGGCGAGCAGGACTTTGGCGAGTTGTTCCGGTAATAGGTAATCACGCGGCGGAAGTCGAAGACGGGCCGCACGCGACTTCTGATCTTCATAGTCCAAGACGGGAAAATGGGCGGGGAGTGCGGGATCAAGTTGATCAGCCAACTTCTTCAGTGCACTTTCGAGCGCATCGATCATCGAATTGCCGAATCGCTCGCGCCATCGGGTTTCGATCGCCGGCATCAAAGTTTGCCAGACCTCGATCGCCTTTCTTCCTCCCTTTGTCGGGCGGATTCTGCTGCTCGGACCGACTCGTGCCCAGGAGCCAGTTGCATCCGGCTCTTCGATCTGAAGGTAACCCCACCACTTGCCGAGCCGCGTAAGCCACGTTTTTAGACCCTTTTTCGAAATGGCGAGGCCCGATTGCAATTCAGAGAAAGTGATTCCGTCGACTGGGATGTGGCGCATGAATCGGATCCACAAGGCCATCGATACGAGCCAGGGGACTCTGGCGCTTCCGGGAGTTGCGCCATATCTCGCGGTACGGTGAGGCACCTGGTGTTCGAACTCGTTATCGAATTCGATCGCAAAGGCCACGTACGCCTGTGAAAGCAGCGCTGAGAGCGGCAGTCGGGTGTCCATGAAGAGATGATAAGCAACCGGTTTGAATCTTTATCGCCAAAGCACCACGCTTCAAATCACTGTGCGGGGCGCGGCGAACGCATGGCACTGCAGGTCGCCCCGTCCGCAAAACCACCCGACGGCAATTACTCCTCGCGTAAGGCATTCAACGGGTCGGCCTGCACAGCCCGTCTTGCCGGAAGCCAGCTCGAAAGCAGGGCGATCGAGGCGATCACTCCGGCGACGCCGGCAAACACCAGTGGGTCGTTTGGCTTGACTCCCTGGAGCAGGCCGCGTAAGCCGCTCGCTAATAAATAGGCGAAGACCAGACCGCCGCAAACACCGATCATGATCAATCTTCCAGCGCGGGTTAGCATCAGGTTCAAGACGTTTTCGCGGCGCGCGCCCAGGGCCAGCCGTACTCCAATTTCGCGCCTGCGCTCCATCACCAGATTGCTCATCGCCGCGAAGATGCCGATCGCTGCCAGGAACAGGGCAAACGCGGCGTCGAAGCCCAACATAGCAGCCACATACAAAAGGCCGGTAAGGTTTTCGCGCAGCGACTGACGATAGGTCTCCATCGTATCCACGGGCAACAAAGGATCGAGTTGAGCGATAGCTGCCTGCGCGGGTTGGGCAAGGGCTATCGGATCGCCGCCGGTGGTCAGCAGGAATCGTGTCGAAACAGGCGCCGCCTGGATGGAGTTCACATAAACCGCGGGATAAACCGTTGGATCCCACAAAGAATAGCCCGTTTCCTTCGCGACCCCCACGATGGTCAGCCAGGGTTCGTGGCTATCTCGTCCCACGCGGATGCGGTGACCCAACGGGTTTTCTCCCGGGAAGTATTGGCGGATGAATGTCTCGCTGACAATGGCAACCGGCTCCGACGACAAAGAATCATTCGAGGTGAAGGCGCGGCCGGCGGTCATGGGAATGCTCAGTGCGTCAAAGTAACCTGCGCTGATGGGCAAATAGTAGGCGCTTTGCAACTTGGCGGAGAGAGCGGGACGTTTCTCGATCTCGATGTCTCGCGTCCAGGCCTTCTCGTCATAGGGGAGAGCCGTGGTCAGTTCGGCGTGGGTGACTCCGGGCAACGAGCGCAAGCGCGCAAGGGTCGCGGCGTACAGACTCGACCGCTGCTCCGCCGTGGCATATCGGCTATCCGGCAACGTCAGGCCGAAGGTCAAAGTCTGGTCGGGGTGATAACGCTCGGGCAGTTCGAACCAGACGTTCAGTCCTTTGCCAACCAAGGTCGCGCCAATCACCAGGGAGACGGCCAGCGCAATTTGAGCGATCGCAAAGAAGTTCCGCAGGCGATGAGTCCGGGCTGATCCGATGGCGCCACGGGAACCCGCCTTGAGATTGTCGATGGCGCTCACGCGTAGACAGTCAAGTGCGGGCGCAAGACCAGCCACAATGCCAGCCACGCCGGCCAGCAGTAAGGAGAAGGCCAGGGCTCGGCCGTCCAGCGATATGTTGGACCAGCCGGCGACAAAACGAGCCACGCGTGCCGGCATGGCGGCCACGATCAAGCGCAGACAGAGCGCCCCAAAGGCTAAGCCCCCGAGCGCCCCCGCGACGCCCAGAAGAATATTTTCTGTGAGCAACTGCCGTAGTACGCGCCAACGCGTAGCACCCAGGGCACTGCGCATGGCAATTTCAGGCCGGCGTGCGATCCCTCGGGCCAGTTGCAGGTTGGCCACGTTCGCACACACCACCATCAGGACAAAGAGTGTTCCGCCCAGCATCATGCGGTAGTAAGCCGGAGTGTATGGGCCGTTGATACCGTCGAGCAGCGGTTCCACATGAACCGACCAGTTCTGGTTGCTGGCGGGATATTGTCTGGCCAATTGCTCAGCCACGATCCGCATTTCTGCTTGTGCCTGCCGCACCGTGACGCCTTCTTTCAGGCGGCCGAGCACCTCATAGTCATGAGACTTGCGATCGGTAAGATCCTCCGGACGAGGAGCCAGGGGCAAGTACACGTCTGTCGTGGAAGGGTACTGCAGCGACTTTGTCATCACACCGACAATGGTGTAGGCGTGCTGATCCAGTTCGATTTTGTGCCCGAGGACTGCGGGATCCCCGCCGAAGCGTCGCTGCCAGAAGCCGTACGTCAGCACCGCGGCAGAATCGTGGCCGGCTTGGGACTCATCTTCGCGGTAGACCCTGCCCAGTTGCGCGGTGGCTCCAAGAGCGGGGAAAAAACTGGCAGACGCGAACGATGCCTGGATCTGTTCTGCATCGCCGTTACCGGTCATGGCAACGCCGGCATCCTTCCTGACCGCGAGTGCTTCAAAGGCGTGGCTGTTGTGTAGCCAGTCCTGGTAGTTGGCCAGGGTGACCCATTCATCCTCTCCACCGGTGCGCTGTTCCGCCAGCGTAACCACCCTGTCTAACTGTGGAAGAGTCAAAGGTCGAAAGACCACCGCATCCATGCCGCTGAAAACGGCGGTGTTCAATCCGATTCCGATGGCAAGACTCAAAACGGCGGCCAGCGTAAATCCTGGTGATTTGGTCATCTGCCGCGCAGCGTAACGCAGGTCCTGGAGCAAGGTATCCATAAGGAACTCCTTCGGCAATCGTCTTATCGGCGAGTGAGCAATTGGAAGACCAAACCTTCAAGCATGTTTAGCGGCGTTATAAGAGGGAAGAGGAGTGGTAACCCCTGTTCGAAATCGCCCAGTTCTGTCCATAGGCGGACAGCCACCAGCAGGGGAGGCGGGGCCCGGTGAGCGAGGGGAGATCAGCTCATGTGCGGCGGGGGCCTGGAGGGCAAAAAGATGAGCGCGGCGTTTCCGGGTCACTGTACCGTGAGCACGTAGGAAGACTGAGCCTGCACACTCCCACTGGTTGCCGTGACGGTGAAGTTATAAGTGCCGGGTGCTGTTTTTGGGCCTCCGGCCCCGCTCCCCCCGCTGCACCCCGCCAACCCCATCGCGGCCAGGGCAAGCACGCATGCCAGTATCGCGAAGGGACGAGCACCTCTACGGCGCAAAGGCCAGCAAAGAGCCAGGCTCGCGAATACCGCGCCATAAGCGAACGTTGTCAGTCCCGGGCCCCCGTCTCGCCTGAGCTGACTCGTAGTAACCGACGCACTGGTAGAAACAGTCAGCAGGGTGGGCACAATGGACGTTCCAGATCCCGTTATCATTGCCGGGCTGAACGTGCAGCCGGCGTTCGCGGGCAATCCCGTGCAAGCGAACGTGATTTGCGCGGAAAATCCCGTAGCACCGGTGACATTGATCGGCGCACTCACTGATTTGCCGGATTGTACCGTCAGCGTCGTACTGCCGTCGCTACCAGGCGAAAGGGCAAAGGCAGCATCGATTACCTGGCTCACCGTTGCCGAGGACGCCTGGGTATTCGTATCCCCTGAATAAGACGCCGTCACTGTCTGCGTGCCGACGGTGGTGAGAGAGGTAGTCGTGTAGGCTGCAACCCCCCCGCTCAATGCGGCGCTACCGAGCATTGTCGACCCTGCGGAGAAGGTTACATTGCCCGTTGGCGCCTGCCCGGTGCTGGTCACGTTGGTGGTGAATGTCACACTTTGCCCGGCGTAGCTGGGATTGGCAGAAGATGTGACTGCAGTCGCGGAGGCTGCCGGGTTCACAGTGACGGCCACCGCCGCGGACGTATCAGTGGAGTAGTTGGCGTCTCCGGAATATTTGGCGGTGATGCTATGCGTTCCCACAGCCAACGTCGCCAGTGAGAGCGCAGCTGAGCTACTCGTCTGCGGCGTAAAGACAGAGACCGCCTGCGAGCTTTTAGAGTTCACCACACTCTCCATAAAAGAGATCTCCTGGAAAATCGCATATGAGGACACCTGGCTCTTTCGGAAGACGTTTGAAAAATTTATCGGCCTGCGCCCGCTGGAGTATCGGGCCGCTTCGGAGCCGGCGGCGGAATGGCGACCGAGCGCTCACCCCAGCAGTCCACGTAGGCGAAACACCGGATCACTTCTCCGATGAGTTTCTGCAAGCGCCTCAAAACGCTGGGTTGAGGGCCGTAACTTACGGGAAGAAACTCCCACGTTGTTGGCAGAACGGAGCAAGGTTGGGTTGACGTTGGGCGGTAGCCCGCAAAAGGAGACTCACCTTGAAGAATGCATCCTCGACCCTGGTCCTGTTCGTGAGCGCGGTCTTTACTCTCGGCCCTGGTTCTCTCAGGAGTCATGCTCAGTTACCAGTTGCTGCCACCAGCGGCGCCATTCTGGCTAGCGGATTGAACGATCCACGCGGGCTGGTGTTCGGTCCCGACGGGGCGCTCTATATCGCGGAGGCCGGCACCGGCGGCACGACCTCGACAGTAGGGACCTGCACACAGGGGCTCCCACCGCTCGGTCCGTATACAGGAGGACCGAGCGCAACCATTTCGAAGCTGGATTCGGGCGGCAAGGTGACCGTCTTGGCCAAGGGCCTGCCTTCGTTCAATGCGTTGCAGGGTGACATCATCGGCGTTGCCGATGTCGCCTTTCTCAACGGCAGGCTCTACGCGCTTCTCGGTGGCGGCGGGTGCTCTCATGGAAACTCCAATCTTCCGAACGGGATCGTGAAGGTGGATCTGCAAAGCGGGAAGTGGGTCTACATTACAGACCTGAGTTTGTTCTACATGGAACATCCGGCGGCCTACACCGATGCAGGCGACTTTGAGCCCGACGGGGTGCCCTACAGCCTGATCGCCTTCGACGACCGTTTGTTTGCCGTGGAGCCCAACCATGGACTCATCACCGCAACCACCTCCGACGGCGCCACCTCGAAAATCATCGATTTGTCGCTGTCAGAAGGGCACATCGTGCCGACATCGATCGCGGCTAACAACGGCAATCTGTATGTCGGTAATCTCGGCCAGTTTCCCATCGCCTCACAGTGGGAGCGCATTACCACGCTCTCCCGGGACCTGGGCTTTCTGGATACGACGCCCGGCCTGGCAACCAAGCCGGCCGATGCGAAGAACTTCCGGATCGCCGGTTCGCGAGCAGGCTTTACGACAGTAGTCAGCGTGAAGTTCGGGCCGGACGGCCTGCTCTACGCGCTGGAGCTTTCCGACACGCCTGGAGGATTCCCAAACAAAGGTGACGGCAAAGTGGTGAGACTGAATGCGGATGGCTGTATCGAGACGGTGGTCACCGGGCTCAGCCTGCCCGGAGGGATGACCTTCGGGCCCGACAAAGCGCTGTATGTATCCAATGCCGGGGATCTGGGCCCGGGGATGGGCGAGATTCTCCGCTTCGCGCTTCCCAAGTAATCGCGCCATCGTGGATATTGATTGGGCTGCTTCCAGACCCCGCAGGCTCTGGAAGCAGCTAGGTGCGAGGTGCTTCCAGGTGATTCAGCCGCAGCAGAGCGGGAAAGCGGGCATCGCTTCGGATACCATCGAGGACGGGATCGACAGGAAGCGAATCTGCCCAATAACAACCGGCCTCGACTCCCCGGGCGAGCCACGAGAAGGCCTGATCTGCGCCGCCCAGCCGAACGTAGCCTTCGCCCACTTCAAAAAGGGCGCAGCCGTTGCGCGGTTGTTTGGCGATCAGTTCGATCCTGCTGGCCTGATATGCCTTCCATCCGTGCTTCTGATAGACGAGGTGTAAGGACGCAAGCTTCTCGGCGGAGATCTCGACGGCCAACACGAGCAGATCAGAGCGCTCGGCATCGTCAAGGCGGCCAGTCATCTCGTAGCTTCGGGTGATCCACGGCTGAGCATACGAAGCCCGGGTGGGTTCCAGGTCGACGGCGCGGTTCAGATACAACAGCGCCTCGTCATAATGGCGCGCGAAATAGAGCACAGCACCCAGATGCCGGTTCATGAGGAAGGAGCGTGGGTCGAGTTGCAGGGCACGCCGCATGTGAGCGACTGCTTCCTCCGGCCTGCCCATGGCATCCAGGTAAATCGAGTACTGCATCTCGGCCAAAGAATCGTTGGGGCTAAGGGCGATCCCTTTCTCCAGGTCCCGTCCTGCCGCTGCCCAATCCTTTCCGTAATTGATCTCAACCAGCCCCAGCGCCGCATAGGCTTCTCCACTGTGGGGATTGAGGGCCACCGCGCGTTTCGCCGCGTCAAGCGCCTGCGATTGCTCGGCCGGATGGGTGCTTCCGCCAGAAACACCTTCCGTCGTCAGCGCCTCGGCCAAGCCCGCATAGGCGGCTGCGTAGGAAGAATCCATAGCCACCGCTTGCTGAAGATAGTCCACACTTTCGGGGAGATCCCGCTGGTTCAGGGCGTAGAGACCGCGCAGATAGAGATCGTATGCGGCCGGATTGATTTGTCCCGGGCGACCCGTTCCCAGCGACGGCGCGAGCGCTGCCTGGGCATGAAGCGCGATCTCGCGGACCACCTTATCCTGCAGTGTCAGGATGTCGCTCATCTGTTCTTCGTAACTCTCTGCCCAGAGATGCCGGTCGTCTCTCGCGTCAATGAGCTGGGCGGTGATGCGAACCCGGTCTCCCGATCGCACAACGGAGCCCTCGACAATCGCGTCCACACCGAGCTCCGAGGCGATTTGCCGCAAAGGCTTCCGGTTGCCTTTGTCCTGCATGACAGAGGTGCGCGAAACCACACGCAAATCGGGAATGTGTGCCAGCTCCGTGATCAACGCATCCGTCATGCCGTCAGCAAAATATTCCTGGTTGGGGTTCCCGGAAAGATTTTGCAGTGGCAAAACCGCAAGCGAGCGGATGGGGTCAGCCACCTTCGGCCGTCGACCAAAGTGCCATAGCGCAGTGCCGGCGACAGCGGCGATGACGGCTATGCCGAAAGCGGCAGTGATGCGGAATTTTGCGGAACGCATGGGCTCCAGATAGCGGAACCAGGCGCTCCGCGCAATCGGTCCAGCGGGCGACGGCGGTTCAGATCCGAGCAGGCCATTTAGGGCCACGCCGTTGCTGTCTGCTTGTATCAGCGAAGGGTTCGCTGAATCGTGCGGTGGGGAAATGGCTTCGCGCGAGAGGAAGACCGCTCCGTAGCCGCCTTTGGGAATGTCGATGAGAATCGAGTCGTCTTTTCCAACGGTGTCGTAGTATTCGCGTAGCCGATGCCGGAGTCGGCTGGCTTCCACCCGCACCGTTGCGTCGACATCGGGGTCGTAATCCGCGCTTCTTTCCAGAACTTCTACGGCAATCTCAAACTCTTTCGGCGCGGAGTTCGCCAAAGATCGTTCAACGGCATAGCGAAGAAACATACGGCTTCGCTTGGCGGTAGAAAAGATGCTGGAGGAAAGGATGCGTTCAAGCTCACGCCGGACTGCTTCGTCGTCGATCCTGGACTCGACCTCCTGGCCCATCGCCTCACCCCTCGCAGACGGTTCATTCTACCGCCCGGCGATGAATACGTCATGGTTCCGCGGGTGAGGTTCAGTGGCCAGATCCCCGATCCTCCATTCGGTCACTAGGCCAATGCAGGTCTGGCGGATAGCATGGGGAATTCTCGTCGCGCGCTCGGCAAATTATATGGACGAATTCGTTAGCTTAAATTCGATGCGATCGACTCCGCGAACCACCCTAACCCGCTTCCTTTTGGGTTCAAGTTTGTTCAGGATCTTGCGAAGCGACATAAGTGAGGTAACGGGGTGACCCTCAATTGCGGTGACCAGGTCACCCTTGCGAAAACCAAGTTCCTCTGCCCGGCTGCCCGCGGCGACGGTGTTGACCAGTAGGCCCGGCATATCGGGAAGACCCACCGCCCGCCGCAGCTTTGTCGACGCGCGAGCATCGAGCAGAGTCATTCCAAGGTAAAGCTGGCGGCCATGAGCAACTTCCTCCTCGAGACTGATCAACCACTTGCGCAACAAGACGACAAGCTGCGCCCGTTCCGTTCGGTTTAGCCCCGCGACCAGGCTATTTTCATTCTCAAGATGTTCAGGGATGACGGCTTGTAAAAGCTCCACGCCCTTTGGTGTCAGGCTTACGAAAACAGAGCGGCGGTCATCGGTGTCAGGTGTTCGTTCCACCAAACCTTGCTTTTGCAGGGAATCGATCCTGAGACTCATGCTCCCGGATGTGCGGAAAAGGCTACGCATCAGATCTCGTTGGGTTAGCATGTAAGGTTTGCCGATGCGGCGAAGTGCTGCAAGCACGTCAAACGAGGCCCGCGAAATCTGAAACTCCTCGAATTTCGCCTCCAGAGCGCGATCGACGTGCTCCATGATCCTGCCCGCTCTCCCGATGATCTCGACAGCAGCCAGATCGTAGTCTGGCCTTTCCGCTTTCCAGAGCTGAACTACTCGATCAACGTGGTCTGTCGTCATAGGTTTTATCATTTCATTGTACTGCACTGGCTCCGTATAAAGCATATTTAATCGTATTTGCTTTAGTTCAAGCAAATAGTTACTATGAGTTTTGAGATGCCGACCAGTATGGAGCTCAAAGAGTATGACATCGCGGTGAATGGCATAACTTTGCACGTAACTGAGCAAGGGGACGGGCCGGCCGTGCTTTTCTGTCACGGATTTCCAGATACTTCTTATACGTGGCGCAGACAGATGAAAGCCATCGCGTCCGCTGGGTATCGTGCGCTCGCTCCTGATATGCGCGGCTATGGACGCAGCTCCGCTCCGGAAGATCCAGGTCTGTACACGCCGGTGCATACGGCCGGCGACCTGATTGGGCTCCTCGATGCACTGAAGGTGCCCAGTGCCGTCCTTGTCGGTCACGACTGGGGCGCCACGCACGCGTGGAATGCGGCTCTGATGCGTCCCGATCGATTTAAGGCGGTGTTTTGCCTCAGCGTGCCCTATGTTCCGCGTGGGGATGTCAGCGTCTTCGAGAGAATGCGGAAGTCTGGTCATCAAAACGACTTCTATATGTTCGACCAGATCCGTTCTGAAGCCGATCAGATTTGGGTTGACGCTGCTGTCACCATTCCAGGGATTTTGTATTGGGCATCAGGTTCTGCACCACTCAACACACGATGGAGTCCCCTTGATCCTGCCCGGAGTCTCCATCGTGCTGCTCCCGGACCCTTGCCATCCTGGGCGGAGCCGGAATACGTCGAGCATACCGTTGGCGAATTTCAGCGCACCGGATTTCACGGTGCTCTCAACTACTACCGAGCCGCCGAGCCGTACTTCTATTTGTCCGCCGTGTTCAAAGGCGCGAAGATCGCTCAACCTTCCTTTTACATGGTGGGGAAGGCGGATGGACTGAGAGAGCTCTACTCGCTGACGATCGACCAACTCCGCGCCGGACTACCCGGTCTGGTAGGAATTCTTGAGCTCGACGGTGTGGGCCACTGGATACAACACGAAGCCTCAACCCAGGTCAGTGAGCAACTCGTGACCTTCCTGCGCGCGGTCGGCCCTGCCTGATTCGCCTGCAATCAAGTGCGAAAATGTCTCACGACCGGATGAGACTCGCTGGAGCATTGACAATGACGAGCTCGCAAAAAATCAACCTCGCTGTTCGCAGCGTTTGCTCGCCTCGCCACACAACGAGTTATCTGGAGGCCGGCCCAGCCGATGGGCCATTGATGATCTTCCTCCACGGATGGCCACAGATCGGTCTGATGTGGCGCTCGCAACTCGAAGCCTCCGCATCCGAAGGGTGGCGTTGCGTTGCACCGGACATGCGCGGATACGGCGGGTCATCGGCACCCACAGCCCCCGAGGCGTACACCTTAAACGAAATCGTCGACGACATGGTCGAACTGCATGATCATTTGGGCGCGCATCCGGCGGTTTGGGTCGGCCACGACTGGGGAAGCCCCGTAGCCGGGGCGCTGGCCGCGCATCACACTTCACGAAGCCGGGGCGTGGTGCTGATTTCAGTCCCTTATTTCCCGCAAAGCTTCGCGCTGCCGACCCTGGTACCGCTTGTCGACCGCCAACTCTACCCCGCCGACCAATATCCGGATGGGCAATGGGATTATTACCGTTTTTACCTGACTCACTTCGACCAGACGGTCAGCGATATGGAAGCGGACATTCCGGCGACGCTCGCATCGCTGTTTCGACGTGGCAATCCCGCATCAGCAGGTAAGATCTCGCCATCCGCTTTACTCACGCAGAATGGTGGACGTTATGGGGCAACTCATCGGGCCCCTAAGACAGAGGCCGACTCCGCGCTTTGGCCAGCCGCCGACTTCGATGCTCTGATCGAAGCCTTTCGCACCACAGGTTTCCGGCCCGCCAATGCCTGGTACCTGAACGGCGACGCCAACACTGCCTACGCTCACGCGGCTCCAGATGGGGGGGATTTACGTCAGCCCGTTTTGTTCCTCAACAGCGACTGGGACGCTATCTGCGACATCAACCGGAGCCGCCTCGGAGAACCCATGCGCAGTAGCTGCAAGGATCTCTCTGTAACCAACATGCCCGCCGGTCACTGGCTACCGCTCGAAAGCAAATCCGAAGTTGTCCAGGCCATCCGGTCATGGCTCAAGACGAAGAAGCTGTAGAAGAACAGACGCTCCAAAACAAATCAGAAAAGGAAAAGAAAATGTCAGCGATCGCGCGTGTTGTCGATGCCTCAGGCCCCTTCGCATCCTGGATGTTCGAGCACGCAGCGATTCGAGTGCCCGATTTCGATGCCGCGGTAGCTTGGTATACAGAAAAGCTGGATTTTCGTCTCATCAAGAGCGCGCAACTGGGCGAGAAGATGTATGGTTTTATGACCTCACCGGCGGCGGAAGCGAGTCTCATTATCGAGCTCATTGCGGGTCCAGGCGCGGAAGACCGGCCCTCCTATGAAGATCTCGCTTCGAGCCTTGGGCTGTCGGGTTTCCATCATGTTGCTTTCCGGGTGAAGAGCGTCGACGATGCCATCGCCGCACTGAGACATCGCGGTGTCACCATCGTTAGCGAAGCCCATGATGTGCCAAAGCTCAGCCTTCGGCTGGGCTTCTTCGCCGACCCGTGGGGCAATCTCTTTGAACTTATTCAAGCGATCAGCGTGTAGCCACCCTTGCAAAGCAATGCATCCACTCGATACCTAACTCGTCCTCGGCTAGATGCGCGATGCAAGAATGGCTTTCGTGCCATGCCTCCCAAACCCATGCGCACCATCGACTGATCAAGGCGTCTCGTGATGGACCCGCGGTGGCGGCC
This sequence comes from uncultured Acidobacteriaceae bacterium, assembly GCA_963839075.1. Classification (GTDB taxonomy): domain Bacteria; phylum Acidobacteriota; class Terriglobia; order Terriglobales; family Acidobacteriaceae; genus PALSA-350. The sequence continues at coordinate 118,762 of CAWITO010000002.1, read as the reverse complement.
AAAACATGCCGCACCGTAATAGCACCCCTCTCTCGCGGCAGTTGGGGGGGCGGCGTTGAGTTGCGCTTGAGCTTGGCGCCTTATAGTCGGCTATGGAGAGGGTTCAGACATGAGATCCATCTTTCCCCTGATAACAGTCATTGTGTTGGCCACGGCGAGTTTTAGCTATGCCGAGCATCCGATTAGGAAAACTGATTTACCTGCGCCGGTGCAGAAAACCGCCGACGCCCAAAGCGAAGGCGCCACGGTTCTTGGCTATGCCAGGGAAGTGGAGAACGGTAAGACAGCGTACGAGGTTCAGATGATGGTCGCCGGCCAGACGAAAGATGTCACCATCGATCGCCGCGGCAATCTGCTGGAGGTGGAAGAGCAAGTGCAGCCGGACTCGCTTTCTTCGCCAGTACTGCAAGGGTTGGCAGTGAAAGCGTCCAAAGGCAAGATCACGAAAATCGAATCCCTCACCAAGCAGGGGAGGCTCGTGGCCTACGAGGCGCAGGTCGAAACCGCTGGAAAGCACTCTGAAATTCAGGTCGGGCCCGACGGGATCAAGTTGAACCACGAAGAGTAATCGCAGGCCCTCAGGTTACACGAGGTCCTGGCTCGGTAGGCTGAGTCGCGCGCGCCTCCCATCGGGGACGCCTCAAGCGAAATCGATCCTCTGTAAATCTCGGCGATATCACGAACAATCGCAAGACCGAGTCCAGAGCCCGATGCGGCTTCATCCGTTCGAACGCCACGCCGCATGATCGCCTCTCCAACTTCGGGAAATGGAAGCTACGTTCTACCGTCCCCTTTGAAAAGGACGATCCTCATAGCCGCGACAGCAGGTCACCGATGGCCCCGTTTTTCGACAGGTGGATGACCACGTTTGACGTATTCCCCGGGGTTGGCCCCGACAACTCGCTTGAACGCCTTGCTGAACGCAGCGTCGGACTCGTAACCGACCAACCGGGCAACGTCGATGAGCTTTTTGTCTCGCTGTTGTAGTAACTGCTCGCCTTCTGCATCCGCCACCCGGTTACGTAGTCCAGTGGCGTTTGTCCGAGTACCTCTTTAAAACGTGCTGCGAATGCGGAGCGAGACATGCCCGCCGCTTCGGCCAGGGATTCGACCGTCCAGGGTGTCTTCACTCTGTCGTGAATGGCACTCAGGGCAGTGCCGATTTGAGGATCGAAAATCCCGCGAAGCCAACCTTTGTTGCGTTCCGGTCCCGACGCGATATGCGCCCGTAGTGCGTGAATAAACAGAACCTCGGCGAGCCGATTCGCAACAACTTCAGATCCCGGCGCTTGTTCTGCCATTTCTGACGCCAGCGCCTGCATTGTGTCGTGAAGAGCAAGCGTGTGGGCCTGATCGGCCTTAATCAGAATAAAGCTCGGCAATAACTGGGTGATTGGCTTCAGACCGGCGCGATCGAAACTCAAGGATCCGCAGACAATGGTCGTCGGTGCGCCGCCACCTCCGTAGTGAGCTACATTGCCGTTGGCCCTCGCCCCGATCTCGCGGAAACTCCACCTCGGTCGCGTTCGCGGGCTGTCGCGCAAAACAATCGAAGTCCCCCGGGCCAGCAAAAAGCAATCACCACCGGTGAGGGGAATTGGCTCCGCAATCCCTTCCACACTTAACCAGCAGTTGCCGCGCGAAAGCATGGCGAAGTGCGCCAAATCTGTGGGGGAAGTCTTCTTGCTGGAAGACGTGACTTTTTCTTCGGGTTGATTTTCCTGTTTCACGCCCCACGGAGCTGTGGCTTCGAGCCTGTGCAGGCCGAAAGCGGTTACGTGCATCGTTCTGAAGATGTCTGTTATCGGGTCCAGCTTAGCCTCTATATTTTGGACTAATAAACAAAATCTTAGGAGTATCTAGGCAGTTCTCGTCCACCGTCAAAGAGCTTTACTCTACTGTACGGAATTTTACACATCTACGGGAGGAAGTCATTATGGGAAAGCTTGAAGGAAAAGTTGCAGTCATCACGGGTGGATCGAGCGGCGCGCGGCAGGAATCGATATGGCGGAATCGCGAGTCCGCGCTCTGTTGGTCTACGGCGCGACCGGAAAAGCAGGCCGTCTCGTGGTGGAGCGTGCCGGCGCGCAAGGCTGGCCCGTCACCGCCTTTGTCCGCAACCCAGTCAAAGTGCCTGAGGCGATGCGTTCGAAGGTGGATATCTTCAAGGGCGACCTTTGCGACGCGGCGTCCGTCTCCACAGCCGTTCGGACCTGTCGACCGCACGCAATCGTCGATGCTTCGAGCGCAATTCCGTTTGGCCAGGCCAAGGGGCAACCGCCCAACAATGCGGATCGAAGCGTCATCACCCGCGCAACCGTGCAGGCACTGGATGCCGATGGGCGGCTGAACGATTGCGTTCTACTGATGATCGGCGGCCAGCTCCTACCCGAACCCGGAGGAACGATCAACAGTTTGCCTGGGGGGCCACCGTGGCTTGGCTGCTGCGCACGTTCGTCGCGCGCAAGGGCTGGCGTGAGATGGAGCAAGCGCTGCGCTGGTGTTTTGAGCACACACCCGCTGCTTTCCGCTTCGTTTATGCGCGCATGGGCCAAATGGCAGAAGCGCCGTCGCGCGGCTTGCTCCATCCGGAAACGACGTTGAACAATATTCAGCGCGGCAGCGTGTCCTACGTTGACGTGGCTGAGGCGCTGACGCAGCTCGCGAGTGACGGGATGCGGAGATGGGAACGCAAAGCGCCCTTCTTCAATTGCACTCGTGTCGAAAAGACTCGTGGCTAGGTGCGCGCAAGCCGGCTCATCAGCAGCAACTGCCCCTCAACGGGCGACAGGCGCGCCTATCACGACCAAATAATCAGATCATTGCCTGGCGACTGTGGAGTTAGGACCCTGGGAAATTCCGGAAGAGCAATATTTGCCGCTTCTGCGTACATGTCGCTACAGAATCCCCTGCCGCGCAGCATGATACAGAGTCGGAACCCTGGGCTGGAATCCGAGGCTGCGAAGCCGCGATCCATCCATGCGGCCCATCCACGGATCGGTCAAGGGCTCCGATGACGGCTCAATGGGAGAGCCGACCAGGTGTGCCATCTCGTACAGAGTGGCCGGCGCGTCGTCGCAGATGTTGACGATTTGCCCGTCCATTGCCCCGGTCAGAGCAAGTTCGACTGCGCCGGCGACGTCGCGCTGATGAACCAGGCTGAAAGTTTTAGCGGGGTGCCACTTGGATCTGGTGACCAGCGGAGGCACCGAGGCCAGATGTCCGTCACCATCGCCATAGACAAAACCGAGACGAAGGATGCTCCAGTTGAGGCCGCTCCTACGGAGTTCTTTCTCCGCAGCGATCTTGCTTGCCGGATACGCGAGCCTGGGATTCGTCGCATCCTCCTCGACTCCCGGATGGGATGCGTCTGCATCGTAGACCAGTCCGGTGCTTGCCATGACGAAGCGAGCCAGTGGAGTGTGCGCAATCGCTGCGGTGATCAGGTTTTTCGTTCCTTCGAGGTTGGCTCGCCAGATGTCGTCTTCGTTTTGAGTGCGAAAGACCGCAGCAAGATGAATGATCGCTGAAACACCGTTCACGGCTTGCTGCAACGAATCCGCGTCGAGAAGATCGCCTTCTACAGATTTCGCTCCTGCCGGAGCTTCCTTGCCCGTCCGTACAAGCGCGCGGCAGGCGACATCGGCATCGACAAAAGTTCGCAACAGTCGTGAACCCACAAGCCCCGTTCCACCCGTCACCAAAATTGTCATGATTTGTTTCCTTCCGAAATGTGTCCGTTGAGTCGTTCTGTTGCTGTCTTCAGCACGCGCCGGGCGATTGCCATCTCTCTGGGGTCGGCACCGTCGAATGCGGCTGACAGGATCAATCCGATCGGATCGGGCAGCTCCTTCCATAGCTTTCTGCCCGCGCGGGTCATGCTCAGCATTCGCTGACGCTGATCCTCGGAGTCGGGTTTCTGCTCGACAAACCCCTTGCCCACCAGAGTCGTCACAACGCCGCTTAGTGTGGCCCGATCGATGTTGAGCATGCGCACCAGATCGCGCTGCATCGTCGGCCCTGAGTTGGCCAACCGATAGAGCACGTACCATTGCGTGGACCCGATGTCGTAGGGCCGTAGCACGGTATCCATCACGGCACGAGAAGCGAAGTACAAGCGCTTCGCCCAGGCGCCCACGGAATCATGCTTCAGATTTTCTTTCTCGTCTGCCATGTGTCCGTCAAGTTGATAGCTACCTAACGAAATATTGCGAGCTACCTAACGTATTGTCAAGTCTGCCCATGACGATCCATGCATTTCACGGATGAGAATGTTTGGGGCTCACAGAAGGAACGCCGGACTCTCGCAACCTTGCTACGCTTGATTGTGATATTTCAATGTCTTCGCCAAGGACTGCAGAACGCACAGCACTAGTCTCTTCTTTCGAGAAAAGCTCACCGTTTCCCGAGTTTGCCCGGGTGGACGACCATCCGACCCGAGTTTGGATTAGCTCTGTTTCGTACGCCGCTCGTCGCTATCTGCTCGCCGAAACAACTGGAATCGATGGCCGTTCCGGCGTGTCTCGTATGCCACCGCTCCGGGAACCGTCAGCTCCACTTCTGTGCCACGGCCCATCTCGCTCCAAAAATCTAATTGCGATCCGATGCGCTGTGCCCGCTCGCGCATTCCCGGTATACCCCAGTGCCCGGGCTGCCCACCTGCTTTCAGAATCTTTGGGTCGATCCCCCTGCCATCATCCCGGATGCGCACGCGAAGCTGATCCTCATCGTAATGAATTTCGACCTCGATGAGGCTCGCAGCCGCGTGGTGAAACGCATTTCGTATCACCTCGCGAGCGATCCGATAGATTTCGTCCTGAACCAATAGGGCAAGACTCTGTTCTTTACCCTCGACGGTCACACGAAACCTCGGAAGATTAGTGTTCGGCTCTTGCGTGTCTTCCAACTCGCGGCCCGCAGCATGCAGCAATGTTGGAAGATCGCGCTGAGCGGCTGGTTCAGGGCGCAGGTCGCCGATGGCGACGCGGCCCTCTGTAATGCCTTCCTCCGCTGCTTGAATCGCTTCATCGAGGACCTGTTTCGCGTTGTCCGCATTGCGGAGAAATAAACTGCGGGCCGCCTGAAATTGAAAGATCGCTCCCTGGAAGCTTTGCAGCAGAGTGTCATGAAGATCGCGTGCGATGCGAGTTCTCTCTTGAACGCGCGCTTCGACCCCGGCGTTAAGCTCTCGCTGCAGTTGTCGAATTCGAAGCTGATGAAGCAGCCAAAGGGATGCAAGGAACGCAAGCACGCAGAAGGCCCGGAACCAGATGGTCTGGTAGTACGCCGGATCGATGGAGATAGCGAACGATGCGCCGGCCTCATTCCACACGCCGTTGTTGTTGCAGGCTATTACACGGAAGCGGTAATTGCGTGGAGCAAGATCGTTATAGAATGCCTGCCTGCGATCGCCGACATCCTGCCAATCGCGATCCCTCCCTTCGAGCTTATATTTGAATCGGATCTTCTCCGGCGCGACCAGGCTGAGGGCGGTATAGTCGATCTCGAGATCGCGCACCAGCGGGGGCAGGCGCAGGCTCGAAGTGGTCTGGTAGGTCTTGCGGTCGGCCGTGATTCTCTCAATGTGCACCGGCGGCGGGAGCCGGTTAAATGGCAGGTGCTGCGGATCGGCCACCCTGCTAATGCCATCGTAGGTCGTGAACCATATTCTCCCATCCGGTGACTTGACCACGCTCGGGCTATAGTTGGGGTTTTCTCCCCTCTTACGTACTCCGTCTGAGCTGTCAAAAATCGCGGCGTGGACTGTGCGATTCGGATCGGAAGCCCAGGCATCCAACTCGGAGTGTGCAATACGCAGCAAGCCACAGTCGGTGTACAGCCAGAACGAGTGGGTGTTGTCTTCCATTGACCACACGATTCCGTCGCAGGGTAGGCCATTCTTGCCGGTCAGCGTGGCAACTCGTCCGTTCTTCAAACGGCTGAGCCCACCCTCGGTTGCAGCCCACAGTGTGCCGTCCGTATCAAGTTGCAGGTTGTTGATCCCGCCCTGGCCAAGCCCATCTCTGAGCGCGTACGACGCACTGATCCGGCCGTCCTTGAAATACTCGAGGCCGCTATCGGCAAATCCGAGCCAAAGGCCGCCGCCCGCCGGATCAGCGGCGAGAGCCGCGGCGCCACCCTTGTGTCCCAGGCTGGTCCAGGGAATTTGCCTGACGATACGGCTGCCGTGTACCTGCACAAGACCGCGCGTCACATCGGCAAGCCACAGATTTCCAGCCCTGTCGCAGGCCGCGGAAAATATGAATCCTCCGGGAACACCGTCCACTGGGATGAACCGATCATTCTCCACGTACCCGACTCCGTCAAAACCCGCGACCCAAATCCGGCCGCTATCGTCCTGGCAAAGGGAAAACGAGTGAGTAACGGGCCGCCCGCGCCTGCGGTAGGTCGTGATTCGCCCGTTCTTCCATTTGCTCAAACCCCCACTGGCATCGAGCCAGATGCTTCCATCCCGGTCGATCAAAAACGCGCCGCGAGGAAAATTCCGCAAACCCTGTTTTGTAGAAAAAGTGACGACCGCGTTGTCGCGGAAGCGATCAAGACCCGTCATGGTCCCTACCCAGAAATTGCCTTCGCGATCTTCAAAGAGCGCGTCAACGGAATCTCCGGAGAGACCATCGGACTGCTGAAACACGTCGGTCCGCCCGTCGTGTATGTACACCAGGCCTCTATCCTCAGTTGAGATCCACAGCCCGCCATCGCGATCACGAAGCATATTGCCGCCGCTGGTCGACGCACGCCCAGGACCTGGAAGCGGATACGCGGTCTCCGCTTTGCCATTCACGAGCCGCGCGATTCTGCCGCCGTAGAAGATCAGCAGCGCGCCATCGATGTCTTCCGCAATATTTGAAATACCGCCCGGCTCTCCCGGTAGCGGATAGAATTTGGGGGGGCCGGGCTTCCATCGCCACAGTCCGGCGAGCGTTCCCACCCAGAGATTGCCCTTGCGATCCTCGTATATACCAAGGACTCCGTCGCCTGGGGTGTTGTCCACTCCGCTGCACTTCACGTTACCGTTATGAATGGCGCAGAGCTTGCTTGGAGGAGTGAAGGCGATACCGCCGGCCCAAACTGTACCTTCGTGATCCTCGATGATCCTGAAGATCACATGTCTAGCGAGCTGCGGGTACTGGGTAAGTCTGCCATCCTTCCAACTGGCAAGCCCTTGCCAGGTTCCAATCCAAAGAGTTCCGTCACGCGCGACGAGCAGCCTATTAACATTGTTTGAGGGGAGATGCTGAGCGGGCGGCAGCCCGGGGACGAACCTGACGCCATCGTAGCGAAGTAAACCGAGTTCCGTCCCAAACCAGAGATACCCGTCCGGCGTCTGCGCAATGGAGTGGATCGAGCCGGGAAAGCCGTCACGGCTCTTCCATGACGTGTGCGCGTACTGGCTGAGGTCCAGCGCCGGATTCAATGCAAACCCGTACCGGAAGCAAGCCAGCAGGATGCCTAGCGAGATAACGGCGATTAGTCTTCGCCGCGAGGGTTTGCGGTCCGCTCTTCGTAGGCACGCACCGGCAGTAAGCATCCGAATCGGTTCGGTACTTCCAACCTCAACTATCATCAGCGTTCGAGGCTATAACTGCTGGAATGGTCCCCTCAAGTTAATATTACGCGTCGGGCGGGAGTGGTACTTCAGAAATCAATATTTGAAAAGTACCACTCCCAGTCACGGTGGGGAGGCCAGAAAAAGAGCCGGGGAAGTCATCGGGAAGCCCCTCACGCGAGGATCCGACTGGCAGCAAATCTCACTTGAGCGGTTGGCCGTTTTCGGTCAGTTGCGTCAGCAAGGCTTGACTCTGCTGCTGCACCGCGGCCGGTAGTTTCGTGTAAGAAAGTTGTTCGGCTGAGTCCTGGCCTGTGGTGAGCGCATAGCTAAGGAAGTCCTTGAAAGCCCGCTGCTCGCCGGCAGTGCGATTGTCGCGAGGGATCAGCACGTAGGTGAGGCCTGAGATGGGGTAGGCCCCCTTTGCCGACGCAGGCGGATTCACAATCGACGTTCGAAGGTCTTGCGCCAGCGCACCGTTAAACGCGGCGACGGCTAAAGCAGCGCTGCCAGGGCTGGGAGGGACAAACTCACGCCCCTCGTTTTCGATTGCGGCGACAGGCACCCCGGCTTGTTTGGCGTAGCTCAGCTCAAGGTAGCCAATCGAGCCAGCCTGCTGTTGCACGTCGCGAAGGACGTTCTGGCTTCCAGCGCCCCCGATACCGACCGGCCAATTCACCGCGAGATCATGCCCGATTTTTGCTGACCATCCAGGGCTGACAGCGCTGAGATAGCCGGTGAAGATGCTGGTGGTTCCACTGCCATCCGCGCGATAAACAACCGTGATCGCGGTGTGAGGCAATTTTGCGCCGGGGTTTTCCCTGGTGATGGCTGGGTCTTGCCAGTTCGAAACATTTCCCGAGTAGATGTCTGCCAGAGTCTTACCGTCCAATCGTAGAGACACGTTCAGCCCGGGCAGGTTATAAATTACGCAGACCGGGCCCGCGGTCACCGGCACTTGCACCAAGGCGGGCAGGTCCTTGAGCTGCGAGTCGTCCAGTGGCGCATCGCTGACAGCAAAGGTAAGCAACCCCTGTTTCAATTCACTCAGTCCCGCACCGCTACCGATAGACCTGTAGTTGACGCGCACGTTGTGGGCTTTTTCGTAATCGTTACTCCAGCGTGACATGAGCGGAGCGACGAAGGTGCTGCCGGCGGCGCTGAATGTTCTCACCTGCGTCGTGGCAAAGGTAGGGTCCGCTGGAGCCTTTCCATCCTCGGAGTAGTTGGTGCAGCCGACGGTGAGGAGAAGAGCAAGAGCAGCGGACGCGGCCGCAAGAGCGTGACGCGGAGACGCCGCGGCGGCAAACTGTGAATGGGATTCTGTATTCATACGAAGCCTTTCATACGTCCAGACACCACTTGCAAAAAATCCGGGGGGGGGATGCGTCTATACGTCTGTACGCATAGACACATTAACCCCGTGAATATGAAAAAGGGATGAATTCGCTGCTAACGCAGGCACTCCCCGCGAATACCGCCTTCCTGTGAAGTATTCCTGTATGCGAATATAGGCATGAAAGGATCATTGCCACAGGCCAGGCGAGGTCGTGACGTTGGCGGCCGATCTCAGCAGAGGGGATGGGACCAACATGGATGTCGAGCAGATTTTCAAGGCGCTTGCGGATGCGAACCGTCTAAGGATCGTCAATCTCTTGCTGCACGGGGAGCTCTGCGTCTGCGATATTCAGTACGTCCTCGAAAACTCACAACCGAATATCTCCAGGCACCTTGCCTATTTGAAAAACTCCGGTTTAGTGGTGGATCGCCGTGACGGCTTTCGGGTGTTCTACCGCATTGCCACCCCCAAAGAATCCGGCAGAAAGCTCCTGTTTGAGTTTTTGCGCCAGATCTTCAAGGAAGAAGAGCAGCTGGGCCAGGACACCCAGCGCTTAAAGGAAGCAATCGCCACCGGATCCTGCACGATCAGTGAGTGGAAACCGTACTCTGCTATCGCTAAAGGCAAGCCGCAGCGCCCTGGCGCCTGAGAACCAGAACAGCTTGAACTCGTGGGCACTCCTCCTAAGGCCTGCCGTCAGCAACGCTCGCTACCGGCAGGAAGTATCGGCTGCGCAACCAGAACGACACGTTGACCAGACCGATGAGCGCCGGCACTTCGATGAGCGGCCCAATGACACCCACGAACGCCTCACCGGAATTCAATCCGAAGACGGCTACGGCTACGGCGATTGCGAGCTCGAAATTATTGCCCGCCGCGGTGAACGAAAGAGTCGCGGTTTGCGCGTAGTCTGCCCCGAGCTTGCGGCCCATCCAGAAGCTGACCAGGAACATAACGATGAAATAGATCAGCAGCGGTACTGCAATCCGCAGAACATCGAGCGGGAGCTTCACGATCAGGTCGCCCTTAAGACTGAACATCACCAGAATGGTGAAAAGTAGCGCGACCAGCGTAAATGGGCTGATGCGCGGAAGGAACTGGGTACGATACCACTCTTCTCCCCTGGCACGGACCAGCGCAAACCGGGTCAACATACCGGCGACGAAAGGGATACCCAGATAGATGGACACGCTCTGGGCGATCTGGCCGATGCCCACATTCACGACCGCCCCCTTCAACCCGAACAACGGAGGGAGAATACCAATAAACAGCCAGGCGTACAGGCTGTAGAAGACCACCTGGAAGATGCTGTTGAGGGCAACAAGCCCGGCGACATAATCCGTGTCCCCGCCGGCGAGTTCGTTCCATACCAGCACCATGGCAATGCAGCGGGCGATGCCGATAAGAATAAGCCCGCGCATGTAAGCCGGTTCACCACGCAGAAATACGATGGCCAGAAAAAACATAAGCACCGGCCCAATCAACCAATTCTGCGCCAGGGAAAGGCCGAGAACCTTTCGGTTGCGAAAGACTTCACCCAGCTTTTCGTAGCGTACCTTGGCGAGCGGTGGATACATCATGATGATGAGTCCGATGGCGATGGGGATATTGGTAGTACCCACCTGGAAGCGGTTTACGAACGATGCGGAGGCGGGGATGAAGTAGCCCAGGGCGACGCCGGCGGCCATGGCAAAGAAAATCCAAAGGGTAAGGAAGCGATCGAGGAAAGAAAGCTTCTTACGCGGCATCGGGGCACACACCTGGCCCTGGGTATAGGGGACGCTGGACATTACTACCTCGCAGGGGTGGGCGTGGTTCGTTCAATTTGGATAGGAAGCGGGGCTCCCTGCAGAGCCTCAAACTTTCCCGGACTGCAGCAGGCTTTGGAAAGGCGGGATCGATCGGCCTGCATGGCGCGCTCTTCTTTTAGCCAGGATAGCGTCTGCTGAAGTACCTGGGCTGCGCCTATATTGGGCGGCATCACGATGCGGTAGTGGATCCACTTACCTTCCCGGCGCGCGGCTACGATCCCGGCGCTTCTCAGGTACGCAAGGTGGCGGGATATTTTGGGCTGCGGTTGACCCAGAATTTCGACGAAGTAGCAGACGCAGATCTCCTGGTCGCCCATCAGATTGAGCAGACGCAGCCGGGTATTGTCTCCCAGGGCCTGGAAGAAGCGCTCGATGTTGAAAATCCTGTCCTTCACCTTCATGAAAATAATTATATACGTATTGACGAATGTGTCTACGGCCAATATAGTCGGTTTAGCGAATATGTTTCACGCGGAGGATTTCATGACAGACCAGTTGCTTGAATCGGTGCAGTCCAGGTACGCAGCCGTCGCCAACAGCACGCTCTCGACCAGGGACGCAGGCGTCAAAGCAGTAGCGGAAGCTTTCGGCTACAGCGCGGAAGAACTTTCATCCATTCCCGCGGAGGCGAACATGGGGCTTTCCTGCGGGAACCCTACGGCGATCGCGTCCATCCGGCTCGGAGAAACTGTTGTCGACCTCGGCTCAGGCGGAGGACTGGATGTATTCCTCGCATCGCAGTTAGTCGGCCCGAACGGCCGCGCCATTGGCATCGACATGACTCCGGCGATGATCGAGAGGGCGCGAGCCAATGCAGAGGCAGGTGGTTATAAAAACGTCGAGTTCCGCCTGGCTGAGATCGACAAGATTCCCCTGCCCGACGCCTCAGTCGATTGTGTGGTCAGCAATTGCGTGATCAATCTTGCTCCCGACAAACCAGCTGTCTTCCGGGAGATCGCTCGAATTCTCAAACCGGGCGGGCGGTTGGCGGTGAGTGACATTGCGCTTAAAGGTGAGTTACCACCGGCGGTTGCGAAAAGCCTGGCAGCCTACGTCGGCTGCATCGCGGGAGCGATCCACGTGGATGCCTATCGCGAAGGATTGCTGACGGCTGGCTTTGAACACGTGCAGGTGGTAGACAGCGGAGCCGACCTGAACGCCTACGCCAAGGTGGAAAACCAGGCAGGCTGCTGCTCGCCGACCATGGACAATGCGAATGTCGCAGCAGACGCTGCGGAGGCCTGCTGCTCGACAGACCGGCCGGCAACGCTGCATGAGGATCTCGCAACGCTGCTCTCTAATTACGACGTGAACGCTGCCGCCGCAAGTGTGAAGGTCTACGCGGTGAAGCCCGCGGCCGCTAAGTCGTGCTGTGGCCCAAGCTGCTGTTCGTAGGTCTTCCGGCGTTTCAAAGAGCAAACCCGTACCAGCAAGCCCGGAGGGGATAAATATGCAGTCCCACTACAACGTGCTCTTCTTATGTACCGGCAATTCGGCGCGATCGATCATGGCGGAGGCCATTATGAACCGCAAAGGGGGGCGGAATTTCACCGCATTCAGTGCGGGGAGCCACCCCAGCGGGATGGTGCGGCCGGAAGCTATCAAACAGTTGGATTCAGCCCACCTGCCCACGACTGGTTTACGCAGTAAGTCGTGGGATGAATTCTCCCGGCCCGATTCTCCTCCTCTGAATTTCGTCTTCACTGTCTGCGACAACGCGGCGAACGAAGTATGCCCATTCTGGCCCGGCCAGCCGATGACTGCCCATTGGGGCATACCCGACCCCGCTGCCGTGAAGGGAACACCCGAGCAGATAGATCGAGCCTTCCGCGACGCCTTTACCTCGCTCGACCGGCGTATCAGTCTCTTTATCGCCCTGCCCCTGCAGAGCCTGGATACCTTTGCCCTCCAGAGGGAACTTGACGATATTGGAAAGCGCTGACAGTGCGTGCACGAAATTCATACTCCTGATGCGTGCAGACGATAACGTCAAAGAACGAGGACGGAAGGCAGACGACCATGCGCTTGTTGATCATAGGCGGAAGCGATGCAGGCATCAGCGCCGCGTTACGCGCCCAGGAACTGGACGGTAAAGCAGAGATCGCGATTCTGCTCGCCGACGACTTTCCCAACTACAGCATCTGCGGTCTGCCGTTTTACCTGAGTGGGGAAACTCCGGACTGGCACAGCCTTGCACATCGAACCCAGTTTGATGGAATCACCCTCTTCCGTGGGCAAGAGGCCACCCACATCGATGTATCCAGGAAAAAGGTAACGGCCACGGATCGCGATGGCAACGGGGTCAGCCACGCCTATGACAAACTGGTGATCGCGACCGGCGCCGGACCGGTCACGCCACCCATTGCCGGCTTGGATCTACCGGGAGTCTTTCCCCTGCACACCATGAAGGACAGCTTCGCGGTGAACGGCTTTCTTGCATCGATGCAACCGCGAAGAGCGATCATTGTGGGTGCGGGATATATCGGTCTCGAGATGGCCGATGGCTTGACGCATCGCGGAATGGAAGTGACCGTCGCTAGCCGCACACCGTCGGTTCTGCCGACAGTCGAGCCAGGCTTCGGCGAGCTTGTGAGCGATGAATTGCAGCGACATGGCGTGAGGGTGCGCACGAACGTGGAAGCGCAGGCCATCACCAGCGCGGGAGATCACCTGCACGTATCCGGCACCGGGGGCTTCGAGGAGGACTGCGAGCTGGTCCTGATCGCCGTAGGAGTAAAGCCACACACGGGGCTCGGCGTAGATGCTGGGGTCGCACGTGGAATCAAAGGAGCGCTCCGCGTGAACCGGCGCATGGAGACGGCGATTCCAGATGTCTATGCGGCCGGCGATTGTGCGGAGACCTGGCATCGTCAGTTGGATCGCTACACGTATCTGCCTCTGGGCACGACGGCGCACAAGCAGGGGCGATGCGCAGGAGAGAATGCTGTCGGCGGCAATCGTGAATTTGCTGGCTCGCTGGGGACGCAGGTGGTAAAGATCTTCGACCTGGTAGCCGCGCGCACGGGACTTCGCCAGGATGAAGCGGTGCGCGAACGTCTTTCTGCGTTCACCGTAGAGAACAAGAGCTTCGACCACAAAGCGTATTATCCCGGAGCAAAAGAGATGCGAATCCGCGTGACCGGGGATCGCCAGACACAACGTCTGCTGGGCGCGCAAATTCTGGGTTCGTGGGGAACGGAGATATCAAAAAGGGTCGACATCTTCGCGACGGCGCTTTATCACGGCATGCTGGTCGAGGCACTAGGAGACCTGGACCTGAGTTACACCCCGCCGCTCAGCAGCCCGTGGGACCCGGTTCAAATGGCAGCCCACCACTGGACGACTGCGTTGCGTTTAGAAAATACGGAGGCGATGTGCAAACAGTAATCTTTGCGTGTGTCCATAACGCGGGGCGGTCCCAAATGTCGGCTGCCTTTTTCAATGAGTTTGCTGATCCAGCAAAGGCCAGGGCAATTTCTGCCGGGACGAAACCAGCAGAGCACGTTCACCCGGTGGTGGTGGACGCCATGCTGGAAGTTGGCATCGATCTGCGCAATGCAACACCACAGAGACTGACCGCCGAGTTGGCCCAGGGGGCGGAGTTGTTAATCACGATGGGGTGCGGCGATGATTGTCCCTACGTACCCGGCCTTCGCCGTGATGACTGGCCGTTGCCTGATCCGAAGGGGCAAGGCATTGATGCCGTTCGCAAGACTCGGGAGGAGATCCGGGCGCGCGTTTTGGATTTACTTACGAAAGAGAAGGTTCTCCTGGCGTAGACAGCGTTGGCCGATCGCAGCGCTTCGGGAAGGGGTGTAACGTCCCCTTATGTCTTCAGTCAATCTCAAGAACCCCAGAGGGTGTGCCATGGGCCGCGATCGCGTTTGTCTGTTCCTGCTTCTTTCCGCCTCCGTCTCCTGGAGCCAGCCGCCGGCTCCCAGGGGAAGTGCCCTCATCACGGTAGCAGATGTACCGTTGCCGGGCCCGGCAGTGCGGTTTGACTATCAAACGTTCGATCCATCGAGTGGCCGGCTGTATATCGCACACATGAACGCCGATCAACTCGTGGTCTTCGACACGTCCACGAGAGAGGTCGTGGCCAACCTCGACGGTTTCAAGCGTGTGCACGGCGTAACCTTAGCGCCCGAGCTTCATCGCGTCTATGCATCCGTGACGGGAAATCATCAGGTGGTAGCTGTGGATACCGAATCACTAAAGACCGTCGGAACCGGTGGACCGATCAACTACCCCGATGGACTGGCCTATGCTCCGAAGCAGAACAAGGTGTTTGTCTCCGATGAGCACGGCGGGTTCGACGCTGTTCTCGATGCAGTGACCACCAGGCTTATTACGAATATCCCTCTCGGCGGCGGTGCCGGGAATACGGTCTACGATCCCGTTTCCGGTCACATCCTGGTCGCGGTCCATGGTTTGAATCTACTCGCAGTGATCGACCCGGCGACAAATCAGATTATCAATCGTGTACCTCTTGCGGGCATCAAAAGACCCCACGGAATATCGCTCGATGCAGCGGGGCGCAGGGCCTTCGTCGCTGGTGAGGAAAATCATTCGCTTGCCATGATTGATTTGAAAAAGATGACGATTTTGGCCACTTACCAGGTTGGCGAAGATCCCGATGTGCTCGCCTACGATCCGGACCTGAAGCGCCTATACGTTTCCGCCGAATCAGGCACCGTCACAATCTTCCAAAATCAGGGTGAGGGCCTTGCTCTCCTTGGGTCTCTGGACATGCCTCACGCACACACAGTATCCGTCGATCCGAAGACTCACCTGGTCTACTTCCCGTTGGAGAATGTCGGCGGGCGCCCAATGCTGAGGATCATGCGACCAACGCCGTAAGAGTGCTTAAGCAAGGATGCTCCTGGCAGTGGTCCCGGTTTTGGCCGGCGGCCCTGACTTGAGGGTGGTGAGGTCGACCGATGTTTCTAAGCTTTCGGTAGACGTTAACAGCATCAGGACGATTGAGGGTTCCCATACGGAGATCAAGAATGATGCAGATCTTCCGCTACGAACAGAAGTTGGAAGGCCTTCCTCCGTTCACGGCTACGATCGCGTCGCTTCGGATTCGGTGGCTGACCGGTCAAGCCTCGCTCTCGAACTCGGTCTTCATCGCAGACGACAAGTCGATGAAGAAGTTCGACTATCCCAGCGAATGGAAACGCGTCGATCCAAACGCCGATATCGGGATCGTTTGGAGGTACGTGGGTACGCGCGGGTGGGAACGAGATAGGAAGTAGGGACATGGATCCACGTCGTTCACCGAAGGAAGCGTAAGATAGGGTTCATGGCAGAAGATCTCACGCAGCCCCCCGAAAAGGTAGCCGCCACCGATTGGGCCGACTTGCGTGCTCAGGCTGCTAAGCTCGGCATCACGCTCAGTGAGCTTCAGCAACAACAGCGCGAGCAAAAGGCGAGGCTAGCGAGAAAGTTTGCAGCCAGGCGCCCCACAGACAACGCGGGAGAATGACACACGCACGTGCCCTTGTGTGGGGTCGGAAACAACGACCGGATTTACGGTGCTAGCTGTCAAATCGCTATTTGCGCTTCCATTCTTCCTCAGAGGCGTAGTTCTCGGCAAGGTCGTCAGGCGTGACATCGATTGAGCTGTTGTCGCGAATAATCTGTGCGATCTCGCGATCAGCTCGGCCCCGTTTCCGGAGCACTTCGATTTCGTCGCTGATCATACCGATGAATGCCGGAATGGGGAACTCTTCCTGACCGAGCCAGCTGCCTCACGCAGAGCCTTTTGCGCCTTCAGGACCTCTTCGAGCGGATACGAACTGTTCGATTGCATACAGTACCTCCAAAACACAGAGATAGGATGCACGCTTCCCAGCACACACCGCTGGGTTTCGGAACTGGCGGGCGCCACGGCTGCGCGCGGATGGAAGGCAGATAGGGTAGGACCAATCATGGCGGCCTCGACCGTTAGCCTTCCCGCCCTGGGGGCTACAATTGGGCTCCGTTACCTCGACATTTGAACCTTGCAGAGAAGGGTGCCACTTATGAAAGCCGAACCCTCGCAAACCGCCGCTTCGCCTTCTCAGGACATCATTGGCCAGTCCGCACTACGAAAAGCCAGCTTTCGCCTCCTTCCGCTGCTTGGTATTGGCTACGGTGCGGCGTTCATTGACCGGGTCAACATCAGTTTCGCTTCTTTGCAGATGAACCGCGACCTCCACTTCAGCTCATCGATCTATGGCTTTGGGGCTGGCCTGTTTTTTCTGGGCTACGCCACCTGCGAAATTCCTTCGAATCTGTTGCTTTATCGTTTTGGGGCGCGACGGTGGCTTGCCCGCATCATGCTGTCGTGGGGTTTGCTGGCGGTCGGCATGATGTTCGTAAAGACACCAGCACAGTTTTACGTGGTGCGATTCCTGCTGGGGATGGCGGAGGCGGGCTTCTTTCCGGGCGCAGTGTTCTATCTCTCGCAGTGGTTTCCGCCTACGATGCAGGCCCGGGCTGTAAGTCGCCTCTATCTCGGACCTCCTCTCGGATCGGTCGTCATGGGTGCTTTGGCCGGCGCACTTCTCAATCTGCAGGGAACGATTGGACTTGCCGGTTGGCAGTGGCTCTTTCTGGTCGAAGGATTGCTGCCGGTATTTCTGAGTTTGCTTTTTCTTATCTACCTGCCGGACACTCCGGCAGAAGCAACCTGGTTGAGCGTCGAGGAGATCGCATGGTTTGGTAACCTTCCAAAGCGCAATGCTGCAGCTGAAGCGTCGCACGATGGATTGAGGAACGCTCTGGCAAACCCGCTCGTCTGGAAACTTGGTCTGGCAGGTTTTTGCCTGCTGATTTGTGCCTACGGGTACTCCTTCTCCGCACCAGCAATCTTGCAGAAGGTGACGTCTCTCAACGTAACGAAAGTCGGCTTCCTGGTGGCCCTCACGGGTTTGCTGAATGCTGTGGGCCTGGTCCTAAACGCCATTCATTCAGACCGCGCAGGAGAAAGGTATTGGCACATCATTATCCCAATGCTGGTGATGCCAACCGGTTATTTGGTCGGTGGGCTTTCGGTCAATCCATACTGGGTTGTGCCGGCCCTCGTGCTGTCGAGCGTAAGCCTTTACTGCACTCAGGGAATCTTTTTTGCGATCCCATCCAGTTTCCTCAAAGGTAAATCCGCCGCGGCAGGCATCGCGGCAATCACCACCATCGGAATCGTTGGCGGATTCACCGGCCCGTATTGGATGGGTCTGATGAAAGATCTGACCGGAAATTATCAACGCGGCTTGATCACGCTCGCGATTCCCGGCCTTGCTTCCGCTGCGATCATGCTGGCCGTGCGAGGCGGCGCACAACGACGAAACTCGTAGCCCGACGAGTACTCATGGAGCCGCGGCATCTCATACGTAAGCTCTGCAACGGCTGCACCATGAAGAAATCGTGCCTCCGGGGGAAGAGCATACTGAGCGGTGGATGCGAAACGCTAAGGTCCTCAGAACTTTAGTGAAGTGCCGCCTCAAAAAAACTCGTTACTTTGGACTCGTATTGCTCTTTTGCGTTCGTCTGCGCGTCGGCGTGTCCGGAGCCCGGTACCATCCAAAGCTCTTTTGGCTGCGCTGCTGCCGCAAAATTCCTCAAGCTGTTGTCCGGCAGCACCACGGGATCTCCCTGGTCATGAATGATCAGCAATGGCCGGGGGCTGATTTCGGCGATCACGTCCACTGGCCGAACGCGATTGATATCAATCCCCGCTCGCCAGTCGGCGATGGCAACCGTTATGGGTGCAAATGGGAAAGCGGGAAGATGAACGAAATGTTCGAAAGCGGTAGCGATCACGCGTGGGCCATCGCTGAAGGCGGAATCATCGACGACGGCGCGGAGGCGCTTGTCTTTCGCTGCCGCCAGGATCGCAGAAGCTCCGCCCATCGATATGCCGAGGATGCCGATTCGATTTGCGTCAACATCGCTTCGCCCGGCTGCATAGTTCACTACCGAGAGCACATCGTTCTGCTCCAAAGCCCCCACAGTTACGTACTTGCCGCCGCTTGGTAGGCGCGCCCTGGGGGTGTAGGTCAATACACTGAATCCCGCGCGATGGAGAAATTCCGCAATCGACAGCATCTGATCCTGCGTATCACCGTAGCCACACAACAGGATTACTAATGACGGATGATCTCCTGGGAAAAAGCGCCCATCGAGCACAGTGTTATCTGCGCTTTGAACCTGGAAGTGTTCAGGGTGCAAGTCGGGGAAGGTTGCGAGAGACCATTCATAGTGGTGATATTCAGGATGGAGTGCCCGCTCCGATCCAATCCACCCGATAGCTGCGAAGCCCACGAGCATGAGGAGAACAAGTACTGTGACGACCCATAGCGTGACCCTGCGTAGCATCTTGCTCCTCCATCGGATACAGTTCCGCACTCCAGCAATTAGGAGGCGATCCAGTGTAACGGATGCCTTTGGAAGACCGCGCTTTTCCGCCGGCTTGGCAGTTCCGTCTCCGGTGACAAGATAGCCGGGCAGGAATTTACCGGCAATGCGACTTTGCAGGCATTGCTGATCAAAGTATGCTGAAGCTCGTTCCAGTAGGTCCATGAGATCCAATCGCTTGAGTCTGACCCGTGCATGGCTGATTACGTCAATGCTGAGCATCGCCATTGCAGGGGGCGGATACGCCTTGGGAAGGGCTGCGGACTGCAAGCCAGGACAAATCGATGGACAGTGTGGTCTGAGTACGTTTCTCGGACTTCTTTACGGTGTCGGTGCAGGTCTAGCGCTCTTCCTGATTACTACCGTTTACTTTTTGATCGTGGCGTACCGCCAGCGGAAAGCCACAGGCCATCAGACATAGACCGAAAGGCCGCCTTTTTGGGAGGGTCGTGGCGACACACTTAGAAGTTGGGAGCCTGCTGCTATCTTGTCGCTTGGGGCTGCAAGTCTAGGAGGCGGCGAGTCATGATCGATCAGGAGCGGAATATTGAAGTAGTGCGGAACTACATGAAGGCGCTTCAAGATGGCGAAGCAGGCGATTCCCTTCGACGTTTTTTTACGCAGGATGTTCGACAGATCGAAATGCCGAATCAGCTTAATCCTCGCGGGCAGGAGAGCGACCTGGAGCACATCCTTCAACGGAGCCTCCAGGGCACGCAGATTTTAAAATGGCAACGTTACGAGCTCGTTTCAGCGATGGCGCAAGACGATCGGGTCGCAGTGGAGGCTGGTTGGACGGGAGTTCTTGCGGTGACAATGGGTAAGCTGGCGGCCGGGGCAGAGATGAAGGCGTCTTTTGCGATGTTCTTCCGGTTGCGTGACGGGCGGATCGCACTGCAACGCAACTATGACTGTTTTGAACCTTGGTAGCAGAACATCCGTCATTCTGAACTATACTGCCTAAGACGCGGATGCTTCTCGTGAAGGTTCGTTGGTGGAACAAGTTCCAAAGGCCATACAGGGCACTTATGGTCCCGGCGCTCACCACCACGAAGCGCTTGAGCGGAGTGGCCTTAGCATCTGCCCGTTGCTCCTCGTTTGCATTGCCCTCCGATTCATCGACCAGGACATCAGCCGTCAGTCCTCTGAAGACGAGGTAAATGCCGAACACCACGAAGATAACCGCTGAAAAGACCGTCACTGTGTGAGCAGTGTATGCGATGAGCAATACGGCCACGGTGGTGGAATTGAGCAGGGCACAGACGGCAGCGGCCACCTTCTATGCAATGGGATAGTAGGTTACTTCATCTGTTCACCCGCGCGGGAACCCATCTAAATCAGGACAGCGAGTGCCTCGTCCCCGCTTTTATTCGGAGTGGAGCGTAGTGATTGGATCGAGGCGCATGGCGCGCAGCGCCGGGATGTAGCTGGCAGCGATGGCGACGGCGGTGAGCACGGCGGTGACGCCGGTGAAGGTGGGGAGATCGTAGGGCGAGACGCCGTAAAGCAGGCCGGCCATGAGATGAGAAACAATAAGCGCGCCCATCAGGCCTATGCCGGCGCCGGCGGCGGCCAGAGTGAGGCCCTGGCGTAAAACCATCCTGAGGACATCGCGCTTTTGCGCGCCCAACGCGAAGCGAATGGCGATCTCGCGCGATTGCTCATTCACCAGGAAGGAGATGGTGCCGTAGATTCCCAGCCCCGCGAGCAGCAGGGCTGTGCCGGCAAACAGCGCCACCATCTCCATGGAGAACCGCCGCACAGAAAGCGAAGAGGAGAGAACGTCGTCCAGGGTCTCCGCGTGGAAGACGGGAAGCTCCGGATCGACGGCCTGGACTTGTGTGCGTACCTGCGCGGCGATGGCGGCGGGATCGACCTGTCCGCGCACGTACAACGCAAGAAACTTGAAGGGGCGCTGGTAGATGTCGAGGTAAACCTGCGGAATACCGGCGTCGGCAAGCGATTCCGTGCGCGCGTCGGCGATTACGCCGACGATGGTGGTCCAGGCCTCTTTGTCCGCTCCCAACCGGACGCGCTTGCCGACCGGGTCCTCGCCTTTCCCATCTTTGCCTGGCCAGTAAGTGCGCGCAGCGGCCTGATTGATGACCGCGACCGAAGGCGTGTTCTCAAGGTCCTGGTCGAGGAAGAGGCGTCCACGCGAGAGAGTCATGCCGAGCACGTGGAAGTATTCGGGCGAGACGATCAATGTATCGATCAGCAGAGGCTGGCTACTCTGCACTTCCTGGCCCTCGCGAGACAATGGAAGCGTTCTGCGATCGTTCTGGACATGGCCCAGTGGAATGGCCGCCCGATCACTGACGGCAACTTCTTCCACGCCCGGAATCGTTTTGATTCGACGGAGAGCTTCCCGCAGAAACACCGCTTCCTGTGTGGCCGTGCGGTACGTGTCGGTTTTGGGATCGTTAGGATTCGGCAGCGAGGTCTCGATTGCCACGACCCGAGTGGGATTGAAGCCGGGTTGCACCTTGAACAAGTCCCAGAAGCTGCGCAGCAGAAGACCGGCGGCGATCATCAGCACTAGCGAAAGAGCTAATTCCCCAATCACCAGAACCTGGCGCAAGCGCGAGCGCCGCTGCGAACCGCTTGATCCACGACCTTCCTGCCGCAGCGTCGCCGTCAAATTCAGGCGGCTTGTGAGCCACGCTGGCGCAAGCCCGAAGACGGTTCCGGCCGCGACGGAGACAACGAGGGCGAACGCTAGCACACCCCAACTGATGGATATGTCATTGAGGTGCGGCAGGCTTTCGGGAACAAATTGCAGCAGGAATTTGCGGGCGCTGAAGAGAACCGCGAAACCGGTGAGGCCGCCAAGCACGAAGAGCAACAGGCTCTCGGTGAGGAGCTGACGAATGAGGCGCATTCTTGCGGCTCCCAACGCCTGGCGAACCGCCATCTCGCGACCTCGGGCGCTGGCGCGAGCCAGCAGCAGATTGGCGACGTTGACGCAGCTGATCAGCAAGACCAGGCCCACCGCGCCGAACAGCAGAAGGAGCGATGGGCGAACGTTGCCGACAAGCGTCTCGGACAGGGGGGTGAGGCGGAGAGTCCACGCGCCTTGCGGCGGATAATCCGCCGGGTACTGCTTCTTCAGCGTTGATGCCAGGGCATCGAGGCGCGCCTGCGCGGCCTGAGGCGAGAGACCAGGCTGAAGGCGCGCGACGGTCTCGAAGGGTAAACGGGTGCCGCGCATCGGCGGCGGGGCGGGGTCGTCGGCAAATCCGCCCGCCGCCCACAATTCGGTATTGACCTGCTCGCTGGTTTGGCCCTGGTCGCGAAAGCCGGCGGGCATCACGCCGACAACACGAGCGGGATCGCCGTCAATGCGCAGAGTCCTGCCGAGAATGTGCGGGTCGGCGCCAAACGCGCGCTTCCAGAGCCCATCGCTGATGACGAGTTCGTTGTTGAAGCCGGGTGTGGCGTCGTGCGGATCGAAGGTGCGGCCTAACTGCGCGTCGACACCGAGCACCGAGAAGTAGGCCGGCGTGACCGACTTTCCGGCGATGCGCGTGGGCTGGCCGCTGCCGGTGAGCGTGTCAGTGCCGAAAAAGCAGAGCGACACATATTGGAAGATTCCCGAGTTCTGCAGGTCTCTGAACTCAGGAATGGAGAGGCCGACGTCGTGTGCGCCCACGCCGGGTAGGTTGGCTTCCAGCCGCACCAGTTCGCCGGGGTGAGGGTAGGGCAACGGATGCAGCAGGGTTGCGTCGATGACGCTGTAGATGGCGGTAGTAGCGCCGATGCCGAGGGCCATGGTGGCGATGGCAATCATTGAGAATCCGCGAGACCGGTACAGCATGCGAACCGCGAAGCGGAGATCGAAAAGAAAATTCTCAGCCAGCGGAAGACCCTGCTCGGCGTGGTGTTGCTCGTGAATGGCCTGCGCCGCGCCAAGCTTTAGCGCGGCCTGCCGCCGCGCTTCGGCGGGCGACAGGCCGGCACGCACATTCTCCTCAGCCTGCAAGGCAAGATGCTCGGCCATCTCTTCCTTCAGTCGCTGGTCGGCGCGCCTTCCGGTGGCGAAGTTCGAGAGACGAATGAAAAATCGGCGCAGGAATCTCATGGCAGATCCTCGGCTTTCACTTCACAGAAGCGGGCGATGTCAGATTGTTCTTTCACGGGAGACCAACCTTTAGGTTTCCTACAGGAAGGATGACACGGTTCCTTTTGGAAGGCAACAGGAAGTTTTGCGCGATCTTTCGGCGTCGAGTCCAGAAGAGCTGTCAGGAAACTGGCGAGACTATTTATTACAGGACGGCGTAGTTGTGATTACTAAAGAGAAGTGGGCTTTCTCGGAAGCTCTGCCTGGAAAGCGGGATTGGCTTTTGGGAAAGTTGCATGTGAGGCCATTCGGCGGACAGGGAGCAACTCAAAACGAGACTTTTCGGGAACGCCCGGGTCGATTTCAATTGTTCTACATGCCGCGCTATCGTCCATCTGTTTATCGAGTGAAGTTCAATCAGCGCGAAATCGTACCGAAGCTGCCTATGTCGATGCCACCGACCTTCATGTGTAAATCAATGCGTCGATAAGAAAAAGCGCCTCTTTGTACGGCGATCGGCACGTTGGCCGAACAAAAGCCGGGACTTGTCGCGACTAGGCGATACTTGCCGTTCGCTATACCCGGAAATGTGCCATCATCAGCGGTCTGAACCACAGCCAAGAGTGTGTGACTTCGCTCACTAAACAGACCTAGACACACCCTCGGCATCGCGACCCCTTGGTCATCATGAGCCCATCCCATAACGCCAGGCACAGCCAGGGCTGACGGATCGACTTGGTTATGGTTTTCGTATGGAATTGCTTGGGCCGCCCCGCTCAACCCAACGAGCAGCGTGATGGAGGAAATGCACCAACCAACTTTCGGTCCGAGCCTCATCCACACCATACTTTCATGGTTCAATCCGCTCGCCCGGAAAACGGGAATTGCAGCAACCTCGACCGAGTGCCGGAAGAGTATCGTGCGCAAGTTATCCAAATCAGACTTGGCAGGCACTCCGGTTCCTGGCAAGGAATCAAGCCCTGTAGCATTTACTATCGCCCAGTGAGCATCGCAAAGAGCAAGGTGCGAAAACGGCGAGTTACCTATCATGGATGTCCCCATAACTAGCCCATCCTAATCGACCCGGCGAAATGGTAATGCTGCCAGGAAGGAACCTCCAGGAGAACGAGCATCTGCTTGGAAAAATAAGCTCCTATACATCAGTCCGGATACAATTGACCGGTTCCAAAATGCGAGTCAGTCTTGGTGGCGAAAAGGAGAAGGATGTTTACAAAAAGCAGAATTGGGCGGCGTAAGTTTCTGGGCATGGGCGCGGCAGCCGCGGGGCTTGGCCTCTTGGCCGACCTGGAAGCGTATCCCCAGAATGTCAACCGGAATTCCATTGCGTCGGACTTGAAGATCACGGACATGCGCATTGCCGTTCTGCGAGGGCCGGGAGGCAAGCCCATCCAGGAGGGCAATGGCGGCCCGAGCAGCGCGGGCGGCCCGGGCATGGGCGTGGGTGGCCCGGGCATGGGCGGCCGGCCTAGACGAGAGATGCCTCCTGCGACTCCGGGAGCGGGAGCGGCCTCTGGCGGCACGATCGTCGTCCGCATCGATACCAATCAGGGAATTTCGGGTTACGGCCAGGCGATCGGGGACGGCCCCCAGCCGAACTACGTTCTGATGCATAAGGCACGGCTGCTCGGCGAAAATCCCTGCAATGTCGACAGAATCTTCCGCAAGATCAAGATGCATGGCGGATACAACCGTCAGGGCAGCGGCGTCAACGCAATTGAGAACGCGTTGTGGGATCTGGCCGGCCAGGCGTATGGCGTGCCGATCTACCAGATGCTGGGCGGGAAATTCCGCGACAAGATCCGCCTGTACAGCGAGGGTGACCCGAAAACGGACTCCATCGCAGACATCGCCGCCGATTATAAGGAGAGAGTCGCCTCGGGGTTCACAATGCTCAAATACGACCTGCCCGTAGCTCCCATCCTGCGAGGCAAAAAGGGCACGATCTATGCCCCGGCAGGCTATTACGGGGAACCAGGAGACTTTCCCCCCGAGAACTTCTATGAGGGGCTGGAGATCAGCGACAAGGGATGTGAACTGGTAGCCGACCACGTCGCTGCGATTAAGGAAGCCATGGGCGACGCTGGGGACACTCCCATGGGTCACGACCATTTCGGGCATCTTACCGTGAAGAGTTGCATCAAGCTGGCGAATGCGCTGGAGAGGGTCAATCCCTCGACTCTGGAAGACATGGTTCCGTGGTTCCGGGTAGAGGAGTGGAAACTCATCACCGATTCGGTCAAGGTGTCCACCTTGACCGGCGAAGACGCCTACCTGGTGGAATCGCTCGAGCCGCTTTGCCAGGTGCGTGGAGTCGATTACATCCACCCGGATCACCTGGTGATCGGTGGCTGTCTCGAGTTGAAGAAGACCTCTGATATGGCGGCCAAGTACGGGGTGGGGATGATGGTCCACAGCAACGCTACGCCGATCGGCTACGCGTGCGGCGCGCACGCCATCGCCGCCTGCGAAAACTTCCTCGCCATGGAATGGCACCAGCCGCAGCCAGCCTGGCACAAAGACCTAACCGACAAAGGGGACCTCGTGGTGCAGGGTCACATCCCCGTTCCGACGGGGCCGGGCCTGGGCATCAAGGTCAATGAAGAAGCGATGCGCAACCTCTGCAGGGAGGGTGAGTTCTTCACCGATCCTACGACGTATTGGGATTCGCAGGTCGGCGGAGAGAAGGCGTACACGTAAATAGAGGACGTCGAAGCAAGCGAAGAACTGATGACAGAAGAACTAGTGACGGACGAAACGTAACCCAGTCAGGAACAAAAAAATGGGATACTTTCGTCTGTCGCCGGTTTCTAGACTGGAAATTCTTCTTTCCGCTTGACGACGCGACCTCCGGAATAGAGTTCCTGCTCATAGAGCAGGAACCTTTCATCCGCTGTGATCTCCCACCGCTCGACGATATCAATCTCCTGGCCTGCGTGAAGAATCACTCTGTGCGTTACGTGCGCACGCTCCTCTTGCCAGGAGTAGCTATGTTGACCGTACGCTTGCCGTCGTCCCGAACCCAAGCCGCCGGTTCCCCCAACCATGCCAAAGCCGCGGACGACACCAGGGTCGCCGCCCGCCTGCAATTGCTTGAGTCGTTCGGGTAGCTGCTTCTGAAACTCTTCTGAGCGCTGTCTAAACTGTTCGATTCTGGGGTTGGGAGCGGGTGGATGCAAAATGCTCTCGAGGTTCAAGCTGGCCACGCCAAGCTTCTCCTCCGGCAATTGGTCAATAAGAGCTTTGAGTTCTTCTCGGGTGGCCATAGTGAAACAAGGATAGCTTTTCCTGGTCGCTGTGATGATGGTTTATCAAGGGAGCCACAGGTCTTGTTGCGCAATGAAGTTGTTCGTGGATAACTGAGGGGATCTACATCAAATCAGAGTTAAGGGCTCAGGGCGTAGTGGTCTTTCGCTGCCAGCCGAGCGGATCACCCTTCCCCCAAACGCAGAGCGCACGCATAAATTGGTAGGGGTATGGCCAACCGGTCGGCTGATCGTTCGGCTTTCCTTCGTTGAAGTCGAAGTAATATGTGTATCCACTATGGTGTCCTCGATCCACTCATCAGAAATGCATTCAAACATCTCATTTGGAGGAGAGGCTCCACCTGCCCTCACTCTGCCTGCAGATGTAGTGAACAGTCTTCGGGGGAACCGATTGCGCGGCGTCTTCACCAAACCCATCCGCATCCATCCGAGCATCAAACTCGAAACTTCGCTCTTGTTCATGGACGATTACATGATCGATATCGGTTGAGAAGCTCTTTGGATCGCAAGGATTATTTTCGCTGGCGCACCACTCGGAAGAAGGCAGGTGCTTCTTCAGTTCTGCGGAGAAATGCTGGCGCGCGTCATCCGCGTAGGCGCTGTAAATGGAAGCCGTCTTCCTTTCTCTGGGATCGTAGAGAGATAAGCGTGCATCATGAATTTTCGCAAAATGAATCATGTTATCTCTCAAGATAATTTCCCCGTCAAGCCTGGCTAACACCCATCCCCACAACCCTGCGTTGAAGTGGAGGTCGGGAGTCAGAACCAGCACGCACCCAGCAGACGGGTTTATGTGGGTCTCGATGGTAATAAATCCCTGCCGTTCCGATACTGCTAATACAGAGCCCATACAAGTATTCGATACCTGTTCCATAACGCCGTGAAAACCGTGGAACGGAACGTCCGCTCCATGTAGATCGGTTCGGCGGAGATCATGCGTTCGCTTGTCGTACCGAAGGACGTGTAGCACTGATGGCAATGAACCCGATCCATCGTCGTCGTAATAGGCAATTAGAAAAGGTGAGTTGTCAGCCGAGACGGCGAAGCTGGTAATCGGCTGTTCAAGATCGTTCGCAGCGACGTTATCTGCAGCGACGTTACGAGCGGCAAGCACATTCCCCAACGTTTCGCAGGAGAGAGCTGGTGCAAGACAAAGAGTCAGTGTAGCCAAAGCCAGTGACACGACCCTCATGCACGTCCCTCTCCGGAGATCATGCCAGAAAAGTCGCATTTTCCGTAGAATTGCTCAGCCGGACGGGCGGGCAGCGGGAGATTACCTGGCGGTCGGGCAGGCAAGTTACCGAAGCCACCGTTTCACGAGGCCATCGCATTCCGTTAGGCGGTTTGGGGCTGCAGACCGGTGAGATGGTTCACAATAAGATTGCTCACCTCTTCCCAAGCCTCATCCTGCAGCCAATGCGAATATCCCGTGAGCGCCTCAAAGCGGTATGGGCCATATACATATCGTTCTGTTGCTTGTGCCGCTGCACGTCCCAAAGCCATGTCCTTGTCTCCCCATACGTAGAGCGTGGGAACGCGTACACGGTCAATACGAGTATCCAGGTCAAGAGCACGATACCAATTGAGGGTAGCCGTAAGGGCCCCCGGCTCGAGAAGACGTTGTAGATTTCTTGTGACCTGCTCTTCGGGAATCTTGCCTTGGTAGACCGCGCGCAAGCGCGAGCCACCGTCCTTGAGAAACATAGATTCCGCGACGTTACCCGGTGTTTTGAACCACTGGATGTACTGTGATCGAGCTTTCTGGTCCGGGTCGCGTGCGATTGCCTCCAAAAAAGCGTTCACATGCGGAGTCGAAAGAACGGTCAGAGACTGAACGCGATCTGGATGTTTTGCTGCCAGTGCCCAGGCAAGGAAGCCGCCCCAATCATGGCCAATAAGATGGAATCGCGGCCACCCCAGATGGTCCACGAGTGCAAGCACGTCAGCGTTCAACTTAGAGAGTGAGTATTCTTCAACGTCTATCGGCCTTGCTTTGGGCGAGTATCCTCGTTGCTCCAGTGCCATCGCCCGGAATCCGAGAGCACCAAGTTTATCGAGAAGCGGAATCCAAACATCAGCAAACTGGGGAAAGCCGTGCAGAAGAATGACTGGTTTGCCATAGGTTGGCCCCGCAGCCAGGTAGTTGAACTCCAAATCATTCAGCGGGACCGTGCCTCTCTCGATCATTCCCGCTGATACCTCCTCCCAACTGGCATTCGACGTGACGTTTCGTTCGTCGAACCAAAGAATAACCTGACTGATCCTGACTTTAACCGTCAACTTTCTGCTGCTACGGAAGGAGTCTTCGATGGCCGCATAGTCGCCTCGCTATTTCTGCGGCGTGCGGGGCCGGGTGGAAGAATGCTTAGGCGTTGAGCGCGAACCGGCGATGAGGATATCGACTACGCGGCGAGCGCTCCTCTCCCATCCGGGCAACGCAGTGGTGTGAAAGATGCCCACGAGGACGCGGATGAAGTCATTGGGATCGGTGTCAGCGCGAAGATCGCCGCTAGCGATGGCGCGCCGGACGGAGGCTATGAAGGCGGTGTGGATGAGGGGACGGGCACCTTCGAGCAGGGGCATGGAACCGCCGGCGACGGTCTCCATCGCGGGAAAGATCAGCTTTTTTTCGGCGACGTGGTCGATGAAGAGAATCATCCAGGCGCGCAGCGCTTCCAGCGGCGGCATGGTGGCAGCAAAGCGCTGTTCCGCCGCTGCAAGTTTTTCTACTTCGCTGCGGTAGACGGCACCAATCAGGTCGTCGCGCGTAGGGAAGTGGCGATAGAGGGTGGCGTTGCCGATACCGGATCGGCGTGCAATGTCGTCGAGGCTGGCAGCGGCTCCGTCGCGGGTGAACACTTCCTTCGCTACCTCAAGGATGCGCTCACGGTTGCGCTTGGCGTCGGCGCGGGGTTGGCGGGCGGGCGGGGGTGGTGTGAGCTTTTTTTTCGCCATGGCAACAGTCGGCGGAAATTTTCTGCAACCGGGGACACTCCCCGTTTATCTTTATATACGGGGACTGTCCCCGTTTTATAGAACACAGGTTCGGATGTCAACAGTGACGCGGCCTCCGCAGGTTGCGCCACCAACCACAGGAGGAGTGACGATGCGCATATTCGTAACCGGGGCGACCGGATTTATTGGAACTGAGCTGGTCAAGGAGTTGATCGAGGCGGGGCACCAGGTGCGCGGGCTGACACGCAGCGATGCCGGCGTGCAGCAGTTGAAGGCCGTGGGTGCTGAGGTGCATCGCGGCAACTTGCAGGAACTCGACACCCTGCGCAGCGGCGCGGCGGGGATGGATGTCGTAGTGAACCTGGCGTTTAATCACGACGACATGTCGAAGTTTGCGGAGAATGCGAAGGACGAGATCCAGGCAATTGAGGCGCTGGGGTCCGTGCTCGCAACCCGCAAGCTGCTGGTCGTGACTTCCGGAATTGGGCTCACTGCCGGCGCGCCGGGCCAGGTGCGGAAAGAGGCGGATCCGCCGGCGGAGTCGACTATGATGCCGCGCAGACCGGAACAAGCGGCGCAGGCGATCGCAGCCAGGGGTGTGCATGTGGCGATTGTGCGTCTGCCGCAGGTGCACGACACGCGAAAGCAGGGGCTGGTAACGAGGGTGATCCAGATCGCCCGCGAAAAGGGTGTTTCCGCGTATGTGGGCGACGGAGCGAACCGCTGGGCCGCAGCTCCGCTGAAAGATGTGGCGCACCTGTATCGTCTAGCGGTCGAGAATACGGGTCCGGGCATGACGACCTATCACGCCGTGCAGGAAGAAGGCGTCTCGCTGCGCGATATTGCAGAGACCATCGGCAAAGGACTGAAGGTGCCGGTGATTTCAATCGCGCCTGCAAATGCCGGCGAACACTTCGGACCGTTCTTCGGGCACGCTGCGACGATGGATATGCCGGGTTCGAGCGAGTGGACGCGCAAGACGCTGGGATGGGCGCCGACCGGAGTGGGAATGATCGAGGATCTCGCGAATATGAAGTACTGACAATTTCCGTTGCGCGCTTAGGATGGGCGAAATGCGAGGCTCCCGCTCGTTCCGGGGGCCTCGCCATGTTTGCGGAGAGCGCGGAACTGTCACTACCGCTTTAGGGAGGCGGCGTATAGGTAACGCCGAGCTCCTGAAAAAGGAAGGCGTAGAAGTTTGAAGCCGGGCTTGGCCATTCAAGAAGCTGCACCCATTGGCATGCCGTTACCGCAGTCGGCTAAGAGTAGCCAACGCAAAATCACGTTTCATGGTGGGAACCATTGTCTCTTCCGCTGCGTAACGAAAAACAGACCTGAGGCAGACGATGGCGTTGCAGCGAGATGTGTCCTACGCATTCCGTCGTCTCTCCCGGTCTCCTGGTCTTGCGTTCGCCGCTATCATCTCCATCGGTCTTGGAATTGCTGGTAACGCCACAATCTTTTCGGTGGTGAGCACGTTCCTCCTGCGTCCCGTACCCGTAGGCGATCCCATTACGCTGATGGGCTTGTACACCGCACAGAGCGGTTCTTGCTGCGGCAATAATGTCTCGTGGCTTCTCTACACCGATTTGCGCGACCAGACCAAATCATTTTCCGGCATCGCGGCCTACTACCCTATGATGCCGGCATCCATCGGCGGATATGGGGAACCCGAACGGGTGTGGGGCGAACTGGCAACGGCCAATTATTTTGAGGTTGCGCAGGTACCGATGACGCTTGGCCGGGGGTTTATTCGCGATGAGGAGCACGCTTCGGTACTGGTTCTCAGCCACCGGCTCTGGCAGCGCCGTTTCGGTGCGGATGCTGCCATCGTGGGCAAAGTGATTACCCTGTCGGGACGACCCTTTACGGTGGTTGGGGTTGCTCCCCCCTCGTTCCGAGGGCTGGACATCCTCGGATCTGACCTTTGGGTTCCGCTCGGCAATCAAGAACAGCTGATGCCGAAAGTCGGCGACCGTTTGCGCACGAATACCTGGCTCGAAGTCGCTGGACGGCTGAAACCCGGCGTCACAAGAGGGCAGGCGGAAGCAGAGCTCGACGGACTGGCTCAGCATCTAGCCAAGGCGTATCCGGAGACACCGAAGGACCTTAGCTTTCGCCTGGAACAGGCCGGCACTTTACCACCGGACCAGAAACAAGCGGTAACCGCCTTTCTTGTGGCTCTTTCGGTCGTGGTCTTTCTCGTCCTCTGCATTGCCTGCGGAAACATCACCAATCTTCTCTTGGCCCAAGCGTACAGCCGCCATCGTGAGATGGCCGTCCGTCTCGCCCTTGGGGCCACGCGCGCTCAGTTGCAACGTCAGATGCTTCTGGAGAGTTTGCTCCTGGCCCTCGGGGGTGGGCTCTTCGGGTTCTTTCTGTCACTTTTGGGCACCTCAGCACTTTCTAGCTTTCATCTTCCCATTCCAGTGCCGATTGACCTCACGATCCACGTGGATTGGAGAGTTCTGGTCTACAGTTTTGTTCTCAGCATCGCTACCGGACTGCTGTTCGGAGTGCCACCCGCATGGGTAGCCTCACGTCCGGTAGTCGCCATGGCACTCAAAGGCGAGGATGCTCTTGCCACTCCCGGAAGACGTTGGAACCTGCGAAGTCTTCTCGTCACCGCGCAGGTGGCCACGTCCCTAATCCTGCTCTGTGCAACCGGGCTCTTTCTTCGGAGCCTTGCGAAGGCCTCCAGCATCAACATCGGCTTTCGCTCACGCGGCATCCTGATGATGAACATCGATCCGCAACTTCACGGCTATACGGTGCAGCGGACCACTCAGTTTCTGACGGACTTGCGGCAACGCGTGGAAGCGATACCAGGAGTCGCTTCTGTCGCTCTTACCGACCCGGTGCCGTTATCCATGGACGGCCGCTGGGATGACTTTCATGCCGAGGGTCGACCCAAAGAGCAAGACACAGTGGTGGATCTCTACATGGTCACCCCGGGATATTTTGAGACCATGGGGATCGCACGCGTCGCCGGCCGCGATTTCGCGAACGACAACGCCAGTGCTTTCAAAGTTGCCGTGGTGAACGAAGCGTTCGCGCAGCGGTTGTTGCATGGTGAAAATCCGATCGGGCAACGCGTCACCGGTACTGGCGCAACGTACGAGATTGTCGGGATCGTGAAGAACATCAAGTCGCGCACGCTGGGAGAAGGACTGAAGCCTGTGCTCTACCGTTCGCTGGAGCAGGAACTAGGCCGCGATCCGGATTTCAGAGGAATTTCGCTGCTGGTCCGCTCCGACACCAACCCTGCATCGTTGGAGCGCGAAGTGCGGCTTGTGATCCACTCCCTTGATCCAGCGATGGCGATCTTCAACGTTGAGACGATGGAAGAGCATCTCCGCGACGCCCTGTTCCTCCCGCGACTGGCTGGCATCCTGTTCGGTATCTTCGGCCTGACCGGATTGGTGCTGGCATCTGTCGGACTGTATGGCGTGATGAGTTACTCTGTCAGCCGCCGCACGCGAGAAATTGGTATTCGCCTGGCGCTCGGTGCTCCAATTCGATCGATCCAGCGGCTCATTATCGGGCAGGGAATGATCCTCGCGTCCATTTCCGTGGCGCTGGGCCTTCCGATAGCCTTCGCGATGGCGAAGTTCGCCGGCAGCATTCTGTATGGCGTGCGCCCGCACGATATCGTGACGTTTACGGTCGTGCCCCTGACCCTGATTGCCATCGCGCTCCTGGCGTGCTGGATTCCCGCGCACCGCGTCTTCAAGGTCGATCCTCAGACAGCGCTCCGGCGCGAGTAATGCCACCCCAAACCTTTCCTGCCTACAGCAAGTTACCAGCAACAGCCTTTCGCGAACTAAGCGAGTTACTGTCAGATTGCCCTTCGTCAGGCTCAACTGGGGTGATAGGCTCCCAGCGACAGTGTTTTCCATTGGGTGAGGCGCTCGCGATCCCGTGATAGGACGGGCACGAGCCCGCACCGCTCTGAAGAGGAAGCCTAACTTGAAGCGCTCTGCCTTTATCCTTGCGGCTGCCGTCTGCACCGCTGCTGTGGGCCGTTCCACACCTGTCGGCGATCTGCCGTCAGTTTTCGGAGCCATGGCCGATGCGTTGTTTGTCTCTGGACAATTCGCAAAATTTACGCGCTCATGCTCAAGCAATCGAGCCAAGACGCCGAAGCCATGGTGCGCATCGGCCAGATCGACCTCTATTCCAACCAACTGGACGCGGCTCGCACGTCACTCGAAAAAGCGATCAACACGATGCCGGATGCAACCGAGGCCAAGGTTCTTCTCGCCGAAACCCTTTACCGGCAGGACGATTTTTCCGGCGCCGCCAAGGTCCTGCGCTCCGCCCCGGCCTCCGTATCGCTGCCGACGATTGACAGCTACAGCACCCTTATCGTCGGCAAGCTTGAAAGCTTCGGAACGAGCCAACCCAATGCGGTCATTGCCCCGGGCGAGCGCACGGTGCTCAAATTTATCAAGACCGACCCGCTTCCCATCGTGCATGTGAAGGTCAATGGCAAAGATGCCATCTTCTTCATAGATACGGGCGGGGCTGAAGCCATCATCGATACCCAATTTGCTAAGCAACTCAAAATCCCTCAATACGCCGCGACGCCGGGGCTGTTCGCCGGAGGTCAAGGATCGGCGGTCGGAAGCGGAAAGATCGAGGCGCTGACCCTTGGAGAATGGGCCGTGAAGAATGTCCCTGTGCAGATTATCGACACGCGAGCATTCTCCACCGCCTTTGGTGTGCAGATCGACGGCTGTATTGGCACCGTCGTTCTCGCGCGCTTCCTGAGCACTCTGGATTACAAAAACGGCCAGCTCATTCTTCAGCCGAAGAGCGCGAGTCTGCCGAAGAAGCGCTCTGCCGGCTCGGTGATCGTGCCATTCTGGCTAACGGGCGACCATGTCATCGTAGCGTTTGGCGCCGTCAACCGGCTTCCGCCGTCACTGTTTTTTGTCGACAGCGGCATGACCTCGGGTGTCAATCTTCGCCAAGCGATGTTCAAGGCTGCCGGCGTCTGGCTTGACGAGGCCAAAGCTGCGGAAGGCCGTGGTGGGGCCGGCACACTGACGACTGTCCCCTACGTTGCCGCAAAGGTTTCCCTCGGAGATTGGCACGAGAAGAACGTGCCCGGAGAATTCGATGGGCCACAAGCCGCGGAAGACAGATTTGGCTTCTTCGTCCAGCGTCTTGTCGGTCATCAGTTCCTCAAGCCGCATATCGTGACCTTCGACTTCGTCGCCTTGGAGATGCTCATTCAGTGAAACCTGTTTAGACATTCATGACGGCGACTCGAACTGCGAAAATCCTGGTCACCCGAGGCAACCTGTCAGGGCGGCAGTAAGACGATCGCTTCTCCTTTTGAATGAAAGAGGCCCCGGGTGACGAGGTGCTGGGCGATAGATTATTATGCCGGTAGCGTGAAGGACGCATCCGGTTCGCGGACAGGGTAGAAGCCCACCTTTTAAAATACAATCTGAGCGCAACTTCTTTCTGCCCGTAATGCGAACACCGGGCCTTCATGAAAGGAGTTCGCATGTCAGAACCTCGCCCGCACGTACTTCAACTTCCTGCAGACCCAAATCTCCGTCACCTGAAAGATCAAGCGAAAGACCTTGTGAAGGGTGGCAAGGCGCCATCGTTAGCGAAGGCACAATTTCAGATTGCCCAACTGTACGGTTTTCCGAGTTGGCAGAAATTAAAGTCTCACGTCGACGAGCGAACAAATGCCGGAAGATTGAAGCACGCCATCGATCGAGATGATCTTGCTGCAGTGCGGCTGTTGCTGTCGAAACATCCTGAACTGAGCGCTGCCCCAATCGGGTATGGAGACGCTGGACCGCTGACCTGGGCGGCGGAATGTCGCGGAACGGCTGAGCCATCGCCGGCACGGCTCGGCATTGCAGAGTGGCTTATCCATTCCGGATGCGACCTTCACGAGGGCGGCGATGCGCCACTCATGCGAGCCAGCCTCAACGGGTCACGAACGCCCATGATGGAGTTGCTTGTTCGACACGGGGCAGATGTCAACGCGGCCTGGCACGGCTCCTATCCCATAATCTTTGCACCTTGTGAAACCCTCGATCCCAACGCTCTCGTCTGGCTCCTGCAGCACGGCGCGGATCCCAATTGCGGTGACGAGTCCACGTGGAAATCGAGGGGTGAGTCACATCCTGGAACTGCGCTCGATTACTTGCTGGGAACGTACGTGCGGGATCAGGAGGCGCTCAACGCCTCTATCCGTCTATTGCAGGAAGCTGGTGGATGCTCGCGCTATGACGAGCCGGGTGTCATCGCCACGATTTGCGGGGATGCCAATCGCATCAGGGATCTGGTAGATGAAGATTCCTCGCTGATCAAGAGAAAATATCCGACTCTCGCGATAGGAACGACTGGCGGCCGCATGCTCACGCTCAAAGGTGCGACTCTGCTGCACGTGGCCGCCGAGTTCGGGCAGGTCGAAGTGGCAAGGCTTTTACTGGACTGTGGTGCCGACGTAAACGAGTCCGCGCTTGTAGACGCAGACGGGGTGGGCGGCCAGACCGCGATCTTTCACGCTGCAACGCAGAACCGGGATTTCGGCATAGGCGTGGTCAGACTGCTTATCTCCCGAGGAGCTGTTCTGAACCAGCGGTGTCGACTTCCGGGCCACTATGAACGTTTAGAAGAAGTGTTTGAAGGGACCGTTCTCGATTACGCCCGTCTGTTTCCCGGAACCGAGAATCAAACTCTCGATGCGTTACGTCGTTCCTTGCAGGAGCACTGAGAGCCAAGTCCTAACGAGCGCCGTTTCGGCACCCTTAAACAGGAATCCCGATGTCGTGGCTAATAGGGCCCCATGTTATCGATTGGATGAAATTCCGAATGGGTCGCCAGTGGAAGGCACTGTTGTGGGGTGGAAGCAAGCTGACACGGTTATCTTCGGTCTATCTCTTCAATACCCTGATGTGATGGAGCTATTTATCCGAAAATAAATCGTTTATCGTGAAAATGGGCGTCAAGGAAATATGTTGGGTCGAGAAGAGCGCTCGTGGGGCTGGAGGTTTTGTGGAGTCCTTACTTCGAGACTTGCGCGATGCGCAGCGTCAATTACGTAAGTCGCCCGGATTCGCTCTGACTGCGGTGCTAACGCTGGCCTTTGGCATCGGCGCCACCACGGCCATCTTTTCCATCGTGGAAGGTGTGCTGCTAAGGCCATTGCCATTTTCTGATCCGGCCACGCTCGTCACCCTCGGCGATACGCTTGAAGGCGTGGATGATAGCGGCGATGCGCCTGGCGTCACCGCTCCCGGAGTCCGCACGTATATCCGCGACACGCACGCATTTTCCAGCCTGGGCGGTTACACTCCTTCGAATTATGAACTCTCCGGCGCTGGTGCCCCAGCGCAGATCAACGCGTCGCGCGTCACGGCAAGCCTATTTCCCACACTTGGTATCTCGCCACTTATGGGCCGGAGCTTTAATCAGCAGGAAGATGACGGTAGCCAGCAGGTCGTTGTCCTTAGCTACCAGACATGGCGGAGCCGCTTCCATGGCGATCCCAACATTCTTGGCCAGAAGCTTCTTCTCGACCGCAAGCCCTACGAAGTGATTGGCGTCATGCCACGCAGCTTCGAGTTTCCTGTCGTTCCGGGCCAGCTCAATCGTAGTGAGCTTTGGATGCCCATGAGCTTCACCCAGGCGGAGCTTGTTCAAGGCGCAGGAGCATGGACTTACTATCTCGTTGGACGGCTGAAACCCGGCACGACTCCGCAACAAGCCCAGCAGGATGCCGTAGGTGCGGCGCGCGAAATCATGCGCAATTTTCCGCCGGCGCTCTCCAATCGTCGTATTCGTCCGACGGTGCGGCCACTGGAAGAATCCATCGTGGCGCAGGCTCGCCCGCTCGTCCGCACACTCTTCTTCGTGGTCATCGTGGTTCTGTTTATGGCATGCGCCAACCTCGCCGGATTACTGTTGGTTCGCTCCATTGCCCGGCGGCGAGAAGTCTCGGTGCGGCTCGCGCTTGGCGCCAGCCACGCAGCGGTTCTCCGCCACTCCCTTGCCGAGGCGATGTTGCTCAGTTGTTGTGGCGGACTGCTGGGTCTCGGGCTCGCGGTCATGGCGCTGCGTTTCGGCGTCAGTTTTCTTCCGGAGACGCTTCCGCGCGTCAGCTCCATTTCGCTAGACTGGAAAGTCGTTTCTTTTTCCTTGTGTTTGGCTCTTCTGACGGGTCTGCTGTGCGGCCTCGTTCCGGCCATTGCGGCTGCGCGTACTAGCGTCAACGACGCCCTCAAAGAGAGCGGCCGCACCGGCACCTCGAGCGGTGGACATGTGCGCCTGCGCTCGGCCATTGTTGTCGTCGAACTCGCGGTCGCCCTCGTTTTGCTCACCGCCTCCGGTCTTCTGCTGCGCAGCTTTCAGAAAATGCGCTCCACCGCTCTCGGCTTCCATGCCGATTACACACTGACGGCGTTCTACAGCCTGCCCAGGCAGCAGTACTCGACCCAATCCACGATCGACACATTCAATGTCACACTCCACGCCAAGCTCGAGCGGTTGCCGGGTGTAACGGCTGTGGGGGTCACTACATCTCTGCCTGCATCCGGACAAGACATGCGCGCCACGTTCGCGCCCGATGGCTACGTTGCTCCCAAGGGGGCCGGGTTGAATTTAGCCTGGGTGAGCCAGGTCATGGGTGACTACTTCCAGGCGCAGGGAATTCCCATCATTCGAGGCCGCGCGTTCTCGCCCGCCGACGACACGCCGGGCGCGCCCCTTGTGGTTATCGTCAACCGCACGCTTGCCGAACACTACTGGCCCGGTCAGGATCCGATCGGCAAACGGCTGCATCGTGGCCCCATCGAAGCGACGTTACCTTGGCTCACGGTTGTCGGAGAAATCGGCGAAGTCAAACAACTCGCGGCGGATGCACCCACAGCCAACCAGTTCTACCTGCCCGCCAGCCAGGTTAAGGCCGGCGTGGGCTCCTTCGCATCTCCCGCGATGCGCACCGGGAATGCTGGCGTCATCATGCTTCGCTCCCAGCTACCACCCGAGCAAATGGCTGATTCATTGCGTGCGGTCGTCCGATCGATCGATCCGCAGCTGCCGCTCACCAACGTCGAGTCCATGGATCGTGTGGTCGCGGAGGGCCAGGCGTCGCGTCGCTTCAACACCGTCCTCATCTCCGGCTTTGCCGGGGCTGCCGTGTTACTCGCCGTGCTTGGCATTTACAGCGTCATCGCCTTTTCCGTTGCGCTGCGCACCCAGGAGATGGCCATTCGCCTCGCGCTCGGTGGGCAGCGTGCGAGCGTGATGCGTCTGATTCTGACGACGGGCATCAAACTTGGGCTAATTGCGTGCGGTATCGGATCCGTCGTTGCCGTGTTCGCAACTCGGCTGCTGCGTTCGATGCTGTTTCAGGTTGATCCATTGGACCCGGCAGTCATTGGGCTCGCTACCTTCTCCATCCTTGTGCTCGTGCTGACAGCATCGGTTATTCCCGCCCGCCGGGCTGCTTCCATAGAACCCATGCAGACGCTGCGAACGGAGTAGCCCGCAACGTTAAGCTATCTGTTTGAGCGTCGACCCCCCGCAGCGCGTCTTTCTGTCACCCGTGTTGCGCCAAAGCTTGCGATGGGACGGCCTGTTGCAAGATACTGTTGGCGATCGCTCAGGGAGGATCCTTCATGGCTCTGCGCTATTGGCCTATCCTTGTTTTGTCCACCGTCTCTGCAGTGTCTCCGTCCGCGTATTCTCAAATCGGAAGTGGAAATGGAGGCGGAGTTGGCGGGGGCTTGGTTTCCTATAGTTACAGTGAATTCATCCGTGACGGGAAGGGTATTCCGTTCAGCGCCGAGTTTGATTCCACGACAGTCCGCACCTTAGCCGACGGAACCCACATCACGCAGCAACAAAAGCGGTTCGAAGCGCGAGACTCGCAAGGCAGAACCCGCAACGAGACCTACCTGCCGGATTATCTGGCGAAGGAGCGGAACCAGCCAACCGATCAGCCGATGTTCATCACCATCGCGGACCCGGTCAGCGGCAAGCACATTCATCTCAATCCCCAGCAGAAGACCGCAATGGTCAATTCTGTTGTGCCGATTCTGCCAGACCACCTTCCGCAAAAAATGCCCGCAGCCCAACCAATCCAGTCGGTGCAAGCAAGAATGAGCGGTCAGACCTCGGTCGAGAAGTTAGGCGGGAAAACGATCGACGGCGTCTATGCGGAGGGGACACGAACCACCCGGGTTTATCCCGTAGGGACCCAGGGGAACGATCGAGACATCACGGTCGTGAGTGAACGATGGATTTCACCCGAGCTGGGCGTGGATGTTCTCGATAAGACCAGTGATCCGAGGAATGGAGAATCCACGTCGGAACTCCAGAACCTGAATCGTGCTGAGCCGGACCCCGCCTTGTTCCAGATACCGGCGGACTACAAGGTCCAGTCGCAGCCACATCCCACGCGCCAGGAGTAGCTCTTCTCGGGCCGGAGGTGAACTCGTTCCGGGTGGGGTGGTCTGTACTCAGGAGCGGGCTACCGTTGCTAATCTGCGGCCCTCGGCGCTACTCTTTCGCAATGCAACCCCTTCGGTATTCCATCAATGTCACATTGGACGGGTGCTGCGATCATCGAGCCATCACCCCGGACGAAGACTTGCATCGAAACGCCATCGAGAACCTCAACCGGGCCGATGCGCTTCTCTTTGGCCGGGTGACTTACGAAATGATGGAGGCAGCGTTCCGGAAACCGGCGCCTGGTTCGATGGAGCCCTTCGGCCGGACGATCGACGCGGCAAAGAAGTATGTCGTGTCGAGCACCCTGGAGCGGGTCGATTGGAACGCAGAGCTCGTGCGCGGAGATCTAGAGAAGGCCGTTCAGCAGCTCAAGCGAGCGCCGGGTAGGGGACTGCTCACGGGAGGCGTGAAGCTCCCGCTGGCGTTGGCGGAGATGGGATTGATCGATGAGTACGAGTTCGTCGTGCATCCCAGGGTTGCGGGCCACGGGCCGACGTTATTCGCGGGGCTATCGAAGCATGTCGACTTGAAGCTCGTGAACCGGCTGGAGTTCAGCTCGGGGGCGGTGGCGATGCGGTATGAGCCGAGAAGATAGCCATTGGGCGGGTTAGCCACGTGGAGCCGCCCACATGCCCGCGCAGATTTGGAGCTGTAGTGGTTACGTTATGTTTGTGGGGCTCTAAACTTCGCGAGGCAAGCGCGCTGGTGCCCCGCGGCCCGAGGAAAAAATGGGTAAGCGGTAGAATTCAGCCGCCGCCTACCCTTTCAGTCTACCTCTACCTCGGAGTGAGCCGGTAGGCGTGCATCTCCGTACAGGCGGGCAACACGCAAGCCTGGCCTGCGATCTCTCCTTCATCGTTGATCGAGTAAGCACCCATCAGATGCAGTCGCGAGTCCGCTGGGATGAGGGTGTTGAGGTCTTTGATTTTCCCATCCTTCCACCGGAATGCCGTCACCCCGTTGGGATCGACGGAGAAGCCAACTACCTCGTCGAGATTGTTCACAGTTCTGCAGCAGCCGGCTACGGTCACGAAGGCTGCCGGTGAAAGAGTACCCAGGTCCTGCTTGCCTTTGGCTTTGGTCCAGAGGAACGCGTGGATGGTGCCGTCATTTGCTTCCGACGTGCCCACCACATCGCCGAGGTCATTGACGCTGGACGCGACATTGGACATTTTGTGGTCGTTGTCTCCGAACCTGCCCAGATTCTTCGGCGTACCATCCGCTTCCCAGAGCACAGCGTGTAGCCCGTTCACATTTACTGGCGGCAAGCCCTCAGTGGCGCACGTGCCGGAAGAACCGACAGCCTGGCCAAAATCGTTGATCCCCATGGCGAAGGTGACGGTGTCGCCAGGAAGCGGACGGAGTACATGGATCTGACCATTCGGCTCCCATTTCACTGCTTCATAGCGGAGGACCTGGGATAGGGTTCCCTTGGCACAGGTAGTATCGCGCACGCCATTTTCCGACCATCCGATCACCTGGCCGAGATTGTTCACCCCAAACGCGTTGGAGTTGCGGCCGCCGGGTAGCCTGGGGAGTGCGGTCAATTTGCCATAACGCCAGATGGCTCCGCGGCAAACCAAATGGGTTCCGAACGCGCAAAAGTCTTCCTTGTCAGGGTCCGCGGTGGCAAGCTCAGACTCAACCGCAGCCTCGCCATAGAGGTTGGGGCCGCCCGCCCCGCTGTTGGGGCCGCCCAGGGTTCCAATGTCTACCAGCGGGCCGGCGCCATACCAAAGGAAGGAGTGTTGCGGTCCGTTGGGAACCAGGTTCGATTGCCCAGCCACCCAGCCGATACTGTTCATGTCATTCGCCGTGGCGTTGTCGCCTTTTCCCAACACGCCGAGATCGGTGACCGTATATTGCGGTTGTTCGCATCGTGGCGCCTGGGCAGCGGGGGCAGCCGCCGCCACAGACGCGACCAGGCCCAGAGATAAAGAGCTCAACTTCCATTTGCTGTTCATTTTGTCTCCTTTGTCTGTTTCGTAGCCGCGGAAATTCCGGGCTCGATGGTGGTTGTCTTCTGCACGCGAGCGAGCAGGGAATTCAGGCACATGAGCGTCGATCCATCGGCAGCCTGCAGGCGATGGAACTCCCCCGAATTGAGCCATTCCTCTAGTTCGGGCCGTTCCAGGTTCGACATCACTCCCGTTTCTTCAAGCGCGACCACTTCCACTTCTGCCGCGCAGCGAGAACACCACGCGCGCAGAGTGCTTCGGCCTCGCACGATCAACAGCGAATCGGTTTCGATGGTGATTCTGGTGTGCTTTGCCATAGAACC
Source organism: uncultured Acidobacteriaceae bacterium (assembly GCA_963839075.1). GTDB lineage: Bacteria > Acidobacteriota > Terriglobia > Terriglobales > Acidobacteriaceae > PALSA-350. Next base: position 76,574 of record CAWITO010000002.1, on the reverse strand, counting down.
CTCCTTTGCGAGGCGGAATGGGATGGGAACGAGTGCAGGTTGCCGCGAACGGGCATGAATAGTCCTTTGCTTCCGTCTGAAAAATTCTGATAATTTCTCGCATTGCCGCAACTGGCTAAAAATGAGCGACTTGCCGGACGGTACCTGAGCTGGCCAGACTGCGGCCTGCGCGCCTCCGCATGGTAGAATCCGGCCTCAAATGAGCATTCGCGAGAACCCGGGAGATGAAGAGCTCTACGAGTTCGGTCCTTTCCGTGTCGATCCGGTGAGGGAAACGCTGCTCAAGGCCGGCGAGTTTGTCCCGCTGACGCCCAAGACGTTTCAGATCCTTCTGGTTCTGGTGCGAAACGGTCGCGAGATCGTCACCAAAGACGACCTGATGAAGACAGTCTGGCCGGACACTTTTGTGGAAGAGGCCAATCTCACCCGCAACATCTTTATGCTGCGCAAGGCGCTGGGCGAGACCACGCCCGACCATCGCTACATTGTCACCGTGCCCGGCCGCGGATATCGCCTTGCCGAAAATGTCCGCACGGTTCCTGGGCAGGCCTTAGAGATTGCTGCTGCCAGCCATTCCAGGGTGCAGATTGACGTTACGGAGACCAGGCCGTGGAAATGGATCGCGCTCGCCGCTCTCGTCCTGTTGGCAGGGGCGGCAGGCTTATGGCGATGGGCCTCGCCGGTCCGGGCTGTTCTCGGAGCAAAAGATACAGTGGTGCTTGCCGACTTCGCCAACTCGACCGGCGATCCTTTATTCGACGAAACGCTGCGCCAGGGCTTAGCCATCCAGCTCAGGCAGTCGCCTTACCTTAGCCTTATCTCTGACCAGGGTATCTCCCATGCGCTACGGTTGATGGGTTACCCGGCGGATGCTCGGCTGACTCCACAGGCTGCCCGGGGAGTCTGCGAGCGCACCGGGAGTGCCGCCGTGCTCGAGGGTTCGATTGCGCCCCTGGGAAGCCAATACGTTCTCACGCTCCAGGCCAAGAGCTGTCGCACGGGTGAGGTGCTTGATCAGGAACAGGTGCAGGCCGCAAAAAAAGAGGACGCGCTGACTGGCTTGAGCCAAATCGCCGGTCGCTTTAGAAAGAGGGTGGGTGAGTCGCTGACGACCATCCAGGAGCACAACACTCCGCTTGCCGAGGCAACCACCCCATCGCTCGAGGCGTTGGAGGCTTACAGCGCGGGCTGGAAGCTGCACACATCGCATGGCGCCATGGCGGCTCTTCCGTCTTTGAAACGCGCAGTGGAGATCGATCCTGATTTCGCTCTGGCGCAAGCGACCCTGGGGCGCGAATACGCTGATCTGGATGAATCCGATCTCTCCGCGGAGCACGCTACGAATGCCTGGCAGTTGCGCGACCATACCAGCGATCAGGAGAGGTTTTACATCACCGCAACGTACGAAGGTTTGGCCAGTGGAAACCTTCAAAAAGCGCGGCAAAACGATCAGGCGTGGGCACAAACCTATCCTCGTGATCCGGTGCCTCACTCGTTGTTGTCGGGCTTTCCGAATAAGGCAGCAGGAAGGTACGAACAAGCGCTCGTCGAGGCACGAAAGGCGATCGAACGCGATCCGGATTTCGCGATCGGTTATTACAATCTCGGAGTCAATAACGTCTATCTCGATCGCGTCGATGAGGCAGAGACCGTGCTCCAGCGGGCGGCCGGCCGAGCACTGGATATCGACGAATTCATCATGCTGGAGCATGACATAGCCTTCTTGAAGGGCGACCAGGCGGCTATGGATCGGGCGGCCGCCCGGGCGCGGGAAAGGTCGGGAGGGGATACCTGGATCTCCAATAAGGAGGCGTTCGCTTTGGCCTATGCCGGTCAACTGCGCAAGGCGAGGATCCTGTCGCAGCGCGCGGTGGATCAGGCTACGCAGGAGGCGCAGCAGGAGAGAGCAGGTTTGTGGGAAGCGGGAGCATCTCTGAGGGAAGCCTTCTTCGGAAACACGCCTCAAGCCAGGGTTTGGGCGAAGGCTGCGTTGCAGCATGCGAACAACCGTGAAGTGGAGTTCGGCGCAGCGCTGGCGTTGGCCGTCGTCGGGGACTCCGGGCGCGCTCAGGCGCTCGCCGATGATGTGGAATCGCGTTTCCCAGAAGATACGGTCGTCCGCTTCAGTTATCTGCCGGTGATTCGAGCGCGCATCGCACTGAACAAGGTAGATGCCGGGAAAGCGATCGAGCACCTGCAAGCCGCGGTTCCGTATGAGCTGGGCTCTTGCCGCCTCTTATTCGGGCAGCTCTACCCCCATTTATCTGCGCGGGGAGGCTTATCTGGCAGCGCACCAGGGGGCGGAAGCGGCCAACGAATTCCAGAAAATCCTCGACCACCGTGGCGTCGTCGGCAGCGATCCCATCGGCGCCCTGGCGCATTTACAGCAGGCACGAGCGTTCGCCATGGCCGGAGACAGGACCAAGGCAAAGACTGCCTACGAAGATTTTTTCACCCTTTGGAAGAACGCCGATTCGGATATACCGATCCTGAAGAAAGCCCGCGCGGAGTATGTGAAACTGTAGGCGGTTCCTCCCTCGCCTGCAATAGAATGTGGCGACCATGCTGACGATCTTCCTCAGCTCCACCAGCAAAGACCTCGTGCAGTCCCGCGAGGCCGCCTATCGTGCCATCGAGGGCCTGCACGGCTACCACTGCGTACGCATGGAAGACTTTGGCGCCATCGACGAGGTGCCCGACGAGTTCTGCCGGGCTAAGGTCGCCGAGTGCGACCTCTTCCTCTGCATCGTCGGCCCGCTCTATGGCTCGCGCAGCGCCGCCGGCCCCTCCTACACCGAGCGCGAATTCAGAGCCGCTGTCGTGCACCAGAAACCCAGCCTGGTATTCGTAACCGCCGAAGATTATCCCTTGGCGGCGAACCTCATCGAGAGCGACCAGGACCGCCAATACCAGGCGACCTTTCGTCAGGAGGTCATGAAGGGGCGCATCGTCACCCGCTTCTCCACCCCCGAACAGGCTTCCGTCAAAGTCGTGCAGGCGATTCGCAACTGGGAAGCTATGCAGAACGCCAATGCCAAGCCGACCCAGGCTAGCCTGCTGGCTTCCCAAATCAAGCCGCTCTCCTATCGCGTCGCCGTGCTTAACCGCAGCATTCGCCTCACCGACGACGAGGTCCGCACCGCAGTTGGCGCGCTGCAAACCCAGGTTCATCGCGACTTCGCTCCCGCTTGGGGAATCGATGCAGAACTTGCCTTCGTTTCCCGCGGCGAAGAACCGGAACAAGAGTCGTGGTGGGTCGTCGTCGAAGACGAGTCCGACTACCCTGAGGCCGTTGCTTATCACACGCTCACTGCCGAAGGTCTGCCGCAAGTGAAAATCTCTGTCGTGAACGCGCAACGGGCGGGCTGGCCCTGGACCATGGCTGCCAGCCACGATCTGCTCGAAATGCTTGCCAATCCGCAACTGAACCTCACCGTCTTTGTCTCGCGAAACGACCAGACCGGCAGGCTGTACCGCCGCGAGATTTGCGATCCGGTCGCCCCTCTGGAGCTCGCCTATCACATCGACGGAGTGCTCGTCTCCGACTTCGTACACCCAGCTTGGTTTGAGTCTTCGCGCAAAAAGGCAAGTGCAAGGTTTGACCAGGGCGGCCATGTCTCCGCGCCTTTCGAACTGGCTCCCGGCGGATATGTAAACCTCTTCAAAGTGCTCTCCGGGTCAGGATGGCTCCCCGAGTGGAAACCCATCGCGAAGAAGGCCTCCCCCAGGAAAAACAAGCGCAATTCATAACTCCCCGCAGGGCTTTTTCAGTGACGAGGGCTTTTTTCGGTGACGGACGGAGTAACCCCTCATGTCGCGTTGTGTTCGCTCTAGGGGAACGTTGTCTGAATCTGTTACAAACAGTTGTGCGGGCGAGGCAAGTAGAAGTTGTGCCGGTCGCATTGATTCTGACTGGGCAGGGCGAGGGTTTACCGGGTGGGGCCAACTACATTCTCGCGTTTGTTTGGCATTTCTGGCCGCCGTGCGGTCGAAGCCATCGCGCCGCGCCGAACGTTTGAGGATGTCATTCTTTCTCCCGCGACCCGCAACGCTCTAGAAGCTGCGTTGGCCCAGATTACCCAGCACAATCTAATCTTCAAGAGCTGGGGCCTTGGCGAACGGCATTCCACCGGCCTTGGTCTTGCCTTTAATTTTGCCGGGCCACCTGGTACCGGCAAGACCATTTGTGCCGAAGCCATCGCGAACTCGCTAGGCCGCCAGCTACTCGTCGTCCGGTACGCCGAGCTCGAATCCATGTGGATGGGCGAGACCTCGAAGAACGTTACCGCCATCTTCCGTACCGCGCGCGAGGAGCAAGCCGTGCTGCTGTTCGACGAAGCGGATGCGATCGCTTCACGACGATCGACATCGCTTGACGCTGGCTCCCAGCGGGAATCAAACAGCGTGGTCAACGTGCTCCTGCAAGAGTTGGAACGGTACACCGGTGTCGTGATCTTCGCCACCAATCTTGCCGCAAACTTCGATCCGGCGTTCGAGCGGCGTATCCGAACGCACGTCCTGTTCGAGCTGCCAGGCGAGCCGGAGCGCGCCCGGATTTGGAAGGTGCAGGTGCATCCGTCCCGGACGCCGCTTGCCCCCGACGTCGATTTCAATACCCTGGCGCATCAATACGAAGTAAGCGGCGGAGATATTCAAAATGCTGTGCTGAAGGCGGCCCTGGCTGCGGCTGCCGAGCCAATCCCCGATGCCGCAAAGAAAATCCATCAACATCATTTCCAGGCCGGGATAGAAGAAGTCGTGGCGGCCAAGCGAGTGATGCAACAGTCGATCTTCGCAGACCCAACCATGGTCATGCCGAATCCAGGCGGCATCACTCCAGCAACCGCGTCGCGAGCCTCACAACTGTTGACGTACGGCCTCGCCGGAGCTGCGCTGCTGGTCGCTCTGATCGCGCTTGCAGTTGCGCTGCATAAGTAGCTCCGGCGTTGACAAACACCAGTTTTCTGCAACTGCGGAGAGCCGCACGTTTTGCTAAGTGTCGGAATATTTCTTGCACAGTGCCCGGATTTTGGCGATGAGGTTGGGGACCGCTGTCCTGGAATCCTTGTCTTTCGCGAATCGGTTGTCATATTCCGCGGACACGTATCCCTTGTAACCCGCATGGGCAAATAGTTGCCAGACGCGGTCGAGGTCGATGGGCGTCTCATCGTCAAATCGTTCGCGAATATGAACGTGGGTCGCGTAGGGAATACAAGATGCTATCTGGGCGTAGTGGTCCTCGGATGGAGTGGGCACAAAGTGCGTTATGTCGAGGTTGATGCCGGCATAGGGAGAATCCACGCGCTGCATCACTTCAAGGCAGGCGGATGCAGTCTCGGCCACACCGGGATGGTCCTCAAGCCCCAGCATGATGCCCCTCTGGGCGGAATACTCACACGCTGGCTTCATTGTCTCCACCACCCAGTCCATCGCCTGCCGTGTGGTGGCGCCGGGCGGCAATGTTCCGGCAAACACTCGCAAATGTGCGGCTCCAAGCCGGTCGGTAACATCCACCCATTTTTTTATTGCGCTCACATTTTCCGCGCGCCTAGCTGGGTCCGCTTCCGCCATGCTCACACCGCATGCGACGCCGGAGAAGGCAACGGCATTGCGATATGCCAGATGACGAAGACTATATAAGTAGGACGGCTCAACGGATTTCAGATAGTAGGTTGTCATATCCACGGATTCGACCTGGAGCTCGACTGCTTTGTGAATCACGTCCTCCAGCGTCATCTCACCGGCCTTGAGTTCGTTGCCATAGGAATAAGCGCAGCATCCGGCAAAAAGCCGTGCGATTTTGGAAGGGCTGACGCTGCCGCTCGTGATTTGCGCCGCTGACGATGCCAACACACGCGGGGCCAGGCTTGTGAATGCACCCGCCCCGGCGGTCTTCAGAAACTGGCGGCGTGCTATGGTCTTTCGCATCTTTCCCAACCTCGCAATGGTCAAGCCGGCAAGACACATGATTGCCATGGATAGTATCTCTGGAGCGGTATTTGCTTCGCAACGACGGAATGGCGACGCCGCAACAATCCCTGTTGTTCACCGCGGTCTTGCGCTCAGAGTACAGGTGTCTTCTCCTGATTTGTCGCGCACATGAGAGAGGTATCATCGCATCATGGATTACGCCGGTAGCGAAAAGGGGAACCGATGAAGCGGAGGCACGATGGTATGAACCGTCGTCAGTTCCTTTCCAGCGGCGCTGCGTTGGGTGCTCTTTCCGCACTCCCCGTCGAGACTGCCGCAGTACCAGTTATTTCCGCGGCGAGCGATCGTGAATACTGGGTGCAGGTCCTCACCCGGGTGTCGCATCCGGTTCTCAAGGCCTTGAGCGAGAGGAAGCTCAAGTTGGAGATGCCGGTCGAAGCGCCTCACGGCAATGTTGCCGATCGGCGCAGGTTTACTCATCTTGAAGCCATGAGCCGTCTGCTCATGGGGATTGCGCCCTGGCTCGAACGCGGTGCGCAGACAGGATCCGAGGGAGCGCTGCGGAGCCAGTATGCGCAATGGTCGCGCATGGCTATCGATGCGGGCACGGATCCGGAATCCCCCGACTACATGAACTTCAGCGACGGCAGCCAAGTCGTAGTTGACGCCGAATTTCTCGCTTTGGCGATCTTACGCGCGCCTAAGGAGCTATGGAGCAGCTTGACGGCCGCACCCAACAACATGTGATTGCCGCGCTTTAGGCAACCCGCGTGATACAGCCTGACTACAGCAACTGGCTTCTGTTCTCGGCCATGATCGAAAGCGTGCTCTCGTTCATGGGCGTGTGGTGGGACCCGATGCGGGTGGATTACGCGATTCGTACCGTGAATACCTGGTACAAGGGTGACGGTCTCTACGGCGATGGGCCGGCGTTCCACTGGGACTACTACAACAGCTTCGTGATCCAGCCGATGTTATTGCAAATTCTGGAAACCATTTCGAAGTCCTCTTCCGTATGGAGTCCTTTCAGCCTGCGGCGATGCTGCATGCGCGGCGCTATGCTGCCATTCAGGAACGTCTCATTGGTCCTGACGGAGACTTCCCGCCCATCGGGCGCTCGCTTTGTTATCGCTTTGGCGCCTTTCACCTTCTCGCCGAGATGACTACGCGGCAGCAGCTGCCTGAGGGCGTCTCGCCCCAGCAGGTACGCTCTGGACTGACCGCGGTGATGCGCCGGTTGATCGATGCGTCTGGCACATTTGATGCCCAGGGATGGCTGACGGTGGGTTTCTACGGCCACCAACCGTCGATTGCCGAGGTCTACATTTCGACGGGGAGCTGCTGTCTCTGCTCCGCGGCTTGGCTTCCGCTGGGGTTACCGACGGAGAACTCGTTTTGGGCAGCACCAGCCGAGTCGTGGACAGCGAAGAAAATTTGGAATGGCGAATCGGTCGGGCCAGACCACGCACTGATGGAGAGTCCGATCACGAGGAGTTAGGGATGAAACCAGCTTTGGGTGATGTCTCAGGAGAAAATGTAATTTCGCATAGCCGGGCGGTGCTGGTTTCAGGGGGGCGGGACGGACGCATCACCGAACATTTGACACCATGTCGCATATCTACTCCCGAGCCGTCGCCAGAAAAGCGCGTGTCTCACCGACAACGCGGTCCTGAAAGTTCGAATCGCGCACGAGCGCGGAACCTTGCATGGGATGGCCGCCTTCATCGTAGTAAACCCCGGATTGACCGGATATATCCGTCAGGATCCTCGTGATCACGCGCGCGGCTCGCTTGGGGGTGCTCAGGACCTTTACAAACGGCACCAGCAGCGGAACGGGCACCGACGTCAGGATCTCGCGAGAGATGCTTATGTGACCGTGGAGGCCGGTGCTGAACATGATGCCCGGCTCGATGCCGTTGACATGTAGCCGCGGGTTTTCGCGCGCGAGCACCATCGCTGTGACGATATTGCACTGCTTTGATTGATTCGTATTCGTCCGTGCGTTTGCCCCGCGCCCGTAGTTTCTTCTAGTTAGGCGACGGCCGCTCGACGTGGTCTATCACTAACGTCTCCACCTCTCCTTTTGATGGCACAAGCTTCAGGCCGAGTTGATCGGCAATTGAGGCTGCAGAAGGTCCAGGATCGGGCGCAGAAATACCCGCTTGCGGCGCATTCGGCTGCAGAGTCGGCTTCTGGATGGTGACGTCATACCTTCCCGCAAGACCGGTTTTGTCCACAATCGGGCGCCCTGTCCCCAATACCCATGTCGCCAGCTGTGCCATCGTGATGCCAAAATAATGCACGGTCATCTGGCCGTCTTCTTCGTCACGGGACAGCGTCCCGCCTCCAGGCATCGGACGTGAGCCGAGGTGAAGTTCGCCGGAATCCGTCTCCTCGAATTTGGGCCCGTTTTTCCCTATTACCAGCAGGTCCACAGGAGCCTGCCGGGTGCTGCGGTGCACCACCAGCTTGAGACGATCCGCGAGCATCGCCCGCAACATGGACCGCAACATAGCAGGCTGTTTGGCCGGGTTCTGCCAATCCGTAAGGTCTGCTTCATCGACCTTTGCGTGCACATCGTAACGATCATCGTCGCCGATCATCCAGGCGGGCAATCCTATGATCTGGTCCGTAAAATAGAACGGTGCGCCACCGGTTTGCGGCACATAAGCCATGCGGAGCAGATAACCCAAAAACAAGTTGATGATTTGATATCCGTCAGCCGTCGCAACTCCGATATGCTGGGGGCCGCCGGAGTTATTTTGCCGTATGGAAACCACCGCGAACTTCCACTGGTTGATTCCGGAGTCACCGGGTTCGATGTGGGCGACATCGAACGCTGAGGCGGCGCTGGCGAGGATGGGTTGAGGCGTAGCGGGCTGGCCCGAAGCAGTCCAGGCTAGAGTTGAGACGGCGGCAAAGATGAGGATAGGAAGCTCGCATCTGAAGCGCATGTGTCCATACCTATGTAGTATACTATTAACGTAATAGTAGACGATATAGTACGCGCATCGCAAGGGGAGAAATCAAGGGTACAAAGCCGGCGAGGTCACCAGGGGCGGCCTCGCCTATCTTTCTATCTGGCGCCCACGCCCTCGCCTTAGTTATCGCAAGGCTCGTGGTGCTTGGGGGTAAGGACAAAGAGCCCGTTGCCGGATGGCGCGACGACTCTCCCGGCAATTACGCCACGATCATTGATCACATCGCCCAGCAACGTACCGGGTTGTGTCGGTGGATCGTACGCGCTGATCTTCCCGTCACGGGTACGGATAAAGTCGTAACTGTAGCTAGACCCACTATTACCCGGCGTGGGCTCGTAGAGCACCGTGTAGGCCCCGATGGCGTCATCCTCGTCGTTGAGGCTGATGATGTCGGTCGCAAGCGAACTGAAATTAGTAATCTTGTCGATACCGAACAGGATCATCGTTCCGTCCTTCTTTCGAAGGAAGTAGTCCACCCCGCCGGCAGGAGGGTAGGCAACACCGGCAATGACACCACGGTTATTGATCTCAAAGGGATTCATCCCGTTGGGGGGATACGTGAAGGTGGTAATGGTGCCACCAGGCTTGCCGTAGAAGCCGCAAACGCCTCCGTCGCTGTTCGAGCAAAAATACGAACCGAGAGCGACTCCTCGATCGTTGATATTTTGGGTTTGTATCGAGGTGGCGTCCGCCACACCAAAGGTCAGGTATTGCCCGTCAGGGTAGCGAAGGAACGGCAAGTCCGCTCCGGTCGTGTTGTTGCGAAGGATGCCGAGGATATTCCCTTCTTCGTTGATGCTGGTGGGGATGGTACTTTCCGTTACGCCGCCAAGCGCCAGGGTCTTGATGGTTCCATCGGGGCGGCGGAGGAAGCCGATGGTGTTGCCGGTCGTTCTATCTGCGTAATGACCGAGCAACTCGCCGCGATCATTCAGCCCACTGATCGTCATGGAAACGGCATTTGCGTTCGCGATGGTGAAGATCACGATCTTGCCGTCCGGGTACCGCAGGTAACCTGTGCCGGAAGCGGAAGGGGCGCAGCAAGGGTCTGTGGGGTAGTACGTGCCCGCAACCACATCGAAATTGTTGACGACCGTCAGGTTACCGGTGGCCCCATTGGGCAGGGTAAAGAAGTCATACTTGTAGTCGTGGAATACGTTTGGCGGTGGGTTTGGATCGGCCTGGCAGAAGGCAGCGCCGGCGCCGAAGAGACACAGAAACGCTGCGCAAAGAGTTTTCATGTTGGGCATTACGGGCCTCCGAAAGGTTATGACGGGTGGACTTTCTGTCAGACGCCATCACCCCGGCTAGGGAAGGATGATGATGGACGGGAAAAGCTTACCACGGGACCTGAAAACGTGACCATGGTGGTCCGGACTGCGGTGCATCGCGACAGCGATGGGGTCTCAATGAACTCTGTCATGCTCTTCAGCATGGACCTAGTCGATGCCGGCAGCTACGGGCCCGTTAGATGTACGTGTGATTCGATGGACACCAACCTTAATTGGTTGTCGAACCGAAAGGTCAGTCCGAGGGATTTCACGATAATCCCGCTCCCCTTGAGACAGGGCGCGTTCGCCAGAGTTGCATTGAGAGCAGAGTTGTAACTATTTTTCATGCCCTCCTCCGTAAGGAAGCTCTCAACAAACGCGCGCGAACTGCCAAGGGGAACTTGAATACGCACATCGCGTTCAAGCTCATCACCTGTAAAATGGCGGAAATCTCTCACCACTCCGTGCTCAGTGATTGCACGACAAGCGGCGCGCGTTAACAACATTGACCCCACAGCAGCAGCCGCTATGAATAGGACTAGCGCGCCAACACTCCAGGTAGTCCGACTGATCAAGTTTTCCTCCAGGTCCAATGCGACTGCGGTTGCTTTCGGTCACTTTCGTCTGTCACGGAGTTCCCCTCTTACGTGTCAACGGATGGACCACCTACGGGCCGTTCGCGGGGCCTTTTCGCGTAACTCCCCCTTGACTTCACCATTACCGACCGCTCTGTCATCCCGAGCGAAGCCGAGGGATCTGCAGCTTGCTATCGCCCGGATGAAACCGGGGAGTGTCCTATCTTTCCCACACTTAAGGCTTTTGAAAGGCGTTCCTGATGCTTGCGGCCAATCGATCATCGCCGATCACATGGAAGAGTACATTGTCGTACTTGATAAAGTAGCTCTGTTTCGAGCCACCCATCGTTGTCGATATTTGCGGTGTTCCACCAAACAAATACACGTATTCGCCGTTACCCGACTGTTCGTTGATTTCCAAACCAGCAAAACTCTCTGACTTCGGCAGGAACCAAACTTCGAAGACTCCTCGGCCGGTCTTGAACCATGCTGCGCCCTTCTGGCCTTTAAAAAGGCGCTCCTCGACTGACCTACGGATACACTGCACCTGGAAACCGCGCTCGTTCAACGTGCGTGCCAACTCAGTGGCATCCGCATACACAGGGCTACTCTGATTCTCCCATTGCTGCTGCGAAATAGCGTTCGCCTTGAGGCTGGCGCAAGGGTCATTACAGTCGGTCGCTTGGGCGAGAAGCCGTCCTGGTGAAGCGGCATAGAGAACAAGAAAACAAATTGCCAGTGACTTCATACATGCGCTCCGTTTCCATTAGACGATGGAACCGGGATATTCGTGACAGCATTCGATTCGCAATCACCACAGTTTCCTAAAATACTTCCTCGCATGCAACGCGTAGACCTTGAAACCTTAAACCGGAAACGCGGACGCCGAGGTAAGAGCTGAGAAGTATTCGATCACGCCTTGCGAGGTGAACGGCCGAGCGTGATAGCCGATGTAGCCGTCGGGCCGGACCAGGAAGGCGGTGGCGGCGGCGGGCTTGTAGACGGCGGCGAACTGGCCGGAGGTGTCGGTGACGATAGGGACACCGATGAGGGAGAGCGGAGGAGCGCTCGGTGCGGCGACGACGGCGATGCGGCACTCTGGTCCGGGAAGAGATTTGAGAGTTTGGGCGAGATGCTCGAGTTCGGCGGCTTGCTTGGTTGATACGGATGCGTCGAGGTAGACGAGCAAAACGTGTGCGGCGCCGCGGGTGATGTCGAGCAGGCGCAAGGGAGCGCGGACGTGTTCGCGATGGAGTCCGTCGCAGTCTGGGGCGCGGTCGCCGGCCTGGATGGGCAGGTCTGCGGGTCCTGCATCTTTGGAGAGACTGCTGTCGCGGTAGTGAATGAGTACTTGCGTGTCGGCGAGGCGGGCTTGTTGGGCGGAGTCGCTGCGGCCGAGCTTTTCGGAAGCGGCGCGGGTGCGGGCGATTACGTCGGCACCTACGGGGCGGCGCTCGGATTCGTAGGTGTCGAGGAGTTGTGGGGAGGCTTTGCCATGAAGGACGAGCGCCATCTTCCATGCGAGGTTGTAGGAATCCTGGATGCCGGTGTTCATACCCTGGCCGCCGGTGGGGGGATGGATGTGGGCGGCATCGCCGGCGAGGAAGCCGCGATCTTTGCGATAGTGGGCCGCAAGGCGCATGCCGATGCGGAAGTTTGAGGACCACTGGAGATTCGACAGCGCGATCTTCATAGGAAAGAGGCGATCGGCGACGACCTGCAGCTGCTCGAGGGTGGGGGCGGGCCGATCGGTCTGCAGGCCATGGGTGGGCACGGCGAGGTCGGAACTGTCCTGCGGGGCGAGCATGGAGACGCGGTAGCGATTTCGCTCGGGGAGGGGAATCGCGATGAAGAAGTCAGGCGGGCCCTGCTGCGGGGCGTTGATGGAGCGCAGGATCATGCCGCGAGGGAGATCGGTATCGAGGACGACATCGCCAAGCATGAAGCTGATGGGGTAGTGATCGCCCTCGAAGGGGATGTCGAGGATGTGGCGGACAGCACTGCGGGCACCGTCGCAGCCGACGATGTATCGGAAGGAAGCCGTCTCGGCGGTGCCGTCGGAGTGTTGAAGTTCGGTTTCCACTCCTTCGTTGTCCTGAGTGAAGGAGATGAGGGTGACAGCGCGTTCGACGGCTATACCGAAGGTGGCGAGGTGTGCGGTGAGGATGCGTTCAGTTTCGGGCTGCGGGATGCCGAGGTGGCCGTAGGGGAGATCGGAGAGGTCAGTGTCGGAGTCCTGGGGTGGGGCGTGATTGAGGTAGGAGCGTGAGCGGCCGAACCAAAGGCCGGCGTCGATCATAGCGGTGACCACACCCATGTCGTCCCAGACTTCGAGGGTGCGCGAAGTGACTCCGATGGCGCGGCAATAGGCAAGCGGGACGGCGAGCTGATCGATGACGCGACAGAAGACACCGTGGCGAGCGAGCTCGGCAGCCATGGTGAGACCGACAGGGCCCGCACCGACTACGAGGACTTCTGGCGTTGCGTTCGTCATGATGACGGACAGTGTAAATGAGCAATGTTCAGGATGGATGCGGGCTTAGTGCGGCAATCGGTAGGGTGTCACCGCAATATGCCCAGCTCTACTGGCCTCTCGTGCCACTGGAAGGGCTCAGCCTCGGAAGAGTGAGTGAGTCCTGGTACAGCACCGGGATACCTCCAATGCTCCTAAGTAGACAGAAGCTGTTATTGCTTTGAGGCACCGGATCGCCCGGATCGCTTAGAGATTGCGCTCTTCGGCAATCGCGGAACAGCCTGGACGCCCGCCCAAAGCGTTGCGATTGTTTGCTCGACCACGAGAGTCTGGTTGGGCAGGTCAGGTACAACCCCTTGGATGACCATGAGTGTGGCGAGGCCAAAGATCGTAAACCACCAGGTGTGCGCTACCACGATGTCATCCCTATTCGGCAATCCCTCATCCCTGGCAACATCGAAGAAGAGCTGCACGAAACGTCCGAACAATGGCGCGCCTAGGTCGTTAATATATTGTCCGGCGCGGACGCCGTTGCGGTTCTCAGGCCCGAAGAAGACATTCCGGAACTGTTGTGGATGGGCAACGCAAAATTGAATCAAGCCGCGTGAAGTCGCAAAAAGACGCTCTTTCGGTGCAAGCTGTTTAGCGGCAATCGCGTCGAAGTTCTGAACCATAAACCCGATCGTCTCCCTGCTCAACTCCGCAAGAATGTGCCATTTGTCAGGGAAATGCTGATAGATCACGGCGTGGGTATAGCCGATCTCTTTGGCGATCTCGCGAAGCGTCACGGCCTCGTAGCCGCGATCGGCAAACATTTTGCTGGCAGCCGCAAGGATTTCGCCCCGCAACCTCTCCTTGCGCTCTACCCGACGACTTGGCGATGTGGATGTCACTTCAATAGCTTAGTTGTTTTCGGCGATGATTGCGACCAAATGTTAACTTGTGACCAGTGGTTAAAAACCATTGATCATTTTGCAACCAATGGTTAATAAGGGAGCTCTAATTGTCAGGTCGCGTATTTGGATTGGCGGCCATATACGAGGCAACAGGAGGATGCGATGAAAGTCCTAGTAATTGGAGCTGCAGGTAAGAGCGGCGAGGCGCTGGTGAACGAGGCATTGGCCGTTGGGCATAAGGTCACGGCTTTCGTCCGCGGTGCGGCGCACTACAACAAGGCGAATGTCAGAGTTGTTGCAGGCGACGTGCTGGACGCCGCTGCGGTCGACGTTGCGGTCGCCGGGCAGGATGCGGTCATCGACGCGCTTGGCGGCAAGACGCCATGGAAAGTAACGACAATGGAAACGCGCGCGGCACACAATATTGTCGGCGCGATGCAGCGCAGTGGCGTGCGGCGGCTGCTGAAGATTTCAGTGGTGGGTGCGGGCGAGAGCGTCAAGAACGCTGGCTTCTTCAACGAGCACGTACTCATGCGGACGTTTCTGCGGGGTTTGCTGGTAGACAAGGCGGGCATGGAAGCAGAGATCGAAGGCAGCAACTTGGACTGGACTCTCGTGCGGCCGCCGATGTTGACCGACGCGGAGAAGACCGGTGTTGCAAGGGTGCTGAGCACAGAGGGCGGCGAGAAGGCGCACAAGATAGGGCGGGCCGATCTGGCGGCCTTCATGGTGCAGCAACTGGAAAGCGGACTGTATGTGCGTCAGGCAGTCACAGTGACGACCACATAGCAAGGCCTCGGCGAGGATCAACCACGCTCTCATCGAGGCGATCCAATCGGCCCTGTAAAGGCTCGTAACGATTCATGCGACAGACAATCGTGGAAACCCACCGGACTAGCGGAGTGCTAGCTGCGCAATTCACAAGCTCTGGTATTCACGTCAGAGCACCAACTTCGTTCACGAAAGGATTGTTCTTTATGTCGAACTTCCCCAGTCCGCTTCAAGAAGTCATTCATCACAACGTTATTAAGAACAACAAAACAGGCGGCCCGGCGCTGAATATGGGGCCAATGCAACTGCTGTGGAGGGCATTGGGAGAAAACACAGGCTACACGTTCTCCGTTTTTGAGACGACGGTCGTGCCGGGCATGGGGATTCCCCTCCATAAGCATCCGTTTGCAGAGTTTTTCTACGTTCTGGAAGGCACGCTATCCATTGGGCACTGGAACAATCAGGGCGCCGCTGAGTGGAACGTGTATGAAGGCGGCGAGAGCCTAGTGGTGCAACCCAACGCGCCTCATTCGTTCTTCAATAAGAGCGAGCGTCCGTGCCGCGTACTGAGTGTCTCAACGTATCACCACGAGCGAATGATGCAGGACGCGGTGCATCCGGATAGCAGAACAGACTTCCTGCCTGCTCAACCCACTCAGGCCGACTTTGAAAAGTTGACTAAGTCCATGGAAAAGAACCAGACATTTCTCGTCGCCAACCATGCTTAGTGTGGGGCATCTCTCGACTTCATCTTTGAACTCAAGAGTGCGCCGTGAGGCAAAAAACGGGGCCGCAAATTCGGCCCCACATCACTGCAAGAAAAACAAGGAGAAAACGGGCATGTATTTAATCATGGGCATTACTGGAAAAGTTGGTGGCGCCACCGCGCGGCATCTGCTGAACCAAGGCAAACAGGTGCGGGCACTGGTGCGCGATCGCCAAAAGGCGGCTAAGTGGGCAGACAAGGGCGTGGAGTTGGTCGAGGGAGACTGGAACGATTCGACGGCCATAGCGGCAGCGCTCAAAGGTGTTGCGGGCGCGTTTGTTATGTTGCCGGCCGTATGGGCGCCCTCGCCTGATTACAGAGAAGCAAAGGGCGTGATTGCGAACTATGTCGAGGCTCTGACCAAGGCAGTGCCCCCGCGGGTGGTAGCGCTCTCGTCCATGGGCGCGCATAGAACAAGCGGGCTGGGGATGATCACGGCCTTGTCACTCCTGGAGCAAGGCCTTCACAGCCTGCCCTCTCCAGTTGCATTTGTCCGCGCAGGCGGGTTCTTCGAAAATTTTCTTTTTGGCTTACAGGCCGCGCAGGGCGGAACACTGCCGGTCTTCTATCATCCTACAAATCGGAAATCGACAATGGTGGCGTCCGACGACATCGGCGAAGAAGTGGCAACACTTCTGGCCGGGTCGGCTTGGTCAGGACATCGCGTCATTGAAGTAGGTTCGATGGTAAGCGCGGATGAAGTGGCCGGACAGTTGGGTGAAGTCCTGGCACTCGACGTAAAAGCCTTTGCAGTCCCGCGTGCCGGG
The DNA here is from genome assembly GCA_963839075.1 of uncultured Acidobacteriaceae bacterium. Taxonomy (GTDB): domain Bacteria; phylum Acidobacteriota; class Terriglobia; order Terriglobales; family Acidobacteriaceae; genus PALSA-350. Next base: position 60,143 of record CAWITO010000002.1, on the reverse strand, counting down.
TGGGCAGAAGCGTTCGAACAGTTCGGCGTACCGAAGGGGCACACTGGGCCTGCCGAAGAAATGTATGAGAGCGTTAACGCGGGATGGATGGACCTCGGAGTTACCGGTACGGAGCACGTAGCGGGTACGACGTCCGCACGCGATGTATTCGCGGCTGCACAGAACGCCGTCGTAGTTTAAGGCAGGGGCAAGCGGAGCCAGCCCGGGTCCTCGGAAACTGCGGTGCTAACGTCAAAAAAGATAGAGCTCAAACATGAAGGTTCTTGCTTGGGTGGAACGGGCGAAACCGGAAGGAAGCCTTTTCCACCGTGGCAAGCGAGCTCGGCAGCCATGGTGAGACCGACAGGGCCCGCACCGACTACAAGGACTTCTGGCGTTGCGTTCGTCATGATGACGGACAGTGTAAATGAGGAGTGTTCAGGATGGACGCGGGCTTACTGTGGCAATCTGTATGCGTTATTTGGTTTTGAGAGCCTGATCGTACGCCGCCCGTCCGATGCGGGCGATGACGCGTTCGCGAGTAGCTTCACCGGCACGGCTATCCGTAAGGAACACAGCGATGGCTAGTCTCCGTCCATCCGGTAAAGTGATCAATCCTATGTCATTGGTGGCGGCTGTTATGCCTCCATGCGTCCCGGAAGAGCCAGTCTTGTGCGCAAGAACGGTCCCGGGAGGCAGTCCGGCGCGAAGTCGACCAGGACCCGTGACCGCGTCGGTCATCGTTTGTAAGAGAAAGGCGTTGGCCACCGGCGATATGGGAGGATTGTTTACCAGGCGTTGAAGCAGTTGTACGGCTGCTGCCGGCTCAATCCAGTCTTGATATTGAAGATTTTCGTCGCGGTCCAAATCACGCTCACTGTAGACCAAATGAAAACCGGGGATGCCCAGGGAACGTATGTACGCCTGCACGACAGGGGGACCGCCCACGAGGCGGATCAGAACCTCCTCGGCACCATTATCACTCTGCCCAACTGCCAAGTGGATGAGTTCACGCAACGTCACATCGACATTGGCTTTAGGATAGCGATCGGTAAGAGGACTGTACGATCCCGGTATGATGTCTGTCGGCAGAAATCGCACGGTTCGATCCAGCGTAACGTCCATAGATTCCCCGGGCCGCTGATTGGGCAACAGCTTTCCTGTGTCCGCCAGGTGCAGGGCTGTGAGCGCAAGGGGAAATTTGTACATGGACTGCATGGGCGGGTGGTTGTGAGGGTTGAGATCACAGTTCAGCTGAGTTCCTGGGAGCAGGCAGGAAACGGACACGGTTCCGTGGGCATCCTTTGCGATGGCGGCGATTTTGGACTGGAGCGCGTCCTGGGCTAAACCACTCAGGGGTACAAGAGCAAAAAGTAGGGCAAAGGCGCGCATAGCTGGCATCATATACGCGATCAGTTGGAGCCAAGAGGCCAATGCTCCGTTTTCAGGAGACGACAAAACAGGGGCATCCGTGACAGCAACATGGCCCGGGTCAAATCGTTCACGAGGATGGGTGAGTGTTATAGTTTCCCATCCCCATGGCCAACGGCAACGCATGCGTATACCTCTACTCAGGCTAACCGGCGCTTACGTTTTGCTATTGTGCTGCCTGCCCGTCCCTGGGCAGACGACTGAGAGAAATCCAGCTTTCAACCAAAGCAACGCGTCCAGGGATTCAGACGATCCGGTCGTCATCCTGGAAGTGGGGGCGGCCACCAATTGGAACTTCGGCGGAGGAGCTGCCACGTTCGCGCCAAACCTTGCGGCGGAGTGCACCCCCATCGAGAACTGGCTTGAACTGGAGGCGGGTGTGTCGCCCTTTTACACCCGCAACTCGACGGAATGGGATACTGACTTTCTCTTCAAGAAACCATGGAGTCTCTCCAGCAAGGCCGAGTTCATGCTCGGCGTTGGGCCGCAGTGGTCTCACCTGAGACAAAGCGGGAAAACGACAGATTCCTTCGCCGCCGAGTTGGCTGGGGACTTCATGTTCTGGCCAACGGGAAGACACCGTTTGGGATGGTATCTGGAGCCGGCCTACGATTACAGCTTTGCCGGCGGTCATCAAAAGTCGATCGGCATGTCTGCGGGTTTGCTCATCGGCATTCGGTGAGAAGGATGCGAGCCGATTGCACTCCGCCTTCCAGCGGGCAGGGCCGGGAAGCGGCCCTCAGCGGCTGAAGCTGGACATATTTCCAATCTGAAACGGACCGTCCCTTTCCGCCTATGGCAAAAGGCGCCATTTTCGACGCCAGAGGTGCCAAAGTGCATCCCACGTTGGCCGTTGGAAGTGAAGATGCGCTAAGCTTTGGTCGACCCTTCTCGATAACATCGGCGGAAGCCCACGTTGGTTTCCACTGAGACAGATGGACCATACGGGAGGCATTTATGTTGAACCTATCAGTAAACGGCAAAAACCTGGCAGTACAGTCTTCGCCAGATACGCCCCTTCTTTATGTTCTCAGAGATGAACTGGGTGTCGACAGTCCCCAGTTCGGCTGCGGGTTGGCACAGTGCGGCGCTTGTTCGGTGCTGCTGGATGGTAAGGAGATCCGCTCCTGCGTCACGCCTGCTTCCGTGGCTGCCGGCAAAGAGGTCACCACGCTGGAAGGACTGCCGGCACGATGGGCGAAACAGAAGCATCTGCTGGAAGCGCAAGCGAAGGATGTTCTGCATCCCGTGCAGCAGGCTTGGATTGAACAACAGGTTCCGCTCTGCGGCTTTTGCCAAAGCGGCATGATGATCAAAGCGACCGAGTTGCTGGAGAGCAAGCCGAATCCCTCTGTGATCGAGATCAAGGAAGCCTTCACGAGCGGCGTCTCTCCGCACTTATGCCGTTGCGGAACCTATGTCGCGATTGTGGATGCGGTGCGATTCGCGTCAACACTGATGGCGAAGGGAGACGTGTAATGGAACATCTTCGCGAGCAGTTCGAGCAAATGTCTGAGGTATATGGTGCACGCCTGAGCCGGCGAAGCTTCGTGAAGGCAGGTGGCGTGCTGGTGGTGGGCTTCGGGTTCTTCGGAGCGCGCGCCGCCAAGGCTGCAGGACGCATGGACGGCAATGCGTTCGACGCGTCTCTCCCTCAATCGTGGGTTGAGATTCGTCATGACAACACGGTCCTGTTCCGCACCGGCAAGAGTGACTTCGGCCAGGGAACGATCTACACGGCATATCGCCAGATTGTGGCTGATGAGCTGGACATGCCCTTTGAGGCAATCACCACAGTCGTCTCGGCGGATACGGACACCACTCCTGAAGGTGGTGGCACCTTCGGTCTGCTTGGCGAAGGAGTCCCAAACATCCGCAAGGCGGCAGCCTACACCCGCCTGGCAATTCTTCAGCTCGCCTCCGAGAAACTTGGAGTTCCCAAGGATCAACTCACGACAGCCGACGGTAAAGTTTCCGGTGGAGGCAAGGTCATCGCATACGGCGATTTGGTGAAGGATCAGGAGCTGAAGCTGACGATCCCGGTAGCCGGCGAGCTCACCAGTATTTTCGGCCTTCAGATCACGGGAGATCCGCCGCTGAAACCGGTGGGCGAACTGAAGGTAGTGGGTAAGTCCTACAAGAACAGTATTGTCACTTCCAAAGTCCGGCACGAGGAGCTGTGGGTTACGAACGTCAAGGTCCCGGGCATGCTGCACGGCCGTGTAGTCCATCCGAATACGCTCGGATCCCGGCTGGTCGAGGTTGGCACTCTCGACAAGACCAGGTTTCCCAACTCAAAGGTTGTCGTGAAAGGTGATCTGGTGGCCGTCGTCGCACCCTCTGAGTGGGAGGCGGTGCAAGCGTCGTGGGCGCTGGCCAAGAGTACGAAATGGTCGGAGTGGAAGGGATTGCCTGGCAAAGACAAACTCTTTCAGAGCCTCCGCGAAGAGTCAGACTGGAAGGCCGTACCAGTTGCGAAGAGCCCCAAGTCGAAGGGAGACGTTGTTGCAGGAGCGCACGCCTCAAAAAAGACTCTTGTTGCCACCTATGAGCTGCCGTACTGGAAGCACGCTCCGATAGGACCGACCGTGGCAGTTGCGGATTACCGTCCTGATGGCACCGTTACGGTTCACACCCACACCCAGAATGCGCAGGCTCTGCGCGGCGAGCTGGCCATGATGTTGGGGACCAACGTGAACCAGGTGGTGGTGAAGACCTACGCCGGCGCCGGTCACTACGGCCGTTCCAACGGCGGCAACGCGGGCGCGGAAGATGAAGCGGTATTGCTGTCGAAAGAGTTGGGCAAGCCGGTCCGCGTACAGTGGATGCGCAATGACGAGATGCAGTGGTCGACGCAGTCGCCCGCGGCGTACTCGGATGTAAAGGTCAGTTTGGACGAGCATGGCCACATCGCGGCGTATGAGATCGATCACTATTCACCCGCAATGCAGGACGATCGGCTCATTGGAGCCGTGCTGGCAGGCCTGCCCACCATGCCCGCGCCGGGACCCAAGGGCGGCATGATCAACAACATCGCCAACGGCAGCTCCGACCAGTGGCTTTACGACAATGTCGCGAACCTGGATGAGCGTTGCCACGGTACTTTCCAGGTTGGCCAGCAGAAGTCGCCGCTCGCGGTTGGTTTACGCGACCACAGCATGCGTACGCCGGGGCAGTTCCAGCAGAATTTCCCTCGCGAGATGGCAATGAATGAAGCGGCGGCATTGGCAGGAGCCGATCCGCTGCAGTTTCGTATGGATCATGCGAACGACGAGCGGCTGCTCAACGTTCTGCAGCACCTAAAGACAGAATCGGGCTGGGTGAGCCGACGAACTCCGAATCCGAGTGCGGTTTCGAGCGGGCAAGCCACGGTGCGCGGCCAAGGCATGTCGGCCATGTTTCGCTCCGGTACCTATTGGGCCTGCGCCTGCGAAGTTTCGGTTGTCCCGGCTACGGGCGTGGTCAAACTGGAGAAATACACCATCGTTCTGGATCCGGGTATTGTGGTCAACCCGGAGCAGTTGAAGCGGCAGGTGGAAGGGGGCGCTGTGATGGGCATCAGCATCGCCCTTCACGAAGAGGTCAACTTCAATGAGAGTGCGATCACCACGGCAAGCTGGTCTACCTATCCAATAGCCACCATGGCCGAGATTCCCGAGATCAAGGTTGTGATGCTGCATCGGCCCGAAGTCGGTCAATATGGGCAGGGCTCGGAGGCAGCCAATGCCCTTGCGGCCTCGGCGATCGCATCTGCTGTGTACGATGCCACCGGCAAACCGATGCGCAGGATGCCGCTTCGCCCTGCTCACGTTCTGGAAATGCTGAAGGCCTAGTGCCTTATCGAAACCTGCCATCGAGGATGCAGCCATCCGAGAGCGGATGCTGACGGCCGATCAGTACAAGAAACTGCGGAAGCCTGCGTAGTCCTCCCCGCGGTGTGACGCTTCTTCTTTGATCTGAGAAACATTGGACGGGGACTTCGCTCCGTCTATGAAAGCATGTGGCCCGGCACCCGTCCAAAGAGTCGGGTTTACTTCAAGAGCGCTTGCTTATCATTACACCTTATGGTGTAATTTGGCTCATGGATCAACTAACCGACACGCTGGCGGCCATCTCTCACCCGACTCGACGCGCGATCATAGCGCAGCTGGCAAACGGACCTGCCGGATTCCTGGAGATTGCAGGGCGGTTCGACACCGCCCTCAACGCAGTGACCAAGCACCTCAAAACGCTGGAAAGAGCAGGACTCATCGAGCGCCAGAAGCAAGGCCGCGAAGTTCTCATTTCGTTGCGAGGCGAGCCGCTTCGCGAGGTAGCACTGTGGGTACATGAGTACGAGCGATTCTGGAACGAGCGCCTCGATCAGTTTGAAAAGCATTTCAGCGACAAAAAGAAGAAGGAGAAGAAGCGATGAACGACACGATGAAAACAATTGAAGTGAAAGTGCAGCGCACGATCCCCGCTCCTCCGGAGGAGGTTTTCGATGGATGGCTCGATCCAAAAGTACCGGGGAATCCGTGGAATATGGCGGAGAAATTGCTCCTGAATCCGCACGTAGACGGGTTCTTCTACTGGCTTATCAAGGGTAATTCCCATTACGGACGTTTCACGGAGATGGAACGGCCCAGCCGGATGCAGCATACCTGGATGTCACGCAGCACGCGTGGAGAAGAATCGACCGTCACGTTGACGTTTGAGAAACAGGGAGAAGAAACACGAATGACCCTGGTGCATTCTGGCCTTCCCGACACGGACGGCGGAAGAGGACATGAGAAGGGCTGGAACTACTTTCTAGACCTGTTTCCCAAACGATTCGGAAACAGTTTGTGAGAGGAATGGGAGTTGATGAACGTTAAAGCAACTGCAGCCTGCGGATACGCACCCGTCAATGGTCTCAATATGTATTACGAAATTGATGGGATGGGCGCTCCCCTCGTTTGTATTCCCCCTGCCTTCGGATACGCCGGTGTTAACCCGTATTCATCGTTGGTGCAAAGCCACACTGTCATTACCGTCGATCTACAAGGTCATGGCCGCACGGCCGATATCCCGGAGCGTCCGCTTTCGATCGAGCAATATGCCGAAGACGTGGTTGGTTTATTGAAACATCTCGGAGTCTCCAGGGCTGACTTCTTTGGGGAAAGTTACGGTGGCAATACAGCAGCCATGATCGCCGTTCGCTACCCGGAAATCGCCGGTCGCGTGGTGACCTACGCAGCAACCTTCGGCCCTCCTCGGATTGCTTTGAATCCGCAGACAACGCACCTGGACTACCCGGCTACCGCCGATTCCCGGAACATACAATTCCAGAGGGAAAACCACAAGAAGGCGGCTCCTCACCCAGACTCCTGGCCCACGATCTTTCAGAAACTTGGAAGCATTCGTTGGGAAGGATTTTCGAACGAAGAGTTGAGGTCAATCAATGCTCCCTTTCTCATCGCTGTAGGTGACCGCGATTTTGTCCGCTTGGAGCACGCCGTGGAGACTGCCAAACTCATCCCCAAGGCAGAACTGGCCGTGATCCCGGATGCCAGTCACTTCGCGCTGTTTTCTGAACCGGAGAGGGTGATCCCGGTGATCAAGCATTTCCTGAATAAGCCGGACAGCAGAATACCCTTGGCAACCGCTGCAACCGGCTATCAACCGGGAGTGACTCGGTGATGGTTCTCGCAACGCAGGCACAAATTATGGCAACGTACCGATGACGACAGCCGAGCCGCTGCAAGACCAGCCCTTGCGCATGCCCGCCACGCGAAAGATTAGCCGTCGCGATCTACTGCAGGGGTTCTTTAAGGCGACCGCCGCCGGGCTTTTCCTCAAATCATCGACAACCCACGGGAGAACGATCATGCACAACTCGCCGGCTGTAGAAGTAGCGCTCGCCCACATCGAGGCGTGGAGTCACCACGATTGGGACAAGACAAGATCGATGCTGGCGCCGGACGTACACGCTTTGGTCACGAGCACACAGCGTGCTATTGGCACCAAGGAATTCGTCGGGATCGACACATACATGGATCTCAAGACAAAAGCTGCGAGTCTCGTGGAACCGGGAAGCGTTCAGGTGCTTGGAGCTGTCGGCGACGAGAATACTGCCCTGACCCTGGTTACGTTTAAGATCGCGATGGGGCCTGGCGGGTCGCTGGTAATGATGGCGCGATCGTGCCTCTATTGGTTGGATGAAAACAAGAAGATCAAGGATGAACGAGATTCATTCTTCGTGCTGTCGGCGGAACATTGAGACGTCGGGCTTGCCGGGCCTTCGTTAGCTCCTCCAGAAAGCTCAGGTTTTGTCAGCAGAAGACCTGACGCATTGGAGCAATTGCGACGGAACCTTTGCGACGCATAGCGGCAGCGCGCATCTCTTTTTGCATGAAGACGTATCAGAGCGGATCGGTGTCGATCGGCGTGGAGCAGCGGGGACCCGAGACAGCTGGTGCACATCCCGCGGTCTTGGTGCTCCATGGATCCATGGGCGCAGGATCGTATTGGTTGGGCCGGTTTGCTCCTACACTCACCCGGCTCGGTATCGCAGCGTATGCGCCGCGCTATCTGCAAAAGACGGGCTCGCTGCTGGCAACATCAAAAATGATTTTTGATGGAAAGCATTTTCCGGCGTGGCTCGCGGCGGTGCGGGATGCGGTCAGCTATGTGACGGAACAGCCGGGCATCGATGCGCAACGGGTCGGCCTCCTGGGATTCTCGTTGGGAGGCTATTTGGCGATGGCGCTCGCCGTGGAGGATCCGCGAATTCGGGCGGTGGTTGAGCTCTCCGGAGGTCTGCCCCCGGGATGGGAGGACCGGGTGACGAAGGACATGGCCCCCGTACTGCTTCTACATGGAGCGAACGACCCAGTGGTTCCGGTTTCCGAGGGGTACAAGGCGGAGCGGCTACTGAAAGAGCGTGGCGTGGCTTGTGAGTTGCAGGTGTTTCCCGGCGAGCGTCATTGGATTGGTGGCGCCGCCCATGACAAACTGCTCCTGTATTGTTCCGAATTCCTGGCAAAGAATCTGTAACCGTCGAGTGTGCAAGTCGCCGTTAGTGAATATCAGCTACCTAGATTACTGTTCACCTTTGGAAGAGTGATGAAAAGCTTGTCACGAGCGACGGTCAGGTCTGATTCATTTTGGTAGAAGACGGCAGCCCGGCCCCCCGAGTTATGGAAATGCTCGAAGGCGAATGGCGGCCCATGGGGATGTTTAGTGACGGGGTCAAGCCGTTGTGCCCAGATACAAAAGAACAAGACCAGGGGACCCGACGGGGCTCCAGCGTTGCGGCGGTGCTGTCTGCTAGGTCACAGGTAGTAGGAAGCTGAGAGAATAAGACAGACGGATGCACGTCCGTCTGTCCTACATTTTAGGACCAAATGAGGGAGAGTCGATGTCTCGATCTGAAAAGGTAGCGGTAGTCGAGAGTTATTTGAATGCTCTCGTGAGCAAAGATCTATCGTCGGTGCCCTTCGCACCCGGCATGACGTTTGAGGGGCCGCGGATGCCGAAACTTGCAGGCCGTGAGACGATCGTGGGCTTCCTCACGAGCATCCTTCCGCTCATCAAGGGGATCGAAATAAAGCAGCACATCGTCGATGGCGATTATGTTGCGACCGTCTTCGACATGGAGACGGTGAACGGTGTGGATCATGTTGTGGATCTGTGCCTTGTCGTGGGTGGCCTTCTGACGGAGGTTCGCGCGTTCTACTACCCACGATGAGCGCGGGCGCACCCTCAGGCGTCTACACCTGTGCGAGCCCCAATGGGGTGTTAGGCTTATGAGAGCGGCAGCGGGTAGGGAATTACGTGCCATTTCGTTTTTTATGGATCTTCCTCATCCTTCTTTTTTGCCGCGCCAGCCAGGCTGCGATTGTTCGCGGAACCGTGACCAATTCGCTCGGCATCCCCATCGTGCATGCCAACGTCGTCCTGCTGCAGAATGGTCAGATTCTGGCGCTCGCGCTCACGCGCTCAGACGGCACCTATCAGATCAGCAGCAGCGCATCCGGCCGCTTCTACGTGTTGACCTCCGCCAACAATTTCAAGCAGATTACCACTCTCAGTTTCTATGCGGGTATCGCCGATAGTCACGAAGAAAATATCGTGCTCGAATCAGCCAATGCGCGGCAGGAGATCGTCACGTCTGCCACTGGACTCCCCACTCCCGAGGCTCAGGTAAGCTCCGCGGTCATCGCCCAGCGCAGTACCGCCTTTCCCAACCGCACGGATCTCATCGATCCGCTGCGCCAGATGTCGGGACTCTTTGTCGTGCGCGACGGTGAGTATGGCGGCCTCACTTCGGCCTTCATTCGCGGCGGGAATGCGGATGCCAACCAGATAAACCTCGACGGGGTGCCGATCGGAGAGATCGGAGGCGCCTTCGACTTCAGCAATCTCTCCACTGCCGGGATCGGCGAATTCGAGGTGTACCGCGGTCCCAATAGCGTTCTCTATGGCTCCGATGCTGCTTCGGGCTCGGTTGACGTGAGAACCCTGCGCGGCAGCACCGCCTTTCCTTCTTTCTTGTATGAAGGGGATGCGGGTACCTTCACGACGTTTCGCAACAAAGCCCAGCTGGGAGGCACCGGGAAAAAGTCCGATTACTACGGCGGTTTCGAGGCATTCCAAAGCGACAACTCCATCAAGATGGATGAGTATCACGACGATACCGCGGCTGCGAACCTGGGCTATGCCTTTACCTCGGCCACCCAGCTGCGCGTCATCGCGCGCAACAGCGATGCGGCTACAGGAACTCCCGGCGCTTTCAACTTCTACGGTATTGCCAACGCCGGCAAGCGATCGGATCAGGACACATATCTTGCCGCATCTCTCGAGCACCGCACGTATGGAGACTGGCATAACCTGGTACGCTATGACTTAAGCCGCAAGCGCGAAGAGGATGTTCACTTCTACCCGGCGGGTATACCGATCGCCGTAACAGGAAACTACTACGGATACAATACCGAGATTCGCGGGGCCAATGGGTATGCGGTCACCGGGCAGGCGCTGCTGAACTTCGGCGGCACCTATCCGAATACCATCGACCGGGTCAGCAATCGCGACCGGCTTTATTTCCAGAGCGACTACCCTTTCACGCCGCATATTCTGGGGCTCTTTACCTTTCGCTACGAGGATGAGCGCGGCGCAAGAAAGTCGGTTGTGCATGGGCTCGACCAGACTCTCGATCGCAGAAACTATGATTACACCGCGCAACTGCAGGGCGACTATCACAGCCGGCTCTTCTATTCGCTCGGCGGCGGCGTGGAGAAAAACCAGCTGTTTGGCACGCAAGGCGTTCCTCGTCTTGGCCTGGCCTACTATCCAGTGCGTCCGGGGAAGGGAATTCTGCATGGCACGAAGATCTGGTTCAACTTTGCCAGGGGCTACCAGGAGCCATCGCTTGACCAGCAGTTCGCGTCGCTCTATGACTTCCTTCAAGGGCAGCCGGCCATTGCGCAGTTTCGCATTACACCCATCACGGAGGAGCAGTCCCGTACCTACGAGGGCGGTGTGGCGCAAAGCTTTTTCGGGGAGCACGGTCTCCTGCGTGTGGGCTACTTTCACAGCCAATATGGGCGGCAGATTGAAACCGTGCCTGCGACAGAGGTACCGGCGCTTTTGCCGCAGCTGAGTGCAGCGCAGCAGCAGGCGTTGGAGAGCCTGCTGAGCGATGCGGGTGGACTGGATCTGAATTGCCAGGCCTTCCAGGCCCAGGGTATCGAGAGCGAATTGGAATACAGCATTTTTAAAGGTCTGTATGTCCGCGGAGGCTACACCTATCTGGACGCAGTGGTGCAGCGGTCCTTTACTTCCGATGCGCTGCAGCCGGCGTTGAATCCTGCGGTTTCCAGTTTGCCGATCGGTGCATTTGATCCGTTGCGGGGGGCTCGGCCCTTCGAGCGTCCGCCGCACACAGGCTTTGCGACAGCGAGTTACAGCGGCGAGCAATATACGGTAAGCTTCAGCGCCGCCTACGCCAGTCGCAGTGACGATTCAACCTTCCTGGGCGGCCGTGACGTTGCGGGAGGGAACTCGCTCCTCTTGCCGAACCGCAACCTGGATTACGGCTATTCCAAGCTCGACCTTGGCGGCAACTATCAATTCATATCCTGGCTAGGCGCTTATGCGCAGCTCGACAATCTCACCAGCAATAAAAGGATCGCGCCGTTAGGTTATCCATCACTGCCCTTTACCTTCCGGTTGGGATTGCGCCTCGCCATCGGGCATTCGTCAGGCAAGTAGCGACTCGGTAGAACAGCAGTCTTGAAGCTATCGCGCAGTCCACCCCAAAACAAAAAGGCCACCCTTGCGGGCGGCCTTTTTCCTGCATCGCAGGAGTTTAGTACATGTCGCCCATACCGCCGCCGTGACCACCACCGGCCGGTGCAGCCGACTTCGGCTCAGGAATATCAGCTACCATCGCCTCGGTCGTCAGCATCAGACCAGCGATCGAAGCTGCATTCTGCAGCGCAGTGCGGGTTACCTTGGTCGGGTCGATAACACCGGCTTCGACCAGGTCCTCGTACTTGTTGGTGCCGGCGTTGTAGCCGAAGTGAGGATTCGCGTTGTCGTTGATCTTGCCCACGATCACCGCACCTTCCTCACCCGCGTTGCCAACAATCTGGCGTAGCGGCTCCTCGAGTGCGCGGCGGACGATCGTTGCACCGATCTTCTCGTCGCCCTCGAGCTTCTTGATCAGCTCATCGACGTCCTTGGCAGAGCGCAGCAGAGCTACACCGCCACCCGGGACAATCCCTTCTTCAACCGCAGCCCGCGTCGCGTGCATTGCATCCTCAACCCGAGCCTTCTTTTCCTTCATCTCGGTCTCAGTCGCCGCGCCCACCTTGATCACTGCCACGCCGCCAACCAGCTTGGCCAAGCGCTCCTGCAGCTTCTCGCGGTCGTAGTCAGAGGTCGTCTTCTCCACCTGGCTGCGGATTTCCTTCACCCGGCCTTCGATGGCCTTCGCGTCGCCGCGGCCCTCGACGATCGTGGTGTTGTCCTTGTCAATGGTCACGCGCTTCGCACGGCCCAGATCCTCCACCTTGACGTTCTCGAGCTTGATGCCGAGGTCTTCGGTGATGGCATTGCCGCCAGTCAGCTTCGCGATGTCTTCGAGCATTGCCTTGCGGCGATCGCCGAAACCAGGAGCCTTCACAGCCGCCACGTTCAAAGTGCCGCGCAGCTTGTTGACCACCAGGGTCGCCAGTGCTTCGCCGTCAACGTCCTCAGCGATAATCACCAGCGGCTTGCCGTTGCGGGCAACCTGCTCCAACAGGGGCAGCAGATCCTTCATCGAGCTGATCTTCTTCTCGTGGATCAGGATGTAGGGCTCTTCGAGCGATACTTCCATGCGGTCCGGATCGGTAACGAAGTAGGGGCTCAGGTAGCCGCGATCGAACTGCATACCTTCCACCACTTCCAACTGGGTCTCCAGAGTCTTCGACTCCTCAACCGTGATCACGCCGTCCTTACCAACCTTCTTCATCGCCTCGGCAATGATGTTGCCGATGGTCGCGTCAGAGTTGGCCGAAATGGTGCCCACCTGGGCAATCATCTCGCCGGTCACAGGCTTCGAAAACTTCTCGAGCGCTCCGCCAGTCACTACACCGTGCTCATCGCGCTTGCCGACAACAGCCTCAACAGCCTTGTCGATGCCGCGCTTCAGGGCCATCGGGTTCGCACCGGCAGCCACCGTCTTTACGCCCTCGCGATAGATCGCCTGGGCCAGAACGGTTGCGGTCGTGGTGCCGTCGCCGGCCACATCCGAGGTCTTCGACGCTACTTCACGCACCATCTGTGCGCCCATGTTCTCGAGTGAATCCTTCAGTTCGATTTCCTTGGCGACCGTGACACCGTCCTTGGTGATGGTCGGGGAACCGAACTTCTTCTCGATGACTACATTGCGGCCCTTGGGCCCGAGCGTTACCTTAACCGCGTCCGCCAGCGTGTTGACGCCGCGCAGAATTGCCTGACGCGAATCTTCTCCGTGCAAAATTTGCTTTGCCATTTCCTATATCTCCTTTAAGCAATAAAAAAGCGCATTCGGCTTAGCCGTAATGCGCTTACTTCTTCTTGAGAATGCCGAGTACTTCTTCCTCACGCATAATGAGGAATTCCTCGCCATCGATCTTGATCTCGGTTCCCGAGTACTTGCCGAACAGAATGCTGTCGCCGGCCTTCACATCAAGTGGGAACACCTTGCCCTCGTCGTTCGACTTGCCCTTACCGACGGAAATAACCTCACCCTCTTGCGGCTTTTCCTTTGCCGTATCGGGGATGATGATTCCACCGCGGATCGATTCACCCTCTTCCACGCGACGGACCAGGATCCGGTCGTGAAGTGGGGTAAAGCTGGTAGCTACGGATGCAGTTGCTGTCGCCATTGCGTTACTTCTCCTTCGCGCGAGGATTTACCCCGCGGGTTTTACGAGTAAAGCTGTGATTGTTTATAGTTGGGAGCGATACGCCGGTTTCCGATTGAGGCGTTAGCACTCTCGCCCTTCAATTGCTAAGATAGCCACGACTCCCACCCTTGTCAAGCGTCCGAAACCAAAATGTGAGTGAAACTCGCTCAAATATGAAGGCCAGGTAAATCGTTTATACTTCGTGCCATGGGCGTTTCGTTTGGCCGCAAGCTCTCCGTATTGCTTCTTGCGGGTTTTCCGCTTTTGTCCCTGGCGCAGTCTGACCACAACGGGCGCAAGTACACCCCTCCGCCGGCGACCTGCGCTATCAAGGTAACGGTGATTCGCTCCACCAATGGCAAGCCAATTCCTAACGCCGCCGTGGTCTTCCACCCCATGGAAGGCGACCGCGACAAGGGCGCTCTCGAGTTGAAGAGCGATGAAGACGGCAAGGTCGTCATCGATGTCATTCCCATTGGAGACATGGTTCGGCTGCAGGTCATCGCCGACGGCTGGAAGACCTTTGGCGAGGACTACAAGATCGATACCGACAGCAAGGAAATTGTGGTCAAAATGAAGCGGCCCGGCGAGCAGTATTCGTTCTATGGGGACGGCCATGGGACCTCAACCAGCACTACCACCCCCAAGGGTGAGTCGAACAGCGCCAAACCTTCCCAGCAAACCCCGTTGCCTCAGTAAATGGAAAGCCTGCACGCCAAAACAGCGCTGGTGACGGGAGCCGCCAAGCGCATCGGGCGCAGTCTTGCCCTGGGGCTGGCTGCCGCCGGCGCCGATGTCGCCATCACCTATCGCGGTTCCAGGACCGAAGCACAGGCGACCGTAAAGGACTTGCAAGCGTTCGACGTCCGCGCCCTCGCGGTGGAATGCGATGTCCGCAGCCTGGAGAGTGTGCAGGCGGCGGTGGGAGAAGTGGTCCAGCACTTTGGCCGGCTCGACATCCTGGTAAACAACGCAGGCTTGTTTGAGACTGCGGTCCTGCAGTCAATCACTCTCGATCAATGGGACAGGATGTTTGAGACCAACACCCGGGGACCATTCCTGATGGCCCAGGCCGCGTTTACCCATCTCCGCGAAGTGAAGGGGCGCATCATCAACATCGGTTCGCTGGGAGGTATGCATCCCTGGGCCACGCACGGTCACTACTGCACGTCCAAAGCTGCGCTGCACATGCTCACCCAGACCATGGCCAAGGCCTTCGCGCCCGAGATCAGCGTCAACTGCGTCGCTCCCGGAATGGTGGTAAACGGGGAAGTAGATCCCGCCTATGAGCACTTCGCCCAGAAGACGCCCATGCAGCGCAACGGAACCCCAGCTGATGTAGCGGAAGCCGTCTTATTCTTCGCCCAGGGACCCCACTTCATCACCGGCCAGATTTTAGGAGTGGACGGCGGCCTGGGCCTCTAAACAACACCCGATCTCTTGGTGGCCCATGCAAGCCTTCGGTCGACTTGATGTTGATGGGGGTAGTTTGAGTACCAAGATCCAGTAGCCCCGACTTGGGGTGCCCCATATCTCGCCTTCCTTTGGCGAGATGTGGGAATTTGACAGATGTATTAGTTGACAATTCAAGAACTGGGCAGATTTCCAGGCGCCCCCAGCATTCGTTCCTATCCCACATCTCGCCAAAGGAAGGCGAGATGTGGGGCTCCCCAACTTGGGGGCCACGGATATTTTTTCGACCGGGCGTAAAGCGCTTCTAGCTCACCAGCCGAACATCTTGCTGAGCAGCCCCGTGGACTTCGGATCCAGCTCCGGATGCAATCCCTCCGGCTCCGGCTGGGGCGGCAGGCTCTCCCCAAAATAAGCAGCATGCGGGTTGTGCAGACACAACCGATCCGCTGTCTCTTTCCCGTACTTATCCGTCACCAGCTGATAAGCATCCCGCAACATGGGCGGCCGTGACGTCAGGTCATGTGCATCCGTGGCAATAAAATTCACCCAATTCCGCCGTAGCAGCTCATGCGAAACCTTCTGCGCTATCTTGCCGAATCTTCCTGTCAGCGATGCCGCTGTGATCTGGATGTAGCACCCAGCCCGCAGCCAATCCGCCATGCGTTCCGGATGCCGCGCCAGCACCGGGTTGCGCTCCGGATGGGTAATGATCGAAGTCATTCCAGCCACGCCCAGCCGGAAAAATATCTCCCGCATGTTCTGTGAAATCCCGTGATCGGGAAACTCGACCAGCAAGTATTGCTTGCCATTAATCGTGTACTTGGCCGGATTCGCAATCGCATCCTCGATGTTGTCGAACATCAAGTGAAAGTCACATCCAAGCGCCAGCGAAACCTTACCACTCAGGCGGTCCTGCACCTTCTTCAACCGTTCCAGGTTCAAGGCCGGATCGAACTTGTAGTGTTCGCTCGAATGGGGAGTGCACACAATATGCGTAACCCCGTTTTGCATCGACATTTCCGCCATTGCGACCGAAATCTCGATGTCGCTCGGTCCGTCATCCAGCCCAAACAACAAATGATGATGTATATCAATCATGCCGATCCTGAATTACCTGGCCATCGCATGGGCCAGTGAAGCGAAAAGTAGCAACCCATCGGACGATCCCAAAATCGATTCACTCGAACGGTCCGGATGAGGCATCATGCCCAGCACATTGTGACCCTCGCTGTACACCCCAGCAATGCCACTAAGGGAGCCGTTGGGGTTGGCAGCTGAGGTTACCTCGCCCGTCGGCGTGCAATAGCGAAAAGCCACACGATCATTTCGCTCCAACTCCGCCAATGTGGCGGGTTCACAGAAGTAGTTGCCGTCCATGTGTCCGATCGGGATCTTCAGCACCTGGCCCGGGCGCAGCGCCTGGGCAAAGGGGCTACTGGTCGTCTCTGTCCGAATATGCACCTGTTTGCAGATATATTTCAGCCCTGCGTTGCGGAGCAACGCCCCCGGCAGCATCCCGCTTTCGCACAATATCTGGAATCCATTACAGATACCCAGCACCAGGCCGCCCCGGCCGGCGAACTTCTTCACCGCTTGCATCACCGGAGAAAAGCGAGCGATTGCTCCCGTGCGCAGGTAGTCGCCATAGGCGAATCCGCCGGGCACAACGATAGCGTCGCATTGCTCCAGATCTTCCGATTCATGCCACAGGAAAGTGACCGGCTGATGCGCAATTTCACCCAGCGCATGGAACGCATCGTGGTCGCAGTTCGAACCAGGAAACACAAGCACGCCGAATTTCATATCTATAGGCTAGCAGTTTTGTCCAGAGCGAGAAGTATCGGAAAGGCTTCCCACTGCACCAATCCGCGGAGTATCGTCAGGAAATCGGACATGCCCGAACCCGCAATCACCCACCTCAAAACCGCCGGCACTGCCCTGGTCAACTGGTGGCGCGGCGCCACCATCGAGGGGCTGTGTGTCGGTTTGCTTTGGCTCGTCGGCCTGCTGTTGCTTCATGTGCCTCTGGCGCCGGTCTGGGCGTTGATTGCGGCGCTCATGACCTTGGTACCCAATTTCGGCGGCGTGATTGCTCTCATCGGCCCGGCATTCACTATCCTGGTCACGCAACCGAGCACGTACCGCCTTTGCATCCTGCTGGGTATGTACGCGGCCATCGTGGTAGTCGATCAGTTGCTGTTGCAACCCATGATTATGAAGCGTGTCACCCGGGTACCCATCTGGGCCTCCATTTTGGCTCCCATTGTGCTCGGCATTGTGATCCCGTTTTGGGGAATTCTACTGGCGCCCCCGCTCCTCGCCGTGGTCTACGCCTTCCGCCGTCCCCGCCTCCCCCAGTAGACCCCCCGGAGTGCTATACTCGCCTTTCGCCGCGAGTCCGCCTGACGGCCTCGTGGCAAGTCCCGCCTTCTGAAGGCAGTAGAGGTTGCTATGTCCGGCCACTCCAAATGGGCCACAATCAAGCACAAAAAGGGCGCCCTTGACGCCAAGCGCGGCAAGATTTTCACCCGCCTGATCCGCGAAATCTCCATGGCCGCCCGGCAGGGTGGGGGAGATGCCGACGCCAACCCCCGGCTCCGTGGTGCGGTCGCTGCCGCCAAAGCGGAAAACATGCCCGCCGACAACATCAAGCGCGCCATCCAGCGTGGCACCGGTGAGTTGCCCGGGTCGATCTATGAGGAAATCTCCTTCGAGGGCTACGGTCCCGGCGGAGTCGCCCTGCTCGTCGAAGTCACCACCGACAACCGCAATCGCAGTGTCAGCGAAGTGCGCCATGCCTTCTCAAAAAACGGCGGCAACCTGGGGGAACCAAACTCGGTCCGCCGCATGTTCGCCAAGAAGGGCTTGATCGCCATTCCCAAGTCGGCTGCCGATGAAGACAAGCTGATGAACATTGTGCTCGACGCCGGCGGGGAAGACCTCAACGACGAAGGGGATACCTGGGAAATCCTTACCGAACCGTCCGCCTTTGAGGCGGTATCCGGAGCCGTGAAGGCTGCGAAGCTCGAAACTTCGGTCTCGGAGATCACCATGATCGCGTCGACCTACACCAAGCTGGAAGGCAGCGTCGCCGCCCAGATGATCCGGTTGCTCGAAGCGCTGGAGGATCTGGACGACGTACAGAACGTCTATTCCAACTTTGACCTGGACGCCTCGCAATACGAAGAAGTCGCTGGCTGAGAGCGATCCTCCGGGTCGCTCTTTGGTCTGCTTATCTGTCGTACCCTGCCCCTGACACCACCTACAACCCATCAGGAATAAGGAGAACAATGCATCCTACGCGAAGCGCTGCTGTGTTGGTGCTGGCGCTCACGATGACGCTATTGTTGCCGGCCTGCGCACAGTCCGCTCCCGCCGACGGGCTGCTCGCCGGTCAACCTTGGGAATACGGCCCGTTCATCAATGGCGGCATCGGCACTGGCGACCGTGACACGTACACATTTTTCTCAGCCGGCGTGCATGCCGGTAAGGTGTTGACCGCCCCCTTTGGCCCCGGCTTGCTGCGCGGCCAATTTGAATATGCGGTCGAGCTCATGCCCTTGTGGCAGGCCTACACCCCGAAGTACCTGCGCGCTAACTGCTACCAGCAGCCGGGCGGGCCGCTTACCTGCAGCAACCTCTTTCCCACCGGCGGCACCTACACAGGGGTAAGCGCCACCCCCATCATCCTGCGCTGGAACTTGCTCGGACGCGGTCGCTGGCAGCCCTGGATCCAGGGTGCCGGTGGTCTCATCTGGACCGACCACAAGTTTCCTCCGATCGGGCCCTATCCCAAGGTGAACCACCTGGGAACCAGTGTGTTTAACTACACTCCACAGTTCGGTCTTGGCGTTCATTACTTCATCAAGCCAAAGCAGTCGATCTCCCTTTCCGCGAATGCCGTGCATATCTCCAACGCGAGCATGGGAGATTCCAACCCCGGGGTCAACGCCAGCGTGCAGTTTTCTATCGGCTACAGCTGGTGGAAGTAACCTGGCTACCCCACTCAAGCCAACCAACGGCTTGAATGGGCCACCCACGGCTGGGGGGTGTTATGAGTGAAACCGTCATTGAGTGCGTGCCCAACTTCTCCGAGGGCTGTGATCGCAGGAAGATGCTTGCGATCCTTGAAGCCATGCGGGTGGAGGGTGTGTCTCTGCTCGACTGGTCGATGGACTGCGATCACAACCGCTCGGTCGTCACCGTAGCCGGCCCTCCTACGGCGATCGTCGAGGCTGCAGTGCGAGCCGCCGGCCGGGCCGCGGAACTGATCGACCTCACCGCGCAACGGGGAGTGCACCCACGCATCGGCGCCACCGACGTCATTCCCTTCGTCCCGGTTTCCAACACCACCCTGGCCCAATGCGCCCTGCTGGCGCGCCAGGCCGGCCTCGAAATCTGGAGCCGCTACAACATTCCCATCTATTTCTATGAGGCGGCCGCCTCCAGGCCCGATCGGGCGCTGCTCGAGCAGGTGCGTCAGGGCCAATTCGAGGGTTTGCGGGAACTGGTCTGGCGCGATGCCGCTCGCCGTCCTGACTTAGGCGGCCCTGAACTGCATCCCACCGCAGGCGCCAGCGCCGTCGGAGCGCGCAAATTCCTCATCGCCTACAACCTCTATTTGGATCGCCCCGACGTCACCGCGGCCCGCGCCATTGCGAAAGCCCTCCGGGCCTCGAACGGCGGCCTGGCCGGTGTGAAGGCCATGGGAGTCTTGGTTCAGGGGCGGGCGCAGATCTCCCTCAACATCACCGACTACCGCGTCACTTCGGTGGGCCAGGCCTTTAGTGCCGTGAGCCGCTTAGCCATTCGTCATGCTACCAAGGTGGTAGCTGGGGAACTCATAGGGCTACTTCCAGAAGAGGCCTTTGAGCGAGATAGTGAATGGGTGCGTCTAATAAGGGGGTTTACACCAGAGGAACGAATACTGGAACGTCGGCTTAAGCAGCCACTGGACTGGCCGATCGAATAAGATGAGAGTAGGCCCCGCAGGGAAGGATTACCCATTGATGCAACTGAAGAAAGTATTGCAGACAAGCGCTTTTGCGTCGCTTGTTCTTGCCTTCGCGTTACCCGCTACTGCCGCCCAGCTCGGGCAGGACGCGCGCGCCGCAATTCCTAAAGACGTTCAGCAGCTGATTGTTGTCGACTACCATGCCATGCAGAACTCGCAGGCCGCGATGGATCTGAAGGCTCGAGTTCTACCCCCCGAGTTAAAGCAACTGGAAACCGCTCTGCGCACTTCGGGTCTCGATGATAACCACGACATAGAAGAACTCGCGTTCGCTTCGTTCAAAAGCAATGGCGGCACCCGCATCGTTGGTATTGCCCAGGGGCAATTCTCTATCGATGACATCATGGCGAACTTCAAGAAGCGCAAGGTTAAGCCCATCGTGTATCGCGCGAACCGTGTGTATCCCATGGGCCAGTCGGGAATGCAGGTTGTATTTCTCAACCCGACCACTATGGTCTTTGGGCAGAATGAAGCCTTGAAGGCGGCGCTCGATGCCCGCGACGGCATGACGCCCAGCTTCCTGAATAACAGCGCCATGTTGAGCCAGATGCAATCCGTGGACACGGATGCTGTGTGGAGTGTGCTCGATCAGGAAGGCACGCAAACCATGATGCGTACCGTGCTGGGAGACGCTTCGCAACTCACCGACTTTGACACCGTGAAGAAGCGCCTGATCAGTTCGCGCTACTCCATGAACTTCGATAACGGGGTCAGGTTCTCGCTCGACGTGATCACTCCTGACACCATCTCCGCCGCGACCATGGCCTCCATTCTCAATGCTGCCGCTCTCTACAAAAAGGTAAGTGGAACTCCGGCAGAGAAGGAAGCAATCGACAACACCACCATCAACTCGAGCGGAGGAACCCTGGACGTGCGGTTTGCGTCCTCGGATAGCCAATTCTCGAGCTTGCTGCAGTCGAGTCTGTTCCAGTCGGTCGTTCGCTAGCTTATTTCGGATTATTGAGGTTGGGGCTCCAGGTCACTGTGCCCGCGGGGGTGATAGTGACCAGGAGCGTCCCTTGGTCGCCCAGCGCCACGTTCGGGCCGGCCGCGGTGTGGTTATGTCCCATGCCATCCTCATACTGCAATGACAACGGTCCGTCGCCCTGGATCTTGAAGCGGTAGTGAAACTTGGCGCCGCTAGCCAACTGGTTTGCCCCAAAGCTGGCGCTCGGGTAATCGAATTCCATCACATGCAGAGTGGGACCCTGGTTCACGATCGTGGCCTCAATAAATCGTGACTTGCAACCGGTCAGTGCGAATAGGCAAACAACCAACAAAACTCTTGCGTACAAATCGATCTCATCCTTCTACACACACGGGGCTTGAATGGGCCACCCAACATTGACGGCGGTTAGATCAGCGGCTTACGCTCCAGAATCCGAGCCGTCAGCACCACCCCGGTCTGATTGTTATGCAGCGTAATCGGAAACGCCAGCACATTCCAAACCCACTCCTCACCCTTGCGAGGAAGATTCAACAGTCCGCGATACGTGCGGTCGATATACGTCTCCCGTTTCTCCGCCACCGTGCTCAGAATCTCTCGCCAATCCGCGGCTAGGTCGGGCATTTCGTCGAACATGTTCTTGCCCAAAAACCATTCCCGAGGCCGTTCCAGCAACCGCGCACAGGATTCATTGACGTACATCCAATTTCCCGCGCCGTCGAGAATCTCCAACACGACGTCTTCCCCGATCGCCATGCTGATACGGGAGTAGAAGAAGTCCCGCGCATCCACCACCACCGGCCTGCCTCGATGCTTGGCTTCAAAGGAGCGCAGCGCGGTAATCAGGTCGTCAACCGAACTATAGCCCTTCAGCAAGTGCATATCTTCCACGCCGCCGAAGCGCCGCTCCAGGGTAGAGGAGAGGATGATGATGGGAACCTCGGGCCGACGCTTGCGCAGCACCGCTGCCACCTCGGTGCCGAATTGGCCCGCGCCGAGATGGTAATCGAGCACCGCAATATCGATCTTCGTGAGTAGCTTTTCGGCTTCGTTGATCGTGCCTGCGGTATCCGTCAGGTATCCGTGCTTGCGCAGGATGGCGGCTCGCAACAGCAGATTCTCTGGATCATCATCGAGCAGCAACACACGAACAGGATCGTCGACCAGATGCAAAATCTGCCTTCCCGTTTTCATCGGCAAGTTGGTCCTGCCGACGCTGCGACTGAAATAGGATGCTGATTCCGGGCAAAGTGCTGCCGGAAGCTGACAAGCCTCTAAACTGCCGTGTGTTACGGCTTCTTGTGAACCTGTTTGACGAGCTCTGGCAGACGCCGGAAAGCCGCCACGCTGCGCATCCAGGCCCGATGTTCGAAGGCCGGTGATCCGCTGAGGATGCTTCCCGGAGCTACATCGCCCGGAACGCCGGACTGCGCCGTCACCGTCACCCCGTCGCCGATAAAACTATGGCCGACTACTCCCACCTGCCCGGCCAGCACTACATTCTTACCCACCCCGGACGAGCCGGCGAGACCCACCTGCGCGCACAGCAGAGTATTGTCTCCTACTCGCGATCCGTGGCCCACCTGCACCAGGTTGTCGATCTTGACCCCGTTGGCAATCACCGTATTTCCCACGCTCGCCCGGTCGATGCAGGAGTTGGCCTGGACCTCGACCTCATCGCCCAACGAAACTGCGCCGCTCTGGGTGATTTTATGCCACTTGCCGCCGTCCTCCTTGGCAAAGCCAAAACCGTCGGATCCCACCACCGCGCCGTTCTGCAGGACGACCCCGTCTCCCAACCGGCAGTTCTCTCGGACCACCGCGTGGGCGTGGGCGAAGAAGTTGTTTCCTATATGTGCGTGGGGATAAATCACCACATGAGGCAGCAGGGTTGCGTGGCTGCCGATCACCACACCGGGTCCGATCACCACGTAGGCGCCGATGTGTGCGTCTGCTCCCACCGAAGCGCTGGGATCAATCGCGGCCGTGGGGTGAATTCCGGGTAGGTAGTGCGGCGCCGGCTGGAAAATCTCAATCGCGCGGGCAAACGCAAGGTAAGGATTAGCTGTGCGAAGGGTAGCGGCTTCAATCTCTTCGAAGTCGTCCGTGACCACCACCGCCCCAGCCTTGGTGGTTCGGGCAAACGGCGTGTACTTCGGGTTGGCGACGAACGTGAGTTGGCCCGGACCGGCTCGTTCAATCGCTTCGACTCCGGTTATCTCCTGCGCCTCGTCTCCATGGCAAGTAGCCCCAAGGACACGGGCGAGTTCCGCAAGCTTCATCCCGGGATTGTACCGGTCCCCACGTTAAAAGGTTAAAAAGTTAAAAAGACAAACCAGGCGGGAAAGATGGGTCGTGGCTGCGATCTATCCACCCTGCGCTTTGAACAAATCCTCTTGCAGAACCTCGGCCGGCCCGCGCCGCACCCCGGTCTTGATCACCGCCAGGATATCCAGTGCCTCCACTGCCTGCCGCGGCAAAAAGATCCGCTGCGTATTCGACCGGGTATCCGGGGGAACCAGAAACAGCCCCTCGCTCTCCAGAAGCGTCAGATCATTCTGGGCCAGGCCCTCAATCATGTCGTTGTCTTTCAACCGGACCCGCACCCAAAGTCCCTCGCTGCGCGGTCGGGTGACAAATGTCTTGCGCAGCAAGCGCTCCGGTTGGCTGCTGTCTCCCGACTGAAATTCCCGCACAAAGCAGACCCACTTCACTTCCGCCAGCGGCAGGGAAACCAGCTTTCCCGCTAGGTCCAGCATTTCCACCTGTTGATTTCGGACAAAATCAGACGGAGGCAGGTAGCCGGACAGCCAATCACGGCTCAACTTGCGGACGATGACTTTTTTGCGGCTGACTGCCATCGCTCAGGCCTCCGGCTGGATTGTCGCACGCACCGTTTTAGGACGCACCGGGAATCGTGCAGCAAAGCGCCACGAAAACTGTGCAGCCCTGTAGCCAAGGGCCTCTTCGGTATGGTAACTTAGGTGTTTGTTCGTAGCGTGGGTATGCCGCTAAGGTGTTCACATGGCAAGTGTTAGCTGCAATCCTAGCAACGGGCGGAGCTGATCGGAAGGCATGCCCGACTATATCTATCTTCTGAAAAATCGGCTTTCACTACACCAGCAGAATGCCCTCAACCACATCCGAGAGGCAGCCCGCGAGGCAGGGATGACTGTCTTTCTCGTCGGTGGCGCGGTCCGCGATCTGACCAGCGGCTCTCCCGTCTTCGATCTTGATGTGGCCGTTCAGGGAAATGCCCTTAAGTTAAAGAAACCACTGGAGAAGGCGGGCGGAAAGCTGTGGGGTGAACACGAGCCCTCGCGTACTCTCTTCTTCCGCTTTCCGGTCGGGGTCACGGTCGAGATTTCCAGTACACGCCGCGAGGAGTACCCGAAGCCCGGCCATCCGGTCTACCACTGGGACACCATCCTCGACGATCTGCGCCGGCGTGACTTCACCGCCAACGCCATGGCCCTCTCCTTAAATGAGCATTCCTACGGTTTGCTCATGGACCCGCTGAATGGCGTCGCCGACATCGAAGCCCGGCAGCTGCGCCTGGTCAGCAACTACGGATTTATTGAGGAGCCCTCCCGCCTCCTTCGGGCCACCCGCCTGGTGGCGCGGCTGGGTTGGACCCTGGACGAACGCACCCAGACCCGGTTCGATAACTCCAAGGGAGAGAACGCCATCGCGGCGCTGTCCGCCTACCACCGCGGCTATGAGCTGGAAGAAATCGGCCACGAGGAAGACGGTTTGCGCGTCCTCGCCGCCATGGAAGCAGAAGGCTGGATGCACCATCTCTTTCCCGCCTGGACCACTGCGTCCGCCGACGCCACCGCTCTGGAAGAGATGCGCAAGCTCGTGACGCAGCTCCAGATGCAGGGAGTAAGTCCCGATATTTCAGCGGTTTCGACCAACTACCTCACGGCAAAGCTTAGCTCTAAGGAGTTGGCTGCGCTGAAGGCCTCCTTCGTCCGGCCTGGATTTGTCGCCGAATGGGACAACCTGGACAACGCCGCCAAGGAATTCAATAAGCAGCTCACCGGCAAAGAGGCGGCCACCCCGTCCGCTACCTGGAAGCTGTTTACGACTGCCGACCCGCAGGCTGTTCTTTGGCTGGGTATTACTTCCAAGTCGCCCGCCGTCCAGGCAAAGTACAAGAACTTTTTCTCCGTGTGGCCCGAAGCGCGGCAAAAGATTCCCCACGCCTTGCTGCAGGAACTGCGTATCACGCCGGAAGTGCCGGGCTACCAGGAGATGTTGGCCGGATTATTCCTGGGAACGATCGATGGCCTCCTCGAAACCGAGGAGCAGTTGCGCGCCTATCTCCAGCCCTATTCGCCGCCAGCCCCGCCGCCGCCGGTGACGGTGCGCCGTACGCGTGGTTCAAAAAAGGGAGAAGCCAAGGCCAAGATCGCGGTCGAAGCGGACGGCGAGCCGGAACTGGATGAAGACGAGGCAGAAGTCGAACCAGTCGATGACCTCGACGACCTGGACGTAGACGACGAGGAACCGGAAGAAGCGCTTCCCCCGGTCGAGAAGAAACCGGCGCCATCGTCGAAAAAGGCAGTTCTTGAGAATGAGCCGGGCAAAGCACAAGCATCGGCGAAGACGTCCAAGCCGGCTCCGGTTGCACCCAAGAACGCCCCGGCACCCGCGCTCCACGTAGTGCCGCCCGTCAAGCCGTCGAAGGTGCACGTCATGGCGAAACCCGCCAAGCACGCGGCGCCTGCTCCGGCCGCGCACGCGCACCCGGCCGCGCCAGCAAAAAAAGCCGTACCCATGAAGGCTGCCCCTGCCAAGGCACCCGCCAAGCCGGTTCCCGCCAAGGCGGCGAAACGCGCGCCGGTAAAGCCGTCCAAGCCTCCCGCCAAGACCGTCGTTCATGCCAAAAAAGCAGTTCCGCTGAAGTCGCCGGTCAAGGCGCACAAGAAAGCCGAACCGGCAAAGAAGACCCATCCCGCCAAGAAGGCTGTTCCCGCAAGGAAACACCGCTAGACGTTCCCATTACCTCAGCCATAAAGTCTTCCGGCTCGCTGACGATGATGGCACTGTGGACGCCGCGCCTCCTACGCCCCCGGTAGCCCAGGACAATGCCATGGACCGCCTGCAAGAGGCCTCCGTTGCGCTGGCCCTGCGTCAGGCCTCCTGGGAACAGAGCAAGCGGCAGATGTTGTCGTCCGTCCTGGACCACGAATCGCTCCCATCGACCATGCAAATCATGGCCAACGCATTTGTGGGGTATTGCCCCTCGAAGGCGATGGCCATCTTTCTGAGGAGCGGCGACCACTTCGACCTGGAAGCAGAAGCAGGCTTGCCGAAACGCCCGCCGGGAGTATCTCTACCGGTGGCGCAGGCAGAAGTCGAGAACCTGCCCCGCAGTAACCCCGTCTTACGCCAGATTCTTGCGGCGGGTGCGAAACTTTGCCTGGCCCGGCCCCTCCTCTCCGGCTCCGGTGAAGCCAAAGGAGCGCTCACCGTCTTCGATCACCAGCAAGGTCTGCTGGATGACGCGACGCGCGAAACCGTGCTCACCCTGTGCGACTTCGCTCGCCTTGCGATTGAGCATCGCCAACTCTACGAGCAGGTCGTGGGCGGTTCGCGTTACGACGCACTCACCGGTTTACCCAACCGTGTGCTGTTGGAAGAGCGCCTGCATCAAGCACTCGAAAAGGCCCAGGCGCGCGGCGGAATCGTTGTCGTTTGTCTGATTGATCTCGATCGCTTTCGACAAATCAACGACAGTTGGGGCCACCAGTTGGGAGACGCCTGTTTCCACGCAGTGAGTGAGCGCCTGCAGGCATCGATTCGCGAAGGCGACACCCTGGGACGACAGGCCAGCGATGAATTCGTTCTCTTGCTCAGCGGTTTGCTGCAGGTCTCGGACGCAGTCCATTTATGCCAGCGCTTGCTCAGGGAGTTAGCCGCGCCCCTGTTGGTAGAAGGGCACCGCTTAAACATCACTGCCGGCATCGGCCTCAGCGTGTTTCCCAGCCACGGGGATACACCCGATCAATTGATGCGGAACGCGCATATCGCCGTGCAGAAGTCGAAGCAAGCCGGTCAACCGCGCGTCCGGCTGTACTCCCCAGCCCTGGGCCGGGAAAGCCGGCGAGCCGCGGAAATGTCCGATGCCCTGGTCACCGCGGTCGGTCAGCACCAGTTGCGTCTCGCCTACCAGCCCATCTACAACCGTCATCGCGAGATCATGGGCTTTGAAGCCTTACTGCGCTGGACGCATCCCAAGTGGGGCCAGATTCGTCCCGGCGAGTTCATTCCTCTTGCGGAAAGAACCGGGTTGATCGCTTCCATCGGCGAATGGGTCATCGCCGAGGTATGCCGCCAGGCCGTGGAATGGAACGCCGCCGATGTTCCCCCCGTAAAACTGTTCGTCAATGTCTCCGGCGTGCAACTGGAATTTTCCAACTTCAGCTCCAGGATTGCCGAAACATTGCGCCGCACCGGTCTCGACCCCAACCGCCTGGTCCTCGAGATCACCGAGAGCTGGATCATCTCCGACTTGCGCAGTGCGGCAGCCAAGCTGCAAATCCTCCGCAACCTCGGCGTCGGCATCGCGATCGACGATTTCGGAACCGGCCATGCGACCTTCAGCTACTTACAGGCACTTCCCCTCGACACCCTGAAGATTGACCGCTCGTTTGTTCGCGAGTTGCAGCACTCCTCGGTCAATCTATCCGCCGTACGCGCCATCACCTGTATGGCGCAACAATTGGGACTTAAAACCGTAGCGGAAGGCGTCGAAACCGAGCACGACTTTAAAGAGCTGACGAACCTGGGCTGCGACATGGTCCAGGGCTTCTTCTTCAGCCGTCCGCTCAAGCCAAAATCCGCCTGCTTGCTGCTCAAGCAACAGCAATGTCTCACTGCCTGAATCAATCGAAGGCAGCGAGCAGCCTCGCCGCAGCGAGCAGCCTCGCCGCAGTGAGCGCCTCGCCGCAGCGAGCGCCTCGCCGCAGCGAGCATTAATCCCCTGAGGCAAGGTCTCTCAACCTGTGCGATACCGCCATGCGTGGAAATCCCAACCAATCGCTCCAGCCTTCGCCTCGAAGGGTACGGCCTTCAGCCCGTACGTACAGGGTCAAACAAAGCGGGCTTTAGCCCCTGAGGGCAACTTCTCTTAACCTCTGCGATACTGCGAACCGTGGAGATCCCAACCAATTCTTCGAGCCCTCGCCTCACCAGCGTGAACGTCATCCCAGTCGCCGGTCGGGACAGCATGTTGCTCAACCTCAGTGGAGCGCACGCCCCCTTCTTCACCCGCAACATTCTCCTCCTCACCGACAACGCCGGTCACACCGGAGTCGGCGAAGTTCCAGGGGGCGAAAGAATCCGCCAAGTCCTCGAAGCCGCCACTGCCGAACTCATCGGACAGCCCATCGGCGGGTTTCAGGAAATCCTCACCCGCATCCGCCAACGCTTCGCCGATCGCGATGCCACCGGTCGCGGCCAACAAACCTTCGATCTGCGCACCACCGTGCACGTGGTCACGGCAGTGGAATCCGCGCTACTCGATCTGATGGGCCAATTCCTCGATCTCCCGGTCGCCGCCCTGCTCGGGGAAGGCCGCCAGCGCGCCTCGGTACCTGTGCTCGGCTATCTCTTCTTCGTCGGCGATCGTCAAAAAACCAACCTGCCCTATGCCACGCATCCTGACACCAAAGACCCATGGCTACACCTGCGCCACGAGCCGGCGCTCACCACGGAAGCCGTCGTCCACCTCGCAGAAGCGGCGCAAGCGCGCTACGGCTTCCACGACTTCAAGCTCAAAGGCGGTGTCCTTTCCGGAGCGCAGGAAATGGAAACCATCACCGCCCTCGCGGAAAAGTTCCCCCAGGCGCGCATCACTCTCGATCCCAACGGAGCCTGGTCGCTGCAGGAGGCCGTAGCGCTGTGTCACGGCAAGCACAAGATCCTCGCCTACGCCGAAGACCCTTGCGGCGCCGAACACAGCTACTCCAGCCGCGAAATCATGGCGGAATTTCGCCGCGCCACCGGCCTGCCCACCGCCACCAACATGATCGCCACCGACTGGCGCGAGTTGAAGCACGCCGTTCAGCTCAACGCGCTTGACATCCCCCTGGCCGATCCGCATTTCTGGACCATGCAAGGCTCGGTGAGAGTTGCCCAATTCTGCCGCGACTGGGGGCTCACCTGGGGGTCGCACTCCAACAACCACTTCGATATCTCGCTGGCCATGTTCACCCACGTGGCCGCCGCCGCGCCGGGAAACATAACTGCCATTGATACACATTGGATCTGGCAGGACGGACAACGCCTGACTCGCGAGCCGTTACAGATCGTGAATGGAGAGATCGCCCTCCCCGATCGCGCCGGCCTGGGCATCGAGATCGACCACGAGTGTCTCCAGGCCGCGCACGCGCTCTACCAGAACCTGAAACTGGGAGAGCGCGACGACAAGGCCGCCATGCAGTTCCTCATCCCAGGTTGGGGCTTCGATCCCAAAAGGCCCTGTCTTCTCCGCTGACCTTCGGCTATAGTTGGGCTCAAATGCCCAAGTTGAAAGTCCTTTTTACAGGGAACCGTCCCTTTTGGTTCGGACTTGTCCTTTTGCTCGCGCTCGCCCTGGGACACTCAATTTGGGCTACAAGCCTCGATGGTTTCACCATCGACGAGCCTTACCACATCGCCGCCGGCGCCTCCTATGTGCGTTGGGGAGACTATCGCGTCAACCCCGAACATCCGCCACTGGTAAAGCTGATAGCCGGCCTCGTCGAGCCTCCCAGCGTGCTGCATCTCGCACCCCTGCGGGTGCTGAGCGAAAAGGATCAGGAGCGCCAGTACACCCAGAAAGCCGTCTTTCTCGACAGCGACAGTGTCGTGGTGCACCGCCGTGCCAGGGCCGCGCTGCTGGCGTTCAACACCCTGCTTCTGGCAGCACTGACGTTGCTTCTCTGGCGCATCTTCGGGTCAGGCATTGCCTTAGCCGCACTGCTCCTGCTGGCCCTCGATCCCACAGTCTCAGCGCACATGCCGGTGGTGATGACCGATCTGCCCATGGCGCTGTTGGGAACGATCAGTTTGGGTTTAACCATTCTCGCCTTACGCTACCGGCAGGCGCGCGATTGGATTCTGCTCGGCCTTGCCACCGGTCTCTTGCTCGCCACCAAACATTCCGCCCCCTTGATAGTGTTGCCTTTGCTCCTGGGCTGCCTGGCCTTCTTCGGCTGGCAAGCGGGGCACAAGCAATTCCATCTCCGGCAAGTCTGGGGCCTGCTCGCGGCCTGCGCCCTAAGCATGGTGGTCCTGTGGGCGGCGTATGGCTTTCATTACCACGAGACGCCGGGGACAACAGCGGAAACCTTCAACCGCCCGTTGAACGCGAAAATTACCGACCTCCACTCGCCCTTTTTGCGCAGCGCACTGAACGCCGCGCAAACGCTACACCTCGTTCCGCGCGCCTACATCTGGGGCCTGGCGGATACGCTGCGTGCCGGCGTCGAAGGCCGTCCTCTTTGGATTCAGGCCCTCGGCCATAGTTATCAGGGAAAGGCTCCGTGGTGGGTTCCCTTTGTCGACCTGGTCGTAAAGCTGCCGCCCCCTTTTCTTTTCCTGACGATGTACGGCTTAGCTCTTCTCCTCCTGGGCCGCTTGCCGCGTGAAGTGTCTCTGCCGTTGACCGCCTTCGTCGCCATGGCCGTCTTCTTCATGTTCTTCATTGCCCACAACGGAATCTTTTACGCTGGCCTGCGCCACTGGCTCTTCGTCGTTCCCCTGCTCGCGGTCTGGGCTGGCGTAGCCGCCTGGTCCATCCTGCAGTCGCCCAACCGCTGGTGGCGTGCCGTGGCCTTTGCCGCCGTCATCTGGATTGCCATCACCGTGCTGCCCCAGCGCCGCATTTGGGAATATCACAACTTTCTCGCCGGCGGATCGCAGAACGCCTGGCGCGGCTTTACGAATGAGAGTGTTGATCTCGGCCAACGCACCCCGGAGCTGATCGCTTTTTACAAAAGCAATATTGCCCCAGCCCCGGTCCTGCTCAACTACTGGGCTTTGCATGAACAAATACAGGCGGCTGGTGTGAAATCGTGGGAGCCGCAACCGCAGGAAATCGGCAATGGAGACTTCAACGGCTGGCTGTGCGTCCTCGCCCCGTGGTTGTCTCTGCGTGACTGGCGTGAAATGCCCGGAATGCGCGATGTGCAGCCTACCGCCCGCTTCGGCAATCTGTTGCTCTTCCATGGCAACTTCCACTTGCCGCGCCTGGCAGCAGGATTCCTGGCGTTCCGTGCCTTACACACCATGGACCTGCCGGGCACAGATCAAAAAATGATGGAGCAATATCTGCAGCGCTCGATCGCGCTCGATCCCGAGTCTGCGCCCGTCGCCATCGAGTTAGGCAATTTCGCACTCCGCAGGGGCGAAAACAAGGATGCGCTGCGCTGGTACGAACTAGCGCGCAAGGACGCGGCCGGGGAACCGGATATCCTAAGAGACGTCGAACAGCAAATCCAGCGCGTGGCGAGTGCCCCCGCGGGCACGTTGGTTCCTGTTCTGCGCAATCCTTCTAAAGAGTGAATCGATGAAACACCTACTTGTTGCTCTCTTGCTGCTCGCCTCTCTTCCATGCGCATTGGCCGAAAAGCGCATGATCCTCGTCGACCAGGATGCGTCCGGTCCGGGCGGATCGAACCAGATGTCCCTGATGGTGTTGCTGCAATCTCCGGATGCGCAGGTGCTGGGCATCACCGTAGTGACCGGCGATGCCTGGCGCGATGAGGAAGTGCAGCACACCCTGCGCACCCTGGAGTTGCTCGGTAGAACCGATGTGCCCGTGGTTCCCGGCGCTGTCTTTCCCCTGGTCCGCACGCAGAAGGGAACCCGCCTTTCTTCGCAACTCGACGGCAAAGTGAACTGGTTAGGCGCCTGGGGAGGTGGGCCCACCGATCTGACGGACCAGAACACGCACGGGGCTGATCCCGCGCGCAGTCACGACCCATACTTCGTCCCCCCGATGCCCGAAGGAAAGCCGCACACGCTGCCATCAAGCGAGGATGCCGCGCATTTTCTCATCGCCCAGGTTCATGCCCATCCGCACCAGGTGACGATTTGCGCGTTGGGCCCGCTCACGAATATTGCGTTAGCGTTGTCGATCGATCCCCACTTTGCTGAGTTGACGCAGGGTATTTACATGATGGCCGGCAGCCTGGCTCCGCAGACGGCCGATCCGGAGTTCTTTGCCAATCCCCGCCACGAGTTCAATTTCTGGTTTGATCCTGAGGCTGCGCACATTGTGCTGCGTGCTCATTGGCCGCGGATTGATGTGACGACGGTCGACGTATCCATTAAGGCGCCCTTCACGCAAGCGATGCTCGACGAGATATCGAAGTCGCAGAGCCCCGCCGCGCAGTACATCGCCAAGTTTTCTCACGAACGCTACTACCTATGGGATGAGCTGGCCGCGGCGACCATACTCCAACCCGCCATTATCACCAGCGAGCAGCTGCTGTATATGGATGTCGATTTAAGCCACGGTCCCAGTTACGGCAACACCCTGACCTGGACCGCGAAGTTCAAGCCTGACACCGACGTCCAACTGGTCCACGCGCAAATGGAGTTGGATCTGCCGAAGTTCGACGCCATGTTCGTCAACCTGATGAAGAAGTAAGGCTAGAGCAGCCACAACTCTGGGTGCCCCATATCTCGCCGTCTGTTGGCGAGATGTGGGAAAGAAACGGATGCACGAGGCTAAACCTCCAGGTCTCTACCCCAGCGGTTGTCAATTCCCACATCTCGCCAACAGACGGCGAGATACCTGGATTTCCTGCCAAAGGCTTCGAAGGACGCCAGCGTGTGCGGCTTTCTTCACGGAAAGCCGCACGAAGTTCATTGGCCCCAATAATGTCCACAGGAAATACGGGGGTATGGGCCCCAAGTTGTGGTGGCGTTTAGGCTTTAGACCGACGAGGCGCTACAACTTGGTAAAGGTCTAAACCCTCGACGCCACTACAAACTTTGTCATCCCGACCGAAGCGGACCAGGATTTCCTACTTCACCGGTCTTAGTAGTGGATACGTATGCGGCTCTCCGTAAAGAGAGACGCAAGCAATTCACCGGTCAAAGCAATCTCGACAGGAAATCCGGGGTAGCGTAGTGGAGGGCCCTGCTGTTCTGTCGCAATGTCGCAGTGGAGCAAACTGTGCTTTACCCCGTAGGATTAAATCATGCGTAAGCGATGGCTGGCCTATGCATCCCTGGCTCTCGTACTCGCAGCCGCCCTCCTCTACACCCAACAGCACCTCACCATCCAACCAGCGCAAGTCACCTTACCCGCGGACGGAGGACAACACCAGGCCTTAACTATCCGCCTCCCCCAGCTTAATTTCAGCCAGGTCACCAGCCCAGACTCCACTCTCCTCGAGCCCAAAGACCGCGCCGTCGCCGCCCTGGTCCAATCCCCGGTAACCCCCGGCAAATCCCAACTCCACATCTTTTGGCGCAACCGCACCGTAACCGTCCCCATCACCTACCTCTTCAACCTCACGGACAGCTACGGCGACGGAACCCCCGACTTCCTCCGCCTCCACACCGCCCAGGATCGCGAAGCCTTCCGCACCTGGTTCACCCAGATCGCCCAATCGCAGCTCAGCCAACCAAGCCCAGAAATCAACGACTGCGCCGCCCTCCTCCGCTACGCCTATCGGGAAACGCTCCACGTGCACGATGAGCCCTGGCTCATCAGCCACGCCCTCCAGTCAACCTCACCCTCCATCCGCCAGTACGTCTACCCGCAAACCCCGCTGGGGGCAAACCTCTTCCGCGTAACGCCAGGCCCCTTTCTTCCCGCCGATCTCCAGAACAAAAGCTTTGCCCAATTCGCCGACGCCCAAACCCTGATGCGCGACGACACCCACCTCATCGGGCGCGACCTCCACCTCGCTCATCCCGGCGACCTTATTTTTTATCGCCAACTCGATCAGGACACACCGTATGATGTCTCGGACTACCACTCCCCATTCCACTCCATGATCGTGACCGGGGAGGCGGTCGTCTATCACACCGGGCCCATTCGTCACGGCAAAGGCGAGATGCGGCGCCTTCTGTTCACCGACTTGCTGCACCACCCGGACGCGCGTTGGCGTCCGCTGAAGGAAAACGAAAACTTTCTCGGGGTCTACCGTTGGAACATTCTGCGCGAAGGCGATTGAACGTACTGGCCTGGCTCCTGCTGGCGCTCGCTCTTCCCGCCCAGCTCCACGCTGCCGCAGTCTCGTTCAATCTCAGCACCAACCGCAGCTTTGCTCCCACCGAAAAGCCGACCATCCACCTCTACGCCCAGAACGTAGACCAGCTGGAATTCCGCATCTACAAAGTCCGCGACCCGGCAAAGTTTCTCGGCGGTCTGTCTGATCTGCATAGCTTTGATAACGGAGCCGCATTTCTCGGCAAAGAACAGATCGACGAACGCACCTGGCTGGAAAAGTTCCACGACTGGAAGCACCACGTCTGGTTCCTCATCCGCCGTTTCTTCCGTGGCCAGTTCACCGCCGAGAATCGCGACAGCCTGCGGCTCCATCAATCGAACCTCGCCCGCCGCAGCCGCATCGTGGGAGTCGCCGAATTCGCCCAGATCCCGCTCTTAAACGATCACCAGCTCGTAGCCCGCTGGCGACAGGAGCTGCCGCCCACCTACATCTCCGATTCGCAGGAATTGCCGATCGACCCGCTCGGCCCCGGCCTCTACCTGGTGGAAGCCACCGATGGCCACTACAAGGCCTACACCTTGCTGATGGTGAGCCGCATGGCCATGGTGACGCGCACCGTTGGGGGCACTGCGTTGGCCTATTGTGTCGACCGTGTCTCCGGCGCTGGAATCGCCGGCGTGCAGGTTGCCGCCGGCTTTGCTCAAAAGCAGCAAGCCACCGGAACCACCGATAACGACGGCCTCGCGCCTTTGAAACTAGACGTGCCCAATCCCGTGCCGGACAGCTTCTGGGTAGTGGCCACCTCGGGAGACGACGTCGCGGTCGTTACCCCCGGCGCCTACGCACTCAACGGCTGGCAGAGCAACAAGTGGGCCTCGTACATCTACACCGACCGCCCCGTCTACCGCCCCGGCCACATCGTGCATTGGAAGGCGATCCTCCGCACCAAGGTGGAGAACCATCTCGAACTTCCCAAACCCGGCAACCTTCACGTAACCATCTCCGATCAGGATAACCACGCTCTCTTCGAGAAGGACATGCCCCTCTCCGCCGCGGGAAATATATACGGGGACTTCACCCTGCCTGCCACCGCGACCCTGGGCTTTTACTCCATTCGTCTCAGCAATGGCCCCGCGTCCGATGATTCGGATTCTGTTGCAGGCGCCGTCTCCTTCCGCGTAGAGGCCTACCGCAAGCCGGAGTACCAGGTCCGTGTCATCCCCGCCAAACCGCGACTGCTGCAGGGCGAAACCATGCCGGTCACCATTGACTCCCGCTACTTCTTCGGGGAACCGGTCGCCAACGCGGCAGTGAAATATCGTGTCTTCCACGCCCAGCATTTTTGGTGGGATGAAGAGGAAGGCAGCGACGACGAAGGCATGGGAGCGGATGCCGGCGGCGACGATACCTCCCTCGGCTATGACGCTGCCCAGGAATCGGAGCAGACTGGCAAGCTCGACGCCAATGGCAAGCTCACCATCCAGGTGCCCACGCAATACGTGAACAAGCTCTTCCGCGCCTCCGATCAGGACTACACTGTCGAAGCCGCTGTCACCGACGCCGCCAACCGCGAGATCACTGGACGTGGCCGCTTCCTTGCCACCCGCGGCAGCTTCCGCATCCATGTGGAGCCGGTCAGCTACGCCATCCGCGCCGGGGAATCTGCACTCCTGAACGTAACCGCCGTGGACTACGATAACCATCCCATCCAAACCCGTGTCCACCTGCAGTTGTTGCGTCACAAGTACGTCAACGGGAAAACCCAAACCATCCGCGGAGCTTCGACCGACGTCACCACCGATGCTCAGGGTAAAGCCCAGGGGAGCGTCCTCGCCGGCGAGGCTGGCAGCAGCGAAGTGGAAGCCACCGCGACCACTCCCGAGCAAAGGACAGTTTTCGACTCCAGCTATCTGTGGGTGATCGGTTCCGGCGAAGCAAGCTGGGGCGGGGAATCGCGCTCGGTCCAAATTATTGCCGACAAGAAGACCTACGCTCCGGGAGACATCGCCCACCTCAGCATCCTTTCCAATGTCGACAGCTTCCATCCTCTGGTGACTGCGACCGGCAGCTCCGTCGAGTTCCAGAAGGTGATGTTCTCCCCCGGCAAATCCCTGACCTTCGACCTGCCCATCACCACCGGCGCCCAACCCAACCTGGAAGTCACCGCTGTCTTCATCCGCAACGCTGAGCTTTACCAGGCCAACCTCAGCGTTAAAGTTCCGCCCGTGCAGCAGCAGTTACAAATTGACGTCACGCCAGACAAACAGGTCTTTCAGCCGCAGCAGACCGCAGGCTATGACGTCTTCGCACGCGACTACCAGGGCAAGCCGGTCAGTGCCGACTTCAGCTTCGGCGTCGTGGATGAGGCGATTTACTCCCTCTATCCCGATAGCAGCGGCGACATGGTTCGGAAGCTCTACCCAGAGCGCTACACCTACGCCGCCGTCGACAGCTCGCTCGAGTACTACTTCAGCGGCAAAGCCGGTCTCAAATCGCCCCTGCTGGCCGAGCGGCAGTCGCGCTACAAGCCGCAGCTCGCCCAGGTGAAGCCCGGCAACGATGTAGTGCAGCCCAAAATACGCAAGGCGTTTCCCGACACGGCCTACTGGTCGCCCTCCGTTCATACCGATGCGAGCGGCCACGCCCACGTCACTCTCACGTTCCCGGATTCGCTCACCACCTGGCGCACCACGGTGCACGCCATCACCCTCGACTCGAGGGCTGGCTCCGCCATCAACCGCGTGCTGGTGCGCAAGAACATCATCGTGCGCATGGGCACGCCACGCTTCCTACGCCAGGGCGATGAGATCACCATCCCGGTGATCGTGCATAACTACCTCGACCAGGCCAAGCAAGTACAGCTATCGCTCGACATCAAGGGGCTCGACCCCGTCTCCGGCGCGCCGCAATCGGTGATGGTGCCCAGCAAAGGCGAGGGAACGGTGCTGTGGCGAGTCAAGGCGTCGCGTATCGGCACCGCCGACTTGCTGGCCAAAGCACTCACCAACGAAGAGTCCGATGCCCTCGAGCTGACATTCCCGATCCAGCCGATCGGGGTTCCAAAGACAGTGAACCAATCCAATGTTCTCACCGACAATGGACAAGCCTCGGCCACGATCGATTTCCCGGCAAACACCGATGCCGCCGCCCATACCATGCACATCGAGATAGCCCCATCGATTGCCGGCAGCCTCTTCTCAGCGCTGGGCTATCTCACCAGCTATCCCTACGGCTGCACCGAGCAGACCATGTCCAGCTTCTTGCCGAACCTCGTCGTTGCCGACACGCTCAAGAAGTTGAACCTGTCGAGTGTGGTGAGTCCGGCCGATCTGGAGGCGAAGATCAACGCCGGCCTCGACCGCCTGAACGACTTTAAGCATGACGACGGCGGCTGGGGCTGGTGGAAAGAGGATGCCACCCAGGTATTTATGACGGCCTATGTCGTCTCCGGCCTGGCGCAGGCCAAAGCCGCGGGCTACCCCAAGGCGGAGAACAGTCTTCCCGGCGGCGTGCGCTATCTGCAACAGCAACTGAAGCAACATCCGCGCATGATCCCCGAGCTGCGCGCCTACGTCATCTATTCCCTCAGCCTGGCAGGAACGAAGGACCTCGGTCCGTCGCTGGACACCCTGTGGTCGCGCCGCAGCGATCTTTCCCCCGAAGGTCTGGCGCTCACCGGTATGGTCATGCAGCGCACGGGAGACACGCGTGCTGCCGAGATAGCCCAGCTGCTGGAAGGCAAGGCCAAACACAGCGGAGCGCTGGTCTGGTGGCCATCGGCGTATAACCCGCTGCTCGAGGTGCCCGAAGATAACAGCGCCGAGAGCACTGCCTTCGCCCTGCGCTTCTTGACCCATGCCGATGCCAAGAGCCCTCTGCTGGAGGGAGCAGCCCAGTGGCTGGTGCTGAATCGCGATGGAGGCTACTGGTGGAACTCGACCGAGCAAACCGCCATGGTGCTCTTTGGCCTGGTGGACTACCTGGCTGCATCCCAGGAGTTGAACGCCGACTTCGATGTGGACGTGCAACTCAACGGCGCCTCCATCGGCAAGCATCACTTCACCGCCGCCGATGCCGCCTCCGGTAAGAACTTGAGCCTCGATGTAACCCCAGGCCAACTTCACCCCGGCAGCAACGCCGTGCAGGTGAGCAAGCAGGGAACTGGCCGCGCCTACTGGTCGGTGCAGGGCAAGTTCTATTCGACGGAGCAGAAGTTGTACCAGCAAGGCACCCTGTCGCTCAATGTCACCCGCGATTACTTCAAGCTCACACCAACCACAAAGGACGGACAAATCGTCTACCGTCTCGATCCGCTCAAGGGCCCAGTCATGATCGGAGATACGTTAGCCGTGCACCTGGCCGTGAACGGCTCCCCGGCCAAGTATCTGCTGATCGAAGACCCCATCCCTGCCGGCACCGAGTTCGTGAAAAATAGCGACAGTTACAACATCGTGGACCAGCCACAGACCTGGCAATACTGGTATACCCGAAGCGAGTTCTACGATGACCGGGCAGCCTTCTTCGCAACCGAAACAACCGGCCGTCACGAGTCCTTCTACCTGCTCAAGGTAGTCAACCCCGGCAGCTTCTCAATCAGCCCGGCCAATGTGCAACCGATGTACCAGCCCGGTATTCAAGCCACGAGCGACCTGCTACACCTGCAGGTAGAGGAGGCGAAATGATCCAGGCGGTGCGCGCGCGGATGACGGGCCGGCTATTCGTTGTGCAATGGCTAGGCAACGCATTGCTCATGCTGTTGGCCGCCGCATGGCTGCAGGTTCCAGACTCTCACACGTGGCAGTTCGCCTTCTCGATTCTTTCTGGCGTCCTGCTGGTGATTGTCTTTAGTGGTCTCTACGCCTTCACCTTCCGTCATCTACTGAATTGCACCACCCGGCCGCCCTGGTGGCGCAGTTGCCTCTTTGTGCTCGCGGCGATCGCTCTATGGTGGCTGGTGCAGCCTCTTATCAGCGCCGGCAGAAGCCACGAGGCCTTATTCGCCGGCTACTGGAACTCCAAATCGCCGCCCTGGCTCCGCTATCATCTCGGCTACTCCTCCCTGGTCGCCTGGCAGGAGCGCATCTATGACTGTATCGAATGGCTCTGGGCTGCATTCCTGCTGCCACTGGCGATGCAAACCTCGACTTGCGGCCACGCCGTCAAAGCTTACCGCCGCTGGTTCTACTGGCTCAGTGTCCTGGTCTGCGGGCTCGCCGCCTCCGCACAAACCTGGGCCCTCGCCGACTGGACGCCCGACGCCGGCCTGGTAGGCCAGACCGTCAGCGTAGTAGCCCGTCTAGGCACCGCCTACACAATCGACATCCTTCTCTGGTGCTTCCTGCTGGCGCTGACAGCGCACTACGTAGATAGCCCGGAACGTGAAGGGGACGGACTCTAGGTCGTCCGTCAATTGAGCGGAGATGAGCGGCTAAAGCTGCCCTTCAAAAGGAGACGAGGGATGCGCCTCATGATGCGGTAAAGAGGGGCTTGGGTCGAGACTTCCCACGTTGCGGCTCCCGAGAAGGTGAAACTGTCACGAGGGTGCCCCATATCTCCCAACGTTTTTTGTTGGGAGATGTGGGAAGGATGCTGCAGGCTCTACGAATCGAGGAGGATGCGGAGAACCAATTGCCGCGGCCAGCCACACGCAAGGTGCGGGCAAGTCTCCCGTGCTTTTTGGGGGGGAGTATAGTGCCAGCCATGCCGGTCGGGTCGGAACGATCTCAGGAGTGCGGGGATCTGCACTACCTCACGTTCAGCCGGAACGGGAAGGGGACGGGCTTAAGACCGTCCGTCGGTCGATTGGAGATAAGCGGCTTTAGCCGCCGAGGGAGGTTGCTTCCGGACATGCTGCTTCGAACCTCGATGGTCGTAGCGTTCTCGACCGCATTGCTAGCCGTAGGCAGCGCACAGAACCCTGTCGCCAACAACCCCACCGCCATACGCGAAGGGAACTCCCTCTTCCGCGGGAACTGCTCCCCCTGCCACGGAATGAACGCCCGCGGAGGAGGCCGAGGTCCCGACCTCACCTCCGGCCGATGGGTTCACGGCTCCAGCAACACCGACATTTTCAACACCATCAACCGCGGAGTACCCGGAACCGAAATGCCCGCCAACTCCTTTGAGGATTCCGAAACCTGGGCCATCGTCGCCTACCTCCGGTCCTTATCCCCAGCCAGGGTCGAGTCCAGCTCCGGCGATCAAGCCCACGGCGAAAAACTCTTCGCAACCGCAGGATGTGCCACCTGCCACATGGTCCACGGCACCGGAGGAGCCCTCGGACCCGATCTCTCCCATGTAGGAGGCGCCCGCTCCGCCACTTACCTGATCGACTCCATCCGCGATCCCAACAAAGAACTAACCACCGGCATCCTCGACCCCAACAACCACTATGGACTGCCACTGGTATATGACACCGTCACAGTTGTCACCGCCTCCGGGCAAAAAATCACAGGTGTCGCCAAGAACGAAGACACCTTCTCCCTTCAACTAC
Source organism: uncultured Acidobacteriaceae bacterium (assembly GCA_963839075.1). Taxonomy (GTDB): domain Bacteria; phylum Acidobacteriota; class Terriglobia; order Terriglobales; family Acidobacteriaceae; genus PALSA-350. The sequence continues at coordinate 19,285 of CAWITO010000002.1, read as the reverse complement.
TCGACACCAACCAACACCTGCAATTCTTCCTCAAGAAAGATCTGCAACAGGTAACCCACGAGCGCAAATCCCTCATGCCCGCCTACTCGGAACAAGTCCTCAACCCGGCAGATCTTCAAGACTTGGTCACCTACCTCGAAAGCCTGCGCGAACCATGAAGACCTTAGCCCTGCTTCTCCTCTCCGCTCTCCCGATACAGGCGCAGGTAAGTTACCAGCAACTGCTGGGTGCCGCCCATGAACCGCAGAACTGGCTCACCTATAACGGGACCTACAACGGCTGGCGCTACAGCGAACTCAACCAGATCACCAGCGAAAACGCATCGCACCTCGGCTTACAGTGGGCCTTTCAGGTGGCCGACCTCGGCCAATTCGAAACCACCCCGCTCGTCGTTGACGGAGTCCTCTACGGAACCGGCCAGAACGATCGCGCCTTCGCTCTCGATGCGCGCACCGGCCGCCCCATCTGGCGCTACCAGCGCAATCTTCCCGACAAACTGCAGCCCTGTTGCGGCATGGTGAACCGCGGCTTTGCCATCCTCGGCAACAAGCTCTTCATGGCAACGCTCGACGCGCACGTCATCGCCTTGGATACAAAAACCGGCAACCTCCTCTGGGACACAAAAGCCGCCGACTCGACCGCTGCCTACACCTTCACCGTAGCCCCGCTCGTCATCAAGAACGAAGTCATCGTCGGCATCTCCGGCGGCGAGTACGGAGTAAGAGGGTTTGTCGATGCCTACGACGCCAACACCGGCCAGCGCCGCTGGCGTTTTGAAACCGTGCCCGGTCCCGGCGAGCCCGGCCACGAATCCTGGGCTGGAGACTCCTGGAAAACCGGAGGCGCCCCCGCATGGATGACCGGCACCTATGACCCTGAGCTCAACCTCCTCTACTGGCCCACAGGGAACCCCTCGCCCAGCGACTACGGAGGCGAGCGCGGCGGTGACAATCTCTACAGCAACAGCATGCTGGCGCTCGACCCCGACACGGGAAAGCTGAAGTGGTACTACCAATTCACGCCGCACGACTTATATGACTACGACGCCACCCAGGTCCCGGTCCTGCTCGACGCAGACTGGGAAGGGCAACCGCGCAAGCTCCTGGTGCAAGCCAATCGCAACGGCTTTCTCTACGTGCTCGATCGCACCAACGGAAAATTCCTCAACGCCAAGGCCTTCGGCAAAGTAACCTGGGCCACCGGCATCGCAAAAGACGGCAAGCCCATCGTCAACCAGGACATGGTGCCGGACGCGAAAGGCAAACTCGTCTGCCCCAGCGCACTCGGCATGACGAACTGGTATTCCCCGTCCTACGACCCGCAAACCAAACTGTTATACGTAGCCACTTCGAATGAATGCGACATCTTCACCGGTGCGCCGCAAACCTACCGTGTAGGCCACGACTTTCTCGGCAGCATCTACGTGCCCGACCCCGGCGTAAGGCCGACAGGCGCGCTCAAAGCCCTCGACCCCCTCACCGGCGCGGAGAAATGGCAATTCAAATACTTCAGCAATCCCAATGGGGGAGCTCTCTCTACCGCCGGAGGCCTGGTCTTTGCCGGCGACTCCGACGGCAACTTCATCGCCCTCGACAGTCGCACCGGCAAAGACCTCTGGCACATGCAACTGGGAGCGGCCATCTACTCCACAGCGGTTACCTATCGCCTCGACGGCAAACAGTACGTCGTTATCCCGGTGGGCTCCGCGCTCTTTGCCTTTACCCTGGCGCCGGCTCCTTAAGGTGGTCATACGTAGCATTCAGCCGCTCCCGCAGATAAGCAGCGCCGGTGGTGGGCTGATACTTAGGCGCGGTTCCCGGGGCAACACAATTCGCCAGCACTTCCACCCGCGCATCCGGATTTGGATCGAGAAAAAACGCGACCGAATACCGATCCTTCACCGGGATCGCCACCCGGTGTGGCGTCGAAATATACACATCGTTCGTCCACCGCATTAAGCAATCGCCAATGTTGCAAACGAACGCGCCCTCGATATGCGGTGCATCGATCCAGTCTCCGCTGCGCGTCCGCACCTGCAATCCCGCAATGCCATCGGTGGCAAGAATCGTCAGGTTGCCATAGTCGGTGTGTGTCCCCGCACCGCTATCCGGCGCGCTGTTTTGCCGTTCCGGCTGCGGCGGATAGTGCAGCATACGCAGCGTCGCCAGGGGTGCATCGAGCTTGTCCTCAAAGAAGCCCTCCGCAATTCCAAGGTCGAGCGCAAACCCACGGTGAATCCGTCGTCCCAGCGCCCAGCAGGCGTTGTAGTAGGCAAGCACCGTCTCGCGCCAATGAGGAAGCTCGGGCCACAGGTTGACCCCGCGAAACGGCTTGCCGGCCAAAACATCGGGATGATCCGCGCCCAATTCCAGCCCGATATTGAACGCTTCCTTATGATCGGCTGCCTGGTTGAGCCGTTCCCCCTCCAGCGCCACATAACCGCGATTATGCTGCGAGCGCTTGATCGAATACTGTTCCTTGGCTGCAACCGGCAACGCAAAAAACTCCCGCGACGCAGCAAACATGGCATCGCGCGTAGCCACAGGAATGCCATGCTGCACGACATAGAAAAACCCGATCTCCCGGCAGGCCCGGCCCAGCTCCGCAGGATCCAAAGCCGACACATCAATCACCGGCAATGCACTCATGATCGATCTCCTCTATGATGGCGAGCACCGATTGTAGCAAAGCCACGCAGAGGAGTTAGGCGCTTGGATCTCGAGAACTTCGTCCGCTCATTGCCCAAAGCCGAGTTGCACTTGCATCTGGAGGGAGCCGTCTCCGCCGCCACCGCCATCGACCTCGCGAAAAAACACGGCCTCGCGCCGGCAGATCAAAAAGACGCCGCGCAGCTCTTCGATTTCCCCGACCTGGAAACATTTCTCAAAGCCTACGACCTCATCTGCAACTCCATCATTGATCGCGACGACTTCCACCGCGTCACCTACGAAATGCTCGCCCGCTGCGCAGCCAACGGCGCCCGCTACGTGGAATTCTTCTTCAGCCCGCAAGCCCACCACGGCGTCGCCTACGCCACCATGCTCGACGGCATCGTCGCCGCCATGCGCGACGCGGAGCACGACCACGCCGTGCACGCGCGCCTGATCCCGGCGCTCAACCGTGAATTGGGCCCCCGCATCAGCATGGAATTTCTCGACCTCGTCCTCTCCGACCGTCGCGACCAAGTCATCGGCCTCGGCCTCGATTACAACGAAGTCGGCAACCCGCCCGCTCTCTACGCCGATGTCTACAAACGCGCCCGAAGCGCCGGCCTGCATCTCACCGCCCACGCCGCGGAGAATGGCCCCTCCGAGCACGTCGAAGCCTCTCTCGATCTCCTCGGCTGCGAGCGCATCGATCACGGCTACCACATCGTCGACGATCCCGCACTGGTCGAAACCTGCCGCGCCCGCGGAGTCTTTTTCACCGTCTGCCCCACAACCACCACCTACACCACCATCTATCGCGATCTCGACGCGCCCACCCATGCCATCCACCGCATGCGCAACGCCGGCCTGAACCTGGTGCTCAATACCGATGATCCCGCACTCTTCCGCACCGAGCTCAACAACGAATACATGCTGGCCGCCAACCACCTCGGCTTCACACCGCATCAACTCGGGGAAGTCGCCATCAACGGACTCCGCGCCTCCTGGCTCGACGACACCACCAAGCGAACCTGGATCAAGGACTGGAGCGCCGAGATCGACCACTTACTGAACAACGCCGCGAAGGAGAAATAAGTGTTCACCACCGACGGTATGCGCAAACTCCATGGCTGGACCCACGCCAGCCTCACCCTGGTCTTCGATCACCTCTCCATGATCCCCGCCGGCGATTACGGAAAGCAGTTATCCAGCTTCGGCTTTCCCACTCTGCGCGAACAGGCCATTCATATTTGCAACTGTGAAGGTTTCTGGGTGCACCTCCTTCGCGGTCAACCCTACGTCGACCGCACCGTTGAGGAATGCCCAACGATCGCCGACGCAAAGCTCCTGCAGACGGAAGCCAGCCAATTCACCCATGCCTACCTCTCGAACCTAACCGATCAGCAACTCAATGCCGATGCGGAACTTCACTTTCCCGACGGAGACGTAGCCGTCCGCACTCCAGCGCTCGTACTGCATCACGTCCTCACGCACGCCTTCCATCACAAAGGCCAGATGGTCGCCATGTGCCGTGCCTTGGGTCATCCCGCCCCGGACACAGATCTGAACAACTTCGCATGACGCCTGCATTGCCCCCGCTGCATTGACACACCCAGCCGCGCGGGGGCACCATGGACGCCTATCCAATTACCACCCCAAGGAGACACCATGCCGACCACCGCCGATGCGACCACCAGCGCGATTCACAAGCCTATGCTCGGTGCGGACGCCGCCGCCTTCATGGCCAAAAAACACCAGATGCTCATCGACGGCAAATGGGTCGACGCCCGCAGCGGTAAGACCTTCGCCGTTGAAGATCCCGCGACCGAAGAAACCATCGCTCACGTCCCGGCAGGAGATAAGGCCGACATCGACCTCGCCGTCGCCGCCGCGCGCCGTGCCTTCGAGACCGGCCCCTGGTCGAAAATGTTGCCCGCCGTCCGCCAGCGCCTCGTCTGGTCCCTCGGTGATCTGCTTGAGAAGCACGCCGACGAGCTGGCGCAATTGGAAGCCCTCGACAACGGCAAGCCGGTGACCAATGCCCGCCGCGACGATGTCGGCGGCTCCATCGAAATGTTCCGCTACATGGCCGGCTGGGCCACCCGCCTCAACGGCGAACAGATCAATGTCTCCTCGCCCGGCAACTGGCACGTCTACACCATGCGTGAGCCGGTCGGCGTCGTCGGCCAGATCATCCCCTGGAATTTCCCTCTCATGATGGCCGCCTGGAAACTGGCGCCCGCACTCGCCGCTGGTTGCACCATCGTCCTCAAGCCGGCCGAGCAGACGCCGCTCTCCGCCATCCGCCTCGGCGAACTGATCACCGAAGCCGGCTTCCCCGACGGAGTCGTCAACATCGTCACCGGCTACGGCGAAACCGCCGGAGCCGCCCTGGCCGAACACCCCGACGTCGACAAGGTCGCCTTCACCGGCTCAACCGAGGTAGGCAAGATCATCGTCCGGGCCGCCGCCGGCAACCTCAAGCGCGTCTCGCTCGAGTTGGGCGGTAAGTCACCCGCCATCGTCTTTCCCGACGCCGATCTCGAACTCGCCATCGCCGGCACCGCCAGTGCCATCTTCTACAACCAGGGCCAATGCTGCACCGCTGGCTCACGCCTCTTCGCCCACAAGTCGGTCTTCGACAAGATCGTCGAAGGCGTCACCCGCGAAGCCGGCAAACTCAAAATCGGCCATGGCCTCGATCCGTCGACCAACCTCGGTCCCCTGGTCTCGAAGGAGCAGCACAACCGCGTCACCGGCTTCCTCGAATCAGGCCGTCAGGAAGGCGCCGAAGTCGTAACCGGCGGTCACGCAAAAGGGAACCAGGGCTACTTCGTCGAGCCCACCGTGCTCGCCCGCACCGACCGCAACATGAAGGTAGTGCGCGAAGAAATTTTTGGCCCGGTCGTCTGTGTCCAATCCTTCGACGACGCCGACCTCGACGCCGTAGCCAAATTCGCCAACGACACCGAGTACGGCCTCTCCTCCAGCGTCTGGACGCAAAACCTGAAGGCCGCCCACATGATGGCCCGCAAAATCAAGGCAGGCACCGTCTGCATCAACGCCCACAACTACGGCGACCCCGCCTGGCCCTTCGGAGGCTACAAGCAATCCGGCTGGGGCCGCGAAATGGGCAAAGAAGTCATGGAGCACTACACCGAAACCAAAGCCGTAGCCGCCCGCCTCTAACCACCAACAAAGGGGAGGGAACTAACCACCCTCCCCTTTGTCATCCCGACCGGAGCGTACCCGGATTTCCTTCTTCGCCGTCCCCAACTGCGGCCACCTGTGCGTCTCTCCGAAAAGAGAGACGCAACGAAATCAACCGGTCACATCGCTATCGACAGGAAATCCCGGGTAGCGGAGTGGAGGGACCCGCTGTTCTACCGCATCCGCTGGCTCGAAGCGACTGCCGGAATATGCAACCCCGAACAGCAAACCAACCCCCTTTGTCATCCCGAGCGAAGCCGAGGGATCTGCAGTTCCCCCCTCCGAACCCAAGTAAACTTCCGGATCAAAATAACCTTGTCATCCCGACCGGAGCGTACCCGGATTTCCTTCTTCGCCGTCCCCAACTGCGGCCACCTGTGCGTCTCTCCGAAAAGAGAGACGCAACGAAATCAACCGGTCACATCGCTATCGACAGGAAATCCCGGGTAGCGGAGCGGAGGGACCCGCTGTTCTACCGCATCCGCTGGCTTTAAGCGACTGCCGGAATATACAGCCCCGAACAGCAAACCAACCCCTTTTGTTATCCCGAGCGAAGCCGAGGGATCTGCAGTTCTCCCCTCCGGAACCCAAGTAAACTTCCGGATCAAAATAACTTGTCATCCCGACCGGAGCGTACCCGGATTTCCTTCTTCGCCGTCCCCAACTGCGGCCACGTGTGCGTCTCTCCGAAAAGAGAGACGCAACGAAATCAACCGGTCACATCGCTATCGACAGGAAATCCCGGGTAGCGAAGCGGAGGGACCCGCTGTTCTACCGCATCCGCTGGCTCGAAGCGACTGCCGGAATATGCAACCCCGAACAGCAAACCAACCCTGTCCTCGTCATCCCGACCTAAGCATCTCTGGCCGACAACGCCCCGAGGAACAACCGCTCATCTGATTTCTGTAACAAATCCAGATGGAAACGCAACCCTACCCTTGTCACCCCGAGCACTCATCATCCCCCCACCAGTAACTCGCCACACCCGCCCCCGAATAGGTATCATGGATACGACCGTCCCCCGGCCGTTCGCTGCCACTTCGAGACCAGAGGCGCTTTGAATGAAGTTCCGGACCCTAGTCCTCTCCCTCCCGTTTGCCGCAGCCTCACTGGCCCAAGCCGCCAACCCAAAGCCCACTCCCAATCTCGACCAGCAATTTCAACAAACCGTAAAACCCTTCGTAGGCAAATACTGCGTAGCCTGCCACAGCGGCAAAATGGCCCCGGCCCAATTCGACCTAAAGTCCTACACCTCCGTCGACATGGTCACTGACGACTTCGCCCGCTGGGCCCTGCTCTCCGACCGCCTCAAAGCGAAGGAAATGCCGCCCAAGCCGATGCCGCCCCCGCCGGCCGCTGAAGTCCAGCAGGTCATCGACTGGGTCTCCGCCGTACGCCAGGAAGAAATCAAGAAATCCGCCGGCGACCCCGGAGTCGTCCTCACCCGCCGCCTCAGCAACGCGGAGTACGACTACACCATCCGCGACCTCACCGGCCAGGACATGCACGTCGCCAAACAGTTTCCCGTCGACCCGGCCAACCAGGCCGGCTTCGACAACTCCGGCGAATCCCTCGTGATGTCCTCCGCCCTGCTCAATAAATACTTGAAAGCAGCGCGCGAAGTAGCCAACCACGCAGTGCTTACGCCCAACGGTCTTGACTTCTCGCCCTACCCGATGCAGGGGCAAACCGACCGCGAAAAATACGCCATCCAGCGCATCGTGAGCTTTTATTTCGCCCAGCCCACCGACTACGCCGACTACTTCGCCGCCGCCTGGCGCTACCAAAATCGCAAGGCGCTGCACCAGCGTCATGCCACCCTGGCCTCGATCGCCGCCGAAGCTAAAATCAGCCCGAAATATCTGCCCATGGTCTGGGAAATCCTGCATGAGAAGGACGCCATCGGCCCCGTCCTCAAGCTGCAGACCATGTTTAACGCGCTGCCCGCGCCCAAGACCGCGCAACCCAACGCAGTGCGCGCCCAGTGCGTCGCCATGCGCGACTTCGTGATAAAGATCCGCACCCACACCGCCATGCAGTTCGCCGCGCCGCTCGTCGTGGGTCTGCCCGCGCAATCCGAACCCCTGCTCAACTGGAAGCTCAAAGAATTCGCCGAGCACCGCCGCGACAGCGACCCCAACGATCTCCGCAACGACACCGATCCGCCTCCGGTCGTCCCGGTCATCCCCAAGTACCCTGACCTGCATGAGGAAGCAGCGCCCCGCTGGGCCGCCCTCTCCGCCAAAGCCCGCGCCAACGACGCCGACCTGATCGTGCCCCACTCTGAGCGCGCTCGCTACCAGGCTTCATTCGAGCGCTTCGCCCAGGTCTTCCCCGACGCCTTCTACATCTCCGAGCGCGGCCGTTATTTCCCTGACGACTCCGAAGACAAGGGCCGTCTGCTCAGCGCCGGTTACCACAACATCATGGGCTACTACCGCGACGATCTTCCGCTGCAGCAGCTCATCCTCGACGAGGAAGGCAAGAAGCAGCTCGACCGCCTGTGGAACGAGTTCGACTACATCGCCGACTACTCCGCCCACACCTGGGAGCAGTACTTCTTCAACCAGAGCGGGGAAGTCTTCGGCAAGGGCGACGAATCCGGCTCCGAGCGTCCGACCGATCACGCAGTCACGGATACAGAAGTCATCGTCAAGATGCGCGATGTGTACCTGGCCAAGGCCGCGGCCGATCCCAGCAACGATCCCATCGCTCCTGAGGCCATCCGCGATCACTTCAACGGGATGAACGCCACCCTGCGCAGCCTCGAGAAGGAGCGCGCCGCCTCCGAATCCAAACAACTCGACGCCCTGCTGCAATTCGCGCAGCGGGCCTACCGGCGCCCCCTCACCCAGCCGGAACGCGACGACCTGCTGGCCTACTACCACCAGGTACGCACGCAAAACCAGGCCTCCCACGAAGAAGCCCTCCGCGACGCACTCACCAGCGTGCTCATGGAGCCGGACTTCCTCTACCGCCTCGACGTCTCCAACACAACCGAACTGGCCAGTAGCCCCGACCAGGGATGCCCCACATCTCGCCAAATAAAGGCGAAATATGGGGCACCCCAGGCCGGGGCCACGGGAAGATGCGAAGTGAGCACCGCCGCAATCCCGACAGAACCCCTATCCAGCTACGCCCTGGCCAGCCGCTTGAGCTACTTTCTCTGGGCGAGCATGCCCGATGAGGAGTTGCTGCAACACGCCGCCGCCAACGATCTGCAAAAGCCCGCAGTGCTGCTCGCCCAGGCCCGCCGCATGATGAAAGACGATCGCGCGCGCGGACTCGCCACCGAGTTCACCGGCCACTGGCTCAACTTCAGCCTCTTCCAGACCAACAACGCCGTCGACCGCATGCGCTTCCCGCAATTCAACAACGACCTGCGCGAAGCAATGTATGAGGAGCCCCTCCGCTACGTCACCGACCTCATCCAGAACAACGGCTCCATCCTCGACCTGCTCTACGGCAACTACACCTTCGTGAACCCGGTGCTCGCCAAGCACTACAACATACCCGGAGTAGAAGGCGCCACGGACCATTGGGTACGCATCGACGACGCCGGCCAGTACGGCCGCGGCGGCATCCTGCCCATGGCCGTCTTCATGACGCAGAACTCGCCCGGCCTGCGCACCAGCCCCGTCAAGCGCGGCAACTGGGTAGTGCAAAAGGTGCTCGGCATCCGCGTGCCTCCGCCGCCGCCGGTGGTGCCGGAGCTGCCCAGCGACGAATCAAAATCCGATCTCCCCGTCCGCGACATGCTGGCCAGACACCGCGCGGTCCCGTTCTGCGCCGCCTGCCATCAGCGCTTCGATTCCTTCGGCCTGGCCTATGAAGGCTACGGCCCCATAGGCGATGTGCGCACCAAAGACCTCGCCGGCCGACCCGTCGACACCGCCGTCACCTATCCCGGAGGCGTCGATGGCGTAGGCTTCGAAGGCCTGCGCGCCTTCATCAAAGCCCATCGTCAGGACCAATACGTCAACAACTTCAGCCGCAAGCTGCTGGGCTACGCCCTCAACCGCTCCCTGCAGCTTTCCGACGAAGGCCTCATCGACAGCATGCAATCCAACCTAACCGCCCAGAACTACCGCATCGACTCACTCATCGAAGCGATCGTCCTGAGCCCGCAATTCCGCAACCAACGCGCCCCCCTGCCGCCAACCCAAATGGCCTCCTCCGACAAAACAAAAGAGAAAGGCAAATAAATGAAGCGGCCGCCGAGTTCCTTTTTTGTCATCCCGAGCGAAGCCGAGGGATCTGCAGTCCGCACATCGCCGAGCCGACCACCCGGGCACCTCACACCCCAAATTTCCAGCCACACCGCAAAAACCCGAAAGGCAAACCATGCCGCCTAAATCCCTAAACCTCCCGATCACCCGCCGAGCCGTACTTCGCGGAGCCGGCTGCACCGTCGCCCTCCCCTTCCTCGAATCCCTGCACGCCCTCGCCGACACCCCCGCCGCCTCCGCCTTCCCCAAACGGTTCGGCATTGTCTTCCTCGGCTGCGGCATCAACGAGGACCACTGGAGCGCCGAGGGCCAGGGCGCCGACATGAAGCTCAGCAAAACCCTCTCCCCGCTCGAGCCCCTCAAACAAAAAATCAACGTCATCGACGGCCTCTACGTCCACGCCCTCACCGGCCAGGGCATTCATCCCGCGCAGACCGGCAGTCTCTTATCCGGAGCCCACATTTCCAAGGGCGCCATCATCCACTCCGGCATCAGCATCGACCAGATGATTGCCAACCACGTCGGCGACGAGACCCCGCAATCGAGCATCGTGCTCGCCTGCGATCAGCCCATGACCGGCTACCACGAGTCCAACTTTTCGCTCGCCTACTCCTCGCACTTATCCTGGCAAAGCCCGGAGTCGCCGGTACCGATCGAAGTGTATCCCTCGCTGGCCTGGGACAACCTCTTTGACAACCGCGGCAGCCTGCAGAACCTCAGCATTCTCGACCGCGTCAAAGACCGCGCCCAGGACCTGTCGAAGTCCATCAGCGCCACCGACAAGGGCAAGCTCGACGAATACCTCACCAGCGTGCGCGAAGTAGAGAAGCGCGTCGAGAGCATGCGCAAAGACAAGGCCAATGCCGACGATGCAGCCAAGGCAAAGAACACCGTGGCGGCGACGATGGAGCGCCCGGCCAACGGCCTGCCTGAGGACCTGCGCGACCACTCCCGCCTGATGTGCGACATCATTGCCATTGCCTTCCAGACCAACAAGACGCGGGTGGCCTCGTTGATCATCTCCCACGATTTGTCGGCGATGTACTATCCCTTCCTGAATGTGAAGGATGGCCACCACTCCGCCTCGCACAACAACAATTCGGACGACTACGAGCGCATTTCCCGTTTCCACGTCGAGCAGTACGCCTATCTGGCGCAAAAGCTGGACAGCATGAAGGAAGGGGATGGGACGGTGCTGGACAACAGCTGCCTGATGTTCCTCTCCAACATGTGGATCGGCCGCAAGCACGACAACCTGCGGTTGCCCGTGGTCCTGGCCGGAGGCCTGGGAGGAACGCTGGAGACGGGAAGAACCCTGAACTACCTCAAAGACAGCGAAGACAACCGGAAGATGTGCAGTCTGTATCTGTCACTGATGGACCGGTACGGGGTGAAGCTGGAGCAGTTCGGGGATTCGGGGAGTAGGTTGGAACGGTTGTAGCCGCCCCCTGATTACAAATCTTCGAAAAAAGGCACGAGGCAGCGTTTGATGAGTGAAACATCGCGGTGATCAGCGCCGAAATGGGCGCCGGACGAAACCATCGCCGAAATGGGTTAAACCGTTACCAACGGGGAGCGCGAGAATAAAGCGACTGCCCCCCGCCTGAAGCATCCCACAAAAGTTGTACTAGGATGAAAATGTGCCCGACGAGCTGCACCTGACGAAAGCACCAATTGTCGAGGCGGTCATCGGCATCGATTTCGACCCTTTGCCTCCCGACGTAGTGGCGAAGTTCCCTTTGGTGGTTGAAGAGCTTGCGCCACGTTACCATCAACCGACTCCCATATTTGAACAGAAACTCCAATTTGACAGAACCGGAGCAGTGCCTCCTTCACACGAAACTCTCCCGTTTGGCATAAGATTTGTGAGTGAGGATAAGCATTACCAAGTGCAACTCCGGCGAAGCACGTTCCTCTTCAGCCGCCTCGCACCCTACGAGAGCTGGAGCGTCTTTAGGCAGGAGGCGCAAAGTGTTTGGCGTGTCTTTCAAAAGTTAACTGTTGCGCCAAGTCCGGTTTCGCTGGGCTTGCGATACGTGAACAAGATCTCTTTCCCCCAGAAGGAGAAAATCGAACGTTACTTGCGTCTGTACGTCACGGTTCCTGATTCCATCGAAGGTGGCCCACAGCAAGTCACCGGAGGTCATCTCCGGATTCAGATGCCCACCGGCGATCCTGCGGGACTACTCGTTGTGCAGCAGATACTGTTGCCTCCTGAGGCTGACGGCTTGACTACAATCGCGCTGGATAACGATTTCAGATTTGGGGCTTTAGGGCTCAACGACAACGAAATCTGGGACCGATTGGAACAGGCTAGGCGACTCAAGAACGAATACTTCGTCCATTTCATTACCCAAGAGCTCTTGGAGGGATACAAGTAATATGGCAATGCGAGCTATAAGATCCACAAGCCGTGATCTGTTCTCCGGCTATTCCCACTCAGGAACTTCCTCCATCAAATATCGAAACTGGAGAGAGCCGAGCAACGATGGTTGGCGGATCCAATCGGTTCTTGAGCGGTCCGCTTCTGATTATGAGAAAAGCGTTTCGGACAGCGCTTTTCTTCATGTAGAAGTAAATTTCACCCGTTTAACGGAAGACTTGCACAGGTTGCGAGCCTTGCATGCCTCGATTGCTGAAGAGGGCGAAGAAGGGCCGTCCGATGCGAGTATCGAAGCTTCCTTCCTGCTTCTCGAAGAGCTCCGGATCGCGCGGGTTGGAGTAGAGAGTGTCATCCCAGCAGCGGACGGCGGGGTGGCGATCGTCCTCGCTCCATCCGGCGATGCGCGAGCATATCTTCAGGTTTTGAATGATGGAGAGCGATCTTTGGTCATGTATAACGTCGCAGGCGACGTTTATGTTGAAGACCTAACCAGTTCCAACTATTTAGATGCTCTTAGGTTTCACCTCAAGGCGAAAGAGCTTGCCTCAGCATACTGACGGACGATCTGCAAACCAATCTTTCCCGCCCGATGAGAAGCTTTACCGGCGAATACACCCCATCGAAATCAATTCCATGGGTGAGGTCATTCCTGCACGCATACAAACCGTTTCATTTAAATCGTCAGTCGAAGGCGCTCCTTCTGTCAATCGCGCGCTTTACAGCACCCCAGCGGATGTGTTGCATCCTGACTGCTGCGATGGCCGCGACAGATCAGACTACCTGGTATACGCAATCAGTGTAAAAGACCTTCCTGGAGTTCTTCATTGTCAGGACGGACGCGATTTCGCCTTTATCCCGCACCACCACCCTCTTGAGACCTGCTTCGCACACTCGGTGGTTAAGAGCGTCGACGTCGCGGATGGCGCACAGGTATACAGACAGCTCCCGAAGTCTCTCCGCGAACAATTTCGAGTCAGATTCGCGTCCCTGCTAGAGCCAGTTACAATCGCTTGATTGGCGAGCTGGGATACAAGGAGCTTTTTCGGACGTGGTACTTGAGGTTGCCCCTTATCCTCCGTCTGCCCCACCTTGGCTGTTATTTGCTTACTCAGCGCTTTCTGCAGTATTCATCCCATTGATATGCGATTCGACAGTTCTGCTCTCCGGGTAATAGGTGCGCACCTTGCGGAAGTGGCGGCAGCGTCGGGAGTGGTACAAGCTTCCCATCTTCTGCGACAACCGACCAACCACCTGCGATAGCTCTTGCTTCATCGAGCGCTATTCGCTCTTGCTGGCATTTTGGCGCCAACTTGGATGCTTCGGAACATGCACCAAAGCGTTCCCAAGGCGAGCCGCGATCTGGTGCAATCTCGGTATCTACAGGCTCCCATTTGCCCATTTGGCTGCGACGTACGATGGTTTTGGGAGATTTAATCGTGTGTGGCTATCGTCGTCGAAACCGACAAAATCGGTTACGTCTCCGAACTCATCCTTGAAACAGTCATCGCCATCAAGGGCTGTTTCTTTGGATTTTTTCATTTCAGCTGAGTCGCATCCGTACTCAATACTCGCGCGGATTTCGGCTCTCTCCTTTGCGGGAATGACGAACGGGCGGTCAAGCTTTGCATTTATTTCCTGTAGCGCCCCAGACATCCTGCTTCGTTCGAAGAGCCTGAGATTTTGCGGAACCGTGTAGTCACTCCCGGACGTGTTTTCGAGGACAAAAATCAGATTGAAACCTGTACCAGAGAACTTGTTCTCTGGGCCGTTTAGCGCGAAGGTCTGTGAGACCGTAGAGTTGACTCCTTTGATTTTGCTGGCATCCCACGTCCTTGGCCGGGAATGGTACCAGTAAAACAGGCCCATGGCCGTAAGGATAGACGCAACCGCAGCGACGCCAAAGCTCGCGCCAAAGATCACGGGCCGTTTCCAGTCGATGCAGTCGATGCGCATTAGTGAGATTGTAATCTGGGGTATTGGGGAAGTTTCGGGACATCCATGATAGGTAACCGTCAAGGGAAAGCGGAGATTTCCTCTGACCTGGCGGAATAGGTTTCCCCAAGCGGTTTGTGGGATTTGGTTTAGAACTGTCCTCGATCGTACGCATAACCAACGCATTAGCAGCGTGGCCAGACATCCATTTGCGGGAACGGTGAAGCTTCGTCCACGAAGATTGAGTGAGAGCAAACCAGCCGACCTCAAAACAGACGATAGGGTGTATTGGGAGGGTGAGCTCCCGTGCACAGTCCCGAAATACGTGAGGACCGGCTGGTGGACCGCTGACAGAACAAACCCGAACTAAGCAACTACCGGCAACTACGCCGCGGAGGCCAGACGTCGTCTGGCTTTTCTTTTTGTTGGCATGGTTTTTGGCGGCGGTGTACGCATCTGAAAAGGCTGCCCGCTCTTGTCCACCGCCAGCAGATACGCGACCAGCTTGCGCGCCACCTGCAAGGTGGCGCGATTGGCGTGTCCGCGCTCTAGTTGCTGGGCATATAGTTGTGCTAGCTGCGGGTTCCAGCGCGGGGCCAGCTTGGCCGCTTCGATCAGCGAGGTCTGCAGCCAGGCGTTGGGGGAGAAATGCGGGGACGCCATACATATTTGCCCGTCGGTTTCCGGTTGAGTCACGCAATTAAAGACCCCGACCCTTTTCGGGGACGGACGGAGTTTACACGATTCAGTATCGGACAGTCTGGTGGGTATTGGAGTGACAGACGGAACGTTATCATTGAATAACTGGTGATCTAAATTCGGTAACTCTTCCGTCTTTCCCTCCTCGTCCTGCGTTCACGACGGTATGCGAGGCTGCCAGCCGCTAGTTCCTCTTAAGCACAACCGCGCCCTGCGCGAGCACATTGTTCAGATGGGCGGCAACGGAAGCAGCTTCAGGCAGAACCGTGTTGTGCCCATAGGAGAAAAAGATGCCGAGGAATTGCCCATCCCGTCCGAAGAACTGCATTTCGGCCACCGGGCAGTACTCCTCCGGCGCCGGACGGCGGCAGGGAGTGTCCTTCGATACGGCTCCGGCATTGAAGCCCATGATCTGATCCGCCGCGACCAACGGAAAATCAATCATCGTCACCGTGCCCCGCACAGCCACCGAGAGATGGAGTTGACCGGTCCGATTCTTGAAGTCGATGGTTGCGTTCGCCGACTGCACCTGGCCAACAGCCACGGCATTGCCAAAATTATCCTTGCGCGAGACAACGCCCGCATCGCCGGCCAAACTGTAGTTGGCAGTTCCCTCTCCAGGAAGATCGAAGAGACGATGGAGTCGCCGCGTCGAGCGATCGACAACCGCAATGGAGTGCGTGCTGACACCGACAATATACGGAACGGCCGTGCTCTCGTCGCGGGGGGGTTAGGGGGACATGATACCTATCCTCACACGATTGCCGTATCCACGATTTTCCGCCAATTGCATTTTTAACGCCGCTTGTTTGGCGTCTTCGGCGTGCCCGAGCCTTTGACCTGCTCCCCTAGATCCGCACACAAGCGAGTACGATTTTCGTATTCAGGGTGGAGGGCAGAGCATGTCGAAAAGCAAGCACACGGAGGCGCAGATGATCGCTGCGCTGAAGCAGGCCGCAAGGTCGAGGATGTAGCGCGAGAAGTGAGAGTGTCCAAGCACACCATTTACGCCTGGAAGGCGAAGTACGGTGGGATGGACGTGAGCGAGGCGCAGGAAGCCAAGCAGATGCGGGATGAGAACACGTAATTGCGGAAGCTGGTGGAGATCCGTGACAGACGAAACGTACCCGCAGAAAAAAGATCGGAGGAAGTTTGAGCGCCGATGAAACAATCCCCGACAGTTAGGCCGCACATGATGGTGCGCGGTAATTTTCTCTAGCACTAATTATTTTCACGGATCCCATAGGCGACCTGTAAGATCTTCTGCGGGGTGATAAGTATGACGGTGTGCGTCGCCGCACTTTGCGAGGGCGGCCGGAAAATAGTGGTTGCTACCGATACTCAATTGTCCTTTGCAGGCGTCGCCGCCAATGCCCCGTACAGCAAAGCATTCTGGTTTGGGGACTGGATGTTTCTTTACGCCGGCGCGCCATCTCGCATTGAACTCATTAATGAAGAATTGCGTAAAGTTCCCCAGCTTAATCGATCCACGATTTGTGAAGCGGTCGATTCCGCATACCGAAAAGCGAAATCAAGGTTCTGTGCGCATTCGATCCTCTCTCAATACGATTTGAGCATGCAGGAGTTTAAAGATGAGGGGCTGAAGATGTTTGGCGAACAAACCTTTTCGCGGCTCTCAGAACGAGTGGACGCCCAAGCAGAATACTTCAACGAACAGCTTTTAGTAATTGGCTACGGCGACAACGAAAATGCTGGGCACATTTTCGAATTTGGCGCAACGCTCGCATCCCACGCTCTTTCCGGGATCGCAGCAATCGGCAGCGGGGCTGATGTCGCCCTTGCAAACTTGCTCCTGCTTAAACACGCGCGGCACAGCAGTTTGGGCGACGGAATATACTCTGTCGCCGCGGCCAAGTTTGCCGCTGAGATGGCTCACGGAAACGACGTAGG
This sequence comes from uncultured Acidobacteriaceae bacterium, assembly GCA_963839075.1. Taxonomy (GTDB): domain Bacteria; phylum Acidobacteriota; class Terriglobia; order Terriglobales; family Acidobacteriaceae; genus PALSA-350. The sequence continues at coordinate 2,273 of CAWITO010000002.1, read as the reverse complement.
TAGCGGCACCATGATGTACGTCGCTTGGAAACGCAGCGAAAAAGATGAGGTTGGGAGGCCGCCGGGAATGTTCTTTCAACAGGAAGACGTAGAAAGCCTGCGCCGTATATGGGAAGAACATGGAAGGCCAAAAATCCCAAACCAGTCAGCCGAGGCACTTTGGCCGCTAGTACATCGGCTGAGGCGGTTGAGATCCGAAAGTCCGACTGTGCAAGACGTCGTGTTGAGGCTGCATGTAGAGAGGTTGGAACAGGGCTAGGAGTTTCGGTACATCCATGATCGGCAACAGCCAAGGGGAGATGGATGCCCCTTGGCTTCGATTCGCAGGACAGACGAAACTACCCGGCTGCGTTCTGCCCGCCACCGCCCGCGGGTAACCTCTTTTGTCCCGCAACTCCTATGCAAATCTGCGTGGCCTGAGAGGACCCAAATGATACCGCTTATCCACAATTGCACCCGAGTGGTTAACCCGTTGTACCCACGGAATGAACTATCCTCCGACCAGAGATCCGAAAATGTCAGACAGAAAACTTATTCTGAATCCAGTAGCTGATGGTTTTTCCTGCAACGCCTGCGATTGGGTGTGGTCAGTGCCACTTCCTAACCAAGCGAGCCATGACCTTCTAGACGCGTTAAACGTAGCGTTCGACGACCATGTTTGTCCACAATTGTTGTTACCGTCATTGACAACTACAAGGCCCGTTTCGAGGACGGACTAGGTTTAACCGAATGCATGCAGGTCGGTCCGCTGCGATAGTGATTGTTTCGTACGTCCCTCAAAAACCATTCCGCCCCTCCACAGTCCTGTTCCCCCATGCTCCGCGGTTGGCTTTCCGTTGACAGCTTTTTCCTACTGCGGCAAATTCGAGTGCTCTCCTGACGGAACCGAAATTGGCTTTCGCCCGGGAGCACTGACGTCGATAGTAAGCTATCACCGCTTTGCACAATTAAAGTTTTCGAATCTCTAGTAGAGTCTCCAGCACAGCGGGATCGCAAGGTAGCGTCAGGATTTCCCCGTTCGATTGCTTAGCAGCGACCCGCCAGCAGGATTGTGCTAAGGGTGTTGTTTCGTTGGTAAGTGCGATATTTTGTCAGGGCCTTTGACCTGGCAGTTTCGGGACAGACGAAAGTACCCCTGTCAAATCCTGATTCTCACCGGCAGCAGAGCGTCGATCGACTGATCGCTCATGGGGGCCAGGTCCGCACAGATCCCATGATGCTGAAGAGCTTCTTTCGATTGATCGCAACTGTTCGGCGTAGCGGTCTGAATGTCGTCGGTGGCTGATGTCACCTCATGGACGCGAACCGTAGGAAACGCCTAAGCTTTCGGTGGCGCACCAAGGACATTTCCCCCACCGGCACCCTTTTTCTCCTCTTTCTGTTGCGCAATCACTTCCAGGTACAGCTCTGCCATTGGGTGCGGTTTGGCTATGCGCTCCAGATGAGCATCTCCCAGGTACATTCTGCCGAACAGAAAAGCGCCGTTAACAAACCATCTCAGGTCCTGATAGGACATGTCCTTGGCGACACCCATCTTTTCCTTGAACTTCTCGTAAAACCTCACGAGATTTCCTCGATTATCGACTGCATAAGCAGCGTCTTTTTCTTTTTCAAAGCATTGGTCGAACCGATCATGGCGAAAGTCCGAAAGGACCTGGTTCGCAAAGAAACAAGTCGACATTTGTACAGTCTCACCCTCATCGACGACCGCATCCAGTAGTTGCATCGCTCCGTCGACGGCGTTCATATTTTGCAGAAATTCCGGATGCACCTGCCGTATGACCAGGTCCTTCCTGCGTTGCATCTCGAACTTCGGCTTCACGAATTCCATCAGGACATTGCCCGCAATGCCGAACAGGAAGCCTACGGATGCCGAAAGCATGGTTTTGGCAAATTCAGAGATACCGGGAGGGTTGTGAATAATCACATTCACCGGTTGAATCGGCGTCATTTCGGGGACGAACATGCACCGAATTGTACAGAATCCCGTTGCCAGAACTGGCCCGCAGCAAGGTCCCCCTCGCCAGACGAAAATTTCCGGTGATGGGCGAATTGAGCCTTCCTTGCGGTTTGCACGAAGTTTCGGGACATCCATGATAGGTAACCGTCAAGGGAAAGCGGAGATCTCCCCTGACCTGGCGGAATAGGTTTCCCCAAGCGCTTTGTGGGATTTGGTTTAGATCTGTCCTCGATCGTACGCATTGCCAACGCAGTAGCAGCGTGGCCAGACATCCATTTGCGGGAACGGTGAAGCTTCGTCCACGAAGATTGAG
>CAWITO010000001.1:0-1316285 GCA_963839075.1 uncultured Acidobacteriaceae bacterium | reverse complement strand
GTGAGGGTAAACCAGCCGGCCTCAAAACAGACGATAGGGTGTATTGGAAGAGTGAGCTCCCGTGCACAGTCCCGGAATACGTGAGGACCGGCTGGTGGACCGCTGACAGAACAAACCCAAACTAAGCAACTACCCGCAACTACGCCGCCGAGGCCAGACTTCTTCTGGCTTTCCTTTTTTGTGGGAATGGTTTTTGGCGGCGGTGTACGCACCTGAAAAGGCTGCCCGCTCTTGTCGACCGCTAGCAGATACGCGACCAGCTTGCGCGCCACCTGCAGGGTGGCGCGATTGGCGTGTCCGCGCTCTAGTTGCTGGGCATGCAGTTGTGCCAGCTGCGGATTCCAGCGCGGCGCCAGCTTGGCCGCTTCGATCAGCGAGGTCTGCAGCCAGGCGTTGCGCTGTTTGGATATTGGGCCACGCTGCTGCTTGCCTGCAGAAGAGTGAAGCGCCGCCGTCAAACCGCAATAGCTCACTGCATCGGCGACGGAGGCAAAACGATGCGGATCGCCGACCTCTAGCGCCCAGGTCAGAGCGGTAATCTCCCCCACGCCGTCGATGCTGCTCAAACGCTCCACCCGCTGCTGTAAAGCAGGGTCGGCCAGTAGTCTTCGCACTAACTGCTGTTGCACACCCTCGAACATGTCCTTTGCCCCACGACTCAAGCGCAGCAGATCCTTCACCGACTCTGGCACTTCTTCTAAGCTCGCAATCAAATTGCTGAAATACTTCTTGCCGTGCAGCTTCGTTTTGTGAAACGAAACGCCACTCTCCATCAGCAGGCCGGCCGTCTTGTTGTGCATCCGGACTGACTGCTGAACCATCATCTGGCGATAGCGCATCAGGCGACGTAGATCCCGCAGAGGCGGCGAGAACACATAGCAGCCTGGCAGTAAGTTGCAGCGCACCAGATCGGCTATGGTGCGAGCATCGATGGTATCGCTTTTCTTCTTCCCCGCAGTAATGGCTTTCATCTTTGCGGGATGGCCCATCTCCAACCGTTCCGCATATGGCTTGAGCGTGTCGTAGATCCATGCGCTGAAGATCGTTGCCTCCATCGCACCATGCCATGGTTGCTGTAGACTCCCCGCCCAGTTGCGCAACACAGAACGCTCTGCAGCCAGCGTGCCCTCTTTCACGATCTGGCCGGCCGCCGTCTTGATGCAATAGCTGATGGTTTTCTTGTGTACGTCCAATCCGATATAGTGGATAACATTCATGGGGTTCTCCTAATCGAGATTTCTGGGTCGACTGCTTAGAACAGTCGATCCCAGCAATATAGTCTCGGGGAGAACCCTTTTTCCTGCCCACACCTATGCATTCAAACAGACGAAATTACCCCTGTCCCGAAACTCCCGGATCTGTTCCCAGCGTGAGCTTTCCATGAAAGTTACTCCGGCTGAACTGTTTTTTCGTGATGTGAAAGCTAGGTTTCAGGCTGGCGGATCTCGCTTGCCAGCCACGCCTTCGCGGCCCGCCAATCGCGCAGCACGGTTGCCTCGGAGACGTCCAGCAGTTGCGCGATCTCGGGGATTTCGAGTCCGCCGAAGAACCGGCTCTCCACTACCTGTGCTTGGCGCGGGCTCATGCGTGCCAGCTCGTCCAGCGCCGTATCCACGGCCAGCAATTCCTTGTCGCCGGTCGCAATCGCCGCGTCCGTTGAATCGTCCAGGGTAACAAAGATGGCCGAACCGTCACCGCCGCGCTTCCGCGCATGACGTCGCCGGGCTGCTTCGATCAGAATCTGCCGCATGGCCCGGGCGGCGATGCGCTTGAAGTGCAAGGCCGACTCAAAGGCCAAGTCAGGAGAGCTTCTCAGCCTGAGCCAGGCTTCGTTTACCAGGGTGGTGGGCGTGAGCGAGCCCTGGTAATCGCTGCGCTTCACCGCGGAAACCAAACGGCGAAGTTCCTCGTAGGTCGCGCTGAAGACGTCATCCAGCACGCGCTTTTGCTCTCGAGGAGTGCGCGCATCATTGGCTCCGGAACCCGGGACCCGGGAAGAATTTTTCGGTTTGCATGACGGTTTTTGCCGCCTCTTCACACAATAGCTAGTGAGGCCCGACGAGCGAAGCCATCCACGCGAGGCGCAGAAGTGCTCTCGGCCGAACTAGTGAAGAATCGTAGCACGAGACGAGGAGCATGGGCACGCACTCTCTGCAACGGCCATGGGTACGATCTGTGTCGAGTCCAGGCCTTGTGCGGATTGCTGACGGCGGAGAAAAAGTAGAGGACAAAATCACGCGTGATGAGTACTAAATCCGCCGTTTGGATCATGCTGAACGAAATGCAGGTACCTGCGTGGAGCGTTAATTGGAGGTTGGTACCCCACCCAGGTTAGTTACGAAAAATACTCAGGGTAACCATTGGTTTGCTTACGGATAAATGGTACCTTCGCGGCTGTCCCCTCTTTGCACAGTTTCTTAAGCGTTTTCTGTTCCATTAGGTTCCACAGGAGAATTGTGTCCCATCATTCTGAAGCTGTTCGAGTATCGCTGACTGCCGCCGATAGTGAAATTTTCATCTCCGCGCAACATAAAGCGCCGTCGCCCCTCGCCGCGATCAACAACGCATGTCATTCGCAGGCCGCTCCAGCGAAGCGCGTGGGAATCAGGCGAGTGCTGTCCGCGATGGTGATCGCCGGCGCGACCCTGGGCGGCGTCCATGCGGCGGATGCATCGACCGTGACAACTACGGTCACGGGCACAATGTACAGCGGGTACGACACGACGGGCGTCTTTGGCCCAGCCGGCGCATACCTTACTGGCTTACCCTTTACGTTGACTTTCACCTTCGACGATACGAAAGGGGCACAGACCGTATCGGCCTGTGAAGGTGTACCTTGTCTCTCTTATATTTCGAGTACTGCGACATCGAACCCGGGCACGGCGGTGCTGAAAATTGGCAGCGGCACGTGGACTTTCGGGACATTGGCAAACGATCAACACTCTTCCAAAGACTTTCGGAGTATCCAGACAGGCAGTACGATGAGCAATGTGTCTTTGGTGGCTGAAGATCTTGGCTCAGGTGGGGCGGACGAAGCTGAGGTCAACCTATTCCCCGCAGCCGGGACCGTTCTAACGACGGATTACGATTGGGAAGACTCGTTCTCGGCCTCGCAATTCCTTCCTGGATCAGGTTACTCAACCGGGTTCTCCATAGATGTACCTGTAGGAGGTGTTCAACAGAGTGCGACCGGCCTCTTCACACCTACCAGCATCACGGTGAGCGGAGGGTCGTCGCAGGGTTCGGGCACGACGGGCCTGCAATTTGTCCCGGTAACGCCGTGCCGGGTGGCGGATACGCGCAATGCAACCGGGTCTTTTGGCGGCCCCGAGTTGGCCGCTGGAACCAGCCGTGAATTCGATATTCCACAAAGCGCCTGCTCCATTCCGAGCAGCGCGGTGGCCTATTCCCTCAATGTGACTGCTGTTCCCAGTGGCCCGCTCGGTTACCTGACGCTGTGGCCCAGCGGTCAGACACAACCCACGGTGTCGACGCTGAACTCCGACGGCCGGGTTAAGGCCAACGCAGCCATTACCCCGGCGGGAACCAATGGCGGCGTCAGCGTCTTCGTCACCAACGCAAGCCACATCATCCTGGATATCGATGGCTACTTTGTCCCGGCGGGGACGGCTTCCGCCCTGGGTTTCTATCCCGTGACCCCATGTCGCGTCGTAGATACAAGAAATGCCAACGGGTCACTGGGAGGGCCGTCCCTGGCGGCCAACAGTAGCCGGGACTTCCCGGTGCAGTCCAGCAACTGTGCGCTGCCTTCCGACGCCAAGGCCTATTCGTTAAACGTGACCGCTATCCCAAAAGGCACGCTCGGTTACCTGACCATGTGGCCTAGCGGGCAAACCCAGCCGCTGGTGTCGACGCTGAATTCACCAACCGGAGCGGTTGCAGCCAACGGAGCCATCGTGCCGGCGGGCAGCAATGGAGACGTATCCGTCTTTGTGTCGAATCCCTCCGACGTGGTGCTGGATGTGAACGGATACTTCGCGACGCCGAGCGCGAACGGATTGTCTCTCTACACCACTACTCCATGCCGTGTGCTCGACTCACGCAATAGTGCGGGGGCTTTTAACGGGGTATTGGCTGTGGCGGTCGAGAACAGCTCTTGTGCCCCGTCGTCCACAGCCCAGGCCTATGTGTTGAACGCAACGGTAGTGCCCTCGAGCTCGCTCGGCTATCTCACGCTGTGGCCTGCCGGAGAAACACAACCCGTTGTTTCCACCCTCAATGCGGTCGACGGCGCTGTCACCTCGAATATGGCCATCGTACCTACAATGAACGGTAGCATCGATGCCTTCTCCTCTAACCCCACGCAACTCATCCTCGACCTCTCCAGCTACTTCGCTCCCTAGCAGCGAGGTTGTCGTCCACAAGTTGGGTTCGTTGGACCTGAAGGAGAGCTTTAAAACGTTCTGCAGGAGATTTATGCCACTCGAAACCGCGCCTACACTCACGCCGACCATTGGTAATGACGATGTCCTGTCCCCGCTTCCAGGAGTTTCGGGGGAGTTTCGGGGGGAGTTTCGGGACAGGAACCTGTGAAGAAATAGACATCGAGTCGAGTAGGCTGGCGAGCGACAGCTGCTTATGTGACTGTGAGGGCCAGATGGCACTTGATGTCGCAGCATTGTGTAGGCGGTGCCAGGATCGTTTATGGAGTTGTTTTGCTGGCACTGATCCGTCTTACGCCCAAGCGGCAATCGTAGCCCTGAATCGGCGACGTATGCAGAACCAGCGGGTAATGTTGTAGCTGAGGCAAGCCCAGACGGCCTCTATCGTCGTCTTCTCTTGTCCACGGCATCGGAACTGCCTCAGCCGGCAACGTTTTTTGATCCACGCATGAGGGAACTCAGCTATCTGGGAGCGCTGGCTATAAATTAATTTGGCTTTCTCGGTAGCCATTTTGGTCGTTGCGGGACGGTCGTTGCGGGACAGACGAAGTAGGTCGTTGCGGGACAGACGAAGTAACCCCCATCTTCTAGGTCGTTGCGGGACAGGTCGTTGCGGGACAGACGAAGTAACCCCCATCTTCTTGTCGAGTGATTACTTCGTCTGTCCCCTCTCGGCCCTCTGGCAGTAGCCGCTGCGGTTCGCCACAAACGAACCAATTACGATGAATTGCTGGCGAGCGGCGTGGAGCGCATGACTGCGCGGAAGCGTGTTGCCGACAGGGTGGAGACGATACTGGCGGAATGGCGAAGTTAGGCGCAGGGCTACGGGACCGGCTGGTCGTCGCGAATTTCGAGGCGGGTTATTACTCCGGTGAACCCGTTGCCGGTTTCGGGACGGTAGTAGACAATGGCGCGTTTGCCTTCCAGGTGGTGGCACAGCGTGAAATGGTCTTCGCCCCACCAAAACGTATCTGAGAAGCCCCACGTCATACCTCCCTGGCGATAGAAGGTTTGCGTCGTACCATTCTGAGCGATTGCCACGGTGAGAGGCCGGTGCTCGTCCCCGCACTGCGTGGTCTGAATCATGCCGACGGCCGATTGCTCGCCTTGTTCCAGCTCATGCGCGGTGAACTTCACGTCCGTGGGACGTACTGCTGCCGGGATGGCATCCCAGAGCTCGACGGCTTCATCATGGTCCGGGCCGCGCCATCGTTCGGCCACAAACTGCGCGAACTGAACGGCTTCGCCGGCTCGCTGTGACGCAAGAAGAATTTTTCCGGTGAGCAGGTGGTAGCCTGCGCGCGAGGGCTCCAGCGACTCGGCTTTGCGGGAATCGTTGTACGCGAGCTGGTAGTTTCGCTGGCGCATGGCCAGCTTGGCCAACTCGACAAAAGCCGGAGCAAACAAGGGGTTCAACTCGGTCACTTTCTCAAGGTCAGCCCGGTACGCAGCCTGGCTTGCCGGGTCGGACGCCCGGGCTTCAGGAGAAAGCATTGTCTTTGCGAACAGGGAACGATAGAGGGTGCCGTCGAGGGCGTAGGCCTGTTGGAACTCCTCGATGGCGCGGCTGTCGTTGCCATCGCGGAAATAGAGGTAGGCCTGTTCTTCGTGCGCTGCTCCGAGTTTTGGATCATCGCGGAGTGCGTCGGCGATTAAGCCTGCTCCGGTCTTGCCGTCGTGAAATGCGATATGGGCAGCGCCGAGTTCGAGCTCAGTCTCTGCGACGGATAGTTTGCGAGTGGCAAAGCTCTTCTCATCGAGCGGGGGTGGGGCGGGCACCATGGAAGCCTTAAAGGCGACGGCATTGATGTAGTTCGACCAACCTTTGTCGAAGGTTTTGAAGTCTCCAAACACCTGCAGGAAGGCCTTCTTTTGTGGAACCCCCTCTTGCAGGAGCTGGTAGAACTGGTCGAACGAGGCGAGGCCTTTCGCGCCAAAGACCAGGTAATGCACCAGGGCCCATGAATCGGCATAAAACACTTCGGTTGCTTGCGGGTCCTTCCAGATCCTGGAGCGGGCGTCGACGGACAGCAGTTCATCTACCGGCATGAGAGGCCGCCCCTGCAGAGTGCGGAAGCGGATGGTCGGCGCGCCGAGGACGATCTTATTGGGCTCAAATCGGGTATAGCAGTAGAACTCAGCGAGTCCCTCGTCGAGCCACGCAGGCAGCCATCTTGCGTTCAGGTGCAACACGGAGTGCACGTATTCGTGATACACGGCGAAGTGCTGCTGCGATGCCCAGCTGTCCATGCGAACGACGGCAAAATTCTTCTCCCAGCCGTGGCGGTAGAAACCGACCAGGTTCTCGCTTTTGCCGAACATCGCGGGATCAAGCTCTTTGGCTGATTGATGGTCCCTGACGGCAAAGATCGTGAGGGGCGCGGCGGACTCAAGCCGGAACGTAGGAAAGCGGCTGGCGAATACGTAGCGCATCTGCTCGAACTCAGCGGCTACATCGCGTGCATCCTTCAGGCTGGAGTCGGTAAGGACGCGAAAATGCGTGCTCTTTACTTCAAGCCAGGGCTTCTGCTCCGCCTGGGCGGGCAGAAGCGCGAGCAGAGAGAGAACAAAGGCGCAGCCGGAAACGTTAAGGCGCATGGAGGGGATTCTGGCGTGAACCGATCTTTGGAGTCAATCGATCACGCTACAACAGTTGTGTTAGATAAATCCAGCGAATTTAAGAGGAGTTTTTGGGCAATGGGTGGGGACGCCGTTGGTATTTTCTGCCAAATCTATCTTGGGCACATTGGTAAAGCGTCTCCTGATTGCCCATCAAGACCCAATCGTGTAGTCTCTCGTGGCAAACTTCGAATGCCAAATTTTGCGATCACTGTTCGGTGACGCTAACCGCGCGATTACTTTCCCGGCCGCAATTTAGACCGTTCCGATTTACCCCGGCGCGGCCGCCTCGATTTATCCGATTCCTCTTTCAAGGGTTCCACTACTTTGGCTGCAGCGTCTTTGCGCCGCATAGCGGAGCCTACGCGACCGTCCAGACCTACGTGGCTTCCCCACCGTTCGTCGCCTTTGGGTGCAGACTTTAGTCTGTTCGCACGCATTCGGGCGTTAGCTATCGGGGCAAATTGATAAGGGTCCCGTGCAATCAGCAAGTCCGCCGAAATTCCCAGACCCGCCCGGACACGCTGCACCATATCAAGAGTCAGTTGACGCTTCCGGTTCATGATCTCTGAGACGCGAGCGCGGCTGCCAATGTATGGCTCAATGTCCTTACGGGTCAGGCCGTGCTGCTCCATACGAAACTGAATCGCGGTGACGGGATCGGGTGCGTCGATGGGAAATGCTTTGGCTTCGTAAGCATCGACGAGCGTGATCCATATTTCCAGCTCGTCATCCTCCGGGGTACCCGGTTTCACGCCCGCGTCCATCAGCGCCTCAATGCGCTTCACGGCAGCAATATGGTCGAGAGGCGTTCTAACGGGCTGGATCTGCATAGCGCTGTTCGTCATATTTAACCTCCGCGACGTCGATTTCGTCGTACTCTTCGTGGCTGCCAAGCCATTTGATCATCATGCCCTGGTGGCGGTAAGTGATGGCTGCGACCAGCCGGTAATCATTACCCTTTATGTTGAACACAACTCGTTCCGCGGAAATAATACTCGCCGAGCTGAATTGAGCTTTTAATTCTGCTGAATTCTTCCACTCCGCCCTGGAGACTTCGGCGTACCATGCATCGAGCTGCTGCTTTACCAGCTGCTTTTCAACCTTAGTCCGTACACGATTGCGGACAAACCCGTCCAGTGTACTTCGCGCGATGACCCTCACGCTTGGAGTATATCGCGCTCCCACCGTGGGAGCAAGAGGCTAATGCTTCCGCTTCTCACTCCGTCAGAGCATAAGAGTATTACGGCTGAACTTGAAAGCCCGACGGGTAGCTCACGCACGCTTCGCAATTTCCCCGGGAGTTTAGTTGCCTGACGAGACTGGGGGAGTTGCGGGACATCCATGATCGGTAGCTGGCAACAAAACACAACGATTTCCTCCGATGCCGGCGGAATAGATCCTCGCCTGCGATGCCGACGTAATCCAGTGACAGCATACTCATTCACCGCTGGTTACCGCGTAGGAAAGTTTGCAATCGGTAAACTGTAACCGCGATTGGCCCTGTCACCGCGATTGGCCCAAAGTTCCAGGCCCGTCTGACGCCAGAACCCCATTCGTCTACCGCACACGATGTAACCGAAATCGATCTGATCACACGCGAACTGCAAAGGAGACGTGAGGATCAACGCTGGAGCTTTTACACGTTGAAGTAGAGAACTGCCCAGAGCTGCCGTCCGTGGGTGCCCCATATCTCGCGAAGATAAGGGGCACCCAGGATTGGCCACTACGATGACTTTCCATCCGACCCGCTGAAAACAACGCGTCTCAGGAAGTGGGCTTTGTGTAAGTTTCAAGCAGCAGGTTATAAGTGGGAAAAATTATCTCCTGTGGAGTAACACCAAAACCGGTCCAACCAACCGAGCACCCGCCCAGACCTGGTCTTACCTTCCCAACCATGTGGTCCATCGGTGGGTCTCCCAGCTGCAATCCCATGTCGGCGGTGTAGGCAGCGCAAAGGTACAGGTGCGATCCGTCAGCTTCCTGGCCGGCGATAATGGCGCTTTGGAACAATCCGCCGGGGAACTGGCTCGGATCGGAGGGAGTCGGTCGATCGACCGGAACGTCACCATCGTAATACGGGCCTTGCCAGTTTTGTGCCAGACCGATAGATGGCTCGACCGAAGGAAACTCTACTCCGTTGAACGATATGTTGCACCCTTGAGAGAGCAGGTTGTGATCCTCATCGTCGAATGTTTGCAATCCCTTACCAGGATGATACCCATCATAAAAATAGCCGCTGCAAAAGGTGAGGTAGTTTCCGTCATCGTTCACGCCTGTCTGCACCGCACCGTTCAGCGATAGCAAGTTTCCATAATCGTCAGTCTGGGTTAGGCTTTCGAGAACATAAATTCCTGTATACCCCGTCAGGTTTGCATTGAGCGCGTTAGCAAGCAGCTTCTTGCCGCCCGTACTTTCAACCATGTCAAGCGCGGAGTCGACCAGCACGTAGTAATTACTGGCATGTTGTTCCGCACCGCCCCAGGGAAAGTCGCAGAACCCGACACCAGGGCCGGTCTTGCCAGAGGTCAATTTTCCCGCCGGGCTCACTGCCATACAGGCGTAGCGCGGCACCAGGGTGGTCGAAGGCCAGTATGTTTCGTAACCCAGTGGAATTGCGTTGGCTGGTACATTGCCATTGGAGGCAGGTTGCCAGTCATCCACCCAAAGATCGTAGAAGAAGCTGCTGACTGCTTTCCCACCATATCCGACAGTGCATTTACCTGTGTATCGATCGGCAGAACCTGGCTGCACTCCCCCATCCATATGGATGCGGCAAGCATAGCCCATGCTGTTTTGCCGGCTGTAGTCTGCCGTAATCGGCCAGGTGGTGTGCTCGCCCATCCGTTTCCATGAGGCGTGCATCCGTGGTTCGCTCACGAGCGCCAGGATGCAAACCAACCCTGCGATCGCCATAGCTCGTACTGCAACCTTCCTAAATCTTTGCATTTCTTCATCCTTTCGAGAATGAGGGTGTTGGTTCGTGATGGTGGAAGCTTTTCCGGCCAGTATTCCGGCCTCTACTGATCTATGCGGAAACCGGCACGCCAAATGGCTCAGGTGGAGTCTTTTTTTTCTCGCTTGCACGAATTATCCGAGCCGCGCGGATTGTACCCGCCCTGCTGGCGGCGGTAGCGGCGTGGCCTCCTCTTGCACCATCCGCCTGGGGCCTTGTCTTTCACCGCCAGGTACGCTACATCTATTGCAGCCAATGCTCCCGGAATTCTGAGCTGCTAGAGCAGGAAAGGAATGCCTAAGCCCCCTGGACCGGCCGCCGCCGCAGACGAGTCTCCCGCACCCATGGAAAAAGCAGCGCCACCGTTAACCGAAATGTTGGTGCGTTGGAAGGCCGGCGACCAGTGCGCACTCGACGAACTCATGCCGGTGGTCTACGACGAACTGCGCCGGGCAGCGCGGCGGCGGTTGCGGCGCGAGCGCCCCGGCCACAGCTTCCAGAGTGCGGCGTTGGTGAACGAAATGTACATGCGCATGATCGGGCAGAAACCGTTTGGCACCGAGAATCGCCTGCACTTCTTCCTGGTGGCTTCGCGCCTCATGCGTCAGATCCTGGTAGATCACGCCCGCAGCCACGGAGCGGCCAAACGGGGCGCGGAACACAACTGCCGTCTCGATACCTCCATCGTGTTGCCGGAAAAGCAAAGCATCGATGTCATTGCCGTCAACGACGCGCTCACCAGCCTCTCCCGTTTTGACAAACAGCAAGCCGATATCGTCGAGCTGCGCTTTTTCGGCGGACTGGCCATGGAGGAAGTCGCCGAATCCCTAAGCATCTCCCTGTCCACCGCCAAACGTGATTGGAACGTTGCCAAAGCCTGGTTGGCGAGAGAGCTCAACAGGGGGAGCCTTGACCTTCACCAACCAGTGGCCACGGATTAAGGAGATTGTCGGCGCTGCCCTCGAGTACCCTCCCTCCGGGCGATCCTCCTACCTCGATACCGTCTGTTCCCGGGATGAGGATGAGGAGCTACGCGCCGAAGTGGATTCGCTCATCGCCGCTTTCGACCGGGCCCAGACTCTTTCCTCCCCTTCCTGGCAGCTACCTCGCGCTGAAGCAGTAGAGGTGCCGCAAACCATCGGACCGTACCGGCTGGTACGCGAATTGGGCGTCGGCGGCATGGGCCAGGTGTGGCTCGCCGAGCAAACCGAACCGGTGCGCCGGCTGGTCGCCATCAAACTTATACGCGCCGACCTCTACCATCCTGAAATCGTGGGCCGCTTTATTGCCGAGCGCCAGTCGCTGGCATCGATGAATCATACGTCCATCGCCAAGGTGTTCGACGCTGGTGCTACCGCCTCCGGGCAGCCCTACTTCATCATGGAGTATGTCGATGGCTGCTCCATCACTGAGTACTGCGACCGCAATCGGCTCCCCATCGCAGCGCGGCTGCGGTTACTGCAACTGGTGTGTGAAGGGGTACAACACGCCCACTACAAGGCCATCATGCACCGCGATCTCAAACCCTCGAACATTCTCATCGGGGAAGTCGATGGCAAACCGACACCCCGCATTATCGACTTTGGCCTGGCCAAGGCGGTCTCGCCTGACCTTGATCCCGGGCGCACGCAAACCAGGATGGGGTCGGTCGTGGGCACGCTGGGCTATATGAGCCCGGAGCAGGCCGGCTCCAGCAGTCAAGACATCGATACCCGCACCGACACATATTCTCTCGGCGTGATTCTGTACGAGCTGCTTACCGGTGCACTGCCCCGGCAACATAACCAATTGACTTGGTATGAAGCGGTGCGGCAGCTTCACGAACAAGAGGCGCCCCGGCCCAGTATCCGGGTGCGCGACGCAGCCGACTTCGTTCTCATCGCGCACAATCGAGGTACCCAGCCCGCTCAGCTGGTCCGCGAACTCCGTGGAGATCTGGCCTCGATCGTACTCAAGGCGGTTGAGATCGATCGCAACCGCCGTTACGATTCCCCGTCTGCCCTGGCAGCCGATATGGACCGGTTCCTGCGCAACGAACCAGTCACGGCGCACGCCGCCAATTTTTCTTATCTCGCGCGCAAGTATATCCGCCGCCACCGCACCGCGGTCATCGCCGCCGCCACCGCCGTCCTGCTGCTGATTGGCTTCGCGGTCGCCCAAACGTGGCAGTTAGGGAATGTCCGCCGCGAACGGGATCGCGCCGACCGCATCAGCGATTTTATGACCAACATGTTCAAGGTGGCGGACCCTAGTGAATCGCGAGGCAACGGCATCACCGCAAGGCAGATACTCGATCAATCCTCGCACCAGGTCCTGACCGGTAAGGGTTTGGATGCTGCCCTGCAACAGCAGCTTATCCAGGTGATGGCCAAAACCTATGCTGGCCTGGGAATTTACAGCCGTGCCCACGATCTGGCGCAACAGTTGTGGGAGCAGAGACAGCGCGCGCTGGGGCCCGATCACCGTAAAACGCTGGAAGCCATGACGCAGTTGGCGGAGATTCTCCAGCGGCAGGACAAAGATAAAGATGCGCAGGCCATGATGCAGCAGGCCATCCAGAAGGAAAGCCGCGCGCTCGGGCCCGACGATCCCTTGACTCTGAAGACGATGGAGGACATGGCCTCGGTTCTGGAACAAGATGCCCACTACGTGGAAGCAGAGACGATGGAGCGCCAGATCATTGCCGCGGAAACGCGCAAGCTGGGCCCTTCTCATCCCGAAACATTTGCGTCCCGAAACACTCTTGCGATGGCGGTGCAGCGCCAGAGCCGTTTCGTTGAGGCGGAAAAGCTCTACCGGCAACTGCTTGACGAGGAGCGCAGAAGTCTGGGCCCCGACCATCCCTACGTGTTAGTCACCATGCACAACCTTGCAACTATGCTGGCGGAGCAAGGCCGCGATCGCGAAGCCGAGGCCACCTATCGGGAGGCGCTTGCCCTTGAACGCCGCGTGCTTGGTCCGGAGCATCCCGACACCGCGGACACGATGACCACCCTTGCCAACACGGTAAGCGGCGATCCTCATCGCCTGGCGGAAGCAGAAGCGTTGTATCGCCAGTCAACCGATATTGAACAGCGCGTGGTCGGGCCGGACCACGCCTATACCACCCGCGCCGAGGAGGGTCTGGCGGAGGTCCTTGGCGGCGAGCACCGCCTGGTCGAGGCAAAGCAGTTATTGCATCAGATCCTTGCGATCCGGCAGCGCACGCTGGGACCGGATAACACAGACACACTGCTCACCGGCTACGATCTCGCTTCCATCTTGCTGCAGCAGAACCTTTACTCCGAAGCCGAGCAGCTGGCGAGAAGCACACTCGAGCGGCAGGTGCGCGTGCTGGATGCTAACGATTCCGACACCCTTGCATCCAGCACGCTTCTGGCCAGCATTTTGCTCAAAGAGCAGCGTCCGCGCGAGGCCGAGCAATTTGCGCGGCAAGCCTATACGGCGCAGCTTCGCTTGTTGGGCGCTGCCCATCAGGACACCGAGAAGAGCCGGCAATATCTGGCCCAGTCTCTTTCCCAACTAGGCCGCTATGGGGAAGCGCAGGCTCTCTACCACGGCACGATCGACAAGATGGAGCAGGAGAAAAACCCGGCACTCTCGGATGCGTGGTATGACTTCGCGGAAGTAGCTGCCCTTGCCGGGCATGCGAACGATGCCCTCGCGTATCTCCGCAACGCCGCGCATGCTGGATATAACGATGCGGGCAGCCTAACTGATGACGTCGATTTCACCTCTCTACGGAAAGATCCTCGATTCGCACAAGTGGTGGCAGCCATGCAGCGAGAAGCCGGGACTGCTTCGCAGACGCGAAACTAAGCTGAGAAACGAACTCGTGCACGCCACAAACCTACGAGCCAAAGCCCGGGGCCCACATCCAGCCAAGAGCACGCCAGGGAGATGCGGGGGCTTTCCGATGTCACGGCAATAAATTCCCAAGGACGATCATTGGCCGTGCCAGTGAAAGAGCTTATGCGTGATCTTCCACTTGCCATTCCACTTGAGCAGGGTGAATACGTCGGAAGCTCGGGCATTGGCTCCGGCCAGCCTGCCGGACCAGTGCTGAACTTCCAGATGAACAACGGCGATGCTCTCGATGATCTCTATGCGTGCGAAGCGAGCACTGATATTCGGTGCCGGGCCGTTCTGAGTGATCCACTTGAACACGTGTTCAACAGAGCCGGTATATTCAACCCCCTGACAGTAGCCGGAGATGGTTGCAGAAGGATGAAATGCAGGGCGCATCAGATCTCCGTTACCTTCGCGAGCACCGGCGATATAGCGGTGCATGATGCGGGTGATCGCGTCATGTTCTACGAGATACGCATTGGTAACCGGCTTGACCGGAGGAAGGTTATCGGCTTCATCGATGGAGATCTCGCTGGGGCACCTTGTGCGTAAGCGCCCCCAGGCCTCTAGTTCGTGCCTGAACGCGAAGACGGTGTCCTGCTTTTCGTGCTCGCGGCGGTGGACTGGGAGTCCCTCACTCGCCTCCCAGCGCCGCGCAGTGCGTTCACTGCGGTCCAGATAAGCAGCGATCTGCTTCCACGATTCCAGCGTTTTCTGTGGGGTGTTCCGCGAAGGCATCTCAAAGCCCCCGCGCAAAACTATACCAGAAGCCGCGCGTTGAGCTGACGTCTCATGCATACCAGTGAAACGCCTTCTGGATAATTTTCCACCCACTTGGCGTTTTCAGCAGCGTGAACAGATCGGACATATGGACGCCTGAACCGGCCACGTTGCCAGACCAGCCGGCGACCTCAAGACGAACGACGGCGATGGATTCGAGGATGTCCACACTCACCATGCGGGGCTCGATCCCGGGAGCAGGACCATTCTTGTCGATCCAGTCGAAGAGGAACTGGTTTCCGGTAGCGAGTTGTTCCCCTGCGTATCCGAAGAATGAGGCTTCGGGGTGGAAGGCGGGACGCATAAGCCCGCTTTTGCCTTGTTTACTTCCGTCAATATACATCTGCATGGTATTGACGATCGCGTCATATTCCGTGAGGTATTCGCTCTTAGCCATGCAGTGACGGTACGGACTGAAATTGCGGGGCGTCAACAGCCAAACATGGCCAAAGTCGGTCGTCAATATGGGCGTAGTCCAACAGGTGAGTGGCAAATAGCGCGAAGGATTTTCCCAGCACGACTAACTGCGAGCACTGAGTAAGTTCGTGATGACCGAGTCGACGACGGACTGAAGTTGTACCGAACCCCGAAAGTGAGACACGCTGAGAGCCATTAGATGGGTTGAGTTTTGTAAGTCACAGGGTTTGTCTATCTCCCTAATCTTCTCTTATCTTCCTGGTCACGAATCTCTCAAACCAGCTCAATACGAAGCCCACGCCCAATCGCATGCGCCGCGCGCGAGAGTGTCTGCAACGTGACCGCACCGTTGCCGGGGTCGAGCAAGCGATCTAGGGCAGCGCGGCTGGTGCGCATCCGCTTCGCCATCTCCACCTTGGTGATGTTCTCTTTCAGCATCGCCTGCTGCACCTGCCAGGCGACGGCCTCTTTGACCGCGATGGCGCGTGCTTCTTCCAGGATGCCTTCCTCCTTCAGGAAGCTGTCGAGCGAGGAACCCACGTGCTTATTCCGCTTTTTCATTTCGTCACCTCGTTCATCCTTCGCTTCGCCAACGCCAGATCGTCGGCCAAAGTCTTCTGCGTTTTCTTTATTAAATCCATGCAGAACAATCAGCGTTTCATCGTGGAAACAGATCACCAGCCGCGCAATTCTCCGGCTAGGCAACGAACTACGAACCTCCCACAAGCCGTCCTGCAAACTCCGAACGAGCGGCATCCCGATAGGCCGGCCAAATTGAACTCGCATCAGGTCGAGCCCGATGGCGCGCCGGTCTGCCTCATCCAGGTTCCGCAGCCATTCCCTTACCGGCTCCTTGCCCGTGTCTGTGCGATAAAACCGTACCGGCACTTCCGGGGGAGTTGCTTTGCGCATTTCGCTCGTTCTTATCGTGTACCATTTGTGATACACCGTCCAGAACAAATCAGGGCAGACACAAACGACCCTAAAGCAAGCGCGCCCTATTGCATTTTCTTTGGGTAAATCGGGGGAACGTCAAACCAATTTTCCAAGGACTGGAAAGCTACCCAATTCCAGGGTAGGTGGTCCTGCATTTTGCTAATGTGCGCCGTCACCCTGCTCATTCATTCCGCAGCGCCGCCATGGGTGCCACCGCCGAGGCTCGCCGCGCAGGAATCCACCCGGTACTTGCGCAATTGCTCCCGACCACGTCGCAATAGATCTGCTGGTCGCCATCCTCGAAGAAAATGGCCTCACGGCGGTTTCCGCGTTGAGTCACGTTATGGGGATACCCCGGAACGACCAGGCGCGCGAGCCGACTCATTCGGGAAAAATAGCATGAACTGAGGCCAACACGTACGCTGTCACCGCACTACGGACAGAAACGTAACCGACCCGTGAACATTCGACAAGGAAAACCGCGGGCAGGGAAGCCACGATACCGATTCCACTCAGAGTGGCCTGAGTAAATAAATATCGTGAACCCCCAAATCATCCCACAATTTCCCTTTCCGTCCCCACTTTCCCTTTTGCCTTCCGTCATCAGTGAGGTGTAACACTCAGCGATACCGTGGGCTGGGCCGGGGAAGGTCCACCCGTAAACGCGGGGGACATACCGGTATAGGTTCCATAGGTCCCGTGCAAGTAATACCCGCCGTATGTTCCAACACCTGCAGAGGTCGGTGCACCGCCGTTACACGTTCCTCCGCAGTTTGAGAAATACAACGGGGACCCTTGGATGGGATCGTTGGTGATGGTCCAGAGCCAATAGGGCGTGTTGGGGCTGAGTGTTCCGCACCCCGTCAAAGGAACGGTCACGCAACCAGGAGACGTAGCCGAAGTGTTTGTGTAGGTGGCGTGACAGAGAGCGGTTGCTCCTTCCGTGGTGGAAGACGGAGCCGTGTTAATGCCGATATCGGTCTTTGCTCCATTCGTGACCGTGCCCGGCGCGATGCAGACCGTTCCCGCGTTTACGGTGTAGCCCCCACTACTCGATCCCGTGATGGCATACACATCGTTGAAGTAGTTGGCGGAGGTGGCATCGTTCACGCTGCTGGTGGTGACCCCATACGAAACTGCTGCGGTCACGCCAAGGTACACGGAGGGTTGGTCTGTATTTGTGCCAGTGAATGTCGACGACATGGCCGCATACGATCCGTAGCTACCACTCAAATATTTTCCGGCGTATGTCCCAACACCGGGAGAGGTGGGAGCGGCCCCGTTGCAGTTGCCGCCGCAATTGGAAAAGTACAGCGGCGACGGTCCAAGCGGATCATTGGTAATGGTCCAGATCCAGTAGGGTGTATCGGATGCGAGCAAGCCACATCCACTGATCGAAACCGTGACGCATCCCGGGGAGGTGTTGGAGGTGTTGGTGTAGGTCGCGTGGCAGATCGCCGTTGTGCCTTCGGTGGTCGAGGTGGGCGCGCTGTTAATGCCGATATCGGTCTTTGCACCGTTGGTGACGGTGCCGGGGGCAATGCACACGCTTGCGGTATTGACCGTATAACCCGGAGCATTGATCCCGGTTACCGCGTACACGTCGTTGAAGTAATTTGGGTAGGTTCCGCCGGCATAGTTGGCAGTGCTATCGCCAAAGCCAGTCGTGCCGCCGCCGCCACCGTTTCCGACAAACGTCGCGGATGCCACCGCGCTGGGTACGTATCCATAGCCACTGGCATAGCTGGCCGGCTGGGGTGGAGTTCCCCACATACCTAAGGCCTTGACGACTGAGCCCGCCGCCGGGCTGAAGGGTGCGCTATAGACCTGGGTTGTGCCTGACGCCGGAACACTCGGCGTGCTGCCATCCGTGGTGTAGTAGATCAGTGTGTTTCGTCCGGTGTCGGCCAGAGTCACCTGGGTGGCTGTTTGCGAAATTGTGGGCAGAACACTGGTTTGCGCAGCACAGGTAGCCTGCTCCACATTTCCTGATTGCGTAGGCGTTGCCGACCCTTCTTCGTTGGTCACGTAGTTGCCCGCCGGGTTCGAGTCACAAAGATAGTTGTTCTCAATGTAATAGGGAGCGGTGGCGTAACCGTAGGTGATGAGGTTGGCAAACGGGCCTTCCACGAGATTCTGGTTTGCGGTAGAACCGGCACCACCCCAGTACTCTATCCCGTAGGGTGGGTCATGGTATGTGCCGTCAAAAACACTAACGTTGGTGATGATCACATTGTCATCTGTGTGTTCCGGCGGGTTCGGTGGATTGCTGTTCAGGGCGGTCTGTCCATTGGTACAGCACGCCATAGAGATACCGAATGTGCCGTAATACGGCGATAGGGGGTTAACGATCGCATTGTCCGCAACGGTGATAGCCGAACCGATCACACCCGTCTGAATTTCGATGGCGATTCGGTGCCAATTGAAAAAGTAGTTGTATTGTATGGCAACGTTGTTGACAACACTGATGTTGGAGCCCGTCGCGCAACCGTCACATATCTGGTGGAAATGTATGCCTTCTTCCACGTGAGTAAAAGAATTGTAGACAATCGTTGCATTCGTGAACGTGCCAGCCTGCTCATACACGCCCATGCAATAACCGCCCTGGTCCGAGTTTGTACCGAAAACAGCGGTACAGGAATTCGTGTCGCCAAAGGAGTTGTAGCTGATGTTGATGTTGGAATCGGTGGTGTTGATGGAGCCGTCGAAGTAGATTGCCGCGGAGGCGCTGCTGGCCCCACCGATCGATGACGGCAACCCCGTGAATTGATTATGGGTGATAACGATGTTGGAGTTATTTGCATTCGCCAGGTAAATGCCGCCCGTATTTTCAAAGTGGACATACGTCACGGCAGTACTGGCGGTACAGCCTGACGGCCAGTTCATAAGTGCGTATCCGGAACCGGATGCCGCAATGACCGCGGTTGCCGGCGTTGCGGCAGCACCGGTGTAGGTGCCCCCACAGGCAAGGGATAGACTGGACGCCCACGTGTACGTTCCGGCTGCAAACACCATCTTGTCGCCGGAGATCATCCCGTTGCTTACGGTTTGAATTTGCGCCAGTGTTTGGGAAGTGGTCACGTTGTAGGTCGTTGCCCCAGCTGGAACCAGCGAGGCAAGCGCGAGGGAGAGACCAACGAGAAGTCGTTTCATTACCAGCGTCCCCTATTCTGTTTTGCTGCTGTTATTTCGCAAAGGTGATCGTGCATCGCGAACGCACCCGTTCCGATCAGCGCGTCGCCGGTTTGGCTGGACAATGATATGTGCAAGCTACAGTGACGAAAGGGCGTAGCTCTTTATGATGGCAAGCAACTGCTCTGACGTTGGCGCGGATGCCTCAACGCTTAAATCATCCGGACTATCAATGTTGCGTACGTACAATCTGCACTAGCCTGTAGCGGTGAACTGTTGCGCGGACCAGGTTGAGCGTGGACTACAGTGGTCGACATTCGAGCCAATCTGCTGAAATCGTAGTACGGAACTCACAATTCGTCTTCAATCTTGCGAGAACCACAGTGATGCAGGAAAAATCCAAAGTCAAGCTAAAATGTAATAGTCATGAAACTTTATTCCTCATCTGAAAATTCACAGCAACGGAGCAGCACATAATCAATTGCTCAAGTAATTCCACCGGGTCCAGCGACCACCCCGAGGCGAAAACGCCCTTCCGCCTCATCCCCGCTGCTTCGCGCATCGAAAGCGACGGTTTCATCACTGTTACGGAAGGGTGCGGAGGAATGAGAGACGGCAGGAATGCGGGATACGGAACCTGCTTCCCGCTGCCGATGCTAATGGGAATAGGTTTCGTGTCCCCGCATTAACCTGGTGGCGGAGGAAGTAGTTCGTCACAATGCCTGCTACAACGATGTGAATATTCAGGGCAAATTGTCAGGCGTGAGTGCCCGGAAGCGGATGTTTCAGACACTTGTGGTTTTCGAAGTCTTGCTGGCAAACGAAATACCCATCTTGCTCTGCTGGCAAAAAGCGCGGAAGCGGCCAAGCCCAGCCACACGCTGTACAGCGCCAGCCCTTGATGTTTTTGTCGTGGATCAGTCTTCGCAAATCGGTCATTTGCTTCCACCTTTCCGCTCCATCTTTCGCCTCGGAATTAAGGACAGACCATTCCACCAAAGTGGCAAGATCCTGCAGCCAGGGCGGGGCAGACGAAGTAACCCCATGTTTTTCAGATTTAGTCTGCCTGCTGTCACGACTCGCGCCCTTCGGGCCGCTGACCGGCCCCCCCGAAACCGGCCGCCCCCGAAAATAAATCAAAATACCGCGCAAGATAATTCCCACCACCGACATCTAAGTAAGTAGCAACCCAACTTACCTCACCACCCCCCGGGGAACGGAGTCCGGATGTCCACCACCAGTCCGTCGAACCAACGCCGCTTCTCAATCAAAAACCTCAACCCCCTGGCCGCGCTAACATCGCAGCGAACGCCTGACCTCCCAGCCGCCGGCAACGCGACCATAGCTCCCACAGAGCCCGACCTCATCACCCTCGCCGACCTCCAGCCCCAGCCCATCGATTGGCTCTGGCCCCAACACCTCGCCGCCCGAACCCTTGCCCTGCTTTCCGGACACCCCGGAGCAGGCAAGACCTGGGTCGCCCTCGCCATCGCCGCGGAGCTCAGCCACGGACGCGCGCCCTACACCGGCGAAACCCTTCCGCCCTGCACCACCCTCTACGTCTCCAACGAGCACGACGCGGCGCAAATCATCCTTCCCCGCTTTGCCGCTCTGCACGGCGATCCCAGCCACCTGGTCGTCCTCCGCACACCCTCCCAACGGGCTGTCCAGTCTCCCCAAATCCGAGTTTTAGACCAGCTCGACGCCGCCCTCGAGCGCATGAAGAACAGCAACCCCGTCCGCCTCGTTATCCTCGACACCTTCGAAACCCTCCTCGGCCCGGCCCTCGGTCGCGATTCCGCCCACCCCGAGTCGCTTGACCGCCTTCGCCATCTGGCCGAACACCATCACTGTTGCATTCTCCTCCTCCGCCATCTTCGCCGCGCAGGACCAGGCCGCCCCGCCCAATCCAATGCTCTCGGTGAACTCTCCCACGCCCTCCGCACCGAGTTCCTCGCCGGAGCCACGCCCGACGCCCCCAACCATCCCGCTCTGCTCCACACCAGGTCGAACCTCGCGCCGCTCGCGCCTGCGCTCTCCTACTCCATCGCCGCCGACGGCTTCCGTTTCACCGGCATCAGTGCGCTCACCCCGCAGGACCTGCTCGCCCACCGCCCCACCGGGGCCGGCCTGCCTCTGCGCAAATTCGCCGGCAACTGGCTCCGTCTCCAGCTTGGCGACGGCAGCCAAAAACAAGTCACCCTCGAATCGAATGCCCTCCGTGACGGCGTCTCCATCGCCACCCTCCGGCGCGCCCGCTTCGACCTCGGCGTCATCAGCACCAAAGACGGAACCAGCGGCTCCTGGTTCTGGACCCTCCCCGTCACCCCGAGCAAACACGAAAATAAATAATTAAAAATTTTGAGCTTCTTGAGGAAACAAAGGACTTAACCTGCACCCGGCCGGCAAAGACCTCGCAGAGCGGTACAGGTCATCATTTCGTAACAGTATCTTGCTACCGTGGTGACCAATCCGCTGCGGGGTGATTCACGCCCGCTGTAAAGGGGTTCCCTATGGTTGGTCGTCACACCAACATAGTTCGCGGAACGGTACGCGCCACAGCCTTGACCGTCGGGATAGCGCTATCGTCATTCGCGGCGTATTCCGCTTCAGTCACTGTGTCTGAAACAGGTTCTACCTTAATCCTTCCCCTCTTCAAATCCTGGGTCAACGCCTACACAAAAGTCGATCCGGATATGCAGATGACCGTGGGAGCCACGGGCTCCGAAGCCGGTATCGCGCAAGCGATCGGTCGACAGGTGCAGATCGGCACCTCGGACGCCTATATGTCCGACACCGAAGCCATGGCTCACCCGCAAATCCTCAACATCCCCCTCGCAATCTCGGCCCAGACAGTGGTCGCCAACCTGCCTGAGCTGCGGGGCGCCACGCTGAAACTCAGCGGCCCGGTGCTTGCCGGCATTTATGCCGGCAAGATTCGCCAATGGGACGCGGGCCCCATCGCGGCCATCAATCCCGGTGTCCCCCTGCCGCACCAATCCATCGTGCCCGTCCGCCGCGCGGATGGCTCTGGCGATACCTTCGTCTTTACCCAATTCCTCACCTTCTCTACTCCGGATCAACAACACCTCTCCTTAAAGGATGTCGATTGGGAAGGCAAGATCGGCTACGGCACCACAGTGCGTTGGCCTGAGGTCGCGGGAAGTGTAACCGCAACTGGCAATCAGGGCATGGTGCAGACAATCGCCCACACGCCATATGCGGTCGGCTATCTTGGCGCCAGCTTCCAGTCCGATGACGCGAAGGCGAATCTGCAAATCGCGATGCTCGAAAATCAGGCAGGGAAGTTCTTGCTTCCCAACCGGGACACGGTGACCGCTGCCGCCGCCACGCTCACCCCCCGCACACCGGCCGATGAGCGTCTTACCCTGGTGTACGCTCCGGGAGAGAATTCTTACCCGCTCGTCAACTACGAATACGCCATCGTTTCCAGCAAGCAGCCGAATCAGCAGGTCGCGCAGGCCATCGGCAACTTTCTCCTGTGGTGCATCGGACCGCAGGGCGGCAGCGCGCAAGGCTTCCTCGATCCGGTGCATTTTATCGCCTTGCCCGTAAGCATTCGCGCCCTGAGCGAAATGCAGATTGCCAAAATTCAATAGCCGCAGCCAACCGGGCTAATCGGTCCCGCTGCGCCATCCATAAAGGAGATTCGCTATGTCGAGTGTCGCCAAATCCGCGCCGGGCCAACCCCGTACCGTGCAGGACTATATCGACGAGCTGCCTATGTGGCCCGATGGTACCCGCCTGCATTCCAACCCCATGACGACCATGCAGCGTCGCATTTGGATGCTAGCCGCCGCCGGCAAATTCTTCGAGGGCTTCGTAGTGTTCATGACCGGCGTGGCGCTGCCGCTCATCGCCCGCGAGTTCAATATCGGTCCCGCGCAGAATGGATTGATCAGCGCCGCCAGCCTCTGCGGCATCCTGATCGGCGCGGTCGGTCTGGGCAGCTTGTCCGACCGGTTCGGACGCAAGTCGATGTTCGTCGTCGAGATGATTATCTTCACCGCATTTGTTGCCCTGACGGTGTTGTGCACGAACTTCATCTCGCTGGTGATCTGCCTCTTCGGGCTCGGGCTGGCGCTAGGCTGTGACTATCCAACCGCTCACATGATCATTTCCGAGAACATTCCCAGCACCAGCCGGGGCAAATTGGTGCTGGGCGCGTTTGCCTTCCAGGCGGTGGGCGCGCTCGGCGGCACCGCCGTCGGATACGCGGTGCTGATGCTGGTGCCCAACTTGAGCGCCTGGCGCTGGATGTATGCGACCGCGGTCCTTCCTGCATTGCTGGTGACCATCGGCCGTTTCTACATCACTGAAAGCGCCAACTGGCTGCACGCTCGGGGCGCCACCGATCGGGCCGCGCAAGCAGCCAGCCGTCTGCTGAAGCGTACCCCGCAATATCCTTCCAATATTGTGCTCTCGAAGCAGGCAGCCGCCAGTGAATCCCATGGAGGCGGTTCGTTCCTGTCGTTGTTTCAGAAGCGCTATCGCCGCGCAACCATCCTGGCCTCGGTTCCGTGGTTCCTGCAGGACCTGAGCACCTACGGCATCGGCATCTTCACGCCGACCATCCTGGCAGCCGCATTGGGCAAAGAGGCCGACCATGTCCGCAGCCTGCAGGATGTGATCGCGAACGATATCCTGGCCGCTAGGGGAGCAGCGATGATCACCGTGCTCTTGATTGTCGGCATCGCCTTTGCCGTTTTGCTGGCCGACAAGCTGGGCCGCATCCGGCTGCAAATCATCGGCTTCGTCGGCTGCGCGGTTGGGCTGGTTCTGGCTTCGCTCTCCGTCGATGTCAGCGGCGGGCTGAAGATCATACTCATCTTCTCCGGCTTTATGTTGTTCAACTTCATGACCAACCTTGGCCCGAATGCGCAGACCTACCTGCTCGCCGGCGAAGTATTCCCCACCGCCATCCGCGGCAAGGGCGCAGGCTTCGCAGCCGCGTTCGCCAAGATTGGCGCGGTAGCCACCGCGTTCCTGTTCCCCATTTTCCTGGTCACGATTGGCACCCGGTTACTTCTCTATGGTTTGGTGGTCGCGTCGCTGCTGGGCGCGGCAGTGACCTGGATGTACCGCATCGAAACCACGGGGGTCAACCTGGATCGCATCGGCGAAACCGCCAGCGAGCCGGACAACACCACCAGGGCAGTGGCTTAGCCAGGGTGCGCACGCTGCTGGCCCCGTGCGCACCCTTGCGAACACTTGCAGGCTGGATAGGTAATTAGTGAACCATAACGAGCGTGAGCCAGCCGGTGGAAGGCAGCGACAATCCAACCTGAATCCTAATCATCCCATCGTCCTGGGTCATCGTGTCGTAGTCGCAGCTCACGGAGAATGCTTCCTCCGCGGTTTGCCCACGCAGCGCGCCGCTCTTCCAAAGATCCGTTAGGAACTGCGACAAGCCAGCGCGCACCTGCATCCTACGCTGCTCATCGTTCTGCGCGAATGCCAACGAAATGGCCGCGAGGCGCATCGACTGCGCTATAAACAGCAGGAGGCGCTTGGCGGCCACGTCCTTCAACTCCTTATCGGTCGACATGGTCAACGCCGTCTGCATCCGCACATGGTTGTCGTCCCACATGATGGCGTTAATCCCCAATCGCGGGAGCCGGTCCATTGCGTCCGCGGCCACTTCAAATGCAAGTGGGGCGACACCCTGTTGCGCGTCAACTAACCCGAATATCTCGCGTCCTGCGGGGGAAATGTGAATCCCGACCTGCTGGTCCGACTTCGCATACGCTCCTGCGACATGTCCCACAACCGGTATCAGGATCGGCTCACCCGTGGCGGAACTCACCCGGACCCAGGGATAGTATGTAGCGGCAATACCGGTATCGCGCGGGGGGCGAAGAACCGATGCCTGCACACCGCCGGCAACGCTTAGGATGGCAAAGCGATTGCCCAGGCGCTCACAATGGTCAATCACTGTATCCGTGATGCGTGACTGCTCGGTCGTCTCGACTGAAGGGTGCACGTGGTCGGGCAGACAGAGTAGGGAGATATACTCCAGGCCTTCCAGCGCCGCGAGTCCGGATGGCTCGTTGCCATCGACCCCCGGCCCGCCCTTGTAATCGTTTGCAGTGAGCGGCGCGCCGTCAGTGCCACCCACCAGTTGCAGTTCCACGTCCGAACTCAATGCCAGCGCATCGAACCGTGCAGTCGCCTCTCCCCGCAAGTAGCATGACTCATTTTCCATCTGACGAAGGAAGTAGTCGCGGCTATTGGGATCGGGACTGGCATTGTCATAGTCCTCCAATAGCTTCGCGGGCTCGCCGCTCCCATGAGAGAACACCTGGATTCGCACGCCCAACCGGGTACCGGATCCGCAGCGGACACGGAGCGAGTTGCTCCACGCTCCGGGGTCCAATGCACGGATTACCAACTCCTCTCCGTCAGGAGTCGAGAGTCTTGCCTCCGCCAGTGACGATCCGGCACCCGCGACGCGGACCACATAGGCCCATTGGCCGCCATTATCGAAGAAGCCCTTGACCGCGTAGCTCAGAAAGGAGACAGCCGGATCCGTATGTGACCCGAAAGCGCGCTCATATTCCGCCCAGCTTTTCACCAGCTTCGCAACACCGGCAGGCCCGCGTAGGGTTTGGCCGAGAAAGGCCGCGGTGGTCGGAACCACAAAGTCTAAAAGCTGCAGAGCGCCCCCGGAATTAGCGCTCGTATCTGGTGGCAACCGTCCGATCATCGCAAGCTTCTCAGCTACCTGCTTCAGACCGCCTGCCTCCTCCAGATAAATGGCATGCTTCAGCCGCAGGCCGTAATGAATTTCGTCGCGCTCCGCGGCGCCGGGTTCCAAAAAGCAGGGAATGACGCGATGGCGCGCCGCACCCGCACGGGCCATGCTGATGGCTTGGCTGATTTCGACACGCTCGTAATAAGAACTCTCGGTGTGCTTGGAGACGAGTACGACCGTGACTTTGGAGTTACGCTGGGCTTGCGAGAGCTCGAGATCCCAGTCGTCACCGTATTGCAACGTGCGGCTGTCCAGGAAGACGCGAAAGTCCCGTGCCAGGTAGCCATAAAGCTCTTCCGCGGCCGGCTTGTCCTTGCCGGAATGCGCGATGAAAAAATCCCATGGGACAGGTTGTGATGGCATATCGAGCTCTTGAGCCTCGCAAGACTCACTAAGGGTAATACGGTAACAAAGGAATTCAGGAAAGACTGTCCTGCTTCCCCTGCGGCAAATAGAAAAATTGATCATCTTCGGGCCGAAGCCGGCGAGGATACTTTCTTCTAAATCATTAAGAAAAATGAGGTTAGCCGGGGAGAATTAAATCGCCTCCTTGTCCATTGCTCCGCGCTGCCAGTGAGCGCAAACTCGCTCCGAATTGGGCACCGGAACAACCTCGCTGTCTGCGGGCGAACACTATTCCGGGGCATGAGGGGGAGGATGGAATGCTGAGTAGAAAGTCGGTTTTCTTCGCAATCGGTGTTATCGCTACATCTGCCTGTCAATCGGTCTGCGCAAGCGCGCAAACCACCACCAAGGCCTACTACGTTGGGACCTGCAAGCCCGGAAAAGCGGACTTCAACACTATCGAAGACGCCGTCATCGGGGTTCCCTCCGGTTCCACCATCAAAGTATGTCCCGGAACCTATCCGGAGCAGGTCACCATCCGTCAACCGCTCACCCTCCAGGGAGTGTCCAGTGGGAACGACGCCAGCGTGCTGATCACCGCCCCGCCGACTGCCGTAACCAATCTTCCGTCTCCGCTCGGTCAGCCCATATCGGCCCAACTTGGCGTGCTGGATGCCGGCCCGGTGAATATCAGCGGCATCACGCTGGATGGTACGGGGTTCGCGATCCCAGGCACGCGGTTTCTGATCGCCAGCGTGGCGTCGATCGATAGCACGGTTGCTCTCGATCACATCGTGTCGCAAAATCTCCAGGTGACTAACGGTGCGGAGTTTGGGATCCTGGTCGCGACCGAAGATGGAAACGCGCGGACGTTTTCCATGACCAACAGCCTCATAGGCGGAGCCCCTGACACCGGTCTTCTTTTGGTTGGCCCGGACTTGACCTTTGACATCGAAAATAACTTCGTGATTCTGCCCAATACAGCGAGCAGTTTAGGCTTCGAGGCGCAGGTTGCAGGGGGAACTCTCTCCGGAAACACCTTCAATCTAAACAACTCCGGAAGTCGAGCCATCATTGTCGTCAACGGTTCCACTCCCGTTACCATCAACGGCAATTCGATCACCAATGCTGGCGAAGCGATTGAAATCGACGAGGCAAACGCCGCAACCACGATCACCAAAAACTCCATTTCCGCAACCGTCACGGGCATCTTTACCGATAGTCAACCAATGACGATTCAGGGAAACCAGATCGTATCAGCCACAACTGGCACAGCCATCAACCTCAACTGTCAACCGGCTGTACCTACAATGAGTGGCAACCTCTTTCTGAGTGCAAAGTTCGGTCTGGTAAATGCACCCGCGGGGGTTGCACTACTGAAGAATCCGGGAACCTTCATCGACGTCCCAAACATCGAGGTGCTCTGTCAGTAGTCTGCAGCAATAGCATGTGCCTTGACCCCGGCGGGCCGCTAACGCCGGGATGCAGAGTTTAGAAATTGATCTTGCCTGCCAATTGCATCTGGCGAGGTTGGTTCGACGTATAGTTGATCACGCCGAAGTTTGGATCATCGATCGATTGATCGGGCGTTCCGAAGGTCGGATGGTTGAAGGCATTGTTGGCTTCGAGGCGCAGCTCCAGCGTCATCCCTTCACGGACCGAGGAAAGCGGAAACACCTTGTTCACGCTCGCGTTCACCTGGAACGATCCAGGGTTACGGATCGACGCGTCGGCACGCGGAGCATTGCCAAGTGCATAAGGGGTCGGCAGCTGCAGGGATTCCGGGTTGGCAACGTAACCGTTGATCCAATCCGAGTCCTTGCCGCCGGCGCGGCGCGGCTTACCCACCAGGTTCGGACGCTGATTTCCGTAGGTTGGCAGCGAGGTGCCATCGTAGGTGAGCCAGTTCATCGGCCGCCCTTCGGTGGCACGCCATTGTCCGTTCGTATTCCAGCCACCGATAATCAAGTCGGCCCACCCTGGCAGGTTGTGTCCGATGAGCTGCGTGCGACCGATCGGCAGCTGCCACGTGTAGCTCACCTGGAATTGCTGCGGAATATCGAAGGTGGAAAGGCTCTTCTCAAGCCACGGCTTGTTCGGATCCTGGAGGCTGGTGAAGCTGCCGAGCCAACTCGTGTTGTCGTCGGGAACCGAAGAGTCGTCCATCGACTTCGCCCAGGTGTAAGTCGCGTATATCTGCAAACCCTTGGAGAGGTTCTTCTGGAACACGGCCTGCAGCCCGTGATAGATAGACCAGGCGATCGGCCATGCCTCCGTGGAAACGCCGTTGCAGGAGAATTGTGGGTATGGCTCCTGCAATTGGAATTGCGGAACCTGCGGAGAAGAAAGGCAGCTGTTGCCATCGGTAATGGCGTTGGCATAAGGATTGTCGACGTAGTTGAAGAGATTGGCAATCTGATCGGAGCTATAGCCTTCCACCTCCGGTCCAAGGTGGTTAATGTAGTTGGCTCCGGAGAAGTACAGATGCACGCCCTTCTTGCCCACGTAGGTAAGGCTGAATTGCATATTCAATGGCAGCTGATGCTCGAAGCCGAAGCTCCAACTCTGCTCGTAGGGCGTCGCCACCATGTTGCGCAACGGGCCGGTGGCTCCCAGCCCCACATCGTTCAAAAGACCCAGCGAGTTACCGGGCGGCTGAATCAGGCCGCTCGGATATGGGTTGTTCAAATGCAGATACGCCGTGGCGCCATCGTTGTTGTACGTCGCAATCATGTTCGTCGATTGGTTGAAGCCTTGCGAACCGTATGGGGTAACACCGCTCGCGCCGTTGCGCGATTGCGAATAGTAGATCCCGTACCCACCGCGCCATACCGTCTTCGGACCAGCCAGATACGCGAAGCCAAAGCGAGGTTGAATATCGCGGAAGTCGGTGTTCACGATGTGGCGCTGCTTTGCGCTGGCAAACACCTCACCGCCGGTGGCGGCGATACCGCCGATGCTGTACGTCGCCGTCGGGTCAAACCAGTTCTGACGGTTGAAGCGATCCGTCCGCGGAATGGAGACATCCCATCGCAAGCCCAGGTTCAGGGTCAGCTTGGGAGTGGCCTTCCAGTTCTCCTGCCCATAGACCGCAAACTGATGGTCTTCGGTCGCCGGCCGATCCTGGATCTCGTAATAGCTTCCGACCCCGGGGGTTATTGCGACCTGCCCCATCATGAAACTGGCCATCGAGTCGCCGCCGCATTCCGCATAGGTATACGGGCAGCCCGACGAACCGCTCACATCGAAGTTGAAGATGCCTGCGGGCGCGTTGGTCTGGATGTAGTTCATCTGGTGGATACGGCCTTCAAACCCGATCTTGAAGTCGTGCGGCCCGAGGACCTTGTCCAGAGCCACCGTGAGCTGTCCCGTATCCTGCCCCTGCCGGTAGTTGCCGTAAGGGTCGCCGCCCAGACTCGTGTTGTTTGTAGGCGCGTAGTAAGTGGAGAGATATATTGCCGGAACGCCGACGAAGCCGTTGGAGTTGAGATACCCCGGGAAGCCCAGCTTGCT
The DNA here is from genome assembly GCA_963839075.1 of uncultured Acidobacteriaceae bacterium. Classification (GTDB taxonomy): domain Bacteria; phylum Acidobacteriota; class Terriglobia; order Terriglobales; family Acidobacteriaceae; genus PALSA-350. The sequence continues at coordinate 1,286,560 of CAWITO010000001.1, read as the reverse complement.
CAGCGGATCGGTCACGCCGCCCGCGCCGTTATAGGCATCGATATCCTCCATGCCGCGGGTGAAGCCGAGGATGGTGGTCAGCAACAGCGTGGGGCTGAAGGTATGCGTATCGTTGAGCGCAAAGAGGTGCGATCCTGACCTGTTTTTGCCGCCCGCGCATGGATCGACGAAATTGTTGAAGCAGTTGAACGCCAGATAACTGGTCCACTGCTGAGAATACTTACCGCTCAATAGGTTCTTCTCGTTGATGCGGTAGTCGATCTTGATGTCGTACTGATCGTTGGGGTTTCTGCTTGCGCCGGAGGCGATCCAGTTATCGTAGATGGTTCCGTTGGGTATATTGGCCTGGGGGTTGGGATAGAGCTTCATCATGTTCTGAGCGACCGGATCGATCAGATTTCCCGGGCCCGCGGGCAGGTTCGCGTACGGGTTGCCAGGGCTCGTGTAGCTGCTCATGTTGTTATACGGGATGAAGTTGGGGCGCAACGGGCCCGCGCCTTGGTCTGTCGAGACGTAGGTCGACACATACGGATCGTAGATCTGTCCCGCGGGCACCGAGCACAGGCCTGTGCCATCGAAGGTGCCGCCGTTTGCTCCGCACACTTCGCCAAAGTCGCCGTTGTTTCGCTCCGCGGCGGAGGGAACACCGGCCTGGTAGGTTCCAGCACTCGATTGGCGCGTGCCGTCGTAATCGACGAAAAAGTAAATCTTCTTGCGCCAGATGGGACCGCCGATCGTGCCGCCAAACTCCTGCCGGTGTACCGGCGGCAGCGGAATACCGGCCTGGTCATTGAACCAGTTGTTTGCGTCGGTAATGGTATTGCGCACGAAGTCGTAGACTTCCCCATGAAACTGATCGGTGCCGGAACGCGTGACCATGTTCACCACCGAGCCGCCGGAAAAACCATACTCCGCGCTGAAGTTCGACTGCACCACGCGCATCTCGTCCACCGCTTCCGGCGAGGGAACATACGTGATTTGCGTGATGCCGCCATTGGGCTCGAAGTTGGTCACCGTCGCGCCGTCCATCAGCACGTCCGCAGTTGAGTTACGGCTGCCGTTCGAGGTGAAGTTCGTACCCGTACAGGTAATGTCGCATTGATCGTCGACATTCGTCGTACCCGGCGCCAGGTAGGCCAACTGCATCACGTTACGGTCGATCAGCGGCAGGTTGTTAATAATGTTCCGGTTCACGGTCGTCGCGCCGGTTCCATCGTCCGTATCCAGGTGCTGATCGTCGGCAGTGACAACGACCGATGCGGTGGAGCCGATCCTCATGCGCAGATTCGCCGACGGATTGGTGCTCACGTCTACGCGGATATTGTTCTTCTCCTGCTGCGCGAAGCCTGGCGCCTCGGCCAACACCCTGTAGACCCCGGGAGGCACGGCGCGGAAGAGGTAACGGCCGGCAGCATCGCTCTTGCCATCGAAAGTGAAGCCCTTCTCCTGGTCGGTCAGCGTCACCTTCGCATTCGCAATCACGGCACCCGAGGGGTCGCTGACCACTCCGCTCACGGTGCCGAAATATCCCTGGGAGAAGGAAGTGGCCGGTACAGCGAGGAGAAGCGCGCCGAGCAGGAAGAAAAATGTGAGGCGGCGGCTACAGGGTTGGGAGCCAGAAATAATCATCTGTGGGGCATCTCCGAAAGGCGAATCTTGAAACCGGGCCCCGCTTGCACGAAAACCTGAATCGTTTGAATACCAACGACAGGCGTAGCATCCCGCGAATGTTACATCAATGTCAAGAAACATTTGCGACGAATCGCCAGAGGCAAAACAAGGCTGTCCGCCTCATAGGGTTGGGCTGACAATCACCAAGGGCATGTTCTGGGCGGCGAAGGCCAGGCTTTGCCCGGCGACAGCAGTACGGTTCGTCGTAGTGCCAAGAAGTTGATGTTCGGTCCATTGTCCCGCAGGCAGCGTGATGCTCGCCGTGTGAGCGGCATTGTCGGTCGTCCACACGACATAGGCGTACTGGCTGCCCTTGGCGTAGCGCGCAACCATGATGGTATCGTTTTCCAGCAGGCTATTGAAGCTGTAACCCCGCAACAGGCTGATGAACTGTTGAACAGCGGTGAAGGAAGGTTTGATCGCATTGCTTTCCAGCGCACCTGACCCTGGCGTTCCGTAGCGCAACAGGCCAAACCGGTATTCATTGTTGGTACTGCTGGCGCCGTCATCCTGCCAGTCGTACCAGATCGTATAGGGCATTCGCTCAATTCCAGCCAATAGGAAGCTCCGCACCGCGTACGCCGCCTGCGTCTGCTCATCCACTCCCTGTTGGTAGGTGGAGTACCCCCATTCCCCCGCGATGAGCGGAACTTTCGCCGGATCGATCCCGTTATTCGTCATCAGTCCACGAATCATCTTGAGGTTTGCAGAGACTGTTTCGGGAGTCTGGGATGGGCTGCGATAGGGATGAACCGTAATGGCGCTCCAGCCATGCGCTGCTGTGGACAAAGCCAGAACCTGGTTCAGAAAGCCGTAGCTCTTCGGCAACAGAGGCTCGTCGTGCAGAAGCGGCCCTGCCAAGGCTGGACCCACGACAATCGCGCCGGGGAGGGCACTGTGGATCGCCGCTGTCGTCTCGTTCGCCAACGCGATGTATTGATTTACGTTTGGCGCCGGAGTCCAGAAAACGTTGTTGGGTTCGTTGTACATTTCCCAGACGGTGACTTTCCCGGCATAGCGCTGCGCTGCGGCAGCAGCAAAATGCGCAAATGCCGCGCGGCCTGGTGCCGATTGCGGGCTGTTGCCGTTGTCGTATAGCGGATTGTTGTAATCCAGAACCATGACGATCCGGAGCCCCGCAGTGTGCAGGGCATTGATGAGCGTGTCGTAACTGGAAAAGTTATAGACGCCCTTGCTGGTTTCAATCTCTTTCCAGTACAGGTCACGCCGAACCCAGCCGACTCCAAGCTGCTGCAGCGTTGCTATCTGGGTGGATAACTGGCCGCCGACATGGAAATGGATATTGACGCCGACATTCTGCGGGATCGGCAACACCGGTAACGCAGGTACCGCCTGGGCACGCGCGGCGGTGATCGTGGCCAGCTCCAGAATGATCGAAAACATCAAGAACCTGGCACTGCGTTTCACGATGGGCCTCCGAGTTCGGAATTGCAGGGAAGTCGTAGTACTGAGTAGAGGATCAGGCAGGTATCGAGAGAAAGCGCTCAGGTGGACCTAGCACCACCTTGAGTTCTTCCAGGGCAACACCTTCCAGGGTGCAGGCTTCCTTCCGCTCTTTCTGAAATTCCGGGCAATTGCGGATGCTTTCGAAGGCTCTGTCGTGAGTCAGCGCATGCGAACACCAGAAGCCACCGAGGCGGGCACGCCGGATCAGTTCTGTGGCTCCAGGGCCGTCGCACAACATGCCGGCGTGACGGGCAAAGTAGAACACACCTTCGGGATCGGCGGCGATGGCCGCACTCTCGGCAAGAGCGGTTACATCTTGCGGACGACTCTCGAGAGCTGCGTGCAACGATGACATCATCGACGACATGAACGGGCTCAGCCCGGGCTGCGCAAGGCGCGTGCTGAGAAGTGAAACGGCACGCTCCGTCTGACCCATCGCCGCCCATGCCGCTGCGTCGAGATAATACCCGTGGCTCATGTAGGTGGTGAACACGTTGGGGTAGTCGCCCTGAAGGAAATACGTGTGCGCAACACTGGTTCTGACGGTAGGGTCGAGACGAGCCGCTCTCAGGTAGGCGGCCACAGAATGCTGAAGCAGGCCGCAGCCACGCAACACCTGGACGAGACCAGCCAGCGTTTCTGGGTCTTCTCCGAGCCGTTTGACGCGGCGGGCAAGGCGGACCATGGCATCAGCGCCGTGCCCTGTATCTACCTGGACCTGGGTGTAAAAGCTGTGAGCGCAAGCGAGATCGGGGTCGATGGCAAAGGCCCGCCGGAAGGCGGCATCGGCTACTTTGAGGCCGTGCGAGCCGCCGCTATGGAACTTTTCCAGCAGACGGGAGGCGCGGCCGAGCCAGGCCCATCCAGTGGCAAAATGCGGATCTTCCGCAACGCAAATGGTGAAGAGATCACGCGCCTGCACTATGGAGTCCAGAGAGCGGTCGCCCATCAGGTCGCGACCGCGAATGAAACCCGCGTAGACCTCGGCGGAGATGCCAGGTTCTCCGGTCACCGGAACGGCAAGCCGATAGCCGAACTTTGAGACGGTTTCGACCGCTTCGCGACCGAGAAGCTTGCGCAACTGCACGATGATATTGGTGAGATTTGTTTCGGCGACGTGGACGTCTGGCCAGAGGATGCGCATGAATTCGCTCTTGGTTACGAGCGTGCCAGGCTTGCGGACCAGCAACAAGAGCGCGTCGAAAAGCTGGGGTGAGAGCGAAATCCCTTCCGTGCCTTTAAGCAGGCGGCGCTCGGCCGGAGAAATTGCGAATTCGCCAAACCGGTAGACGTTCTCGCTCATCAGGAGTCCTTCCCTGCCTTGCCTCTCTGTCGTAAGCGGTTGCTTTGAAAATACTTTGATTTTCACGACAACTTTAGTAGATGGATGGCGGCATGGCCAGCACTAAACTGCATTCGCGGTGCAAAGCACCCCCTGGAGAAAAGCCAAATGACCACAACGGTAGCGACGACAAAAGAGTTTTTGCAGGAGTACTTTCACGCGCTAAGCGGCAAGCAGAAAGACGCATTGCTGATCGACAAGTACGTGAGCGACCCGGCTCTGAAGCAGCACATTCTGGAGGTGGAAGCGGCATTCCCAGGCTACGACCTCGATGTTCATCAACTCGTAGTGGAAGGGGACCTGGCCGCAGCAAACATGACATTCCGCGGCCTGCATAAGGGGGCGTTTGCCGGCATACCTCCCACGGGCAAAGCGGTCGCGACTGGACTCATGATCTTCTACCGCGTAGAAGATGGAAAGATCAAGCAATTCTGGATGCAACTGGACGCACCAACGCTCATGGCACAACTGCAAGGCTGACAACCACGAAGCCGCACACGGGGGAGATAGGGGCATACGATACCCATTTCCCCTTCCCAAACCGATGGAGCAGCTACAAATGGGGCAGGAGCTTGCCGGCATTCTGCGCCACTCCGTATCGTGAATATCCCGAAGCTGCACGGAACCCTGGTTAGTGAAACTCTGCAAACATATAAGAACGCTGGGCTTCACGGTTAATGGAGCGTTAAGGGTCAGTTTAATTGACCCCTCCACCATTTCTCCTCATAGTCATCGAAATGCGGTCGTCACCCACCCAGGAAATCGCGAGGTTTCAAGACCTTTCTGCGACTCCGGTCTGGTGAGAACCGCCTAGTGAGAAGCGTCGCAGCGTTATCTAAGCGCCGCAGCATTCTCTATGGGAGAAACGAAATGATGAAACGCCGATCCATCTTCCTTGCCTTCGCCTTGGGCTCGACGACGGCCGCACTTGCTGCCGCCGCGGCGCCCGATCTCCAGTCGCCGGCGACAGCCAGGGTCACGTTCCGGGGCACCGAATATCTGCTGCGCTCGTCGCACGGCAACACATCCGATTTCACGCCCCGCGGCCAGGAGGACCTTTCTACCTTTACCGACATGCTGGAACTCAATTTGTATCCCGCGGCCCATGACCAGGAGGCTCTGGCCACGATCACCAGTCGGGTCCAGGCAGTTGCCGAGGGCGCGAAGGCCACCATCCTGAAAACCATCTCGGTCCCCGCTTCAGGGCAACAACCGGGAGAGCATTTCCTTGCTGCAGTCATGCCGACGCCCCATGGTGTGGATTTCGATGCGATACGCTTCGTTCTCGTCGACAACCAGGCGGTCGGGGTGTTTTATACCCACCGGGCCTACGGGGAGTCAGCTGCCGGCACGACGAATGATTGGGTAAAGAAGAACGCTGCAGATCTCCAACAGCAGCTACTTCAGTTCGATGCCTCACGCATGGTCTCGTCCGTGAAGAATTCCGCCAGCCCGTCCCTTGCTGCCCCCAGCACAGATCTGCCTCCCGGCACGATTAAAAAAGGCACGCTGACGAGTTCGCGGCTCATGCACGACACGATGGTGGGGGTCGCCGGCAAGATGGGTGCGTTGGGATGCAGCAAACCTGAGGATGTTACGCCGTACATCGTAACGCCCTTCTCGGGCGCAACCGGGACCCGGCAGTGGCAGGAGAAGTGGCTGGTCAAGGGTTGCGGGAAAGAATATCCAATCGATATCTCTTTCAAAGAGGACGGCGCAGGTGGGGCAGATTGGACGATCAAGTACTGATGGCCGTTGAGCACTCATCAGGACGAATGCACGAACTTGTCCCCGGCACAGGACTACAGGAGTTCGGTTTAGAGGGAAACGGTGGCTGTCCTTTTGGACGTTATGACAAGGGCGCCAATACTTCATCGTGCTCCTCGCAAATTTGAGCGTAACGCTCTGCGCCGAGCCGGTCGTTCAACGGATACGCGCAGCGCAAACTGAAGTTGTGGCGTCGCAACAGCTCATTCCACATTTTCTCCAGCTGCACAGCCGCCTCAACTCTGCCCTGAGCGCACAGAATGGCGACCATTTCTCCGAAAGCCACGACCTGCTTTTGTTCCCTTTGGGCGGCAATTTTGGCGCGGTAAAACACGGGAGCAAAGAATGACAACGGAGTCCTTGACCGTTACCTGCATAGATAACCCCCGATTTTCGTTTACTGCGCCTTCGTCAGGCTGAGGGCAATCTTCCTGGCGTCATCTTCAGAAGTGTTGCGTCGCAAAGTGATTTCGGCGATACAGGAATTCTCTTTTCCCGGAGCCTTGATGTGGTGCGTCACGTGGGCCGGATTGCTGCCCGGTGCTGCAAGATAGAAAAGACGAGTCGCCGAGTTCTCGAGGACTTTTTCGACCTTCATCACCTTGAGCGTTTCGTCAGAGAATGGACGGTACGGCCTGTGGCCAGAGGTCACCATGCTTAGCTTTCTCCGAGAGCAAGGTGATTGGGTACCGAGCGAGGATTGGCAGTCACCGCGGCTATGAGGGGCCAACCTTCGAAGTACACTCGATTAGACCGGCTTCGGCGATCCATTCCCGTTGCGTACCGCCCCCGCTTCCATCAGGGGTTATAAACCGGTACCTGTTTCTGGTTTAGATAGAACCATGGTCCGTACTGTCCTAGCTTCGTAGGATCACCCGGATCCAAAGGGGCAAACAACGGTCCCAGCAACTTGTCGTTGACCTCCTTGGGACTGGCTGGACAACTGGGAACGTCCCAGAAGACGAAGCCATCGTAACTGTTTTGGCCTTCAAACGGTTCCGTCGCAATGGCCCACACCGAGGTGTTGTTCACCGTGACGTTCACCCCGGGACTGAAACCCGTGCACCCCGCTGCCTCGAACTTGCTGGGCGCTGCTCCGGTAACAACGTCCATATCGTGCTCAATCCGGAACACTCCCGCCATCAGACCGATCAGGTATTGTTTTCGCGTCGACCGGTCGAAGTTGTCCAACACACCGCCGTCTACACTGGAATCCCACGCGATAGACTGTTGTTGTAGCGGCACTCCTAACGTCTTCAGCCTTCCCCAATCCGACAGGATAAGATCGAAGAAGTTTCCTACCACCTCTTGCCCGTCCGCAAAATTGTTGGCCGCATCCCCAGCGAGGTTTCCATAGGTACTTTGCAGCATGCCTGCCTGGTTGATCGCGGGGAGTCCGTTGGCATTGTTCGTGAACAATGCACCGGTATTCATGGCGATCGAGGCGGCATCAAAGCCGAACTGTAGTTCGGGACCGAGCGGCGTGAGATAACTCGCCAGGCTGAACAGGTCAGCCAGCCCGGTGAGCACTCCAAACGAAACATGGCTCGTTTGCGGCGGCGGAGCAACGTAGAGGTCACTCTTGACGGCGGAATAATCCGCCGCCAGCAGCAAGCCAACGTTCGAGTTTTCCTGGGTGTAGAGGGTATCGAAGTTGCCTTCAAACTTCTGGATCGCCCGCGCATATTCAAGCTCTGTCTTGAGCTGCGTCTGCAAGAGCGTAAAGTCTTCGCTGCTGAACTTGGAATTGGCCGTATATTGCGCGCCGGAAACGGCCGTGTACCAGTCTGACAAAGTTGCATTCAGATTGTTATAGCTGCTGCGGATATCGTTGCACCCGCACGTAAGCTGCCCAAAGTAGGCGTATGCATTCTGTTGACCGGTGTGGCCTGGTTGCGGGTAGGGCCACGCAACCGGGGCCTGCAAGGCAGCCGCATCCAGCAGGCTGATCGAACTGGTGTTGAACGTAGAGGTCAGGTTGGTGAGGGTAGGCCGGTAGTTCATTTGGTAATTGGGTGTGAGCTCGCCACGGATATTGGATGGCAGCGTCGTAGCGCCCTGTGGTTGAATAGCTCGCGATACGATCGAACTCGCTTCGGTGCCATGAGCGATCGTGGGTGTGGTCACACCAACTAAGGCATAATCGTCGCCCGGGCCAAGTGCCTCGAAGAGGCTATAGGTTGCGCCTGCCCTTTGTTGCATCATAGATCCCAGATTCATCCATGCCGTGAGCGCCGAGCCACTGGTGGGTGCGGCAACATTCCCGATGCTCGAAAGAATAAAAATGGGGCAATTGATCGTATCGACCAGGCAACCGGAAGAACTGTCGTAGTTGAAAACGTTGTAAAGGCTATTGAGTTGCTGAGAGTTCAGTGGTGTGAAGGTCTGGTTACTCAGCAGCGTGAGGGACTGGCTGTCCAAAACCACTAGCTGAAAACCTCCCTGCCCGCTCGCAACGGTAGAAGAGGGATACTCTTTCGTTCCCACCGTGACGACATTGCTGGTGGAGTTCGGAGCCGTGCCGGTCGAGAACGTAACCCGTGACGGAGAAGCAAATGTGTAGGCGCTGTAGTTATCCAGGATGAGTGCGCCTGAGATGATGGCGCTCTTGCAGACTGCGGAATATGGACTGCAAACGCGGTCGTACCCGCTTCCCGCGGGTGACTTCCCCTGCACCTCTACGGTCGTCAGCAGCGAATAGGAGCTCGCGGGATCTTGCAAGGCGATGCTCCCCGAACCGCCGATGTTGCCGAAGACCACGCTCTGGTAGTTGACATAGATGCTGCCTGCGGCGCCGATACCGGCCAGGCTCTGGACGACAACCAGGCAACCGAATTCACCACATCCTGAATAGAAAGAGTCTTGGCCGATCGCTGCCGTAAGCGTGTTCACAGAAGAATCGTCGGGCGTTGCAAACGAAGTGTTGGAAACCTTCGTCAAGGTTGCCCGGTCGAGCACCAGCACCTGGAAGCCGTAGCCGCTGGTTGCTGGCAAGTTCTGGTAGGTGGAGCTGGGGGCAAAATACGTCGTACCGCCCACCTGCACACCGTAGTCAGAGATCTCGCTGCCGTTGCCATTCACCACGCGCGTCGCGATGGGCACATAATTCGGCGCAGTTCCAGCGCTTTCTGGCAAACCAGGCGCCTGTTCTACTTTGAACTTCACCCGGGCAACCTCACTGCCATCGTGAGCGGTAAAAGAATTGCTTCCCAGGTTGAGGTGGCGGCGATAAAACCTGGCGCGCCGCACATGATTCCGCAGCGGGCCAAATCTGCGCGTAACGTCGACGCCGTTGAGCTCGGCTCGAAATTCCTCCACCCGTCTCTGGTGGGGGAAGAAGAGTTTTATTTCTACGGGAAGGGACGAAACCTTATCCCCCTTGGAAGGGGAGATCACCCGGAAATCCCGGTCACATGCAGCGCCATGCTCAGCCGTTTCGGCGAGTGCATTCCTGCAGGGGGCAAACAAAAAAATCGTGAGTACCAGGCTGAATGCGCACAAAATTCCGCCGTCCAGGACTCGCCATTGGCAGCGAGCCGAGCGGCAGCCAAAAAAAAGCATCAGGTATCCTTTCGATTGCAAGGGGAGGCCTTCAGGCTACATCAGCCACCCTAGTCTGGCAAACCGCCTCTGCTCGTTTGAAATCCTGTAAACAAAGCAGTGACCCTCCTGATAGTTTGACCGTCAAGAGAGGAACACGGGGACGATACTCGATCCGAGCAAAAGACTTTTTATCGTTACAAATTCGGTGAGCATTGCAGGCGCCATCCCGTCTTGCCGGCCTCCAGCGCTTTGCGAGCATTTCGATCAGATGGATTGTCGTCGGGACGGAATTCTCAGTCCGTCCTGGCCCCTGCAGGAAGCGATCGCAGAGGGAGCTGCCGCTATCGTGAGGGCCCGAGTTTAGTCCCCAAACTTCTCATACGTCTCAGTTACTTTTCAAGAGGGCGTCGTATTCCTTTGCGAGCGCAGTGCCGACCTGATCCATCGCCGTCAAGCGGACCAGCGTACGCCGGGCGGCCTGCTCGCCTGAAACGGCGTCATCAGGAGTGATCTTTTCGGGATCGAAACCGTGGATGGCGGAAGACTGAAGCTGTAGGAACTCGTCGATGGTCTGGTCCTGCAAAGCCGAGTACTTGTCCTGCAGCTGGTAAACAGCCGCATACCGTTGGACTTGATCGTAGTCCATGAAGCCCAGCGCTCCGGTCGCCGCTGCTGTTTTCCAACTCGCACTGTTCAAGTCGCCGAGCGTGAAGTCCAGACTAATCTGATGGGCGTCATAGGGCTGGTTCTTCTTCCGTGCACTCATAAAGTCGATGATTCTGATAAGGTTTGCCTGTTCCGTCGCGTTTGCATTGTGGACCGAGGCTATTTCTTTTGCATTGTCTCGAATCTCCTGGCGTAGCTTGGTGTCGGCATCTTTTTTTAGCTCTGTTTGCTTCCAGTGCTCCACACATCCCTCGAGACCGAGTGCGATCAGTAACCCAACGGTGATTGTGAGCAGATGCAACAGAAAGTCTTTCAATCCATGAATCTTCTCGTGGGGTGGATGGACATCAAGCATTGATTGCTCCTCTCCCGCCTAGAGTAACAGCGCCTCTGGCGCAGGGTGAGCGGATGCCGGCCAGGAAAGGAAAGTATGTGTAGAACCACACGCTTTCTGTGTAACAACACGGATTCTTCTCTGGTCTTCCTTCCGGCTAAGATGGTTTCGTTCCATCAACCAGGCAGTTTTACCGTGGCAGTTCCATGTCCACAAAACCGCAACCCTGGATATCAAACCATCGCGCCTGAACAAGCCCTGAGCGCGGAAGATTGGAAGACTCCTTTGACCGGCGCCGACCCATTTTCGATCATCACCGTGGTAGTAGCACCGGCCGTGCTCACCAATGCGTCATCCGTTTTGGCGTTGGGCACGAATAATCGCCTTGCACGCGTGGCCGATCGGAGTCACGCCGTGAGCGCCGAATTAGCAAAGCTCGACGCGGGGACCACAAGTTATGACGTCTCTGCCGCCGAGCTCGCTACTCTGCAAACGCGCGCGCAACTGCTGTTGCAAGCGCTACGCTGCTTTTACCTGGGTCTCGGACTGTTCGCCAGTTCGGCTCTCATCGCGATCGCGGGTTCGATGACGGCCTATTACGATCGGGTTGTGGGTTTCCAGATTGCAGTCGGGATCTGCTTCGCGTGCGGGGCCTCAGCCGTGATCGCCCTCGCCTGCGGCTGTGTCCGGATGATTCGTGAAACGCAGCTTGCCGTCAAAAGCCTGGCAGGGAAGTAACCATATCCCTACGTCCTGGGGCATGATATTGACCATGGCTTGTTTACGTCTTCGCGCGTTTGAAGCGACTCCAGAGGTTTTATGAAAATTGGCTTTTTTGCTCCCGCAATGGAATTTACCGACGCGATCTTCGATGGACTCAAAGAGAAGCTGGGCAACGATCAACTCGTGAGCTGGCAACCGGGTGGTTTGCCGCCGGCCTCCGATATTGAAGTTCTGCTCGCGGTTGGAACCGTCGACCGATGCCTCATGGCTGGTCTGCCGAACCTTGCGTTCATCCAAACCCTGTCGGACGGATACGAAGGCGTGGATGTCGAAGCTGCGACTGAATTCGGCATCCGCGTCTCGTACGCTCCGGGAGACCTGACCGGCAATGCGGATTCGGTCGCGGAGTATACCGTGCTGCTGATGCTAGCCACGGCGCGCCGCTTGTCCCTTGCTCTCGCTTCCATCCACGATCCGTCGATCAGGAAGCCGGGCCGGGGCGCATCCTTGATGGGCGCAAGGGTTTGCATTGTCGGGATGGGTAGCATTGGCTCCAGAATCGCGCAACGGCTGCTTGCATTCGGCGCGCGCCTCAGCGCCGTGGATGCTCTCCCGATGCATGCGCCAAAGTACATTCCGACCTGCTCGCCCGAAAATCTGAAGCAGGCCGTGGCCGATGCGGACTTCGTCGTGCTGAGCGTGCGCGCCGCGAAAGAAAATACCCACATGATCGATGCGGGGATGTTGCGCGCCATGAAGAAAGGAGCTTTTTTGATCAACATCGCCAGAGGTTCGTTGGTGGATGAACAAGCCCTATACCAGGCGATCAAGAGCGGCCACCTGGCGGGAGCGGGCCTTGACGTGGAGGAGCACGAACCAATTTCGGCGAACGACCCTTTGCTAGCGCTGCCCCAGGTGTTCCTTACTCCACACCAAGCCGGTCTCACAGAAGTGAATGTGCAGGGAACGGTGGCATACGTTTTGGAGGTTCTCTCGAATATCAAGGGAGACCAGCCCATCCATTCGCAGTTGAATCATCCCCCGCGTCCACGCGTGCTATCGCCGGGGAGTTAACGCAAGCCGTGTGGAAACGCACGGTGTGCAGTGTAGTAACACGGATTCCCGCACAGTCCGGAAAAAGCTACTGTGAGTGTGTTAGTAAATCATCCTTCAAGGAATGCCTTATGACACGCCATCATCGTAGCGTAACCATCGGTAGCGCGATCATCGCCACCGTTCTCTCTTGCTTCGCGGGCAGCTTGTTTGCTCAGTCGCTCCCTCAGTTGACTGATCAGTGCGCGGATCAGGATTCACCCTCCGCCGAGAATGCCACTCCAACCATTCCGATTAACTGGGCCGACTTCGATTCGTTCGACACGGGATACGAGTCTTCCGTCGCCATCCATCCCTCGGGGCTCATTGTCGAGGTTCACACCAGCGGCCAGACGATCTTCACCTATACCGGCCTCTACTACCGCATCGGCAAACTCGACGCCGCGAAAAAGTCGATAACCTGGGGTCCCAGCCGCCGCTGGGTATCACCCGGCAGAAACGGATCCTGGCCTGCCGTCGCCATCACCAGAGAGGGTTATGCCATCCTCACTTATTCCAATGCGTTCACAAAAAGCAATGCCGTATTGCGCTACTCCGTTGGCACGCTGAACCTTACGGGTGGAACAGACCAGCTCATTGACTTCAAAGAGCAGCACGTAAAGTTGGACACCGGCTTTCATGACTCCATCTCTGTGAACTACAACGGAACGATCGCCGAGGCGCACGAATCCGACGGTAAGAAGGGAATGTACTATCGTCTCGGGCACCTGAAAGCTCCTGGCTCAAACGACTTCACCATCGTGTGGGACTCTGGCGACGGTGGCCAGTATTGGGATGACGGTGTCAATCCGAACATCGCCATCAACGACAACAATGACGTGGTCGAAGTGCACCAGGCTTCCTCCGACGACCACAGGCTCCACTACACGCGCGCGAAGATATCCGGCAATCGGATCACGTTCGGCAAGGATCATCCCTTCTTCTCCACCGGAATGCGCCCTGCCATCACCTTATTGAACAACGGCTACGTCGTCGAGATGCACGGGAGCAACAAGAACCGTGATGGCCATTATGAACTTCGCTATCGCGTTGGCAGTCTCGATGCGAATAACGCTGCGCTTATCAATTGGCCCGACGGCACGACAGCCGGATATATAGAGAACATGGGTGGCGTGGCTACAGATGGCAACTACCTCATCGCGACCGCGCAACGTAGCATTCACCTCTACGCCTCCTCGGCGATTGCCCCGTAAGTACGGGCAACCATCCGAGAAGCGAACGTTCGAAGTGACGCGGGGACAAGGTACCTGTCCCCGTATGTTTTTCCATCAATCCACAAAACCCAGCTAGTTAGGCACCCCAGGATACCTACTGCTGCGGGGCCTTTTAGGGGCGGATTGAGGGCCGGCAGCAGCACGATGAAGCTCTCAACCGACGTAACCACTCTTGATACCTCGCTCCTTGACCGAAGCACCTTTAAGGAGAGTATCGATGCTGTTGGTAGGTCCTCGGCCTCAAAAGAACTGGTAACGGAGGCATTTGCCATGTGCATCAAGACTGCTTTGTTCGCGGCGGCACTCGCTTTCTCACTTTCCGTACAGGCTGACAATCCAAAGAAGACACCCACCCCGCCTAAGGCGCCAAAGCAGACCACGCCTAAACCTGCAAAGCAGGGGACGATTCAAACGGACAGTTTTGGGCTCGGTTCCGTCAACACGGGGACCACGACAACGTCCGGGGGCGGAACGGGAAAGGCAACAGGTGGCCCACCCAACCTTGGCGGTAGCTCGAAAACGGATCCGTGAACGCTGGCAAATCCGCCCAAGAAGTGCAAACCAAGCAAATGAGCCACTCAAATTTCTTGGGTGTCTCGGCGAAATAATCTAGTTCACCGTGTTTTTATAAATCTTGCCGTCCTTCATAATCACCACGAAATTCTTCGCCGGATCTTCGACCAGCTTGATATTTGCCACTGGATCGCCGTCTACCAGCAGTAGATCGGCGAGCGCGCCTTCTTCGACAACGCCAAGCTTCCCCGGGTAAGGATTGCGCCGGCCCGACATCGCCAATAGCTCTGCATTATCAGCAGTCGCCATTGTCAGCACCTCGCCTGGCGTGTACCAGCGCACCATCTTCGCCAACTGCGCGCCCTGCCGTGTCGCGAGCTTTGCATCGAAGAGCGTGTCCGTTCCCCATGCTGTCTTGATCTTGTACTTCTTCGCAAGCTTGTACGCCGTGTCGGTTCCGGCGGACATTTCCAGTTGCTTTTGACGGTTGGGAGAACCAGGTGGTTGTGGATTGGAATCCTCATCGTCCAGGAACGGTTGCAGACTCCACCAGATTCCTTTCTCAGCCATCAGTTTTGCCGAAGCTTCATCCGCAAGCTGGCCATGGTCGATGCACTTCACCCCTCCTGCAATGGCCGTCTGTATGGCCTTGGGCGTGTAGGCGTGCACCGTGACATAGGTACCCCAGTTCTCCGCCGCCTCGACGGCCGCGCGAAATTCCGCTTCGGTGTATTGCGCCACGTCGAGAGGATCGTAGGGAGAGGCCACGCCGCCGCCTGCCATCAGCTTGATCTGGGTCGCTCCCTTCATCAGTTGTTCGCGCGCGCGCAGCCTTACCTCATCAGCGCCGTCCGCAATCGCCGCCGCACCCATCTGTTCGGAGTGGCTGAGCGGTCCGCCAACGACACGCGGGATCTCGTAGGGCATGCGGAAGTCGCCGTGTCCACTGGTCTGCGAGATAAATGCACCGGACGGATAGATGCGGGGTCCCGGCGTTATCCCCTGGTCGATCGCCATCTTCAGTCCGAAGGATGGCCCCCCAAGGTCGCGAATGGTGGTAAATCCACGGAGCAGCATGTCGTTCGCTGCTTTACCCGCCACGAGGTTGAGGTAGCCAATGTCCGCTGTCATCACCACCGACATGGGGACCGACTGCATAAGGATGTGCGTATGGGCGTCGATCAAGCCCGGCATCAGGGTGCGTCCGCCACCCTCGATAATCTTCGTCATCGCGCTCCGGTCTGTGGGGATGGGCGACGTTGCGATGCGTTCGATGATGTTGCCCCGGATCAGCACGTTCGTGGGCGGGGTGAGCTCTCCCGTCTTGCTCAGCACACGAACATTCTGAAATAGCGTCACCGGCGCCGGACCCGTCGCAGCCGGAGCCTGTGCATGAAGGGAAACAGGAATGATGCCACAGAGCAAGACAACGAGCGAACGAGAGAAGCTGATGTGCATGGCGAACCTCCGGGTCGAGCAGGACCTGTCTTCAGGCCTTATTACCTGGTCTTGATGGTTGCTCCCAACATGAGGCCCAGCATCGAGCTATCGAGGATGACCGGCGCAACGCGGTTGAGCGTTCCGAACTGCCCTCGATTACCTGGCGAGGTCAACGCATCCGCAGCGTGGCCAACCTTCACGCTAATTCTTCAGTTTCTTGTTATCAGCAGGGTACAACTTCTCAGCGATCGCTCGATTGATGAATTCATTGAGCGTGATGCCTTGGCTGTCGGCCCAGGCGGACGCTCGCCTGCGAATGTCTTGTGGCAAGGACAGATCAAATAAGGTTTCCATCACAGGCCCGACTCGATTCCGTGCCCTGTAAGCCGGGTTCAATCGAGACTGAGTCTCATCGATGAAAAACGAGGGATGCATTTCATGACCGGTTTGCATTGCGTCGGAAGGTAGAACGCCGGCGTGGTATTGGCAGATTCCCGACATTTCCGCGCGAGCACACATAAACTCTTCCAGCCGCATCTCATATTGGAGCAGTTGAGCGAAGTCTAACTTTGGTCCAAATTCCCAGGCGATATCCCCGCTAGCCCAGAGTCCCGCATACCCGTCATGCAATGTCTGATTGAGAGTGTCCTCAAGTGTGGCGATCATTCGGTCAGCGTCAAATGTCTGATCTTCGCTTAGATGGCCCAGATCTGAAGAGATAACCAAGCTATTTTGCGCGGTTTCGCGGGCTACATCTACTCCGATCTGCGCGAGATGAGACCGAAGCCCTGCTACCATCCGTTTGCTATCGAAGTAAAGGCAGCGATGTTTTTGCTCAAGCTTTGTCTTAATCACCGCAGCCATCATCGGGATGTGATGCGACGGCGAGCCGTGGTACATGAAACCCTGGTGGCGAAAGCCTGATGTTTCCATGGCACCAAATTCTACATGACTCCACGCGGGGACTTCCGTGTCCGGAAACTTGATGTTAGACCGGGCTGGTACTTTGCTCTTGCCACGGACGACGCCTGCCTGGTCGGCTAAAACGTCAGGTGAGAAACTGGCCGTCGTCTGCGGCGTAATATGGCGGATTTACCCACAACTGGGTCTACGCAGGTTATCGGAGAGGATCGAGGAAGAAGATGTAGCAGTAAGAGCTTTGTTTCATGATTTCTCGATGGCTTGCTTCAGGCCTCTCAGGTCGCGATCGATTTGCTTTCGCATCAGGAAGAGTACCGGCGCCAGTAGCAGGTACCGTAAGCGCAGTTGGAAATCTGCGATGCAGGTGACCACTGCTCCGTCGGGCGCCGGATCCACCGTGAATCGCCATTCTGCCTGTTTAAAGAATCGTGCATTGCCATCCGAGTTTGTCAATTGGAGCGTGCATCCGATTGCTGGGTCGGCAGCGGCAACGCGGTAAGACATCTTCCCGGATTCACCGGTAGCGTCTTTCGCAGTTGTCCTCCCCAGCGTGTCAAACTCGAAGCCCACGCCCCTCGGGGAACCCGGATTTTGACGGACAGCTCCCACCCCGCGGTCCCACTCGGGAACGTTTGCGTAGTCACCCATGTAAGCCCAAACTTCCTGGGGACTGCGCCGAACCAGTATTTTCGATTGCAGAAGCATCTTCTTCACCATCGCTGAACGGTTTCGCGCACGCCAACGAGCCACGGCTCTTCGCCCGAGTGGCGCACATCCCCTACTCAACAGAGGAGAATACTGCTCGGGGCCGGAAGTCCCGTTCCCCTGCATGACCACGTTCGCCCAAAGTCATCCGAACGGTAGAGATTGCCACCTTTATCACCAACGACAACGTAGGAGCCGTGCGGCGCGATGCAAGCGGTGTCAACCATGCCCTCGGTCCACGTGGGCATCCCGCCTTCCAATGCTTCGAGAGGCCCATCTGGTGTAAGCGTCCTCCGATAGATTCGGCCGGGAGCAGCAAAGGGATCTTTTGCCGCTGCGACGAGAACCTCGTCTCCCGAAATTGCAACTGCATAACAGTGAGCGTCGTGGAGGCCGTTCTTCTCAATCGTCCAGGTCTTCCCGGCATCTCGACTGATGCAAAGACCAATGGCAGCGGCAGCTACGACGAGCTCGGGATTTGCGTGGGCCGCGCACACCTCGTGTATGTCGCTGTTGATGTCGATGGTCGGATGCCAGCTTCTTCCGCCGTCGGTGGAGCGCGCAATGCCTCCGACATGAACATTGGCGAAAAGAATGCTCCCGGTCGAATTGGCCGCGAGCGACCGAACACCCAGCGGCGGCCCAACACGCTGCCCATTGACAATGGCCGAGCCGGCAAACCAGTCATCGCGCCCCGGGACGTGACTGAAAGCGTCGATCACTTCGAGGGAGCCTCTACCGTCGCTCAGACGCAGCATGCGCGCATCATCCGTTCCCACGTAGACAACATCCCCAACTGCCACGCAACACGAAAGCTCGAATTCGCTCGTGGCGAGCTCAGTCAAATTGCCGTTTGATGCATATCTCGAAAGCGAGTGGCTCCCGACTATTGCAAGTGCGCCGCCGTATCCGTCGGTCGCGAGCCCCCGGACGGATACGTTCGGGATCTCGTGACTGTGACTGTCGCCGCTGAAGACGAAAAGACCGTCGTCCCATGTCGCCCAAAGTACAGTTGGACTTCTCACGGTCACCCTCCCTGCACCGATTTTCCGTCCGGCCGTTCTTTTCCAAACAAGTCATTTGCGGCCAGCGGTGACAATCAAAAATTTTCGCAGAGCTGCGCCGCATACGCAATGTGCTGAGCAAATATGAGTTCGCCTGCTAACTTCAGTCATCGAGCGGCTCAGGTGGCCCCATATCGGCGGCACTTAATCCCAGAATCAATTGTCCGACGGCTTCTCGATGTGATCGACTACAAGAATATTAACGGGGCCTTTCGCCGGGACCAGCTTGAGCCCAAGCTGTCCCTGGATCGCGGTAAAGAAATTAACAATAGGTTCCTCGGTACCAGGACCCCTCGCATCTGAATCCGGATGCGAATCCTCAGGGCTCCACCGCAGCTTAATGTCGTATCTGCCACTGAGGCCGGTTCTATCCACCACCGGGCGGCCGGCTAATGAGGTAAGCATCTCCACCAAACTCGTAAATTCAATCGCCTGGGAGTCCGCTGTGCCTCGGCCAACGCGCAGCGTGCCTGGAGAACTTTTCCCTCGATCATCCTTCAAACCGTTGGGATAGGTGTCCCCTGGTGCTGCTTCCTTGAGTTTGTAGCCACCCTTCGCCACTACCAGCTCATACACCGGCAGCTCCTTGTAAAAACGGAAGCGGTCCGCCAGCACCGCCCTCATCATTTCGGTTCTTTCCGCACGGCTGAGCGCATCCAGTTTAGGAACATCCGTTTCGCTCACCTTGCCTTCGATGTCATAGTTCTCCGTTTTCACCCAGGAAGGTGCTCCGATAACCTGATCGGCGTTTGAGATCAAAAAACCGGTGGCTTGCTGAATGATAAAGATGAGGGGTGCGTTTTTGATCTGAATTCCATCAGGGGTGAATTTGTCATGACCATCGTTCCGTCAGGACCGCTGGGCTTGACGGTCACCACTTCAAACGTGGGAAGCTCTTGGTGGATCTCTCCGGCTGCTTGAGCCCGAGTCCCGGTTGCGTGCAGCAAGCCATAGGCGACTGGCAGGGAAAGTGCCGCCGCACTCAGAGATGCCAGAAGCAGCTTTCTCGACCACCCTAGCTGGCGAACGGTGTGCTCAGCCAGGATGCGCGTAATGCGCTTGTTCAGATTTGATCCGGTTACACCGGACATGCAGGTCAGGGGTGATTCGATGTAAAACTTGCAGACGTTGAGAATGCTCTCCGCATAGACGTTGGCTGCGCTGCCGGCTTGCAATACTGCCTCACCGCACGCACGCTCCGTTCCTCGATCAGCCGTCTACGAATCCACCACACGGGCGGATAAAACCAGAAAATCGCCTCCACAAACATGTGTATCGCACCGGTTAGATTATCTCGCCGTCGCACGTGGCAAAGCTCATGTGCAACAACCGTGTCCAATTGATCCTGCGAAAGATAATTGGTAATCCCTTCCGGCAACAACAGGACTGGTTTGCGGATTCCGAAAACGCCAGGCGCCATGCGTGCGGGCCACGACAATGCTCGGATCGATAAGTTGAGAGGCAGTGGCGTCGCGACTCGCAAGGCTGCATGGATACGACGCCACGGCACCAGCCAGTAGGTGGCCGTTATGATGAATCCCAAGAGCCACGCCCCGATCAATATAGCCAGAAACGGATGGAACGCAGGCGGCGCCACTGCGGGCATAGTGTTTGGAGCCGAAGATAAAAAAGGCTGTCCGATCCCTTCCACAACAGAAAGAAATAGGGTCGACTCACGTGCAGGGAGTGTTCGCGAACCAAGCTCCGAACCGGCACTCACCAGCAGCGAACACGGGACAAGAAACTTCACCGACGCCGCCAGCCAAACCCAATATCGTACCGACGCGCGGTTTCTCTTTAGAGCGAACGTCAGTACCCATGCCACGAAGACGCAAAGCGTCGATTGCCAGACGTGAGCCAGTAGCGGGTACAAATCAGCCGGGATCATTTTGGTGCCTCCTTTCTCGCGTTCTTTCGCAGAGTCTTTTCGGCCTCGCGGATGCTGGTTGCAAGGCTGTTTCCTGGGCTGAGGTCGCTCAGTTCGCAAAACTACCCTCTTTGGCGGCGGTTGACATCGGACTTCGGACCAGAATCCGGGGGTTAAAGAAGGAGCTCGAAAATAGCGATTACGCTGAAGCGATTGAGTCGCTAATGGAGACGCATGGGATCCCGGCATCCACGGAGGGATTGTTCCCTGAACTGCTTCATGACAGGATTCTTCGTTCCATACAAGGGCTCGGTTATGAGTGGATTTGGGTTGGAGACGAGTTCTGCACTGAGGGTAAGCTTCAATGGATCGATGACTTGACGAATCAGGACACGGGCTTAACGCGCGGTCGCTACAACGTCTTTACCCCGGATAAACAAATGTTGTGGACTGTCCACTGGGATAGCCATTTCTCTTTCCTCTGTTCCTCCCGGGAAAAATTGACGGCCATTCAGAGCATCGGCAGCCTTGAAGGGTTCTTCTGCACCCTATCAACCGAGGTTTACTGGAGCGTTCATCCATAAGCGAAAAGCAGCACAGACGGAACTGACACCGCGGAAAAGCTTTGCGGAAAATCATTAGTTACTGTCTCGTTGGGGTCATTTCCGTCTGTCGTGTTTTGTTTTCCATTCTCGGTAGCCTCCTCTCCATCCTTAATCAAGAGCTGGGTGGGGCATTCAAGCACGCAGTTGGCTTGAGTGGGATGCGCGATGGCACAGGAGAGATCTTTGAAGGTTGAAGATCAAGAGTAGGTGTACCCCACTCAAGCCAACTGCGTGCTTGAATGCCCCACCCAGCTCTTGATTAGGGGTTAAGCGGGAAGACCTCGGGCGGCGGTCTTAAGACGGGGAAGTTATCGAAATTTCCATTTCAAAGGATAAACAATTCGAGCCTGGCAATATGCTTGGGAACGGCCGGAGTGTGAACGGGGGGGACGGACGAACGGCACCCGTAAGCGAATACGCGGCATAATTAAAGATGAATGGGTGGGCTGTCACCGCTACATCAGATGTCATTCATCGTGGAGCGCCTGTACCGGGTCGACGCTCGCAGCACGGCGGGCAGGGATGAATCCCGCGAGAGCGGCTATGAGAGCAATGGATAGGATGCCGGTGGCGTAAACCGCAGGGTCCACGAAAGTGATTCCGAAGAGTTCTTTGCGAATGGCATGCGCGGCCACGATGGTGACGGGAATCGTAACAGCGATGGCGCACCCAGTGAGAATAAGGGTTTCGCGGAGGATGAGGCCGACGACAGTTCCGCGTCGCGCGCCCAGAGCCACGCGGACACCGATCTCTCGCGTGCGCTGCGCCGTGGAGTAGGCAAGGATGCCGTAGAGACCGATTCCGGCAAGGACTGCGGCGATGGCTCCGAAAATAGTGGCAAGCAAAGCTACGGCGCGCTGTGACTGGATGCTATCCTCAATGTCCTGCGTCATGGTGTAAATGTTGTTGACGATGAGCCTGGGGTCGATGTTGGCGACGGTTGCGCGTATCCCGGCAGCCGCGGTTTGTGGCGACTGCCAGGTGCGTACGTAATACTTAAGGCCGACAGGCCGGCTCATTTGCAGGTAAGACATGTAGCAGGTGGGCACAGCGGGATCGCGCACGGTGGTGTGCTTTACGTCGCCGACTACGCCAATGATGACAGTATCGATGGCAGGCCGATGAGCGTTCGCCGATCGGCCTATATGCCGGCCAAGCGCGGCCTGCGGATTGGCGAAGTAGTGCCGCACAAAGCTCTCGTTCACGACGGAGACCTGTTGCGATGTCGCGGTGTCGGAGGCATCGAAGAGACGGCCCGCAACGAGCGGAACGCCGAGGGTCTGCAGGTATCCTTTGCTCACCCAGGGAAGCTCAACATCGTACTCGTCGCCCGGAGTCACCTTGTAGCCGCTCACGTCTACATCTCCGGCAACATTATCTCCGGTAAGGTCGGCATCATTCGTTGCGCCTGCTGTGCGCACCCCCGGCAGCGCGATGAGGGCTTCTAAAACCCGAGACTCGGTGGGAGCCACGTCTGCGGCCGGGTAGCCTGCCAGTGCGGGATCCAGATCGAACGACAGCAGGTGGCCGGTTTCAAATCCCGGGTTCACGCTGCGCAGGTTCTGAATCGTGCGCACAAACATGCCCGCGCCCACGACAAGCAGGAGGCTGAAGCCAATCTGTAAGGCGACACAGGTTTTGCCGAATCGCACTGATCCGGCGAGCCCGGTGCCGCTCTGCTGTTTCAACGCTTCCGCGAGCCGGGGATTCCAGAACTGCATCGCCGGCGCGAGGCTGAACACAAGTCCACCGAGCAGCGTGGCGACGGCAGTGAAGGCGAGGACCTGCCAGTCGAGTGTGGGCGTGAAGGCCAGCTGGTTCCTTGCGTCCCCAGCCATGGAATGCAGCAGCATCGACAGCGCTGCCGGTGCGAGGGCCAGGCCCAGACAGGTTCCGAGAAGTCCGAGCAGCAGACCTTCACAGAGAAGTTGCCGCACAATCTGGCTGCTGGTGGCGCCCAGGGCATAGCGGACGCTGAACTCACGCACGCGATTGGCGGCGCGCACCAGAAGCAGTCCCGCCACATTCACGATGGCGACCGCGATCACGAGCAATACCATGCCCATGATGATGAGCAGCGGCGTGCGCACGTCGTCGCGGGTGGGCGAGAATCCCTGAGCTCCAGGCTCTACGTTCAGGTGTGCGCTTTCCACAAAGTCCTGGTGCGTTCTTGCCGACTGGTCTTTCAGCGTAGGGAACTCTGCTTTGCGGATCGAAAGAAAGAGTGCATTGAGAGAGCCTGAGGCCTGCGTGAGTGTTGTTTCCGGGCGAAGACGGCCTGCGAGTGTGACCCAGTAGGAATGCCTGTCCGCCAGGTAGTCCCACTCCGGTTGCGCGGTGTGTTGCATGGTGATCGGCACGTATACATCGGGCATGCGGCCCCACACGGCGCTACGAAAACCGGGAGCGGCGACGCCGACGATGGTGAAGGGAGTTCCATTCACGAGAAGCGTTTTGCCTTCAACGGGCGCCTCGGCCAGATGCGACTTCCAGTAATCGAAATTCAGCACCGCGACAGGATTCGCTCCTGCAGCGGTTTCGTCGCTGGGCAAAAGCAGGCGTCCTATGGCAGAGCGGATCCCGAGGGTGGCAAAATAATTTCCGCTTACCAGCTCCACTGCGACAGCCTGGGCGTGGTTGTTCCAGACAGCGCCGGCGGTGGCTGGGGCAGAAGCGATCACACCGCTGAGCACGGTGTTCTTATCGCGCAGGTCTTGATACATGGGATAGGAGAACTCGTAGACGTGACCGTCGCGGTCCCCGCCTTCGGAGTGATGGTGGCCGTAGTATGTGCCCGCGAAGCTGAACACGACCAGCTGATTCGGCCTGCTGACCGGCAGTGTTCGCAGCAATGCCTGGTTCAACAGGCTGAAGATGGCGGCGTTGGCGCAGACAGCAATGGCCAGTGTGAGAATGGCCACCAGGCTCAGACCGCGATGGCGCAGAAGTCCGCGGAAAGCAAAGCGGATATCCCGCAGCAGCAGCTCCATTGACCATGAGGGGCGCGCCTCGCGGCATTGCTCGCGTGCACGCTCACGGCCACCAAAGGCGACGGCTGCCAGACGGTGCGCTTCCTCTGCCGGCATGCCGGCGGCAAGGTTGCCTTCTACCTCGCGGTCGAAATGGAATTGGATCTCTTCGTCGACTTCGCGTCGTGATTTGCCGGCGAAGAGAAAACGCAGCCGTGAAAGTGTTTCCTTCAACATCGGTGTGCCCCCCTTAGATTTCCTGCAGCACCAGGTTGACGGCTCCACTGAGCCGGTTCCAGTTGTCGAGCTCGACATTCAGCTGTTTGCGCCCGGCCGCCGTAAGGGAGTAGAACCGCGCCCTGCGATTGTTTTCCGACGCTCCCCACTGGGCGCGAATCCAACCCTTGTACTCCAGGCGATGCATCGCCGGATAAAGCGTGCCTTGCCCCACCTGGAGCACCTGGTTGGAAATTTGTTGAATTCGCTGCGCGATAGCCCAGCCGTGCTGCGGCTCGTTGGCAATGGCTTTCAGGATCAGCATGTCAAGCGTGCCCTGAAGCAGATCGTTCGGTTGCGGCATGTATTCCCCTTGACGGTCGACAAAAGAATAGAATGATCTCTTGTCGACCGTCAAGGGGTCAGGAACAGTAGCGGACACCTGACCCTCTCTTCAAAGCCCTGGCAGCTCCAGGCCGCAAGGGCAGGGTGCAGCGAAGCATTCTCAGGGCCAGAGAGTCCGCTCCTCAGGTGGGTGACAAGGCAGGGCAGGGAAGCTGTCGCCATGCTGGCTCTGGAAGAGTGCGAGCGGTTGATTGAGCATGGGCGGAGGACCGGGTTTCACACCGTCCATGTAAAGTAGCGATGAGGATTCGTTCCATTCCGTGAAAGGTCCGCATGAGATACCTCTTACTCCAGATTCTCTTCTTGATCCCTTCCACCTGGCTGTTCGGGCAGATAAAACACACGCCGACGCCTGACGAGATGCTTAGCCTCAGGACCATCAGCTCCGTGAAGCTTTCACCGGATGGCCGTTTTGTGGCCTTCCGGTGGAGAGAGACCAACTGGAAAGATGACGCGTACGTGTCCCAGTTGTGGCTCATGAATGTATCGACGGGAACGAGCTTTCAGTTGACCCGGGGGAAGAAATCGGCTGATCAGGCAGAGTGGTCACCCGATGGACGCTGGCTGGCGTTCATCACCGAGCGTGAATCGACCGCAATTGAGCCAGAGGATGCCGACAAAAAAGAAAAGGCCGGGCAAGAGAAGAAAGACGAGGAGAAGAAGGACGATGCCGGCAAAGTGGGGGACCGTCAGATTTGGGTGATCTCCACCGAGGGGGGCGAGGCCTGGCAACTGACAAAGTCCGAGGCCGACGTCGACTCCTTTCATTGGTCGAAGGATGGCAAGTCGATCGCCTTCGTCGCGGAATCTCCCAACAGCAAGGGCGACAAAACTCGCAAAGACAAATACGCGGGTTACGAGGTATTCGAGAAGGATTTTGATCAGCACCAGTTATGGTTGGTGGACGCCGCGACCGCGGAGCACACGGGTTTGCCGTCAACGGCAAAGAAACTCACTTCCAATGCATCGCTGGACGTGGGCTCGTTTGACTGGTCTCCGAATTCGCAGCAAATCGCCTTTAGCGGAGCCAAAAATCCGCTCGCTTCTTTTGCCGACGATCTCGATATCTATCTTCTCGACCTGCAGCAAAACAACCTGGTGAAGAAGATTGTTGCTCTCCCGGAGCCGGACGACTCCCCAACATTTTCTCCCGACGGCAAGCGGCTCGCTTTCACGACTGCGCTTGGGCAGCCAAATTACTACTACGCTAATATGCATATCGCAGTGGTGGACCTGGCGACAGTGACTGCGCACGCCGCCACCACGCCCGCCGACGTGCTCGATCTCACCGCCGGTTTTGACGAGGATGCCCATTTGTCCGATTGGGGACCCGACGGCATCTATTTCGCCGCCCAGCAGAAGACAAGCTCCCACCTGTTTCGGGTGAATCCGGAATCGCACGACATGCAGCGGCTTACCTCACCCGATGCGCTCATGGTGGATGACGCGTCCTATAGCAGGGACTTCCAGACGGTTGCGTTTATCGCGCCGGATTCCACGCACATGGAGGAGTTGTATGTGTCGCCGGTCGCAACCTTTGCACCAAAACGACTGACGGATGCAACCGCGCAGGTAAAGGACTGGACGCTGGGAACGGTGGAGGTCGTTTCCTGGAAGAGCCACGATGGAGCAAGGATCGAAGGTATTCTGCGCAAGCCGGCCGACTTCGACCCGGCCAAGAAGTATCCGCTGCTGGTACATATACACGGCGGACCCACCGGGACCTCACTTCCGACGCTATCGCCCGCGGTATACGGCTACCCGGTGCAGACTTTCCTTGCCAAGGGAGCGCTGGTGCTGGAGCCGAATTATCGCGGGAGTGCCGGCTACGGGGCGGCCTTCCGTGCATTGAATGTGCGAAACCTGGGCGTGGGTGACATGTGGGATGTGATGAGCGGAGTGGATTCGATCATCGCGAAGGGAATTGTGGACACCAGTCGCATGGCGTCCATGGGTTGGTCGGAAGGAGGATACATCTCCGCCTTCCTGACCACACACACAGATCGTTTCAAGGCGATATCTGTAGGAGCAGGAATAAGCGATTGGATGACTTACTACGTAAGCACAGATATAACTCCGTTTACCCGACAGTATCTGCAGAGCTCTCCGTGGGATGACCCGGCGGTATACGCTAAGACCTCACCCATCACCACGATTAAGCAGGCGAAGACGCCAACGTTGATTCAGCAGGGGGACAATGACAAGAGGGTTCCGGTGCCGGATAGCTTTGAGTTATATCGCGGATTGCAGGATCAGGGCGTTCCCTCACGCCTGATTTTGTACAAGGGATTCGGCCACGGGATCAACAAGCCAAAGTCCGCACGGGCCGTACTGGAAACCAATCGAGACTGGTTCGGCCAGTACATCTGGAATGAACCTATTCCGAAGAATTCGCCCTTGTACGGGTCGAGCGAGGCTGCGGCGGCGAAGTGAATCGTTTAATCAAGAAAAGTACAACGCCGTCGGGGCGCCTTAGGCATAGCTAGGGACGCCAGGGCGGCAACAGATGCTTTTGAATCTTGCCGAGAGCCGTTCGTGGCAATTGCTCTACCTGCACGAAACTACGGGGTACTTTGAAGGACGCAAGTGCGGCCCGGCATCGGCCCTCCAACGCATCGCTGGAAACAGCGCGCCGCGGCACGATGTAGGCGATTGGAATTTCCCCACGCAGTTGGTCTTGCACACCAACCACCGCGGCCTCTGCCACCTCAGCCTGTTCCAGAAGAAAGTCCTCAATCTCGCGAGGGTAGATGTTGAACCCGCCAGAGATAATGAGATCGCTCTTTCTGCCCAACAGAGTGTAGTAACCGTCGGCAGAACATTCCGCCATGTCGCCCGTCTTGAACCAGCCATCTTCAAACGCAGCCTGCGTGGCCTCTTCGCGCCGCCAGTAGCCGGAAAAGAGATTGGGTCCGCGCAACTGTACCTCACCGTTGATGATACGCGCCGAGATGCCCGGCAGCGGCAGACCTACCGAACCTGCGCGGCGCTCCCCAATGTAGGGATTCGACATATTCATCAGCGTTTCCGTCATACCGTAGCGTTCCAGAATGGTGTGCCCGAATTTTCTGCTGAACTCTTGAAATACATGTTGCGGCAGCGGCGCGGAGCCCGAGACAAACAACCGGATCGACCCGCCCACCGCACGTGCCGTCTCTTCAGGAAAATCAAGCAGGCGCACATACATCGTCGGCACCCCGAAGAAGAGCGTCGGTTTGAAGTCGAGGAACTCGTCGCTGCTTTTCTGGTGTTCAAAGCGCTCCAGCAGGCGCATCCGGCAACCGCTCACCAGCCAGCAGTGCAGACCGTTGCCAAGCCCGTGCACATGAAACAGTGGCAGTGCCAGTAAGAAACGGTCAGAGGCGGTGATCGCCCAGATGGCATTCAGGTTGATGGCGTTAACAGCGAAGTTATTGTGGGTGAGGATGGCGCCTTTGGAAACCCCAGTGGTGCCGGAGGTGTAGACCAGGGCGGCCGGAGCATCGCCATCCAGCGCAATTTCGGGCCGCGGGGCATCTTGCGGCGGATGCAGTTCGCTCACCAGCCACAGGGGCACCGTTCCCGGCGTCGGCTGCGCCGCCACGATCGCTTTGGGTTCGGCATCGCCAAGTATGTGCAGAATCTCCCTGTCTCGATAGAGGATGTTGATGGGCACAAAGATAACGCCGGTTTTGACGCAGGCCAAATAGATATCAATCAATGCGACACAATTGGAGAGATAGACACACAGGCGGTCTCCCGGTTCCAGTCTGCGTGCCCGGAAGAGTGCCGCCATGCGGTTGCTGCGGGCATCAATCTCGCCGAAGGTATAGGTGTGTCCAGAGAATTCCAGGGCCACCTCGTCCCGGCGCCCCTGGAAAGACAGATCGAATAACTGCGTCAGATTCAATTGTCTTTCTCCTCAGTGCCGCCTGCCGGAGCTTCCGGAACCCACTGCGATGCGACCGCTGCCATCAGCGTGAAGGCGCCCAACACATAAAAACTGCTTCTGAATTGTCCTGACAGGTCGACCAGGTAACCCACTGCAGGCGCGCCCGCCAGGATCATGATCGTGCCCACCATATTCACCAATCCCATGGCGGCCCCCGCACGGCCGGGAAACAGCGCCGCTGCGCGGTTGAACACGCCGGCATACGGTAATCCGCAACCAATGCCGAGAGCCACGATGGCGATCATGCTGAGAGAGAGTGCATGACCCCAGCCAAGTGCGGCGCAGGCCAGCGCGTTCAGCAAGAGTGATACACCAAGGAGTGCCCTGATCCGTATCCGCTGTGCCAGCCATCCACCGAACGGCCGGGAGAGGATGCCGAGCAGCAACACCATGGAGCCTAACAGCCCGGCAGTCTTCAGCGGCATGTTGAAGCCGGTGCTGAGCAAGGCGGTGATCCATGTGCCCACCACTATCATCAATCCGAATGAGGCCATCTGCATCCATCCCAGCAGCCACAATTCGCTGTGCCGCATCATCTCTCCGATGCTCCGCGCGGCCGGGGCCACCTGCTGTTCGCAGGGAGCTGCCCATACCCACCAGGCCCATGCCAGAGCTCCCAGCAACGCGCAAACCAGAAAGGCGCCGCGCCAACCCAGCAGGATGAGCAGCTGCGGTACCGCGAAGAGCACGAAGCCCGAACCTAAAACGATAGATCCGCCGAACATTCCCTGAGCCAGATGGAGCTCCGCGCCCCTGAACACTCCTACAACATAGCGAGCGCCCGCGGCGAAGCAGACGCCCGTACCGATGCCGGCGAAAATCTTCCAAAGCAGCAGCTGCCAGTACGTGCTGGAAAAGGAGATCAAACAATTGGCGACCGTAACCCAGGCTAGCGCCACCACCATCGTCCGGGAAGGACCGAAGCGATCCGCCAGGCGGCCTCCGGGAATTTGCATCAAGGCATGGGTCAGGAAGATTCCGGTCGTCAGCAACCCCGCGCTGGCCTGGTTGAAACCAAAGCTTGCACGCAGAGCTCCCACCATCGGGGCGTGGTTGGTGTAGTTGGCAGAGAAGGCAAACCCCGCACCGCACGCCGAAATCAGGGCACGTTTGTTCAAGGCTTCTTATAATCCCGGCTCAGATTAACACCGACGATGTCCTGCTTTGTTCGTCTCACTTCGATGCAGGCGACTTCTGCTTTATCTGATCCAGCAAAGTTTGAAAGCGCGGGTCAGCATGCAGTGGCTTCAAATCGCCGTCAGATTTAAGTTGGCGGGCATTGCTAAACCCCAGGTTCAGGGCTTGTTGCAACTGCTGGAAAGCCTCATCGTGGCGGCCAAGAATTGTCAGGCCCACAGCAAATTGATAATGGGCATCCGTGAGGGCATTGCCCTCGCTCTTCGCCGCGTATTTCAACAGTGTTTCGAACAGAGGAATCGCCTCGTCCGCGCGCTTTTCGTAAGCCAGCGTTTCGGCCAGGTTGATCATCGCTAATTGCGTCAGGTGATTGGTCGGTCCCAAATCGCGCAGGCAACGTGCCAGCGTCTCGCGAAGCAGCGCTTCCGCTGCGGGCAGCTTATTTTCCATCCCGTAGGTAATGCCGAGATTATTCATAGTAGACAGCGCGTCCGCGCTATCCGGAGAAATCTTGTGATACCGGTCGAGAAGGTCGAGTTGTACTGCTTCCGCATCTGCCAGATGGCCCTCAGACTGCAGGTTGATGCCCAGGTTGTCGAGATAGACAAGCGTGTTTCTGTGGTTCGGGCCAAGCACGCGAGTACTCGCCGCGACATCTTCGCGAAATAGTTTGTCTGATTCCGCATATTTTCCTTCCTCGCGCAGCGTCAGGGCCAGAGCATTCCTGGCATGAAGAGTGCCCGGATGGTCCTCGCCCAGTACCCGTTCATGGATCGCCAGGCTCTCCCGGTCAAAACTTTCAGCTTCGGCCAGTTTGCCCTCGTCATCCAGCAGCACGGCAAGCGTGCGCATGGAGATCAACGTTTCTGAACTCTCCGCTCCCAGGGTTCGTTGTTGACTGGCCAACGTGCGACGAATGAGACTCTCTGCCTCGGCAAACTTTCCTTCGATTTTTAGAGTGTCCGCCAGGCGGCTCGCGGTGTCCAGCGTAGCCGGATCTTCGGCGCCCAGTACGCGCTGTTGCGATGCCAACGCCTTACGAAGAAGCTTCTCAGAGTCTTCAAGCTGGCCCAGATTCGCCTGCGCGTTGCCGAGCAGCGCCGTCGAAGCCAACGTATCTGGAGCATCGGCTCCCAACACGCGGCTTTGCACCGCAATCGCCTGCTCCAACAAAGCCTTTGCCTGGTCATTCTGAGAAAGACCGATGTAGGTCTTTCCCATGGTTTGCATTAGTCGCGCTTGCACTTGCGGGTCCTGCTTGAGGTCTTTCTCAATGTCTTTGGATGCTTGGTCGAGGAGTTCGCGCGCAGTGACTGTATTCCCGCGAGACTTACTCGGATCCGACACTGCAAACATGTTGGTCATAAAATCGGAAACACGTTTGGAAGCTTCGGCCTCCCTCCGCGCCCGGTTGCGCTCCACCGTCATGCTCACAGCGAAGCCAATCAAAACCAACACCAACACGGCTGTAAACGCTACAGCCAGACGGTTCCGGCGGACAAACTTCCCGGCGCGATAGGCAACGGTTGGTGGCCGGGCCGTTACCGCGTCGTCGTTGAGATAACGGGACAGATCGGCCGCCAGCTCCGCAGGCGAGCTGTATCGCCGTTCGCGCTCCCGCTGCAGGGCTTTCAATGTGATCCAGTCCAGATCTCCGCGAAGCTGGATCACCAGCTTATGAGCATCGATCCCGCTGTTCTCCGCTGCTGCGCTAGACCCTGTGCTGACCCTTGTGCTGGGCCGCTGTGGGTCTTCCTCGTGTAGTTGGCGCAGTACTTCGTGTAGCGGTTTGGCACTCCACTCTTTCGTATCGAAGGGGAGAGATGCCGTGAGTAGTTCGTAGAGCACCACGCCCAGGGAATAGACGTCGGTGCGCGTGTCGACGTCGGGCACGCGTGGATCCGCCTGCTCCGGGCTCATGTACCCCAATGTGCCCACGGCAACCCCGGCCTGGGTGAAGCCATCGATGGTTGCGGTGTCGACCTCAGAGCTTTGTGCGGCCTTGGCAATGCCGAAATCGATAATGCGCGGAACCGGTTTGCCGTCGACTTCGGTCACCAGAATGTTCGAGGGCTTCAGGTCTCGATGGATAATCGCCTTCTGGTGGGCGTGTTGCACCCCTTTGCAGATGGTAACCATCAACTCGATCCGCTCCCGGGTTCCGAGATGCTTCCGATTGCAGTAGGTGGTGAGAGGCAGCCCATCAACGAACTCCATCACCAGGTAGGGATTGCCATCCTCGGTGGAACCGGCGTCGAACACTTTCGCGATGCTGGGATGATCCATCATGGCGAGTGCCTGGCGCTCCAGCTCGAAACGCTGAAACGCTTTGCCGCTGACAACTCCGGCCCTGATCACCTTGATGGCGACCTGGCGTTTCACGGGAGAAGTCTGCTGGGCCAGCCACACCGACCCCATTCCACCCTCCCCGAGTTTTGCCAACAGACGGTAGGGGCCGATGAAACTCACTTTGTCCGTAATGGTCGCAGTGTTCGTGTCAGAGGATGTCGCCGTAACGCCGGAATCCTCATGAGTCCGGTCGTCCGGCGGATCGAATGGAAGTGCGTTCTCAGTACCGTTCACCTACCGCCCCAGGTTGAAGTAGTTTTCTGAAAGCGAGAGTACACCAATGTCGCGAAGCATGACTTTGCCGACGCTCCGCGATGGGGAAAGGTCGAGGGATGGAAACCGTTGCTCTCAACATCGTCAAACCTGGCGGGACTACCCGCTCCTTAAGAGGAAATCGGGGTAGGGAAGTGGAGGGATCTGCGGTTCTACCGGGCCGCTTCCAAAACACCGCCGCTCATCGTGTGCCCAGGTTCGCCTTTATTCGTAACGGATAGCTTTTACGGGATCGAGCGCGGCGGCACGACGCGCGGGGAGCCAGCAGGCGACCAGACCGACCCCGGCGAGCAGAGCGCCGACGACGAGGAAGACTCCCGGATCTGAGGGCGAAACGCCAATCGGCAGGGCGGACATGACGCGCGTGACTGGGAAAGCCGCGGCGAGTCCAAGGCTGAGTCCGAAGATGATCTGCCACAGTCCACGGCGCATCACCAGGAGTTCGATGTTGCGAGCCGTTGCCCCCAGTGCCATCCGGACGCCGATCTCCTGAGTACGGCTTGCGGTAGCGTGGGCAATGATCGCGTAGAGCCCTACCGATGCCATGAGGAGGGCGATCAGCGCAAAGCTGAGGAAGACGATGGTCAGCAGTTGGATGAACCACTGCTGGTGGGCGATCGCTTCGTTGACATCGGACACATCGCGCAATGGCAGGTCCGGGTCGATGCCGGCAACGATCGGGCGCAGGGCCGCATGGACGTTGACGCTCGATTCCACCAGCAAAGACATATCGTTCCAACCTTCCTGCTGGAAAGGCAGGAAGAGCAGCGGGTTGGGTTTCTTTTCGTTCAGTTCCTGTGTCATATCAGCGGCGACGCCGACAACCGTGAGCCAGTCGCCGGGCGCGTTCTTATCGTCGTAGAGCCGGAAGCGCTTGCCGATGGCCGATTGCCCGGGCCAGAAATGGCGGGCGCTCTCGAGCGTGAGGATGGCTGCCCGATGACCCGCGGTGCCGTCGGATGCGTTGAAATCGCGGCCGAGCAGAAGGGGCAGGTGAATGGTGTCAAGATAGCCGGGAGACTGAATAATCATGGATATCTGGGGACGCGCCGATCCTGGATTGCTGGACGCGTGTTCGATCTCAATATCCTGATGAGAGGCGCCGAGGCCGGGAAGTGCGGAAACGATGCTTGCGTGGGAGACGCCGGGCAGCGCTTGAAGCCGGGGAAGAAGCTGATCGTAGAGCCGCTGCCGGGCCGCGGTGTCTTTGTAGTGTTCATCGCGCAGTTCCACACGCGCAGTCAGGAGCTTGTCTGCGGGGAGGAACCGGTTGGCGTGCAGGGCCTGGAGCGAGTGATGGACGAAGACTCCGGCGCCGGTAAGCAGAACCAGTGTCAGCGCGAACTGTAGCACCACCAGAACGGCAGACAAGCGGCCCCCGCGACGCCTGCCAACGCTGCGTGCGCCTTCCTTCATAACTTCGTTCAGATCGAATTTGGACGAGCGCAGAGCGGGTACGATGCCGAATAGCATGCCGCTGCCGATGCAGACGACGGCGAAATAGCCGAAGACCGAGTAGTCCATTCGGAAATCGATCCAGTAGGGTTTGCCCACGTCGCGTGTGCCGACATCGAAGCCATGCACTGCAAGCGCGGCCAGGCCGAGTCCCAGGATGCCGCCGAGGATGCTGAGGAGAACGCTTTCGATAAGCAACTGGCGGATGACGCGCCACCGTGTGGCGCCCAGGGCAGCCCGAATCGACATCTCACGCTGGCGGACCAGGGCGCGGCTGAGCATCATGTTTGCAACGTCCGCACAGGCAATCAGCAGCACAAAGCCGACGGATGCGAGCATGAGCAGGAAGAGGACGCGGACCGGTCCGCCGTTGTAGCGCTGGTTAAAGGTCTCTACCCTCAGGGTGAGGTCTTTGTTGGTGTGGGGATATTGCGTGGCGAGGCGCTTGGCGATGGGGTCCAACTCCGCTGCCGCCTGGGGTATGCCGACGCCAGGCTTGAGCATGGCCCAAGTTTCGTACCAGTGGTTCTCACGATTCTCGGTGTCGGCGGAAGGCTGGATCGGCATCCAGATTTCGGTCTGAACGGGAAATTTGAATCCCTTGGGCATGACGCCGATGATCGTGGCTGTCTTTCCATTTACACGAACCGCCCGGCCGATCACTCCGGCCGAGCTGTTATAGCGTTCCTTCCAAACGGCGTACCCGAGCACGACCACTGGGGCAGCCCCAGCCACACCATCGCTGGGCACGAAGCCGCGACCCAATACCGGAGGCATGTGCAACATGGAAAACAAACCAGTGGTGGCTTCTTCCATTCTGTAGGTCTGAGGCGGATTACCGCGGTCGCTGAGTATGCCTTCGTTGCTGCTGGCGGCTTCAATGGCTTCGAGCGACGAAGCCCCATCGCGGTAAGCACGGAAGTCCGGATAAGAGAGCCGCTCACCGTCGTTGCCATGCGTGCGGTTGGTGTAGCTGAGGGCGACCAGTCGTTCGCCTCCGGGAACGCCAATCGGCCGCAGCAGAACGGCATTGACCAGCGTAAACACCATGGTGTTGGCCCCGATGCCCAGCGCAAGAGTAAGGACGATTGCAGCCGAAAACCAGCGATGGGTAAAGATCATGCGGAGCGCGAAACGAAGGTCGTTGGCCATAACCTACGGTATACGATGGCGGGCGGTGCCTGGTTCCCCGGGACGGAGTGGACAGCCTACCTGAAAGCCTTTGCGGGGACGGCCGGATCCCGGAGGACATCCCTAGCGGTTGTCGGCGCGGATGACGGATTACCCCGTCCCCCGGAAGAGCTACATGATGGAGGCTGCTTGGCAAATCTAACGTTTGCAGTCGCCGGTAACTTACCTCAAGTGTGCGACGGTCATTCGGAGCGCAACGCTTGCATAACATCTACGCGCGCTGCGCGTGCCGCAGGCAGTGCCGACGCGATGACCGCCACCGCCATTAGTACAAACGCAGAGGCAAACACAGGCAATGCGCCCGGCATCCTGACCTCCGGAAAATATCTTCCCGCCAAACGCGCCAGCAGCAGCCCGAATGCCAGGCCCGCAACGACGCCCGCTGCGGCAATCACGGTGCCCTCCGCGATCACGTCCTTCAGGAGCCACTTCGGCTCCGATCCAAGGGCCAGCCGGATGCCGAATTCCCGCGTCCTCGCGCTCACAGAAAACGCCAGCACGCCGGCGACGCCCACCACCGCGATCGCCAGCGCCACGGCCGCGAATACGCCAAATACCAGCGAATTTAAACGGTCCGGGGTGAGCACCTCGGCACGAACGTCTTCGAGACTCGCGGCGTGCTCAACCGGCTGCTCGGTCGACATTTCGCGAATCACCCGCGTGACCGGCGTGACCAGGGCATAAGGATTTCCAGCGGTGTGGATGAAAAGACGGCCGCCAAACATCGTGCCCTCTTCAAAAAGGTTGTAGACGGTGAGCGTGGGCTCAGGAACGACGTGTCCGTCGTCAACATCTGCGGTGACCCCGATGATTCGGTGCGGAGCCATCAGACGCGACTTTTCGAGATCGGTCCCGGGGTAGAATTGCAGCGCGGGATCCGTCCAATAGACATGCCGATTGACCGCATCCTGATTGGGAAACATCCGCTTTGCCAGGGTCTCGCTTACGATTACGACAGGCTCTTCATTGTTCTTGTCATCGAGCGCATTGAAATCGCGGCCGGCAATGATAGGAACTCCAAGCGACGCAAAGAATCCGGGTGAGATGGTACGCGATTGCGCGCGCGGATCCTCTACACCGGAGTTGTGGACGTGTCCGTCCGCGGAAAATTGCAGACCTGGACCCAGCCCATCGCGCCAGGGAACGACTTCGCCGAAGGCCGTCTTAGTTACACCCGGCAACGTATCAATGCGGCGTATCACTTCCTTGTAGAAATCGACAACCTGCTGCGGTGTCTTCCCATGCGACATGGCAGGAACGTCGATGGCGAGGACGTGTTGCATATCCAAACCTGTCTGCGTCCTCTGCATTTCGATCAGTGTAGTCACCAACGTACTTGCACCGGCCAGCAACACAAAGGACGCAGCGATTTGTGTCACCGCGAAGATCCGCTGGCGGCGGCTGGTGCTGCTGGTGATTCGCACACTTCCGCTGGATGGGCCCAGGCCACTCGACGTGCCGGAAGAGGGCAGGCGGGGGACGAAGGCAAGAATCACTGCGGCCACGACGGCCAGTGCCGCTCCTACCCAAAGCAAGCTCGAATCGACGGTGAAGTCGAGCGCTCGGATGGAGAAGCGCGAAGCATAGCGGGCCAGGATGGCCACCATCGGCTGCGCGCTCAATACGCCGAGCGCGGCGCCGGCCCCGCAGAGCAAAAGACTCTCGGCCAACAGCATACGGCGCAACGCGCCTTTGCTCGCGCCCAGTGCCATGCGGACCGCCAGTTCGCCTTCGCGACGAACCGTCCGTGCCAGGATCAGGTTGGCGACATTAGAACACGCAATGATGAAGATCAGCCCCGAGGCTGCGAGCAACACCAGCAGGACGGTCCTGGCGCCCGACGTGATCTGGTCACGAAGCAACTTCGCCCCAATCTGGTAATCCGCATCCTTCGGATAGGCTTCGGGGTGGTCCTTCTTCATCGTGGCGTAGGCGGAGCGCAACTCAGCCCGAGCCTGCTCCAGGGAAACTCCGGGAGCCAGGCGGCCGAAAAGCTCCGTCATGCGATGGATACGTCCCGTCACCATGGTTGCGGAAAGATGATGCGGGCTGGTAACCACGTTGGAAATGATCTCGGTATCCTGGGGATAGGGGACGCTCGGTTCGAGAACTCCAATGACTGTTGCGGACCGGTCACCGATGCTACCGAGGCGAACGACTTTGCCGATGACCGAGGGATCCTTCTTGAAAGCGGTGGCCCAGAAACGGTAGGTGAGGACAACCACGCCGGCAGCTTTAGGACCGTCGTCCGCAGGTCCGATGAGGCGGCCGAGTACGGGATGAAGACCCATCACGTCGAAATACGTGCCGCTGACCACGCCTCCTCGAATGGAACGAGGCTCACCGAGGCCGATCATGGTGAAGTCCATGGCGGAGAAGTCGCCAAAGGCGCTCAGGCTTTTCACGCTGGAGCGCAAATCTTGTATCTCAGGTACAGAAAACGTAGAGTTTTCGTCTTGCATCCCCGGGGCGCTCTGCCGGATATAGATCAGCCGATTCTCGTCGCGGTTCACCAGGGGCTTCAACAGGACTCCGCGAACCAGGGTGAAAATAGCGGCGTTCGCGCCGATGCCCAGCGCCAGCGTAAGAACCACAGCGATCGCCACGCCTGGGGTCCGAACCAATGAGTGGGCAGCAACTTTCAGATCGCGAACGAATGACATGTTTTTCCTCCTCCAGCCGGGTAGGAGCATCCTGCTTGCCAATGCCAAGCGCGCCGTTCTAAACGGCTTAAGAGGTGGGAGGTGAATGCGCACTGTTCGTTTTGGGACACCGCTTACCAATTCCGGACACTCAGCGCGGTCTTTTGCCGAGTCGACGTTCCGTCTGTCGCATCTTGGTCTGGTGGCTCATGCCGATGCATGCTCCATGGGCAGCAAGAACAGGAAGCAGAGGTGGTATTAAGGGAGAGTCGTTTCTGTCCGGGAAATTCTTGTGCACAAGAGAGTCTCGCGGCAAGGGTCCGCACGCGGCTCCGGAAGCAGGTCAGCAGTATCCGAGGATGGAGTAGATCGTTCCGGGGTCAGCCAATGGAAAGTGTGAAGTCGCACTGCATCGTTCGCAGATTTTGGTTTCGTCCTTCGAGTACTTCGGCGTGAACAAAAGCTCCCTGCTTCGCGGAATCAAATCGTGCAGCAGTTCGTGAGCTTCTCGAAAGGTCGATGGATGGTCTTTACGGCGGTGGTCCTGCCAGACAACCTCTACTGAATCTGTACTCGTTAGGTTCGAGAGACGGCAAAAATCCTGTGCATGTTTTGTGATTGCTGCTCCGTGCGTGATGTCCAGGCTCAACCGTGCAGCTCTGGCTATGAGGTCCTCAAACGAAATAATTGAAATCTGAGTACCCGAAAGTACGATGGTCTCCGCACGCTTTGATGCCACCCCTCCATCACTGAAGACATCGATACGCAGAGCTTCTTCCACATCTACCGCCTGGAGAATGGTTTTGCCGGGCGGGTCGAGCGGATGCACATGCCGAAACAGGAAGTCCCGCTTTAGATCCCTTGGGATACTTTCAAAGGAAGCGGTAACGAAATCCAAATCATTCAGATTCCGGTGGGTGGCAGCGGAGCCACGCCGGAGGACCTGGATCTCAATGGAGATGCCACCCGTGAGGACCCACGACTGAATGTTATGGCGCGAGAGCCTGCTGAGCACACGTTCGCACCTCCCCTGGTCGGTCGGTGAGAGAAAAAGTTCAAGCATTTGCCAAGGCATCCGAGTCGATGGATTGCACTCCGTGAGCCGAGCTAAGCGTGATGAAAGGAAGGGCCGGCGACATCCTCATCTTCGTCACCCTCTTCATGGCGAGATCCAGCCCCGGCCACGCCCACTCCCCGATCCGTCGCCCATGCCCATCCCACCACCACCTTCGCCGCGAGCGGCTCCCACAGAAGCCCGGCAGTCAGCCGCCGAGGCTTTGAAGCTTGTTCCCACGAGTTAGGGCGTCGAAGTCGAAGCCGCCTTGGCGTTCGCCCTGGCCGGTGATAGCGCGCGAGCCGAATCTTTGGCGCAAGACCTGAACAAGCGGTTCCCGTTGGACACCCAGATGCAGTCCCTTTGGCTGCCCGCCATTCAGGCGCAAATGGCGCTCAACCGCAAGGATGCAACCAGCGCGATCAATCTCCTGCAACCCGCCTTACCGCCCATCGAGTACGGCGATATTACCTTTGTCAACAATATCTCCTGCCTTTATCCGACGTATGTACGCGGGGGTGCCTACCTTGCAGCGGGACAAGGCGCTGCGGCCGCGACCGAGTTCCAGAAGATCCTCGATCACAGCGGCATCGTCTGGAACTGCTGGACAGGAGCCTTGGCGCATCTCGGTGTGGCGCGTGCCAATGCCTTGCAGGCGAAGAACGCGCAGGGAGCGGATGCCGACGCCGCCCGCGTCCGGGCGCTGGCGGCCTACAAAGAATTCCTTACCCTCTGGAAAGACGCCGACCCCGGCATTCCTATCCTGAAAGAAGCCAAAACGGAGTACGCCAAGTTGCAGTAACAGCGCGGCGATCTTCCAACCATGCGTGGCCTGCTTGCTCCAAAAAAAATCGAGCCTGACGCTATCGGGCCTTGGCACTCAGCGAGAATAATTTATTCGCCGAACGGCCGATGAGTAATGACGCGCTTCGCGTCACTTGGCCGAGGCCGGGCGTGTCGGCCTCGGCGGTCGTTTCCGCAATTGAGGGCGAGTTCTCGTGAAACGGGATTCTCGGTAACTTCATCCTGGATCGGTCCGGCCGGGAGGAACACGCCGAAATGCGACTTCGCAGGCACGTGAATTCTATTTGTGCAAAGTCTCTGATCTGGAACGTTCAGGCTCGTTGGCGATTGCCCTAATGCAGATTGCCACGGCAAACAAAAGGGCGGGAAGCTCAACCCATAGGAAATCAGACTTACGAAGGTGCGCTTGCACATGAAGCGCCACCATAGCCAGGTGAAGGACCCGGCATAGAGGATAGAGCCAACCGCTGCTAACCTCCGCCAACTCAGAAAAGAGAGCGTGGCCAGGGTCGGCATGAAAACAAATAGTCCGAGTACAGCGTGAAAGTAAGAACCCATTTCACCCGAGAGCGGAGCGAAGACAAAGCTCTGTAACGCTTGAAGCGCCAAGCAAGCGAGAATCCCGATCGACCCGATTACGTTGGCGGCCCTTTCAATTCCGGTGTTCATCCCGGAACGAGCCTCTGCTGATTCAAGCTTACGACCGACACGACTGAAAAACGGGATTTCCGGCAACTTCGCCCTGCCAGCCAGTGCTGAACTAGGGGGGTGGTCGCACGTGCAATTCAGACGGTATGGTTGGGGCTGCCGATGAATGCCATCTTCTAGGCGGCGGCCTTTTCTGCCGGCGAGGACGGTTCCTCCGAAAGTTCTTCGAGGCTTTTGCCTTTGGTTTCAGGGAGAAGGAAGATGGTAACCAGCAAGCCGAGACCACTCACGATAGCGGCCGCCCCCTCCGCCGCCGGCAGTCCGTGCCAGTGCATGAAGAATGGGAAAGTAAAGACACCGACGAACCCGCCAATTTTCCCCAGCGCTGCGGCGATACCGTGCGCCATTGTACGCACTTTCACCGGGAAAATTTCAGAAGGGTAGACGAAGGTGGTCGCATTCGGCCCGAATTCCGTAAAGAAGTAGCTGAGTCCGTAGATAAGAAGGAACGGTAAAACAAGCTTTTCCACGTT
Organism: uncultured Acidobacteriaceae bacterium; assembly: GCA_963839075.1. GTDB lineage: Bacteria > Acidobacteriota > Terriglobia > Terriglobales > Acidobacteriaceae > PALSA-350. The sequence goes on along the minus strand of CAWITO010000001.1, from coordinate 1,245,998 downwards.
TGGAATCACGGCGAGCAGGCCGAAGGTAACAGCCATCATCCCGAACCCAAGCCCCTGAATGGTTTTGCGGCCGAGCCTATCCATCGTCAGAGCGGCGACGGCGTATCCGGGCGCCGCAAAAACGGTAAAGATACCTAACTGCGTGAGGGTTTTCTGAAGGATGCTGTGATCGCTGCCCAAGGCTGAAAGGACCAGAGGACTCGAAACAGTGTTGCCGTAGTAGGCGAAATCCATTAGGAACCAAGCTGCACTCGCGCCGACGAGACGGACGAGGATAAATTTATTATCGATCAGGCGATGATAACCATCCCAGAAGGAAACGGAGTGGGTGTTCTTATCGAAATGTGACGCTTTCTTGAGTTTTCCCGACTCGTCCTCTTCATGGCCAACTGCTTTGAGAAAACGAGGTGACTCCTTGAGGTGACGGCGTGACCAATAAACCGCGAGAGCAGGGATTGCGCCGAACGAAACTAGGACGCGCCAGATGATGTCTTGGGAAATATGCGTCGAAAGTAAAGCGGCGGCCAGAAGCGGGCCAACGATCAGCCCAGCGGCTTGCATCGCGAACACAAGAGTAACCAGTAATCCGCGATGGGCCTTGCCGGCATATTCACTCATGATGGTAGCGGAGACGGGATAGTCCCCACCTATGCCGATGCCCAGAATGAATCGGAAGCCGATGAGCCACCAGATGTTGGGCGAGAAGGCACATGCTACAGCTCCGGCTGCGAGAACCAGCACTTCGACGCCATAAATCCGCTTTCGCCCGACCATGTCGGCGATCCTGCCAAAGAGAAGAGCGCCGATCGCCGCTGCCAACAAGGCAGTCGATTCGACAAGGCCTTCCTCCAGCTTGCCGACATGCCACATAGGCTTGAGAAGAGCCATGACAACGCCGATAACGAAGAGATCGTAGGCATCGGTGAAGAAGCCCATTCCGGAAATGAACATTATTTTCCAATGCTCTTTGGAGATCCCGGCGTTATCCATTTCCGAGAAGTCGTTTTGTCTGTTGTCAATCGAAGTCGCCATGAGAGATACCTCGTTCTCAAATGGATGCGGCCTGATGACGCGGCCATATGAACGCCAGGTGAAAAGACGGACGTTGCTTCCTTCCGGAAACTCGCCAACTCCTCGTCCGACTGTGGGAACTTACCGACAACCAGACTTTTAGGCACCGGACTTTGGAGCCGCGATACTCTACGGGGATGTCAGTGCATGATGGCGAGAACGTCTGGAAATTAACGCTTGGGGACTTAAGGGGGGTAGCTAAGGGGACGTGATACTTATCCCCGCCAGTCCCGTCGTGCCAGGGCAACCTGGATCAGAAAAGCAGGACCCATCGGGAATCTGGCGCTGGCGGCCTACAAAGAATTTCTTACCCTCTGGGAAGACGCCGACCCCGGCATTCCTATTCTGAAAGAAGCCAAAGCGGAGTACGCCAAGCTGCAGTAACAGCGCGCCGATCTTCCAACCATGCGTGGCCTGCTTGCTCCAAAAAAAAATCGAGCCTGACGCTATCGGGCCTTAGCACTCAGCGAGAATAATTTATGCGCCGAACGGCCGATGAGTAATGACGCGCTTCGCGTCACTTGGGCGAGGCCGGGCGTGTCGGCCTCGGCGGTCGTTTCCGCAATTGCGGGCGAGTTCTCGTGAAACGGAATTTCGGTAACTCGAACCTCCCGACGTGGGCGACCACGGGAAGCTACCGAATTGCGACCTCATTGGCACACGATCAGCGTGCTCGCTCATCGGCCACTACTGGCGATCCTGCGCTCCTGTTCTCTCACCAACCGGCATTCTGTGGTAAGTCGATTCGCCGCAAAACCCAATCACTCCTCAGGGTTGCGGCAGCTTATCGAGGAAGTCGTTCATGGCGCGGAAAACCTCAGCTTCGTTGGAACGAAAGACGTAGTGATCAGCGTTGGGTAGACGGACTACCTGCGCGGACGGAACGCCTGCTGCGAAGGCGTTGGACAGGTTGGTCATTCTCTCAAGGTCAGCTGCTACTGCTGCAGCATGCTGGGCGGGGTCGGTGGAAGGAATGGCGGTTGAGTTTGGGTCGTGCGGCACGGCAAAGATGGCGAGGCAGGGCGCTTTGATGTCGGTGTATTTATGCTCTCCCATCAGAATGGCAACGGCAACGCTCCCGGCGAGCGGGGGCGGGGGGGACTTTGCCGTGGACGGCTCGATCGCTTGCAACAGCTTCAATTGATTTTGGAGATCCCTTTCGAGCCGGGGCAGGCCTGCAAGCAGGTCTTCAATTTCTTGCTTTTGGCCGCCGGGGTACCCGCCGCTGGGAAGCAGTTGCTCGATTTTGTCGCGGGTATCGAGCATGTCGAGCTGCGGGTCGCCATGGGCCGGGTCGTAGAAGGCATAAGGAAAGCCAGCGTCGAGGTAAATAAGACCACTGATCTTCTCGGGATGGCGGCTCCCGATGGAACTTAACTCTTCACCAGCGATAGAGTGGCCAGCAAGGACGGGCTTATGCAGGTTGAGCGCATCGATGACGGTTAGAACATCGTCACCAAGACGGTTGGAGGCGTAATTTTGGTTGTCAGGGATGGGGGCGCTGGAATCGCCGAACCCGCGACGGGTAATGCTATAGACGTGGTGCTTGCTGATGAACTTCGGCGCAAAGGTGTCAAAGACGTGCGCCGTATTTCCCAGCCCGGTGAGGAAGACGAGAGGGCGCCCGGTGCCCCCCCAGTCGAGGACTTCGAGCTTGATGCCAGGCTCGACTGTGACGAACTGCACGGTATGCGGTGAGGCATCTATGGGCCAAGCGGTCCCTTTGGTGGCCTTCTGGAAGTTGAGCGCAAGCTGCGAGCCTTGTGTCCATGTGCCGGTAATCGAGTTGCTGTCGGGACTGAGTTTGCCTACGTAGGAGCCGTGGATCATGCCCAGCTCAAACTTAACTGTGGAGTCCTGCATGGTGATGGAATCAATCCTATTGCCCTCGGGGCCCTGATCGATGCTGTAGAGCTTTGCCTTCAAAGCCTGGCTGGCATCGCGTGTGACCTGCAGGACAATGCGAAGGGGACTGCCCTGTGGAGGGCTGAGAGTTCCCTGCCAGTTACCGGTAATGTCCTGTGCATGGAGGGTGACCGCGAAGAGGATTGCGAACAGATACACCCATCGCGTCTTCCGATTCAATTGCATTCCCAACCTCATGAATAGCTCCTTGGGGACTCCCAGATAGCGGAGGGGCTTCGACGCCACAGCCGCACACTATATAGATAACTACATAGTACACCGGAAATGTTATGTCCCGGACGGGATCTGGGCGGCGCTTCTGGAATACGAAGTCGCGGGCCCATCGCTTCGTGTGGGCTCATGAAACGGGATTTTGAATAACTTCGCTTACCAGTGCCGGCGGGAGCCGGGCGAACTACTCCCCGGACGCTGGTAAAACGAGGACCAGACGGAGTAAGCCACAAACGTCTATGGCGATGAATCCGCCTGTCCCTTCAATATTTCACTGCGTGAGCAGAAGGCATGCATACGTAGCAATCCAGCATCCTCCGGCCGGCAACTTACCGAAAAACCGACTTCACGGGGCATTCGTCTGGAAAGCCGTTTATCGGCCACTTGTGACAAACGAGCGACTCAAGGTCTGACTTGGCCTGTTCACTTCAACGCACAGGCGGCAGATCCACCTTGCGGAGATTGGTTTGTGACCGGTGGAATCCGGTTACCTTTCTTGCCAACCAGGAGAAGCGCCACGCGTACCCCGAATCCGTTCCATTCGCGTCGAGTTCGAGCTGGGGCTTACAGTTCGCGAATCGCAGTCACAGGGTTTCGGCGCATCGCTCGATGCGCCGGAAGGTAGCATGCTGCCAGAGTCATTGCTCCCAGGAGCATGACGGCGGAAACTACGGTGACGGGATCGTTGGCGCCGATTCCGTACAACAGCCGGACGAGAATGCGTGTCAGTCCCAACGCAAACGCCAGTCCTAGCGCCAGCCCGATGCCTGTGAGCCACAATCCCTGCAACAGCACGAGCCGCAGCACATCCGCCCGTGAAGCACCTAGAGCCATTCGTACCCCGATCTCGTGGGTCCGCAATTGGGTTCGATAGGCCACGACTCCATAGATCCCGGTTACCGCAAGAACCAGCCCAATCAGCGCGAACATCCCCGCCAGGGTGCTCTCGATGATTGCGAAAGTGCTCGCCATCTGGGTGCTCTCCCGCATGGAACGCACATCGAAAACCGGCAGTCGCGAATCGATCCCATGGATGGCGTTTTCCACCAACGGCTCCAGGTCGACGGGATTCCCCTCGGTTTTCACCTGCACCATCGTCTCGTACCCCGGGTGCTGGAAATAACTCATATAGACCATAGGCTCGGGTAACTCATTCACGAAAGTATGGGTTGAATTCCTCGCCACGCCGACAACCGTGAAAAGGCTGTCCCAAATCCTGAGCCTCTTTCCCAGCGGATCCTGCCCTGGCCAGTAGTGCCTCGCCGCCGTCTGATCCACGATGAGTACGTTCGGGGCCCTTTCATCGTCCTCCGGCGTAAACTCGCGTCCTTCCAAGATGGGTATATGAAGGGATTCGAAATACCGCGGTCCCACCTCGGCATTCTGCACCAGCAAAGATTCATGAGGATGCGGCACATACCCTTCCGGATACGCATCGTTTCTCTTTTGAATCAGGGTCATCGGAATCCAGTCGGTAAGAGACGCAACCTCCACGCCGGGCAGTGCCGACACGCGGTCAAGTATCTTGCGACGGATCAATTTTGCCTCATCGTTGCTGTAGCCGGCAATATTCAGCCCAACGGACGCAGTGAGAACGTGGTCTTGCTGAAAGCCGGGGTTCGCTGCGGCGAGGTTCCGCAGCGTTCGCAGGAATAGCCCGGAGCACAACAGCAACGGAAGGGTAAGCGCGATTTGCGCCACCACCAGCCCGCTGAGCAATTTCCGGTTGCGTGAGCCGCCGGAGATACTTGCAGATTCTGCCTTGAGTACCTCAATGGCCGGCGCGTGAGACGAACGCCAGGCGGGGAGCGCGCCGCATAGCGTACCGGCCAAAAGAGAAAACACTGCAATCCCAATCACCACCTTATGGTCCATGTTCCCGTTCAGTACGAGGGGAATTGCATTCGCTGGGAAGAACCATGCGAACGTTTTCGATGTCCACGATGTCAATCCAAGGGCCACGACTCCTGCGACGATGGAAAGTACAGCGCCCTCCAGCATCATCTGCCGTACCAGTTGCATGCGATTGGCCCCGAGCGACTGCCGGATGGCAAGCTCGCGCCGCCGGGATACAAACCGCACCAGCGTGAGCGTCGCCACGTTCGCGCTGGTCAGCAACAGCACCACAGCGGCGAAGGCCAGCAGAATGGGCAGCGTCGCCGCCATGTATCCGTTGGCGCCGAAGGGCGAACGCCACATGGGATCGAGCGTGATCCGGTTATCGCCGAGATGCTGGTCCGGATACGCCAACACAATACGGTGCATCACCGTGTCGAGATCCTGGGCTGCCTGGCCACGGCTCACGCCGGGCCGCAATCTTCCTATTACGATCAGCCAGTCCGAATCGCGATGGGTCATCCGCCATACATCTGTCCCGAGGGGATCGAGCGTTACCCACAGATCGTCACGCAGCCCGGGAGCTGCTCCGACAAACCCCTCCGGCGCCACACCGATCACCGTCACCGGATGCCGGGCGACCTCGATCGACTTGCCCACAATTGCCGGGTCTTTGCCATAACGCGTCTTCCAGAGCGCGTAACCCAGGACCACGTTGGGTACCGCACGGGCCTCCTCGTCCGGCAGAAAGAATCGCCCCAGCATCGGCTTGATGCCGAGCACATCGAAATAATTGGCCGACACATTCGCTATATAGGCACGATCCGGCTGTGCGCCGCCAGTCAGCGCAATCCAATCGTTATGATAGGCAAGTATTCCGGTGAAGGTGCGGTTCTGCTCGCGCAGATCGCGATAGTCGAGATACGAGAAGGGCGGAGTCGGAGAGAAGTTCCGTTCCCCCCGCTGCAGGCTCACAAGATCGCCCGTGTCCCGCGCGCCAGGAATCGGACGCAACATTGTGCCGTCGATCCAACTGAATACGGTGCTGTTGGCGCAGATAGCTACTATCAGCATCGCCGTCGCGGTGATCGTAAAGCCGGGGCTCTTGCGCAGTTGCCGCAGGGCATAATGGACGTCCCGCGCCAATTGTTCAAGCCAGCCTCGACCCCACATCGCGCGCGTCACATCCTGCACCAAAGGAATGTTTCCGAACTCCCGCGCTGCTGCTTGTCGCGCTGTCTCCGCCGTCTCACCTCGCGCAACTCGATCTGCAATTGCCATCTGCAGGTGAGCATCCATCTCTTGCTGCAATTCGCGCTTGCGCCGCTGAAAACCGATGCCCGGAAACCACTTCACGACTCACTCTCCTGCGGCTTGACGTACATCACCGACCCGATCGCTTCGACGATCCGCTCCCATCGGCCCAGGTCTGAGGCCAACTGCTTTTTCCCTTTGGCCGTGATTCGGTAGTATCGCGCTTTTTGCTTGCTCTCTGACTGCTTCCACTCAGACTGCACCCAGCCCTGACGCTCCAATCGATGGAGAGCCGGATACAGGGATCCGGTCTCCACCTGAAGCACATCTCCGGATTGCAAACGTAACGCCTGGACAATGCCATATCCATGCTGCGGCCCCCACTGCAGCGTCTGCAGAATGAGCATGTCGAGTGTTCCCTGCAACAGCTCGATCCGGTTCTTATACTGGTCTTTTTCGCTCATAGATGTAGACACTCTACTCCCAATGGACGTAGATCGTCTACTCCGGACGAAGCGGTTAAGACCGTGACGCGTGGATACCACCAACGCCTGCGGACCGGGGCCGGCGAGATTGGCGAAGGCAGCTAAACTGCAGAATCAGAGCAGCAGGATGCGCCTCCGAGTGCGGCGCCAGGCTGCGCAGCCCGTCCCCGGCGAGCCCATGCAGAGTAGCCTCTCGCAGGGTAGGCGGATCACCAGGCTCGGGCTCCTCCAGCACTTCGGGCTCGAAAACATGTTCGGGGTTTACGAAAGCGATCTGTTCAGGATTCCGCGACCCCATTTTCATTAGCTCGCGAAAGCGCTTTTCGAGATCAGCGGCTCTTGGCAGAGAGCTTGTGGAAGTTGCGGTGCTCATGATTCGACACTAGTACGGTTTCGAGTTTTCGAGCGCAGCGGTTTGTGCTTTTGTTCCAAATCAATGGTAACTGTGTTTCCTTGTTACTTGTCGAGCGCAGCTAGTTGCCCGCCACCGAAGGTGGAAACGAGTAAGGGGTATGAGTTGTACTTATGAATGTGATTATGACTGTGACTGTGGTATAGGATCGACAAGCATTGCTTGAGGGATGCTTGAGCAATGCTTGTAGCATCGCTTCCAGGCACAGGGTGAAGACGAAACGGGGGGGCAGGCCAAGAAAGATTAAGGAGCCGGGCGGGAAAATGGCAATCACAAGCCCCCCAGGGGGCTTAAAACGTCAAGCTCTGCGCGCAACATCGATTTCGTCCCCCAAACTGATCGGCGGAGGTGGACCCCCACTCAAAGCTCGCCACCTTGCTCAGGTCGTAGAGTCTTTTTACACCGGTGCTTATTTTCGAGGTCGCGAAGATAAAACTCGTCGTCTGTAATCGCAACTGTTTCACTGCAGACTGCGCAGATGATGGAAATTGACAGGTCGGTTTGGAACCGGTAATAGAAATCAGGAGAATCGCTCATGTCATCCCTTGTCTAGACAAGCTACCTTAATCTGGCTCGACACGACATTAAGAGAGCTTAACGTTCAGTCGCCTAATTCGAATTGCTTTGGTAACGCGAATCCTCCACACTCGCCAATGAGTGAGCGTGCAAAGCAATATCCGTTGACCTCTTCCGCGTCGGGCAGCACTATAAATTGTCTCGTGAGTCACAAACTAACTCTGCTTTGGCCGCGCCCTTTCGACTGTCAGCACTAACGGTGGATCCAAGACACTCGGCCTTTTGGTTCTGCAAAGATGGCGGCCCTCTGTAGACAACGGTGCGCCTGCTCAGAAGGCCTCAGTTGTTCAAAGGTCCGAGCGGTTGCAACGGTGCAGAAACACTGCATGCAAATCGAGTCTGTCGTGTTGTCGCAGTTAGATCGGTAATAGAAGTCAGGCATTGGGAACCTCAGATCCTGAAGTTTTCCACAATCCCAACCCAAGCTGCACGCGCCATATTACGTCACAACAGAGAATCCACCATATTATCGGCTTCGATCAGTGATGCAACTAGCCTCGGGCGTTCTGGGGCGTATAAGGAGCAGCGCTCAAGCAGGGGGGCGATACGGAGAAAATATATGAGCATACAGAGGGACCCCGCCGGGAAGGAAGGAGGGTAGAACGCCCAACGTGCCTGGTCTCCAGCTATGGGTTGACCTAAGGCGAGGGTTAGACCTGCCGCTAGGGGAATGCCCGATCGCAGAGTTGCGGTTTACATCCGCCCCGCACGGACTCCTAGCGCCCGACCAACTCCCAGCAGTCTGGCTGATCGCTACGCCTGTTGCTGCCGGTCCAACCGTTGTGCGACCAAAGAAAGCAATTCGGCCGGCATGGTGAACTCTTCGAGGACCAGAACCCCTGCACCATCGGCTAAATTAACGAGTCGATTTATTGCAGAATCACTGAGCGACGAGAGGACAAGCAGATCAAACTTTTGGCTACTGAGCGCGACCTCCGCCATGCGAGGCGACGCCGACGTAGAGTCATAACCCGAAGTCTTCAGAACTGCGCAGCGGCTGTCAAGAACGGCTTCGTCGCTTTCCACGCACAGTATTCTGGCTGCCATACCTTAAAGCTCGTGATTAGCCTTTCAGGAACTCGACAGATTACACCGGTTGGGTCCGGCATGCCAAGTATCTTGCGCCAATCGACGGTGGCCTCCGGGCCGCGCAGGCCCATGTTCGGCCCGACTCATTTCGGGCCATCCTCGCCTGCGGAGCTCGACGCGCTGAGCAAGAAATACGAGGCGATTCGCATTCGGGCACAATCCCTGCAAGGGCAAAGCAGACAGCCGCTTCGTAGGCCTGCGCGGCTTGTGGCCGCATCAGGCCTGCTTACGGTTTCACCACTCAGACGATACCCATTCCGCCGGTCACCCCATATATTTCGCCGGTGATATAGCTCGCCTGCTGCGAAGCCAGCAACACGTACACCGGCGCCAGTTCGACCGGCTGCCCCGGCCGCTTATAGGGAGTGTTGGAGCCCAGCTTCTTCAATTTCTCCTCGTCGCCGTCCGCCTCCTGCAGCGGCGTCCAGATCGGCCCTGGGGCTACGGCGTTAATGCGAATACCGTACTTTTGCATCAACTGATCGCTTAGGCCTTTGGTGAAATTCGCGATGGCAGCCTTGGTGATTGCGTAATCGAAGATGTTCCCGGAGGGCTCAAACCCCTGAATGCTGGTGGTGTTGATGATGGACGCCCCCGCCTTCATGTGGGGCACCGCAGCTTTTGTTATCCAGAACATCGAATAGATGTTGGTTTTCATGAGCGAGTCAAAGCGCTCTGTCGATGTATCGAGAAGTCCTCCCGTCTTGCCCATTTTCCCGGCGTTGTTTACCAAGATGTCCAGGCCGCCGAGTTTCTTCGCGGCCTGCTCGACCAGACGAAGGCAAAAGGCCTCGTCAGACACATTTCCAGGCAGCAGGACGGCCTTGCGGCCAGCGTCCTGAATGTACCTTCCCACTTCTTCCGCGTCCTCCCGCTCATCAGGCAGATAGCTGATGGCGACATCAGCGCCCTCGCGTGCAAATGCGATGGCCGCCGCGCGGCCAATTCCCGAGTCGGCACCGGTGATCAGGGCCTTCCGGCCTGCGAGTAGACCGGCGCCGCGATACGACATCTCACCACAATCCGGTTGCTCGCTCATGGCGGACTGCAATGCCGGAGCCGATTGGATCTCTATCTGAGTAGGGGGACCAGGATACTGAGAACGGGGGTCTTGTGGTGCTATTAGGTCACGCGTCATATTGCCTTCTTTCAGTTGAATGTGGCAGGGCAGCCCGCCTTGAAAACTGAGATGCTTGAAATCGAATTCCCAAAAGCTGACGGCTTTGATCACGTTGCGTGTGGCGAAGCTACCATCGCGCGATAACTAGCATCTCTTTGTCAGCGGGAAGAGGCGCGGGTTTTAGCGATTTCCTCCGCTTGCCGACCGGCCAAGGAGAATCGCAGCAACCGGCGGACTCTTCTCGCAATTCACCAACGATTAGTTTGGGACTCGGCTAGGTCACGCGGACCGGAGAGTAGCAAATGCGCTTCGGACGTGGATCTAAGGAGCAAGATTCTTGGGAGGTGTCGACATGGCGAACTATGGTACGGCGGCTAGTAAAGGCGTTAAGAGCGCCGTGCATCGGGAGAAGGCTGGGACCCTCAAATCCGGTAAGGGTGGAAAAGGGGGCACTGTCAAGAGCCGCAAGCAGGCGATCGCGATTGGTTTATCAGAAGCGAGAAAGAAAGGCGCTAAGGTGCCGAAGAAAAAATCCAGCTGAATTTAGCTTGCGCTTTTCTACCAGGCGAATCGAAAAGTTAGCTCGGCACTAAGCAACTTTCCGACACGCGTGCAATTCACGAACTACCCGCATCGAAAACGAGGAACTTATGAGAACACTAGTCAGCTTGATCGCCGGTGGAGCGCTGGCCCTCTCGCTTGTGGGCGTATCCTCACAAGCGCAAGACACCACTTCATCGGATAAGAGCTTCGTCAAGACCGCTCTTGAAGGCAGTTTGGCCGAAGTGAACTATGCCAAGCTCGCGTTGCAAAAAAGCAAAGATCCTAATGTAACGGAGTTTGCGACGAAAATGATCCATGACCACGAGAAGCTGATCGCGGAAATGAAGCCGCTGGCACGGAAGATGGGCGTCAGCGTGCCCACCGGCCCTGCCATTTCAGATCACGCGAAGTACATGGAACTCAAAATGAAGTCAGGCACGGACTTTGACCGTGCCTATGTGGAGGCGATGGTTAAGGACCACCATCAGGACCTGCAGGACTTCATGGACGAGCAAAACAAAACTCAAAATCCGGGCTTGAAGGCCGCAGTCGAAAAGGGAGAAGGCGTCATTCGGCAACACACCATGATGATCGATAAGATCGCACACATGGGTGGAATCGAAACTCCCGCCATGCCAGCGTCGTCTTAACTTGATCTAACGGTGCGAAGGGCATCGATCGTAGGTGTTCTTCGTATCCGTGGCAAAAGCAGACGCAGGTTCCAGATGGCCCGTTTAATGACGGCATGCGCCGAATGTACGCGGATTATGATCAGTACCGTTTCCTTGGGGGAAATGCGCTGGTGCTACGCGCTATCCTGGCCCGCGAACCTCGAACGCTGAGAGCGTTCTTCGAAGAGCAGGCAAAGAATTAACGAAAAAAATCCGGCCCCCAGGGTTCGGGGGCCGGGCTTCAGGTTTTGCTTACGCGGCCACAGTGGAAGCGGCTGCGTTGGTCCCTTGAGAAATACCAGACAGCAATTGGTCAGCGTGCTTTTCTTCATTCAAGGTCTGTTGCAATGTGGCGGCATGATCGGCCAAGCCGAGTTGTGTCGCCCAGTCTCTTGCGCTCCCGTACGACGCAATTTCGTAGTGCTCGATTTTCTGAGCAGTAGCAATCAGCCCGGCATCACGAATTGGCCCAGCTTCAGTCTCTTTGCTGATGTTCTTACCGGATGCGGCGATCGCAGCGAGGATGGGATCTGTCTTATCGTCCACATCGTCTCGAACATCTCCGATCAGGTCTTCGAGCCGGGTCACGTGAACCTCGGTCTCCTGCAGGTGGGATTCAAATGCTTGCTTCAACCGTGGTTCGTTAGCGTGCTCGATCATGCTGGGCAGGCCCTTGACGATCTGCTTTTCGGTGCCGAGCAGATAACGAAGTTGAGCCGTATATAGCTCCTTCAGATTCGGAAAGTCGTTCGGCGTAATCAGTCCCATATTGAAACCTCTCGATGCTGATGTTAGTTTTCTTAGCTGATGGTTGCGGACGCTGGCGAACGTAGGCTGCCACGTGCCCTGGGAATGCGCTCGTGCGAGGCACTCCTTAGTTCAGATGCAAGACTGGGACGACCATTATGTCTTTCGTCCAACATATTCGCGGCCTCTGCTACGGCCATCCGCTGAGAGGATCAGTTGTTCGGATCCGTACCGGCTTCGCTATTTCTGAGGTCTCTCAGTTTCTTCTCAGCCATACCTCGTCTCTCTGATGCTTGCTCCGCCTCATCCCCGTCCGATTTGGCCTGCTTTGCAAGTTCGTCCGTTGCGGTTTGTTCAGCGTTTTTCCTGGCTTCATCTTTTTCCGTCATTTTTTACCATCCTGTTCTTCGCTGATTGGTCTATCGCGGCCACGCGAGGGTTCGCCGAAACGTTCTGCATGGCTCCGCTTACTTGGATGCGCGCAGCGTTGCCGTCTTGCGAGTTGCATCTTGAAAAGCCAAGGCAACGGCGGACCTTGAACGCTTGTGGTTCTGTCTTCTACGGCTTGACGCCGTCTTTAACAAAAGCGGCATCTCACTTGCGACGTCGGCGGGGGAAACTGATATGTCAAGACCGCGCCGGCGGGGGAACGATTCAGATATCTCTGGGTTCGCCCTTAAATCTACCCGCTTTCTGGTGGTGCAAATGAAATTCTTCGTAGGTACGGCAGGCTGGACAGTGCCGAGGCAACACCTGGCGCTTTTCTCTGCAGCCTGCGAAGACGACAAGCCTTCTCACCTTGAGCGCTACGCAAGCCGATTGTGCTGCACTGAGATCAACTCGAGCTTTTACCGGCCGCATCGGCACTCCACCTGGGAGCGCTGGGCAGCGACTACACCGGCCGGCTTCCACTTCGCCGTGAAGATGCCCAAAGCAATCACCCACACCGCGAAGCTGGTGAACACGGGCGGTGCCTTGCTGGAGTTTTTCGACGCCGTGCGTGGCCTCGGCAACAAGCTGGGTCCTGTTCTGGTTCAGCTTCCACCCAAGCTCGCCTTTGATGATGGCGTCGCACACGAGTTCTTGACCACCCTGCGAGAATTACATTCGGGAGCGGTTGTCTTGGAGCCGCGTCATCCCAGCTGGTTTACCGGGTCCGTCGATCGTCTTCTGCGTAGCTTCGAAGTTGCGCGCGCCGCAGCGGACCCACCCAAAGGATCCAAACTTGCCGGCCAGCCTGGAGGATGGCATGTCCCGTTGTATTGGCGTCTACACGGGAGCCCGCGCACCTACTATTCGGCTTATGACGAGAGTCGGCTCAAAGCTTTCACCAAGCAGCTTAGGTTCATCGGGGACGCATCATCGAACAACGAAACCTGGGTGATCTTCGACAACACCGCGTTGGGTCACGCAACCGCCAACGCGGTCTGGATGCAGGATGAGCTGCGCTCAACGACATTCGCTCCGAATAGTGGGTGCCCGGACCTTCACGACCCGTCAAGCGCAGCAGCGTGGAAATAGAAAACGACCTCCCGAAAAGCAGGACAGATGGAAATCAGACGGAAATGACACGAATGAAAGCGCTATGCGCTGGCTTCCGCGCCAACGGCTGGCTTTAGGCCATTCCCGTCTGTCCTGCTTTGGACTTGCCCCGTGCCACACTCTCCGCACTGACGGGGTACCGCCAGTCCACCATAGTTCCGAAGGTGTTGCATATCAGCGCCTACACACCGACTAACGCCAGACTGAAGGGCATTTGCGGCCGGGGATGTTCCTGGTCCATAGTGCAGCGGATGGTTCAAACACACTCATCTCGCTCGCTCTGGTTGCAGCAGTGCATCACCGTTGCCGCCCTAAAAATTTACCGATGCTATGAGCCGACGCTCCCAACGCGTGCTTCACCTTGGCATAGGTTTTGTCTAGAGCGTTTTCCGTTGCATCTCCAGCAGTTGAGATTGCCGTATCCGTATTCTGGTTGCTGGCCGCGAGCGCATCGATGGTCGAACCGCTCGCCGCGATCGTTGACTGTGCTGGCCGTTTCGCAGGGTTGACCCATGCAATCTCCGGCTCCGGACGGCTCTCAAGTCTGAGGATCGCAGAAGATCGAAAATCCGTCCTCATCATTTTCGTCATCAGCGGCCAGTGCGAAGATGAAATCCAAAGGGCTCCGTTCATTGGCGTGCCGATTTCGCCCAGATTCTTTATCGTGCCGACCGTGAGCGGGACCATGCTCTCGCAGATGTCTCCTCCACAGCCGCGGAGACATAGCTCCTCGTTCAAAAAAGAGGCGTGTTTCCCGGCAGAAATCCACACGGTCGCTCCGTGGTCTTCCGCGTGGAGAGTAGACGCTCTCGAAATCTGGCTCGCGTCGCACACCGTGTCTTCGTGTGCGGCAGCGTACCAATAGGTCGCCTTCCATTTGCTTGAAATCGGGTCCGTGCCACTGGCTCTTATCAAAACGGAAACGTGTTCTGTGTCCAGCGCGTGGCCCATGCGCCCACAGTCTTTCTTCCAAAGATGGTAGTAGTGAATTTCCACCATGGGCTCAGTCGTCCCGCCCAGTTTCTTGGGGAAGACCTGGCCATAAATCGTCGCATTTTCTTCTTGCACTGTTGGATTCGGGCTTCCGGGCGTGAATGCAGCTGGCACGTCGGAGCAGTCTCCCTGACTGACCATGAAGATGGGTTTGAATTGCATGAGGAGCCTCTGTTCGAGGTCATCACTCAACCCGTCATGGTCAGAGTCAACGGACGTATGCTGACTATCCTGTTCGGAAATCGCAGCATGTGCTCTTGGACCCACTCCCACCAGAGTGAACAAGATTGCAGTTGAGCAAAGTAGTCTCCGCACAATCAAATGCTACTCCATTACGAGCGAGCCTCGTTAAACAACTCCAGGCAGCGGAGGTGCGACCACCTCTGGCGGATTCGGGACACGATGAAGTGGACCCCACACCTGCTCTGAGGCGCAGCACAGTTCGTCGGCTGGCCTTTGTGCGCCGCCCACAGAGTGGCAGATCGACCGCGCCCGCCCTCGACCCGAGGGCTGATCAGGCCAAGGGTGCTGAGCTGCTGCAGAGCCAGGTCGATGCGCTCAACCGTAATGTGTCCGTGAAACAGTCCTCTCATTTGCGTTTTGAAAGACCACCCGGATTGCTCGTAAGCGCCTCTTGCATGCGGCGCGCCGTAGGATCGATCGGCGCATTGTTGAAGAAAAGCCGGGCGCTGGCTTGGCAGTAGTCCCACACTGCAGGTGCGGCCTACAGATGGCAGGTCCCGATGAGAACGCTCGAATCGAGCGCGGCGTAAAGGGCACTGAGGCGAAGCACCTGCGCTTCGGCCCGGCTGGTAGCGGCCCCGTAGACATCGGGTCGGCCTTCACTCAGACCGGGATAGCAGTCGTTCCATAAATCGCGCGCTTCGTCACTGCGGCGAAAGATGAGCGGCGCTGGCTGTTCGCCCATCGCACGGCGCGGTTCAACTCGCGCACCAGTGCGGCAAACTGACCTTCGACAACACCGCGTTGGGTCACGCAACCGCCAACGCGGTCAGGATGCAGGATGAGCTGCGCTCAACGACATTCGCTCCCAATAGTGGGTGTTCGGACCTTCAACACCCGTCAAGCGCAGCAACGTGGAGATAGGAAATAACCTCCTGTAACGTCTGTCAATAGACTGTGCGAATCCCAGGCTCCCGATCCCAAATTCTCCCCTTGCTCGCGCCGTTCAGGTAAGCCTTCGGATCATTCCCAACGATGACACCGGCGTCCTTGACGACACCCGCGGCGTCAAGCAGCGGCTTCGCTGCAGAAGCAGCCCCTATGACCTTCAAATGAGCAAACGCATCATGAACCCAGGCAACCGCAGCACTCTCCCCGGACAGAAGAGTAGCGCCTTCTTTCGATAGCGATAGGTACACAGCATCGAAGAGAACGGAGGGGCCACCTGCCAGTTGAAAGTCCGCCTCGATCATGCTCCCATCAGAGGCGACTGCGCCGCCTATTTTCGGGGCGATGATCTTGAGGTCTGCACCTGCCGCCTTCACAGCCTTCTTTAATGCCTGTACCGCTGCGGCGTCGGAACCGTCTGCGACCAGACAGCCGATCACTTTAGTCTTCAATCCTGGGATCGCCTTCTTGAGAATGCTGAGCGCGTCCGATGCAGGCAGGTCGGTGCGAACCGGAATTTTGGCCGGGACCGGCTCAAATTTCCCAGCCATACCCAGGCCGGCCGCGACCCTTTGTGCAATCGTGAGGCTTACATTTGCAAGCTGTCCAACCATCCTGGCTCGAATGCTCTTGGTCTCTACTTTGCTGAGCTCAAAAATGAACGCTGAAATGATGTGATTCTGTTCGGGTTCCGTTTGCGAATTGAAGAACATCAGCGCCTGAGAGAAATGGTCTCCGAACGAGTCGGCGCGAATGCGCAGCTTGTCCCCCTGCTCGTTGGCATGGAACGAGGCAAATCCGTTGGCCGGATCCTGGCGCGGAGAATTCGCCTCAAGCGAGCTGGGGGAATAGGAGACGCGGCCCTTCTGCGGCATCATGGCCATGTGCCCATCGCGCTGCATGTTCATCATTGGGCATCGAGGAGCATTGACCGGAATTTGCTCGTAGTTCGGCCCGCCCAGGCGGCTCAGCTGCGTATCGATATAGGAAAGATTGCGCCCCTGCAACAGCGGGTCATTCGTGAAGTCAATTCCCGGAACCACATCGGTCGTCGCGAACGCGACCTGCTCCGTTTCCGCGAAATAGTTGTCAACGTTGCGGTCCAATACCATTTTTCCGATGATTTTGAGCGGTAGAACCTCTTCGGGAATGAGTTTGGTCGCGTCGAGAACGTCAAACTCGAAGTTGCGTGCGAATTCCTCATCGAAAAGCTGCACACCCAGCTCCCACTCCGGAAAATTACCTTCCTCGATCGCATTCCAGAGATCGCGACGGTGAAAGTCCGGGTCGGCACCAGAGATCTTGAGGGCCTCGTCCCAGACAACGGAAGCCATTCCCAGCGTCGGGCGCCAGTGGAACTTGACATAAGTTGATTCGCCGGCTTCATTGACCAAGCGAAAAGTATGTACCCCAAACCCCTCCATCATCCGGAAAGATCGAGGAATCGCCCGGTCTGACATGATCCACATCAGCATATGGGTCGATTCGGGGACCAGAGAGACAAAGTCCCAAAAGGTATCGTGCGCAGTCTGAGCCTGGGGAAAGCCGCGGTCCGGTTCCTGCTTCGCTGCGTGGATCAGATCAGCAAACTTGATGGAGTCCTGAATGAAAAAAACCGGGATGTTATTCCCAACGATGTCCCAATTCCCCTGATCGGTATACATCTTTACAGCAAAACCTCGCACATCGCGAGCCGTGTCCGCCGATCCCATGTTGCCCGCTACTGTCGAGAAGCGAGTGAAGACAGGGGTTTTGACGCCAACCTCGGTCAGTACCCGCGCCTTGGTAATACCAGCTAATGAGCTGGTCAATTCAAAATAGCCTTTTGCTCCAAATCCGCGAGCATGAACGATGCGCTCCGGTATCCGCTCGTGATCGAAGTGTTGCAGCTTTTCGACCAGCAAGTGATCCTCGATGAGGACCGGACCACGTTCACCGGCCTTAAGTGAATTTTCGTCGTCCCCCACAACAAGACCGCGTTGATTGGTGAGCTGGGGATGAGTACCACCTGAAACTTGGTGGAGTTCTCCACCGGCGCCTGTTTCGTAGTCAGTTGCTTTGCTCGTGGCAGACTTCTTTGTTTTAGACATGCTGGGACCTTTGTGCGCTCGGTAGGAGAATTTGTTGTTATACCGGATCTATGCTCGACGGTCGTCGGTCATGCAGGTGGGTACAGGTACAACATGTGGGATGCAAGGGCGCGAGCCTGAGATGCCAACCTCGGCCCACCCGGTCGTCGGATACATACCGTTTGATCCCGCTAACACCGTTTCACCGAGAGCGCTTTGCGAGATGGCCGTTTGCATCCGACTGTGAGTATTAACTCGATTCTTCCCGTCCATCTGCACTCGGAGTGAACCAGGATATGCCGACGATTGTCCCTCGCACGCCAGAAGCTGCCTGGTTTCCATCCTTGGCAGATCTCCCTGAGTGGGAATTACCTCTTGTGCCCACGCTCGTTCTGTCGCCTCATCCCGACGACGAGACACTCGGGGCCGGCGGCTTAATCGCCAGACTTCGTGGAGCAGGCATTCCAGCAACTATTGTCGCAGTCACGGATGGCGAAGGCGCCTACGTCAACACCCAAGATCTCGGCGACGTTCGCGTGCTGGAGCAGACCGAAGCGCTCCGTCGTTTAGGCGTTTCCGGGCACATGATCCACCGCCTCCATTTGCCCGATCGGCATGTCTCGGTCTATGAGAATCAGCTCGTGGAACTGCTCTTACCTCTGGTCACTGCCGGTATGCAGCTGGTTGCACCCTGGCCCCGGGATTTTCATCCCGATCATGAGGCGGCCGGGCGAGCAGCAGCCCGAGTCGCTCAACTGAAGGACGTGCCTGTCACCTACTACTTGTTTTGGACCTGGCACCGGGGTGAGCCGAGCATGCTTGACCGGCTCCCGTGTATGAGACTTTCACTCAGTGATCTGGAGAGGGAATTGAAGCTACACGCACTGCAGGCCCACGTCTCCCAATTTGAGCACGCAGACGGGCAGCCCATCCTATCGCCGGAGCTGCTAGTGCCGGCTCGGCGAGCATTCGAGGTCTACATTCGGTGATTCGCGACATCCACTTCTTATCGTCCGCTGCTTTCTTCGAAGCCAAATATCAGAGGAAGGCGGACCCATGGGACTTCTCAAGTAACAGTTACGAATTACAGCGATACGACGCTATCATTCGCGCGATCAGTCACCGGCGGTATCGACGGGCTTTTGAACCTGGTTGCTCCATCGGAGTCCTCACCCGGCGTCTCGCGCATCACTGTGACGAAGTGTATGCAATCGATTTTTCAATCTCCGCGAGCGCCCAGGCCCAGGTACGGTGCGCTGATCTGCCGCAGGTGGAAGTGCATTGCGCGTCGTTCCCCGAGGGAACGCCGGCTAAGGAGTTCGATCTACTGGTGTTTAGCGAAATTGGATATTACTTCACTCCGCAGGAGTGGGAAAATGTCTCTGCGTCCTTGATCGATTGCCTTCCGCAAGGCGCGACCGTTCTGGCCGCTCACTGGCTCGGCCACTCACAGGACCATCGCATCTCCGGGGATGAGGTTCATGCAATTCTTCTTTCCCACCCGAAGCTCCGCAACGAGTACTCGTTACGCAATCCGAAGATGAGGCTTGATCGTTTGGTGCGCCTGTGAACGTTCCCTGGCACATTGCCATCGTGATACCCGCGCGTGACGAAGAAGAGCTGCTTCCACGTTGTCTGCGGTCGGTCCAAAGCGCACGAAGGCTGCTGCCCCCTCATATAACAAGTGACCTGATTGTCGTCGCGGACCAATCGACGGACGGCACCTTCGAAATAGCGCGGAACTTCCTGCAAGGTGACGGCATAGTGGTCGAAGCCGAATTGGGTTGCGTAGGCGCCGTTCGCGCACTCGGGGCGCGGCTCGCCTTGGAACGCTACCATGGCGCCCGGGATCGCTGCTGGCTGGCTAACACCGACGCTGATTGCCAGGTGCCTGCGACTTGGTTAGAGGCTCATTTGGGCTTAGCGAACACTGGATTTGCAGCCGTCGCAGGCATCATTGCTGTGGACTCGTTTGCCGAACATGAGTCCTTCGTTTCTGAACGCTTCCGGCTCATGTACCTGATTCACCCCGATGGTACCCACCCCCACGTCCACGGAGCAAATCTTGGTGTGAGAGCAGATGCTTATCTTCAGGCTGGCGGCTGGCAAGGCCTTTCCACCGCCGAAGACCATGACCTTTGGCGGCGTCTCAAAAGCAGGCGGCATAAACAAGTGTCGGATGCGAGCCTTTGTGTTCTTACCAGCGGCAGAAGGGTTGGGCGCGCACCACTCGGCTTTGCGGGCGCCCTCGCCGCGCATAACGGAGTTGCGGGATGACAACCGGAGAATTAAAGCAAAGGTTGGCCGCTAGTGTTTCGCAGCGCCCGCCGCTTCCCGGCGGGGGCGGGACCGCGGAGCGGCTTTATTTGCTGGCCGAGACGGGGCGAGAGGATCTGAGCCTGGCAAAGTTGGCCGAAGCCCACTGGGACGCGGTGGCGATTCTTGCCGAAGCTGGACGTGCTCCTGAACCTGAGATGCTCTATGCGGTGTGGGCTTCAGAGATTCCCGGTCACGCGCTTCGACTCGAACGCACCAGGGATGGCTATCAACTAAGCGGCAACAAGCCGTTCTGCAGTGGCATCGGAATGGTAGATCGCGCACTGGTGACTGTGGGCCTTCCGGAACAGCTTCTTGTCGAAGTGGACATACAAAGTAATCAGGAGCGAATCAAGGCCGATCTGGAAACGTGGAAGGTGAATGCGTTTCGCGCCACGCAGACGGGCGCCATCACGTTTCTGAATTCCCAGCTCTCGCGCAATGCCCCAGTGGGTGTTTCGGGCTGGTACCTCGAAAGGCCGGGCTTCTGGCATGGGGCCTGTGGTCCTGCTGCATGCTGGGCGGGCGGCGTGGCTGGGTTGTTGGACTCAGCCCTCGCCAGCAAACGGGATGATCCCCACACCCTCGCCCATCTCGGCGCGATGCAGGCAAGCGTTTGGGGTATGTACTCGTTACTGAAGCAGGCAGGTGACGAGATAGATGAAACGCCCTGCGATGCAAAGGCGGCGCAGATTCGCGCGCTACAGCTCCGGCATCTGGTCGAGCAAATGGGTACGGAAATACTGCAACGGTTCTCCCGGGCGTTCGGTCCCTATCCCTTGTCGATGGAGGAGCAAACATCGCGTCGATATCAGGAGGCCGATCTGTATATGCGTCAGTCGCACGCAGAGCGTGACTTGGAGGGTCTCGGCCGCTTACTTCGGCCGCCGGCGAATCAGCGCGGCGTAAAAGCACATGGTCCGGGGCGGACGCATGTCGCCTAAGGATGAGATTGAATGAAGGCTCGCCCCATAGGTCAAGGTGAGGTCAACCAAATCCGCGCGACGGGGATCGTGAGCGCTCCGTCTGTCCCTTGAACCTTCGAAGTTTTTAGAGCCGCCCACGGCCTCTTCCAAAGAGCAGAAACAGGATGACAATCAGAAGCACTAGACTGAGACCGCCGCCACCATAGTAGCCAATGCCGGGGCCTATATAGTACCCGCCACCACCGAACAGAAGCAACAGAATCAGAAGAATCAGAATTAATGGCATGCCGGAGTCTAGCACACGCGCAGCTTTGGCGGCTCAGGCGCGTCGTTCGGATTAGTCGGCGATTCCCGGGTAAGGTGGGTGAATATTAAGTGCAGTCGACAAGGCGATGAGGTGATCTTGCTCCTGCACCAGGATTTTTCGTAAGCTTTCCGCGATCGCGTACTCATTCAACTCATCGGCTTGCTTGACCCGCCGCCGGTATTGGCGAATCGTTTCACGTTCGTTATCGAGATCGAAGCGCAGCATCTCTTCCGCTTTTTCCGATGTCTTGACCGGCTTAGGAACGACCGAAGGCATACCCCCTAAGTAGTCCACATGGTTTGCAATCTGGAGAGCGTGCGCGAGCTCCTCTGCGGCATGAACAGCCAGCTCATCCGCGATGTTCATATAGGCCGCCCCTCTAAGAACCTGGGAGTAATTTACGTAGGCGATAATCGCCTGATATTCGCGCGAAAGATCCTCATTGAGCGCGGTCGCGAGGTCTTTTCGTGTGATCTTCTCAACGATAGCTTTGGGCATACAACTCCTGGACGTGCAGTTCTCAACCTCAAGAATTGGGATCAGTAACCGGAAAGCGGTTGGGGTTCATCCCCGGCCGCGCCTAAACCAGCGCACTGCTCAGCTTCACCCGCGGCGCTAACGCTAACAGAGAATGCGGAGATTGTCGCTGCTATTCGCGGATGCCGGCAATTGCGCTCGACAGCGGGCGCTTGGTGTAGTTTTAGCGCAAAGCCGCGTAGCGATGGCCTTCGCTACTGTGCTTTGTGCCCGCAGCCGCAACAGAACTAAACTTTGCATCAAACCCAAAAGTGGGAACGCGACGCCCCAACGGCGTCGTGTGCTTTCTGCGATGGAGGCAACGTGGCAGTCATGATGCAAGGGTTTTACTGGGATTGTGCGGTCAAAGAACAGAAGAAAGGTGAATGGTGGAACTTTCTCAATGCCGAGATCCCTAAGCTGGGCAAGAACGGGAGCGGCTTCGATGCAATCTGGTTGCCGCCATTTTCCAAGGCCGCCAACCCAGACTCGAATGGATACGATCCCTACGATTATTTCGACCTAGGCGATCTCGATCAAAAAGGGTCGGTGAAGACGGTTTACGGCAATGGCAATGAATTGCGCACATTGATCGCGACGATCCACGAGAACGGAATGGCCGCGATCGCCGACATGGTCATCAACCACAATTCCGGCGCGGATGAAGAGGAGATCAATCCCCTCGACGGCAAGTCTCGCTGGACCAAATTCAACCCCAGGAGCGGGAAGTTCCCGCGCGACTGGAACTCCTTTCATCCCAGTCGCTATGAACGCGTCATGGTCGAAGGCGAAAAGTTCGCCGGCTTTCCTCACTTATGCCATCGAAACCCCCGCGTTTACACGGCCATGTTCGACTATGCTCGCCTGGTCATCGAAGATCTCGATTTTGATGGCTTTCGCTTCGACTTCGTCAAGGGCTT
Source organism: uncultured Acidobacteriaceae bacterium (assembly GCA_963839075.1). Classification (GTDB taxonomy): domain Bacteria; phylum Acidobacteriota; class Terriglobia; order Terriglobales; family Acidobacteriaceae; genus PALSA-350. The sequence goes on along the minus strand of CAWITO010000001.1, from coordinate 1,223,338 downwards.
CGGGTCCTGGATGATCGCCCTGCTGGCTAAGTATCAATATCAAAAGAAAGATGGCCGCGACTTCACTCCGTTTGTCGTTGGTGAATATTGGTCCGGCCCTGATGACATCGGCGGCTGGATCGACGGGGTGGGTCAGTTTACCGATGGCCAGATAGCCGCCTTCGACTTTCCCCTACGGTACAAGCTGAAAGATGTCTGCGACACGCCGAACTATGATCTCCGCAACCTCACGGACGGCGGCTCGGTTTCCGCCGCGCGTCCCTTCAACGCGGTGACTTTTACGGAGAACCACGATATGGGCGGGAATGAGGTAGTCAACGATAAGATGTTGGGCTACTCGTTCATCCTCACTCAGGATGGGTATCCCTGTATCTTTTGGTGGGACTATTACAATTGCCGATTGGCCCGCCCTGGAACGCCCAATGGGATAGATGCGCTGATTGCGGCGCATCATGCGCACGCAGGTGGAGAAAGCTGTGTGCTCCACGCCGATCCTGATCTCTACATCTCGCAGCGCGGCGGCACCGAGAGCCAGACTGGCTTGATCTACGTTCTGAATAACCTGGGTACTCAATGGAGCGGCACGTCCGTCAAGACAAAGTGGGCAAACCAGAAATTCAAGCCGGTTGCATGGGACGGTAAGGATGAGGCCCACCCCGACGAGCGAACAACCGACGCCGACGGACAATCAGAATTCCCCGCGCCACCCCGAGGTTACTGCGTGTACGCTCCCGTTTAGGGCTAAGCGATCTGCGGCAAGGGTAACAGCCATCACCTTTGCATCGGGATGAAGGGTCTTCATCTGCTGGGCAAGGTCGGCAGCCAGACCATCTTCGATGGTCTGGCAGAGGATCAAGAGGTCCCATGCATTGGCGGCCATAGCACCGAGGGCGGCATCAGGGCCGACAACTACGGGATACCAGTGGTTGAGGAGCAGAGCACCCGAATGCGATAGAACCTCATCCGTACCGATAATCAAGATCGAGACTTGCAATGTCGTCCTGTAGGTCAGAGAACGAGGTTATGAGAGGAACGCCATATTGATCTTGCGCTATTCCAGCCGAGCCGACGTGCCACAATGAGGTTTCCGTTAAAGCAAGTCAGCCGTCACCTACAGGGATTTGAACTCCGCCGCGTGCATCATACGATATGCAACTTCAAAGGAGACTCAAAATGAGCAACGAAGAGAAGAAGAAACAAGCCGAACAGCGGATAACCGACGAACTGGCGAACCAGGCAAGAACGGAACCAGGCAGCCCAGAAGAAGAAGCTTCTAAGGAAAGGCGAGCTGAAGCGGAGAAGGACCATCGAGCGGCTCACGAGGCATAAGGCAATCTCATAACCCCTTCAATTCACGCTGAGGTGGCCTTTCGTCGCTCATCGTGCGCCCGCTTCAACAACGCATCATAGTTTGTGGGGGCTCGATGAAATCAGGCGACAAGGTACGTGTCAAAGCTGGCAACAAGCATGAGGGGCGAAGCGGTACCGTAGTTGATGACTCTCAGGCAGGTACAACAGTAGATGTTGAGTTCGACGATGAGTCCACGGTGTGGCATTCGTTCGCCGCGGAAGAGCTGGAGGCCATCGGGTGAAACTAACTTCTTCAATCTCCTGCGCTCTGTAAGCGAGCGTCGCTCCCTCTGCTTTGCCCGGCGCTTCTTCTGCCCCGCCGATATCCACGCTCGTGCCGCCGGGCTAATCGCTCTCCGCTCCCTAAGTCGCCCGCTGAAAGGGCGACCAACACGAGAAGTTGACATTGCAGGCCAGTCTTTCTGAGGATGCCATCGGGTCCGGTTCGAATATAGATGAGCGCACCCTTTGGGCATAGGTTTCAATACGATAGGGCGTGGTATCTACGCGGGTCGCTCCTGGGGTGATAAAGAGAGCAAGGCAATCTTGAGATGCGGCCACAATCTTCCGCGACAAGCGTTTAACAAAAACCGACTCGGCACCGTCAACGGTGACGTCTTAGATCGACACCAGCAGAACCCTCTCTGCGCAAAATACCGCGACCGGCGAACGCCTTTGAGCGTTGGTGGGGACCTCGGGAAAATAGTTTGGCATTGAGCTGCCACGAAAGTCTATGGCCTCAAACTTTTGACGAGCGTTGTCAGTGCCAACGAACCACTTGCTCTGTAGGCAACCGAGCGCTAACGCAGTGCTTCAGATTGCAATGAACGGTGGGTCGCCCACGGCGGCTTGACGTTTTGAAAATGAAGCGGGGGCGCTGGGTTTTCGCGATTTCCCTGGCTTGTTGACGGCGAAGGAGAATCGCACTGGCAGCCGTCAAACCCTGCTTCGAAAATGAAAAAACGGACCATATATGCAGCCTGTCGCCGTCTTAAGTCCTTTGCCACACCAATGGGGCGTTCTTCTCCTGATCGGGTTACCTATCGCCTGCGTCTCCTGGACCGTGACGCACGAAGAAGTCTTTCGCGAGCCGCGCGAGATTTGTAAAGAGAAAAGCAAAAGTTGCCGGCCACTGTACATGCGTAAATTGTTTTACTTGTTTACGTGTGAATATTGCTTCAGCCACTACGTCACGGCGGTGCTTCTCATCATGACGCACCTCCAGGTGCTCTATGCCGGGTGGCGTGGTTATATCATTGCTGAATTTGCACTTGTTTGGGTGGCAAATGTCTATATGAGCGTATTCAATCGTCTGCGATTGGAAATCAAGTCCGAAAACCTGAACATTGAAGAGCTCGCGAAGTCTGTGAGCGGTCCTACCCACATCAGGGCCCAACGAAGAATGACATAGGCTGCAGAAAGAGGAAGGCGCCCTTTCTCTGATTGGCTTCTTACACGCTCGCTTCGCGAGGGTTTAGGTGAGTTTCAAGTGCACGGTGCTTCCGGAATCGTGAAGCCGAAGTGGGCGGCCAACTCCTTGTGCTGAAGCACAAGTTTACGAAGGTACCTCTCTGCTCGGTATTACTACCGTCGTGTCAAGGGTTTATGGACAGACGAAATTCCACGCTAAAGATATTTTAATCCACGAGTTACTATGGCACACGAGGGTGGCCGGCACCGTCCGAAGCGAACCGTAGGCATCACTCGTCGTTTGATCCAATACCGACCTTATCCGTCGTGTGCCTCCCGAAGGCCGAAACCCTGGTAGTGTGGCGCTCCGCTCACCGGAACTCAGTCTGATTGCGGTTGCCTGGCCGTCCCATCGAACCTCGGGGTTAGTCGCTCTAAACCGAGCGCCTTTAATTGCGGGCCTGCGACCCGATCGAGCCAATAACGCAATGCGTCGTTCACAACCAGGATTGGGAGCGTTCTTGTCTTGCGGCAGAACTCATCGATTTGTAGCATCACTGACGCTTCTATTAGTGGCTGCACGGTTGGCCCCCCAAGTAAGTGTGATGCGGGTTCTTTAAGAGAGGACCAAGGGTCGCACAATGGGTCGATGGCGGGTCAATGGCGGGACACGATACCTATTTCCCTCAACGTGGCCATTGATTGGGCGTGATGACATGGCTCAACACTTCTGGGAGCAGGCTCAAGCCGAATCCCAAAAGCAGCGCAACGCAACCACGCTTACGTTCGACGGCCATTCAAAGTCCCTCACAAGTTGAGTCAAGTAGGGCTTGCAGGTTAAGTCAACTGAAGCCGGTCTGCACAACTTCCTGCAAAGTTGGCCTATCGTTAACTTCACAGCCCGCGTCGGGCGACTACCGAAATTCCCGCTTTTCCCAAACTGCTCAATGAGATCGCAAGACGAGCGGGAAGCCTGGGGACAGGTAGCCGGTTTACCTCATATTGTCTCGACGTCGTGCGACCGGCCGGAGTGATCGCGGTTGATAGTGAGATTTGGTGGCGGATATATAACAGTAAATGAGCTACCACCTTCGCACCAGCCAAACAGTCGCTTAAGGTTAGCTGGCAGGCAGAAAAGCAGCGGGTTTAGCGCAGCCGCTTAGCTGGGCCCCTACCGCAGCTCAGCTAGTCGGCTGTGCTCTGTGCGCGGCCCAAAGGGTAGCGGAGCGACCGCGCCCGGCCTCGACCCGAGGGCTGATCAGGCCAAGGGTGCTGAGCTGTTCAAGGGCCAGGTCGATGCGCTCAACGGTAATGTGTCCGTGAAACAGTCCTCTCATTTGCGTTTTGGAAAGACCACCCGGATTGCTTGTAAGAGCCTCTTGAATGCGCCGCGCCGCAGGATCGATCGGCGCATTGTTGAAGAAAATCCGGGCGCTGGCCTGGCAGTACTCCCACACTGCGAGTGCAGCATGCAGATGGCAGGTCTCGACGAGAACGCTCGAGTCGAGCGCGGCGTAAAGCGCGCTAAGGCGAAGCACCTGCGCTTCGGCGCGGCTGGTGGCGGCCCCATAAACGTCCGGCCGGCTTTCACTCAAACCGGGGTAGCAGTCGTTCCATAGATCGCGCGCGTCGTCACTGCGGCGAAAGACGAGCTCCGCCTGGTTCTTCGCCCATTGCGTGGCGCGGTCCAACTCGCGCACTAGTGCAGCCGACTGATCGGGGGAAAGGCGGCCGCCTTCGGGAAGCGACTGGCTGCGATGGACACTCGTCCACAGGCAGCGGTTGGCGAATCCGTCGTGTGATTCATTGTGGCCAATATGCCAGGCCAGTTCGCTCTCCGTGATATGGCCGACCATGCTGATGTGTGCCGCGCTGGCTCGCACCGGGTTGTGGCCGTCGCTTGCGCAAAGGTCGCCGCCATCCCACGCACAACGAAGAAACTGAGACAGTTGACCCGATCGGCGCCCGAGCACGCCGAGCACCGAGGCGAACTCCTCCGCAAGAATCAACAGCCGGCGATCGGTGGCCGGTTGCTGATCGCGCAAAGTCTTGAGGATATTGCTGGGTGCAGGGCGCGTCGTGCTGACTTGGTGCTGAGCCCAGGCCGGGTCAACAGCCGCAAAAAGTTCGGCGATCTGCCGCCAGCTTGTTCCCTTGCGTGCCTTGCTGGTTTCGCCAACGAGAACGACGAAGAGGTTAAGACCGTGACGCGTGGAGCCCACCATAGCTTGCGGACCGGGGCCGGCGAGATTGCCGAAGGCAGCTAGAAACTGCAGAAGCAGGGCAGCAGGATCGGCTTCCGAGTGCGGCGCCAGGCTGCGCACCGCGTCCCCGGCGAGCCCATGCAGCGCAGTCTCCCCAAGGGTGGGCGGATCATCAGCCTCAGGCTCCTCGAGGACTTCAGGCCCGAAAACATCTTCGGGTTCTACGAAAGCGATCTGTTCCGGATGCCGTGATCCCATTTTCATCAGCTCCCGAAAGCGCCTTTCGAGATCAGCGGTTGTTGGCAGAGAGGTTGTGGAAGTTGCTGTACTCATGATTCGACACTAGTACGGTTTCTGGTTTTGGAAAAGAGCGGTTTGTGCTTTTGTTCAAAATCAATGGTAACTGTATTTGTTTGTTACTTGTCAAGCGCAGCTCATTGCCCGCCACCGAAGGTGGCAACGAGGATGGGGAATGAGTTGTGCTTCTGAATGTGATTATGACTGTGACTGTGGTATAGCATCGACAAGCAATGCTCAAGCAATGCTTGAGGGATGCTTGGAGCATTGCTTGCAAGCACAGGGCGAGGACGAAACGACGGGGGGAACCGCCCGGGAAGATTAAGGAACCCTAAGACAGGGTGGCAAAATGGCAATCAAAAGCCCCAAAGGGGGGCTTAAAGAGCATAAAGAGCATAAAGAGCATAAAAAGCACAGATCACCGCGGGGAGATTTGGGGACAAATCCTTCACGGAACCCACAAGCCGCCGCCTCAGCAACAGGCGGGGCACCGGCGAGATATCATCCTCGGAAGGTGGGTCGTTGGCCGAGATGGCTGAGGCCACGATCGACCCTACTGCTGACTCTCGAAGAAACGAGTCCGATCATGGATGACCAGACAGCCGGCGGTTCCCAACCACCACCGGAACCACCGTGTGCCGACCCGATCGCGGGAGAACTCGTCACGGAGACACTCGACTACGACGGTGGTCGACAGGTCACTGTGTATGTCCCGCCGAATCCACCCCAGGCAGTCGTGTTCGCAGGGGACGGTCAGGGGATCTCGAGGTGGGGCGGACTCCTCGAGGCGGCCAAAGCACCGTCCACGATGATCGTCGGTGTACACGGGTTGGCGGATGAGATGCCGCGGCTCGAGGAGTACTGCCCGGTCCTTGCCCCGGAACGGTTTGCGGCTCATGAGAAGTTTTTCGTCGAGGACGTCTGCCGATGGACGCGATCGCGGTTCGGAGTTGCGCTGCCCGCCGAACGCACTGCGGTATTCGGTGCCTCGGCAGGTGGAGAGCTCGCGCTCGCCCTTGGGCTTCGGCATCCGGACACCTACGGTGTGATCTTCTCCGGTTCGCCGGGCGGGGGCTACAAACCGGGTGGTGCCATGCCGAGTTCGATTCCTCGCACCTACCTGGTCGCCGGGACGTTGGAGCCGTTCTTCCTCGATAACGCGACGCGCTGGGCGGTCGCGCTGCGTGGAGCAGGTGCGGATGTCGTGATGAGCAGACGGGTCGCGCCTCACGGCGGCGCCCTGTGGCGGGGAGAGTTCCCGCTAATGGTCGCGTGGGCGTTCGGAGAAACCCGGGAGCAGACCGCAACATTACCAGCCGCAGAGTAGCTACGTGTCTCGCATTCTCTCCGTTGGCGATTGTTCACACCTTCCGGGCTTGTTCCAGTCTCACTTTCGTCGCTCCCGATTCGTTCGGATTTGTTGTAGGTTGCAACTGAGCCCTGACTTCGAATCAAAGTAAAATTTGCGGCGTGGATATTACGGTCCAGTTCAGCGAAGACCCCAGGGTCGTCCTCAGTCGGTCCGATGCATTCTTGTCGTTACAACCGGTCCTTCATAACCTGGCTTTTTCTATCTTGCGGGAACGCATGACATACGGTGAACCAGGTCGCTATTGGATGACGCTGCAAGAAGACGCCATTGTCGGCGTAGCCGTTCAGTCGCCCGTTGCATTTCCAGCGGTGCTGACACCCATGGGCCCGGCCGCGGTCATCGCATTGGCGACTGCGATGGCGGAAATGGGTGTCACCGTTCCCGGCGTCAATAGCGAGGCTGCAACGGCAGCCTTATTCGCAGGCGAATGGAGCGAGCGGCGCAAAGTGGCTGCCACGCCGTTCGAGGGAACCCGACTTTACGAATTCATCGAGATTTCAGAGCCCCTTGTTATCGAAGGAGCGTTACGGCTGGCAGACGCGAACGATCGCAGTGTGCTCATTCGCTGGACCCGCGCTTTTCAAGAGGGAATTGGCGAGTCCGGGAACGATTCGGAAGTCCGAGTGGATAGAGGATTGGAGTCCCGCAGACTTTGGGTTTGGGACCGAGGCAGGGAAGTGGTCTCTGTGGCCGTCAGCAGAGAAGCGGTGGCTGGTGTCTTTCGTCTGTCCGGGGTATACACGCCACCTGAAAGGCGGAATCGAGGATATGCGGCGGCGTGCCTTCACGCGCTTTCGCATCAACTTCGGAACGCCGGCTGTCGCCCTATTCTCTATACCGATTTGGGCAATCCAACCTCGAATTCCATCTACCGCCGCATTGGGTACCGGGCCGTCTCGGAAGGTCTTCGCTATCGCTTTGGTTGAGGCTGGTCCCGTAAAAAAAAATACTCCTGGGCCCGAGCCCAGTTCCTGCGGGTAATGATCTAAGGCACTGTTACACGTAAGGAGGCCAACCCATGGCCCAGCACTTGAGCTCGCAGCCAGTCTCGGCTGGCAGTACGACGGCAACCCTCAAAAACCAACAAACGACTGTAATGCTATGCACGCTGATGGGTCTCATCGCGCTTACCATCATTGCCTTGAGTTGCAGGGTCAGCTCCGCGCAGGCTAAGAAAGACGCGCAGGATAAGTACACTCTCAAGGTGCCGGGTGGACTGGCATTCTCTGAGTTCAAAGGTTACGAAGACTGGCAGGCTGTTGGGCCCAGCCAGACCGATGCGGCAAAGGTGATCCGGCTTATCCTGGCGAACCCGGTGATGATCGCCGCATACAAAGATGGCGTTCCCGGCAATGGCAAACCTTTCCCCGACGGCTCCAAAATTGCCAAGATTGAGTGGAGGCCGAAGCAGCTAACCGATCCGCCATTCTCGGCGGCTACTCCAGATACGGTGCCGGGCGACCTCTTTGAGGTGGAATTCATCGAGAAAGACAGCAAAAAATTCGCGGACGCGCACGGTTGGGGATTTGCCATGTTCGACCATGACGCCGCAACCGGTACCTTCAAGCCGGCGGATGCATCGAGCAAACCGCCCCAACGAAATGACGCCAAATGCGGAACTGCCTGCCACACGCTCGCGGCTTCAAAAGACTACATCTTCACGCCCTATGCCCCGAGGTGAGGATCGGTGCTCGGCCGTAGCACCGAGTTCCTGGAAAACGGATTACAAGTAACTTCCTCTGCTTGCCGGGTGATCACTGCGGGAAGTTACCTGGGAACGCTCGCCACGGCTTTTGCAGGGGCCTGCCGGCGCAATGCAACCGGAAGACCTGGGTGATAGACTCTGGTCGCACCGTCTGGCGGGGTCTAACGTGACGCTTTCACCCACGGAAAACGTGGTTAAGTTTGGCCTGTTTGAACTCGACCTCAGGACCCGGCAGCTCACGAGGAAGGGCGCCAAAATCAGGCTGGCACAGCAGCCGATCCAGGTTCTGGCGTTGCTATTGGAACGGCCCGGCGAAATCGTCACGCGTGAGGAATTCAGGCGAATCCTCTGGCACTCCGATGTTTTCGTCGATTTCGATCACGGATTGAATAAGTCCATTCAGAAACTGCGCGAGGCTCTCGGCGACACGGCAGCCTCTCCCCGTTATATTGAAACCATTCCGCGGGTCGGATACCGCTTCCTTGGGCCAGTCAATGCGGCCACAGAACCCCAGGAGGACACGCTAGAACGGGAAATCCCACAGCCTCAAAATTTCGATTCCACCCCTCGGCCCGAAGTGGCTGGGAACAGGCGAGCCCGCTGGTTTGTTATTGCCGCCTGTGTTGCCGTCGGGGCGCTTGCGGCCGCCTGGCTCATCCACTCGCGGCTGCGAGCGAGCGAGTCGATTCAGTCGCTGGCGGTTCTTCCCCTCGACAATTTATCCGGAGATTCCTCCCAGGACTACTTCGCCGACGGCATGACCGACGAGTTGATCACCATGCTCGCAAAAGACTCCAATCTCCGCATTGTCTCCAGAACTTCGGTGATGCAGTATCGTGGCGCTCACCGGCCGCTTTCGGAAATCGCACGAGCGCTCCATGCAGACGCAATTGTGGAAGGATCGGTGTCCCGTTCCACCGGTCACGTCCATTTAACTCTGCAGCTCATTCGCGCGGATACTGACTCGCATCTCTGGGCTGAGAGTTACGAACGTGACGCCGATGATGGTGCTCTGCCAGATGAGGCCGCCAAAGCCATTGCAAAGCAGTTGCATCGCGCTAACCCAATGCTGAAGACAGTCCATTACGTAAGTCCGGCGGCGCACGATGCCTACCTGCACGGCCAGTATCTTTGGTTCAGTTACAAAATGGAGGACGCGGGTGCCTGGTTCCAAAAGGCGCTCGATCTCCAGCCTGATTATGCCCTGGCCTGGACGGGGCTTGCGAACTATTACGGTGAGGGTATGGTCGTCGGCGTTCTCGACCCCCGAACCAGTATCGCTCCAGAGGAACATGCAGCCCAACGCGCGCTCGCACTGGATCCGGACCTGCCGCAGGCGCACGGGGCCATGGGCGCCATGTTTTTGATTGATCGGTGGGATTGGGCAAACGCCGACCGGGAGATGCTCCGCGCCATCAGCCTCGATCCGCAGAACGGCGAATGGTATTACCTGCGGGCTAACCTGCTACAGGCGGTCAATCGCAATGCGGAAGCCATCGCCTTAGGGAAGAAAGCGATGGAGCTTGATCCGTTTTCACGGCCCTACGCTCTCGCCGGCTTATATGAGTACACGCGTCAATTCGACGAGGCGCTGGCGGAGATTCGGCTGCGCTCGTTAGGTAACCCCAACAATCCCGATCTCGTGGGGTTGGAATCTGATATTTACCGGCGTATGGGCAAGTACAAAGAGGCCGGAGACGCCTTGGCCAGGTGGCTCATTCTGATTGGAGACCCGAAATCAGCCGGGGATGTTCGGCGCGCTTGGAATCGAGACGGCGCCCGCGGTCTCATTCGCTGGCAGCTCGATCAGCGTCTGCGCGAATCGAAGACTCATTACGTTTCTCCCATCGACCTGGCGACCTGTTACGCGCAGCTTGGAGACAAGGAGCGGACGCTCGCTCTGCTCGAGGAAGGTTACCAACAACGTGCCACCAACACTCTCTGGATCCAGGGCGATCCCGCTTTTGATTTTCTCCATGCGGATGACCGATTTCGCGCGATCGTCCAGAAGACAGGGGTCGTGCCGGCCTATTAGGAGCGAACATCTGGTCTGGATTTTGCTCATCGATAAGCAGTTGACTCCTCGCTCTCCGCTGGGACAAACGGATGACTATCGGCGCTCGCCTGCTTCACTTTCGAGCGGTCCAACGAACCATGACAGCAACACTTAAAGGCGCGTCAGTAAGTGCATGCATATCATGGGTGATATCTCCCACCAAGTAGGCATATCCGCCGTTGAGCCAGGGTGATAAACCTGTGCCGTGCATCGAGCAATCATGGCTTCGGCGACGCAGTTGCTGACCCTTCGGCGCAGGGCATTGCTCTTCCGATCGATGGTCCCGAGGCGGCACTGGTTCCGCGGCGTGCTCGCACTGAGCCAGGCTCACGCCACGATCGCGCGTATGGTGGGCGCGAAGGAGTGCGCCCGGTACGAGTCCAGTACCTTCGATCGCTGGCTGGTGGAACTCACACTCTCCGGACCCTTTCCCATCGAGTACCGGGTAGACGGGGCCGAGCACCTGGCCAGGACGGCTGCCGATGAGGCCGGCATTTTATGCTGCACCGTGCATGTTCCCCTGACCGCGGTCATGATGCGGGCCTGCGTTGATCTCGGGGCTGCGCCGGACTATGTGATTGCTGCGCCAATCAACATCAATCAAGATGGGCGTTGGGTGCCGGCCGGACTGCGCGATGGGTTCAAAGCAATCCCTCCTGGCTCGGGAACCCTGCGACAGGCGCGCACGGTACTCGAAGAAGGTGGAAGGTTTGCCTCCATGCTCGACGCAGACGTGGGCCTGCCGCTTCACCCCGCTCTCATGCAGGTGGCTGGATCGGTGCGCGCCCGCGTCGTTTTCTGCTGGGCCGAGATGGATCAGAACCGTACCATCGTGGTGACGTATCGAATGGCTCCGCACCCAATACCCGATACAGAAGCAAAAGTACGGGCCAACCTGGCCGTGCTCGATCAGCATAGGCAGCGAATTCTGGCATCTCTGCAAGGCCAATACTGGGGCTCTGATCCGACGCTCGATCCCGTTCGCCCACTTGCTCCATCCTCTCCCACCGTCAGCGAAGAGACAAATCGGCAACTGACGCTCGAATACAAGTAAATTGTTCCGCCCGACTCTACGCTCAAAGCAGAATCACTCCGTGATGATGCGATCCGACCACTCTACAAGCGAGACAAATATCGTTGGGCTGCCGAATTTTGCACCCCACTGGCTCAAATCCGCTTCCGTGATTCCGCGGGCCCGGCAGCAGGCTCCGCAGGCAAAGATGGGAATATGCCTGGCCGCAACTTTTTCGAGCGTACCGACCAACGGCGGCCACCCTACCGGTGTCATTGCGTCCACCGTTACCTTGCGCATGATAGAGGTACTCTCGCCGAGCAGAAAAATCTGCACCTCGTGACCGGCCTCTGCCAGTGCAAGTGAGTGGAGAAAAGGAAATGCCGCTCGGGTCGGGTCGTCCGAGCCCCAGGCACTCTTCATCATGATCTTCAACTTTTGTGTCTTTGGCGGCTCTTGACCCGCAGCCAGGTTCAACCCGAGCAGGGGGATCGCCGTGAGCCACGAGAAAAGACGTCTACGTTCCATGGGTACATCCTCCGCTGCCGGAAGTCCGCCGTGATCAGAATTGTCCCGAAGTGTACACCAAGCCGGTTACGATTCTGCGGGCTGGACATCTTGAGCTGTGGCTGAACCAGATGGAATTGAGTCGTCAAACGGGGTTGCTGCGTTGGGGACCGCAAAGTGAGAGAATCAGAACAACAGCCTGCATTGTCTGTCTCAGATTTCTTTCAGACTGCAGCCGAGTCACAAGTCAAGGCTTGCTTTGCGCGGCCGGCGTCCCGTCGGACCAATTGCCAACCACCTCAAACGACATCGTCACCCGTTCTTCAGGGTCGTACGCTGCCAGCACCGGCGATCCCGGCTGGTCCGCTCCCCAGGTTTTGACCGCGTCCCCGGGAACATAAAACATGATATGGGGATGCCAGCTCACGTCCCGGTCGTTCAAGTACTGGTGCTTAGAGAGCATGTAGCACATCGCTGCCGGCTCGAGCGGCGCCAGCTTTTTGCTATCCAGGGCCGACGAAGTCGTGGCAACGATTTCGGATTTCGATTTCCCAGCCAGCACCAACTTCGTCTTCATGAGGAAGATGGGCACGAAGGTCCTTGCGGCTGGCGGATTAAAGCAAATGGGGGCGCGAACCTTCGGATTCCAGAATTCCGCATCATCCGTAGCCGTTGCCCAGGATCGTTCCACGATACAGAGAAAGCCGTTCCCGCCCTTCACCGCGGTCGAGTAGCCGTCCCGTCCCAGCACCATCACTTCGGCTCCATTGGAAATGGATGCTGGAGCAGCACTGCGCGCCAGGGCAATTTCAGATTTCTCGTCCGGGATCAAATATTGATCCAGCGGGACCATGGCCGGATAAGAACCCTTCTGCACCTGCGCCCACGCGCACCAGGCGGCGCCCGTTAAGACAACCTTCACCAGGAATGCAAGGGCAAGACCCTTGCCCATCTTCGTTCGTGCGCAGCTCTCCATCACGCGTAGCCTCCACTTCGTCTTTCACGCAAGTCTAGAAAAGGAAACGTCCTTGCACCACGAGCACACGTCCCGAAACCGTCGACTCCTGGCTTGACCCGTACGGGCTGGTGGGTGCGTTCACGTCTGACGCAATCTGACCCAGGGTACTGAGATTGGACGCATTGCTTTGCGGCGCCGCGAAGTTCACATGGTTCAACGCGTTATAAGCCTGCGCGCCGATCTGAAACGTCATCGACTCATGTTTGAAGACATCTTTGTACACGTCCAAGTCGACGTCCGCATAGTGTGGTCCATAGAAGGCATTGCGCGGCACATTGCCGTAATTTGTTTGCGGATTGGGTCCGGGTCCCACCGGCACGACGGTTCCAGAAGCGTCCGCCGCTACGCCCTGGCCATTGAAGATTCCTGCGGTCTGGAAGCACGGACTGGAGTAGGAATTGCACTTGTGGTTGAAGTTGTTGTTCAGCACCTGGGCAAGCACGGTGCTGGCTCCCCCGGTGCCGTTGGACCCCAGGGCAAACTCTGCGTTGGTATTCACCACGCTGAAGGGTTGTCCGGAACGCCAGTATGCCTTGCTCCCGACCGTCCACCCCGCGGCCGCGGCTCCGACGAATTTATTGCTGAAATGGAAGGGCTCCACATAGACGAAATCCACCAGAAAGTTATTGCGGATGTCGTAGTCGGAATTCGAATACATCAGCCGGGACGGAAGATCCGGAGTGATTTGAAAACCTATGGAGGTGTTGCCGTTATAAGGAAGCTGTGAATTGCCCCCATTGGAGATGTCGTCCAGAGAATGAGCGTACGTATACGAAATGTTCGTCGTCAGGCCTCGACGGTCGAAGTGTTTGTATTGAACAGAAACTCCCTGGTAGTTCGAGATGGCGTTGTTGGAGAAGCCTTGCACCAGAGCGAAACGTGGATCGGGCGAATTGATGGCAACATTGTCAAACGTTCCACTTCCATAGCTGCCGTAGAGCGAAGTGCCCACATTCTGATTGAGCCCGTTGTTAGCGATGAACAGGTTGTAGCCATGGTTGCCCGCATAAGAAACAATCAAGGCGTCACTTGGGCCGATCTGGCGCTGCAGTTGCAAGCTGAATTCGGTATACCGCGCGCCGCGGAAGGTATGCGGAGTGGTTACATAATCCGGAGGCGCGAATTGTATCCCCTGCGGTGCCAGGGCTGCGGCGATCTGGTTGTACGTTGCCCCTTGCGAGAAACCGTTCAACACCGCGCTGGCCGAACCGGCCGCCACGGCTTGGGCACTGCCTCCGCCCTGGGCAACGGTTCCCGAGGTCACAGCTGCAAAGTACCGGTTGGGAAAGGAAAGAAACGTTTGCTCGAGGATAAGGCCTGGAAAACTGTCAGAGAACAGCCCCACGCCGCCGCGTACGACGGTTTTTCCATCGCCGTTAAGGTCAAGATTAAACCCGACCCGCGGTTGCACGACTGCCTTTTCTATCGCAGGGGCGAAGCTGTCATGCCCCGCGGAAAGGGTTTCGTTGTAGGGCGTGTCCAGTGTTGCGGAAGTGTCGGGGAACCCGCCCAGATAGGGCGCATAGCAGCCATCGTGGCAAACGGGATTGCCGTTGCGATCGATACGGATGCCAAAGTCTAAGACCAGCCTTGGGGTCGCGCGCCATTCATCTTGGGCATAGAGTCCGAGGTTATAGACGGCGTTGTGAATGTTGGCAAACCGCGGGAAGCCCTGGATAAAGTTGGAACCAGCACCTCCGGGCAGCGATCCCCCAACCTCGTCCGCGAGACTACCGAAGTTATAGAAGCCGCCATACGCGGCAGTCTGCAGGCCGATGTCGGTGAAGTTATAGTGCTTGAAGTCGAATCCGAATTTAATGCTGTGGTTCCCCTTCGCCCAGGAAAGACCGTCGACAACCTGATATTGCGAGATGTTTGTCCCGCCTGGAAAGTCGTCCCACACCGCTCCCAGGGTGGTGGCGTCGGCAAAAAATGAGTACTGGCCAACACCCGCCAGTGCATTCGTTCCTCCGTCATTGCTTTGGTTAAATTCCGTCGGCGAAGCCGCCAGTGTGGCAGGCAGATTAGCTGGACCGAAGACCCCAGCGGTGTAAAGCGACGACGCGCCAAATTGATTGGTCAGGTTTGGGCGGATGCTGTACACGTCGTTGACTTGCCCCGTGTAGTTGGGCTGAATGCTGACCATATTCCAGGCCGGGTTAATCAAACTCACGAAGGATGGCTGTTCTCCATGGTCGCCGGTTACACGAAAAAAGACACTGTGCTTGTCGCTGATATTCCAGTCCACCCGTCCTGCCACCAGCCACTCCCGGTTGAGTGCTCCCACATTCACAAATCCAGAATTGATGCAGCTTTCCGCGGCGTTCGTGCCCAATGTTCCGCCGGTCGCATAGTCCGGTGTCCCGGCAATGCTTCCGCACCCGTAGTTGCCCGAGCTATCCTGCTGCGACCCGGGCCCTGTGACCACCGGAATCGAGGTGGCGTAAGCGCTCGATGCATTCGTTCCCGCGAACATCCCACCGTACAAGGTCTTGCTGGCGGCCGACAGGTTGGGATTGGCCAAAATACTCGCTTGCATCGCCTTGGAAGGCAGATTCACAAAGCCTGTGCTTGGTTGAACGTATCGAATGCCTTCTGTGTCTGCAAAGAAGAACAGCTTGTTGCGCTTGATGGGTCCGCCGATCTGGGCGGCGTATTGATTGGACACTGCCTTGGAGCGCGGTACACCTGACTGATTGTTGAAGAAGTCATTTGCGTTCAGGCCGGCGCTGTTGTAGTCCCACTGGGCCAATCCATGCAGCCGGTTGGATCCGGACTTCGTCGCGTAGGTTTCGATGATGCCGGCCTGGCGTCCGTACTGCGTGCTGTAGCCATTTTGCACCACGGCTGCCTGGGCAATCTCCTGCTGCCCTAACGTCAGGTTCGAAGAACCGGAATTAGCGATGTTGTACAGCGAAATGGAATAGTCGGCGCCGTTGATGACGACCAGGTTCGAAAGGCCAGGAAGTCCGTCGGAAACAATAGCGCCGAAGCCCTGGGTGCCGGCACCCATCACCACTCCGGGCACGGTGTATGCAATGGTGGTGATGTCGCCGCCCGGCGCCGGTAGATTCTGGAATTGTTCGGTGGTAAACGTGGTGGTCGTGTTCGAGGTCTGGGTATCGATCAATTGCGCATTGTTCGCGTTGACCTCAACCGTCTCTGTGGTCGCGTTCGGCGCGAGTGACAGATTGACGGCTGACTGCTGCCCAGTCAAGATCTGCACGGTTGTTTTGGTGGCCTGCATTCCCCCGGCGGTTGCAGAAATCTCAAAATTGTCGGGCTTGAGGAACGGGACGGTGAAGCGGCCTTCTTCATTCGACGTTAGAACACGCTGATCCCGGGTGGCCAAATCTGTAATCGTGATGGTGGCACCCGGTACAGCCGCTCCGGACGAGTCGACTACGGTGCCATTGATGCCGCCAGTGGTCGTACTCTGGGGATAGACTGAGTATGGGCACACTACACCGAGCGCGAGCATCGCGCACGCTGTTATCTTGAATGCTTTCATGACTTATGCCTCCGGAAATAGTGGGCATCCGAGCGCGAAGGTGAATGGGAATGCATCACATTCGGACGACCATAGAATGTCTCCTACGGATTTCCGTAGGGGATCGTGAGGGGCCCTGTAAGGATGAGTGCGATCGACGCCAGGCGAGGCGACTTCGACCCTACTGGCGGTTCTGCCAATAAGTCGAATAACGCTCAAGAGAAACGACAGACTGTAAGATTTTAATTTTGTGGAAGGCCGGGAATCTGCAGGAGCGGTCTTATCTCTACTGTTCCCCAAAGTCCCGCCGGAATCTTGCCGGCGATCTCGATGGCTTCGTCGAGGTTGTCGGCGTCGAGCAGGAAGAATCCCCCCAACTGTTCACGGGTTTCGGCAAACGGACCATCGGTGAGAATACGTTTTCCGTCCTGCGTGCGAACACTTGTGGCGGTAGATGTCGGTTGCAGTGGCGAAACTACGACGCGCTTTCCACTGGCCTCTAGTTCCATAGCGTAGCCGGCAGATTCCCGATAGCAGTGGGCCAATTGCTCTTCGCTCAACGCATCTTCATCAAGATAGATCAAGAACATGTACTGCATGGGAAACCTCCAGAGTCTAGTCGAACGGCAGCGCCCAGAATCGACACACCTAACAC
The DNA here is from genome assembly GCA_963839075.1 of uncultured Acidobacteriaceae bacterium. Taxonomy (GTDB): domain Bacteria; phylum Acidobacteriota; class Terriglobia; order Terriglobales; family Acidobacteriaceae; genus PALSA-350. The sequence continues at coordinate 1,206,262 of CAWITO010000001.1, read as the reverse complement.
AAAGATTCTAAGATGAACCATGTCTGCTGCCGTCACGGGAGCTATCGAAGCCGCATACCGCTCCGACTGGGGTAGGATCGTCGCCACCCTGATCAAGCTTCTCGGCGATTTCGACCTGGCTGAGGAGTGTGCGCAGGAAGCCTTCGCCGCCGCCGTCAACCAATGGGAGACTGGCGGCATACCGCAGACGCCTGCCGCATGGCTCATCCAAACTGCCCGGCACAAAGCCATCGATCGGATTCGCCGGCAAAGGCGTTACGCCGAAAAGCTCGATGAGTTGCTTGCCTCTGGCCTCATCCGGATCGTCGATGAACCAGACTACAACAGCGACGATATCCCGGACGACAGACTTCGTCTGATCTTCACGTGTTGCCACCCTGCGCTTGCCCTCGAAGCGCAGGTTGCCCTCACGCTGCAAACTCTCTGCGGACTCAATACCGACGAAATTGCCCGGGCGTTCCTGGTGCCACCGTCCACCATGGCCCAGCGGCTGCTACGAGCCAAGCGAAAGATTCGAGATGCACGTGTTCCGTACGTTGTTCCGCCGATGAAAGAAATGCCGGCGCGATTGCAATCGGTGCTCACCACCGTCTACCTGGTCTTTAATGAGGGGTACGCAGCCACCCGAGGGGACGCCCTTCTTCGCGTGGATCTTAGCGACGAGGCGATTCGGCTGGGACGGCTCGCCAGGGGACTGATGGAGCCCCACCCCCCACCGGAATTGACCGGGTTGCTGGCGTTGATGCTGCTGCACGATGCGCGGCGTCCAGCGCGGCATAACGCGGAAGGCGATCTGGTTCTTCTCGAAGACCAGGATCGCAACCTTTGGAAGCACGATCAGATCCGCGAAGGATTGAGTCTGGCACAGGAAGCTTTGGCGGGAACTCCGGGTTCCTATGCGTTGCAGGCCGCGATCGCCGCAGCCCACTGCAGAGCGGCGCGAGCACAGGACACCGATTGGCGGGAGATTCTCCGTCTCTATAATCTCCTCGGCACGATTCAGGACTCTCCTGTTATTTCGTTGAATCGTGCCGTCGCGGTCGCGATGGTCCTGGGTGTTCCCGCCGCGCTTGATCTCATCGAAGAGATCGCCACGGGTGGGGAACTAGAGAAGTTCCACTTGCTGCATGCCACCCGAGCGGAGCTGCTGCGGAGAACGGGCGGCTTTTCGGCCGCCACCATCAGTTATCGCCGTGCACTCACCCTGGTCACGAACGACGCGGAGAGGCGCTACCTGGAACGGCGTCTTGAAGAGGTGGAGCAGCGGGTCTCCTGATGGCGTGCCGGCGATCAACTGGTACTCTTTTGAAGGATTCATCAGGAGAACACCTATGCCGCTTACCCGACGTCAGTTCCTTCAGCAGGGAGCGGCCGCTGCAGTCGCTCTAGCCGCCACCCCGTCCCTGCTGGCCGATCCGCTGGGCCTTCCCATCGGCTGCCAGACCTATCCTGTCCGCGCCTCGATCAATCCGGATTTTGCCGGCACGATGAAGGGCCTTTCCGCAGCCGGCTTTCAAACCATTGAGCTCTGTTCGCCGTTTGGCTATACGGAGTTCTCGAGCCTGGCCAAGTACAAGCCGCAGGAGCTGCGCGGGATGCTGCACGATTACGGTCTTACCTGCATCAGCGCGCACTTTGATACCTCGGAGTTGTTTGACCATGCGGAGGAGCGCATCGCATGGGCCAAGGAACTGGGCCTGACCCAGATGGCCACGGCCAGCCTCGGCTTTGGCACGCTGCCCAAGGACACTCCACCGACCGTGGGAGACGTGAACCGTGTCACCGATCTGTTCAACACCTTTGCCGCCAAGGCACATGCCGCGGGGATGGTTGCGGTGCTGCACAACGAAGTCTTTGAGGAGTCCAGCATCGACGGCAAGCGGGTCTACGACATGGAGATCGAGCGGCTGGATCCGAAGACGGTCAAGATGCAATTTCAGGTCTCCACCATGCAGACTGGATTCGATCCGGTGGATTACTTCGCACGCTATCCAAACCGTTTTATCTCCATGCACTGCCAGGACTGGGTGATGACCCCCGACGGCAAAGCGAAGGAGGTGGCGCTGGGTAAAGGAGTCGTGGACTGGAAGAAGGTTTTCACCGCGGCAAAACAGGCCCACATCCAAAACTACTTTGTTGAACTCGAGCAGGATCCTGCTCTGATGGGGCAAAGTGTTCCGTTCCTGAAGAGCCTGCAGGTTTAAGTTAGTAATCGGTAATAACGCGCTCGAAGGTGCTGTCTGGTTTGATCCACGGCAGCACCGATTTGAAGATCGCGGAGCGAAGCCCGGGCCGCCAAAGAACAACATCTGTGCACGGCTCACCCGGTTCGCAATATCTGCCCAGCAGAACGGAGCATCCCCCGACGAACGAGATCTGATCCTGCCCAAGCGAAATCTCATGTTCCATTAGAAACGCTCGCATCACGCCGGAGATAGACTCTTTTTTGAATTGCAGCCGGTTCATTTGCAGGTCAACGAAGGTAATGCCATCACGGCGCCAGCCGCTCAGGAAACTCAACCAGGTTCCATCCGGTAAACGCAGGCCCGTAGAAAAGAACTCAGGCCACTCGCAGAGCATTCTGTACCGGACATGACAGAACCGGACAATCCGTACCGGCCATGATTGCGAACGCAGTGCCAACATGGCATCGAGGGCCTGGTCAGGTTCCAATCGAGGTAAAAAGACTGCCTTCGACTTCTCCTCCAGCTGTCTGCGCTTTCCCGCCAGGCTCCTACGCGTGCGCGGTCCCATAGCAGCTAACATCTCGCCATAGGTGCCGGTGAGCATGAGCCTGTGCCGGGGATTTCTTTGGGTGAGCAGCTGGTTTCGATCCTCCGGCCCGATTACCTCCACACATTCATCGAGTGAAGCTCTCACCGTGAGGCTTACTCCATGCGTCCGCCGATCCCGCAGAAGGGCCTGTGCCGCCAGGTGGATGTACTCCACCTCAAAGGACTTCGTGCCGGTGACAATACCGCCGCCGGCGCCATCGCCTCCGCGCATCAGGCCAAGCCCCACCCCGAACAGGCAGTGCTCGAAGAACAAAACGCAGGCTTCGAGCGCAAAGCCGCGGCGAATGAGAACGGCCGCCACCCGGCGATTTTTCAACGTATGCGCGGCGATGAAATAGTTCGGGTCGGTGGTGAGATCGTGCAGCTGGCCGCAGTGGATGCGAAGTTGATGAATCTCCGGCAGAAAAGAGAGTAGCCGCTGCTCGCCGATGACCAATTCGGTAGTTACTTCGCCGCTATTGAGGGCGAGCGCTGCGGAGCGCTCAGCGAGCGCGGCAAGGTCAGCTACCCGGAAATCGACATCAACCAACCCGGCAGAGCGCAGTTTGCTTCTCCCACACTGAACCTGGGTAGGGCCGTACGCGGATACCCAGGATTTGCAACTATGAGAGAAGCTAACCGAACCGAATGACGGGGTAAATGGCACCAATTGAGCATGCGGGGCAGGGAACTGCGGGGCCCAGACAATGCCTCAGCCTCAACGCTTCGCGTCAAGGTAACTACTGTCATGTCATCATTCTGGCCGAAGGCCACCGCCGTCTACTTAGCCGGAACCGCCCAGGGATTGTAGGTACCTACGCTCCACGAGTGGCCTTCAAGGTCCTTCACGCTGAATTCGCGGCTACCGTAGTCGGTTTTTTGCAGTTCGCCGAGGATGGTTCCACCCGCCGCCTTGGCACGTGCGTAGACCGCATCGATATCGGCCACGATAATGTACCCACCGCGCGTTTCGTAACTGTCCATGTCCTCGGGAGACTTAAAGCGATGGCTAAACGCATCGTCTTTCATCGAGCCCAGCATAATCATGCCGCCCCCCAACGTTAATTCGGCGTGGCCGATGGTGTTGTTGGGGCCTGGATACACAGCGTGCCGCTCCATTCCAAAGACCTTGCAGAGCCAATCGATGGCTTCCGGAGCATTTCGATAACGCAGTGCCGGGATGATGGTGGATTGCAAAATTGTTGTTGTGTCTGGCATAGGTTTCCCTCTCAGATCTGACTGCAAGACCAATATGAACGCCGGGCCGGGAAGATCTCTTGGAAAAATCGGAAGTCAGTCGACCACAATGTGATTGGCCCATTGGGTTCGGCCGGCCGAATAGGTGGTCGCGTCAATGCCGGAGAAAGCCCGAAACTCATTGGCAAAGTGGGATTGATCGTAGTAGCCGCAGTCGAGCGCGAGTTCGGCCCAACGGACGTCGACCCCGGCGTGCAGCTGCCGCACGGCCCGTTGGAAGCGCTGAATGCGGCACCAGGTCTTGGGCGAGAGGCCCACCTGTTCCCGAAAGACCTGGGAAAAGCGGCGCTCGCTCCAGCCAGTGCTTCTGGCGACATCGCGCACCGTCGCGATGTGCGGCCTTGAGCGAAAGCGGTCCACGGCAAACTCCACCATGCGATTCATGGAAGGCTGCGCGGGAAGGCGGTCTGCCAAAAAGCGCTCCAGGCAGTCGAGCCTTGCCTTTGGTCCCGTCAGTTGCAGCAAATGATCTCGCAAGCAATCTGATGAGGAGCCCCACACGTCTGCTAGCGGTACGCTCTGGTTGCTGAAGTGGTGAACGGCATCGCCGGCAAAGGAAACAAATCCTCCAGGCGCAAATACGATGCCAATCAAATCGGCCATGTCGGAAGCGTCAACGATCTCGTAGACCGATCGCGCACCCACAATCAGGGCGGGCGGCATGCGCCGGTCTCTAGAACCTGTCGGGCAATCCAGGAGAAAGTTACGAGCGAGATTGAGAATCACCTGCAGGCAACCGGACGGCAGGATGCGCTCGCGCCGCGGAACAAGGTCGTGATCCCGCGCGTACCACAGCACGCGGACGTAGCGAGCCAGTGGACCGGTTGGGATGCGCTCGAAATACAGCACGGCGAGCCTCCTGCAACCTATATGATGCCCGCCCAAGGGCGCCGGTGGGAAGGGGACACGCAACCGATCGGACGTACAATGCTCTCCAATGCGCTTTCGTCCGCCACTCGGTCTCTGCTGGTTAGCGCTCCTGCTGTTTGCTGTGGCTCCTGGCATTGGGTACGCGCAAGCGGTGCCAGGTCCCGCCATGGTTACGATCGATGGGCTCGGGAAGGGTACCGTCGAACTGTCTGAACCCTGGCGTTTCCACCTCGGGGACGACCAGCAATGGGCCGACCCGCTCATCGACGACACTCCTGGCAAAGGCGGCTGGGAAACCATTCTCCCTGATCGCCCGTGGGGAGCACAGAGCCACTACGCCTATACCGGATTCGCCTGGTACCGGCTGAGCCTTCACATCACACCCGCAGCGGGTGTCAAAGGCGACTTCCAATTGCTGTTGCCCCGCCTGCAAGACGTCTGCGAGGTTTATTGGAATGGCAAGTTGGTGGGCCGCTACGGAAAGCTCCCTCCGCACCCTTCCACGCCGGCCTTGAATGCGCCCGTTGCTTTCACCCTTACTGGCTCGCCGGCCGGGGTGCTGGCCATCCGTGTTTGGATGGAGCGGCTCGGCTCCAGCTCGGCCGGGGATGGTGGTGGCCTTACGGCGACGCCCGTGGTGGGCGATTCCCAATCCATCGCCGCCTACATCGGCACCTGGAATTACAATTTCCTGCGCAGCAGGCTGTACGACAACGCTCTCAACATTCTCTACCTTCTTGTAGGCCTGGCAAGCTTCGTGCTGTGGCTCGGGCGCAGGAAGGAAACCCTGCTGCTGTGGTTTTCCATCTTCGCCATGTGCCCGGCCGTCTGGACGTTGGCCTTCACCATGCGCCTTCCGGTTTCCACACAGCTCCTCCAGTTCCTGATCCAACCGCTGTGGGTCCTCCGCAACGTCGCGCTTTGGTTCCTCCTCATTGAATTGCTTCGCCTCGGCGATCGCCGCGGACTGGTCCGCTGGGCAAAGATTCTTGCCGCTGTCAGCCTCACCGGTTCGTTCCTCGACGGATGTCTCACCTATACGCCCACGAGCTTGATCTCATCACCTACCAGTGCCTTGATCGATGGAATCCTGACCGTCATTATGGAACCGTGCCAACTGTACCTATTGGTGATCGTAGCCAACGGCTTCCGGCAGAAACTTGACTCCGCGCGCTGGGTGCTCGCGGTAAGCGCGTCTCTTTCTGAACTGCTTGCGGTGGTGATTGCGACGGCGCAGCAGGGCCAGCGTTTTACGCACTGGACCTTCGCGCAGCATCTGTACTCGCCGTTGTTCCATATCGGCCCCACCTATTTCACGGCCCAGGCGCTTCTCGACCTGCTGGTGTTTTTCTCCATCATCTACGTGGTCTATCGCTATATTCGTGATCAGCAGGATCGCAAAGCCATCCTGGAGCAGGAACTGCACAGCGCTCGCGAACTGCAGCAAGTGCTCATCCCCGAAAAGCCGCCGTCTCTCCCCGGCTACAGCGTCTCCAGCACCTATCTGCCCGCAATGGATGTGGGCGGCGACTTTTTCCAGATCATTCCGCTGAATGACCTCGATGCGGGCGCGACCCTCATCGTGCTGGGCGACGTCAGCGGCAAGGGACTCCGGGCCGCGATGGCGGTCTCGCTCATCGTAGGAGCCGTGCGCACGCTCGCGGAGACCACGTCGAGCCCAGCCGAAATTCTCGCAGGCCTCAGCCGCCGTCTCCAGGGCCGTCTGCAGGGTGGTTTCTCGACCTGCGTTGTCCTGCGCCTCGATCCTGACGGCTCCTGTACTCTTGCCAGCGCCGGCCATCCCGCGCCTTACTTCAACGACAAAGAAATCCCTTTGCCCGGCGCTTTGCCGCTGGGCATCGATCCCACGACCGCGTATGAGGAGACGGTAGTGCACTTCCAGGCTGGCGACCGCTGCGCCCTTTACACCGACGGTCTGCTCGAAGCGCGCGCGCCCAACGGTGAGATCTTCAGCTTCGAACGGCTGCAAACTTTATTCGCTTCGGCCGCGGATTCTGCCCAGGCCACCGAAGCCGCCGTGGCCTTCGGCCAGGACGACGACATCACGGTGGTCACGCTGACGCGGCTGGCGAGTGCGTGATCCTTCTTCAACACGGTGGGGTAACATGCAGCATCAGGAAGGAACGGAACGATGACTCAGATGACGAAAGTAGCTGAAGCCTTTTTTGAGGCCTGCGAGACCGGAAAGGGATGGGCAGTCTGCGCCGCCTACTGCGACCCGAAAGCCACCTTTTCTGCACAGGCTTCTCCGCTGGCCGATGTCAAGACGCTGGAGCAGTACACGGAGTGGATGAAAGCAATTTCTGCGGTGTTCCCGGGCGCTCGCTATGAGCTCAAATCGTTCGCAACGGATGACGAGCGAAGGAATGTTTCTGCGTATGCAGTTTTCCACGCAACACACACTGGCGAGGGCGGCCCGGTCCCACCGACCGGACGCAGTATGAGCACCGATTATGTTTACATCATGCAATTCCAGGGAGAGAAGATTTCGCACATGACCAAGGTGTGGAATGCGGAACTGGCATTGAAAGAGGTCGGGTGGGCTTGAGCTAGCCTGGAGACGCATAACCGGCGGAAGAAAAGCCATGGCCGTCGCTGCGACCGGGGCGTCTCCGTGCACCCGGCGGAACCTCGGAATTCAATATGGACAAAAATTCAATATGTACACCCCTGTGTGCAGCGTGTTATCGTGCCCGTTACCATTGAGGCTGCACATTGAGTCGCACGTTTTTCCCGTTCACCCGACCCGTATCCCTCGCCATAGCAATCGCCGCAGTAGGGTTTTTCCCGATATCGCCGTTATTGGCCCAGCAGGGTGGTGGTCCGCCCGACTTCGCGGCCTTCCTGCGCCAATATCAGCCAGGGCCGGTCGATTTCGACGACCATAAGGGCTGGGTGCAGATCTTCGACGGCAAAACCCTGGATGGATGGAACGGAAATCCCGAGATCTGGCATATTGCCGATGGCGCCATCATCGGCGAATCCAGCCCCGAAAAACCCTCCGGCACCACCAACATCTTCTACACCAAAGAGCAGCCGGGAAATTTCATGTTGAAGATGGAGGTGAAGCTGGAAGGCGCCGGCGCCAATGGCGGGGTGCAGTATCGCAGTCAGAACGTGCCCCCTAAGGCCCGCGAGATTCCGCCCGGCCTTCCCGATGCCCAGCGAGCCCAGATTGAGAAAATGATGGCTGCGCAGGAGCCGCTGATTAAAAGAAACGCGCCCTGGAACATGGCTGGTTACCAACTCGACCTCGACTACGCCAATATCTTCAGTGGCCAGTTGTACGAGCAGGATTCCAAGCGCTTTATCATTACCTTCCCGGGGACCGTCGTCGAGGCCCATGATGGAGGAAAAAACCTGGTTTCCACCCTGGCTACTCCGGAACAGATGCGAGGCTGGGTAAAGCCGGGCGAATGGAACCAAGTGGAGATCATCGCCGACGGGCACCTGCTGGTGCACCTGATCAATGGCCACATCATGTCTATGACCATCGATACCAACAGCGAGCATTTTTCGCCCAAGGGGCTGATTGGCCTGGAGATTGAAGGACCCGGGGTGCTCAAAATTTCTCACCGCAATATCTGGCTGAAAGACCTGCCGTAAACTCCAGTTCGCGTTCGACGTGACGATACGAAAAGGTGTCAACGAACCATGAAATGGCTCAAAACGTTCCTTGTGCTTCTGTGTTTTGGCACCACATTATTCGCAGCGGATTGGCCCAGCATCGGCGGCAACGCACAGCGCGATGGATGGTCGCGCGGCGAGAAGAAGTTGTCGAAAGAAACGGCTGCCGGCATCAAGTTCCTCTACGCGTTCAAGGCGGGCGACGCCAAGGGCAAGCAGGCGGAGCTCACCACACCGGTGGTGCTTTCGAACATCATTACCTATAAAGGTTTCAAGCAGCTGGTGTCGGTAGGGAAGGGCGACAACTCCGTGGTGTCGTTCGATGCCGATCTGGGGGCACTCTTCTTCGACACCCATCTGCCAAGCACGGAATCTGCAACGAAGACGAAAGCGTCGGCCACTTGTCCCGGCGGGATGAGCGCAAATCTTGCGTTTCCCGGCAATAGCCTGGCTGCTGGAAGGTTCGGCGGCCCGTCGGTGAACCGCGTGGGTAGGGTAGCGAGAAGCAAACCCGCACCCATGCATTTCACCTTTGCATCGCCGATCTATGCCATTTCAGAGGATGGCGCACTGCACACCGTTCTCCAACTGAGCGGCCTTGCCAACACGGTGCCTCCGATCAAGCTTCTGCCCCCCATGGCCCGAGCCAGCGGCATCAATATCAACAATGACAGGGTATTTGTAGCAACGGTTGGTAGTTGCGGGGGTAATCCCAATGGGATTTACGCCGTAGATGCAGAAGGTGGCGCGGTTGCGTCCTTTCTCACCGGGGGCACCGGCGCGGCCGGCACCGGCGGAACAGCCATAGGTACAGATGGTGTGGTTTACGCGCAAATCGCCAGCGGGCATGGTGACGTCGCGGGGGACTACAACGATTCGCTGCTCGCCCTCAGCGCAGATAAACTTACCGTGCAGGATTACTTCACCCCGTCGGGCGCCGCAGCCAAAGCAGATGCGGCGGATGTTTCCGGCGTCACGCCCACGGTGTTCGGCTTGGAACAGAAAGACTGGATCGTCACCGCCGGCCATGATGGGAGGATCTATATCCTCGACGCCGATTCGTTGGGCGGCACCGATCACCATACGCCCGCGTTTCGCAGCGATGCGATTGTGACCCCGGGTGGGAAAGCGGACGGCTTTCGCGACAGCTTCGCAACCTACCTTGATGACAATGGCGTGCGCTGGCTCTTTGCATCCGTGCGTGGTCCGGTAACGGCGGACTTTCCCGCGAAGAATGGCGATGCGCCGGCGGGCTCGATCCTGGCGTTCAAGATCACCTTCGACAATGGAAAGCCATCGCTCACCCCAGCCTGGCGCTCACGCGATATGGTGTCTCCCGCTGCACCGGCCATCATCAATGGCCTGGTGGTTGCGCTCTCCACAGGAGAGTCGGCCAAGTCGAAGAAGGGAAGTCCGGCGATTCTGTACGTGCTGGATGCCGAGACGGGTAAGGAACTCTATGCGGGCGACAAGGCAACCGCTTACGCATCCGGCGGAGTCGCCGTAGCGAATTCGCAGATCTATTTTGCGACCCACGACGGCACAGTCTATGCCTACGGTATTCCGCTCGAGCGCTGATGGCGCCGCATCCAAAGAGAGGGCACTTATGAATCGATTGGTCTGTCTGATGCTGGCGATGTGCTGGGGCGCGAGTGTGGCGCAAACCGCGGAGTGGCCGACCGACGGCAAAGACAAGCAGCGCTCCGGCTGGCAGCAGGACGAACACATCCTCACCACCAGCAACGTGAAGAACATGACGCTGCTGTGGAAGGTAAAGACCGGCAATGAAGCGCGGGCACTGCACGCTCTGATGCCGGCCCTGGTTGCCGCCAACGTCCAGACGGCGAGCGGGCCGAAGCAGATCGTGGTGGTCTCCGGCATCTCCGACAACCTTTATGCCATGGACGCCGCCGACGGCACGCTGCTATGGAAGAAACACTACGGATACACTTCGACCGATGAAGGATTCAAACCCCCACCGGGCATGCCGCCGATCATGGGCGGCAAGACGCCGGCAACGCTGAATTTTCTCGAACCTGGCGGTAGCAGCGATACCCCGGTCATCGGCGACGCACAGCAGGATGGCAAGCGCCCGGTGTACTTCGTCGACGGCGCCGGAATGCTGCACATCCTCAACCTTGCCGATGGCTCTGACTTGAAGCCTCCGGTGACATGGGAGAAGGGCAAGGCGTGGGCCATGAACCTGGATGGAAACACGCTGTGGTTGCCGACCATCAAGTCGATGACGGCCATGCACCTGGACGATCCGGGTCATCCGATGGCGCCCTGGGTCTCAAAAAGCGGCGGCGTCTGGGGACGCCGTGGAGCTGCCCTCGACTCCCACGGAGTCGCGTGGCTGACCACCGGCGACGGCACCTATGACCCGGCAAAGAATGAGTATGCCAACAGTATCGTCGGGGTGGAGATCAAGGATTCCAAGGTAGTGATGAAGGATTACTACACCCCAACCAACTGGGAATGGCTTCTCAAGCGCGATCTCGACCCCAACAACACGCCAACGGTTTTTACGTATAAAGGGCATGAGATTGTCGCGGCTTCCGGCAAGGAATGCCGCCTGGTGTTGCTGGAGCCGGATTCGCCTGGCGGCGCGAATCATCAGACCCCGATGTTTCGTTCCGACCTGTTTTGCAACGAAGAGGTAGATTTTCAGGATCACGGTAGTTGGGGAGCGTTGTCGAGCTGGGAAGACGGCCAAGGAAACCGGTGGATTCTTGCCCCTTTTTGGGGTCCGGCACATTCACAGTTTCATTTCCCCATCACCAACACGCCGAAGACCGAGAAGGGCGGTCTGGCTGCCTTTAAGGTGGTGGAGAAGGGCGGAAAATTCGAAGCTGTTCCGGTGTGGGTCTCGCGGGACATGGATCACGGTGAGCCTGCGATCATCGCCAATGGAATTGTCTTTAGTTACGGCAGCGGCGACTTCACGCAGCAAGCCTCTCCTGACAAGGGTCTCAACTTCGACTCATCCATTCGCGCTCGCCAGGCCAGTCATGTGACGCTCTATGCCCTGGATGCACAGACCGGCAAGGAGCTGTATTCCAGCGGAGACCAGATCACCTCGTTCAATCATTTCTCTGGTGTCACCATAGCGAACGGGCAGGTTTACATCAGCACCTACGACGGCACTCTCTACTGCTTCGGCCTGAAGAAGTAAATGACTGTCCTTCACTCTGAGCGCAAGGCTTCGATCGGGTTGATAGCAAGCGCCCTTCGCGCAGGCACCAGGGATGCAATCGCCGCGACGGCGAGGAGAAGTACCGATACGCCAAGGACCACCAGCGGGTCGCGGGTTCCATTTTCGATCCACTGCGCGATCATGCGGTTCAGACCGAAGCTGAGCGCGAGCCCGAAGAGAATCCCCAGGCCCACGCCGGTTGCGGTGGATACGGCAACAATCCGGAGTACATCATGCCGCTGCGCCCCGAGGGCTATGCGAACGCCAAGTTCGCTGGTGCGCTGCAACAGCGTATAGGAAACAACACTGTACAAACCAACGGCGGCCAAAACCAATGCCAGCACAGAGAACGCACCGAACAGCATCGAGACCAGCCGGCCGCGTGCGTACTCCGGCTCGCGTTGAATCCAGCCTTGGAGATCGCGTACATTGCTCCCGATTTGTTGGTCGGCATCGATGGATGCGATCTGCTGCTTGATGCTTTGCAGCATCGCGAGCGGGTCGCCCTGGGTGCGGACCAAAACTTGCGTATAGGGAAAAGTCAGGAGCGTGTAAGGCGCATAGACAGCCGGCGCCACGGGCTTGTCGAGCCCGTCATTCAGTGAGTCGGCTACAACGCCGATGATCTCCAACCACCCCGTGACTCCATTGGACGTTAACGCCACAGGAGGAAGGGTAGCGAATTGGGGAAAGCGTACGGAATGCCCCAAAGTGGCTCCGTTGGAAAGGTAATGACGTACGAAGGACTGGTTCACGAGGACGAGCGTGGCGCCGCGCGCCACCTCGCTCGGGTCCCATAGACGGCCGCTGAGGATTGGGATTTGCAAAGTGGCGAAGTACTCTGGGCCGACGAGCTCGACCGCTGCTTCCTGAGACTGGGAAGCTGGTTTGCCCATAATCTCCACGGGCTGGTGCCAGCCGCTGTTGGGCGGCGTGGCATTCGAAGACATACCGGCAGAAAGCACGCCAGGCATCGCTGCAATCTTGTCGCGCAGTTCGGTGTAATAGCGGACCCGGTCCGCCCATGTGGTATGCGCACCATCCCGGATCGGCATCGTCACCGACATCACATGTTGTGGCTGGTATCCGAGCGGCACCCGCATCATGCGGAGAAAGCCCTCGATGGCCGCTCCCGCAGCCGTCATCAGTAACAGTGTCAGTGCGATCTGGCCGGCAATGAGCGCCGTGTGCAAGCGTCTGCCTCGCACGCTGCCGGTAAGCCGTCGCGTGCCGGCCTGCATCACCTGGCTGATCTGCGGGTGCGACGATTGCAGGGCGGGAAACAGCCCGAAGACGATTCCGCATAACACGGCCAGAACCACACTGAACCAGAGAACCGGAAGGTTGATGTGGAAGTCTGCTTCGTAGGGATAAGAGTATTCGGGTAACCGGGGGACCAGGAACGCGATCGCCCGATAGGCGACAAAGATGCCCAGGCCGGCTCCCACCATCGCGAGCAGAAGCGATTCGGTGAGAAGCTGGCGCACAATGCGAACGCTGCTGGCTCCCACCGCCGAGCGCACTGCAAACTCATGCTGGCGTGCGGTGCCCCGTGCCAGCAATAAGATCGAGAGATTTCCGCAACCGATCGCGAGCAGCAGCGCGACGGCTCCAAACAACAGGTACATGGTTTTCTTCAGGTCGCGGGTATAGGTGTCCGCCAGCCTGCGTACGCTCAACTTGTACTGCTTGGGAAAGAGATTGGCGTTTTGTTTGTCGAATTGCTGGTAGAGCGGCCGGAATTCGGCCGCCGCGGCTTCCAGGGTGACACCGGGTTTCAGCTTGATCTCGGGGCTGTACCGGTGGACCTGATCGGAGGCCATGTTCATTGGGACGTAAGCCTCACCATCCCTCCACGTAAACCGCACCGGCATCACGCCGAGGATCGTATAGCTCTTATGGTTGAGTTGAATGGTCTTGCCCACAACCGAAGGGTCGCCACGGTAATGACGTTGCCAAAACTTGTAGCCCAGCACCGCGACGGGTTGCGGATCTTTCCCATCGGGCGCATCGGCGGGGACAAAGTATCGGCCCAGCAGGGGATTCAGGCCCAGAAACTGGAAGTGGGATCCCGTCATCTCGACGACGATTGCGGCGTCGGGAACGTCACTGCCCGTGACCGTCTGGTTCGTATAGTTCGAAGCGACTACATCCTCGACAGCATGCGCCTGCCGCAGTTGCCGGATCTGCGGCCCCGTCAGGCCCCAGGTGTCCTCGCGACCGGAGTTGTCGGTAAGCCACACATCGCTGATCCGGTCCATGCCCGCATACGGCCAGGGATTGAGCACGGCGTCATACAGGATGCTGTAAACGGCGACTGTGGCGCCGATGCCCAGGGTGAGCGACAGAATCGACGTGACAGAAAAGCCAGGGTTGCGGAGAATTTGCCGCAAAGCAAACCGGAGATCCTGAAGCAGTGTATGCATCGGCGCCTCCTGTGCGACGAGGAAGGACGAGCGAATTTGGCTCTACGCATACTAGAGCAATTTCGCGGCCACATCCTCGCTCTCGCAAGGTACGGCTTTCCAGTATCTTTTGTTCCGGCCAGAGCCTTTCTACGCCAAGAAATCTGTCCGATTTTGCAGAGACCGTCCGCAAGCGAACACGGATCAACGACAGCCAAGATCACCCAGCCGGCGGAACGGACGGCTAAAAGAGAGATTTCCTGACCAGCCTGGGAAGGTTGGGTACACCTGGGTCGCGTTCCGATAAGCGCGATACTCTCACGCCTGCCTGTCTCTTCCTGCTATTCAGCGTCATCCTGCCAGATCCGGCGTTAGCGGTTCTGCGGGAGGGGACGGATCCAAAGGCCCGCAAACCCTTTTCCACAAGGCACACCCAAGGTGTTGACCTAAAAAACTTGACAGCCGCATTTGAACGGACGTACAAAGAGTGCCTCATAAGCGGTAAAGTAAACGCTTAACTGAAAGCAAACGGCCCCAGTACACATGAAAATAAAGACCCGCTTTTTGAGCGTTTACCTGGACCCATTTCTGTTCATTCGTTTCAAGAAAGTCGATCAAAAAGACGTTATCCCGCGGAAACGACGTAGCGCAGATTAGGTTCGACACTTGCATTGAGTGCGGCTCGGTCACTTTTGGAGGAGAATGTGGTGCGAATGATAAGGAGTAATCTGCCCCTGCTTGGCGCCCTGCTGGCGCTTTTCGGCTATTCGATCATCGCGACTTGCCCGGCATGGGCACAACAGGCGAGCGCGGCCATTAACGGCGTTGTGAAAGACCCGACCGGCGCTGCCATCCCGAATGCGCAGGTCGCCCTCACCAACCTCGGCACCTCCGTCGTCAGAACCACCATTACCAACGGAGACGGAGCCTATGCCTTCCCCAGCGTCGTCCCCGGCGCTTACACGATGAAGGTCTCGGCGACAGGTTTCGCGGCCGCGTCCCTCGCTCAGATAACCGTGGAAGTGAGCCAGACCGCCACCTTCGATTTTCAGCTAACTGTCGGTACCGCGCAGCAGAACGTAACCGTGAATGCCGCGGAGGGTTCAACGCTGGAAACGGCAACCTCGGAACTGGGCACAGTGGTCAACACCAAAGAGGTCACGGACCTGCCTCTGAACGGCCGCAACTTCACGCAGTTGCTGACCATCACGGCAGGTGTGGCCAACATCAATCGCGACCAAAGCGCGAACGGAGGCGGCGGGTGGGCCGGCAACTCGCTCGGGAGTTTCACCTTCCCGGCGGTGAACGGCGCTCGCAACCGCAGCAACTACTTCCTATTGGACGGGGAAAACGACCTGAACACCATGCTCGGGATGTACAACTACTCACCGATCGTGGACGCCATTCAGGAATTCAAAACCCAGGGTCACAATGATCTTGCCGAGTATGGCGGCGCCGCCGGTGGCATCGTCAGCGTGGTCACGAAATCAGGGACCAACCAGTTTCACGGCGCCTTGTGGGAGTTTCTACGCAACGCCGATATGGATGCGCGCGGCTATTTCCAATCCACCCTGCCGCCGCTGAAACAAAATCAATATGGTGCTTCCGTCGGCGGCCCGGTCTGGATTCCAAAGGTATATAACGGCAAGAATCGCACCTTCTTCTATGCGGCATGGGAAGGATTTCGGCTCCGCTCCGCGGCGACCACGGGGGAACTTGCGCCGACGGATGCCATGCGTGCCGGCGATTTCAGCGCGTTCAGTGTGCCGATCTATGACCCGGCGACAACTGCTCTTGATCCAGCAACCGGTGACTATTCACGTACGGTATTTCCCGGGAACGTTATCCCCGCCGACCGGATCAGTCCGATCTCGGCTCTTTTCCAGTCGATCATCCCGCACGCCGGCCCGCTGGTGAACGGATCGAACGTATATTCCTCCGGGCCACAGCAGACCAACCAGGACTCAGGAACGGTTCGTGCTGACCAGAATTTCGGCAACAATAACCAGCTGATGTTTCGCTATAGCCAGTTCGATCAGGAGGTAGCGAACACCACCAACATCATCGGCCTGAATACCATCCACGTTTATGGCCACAACTACATTGGGCACTGGACACACACCTTCAATCCGACCGCCTTTTCCGATGTTTATTTTGGAAGAAACTACGGAGACACGATCACCGGCACGGGGTTCCCGGCCGAAAACCCGGCATTTATTGGCCAATTGGAGACGCTTGGAGTGTCCAAGGCCTGGCTGACTCTGGATAACAAGCTGTATGCACCGCAATGGACTGCAGATAACTATTTCTCCCTGTCCGGCTCGCAGTTGCAGGAAACCAGCCTGGGGGATAACTGGCAGTTCGGCGGCTCGTTTACCAAGATCTTCGGCAGACACACTATCAAAGCCGGGGGCGACTTCCAAACCAACAACTTCCGTTCGCCGATCGCATACTCTTCCGCGTCTTACGGGACGGCGCAGACTGCGGGCCTGGGCGCGCAGCAAGGCATCGGGGGGAACGCCTGGGCGTCCCTGCTGCTCGGCGTTCCCCGCGAGGCCAGTTATCGAAACATACTCGAAGTGGCCGGCGGCGCCTGGACGGACGGCATATTCGTTCAGGATCAGATCAAAGCAACCAGCCGCCTCACCGTCAATGTCGGGTACCGTAACGATTTCATTTGGCAACCCATCTACGGGACCGGCAACGCTGGCAACTTCTATACCGGGAATGCTAACCCCCTCACCGGCCAGTACGAGCTCAACGCGCTGCCACCCAACTGCTCAGCGTCGCAGGGTGCGCCCTGCATACCGACCGGCATCTACACTGCGTCGAGCACACCTGCTCCGGGCGGACTGCCCGCACATGCCTTCGTGAACCCTGCTTCGGATCACCGCGTAATCAAGAATTCCTTTGGCGACTGGGCTGGCCGGCTAGGTCTCGCCTACCGTCTGGGTAACAAGATGGTGATCCGGTCAAGCTATAGCCGCTTCTACGATGCATGGGCCACGGTGGTCCAGCTGTCGCAGAACTTCGGCGGCAACTGGCCGGCAGTAAACACCCTCGACAACGCGGGCCTGAACGTAAATGCTCCCACAGCGTTGGCCAACGATCCGTTGACGCTTGGCAGCGGCGGAGCGCTGATTTATCCCATCAATGACTTCAGTCAGGTTAGCCAGTGGATGGTGGATCCCAACTTCAGGACCCCCTACATGGATCAGTGGAATGTTGGTATAGAGCGGGAGTTACCAGCCAACTCCGTGCTTGATGTCAACTACGTCGGTTCCGTGGGCAGGCATCTCGATTGGGGTCCTATTATGAACACACCCGCCCCCGGACCTGGCACCGTCCAGACCCGGCGCCCGTACCCCTACATGTTGCAGGAATGGTTCGACCAGAGCGTCGGAGACAGCCGCTACAACGCCCTGCAGGTCACTCTTAACAAACGCACCAGTCATGGTGTCACATTCCTGGTCGCCTACACCCTGTCGCATTCGAATGACGATGGCTGTGGCCTGGGTGCAAATTGCAATTCGACGAACCCCTACAACCGAAGTGTCGACTACGGCACCTCGGACACCAACGAGAAAAACGCGTTCTCGGCCGCCTTCACCCTGCAGTCTCCGTTCTCTACATCTACCAACAGGTGGGTCTCCAATCTGGCGGGCGGATGGGCGCTCAATGGCATCGCCCAGCTCGCTTCGGGCTGGCCTTACACCGTAACCGCCGGCAGCGATCCCGAGAACGTTGGCTCCATCAGCCAGGAG
This sequence comes from uncultured Acidobacteriaceae bacterium, assembly GCA_963839075.1. Taxonomy (GTDB): domain Bacteria; phylum Acidobacteriota; class Terriglobia; order Terriglobales; family Acidobacteriaceae; genus PALSA-350. The sequence continues at coordinate 1,188,348 of CAWITO010000001.1, read as the reverse complement.
CGTGTCAACGTGGTCGGCTCGCCCAATGGTGGGTCCGGTCTTCGGACTCCGGCGCAATGGTTCAATGTGGGTGCCTTCGCCTTGCAGCAACCCTACACATACGGCAATGAGAAGGTGAACCCACTGGTTTCGGACGGGACGAAGAACCTCGACTTGTCCTTGTTCCGAACGTTCCATTTAGGACTGGGGGAATCGAGATACTTCGAATTCCGTGCCGAATCATTTAATCTCTTCAACCGGGTCATGTTCGCCATTCCGAACTCGACTCTCGGGGGAGCGAACTTCGGGGCGGTCACCAGCCAGCAAAATTCACCCCGGCAATTGCAGTTGGGCCTGAAGTTTAACTATTAGCTCAGGTATAACAAGGCATCACTGCCGCGCGCCGCGGCGTGATGCCTTTTGCCTTCGAGGCCTCTCCTTCGAGTATTCGATGGATGCAAGCGGAGGAAGGCCCGCGAGTGAGGAATGCGTTCGGCCCTGACCATAGTGATTTTCGCGCCTGTATTCTGCATCTTGGTGCCCTGCTCCTTGGCGCTCGTTCAGGCCATTGCGGGGCCGCCGATCAGGTTCGAGGATATTGCCGAACGTGCCGGCGTGCACTTTGTCGTAGAAAATTCTCCCACCCCGGAGAAGCACCAGCCCGAAACCATGCCTGCAGGGGTAGCCCTGTTCGACTACGACGGCGACGGCCTGCTCGATATCTACCTCGTCAACGGCGCCGAGATGCCATCGCTGGTGAAGACCGGCCCGAAATTTTACAACCGCCTGTTCCACAACAGCGGCAATGGAACCTTCACCGACGTCACTGAGCGCGCCAAGGTCGCCGGTGCCGGTTATGGGATGGGCGCTGCCGTCGGCGATTTCGATAATGATGGCCGTCCCGACCTGTTTGTCGCCAGCGTCAACGGAAACCAATTGTTTCGCAACAACGGCGACGGTACCTTTACCGATGTCACGGCCAAGGCCGGTGTGAGCGGCGCCATGCATCAGGGCCGCAAGATGTGGTCTATCGCCGCCGGTTGGTTCGACTACAACCGCGACGGCCTGCTCGACCTCTGGGTGGTCAACTACTGCGATTGGGATCCTGCGAACGAGCCCAGTTGCCTGGGCCTCAACGGCCGCGGTTACTGCCACCCCAGCAGCTTCGCCCCGCTGACCAATACGCTGTACCGCAACAATGGCGATGGCACTTTTACCGATGTCTCGGCGGAAACCGGCATTTCCAAGGTCGAGGGCAGGGGAATGGGCGTTGCCTTTGCCGACTATGACGGCGACGGCTGGCCCGACGTCTTTGTCGCCAACGATAACAGCCCCAACCTGCTCTTCCATAACATCGAGGGAAAGCGATTTGAAGAAGTCGGCATTCAAGCAGGAGTGGCTTACAACGACGACGGAAACGTACTGGCCGGAATGGGCGTTGACTTCCGCGATGTGAACAACGATGGCGTGCCCGATCTTTGGCACACCGCGATTGAAAATGAAACCTTTCCACTCTACCTCAACAACGGCAAAGGAGCATTCGCCAACGCAACTCAACCCAGCAGGCTTGCGAATTTGACCCGGCCCATGTCAGGCTGGTCGAACGCCATCGTCGACCTCGACAACGACGGATGGAAAGACCTGGTAGTAGCCCGCAGCAATGTGATGGACAACATTGAACAGATCTCCAAGCACTTCCGCTATGCCGAACCGAACTCGGTCTTTCGCAATCTTGGCAACGGGCAATTTGAGGATGTAAGTGCAACTGCCGGTGCCGATTTCACGCGCCCTGCTCCCCATCGCGGCCTCGCCTATGGTGACCTCGACAACGATGGCCGCGTCGATCTCGTGGTCACTGCTCTCGGCGCCCCAGTCAGCGTACTGCGCAACGTTACCGAAACGCACAACCACTGGATCCTGCTTAAACTGATCGGAACCAGGAGCAACCGCATGGGCATCGGCGCGCAGATTCGCGTGACCACGGACGATGGAAGAAAACTCTACAATGAGGTGACGACCAGCACCGGCTACGCCGCTTCCAGCGATCCGCGTGTGCACTTCGGTTTAGGTGGCTCGCGCGTGATCCGTGAAGTCGAAATCCGCTGGCCATCGGGTACACGTCAGTTGCTGCAAAGCGTGACCGCTGACCAGGTGATGACAGTCACCGAGCCAGGTGATGGAAAGTAACGATACGTGGCAAAGCGAGGTTGCATTCCATTGAGGCTTGTCCCGTCATGCCGGCCGCTGCTTTTTTCGAGCATCCTCATGCTGGCAATCACTGCCAGGGCGCAGGTGCAGCTTCCGCCTTCCTGCAAAGCGCCGTCTTCGGCCGCGAATCCACCCGCAGGCACTCCTCCGGCAAAAGTTTATGACGCGGTCGGCGTCTGGTTCGCGCAAAAGGGCGACTTCAAATGTTCCGTCGCCGCCTTCGACCAGGCATTAAGGCTTGATCCCCACTCGGCCGAATCCCATTTCGACCTCGGGCTCGTGCGCCAGCGTCAGCAGCAGAACGAGGCCGCCATTCACGAGTTTCAGTTGGCTGTTCAGTATGATCCCGGACTGCTGCAGGCGCGCTGCGCGCTCGGCTCCGCGTTGCCGAACGCGACGGATGCAGAGGCCGAGTTTCGCAAAGCGCTCGCCGCTGACCCGCACCTTGTCTGCGCGCTCGATGGACTGGCCCAGGTCCTGCTGAATGGCGGACACTACGATGCTGCTTTGGACTACTGGCGTCAGGCCCTCCTGATTCAACCGGATGCTCCCGACCTGCAGCTCGCTTTGGCCACGGCAATCTACAAAGTTGCAAAAACCAGGCAGGCCGACGGCTTGCCCGCGGTTGAAGGATCCACCATGGCGGACGCAATTCACTTGCTGAACGAATTAATCAGCAAACATCCTGACCTGACCTCTGCCCACTTCACTCTCGGCAATATCTATGCCAATGAGCAGCGTTATCGCGAAGCTGCTGATGAGTACCGGGTAGTCGTCCGCCAGGATCCGTCCGACATCGTTGCGCTCCTGGGCGAGGTTAAGGCTCTGGTCAATGTAGACGGCTACACGGATGCGCTTGCTCCAGCACGCGAGTATGTGCGCCGGCAGCCCGGCGACGCCTTGGGTCACGTCCTGCTTGGTATGGTGTACCGCGGCCTGGGAGAGTTTGAGAAAGCCGAGCCTGAGCTCGAACTGGGAGCCGCGAAGTCACCCGATGACTTCGAAGCCCACTATCAGCTCGGCGCCGTTCTGGTCCGGTTGGGAAAACCCGATCAGGCCCTGGTTGAGCTCCGTAAGGCCATCGCGCTGAAGCCGAACGATAAGTCGGTCCAGTTTCAGCTCTCGGGTGTACTGCGCACCCTCGGCCAGGGCCAGGAATCCACAACCATCGCCAATCAATTGCGCAACACAACCAACACCGAGCTTCGCAGCAGTGTGCTCACCACGGATGGCAACAAAGCCAATGAGCTGATGCAGGCGGGTAAGCCGGCGGAAGCGGCCCAGATCTATCGCCAGATGCTCGAACAAAGTCCCAACAGCGCCTGGACCGCTTACAACCTAGCTCTGGCCCTGGAAGGCACGAGCGACACCAAGGGCGCCGAGGACGCGCTCCTGCAGTCGATCCACATCGACCCAAAGCTGGCCAAACCTCGGGCTGAGTTAGGCCAGCTGAAACTGACCGAGGGCGACTTGGAAACGTCACAACAGTGGCTACAATCCGCCCTCGATCTCGAGCCGCAACTGGTCGACGCCCGTGGAAACCTGGCAATGATCTATGCCAGAAAGGGCGATCTCGCAACCGCGGAGCAGCTCCTTCGCCAGGCGATCGAAGATGATCCGCAGTATAAGGAAGGCCACCTCAATCTCGGCCTGACCCTGGCCCAGCAGGGCAAACTACCAGCCGCCGGCCAGGAGCTCGACAGAGCCGTTGCTCTGGCGCCGGAGGATCCCAACACCCTCTCCACGGTTGGAAAAGCCAAGGCGCAGATGGGGAAAATGAGCGAAGGCATCGCGTTGCTTCGCAAGGTAGTGGTGCTGCGGCCTAATCTGGCCGCAGCCCATCTCGATCTCGCGTTAGCCCTCGCTGATAATTTCAACCTGCCCGCGGCACTCGATGAGACCAACGAGGCGGTCCGCCTTGCGCCTCAATCGGGTGTAGCCCACTTCTATCGCGGCCGCGTTCTCTATGACCTCGGCCGCATGACGGAAGCACAGCCAGAGTTCGAGATCGCCCGCCAACTGGTTCCGCAAATGCCCGAGCCGCGATATTTCCTTGCTCTCATCTATAAAGAGGAAGGAAAGTTCTCTCTCGGCGCCGGCCTGCTCGAAGAGACCGTCAAACTACAGCCGCGCAACGTCATGGCCTGGTATTTGCTCGGGCAGTGCCATGAGCAGGAATCTGAGTCGGGCCAGGCGACCGCCGCCTGGCGGCAAGCCATCGCCGTTGACCCCAACTTCAGCCAGGCGCTCTTTGCATTGGCTCATGCCCTGCGCACGTCCGATCGTGCGGAGTCCGACCAGTTCATGGCTCGCTACGTGGAGATTCAAAAGCAACGGCACATCATCGACAATGCGGGCACTCTGGCCAACAACGGTGTCGTCGCCGCGTCAGCGCACGACTGGCCCGAAGCCACCCGTCAGTTGAAGGCCGCTATTACCGAGTGTGGCGACTGCGCGGTCAGAGCCGACCTGCACAAGAAACTTGGCCTCATCGACTGCCAGGCCGGCGACCTCAAAGGCGGCGAGAAGGAACTGTTGGCCGCCAAAGCCCTGAAGCCGGCAGATCCCGAAATCCAGAGCGCTCTGCAGCTCATCGCTGAAGTTAAGAATCAGCACTCGGCCTCTGCTGCTCATAAGGCGAATGAGTGAGGTCCCTTCGCCATCTTCTTCCGCTCGCTGTTCTGGCCACGCTTACGCTGTTCTTCGGAGTAAGAGCGCTTGGCCAAATGATCTCGGGAAATGCAAAAGATCAACCGCTGCGTCCTCTTCCTCCAGGGATGAAAGCGCCCAACGTTGATTTCCGCGACATAGCCGCCCAAGCCGGGCTTACCGCGCAGGTCGTCTCCGGCGAACTCGATCAAACCTACATCGTCGAAAATACGGGTACGGGTGTAGCGATATTCGATTACGACAACGACGGCCTTCCGGATATCTTCCTCGTGCAGGGTGACCGGCTGCATCATCCGGGCCCGCCGTACACTCCACATCTGTATCGCAACCTCGGCCGCCTTCACTTCGAAGACGTCACTGACAAAGCCGGGATCGGCCACCTCGGTTGGGGACAGGGCGTCTGCGCCGGCGATGCCGACAACGATGGCCACGTCGATCTTTTTCTTCCCCAGTGGGGGCACAACGTATTCCTCCACAACCTCGGAGATGGCACCTTCCGCGACGAGACGAAAGCACGCGGCCTTTCCCGGACGGAAGAGCAGTGGGGCACCGGGTGCGCGTTTGTCGACTACGACCGTGATGGCCATCTCGACCTGGTGGTGGCTCACTACGTCAATTTCAAAGCGCAGGACTCGCCTCGGCCCCGCGCCCAGAGCGGTTGCAACTGGAAGGGCATGCCTGTCCCGTGCGGTCCGCGTGGCCTGAAAGGGGAAAGCATGACCCTCTATCACAACGACGGCCATGGGCATTTTGTCGATGTCAGCAAACAAGCCGGCATCGAAACCCCACCCGAGTACTTTGGATTCACGGTCCTGACCGGCGACTTCGACAACGATGGCTGGCCTGATATCTTTATTACCTGTGACTCCACTCCCAGCCTGTACTTCCGTAACAAGCACGATGGCACATTTGAAGAAATGGGTCTCGGCAGCGGACTCGCGGTGAACGGAGATGGCCGCGAGCAGGCCGGTATGGGCGCCACCGCCGCGGACTACGATGGTGACGGACGCCTCGATATCTTCAAAACCAACTTCTCCAGCGACACCAATACGCTCTACAGAAATTCGGGCAACAATATCTTCGAAGATGTGACGAGCGCCGCCGGTCTCGCGGTAAAGACGCAGTACGTGAAGTGGGGCACAGCCTTTCTCGACTTCGACAACGATGGATGGCCCGACCTCTTCGTTGCTGACGGCCACGTGTACCCATTCGTAGAAAAGTACAACCTTGGAGAAGAATTCAAACAGCCCAGCCAGTTGTTCTGGAATCGAGGCGACGGCCAATTCTTCGATATGTCCTCGACGGGTGGCTCGGGTATCACCGCAAAGCACTCCTCCCGTGGTATCGCCGTGGGCGACCTCGACAACGACGGCTCCCAGGAGATTGTTACCGTCAATCTCTTCGAACCGCCCTCATTGCTGAAGAACTTCGCGCCGAAGGGCAACGCCCTGGTTGTACGCGCTGTAACCGCTTCCGGCCGCGATGCTATTGGTGCGCGCTTGACGTTGTCTGTGGGTGCGCGGAGTGAGATCGACGAAGTCCGCAGTGGGGGATATCACATATCCCAGGGAGACTTCCGCGTGCACTTCGGCATGGGCAGCGCAACAAAAGGCGATCTAACGATCCGTTGGCCCGACGGCCCCGTGACCGACGTGGAAACCATTCCACACGTAGAAGCCAATCAGACGATTGTCGTTCGTGAGCGTCGCGGCATTGTCGAACGCCATAGCTTTCACCCACGACAATAAGTAGCCGAGGTTGATCGCTACTTGTATTTCGGGTCCGTTTGCGCCGGACTGTCCAGCCCGATGCGGAACACATAAGCCAGTTCCTCCGGCAGTTTTTCCGGAACCTTGATGTGTAATCCGTCCGCCTCCTGCTGGTAGGAGAGCTTCGCCTCTGAACCCAGTAGGGAAATGCTTTTGATCTGTTGACCGGGCAGTCCGTTAGCGCCGAGTGCGTGAATCACCGCTTCTCCCGAATTCGACGAACCCAACTCAATCGCGAACAGATCGGAGCCCTTGGTGGTAAACCGGAAGTCCTGCGCCGTGTAAGGCCGCGTATCCGCGTCGTGAAACGATCCGGCCTGGACCTCGGTTGGGCCTTCGCCGTACGTCTTCCAAGGCCGCGTGCCGTAGATCGAGTCGCCGTTCACCTTGAGCCACTGGCCGACCGCAAGCAGTACTTGCTGCACTTCGTCCGGAATCGTGCCGTCGGAGCGGGGCCCAATGTTCATCAGCAGATTGCCGTTCTTACTCACTACGTCCGCCAGTTGGTCCACGATAAACACCGGCGACTTGAACGTATCGTGTTCGATATATCCCCACGATTTGTTGCTGACCGAAGTGTCCGTCTGCCAATAAGAAGACCGGATCCCCGCAAGCTGTCCCCGTTCAATATCCAGAAGGCCGGAGTGCTCTTCCATGTCGACCAGCTTGTAGGTGATGATGCCCACAGGCCCAAGCTTTTGTGACTCGTTGTAGTAGTAGGCTGCGAAAGTTGCAAGGTACGGACGTATCGAGGGCTGTCCGATCCACCAGTCATAAAAGATCAATTCGGGATGGTACTTCTGCACGATCTCCGCGGAACGCGCAACCCAGTCTTCCGCGTAGGCCGGGTCGACGTAGGTCCAGTCCTGGGCCAGACTGTCTTTTTGATCCATCAACTGTTTCTGTGCCGGCCCATAGAACGCCGCATACCTGGGATCGTTCACATCAGAGTTGAGCTCGCGGCCTCCATCCATGAACCAGTCATGCTCAATGCGGTGGGAAGACGCGCCCAGGTGCAGGCCTTCGGCCCGCACGGCTTTCGCCAGGTCACCGACCAGGTCTCGTTTGGGGCCCATTTTGGCCGCCGTCCAGTCCGACAGGCCGCTGTCATACATGGCAAAACCATCGTGATGCTCGAACACGGGAACAACATACTTCGCTCCCGCCGCTTTAAAAAGCCTCGCCCAGGCCTGCGGGTCGTAGTGTTCCGCCTTAAACATCGGGATGAAGTCTTTGTACCCGAATTTGTTCAGCGGCCCATAGGTAGCGATCTGGTGCTGATTCTCCTTTGTGCCTGCCAGATACATCTGGCGGGGATACCACTCGCTGCCGAACGCCGGCACGGAGTAAAGACCCCAATGGATAAAGATCCCGAACTTGGCGTCCTTGTACCACTCCGGCACCTGGTAGTTCGACAGGGATTGCCAATCAGGCCGGAACGCACCATCATGTGCGCCGCGGTCCACTTCCTGCAAAATCTCCGTCCGCCGATTGTCGAACTTGGCGCTCGCGCTTTTCCATTGCGCCGCCAAAGCCTCCGGACTCTCAGCCGCCGTTGGATCGGTGGCGCTCTGCGCCGCGATGGGAAAAGTGCAGAGGATGAATAAGCACGTGAAGATGCTCCACGCTTGGAGACAAGGCAGGCGGCTGGAAGTCATCGCGCCCATGAGATGGATGCCCCTTTCAAGACGTACGCAGTATATGCGGCAGGTTCGGTAACCGCTGGATGCGTGCTCTCAAAGCACCATTAGATTCGTTTACTTTAACGATATTGTCAACCTGGCGGCAATCGGCAAAATTGCTTTGCGGAGGGGCGCAAAGCAATTCGCAGGTAGGAAGAAGTTGTTTGTGGAGGAGGGAAGTTGTGCTGGGTGACTATCGCTTTGTCACTGTCGGTTGCGTGTGGTGGATGCCCTAATAACCAGCGCCGGTTCGAAAATGCATTGACGCGCCTTTGGCGGCTTCTTGGACTCGATCAGGCTGAGCAGTATTTCTGCTGCCCGTTCTCCGATCTGCGCGCTGCGTTGATCAATGCTGGAAAGCCCGACCCTAAGGACGCCGTCGTAGTGCAGATTCCCGCAGCCGATAATTGCGATGTCTTCGGGCACGCGAAGACCCTCTTCGAAAATGGTATTGAGGGCGCTCATAGCCAGTGGATCGTTGTAGCAAAATACGCCATCAGGCCGGGGATTGCGTCGCAGCAACAAGCGCATAGCCGCAGCACCCTGTTCCAAGCTGTTCGTGTCGACCCGGGAACGGCTCACCACGTAGTCTTCGATAAAGGGCAGCCCACGGTTAGCCAGAGCTTTGCGGTAGCCTGCAAATCTGCCGATTCCGGTGCTGTTGTCGCGACCCCGAATGTGGGCAACGCGCTTGCATCCTACATCGAGAAGATGCTCGGTTGCGATTCGCCCCGCCGCCTCGTCATCCATACCCACAAAGTTGGCAGAGATGCCGGAGAAGTTGCGATCAATGAGGACAAAGGCTTCTTTCTTGCGCTGCATCCGTTCGAATTGATCGGTGCCGGTGTCCGTCGATGCAATCACGAGTGCATCCAGCCTCCGGGCCATCAATTGCCGGATTTCCTCCCGCTCCCATTCTGCATTCTCTTCGGAGGAAGAGACGATCAGCGAGTAGCCTTTCTTCCGGATTGCCGTGGAAAGGGCCTTGGCTACTTCTGCAAAGAAAGGATGGAGCAGGTCCGGAACGATCAGTCCAACAAGGTAGCTTCGCCCGGTGACCAGGCTGCGCGCCAAAACATTTGGCTGGTAGTCCAGTTCCTTGACTCGCTTCAGAACCCGCTTTCGCGTCTGTTCCGGAATGTCAGGATGATCGCGGAGAACCTTGGAAACGGTGACCACAGAAAGACCCAGGTCGTCTGCTATGTCTTTCATCCGAGTCGCCATTGTGTAAATATACAACTCGCCGTTGGCTCTGCAGCCTCTTTCCGGTAACTCTTAGCGTGGGATGCGTACCATGCATCGGTAACCACCACATACTCGCCAACCTTGTTTCATGCCTATCCCGCCGACCCTTCCTGCACACTTCGAAACCCCGCCTGTATCTTGCCCTCCCTCGCGAAGATCCTGCCATAAGGACAGAACCTTTTCCCGGGCGCCGTTCGATAATTTGTCCCAGCGTTATGACGATGAGAGGGCTTCATAAGAGCTCTGGGAAAATCCAGACGCTGTGCCCCGTGCCAGCGGCAGGATCGAGAGCTTTCCGCAACCGATCGCGAGCAGAGCCCGGATTGCGGACAAAGTTACTTGGAATTTGCGGCGAGAGATTTCACCGTGGTGAGGAGGTCCGTGCTGCCCTTGATGTGTTCCGTGTTGGGGACGCCGAAGTCGATCCAGCGAGCATTGAAGCTATCGAGCATTTCGATGTAGGCGCCGGAGCGGTCGGCGGGCATGCCGTTCTGAGCCAAGGTGTCGACCCAGGTTTCGCGGGGAACTGCAACGGCGGCGATTGGGCGGTCGAGTGCCTTTGTGAGAGCGGCGGCGACGTCATTCGAGGAGTAGTAAGTGGGCCCGGAGATTTCGATGACGCGGTTACCTTGCCAGGTTTGGAGGAGGGTTTCGGCCCCGATGCGGCCGATGTCTTGTGTGGCGATGAGGGGAAAAGCGTGTTCGAGGGGCTGATAGAAGGCGAAGTAGGAGCCGGTGGCGCGGGCGGCCGGAATGCTGTAGAGAATGTTTTCCATGAACGATCCTGCGCGGAGAAAGGCGCTCGGCACCCCAGTGGTGGAAAGTTCGCGCTCCATGATATGGGTCGCCGTGATGAGGCCAAGGCCGGAGGTTTTTTCGCTGCCGATTGAGGAGAGGAAGACTGCCTTGGGCGGTTTTGCCGTCACGATCGCCTTCTTTAGGGCGGCAACACGGGCGACGGTGTCGGGGAAGCCGGGGTCGGGAGCCATGTTTGGGGGGATCATCGCGAAAATACCTTCGACGCCGGTGAAGGCCTCGGAGAGTTTTTCGTCGTAGTCGGCAGTGAACAGTTCGACGCCTTTATCTTTCCAGGCCTGCGCTTTCGCCTGGTTGCGGACGATGCCGCGAACCTGTTTGCCATGCTTCAGAAGTGTGTCTGCGACCGCGCCGCCGACGTTGCCGGTAATTCCTATGACTGCAAACATGCGTATTGCTCCTGGTGGTGACCTACGCTTGTTGGATGGGTGCGGACAACGAGGCGTCGCTTTTTTAGAGGCTGTTGCCGGCCCGCATAGGCTCTTGCGTATTGGGTTCGCTCGTTATTTGCAGCAGACCGGGCCCGTAGCCCAAGTTCACACTATTGAATCTGCGCTGCGAGTTTTTTCATCGCTGCATTTTCGAGGGTGACCACACCAGCCTCTCGATTGTGCAAGGCTATCTCCGCGGCGATGGAGCGGCCGAGAACTCTCTGATCAATATTGCCAAACGGCCCAGGTACGAGGCTTCCCAACCAACCGGCCCAAGCTGGGGTATGAGCGTTGCCGACAATGATGCCGGGGCGAAAGATGGCGAGGCGGATAAAACCGACGGCGCGCACGGTGTCTTCCTTCATGCCCATGACGCGGACATAGCGAAACCGGCTGCGGGCGGAGCTTCCTACCGCAGAAAGCAGGCAAAATTGGGCGATCCCGGCGTTATGGCAGCCACGTGCAAAGGCACCCACGACGCCGACTTCAAGCCGCTGCAATTCTTCTTCGCTCCAGCGCATCGATCCGGAACCGACACCCACACAGCTCACGGCGCTGACGGGACCCTGGCTGACAAGTTCGCGGGCATGGGAGGCAGTGCGCTCGGCAAAATCAGCAGCGGCGGTATCAAGAACGACGTTGCTCACCCGCGATCGCGCCGCAATGGGCTTTCTGGTGACCATCACCACTTCGCGGCACTCCGGAATGGCCAGCAGCGCTGCCACGGCTGCACCACCGACTTGCCCGGTACCGCCAAGAATCATTGCGGCGAAATTCTGCTTCATCAATGAAACCTCCGCTTGGGTTTCGGTGTACATCCGGCGCGACGATGCATCCGGCCGCTGTGTGCGCCAATCGTGCCACGGTGAAGAGGAACACGATTCAAATTCCGGTCCGGCCGTTCGTCGATATAGTGAAGGCGGGCCACCGGGCCGTCTGAAGACTATTGCAGGAGGAGCGATTACGCAATATTTGGTTGCGATTCACCACCCCGACGACTACGACCCGTCTCTCGAGGACGAAGCGATGGGCCGCGACATCGGCGCGCTCAATGCTGAGATGATTGCTGCGGGTGTCAGGATTTTCGCCGGCGGCCTGCGCGCCGCGAGCAGCGCGAAGTCGTTGCGGGCGGGCCCAGACGGTAAGGTGCTCGTCACCGATGGGCCGTACATTGAGACGAAAGAGCACATCGGCGGTTTCTGGGTGCTGGAAGCCGCTGACCTGGACGAGGCATTGGCCTGGGCGCGCAAGGCCGTCGTCGCCTGTCGCGCGCCAGTAGAGGTGCGCCCCTTCTGGCCCCCTATCACCCAACGGCGCAACCAGGATGCGTGACGACACTGCCGGCAGGGGTGAATCGATCGTTGCCTTGAAGCCACCTTTTCGGCGACTTCAGCTCATTGGCGGATGTTTGGCGTAAAGGGGAAGAAAAGGGTGAATACTGTGCCGCTCTTACCGTGGACTTGACTGCTCCTCAGTCGGATCAAACCTTGATGTTTATCGACTATTTCTTTGCTGATCCAAAGGCCGAGACCTGTACCGCTCATGCCCTTTGTGGTGAAAAACGGATCGAAGATTTTGCTTTGAACATCCCGCGGTATTCCAGACCCGGTATCCGCAAAGCAAAGTAACACTCCGCGTTCGCCGGTCGCCCAGTTGGTAGCTGTGCGGCTCCGAATGACAAGCCGCCCACCGTGAGGCATCGCATCCAGCGCATTCCCGACAAGATTATTAAGCACCTGCCGGATTTCTCCCTCGAAACATGTGAGAGGGTCCATCGCTCGTTGTCGTGTCTCGACCTGGATCTTGGAATTCATCAGCCGCCCTTGATAGAGGGTCAGGACACTCTCGATGAGTGAGTCGCATCGAATAGACTGTGGCCGGGTTGACTGACGATAGAAGCGCAGGGTCTGGCTGGCGATCAGCGTGATGCGGCGAAGCTCGCGGTCGGCAAGTTCCAAGCGATGATGGATCTCACCGAGATCTTGCGAGCCACGCGCAAGGTAGAGCAGGTTCGTCACCGATTCAAGCGGATTGTTGATCTCGTGCGCGATCGAGCTCGCGAGACGGCCCACGGCCGCGATCTTTTCATTTTGAATCAGTGCTGCTTCTGCGCGTTTCTGCGCGGTGATTTCAAGCGAGGCCGCCGTGATCGCCTGTACGGATCCATCTTCTGAATACACCGGAGAATAATTGACCGTCCAATACCGGTGCAGATCGGGTTGCGCCGGCAGGGCGCCTTCCAACAGAGCATTGGTGATGGGCTGGCCCTTGGCTACCTGTTGAAACATTTCATTCAGGCCATCAATGGGAGCAATCTCGGTCAGCGTCCTGCCCAGGATCTGATCTGCCGGCAAACCTACTATCTGCGCCTGCGTGTCATTCAGCCGCAAATAGCGAAACTCGACGGGGTCAAAGAGCGCCAGGCCGATGGGAGCAGTTTTGTAAATCGTCTCAAGCTCCGAAGCCTGGCGTTCGAGCAGCCGCTCGCGCACTTCTGCTTGTTTGCGCGATCGCACCTGGTCGGTGACCTCAAGGGCGCAGACGAGTATGCCGTCGACCTCCCCAGCGGCGTTGCGGGCCGGTTGATAGACAAAGTTAAACCAGGCCTCGTCCATTTTGCCGGTGCTTTTGTTTTCGAGATTAGCGAGCATCTCGTTGCCAAAGTAAGCCGTGCCTGTCTGGTACACCTCGTCGAGAAGTTCGAAGAACCCCTGTCCCTCGAGTTCCGGTAAGACCTCACGTAGGGTCTTTCCCACAACCTCTGACTGTGACCCTTTCCGGAGGAGCCGGGCGTAACCCTCGTTCGCCACCGTAATTATGTGGTTCGGCCCGCTCATCGTCATGATTGGCACGGGCGCCTGCATAAACAGGTCGCGGAGTTTTTCACGTTCGCTGCGGGCCAGCGCCTGCGCATCCCGCATCGAGCGGTACAGTGAGAGATTGACCAGGGCAGCGGACACGCGGTAGCTCAACTCCATTGCGACCACGCCATCATCCGGGGTGAAGGGCTCGGGGTCAGTGGTTCGGCAAAATGACAGCGTGCCCAGGACTTCTTTGTCATTGACGATCGGAACCGTGAGCAGGGTGTGAAATGCCAGCTGGCGCATGCTCCGCAGATGCGCATCGCTGAGCGCCACCGATTGAAGCCATTCGTCCGTAACATGCTCGATGAGCGTGGGTGTCCGATTTGCGAGGGCTTTCTGGACAGGGTGATTTTTATTTTCTGACAGAGGGTCCCGCATCGCCTCGTCGAGGACTTTTTCTTGAATGGGGTCGCGATGCACTCGCACCGATCGTTCGATCTTCCTGCCCGGCCCTGCGAGGTCGAAGTAGCAGAAGTCCGCGAAGGTGCGGGTCGCGAATTGCGCAACGCTGCGGAGGGTGGCCTGCAGGTCCACCAACTGTGCGAGCGCGCGGCCTGAATCAGAAAGCAGCTCCAGGTTGCGCTCTGCGCGCCGGCGTTTGGTAACGTCGCGAAAAAATAAAACGATACCGTCCGCAGTAGGCCGCACGATAATGTGCGCCCATAAATTTAGCGGTTCCGGGTAGTAGACCTCAAATTCGCCGGGCACGCCCTGGTTCATCGCGCGTTCGTAATGTTCGCGGTAGGGAGCCCCTTCCATGTCGGCGGCCGGAAATGCCTCCCAGTGACTCTTGCCAATTACATCACCGGCGGAAGCCAGCATCTGCTTTGCATTCTCGTTTAAAAACACGATTCGCCAGCTTCGATCCAGCGCAGCCACCGCATCGGTTGTCGCAGCGAAGACCTGTCGCAATTGTTCCGCAAGGGCATCACGCTCTTGTTCCGCCGCACGGCGTTCCGCGATATCGCGAAACACCAGAACAACGCCAGCCAGCTTCCCTTCGTCGTCGCGAATCGGCGCTCCGCTATCATCGATAGCGGTCGTCCTTCCGTCCCTCGAGATGAGAATCGTATGGTTCGCAAGACCGACTACCGAGCCTGTCTGCCTCACCTTGTCCACGGGGCTCTGCACCGGCAGGCGGCTCTTTTCGTTCACAATCTTGAAGACGTGCTCAAGCAATTCGCCCCGGGCATCGTCGATCTTCCAGCCGGTCAGGTGCTCGGCTACGGAATTCATCTGGGTTACGCGGCCCGCCGCGTCGGTCACGATCACAGCATCGCCAATGCTCTGGAACACCCGCAACGCGCGCGCTTCGCTCGTGCGAAGGTCTTCAACGGCCATCACTTCGCGAGTGACGTCCTGGCAGATCACAAGGACGCCCGCTACCGAGCCATCGCGGCTCCAGATGGGGCTGTAGTTGTAGGTCCAACGGACGTCCTGCAACTTCCCGCCCCGCACGATCGGGACGACCATGTTGGCGTGGTAGACGGTCTCTTGAGATTTCATCACCCGGTCGAGATTAGGACCGACGATGTGCCAGGCGTCTGCCCAGCAGTCTGCTGCCCGCTGTCCGAGACCCGACGGATGTCTCTCCGCCAGGAGAGGAATAAAAGCGTCGTTATAGAGCTGCACTAACTCATCGCCCCAGAACACCAGCGATGGAAAAGCGCACCCCAGCATCAGGTTGGCGGCGCAGAGCAGACCATCAGACCAGTCTTCCAGTGGTCCAAGGGGGGTGGAAATCCATTCGTGGTCGCGGATCAGGCCTGCCATCAGGCTTCTGCCTCGAATCAGGCTTTTCGTGCCTGTTCGTGTCTTCTCAGAATGAGAGTTATCGCGTGACATTGGACCCAAGGTAGGCAACTCAAACAGCTTAGCTGAAGGCGACTAAACGGCAAAATCATCATTTAGTCGTGAATCAGATACCAACTGTGCGCATCGATGATCGTGACGGATCGCAATGCGAACCATCACCGTAGCGAAGCAACCCCTTAAAATCCATGCAACAGAGTTGATTGGGCATTGTACCGCAGAGAAGTGTGGCGGAATATGGCGTACCTATCGCCTATTACGCTTTGAACACTGCTGGTGTCATGATTTCGGTAGCGGCCTGCGTGCCGCAAGCAGCGCGAAGTCGCTGTGGGCGGGCCCAGATGGTAAGGTGCTCATCTCGAGCGCCAGTCGAGGTACGCCGGCTCGCCTCTCACCCAACGGCGCAACCAGGATGCGTGACGACACTGCTGGCACGACTCCATCCGTTGCGGATTGTCTATCCTGCGGAGCCTAGAGTAGTCTGACCCTATGAAAATTCTGACTTTGCTCTCGATATTGACCATCGTCCCGTCGTCTTTGATTTCGCAAACATTGCGACAACAGGCGGCTGGCGCCGTTAGCAATGTTGGAGTTGACGTTTTGAGCGACACAAACGGAGCGGATATTTCTCCTTACATGCGGACAGTCATTTCAGAGGTGAAGGAGCATTGGACACCGCCCGCAGATCAGGCAACCAACCACGGTTCCAGAAAGGCGGCTGGAACGGTCATCACATTTTCGATTACTCCCGAAGGTCACGTCCAAACGATGTCGTTGATGCAGCCGACAAATCCTGATTTTGACCGCGCGGCATGGAGCGCAGTCGTCAACGCATCCTTTCCAGCACTCCCGCTTGCGATTCACGGTGAGCCTCTTAAACTTCGTATATCGTTTCCTGCAAGGTAGCGGTCCCCCATCGCGCTCGTATGCTCTTGTAACAATTACAGATCGATTTGTGGCAGGGCCGGACAGACGGGCTTGGATTGGAATTGGTGCGCCAATCCAGGGTGTGTGAAAATCGCTGTCATGTCAGGCGACCGCGAAAATATCCCTGTTGATGTCGAAGCCGAAGAGGGTGGAATGATTGCCGAGCTTCACGCACTCGGTTGGACAGTCTCCAAGTCTCGCCACGACGCAAAGTCATTTGGAAATTGGTATGTAGAGTTACACCGCGACGGGGATACGCCGCGATTGGTAAAAGACCGGTCGCAGTATATGCTTGGTGGGCCACCCACCGAAGCAATCCGGGCCGCCGGAGTTTGGCAATCTTTTGACGATCTGGAGGAGTTTCGCCGCGCCATCCTCAAGTGGGCTAAGAACTCGGGTCCGTCCATGAGCAGTTCCCAACCCACTGATTGATCCCAAGCAGCCCGCGTTCGCCTCTTGCAGCGCCTCTTTCCCTGTACTGTTTCCAACTGCACTACACCAGGACGTTCCTATGATGGCTCTTAGATTGGTTGGTACATTTCTCGCACTCCTCGCGTCTGCGGTTGTTCCCGCTTGGGGGGCGGAGCCGCAATCGCTTGATCAGATGTTGTCCCCCTATCTGAAGGAATTTGGATTGCCGGCAGTCGCGGCGGCCGTCTTCCAGAATGGTTCGATCGTGGCGAGCGGTGCGGTTGGCACACGACGAGCCGGCGTGCAAATTCCGGTGACGATCAACGACCGGTTTCACATCGGGTCAGATAGCAAGGCATTCACCTCGTTGCTGGCCGGACAGTTTGTGCAGGAGGGCAAGCTGCGATGGCATTCCACTCCGGCGGATGTATTTCCCGAATTGAAGGGGGAGATGAATGCCGAGTTCGCAAAAATCACCCTGGAGCAATTGCTGTCACACTCCAGCGGCTTGTCGGATAAGTCGCTGATGGATGTCATTACCCGTTCGTACCAGCAGGACGGCAACATGGACGTGGTGCGGTATTGGATAGTGAAGGACACGGCGCCGAAGCCACTCGATCATGCCCGAGGGAGCAAGTTTGATTATTCCAATCTCGGCTACGTGATCGCGGGCGCCATGGTGGAACGGGTGGGGAAAGAGAGCTGGGAAGAGCTGGTGGAGGCCCGCATCTTCAAGCCGCTGCATTTGAAGACGGCCGGCTTTGGCCCCCAGTCGAGCCTGGGAAAGGTGGATGCGCCGCTTGGTCACACACTCGTAAATGGCAAAGCAACTGCCATGCTGGCCGGCCCGAATGGCGACAATCCAGTGATCATCGGGCCGGCCGGCACGATTCACATGTCGGTTATGGATTTTGCAACCTGGGTCGCGTGGCATGCGGGCGAGGGCAAGCGCGGTCCTGCACTTGTGTCCGCGGAAACTTTGAAGAAGATGCACACGCCCTTTGTTTCTACTGGATCAAGGGAAGGGGCGGCTCCCGGCACACCGAAGACCGGAGGGTACGGGCTCGGCTGGGGATCATTCCAGGAAACCTGGGCGGCGGCGCCGTCCGTTACTCATACGGGATCCAACAATATGAATCTCGCGACAGCGATGTTCTGGCCAGGGACGGATTTTGGCTTTGTCATGATGACAAATGTTGGGGGACAGGCCGCCGATGAGGGGCTGAAAAAGCTGGCTGCCGAACTCTATAAGGAGTATGCCAAGAAGTGATGGGGCATCATAGGTCCGAGGCCGCCCACCTGTTGCTCGGCCTTGCAGTGCTCCTGTGCGCGATCTCTGTTCGTGCCCAGGCTGTGCTGCCCGCTGCCCGGTATCAAGCAGGGATTACGCAGGTGGAATTCTCCGATCCGGCTACGGGGGGCAGATCGCTGAACTTTCTGCTGATTTATCCCGCGGCTCCAGAGCCAACTGCCAAGCTGTTCCACATTTTTCTGTCGTCGAACCTGCATCTGTACAAGGACGCGCCGCCCGTGGCGGACGGTCTCAAGCATCCACTCATCGTCTTTTCGCACGGTGCGGGCGGCAATGGCTCGGGGTACGCATGGTTCGGCGAATACCTCGCCGCGCACGGTTACATCGTCGCGATGGTGTATCACTACCGCGCCAATACCTACGACTCGAGCGCGCTCTACGTGCGCAACCGGATCTGGCAGCGGCCGCGCGACATCAGCCTCGATATTTCTCACCTGCTCAAGGATAAGACGTGGGGTCCGCGCATCGATCCCGATCAGATCGGTGTAGCCGGTCATTCCCAAGGCGGATTTACCGCGCTTTGGATCGGGGGAGCCGAGGTCAATCCAGACCTGTTTCTCGCGTACCAGCGGGGCTGGAAAAACAATGAGATGGTGCCGGCCTATGTGCGCGAGCAGATGATCCTCGACGCGAAACCTGCGCTGGGCGTGCGCGATGGCAGGGTGAAGGCCGTGTTTGCGATGGCGCCTGGTGACATCCAGGGGTTCGGCATGGACGCGTCAGGGTTAGGACGGACGGCGGCGCCAGCGTACATCATCGTGGGCGCTGCTGACACCACGACTCCGCCCAAGGAGAACGCCGAGTTCGCAGCCAAATACATTCCGCAGGCGCAGCTGGATGTACTGCGAGGTCCGGTCAATCACGAGATCTTCGGCAATGAATGCGATCAGATCGGCCGGGACAATTATCCCGAGGCATGCGTCGATGCTGCCGGCGTGAACCGAGCCGAACTTCACGAATACATTGGTGCGGCTGCGCTGCGGTTCTTCGACTCCCACCTGAAGGTGCAGCGGCAAACGGCACCGTGATTGTTCCGCGGCTCAGAGTTCGAAGCTGCCATCAGCTCTCTCGCTGGAGAAGGATGGCCCAATCGTTGGCGTCGGGCGGGGCCGGTGAGGTCCACACAGGGCCGTCGACAGCGGGAAGATCGATCTGTTCGCCTGTGGCTGCGCTAAACCAGGATGCGCTGTAGCGGCCGGGCTCGAGTTTCACGGTAACCTGACCGCCCTTGGGCAAATAGATGGCGTAGGTCTTGCCGGGATCGGCGAGGCACTCGTTGCCGTTGTTCACCAACTCGTCATGGGGGTTGGTCTTCCACCACGAAAACCCGGTGAAGAAATCGACCATGTGGCCGTAGCCGAGGAACATGGTCATGGTGTCGTCGCCACGGCCGTTAAACCATCCCCCACCCATATCGGCGCCGACGTTGGTGCCGCGGCGAACGGTTTCTCCCGCGGTCTGGTAAGCGCCGGCCATTACGATTTCCCAAGCGGTACGGCGCAGTGCATCCGAAGAGTCGGATCCGGGTAAGGCCCAGTGCGGGTAGTGGTCCTCGTAGCCGTACTCCTCGTTTGTCTGGGGAATAATGCGGCCGGCTTTCTCCTGCAGTTTGCGCGACGCAAGCATCAGGTTGTGTTGGTCGCGTCCCCATTCCTGATAGGAAACGAAGCCAAACCACGACGAAGCGCGATCCTGGTGGTCGTTGCTCTTTGCCGGATGGCTGGTCTCGAGGTGCTTCCAGGGATCGCGCTCCTGAATGTACACGCCCGTGTCATGCGTCCATTTCTCGTCGCGGTAGACATCGAGGTCGTCGCCGAGATCCCAGGTAATGTTGGAGAAGGCGCCAAAGCGGTCGATGGCATAGCGGATGAAGCGGCGCTCGTCTTCGCCTCCCGCTTCGGGATGCACCCTGCTGTCGCCCATATCCAGCACGAGGGAAATGACCATGTCCCGCTCGCGGGCGAACTGGAGCATGCGATCAAAGCGTTGCCAATAGTCAAGGTTGTAGCGGGTGTAGTCGAAGCCGGGGTGCAGGGGATCGTCCGCGTTTTGCGCGATCCACGCAGCGGTTAAGACGGTGAAGTTTGGCCCGGTCATGACCGGCTCACCGAAGAATGTCGAGGCTTCGCGTCCGGCGATGGTCACCCGGATGCGATTCACCTTGAGTCGATGCAGGCGGTCGATGCTGAAGCGAATGACGTGGTCGTCGCGCCAGTTGACGAGCCAATAAGCAGTGGTGCCGTTAAAGAAGTAGTGTTCGCCGGTTCCTTGCCAAAGGAAATGCCACGGATATTGCGGATCGCCGGTGAGGATGCCACGGCGATGCGCCTCGACAGCCTGGAATTGGCCGGAAGTGGATTGGGTGAAACTACCCTGCTTGTAGGTGACCGAGTACTTGTAGCTACCAGCGACGGGCGGCATGAAGCGGATGCGGAAGACGCTGCCATCGGCCGCATCGCAAAAGCCTTCGACACTCCAATGCTGGGTGCCGTCGGCCGTTTCGAGGGTGCCAATGAGGGAAGCGTCGGTAAAGCAGTTGCCGGCAGCAGGCGACTTGACGTTCGCGGCCACCTCGACGAAGTCGTAGCGATCAATCTGGGCCGCAGGCTGAGTAAAGGTGACACCCACCGGGTCTGCCCATAGCGATGCTGTGGCGAGAGAGGCAAAAATCATCAGAACCGAGGGAAAGCTTCGTCGCATGTAGTTTCCTCGCAGCCGTCTTCAGCGCGTGATCAATGCACGCGAGACTGCCCACAAATTCTAGGATTCGGCCGGCGACGCGTCTCTGAGAATCGAACAGATTTTTGTTGCAGACCCACGATAGACGATAACCCTACTACTGTTACCCAATCGCTTTTGTATCGCCAGGCAACGGGGTTCTCACCGGGGCACCCACTTCGGGCGGTACGGGTGGCGTCACTTTCGTAAGCAGGTCAACGGGAATATCGGGGTCGACCCGCAAGATCGCCGGCTCGACAGGTACATTCTTGCGCAGCGTACCCACAGTTACGTGTGGCCAGCTCAAACCAACGAAGTGCAGGAGCACCAGCTGGGAGTACTGGAGCTGCAGAAAATTCGGGCTGCCCTTGACCACCTCGATCCAGAATGTGGCCGACATCTCAGCTGAAACTGCGTTGGGTCCATCCGACCCCCCAGCCAGAAAGGCAGTGTTCGACGTGCCTCCTCCCGTGATTGGCTTAGCGGGCTTTGTGGATACGTGCAGCGTGGTCGTCGATAGGATCTCTTGCCCCGCAATCGCTTGTTGAAGAACGGAATTCGGGTTGTCAACCATCTCCTGGGTAATTCCGGTCATCTGGGGGCCAGACGACCGGAACTGTGTCGGATTCGAAAGATCCTGTTCGGGTAAGGGTATGACCCCGGGTCCATGTCCAATCGTGAAGACAAGGATATTGTTGTCCGGGATAACCGGTGGCCCCGATGCGAAGCTGGCCGTTCCCTGGGACAGAATGGTTGTTCCGTGCGGAATCGATGCCATGCGTACGATAGTCGGCGACTCCGTGGGATTGATCGTAAACGGAACCACCGCCCATATGCCCGGTTCTATATGTAAGCCCGCGACCAGATTCGCATCAGAGACTTGTTGTAGATAAGTAAGGCCAAACATGTTGATATCTGGTTGCAGTGAACCGCGGTTTGGTATCGGGCCGCTGATGACGTCAAATTGGATGGCATCGTTGGTGAGATTTAACTCAAGGAATCGCTCTGACTCAGACCGCGGAAAGAAGGGCCGCCAGATGGTATTAAATCCTTTTCCTGCCCACGATCCAGCCAGGGCCGCCAGTGGGCCCAAAGGGTTAAATTGAAACGGAGGAGTTTGAAACGGAAAGTGTCTTGTATCTTTCACCGGAGGCAGGGGCCGGAATACGAAATCGTCTTGTAATTCCATGAGGCTCTCTCCTCGGTAGGGTCAGGGAGGTGTCAATTGCAGGCATCTGCATCGTAGCCCTGAAAGCGCAGCTGGCAAGCCCTGAATTGTAGTGGCTTGAGAGTGATTTTCGTTTCGAGAATCGATCAGGACATGAGGGTAGACGGAATTCCCTGGTGCACCAGCATCTGCGCACGCCCTAGCGGCTGGGACTCTGCTGCAACGGTGTGCGGGCTTCGCGCAGCAGATACCAGGAGCCCATGGTAATGCAAAGCATTGCGAGGAGCGCGCCGGTGAGGGCGAAGGGTACGACGGCGACCGAAAGCAGCGAGGCGAAGTCCGTGTGAAGGGAAAGCTTCCAGTGCGCGGCGGCGGGTTCGCCGTGATGGACGAGAGACCACACCACTACCGCGGGAAAATAGATTAGCGTCAGGGCGCGCAAGGCGCGAAACCAGAACATGGCACGACGGCGCAGATGCAGGCGTGCGCGGCGGCGTGCTTCGAGCCAGGCACCAGATGCATCAAGACCAGGATGGACGCTGTCGATGCGGGCGGAGTCCTGCAGGAGAGCCTCGGTGACCGCGCAGGTTTCCGCACAGGCGGTGCAGATATCCAGGTGCGCATGCAGGCCATTGCGCCAAAAGCCCGTGCGCGCGGCGCGGGAGACGTCGGACTCATGTTCACAGCGAAGCGAATTCATGCGAACCTCGTTTGCTCATCTTTCTTTTGCTTATGCTGCGGAGCTAGAAGATGGGCCGCTTTGCGGCGCGCGCGGAAGAGCAGGATCTTGATGCTGAGCGAGCGCAGACCGGTAGCAGCGGCGATCTCTTCATGGTTCATGCCTTCGACATACGCGAGCCACAGCAATTCTCGCTCGCGCGGCTTGAGCTGGCGCAGCGTGGCGCGCACGTCGAGGCGGGATTCCATGTTGGGCGCGGGCCCGCGCTCAGGGGTTTCGGGAATGATGCTGTCGATGCGGCTGCGAAGCCGATCGTGCAGCAGGTTGGTAGCGATGCGGAAGAGATACGAACGTGTCTGCGACTCGTCCATCACGGGGTGTCTTCGCATGAGCCAGCGGCAAAACGTTTCCTGCAGAAGGTCGTCGGCGACATCGGGCCGGCGGCAGACGTGGAGCAAGTAAGCTCGAAGCGGCGGCGAAGTGGCATCGTAGATAACCCGAAAGGAGGCTTCGTCGACGGCGCGTGTTTGCGCTTCGTCGAGCATCAGGCTGACCAGTCCAGGCATTCTTTCCATGACTGCCATTACGTTCTCGTACCGCTCCGAGTTCCACAATCTGGGTTCCACAATCGAGGTTCCGCAACCAGAGTTATCGTCAGGAGCGGGGTTCGGTTAATCCCATGGAGCGATAGAGGTACCAGGAGACGAAAGCAGCGACCTCAAAGCCAATACCGAGGGCCAGGGCGAGGATGCCGGGGACGATCGCGTCGGGATCGATCGCATGCAGCCCGCGCAGGAGACAGAGGGCGCCGCCGAGGAACATGATGACGATGCCCCAGCGAACGCAGTCGAGTGTGGGGGCAAGGGGCGCTTCCCGTTCAAAGGCGAGACCGCTGAGAAACTTCTTTCCGGCATCGGTTTCGACATAGGCGGCCATGTTCTGCGCGGAGTCAAAGCGGGCGAGCAGGACCGTCTGTACGTCGGCCTGGACGCGCGCCATTTTGTAGCGGCGAACAGACGAGAAAATTGTCCAGGTCATGAAGCTGATGGTGCTGAATACCGCCAGGATGGCGATTGCATCGGTTGGCATGGGATTACCTCGATCTCAAAATTCTCATTGCACTGAGTAATACGGAGATGAGAGCGGTTTGGTTAACAGGTTTTTTGCGAAGAGCTGACGCCGGTGCGGCTGCCCTGCATTCGCTAACCGCCGATCGGAGACGTATAATTCCGCAACTCAACAAACTGGGCCAGAAGTGGTTGCGATAGCTTCCAGGAGGTTCGCTTGTCCAGCGTAGCCCAAAACGTTGATTCTCCGTCCTCTTCCGCTTCGAATCGCTGGCCGAAGGTGCTGGCGCTTACGCTGGTTCTGATCATCGCCGCGCGATTCGTGCTTCACTATGTATTCCGCTACTACCTCCACTACAACGTGGCTGCATTCACTGACCCAATCCTGGGCGCCGCCAACTACTGGCAGATGCGCGGCTGGCTGTTGCTCCACATTACCTGCGGGATGACGGCGCTCCTCGTCGGCCCCTTCCAGTTTTCCCGGCGCCTGCGCCAGCGATATTTGCCAGTGCACCGTGTTTCGGGACGCGTCTACATCGTGGCCGTCCTGTTGGGCTGTACGGCCGCATTCCGCCTCGCGATCGGGACAACTTTTGGGAGTGCGTTTGGATTGGGTCTTGTTTGCCTCGCGCTGGCGTGGGCCACGACGACGCTGATGGCTTTCTACGCAGTTCGACAGAGGCAGATATCCATCCATAAGGAGTGGATGATTCGCAGTTATGTGGTCACGTTCGGATTTGTCACCTTTCGCTTCCTCACGGACTATCCCCCAGTGTTGAGCTGGATGCCCGAGGCGGATCGGCCCACCGCGGCCGCCTGGTTGTGCTGGGCCATTCCGTTGTTAATCACAGACGTGATTCTGCAACTGAGGCGCATGCACCAGGGCACACCCGCAAGAATTCGGGCTCGAACGTAGAGGGATCTCGCCCAAATCGGGCATCCCTTGTACATTATTCCCATAGGGATCCTGGTGTCGTACCTGGACCTGTAGATTCTCCGGCCCCGAACTTCCCAAATTCTTTATCCTGCGGAACAGCTACCTTCCAGGCCATACGGGCCTGGGACGAAGTCGACCGCACAAACGCAACCTCTAACACACCGATAATGGAGACGATCTATGTGGAAAGAAACCTCCCCCGCGGAACTACCCAAAACCAACGGCGCTCCGGTCGCCACCGCGAAACCGGTTACAGAAGACGAGCTGCGCTCGATATTGGACCGGTTGGACGCAACCCGCGACATCTTTCGCGAAAATCGGGAATTACGAAGTGTTCTGGCGCGCCGCGAAAACGAAGCCAAGGAACTGCGGAGCCGCAATGCGGAGTTGGAAGACATCATGCGCAAATTCGCCCCGATGCTCCTGAATGTGGCAACGACCATGGGATTGGCGGCAAAGACGGAAACGCGTGATCGGAGTGATGTCTAAGCAACGTGCGCTGGCCGGCCGATCCAGGCAGGCTCGCCGTACTAATCCGTCACATCGGCTGTTTCCGTGAGTTTCAAAGTGCGCCGGCAAGGCTCCGGCTTTCCCAGGAGCCTCGCAGCGTTGGCCCAGAATCATCCCGGCAGTTTCCCTCGCGCATGCAGTCTGAACGACGTTCGCGTCCCGATTGAAGGGTACTTCGGAACGTATGCGTGAGGGAGTACGGACGCCGGGGATACCCCGGACATCCTGGATTTCTCCCGCCTATACTTTGTCACCTTCGGCGTAACAATTACCTGGGTACCGAAGCCCCAAGACCCTGCCGGATCCATCCTCGACGGTCCTGCTCCAGTGATAGATTCTCCACGTAGCCCTAGCGTTACTCGGGATCGTTGCCCACCCTGGTGAGGCACGAGTGGGGGATTCTTATGGGATTCGTCGTGGGTCAACGGGTCGCCGACTATGAGGTGGAAGGCGTCCTCGGTACGGGCGGTATGGGGTGCATCTATCGCGTGTGCAACGTGATTTCCGGGCGCACGGAGGCGATGAAGGTTCTGCAAGCCGATCTGAGCGCGGAACCGGAGCTGGCTGCCCGTTTCCGGGCTGAGATTTGTACCCTGGCCGGTCTCTATCACCCGAATATCGCGCAGCTCCACACCGCGATCCAGTATGGTAGCGAGCAACTCATGATCATGGAGTTTGTCGAGGGCTGCACGCTGCATCAACTCGCGCAGCAGGCGCCCTTATCCCCGACGACCGTGATCGGTTATATGCAGCAGGTGCTGAGCGCTCTCAGCTATGCGCATAGCCGCGGAGTCGTCCATTGCGATGTGAAGCCCGCAAACATTATGGTTGCTCCGCAGGGAACGATTAAGTTGATGGATTTTGGCATCGCCAGGTTGAAAGCCAAGGACGAGTTCGGCTCTCCCGGCGTGGCATGCGGTTCGCCCAGATACATGTCGCCAGAACAAGCGTGTGGCTGCGACACCGTCGACGAACGTTCCGACATCTATTCGTGTGGTATCACGCTCTACAAGTTGCTGACCGGGGAGCTGCCCTTCGACGATGAGCCAACGCCCGTTGTATTGCATCGTCAGGTGAATGAGACGCCGCGGCCGCCCATCGAATTAAATCCGCAACTGCCAAAGCCCTTGAGCGATTTGGTGATGAAGGCCCTGGAGAAAGACCCAGCCCATCGCTTTCAGACCGCAGCAGAATTCAGCGACCGGTTGCATGAAGTGACCGGGGTCGCGGGTTTCGTGCGGGGTGTTGTTACCGTATCGCCGGCTCCGGCTCCGGCTCAGGCTCCGGCCGAGGTGCCTCGCATGGTGAACAAGCGCTCAACGTTCCCGGCCGAGGCTGGAATGGTTGCGGCTATGGCCCTGGCCGGCTTTACGGCTCTGGGAGTATCCGGTTGGATGAAGGCTACATTTGCGCCAAAGCACGTTCATGGCATCGCTGCCGCCGCCCCTGTGCGGCCTGTCATGGCCCGCACATCAGTCAAGGCAACCGCGGCTGGGAAGAAAGAAACAGTGGTTGCTGCTGCTCAGCAGGCTGCAAGTGTGATCACGAAACCATTGGTTGTGGTTATGCAACAGGCGGTGCTGAAGCAGCCCCGGCTCTCCTGTCACGTTGCCACGGTTCTCACCTCCGAAGCGGCCATGCCCGAGACGGATGGAGACACGTTGAGGTCAGAGCCCGAGCCGACATGGCCAGCCGCGACGACGGCAGAATTGCTGGAGGTGCGCCGGCAAGAGAATGCGCTCAATGCACTTGCGAACACGATCCGATCGCAGATGGCACGTTTGCGGAATCAAAAGATTATCGATGGACATGATTTGAACCAGGATATGGCCGATGCCTACGTTGACATGAACCAATCTCTCAACGCCGGGAGCGCGGACCTGCAGTCAGGCAATGCTGCGGCCGCTCGCAATCAAATGGAGAAAGCGGCCACTGCGGTGAATGTTCTGGAAAAGCTGTTCGAGCAGAATCCATAGAACGTTACACCTGACGTTCTCGCCTTCGCCCCTGCGTCCCACGCCGTCAGGCGTCGCAGGCGGTCTTCTGTGCTGGCTTCCTACCGGTCCAACATGACCGACAGGAAAAATTGCAGGATCGCCGCCAGGACGATAATCGTTCCCCAATCAGGCACCCACCGTTTTGTGATTGCACTGCGTTTTTCGATCTCTGCGGCTGCTGCGCCTTCGTCGATCGCCCAATTGCGCCCGAAACTTGTCGAACCCATTCTTTTTCCTCGGCAGAAAACTCTCGCAAGTGCGAGAAATGCAGCGGTGGCCAACCCGCAAAAGGCCGCATAAAACTACTGGGTGGAAAACGCTCCGCCTCGTCACTGTTTGGGCGAAGTCAGTGCGTTCGATCCACGAATCTTTGAGAGAAATGACAGATTCGTCATCATCGTACAAGGCCAGGTCAAAAAATCAAATACTGTCTCGGTAATAGCAAACTTGAAAAAAGTAATCAGTCGGTAACCTGAGATCCAGCGGAAGCGTGGAAGAGCGAACAATCGCTTCATCGAGCGGATTGAAAAGCAAATAGCCGCTGTTCTGTCTGTTATCAGTGAGCCGGCACTGCTCGTGCGTGGCCTGCAGCGGTCGCGGGATTGAAGACGAAGTCGCCGACGCCGGCGTTCGAGGACGGCCGAATGGAGTCGCGGAGGGTTGAGTACTCCGGGTCCTGGCGGGAGTGGCCCTGGACGGATTCTTTAATGGAGAAGAACAAATCAGCGGCGGTGAACGATGTCTCGCTGCGCGATTGCAGGTTTTGCAGAAGCTGTTCGGCGAAGACAGAGTGGCCTCCCGAGCCGGAGTCGGAGACGGGTTCGTCACTGCCGCTGGCCATCAGGGTGCGGGAAGGACCTTGCTGCATGCGGAGGATGTAATTCTTCTGGCCTTCCGAGGGTGAGAAGTCGCCTGCGTCGCGTGAGAGGTCGCCGGAGAAGCAACTGTCCGAGATGATCATGACGTGCCGGGCGACGAGGCCGCGAACTTCGGTGGCGAGGTCGTCGGAAGAAATGTCGCGCGAGGTGGCCAGTGGGTCTGGATCGGCATCGGCGGGCAGCCAGTAGGCCTTGGATGTTTCGCGGTCAATCGAACCATGACCGGCGTAGTAAATGAGGAAATTGTCGTTTTGCGCGAGGCTTTTGCGGAAGAGCGTAATGGCCTTGAAGATGTTGTCGCGGGTCGCGTTCTGTTCGAGCAACGTGGTGACCTGGAAGCCATATTTGGCGCTCAGGACGGCTGCGACCGCTTTGGCGTCGCTGACGGCTGTCTTGAGCGTAGGCAAGCGACCGGCATAATCGTTGATGCCGATGACGAGAGCATAGTAGTTTCCGGGGGTGACGTCATTTTGGACTTCGTCACTGACCGCGGTCCCGCGTTGATGCTTTGTCGAGACTACCGACCTGGTTGCAGGAGCAGGCTCGGGCGAGGGCGACGGAAGAACGGCTGCCGGCGGCGAGGCCGGAGCCGCCGTTGGCATCAGCGGCGTGTTGTCACGCGCCCAGGTCACTGTTTGACCGATGGCGTTGGTGCAGATGGCCTTATCTTTATTGACGAAGTGATAGGTTCCGGCGTTATTGGGCGGGGGAGCCACTGCGAACCATAGGCCGTTGGCCGCGGAAAATGCCGCAACTCCGGCCAGCGTGAAGCCGCTCCCGGTTTGAACGTACGTCGCGGTGCCGTTCGCGTCGTGCACTGAAATAATGGCGACCATTTGACCGTTGACAGGGATGGTGGTCTTCCACTGCCCGTAGAAACGGGCCGTATCGTCCGCGGCGCGTGCTGACGGAACCATGCCGGCTACTGCCGCTGCAAGTGCTGCGCCGAGGCCGAGTCTGATCCACAGTTTCTGCATCATGATCCAGTCATCCTGCCTGATGCTGCCGCCAAACGGTTCAGGATAACCGATTCCTTACGGCTTTTCGACGGGAGTGAGCGTCTGCAACCGGGCCTTCTCGATCCTGAGGACCATGCCTGCATTGCGATCGGCCACTTCGCTCACGTGATAGTGGGCGGAGGTGCCGAGAAACTGGCCAATTTCCGAAGGGGTTAGTTTGTAGTCGTCGGTAAGCCATTCGGCCATATTGGAAGTGGCTCCGCGGAGGGCATCGTCGAGCGAGCCCAGGCCCATGGCCATAATCGAGGTAGAGGTCTCAATGCGCGGGGCGGGCGGCCGCTTGTTGGGGATGATGTCGACGCTAAACTCGACATCCGTGGAAGTCTCGAGAGCGTTGCCGTTGAGCTCACCGTCGCCCTGGGCAGCATGTGCGTCGCCGAGGTAAAGGAGCGCTCCTGGGTTGGAGACGGGAAGATAGATGGTGGAGCCTTCTGTAATCTCGTTGAAATCCATGTTGCCGCCGTAGGAGCCCGAGTCGCTGGTACCGGGAGGGGCCTGCGCGGGTCCAGGAGCAGTGGCAATGCAGCCGAGCATGGGGCGGAGAGGGACCGTGTAGCGCGCGAGATGTTCAGGAGGCTTTGCGGGGGAGGCGGTCCCTTTGGCGAGATCGAGATGCCAGATGATCGTCTTGCCGCCGTCCTTCATCTTGATGGCAAGGTTACTGTCGGTGGCGCGTTGCACAAGGTCGTCGTCGCTGAGGGCCCAGTCCCGGTTGAGCCGGAGGCGGAGGATGTGGACGACGAGGGTGTCGCCGGGCACAGCAGACTCAATATAGAAGGGACCGGTCTGAGGATTGCCGCCGAGCACGCGCGTAACGCCGTCCTGGTCGGTTCCCGCGGCGTCGACGGTGGTGGTGTGGATCGTGTCTCCGGGGTTGACGGTCAGCACTGGCGGGTTGAAGGCGGAGAACTGGCGGTAGAACACGGTGGGCTTGAACTCGTGTCGCTGAGGCGGTGCCGTGGGGCGCGTCGGACGACGGGTGGCGATGAAGGTGTACGTCACGGGATGAGCGGGGGAGTTCGCATCGGTCTCCGTCACTTCGCCATGCAGTGCGCCGTTTTGAATAGTGCCTTTTACCTGATCGCTGCCGCCGGCCTTGTCTTTAACGAGAAAGTGGAAGGATCTGCCTTCGATTGAGCCTTCGAGCGCATCGCCATCGAACTTACCGGTAATTTTTTCGCCCTGTTGATCAAGGTCGAAGCTGGTGTAGAGGCGACTGCCAAGGTAGTCGGCAGCGGCAGTCCAATGGCCGGTAAGGGAGGCCTCGGTCGCGTTTGGCGAAGCCTGTGCGCAGAGCATGGATGCAGGCAGGACCAAGAAGGTGGCGAGAGCGACAGTACGCAGCATGCGGGGGTCTCCTGATAACCGGGCTGGTTGCTCGCGCTAGCTGCGCTCCTACCGGAAGAGCTTCAGCGCGTTCATCAGGGTGTAAAAGACACCCCATGCGGCGGGTATCGAAACCAGTAACCACGCGGCTGCGATGAGGGCTGGTGATGTCTTTTTCTCATTTGTAACCATGGTTGAAATCTCCTCCGGATTCGGCTCTGCTCAGTGTGTTGCTTGCACCTGGCTGCTCGTGCTCTCGAGCCAATATTTCCGGTCCACCGGACGCACCAGGAGGTTGGCGACAAAACCCACCACCATCAGCGCAGCCATGATGTGCAGGATCACCGGATAAGCCTGCTGTTTCGGCAAGTGGTTGGCGACGTAATGGTCAAGCACGCCGTTGACGATGAGCGGCCCGACAATGCCGGCGGTGGACCACGCCGTCAACAACCGGCCATGGATCGCGCTGACATGGTAGCCACCGAAAAGATCTTTGAGATAGGCAGGAATGGTCGCGAACCCTCCGCCATACATGCTGATCAGCACACCCGCGACCAGCACAAACAGTGCGACGGAACCCATCCTGTTCGCGGCAAAGGGAAGCGCCAGATAGAGCAGCATGCCCAGCACAAAAAAGACGAAGTAGGTGGTCTTGCGTCCGATGAAGTCCGACATCGACGCCCAGACAAAACGTCCTCCCATGTTGAAGAGGCTCAGAAGGCCGACAAAGCCAGCGGCCGAGATCGCCGAGACACGCCCGCGGAAGAGATCCTGGATCATGGGTGACGCCTGTTCCAGAATGCCGATGCCGGCGGTAACGTTCATGCAAAGGATGAGCCACAGGAGCCAGAACTGCGGTGTACGGGAGGCAGCGTTGACGTCGACCCTATGGGTCGAGATCAGGGCTGATTGCTTTGCCCTGGGAACCCATCCCTCCGGCTTCCATCCCTCCCTCGGCACACGAATGGTAAAGACGCCAAACATCATGAAGACGAAGTAGAGAATGCCCATCGTCACCCAGGTGCTCGCGATGGGATGCGCGGACGCTTTGTAGAACGCCATCAGCTTGGTTCCGAGGGGCGAACCGATCATGGCGCCTCCGCCGAAGCCCATGATGGCGAGCCCGGTCGCCAGCCCGGGCCGGTCGGGAAACCACTTGATCAGGGTCGAAACGGGTGAAATATAGCCCAGTCCCAGGCCGATGCCGCCGATGACTCCATAGCCGAGATAGATAAGCGCCAAAGAATGGTTCGCTGCGCCTGCAGCCGCCACCATAAATCCCGACCCGAAGCAGGTAGCGGCGACTAACATCGCTTTGCGCGGTCCCGCCGTCTCCAGCCATCGGCCAAACAGAGCCGCGGACAGGCCAAGCACCGCGATGGCGATGGAAAAGATATAGCCCACCTCTTTCAGGTTCCACGCCGTGCCGTCAGCGCCC
Organism: uncultured Acidobacteriaceae bacterium; assembly: GCA_963839075.1. Taxonomy (GTDB): domain Bacteria; phylum Acidobacteriota; class Terriglobia; order Terriglobales; family Acidobacteriaceae; genus PALSA-350. The sequence continues at coordinate 1,156,485 of CAWITO010000001.1, read as the reverse complement.
TTCAGTGCCAGCAGCGGATTCTTGAAGATGCTGAAGGCGTAGACCTGGCCGATGGCGAGATGAATAGAGAGCGCCGCGGGCGGCACAAGCCACCTGCTGAATCCAGGAGGGGCTACGGAAACTTCACGATCGAGGAACGAAAGCATGGCGTGCCTACTTCCAACAGCGGAGCTTATCGGATGTCCCGTGAGCAGGGAACTCCCCGGGAATTTCATCCCTCCGTCTGTCATCAATGAAAGACACTGTTTTCTATCACATATGACGTTGTTTCGTCCCGGTCCTTCCTGGATAGCATATGACACCGCACAAATCGGTTCCTGTACTTAGCGTTCATATGCGAGAATTCCGAGGTCAACACGTAAGCCCACCCTTGGTTACGCGTCCAGGAGCGACCGTATGCCTGAAGAATCCGACAGAGTTCTGAGCTTTGCAGTCGAACGTGACGGGGACACCGCCGTTGTGAAGTGTCACGGCCGATTGATAGCAGGCACCACCGAAGAGTTCTATCAGGAGGTGAAGCAGCTGTTACCCCAGACAAAAGTTGTCGTTGTTGATTTAGCAGAGCTGACCTACGTCGACAGCACGGGGCTTGGCTCGCTGGTGCGACTGTATACAACTGCCCGGCAACATGGATGCCAGTTCCAGTTGCTTCACCTCGGCAAGCAGCTTCGGAATGTGCTCAAGCTCACGAACCTGCTTTCGGTGTTCGCGCAGGCGGAGGACCACGGAATTAATATCGCCTGATTCTCGGCGATCGGCACCGGCCCTCCGGAGGAGTCTTGAAGGGGGCGTTATCTTTGTCACAGTGATCGAGATTAAATACGTGGACGTTTAGCGTTCACTTTTGAAGATCAGCCTGATATCCAGCGAACCTTGATCCTGCTGAAAACCCAAATGCGGGCTGAATTCAGGCCCTTCATCCAGCGTGTATACATGCTCGACCTCGCGCCATCAGTATAGTGTCCACACCGCATACCTGGCCTCAAAAACAGCCAACCGAAGGGAGCAAGCCTGCCTGCGTTGGCGGCTCCCACTCCAAATCAAGGAAAAGATGGGCCGCAGATCAGCGCAATATGTGACAATCCACGCGCTATCTGGTTAGGTTACAGTCGCCCTACCCATCGGGGTGGGTAAGTTGTGCGTGAAAAGGCCAGGTTTCGAAGAAGCGTGATCGGTGTACTTGTCCTGCAGATGTGGTTCGTGTGGCAGGCCCGGGCCCTTGATCCGCAGGCCGGTAGCTATTTGCGCACGGATTTCACCGTCGAAGAGGGCTTGCCTGACAACGAAGTAAATGCCATCGCGCAAACCAGGAATGGATTCCTTTGGGTGGGAACGGATGGTGGACTCGCCAGGTTCGATGGCAAGCATTTCACCCAGATTCGCCTCCGTCCGGGAATTTCCAAAGAAATTCCGGTCAGTTTTCTGTTGACGGCGGCGGACGGGACGCTTTGGGTGGGCACTGAGGCCGGGCTTGTCTCGATTCCGAGCGCGGCCCTGGACCACTTCGATCGCTCGCTCGTGACCATGTATCACCCGGGTCCGGGCCCGAGCGACCGGATCGCTTCCCTGCTTATCCGCGATGGTGTTCTCTGGGTGGGAACCTCCCGCGGGCTTTACCGGTTTGATCACGGCCGCTTCGTGACCGTAATCCCGGATGAGGCGATCAGCAACATGGATCAAACCTCGAATGGCCACCTGCTCATCATCACCTCACACGGATTCATGGAATGGGATGGCTTGCGCGTTGTGCGGCATCCGGAATTGCCGAACCAGCTTGGGGTGACCAGCGATGGAATCTTTCAAGTGCACGAGGATCGCAAGGGAGTTCGGTGGTTCTGCACCAACTCGGGTGTTGCGCGCCTGGCGAACGGTTCGTTGCAGAAGTTCCCACCGTATAAGAACTCCGTGGGGGCGGCGGCCTTTCGGATATACGAGGATCCGCAAGGAAATTTGTGGACCAACAAAGGGACAGGGCTGTTCCGAGCGAGCGATAAGGGTGTGGACAGCGTGGCGCTGGGCGTGCACGCAAGATACATGTACTCCGACGTGAATGGCGATCTTTGGGTGGCGACTGGTAGTGAGGGACTGCTTCGCTTCACAGATCGCAGCTTCAAGATGTACACCCCGGCCGACGGACTACCCGACTCCAATATCCCGATGGCCGTGCTGGCGGCGCGCGACGGAACGCTTTGGGTAGGTAGCAACTGCGGGGGCCTTTCGCGTTTTGACGGCAAGCGTTTCAAGACCTATACGGAGAAGGATGGACTAGCGAATTCCTGTGTTTGGAGCCTGGCGGAAGACGCTAACCACAATCTTTGGATCGGCACCTGGGGGGGCGGCCTCTTTCGCTTTCGCGCGGGCCGCTTCACCCAGTATTCGAGTGCGGCAGGGCTGCCCAGTGTGGTGGTTCTGAGCGTGGCGCCGGCACAGGACGGATCGCTCTGGGTTGCGACCACCGAAGGTTTAAGCCACATGCAGAATGAGCAATTCCATAATTACCGCGTGGCGGATGGACTATCGAGCGATCGCGTTATTACCGTGGTGCAGGATCGCCATGGTGGAATTTGGGCGGCGACCGATGCGGGTGTCGACCACCTGGTGGGCGACCACTTCGTGCCCGTTCGGGGAGGGCCGGAGGAGGGGGATGTTCCCTACGGACCAGTCAAAGAAGACTCTTTCGGGAACCTCTATGCATTTTCGTTGGTGAGCGGCATCAGCCGCATCGAAGACAATCGGCTCATGAGCGTGAATGCCGCGCTGCAACCGTCGGGCATGGTTGAGTCTGCGAATCATGACTTTTGGTTTAGCGGGCGAGACGGCATCTATCGGGTTGCTGCCGGCGACCTCAAACGTGCCGAGTTGGACCGTGATTCGCCGGTCGATTACACATCCTACGGACACGCCGACGGCCTGGACACCAGGGAGTGCACGACGGGACAGCCCAACATCGCCATCACCCCGGACGATAAGCTCTGGGTCGGAACCCTGAAAGGGTTAGCGATGCTGGATCTGCGCCGGCAGCTTAGAAGGAATCACAAACCGGCAATCATTATGGAAGAGGTCGAGGCAGGGAAGACAAAAATGAACCCGGGGCGCGAGCTGTTGTTGGAGCCCGGTAAGACCCACGTGGACTTCCACTTTACTGCGGTTGATCTGGCATCGCCAGAAAATGTTCGCATCCAGTACCGGCTGGACGGGGTGGATACGGCGTGGTTTGATGCCGACTCCACCCGTACTGCAACCTACACCGACATTCCTGTCGGTGTGCATTCGTTTCATATCCGTGCCAGTAATGGCGACGGCGTTTGGGACCCCGAGGGCGTTGTCTACAACGTCACCCAGAAACCATTTTTCTACCAAACCGTGACGTTTCGCCTGGCGGCTGTCATGGCGGGACTTTTGTTGTTGGTGGGTTTGTATCAGCTCCGTCTCCGCCAGGCTGCGGCGCGGTTGAACGCGCGGCTGGAAGAACGGCTGGCGGAACGGGAACGGATCGCCCGCGATCTGCACGACACGCTGTTGCAGGGCTTCCAGGGTCTCATCCTTCGCTTTCATGACGCGATGATGGATATCCCGGAGCGTGAGCCGGCACGACAGCTGATGGAAACCGCGCTCGACCGCGCCGATGAGGTGATGGCAGAAGGGCGGGACCGGGTGGTGAGCCTGCATCCATCCTTCGACCGATTTGGCGACCTGGCGCAATCCCTGGCCCGTGCCGCAGAGGAGATTGGGAACGGCAGTGAAGTAAAGATTTCTGTGACCGCTCAGGGTCAGGCGCAAACATTGGACCCGGTGGCTTTGGACGAAATTTACTGCATCGGGCGCGAAGCGATGACCAACGCCTTTCGCCATGCGAAGGGGAAGAGCATTGAAGTGGAAGTGGACTACGCATCCTGGGAATTGCGTTTGCGGATCCGCGACGACGGACGCGGTATTGACCCGAACATTCTGGAAGACGGGCGGCCAGGACATATTGGCCTGGCATCCATGCGCGAACGTGCGGAGAGAGTTGGGGGACAGCTGGATATCGTCAGCGGGCCGGGCGCGGGAACGGAAATCGAATTGAAAGTCCCCGCGGCAAGAGCTTATCGCGGGATTCCGATTGAATCGGCTTGGCGGCGGTGGTGGCGATAGCGTTGCGAGGCGCGCCTCTGGCGCTCCGAGAGCGCCTCACCGTGCAGAAAAGGCGAGGAGCACATTGCCGGGCATGCCACCCCATTGGCCATAACCGGAGTTGACGAAAATCATGCCATGGACGATTGCCGGGCCGGCGACGTCGATCGAGCCGCCAGTTGCAGGCTTACCGTTTACGGTGGCAAATGCGCGCGCGGTGTCTGTATCCCACAGGATTCTCCCCGTGGTTGCCGAGTAAGCACGCAGGTGGCCGTCGACCGAACCGGAAAAGACCACACCTGGAATGGCGGTGACCGCAGCAGATTGGGCAGGAGAACAGTTCGTCCGCGAAGCGGCGCAGGGTGTCGCTGGCACGCTCCACACAATCTTGCCGCTGCGAGAATCAAGGGCGTAGAGTCCTCCTCCCTTGTGCGGGTCCAGCACCAGCCGGTACCCCTTAGTGGATTTCGTATCCGCTACTGCGCTCAATGCAAGATCGGAAATGGCTACATAGACGCGCTTCTGATCGGAGGCCGAACCCCATTGGCTGCCTCCCAAGACTCCCCCGTTTCCTACCCTCGTCTGCCAGATCATTTTGCCCTTGGTGTCCGGATCGAGGCCATACGCCATGCCCGACTTTTGCGCGATGACCAAGGCTCGCTTGCCGCCATGGAGGTTGAGGAGGATGGGCGGCTGTCCGAAGTCGTAGTCGGAACCGTGCGCTGCTGGGCAATTGCCGGGCACGGGGATAGAGCATGCGTTGTTGAAGATGTCGTTGCCAGTGAACTGCGTTGACCACAGGAGTTTGCCGGTCTTGCGATCCATGGCAAGAACGGCATCGCTGGTTTTGGTTGCCGGATCGGAATAGTTGTCTCCAGTGGCAACGTAGAGCGCGTCCATTTTTTCGTCAATGGTCGGGGTGGCCCAGATCGCGGCCCCGGATGGGCCGTATTGTTGCGTGCCCGCGGCGCTTATGTGGGTGGGGACGGCGGAATCAGGGATGGTGAAGGTTTGCCACAACTTATCACCGTTGGCGGCACTCAGAGCCACGACACTGCCGCGAAAGGTGCAGCACTGGTATTTGGGATCGCCGCTGACTACTTCTTCAAAAGAAGAGAACGTTTGATACACCACGCCCTTGTAATAGCGCGGCGTGGCCGATGCCAGCGAAGCAAAATGATCGACCGGGCGAACCTTCCAGAGCAACGCACCTGTTTGCGCGTTGAGCGCGTATACATTGGCTGCAGTATCTGCGAAGAAGACTGCGGGTATGCCGGCAGCGTCGCCGATGGCCGCCCCGCCACGGATACCGGCAGCGGCCCGGAATCCCCAAAGGGTACACCCGGAATCAGCGTCAAGCGCGTAGAGTACGCCTGTGGTGGCTCCGATGAACACATATCGTCCGAATACGGCAGGCTGTGACCGCGTTTCACTTACGTCGCCGAGATTGAAGGCCCACTTGAGTTTGAGTCTTCCCAAACCGGCGGCGGTAAGACCGGCGGAATCAGCGTCCTGGAAACGCGAGTTGGTTATGCTTGTGCTCCAGCTGTTCCATTGCGGCGTGTTTGCGCCAAGCGAAAATGGCGGCTGACTTGCGCACGTGGACGTGACTTGCGCAGCGGGTGCACTGGTGCCGCCGGTGGGCGCTATGTAGCCAAGCAGGGAAAAGATTTGGGCGCTGGAGAGGCCGGCGGCCTGGGTCTTCATAACCCCGTTTGTCAGGGTCAGGTAGATGGCTTCACCGCTCATCGCCTTGATGGTGGTGAGTGATGGAACATGCGGTGCGGGCGTGTCATGACAGGACGCGCAACGCTCCTTGTATATCGCGGCGCCATCCTGGGCCAACAACGTGGAGGTGAGCAGCACTAATAGAAACACGTATCGCATGACATTTCTCCAAGAGGTTGCAAGCGACCTCAGCTAAATGAAATTGCGCTTCCTGGACTGGAAGAAAAGGGAGACAGCGACGATGAGCGCGATCAATCCAAGTTCGCCAGACAGGACGATGACGGAGGCCGGATTCCAAACTGGCACGGGGCTCTTCCAATGAGTTAACAGGGTCGGAATGCGCGCCAGCAGGTACCAGGCAAACCAATAGGAGGAATTGCAGACAATGCTGGCTGCCATCATCCACCCTTCGGATTCTGCGAGCAGCGCGGCGGCCGAGATGAGGCAAAAACCGATCAGAGGCAGCATGGCGATGATGAGCAGCAACGGAATGACTCCAGGAGGAACTACATGACGCGTCTCAATGAGAATCAGCGCCGAGATCAGCAGCGTCACCCACGGGACCAGGAACATGGCCGCGATCGATAACGCCTTGGCAATCGCGTACTGGATCGCCGATACGGGGAGACTCATGACGAACGCCAGCGTCTGCTTCTTCCGCTCGTTCAGGATGGCAGAGGCGGGCAGCATGCTGCCGAGAATGCACAGCGGCACAAAGAACCACACCGTTCCGAAGACGCGCGCGACTTCACCCGCGTACTGCGCGATCACCAACGCGATCAAGCCAACTCCGACCGTAAGCGACATGAGCAGGCGGTTGAGCCGCCAATCTTTCAAAATCAGTTGACCAATGACATTGCTGGTCACGCTTCTACCTCCTCGCGGCTGTGTTCCACATTGGCGACGAAAATCTCTTCGAGCGTCATGTTCTCGATTCTTTGCACCCGCACGCCGGTGGTTTCGTAGGCGTGAGCAAGACCGGGCACAAAGGCATTGGACGTGGCGACCGCCAACCTTCCCTGTCTCTGCACGCCGACAATTCCCGGCAGCGGCGGCAACTCGATGCCCAAAGGGACCTCGAGGCGCAAGCGCCGCCAACGGTCGAGATAAGTTTCCTTGTCCATGGAGTCGATGATGCGCCCGCGATCAATGAAGGTGATCAGGTCGGAAATCTGTTCCACGTCTTGGGTATTGTGCGACGAGAACAGGATGCTGCGGCCCTCTTCGGACATGGCCCCAGTCAGTTCGCGAAGAATCTCGTGACGCGCGACCGGGTCGAGGCCGGTCGTTGGCTCGTCGAGCACGAGCAGTTGCGGCTTCCGTGCCAGAACCAGGAGCAGAGCCGCTTTGACGCGCTGACCGTGGGAGAAGCCCTTGATTTTCTGATCCTCGCGTAAGCCAAAACGTTTGACGAGTAGCTGTGCGTAGGAGCCATCCCAATTGGGATAAATCGACCGTATGAATCTCATATGCCAGGCAAGGGTCATGGACTCGTAAAGCCGCATGTCTTCGGAAGCGAAGCCGATGTCCCATTTGGCCGCGATCTGTTCGGCGGGCATTCTGTGGCCGAGCACTCGAACTTCTCCCGAATCCTGGTGCACCAGGCCCATCAGGACACGGATGGTGGTGGACTTGCCCGCACCATTGGCGCCGATGAGGCCCATGATTTGCCCCCGCGGCAGTTTCAAATGAATATCTTCCAGTGCGAAGTAGCGATAACGCTTGCTGACTCCGTTGAGTTCGACAGCGAGATCTGTGGTGAGATCGTTCATATAAGTTCCTTATCCCTCTCCGCGACCCTGTCCCCGGCTTCGCGCAACCGCCCTAACAATTGTTTGGGTGGAATGCCTAGCTGCAAAGCAATCCGTGAGGCGTCTTCCAGGTGCTGTTCAAGTTCCTGCTCCCGCAGGCGAGCGCCGAGGCCCGGTGTGGACGCTACGTGCGAACCCTTGCCATGCTGTGTGACGATGACCGCTTCGCGTTCCAGTTCGTAATAGGCGCGCTTGACGGTGATCACGCTTACCTGCAGATCCACCGCAAGTTGGCGGATGGAAGGGATAGGCTGACCTTCCGCCCAATCACCGACGATGATCCGGTGCTTGATTTGCTCCATGATCTGGAAGTACATGGGGCGCTTATCGGATTGCGAGAGTACAAAGGTCCCCGTCATCTGTGTATAAACGGTATATACAGATGTCTCCCAACGCGGTCAAGCGGTTTTCATTCGATCTCCCCTCAATTGCTTGCGATTGGCAAAGAGCGAGTGTGCTCCACGATGCTGGTCCGCGGCCTCACGAGCTGAAATTCGTACTGACGTCGAACTTTTTAGCCACCCGAAAGGACTAGCCAAAGCCACCTCAAGATAGTGTTGGCGATTTCGCCGCCATACAGCACTATCAGATCATCCGGAGGGTTCCTCGATGGCACTCCTTAATTCACAGGCATGGAAGTCAAGATCTGCGCGCAAATCTCCTCGTGTGACCCCAGCCATGATGAGGCGTCTCCGAAGCTACGGTTCCCCAGAGTCTTTCGAGCCGGGAGCACACCTCTTCCAGCAGGGAGAGAGGCTGCTGGATCTCTTTGTGGTTGAGGAAGGCGAGCTGGAACTCTACGAACGAAAGGGACGAGCTACGTGTGATGTGGAATCCACCCTGGCGAAGCAGCAGTTCACCGGTGAATTGGATTTGCTGAACGACCGTCCGTCTCTGCTCAACTGTCGCGCAGTCAGAAGTAGCCGTGTTCTGCGCATCTCTCGAGAATCGGTGCGCACGTTGATGCGCACCGAACTGGATATTGCCGAGTTGATCCTTACCGAGTGGATCATTCGCCGCGCTCGCTTGGTGAATCACCGGCAAGGGGGAATCATCGTGGTAGGCGATAGCCACGCGGCCGAAACCATGCGCATCGAGCGGTTCTTGATCGGAAACGGCCATCCGCACCAGTTGATCGACTCCAACGAAAATCTTGAAGCGGAGGTTCTGCTGCGCGCCCTGGACGTGGAGTCAGACCAGTTGCCAGTGGTGTTTTTCTCTGACGGCACAACGCTCCGGAAGCCTGCCAATACCGTGCTGGCCAACAAGCTCGGTTTCGATCAGGATCTGGGTGAGCATACGGAGTACGATCTTGCGGTTGTCGGCGGTGGGCCGGCCGGGCTGGCCGCAGCGGTCTATGGTGCTTCGGAAGGGCTCACCACACTGGTGATTGAGGGAACAGCGCCGGGAGGGCAGGCCGGCACCAGTTCCAAAATCGAGAACTACCTGGGGTTTCCGACTGGCGTATCCGGTTACGACCTGGCGCAGAACGCCACCGTACAAGCGCAGAAGTTTGGCGCCCGCTTCGCGATCTCACGCGATGTTATCGACATCCAGCCGGCCAATGGCGGGTACTCTCTTTCACTCGAAGGGGCTAAGACGATCTTTGCGCGCGCCATTGTTGTTGCCACGGGCGCTCGTTACAAGCGTCTGGATGTTCCTAATTACAGGAAGTTCGAATACCAGGGCGTGCACTATGCTGCCACCTCGATGGAAGCAGCCAGATGCGTGGGTAAAGAAGTCGTTGTGGTCGGGGGCGGTAACTCCGCTGGGCAGGCGGCGCTGTATCTTGCCCTGTCGGCCAGCCACGTTCATCTACTCATCCGTGGCGACGGCCTCAAGGCGACGATGTCGGCTTATCTCATCCAGCGGATTGCTTCTTCCAATCGCATTACACTGCATGCCAACAGCGAAGTCGTCTCACTCGATGGCGACAGTCATCTGCGCAGCGTGACCTGGTGCAACCGCCAATCCTACAAGTCGCGGAGCTGCCAGACCGGCAATATGTTCGTCATGATCGGAGCCCTACCCAATACCGAATGGCTGCACGGCAGGCTCGACCTGGATGCGAACGGCTTTGTGATGACGGCACCGAGTGATCGCGACGGCTGCGTTTTTCAGACCAGTCTTCCTGGTATCTACGCCGTGGGTGATGTGCGAGCCGGTTCCGTGAAGCGGGTCGCCAATGCGGTGGGAGAAGGATCTGTCGTGGTGTCGCACGTCCATCGTTATATTGCGCTGCAGAAGACGCTGGAGATGGAAACGCCCGTGACGATCGCTCAGGCAGGATGATGAAGGCTTAGCCCTCGATAAAGCCTCGTCTTACGGCGATCATCACCGCATGGGTGCGGTCGTTCGCATTCAACTTGGACAGAATGCTGCGCATGTGCCCCTTGACCGTGTCCTCAGAGATCACCAGGCGGTCGGCGACGATTTTGTTGGAGCAACCCTCTCTGACCATGCGCAACACCTCGATTTCGCGCGCCGACAGAGCGTCGGACGTCAGGTGACTGGCGAGTTCCGAAGCGATTTCGGCGGGAATGCGGTTCTTGCCGGAGTGAACGGTGCGAATGGTGTCGACCAGTTCTTTGCGCAGCATGCTTTTCAGCAGATAGCCCTTGGCGCCGGCCTTCAACGCGCGCGTTGCCTGCACATCGCCGGCGTACGTGGTGAGCACTACGCAGCGGGCGCCCGGCCACTTTTGCAGGATCGCGATAATAGTATCGATCCCATTCATCCCCGGCATCTGCAGGTCGACCAACGCTACATCGGGCCTGAGCTTGGAAAACGCCTCGATGGCCTCGTACCCGTCCGAGGCTTCGCCCACTAGTTCCATGTCTGGCTGCCGATGCAGGACGTTGGCAATCCCTTCGAGGATCAGCGGATGATCGTCTACGGTCAGGATGCGAATTCGATTGGCGCTCACGGGGGTTGTGCTCATGGCGTGTGACTCCCTTCCCACTTACCTCGCGGACGTCCGACGACCAGCCTGCGCCGTCCATATAGCCTTGCATCCACGGAATAGGCGCCGGCCCCTAATAGACCGATGGCCACCAGTATAGCGATCATGAGTGTATTGAACCCAGGCCCGCGGCAGACCCAGAAAGTGCCCAGAGAAACCACCGCCGCCGCTCCGGCGGCCAGTGGAGTGTACCAACCCACAATAATGAGGACTGCGGCGATCCTCGAGAGCGCCAGAAGCACTTCCGCCTCCGGCCCGGCACAAAACCGCGCGCTTGACATCAGCGCCGCAGCCACCGCGAGCCGTAGAATCAGCAGCGCCACGCCCGCGCTTCGATTGGGAAAGGTGCCCAGAAGCCGTTGCATACCCCACTCCAACCACCATGCTACGAACATCGCGATCAAAGGGGGAACCGCTTTCGGACTCCTGCGGGGCAATCATTTCGTGTAGTCGGGCGTCAATGGAAGGCCGGTTTGTCACCGTCCGTATTGGGTTTGTTCACCCCGAGGTTCCTTGCGGAAGGGAACTCAGGAGCCTCGATGAGGGTCACGATTAACGCGGCAACGCTCTTGCGAGAGACCTCTGTACCCTTGAAAGGCTCATTCCTCTCTGTGGTTTGATAATCGACCTCGTCCTTGTCTGTAAGCCAGGCGGGTCGCAGGATGGCATATTCGAGCCTGGAAGCCTCGACTAAATCGGCAGCCCGGCGAAATTTAGGCAGGTAGGCGCTGATCCGGCGGCGGTTCCATTCCCCGAATTTTCCCGGAACTTCGTCATAGATTCCGAGTGCAGCGACAAAAATAAGGTTCCTGACCCCAACCGCATGCATCACCTTTACGACATTCGCCACCTGAGCATCCAGGTCATCCCCATCGAGGTTGGCGTACACAATCGTCTGGCCGATCATCGCCTGGCGCAACTGCTCACCGAGCACATCCCCCTGGATTACGGTGGAGTTCTTTGGCGGCTCTCCTCTCAGTTTCCTGGGGTGTCGAAGGAACAGGGTCAGCTCCACCTCGTGGTTGTTTTTCAGGATGTCGATTACCCAACGAGCAATCCTGCCGCCCGCACCCAGCACCAATATTTTTTTCATCGATTCACCGACGCCATTCTCCAGATTTTCGCAATAAGAAACAAGGCGTTCTTCTGCCAGCCTTTGCAGAACACACGCTGTGTAATCTGGAAGGCACTGGAGGTCGGCGCGGGGAGCCCTTATGGGTTATATATAAAGCAAAGAACGGAAGCAGGAAACACCGCCGCTCAGACATTTCATGCGTTCGGAAGAGGATTGCGAGTCACCGGGAACCTCATGAACCACAAATCACGATTCGGGCTGCTCTTCCTGTTGCTTCTGGCGTTCGCCGCGAGTGGTTTTGCCCAATCAGTTGCCGTTACAAACTCAACTACGTTCAGTCCGGGAAAATTTCCCACATTCACATTTGACGAGCTTATCCAGCTCTCCAAAGATGAGCCCCTCTCTCCCGCTCTCGATACAAAGCTCTCCTCGGTCCTCAATTCGGCCGTACTGGATAATGCCTACCCGAGTGGGCTAAGCACGCGCATTCAGTTGAAGGGGGCCGGTCCGGCCCTGCGGGTCGCGGAGTGGAACATTGAGCGCGGCGAAAACTTTGATTGGGTCGTGCTTGCCCTCAAAGACAGCACACGACTTCGCACGCTCGCTCACAAAGACGATCCAAAAGTCTCCATCAAGGCGCTCGATAAGGCAACAGCGGAGGCGAAGAATCTGAGCCGGTCCGACGTGCTTATTCTGAACGAAGTCGATTGGGGCATGGGACGTAGCGGCTATCGCGACGTCGCTCGCGCACTGGCTTCCGCACTCAAGATGAACTACGTCTACGGCGTGGAGTTTGCTGAAGTGGATCCACTGAAGCTTGGAACCGATCAGTTGACGGCGGACGATGTTGGCAATGACAAAGAACTGCAAAAGGATTTGAATGCCGAGCTACGCGCCGATCCTGCGCGATATAAGGGCCTTCATGGATCGGCAATTCTGAGCCGCTATCCGATCTCGAATGTCTCCATCCTGCGCTTGCCGGCGTGTCACGACTGGTTTGGAGATGAGGTTCACAGCGTGTCGAGAGTTGAACAGGGCAAGCGCCTGGGCTCGGACAAAATCTTCCTGGAGAAAATCGAGCGCGAGATACGCCGGGGAGGCCGTATCGCGATCCTCGCGGATCTTAAAGTCAGCGACATTCCCGGAGGGATGCTCACCGTTGTCGATGTTCATCTCGAAAACAAGTGCACACCCGAATGCCGTCGTAAGCAAATGAACACAATCCTGGACAGGATCCAAGCCGTGAAAACGCCCGTGGTGCTCGCCGGTGATCTCAATACCACTGGCAGCGATGCTTCGCACTTGTCCGTTGCCTATATCGCAAAAAGCAAAATAAAGGACTATCGCTTCTGGTTGCAGCAGGCAGTGATGTGGGGAACACCGTTGCCATCCACGTTTGCGCTGAATTATTTCAAGAACTTCAACGATCCGACCGCGATGGATATCAAAGTCCTTGGCAACAACAAGGAGGCCGCCCTGTTTAATGTCGTGGAACGATTTCAATTCGACGACGGCGGCCGTTTCGATTTTCGCGGCGACTCCGCGCGCACTCTGAACGGAAAGGGGGGCCGCCTCTCGGATAGCAATCAGCGCGCCCGCAAAGGTTTCGTCTATACCTTTGCGCTGCCGCGCAGCTTTAAAGGAGTGATCGGCCGTTACCGGCTCGATTGGTTCTTTGTGAAGCCCGCCTACGACGACCGGCTGGTGACCAACGCCCTGGCTCCCTGGCACCCGCGGACCATGATTGATCTCAATACGGTCCCTTCGGAGCGGATTTCCGACCACGCGCCGATCACTGTTGATCTCCCGGTGCGCCCAATGCCGCAGATGGAAGGGAAATCCCCCTGACCCGTGGTTGGCCTTGGGCATGAATGAGGTTTAGGCGATAGACTGTCACGATCGGAGCTATGAGACCTTTGACGACATCTAAGTTCATCCCGAGCAGCGACGAACTGAGCAAGCTTGACCGCGACCTGCGGTTTCATCCGTCCACGACCCAGCATCCCGCAGCGCTCACTCCGGAACAGATTGCAGCTTTTAACCGCGACGGCTACTTGGCGGGCATTCGCATCTTCGATGGCGAAGAAATAGCCGGCATCCGCGGTTACTTTGATGAACTGCTGGCCCGGACGCTCGCCGCAGGTGGCGACAGCTACTCCATCAGCACGGCGCACCTCCGCCATGGGCGTGTCTACGACATCCTCACGGATCGTCGTATCGTGGCTCGAATTCAAGATCTGATTGGCGAGAACGTGGTCGCCTGGGGTTCGCACTTCTTCTGCAAGATGCCTGGAGATGGCAAACGGGTTTCCTGGCATCAGGACTCAAGCTACTGGCCACTTACGCCGTCGATGGCTGTAACGGCGTGGCTGGCGATCGATGACGCCACGGTCGAAAACGCCTGCATGCGCTACATTCCCGGTTCTCACCACCTGGGCCATCTCACCTACACCCTGAGCGAAAACGACGAAGCGAATGTTTTGAACCAAACTGTTCCCGGCGCCGAGACGTTTGGAAGCCCAGTCGATGTGGAACTGAAGGCGGGGGAGATTTCTATTCACAGCGATTTGCTCCTGCATGGATCCGAAGCGAATCAGTCGAGCAAACGACGCTGCGGGCTCACGTTGCGCTATTGCCCGGCTATCGTGCGAGCGGGTCTGGGCTGGAACGCGAAGGGGGTCGTGGTGAGCGGGAAGGACAAATCCGGTCACTGGGCGAATCCACCGCGGCCGCAAACCGACTGACGGTTTCTGCTGCCTTCTCTACCGCGCCGTGCGTGCCGGCATACGATCCAGATGATGCCGCAGATGTGCGATGTAGTCCTCCATGATAAAGCCCAGCGTTATCTTGTCTTCACCCGCGTTCCAGAGATGTGGGAGATGCGCTTTTTCAACCCGCTGCATGGCATGAGCGACATGCAGATTAAGAGCGGCCCATAGGCCCACGAGGTCACTCCACGGCCGCTCGTTGTACCCTTGCACATTTACCCAATCGTTTTGTGCGTAGCCCTGCATGGTTAGCTCCGGCTGCGTGTTGAGGCGAACGATACGCTGCAGATTGTTGGCCGCGGAATCGATCAGATGGCCGACGATCTGCTTGGCGCTCCACTTTCCATCCTCATGAAGGCTGGCGGTGTCATCGTCATATCCGGCCAGTTCCGTTTCCAGAGCAGACGCGGTTTCCTTGCGTAAACGGGTAGCCAGTGCAACGGGATCAAGCAGATTGAGTGGTGTGGGCTCCGTGTAGGCGGGCATAGACCTACGGTAAATCACCGCAACGAGGGAGGGGCAAGCGGAAATTGCTCTCGGCCGCTACCAGGCTAGGACCTCACCTTGCCCATCATCTGGAAGCGTCTTCGGCGCTTTCCCCAATGATGTCGTACTGGGACTCTCGCGCGCTCGCCCGGACATGCACATGCTTGCCATCATTCCAGACCGCCACAGCCGCGCCAGCCGGTTGCCGCCACAGGGATTCGTGGTGAGGGAAGGTCCCGTAGGGTGTGAGCGTGTAGACAGCTTCCCCAATCTTCACCGTGTAGACGAGCATTTCCGTGTCGTGACAGGTGGACATGCTGGCGCCATACCCGGATCCAAAGCAGTTCATGCGGATAGATTCCGCGTGAGTCTCCTGGAACTGGGCTACCTGATATTTCGGGGTTGGCCTGCTTTTGGCTGACGCCACGGAGCAGAGGAGGAGCGTGATGAGCAGTGTTTTCACGGGGGAGCCTCCTGCCAGTTGTACATCGCGGGAGACAGGCAGTGCTTTAGCACTTTTGCTTCATTACTTCCGGATCTCTCCTTCGTTCGCCCCTGCTGATTTGACGTTCTTTAAGGTGCAAGCAGAGGGCGCCCGCAAGCCCTGACACTTTGTTAGTAACTGCGGGTAACGCTTGCCCGTACTGTCGCTGCATCGAACAGTTGTAGACCCAAGATCCCCGTGCCCCTTAAGATGCATACATAAGATGACGTTGGGGGAGAAAGCATGCAACTCGTGTGGAATTGCCTTGTGAATGTTTCTTTTGGCTACCTGGGTCTCATCGCCATCATGCGTATCACGCAGGAATTGAATGCTGTGATCGCTCCGAATCGTAGACGGGAAAAGTCTGTCTGCTGGACAGGTCAGGAGACGGCAAACCGTCTGCGCACCCAAGACTGAATCCGAATGGGCCAAGCCGCAAACAGATACCGGTAGACCTGATCGTCGCTGAAGTGGACAGACTGTAAAAGATTCGCGTGCCGTGGTTCCGATTGCAATCACCGGGCCAACCGCAAAGCGCTCCGCAACAATTCCTATCCAATCAAATACAACTGATCAAAGAAACAGGCCAACGAGACTGGCAAAACCGGTGCAAGGGACCGCGCACCGGTGGTGTCACCATTTTCACCTGGATCCGCGTCGCCTGGAGGACCAGGTGGAACGCATTCCAGCCGGGAAGATTTCCTGCCTACGCGCGAACCAATATAATGCTCAGGCGGGAAGGATGTCTGTTGCCGCCACGGAAGGACCCTCATGCCAAACGGAAATTTAAGCCGTCGTGCGTTACTTGGATCGGCGACGGCGGCAGCACTCCTCGCGGCCTTGCCCAAGGCAGGGGCGCGCACGAAAGAGTGGAAGCCGCGGCTTGGCATCCTCGCGAAATATACTGCAGCGAACGTCGACTTCGCTCTGCAGGAAGGATTCAACAACATGATCCTGAATGCCGGAAGCGGCGTCCCGGGATTGGATACGGCGAAGCTCACGGACGAGGAAATCGGGCGAGTCAAGGATCATCTGGCGGCGAAGGCCATGCATGTTTCAGCCCTGCAGGTAAGTGCAAATCACATCGCCGCCGACCCCGCGGAGCGCGATCGCGAAAACACTGATTTTGTGAAGACCATCGAACTGGCGGGTAAGTTAGGAGTTCCCTATATCGGGACGCAGTCCGGTAAAGATGCCTCCAAATCATTCGGAGCGCAAGTAGACGAGATTGTGCGCGTTTACCACGAGAAGTACTTTGCCGCGTGCGAGAAGTACAAGGTGCGGATTTTGTGGGAGCCCTGGCAGGGCGGCCCCAACATTGCCACCAGCCCGGTAGGGTTTGCGGCGCTCTTCAACGCCTTCAAGGATTCCCCCTATGTCGGCCTGCAATACGATCCCTCACATCTGCTGTGGCAGATGATGGACCCCATTCAAACCGCGAGAGAGTTCGTTGACAAGATCTACGACGTCCACTTGAAGGACACGCAGATTCATTGGGACATTGTTCGCCGAGGCGGCATCGAGCCCATAAACCAGGCCCGGTGGTGGCAATTCCGCGTTCCCGGTATGGGCAGCATCCCCTGGCCCGAATTCTTCAGCGTTCTGCAAAACGTCGGCTACGAAGGCGCAATGAGCATTGAGCATGAAGACGATCTCTACGGCGCCGCCGACAATCCTGGCCCGGATTTCAGCGAACCCTACAAGGTGGGATTTCGCATGGCGAAACGCTACCTCAATCAATACGTGCCGGTATAAACCAGGCTGCCGATCGCTATCATTCGTCCCTGAGCAGTTGTGCCGGATCAACTGCCAGCACGCGCCGCGCGGGAATCCAGGTAGCGAGCAGACCCAGCAACGCCATGGTCAGCATCACTCCGCAAAGCACCAGCGGATCGCGAGGCGTAGCTTCATATACGATCTGTGCCAGCAGACGGCTAGCCAACACGCCAGCCAGAAGGCCCAGGGCGGAGCCGACAACCAAAATTGCAAACGGGCGCCCTAAAGCAGAGCGCATCAGTTGTGCCCGCTGCGCGCCAAGCGACACTCGGATCCCAAGCTCTTTCCAGCGCTTGGAGATTGAATAGGCGGCCATGCCAAAGACGCCGGTCACCGCCAGCATCGCAGCCAACCCACCCATCAGCCCGAGACTGGCGGCCGCAATGCCTGCGGGGAAATACACGACAGAAAGCGAATCCTGCCAGTTGCTGATGGTGAAAGGCAGACCGGGATCAATGTTGGCGAGCGTGCGCCGCAACATCGGCGCCACTTCTGCCGGCGGCAACGGAGATCGGACAACGAGCGTGATATCGGTATCTGCATTCTGCGCCAGAGAGAAAAACATTGCCGGCTTCGGGTCTTCCGTCAAGGAGTCGTATTTCCCGTCCTCGACGACGCCGATGATTTCGTACCAGGCCTTCTCCCCAATCAGGAAGCGACGCCCGATCGGCGGCGCATCGCCAAATAGGATGTGGGCGAAGGTTTGGTTGACCAGCGCGACCTTGGGCGTTGTGGCATCATCATGCCAATTAACATCCCGCCCGCTGAGCAATCGTGTTTGGGCGGCGCGAAAATAGCCCGGCGAGATGGAGAAAAACTTCGCGAAAAACACGCTGTTCGAACCGCGAAAATCTGTCGTGCCTTCGCGATAGACCGGAGTACTACTTCCTCCAGTGTTAAGCGGAGGCTCATTGATGGCTCCCACCGCTGTCACACCAGGCAGCTGAGACGTCTGCTCCAACATGCTCTTTTGCACCGCAAGCGAGGATTGATCGGTGTATCCTCCCATGTGGAAATCCGTGTCGGCGATGACAACACATTCCGGTTGGAAGCCAAGAGGAGCATGCAAAGAACGTTGCATTCCCCGCAGAGCGACCAGGGCGGCGGTGAGCAGCAGCGCGCAAAGGGCAATCTGTGTGGCGAGCAGAACTTCGCGTAACGTTGCTCGGCGGAACACGCTTCCGGCTCCGCCACTTCTCATTGCCTGCATCGCGTTGGTCTGCCAGATTTGCCGCGCCGGCAACAGCCCGGGCAGAACGCTGCTGGCAAGTGACAGCAGCAGAGCTACGCCATACACCCGCCAATCCGGAACGATCACCATGTGTACTGGAAATTGCGCGAAGGGTCGCCAGCGGCTCAACACGCCCAGCAAGGCAATCGCAAAAAGCGTTCCTGATACGCCGCCGGCGAAAGAAATAACAACGGCTTCCATCGTTATCTGTCGCAGGACACGCCATCGGCTGGAACCGATTGCCAGGCGTACCGCCAGTTCACGCGTGCGGTCCGCGACGCGCGCAGCAAAGATACCGGCCAGGTTGGCGCACGCGGCTAGCAGTACTAAGAGCGCCAGCAGCACAATACTGGTCATGAAAGTTCGGGCGGGATCGCCCAGAAAGTCCCCCATCCATCCCGGTTTCACCACGCGTGCTCCCAGGCCATCATCCTCGGCTGGGTGCTCCTTGGCTAGCTGAGCGCCGACGGCATTCAAGTTGTCCGTTGCCTGGCTTACCGTTACGCCGTCCCTTAGCCTCCCCAGCACCCGAACGCCATGACTCCTGCGCTCGTTTAAGTGATCGTAGCCGTTGATTTGAGGTTCGTTGATTATGGGTACCCAGAAGTCAGGCCAGAAGATGACCTCCGTGCCGTGGAACTCCTTAGGGCCAACGCCGATGACGGTGAACGGATGTTTATTGAGAGTGACTTTCATCCCCAGAACGCGTGGGTCGGCGTTGAACTCAGAACGCCAGAAGGAATC
Organism: uncultured Acidobacteriaceae bacterium; assembly: GCA_963839075.1. Taxonomy (GTDB): domain Bacteria; phylum Acidobacteriota; class Terriglobia; order Terriglobales; family Acidobacteriaceae; genus PALSA-350. The sequence goes on along the minus strand of CAWITO010000001.1, from coordinate 1,137,307 downwards.
GCTCAACACAACATAGGGCGCGGAATTCGGCCCATGCTCATCGTTGCTGTCGAAAAACCGCCCTAATTGGGGACGTAGGCCGAGCATGCGAAAGTAATTCCCGGAAACCTCATAAAACCAGCACCGCTTCGCAACTCCCCCGACAGTAAGCCCGGCGTCGTACAGTTCGTACGCAGCCAGGTCGCTGAAGGTACTGTTGCGGTTACGAAAATCAAGATAGTCGGGATACGACTGGCTATCGAAGCCATGTGGCTTTTGCACAACATTGAAAAGGCGGCCGGCTTCGGGAACGTTGAACGGGTGGAGGATGAGCGAATTCAACGCACCAAAAACGACCACGTTCGCCCCGATACCCAGAGCAAGCGTGACGATCGCCGTGAGTGCAAAAGCTGGGCTTCGCAGCGAAGAGCGCAACGCATAACGGATATCGCGTGCCATACCATCTACCATCAGTGCTGCATCTGCACTCGTTACCCGCTCTTTCATCACGGTTGGATTTCCAAAGCGCAGCATCGCATCCCGCCGCGCTTCGTCCTTCGACATTCCGGCCGCCAGGTTGTCATCGAGGCGCATCTCGATATGTGACTTGAGTTCGGCCTCGATCTCACGTTCCAGGTTGGTGCGCGTAAACAGATTTGAGAAACGGCTAAAGAGTGACATGAATCACCTCACGCGTAGCGCAATATGGCGCGTATACCTTTCACCAGTTGTTCGAAGTTCTTCTCGGCCTCCTGCAATTCCTTTCGGCCGGTAGCCGTCAGCTTGTAATATTTCGCTTTTCTATTGGTCTCCGTGAGAGCCCAATCAGACCGGATCCATCCGCTCTGCTCCATGCGGTGCAGGGCCGGATACAGCGAGCCCTCCTCAACATTGAGCAATTCGTCCGAGGCTCTTTGAATGTGGAGAACGATGCCGTAGCCGTGCAGTGAGCCTACCTGGGACAGGGTTTTGAGAACCAGCAGATCCAGACTTCCCTGAAGGTCATTCCGAGCCATTGTGCGATACACCCCTATACATCTCAGGATGCAGCCAACATAGCCCTAGAAGTAGAGGGGTGTCAACCAGGCGATTGCGGGGGTCATGGTCCGCGAGCAAGCGCGAACCGGCAGGAGGCGTTGCTGGACCAAAGAGAGAGGGAAGGGCAGGGATGGGCGCAACGGAAGGGAGCTTTGAGCCACACCCGGCCCAGAGCCTTGCCAAGCTGGTTTATTTAATCTGCGAGCCGCTTCCGTCAGACACCGATGCAATGGAGACGGCATCGGGGCCGAAGAAGCTCATCTTGATTTCCGTCTCCACCGTTACCGGATTGCCGAGCACCTCATAGGGACTGTAGTGCCAGCGCATCACCGCGCGCATGGCAGCCTGCCCCAGCCTGGGGTCGCCGCTCAGCACGGTCACCTGCTTTACCGATCCATCCGCGCCGATCAGGGCTTTCAACCGTACCTCACCCACAAGATTGCGTGTGGGCGCCACCGGATGGGCAAAATATCCTTGCGGTAGTTCCGAGACGAAGCGTCGCTCCGGATGAGCAATTGCCTCAGGAGAGGCTGTTTCCGGCTCCTGCTTGGCTGGTTGAAGGGAATCAGCCGATTCCCGATGCTTCCGAGTTTGGAGAGCCGGTAGGGCGTTTTTCGCCGGCAAAACCGGCACGCTTGCTGCTGCATGGAGTTCTTCCGGGACGGGGTTCATCGCCACCTGCTGGATGGGCGTGGCTGCGGCGCGCGTTTCTTTGACCGCGGGCGTGCTCGACAACAGGGAAATGCCGTAAACCGAAGCCATGATCAGCGGGATAAAGGCGGCGGCGGCCGCACCTGACACGATCCACGGCCAGAGCCCGATATCTCCCGTCCCAAAGACGGCTGGGGCGCTGGGCTGATTCCGGGGTTCTCTTAGCCTCTGCGGCCGGGGCAAAATCTGAATCGCGGGCTTCGGCAACACCGCCAGCGTGCGCGTTGGCTCTGGGCTCACGACGGTCAATCGAGGGGACTCTACGGGCGACTTGGCATGAACTTTCTCGACCACGCCAAAAACCGCGTCGACGGCGGCCTTTGCATCGGGTTTGACTACCGCGGTTTGCAGAAGTCTTGCGATCAATCGGTGATGACTACGGCTCAGAAGTTGCGGCGGGATGACGTGAAAATGGCGAAAATTCCGCCGCAGACGTATGCGCTGCCATCTTGACGGGCGAACGAAGACGGGTCCCTCTTCCGTGCGCAACTCAAGTAGCTGACCAGCTTGCCGGGGATTTTTCCCTCTTTGGTCAATTACTGTGAAAACCGATGGCAGACCTTCTGGGGAAGGATGTTCCGAACCAATATTTTTCAAACTGGCCTCCGCTTTGGCGTTACACAGGGCCCGTTCTGCACGTCGGGGGGGCGACCGGAAGCTCGGGTCCAACCGACTCTTCAACCGATGGGTCAGCAGATCTTGCTTCCCTATTATCGCAAGGCCGCGGGCAAATTTGAACCTATTATGATGCGCACCTTGCCGGGCCGCGAGTGTACCTCACACGCCGGTTGCAGTCAAATAGACGCTATGGCAGCGTATCCGGATGCCCGTAGGGTTCCATCTGCTTAAGCAGGCTGATTCTAGCCAGTGCCCAGTCCCGTTTCACGGAGCGGGGAGACATTTTCAGAATCTCCGCGATCTCTTCCACCGAGAAGCCCCCGAAATAGCGGAGTTCCACCACTTTGGCCTGCCGGGGATTGATTTTTTCCAACTCACCGAGGCAATCGTGCAGGGCGAGCACCTCCCGCGAGCGCTCATTGGTAATCACCAGCCCATCGTCCATCTCGACCCGATGCTGACCGCCCGCTCGTATCAGCGCATTGTGTGCCCGGGCATGATCCACCAGTAGGCGGCGCATCACATTGGCTGCGACACCGATGAAGTGTTGGCGACTCTGCCAATCAACGTTCTCGCCGGCCAGACGAAGATAGGCTTCGTTGATAAGCGCGGTTGGCTGTAAGGTGTGGTCCGATCTCTCGCGCCGCATGTAGGCCCTGGCTAAGCGATGCAGCTCAGTGTAGACGAGCGGTAACAGCTTATCCGCCGCCGTCTCGTCACCGGTCTTCATGGCCTTCAACAGCAGGGTAACTTGCCCGTCGTCAGTACTCATAGCGAGTGGCTCACACGGAGCGGCGGAAGTACTTTCCAGCCTAAGTCTCCTATTTCGTCTGCTTTCTACCCTAGGCCGAACGATTGCCGGTTGCAACTTTCTTAGTTCAAAAAAACTTTGCTCGGTTGGCCCCGTTTGCGCCGGAACTGCGCTTATCAGAGTGAAGGCGATCGGAACTTAGACGCCCAATCGATAGGAGAAAATGTCATGAAAAAGCTAGCCGCAGTCGCATTCTTCGCCATCGCAAATTTTGCCGTGGCAGGCAGTTCCTTCGCACAAACTCACGCAGTCAAGGCCAACATTCCCTTCGACTTCACCGTGGGCAACGAGCTCTTGCCGGCTGGGACCTACGTCATCAAGTCGGAAACAGGGCACATCGTCCAGATCAAGAACCTGGATAAACCGGTCCAGGCTTTGGGACTGAGCATGCCCGACCACACCGTCGGTCGCGGTGACCACAAGCTGGTCTTCAACAAGTATCGCGACCAGTACTTTCTGCGCAAGGTCGTCTCCGAGGACGCCGAAATGGATCTGAGGCTCCCGGTTTCGAAGTCGGAGAAGAAGACCCAGCAGCAGGAAGCAGCCATCGGCTCCAGCAGCCAGACCAACGTGGCCACACGGTAACCGCATCCACTTGCAGCCAAGGCCCGGAGCCAAAAATCTCCGGGCCTCCTTCCTGTCCGAAACGATTAGGGCTTGGTGCGCACTATGAATCTCATGGACTTGCGAAGCGATATCATCAATTGGTCGGATAAGCGCTTCGTTCGGTTGGACATTATGGGCGGTCAACCCGAGGTAATTGAGCAGATTTTCGAGGAAGCTCTGGCGCTCGAGCCTACGGAACGAGCCGCCTTCCTCCACGAGGCATGTAAAAACGATCTGCAACTGCGCGCCGCAGTCGAAGAGCTGCTGGCCCTGGATGCCCGTGCCGGAAGCTTTCTCGAGCATCCGCCCATCGATCTTCTCGACGCGCCGATCGGTACCGTGAAAGAACCCGCCTCCACTGCTTCGAACGCCGAAGCATTTGTTTTCCCAACCATGGCCCCATGCCGGTTCCAGCCCGGCCAGGTTTTGATCGATCGCTTTGTCATCGTCCGCTTCATCGCGCAGGGCGGCATGGGCGAAGTGTACGAAGTAGAGGATACGTTTCTTCAGGGGGTACACCTCGCGCTGAAGACGATTCTTCCCCAGATCGCCGACGATCCCGACTTACAGCAGCGTTTCGAGCGGGAAGTGTTGGTAGCCAGAGAGGTCACTCACCCCAATCTTTGCCCGATCTACGACATATTCCGGGCTGAGCAGCCGCCGCCCAAGTTCTTGTTTTTGACGATGAAGTTTTTGCCCGGGGAGACCCTTTCCAAGCGGTTGCGCGGGGCGGCGCCGATCACGATTGAGGAAGGGATGGCGATCATGAAGCAGATGGCCGCCGGGTTGGCCGCCATCCATGACGCCGGTATCGTTCATCGCGACATCAAGCCCAATAACATCATGCTCGAAGGAGTGGGGGCGGACGTTCGGCTATGCATTACAGACTTTGGCCTGGCCCGCGCTTACGAGGGAGAGCCATCTCTCTCTGGTAAGGGAGTCATCGTGGGTACGCCTGGTTACCTGGCTCCAGAACTCTATCAAGGGGAACTGCCCTCTCGCGCCAGCGATCTGTTTGCGTTTGGGGTGGTCCTGCACATGATCTTTACCGGCCAAAAGCCGGCGTCGGCCTCCGACACAGGCCCGGTTGCGATGAGCCCGCGAATGCAGAGTGCAGGCGTGCCTTCGTTTTGTATTGAGCTGATCCGCCAATGCCTCGATCGCGATCCGCAGCGGAGGTGCCAGGCCTTTGATCAAGCGCTGGAGCTGCTCAGGGTCAGGTATCGCCCCGCGGAATCATGGTCGCGGCGCCGCTTTATCGGCGCGGCCATGGCCACCGGCACAGCGCTGGTGGGCGCCGCCTGGTGGAAACGGGACGACCTGGAGAATTTCCTCCATCCCTTGCCCGCAAAACGCTTCGTCGCCTTGTTGAGTTGGCCAAAACCTTCTGATGTTCATATGACGCCCATGCTGACCAGCGTTTTGAGCGCTATCAAAACGACACTTGCCCGCGCGGAAGCGTATGACCGGGAGCTTTTTGTCATTTCGCCCGACGAGGTTAACGTCGACGTCGCCCAGTTGACCAAATTACAGGATGTCTGCAACCCGCTGGGGGCGAACCTGGTGCTGGCGGCTTCCGCGTTGCCGGTAGGTGAAGGTTTTCAGCTTCTTCTACGTTTGCTCAATCCCATGTCCGGGCAGCCGCTGCGGGAGAAGAAACTAAGTTGCACCCTGTCAGAAGTGACCACGCTTCCGGACCGCGCGGTGCAAGCTGCGGCGTCTTTACTCGGTTTGACCTCATACCTGCGAAAATCCGCGCTCCCAAAGCCGGAAACCCAGTCGGTGGAAGCCTTTACCGCTTTTCAGTCGGCTGAGGCCCTGATGGAGCAGCCCAATGATCAAGGGCTTGACGAGGCGATTGAGAAATACAAAGACGCGATTAATCTTGATCCCCGGTATGCAATCGCGTACGCCAAGCTGTCTCAGGCGTATGTCCACTTCGGTGTCGTTCACCGGAATTCTGCCGCTCTCTACCTGGCTCGAGGAAATGGCGAGACGGCGCTGTCGCTCGATCCACGTCTTGTCGAGGGTTACCTCGCGATGGCGATCGTATTTGAGTACTCCGGCAAGGAGCAGGCAGCCCTGGATGCATTCGCGAAGGCCCTTGCCCTCGATCCGTCCAACCCCACGACACTGGTGTGGCAAGCGCAGCTCTACACTCGTCTCAATCGATGGCCGGACGCTGAGAAGGCCTTCCGCCGCGTGCTGAAGGAGCGCCCGAACTACTGGTTAACTTACAACGAGCTCGGCTTTGGCCTTGAAGGGCAGGGAAGATATCAGGAGGCAGTCGAAGCCTTTCGGGCCGCAAGCCTGGCTGCTCCCAAAAACTCTCTCACCCTGAGCAATCTGGGTGACGAGTATCTGCAGATCGGCGACATCGCAGAAGCGACTGAGTCCCTGAAGAAGGCACTGGAACTCGATCCTAAATCTGATGCGGCAGCCGGATATACCTCGCTCGCCTTACGCTACCAAGGCAAGTTTGAGGAGGCACTGCCCTTTGCGCTTCTAGCCGTGCAGTTTAATCCCGGGCTCGATGCGAATTGGCTCGAACTCGCCGATTGCTACGCTTCCCTGCACAACCATCAGACCGAAGCGAAGGATGCCTTTCTTCGTGCCCAGACAGAGGCGGAACGCCACTTGCTGACAGATGGCACGGATGGCCCCAGCTGGATGTTGCTGGCACTTTACAGGACTAAGTCAGGGAATCCTCAGGGTGTTCCGGCACTTATAGAAAAAGCTGAAAAGCTTGGCGCCCGTGACATAACTTCTCAGCTTTACAAAGCAAGAATCTGGGAGCTCATTGGGAACCGCGAGCAAGCGTTAGCCACGCTGAATGCATGCTTTAAGCGAGGTGCCACAGAGTTGCAGCTTGTCCCCTTTCCTGATCTGGAGGGTCTGCGGCGAGATCCTCGCTACCGGCAATTAGTTGCCTCCAATCCAGTTGCTATTACAAAGGCCGGGTAACGAACATTTGGGCCAGGTGCGTTCTGTAAGTTGAGGTGGCTCCATGAAAACAAGACAGCGTTGTCGGGAACCAACGATCATGGTAGGCTGCCGCAGTACGCGAGTTCAAACCACTAGCCAGCCATGTAGCTGGCAAATCCAACGATAACTTCTCCCTGGAAAGCGAGCATCGACATGACTACGCACAAAACTCCCGCCGCCGTGGGAACAGGGCTAGCAGAACCACGGTCAGTAGAAGTCGCTCCTGGAATGACGCCGGCTGAAGTCGGAACCGAACTGGGTGGCGTTCTGGAATTTCACAACAAAAATGTAAAGTATCACTATTTCAGAATCGAGTTTACCGGCCCACAGGGCGCACCCAACAAAACGGACAAACTGACCGGTTCAAATAAGAAACCGGTTGTAGTTCACATGCCTGACTTCGACAGCGAATTTGACTATTGCATTTACTACTACGAGAAAGAGGGCGGCCCCGAGAAAGATTATGAAGGTGCTTTCAAGGCCCGCTCCTGTCCGGGGTGTGGGGGGAAATAGGATCCCCATTGTTCCGGCGTTCGGCTAGATCTTGTTATTGCAAAACCTGTTGTCCAATCCTTGCCCAAAACCCGCTCGGGCAGGGATTGGATTGCCTTTGCCGAGTGCTCCCGGCGTAACTAAAAAGGTTCGTCCCGGAAGGGCTTAGAGCACTCTGGACAAGGTCTTCAGCGGCCTTCCCACGGCCTTGCTCTGTGACGGAACCATGAACTCTTAGGGCATTTTCGAATAAATCTGCCGCTTTTCCGGCCGCGACGACCAGACTTTAGGAGTCTCCCCGCAGCAGCCGCCTGCGCGAACACACAGGAAGTCTAAATCTATCACTGTCATCTCTCTGTAACAAGAGTGCGATATTTCCTTCTTCATGATCATTGGGCGCCGGCGAACTTTAGAAGGGAACAGCATGCAAGGTTTTCTCGAAGCTCTACGCATACAACGGTGGGATGACCACCGCTTCTACCATCACAGCCGTATCAACCAGTCGCTCCACTTCCTTAGTTCGATCAGCTTTCTCAGCGCGTACGTCCTTATCTTCAAGAACCCGGCAGCCTCTGCTCTTCTTGGCTGGCTGGTAGCCATGGTCAGTCGCCAGGCAGGTCACTTCTTTTTTGAGCCCAGGGATTATGACCAGGTTAACCATGCCACGCACGATCACAAGGAGGACATCAAGGTCGGTTACAACCTCCGGCGCAAGGTTGTCCTGATGTTTGTTTGGGCTTTGTCGCCTGGATTGCTTTGGCTAAGTCCCACCCTGTTCGGGATTTTCCCGGCGCATGCCGATCACGCCACCTTTGTGCAGCACGTCGGCCAGATTTGGTTAGTTGTTGGTTTTGGCGCTTTGCTGTTCCGCACCGTTCAGTTGTTCTTCATCCGGGACGTGCAGACGGGCCTGGTCTGGATGACCAAAATCCTGACCGATCCGTTTCATGACTTCATGCTGTACTACCGTGCGCCTCTTTACCTGATGTCGGGTCAGCTGATAGATCCGATGCACGATGTAACCGAGACCGAAACGCTTCTCCCCGTGCACGACATTTAAGCCCTGCATTCTGCCACCACCGTCGTGCTGCATTTGCCATGATTTCGGCAAATGCAGCATCGATGGTCAAGACAGCCGCTTCAGTTGGCTGTGCGCCAGGCGAGTACGTTACTACGCACTGCGCTGGCGCTCATGTTCTGCGTTCCCAGCAGCACTTCGAAATGCGGAATAACGCCGTCGGCGCGTTGGATACGCCGCAGGAATGGCAGCAACTGGGAGTCATCCATCACAAAATCGCGCGCGCCTTCCGTCCCGGACATCGAAGTTCCCTCGAGAATCAGCGCATTCCCATCCCCGGCGAGGTTGGGGAGATAAGCCACCAGGCCATAGACCCTGCGCTGGGGATCGTTCCAGACAGAATCCCAATGCGCGGGCTCACCCGGCCGCGGGGCGCGGTTGACCACCGTAAACACGCCATTCTTGTAATCATCCTCAAAAGAGAAATTCATATTCTTCTCGAAGAGCTCGACCCAGGGATTCGACTCCGCAGCTCCCATCAGAATCACATTTCCCGCTTTGAGATCATTCGGCCTGAGATCCCGTGCATATCGCACCTGCAGATCGCTCCCAGCACCGCGCGCCACTTGGGCCAGCCTCAGACTTGCCTCCAGGTCCACGATCGATGTGTAGCGCCGGTTCCCCAGGTTGATCAGCCAGTTCTGCATCGAAGTTGGCGCACCATCGTAAAGAGTGGCCGTGCCTTCGCCCGTGCGGTAACTGCCGAGCAGGTACTCGTTCAGCCCGAAATCCCTCCGCGACATGTTATGGAAAATCACCAACCCGGAGTCTGCCGGCACCATCAGTGTCGGGTGGCTGGGTGAGAAAATTTGGCTCCACAAGGGATGTGGTTTGGTGCGAACGGGAAACAGCCGGTCATGAAATACAGAGAGGAGCAACCCCGCGGTCAGAAACACGCACAACAACCAGGGAAGAAGACGCAATGAGAAATACCGATTGTTTGCTGGTTCCTGAACCGCGGGAGCGGAACCTGCCGCGGCGGACTCCGCTTCAACAATCTCGGGTTTGACGAAGGGATGCAAGAGCGGTTGAGGCTCGAACACCGGCACATAGCCGCCGCGGGGAATCACGACGCGGATGGTTTCGTGGGCGCCTTCTTCGCGGAAGTATTGTTCGAGCCGCTGGCGAAGACGGCTTGCTTGCGTGCGGACGATTCCGTCGATCGTTGAATCGTAATCCCGAGAACGGCCGAAGACTGCCTGACCAATCTTCTGCTCGTTGAGCTCCGCACCGCGTCCCTTGAAGGTCATCTCGCACACGTAGGTCAGCAGGCTGCAGAGGCGCTCGCTGCGAACAAAGGTAGGGGAAGCCACAATTCGCTCAAGTAATGCGCGCTGGGGAGAGAGGGATTCTTGCGCCGGCGTCTCTTGCGCAGAGAGCGGACCAGCCGGACTCAGTTCACGCTCTTTGCTGATCATGGATGGAATTCATTCAATCAGCCCTGCATGAATGGGGCGTGAATGAGTTTCCGGTGCAAAAAAGCACTGTATCGGGATACATGAATCTACGTTAAATCGTTCAAACAAAGTTGCTTATGGCGGTGTATCGGTGACGTCGCGGTGAATAGTGTAGGCGGACCCGTCGATCGCTGCTAGTCCTTGATGCGGAAGGCATTGGAGGAGGAAACGGCGATGAGAATTCACATGCGGACAGGAAGGCTGCGATTCGCGTTGGCGGTGCTACTGGCGGTTGGGAACACGCTGGTGGCAAGCGCGCAGTTCGATACCGGTGCGGCTCTTGGCACCATTAAAGACCCATCCGGCGCCGGAGTGCAGGGGGCTACGGTGGAACTGCTGAGCATCGCCAAAGGTGTGACCTCCACCCGCAAAACGGATTCCGGAGGAGACTTTGAGTTCGATAACCTGCAGGCGGGCGACTACAAAATCACCGTCAACGCCCCGAGCTTTGAAGTCTCAAGCACTGATCCCTTTCGCGTGAATGTCGGCGCGCGTCAACGAGTGGATCTGACACTCAAGGTGGGCTCGGCCAATGACACAGTCGAGGTGACGGGCGCCGCGAGCTTGCTCGAAACCGACTCCAGCGGCCGCGGCGGTACGGTGGAATCCGCGCAGGCGATCGCACTGCCACTCAATGGCCGCTCCTACGCCGACCTGGCGCAACTGGTGCCGGGAGTTCGGCGCTCTTTACTGGACACGGTGGCCTCCAATCCACCCCGCGACGCCTCCTACAACGTGAACGGGCTCACCTCGCAATTCAACAACTTCACCCTTGATGGAATCGACAACAACGCCTACCAGGAAGCAAATCAGGGCTACTCGAACGAAGCCGTCATTCCTTCGCCCGACGCCATTCAGGAATTCAAGGTACAAACCGACAACTATTCGGCGGAGTACGGGCGAGCCGGGGGCGCCATCATCAACGCCACCACCCGCAGCGGCACGAACTCATTCCACGGCGGCGCCTACGATTACTTGCGCAACACCGTACTCAATGCGTTTGGTCCGTTCTATGGCACCGGGGTCAAACCCACCTTGGTACAGAACCAATTTGGCGCAACCTTCGGTGGCCCGGTGCTCAAAGACAAGCTCTTCTTCTTCACGGACTACGAAGGCCTGCGCGCGGTGGGGCATTTGCTGACAACGGCCACCTTGCCGACACCCACCGAGTTGGCCGGCCTGTTCACTTCGGACGGTACGGCGGGTGGTAAGCCCATCCCCATCAAGAATCCGTACACCGGGGTGATTTATGCGAATGGCCAGGTGCCGCTGAGCGATCCCAATATCGACCCCGTCGCGTTAAAGACCTTTGCCAACCTACCGGCGCCGAACATACCCGGCGCCGCGCTCACCGCGGTCAACTTCCAGTACCTGCCTGCGAGCACGACCACCGACGATAAAGGAGACGGTCGCGCCGACTTTATCTTCAACCAGAAGCAGAACGGCTTTTTCCGTTACAGCCAACGCGCCGTCGCCTATTTCCAACCGCCCAGCTTTCCTGGTCCTGCGGGCGGCAACAACAATGGGACGCTGTACGCGAGGACGCGGCAGCTCGCGGCCGGCTGGACTTGGGTAGTGAGCGACAGCAGCATTCTCGAATTGCGTTTCGGGCAGACCTGGACAGAAAGTGGCAAGCAACCGGCGTATCTTGGCCAGCCGAACTTCCTCGCAGGAATCCCAAACGTGCCCCAGAACCCGGCCTACACCGGTGGCCTGAACACGCAGACGGTTTCCGGGTTCACCGCCTTCGGTGAGCAGGCGACTAACCCGCAATTCACCAATCCCACCCAGGCCAATCCCAGGGTTAACTACACATGGATCAAAGGCCACCACAGCTTGAAGGTGGGATACGAGTATGGTTGGTTGGCGCAGGCCATCTCAGATTTCCATCCGAAGTTTGGTTCCGACACCTATGCCGGCTCGTTTAGCTCGGCCGGCAGTTCGACGACTCCGCAGGCCGCGAACCTGAGCGACTTCCTGTTCGGCGCCCGCAACAACTACTCGCTGAATGCCGTGAACGAGGTGAATTACCAGCGCTTCTGGCATGCCGGCTATGTTCAAGATGATTGGAAGGCCTTGAAGAACCTGACGTTGAACCTCGGCCTGCGGTATGAGTTTCTTTCGCCGAACACGGAGCAGGACAACAAGATTCTCAACTTCGACCCAGCCAACGCTCGTCTGCTCCACGCCGGCACCGGCACCGACGTCACCAGTACGGATCCCGGTCACATCTACACCCTGCATTACGTGGGCGGCAGCTCACTGGCAAACCGCGCCCTGGTGAATCCCGACTACAAAGACTTCGGTCCGCGTGTGGGCTTCGCCTGGCAACCCAATGCGGGCACAGTCGTTCGTGGTGGTTTTGGCATCAGCTACGCATTTCTCTTCCGTTTCGGCGGCGAGGGACTGTTGGCCTATAACGGTCCGAACAACTACTCGGCGACGCTGCCCGTGAATCAGACTCCAGGTCAGGGATTTTGCGCATCGCTCACAGAAGATCCCACTACCTGCTTCCGGCGCACGCAGGACGGCTACCAGACCAACTTTGCCGGCCCCTCTAACTTCTCGACCACCAAAGCGCAAACCCGGTACGTTCCCAAGAACTTCAAGAACGGTTACGTTCAGGCTTACCACGTGTCGGTGCAACAGCAACTGCCGCGGCAATTTACCTTTGAGCTGTCGTATGTGGGCAACCACGCCGTGCATATCGCCGCGCTCGAAGACTCGAACCAGGCGCGTTTGTGCGAAGCAAGCGAGATCCCCGCGGCTCATCCTGGGCAGTGCGCAACCTCTCTCCTCAATCGCAGGCCAATTGCTGATTTCACCGACATACTTACCGAAAGCAATGCCGGCTTTCTGCAATACAACTCGATGCAGGCAAAGCTCGAGCGGCGCTTTAACAATGGCTTTTATCTCATTAATTCATTTACCTGGTCGAGAGGGTTCAACAACTCGTCTGCGGACTTGGAAGCACAAAACGGCGACGGCGCAGTCGTGAACATCGCGAACCCGGCGGGAGACCGCGGTCCTTCCGGCTACGATCAACCGATTAACAACACGACCTCGGCCATTCTCGATTTGCCCTTTGGCCATGGCAAGGCATGGGGATCCAGCGCTCCCGGCTGGGAGCAACAGATTCTTGGGGGATGGCAGCTCACCGGCATTAGCGTGGTGACCAGCGGGGTGCCGATCGACTTGACGTATACGGCCAGCACCAACCAGGTCGTCTCCACCACCAGCTCGGTATATTCGCTGCGCCCGAACATCATCGGCCCCACGGAAAGCGTCTACGGCAGCACGCTGACGAAGACCAAAAGCGCATTGAATGGCTTCTTCAACCCGGCGGCCGTCTCCGCCCCAGCGGGCACGCAGTTGTTCGGCGACGCGGGACGCAATATTCTGCGCGGACCCGGCTTCGGCCAGTTTGACCTTGCCGCTCACAAGCGATTCGCTTTGCCGCAGGAGCGCTACAGCCTGGAGTTCCGACTGGAGGCATTCAACGTGTTGAACGCCACCAATTACATCAGCCCGACGGCGAACATCGGCACCGTCAACAGCAACACCGGCGTATTCACACCGAATGCCAGTTTCGGCCAGTTCAGTGGAGCCACCAGTGTTTATCCTTCACGACAGGTGCAGGTAGCGCTTCGGTTCGCTTTCTAGCATCGAGCGCGCAGAGGAAGCCAGGGCAAGGGGGTGTCCCATATCTCCCAACGTTCTTTGTTGGGAGATGTGGGAAGGAACGGATGCTTCAAGCCTTACTGCCCAGCGCTTCATTCCCGGAGGATGGACCAGAGGCCCGATCCGATGGACGATGGAACCGGGCCCGAAACATCTCACCCAGGACACGGCGTTTCATCGCTTTGCTGGTAAGCCCTTCCCCTTGCCACCACCAGCCGTCCTGCTGCATTTGCCGAGCTGCTTTTACGAAGCGGTCCGCAACCTCGGCAAATGCAGCGTCGGTGTAATCCAGGCTGAAGATCAAACGGCCTGTTCCCACCCAGCTGAGTGCCAGATCTTCTGCTCGCAGGTAATACTGCAGCATCCAGTGATACCGCGACGATTGCAGATAGCAGACCGTCCATACGGACGACATATTGCCCACCCGCACCTGCACGCCGGCTTCCTGCAGCCGTTGGTTCAGCAGCGCTGCGCGTCCGTTCCACACCGCATCCAGATTGCGATAGCAGGCCTGGATTTCCGGTGTGTCTAAACGATCCAGGAACTCCGCCATGGCGCCCATCACGTAGGGATGGGAATTGAAGGTACCGCGGGCGAAGCAAATGTCCGCGGGGCGGTCTTCACGGAAACGCTTCATCAGGTCTTTGCGGCCGCACACCACACCGATCGGGAGGCCGCCGGCCACTGTTTTGCCGTAGGTCACCATGTCGGCGCGTACGCCGAAGTATTCCTGGGCGCCCCCGCGAGCCAGCCGGAAGCCGAGGAAGACCTCATCGAAAATCAGCACGATGCCGCAATCGGAACACACCTGGCGCAGTTTGCGCAGCCAGGCCGTGTAGGCTTCACGATCGAAGCTGGTACGGGGGCCGTCGGTGACCAGGGTTGAGTCGGATGGCGCCCCGGCATTGGGGTGCAGGGCCTGCAGCGGGTTCACCAGCACGCACGCAATGTCTTTGCGGCTGCGCAACACCTGGAGGCTGCGCTCGCTCATGTCCTTGAGCGTGAGCGTGTCGTGCTCGGTGACGGGGTTACCGACGCCGGGCTGCACCTCGCCCCACCAGCCGTGGTAGGCGCCGCAGAAGCGCACCAAGTAGCGTCCACGAGTGTGATAGCGAGCCAGCCGCACGGCCTGCATGACCGCCTCGGTGCCCGACATGTGGAAGGAGATTTCGTCCATCCCGGAGATAGCCCGAAGGCGATGGACGTTGTCTGCGGTGACGGGATGCAGGCCGCCGAGCACCGGGCCCAGGTCGCGTACCCGTGCGCTGCCGCGCTCGATGCATTCCTTGTAGAAGTCATAGCCGAAGACGTTGACCCCGTAGGAGCCGGTGAGATCGTAGCGCTGGTTGCCATCGAGGTCGGTGGTCGTCGGCCCGTGGGAGGAAACAACGAACGACCCGGCGTTCAGGTGCTGGCGGACGAAGCGGCTGAATTGGAAAGGGACGCGATAACGGCCGGTGAACTGCAGATCCGAGATTTCATCCTGGACTTCCTGGGTCTGGCGGACGGTCTTGGGGAATCGTTCAGCATAGAGAGCCGCCAGGCGGGCGAAGCCGGCGCGGCGCTGTTCGGCGACTGCTTCGGGAGCGCCGTCCGCGCGGAAGAACTCGGACTCGCCGTACTCGTAGAAGGGCACCAGGCGGGCGAACCGGCGGCTCCACTTTGCATGGCCGGCGAGGGACCGGTTTTTCGCGCGCGATAACTGGAGGCGCAGAAGCAGTTTGGGAATGATCAGCAACAAGGCTACGGCCCCGAGGAGCCACGCGACGATCGTGGTGGTCAAAAAGCCTCCATGCGAATGCTTAGAACCATCCTATCGAATTGGGAGTTAGTGGGGCATGCAATCGGTTCTGCGAAGGTTGCGGGAGGAAACCATCTTCGAACAGGGGTCGATTCACGCTATATTCACAAAACTCTGCAACCGGCTGTAGAATTCGCGGACCCGGTATTCGATATGGTGACTGCTACAAACTCCAGGAATGCTCCCTGACTCCATCCGCACTGCGCAGATGTGACGAACCGGTCAGCATTGACACGAGCCCCGCCATTGCTTTACTTTCCAGGAATCAATCCGGGTAGTGCTGGGCGCAGGGGCCTAAGTAAAGGGTGCGTTTCCAGCGCGATGATTGATGCGAGCTTCCCTAGCCGTTTGGGGGAGGGCTCCGCTCAAACAAGCTACCCGATCCCACCTGGAGAATTTTCGCAATCTCTTCCCGGAAAACGAGGAGGATATTCGCGTGCACAAAAATCTCAATGCGATTGGGGCCGTGCTGGCCGTGATCGTCGTCCTGCTGGTTTCTTCCGTGGCCTATGGGCAAGGCGAACCGGCAAAAATTGCCTATGGAGTGAACCCTGCTGCCGGTCACTACCTGCAAGTGGACGACGCGAAGATTTATTACGAAGTGTATGGGAGCGGCGGTACGCCGCTGGTTCTGCTGCATGGCGGCTTGTACGGATATATCGAAGAGTTCGGAGAGTTGATACAGGAACTGAGCAAGCATCGCCGCGTGATTGCCATCGCCACCCGCGGGCATGGTAAGTCAGAACTCGGTTCGCAGCCCTTTTCCTACGCGCTGTATGCAAGCGACGCCTACACGGTCATCCGCCACGAAACGACAGGGAAGATAGACGTGCTCGGATTCAGCGATGGCGCGATCACGTCCTACACGTTGACGGCTGCGCATCCGGAGTTGGTGCACCGCCTCGTCGCTATCGGCGGCCCAAGGGCGCTCTCTGATTGGACGGCGAAGGCACGGGCAGAACTGGAGGCGTCGAAACCGTCCGATGTCGAAAGAGATGCGCCGCAGTTTGTGGCTGAGCGCAAGAAGCTAATGCCGGCGCCGGAGAAATGGGACGACTTCATCCGGCGGCTCACCGTGATGTGGTTGGGGCCAGTGTATGTGACCGACACGCAATTACGATCGATCAAAGCGCCAACACTCATCATTGCCGGCGATCATGATCCGTATAACCAAACCGAGAAATTTGTCGAGATCTACCGTTTGTTGCCAAGCGGAGAATTGGCCTTCATTCCCGGATGTGGGCATGTGGTGCTGGACTGCAAAGGACCGTTCACGATCGAAGCCGTCAAGGACTTCTTGGCTAAGGACGAGCGATGACTCCGAAACCTTGAACCCCGCTCACTGCTGGGATGGAGCAGGGGTTATCCGGATCCAAGCCGGGATGCAGGCTGAGGTAGTTGATGCTCTACCGCAGTTACTTGGCAAGGGGCGAGTCGATAATCGCTCCCAGCACGGCTGGGAGAAGCGTTTCCTCGCCCCAATTCGGAGGCGCATCGCCGATCCGTACCACCACCAGATCCAGCGAAGGAATGACGTAGCATCGATTCGCGCCGTATCCGCGAAAGGCGAAGGCATCCCGCGGGGCGGTAGGCCACAGCACGCGGTCGGTGTTGACCCAGAAGGTATACCCATAACTGGGATTCAATGACTGCGAACTTTTGGTCGCAAGTTGAATCCAGGACGGAGGGACGATCTGCTGATCGTGCCATTGTCCGTCATGCGCGAGCAGGTATCCGAGGCGGCCAAAGTCGCGTGCGGAAACATGCAAGCCGCTATGCGCATTGGTGTGTGGGCCGATATGCCCCGAGCCGCCCTGATGATCCCAACTCACATCTTCCATGCCAATTGGGTCAAAGACCCGCCGCTTCATGTAGGCATCAATTTCCTGGCCCGTGGCGTGGGCAAAGAAGATGGAAAGGTGAGCAAATGCGGCGTCGGAGTAGTCCCACACCGTGCCTGGCTCACCTGCCAGTTTTGCCGCGGATATGCTGAAGCGGTTCAGCTCCTTCCCCAAAGCAAACTCGTATTCGCCATGTCGCGGAGCCACGGCCAAACCCATCACGCCCCGCGATTCCCCGGGTACGCCGGACGTCATCGTCAGCGCTTGCTGCAATTTGATGTTCTGTTTGGCAGGATCGGTCAGTGGCTTACCCTCAGGAACGAAATCGTAAAGAGGCGTATCCAAAGTGACCTGTGCATCGTGAGGAAGCTTGTGGTGCTGGCTGTCATCGAGCAGCAGGCCAAAGGCCACGCCCGTCGCCGACTTCGTACAGGACCAAACATCGAAGGTGGTATGGGGCATGGTTGGGACCCCGAACCACTCCGCGACAAGATAGCCGTGGCGAATGATCACGATCGACCATGGTCCCTGAAACACCTGGAGTTGCGCATCGCGAATTAGGTTCAGGCGCTGCGGATCCATGCCGGCCAGGGACCGAATCTCCTCGTCGTTCTGGCAGGAGCGCCATCCACCAGCAGATTCGGGCGGCGGGAAGTACGTATCCGCTGCGAATACATTCACCGTAAAGACGATGATTGCGGCCAAGGCCAGTCTTACTTTCATCTCATTCCTCCAGCCGAGTCCTAGCTTAAGCACTCGTGTAGTTGATCTCGCGGTACGGTATCTGGCCCGAAACTACGTCTACAAAAGGCGCGTTTGCCGCGAGATTCTTCTTAAAGTTATAACGGCGAACCGCCAGAAGATGACGTTCGACTTTGCGCGCATCAAGCACCTGGTCCAGACCAGACCTCAAGGCAAGCCATGCCTCGACACGCCGTCTGACTGACACCCCTGGCCGTATTGACTAGAGGGACCATCCTTTCTCGCCAACTTGAAAACGTTAGAAAGTGGTGAGAATCATCATCTTCCCGCGCGTGAGGGCCCTGCAATTCTGCCACGCGGTCACCAACCGCAAACGAAAGCCTTCTACAAACGGGCCTTGCGCAAGAAAGATTTTCCGGGGCCGCTTGGCTGATCATGCGGCAGGCGGCAGGATCGAGGCCTTGTCGCCCGGCGGTGAGTCGGGTCTAATCGGGTTGGAACGTCATCGGTGGAACCAACCTGGAGTGCCCCATATCTCGCTGCTGCGGGCGAGATGTGGGAATTTACTGATGTTGCGGCCGAGTTCAGGCGTGCCAGCCAAACCAGAGGAGTGAGGATGCGGGCTTTTTGGCCGTTGGTGTTTTCGAGTTTCTTCATGGCAGTCCATGCCGCCGATGCGGCCGCGCCGCTCGCTGTCAGCAACCTGGGATGGACGATTACCGCCGATCAGGACCGCGGCGTGCTGAGTATTGCCCAGGGAAGTCTGGGCATCCTCCTGGAGAATGTGCGGATCAACGTTAGCGATCGGGATGCGCTTGTTCCGCTGACTGGCTGGACGGCGGAGCAAACCGGCCCGTCGCGAGTGACCATCCATACCGCTCACCCCATGACGGCCTGGCTCTTTGACATTAGCCAGAACATGCTTAAGGTCTCCAGCACTGCGTCGAATTCCGTGCTGACAGCCGAAGCGCCGGCGCCGATCAGTCGCATACCGGCGCGGGTTCTCGACCCGCAAGGATTTCCCGTCGACTGGGTAGGAACCGACGAGGCCCAGCTCGAGTATGGCGGCAAGGAGACGCGTAACCAGTCCTACCTACCGCGCAAAAATCCTGAAGTGATGTATTTTGCCCTGGGCCAGGTTTCCGGGCCGGCGTTTCACAGCCTGTTCGACCGTAAGCAGGATGCCATCATTCAGTTCCCCGAGGAAACCACACTGCAGCGGGCCAGCCAGGATGTCGACCGGATGAATGTAACCATGCCGGTTCCAGGAAATAGTTATATCCGGCTCATCCCCGACTACTACACCAAGACCCTGGGCGTGCCCTTCTATGTACCGTTCGATGACAGCTACTTCCGCAGTGCTCCCATGGTGTGGTCGAGTTGGACCGGCTATTACAAAGACGTGACCGAAAAGGACGTCGTCGACACTACAGATTGGCTGGCAAAGAATCTCAAGCCCTACGGCTTTCAGTACGTGCAATTAGACGACGGATTCGACCGCGGAAAGAATGGAGAGCATTACTGGATCGAGAACTGGGACAAGACGAAGTTTCCTCACGGCCCGCAATGGCTAACCAGCTACATCAAGTCCAAGGGATTCCATGCCGGGCTATGGATCGTGCCCAACGTGTATGCAGGAGCTCTTACCCAACATCCGGACTGGTATTTGCGTACGCTCGAAGGCGATCATATCTCCGACTACGTCACACCCGTACTTGACTCCAGCAATCCCGAAGTAATGGATTTTGTTCGCAAGGAATTTACCACCCTGAGCGACTGGGGCTTTGAGTACTACAAGTTTGACGGCGAAGGTTCAATCCCGCAAGCGTTTCCGGAACTCGACAAGGACAAGCTGTATGACAAATCGTCTGACCCGGTAACCATCTATCGCAACCGGTTGAAAGTTATCCGTGACGCGATTGGGCCGAAAGCCTTCCTCGAAGGTTGCCCGGCCGGAATGCCACTCGATGGAGTCGGCTACTTCAATTCTTTCTTCAATGGTCACGACCTGTACAACAACTGGCAGGGGATGTATCCCCTCTTCAGTTCTATAAACGGCAATGCATTTTCGAACCACATCTTCGCCTACGTGATGCCGGGTGAAGGGATCGAACTCGGCAAGCCCATGACGATGGAGGAAGCAAAGAAAAGTCGCTTACCGGATGTACTGCACGAGATAACCGCCCGCGAAGATCCTGCAACCGGCGTAGGGGTGACCGAGCAGGAGGCCCGCACCATCGTCAGCGTCATATCCCTGAGCGGTGTGGCCTACCCGGTGGGCAACGTGATGGCCGATCTTCCGCCAGAGCGATTGCGTTTGCTGCAGCAGACCATGCCGACCATGCCGATTATTCCGCTCGATCTTTTCAGCCGCGGAACCGACACGCGCGCGAACAAGTTTCGCCAGGTGCGGGCGGACGACTACATCCACAACTATCCTGAAATCCTCGACCTGAAAGTCAATGAGACCTCAGGAAACTACGACGTAGCCGGTTTTACCAACTGGCGTTCTGAAGCAGTGACACGCACAATTTCGCTGCGGGATAAGTTGGGGCTCAAGCCCAACGACAGTTATGTCGTCTTCGATTTTTGGAATCAAAAAGTTCTTGGGGTGTATTCGGATGCGATAGCGATTGACATCGAACCTCACGATACGCGCGTGCTGTCGGTGAATCCCTTGCTGCCCCGGCCACAGCTCGTGGGCAATTCGCGGCACATCACGGGAGCCTACTCCATCTTGAACCAGGAGTGGGATCAGTCAAAAAATGAACTATCGGGCACGTCGGAGCCGGTGCCGGGTGAGCCGTACACACTCTGGTTCTATCTACCGAAAGGCTTCAGCGTGCAACACCTGCGCGTGGTGGGAAAGGGAAGCGAAGAGCTCCCGGAAAAGCATCTCCTCAACGGCAACGCGCTGATGCTGAGCTTCTCAGGACAAGAGCAGCCGGTGCATTGGGAGGTGAGTTTTCGCCGCACGTCGAATTAGTTAAGCGGAGTGGCGTTTTGCGCGTTCAAGTTGACGGAGTTCGCCCCCGGTTTGAGTTGTACGGGTTGGCCCCAGGTGTAGGGCACGTTATTCACGCGCGCGGAGACCATCAAATAGTAAGTGCCCGGAGGCACGCCGGGGAGAGTGGCCGAGCCGTTCGCGTCAGCTCGGGCGCCGGAGATGGAAGCGGCACCAATTGCGTCGATGATCTTCTGGCAATCGGGAGTGCGCGCTGTGCAGGTGGCCGCGACGTACTTGTAGGGCGAGGTTCCCGGCGGAACCGAAACTCCGCCACGCGCGAGCGACTCCGCATAACTGGCGCGGAGCAGCACGACAGGATGGCCGGCGAGAGGGCTGGGGGCTCCAGGTTGGGTGGGCAGAGCGGAGACGATGGTAAGCGTCGCGTTGCCGAGCGGTGCGGCGGGGGTCGAGAGCGTTCCGCCATGATTCGACGGTGGTGCGTTGGGTGCCGCGGCGGCAGCGGTCACGGCGGTGCCTCCGCCGGAGGGAATTGATTTGGCCGGCGCCAGGGTGGCGAGGGAACAGGTCTGTTCGTTGGGGCTGAAGGTGAAGTCCCCATTATCGTTCTGGCCGACGACCCGCCGTCCGTGAACCTGGTAAGCTCCGGTGCCCACATCGAGGGAGCCACCGGGGGTGAGCGTGGCGACTAGAGGGTGGTCAGCGGCGGCGATCTGGATGGTCGCGCGGCCGCCGGCGGCGGTGACGGTGTAGGGATAGGCGCGGGCGACCTCGGGACCGCAGCCGAGAATGACGGACTCAGGAAAAAACTCGAGAGAAAAGCCGGTCTCGGTGGCGTAGATGCCGTGCATGCGGATGCCTGGCGGCGTGGGGGGTCCCTTGTCGCCGCCCATCATGGATTTGAGCAGGTCGGTCTGCATCGTCTGGATGCCCGTGGAGGCTCCCCGGGAGCTGAGATTCAGAGCCGGGCAGGTGGCGCGGCGCGGGACGAAATTGGTGTAGCCAGGAGTGCTGGTGCCGCCAACATAGCTGTTGTTAGTGTGGGTCGTGGTGACGTCGTACGTGCCGCCGCCAGCGTAGGTACTAGTGGTGTTGCCAGAGGCAGGCTGCACCTGGTTGGCGTTCATGCGCTCGGTAGTGGTGTAGGTGGAGGTCTCGTTGTGGCCGGGGCTGGAGGATCCCGGCGTGTAGCCACCCGCGACCACGCCATCGATGGTGAAGGGCCCGGGTCCGGTGATAGTGCTGTCGCCATGGACGGCGAGGACGAGCGGGCGAGGCTTGGTGTTGATCGTCAGCACCGCACCGTTCGGCCGAAAGTCGAGGGTATAGGACTCCTGGTTAGGCGACAGCGAGGAGCAGTTGACGAGGACGCCGCCATCGATGAAATCCAGGCGCCAGGCTCCCGGGCCTTCAAACACCCCAGCCATGACAGGTCCGGCAGTGGGAGTCGCCTGGCCGCCGGAAGAGAGGACGGCCGAGAGCATGCCGCTGAAGGCTCCCAGCAGAGCGTTGCCGGTGCACGAAGAAGGCAGGCGGCCGGAGGTGATGCATCGGTTGGTCTCGCGTTCCTCAGGGGTGCGGGGCTTTTGCGGAGCCTGGCCCGGCATAGGCGGGTGCTCGAGGGCTTCCAACTGGCTGTTTGCCTTCTGCACATTGGCGTCGTATGTTGCCTGCTGTTTCTGCTGGTAGGCGTGGGCGGCGCCGGACTGTTTGGCGTTGGGCTGCTGGCAGGTAGGAAAGAGCTGCTTGAGCGCGCCACGGGTCATGTTGGTGTACTGCATGAGGCCGTTGGAAAGGATGTGATCGGGATGACCGACCATGCAGTTTGCCGTATCGGAGGTGTCGCGCATGTTGCAGTTTTCGATGAAGAGGCGCTCGCCGGAACAAACGTACGTAAGGCCGGGAGTGAGGTCCTGTGCGGAGAGGCGGCCGGCGAAGGCGAGGAGCACAATAAGAAGAACACTCGGAACGCGGTGCAGGCCCATGACACCTCCAGAAATGGGAGAAGCGCGGCCGATCCTATGGGGAGGGCCGTTGTCGCAGTCTTCCCGAGGCGACTGAGGTTAGGGTGATCGGAAAGAGAATCTGATATTAGACCGTGCAAGGACGGGGGACAAGGCTGGCGGGGGCTATTTGATTGGGGGTAGGGGCGTGCCTGGTGATGCGAGTGCGGGACGAGCTACACCACTCCCGTGAAGGAGTGGTGTAGCTCGGAGCCCAGGGAGAAAACTACTGTTGATGCAGGACAAAGGATTGCGCTGAGGTTCCATTGCAATCGTACTGTTGCATTTGGAGCAGAACCGCTGAGGAAGACCCCGGAACGTCCAGGCACTTGTTGCTGTTAAGCACGACAAGCTTATAGTCGCCATTGCCCAGCGATACCGGCATCCACTCCTCGTTGGTCTCTACTTTGGAGGTATAGATCTGGATTGGAGCCGAGTCTGCAGTCTGCCACGCTCCCCCGGTTACATTCCAGACATTGGTACTGCCGGCGTTTGCGTCAGCGCGATTGACCACCTGGTAGTAGCCAGCATTGGCAGCAGTTCTAAACTGCCATTGCTGCGATGCGGAGGAGCCGCAGGTGTTTTGTACCAGCGCCGCCCCGGCAGACGTGCTTCCATTCGCCGCACCCAGACAAAGGGTGCTGTTGGTGTTCACGATGGTGTACCAAGCCGTGGTCGAGATGCCCGTCGTGGTACCGCCACCGCCACCACCGCCGCCACCACCACCGGAGCCGCCGCCTGAGCTGGTGCCTCCCGAGACCTCAGGGCCAACGGTGACTCCATTGGAGCTGAGCTTCGACAGCCATGTTTGGAATTCGGTAGCCTCCATCGCTAAAGTGATGGGGTTGGTGGAGATTTCCTGGTTCTGGGAATAGTCGGCGGGGTTGGAGGGAAACCATTCGTCGTTCCGGTATCCGTTCCCGGCGCAGCGTGACGCCCAGCACATCCAACCGACGGTATTGTTGTATGCGCTGTTGGAATAGTAGGACCCGTCCGAGGCGTTGCCATACACATCACCGACGGAGAGGCCTACGTTTTGCGCGGGTATCTTGGTTCCATTCGGGAGTAACCCGGCCGAGATGACCCGGTTGTTATACGCGTTATTGTTGTGACCGTTGCCTAACTGAATGCCAACGTTGACCGTGTCGATGATCTGGTTGTTGTAGATGTTCGTGTAGGAAGAGGAGTTCGCAACGGTATCGCTGCCGGTGCCATCGGTGGCGATACCTCCGCCATTGTAGCTATCGACCGCGGGGTTGTAAGCGTAGGCTCCCTGGAGATAATTGTCGTTGATTTGCGTAGGACTGCTCGCCGTACCGCCGGACACGTACATGTTGATGATTTCGTTTACCAGGCTCTTCTGGGGATAGTCCACGATTTCATTCCAGGCGATCTTCATATTCGGCAAGCCGGGCGCGTTACTGATCTGGAAGCCATGGCTCCACTGCCAGTTGCTCTCACCCGCTAAGCTGCCGCCGTTGCCATTGCTCTCTGTCCCCAGCAGATTTCGTCCGCGATTGTTCACGATGGTAATGGTCTGGGTGCCATTACGATTGCCGACATAACCGCGCACATAAACGCCGAAGCGCACATTCTCGAAATAGCAGTTCGAGACCGTGAGTTGGATGGGATTCTGGGCGTCGACAAACAGGCCCCACCCCTTGCCGCTGACATTCGGGTTGGTGCCAATGCCGATGGTATTTTTCACCGTCAGATTATTGCCGTGGTCGGGATCATTGATCAGATCGCCGGGACCGGTGATATAGGAATTTTCGATGGTCACCGCATCCGTGGTTGCGATATTGACGGCCGAGGTGCCCTGGCTGGTGCTCTTCCAATTGCCGGTGTAGGTGCCTCCCTTGGTGATCGTGATAGGACCACTCCAGGTGATGTTGCCGATGGAGCTGGACATGCCGGCGGTCGCCGACTTGCCCTGGTAACTTGCAGTCACGGTCACGGTTCCGGTGGCTAATCCTGCGGCGAGTCCCTTACTCGAAACGTTCACCATCTTGGGGTCGGAGGAGCTCCAGCTGACGCTGCTGCTCACGTTTGTTGTGGAACCGTTGGAGTAGTTCGCGGTAGCCGTTAGCTGGGTGGTGCCGCCGATCACAACTGTGGGCGAAGTAGGCGTGATCGAGATCGAAGATAAGGACTGCCCATAACTCGGCGCCGTATAAAAAAGTGCAGTACCTAGTAAAAACGCCACACCTTTTGGCACACAGGACCCGGAAGTCCAGCTTTTGGAGGAGAGAAACTTCATAGACGTCGACCTCACAATAAAAAAAGTTCAAAAGATACGACACACTGCTCCGGAGCGGTGTTGACGCGCCGTAGGCACAAGCCTACGAGCACGGGGCAACACCCCATGAGAGGGCAGCAGGATAGTTGCGAGGCAGTTAGAAAAACGAGTCCGAGAACGGACGAAGCGTAAAGGTGCAGTGCCCAGACGCTGATTTCGTCGGCAACTTGTTCGCATGCGCTGACTTACTGCCTGGCGCATGTGCGACGCAATTTGGGGTTTTGTGTATCTGGGAGGACTATATCGAGAGTCAACTACGAAGTGCAACCCCTTACGTATGAAACTTAAGTTTCTTTTCCAAAATAAATAAGGTGTACCAGGAATGGAGCATTCCGGCACCCATAAATGACACAGTAACTGTAATATCTACGCGGTTTTGGGAAGAATTTCGATATATATCAGTTACGGTTGCAATTGCTCCGCATCGCAGGCGTCGCATGCAATCGCGACTAGCCTCACCAGGCCAGGGTGGAAACTGAGTCTTTGGGGAGAGTGAAGGTGACTTGTTGTCCGGCGGCGATGACACGGACATCCGTGGATGCTCCCGGGTTGGTCAAGACCAGCGCGTGCGTGCCATCGGGGTTTGCGACCGCGAGGTGCCGCAGTCCGGATTGCCCCGACTGGCTGGCAATGCGCCGGCTATTTCTCTGCAGGTGCTGCGAGAAATGGCGGAGCGCATGGTATTGACCACTCTTCAGCAGAGTGCCGTCATCGTTGAGAGTAACCAGGCCGGCACAGGTGTAGGGTCCCAGGTTTGGTTTGCCGCGGGGATCAAGCATCAGGTTCCAGGCCATGGCACAGCGGCACCAGTTCTCCAGTACATCGGTGAAGATGCCACCCCACTTGGCCCACCCCGTAGTGTAGTCAGGATCGTCGGTAAAGGGCCCACCTTCGGTCCAATAGAACGGGAGGTGGGGATCCTGCTCGTGCAAGCGGCTCATTTGATCTGGGGAACCTGTGTAGCCGTGCCAGGCCACCCCGTCCACATAGTTCACCAGCTGTTTGTCCTGTAGCTGCGCGGCCACACGCTGATAGTGGTCGTAGTTATGGTCGAGCAGCCAAATCTGGGTTTTTTCCGGTTGTGCGCGAAGCATAGGGCCCAGGTGGTCGCGCACGAACGCCGCTTCCAGATTTGGAGACCAGCGGCAGGCGGGCATCCTGCCCGCCTGGGTGGTGTCGATCTCGTTTTGCGTCGTCACCGCATGCACCGGCACACCGGCCTTAGCGTAACCTTGCAGGAATTTCTGCATGTACCTGGCATAAACGTCGAGGTAGCGTTCCGACATCCAGCCGCCGAGCATGGAATTGTTGGTTACATCCCAGAGAAAATCGGCATACGGGTCGAAATAGTTCTCTGTCGTGCGGCCGCCAAAGGTGGTGCCGTAAGTCTTCATCCAACCCGGAGGGCTCCACGGGCTGGCCACCAGAAAAAGATCGGGTTTAATAGAGCGAATCTCCCGCAGCGTAGGCAGAATATAAGCTTCGTCATGCTTCAGGCTGAAGTGGTCTAGGTTGGTATCGCCATCCACATCGTCGTAGCTGTAGACGTTGCGGGAGTAGTCGCTGGCACCAATGCAGCATCGGCCCATATTGAGATTCAGGCCCGAAGGGGAAAAGACCTCTGTCAGAAAAGCATGGCGGCTTGCGGCCGGCATGCCGTTCATGAGGAAACACGCGGAATCGGTGAGCGCGACCCCAAAGCCAAGCAATGGCTGATACTGCCGGGTGCTGTCGATCTCGACCGTAGCGAATTGGCTGCCCGAGGCCGCTGGAGCCCATTGTATCGGTGGGCACAGGGCGAACTTCTCGGTGGCATGGGTGACAAAAAGGCTCGCCTGGCGAGTCTGCGGGCGAGCAGCGTAAATCCACCGCGGCGCCACCGCCAACATCGATGCGGAGGCGGCGCGGCGCAGAAACTCACGGCGGTTCGTCTTCAACGAGGATGAGGACTCGCTACCCATTACTGATCATTTTATTCGCATACCTCGCCGCCAGCATTAATTGCGGCCCAGTCACCAACATAATAGGAGCCGATACGGAACACTCCTACAACTTTGGGAACAGATCGGCCCTGAATGGCACCATCAATGGCGTTACCTGGACCAGCCGTCCTCAGCGGCTCAAGCCGGCTCAGCCGCTCGATGCCCCGCCTGAAGTCTCCATGAGAGCCAGGACTCGATGACCAGGGCTCGAAAGGACCGGGCGCTGTGCGCACGTGTAGCCGGCCTCCGGTTCTTACGCAGACGCGGAGGCCGGCTACACGATGTAAAGAACCAAGGATGTAATAAATCTGGGCCCGCAGTGAATGCAAGCATCCCGGTACGGCCTGAGAGGCCGTACCGGGATCACTGCAGTGTTAGGCATGCAGGTGCAGCTACTTTGGCAGCACCCGGATGATCGCCATCATTCCGCTATCTTCGTGCCCGAGAATGTGGCAGTGGTACACAAAATCACCCACGTCCGGTCCGCGGAAATCCATCCTCAACTTCACGCTGGGGTAGGGACCAGTCCCACTCCAATAGGGAACCTGCACGGTATCGAGATACTGCTCGCTATCCACCGAAAGTCCATTCTTCTCCAGAAGCAGAAAGTGAATCTGGTGAATGTGGAATTCGTGGTTCTCCAGCGCGCGATTCTCGACCGTCCAGTCTTCCACCGTGCCCTGATGAGCGATGATCGCGGGAGGATTGGAAGGATCGAACAGGACTGGTGTTGCTCCATCGACCGTGATGAAGAAGTTTGTTGGGCTGTTGGGATCGCTGGGATCGCTAAGGACCTCAGAGAAGTACAGCTTGCGGTGGACCGTGGGCGCCATTTCTGACAATCCGGCAAAGCGCTCCGCCGGCGGCAGGGAAGACGTGTGGCCCATGTAGACCGGCGGTTCCGGCGCATTCGCACTGGCCTTGATGGCCACGAGGGGACGCGCTGGATCGTTGTCGCCGTCTGGACCTGTGTCAATATTCAAGGTCGAAAGCACCGCGCTTTTTACCTTTAGACTCGGCCCGGTCACGACAAACTCCGCCCGGCCGGCAGGAGGTATCAAAACGTGTTTGCCCACAACCGCGTGACCCAGGCGCAATCCGTCCTGAGAACCGGTTGGCACACCGTCGAGTGCAACTACAGTCAACGGCTGCACCACGCCGTCATATTTCAATTGCACGTCGAGGATGGTATCCGCGGATGCATTCAATACCCTCCAGAATTGCTTCTCGAGTGGTTTCATGGGCACGACCACGGGAGTGAAGCTGGGGTAGGGAACGGGTGAGTAATTCACGGAAACATCCCAGGAGGGAACCGCGCCACCCGGGTCAGGAAGGCCCGGAACCAGGTTGTCACGAACGATCAGCGTCCGTGCCCAGAGTCCGGAAACAATCGGGTTCACATTCTCCGTGCCTTGCACGATGATGGCGCCGGAAGCTCCGCCAAGTAACGCGGCCTCGGAGATGCCGTGGACGTGCGGGTGGTACCAGTACAGTCCAGGTGGTTCATCGGCGGGAAAGTGCACCCGGTATTCGAAGGATTCTCCGGTGTTGACGATGGTATTGATAACTTCGTCCTGGTGGCAGCTGGGTGGAACGTTAGTTCCGTGCCAGTGAATATTCACCGAATTGTTATCCATCGTCTTTCCCGGGGCGCACTCACCGGAGTGCTTCCCACTGACCATCATCTCCGGCATCATCATCGGGGTTGCGGTCGATTTCGGCAGGTCATTCTTCAAATGGATGACGAGCTCGTCGCCTGGACGAACATGTAGCGTGGGCGATTGGTCGCCGTCATTGGTGGTGAAGCAATACAGCGTATTGCCGGCCGCGTCGACGCGAGTGTTGTAGGCAAAGGAAACCTCTAGTTTGCCGTCCGAACTGTAAAGGTTTTTGGGTTCTACGATCGTGCTGCCGGCACGATACCGGGGACAAGTTTCGCTAAACGCGCGAAACGGCAAGATGGCCAGGGTGACAATTGCGAGCAAGAGCCCACGACGAACAGACACAGACATGCTAGGACACTCCACAGCGCCGAGATATTGGGGGGGTGACCGGGTTAAAAACCAGGAGATGACGAAAATGTAATTTAAGGCGTCAGAAGAAGCAAATCAAATTTGACGCTCTTTGCGTTTACTGGAAATTGCAGAGGGATGGAGGCGCGGGGTGGAATTGAACCACCAAATAAGGTTTTGCAGACCCTTCCCTTTTCTTTTTGGGTTCCGCGCCCTGTCGTAAGCATCATCAACACAACTTACGCAGATTTAGTTGCCACACTTCACAGAGTCGCAACCCGGGGGAAGAAGCCGAGTAAGATGACAAAAATGTAATTTAAGGATTCAGAAAAAGCAATAACTTTTTTTAAGCGCTGCTGATTTTTAATTAGGGGAATTTAATTCTGAGGGATGGAGGCGCGGGATGGAATTGAACCACCAAATAAGGTTTTGCAGACCCTTCCCTTTTCTTTTTGGGTTCCGCGCCCTGTCGTTTACGTCTCTACCGCTATATACGATGCGTGACACAAACAAGTTTGCTTCACTCTCACGAGAATACTAGTACTTTCTTCCGTTGGGCCTGCCTCATCAGTAACATCGCCGTACAGCTTTAGTAATCAAGTTGGTAACCCATTCCGATGTCCTAAGCAGGCGCGCGGCTGCAAGTCCTCTGCTTAGATTGGGTTAGCTACGCGAACGGTCGACATCTCGAATACGAGCTTACCTCCCTGGCTTAGCACTTTGTGGTCGAGGGTATTGCCTGATAGCGGTTTCCCATCGAGTGAGGCGCTCCGGACAAACACCGTCTCCCGGCTGTTCCCCGGGGCGTCAATCACCAACGTAGCTGCGCCGCCAAGGTGCACGACCGCGCTGGCAAACAAAGGGCTCCCCAGTGTGTATTCCGGCTTGCCCGGGCAGACCGCATAGAGACCGAGGGCGCTGAGAATGAACCATGCCGACATCGAACCGGTATCCTCGTCTCCGGCAAAGGTATCGGGAGTGTAGAGATCGTTCATCACCTTTCGAACCCAGAACTGCGTCAGATCCGGCCTGCCGGCGTGGGAAAAGAGATAGAGGAGGTGATGCACGGGCTGGTTGGAATGCGCATACTGACCGAAGGGAACGGCCGCCATCTCCGACATTTCATGAATCTCAGTTCCGTAGACGCCGACATGGAAAATGGGCGACACGGACAACATTTGCTGCAGAGCCTTTGCGGCTTCCGTCTCGCCACCCGATAACGCGATTAAGTTTTGCAGGTCGTGGGGAGCATCCCAACGGTGTTGCCAGGCGCCGCCCTCCACATAAGGACTACCCCATTGAAACGGATCGAATGGGCTCAGCCACGATCCATCTGTATTCTTGCCGCGAAAAAATCGGACCTTGTCGTCATAGACATGCCGCCAATATTCGGCGCGCTTCATAAAGGCGACGTAGTCTTCTTGTTTGCCCAGGGCCTTGGCCACCTGGGCAATACAAAAGTCGCCATAGGCCGCGTCGACAGTCTCCGCCGCCGATTGCGAAATCTTATCCGCGGGCACGTACTGCAGCTTGAGATATTGTTCTAATCCAACACGCCCGTAGCCTTTGGCGGGATCGCCGGGCTGGGTAGCGTGTTTCTTCAATCCCTCGTAGGCGGCCTGCAGATCGAAGCCCGGAATGCCTTTCGCCGCCGCATCGCCGAAGACCGAATCAATCAGGCTCCCGGTCATGCACGCCCGGTATCCCGGGCAGGGAAACTGCGGTAGCCAGCCACCCTCTTCGTAGGCGTTGACCCATGCCTGAAGGATTTCGCCCAGGCGATCGGGGTACGCGATTGACATCAATGGATACCAGGCACGATAGACATCCCAATACCCGTGGTCGGCATACATCACGCCCGGCATCACCTTGCCATTGAACGCACTGAAGTGATGCATCTTGCCATCGGCGTCGGGCTCGTGCCAGATTCGTGGAAAAAGAAGTGCCCGGTAGAGACAGGAGTAGAAAGTTCGACGCTGATCTTCGGTGCCGCCCTCGATCTCAATTCGGCCAAGATGTTGGTTCCAAGTTGCCGCGGCGGCGCTGCGCAATTCGTCCACGGAGCGCTGCCCGATCTCGTTGTTCAGGTTGCGCTCTGCCTGCTCAAAGGAAATGAAGGACGTGGCGATCTGCGCTTCGAGATAGCGGCCTTGCGCAAAACGAAGGATCCCGACGCGATGGGTGTCGACCTGCTTGATGGCAAAGCTTTCCCACGGGGTTTGCAGGCGCAACAGGTAATACGTCGCAAAATTGTCCGGCACGCCGCCGGAGTTTGCCGTAGAAGTAAAACGAATCGTCCGCGTCACCGCATCGGCATCGATGGCATCGTGCTCTCCGGGAATATCAAACAGAAACCCGATCGCTCCGCCGTGCTCGTCTTCTTCAAACGTAGCCGTGAGGACTGCGGCCCGCTCGGTTGGGATCAATTCGATCTGCGCACGGTAGCGCAAAAGAAAAAGCTGCAGGGAATGCGGGGCGGCATGCATCTGCTCCACCGCGTACGACGAGGCGCGCGACTCCGCGCCGGGGCCGATCTCGCCGCGAAACGGAAGAAAGGTGGCTTGTCCGTAATCGCTCAGCCAGGGGCTCAGTTGGTGGGTCACGCGAACTCCCTGGATGCGGCGAACGCCAGGCTGAAACATCCAGGGATTGTTGTCATGAGACTGCAGCGTCCAATGCGCCATGCCGAAAGGGAGAGCGGCGATGGGCAGGGTGTTGCCGCGCGAAAACTCGTGCGTGGAGGCGGTTCCCTGGAAAATATTGACCCAGTCGATGGGGTCCCGAGAGTGCGGAACTCCGGCTGCGGCGGCGGACTTGGCGGCTGCATGGGCAGCCTCACCCTCTTTCAACAAACTGCCGGCTGCGGCTAACCCGGAGGCTTTCAGAAATGCACGCCGGCTGGTTCGGTCCAAGTCTATTTTCGACATGTCACAAAGTTACTGCTTTCGGCGGAAAAGGGGTGACTTCAGCGTTTCAAGAGAAACGTTTTAGTCTCGGTTTCACCATACAAAAGGGTTCGATGAGTGCCGTTTTGTGCGCCTGGGTAACTTTCGATCGAGTACTCATTTGGGTAATCATTTTTGCTTCTCGTGAACACTATGAAGCCGTCAGCACAAAGGGGTGTTTCTTATCGGGTCGACATTGTTAAGAAATGGTGAATAGTCGTTCATAAAGGCCTCTCGACAAACCCTTGAGTAAACCAAATTACGCTGTTATGTTACTGAGGATAGGCAGACAAAGCGGGTTACCCCTAGTATGCTCCTTCATGAACACCGATAGTGTGTGAGGGTTGAAAACTTCTCCCGGCCTTGGGAGCTTTGCACCAGGATTTGTAGGTAAAACAAGCGGAAATACCTTTGCTTTTAGGTAACGTGTATCGTAATCTGCTGTCCAGGATGTCCGCTGGACCGACGCCCACAGAAGTAAGAGGCGCAGCGACCTAAAGGGTATCCCGCCCACATCATCCCCCCAAAAATTTGATGGCGTCGCTCGTGTTTGAGCCGCGCCAAAGCAGGTGACTTTGAGCTTTGATCGCACAGGTGTAGCCATCATCGGTGGAGGCCCCGGAGGACTGGCGCCTCTGCTCGCGGCCCATAGGCGTGGCCGTCTTGGGGAGTTGCTCAACGAGGGCGTTACCATCGTGGAGCAGGGAAACGCCGTTGGCGCGGGCACGATTGGCCACTGGGCTATCAATTCCGATAGCACCGGTTTTACCTTCGCAGACTGTTTGGCAGGGCCGCCCAACGGCGAGCTTGCCGCTGCGCGCGAACATCCGATTACCAAAGAAATGATCGCCGCCGATCAGGGCACAGTACCGTTACACCGCGCAGGCGAGTTCCTGGCCATGGTGGGCCAGGCGATCCACGATGCGGTCGCCGCCGCTCCCAAGGGGCGAATTCTCAAGCACCAACACGCGATTTCGACCCGGCGTACGCGGGATGGTTGGACCACACTCCTCAAGGACGGGGAAACCGGACGCGAGCGGACCCTGGAATCCCGCAATGTCGTGCTGGCTACGGGCGCCTCGCAACCCAGGGAGCGCCTGGAAAGCGAAGTCGTCGCCGGCGTCAACCTGGTGCAGCGTTGCGGCGAACGGCTGGTACAGTCGGGCGATATTCTCAGCCACGCCGGCTTTGCTGCCTTGTCAGCCAAGCTTGCTGGCCTTGGCCGGCCGCCGCGGGTTACGATCATCGGCGGCTCCACCAGCGCCGCAGCTGTGGCTTTTGCGCTGTTGAACCGCATGCCCGAGGTTCCCTGGGGACCGGCGGGGCTTACCATCATGCACCGGCGCGAATTGCGCATTTATTACCCCACCGTGGATCTCGCGCTGGCGGATGGGTATACCGAGTTTGGCCCGGATGACATCTGCCCCGTCAGTGGCCGCGTCTTCCGGTTGGCTGGCTTCCGTTTGGACTCGCGCGAGCTCATCATGAGCGCCCGTGGGCTTGGCGGCCGTCCGGCTGAGCCTCGTTTGCGGTTACATCGCCTGGGTGTAGACAACGATGCTTCGCTCGAGATCATGGACAACTCGGACGTGATCATCGCGTGCCTCGGCTATCGGCCCCGCGCCTTACCGGTATTCGACGAGGCTGGCCGCGCGGTGACCCTGATGTCCGAAACCTCTCCGCAGGCGCCTTTGGTCGATGGTTATTGCCGGGTGTTGGACGCGAGCGGCAACATCATCCCGCACCTTTTTGGAATGGGTCTGGCGGCCGGTTTCGTCCCCCACGGCAAGCTCGGTGGAGAACGCAGCTTCCGTGGGCAGGCCAACGGTCTGTGGCTTTGGCAAAGTGACGTAGGCGGCATGGTCGTCGATGCCGTTTTGGCTCCGCACTTTGAAGAGTTTTCGGTCGAGTCGTCAAAGTTTTCCCAGTTGAATGACATCAGCGCCACTCAGGAGATCGAGGCATGAATATACCCCTAGTACGTCCTGCGCCGCCCAAACTGTCGCTTGCCATTGCCGAACTGCAGGCACTCGAGGAAAGCGGGATTTTCAGCAACTTTGGCCCTGTCAACACGCGCTTTGAAGACGAGATGATGGAGCGTTTCTTCGGTGGAGACGGCGCGTGCATGACGGTGTGCAACGCCACCATCGGCCTGATGCTTGCCATTAAGGAGGCGGTTGGGGATCCGGCTCTCGGCGAGGGAAATGGGCGCAAGTACGCCTTGATGCCGAGCTTTACCTTTGCCGCTGCGGCGCATGCGGCGCTGTGGTGTGGACTGACGCCGCTGCTATGCGATGTGGATGCGGGCGTTTGGGCGGCCGATCGCGATGCCGAGTCGGAAATGCTGGCTCGTTACGCCGGCAAGGTGGCTGTTGTGATGCCCTACTCAACCTTTGGCTACCCGATTGAGCTGGAGCGCTACACCCGGATCGCGACCCAACTCGGCGTGCCTGTGGTGGTGGATGGCGCGGCTTCCCTGGGAACCTCGGACGAACATGGCCGTGGCTTCGGCACCGGCTTTGCGGGTAGCGTGGTGTACTCCATGCACGCGACCAAGTCGTTTGCTGTGGGCGAAGCAGGCGTGATTTACAGCGCCGACAAGGAGCGAATTGCCCGCTTGCGCACCATGAACGGTTTCGGCTTTGGTGAGCCGCGTACCGCGACCATGGCCGGCTTGAACGGCAAGGTCTGCGAAGTGGTCGCGTTGCTTGGCCGTTTGCGCCTGGCCGACTACGACCAGGTTGTGGCCCACCGTGCGTCGCTCTTCCAGCACTATCGCCAGGTTCTGCCCGAACTGCAGTATCAGCAGGAAGCACCCGGCGTTCAGGCACACCAATTCGTCCCGGCCTTATTGCCTACCCGGCTGAAGGGATCGAAGGCGGCGATTCGTGCCCAATTATCCGAACGTGGTATAGCGACTGGCGCCTACTTCAGTCCACACTTGATGGAACAGCCGTACTTCCAGAAGGTTTGCGTGGCTGGTCCGTTGCCGGTGTGCGACGACATTTCGGCCAGAATGATGAGTCTCCCACTCTTCGACACCATGACTCACGAAGAAGTGGATTACGTGGCCGATAACCTGCGCGCCCTGCTGGGGGAAGCTCGTAAACCGTCGCGCAGCGAGCAGCCGGTTTCATTAGCGTATGGGACGGTTGGCCACACAGGCAGGGACAGCGTTGACTAAAGTCGGCAGAATCGATGTGTTGGATTCCATACGAGGCATTGCTGCCTTCATTGTGGTGATCCATCACTGCTTCATTACCCGGGCAGTGTACAGCGATTTCTTCTTTACCCATTGGCAGACTCCCGCCACGGGGCCGGTTTCCTGGATCTTTCTATACACCCCGGCCCGCCTGGTTTGGTCGGGATATGAGGCGGTCACTCTCTTTTATATTTTGAGCGGTCTGGTGCTTGCCTTGCCTTGGGTAGAAGGGCGGGCGCCTGCGTTCCGGGACTTCGCGATTCGGCGTATGTGCCGGCTCTACATACCTTATGTAGTCGCCATTATCCTGGCTGGAATCCTGAATGTCGCGTTCTTCAAACATGCCTATGTGAGCGGGGCCAGCAAGTGGGTCAACGAGATGACGTGGACCTATCCGGTCACCCTCTCCGTGATCATCGATCACCTGGCTCTTATCGGTCACCACGCGACCATCAATGGCGTGACTCACACCCTGATTTGGGAAATAAGGGTGTCACTTATTTTCCCGCTGCTCATCATGCCCATCATGCGTTGGGGAGTACGGGGCGCATTGGGCCTGCTTTCCTTTTTGATCGCGCTGATTGTGGGCATGCAATTGCTCTACGGAAACATGGGCGCGCTCGGGGATTTGCTGATTGCGGCCAAGAATCAGAGTATTTTCAACCGCGCCGCGTTCGAAGTGCAGTGGACCGCCTACTATTCGTGTTTCTTCGTTTTTGGTAGTCTGATTGCCGCGCGCCTGAGTGAGATCCGCCTGTTTCTTGCCCGTTTTGGGGGTTGGTTGAGCTTTGCGCTGTTGTTCTCAGGGCTGTTGATCTTCCAGGGCCACTGGTCGCGTTGGCATGCATTGCAGGAGTTGATGGTGGCGGTCGGATCGATTCTCATTTTGATGGCAGCATTCTCGCCTGGCGCGATTGAAACGGGGCTCCGTAAAAAGCTTCCACGCTACCTGGGCAGAATCTCCTTCAGCCTCTACCTGGTCCATCTGCCCTTCATTCTGGTGCTGACCATCCTGACCCACAATGCGCTTCCGCTGCCGGTGTTGATCGCGATTGTGGTGCCGGTTTCCATCCTGCTTGCGGCCGGCTTCGACCGGCTGGTGACCGTGCCCAGCGCGGCGCTCGGTTATCGCATGGCGCAGGCAAGCCGCAATGCTCGAATGGCCCCGCCCGCGGTTTTGCAACAGGAGCACTTATGAGCGCGCCGGTTCCTCGTTGCGCTGTAGTCTTCAAAACTTACCAGTGGGACCCGTTTGTGGAACGCCAGGCACGCCGCCTCGCTGAGGCTGCTGGCGGCATGGATTTCTACATCCAGATGGATGAGACCAACCGGGCGCTGGGGGAGGTCCCCTTCGAGCGCGTGGATCGCTTTACCTGTGCCGATCTGGAAGCGGAGGGTCTAGCGCCTCGCTTTGGACTGGGCGGCGTTCTATGGTGGAATCCGGATTACGCGCACTACCACTTTTTCACCGAGCATCCTGACTACGACTATTACTTGTTCGTGGAATACGACGTGGTCGTGCAAGGTTCGCTGGAGGATTTTGTTCGCTCTGCGATTGCGAAGGGTGCCGACCTGGTGGCGCTCCCGATTACTCGCCCCTTCCAGGAGTGGCATTGGATGACGTATCAGCGGGATGTCTATCCTCCTGAGGACGTCCGGCTGGCGTTGCTCAACGTTTGCTTTCTGACTTCGGCGGCGATACATCATTTGCATCAGCGGCGCTTGAGCATGGCTACGGATACCACGCTGGTTGGTTGGCCGAGTAGTGAAGTGTTTCTTCCCAGCGAAATATTGCGATCGGGCATGAAGTGGGTATTGCTTTCCGAGTTTGGCGATGTCTCCCACTACGATTGGTTTCCTCCCATGATGGAAGAGGATTTGAAACCGGTCGATCACCCGACCTTTATCCATCCGGTACTGGACCGCCGGCGTTTCGTGAGCTCAATGCTGCATAACACGGGATCCCTGAAGCCGGGCGAGTTGGAGCGTGCTTTGTCGCGTTTCCGGCGTGAGGAATACGCCAACCTGATATGGCCGGCTGCCCGCCAACGCGCGGTGCGGCGGATCCGTCATAAGCTGCTTCGCCTGCGCCACCAGATGGGCTGGTAAGCAGCACCACATTCAGCCACTTCTTCTGTTGCTTTCCGAACTCATCTTCAATTTTGCCCGCAAACGCCGGCTGGATGGCTGCGCGTTGTTCGAGACTTCCGCTGCGGATGTGAGCAAGAATGTAGCGGTGAAAAACACCGGTGGGCGCCGCTGCTACGAGTCCATTACCGCAACCGGCGGTTCACGCTGTGGTCGACCCTAAGGTTGTATAGATCCGATGCCGGGCCAACCCTAACGTCGGGTTATGAGAGCCTTCTCCAGGCCCGTGATCGCCTTACTGGCTTGCTTGCTCGCCGTTCATGGTGGTGTCGTTCCGGCGCAAACCACGCAGACGGTCTCGGTGACCGGCCCGTCGTCGGTGAGGCTGGGCGCCAGCGCACAATATAGTGCCGTCGCGAATGGGTCCACGGGCGCCGCGTTCGCGTGGGCGGTAAACGGTGCTGGGGGCGGCGCGGCTTCTACCGGCTTCATCACGCCCTCAGGTCTTTTCACGCCGGCGTCTACATTTCCGGCTGGCCACACGGTGACGATTCGTGCCTCTCTGGCTTCCAGTTCTGCGTCGTTTGCTTCTGTCACTGTCAAGGTTTTAAATCCGCTTCCCGTCTTCTCCTACGGCTCCCTCACCCCCACCACACAGCCGGCCACCTTTCTGGTTGATATGCATGGCTCCGGTTTCGTCACCGGCACGCAATTGCTGGTCGCCGGCGTGAATGTCGCCACCACACTGGTGTCTTCCACGGAGTTGGTGACCACGTATACGCTGCCGGCGGGAACGACCACGTTCAAAATCGGTGTGCTGAACCCGAACGCGGCACAGAGTACTCCGGTGAGCCAGACGCTGACGGTCCCGTTGGTTCCGCAGGCGACGCTGACGCAGGCGGCGCGGTTGCTTGATCAAACAACCTTCGGTCCCAGTCTTGCTGCGATCAGCCAAGTACAGCAGATCGGTATGACGGGCTATCTGAACCAGCAGTTCGCCCTGCCGGCGACGCTGATGCCGGCCATTCCGCTGCCACCGGTTCCGCTGTGCCCCGATGCCACGTACCGTTGCGTTCAGAGTTACTTCTGGCAAAATGCACTGACCGCAAACGACCAGCTTCGGCAACGGGTCGCGTTTGCCCTGGGTGAGCTGTTTGTTGTCTCTACCGACGAAGTGAATGCGCGTTCCATCCCTGCTTATCAGAATCTGCTCGTCAACGATGCGTTCGGTAATTTCAGCCAGATCATGAACGACGTCGCAACCTCACCGGCCATGGGTGCCTACCTCAACATGCTGAACAGCGCGGCTGCCCCCGCAGGTCAGATCGCCAACGAAAATTTCGCCCGCGAATTTATGCAACTGTTCACCACCGGCCTGGTTCTGCTCAATCCGGACGGGACCCCGCAACTGGATGAGCAGGGAAGAACCCAACCGGTCTATACCGAAGCAGAGGTGGAGGCTTACGCTCGCGCGCTCACGGGATGGACCTATGCCAGTCAAACCGGCGGCCCGCAGAGCAGCTTTCCCAATGGTGTGCCCAACTTCGATCAGCCGATGCAGGCGGTGGAATCGGCCCACGACGCGACCTCCAAGGCGCTGCTGAGCGGCTTCATGCTGCCCGCTGGACAAACGGCGGAAGCGGATCTTGCCGGGTTGATCGCTTCGATTTTCAATCATCCCAACGTGGGTCCATTTGTGAGCCGCCAGCTAATCCAGCACCTGGTCAGCAGCAATCCCTCGCCCGCCTACGTCGCTCGCGTTGCGGCGGTGTTTGCCAACGACGGCTCCGGAGTGCGTGGCAATATGAAGGCGGTTATCAACGCCATTCTGAAAGACCCGGAGGCCCGCGCGGCGGATACCGATGCCACCGTGGACGGCGGCCATCTTCGCGAGCCTATTCTTTACTTCACGGGCATCCTGCGCGGGCTGGGGTTCACCAATGTCAATACTCAGGGCCGGTACGACATGGCCAGCAGTTACACCGGGCCGTTGGGGCAGATACCCTACGCTGCCGACAGCGTTTTCAACTTCTTTCCCCCAGGTTACGTGATTCCGGCGACGGCGCTCAATGCCCCGGAATTCGGCCTGGAGAACACATCGGCAGCGATCGCACGGCTTACGCTCGCGGATAGCATCGTGCGCAATCACCTTACCTCGTTCTCGATTGATATGAGCCAGACCAGCGTGCTCGGCCAGGTAGCCTCATCGACCGGTAACGCCGCCGCGGATAGCGCCAATCTCGTCAATGCGCTCAATATTGTGTTTACTCATAATCAAATGCCGGTGGCGATGCAAACCTCCATCGCCGCACAGGCGGCTGCGATCCCAGATATCGGCCAGCGTGTACGGGTTGCCACGTGGTTAGTGATCAGCTCGAATTTGTACAAGATAGAGCACTAGGGTAGTGCGTCCTACAGATGGACGTTGAGCGTAGGTAGTCACAAGTTTGGGTGCCCCATATCTCGCCCTCTTTTGGCGAGATGTGGGAATTAGAAATTCTCGCCGGTAAAGACTTCAACAAGTGGGCAGATCACCAGGGCTCATCTCGAACATTCGTTCCTTTCCCACATCTCGCCAAAAGAGGGCGAGATATGGGGCACCCGAACTTGTGACTACCCACGCTTCAGGGAAAGAACTAAGTGGCTTTAATCCATTCGACAAGGGGGCTCCGATGAGTATCAATCGCCGTAGCTTTATCCAATACGCTTCGCTGGCAGCCGGGGGAAAACTTGCCGGGTTGCGACCCTTTGGCGCTCTCAACGCGTTTGCCCAGACAGCCGCTCTGCCCTCTGGTTACAAAGCGCTGGTTTGTGTCTTTCTGTTTGGCGGAAACGATGCCAACAACGTGTTGGTGCCCTACGACAGCAACGGTTACCAGAACTACGCGCAGCTTCGCGGTCCATTGGCTTTGCCGCAAAACCAGCTTCTGCAGTTAGCCTCGTTACCCCAGTACGGTCTTCACAGTAGCCTGCCGGAGATTGCGCAGCTGATTGATAGCGGCGCAGCGGCGCTGGTGGCCAATGTCGGCACCCTGGTGGTGCCAACCACCCGCTCTGGCGTGGCGGCGCAGCAGAACTTGCCTTCCAACCTGTTCAGCCATGCCGATCAACAATTGGAGTGGCAAAACGCAGCCCAGAATGCCACCAACAACACTGGTTGGGCCGGCCGCATGAGCGATCTACTGGGGAGTACGTTCAATCCCTCTGCCTCGATACCGATGATTACCTCAGTCGTGGGCGACACGCTGTTTTGCGACGGCCAGGCGACGAACCCTTTGTCCGTCTCTCCTGGCAATCTGGCAGGGGTGACCTGCGGTGAAGGGACACAGGAGTGCGCGGCGCGGCAGGCGCTGGCGCAGAGTTTTCTCACCTTCGATAGCGGCCTCAGCCTGGTGCAGGCGGACAGTGTAATCACCCAGAACGCCTACTCGTATGCCAGTGCACTGACGCAAGCGGTTTCGTCGATCTCACCGCTGGCGACTGTCTTTCCCGCGAACAATCCCTTCGCCACGCAACTGCAGCAGATTGCGCAACTGATGCAGGTGCGAACTAGTTTTGGCGTGAACCGTCAGATATTCTTCGCTGGAGTGGGCAGCTTTGACACCCACGCCAACCAACTTGGACAGCAGAGTGTCTTGCTGAGCCAGTTTTCCGCGGCTGTCTCTGCCTTTTACCAGGCGACGGGGGAGTTGGGGATCCAGGCAGATGTGACCACGTTCACTATGTCGGACTTCTCTCGCACCTTCCAGCCCAACTCAAATGCCGGCAGCGACCACGGCTGGGGGAGTCACCACCTCGTGGTGGGTGGCGCGGTGCGCGGAGGCCACCTCTACGGCACCTATCCTACCCTTGCCTTGGGCGGTCCTGACGATGCCGATTTGAATGGGCGATGGATCCCCTCCACCAGCAGCGTGCAATATGCGTCCACCCTGGCCAGTTGGTTCGGAGTCAGTGCGGCGCAGCTGGGCTCGATCTTTCCCAGCCTGAGCGCGTTCAGCACCGCAAACCTGGGATTTGTGTAGGCTCGACGCTCGCTGGATGGCCCACCAACATTATGCGAGACATGGGAACTCTAACCCGCGAGATTACGTAGCTAAGGGATGCATCGGCAGGATCTCGTCTATTGTTATCGGCGGCTCAGACGCACACCGGGTGTGGTGCTAGCGGTTGTGCTCTCCATTGGCCTCGGCATCGCAGCCAATGCAACCATCTTCTCCCTGGTAAGCAAGTTTGTGCTCGCGCCTGCTCCTGTCGGCGATCCCGGCACGCTGACTACGGTCTATCGCACATATGACAACGGATCCTGCTGTAACAACTTGCCGATGCCGGTTTACCGCGACCTTCGCGAACAAGCGAAGTCCTTCTCGGGCCTCGCCGCTTACGATGAGCTGGTGCCGGCCTCCCTTGGCGGTAACGGCGAACCGGAGCGGGTATGGGGACAGGCCACCACGGCCAACTACTTCGATGTAACCCAACTGCGCATGCCGCAGGGCCGTGGCTTCCGCAACGACGAAGAACACGCTCCCGTCATTGTGCTCGGCTACCAGCTCTGGCAGCGGCGCTTCCACGGCGACCCGCGGATCGTGAACGAAACCGTAACCCTGGGTGGCCGGCTGTTCACCGTAGTCGGTGTCGCGCCGAAGGGATTTCGCGGCGTTGACCTCATCCTCGATCCGCAGTTCTGGATACCGCTTGGCAATCTTC
The DNA here is from genome assembly GCA_963839075.1 of uncultured Acidobacteriaceae bacterium. GTDB lineage: Bacteria > Acidobacteriota > Terriglobia > Terriglobales > Acidobacteriaceae > PALSA-350. The sequence continues at coordinate 1,095,307 of CAWITO010000001.1, read as the reverse complement.
CCCAGCTGACCCCAACCGCTCCCGATCCTGAGTCGCGAACCATGCAATGGTTGAACGTCACCGCCCGTCTCAAGCCAGGAGCTACGCCAACCCAGGCTGCCGCCGAAATGCAGCTCCTGGGACAGCGATTCGCCGCCCAGCATGCGGAAACCGACAGGGGAGATAACTTCCACCTCGAACCGGCCGGCTCGCTCCCTCCGCGCGATAAGAAGAGCATCCAGCTCTTCCTAGCTGCCTTGTTCGGTGTGGTGCTGCTGGTCCTATGCATCGCATGCGCCAATGTGGCCAACCTGCTACTTGCCCAGGGCGCCCGGCGGCAGCGTGAGATGGCCGTCCGCTTGGCCTTGGGCGCAGGACGCGGGCAGTTGGTGCGGCAACTGCTCCTGGAAAGCCTGTCGCTTTCGCTCGGCGGAGGAATATTGGGCATCCTGTTGTCGGTATGGGCGACGTTTGCGCTCTCATCCTTTAAGCTGCCGGCGCCCATGCCGCTCGATCTCGCCGTTGTCGTCGATTGGCGCGTCCTGCTATACACGCTGGGATTGAGTCTGGCTGTCGGCTTCCTCTGCGGTTTCGTGCCCGCCTGGACTGCCTCCGCGCCGGTGATGCCGAATGCGCTTAAGGGCGAAGAGAGCATGGCTAGGCCGGGACGGGTGTGGAGTTTGCGCAACATCCTGGTTGTGGTGCAGATCTCGCTCTCGCTGGTCTTGCTGTGCGCCGCCGGACTGTTCCTACGCAGCCTGGAAGGGGCAGCGAAGATCGACCCCGGCTTCCGGTCCAGCGGCGTCGTGATGCTGGGCGTCGATCCGCAGAATTACCCTCCGCTCAAGACGCTGCAATTACTCAGCACCGTCCGCCAGAAAATCGCCGCCTTGCCGGGAGTGATGAACGTAACCGTGACGGATGGTCTACCGCTTTCCGGAGGGCATCACAGCGATGGCTTTGTGGCCGAAGGTAAGCCGGCCGGTACGGAAAGCACAACGGTCGAGATGTTTATGGCCGGCCCCGCGTACTTCGATACCCTGGGAATTCCGCGCCTCGCCGGACGCGATCTTGCCGTCGAAAATCCAACCGCGCCGAAGGTCACGATCGTCAACCAGGAGCTGGTGCGCCGGTTCTTCCCGGGAGAGAACCCAATCGGACGCCACATCCTTGACGGTGGAGTGCCGTACGAGATCGTGGGCGTGGTTGGGAACACAAAATCGCGCTTCATCGGCGAAGACGCTCGTCCGATCATGTACCGCTCGATCGACCAGGCCATTGCCGGCGATCCCTCACAGGATGGTTTTCGTTTCCTGGTGCGCTACCAGGGCGATCCAGCAGCGCTGGTAGACGCGGTACGGCGTGAGATTCATTCGCTGGATGCAACCCTGGCGATCTTCAACGTGCAAACCATGGACGAGCATCTGCGTGATGCGTTGTTTCTGCCGCGGCTTGTGGGAACCCTCTTTACAGTCTTTGGATCGATCGGGGTCCTTCTCGCCTCGGTCGGTCTGTACGGAGTCGTGAGCTACTCTGTAAGCCAGCGCACCAAAGAGATTGGCGTCCGCATGGCTCTCGGAGCGCGCGCGGAGCAAGTGCAATCGCTGTTCGTGCGCGGGGGAATGTGGTTGTCCCTGGTGTCGTTTGTGGCGGGCCTGCCCATTGCCCTCGCGGGTGCGAAGCTGGCCACCAGTTTGCTCTACGGTGTGCATCCACTGGATGCGATCACGTTCACCGTGGTACCGCTGGTCCTATTCGTTATCACTCTGGTAGCGTGTTGGATTCCAGCCCGGCGCGCCTCGCGGGTAGACCCCATGATCGCCCTACGCGTGGACTGAGAACGGACCTGGGAGCCTGGGAAACCCAGGCTCCCAGGCAAAGCAAAAAACTAGAACGACAGTTTCAGCGCCAACTGTATTAGTCGCGGATTGTTGACCGTAGAGTTTGCCGCCCCGAATCCGGAGGCGCTCACATCGGCCACCGGCGTGCCGAACTGCGCGTGATTGAAGATATTGAAGAACTCAGCGCGGAAGTTCAAACCCATCTCTCTCGGCAGCGCGAACTGCTTGATGAGGGAGAAGTCCGTGTTGACAAAGTCAGGCCCGATAGCCGGTACCCGCCCGGCGTTCCCCAACTCCCCAACTGCCGGGATAGCAAAGCAGGCAGCATTGATCCCCCCCTTGCCGTGGCTGCCGCCCTGGACATTGCAACCGGCAATCTTGTCGGGCCGGTTGTAGTTATTTCCGTTGCCGCCATTCTCGAAGAAGGAACCCGACTGATTGTTGCTGTCGATCAGGGGGACAGGGAATCCGGACGAAATCCTCTCGATTAGCGTCACCTGCCAATTGCCCAGCAAGGAGTTCGCCACTCCATTCCAATCGCCCCCGAACTTCTTCCCCTGGCCGACGGGCAAGTCGTAAATGACACTGCCGGTGAAGCTGTTGTCGAGATTGATCTGTGACAAGCCCCAGTCCAGCTTGGTCCAGTTAGGAAGAGGAAAGAAGGGCGCGCTTAGCAAGGAGCCAAGTCCGTCGGATAAGCCATTGTCATAGGTCTTCGAGTAAGTGTATGCAAGCAACGCATAGAGGCCCCTCGAAGTTTTGGTTTCTGCCTTGATCTGCAGCGAATCGTAGTTCGTTCTGCCTACGTCACCGAAGAGGTAGATGCTGTCGAAGGTGTTATAGGGCGGCACATAGGCCGATCCGTTGGGCTCGCAACCGATGGTGTACCCAGAGACTGTGCCGCAGGCGTTCGGGCTGGCAGTGTTGAGGTCATTGCCGATTACCAGGATGTGGCGACCGCGGGCACCCGCGTAGCCGGCCGTCAACACAACGTTCCAGGGTAGTTGACGTTCGATGTTGCCGTTGAATTGGAAGACACGGCCATGCTTGATGTTCGCCGGCTCGGTGTAGAACGAGCCGGTAAATGTCTCCGGCGTGGGTGGTGACGGAATGGCTTGAAATCCGCTGGAGAGATTGATGCCGGAGGGCGACTGTCCCTCCACCGTCGCGCAATAGGAGGTGGGGAAGGCGCACCCGGCGCCGGCGAATGCGTCCGATTCACCCAGGAACGGGGGATTCTGCCACAGTCCGTTGGCACCCTGACTCCAGGCCGCATCGTGGAACAGGGCGACACCGGCACGGAACACCGTCTTGTCGCTGCCTAAAACCTTCCAGGTTCCACCGATACGGGGTTCGAGGGCGGTCCAATCCATGTTGACGCCGGCTGACCCGCCGACACCATTCTGGTTGGCGATGAGCACCTGTCCCGTGGCCGGCACGTAGTTGGCCTGGCGTCCGTGGGCTTCCGTGATGGGCGTAGTCATGTCCCAGGCGAGGCCAAGATTGAGCACAATCGTCGGAGTGACCCGCCAGTTGTCTTCTACAAAGGGACGGTAGGCCTTCCAGCGGCGACCTGTGACGGGTCCATCGAATGTCTGATCGTGAATGGCAAGACCGGTGATGCCGAGCAGCAGATCGGCTTCCGGATTGCCGCCAACGCCCGCGGCGCTCGAGCCGGTAAAGTTACCCCCGTTGCCTACAATCCAGAAGCCATCCTGAAAAGCTTCTGTACCCACATTCATTTGATTGGCGCGAAAATCGATTCCCGTGCGGATGTCATGCTTGTGAAGGATGATGTCGAGCGAGTCGCGGAAAGAGAAGACGTTGGTGCCACCCTGGAACGGAGAGTAGCCGCGATCACCCAGGGCCCAATAGCCGCCGGTGACGATCGTCGAAACCAATCCGCAACTGTAAGCACCGGGAGCGCAGGTGGTGCCGGAGCATCCCAGGTTGGCATTGGGAATGCCGCCGCCGATGGTCGCGGAGAGGCAGCTCCCGGTTCCTTGCGAAGTGATGTAGTCAAAGATGCGGTTGTAACCAAAGCTAGCCTGGTTGACCATCGAGGAAGAGAAAACGTGAGTTTCTCCCAGGGCCACGTTGCGCGCGTGGTTGATGATGTGCTGGTTGCTGCCGAATGCATTGGCTTCGGCAAAGCCGGGTGAGCCGCCGGGCACAAAGGAAAACGCCTGCTCATAGCTGAACCGGCCGAACGCATTGTCCTTATCAGAAAGCGTGTGATCCAACCGCACATCGAACTTGGTGTCGTTGAGCTGCCGCACCGGCTCATTGATGTAGTTGTAGCTGGCATTCGAATTGCCGGCGTTGGCGTTCGGCGCCGGGTAGAGGTTAATCATGGCCTGCCCGATAGGGTTGATCAGAGCCGAGGGAATCTTGTTACACGGAGTGCCCGCGCCCTGGCTTCCGTCGGCGTTGGCAGGCAGTGCATTGCCCGCACCATCGCAATGGAACGAGACGTCGGGGTACGCCCCCGTCGCGGGGGGCGTGACAATCAGATTCGGGTTGACGATGGCCAGACCCGAAGTGGGATTCCCAAAGTTGTCTGCCGAAAAGTCACCGTTGCGCATAGCCAGCGAAGGCACCAGGCCGGTAAAGGGAATCGCTCGGCGCTGATATTTTTGTTCCCCATCGACGAAGAAGAAGGTCTTATTCTTCCGAATCGGTCCGCCGATACCGCCGCCAAATTGATTCAGGTTGAACTTTTCCGGGCCAGTGGCGAAATAGCTCTCGGCATCGAGCTTGGTGTTACGCACAAATTCGAAGAGCGTTCCATGGAAGTCGTTCGACCCCGACTTGGTCGTCACCAACACCGTCGGGCCGGCGCGGGTACCGAACTCGGCAGAGTAGGTGTAGGTCAGAACCTTAAATTCCTGAATGTCATCGATGGACGAGAAGATGCCGATCCCGCCCGCAGTCAATTCGTTATTGTCAACACCATCCAACAGCCAATCGGTACTGTTGGGACGGGAGCCACCGACTGACAGAGAAAAGGAGCCGCGCGCGGCCACTTCGCTGCTGGCGGCCGAGGTGAAAAAGCTTCCCGGGTTGGTTTCCGCAGTGGCGCCGGCGGTCAGCGTGGCTAGCTGGACAAAATCGCGGCCATTCAACGGAAGTTGCGAAACCTCTTGCGAGGTGATCACTTGGCCCAGCGATGGATTTGCAGATTCAACGGCAACGGCTTCCCCCGAAACGACAACCGTGGTGGCGACCGTGGCGGGCAGGAGCGAGAAGTCGAGTTCGCGCGCTTCATCGACCTGCAGACGCAAATCTTTTGACTCGGCGCTTTGAAAGCCGGTCGCATCGATATGCACGGTATAGGTCGCAACCGGGAGCAGGGGGATCAAATAGTGTCCGGCACTGTCCGTCACACTTTGCCTGGTTTGGCCAGTTGCCTGAGCGGTGGCGATGACGGTCGCTCCGGGGATCCCCGAACCGGATTTATCCGTTACGTTTCCTGAGAAACTTCCGGTTGCCTGACCTTGCATGGACGGAGAGATCACGAGCGCAAGGACGCTGAAGATGACGAGCAGGAACATCCGGTGGAAACGGGTGGAAGATGGATTAAGAGAATTTGCGTTGGCCATTAAATGATTTGTCATCAAGCCCCTTTAGAAAAATCGTCGAAGGTGGGTTTTTGGTTCGTTTGGGGCCCGGTGGGTTACTAGACTGTAAGAATTACCCGGTAGAAAGTCAACGCAAGTTTTGCCCCAAGCTCCGCTTCCTCCGCATTTTTCGCGAGCGTCATATTTCCTTGCATCCATTCCGCTTTCGGAACGATCGAATGTGTGATCAGGGCCGCATCGACGGGCTAGTTGTGCAGGGAGATGTTCTATGGCTGAATACGCAAAATCCGCGGACGCGATCTCGGGCCTCTCACGCGAGCAATTTCGTGTCACGCAGCAGAATGGAACCGAACGTCCGTTTGAAAATGCTTACTGGGATCACGATGCGCCGGGTATTTACGTCGACATCGTTTCCGGCGAGCCACTCTTCTCGTCGTTGGACAAATTCGATAGTGAGTGTGGCTGGCCGAGTTTCACCAAACCCGTCGATCCGGAGAATGTCGAGGAACGGGCAGACAATGCCTTTGGCATGAGCCGGACAGAGGTTCGGTCGAGTCATGGCGACAGTCACCTGGGGCACGTGTTCGATGATGGTCCCAAAGAAGCGGGAGGATTGCGTTACTGCATCAATTCGGCGTCTCTCCGCTTTATTCCCTTCGACGAGCTTGAAAACGAAGGCTACCCTGAATATCTCAAGTTATTTGAGGCGAACAAGGAGAAGTAAATGTCATCGAACCAAGAAACTGCAATCCTGGCGGGCGGCTGCTTTTGGGGCATGCAGGACCTGCTCCGCAGCTATCCCGGTGTGATCTCGACCCGCGTTGGTTACAGCGGCGGCGATGTGGCCAACGCCACCTATCGCAATCACGGCAGCCACGCCGAGGCGATCGAAATCGTTTTTGATCCGCAGCAACTGAGCTATCGCAAGCTGCTGGAATTCTTTTTTCAGATTCACGATCCCACCACGCTGAACCGGCAGGGAAATGACCGCGGAGCCAGTTATCGTTCGGCCATTTTCTACACCACGGACGAGCAGAAGAAAACAGCGGAAGATACCATTGCTGACGTCAACGCATCGGGTATATGGCCGGGGAAGGCTGTGACCGAAGTGAAAGCTGCCGGTCCCTTTTGGCAGGCAGAACCAGAACACCAGGATTACCTGGAGAAATATCCCAACGGCTACACCTGCCACTACATCCGACCGAATTGGACCCTCCCGCATCGCGCGGCCTGAAAGGGTTTCGCTTCCCCCACCGGATTGTGATATTAGCTCGGTAGGCCTTTTGCGGCCTACCGGGTGAAAACAAGGATGATAGTCGCTGTTGCGAGAGCTTGTTTTTGGGCCATGGTGTTACTTATTGTGGGCGTTCCAGGGGCGGTCGCCGACGAGCTGAGCCGGGTCCCCGTGCTCACGGCCGAGGGACTGGGCAAAGGGGCGGTTGCGCTCGACGGTCCCTGGCAATTGCATCTGGGCGACAATCCAGATTGGGCGTCCCCTTCGGTGGAAGACGCCACGGGTGACGGAGGATGGGAGCAGATCACGGCCGATGCCCCCTGGGGGGAGCAGGGCCACCGCTCCTATACGGGATACGCCTGGTATCGCCGCCATCTGCGGCTTGCGCCCGCGCCTGGGGCTGCCCCGGATTTCAGCCTTTATCTCCCCCGCGTACAGGATGTCTACGAGGTCTATTGGAACGGGGCACTGGTAGGCAAATCGGGCAAGTTTCCGCCCAGTTCTTCTTACCTCTACAATCCGGTGCCGCAGATTTACCCGATGGGGCAAGCCCGGGACGGGGTGTTGGCGGTCCGGGTGTGGAAGGCGCCGCTCGATTCGTTCGACACCGGTCTCCAGGGCGGCTTCGTGGCAACGCCCTTGATGGGCAGCGCAACCACCCTCGCCGATCGCAAGACCGACTTTGACTACACCTGGCTGCGCAGCCGCCAGTACCTCTTTGCTCTCAACTCCCTGAACTTCCTGGTCATGGCACTGAGCCTGCTGGCCTGGCTGCGTGATCGTTCGCAGAAACTGTTGCTGTGGATGTCACTCTACGCGCTGACGCCGCTCCTCGGCTTGTTTCTGGTTGGGCTCCACCTGCCGTGGTCGTATCGCTTCGCTCTCGGCTGGTTGCAGCCGATGCATGCCCTGGGTGATATCTCTCTCTGGTTCCTGCTGCTGTGGCTATTGCGGCTCACGGAAAACCGATTTCTCGTGCGCGTTGCCCTTTGGTTGAGCTGGATCGACTTGATCGCCAATGTTCTGGATGGCGCCCTCACCCTGGTCGATTGGACCAATCCGGCCGCGGTCCATTGGGAGCAGGGCGCAGATGGCTTCCTTACCATATTTGAAACCGTGCCTGAACTCTTTCCGTTGTTGATCGTGGGTTTTGCCCTGCGCAAGAGGTTGGACCTGGCCCGTTGGCTGGTGGCCATCTTCGCCTTCACCGCCTCGCTCATCTCCAATTTCCGCATCGCGGTGTCCCAGGGTAGCCGTTTCACCCACTGGACGCTGGGGAGCACCATCAATAAGCCCCTGTTTATCATCCTGGGCAATCCGTTCACGCCGACCACGCTGGCCAATACCGGACTTCTGCTGTCGATCGTGTATGCGGTCTACCGCTACACCCGCGAGGCTGCACTGCGCCAGGGCGCCATGGAGCAAGAACTACGGAGCGCACAGGAACTGCAGCAGGTGCTTATCCCCGAATTGTTGCCGTCGTTGACCGGCTATTCCGTGACCAGCGCCTACATACCCGCACAGGAAGTGGGCGGAGATTTCTTCCAGGTCATCCCTGCCGGCCCCGGCGGTGCTTCCTGGCTGATTCTGGGCGATGTGAGCGGCAAGGGATTGCGCGCCGCGATGACGGTATCGTTGATCGTCGGCATGCTGCGCACGTTGATAGATTTCACAACCCAGCCCGCCGAGGTGCTCGCCGGTCTCAACCGCCGCCTTTACGGCCGGTTACATGGAGGCTTCGTCACCTGCCTGGTGATGCTGCTCGAGGCTGACGGAACCTGTGTGTTGGCCAGCGCCGGCCATCCGGCACCGTTCGTCAACCAGCAGGAGATAGCTCTGCCCGGCGCTCTTCCCCTGGGTCTGACGTCAGAAGCTGTTTATGAACCAAGGACCATGAGTTTGCAGGAGGGAGATCATCTCGTGCTGTACACCGATGGTCTGCTCGAAGCGCGTGCAGCCAGCGGCGAACTCTACAGTTTCGAGCGTCTCCGCCATCTGATGCAGCGCAAACCAAATGCTGAGGAAGCCACCAAAGCCGCCACTGACTTCGGCCAGGAAGATGACATCACCGTGCTCACCCTGACCCGCCTGGCCAAAGGCGAGACCTCCTCCACGCTGCTCAAAGCGCCCGTGCTCGCGCCGGCCTGAGGCAATCAACATTCATTTGGGCGTTGAAGGGAAGGAAACCGGTGGTGATCTCAATATTGCTCGCAGTGCTGGCGGCTGCTACCAGCGCGGAAGCTGCAACCGAGGCGGCTATCGCGCGGGTGCAGGCGGTAGATTCTCTGATCCACGCGGTGATTGCGCTCGATCCGACGGCGCTCGATCAGGCGCGCGCCATCGACCGGCGGCGTAAGGCGCGCGGGCTTCTCTACGGCTACGCCATCCTGCTGAAAGACAACATCGAGGCAGATGGGCCCCTCCCCACCACCGCGGGCAGCATGGCCTTGCTCGACAACGTAACCCATCGCGACGCGCCGCTGGTGAGCCGGCTGCGCAGCGAGGATGCGGTCATCCTGGGCAAGACGAACTTGTCGGAATGGGCGAACATTCGTTCCAACTCTTCGATTTCGGGATGGAGTGGAGTGGGCGGTCAGACACGTAATCCGCATGCGCTCGATCGCAATCCGTGCGGATCCTCCTCCGGCAGTGGTGCGGCTGTCGCATCGGGCGAAGTGGACGCCGCCATCGGCACCGAGACCGACGGCTCCATCACCTGCCCCGCGGCCGTGAATGGCGTGGTGGGCTTAAAGCCAACGGTCGGGCTGGTGAGTCGCACACACATTGTGCCGATTAGTCACAGTCAAGATACCGCCGGTCCGATCACCGCAGATGTTGCGACCGCGGCGAGGGTGCTAGCTGCGATTGCGGGCTCGGATCCCGATGACCCGGCGACGAAAGATGCGGATGCGCACGCCGCCGATTATTTGGCAGCGCTCAAACCCGATGCGCTCAAAGGCGCGCGAATCGGCGTTTTGCGTTTTGCCACCGGCTGGTCGGCTCCGACTGACAAAGTTTTCGAGCAGGCGCTGGCGGTCCTGAAAGCACAAGGCGCGACTCTGGTCGATATCACGGCGCTTAAAGACCGGGACAAGATGGGCGAAGCGGAGACGATGGTGTTGCACACCGAACTCAAGGTCGATCTGAATGCCTATCTGGCCACTACGCCGCCGTCAGTCAAGACGCGCACTCTCGCCGACTTGATCGCCTTCAACTCGGCGCATGCGGATCGCGAGCTGGCGCTCTTCGGGCAGGAAACTTTTGTGAAAGCAGAAGCGACCAAGGGACTGGACGATCCCGCCTATCAAACAGCGCGAGCGACGTCGTTGCGAATCGCCGGTCGCGATGGCATCGATGCCATGCTGGCAGCCGACCATCTGGATGCACTGGTATGTCCGACCATGCCGCCGGCATGGAAGATCGACGCTGCCAACGGCGATCAGATTAATGGAGGAGGCGCGGGCTCGCTGGCTGCGGTCGCCGGCTATCCTCACCTCACTGTCCCGATGGGAGCGGTCATGGGACTCCCGGTCGGGCTCTCCATCATGGGTCCAGCGTGGAGCGAAGCGCGCCTGTTGGGCTACGGCTACGCCTACGAGCAAGCCGCAAAGGCAAAACTACCGCCGCGCTTTCTGCCATCCATCGAGTCTGTGGCTCCGGTTGCGCCGCTGTTGGCGCCGCTCCCTCGAGCAAATCAAAAGTAGATGATGGGCCACCCGGCCACCCAGCATTCATCCGTCCATGATCTTCGTCAGTGGCTACGTAATGCCGCCATCGGTTCGATCTGTGACGCTCTACGAGCCGGCAGATACCCAGCCAGCAGTGCCACCGCAACCAGCGCCAGAGCCATCCACACATAGGTCCGCGGATCAGAAGCAGAGGTGCCAAAAAGCAGCGAAGCGATCAATCGTGCAGCCACAAACGAAGCAATTGTGCCCAACACAACCCCAGTCAGCGCAAGCCGCAGCGTATTCCAGAGCACCTCTCGCTGCACGCGGCCCACGCTCGCGCCCAATGCCATGCGGACGCCTATCTCCTGCGTCTTTTGCGTGACCGAGTAAGAAATCACACCGTAGATGCCCAACGCAGCAAGCACCACACCCAGCGCCGCAAACGTACTCACCAGTAATACCAAGAAGCGGCGCGGCGAAACGGAGTGATCCACCAGCGACTGCAGCGGACGGAACTCGTTGGCCGGCTGTTGGGGATTCGTCGTGCGCAGTTTGTCCAATACACTCGCGGCCAGCGTATCTGGATCAACCCGGCTGCGAATGATCAGCGTGGCTCCTTCGGCATCGCTATTTTGCGTCATAGGAACATACACGGCTGGGCTCGCGGCTTGCTCCAGGCTGCTCTCGTGCAGGTCGGCGATGACACCAACGACCTGCACCGGCTTCATGCTGACTCCGTTGGCGAATTTTCCGATGGCGTTTTCGTTTGGCCACTCACGGCGCGCGGCCGCTTCGTTGATGAGCACCACTTTCTGGGTCGAGGCAGTGTCATGCCAGCTCAAGTCGCGGCCCTGCAGCAACCGCGCGCCGATTGCGTGTAGATAGCCAGGTGTTATCAGGTAGGCAAGAGCCCCCGCCTGCCGATCTTTGGGATAGTTTCGCCCCACGGCATCCAGTCCCCAACTCCGGTTGCGATCGAGTGGAAGCATGTCGACAATGCCAGCGGACTGCACTCCGGGTAACGCGCTGACCTGGGTAATCATCGTCTCCAATATCGCCGCGCGCTTGCCGAGGTCCTTATCATCCTTTGCGTCGGGCAGATCCACCTGCATGGCCGCGGCATGGCTGGGTTCAAAGCCAAGATCAACATCGAGCACGCGCAGAAAGCTGCGCAGCAAGAGCCCGGCGCCGACCAGCAGCACGCAGGCCAGGGCGACCTCGGTAACGACAAGTGTTGCGCGGAACCGCTCGTGGCTGCGCCCAGCCGCCATGCCCGCGGCATTATCCTTGAGCGCTTCCTGAACATTGGCTTTGGACATCTTGAACGCCGGGGCAAGACCGAACAGCAAGCCCACCGTCAAAGTGCTGAGCAGGGTCCACGCCAGCGCGGCGCCATTGATATGGAGGGTATTGAGCAGCGGCAAAGTAATCGAGCCCTGGTGGGCGAGATAGAACACGATGCCGTAGGCGAAGCCGAGGCCCACAGCCGAACCCGCCAGCGAAAGGATCAGGCTTTCCGTGAGGAGTTGGCGGATGAGCCGTCCACGGCCGGCGCCGACCGCCAGCCTCATGGCGAACTCCTTGTTGCGGGTGGCGGCGCGGCCCAGCTGCAGGTTGGAGAGATTCACGCATACGATCAGCAGAATCAAACCTACGGCGCTCCACAGCACCACCAGCGAGCGGTGCAGTTTGCCGCTCACGTGGTCTTTTAGCGTAGTCAGTTTTGAGGCATAGTCTTCATACCAGTCCGCGTGCAGCACCTTTAAGCGCGGGAAAAGGTGATTTGCCTCGGCCTGCGCCTGAGCGACGGTGACCCCCGGCTTGAGCCGTCCCACGATGGCCAGGGTATTGCCCCAACTACGCCAAAAGTCCATCACCGCGGGGACAAAGAGATCCACTTTCATTCCCGGTGCGAAGACCGACCCGAAATCGAAGCTCGCCGGCAAAACGCCGACCACCGTAATGGGCGCGCCGTTGACGGTCACCACTTTGCCGACGATGTCAGGATTCGCCGAGAAGTGAGTCTTCCAGAAGAAGTAGCTGAGCAGCGCCGCAGGGGGGCCGCCCTTCTGGCACTCCTGTTTGGTGAAGAGCCGTCCCAGGGATGCTTCTACGCCGAGGGTAGGGAAGAAGTTATCTGCTACTTCCACAGCGACGAGTTGTTTTGGGTCACCTGATCCGGTGAGTTTGTAAGAGAGAGAGCCGTAGAAAGTCTGGTAGCTGGAGACCGAGGCGAAGGATTGGTTGTAGCGTTGGAACTCCTGGTAAGCGTCTGCGGTATAGGTCTGTCCCGAGAGCCCCGCAGCCGCAAGCGTCTTGTTGTCTAAGCTGGCGCCGCCGGTAAACCAGACCAGCTGTTGCGATTCAGGAAAGGGCAGGGGACGCAGCAGCAGGGTATCTACTACGCTGAAGACCGCCACATTGGCGCCGATGCCCAGGGCCAGGACGAGGATGGACACCACCGCGAATCCCGGGTTATTGCGTAGCATGCGCAGCGTGTAGCGCACGTCCTGTAGGCAGTCGCTCCAGTAGTCGTGGATATTTCTCCGCCGCTCCATATTCTCTCCGATTTGTTGCCCAATGCGTTGTACAGCAACAATATTTCCGAATTTCCGTTCGGCCTCTTTGCGCGCGTCGGCCGGCTTCCAGCCGCGGCCGATGAGCTCTTCCGTTTTGCATTCGAGGTGGAAGTGTAGCTCGTCGCGCACGTCCGCCGCAGGGTCGGGCCCGAACAAGCGCGCATAGCGGCGCCAGGGGGGGATGCGCTTCATGCTCTTGTTCATGTCCGCCCTTGCATTTCTAGGGGAAGGTTTCCATAATTCCCCTCGGAATGCAAGGGGAATCAGGAAACGCCCTCTCGGTTGAAGCTTTCTACGAATGATCGTGGCCAGCAGTTCCCTGGAATTGCTGGTCCACCAGCACCACCGACGTTTCCACCTGGCGTTCAGGAATTTTCCAATAGGCGCGGAGTAGACGTTCCTTTTCCCGGGGTTCGACAACCCGGAATCCGTGGCGCTGGTAGAAACGGATTGCCCAGGATGCATCGGCCCAGGTACCAATCAACACCGGCCGGCCGGAGAGTGTTCTCAGATGGGAGAGAAGCTTCGCACCGATCCCTTGCTGTTGATGGCTGGTGAGAACATACGCGTGCCGGATCAGGGTGACATCGCGAACCTGTTGAATGCCCATAACGGCGACCAGTTGCGGATCCGCATCGTAGCCCCAGAACTCAACCCCATCTGCAATTTCATGCCGCAGCTTTTCGCGCGACATGTATGGAGTCTCCAGGCGGTCGGGCGGGATCACTCCCTGGTAAGCGCGAGCACCATCATTGATGATGTCCCAGATCACTTCAAACTCAGCCTCATGGCAGCGACGAATCATCTGCTCCGAGTCTAGTCCGGTTTGTGTCCCATCACTCGGAGCGCAAAGCGGCTCCCGGTTGAATGCTGGCAGCGCGCAGTGCGGGCAGCAAACCGGCGAGAACGCCAGCGGCCGTGATGATGCAAGCGCCGGTTACCAGCGAGGGCAGTATGCCACCGCCAAATGCGGCGAAGAAATGCGTTAACGTCATCGCCGCGGCGACCGATAAAGCCAGGCCGAACAACAGCCCCAGCGCCACCCAGCCAAGGGCATTTCCCAGCACTAGTCGCAGCACACCGCCTCGCTGCGCCCCGAGGGCCATGCGAATGCCGATCTCGCTGGTACGCTGCGCGGTTACATAGCTGATCAGCGCATAGATACCGATGATGCTGAGCAATAAAGCCAGCGCGGCGAAGGCCGCAAGCATCCAGACAATCAACCGGCGTCCGGCGAGGGAATCGGCGACCAGCGTCTCTTCGCTGATGGTCGTTGACACTGCCTGCGAGGGGTCGGCCGAGCTCACCGCCTCCTGGAGAGATGAGGTCAACCCCATGGGATCGCCGTTGGTCCGCACCACAAAACTAGCGGTCGAGTCCTCGACCTGCGCCAGGGGATAGTAGCGCATGCCGTCCGCGGTATCGTCCTCCAGGGAACTGCCGCGAATCGTGCGGACGACCCCGATGACTGTTGCCCACTCCGCGGCCCCGCCGGAGCTCATGTGCTGCCCAACCGCATCCTGATTCGGCCAATACTTGTGCGCCAGGCGTTCATCGACGACCACGACGGGCGCTGTTTCCATTCGATCCTCATCGGTAAACCAGCGCCCACGGACCAACGGAATCTGCATCACCTTGAGATAGTCGGGGGTGGCATAGTTCAGTTGGCTATGAGGCCCGGGATCATTCGAACCTGCCGCCCGCCCTGCAATCCGGAACGAACTGGAGCCGCCCCCGAGCGGATCGAAGGGCAGGGAATCCGCGGCTGCGGCGGAGATGACGCCGGGTTGCCCTGTGAGCCGTTCCACCGTGGCGCGCACGAAGGCAGCTTGTCTTGCCTGATTTTTCTTGAACTCGTCTCCGGCGTAATCGACTCTGGCCGTGATCACGCCGTGCGGGTTGAAGCCGGGGTCCACTTCCTGCAATCGCGCGAGACTCGAGAGAAATAGTCCGGTGCCTGCCAGCAACAAGTAGGCCAGGGAAACCTCGGTCACCACGAAGACACTGCGCAGCCTCTGTTTGTCGAGCGATGCCGTAGCGCTGCGCGTGCTGTCGTGCAGTTGCAACGACTCGCGTCGTCTTATAAGACGAAAGACCGGCCCCAATCCGGCCAGAATGGTGGTCAGCAGAGCGATGCCTGCGGTAAATACGAGCACCGCTGGGTCCATGCGGACGATGAAGCCTTCCGCGAGACTATGCGGGATCAGGCTCAGCAGCAGCCTCCCCAGCGCTGGTCCCGCCGCGATGCCGATACCGGCAGCGAGACACGAAAGTAGCAGGGTCTCCACCAACAACTGTTGCGTCATGCGGCCCGCGCTGGCGCCCAAAGAAGTGCGGATGGCGAACTCCCGGCTGCGTGCCGAGGCGCGGGCGAGAAAAAGTCCAGCCACGTTGGCCGAGGCGATCAACAGGACCAGCACCACCACTCCGAGCAGCACGTACAGGGGCCGTTCGAGGGAGCCTGCCGCGTGGCTGGCCCACGGCACGGAATAAACCGACCATCCCGACTTGGTGGCGTACGCCGCCCCACCCAAGCGTCGCAATTCTTCCCACATCCTGGTGGAGAGTTCCGCATTGAAGTGGTTGACCGCGACCCCCGCACGCAGCCGGACAACCGCCTTGTAGTTCTCGTTGAATCCCTGATCGGGCGCGAATGCCGAAGGGCCCAGAGCGATTGGGACCCAGATGCGGCTGCCCCGCGGCCAGGCAAAATCGCTACGCATTACGCCTACTACGCGGTAAGGCTTGCCGTCGAGCATCATCGTCTTGCCGATCACGTCGCGCTCGCCTCCGAACGCGCTCTGCCAGACTCCATAGCTGAGCACCACCACCGATCCTGCGGCCGGCTGGTCCTCTTCGGGCTCAATCGTTCGTCCGAGAATAGGCTGAGCGCCGAAGACTTGAAACCACTTTGAGGAAACACGCGCTGCCGCGATGTGCTCTGCCTGCCCATCCTGCAGGATATTGAAGCTGGTCCCCGTTTCTACCGCCGCCGCTTCTACCCCGGGAAGAGAAGCCGCCAATGCGTAGACGGGTATGGAGACGAACGGTATATCAAGGCTGAATTGCGTGTACCGCGTATTCAGCACTGCGACACGATCGGGACGGTCGATACCGGCGGGGTGTTGCAGCACAGCGTTCACAACGCTGTAAATTGCCGTGTTGGCTCCGATACCCAGAGCCAGCGTCAAGACCACCGTGATGGCAAAGGCGGGCGATGTACGCAGTTGACGCAGTGCATGGTGAAGGTCGCGGGTAAGATTGTCCAATTGCGGAAGGAGCGCACGCTCGCGGTAGGCCTGCTTCGCCTGGCTGATGCCACCTAGCTTGATCACCGCATTCCGTCGAGCCTCGTAGAAGTTCATCCCGGCTCGGAGATTGTCGTCAACATGGAGTTGGAGATGGCTCTCGAGTTCGGCGTCCGCCTCTGCTTCGTGCCGGCGGGGTGAGAGAAGGCCGGTCAGCCTGATGGCAATTGCCCTTAGTTTGCCCATGGCCTACTCCTCCGCCGGTGCGAGAAATCGCGCGAGGATGGCCGCGGTCTGTTCCCAGCTCTGCGTTTCTTTGCGGAGCTGCTTGCTGCCGGTTCGGGTAAGTTTGTAAAACTTGGCCTTGCGGTTGTTATCCGACACGCCCCACTCGGCGACAATCGCTCCTTCCTGTTCCAGCTTGAGCAGCGCCGGATAGAGAGTGCCGTAGTTGAGTGACAGCGTGTCGCCGCTGATCTGCTCGATGCGTCGCGCAATACCGTACCCATGCAGCCGTCCCATCGACTCCAGGGTTTTCAGCACCATGATCGCCAGGGTTCCCTGCCAGACTTCCTTCTTTTCGCCCATTCGCCATCCCCTATTGCAAACCCATAGGAAAGATAACCCCATACCCTATGGGAATGCAATAGAAGAGGCGGCCGAATTGTTTGCACGGGTGATCTTCCGATAGACTCTGGCGATGGTAAACATGGATCGACGGACCTTTCTGCAGAGCGCTGCAGCTGCCGCGTTCACCGCCAGGGCGTTTGCCGGCACAACACCAAGAACAATCGGCATTCAGGTCGGAGCGGTTTCGTTTGCCGATGAAGGAACGGAAGACGTGCTGGACGAGTTTCAGCGCGACGCATCGATCAATACGCTGTTTCTCGCGACATTCA
This sequence comes from uncultured Acidobacteriaceae bacterium, assembly GCA_963839075.1. Classification (GTDB taxonomy): domain Bacteria; phylum Acidobacteriota; class Terriglobia; order Terriglobales; family Acidobacteriaceae; genus PALSA-350. The sequence goes on along the minus strand of CAWITO010000001.1, from coordinate 1,078,275 downwards.
CCTACGGACGCGGCATTGCCGGGCGCCAGTTGGCCGGTCAGCCCCTGCCCGATCACGGCAAGCAACAATACGATACCGGTACATTCTACGGTGGCAATTACGCTGCCATTCATCCCCAGTTTTATCGCGATACGGTCTTCAAGGGTACGCGCGCTCCCGATCTTGGCGAATACGATGTGCTGGCCGACGTGGTGCCGCAGGCTCGTAAGCGCGGCATCAAGACCATCTGCTGGTTTGAAGACGCGTTTCGCGGAGATCTTCCGGGTATCGAACAACTGCAAGAAAAGGATCTGTCCGGCAAGAATGCGGACACGCTATGTTTCAACAATCCCAACTACCGCAACTTTCTCCTCGGCATCGTCGAAGACTGGTCGCGCTCCTATGACATTGATGGCATCATGTGGTGCTCGGAGCGTCAGGGGGCCTTTTCCGAAGCACTCGGCGCGAGCCAGGAAGGCGGAGCCTCAAACCCCCGCGAGGTGTGCTGTTTCTGCCAGTATTGCGAGGCGAAAGCGAGGCAACGCGGCATCAGCCCGGAGCGTGCCCGGCAGGGATTTCTGGAATTGGCCAAGTTCGTGGACTCGAGCCGTAAAGGGCAACGTCCCGTGGATGGCTACTACGTGGAGCTTTGGCGGCTGATGTTGCGTTGGCCGGAATTGTTGGCCTGGGAAATGCTATGGACGGACAGTTTGCGTGAGACGTATGCGGCCATCTACCACCACGTGAAAGGCTTGAACCCGTCTCTGGGGGTGGGATGGCATATTTGCTCCACCAACTCCTTCAATCCCATTTATCGCGCCGAGCAGGACCTGGCTGCGATTGCGCCCGTCGCCGACTTCATCAAGATCGTGATGTATCACAACTGCGCCGGCGAACGCATGGCTGGTTACATCGACAGCGTCCATCAGACGCTCTACGGAGACGTGCCCAAACAGGAACTCCTGGACTTCCACTACCGCGTGTTGGGCTACCAGGAAAAGACCCTGGCCGAGATTCCATTCACTGGCCTGTCGGCGGACTATGTATACCGCGAAACCAAACGCTCCAAGGCGGGACTAAACGGAACCAGGACGCAGCTATGGTCAGGCATCGACATCGACATTCCGACCGAGCCGGGCCACAGCCGGTGCACTCCGGAAGGCACCCGCGATGCGGTCGCTGCCGCCTTCCGCGGCGGCGCCGACGGGGTCATTCTCTCCAGAAAGTATTCCGAGATGAAACTGACCAACCTCGAGGGAGCCCAACAAGCGCTAAAGGGTTTAGGTTTGGCCTAGTAGTGTCGCGGAGCCTTGCCTCGAGCTACGAAGCTTGGGGCACCCAAACTTCGTGGCGTCCTGCGTTCTTGGTCTCCAGCATCTAGCAGTCAGCCATACAGGCTCCGCGTCCCCCACCGGAATATTTCTTGACTTTCGATCCGCTTGCTTTATCCTTCGCTTTAACCGGTGTCCGTTAATAAACGATTTAAATCGAAAGTATTTATGGCGGATATGAAATCAAAAAGAAACTAAAACACCGGTCTGCGTAACCCGAGGGCCATGAACGGAAAACTCTATTGGAGGCATTTCCTGTGAGATTGTTTCGTGGGTTTCGAATCCGTATTTTCCTCCTGGCTCTTTGCTGCGCCCCCCAGCTCGCGAGCGCGCAGTCGAACAACGAAGCGCAGATCCGTGGGACGGTGTCCGACTCCTCCGGGGCACTGATCCCTGCCGCACGTGTTTCCTTGACCGATATCGGCACCAATATTTCGCAAAAAACTGTTTCCAACGATCACGGGGTCTACGTCTTTACGGCACTCCCCGCGTCCAATTACCGCATGCTGATTGAGGCGCCCGGCTTCGGGCCGGTGGAGAAGGCGGGAATCGCGCTCACCGTCAATCAGCAGACGACGTTGAACGTGACCCTGGTGCCGGCGGCAGCCAACACCAACGTCACCGTGCAATCGGTACCGGTGCTGCTCGACTCCGACAATGCCACCCTGGGAACTGACATCGGGGAAAAGTATCTGACACAGATACCGCTCGAGAACCGCGATCCTTTCGGGTTGGCTTTCCTCGCCGCAGGTGTCACGGAAAGCGCCGGCTCCGGTATCAACGATTCTTATCCCGCAGGAACCAATTTCGTGTCCAACGGACAGCGAAATTCCACAGCTGAGATTCGCCTCGACGGCACCCTTACCACCGCACCCGAGCAGGGAGAAGGCGGTACCTCAAACATCTATTACCAGGCCACGGTCGAGGCCCTGCAGGAAGTAAAGGTCCAGAACAACAGCTTTTCGGCGGAGTACGGAAACAACGGCGGCACCGTGATCGATGAGGTGATGAAGTCGGGAACCAACAAGCTGCATGGTAGCGCCTATGAGTTCAATCAGAACTCCATTTTCGATGCGCGCGACTATTTCAACAGCGGTCCAAAACCTGGCCACTCGCAGAATCAGTTTGGCGGTTCGATCGGTGGTCCGATCGTCAAAAACAAAACCTTTTTCTTCGCGGATTTCGAGTCCGTCATCTCCAGCAACCCGGTAAATATCGTGGCCACAGTTCCCACGGCTGCGCAGATCAACGGTGATTTTTCCCAGGCCATGACCTATGACCCGAACGGGAATCCGGTGCTCAACCAGATCTTCGATCCGTTTAACATCGATCCCAACGCCTACGTTCGGCCGGCGTATGCGAACAACACCATTCCAAGCTCTGAGATCGACCCTGTTGGGCAGGCAATCCTGAAGTTATATCCGGCCCCGAACACGGCCGGCGATGCAGTATCGGGCGCGAACAACTATCGTCGGGTCATTCTCTCGTCCGCCACCACGCGGCAATTCGATGTGAAGATCGACCAGCACTTCAGTGATCGGTCCACGCTGTCGGGCCGGTATAGCAACGTTTTCGCCAACGGCTCCACGCCCACCGTCTTCGGCGACGGTGAGTTCAACGACGGCCTGGCCTACACCGAGCGTGTCTTCAACGACGGAATCATCTACTCCTATACGCCAACGCCGAACACTCTCTTGACGATCACTGCGGGCCTCGATCGCGTCTCGCAGCCCAGCCATACGAATTATCCCAGTCCCACCTCGGTAGGCTTTCCCAGCTATCTGGAGCAAAACGGCGTCGTGCGCATGCCTTCCATCATCATGCCCGAGTCGCCCTGGACCTCGATCTACGATCAGTGTTGTGTGGACACAAAGTTTGCCCACACCCTGGCGAACTACAATGCCGCCTTCTCCTGGACCAAAGGACAACACACCCTCAAGTTCGGCGGCGAGCAGCGGCTCTTCTATAACAACTTCTTCCAGCCTAGCTACCCCAACGGGTACTTCAGTTTCGACCAGGACGTCACGTCGTCGATCCCATTCGATACCAACAACGGCATTGAAGGAAATTCGTTTGCCGGCCTGCTGATTGGGTACGGAGACTCCGGCAGTATCAACGTCACGCAGTCCGTGGCCGACAAGTCGAAGGAAACCGGCTTCTACGTCCAGGATGACTGGCGCGCGACGAAGAAGCTGACGTTGAATCTCGGCATTCGCTATGAGTGGAGCTCACCCTATACCGAGCGCCACAACAACACGCAGTTCAGCGACTTTACCGGAGACAGCGGGATTTCTGTTCCCGGGATCAGCGGCAATCTGATTGGCACCACCATCTTCGCCAGCAGCAAAAAGCGGGCTGCGCCGACGGATTGGAACAACATCGCGCCTCGTCTCGGTTTTGCTTACCTGGTGAATGACAAGCTCGTCGTACGCGGCGGAGCCGGCGTCTACTACGGCATGAGTGTCGCCACCAATTATCAGTATCCGGGCACCGCCTATACCGCAAGCCCCGCTGTCTTCTTTAGCAAAGACGGTTATCTATCTCGCTATGCGACTCTCGAGGATCCTTTCCCGACTGGTATCCAACAACCACAAGGCACCAAGTATGGCGCGCTCGCCGATTGGGGCCTTTCCAATGGCAATAATCTCGATACGGGCACCGCGCGCAATGCCGAGATCTATCAATGGAATTTGGGTGTGCAGCAGGCGTTCCCGGGCAATGTCGTTGTCAGCATCAACTACTCCGCCAATCACAGCACCCATCTTCCCTGGGGTGGTTACAGCAGCACCAGCAACCGCAACTTCATTCCGTCCGCGGTCCGTCAGCAATACTCCAGTGAGGACTTGGCCAACCTGGTCGACAATCCGTTTCAGGGACTGTTTAGCGGACCGGGAGCCATCTTCAACGAGCCGGAATCGCGGTATGGCGATGCGCAAATCCCGCAGCTAAACCTCTTGCGTCCCTATCCGCAATTTGACGGAAGCTTCCAGGGGTTGGCGCGGTTGATCGCGCAGTCCTGGTACAACGCGTTGCAGGTAGTCTTCCAAAAGCGGGAAGGAAAGTACCTCAATCTCGAAGGCAATTACACGTGGTCGAAGAATACCGACAACTCATCCACCGGTTTCAATGCGTTTGTGGGTACGTTGAACAACGGGAATCCGCAGGAGTTAGACAATCTCAACGCGGAGTGGTCAGTGAGTGCGAACGATGCGACCAATCGCTTTGTACTGGCCGCCGTGCTGCAACTGCCGATCGGCCGCGGAACGTTGATCGGTTCCAACATGAATCGCGGCTTGGATGCGGTGGTGGGTGGATGGCAAGTGACCACGCTGACCACGTTCCAGACCGGGCAACCGATCGACATCGCGATGAGCAATAATCGCCTTGCCGACGGCAACCAACGGCCCAATGTCACCTGCCCCGCGGGCCAGTCGCTGACCACCGGCATCAGTATCCATTCGGCCGCGGAATATGGCATGCCGTACATCAATGCGAATTGCTTTGCGGACCCGGGTGATCAGCAGGCGGGCAGTGCGCCCCGCTATTTTTCGCAGCTGCGCAGTGACAGCATCCACAACTTCGATGTTAGCGTGGAGCGGATCTATAAGTTCGGCGACCGGGCCCACGTCGAGCTTCACGGTGAGTGCCTGAACTGCCTGAACACCGAACGCTTCGGGCTCCCAGATTACGGCTATGGGGATTCGACCTTCGGCATCATCTCCGGTACCGCAGGTGGCGCGTTGCCCAGGAACATGCAGGTGGGGGCCCGGTTCGAGTTCTAGCGGCATAGGTAGCCACAACTTGGGGTGCCCCATATCTCGCCCTCTTTTGGCGAGATGTGGGAAAGAATGAATGCTCGGGGCGAGACTCGTCGGTCTCCTCAGCCGCAGGAAACTTCACCCGCGATATCCATCACTTCCCACATCTCGCCAAAAGAGGGCGAGATATGGGGCACCCCAAGTCGAGGCCACCTATGCTTTTTGGGCTCCGCATAATCCCTCCATCGCCGCTCTTTTTGCTGCTCGCGTTTTTGTCGATACCCAGTTTGCTGCCGGCGCAGGATGCTGATCGCGCCTGGCTGCATCGGGTGCGCATCGCCGCCTACGGATTGACCCCAAAGAACGCGGAGCAGATTGTGCAGCAGGCCCAGGCCAGCGGCGTCTACGGAATCGAAGTGGACAACGATATCCCCGGCCGCTACGAAAGCCTGTATGACCCCAAAGAAAAGCTTGAGGCGATCCGCCTGGTCGCTGCGGCCGCCCATCGCGTCAACAACAAAGCGTACGTCTACATCGCCGGCACAGAATGCATCACCAAAAACGGCGACGGCCCGCACACGTTGGCCAAGGAGCATCCCGACTGGTTGCAGCGCAAGCTCTCCGGCCAGCCGGCTGTGTTTGATAACAAAGCCGCCTTCTGGATCTCCAAGGGCGAAGAGGACGTGTGGGTCAGCCCGTATGCACCGGAGTGGCGAAAGCTCTATATGCAGCGCATCCGCCAGATCGCAGGCACCGGCATCGATGGCATTTATGTCGACATCCCGTATTGGATGACCCACTTCACGGGATGGGAAGACAGCTGGGCGAGCTTTGATGATTACACCATCGCCGCTTTCAAGGCGCAAACCGGCCTGGATGCGCGCAAGGATTTAAAGATCGGAGACTATGACGATCCGGGCTTCCGGAAGTGGATCGAATTTCGCATTCAGACCTTCACCGATTTTCTTGCGGAAATCCGCCGTAACGCAGTTTCTGTCAATCCATCGATCTCGCTCATTCCTGAAATCTACCCCGGGATTGAAGCGGAAGCGCCGCGCGTCGGCGCCGATGTTTATCAGCTCTATCCGGTGGTGGACGCGATCGCGCACGAGTACGAATTTGGGGAGAGCGAGGACCACACCGCAGCCTCGCGTACGCCGCTGGACTGGTTTCAATACCAGGTGGGCATTCGCAGCTTTCGCGCGTTCGCTGGCGACAAGGCGACCTGGATTCTCAACTACTCCTGGGATGGCGCTCCGCACGTGTCGCCTCGGGACGCAATGCTCAATCTCGCCAACTCGGAGCTCATGGCAGGGGCAAATTTCTGGGACGCCAGGGGCCACGTGATGTCGGGTTCGAATGACATGCCGACGCGGGTGGAGATCTTTAAGTGGATTGCCGCGCACGAAGATATTTTTGGTGTCCAGCGCGAGCCCACAGGCGAGGTAGGCGTCTACTTTTCCGATACCACCCGCAACTTCTATCCCAAAGACTTTGTCGCATCGTATCGCGGCGTTCTGTTGCTACTACTGCGACATCATATTCAATTCCGCATTGTGACGCCGCGGACGGTGAGTAGCTTTGATCGTCAGGTATTGATTCTGCCCGATGTCCGCGTCCTGAGCGATCAGGAATCGAGCGCCATCCATAAGTTTGCGGAGCGGGGAGGCCGCGTGGTGCTCACTGGCCAATCCGACGCGAAGCTGCAGGATGTAAAGAACGCACTTCGGGTTCCGGATTCGCCAGAGCGCGCTTACCTGAGGGCCGCGGAAGCTGACTTTCAAAGTCCCGATAACGCCGCGGCATCAGACTTCCTGGGTTCCCTCCACCTCACTGCCGATAAGGTAACCGTCACAGCATCGCGCAATGTGGCAGCCCATGTGGCGACCATCGGCCCCCATCCGTACATATTCCTGGCAAACTTCGACGGCTTAAAAGCCGGTGAGGTTGCCACGCCGCGTGCGCAACATGACATTCAGATCACCATGGAGGCGCCCGCGGGCACGAAACTCCACGTGCTTCCTTTCCTGGGAGTCGAGTCGGTGATTTCTGGAACGGAGCGGGCCGGGAAAATGCAATTCACCCTACCCGCCGTCGAGCGTGGCGCGGTCGCCTGGATAGAGTGATTCTCCTTCGAGGCCGTCTGCGGGGGTAGGGACCTGCTGTTCTACAACAGTTTGCGGAATCACTGGCTCATGCTCTTGCTTGTGTTCGAATGAGAGCAGGGGTTGCCGCCGATGACGTTACCAATTCCGCCGCCACGCGAAGAACGGCCGAACAGCCCCGGGGTGAACTTGCTAGAGATACGCAGGGGCCCGTGGATCCTGACCGCGACCATACTTGCTTCCAGCCTGGCGTTCATTGACGGGACGGTCGTCAATGTGGCTCTTCCCGCTCTGCAGAGATCGCTGCAAGCAACCGTCACAGACATCCAATGGGTCGTCGAGTCGTATGCGCTTTTGCTTTCCTCGTTGCTGCTGGTGGGGGGATCACTCGGCGATCGATACGGCCGGCGAAAAGTCTTCTTGTTGGGCGTTTGCGTGTTTGCCATTGGATCAACGGCGTGTGGTCTGGCGCCTTCTATCACCTGGCTGATCGTCGCGCGAGGAGTGCAGGGAATCGGTGCGGCCTTCCTGATACCGGGCAGCCTGGCAATTCTTACTGCTTCGTATGCAGAGAGCGAGCGTGGCCGGGCGATCGGCACCTGGTCCGGTTTTACCACCATGACCACGGCCATCGGTCCCGTTCTCGGCGGCTGGCTGGTCGAGCACTTTTCCTGGCATTGGGTGTTCCTGATCAATCTTCCGATTGCGGTCATCGTGATTTGCCTGACCATGTGGCGAGTTCCGGAGAGCCGCAACGAGAATGCTAGCCGAACCCTTGATATGTGGGGAGCGCTCCTGGCGGTTGCCGGGCTCGGCTTAGTCACGTTTGCCTTGATTGAGGCGGGACGCGGAGGAGTCGCGGTAGGGACAGGCGTGGTTGGTCTGTGCACTCTCATCGCCTTCGTGATCGTCGAAATGCGTTCTGCGGCGCCGATGATCTCTCCGCGGTTATTTCGTTCAACGGACTTCAACGCCGCCAACCTGCTGACGTTCCTGCTGTATGCGCCGCTCAGCGGCATCCTCTTCTTCTTGCCGCTCGATCTCATTCAGGTTCAGCGTTATTCCCCAGTGCAGGCAGGCGGAGCACTCCTGCCGCTGATCCTGATCGTCTTTGTGCTCTCGCGCTGGACGGGCGGTCTGGTCGCCCGCCATGGCGCCAGGTTGCCCTTGACAGTGGGACCTGTGGTCGCCGCCGCGGGCTTTGCGCTCTTCCTGCGGCCAGGAATTGGTGGTTCGTACTGGACGACATTCTTCCCCGCCGTGGCGATCCTGGGAATCGGACTGGCGGTGAGTGTCGCTCCGCTCACCACGACGGTGATGGGATCGGTGTCTCCAAGCGAAGCCGGCGTGGCTTCTGGAATCAACAATGCAGTGTCACGGATCGCGGGTCTTCTCGCCATCGCTCTGTTCGGACTGATCCTCACGCTCGGTTTCAACCGGGCTCTCGACCGCAACCTGTCGCAACTGAACCTGTCTCCGGCGGAACGTCAAAGCACAGATCGTCAACGATCGAAACTTGCAGGCGCACAAACGACTAACCCACAGGTGAAAGAAGCGATCAACCAATCATTCTTATCTGGATATCGCGCGGTCATCTGGATCTCGGTCTGTATGGCAATCATGAGTGCCCTAAGCGCGCAAATGATTCAATCTTCGCCAAAGAGATAACAGCGATTTTCAGTATTGCAATCGGTTCGGGAGTGTGGCATTCTCACAGAGTTATAAGCCCAGAGGCACTACAGTGAACCACTTCCTCCAATTCGAAGCGCAAGTCATGCCGCTCCTGTGGCACGACGACCTACGCGCGAAGAATGGCTTCTGGACTCCCGGCACCTCGTTGCCTTCCGTCTAACCGTTCCGGTTCCTGGGCTACCGGTCTCGGTTTCATTCCTAGCAAACTAAGTTTAGACATCCGGCGGCGAACCTTGTCGTTCCCTTCGACTGTTCCTCGCCCCATTCGCAGACCGTTCCGGATAGAAAGGAGGCTTGCCATGAGCAAGATCAACATGAAGGGTGGAACCCCGAGTGCATGGACATCCATGTGCACAACCTGCAGTTGGGCGCACATTGTCTCGGGATTCCGAGAGTCGGAGTTAGTGGTGATTTGCAAAGAGGTGCATCCGAACTTCCTGGTTCCCTTCAAGGTGCAGGAATGTACCGACTACCTGGATCGCAATCGTCCCAGCTTCGACACGATGACAAAGTTGGCCATCCACGTCGAGCCCTCCAGTTCTCTCAAGCCGGTTGGCTTTCGGGCGAAGTTGGAGGTCGTCGAAAACAAAGAAGTAGAAACATGAGTGGCTGGAAGAGCGGTGCGCCGAAGAAACGTTTCTTCGGCGCACCGTTCTTCCGCGAACACGTCAATCGAGGCGGCGCATCATCCCCAGGAATCGACACCCAACAGCTTTCGGCCCAGCGGCGTCAGAACGGCAGTCTCATACCGGGTCCGCTCCCACTCGCGAGGATCGCCCGGGAACGCAAATCCTTCGGGCGCCCGGCGTTCCTTCCACGACAGAACGCGGCGCTCGCGCAGCTCGACGTTGTCTTCCGCAGCCGGTGTCATGGCGATGTACTGCGCCATGCGCACCTTATCTGCTGACGTGTTGGGCTGGATTCCGTGGGCGAGAAGGCTATTGAAGATCAGCAAGTCGCCGGCGTTCATCGGGACCGGGCAAACCTCAAAGCCTTCGATGTTGGGAGCGAAACCGTCGCGTCCCTCCGGCTGGTTCTTCCTCCACTTCTCGAGTGTGCGAAAGAGTTCTGGAACACACTGAAAGCCCCCCGTTTCGCCATCCGCATCCACCAGGGAAAGTACACCCTGCACGTTGACTGGCAGCGGATCGAGCGTCGTATCGACGTCGTTATGAATGAAGCCGCCGAAGGTGCGGCCGCTTCGATTCGGTGTGTTCAGGTTGGCCCGATCGATCGTGACCCAGAGCTTCTCATCGTCCCAGATGTCGACGAACGCATCGTAGAGCCGTTGCTCCTGGCGATTGTCCCAGAGCAGCTGGTGGTTGTAGATCTCCACCATGCCGCTGTTGTTCAACTCCTTCATCGCGTGGTCGCGCATTTGCGGCGCATACCAGGTGGACATATCGTTGGGGTTCATTTCCTGGAACGCCCAGAGAAGCTTTTTCAGGGCTTCCACATTGGCAGCGGGCACAGCCTGTTTCACCACGACGTAACCGTAGGTCTGCCAATGCTCGAAGTCTGCCGGCGAAAGCACCCGCAGCGGCAGTTTCTTTTTGATGGATCGAAGAGGTTCCCGCAAGACCGCCGGGGTGAGTTTGTTGTCTCCAGGTTTGCCCTCCACCTTGTCATCGAGGATTGCTGTTTCTTTCATGATCGCCTCCTGAGCGCCTTCGCTCACAGGAGAACGATATGCAAACTGCAGCCGCCCATGTTCGCGTGGTGTACCAAAAACTGATACTGAAATCCCATGATCTGTCCGCGAAGAGCTACAATTCCATCACTCGGTTGCCTGCATGAAGCCGTATCTGGAACACATCGCTGCCTCGAAGGAGGGCTCGTGGACGCTGTTCGATCGGCGACTGCCCGCCATTCCGTTCGAGTGGCATTACAACAGCGAATACGAGTTGACCCTCACGTTGAACAGCCGGGGGCAGCGCTTCGTGGGAGACAATATGGCCGCCTATGCGGATGGCGACCTGGTCCTCATCGGTCCGAAGATCCCGCACACCTGGTGTTCCAGCGAAGATTGCGAAGCCGGAACGACCCATCAGGCGCTGGTGCTGTGGTTCAGTGAAGCGTTTGTGCAGAGCCTGATCAAGCCGCATGTGGAATTGCGGCCCATCCAGGTGCTGCTCGAAAGCTCGACCCGTGCGATCGAGTTTTCAGCAGCCATCAAAGCAAAAGCGCGCACCATCATCTGTGGCATGTTGCAGCAGACCGCGGAAGACAGGCTGCCCGCTTTGCTGCAGTTGCTCCTTCTGCTGGCAAGGGATACGAAAGCGGTTCCGCTGACTTCCACCTCGGTCGAGGGGATGCCCGACGCAACCGAGGAGCGCATCGGCCGCGTGCTGACCTACCTGCACAAACACTACCGGGAGCAAAACGCCGTTGCCCAGCTGACGCGGGTCGCGGCACTGAGCCGGAGTTCACTGCACCGTCTCTTTCGTCAGCAGACCGGCATGACCACCAGCCACTACGTCACTCGCCTGAGAATTGGCAATGCCTGCGCCTTGCTGCTTAATACAGAGAAGCCGATCTCGCTGATCGCGGATGAGGTCGGCTATCGCAACCTGGCCAACTTCAATCGCCAATTTAAAGAAGCCAAGGGCAAGACGCCGCGGCAATTCCGGACGGCCTTTCAGCGCAGCATCAGGCATGAAATCGCCTGATCGTCAATCACCCGTATCTGCACGAGTGTCTGTGGCAAATAGGACCTCTCACCGCTTTTTCCAGATCCATTGCCGCTATGATACCAACAGCAATCATGGCCGACGTAAAGACCCTCTCCCCCGAAATTCTGCTGCACGTCGCCCAGTCTCTCAACCTACCCCTGCATTCGCTGGTCGCGGTCATTGGCCTGCTCGACGAAGGTGGGACGGTACCATTCATCGCGCGCTATCGCAAAGAGGCCACCGGCAACCTCGACGAAGTGCAGATCCGCAACATTGAGGAGCAGCTCGCCTACTTTCGCGAACTCGTCAGCCGTCGCGAGACCGTCCTCGCCTCCATCCTGGAGCAGGGTAAGCTCACCGATCCGCTCAAGGCGCGCATCGAAGCGACCCTCGACAAGGCAGAGCTCGAGGATCTCTATCTGCCCTACCGTCCCAAGCGTCGGACCAAAGCCACTATTGCGCGTGACCGCGGCCTCGAGCCGCTCGCGGACTACCTCTGGGCCCAGCAACCGGCTGGCCAGTCACTCGCCGAATTTGCGGCCAGCTTCGTTAATGCCGAAAAAGAAGTCGTGACTCTGGAGGATGCCCTTGAAGGCGCCCGCCATATCGTCTCCGAGACCATCAGCGAACATGCCGACCTGCGCAAGGCCCTGCGCCAGGTCATGTTTGACGAAGGGATCATCGTCAGCAAGAAGGTGGCTGACGCCGTCGACGAGCAGGAAAAATTCCGCATGTACTACGACTACCGCGAGCCCGTGAAGACTATCCCGTCGCACAGGATGCTGGCCATTCGCCGCGGTGAGGCGGAGTCTATCCTCTATTTCCTTATCGAACTCGAACCCCTACGTGCCCCCTCGTTGCTCCGTACCCATATTCTCCGTGCCGCAGGTGACTGGACCCCGCATCTCGAGCTGGCCATCGATGACTCCTGGAAGCGCCTCCTCAACTCATCCGTTCAGGGGGAGCTGCGCCTCGAACTCAAGAAGCGCTCGGATGGCGACGCCATCCAGGTCTTTCGCGACAATCTGCAGAACCTGCTGCTGGCCGCGCCAGCCGGTCCTCTTTCGGTTCTCGGCATCGATCCCGGCCTGCGCACCGGATGCAAGGTCGCCGTCGTCGACGAGACGGGCAAGTTTCTCGCTCACGATGTTCTCTACCTCCACACCTCCAGGAACGTAGCCTCCGGGGCCGGGGAAATCCTGGCCTCGCTGATCGCAAAACATAACGTCCGCGCCATCGCGATCGGCAACGGAACAGCTTCGCGCGAGACCGACGCCTTCGTTCGCGAATTTCTCCGCGAGCGCAAACTCGACCACCTCTTTTCTGTCACCGTGTCTGAATCCGGAGCGAGCGTCTATTCCGCGTCCGATATCGCGCGTCAGGAGTTTCCTGAACTCGACCTCACCGTGCGAGGCGCTATCTCCATCGCGCGCCGCCTGCAGGATCCGCTGTCTGAGCTGGTGAAGGTCGATCCCAAATCCATCGGTGTCGGTCAGTATCAACACGATGTCGATCAGCGGCAGCTACAGCAGTCCCTTGAGGGCGTCGTCGAAAGCTGCGTCAACCGTGTCGGGGTCGACCTCAACACGTCTTCCTGGACTCTGCTACGTTATGTTGCCGGTGTGACGGAAAGGACCGCACTCAACATCGTGGCTTACCGCGACGAGCACGGAAAATTCCGCTCCCGGTCGCAGCTCAACAAGGTTCCGGGAATCGGCGCCAAGACCTTTGAACAGGCCGCCGGTTTCTTGCGCATTCGCGATGGGGAGAATCCTCTGGATCGCACCGCCGTCCATCCTGAGTCCTACCCGGTCGTCGAGCAGATGGCGCAAACACTCAACACCACCATCGATCAGCTCATCCACAATCCGCAGTTGCTGGCGAGCATAGATAGCAAGCAGCTCTCAGCCGGTAGTTTCACCGTCGCCGACATCCTGGAAGAACTGCGCAAGCCTGGTCGCGATCCGCGGGATCAGTTCGTCGCCCCCAGTTTTTCCGAGTCCGTTCGCGAGTTCGCCGATGTTCAGCCCGGCATGGTTCTCGAGGGCGTCGTCACGAACGTGACCAAGTTCGGGGCCTTTGTCGATATCGGTGTGCACCAGGACGGCCTGGTCCACATTAGCGAGCTCTCCAACCGCTTTATTAAGGAACCGTCGGAGGCGGTGAAGGCCGGCCAGATCGTCAAGGTGAAGGTGCTCAGCACCGATGTCAAAACTAAACGGATAGCTCTCTCGATGAAGGCTCTGATGGGGCCGTCGCAAAACACACCGCGGCCAAAACAGCCGGCGCCCCCGCCTGCCGCGCCGCCCAGTCTGAACGATAAGCTAGCTCTGCTCTCCACCAAGTGGAGAATCTCCTGAGCCATCACCCATCGCTAGACTTTTGTCTCGCTGGTTGCATCCCATCAACGAGGTGAATGTGCAAACAGCAAAAATATCCCAAGCCAAACCGATGACTGCCTGGTGCGTCCTGGTGGCCGCCTTGATAGCCATCGTGATTGCGATCGGTTTCACCATGTTCTACATGCCAGGCCGTGGGACACCGGTCGAGCAGCGCTCCACCACCCCCGCTTCCGACCAATAGTTCCTTCTCGCCAGCTCGACGGCCAGGTGACGAAACTGGTCATATTCAGAGCGTTAGCCTCTTAAATCGGCTTCATAGTCGTCATAATGATCAAAATAATCACTTTTAAGTGGACATTCTGGTCATCTGCGTCGTATCGTTCCTTCACTTGCATAAGCAAAAAAAGCGAGGAAACGAGAAATATGAACCACTTTAGGATGCTGGCCAGATACGCAGTTGCTCTCCTGTTATGTACCGCAGCCGCGTATGCGCAAACCGTCACCGGTACGATCACCGGTCTTGTCACCGATCAGAGCGGCGCCGTGATTCCCGGGGCAACGGTTGTTGCCCGGAATGTCGATACCGGCGTTGACTCCCCCACCAGTACCGATGCAGCCGGCCTTTATCGCATCGGCTTTCTGCCCATCGGCCGCTACCAGGTCACAGTTGAGGCCAAGGGATTCGGCACCCAGACGGTGCCCCCATTTTCCCTGGAAGCCGTGCAAACTGCCTCCTTCAATATCAAGTTGACCGCAGGCACGGTCTCGACCACCGTCGAGGTCTCGGACGCTGCTCCCATCCTGAATACCAATGACCCCACGCTGGGTAGCACCTTCACCGCCAACACCATTCAGAATTTTCCTTTGAACGGCCTCGACTTCTCAGCGCTTACCCTCTACATACCTGGCTCGGTCAGCACCGCCGGCACGTCGGGCACCACCAGCATTGAGCGCAGCACCTACTTCACCGATACGGTGAACCTGAACGGCAATCGAGCCCAGGCGAATAATTTCACGCTCGACGGTATCGACATGAACGAGACGTTCAACAACCTGATCTCGTACAGTCCGGCGCCGGAATCGTTGCAGGAGATCAAGGTGCTCACCGCCAACTCGCCGGCCGACTATGGCAACGTAAACGGCGGCGGAGTCGTCAGCATCCTCAAGAGCGGCACCAACGCTTTCCATGGCTCCGCGTATGGCTATGTGCAGGATTACCGGACCAATGCCAACTCCTGGTTCAATAACCACCAGAATCCCATCGTTCCGATCAACTCCTACTCCCAGTCGCAGTTTGGCGGAACCTTTGGCGGCCCGGTCTTCAAGAACAAATTGTTTTTCTTTGTCGATTTTCTGGGAGCGCGTTATCACAAAGGTGGTTCCACCACAGCCAGCGTCTTTACCCAGGCCATGCGCAATGGCGATTTCTCCGCGTTGCTTGCCGGTCCGCACCCGATTCAGTTGTACGATCCGTTGAACAACTTCGCCCCCTACCCCGGCGATATGGGCATTCCTATCAATAACCCGGTCGCCAAGTTCCTGTTTGCGAACCCCAAGCTCTACCCGCTTCCGAACGCGACTCCTTCCGATGGCATCGCCGCCAATGATCTGCAGGGAAGTCAACGTAGTTATAAGGCCAACAACCAGGGCGATATCAAAATAGAGTACGATCCCCGCTCCTCTGACAAGATCACCGGGTTCTACTCCATGTCCACTGCCTACGACGGCCAGACCGCGCTGTTGGCGATCAGTTTTCCTGGAGTGAACCTTTTTCCCACGAAACTAAGCGGCGCGAACTGGGTGCATGTCTTCTCGCCTTCGATCGTGAACTCGGCACGTGTCGGTTTCACTCGCACCGTGTGGGCGCAAAACTTCCCCCAGGATCCCAGCGGAGAGTTTGGCACCAAGGGCGATGCCAAGGTGGGTATCGATTTTCCTAATCAGTCCTTCAACGGTTATACCGGCCAGAGCATCGGCGGCGGCATCACTGTGGGGGGTAACCCGGTTTTTGGCGGCGGCTTGATCGATAACACCTACAGTTACATCGACAATCTCACCGTGGTGCACGGCAAGCACACACTGACCACGGGTGTGCAGGCGCTGCGTTACCAGAACAACTACCCCACGGCCAACAACAACGGATACCTTGGGATCCTTACCTATAGCGGAGCATTTACCAGCAATCCTTCACTCAGCGGTACCGATGCAGGGTCTGGAGGCTACGGAGGAGCAGACTTCCTGCTCGATCGGGTCATCTCGGCCGCAGCCACGCTTGCCAGCGTCAACGTCGGACAGCGTCAGTGGCGCGCCGCTGCCTTTGTGAGCGACGACTACAAGGTACTTCCGAATCTGACCCTGAACTTCGGCGTGCGTTATGAATACGACCAGCCGTGGGTAGAGTCGAATAACAAGACCGGTAACATCGACCTGGCCACCGGTCAGGTCCGTTATGCCCACCAGGTGCCGACAGGGGCTCCGGCAGGGTCAGGCATTTGTAGCAATCGCGGTTGCTACGACAGCAACTTCAACCAGATCATGCCTCGGTTGGGCTTTGCCTATTCCGCTACCGACCGGTTGGTCGTTCGCGGCGGCTATGGGGCAACCAGCTTCTTCGAGGGCAACTCTTCCAATCAGCGGTTAACTTCGATTACGCCGTTCATTCAGGCAGTGAACGTAACCACGGTAGCTCCGACTGCGGGTAACCCAGGAACTCCGCGTACCGCGGAGCAGGGGTTCGGCGGCGGAACCGTACAGTACGGTGGAACCTTCAACGTCTATCCGAAAAATATCCAGCCTGCGTACGTGCAGGAATGGAGCCTTACCGCCGAGTACGCGTTGAACCGGACTCTTTCACTGCAGGTTAGCTATCTTGGCGAGCAAGGGCAGCACATCGAAGACTACGGCAACGTCAACCAATACTTGGTGAACGGCGACCCCACATCGGCCCCGTTCTACAACAATCCCTACATTGGCGTGAACGCGATCGATCCCTCAACTAGTATCGGGCCCAATTCGCTGCTCATCACGGAGTCCCGGGCTGCCATGAACTACAACGCCTTGCAGACGGTGTTGCGCAAACGTGTGAGCCATGGTCTTGAGTTCACTTTCAACTACACCTATGCCAAGTCGCTCACCAACAGCCTGGGCAACTATGCGTTGCAGGTCAACGGTTACTCGGGCGCGTTTCAAAATTATTACGATAGCGCTGCGGACTGGGGACCGGCAGGGTACGACGTGAAGCATAACGTCAGCGGCACCGGCGTCTATGCTCTCCCCGTGGGCCGCGGCCAGGATTATCTGTCCAACATGAACCGCTTCCTCGACGAGGCGATTGGTGGTTGGAGACTCGCTGCAGCCGGCGTCGGTTACAGCGGCTTTCCCCAGACGATCACCGGGCCTGGCAACAATAGCAACAGCTTCGGTAACGCACGGCCCAATCAGTATCGACCGCTCAAAATTGTCGGTCAGAATACCAATAACTGGTTTGGCACGGACCCCTCCGCCGCGCCCTGCCTGACCGCCGGCCTTGACAACCAGCAATGCGCATTTGGGGCTCCTGCTTCCAATACCTTCGGCACGGCCCGGAATGGCGACGTTCGCGGTCCCCGCTTTATCAACGTAGACATGTCCATCTTCAAGGATTTTCATGTCATCCGTGAGCATACGGTGGGTTTCCGCTTCGACGCCTTCAATGCCTTTAACATCGTCAGCTACTACAACCCTGACACTGGCATCGGCGACAGCAACTTCGGCAACATCGCCGCCTCGTCAACACCAACACGTTCGACCGAGCGCCATCTGCAGTTCTCGGCGAACTACCGGTTCTAGGGAAAAGAATCCGCCGGGAGGGAACTCCCGGCGGATTGCGCACGTATCAGGACGCGGGACAGGTAAGCACGAATGATCGACCTGGAGATCTGTGTTGACTCGGTGGAGTCGGCGGCGGCGGCCGAATCCGGCGGAGCGCAACGAGTGGAGCTTTGCAGTGGGCTCATGGAAGGCGGTATCACCCCAAGTCTGGGATTGATTCGCGCCGTGCGCGCACGCATTGCGATTGGCGTCTACGTGATGATCCGCCCCCGCGGCGGCGACTTCCTCTATTCCGACGACGAGTTTGCGGTGATGCGAGAAGACATCGCGCTGGCGGCGGAGGCGGGCGCCGACGGAGTCGTTCTGGGACTGCTTACGATTCACGGCGATGTTGACGTGGAACGTACAAGGGGTCTGATTGCACATGCGCGGCCGATGAAGGTGACGTTCCATCGCGCCATCGACATGACCCGTGACCTGACAAGATCGCTCGAAGATGTCATTGAAACCGGCGCCGATCGTGTGTTGACGTCGGGAGGCGAGCCCACCGCCGTCAAAGGCGGCGATCGCATCCGCGCCTTGGTCGGCGCTTCGCGCGGCCGCATTTCTGTGATGCCGGGCGGCGGAATACGCAGCGAGAACGTGCTGCAAATTGCCCAGGCGACGGGAGCAAAAGAGTTTCACACGGCGGCGCGCCGCACCTTCCCCAGCCCTGTACAGCACCAGGTCCAAAGGCTCCACTTAGGCGATGCGGCAGTGGATGAGTACGCCCGCAGTGGCGTGCATAGCGAGGATGTGCGCATGCTGCGCCAGGCATTGGATAATCCCACCCTCTCCCTACAGTGAGAAAGCATGTCTTCCAAGACCGATAAGCGAGCAAAAGAGATTCTCCGTCTGCTGTTGAGCCACGGCAAAACGTCTGTGGACGAATTGACGACGGTATTCAAGACCTCGCCTGCAAGTGTGCGTCGCGACCTGGTGCGTCTGGAGGAGCGGGGACTGGTGCATCGCACCCACGGTGGAGTGATGCTGGCTGGGCAGGTGTATGAGCCCTTCCGCTTCGACGCCTCCTTCCATGTGCGCGAACAACGCTTCGCGCCGGAGAAACTGCGCATCGCCCTGGCCGCCGCGGACCTGGTGGAAGAGAACGAGACCATCGGGGTAACCGCCGGCACCACCACCACCCAGGTGGCCAGGGGATTGCGCTTGCGTAGCGGCCTCCACATCATCACGAATGCGGTCAACATCGGTATGGAGCTCAGTTCCAGCAATGGTCTCGACACCACGCTTATTGGCGGCTGCATGCGCTGGCCGGGCGCCTTTTCGCTGATTGGCCCCATGGCGCTCGAGTCGCTCAACGTGGTGGTGATGGACAAAGTTTTCATCGGTGTTTGCGGAGTCGACGCCGAGCGCGGCGCCACGACGATTGAGGCGGAGGAAGCCGCGGTATTTCGCGCCATGATCCGCCGCGCCAAGAAGGTCGTCATCGTGGCGGATTCGAGCAAGGTGGGGATGACCAGTCCGTCGGTGATCTGCCCGGTCACCGACATCGATGTCCTGATTACCGATGATGGTGTCTCCGAGAGCGCTGTCGAAGCCTTTCGCCGCTGCCAGGTCGAGGTTGTGGTTGTCTAAGTAGGCTCTCCCTCCGAAGTGCAATCGCGGCTGCGGGAAGGAAGCCACTACGCTTCCGAGACGATGGTGTACGAAGATTCCACCGCGGTTCGAGCAAGTGTCCCACCCCGGCGCAGTCTTTGGATCATGGTAGTGACGCCCCTCTGTGTCGGCGTCACCGCGCTGCGTTTGCTGGTGGCCATCGGCCAACAACACCATGCGGTGTTGTTTCTGCTGCTCGGTCTGGTTTTTGCCGGCCTGTATACATGGATCATCCTGCAGAACCTTTTTGAGCGCGAGGAAGTCAACTTCGACCGCTCGGCGGTGACCAGCACGTCGCGGATGCTCTGGTGGCGTACTGTCCACCGGTATCCGATTCGGGATATCCGGAAGATCCATTATTTCGGGTTGGTCTATCGCGGGGAGCCGTGCCTTCGACTAACGATCGATGGCCGCAGGTCTCCCATTTCGATGCTACGGGGCATGGGCGACAACGAGGCGGCCGAGCTGTTCGACTCGATCCATCGCTCGGTCCCCGTGTTGGCGAATAAGCTTTCAGCCTAGCCACGATTCGGTGTGCGACAATCCGCTATCGTGACACCTGACGTCCCCAGCCGGCGCCGATTCTTCATTGCCGTGATGCTGTTTGTCATCGTGGTGATCAATTACCTCGATCGCAGCAATATTTCCATCGTGGGACCGCAACTCTCGCGGTCCCTGAACCTGACGCCGGTGAAGCTGGGCGTGGTTCTGTCCGGTTTTGGATGGACTTACGTTGCACTGCAAATTCCCTGCGGCTGGCTGGTCGACCGCGTGCATCCGCGGTATCTCTTCGCGTGCATTCTTGGCCTTTGGTCGCTGGCGACCCTGTCGACGGGGGCCTGGCCACCGGCTTTGTGGGTCTGTTGCTTCTGCGCCTGGCGGTGGGCGCCTTTGAAGCGCCCGCCTACCCGATTAACAATCGCGTGGTCACCACTTGGTTCGGGGAAGACGAGCGCGCCGGCGCGATTGCCGTCTACACCTCAGGTCAGTATGTTGGCCTCGGATTTCTCACGCCGCTGCTTTCCTGGATTGACCTTTCTTACGGGTGGAAGGCGGTATTCGCTGCTACCGGGGCAGTGGGTCTCAGCTGGGCCGTGGTCTGGTACGGTTTGTACCGCGATCCGGCAGACTTCCGTGGAGTCAACCAGGCGGAAATCGATCACATCGCGGCCCGCGGAGGCATTCCTGACCTCAGCCGGCGCGTGCGCCGGCTGAAGAGAGTCCTTGACGGGCGAGACTGGAAGATTGTCCTGAGGAGCCGAAAACTCTGGGGAGTTTATCTGGGCCAGTTCGGGATCAACGCCACGCAATGGTTCTTCCTGACCTGGTTCCCAACCTACATGGTCACCTACCGTAACGTGAGCTTCGCCAAGTCGCGGCTGCTGGAGGCTCTCCCGTTCTTGGGCGCCTTTGCCGGCGTGCTCCTCGGAGGCTTCGTTTCGGATGGCCTGCTGCGCGCGGGATGCACCCTCACGATGGCGCGCAAACTGCCGATCATTGTCGGCATGCTGCTTTCGAGCACCATCGTGGTGGCGAATTACGTCAGCGACCCGCTTGCCATCAGCGCCTGCCTGACGGTTGCCTTTTTTGGCTGCGGTTTCGGATCCATCACCTGGTCGTTGGTTTCGGCGATGGCCCCCGAGCACCTGATCGGCCTTACCGGCGGCGTTTTCAATTTCGTCGGCAATCTGGCCGCCGTCGTGGTCCCGTTGACCATTGGTTTTCTCATCAAGGGGAACGATTTTACCCGTCCGCTGATCGCCGTCTCTGCCATGGCGCTGATGGGAGCCGGGTCGTACATTTTTCTCGTGGGCAAGATCGAGCGTGTAGCCGCTTGAGGCTTTTGCAGGAGGCGATTGCGGTGAAACGGATAACGTCAATTGGCTGTAGGCCGTTCCGCAGTATCGACGACCAGCGCATCCACCGGACCTCTGGTTGCCTCCAATTTCAGCCCTAGCTCTTGCGGAATAGCCTCGAAAAGCGGCGGGCTGGCAGCCGCGTCGGAGGCCGCCGGAACGTCACCACCGAACTGCGTTTCGTCCGGCGCCCACTCCAGGTCGAAGTCGTACCTTCCGGTAAGGCCGGTCTTGTCGACAACCGGGCGATCGAGGATTGCCCGTTGCAGCAAGGAAACGAAACTGCGCATGGTTGCATTCCGGCCGGGCAGCACGATGCGCTGGGGATAGACCACGCCCGGGCCTACGACCACAGGGTCGTTGGCCTGGGACTTACTTTCCTTCAGCTTTGGGCCGCCCTTCGCAACTTCAAGCTCGTATATGGAAAACTCTTTCTGTTCCCGATGAAACGTGAGCTTGAACCGATCGGCGAGCAAGCTGCGCAGCATCGTCATCTGCTCATCATGGTTGGGCAGTATTTCCCCGGGAGTCACTGCCAGGATGTCGTAGTGGTCGGATGTGATCCACGCCGGACCGCCGGAAATAGTCTTGGGATTGAGATCGTACGCGGCGGCGATCAGTAGCTTGAGTGTGTAGGCTTTCTCGACAAACCGGTTTGTGCCCTCCATCTTGATGTACCGGCCGCTCCCGGTGTCGGGATCAACAGGCTTGAGTGTGGCCACTTCAAATGCATCGAATTTCGGACGCGGTGCGGCCGACTGAGCCAGACTTCCGGAAGTAAATACAGCAAGGATGGCGAACGCGACCGCACGGGCCATAACATCCCACCTCTTGGACATTTAACCATTAATTAGCCGCCAACGTGACACGATGACGCGGACTCGCCTTCCCGAACGCAAAACTGGAGCGAACCTCATCAGCGCCGAAGGTAGACCAGCGTCTGGTTCGCGGCGCCCGGCCGCTCACGCACTCTTTGCAATACGGAGCCATCCTCAACCAGACTCCAGGTCTCCTTTGCCGGCAGGATCCGGCCGTCCTCATGCTCCTCGATCGTGAAGACCAGGCTTTGACGCTCCCAAACAATCGAACTGTGGAATTCATCTCCGTCGGCGCCGGTGGAAACGGATGTCTTGCCGTCGACCGTGTACCGCTGCAAGGCATGACGTGCAGCGGCAGAGCCCCGCACCATGGTCGTCTCGACACTCAGCATAGTGCCCTGATGGACAATCGCAAGCGTCACATCGCCGATGCGCGGAGGCACGCTTCGCTCGCCGCTTAATTTCCAGGTTCCCGAGAAATCCGGGTGTTCTTGTGCGCGTCCTGCAACCACCCCAAGAAGCGTCGCCAACACCACCAGCAAAGTCGCCCGCCGCATTCTCTGCATCCACCACGCCCGTGCGCTCGATGCTCCAGCATGCAACAGATGCGTGCTGGAAAGAACGTATTTTATTCGCGCGTATTGTTGGGGCTATCGCAAAAAAAGGTGAATTTTCGCTTCCCACATCAGTGTCTTTAAACATTCACCGCCCTTAACGAAAGCTTCGCTGCACCTTCATCTCTCCGTAAGACTTGTCAACTTTGATCTAGATTACAGTTCTGTAATGGTTCTGTAATGAAAGTGAACGCATCCTCGTCATCGCGTAACTCTACCCAAGCCAATCAGGAGCGCCAAATGCCGCAAGCAAACGAGTGGAACGCCGGAGTATGTAAAGCAATTATGTCGCCTTACAACGGCAGACTCGTCGGTGCGCTCTGTATGTTCCTTTGTCTTGTCGCGCCCGGTAGGGCGCAAATCGATAACAGCGGATTGACCGGCACCGTCAGCGATTCCGAGGGGCATCGCCTATCCGGCGTCAAAGTGACGGCGAAACAAGACGCTACCGGGCTTCGACGGGAGGCAATTTCCGCCGCCGAGGGAGCGTACTACTTTCCTAAACTGCCGGTCGGATCCTATTCCGTGGCCTTCGAACGCCAGGATTTCCAGTCTTTGCGGTTCGACCGTGTATTGCAAAAATTGGGAGCAACCGGGACTCTGAACGCCACCCTGAAGATCGCCGGACCCACAGAGAACGTGGAAGTTCTGGTCAGCCCGATATCCCAGGATCAGACAAACAACACCCTCAACACCAGTATCGAACGCGTGCAGGCTACGGAACTCCCGTTGAACGGACAGAATTGGGCAACCCTGACCGCCCTGGTTCCTACCGCGATTGATACCGCCGGCGGGCCCGGTGCCGGTAACCAGCGCTCGATTCGCTATGCCGGCAGGGGCCGCGACGACAACAACTATACCTACGACGGCGTGGACGCCACCTATGTGATCAATCAGTCCCAGCTCTACTTCGTGCGCGCCGCGATTCCCCTCGACACCATCCAGGAGATCAGCATTCTCCCCGTGCTGTCGACGGCGCAGACAGGGGGAACGGGAGGAGGCCAGGTGGCCGTAGCCTCACCCCACGGCACGGATCAGTTCCACGGGGACGCCTACGACTTCCTGCGAAACAACGTCTTCGATGCCACGGATCCGATCGACGCCTTGAATCGAACCCACGAGCCGTCCTTCCACTTGAACCAGTACGGAGGGTCCGTCGGAGGGCCAATCCGGCGCGATAAGTTCTTCTTCTTTGTCGCCTATGAAGGCTACCAGCAAGACCTGGGGCAGACTCTGAGCGGTTTTGTGCCCAGCGCTGCCTTTCGCGCGCAAGTGCTGGCGCAGTCGCCGGCGCTCAGCCCCGTGATCAACGGCTATCCCACGGGGCAGAACGCTACCAGCAATCCGAACGTTGACCAATTCGTCGGGGAGGGCAAGCAAATCGGAGAAGAAAACTCAGGCATGTTCCGCCTCGATTACCGCTTCTCCGACGCGACTACTGTTTTTTGGCGTGCCAACATTGACCGGGCCGACTACTCCATCCCGTATTCCCCCAGCTCCGGGCAGTATCTCAACGAACAAGAGGACCTTTCTTCCTATCCGGTCAATAGCATCCTATCGCTGTCGCACGTCTTTTCTCCGACCCTGGTCAATGACGCGAAGTTTGGATTCAACCGCGGCACCACATACGCTCAATACCTCAATCCCACCGGCGCTCTCTACGCCATCGCAATCTCGGGCCTCACATCCTTGAACAACGGACGCCTTAGCACGGGCGTGGGCAACACGTTTTCCTGGCTTGACGACGTGACGTGGGTGAAGGGGAGAAATGTAATCAAGGCCGGTGCCGAGGTTCGCCGTGTACAGATGAACCAGGGCGGTAGCGCCTACGGCACGGTCAGTTACAACTCCCTCACCAGCTTCGCGGCGAACGAATCCTATAAGGCCAGCATCACGGGCGATTATCCAGTCAACGGCCTGCGCAAGACGGATTATTTCGGTTATATCCAGGACGAGTTCAAGTGGAGGCCGAACTTCACGCTGAATCTGGGCCTGCGCTACACCTACTTCGGTATTTTTCACGAAGTGCTGGGTCGTGGGAATCCTTTTGATTTCGCCACCTGCGGGCCGCAAGGCTATTGCGGTGTGGGCGCGAGCTTTGGGGCATCGAATTATGACGATTTTGATCCGCGCATCTCATTCGCCTACGCCCCGGTCATCTGGGGTGGGAAGACCGTCATTCGTAGTGGCTTTGGGATTTATCACGAGGACGGCCAGTTGGACGATCAGAACCTCCCTGATAAGAACGAGGTGTTGAGTTATGCGTTGACGCCGAAGAACTGCCCGGGCCTTAGCTACCCGGTAGCTCTGGACCCGAATGGCAATCCGGTCTGCGCCAACGGCACCAACTCACCCAACGCGGAACAGCGGCATCGCAAAGACACGTCTGTAACCCAGTGGGGTATTTCCGTTGGCCAGCAGCTACCCGCCAATTACTTGCTGAACGTCGCCTATGCAGGAAGCAAAGGCACCCACCTGCTGGCGGAGTCCTATGTCAATGTCATCGATCCGGCCACTGGTTTGCGTCCTTACCCGGCGTTCTCTCAGGTTGCGTGGCGAGGCACTGTGGGCAACAGCACGTACAACGCGCTCGCGGTCTCACTGCGCCGTTCCTTTGCTCACGGTTTGCTGGCGTCGGCCAATTACACCTGGTCCCACGAGAACGACGACGATACGAATGGAAGCGGTGACGGCGATTCCATCACGCCGCAGAATGTTTCCTGCTTGCCCACCGGAGCACCACAATGCGGCGAACGCGCTGACAGCGCTTTCGACGCCCGCAACGTGTTCAACGGAAATCTCATCTATGAGCTTCCGTTTGGGCCAGGCAGGGGCTACCTTTCGCAGTCGGGATGGATGGGAGCCATTTTTGGTTCCTGGCAGTTCAGCGGTGTCGTCTACGCCCGTACCGGCTTCCCCGTGAACCTTACAACAAGCGCGACCGGCCCGGACGGCAACACCGTCGATCAGCGTCCCAATCTGGTTCCCGGGCAGCCGTTGTATTTGTCCGGCGGCACCTTCAACCCGGCGGCGTTTTGCACGCCCGGGACGAAAGACTCGCTCTATCCGGGTGGTAGCTGTCCCTCAGGATTCGGCGATGTTCCCCGCAATTTCCTGCGCGGTCCCGGAACCTGGCAGGTTGATTCGGGGATTTCCAAAGTCATTCCGGTTGGAGAACGAGTACAAGCTCAGTTCCGGGCTGAAGTATTCAACGTTCTCAACAGCCCGCAGTATGCCAGCCCGGATGGTCTCATCTCGGCTGCCGACTTCGGCTCAATCTATCTGCCGTTAAATACAACGCCGATCGGAACGGGTACGCCGCGCCAATTCCAGTTCCTGCTGAAGATAAAGTTTTGACGGCTTCCTGACCGAGTCCTATTTCGGTTTGAGGGACATCTCCACCTTGCTGAGCGCGGCCAGCGGAATCTGTGTCGTGCCAGCAAGCTGTGCATTCAGGTCGTAGACCCCGCCGTGTATGGCGGCGGCGGTTGCCGGCGCATCGATTTCAAGATATAGATTCACGCCGTTGCTTTGTGCGAGCGCGTAGCGTGCGGCGTCGAGGTTCAGGTTGACCTGGCGCAGAATCCAGTTGAGCGCCTCTCCCTTGCTGTTGTAGACGACGAGCCCGCTTTCCACGTGTACCAGGCGGTGGCCGTCAGAAGTGAGCTCGTACTGCAAGCTGTGCGCCGGAATGAGGAAATCCACCGCACAACGGGTGAGCGGTCCCTGCAAATTGGGATTGTCTCCGGCCAGGGTAGAGTGACTGGAGGCGGAGCGGGTTAACCGCAACGTGATGGGAACCTGGGTGGAGTCGGGCAATCCGGGACGCAGGTAGGGAGACAGCAGGTCGCTGCTGAGTCTGCCCGCTGTGGCTTTCGAACTCTTCGCATCGTCGGCGTAATAGCCGCGGCGATACGCCAATTGGTATCCCGGCGCGTTGGCCAGCTTCACCTCAATCTTGCGGAACTGACCATCGGCATTGGGGTTGGTGGAGGTATAGGTCAAGGTATAAAAGTTCGAGCCGTGGGCAGCGACGCGTTCGAGCGCGTCGCCGAGGCTGTTAGTGCCGTAGAAGGCCACGCCGCCGGTGTCTTTGGCAATTTGGTCCATGGCCGAATGGTCCGCGCCGCGTTGAGCGGGACCGTTCTGGTCAGGGCGGGTGAGTTGCGATCGCGTGGTGAGCCGCGCGTCGGCAGCGGCATTGAAGGCGTCGGTCGCGACTCCTTCGGCGGAGACGGGGTAGATGGCCATCTGCGCCGCGGCGAGTAGGGCATCGGTCCTGCGCAGTAGTCCCTGGTTGTCGGCTTGCGCGCCAAACGCGTCCCGCAGGGCGGGATTAGGAAAGATCACGACGGGGAAGGCGCCGGAGAACCAGACCACATTCTTGCGGCCGGGAAATCCGGCAAGGTAGCGGGCCAACTCCTGCAGGGCGGCGAGGGTACGTTGGATGCGGGCGCTGCTGCGGTCGGAACCCTGGTCAGCCATGAATTGTTGCATGGCTTCGGCCGCATCTTCGGCGTGCGTCGCACGCAAGGCGGCCACGACCTCCTGGTCGGCGGCGCGCTCCGCGCCGGTCTGTAGCAGGGGAGAGCTCTGCACGCTGGCTCCCTTCTTCCGGCTGTTGACGGCGGCGGCGAGCAGGGAAGGATCGTCTGTGAACCCCTGCACAAAATGCAGTTGCGAGCCCAGGGTGAAGATGGCCATGCGGCGGCCTTGGGGAAGTTTCTTGATGTACTTCAGCACCTGCACGCGCAGGTTACTCTGGTCCGCGAGCGGGGTGTTCAGGGAGTCGAGCACAAGCACGGCGACATAATCGGCGGGTGGTACCCGAGGGGTGTTGGTGAAGGTATTCGGCCCCGGCGCCGGCAGGCTGGCCGGATCAGGAGACGCCGGCTGGGCGGCGGAGTGCGCCTCAAAGTAAGAGATGGTCTGTGGGCGGCCGTCTTCGGAGAGGGCGAAGTCCTGTTGATGAAGACCGGTGAGCGGGCGTAGGTTCTTGCCCGACACGACCACATCGAGCACAACGATGCGGGCGTTGGCTTTGAAGACGCTGGGACCGGTTTGCTGGGCCGGCATCGTAAGCACGCCGGTAATTGTGCCGAGCAGGACAAACGGCAGAAGGGCCGGGTGGCATCGTGAGCGCACGGATTTCCTTTTGTTTGCGACCTCCGAAGGCTACAGAACTCTGGGTATGCTGACAAGTGTTTGTCCAGACCCGTCATTCCGTTGCTGACTCATTGAGTTCGCAAGATACCGGGTGTTAGCCTGACTAACGACGTTGAGCGAGGTTTCTTCATGCGCCACAACCGATCTGTTCCTCCGTGTGAGGTAATTCCCGTTCTTTATTATCCCGACCCGCGAGAGGCCGCGGATTGGTTATCCAGGGCATTCGGCTTCACGGTGCGTCTGATCATCGCCAACCACCGCATCCAAATGCGGGCCGGCGCTGGGTGCATCACGGTCGGCGAGGGAGATACCTCACCCAATGGATCGTGTGTCGTGCAAGTGCGCATCGAAGACGCGTTCGGTCACTGCCAACGCGCGCGCCGCGCCGGCGCCAAAATCCTGACCGAACCGAAGGATCATATGTACGGCGAGCGCCAGTACAACGCAGAGGATTTTTTCGGACACCGATGGGACTTCACCGAAACCCTCGCGGATATAGACCCAGAGAGCTGGGGAGGCACATCCGTCGCCCTCTGATCGACCCATCGGGGACTCGCCTGCGTGGCGCGT
Organism: uncultured Acidobacteriaceae bacterium; assembly: GCA_963839075.1. Lineage (GTDB taxonomy): Bacteria > Acidobacteriota > Terriglobia > Terriglobales > Acidobacteriaceae > PALSA-350. The sequence continues at coordinate 1,049,906 of CAWITO010000001.1, read as the reverse complement.
ACACTGACAAACGTGACCTTTCGGCCGCTTCCTCGGCTACATCCTGTCTTCGAGACGCTTGGCTACACGCTGGGCTACGCGCTCTATCGGCGCTTGCGCAGTCGTTCGGTTGAGGTTCTCAAGGACGATCAACGTTGGCGGGTGATCGCGGGCGCGGCGGTGGGTGCTCTTCTGGGTAGCCGCATCCTGGGAGTCTTGCAGCAGGCCCCAGGCATGGCGATAACCTGGCGCAACCTGTTGCTACCCGATGGTAAGACGATTGTCGGAGGCTTACTTGGAGGGTGGATCGGTGTCGAGCTGGTGAAGCGGGTGAGCGGCGTCCGCGTGCGTACCGGCGATCTGTTTGCCGTGCCGTTGTGCCTGGGGATCGCAATTGGCCGCATCGGTTGTTTTATGGCCGGCCTCACGGACGATACCTACGGCACGCCGACCCGGTTGCCCTGGGGCATCGATTTTGGCGACGGCATCCCTCGCCACCCTACACAGCTGTACGAGATTATATTTTTGTTGATGCTGGGGCTGGGCCTCAACCGGTACAACCAACGGCCGCATGCCCAGGGCGCGACCTTCCGGTTGTTTCTCGCCGCTTACCTCGGTTGGCGTTTGTTGGTCGACCTTATCAAGCCGCAACCACTGGTCTACGGCCTCAGTCTCATTCAGTGGGCTTGTGTTGCGGGACTTTTGGTGCTCGCACCCGATATACTCTCAGCCATTCGCCAGGGTCGCGAAACTCCACATAGGCTGCTATGACAAAAGCAAAACTGGCTATCTTTTTCACGGTCATTCTTCTGCTCACGCTGGGATACTGCGGCCACGCGGGCCAGGAAGCCAAGTGGGGAGGAGTGGCGCTGGTTCTTTTCCTTCTCTCCCTGGTCGGCTTGTTGGTGATTGGGTTCTTCGCCCTCTTTGACTTGTTATTTACGAGGAAGCCATAGCCATGGCAGCGCGCACTCGTCCCTACCTGTTCTACGACACCGCCGTCTCGCTGTGTACTACCTGTTACCGGCGCATCGACGCCAAGATCGTTTTTGAGCAGGGCTGTGTTTACATGCTCAAGCGGTGCCCGCAGCACGGCTTCGAGCGCGTGCTGGTGGCGGACGACGTGGATTACTATCGTCGCTGCCGCGAAGTTTTTATCAAGCCGCCGGAAATGCCGGATCGGTACAACACGCCCATCAAGCACGGATGTCCCTACGACTGCGGACTGTGTCCTGATCATGAGCAGCACTCCTGCCTTTCGCTGTTGGAAATTTGCGATGCGTGCAATCTGTCGTGTCCGGTCTGCTACGCACAATCCGGTACCCACCGCACGGAGTTCAAGTCTCTCGATCAGATCGGCCGCATGCTGGATTGCATCGCGAGCAATGAAGCGGAGCCTGATATTGTGCAGGTGTCAGGCGGCGAGCCGACGCTGCACCCGCAATTCTTCGAGGTGCTCGACGCCGCCAGGCGACGGCCTATCCGCCATCTCATGGTCAACACAAATGGTATTCGTATCGCGCAGGATGCGGCTTTCGCTGAACGGCTCGCGAGCTACATGCCAAAGTTCGAGCTCTATCTGCAGTTTGACTCGCTGCATCGCGAGCCGCTGATGCAGCTGCGCGGGGCGGACCTGCGCAACATCCGTGCTAAGGCACTCGAGCGGCTCAATCAACTGGGTGTGTCGACGACGCTGGTGGTCACGGTGGAACGCGGCGTGAATGACGGCCAGTTGGGCGAGATTGTCGACTACGCCTTGCGGCAACCCTGCGTGCGCGGGGTTACGTTTCAGCCGGTACAACAGGCTGGACGCCTGGGCAATTACGACTCCGCGGTGCATCGGCTCACGCTGACGGAGGTGCGTCGCCGGATTCTGGAGCAGACCAGCGTCTTCAAGCCGGAGGACCTGATCCCGGTCCCGTGCCATCCAGACTCGTTAGCGATGGGGTACGCGATGAAAATTGGCGGCAAGGTGCTCCCGCTGACCAACATGGTCTCACCCGATGTGCTGATCAACGGCGGTGGCAATACCATTGTCTATGAGCAGGAGCCTGCCATTCGCGAGGACCTGGAACGCAACCCGAACTTGCGCGCCCAGCTGTTCAAGCTGTTCTCCACCAACCACTCGCCGCAATCGCAGGCCAGCACGCTGCGTGAGCTGCTCTGCTGTCTGCCCCAGATCATGGCTCCCAGGAACATTGGCTATGACAATCTGTTCCGGGTGCTCATCGTTCAGTTCATCGATGCGCAAAGTTTCGATCTGCGCTCGATCAAGAAAACGTGCGTCCATATTGCCCATCCCGATGGGGAGCGGTTGATCCCGTTCGACACCTATAACATGTTTTATCGCGATGACCTGGAGGCCACTCGGCTGGGCCCGCTTCGGCGTGAGGGCTTGGCTTACGCTTAGGAATTCGGGAGGGGGAGATAAGTGTTCGGCTTGCGGCAATATGGTTTGGTTCGGTCTGGCACTTTGGGAGGATAGAAATCGCGCACACAGTGCCGGTTATCATTCTGGAACGTGCAAGAATTCTGGATACACGCTTGGGCTACGCTGCGGAAGGGTGGTCCGCGATCAATTGCTTTATGCTTCGTCATCGGAGTGGCCCTTCTCTGGTCACTCGCCGCGATGCTCCTTGTGGTCGCCCGGTGGGTCGACCCACCGGCTACCGCCGTTCAGATAGAGCGTTCTTTCCAGGCCCTGTTTCACCCGGCGCCCTATCGTAAGCGCTACCAGTTCATTCCCCTCAATCAGATCTCGCCCAATCTGCAGCACGCCGTGATCGCCGCGGAAGACGGGCGATTCTATGAGCACCATGGGTTCGATTGGCATCAGATCCAAATCGCCGCGGATGAGGATTGGGAAGGCGGTCGCACGCGTGGAGCTTCCACGATTACCCAGCAACTGGTAAAGAATCTCTTCTTCGGAACCGGCCGTTCCTTCCTCCGCAAGGGGGCGGAGGCCACACTGGTGCCGGTGGCCGAATTGGTACTGGGCAAGCGGCGCATCCTGGAGATCTATCTCAATGTGGTCGAATGGGGACCCGGGATCTTTGGTGCGGAGGCGGCCTGCCGTGCTTACGACGGAACCGCGGCCCGCAATATCGACCGGGACCAGGCGGCACGTCTGGCCGCGATTCTACCCGCCCCCCTCAAGCGAAGGCCCGCGCGCATGAATCAGTACAGTGCGACGATTCAGCTGCGAATGCGCCAAATGGGTTGGTAGCCGGGACAGGGACGTAAACTGACAGCAGGACAGGTCATGGCAAAGCAATTTCAGTGCATCGAACCGCAGCACCGCGAATTTATTCTGCAACAGCGGATATTCTTCACCGCTTCCGCCGCTGGGGAAGGACGGGTGAACGTTTCTCCGAAGAATGGGGAAGCCTTGCGAGTCTTGAGCGCAAACAGAGTCGCTTACCTCGACCAGACCGGGAGCGGCAACGAAACCGCGGCCCATCTGCTCGCCAACGGACGCTTGACGATCATGTTCTGTGCCTTTGCGGGGCCGCCCTTGATTCTACGTTTGTATGGCCACGGCCACGCGCTGCCTCGCGGCGGATCTGCATACCGGGAATTCCTCGCTTCCTGGTTTGAGGATGCGGAGCCCCCCGGATCGCGCCAGATTGTGGTGCTGGATATCGATCTGGTTCAGACCTCTTGCGGTTACGGTGTTCCTCTGTTTGCATTCGTTGAGGAAAGGCCAACACTGAAACGATGGGCAGAGGCAAAAGGTGAAGAAGGTCTCGAAGAATACCGGCGATTGAAAAATGCATCGAGTATCGACGGCTTGCCGACCGGGATTCTCAAGTTCTAAGCATCCGCCTCGCATCGTCTTTAGACGATCTGAATCAATGCCGCGCTCAGGGCAGGAACATAGAAAGACAGTTGGTTGCCGCTTGGCCTTAGGGTGAACGCAGCGCTGGGAGAAAACGTGCCGTCGTTGTTGACGCCGGCGCCTTGGATCGTGACGCTGTCGGTCGCTGCAAGGCTGGGGCCGGCGGCTCCCTGCGAAAGCTGGGTCAACTCAAGCAGCGCGGCGGAGGTTGCGTTTTGCGGAACTTGCGCGGTCACCTGAATGTTGTTGGTGAGGTCTTTGTTAATGACCACCAGGTTCAGCCCACCCGCAGAGGTGTGAACCGCGTAGGCGGTGACGTTGAGGCTTCCCGCGGAAAGTTGCGTCGTGTATAGGGTGCCCTGGCCGGCAAGCGTGAAGAAGAGGATGCCGTAGTACTCAGGCCGCGCCTCGACAACGGCGCCATCGGAGTCGGCGATCGGCGTGTATCCTTTGCCATCTCCTCCTCCATGGAAATTGACCCCGGAGGCGCCGCCCTGCGCACAATTGAACAGGTAGTCCATGACCCATAACGTGGATGCGTAAGAGTCACTGATACCATCCGCGCCGCCGTTGTAGAAGGAGTTGCATTCGGCCATCCGATAGGGCACGCCGGTGCTCTGAGCCCCGGTGCTCAAAGTGCCCAGCTTGCTGACGAGCGCGGAGTCCGGTGAGACGAGGTACGCCGCGGTCGAGGCGGGAGACCGGCCGTCGCCCCGGTAGAAATGCTGAGTAAGGAGGCTGATCTCGCTCTTGGTAACAGCCTCGCCGAAGGGAATCGTCCAGCCGGAGATGTTGCCGGAATCGGCGGGCCCGGTAATAGCCACGTTGGGTGTCGTGGTGAGAATCGCGGTCCGGTATTCGCCCCAGAGACTAAGAAACTGCGCTAGCGTCCAGTTCCCCCCATAATAGCTTCCCGCACCTCCGTAGAGGTCTGGCTCATTGCCAATCTCGATGCCGAGCAAGGAAGAGCCGAATTGCTGGTAGGCGTAAGCAACTTCGGCGGCTGCAAGCGCGGGACTGGTGGCGCCGGTTGCTGATCCGCCAAGATTAATGCCGTAGAGACACTGCCAGCCGATTGCCTTCACAAAGGCGGCGAGCGAGGCAACATCGCCAGGCGCGATCTGTCCCGCGGTCTGGCCAGGGCCGTTCGAGGTCCAGACATTCCGATCTACGGAGTTTCCGCCAATGCGCAGCACTCCCGTACCGAGGCGCTTGAAGAGGCCGATGAGGTCGGCGTTCGAAGCCGTAAAGAGCGGTTCGGTGAGCGAACTCTTCTCGTACGAAAGCCCGACAAAGTTCGCGCCGATGGAGCCCGCCGCGCTGTCGCTGATGACCACGGATGCCTGGGTTGTGGGTCCTGCGGGTGTCGGTTGTGGATTTGATGCAGCGGGCGGGGTTGAGTTCTCCGTATTGTGCGAAGAACCGCACCCGAACGTCAGCGACGAAGCGGCTAGGGCTACAGCTCCATGCAAGACCTGACGGCGGGAAAGGGTGGAAGACGAGGGGAGCGAGCGCACGCGAGGCTGCCCGGAAATGTTTTCGACCATCTGCTGGTTTGAAACCCAGGAGGCAGCAAAAGTTGCTCTCATGGATCTTTTCCTGGTGGGTGGCTTTCCTTTGCTGCCCTGGTGTGTATAGTCGCTGCCGTGGAGATTAGGAAACTGTCTCAGTAGTGGTAATCGTTGCATTGCCGCGCAGAACCGGGCGATGCGTTCGCCAATGAAAACCTTCTGAAACGAATCTTAGCTGCCCAACACTATATGAGATGAAAGTTGATTGTTATCAACACCCCGGTCGGAGAACCCCCATATCTCCAGTTAGCGATGCCGGACAATCACAGTGTAAGGCTTAACAAGCTGAGGAAACTTTAATGACTCGTCTTCGCAGGTTCTTGCTCGTATTTGGCCTAGCCTATCTCGTAACTTTGTATGTGCTTGTTCCTCCGGCGCATGCGGCGTCCACTCCTCCTTACCTATCCTTCGCAGTGCCGCACAGCGCCGGTACATATCCGCTGAGCATCAACAAAGATTTGACGATTACAGGCTATTACATCGATACTGCGGGAAATACGCACGGCTTTGTACGCTATTTCGACGGTCACATCGACACCATCGATGTTCCGGGCGGTGTGTTGACCAAACCCGTGAGCATCAATGCCGCAGGAATCGTCACCGGGTATTACGAGGTCGAATATGAGGGAGCTCTGGTGCCGCTGGGGTTTACCCGCGATCGCTATGGCGATGTCATCACTTTCGGCGACACTAGTTTCTTTGGTCTGCTAACCCAGCCCGTGGCTATCAACAATTCGGGAGAGATTGCGGGCAACTTTCCCTCGTTGGGGCTGGGATCATTTTCATTTGTGCGCTCAGCTACCGGTACGGTGGAGACCTTCAGCATCACCGACGGCGCTGCCTATTCTACCTTCCTTACCGGACTGAATGCCGGCGGAGCCGTTGTCGGTTACGGCGGCAGTGATGACCTGGCCACCGCGCAGGGATTCCTTTGGAATGGCGTGCCACCCGTGCCAGGGCTCGGTTCGGGATATACCGAAATATCATTTCCCGGCAGCACTGGAACGTTTCCCACTGGCATCAACAAGAACGGAGAGATCGTAGGCTGCTACAGCATTGGGAGCGTCTACTACGATTTTGTTCGCGCGACCGACGGAACCTTCACGACACTCAGTCCCTCCGGTACCATTCCTACTTGCTTGGCGAACGAAGATACCACTAACCCGTACCTCTACGACAATCTACTGCCGGCCGCCGTGTCCCTGAATAACCGCGGCACGATCATCGGTTACACCACGAACGCAGGCGTCACTCGCGGATTTGTCCGCTTTACCGATGAAACCATCGTGCCGTTCGCCATACCCGGCAGCACGCTCACTATCCCGGCCAGCATCAACAATTTCGATGTCATGACTGGCTATTTCACCAAAGCAGGGAAGACCGAAGGCTTCATCGCACTTCCCTAATTCACCACCCTGGCGGTTATGAAACTGCCAACGAAAGGAATGGACATCGTGAGAAGACTTAGCTATTTCAAAACTGTGCTTTCGACCCTGGCGGTGGCAACAGTAAGCGCCGCTGGGGCGCAAACTTACCCGACCATCCTCTATGGCACAACAACCGCCTTGCCACCTACAAACCCATTTGCCATCGCAACCACACTCCCTACGCTCGAAGACCCGCGGGCGAAGTATGTCGTGATTGCGGAAGAAAATGGCAACACCGATCTCGAGGTGCTTGCCTGGCGTGACACCACTTCTGCGCTCGACCCGACGGGATCCGCCGGCGTTGCAAAGAAGAAGGGCGTGACTGCGGTCGCTGTTACCGGTCTCGACGCATGCAGAGTCGTAACCGCCGACGTCAACAAGTCAGGCGTGCTTTCGATTCACACCTGGACGGTCGGAGCAGGTGGAGTGACGTCAGAGAAGGCCTATCACACCGCAGCGTCGACCGCCGCCGCGGATGTTGCGATCGCGACCGTCAGTTCCCGGGAAGTAGTTACGGCCTACGAAACGCCGGCGGGCCAGGTCATTGTCGAGGCATGGACGATCGCAGGCGACGGTGAACCCAGTCCCAAATCAGTCGCTGGTAAAGGCCCAAGCGCCTTCGAGGTGTCGATTGCGGCCGTTAACCCGCACCAGGTGATCACCGCCGCAGCGGACGCGAGCCAGTCGTTATGGACGAACACGTGGGAGGTAAACGCGTCAGGTGTGCATGCCCAGGATCAGGTGGAGACCAAGAACGCGGTGAGCGGTCCGGCATTGGGCGGAGTCATACCCCAGACGGTTGCCGTTGGTGCAGGACGGTTCTTCGGTCCACCCCCGGCCTCCAAAATTGTTCAATCGGCGTTTACTCCAGTGATAACTCCGGACGATCAAGTGCAGGTTTTCTATTGGGGCATCTCGAATAGCGGCACCATCACTTTGAATTCGACTGCACCGACGACGCTGGCCGGTGATTTTTTTGGGGTTGCGGCGTCTATGCTTTCGAGAAACATACCCATCACTTCCTACCTGGGGGGCACTGGGGATAACAGTGTCTTTACCGAGGTATACACCGGGCTGAATCCCTTCACGGATAATCCGCCCACGTATGGAGATCCCTTTAACGCCTTCAGTATCGCCACTGCGCCGGCCGGGACCGACCTTAGCATTTTGTCTCTCTTCAATCCCTATAGCGCTTATTTTGTCTCCGGGGGATTGTTTGGTGCGCCCGAAGGTAGCTCAGACGGAACACTCTTCATTAAGGTGTTCTCCTATCCGGAGCCGCCTCTTCTCTAAGTAATTGCACTGCAGAGAAAACTGCCTGCGCGCACGGATTCGGCGCGCGCAGGCAGATGGGGGAGGGATAGGTTCCTACTAGCTGTGGCCGGCCGTTACCTTGCCGAAGATACGGCAGAAGTTGCCGCCGGCGACCTTACCGATATCGTCGGGTGTGAAGCTTTGGCGCTGCATCTCGCCCACGACTGCGGGGAAGAATCCTCCCGTCAATCCGGGCCAAGCCTTGTTTGTGCCCTGGCCCACGCGTGACGAGAGCAGATCGGTGTCGGTGCCGATCCCCACGTGATCGATGCCCTCCGCGTCCAACATCGCTTTGATGCTGTCGACGAAACCCGGGAGCGAATCGGCCAGGTGCGTCCACACGCCGATGACGACGCCTGCGTCGGTGCGGTAATAGCTCAGGTGTGCAACAGGGCCGCCGAAGGAAGTGCAGCCGAGCCACAGGCAGGCGCCGAAAACCTCTAGCATTCGCCGTGTCCCGGTTATTTCACCCCTTTGTTCGGATCCCACGATCCTTGCAGTTTCCGGACATAGAGTATCTGGCCGAGATGGTATGCGGTGTGTGTACCGATGTGAGCGATGAGGGAGGCATTCTCGGCAAGCTTTTTGTCGTCCGCGGTTTCAACAGCCTTTTCCCAGTCGCTCATTACCTGGTCGAGTTTCTTTACCAGGTCGGCCCACTGGGCGTCGTTGAAGTTGTCAAACGTCTCGTTGTTGTTTCCGTCGAACGCCGCAGACTTCCCACCTTTGAATTTGGTCAGTGAACGGTCGTTCCAATACCAGATATGGTAGGCCAACTGGCCGACGGAGTGGTTGCCTTTTCCCGGGCTCCACTTAGCTTGATCTGCCGTGAGACCCGCCACCGCCACATTGACCGGGACGAACCAATCTTCCTTGTCGTGCGTGGTGTGGAGTTGCTCTAGCAATACGCCGCGAAGCGTGGTGGGCGGCTTCTCGTCTTCGGCGAGAGCGGCAAACGGTATGGCAAGCAGCAGCAAGAGAGCAAGTTTTCTCATAGAAGCACCTTGCTACAGGAGTATACCGATGTCCTTCGATCCCTCCCTGTACGTTTCGCTGAGCTGCGCCAGGACGGCGGGGAGTGTGTTGATTCCCACTAATCTACCGCTTAGGAAATAGACCTCTCTCCCCTTTGTCATCTCGACCGGAGCGCAGCGGAGCGGAGAGATCCGCGGTTAAGATTTTCCGGAAGTATCAGGGTTGCGAGTCCGCGAAGATACTGCAGATCTCTCCACTTCGCTACCCCGGATTCCCTGTCGAGAGTCGAGTGATCGGTGAGTCGCATGCGTCTCCCTTTTCCGAGAGCAGCATACGAGGCCTTGTTGCGTGCAGCGAAGTAGGAATTCCGCTGCGCTCCGGTCGAGATGACAAAGGGAAAATAAGTCTAATTCCTAAGCGTTAGTTGCCGGGGGGAACAAGTAGCGAGCAACCTCCGATACTCAGCTGTGGCCGGAGGATCAGAGTCCCTTTTGCACTCGGGCAGCCATTTCGAGGGCAGCTTCTATTTCCGCGAGCACCCGATCTGCGGAGGCTGGTGGTTCCTGAGGCAGGTAGAGGTCTCTTAACCGCAAAAGCGCAACCGTCAGGATTTGATTGCTCTCGATCAAGCCGGGCAGCCAGGCTTCGAGCGTGCCTTCAATCGCGCCCTGCGCGTCGGGAAACTTCGTGGCCTTGGAAGGCGGTTTCTTTGGCGATTCCACGATGGTTCGATGCAAATACGGAGTTCGGGCCAGGTATTGTTTCGATTGCTGGTCTTTCGTAACCAGGCGTGCGGGGCATCGGTAACACCACGCCGGCGCATCCATCGACCGGATCACTGACGGAAATAACGGCAATCAGCTAAGCTGACTTGCATTGTCAGCCGAGGTCGTGGAGTCGATGATGGGCGATCTGCGCAATGACCTTCGACACGCGCTGCAAATGTTTCTCAAGAACCCCGCCTTCACCTTCGCGGCCATTGCCGCGCTTGCACTCGGCATTGGGGCTAACACCGCCATCTTTACTGTCGTTGACGCGGTGCTGCTCAGGCCTCTCAGCTACCCGACTGGCGATCGCATCGTTGAGTTTCTCTTTCCCTCCTCCCTGGCCAACAATTTTCTTTCCTGCATCCCTGAATTTCACGCCTATCAGCGACAGACAAGTGTGTTCCAAATTGTCGCTGCATACGACAACGCCGGCCCTGGCTTTAACCTCACCGGCGATCGGCCGGAGCAGGTCCACGGCGTCCATGTGACTGAAGGCTATTTTCGCCTCTATGATGCACCGGTCATTCTGGGTCGAACGTTTACGCAGCAGGAAGATCAGCCCCACGGTGGCAAAGTCGCGGTGCTCAGCTACGGTCTATGGCAGCGCCGTTACGGTGGCGATCGCAATATCGTCGGCCGTGCCATCTCACTCGGCAACGAGCCGTATACCGTGGTGGGCGTCATCGGAAAGGATTTCGTTTCTGAACCGCAGGCCGACCTGTGGGTACCGTTTCAGTTCGATCCCGCCAGCAATGACATGAACCATTTCTTTCAGGTGGCAGGATTGCTGCATCCTGGCATCAGCGTGGAGCAAGCCAACGCGCAACTCAAACTTGCCGCAGCGCAATACCATCGCGACTACCCGAACGTCGATCCCCGGCAACAGTTCGGAGTGGTGCCCTTGCGCGATTCGTTGGTCGGCGACGTTCGCCAGTCGCTGCTCATGATGCTCGGAGCGGTGAGCATGGTGCTGCTGATCGCCTGCGCCAATGTGGCCAATCTCCTGCTCGTGCGGGCAACGGGCCGCAAGCGGGAGTTCGCCATCCGCGCCGCATTGGGGGCGAGCCGCCTCCGCATCATCCGCCAGTTGCTCACAGAAAGTGTGCTGCTCTCTGTCGCGGGCGGAACACTCGGTCTGGTGATCGGCTTCGTTGGCGTGCGGTTGCTGCTCTTGATCGGCTCTGCTGGGCTGCCGCGCATTGGCGATGACGGTTCCATGCTGAGCCTCGACTGGCGCGTACTCGCCTTCGCCCTGGTGGTTTCGCTCGCAACCGGCATTCTCTTCGGCCTCGTCCCCGCCTTCACCACCTCGCGCGTCGACCTGAACACAACGCTGAAAGAAAGCAGTAGCCGCTCGAGCAGCGGCTTTCGCCAGGGAAAAACGCGCTCGCTGCTGATCGTTACTGAAGTCTCGTTGGCGCTGATCTTACTCATCGGTTCGGTGCTGCTGATTCGCACCTTCCTCGCATTGCGCGCCGTTGATTCAGGCTTCGACGCGCACAACTTGCTCACGCTGGAAATGTCGATGACTGGCGAACGGCTGCATGCGGCGGCGGGAGTCTCCCAGCTTTCCAAAGCGGGTCGCGACCGGCTCAATGCGCTACCCGGTGTCGAGCTTTCCGCCACCAGTGTATGGCTTCCCAGCCAGGTGGATGACGGCCTTCCTTTCCAGATTCTCGGGCGCCCCGTCGACAAAACGAAGCCGGGTGCCCGCTTTACCAGCATCTCTCCCGGCTTTCTCAAGGTCTTCAGGATTCCCCTCGTGCGCGGCCGCGACTTCACCGAGAACGACGTTGGTGGTGAGCCTGGCGTGGTGCTCATCAACGAAGGGCTGGTACGGGAGTATTGGTCCAACGAGGATCCGCTCGGACAGCACATCCTCATTGGCGCTGATATCGGACCTGAGTTCGCCGGCGAGACGCCGCGCACCATCGTGGGTATCGTCGCCGACACTCACAACAACGGCCTCGGGAGACCGCCCGACCCGATGATGATTGTCCCGACGGCGCAGGTTCCCAACGGCTACCAGGCTGCGTACTCCGACACCTCTGCGCTGGTGTGGGTGGTCCGTACCCGAGCTGACCCCCGGCTGCTGATTCCCAGCGTTACGGAGCAACTTCGAATTGCGACGCACGGCTTTCCCGTCGCGCACGTCCGCACCATGGAGGAGGTGCTCGGCCGCTCCACCTCACGCCAGAGTTTCAACATGCTCCTGCTCAGTATCTTTGCCGCGGTCGCCCTGGCGTTGGCTGCCATCGGTATTTATGGCGTGATGGCGTATTCGGTGGTGCAGCGAACGCAGGAAATGGGTATCCGCATGGCCCTGGGTGCGGACCGTACCGCCATCCGCAAGCTGGTGGTATGGGATGGCATGCGGTTGGCCATCGTTGGCGTGGTTCTGGGCATCGCCGCCGGCTTCGGGGTCACCCGCCTCATCTCCAGTTTCTTGTTTGGCGTTACGGCATGGGATCCCGCTGCGTTTCTCTGTGCGCCGGCGATCCTCACGGTGGTAGCGTTGTGTGCCGTCTGGCAGCCGGCTGCCCGCGCCTCCAGAGTCGACCCCATCGAGGCGTTGCACAAAGAATGACGGGCGACGGTTTCGCTTGATCAAACGAAACGCATGTTTTCTTCGATCACGAGGAGACTTCTGTGGGTCGTTTACCAGATGTTAACCAAGTAGCAAACGGCACTTAACTTGAGGGGACAAGGATGTGTGTCAGCATGTGCTTCGGTTTCTGATTCCCGAATGTCGCAGGTCCCCCTCATCGGTTCACTCACTAAAACGCGAATGCTTCGTCCTACGCTTTTACTCTCAGGCGCATCCCTCGCAATCGATGAGCTTTCTGACCAAGGCGGGCAGATATGAGAGTGCTGGTAATCGAGGATGAAGCGAAAACTGCCAGCTTTCTGAAGAAGGGACTTGGAGAAGCCGGCTTCGTCGTCAATGTTGCCGGGGACGGGCTCGAGGGTCTGCATCTGGCCCAAGAATTGCCGTTCGATCTGGTCGTGCTGGACGTGATGCTTCCCGGGCTCGATGGCTGGCAGGTGCTTTCCCGCTTACGCGAGCAAGGCGGTCGCACCCTGGTGCTTTTGCTGACTGCGCGCGATGCCGTCCACGAGCGAGTCAAGGGATTTGAGCTGGGCGCGGACGACTACCTGGTGAAGCCGTTCGCTTTTTCCGAGTTGCTGGCGCGCGTACGATCGCTGCTTCGCCGGGGACCGCCACGCGCACAAGAAACGCTTTGCCTCGCCGATCTCGAGATCGACTTGTTACGTCAACGGGCCACCCGGGCCGGCCATCGTCTGGATCTCACCTCCAAGGAATTTCTACTTCTATCGCTATTTGCCCGGCGGGCGGGCGAGGTGCTGTCCCGAACCCTGATTGCCGAGGCGGTTTGGGACATGAACTTCGACAGCGATACTAACGTTGTCGACGTCAACGTTCGCAGATTGCGCGGTAAGGTGGACGATCCCTTCTCCCTCAAGCTCATTCATACGGTTCGCGGTGCCGGATATGTTCTGGAAGCGGAACGGTAGCCTCGCCCCCATCAAACGTTTATGGAGCTCTCTCGCCTTCCGGCTGACCGCCGGCTACGCGCTGGCGGGATTGTGCCTGGTTTTCTTTGCCATCGTGAGTCTCTACCTTGTGCTGGTCGGGGAACTGGAGAAGAGCACCGATCTGTTCATGGCCGACAAAGTGCATGTGCTGAGCACCATGCTGCAGGAGAGACCAGACGACGAGGATGCCCTGCATGAAGAAGTAGAGCTCGAGCCCGCGGCGCGACGGTACGAACAGTTTTATGTCCGGCTGTTGGATGCGCATCACCAGCAACAATTGATCACCCCCGGCATGGCGGAACAGTTGGACCTCGAGCGGCTCGACCGCGAAACCGGAGAGCGCCCCGACCACACCATTCGCATGCGGGGAAAGGATGGGAAAGCTTTCCGCGTGACCAGCGTCGCCTTAGCCGTGGGATCGCCGCCAAGGCAAACGAACACACTGCAGATTGCGATCGATGTGTCACAGAAAGAAGAGCTGCTGGCACGCTACCGGCTCTGGTTCTGGGCAATCTTGCTGGCGAGTTTTGCCATCTTTCCGTTGGTCGGCTACCAGATCGCACAACATGGCATTCGACCGGTGGAAGAAATGGCCACCACGGCGCGGCTGATCAGTTCTACCAATTTACGAGAGCGGATTCACCCCGAAGGCTATCCTTCGGAGCTGGCCTCACTGGCCAGTACGTTCAACCAAATGCTCGACCGGCTGGAAGAGTCATTCGAGCGCATTTCGAGGTTCTCGGCTGATATCGCGCACGACTTGAGGACACCGGTCCACAATATCCGTGGAGAAGCCGAGGTGGTGTTACGCCGCGCACGGACCGCAAGCGAATACCGTGAGGTTATCGAGTCGAACCTGGAGGAAGCGGTTCGCCTCTCAGACCTGATCGGAGATCTGCTTTTTCTGGGCCGCGCGGAAAGCCCGCTGTCTCGTTTGCACCGCGAGCGCGTGGATGTGGGGGAACTGCTGGGAGGGGTGCGCGAATACTATGAGGCCTCGGCTGCGGAAGGAGCCATATCGCTCACGACACCGGTTGCCGGCGAGCCGGTCATCGCCGAACTGGACCGGACGCTTCTGCAGAGAGCCGTGGGTAACCTGGTCTCGAACGCTCTCGCGCACACGCCGCCGGGCGGAACCATTGTGTTACTAACCATCGCCGATCCTTCCACCATCCGTATCGAGGTCTCGGATACGGGCGCTGGAATTCCAGCGGAAGCTTTGCCGAGAGTCTTTGATCGCTTCTTCCGAGTGGACTCGTCGCGTTCCCAGAACTCGGGTGGCACCGGCCTGGGGCTCGCCATCGTGAAAAGCATCGCTCAGTTGCATGGTGGGAGTGTTGAGATTCACAGTCAAATGGGGCAGGGAACCCGGGTAACCCTCTCCGTGCCGCTGCAGATAATGCGATAGCGATCTCCATTTGCCGGCGAAGCGCTACATGTGCGGCACAGCCGTAACTTGATTGTGTTAAACAACATTTATGGCAATAGAGCGACGCCATCGGGTCGTCTCGCGCCGCAAGTAGGAATTACGAATTGTGATCCGTCTCGCCAGCTGGAGGGTGTCGCGCGGATTTGCATTTCGCTCGTGAGGTTCGCGCCATGCCCTGGACCCCCAACCCAATCGCACAGCTGCAAGTGCCACCGTTGCTTTTGTCGGCCACGCAGTCGCTCCGGGCCGGACGGCCCGGTGATGCGATCGCGCCGTTGCGTCAGGCTGCGATGCTCGATCCATTCAATGCCACCATTCAGCACGACCTGGGCCTCGCTTGCCTTGAGGTCGGCAACGTCCCCGATGCCATTGCGGCCTTCCAGCGGGCCATCGAGAGCAAACCGCGTTACACCGATGCCTACTTCCGGCTGGGAGTGGCTCTGGAGAAAGCGGGCGACCTCGGCAACGCAATCGTCGCCTACGATCGCGCAACGCAACTGCAACCGGCTCTGCCGGAGGCATGGTTCCGCGCCGGCTCCGTGGTCTACATGCTGGGCCATCGCGACGAGGCGATTGGCTGTTTCCGCCGCGCGGCGGCGACCGGAGGCAACACCACATTCGGTCGCCTTGGCAAGGCGCGCGCTCTGCTGACCGAGGATCGCAATCAGGAAGCCGAACTGGTGCTGCGAAAGACGCTGAAGCTCGATCCCAGGAACGCCCTTGCGAATGATCTGCTGGGTAGTCTACTGGCTGAATTCGGCCGTTTCGAGGAGGCCCGCGAATGCTTCCATCGAGCGATCACCATTGCTCCGCTGCTGGCTGGCTGCTACTACGACCTCGTCCGGTGCCGCCCGGTCACCAAAGAAGACGGCCTGCTTGCACCGATGGAAGCCGCGCTCGCCACGCCGGGTCTGGAAACAGCGCAGCGCGTACGGCTTCACCTTGCACTCGGCAAGGCGGCCGATGATCTTGGCGACTACGCCTTGGCGATGCAACATTTCGACGCCGGAGACGCTCTGCGCCGGACCTCGATCACTTTCAATGCGGAAGCGTTCTCCATCGAGATTGATAACCTGATTGCCCGCTGCACACCAGAATCGATCGCGCGGGCGGCCGCACTCGGCAGCGATGATGCGACACCGGTGTTGATCGTCGGCATGCCGCGGTCGGGCACAACGCTCGTCGAGCAGATTATCTCCAACCATCCTCAGGTCGGGGCCGGAGACGAGTTGCATTTCTGGAACAAACGAGGGGCAGACTGGCATCGTTCCGGCGCGGCCGGGACTGAGGCGCCGTTCCTTGGCAGGGCGGCGGCGGACTATCTTGGTTTGCTGCGCTCCATCGCTCCCGCGGCAGCGCGCGTGACGGATAAAATGCCGTTCAACTTCCTGTGGGCTGGGTTGATCCACATGGCGTTTCCGCACGCAACCATCATCCATTGCCGGCGCAGTCCGGTGGATACGGCGTTGTCGATCCATCAAACTCATTTCCATCCGGCCCTGGTGTTTCCCACGGGCGGCGACGAATTGGTGATGTATTTCCGCAGCTACCAGCGGTTGATGGAGCATTGGCGGAGCGTACTACCTGCGGACCGCCTGATCGAGGTCGAGTACGAGGAGTTGACCAGCGCGCCCGAACCGGTGATCCGGAAAGTCATTGCCGCCTGCGGATTGCCGTGGGACGACGCATGCCTGCGGCCGGAAACGAATACCCGGGCGGTGAGGACACCCAGCAAGTGGCAGGCGCGACAGCCGATCTATCGCAACTCTGTCGCGCGCTGGCGACGGTACGAGCCGTGGCTCGGCCCCTTGCGTTCGTTGGTCGACAGAACCGCTTAGCCGGAAATTTTTCGTCGAACACATCTCGCGGCCAACGAGCAAGATGAGACGCAGCCAATCTTCGTGGCTGCGCCAATCGCGCACCCCTCAGGGCTGAATTACTTCCACCGACATTACAGATATGTAATGTTCGCGTCACTCGTTCGTCAGAAAGCCTTTGCCATACTCGCTTCCAGATTGAGGGGAGCTGTGTGCTCACCCTTATCCCTAGCCATCGGCGGATGTCGCCGGTCGGGCATGCTCCAAATTGCGTGAAAACCGTTCGGGGAGAACCAGCGATGTCCAGAAAAGCGTTGCGAAAAGCAAGTCGAAATCGTTCGAAAATCAACCGTCTGCGTCCGCTCGCCGGCTTGCTGGCGACAGGTCTGAGTCTTCCCGCATTCGCTCAGTCGGTACCGTTCCCGACCTATACCCCCGGACCGCAGCCCAACGGATCGTTTGTCGTAAGCAGTGGCCAGGTCATTACCCCGGCCGGCAAGCAAGTCGACCTCGGCATCCGGGTCCGCGCGAAGGCCGTTGCCGTGAACCCCAACGCGAATACTCACACCGCCGCCGTCCTCACCATGGGCGCGACGCAGGCTGTCGAAGTGTTCGATACCCGCACCGGCGACGTGCTGCAAAACTACATCACGTTTGGAGCAGATGCGAGTGGCAGCTATAGCGGTATCGCCTACACGGCGGACGCCAAGCATCTGGTTTTCAGCCAGGACAGCAGCAACATCACCGTCGCCAATGTCTCGCCCGAGGGCTTGCTGAGCGACGACGTACAGGTCAGCGTGCCGCCGAACAGCACCTTCATCACCTGCTTTCCGAATAGCCCGCCGGCCGCGTATGCCAACCCTTGCGGTTCGTTCTACACCCCCGCCACTTCTTATCCGGGCGGCCTCGCGGTGTCAGAGGATGGAAAGACAGCGTATGCGCTGCTGAACCAGAACGATACGCTGACCAAGATCGACCTGACCGCCACGCAGCCGGTGCAGGGTACGCAGATCCGCGTAGGCAACGCCCCGCACAGCATCGTGATCGACAGCACGGGCACCACGGCCTACGTCAGCAATGAGGGTGGCCGAATCGCTACCGGGGCGGACTTCCAGATAAACTCGGCCGGCACGGAAATCGTCGCCGACCCAGTGGTGGGCGCCGCAATCACCGGCACTGTTTCGGTGGTTGATCTGCCGACGATGACAGTCAAAGCTACAATTTCGACCGGCCTGCACCCAACCGGGATGGCGTTCTATGGCGGTTACTTGTTGGTCGCCAATACGTACAGCGACACCCTTTCAGTGGTCGACACGACTACCTACGAAGTGAAAAAGACGATCAACCTAGGGTTGCCGATCGGAATTCCCGGTTCCCACCAACCTGCCTACGGCGCTGCGCCGGACTCGATCGCCGTCGATGCCAAAACAGGCGTAGCGTACGTCGCGCTGTACAACGCCAACGCAATCGCAGTCGTCGACCTTAAAGGTGATGCGAAGGACGCCGTCATGGGCATGATTCCGGTAGCCTATGCGCCGGCGTCGGTGGTGTTGAACAAAGCCGACAGCAAACTTATCGTTGCCAACGACAAGGGTGTGGGCACGCTTTATTCGTTCGAGACCGACCACGGCGTTACTGACTACAACACGCACCAGGACAATGGCACCGTCAGCATCATCTACGTCCCCAATGCGGAAGCGTTAAAGACGATGACGAAGAAGGTGTTCGAGAACAACCACTGGGATCTGGCGGTGAATATCAAGTCTGCCTCCGGAGGTACCCAGGATACCCAGGCAAAGGCGATCCCGGACAAGATCGGCGATCCTTCGCTGATCAAGCACGTGTTCATGATCATCCGTGAAAACCGCACCTATGATCAGATCCTGGGCGACGTGTCTGCCGGCAATGGTGACAGCTCGTTGGCCGTATTCGGCGGCAAAGACACGCCAAACGTGCATCAACTGGTGAAGCGCTTCCCGCTCTTCGACAATTTCTATGACCCGAGCCGCCAGTCGGCTGACGGTCATCAGTGGATTACCGAAGGGATGGCGCCCTACGCCGACGACATCCAGTCTCCTGACTGGGTGCGCAGCTATCCTGGTGGAAACGCCGGCGATGCGCTCGCCTACCAGAACAAAGGCTTCCTGTTCTCGGAAGCATCAGCGGCTGGTTTGTCGTTGAAGATTTACGGCGAATACGTCGAGAACGACACGTTCAAACAGCCGAACGGGTCGACCAAAGAACCAACCTGGAGCCAGTTCTACACCGATTCACAGAACTTTGAATCTGGTGCTGAAAAGACGCTTTACTACCAGAATACGGTTCAGGCAGAATGCTCGATCCCGGCCGTTTCCGACCATCTCATCACCAATTTCCCACAGTTCGATCTCGGTATCCCCGACCAGTTCCGCGTCGATGTTTGGTTGCAGGACTTCAACAATGACGTCAAGAACAGCACTGTGCCGACCTTGAGCATTCTTTGGGTCATGGACGACCACACCGGTGGCCCACCCACGGTGGACGCCGAACAGGCGGACAACGACTTGGCCGTTGGTCGCATCATCGACTACATCAGCCATAGCAACGTGTGGTCTTCGTCGGCGATCTTTATCGAAGAAGACGACGCGCAAAATGGCGTCGACCACGTCGACGGTCACCGCAGCCCGGGCTATATCGTCAGCCCGTACGTGGTGCAAAACGGACCTACCGACAGCACCTACTACACGCAGGTCAACATGACCCGGACGATCGAGCAAATTCTCGGCCTGCCGCCCATGAACCAGTTCGACCTGGTGGCGTCACCGATGACGACAGCTTTCGTCAACGGCACACCATCTGTGGACAACTTCCAACCGTGGACGCACGTGCCCAACCAGGTCCCCTTGGACATGGGTGTAACGACGACCACCGCAGCCAAGAGCAGCCCACCGCTCAGTCCCGCGGTTAAGGCCCTGAAGGTAGCATGGATGGAGAAGAAGAAGCAGATCTTCGCCGGCAAGCTCACCAGGCCCGACGCCGAAGATCCAGACACCGTCAACCACTTGAACTGGTATATGTCGACCGGGTTCACCCGGCCGTATCCCGGCGAGACCAAGGTTCGTCCTCCGAGCGATTTCAAAAATCCGGCGCCCGCTGGCGATCTGGACGACTAACAACACTTTCCTCCTGTTAGCAGCCCTTTCCCCGATCCCTGGGGAAAGGGCTTTTTGTTCCCGTCTCAAACGCAACGTCGGAGGATTTGCCGTGGCGATGATAGACTTCGCTCTGCGTAGGGCAGCCAATATCCGCTGGCAGGCGATGGACATCACCAAGGAAGCCCGCTCCAGACAAAAGCTACAGAAACCTATTTGCATCTGGTTCACGGGTCTTTCCGGGGCGGGAAAGTCCACCCTTGCGAACCTTCTCGAAAAGAGGCTGTTTGCCGCCGGACTCCACACCTATGTGCTTGATGGTGACAACATTCGCCAGGGTCTCAATAAAGACCTCGGCTTCTCCGAGGCGGACCGGGTGGAGAATATTCGCCGCGCCACGGAAGTCGCGCGGCTGTTTGTTGATGCGGGACTGGTCGTGATTGTCTCGTTCATTAGCCCGTTTCGCACCGAGCGCAACTTGGCGCGTTCGCGTTTTCACAGTGCGGAATTTGTAGAGATATTTGTCGATGCTCCGCTCGAAGAATGCGAACGTCGCGATCCCAAAGGGCTGTATGCCAGGGCGCGTCGCGGGGAGTTGGTAAACTTCACCGGCATCGACAGCAAATACGAACCCCCCGAGTCTCCCGAGATTCGTCTCGACACAGTGGCTTACAGCGCGGACGAGTGCGTCGAGCGGATTTTGTCCGCCCTCGACCCTGACTTGTTACAGAACTCAGATTACGCCTAACTGCTTCGTGATGCCTAGGTGCGACAGAGGCTGCACTTTTGCCGGTGGCTGAGCACGATAAACGCGAGCCGTGCTTCGCCCGCACGGAACCGATCGGCGGTGCCCTGGCGACGCTCCTGGGTGGTAGCGATATCCATGCGACGGCGTTCCGTGTATCGATGAAAGCTTGCTTCGAGCTCAATCATTTCTTTACAAGGCATAAATGACTCCAAAACAACAATTTGGCGAACTATCTGATCTACGATGCGATTTGTCTCCGGGATCTTGTCACCCGCTTGTGGAAAAGAACCTCCGGTACCAAGCCAAAGGTTACCAGTGGGGTGGAGCTCAGATCTGACCTGCAGGCGGAGTGTACGTCTGGAAGCCGGCTGCAGCCATGCCGCGCTGAGCCTCGGGGTTTTTCATAAAAGTCTCCCAGATAAAGCCGGTGCGGGCATTCTCGGCCATCATCATGGTGATCCCGGTGTCAATGCCCACGATGTCGTGATCGTACCAGTTAGTTAAGGGATTAAATGCATCGACGAACCCATAGCGGCTCCAGGCTTGGGGATAGTGGCTGCGGATATTGCGCAGCACTCGCATGCAGGTCTCGGGCAAAAACGGTAGGGAACCGCCGGAAGCGGCCGGAACCACGGTGCCATCAATGGGCCCCATCGCGGGCGGTCCGCCCCAGATGACATAGCCCTTTTCCGAGTCGGAGGCGGTGATGCCCCACAGATCGTCGCTGTAGTCGGGAAAATTCTTCCCCAATTCCACGCAGAAGCGGCGATGAACATCGGTCGCAATGGCAGAGTTGTGGAAGTAGTCAGCGAATTTGTCCCGTTTATGGCGGAAATCGAACCAGGCCTGGGAGTATTGGTGCACAAAGAGCGGTGCGAAGGAGCCGATATAACGGAGCCCGTCATATTCAAAGACGGTTCGCTTCCAGGCGGTCCACGCATCGGGATGCAAAGGGTGCGATCCGGAACCCATACCCAGCAGGTAGATCATCATGAGCTCGCTGTATAGATCCCACTTGTAGGGCAGGAAGCCGAACTCGGGCGTCCATCCCTGGGGTAGCAGTGCGGTGTCCTCCGAAAGCCAGGTCCAGTCGACGCGATCGAAGATGTCGTGGGCCAACTGGCTGATCTCGTGATCGTCGAAGTACTGGCGGCAGGTGAGGATGCCGCACAGCAGGATCGCAGTGTCGATGGAAGAAACCTCAGAGTCCCAGATGCGCTCGCCGGTATTGATGTTGGCGAAGTGGTAGAAAAAGCCGCGGTGCGTGGGCAGGGTTCGCCAAAGAAAGGTGAGGGTGTTCAGGACTCGGAGACGAGCATCCTCGTGGGGCACGAAGCCGCGTTTATCGGCGATGCAGATGGCGCTGAGGCCGAAGCCGGTGGAGGCGATGCTGCCCACGATGCCGGTGTCGTTGCTGCGGGCGTTGGCGCGATCTTTGATCAGGCCGGTCTGGGGGTTGGCCTGCTCCCAGAAGTAAAGGAAGCTGCTGTGCTCCAGGTCATTCAGCAGTTGCTCGTCTTCAGGCGCGAAGTTGGCCGGAGGGGGCAGGGGAGCTGGGCCGGATTGCCGCTTGTGCGACGCCTGGGCGAGCAGGGCATGCCAGGGAGCCAGGGGCAAGCCGAGCGAGACGCCAGCGGCCTGGCGCAACAGTCGGCGCCGGGTGTTGTCAATTTCCTCCACACTCATCAGGCTGTCTTTTCCTCGATCTCCGGTTGGCTCGAGTGGCTTCCTACTCGTGCTCTGGCGCAAAGGGCCCCGCTCAAGCCAACATAAGGCATGCAGGGGCCACCTGGAAATCACCCGAGCGCGTAACTGAGCATGATTCAATATAGATGCAATGACGAAAAAGATATTCATCTGGGGCTTCATCGTGGTCGCGGTCGTCATGGTGCTTGGCCTGCTGCTGTCGCAGCGCGCGCAGCACTTGCGTTCTCTGGCGAGCGCGCAGACGATACCGATTGCCGGTGCGGTGATCCAGCGCGATGCTAATCCCAATCGGGAGCTGCCCATTGCCGGTGTAGCCATCACCGCCTCCGATGGAGTGAAAACGGCGACTGCCCAATCGGATGCTGCCGGCTACTTCCACTTGGTCCTGCAGAAGGCGGTGTTGTCAGACCGGCCGGTCACGGTTTCTTTTCGCCATGATGGCTACGAGCCATTGGACCTGACGGTGGAAACCGGAAGGCTGGCCGTCCCCAAGAAGCTCTACGTGGCCGCCATGATCCCACTTCCGCAAAAAGCCGAAGCAAAATCGGCAGCGCCGCAGGTGGTAGTGGCGAATATTCGGGTGCGCTACACGATCAACGATCGCAACCAGATCAACGTGGGCAGCGCGTTCAAGACGTTCGAGGTGGTGAACCAGGGCAACGTACCCTGCAACCGGCAGTCGTTGTGTTCTCCCGATGGCAAATGGAAGGCAGCCTCAAACTCGGTGTCGCTCGACGCCGGTCAGGATAATTCCTACGGCAACATACGCGCCTCCTGCATTGCGGGGCCGTGTCCCTTTACCCGCATCGATTCCAACGGGTTTATCCATGGCGGGCGATACATCAAAGTGTCCGCGCTCAACTGGTCGGATACGGCGACATTCTTGCTGGAGGCGGAGGTGTATCACACTGCTATCGACGCCGAGGTGCGCGAGTTGTACCCGGTCATCTTCGGCCGGACCGTCAACTTCACCTTGCCACCCACCCAGGAGGGGGTAAGCCTGGAGGCTGAGCTCGACAGTTCGCCCATGGTCTTTCCTTTAGGACCGGAACTCTCGCTAAGCTGGGCGACCTGCACCGTGCGCATGGGGATGGAAGAGGAAAAGACGGCGGTCTATCGTTGTGAACTGAAACCGGGCTACCGGTTCTGAGAAGCTATAATCGCGCAGACCCATGAGCCTTTCCACTGGAACTCAGCTTGGGCCCTATGAAGTCGTTTCGCTCATCGGCGCGGGCGGCATGGGCGAAGTCTACAAAGCGCGGGACCAGCGGCTGGGTCGCGAGGTCGCGGTCAAGGTCATGCCGGCATCGTTCGCCGCTGATCCGGAACGCTTGCGGCGCTTTGAGCAGGAAGCCCGTGCCGTGGCGTCGCTCAGCCATCCGAATATTTTGGCCGTCCACGACATGGGCCAATATCAGCAGCAGCCGTTCATGGTTTCGGAGTTGCTGCACGGCGAAAGCCTGCGTGAGATTCTCAGCCGCGGTGCTCTGCCGCAGCGCAAGGCGATCGATTACGCCGTCCAGATCGCACACGGCCTGGCTGCCGCCCACAGCAAAGATATTGCCCATCGCGACCTGAAACCCGACAACATCTTCATCACCCGCGAGGGCCGGGTGAAGATTCTCGACTTCGGGCTGGCCAAGACCATACAGAAATCGGCGAGCGTCAATGATGGCCAGACGGCCATGACCGGCCTTTCGCCGGCGACCGACGTGGGCGCGGTGCTGGGGACCGTTGGCTACATGTCTCCCGAGCAGGTGCGGGGCGACGCGGTGGATTGCCGGACGGATATTTTCAGCTTTGGCACGGTGCTTTACGAGATGCTGGCCGGGGTGCGCGCATTTAAGCGCGATACCGCGGCAGAGACCATGACCGCCATCCTCAAAGAGGAACCGCCGGAGCTCTCATTAAGCGGCGCGGCCATTGCACCGGCACTCGAACGGACGGTGCGCCACTGCCTGGAGAAGGCTCCGGAGCAGCGCTTCCAGTCGGCGCGTGACTTGGCGTTCGATCTGGAATCATTCTCCACGCTCACCCCCTCGGGTCCTGTCACGGCTGGGAAGACGAAGACGACCCCGCGTTGGTGGTACGCACTGGCCGCAGCGGCGCTGCTGGCGCTGGTTGGACTCGGAATATGGAGGATGACGACGGGCGTGCCTGCGCCGTCGAGTTCGCAGTTTCGCCAAGTGACGTTTCGCCGCGGAGAACTGGACACCGCGCGCTATACCCAGGATGGGCAGAATATCCTCTATACCGCCGCGTTGGAAGGCGCCGATCCGGAGATTTACGCGGTTGGGGTGAAAGGTGTCGCGGGACATTCGTTGGGGATCAAGAACGCCCGTCTGTTGGCCGTGTCTCCCCAGGGCGAGATGGCGGTCGCGTTGGGCCCACGGAAAATGACACCGCTGGTCACAACCGGCAATCTGGCGCGGACGTTTGGTGACAACGCTGCTCCCAAGCCGGAGATTGAAAATGTCGAAGCTGCGGACTTTCCTCCCCAGGGCGGGGGACTGGCCATCATCCGTTGGTTGCCCACTGACCGTTCGTGTCAGTTGGAGTATCCCGTCGGCAAGGTGCTTTATCGGCATCGTTCCCTCGACGGGGTTCGCTTTTCGCGCAACGGGAAGTATCTTGCGTTCATCTCGCGGGAGAGCGCGTATGACGACCGGGGTTCGATCGTGATCATTCGCAGTTCCGGGGAGAAGGTGGCGGAAAGCCCGGTATTCGAAAGCGCGCAAGGCCTGGCGTGGAGCCAGGGGGACGACGAAGTCTGGATTACGTCACCGCTCGAATCAGGAGCGATTCATGCCTTCAGCCTGGGTGGGAAACTTCGGGTTCCTTTGGCCGTGCCTGGCCGTCTGGAAATGAAGGATATCGCAGCCGACGGACAACTGCTGGTAGGCCAGGGAATCTATCGCCGCGGCATCATCGTGTCGACCGAGAACGGGAAGGTCGAGCGCGATCTTTCCTGGCTGGACTTCAGCTATGGCCGTCAGATCAGCAATGACGGAAAAATGATTCTCTTCGAGGAAGAGGGAAGCCGGTCGGACCTGGGCTATACCGTCTTTGTCCGCAATGTTGATGGGTCGCCGGCCGTAGCGATCGGCAACGGGTATGCCATGGCGCTTTCGCCGGATAAGAAATGGGCTCTCGGCCAACGGTTGGTCGAGCCCGTGGACGAGATGTGGCTCCTGCCGGTGGGACCAGGCGAAGCCCGGCGCATCAGTCCGCCTTCTTTGTTTCCGAACGTGTGGGCGAGTTTTCTCTCCGATGGTCAGCGGATTGTCTATGAAGCCCAGGAAGCCGGCCGTCCGGTACGCACGTGGTTGCAGGATCTCAAGCAGGGAAGTCCGCGGCCGATTACCGACGAGGGCACTTCGGGCTGGCTGGTTTCTCCGGATGACAAGTGGCTGCTGGCGGGATCGGGACCGGGGTATCCGAGGATGGTCGATCCCGAGTTAGTGCCGATTGCGGGCGGTAGCCCAGTGAAGATCCCGGGGCTGCAGCCCAACGACAGCGTGCTTGGCTGGAGCAGCGACGGCCAGGTTTATGTACAGAGTGATGCGGATGACCTGCGCAGCAATATGCATATACAAAAGGTGAACCCGCATACCGGCGCGCGAGCCCCGTGGCGGGAGCTCGCAAAACCGGTGGTTGGCGGTGTTTACCCGCAACGGCCCTTCCTTTCCCCGGATGGCGCAAGCTACTTATACGGTTACACTATGGAGCTTTACGATCTTTACACGGTCAGTGGGGTTCGTTGATCATCCCAGGGACGTTTCAGGAGATCAAGATTAGAGTCGTTTGGCTGCTTTGCCTCCTGGTGGCGCCGTTTGCGTATGCAAAGGGTACGGTACCGACGTTCTCTCACGGTTCGTACACAATCCTCGGCGGCGATCCCGGTCAGGGTGGGACTACCGTCATTCCTACTGTTCTGGTTCCGGTGACGCTTTCGTTTTCGTCTGGAACGTTGGACGCTCGTCAGGAAATCCAGTTGGTTCTGGCGTCGCCGGTTTTCTCTGACTTTGCTTTTACTCCCGGAAAGAAAACCCAGTACGCCGATGCCATGCTGCGGACGACTTTCCCCAAAGTGGATGGTTGGCATACGCTCCTTGGGCAACCGGAGATTCATCCGGTAACGATCAAGGTTCCAATTGGCAACGGTTACGTTCTCACGTCGAAGAAGAGCGGCCGAACTTTGGCCGTTGTAGACGTGGAATTTCTGCAGCGTGCGATTTTTCAGCAAATACCAAAACAGGAAGGAAAGCTGGTCATCGCGCTTACCCGTAACACCACCACCTACACCAGCGGGGATGCGACCGAATGCTGCGCCTGGGGCACGCATGGTGTCGATGAAGCTACCGGCAATTCGTTTGTACTTAGCTCTTATTTGACGGATGCTCCCGACGTGGTCAAAAACAAAGACGTGCAGCCGCTGACCCAGCAACTGGCGGAGTTCGTCAACGACCCGCTCCACGATCCGCTTTTTCACGCTCATCATCAAACCCCGCCCGGGAACCGCTTTCCTCCGTGGATGCGTTTGCCGTTCGTGTCCGCGGGAGACCAGGGACCCTGCGGCGGCCCGAGTGTGGCGACTGACCTCTTTTTGCTCGAGCCCACCGATACCAGTGCCAAGAACGAGATTCCGGCATCCAGGCCATTCGTTGCGGGTGACTATCATGTGCAGAATGTGGCGTTGCTGCCCTGGTACGCCGGCGGCGCTGGCCCTTACAGCTTTCCGGACACAAAGTTGCTCAGCCGTGCAGCGTCGCCGTGTCCTCGCGAGGAAAAGCCCTCGACAGCCGCACCCAAGGTGGCGGCTATCCCGCTGCGCGGGGCACCCAATGGGCACAAACTGATCGGCTACTGGGAAGGTTACGATAATGCGGAGGCGACCTTCCCGCTGCGCGATATATCGCCGCAGTGGGATGTCATCATCGTGGCCTTTGCCACCCCGGCGAAGAACGCGCCGGAAGGGACAATGCAGTTTCATCCTCCGGTCGGGATGCCTCCCGCGCAGTTCAAAGCCGACGTTGCTTATCTGCAGAGCAAGGGGAAGAAGGTCATGGTCTCGCTGGGCGGCGGCGGAGAACACTTTACTCTCGCCGATCCGAAGCGGGTTCCTAACTATGTCGCCACCGTCACCGATATCGTGAAGGAGTATGGTTTCGACGGGGTGGACATTGATTTCGAAAGCCCGTCGCTTTCGCTCGATCCTGGGGATACGGACTTCCAGCATCCCACCACGGCATCGATCGTCAACCTGATCTCTGCCCTGCGGCAGTTGCACGATCACTTCGGTTCCAGGTTCATGATAAGCCTGGTGCCGGAAGGCACGCAGATCCCCGGCGGCTATCCCAGCTACGGCGGGCAGTTTGGTTCGTACCTGGCGATCACGTGGGCGATTCGCGATATTCTCTCGTTCATTGACGTGCAGGACTATAACACGCCGCCGCTGCAGGGCCTGGATGGCGAGATCTATCAGCCGGGAAGCGTGGATTATCACGCCGCCATGACCGAGCTGCTGCTGCACGGGTTTAACGTTGGCGGCGATCCCAAGCACTTCTTTCCGCCGCTACCGGCGGACAAAGTCGCGGTCGGGTTCCTGACCCCGGACACAACTCCTGCCATCGTGAGCCAGGCGATGGAGTACATCATTACCGGCAAGGCTCCTGCAGGCACGCAGTACCGGCTGCGCGAACCTTCGGGCTACCCGGGTATGCTGGGGGCGATGTTCTGGACGCTCAACGACGACCGCCGCAATGGCTACAACTACTCGAATACCGTCGGCCCGCTGCTGCACAGCTTGACTCCCGGGAACAGGTAGATTACAACGGGACGTTCCTAAGGTGAACCCTATGCGAGCGGTCGCTTCCCTGACTTTTTTGGTGCTGGCAACGGCCGCGGTGGCACAGCAAATCACACCCACGCCCAGCGGCATGACGGCGTCTGCCGATGGCGTTACGCTGCAGGTAAATGCTCTCCGCGACGATGTGCTCCGGGTACGCACGTGGAAGGGCGACGCGGCGCCGGAAGATGCGTCCTGGGCGGTGCTGCCCGAATCCCGCACCAGCAGTGTGCCCGTGACCGCGGAGGCGCATGGATTCACCACGCATGCATTACGGGTCAGCGTGGACGAGCATCTGCTGCTGACAGTTGCTGACCTCGACGGCAATATCCTGCAACGAGACGCTGCGCCTGTGCTGTGGGACGGTGGCCGCTTCACGGTGAGCAAACAGCGCGACTACAGTCAGCACTTCTTTGGTTTGGGCGACAAGCCTGGCCCGCTCGATCGTGGCGGCCAGATGTTCACTATGTGGAACACGGATGCCTTCGGTTTCCAGGAGTCGACCGACCCTATTTACAAGACGATCCCGTTCTTTCTGGACATCAGCCACGGGCGCACGCTGGGCGTATTTCTCGATAACACGTGGCGGACGAACTTCGACTTCGGCCGCGCGGATGTCACTCGATATACTTTCGGATCGCTCGATGGGCCGATCGACTATTACCTGCTTTACGGACCTGATCCCAAGCAGGTGGTGACGGAATGGGCGTGGCTGACTGGCCCGACTCCGCTGCCGCCGCTGTGGGCGTTGGGATTTCAGCAGTCGCGCTACTCGTATTTTCCTGAGACGCAACTCCGCGAGATCACCACCCGCTTGCGCAAGGATCGCATTCCCACCGATGTGGTCTGGCTGGACATCGATTTTCAACATGAGAACTGGCCGTTCACGGTGAACGAGAAGGCCTTCCCGAATTTTCGCGGGCTGGTCAAGGACTTGGCCGCAGAGCACTTCAAGTTAGTCGTGATCACCGATCTGCATGTCGCCCGGCAGCCTCACGTTGGCTACGCGCCGTATGACTCTGGGATGGCGGGAGATCACTTCGTCAAGAATCCCGACGGCTCGGTCTATGTCGGCAAGGTGTGGCCAGGACCGGCAGTGTTTCCCGAGTTTACCCAGGCAAAGACAAGAGAATGGTGGGGTGGGCTCTACAAGGGCTTCGTGAAGGATGGCGTTGCTGGCTTTTGGAACGACATGAATGAGCCCGCGGTCTTCGACGTACCCAGCAAGACGATGCCCGACGATATTCAGCATCGGATTGATGAGCCGGGTTTCCGCAAGCGCACCGCGACCCACCTGGAGATTCACAACGTCTTCGGGCTTGAGAATTCCCGCGCCACGCAGCAAGGAGAGCTAACTCTGCGGCCCAATGAGCGGCCGTTCGTGATGACGCGCGCGAGCTATGCCGGCGGGCAGCGATATTCGACTACGTGGACAGGGGATAACAGCTCGACCTGGAACCACCTGCGGATGACGGTGCCGCAACTGGTGAATCTGGGGTTGAGCGGGTTTTCGCTCGCAGGTGCGGATGTGGGCGGCTTTGCCGGGTCTCCCCCGCCGGATCTGTTGACCAAGTGGATCGAGCTTTCCGCGTTTCAGCCAATCGACCGCGATCACTCCGCCAAGGGAACCCGCATGCACGAGGTGTGGGTGGATGGGCCGGGGCAGGAGAACATCCGCCGGCGTTATATCGAAGAACGCTATCGGCTGATGCCGTATCTCTACACCACGGCGGAGGAGACGTCGCACGATGGGGTGCCGATCGATCGGCCGCTATTCCTCGAGTTTCCGCATGCTTTGGACGATGGCACTCCGTACGACCTGACTGCCGGCAGTGAGTTTATGTTCGGCAGCCGCATTCTGGTGGCGCCTAATCCTTCGCCGGAGGAGGTCGCGGACTACGCTGTGCATCTGCCGCCTGGCTCCTGGTACGACTACTGGACGGGTGCCATGCTGCGCCAGGGTGCGGCCGGCGGGTCCCTTGACCTCGAACAGCGCGATAAGGTGATTGCCGAAAAGCCGTTGATGGTCACACCCCGGCTCGATCAGTTGCCGGTCTACGTGCGTGGGGGCAGTATCTTGCCGATGGCGCCGGTGACGCAGAGCACCAGCGAGGTTCCGCAAGGGCCGCTTACGCTGCGGGTTTACCCTCCCGCGACGGGCGAAACCTGTGCGGGTGAGGTGTATGCCGATGATGGTCACACCTTCAACTTCCGTAAGGGAGAGTTTGCGCGCGTCCACTTCACCTGCTCGGTGGGAGCGGATGGTTCGCTGCACGTCGAGATCGCGAAGCAGGATGGGAGTTGGCGGCCGTGGTGGCGCCAGTATCGTGTAGAAGCGGTGGGCTGGAAGCCCAAGACAGTGCGGGGCTCCGTGGGTGGTAAGGCGGCGGCGCTCACGCAGGTGGGTGGACGTTGGGGAATGACCCTGCCGGCGAGCGCTGACGCGATGGAAATTGCACTCTTCTGATTTTCCCCAGGCATTACTAGGTTGAGCTTGGTTCGACACCAAAGAGCTGCAACAAATTGGCGGTGGCGTCGAGTGCGTCGCGGTGCTTGAAACCTGCCGGCAATTGCAGGGCGGCCGCTTTGGGGGCCAGTGTTTTGAGTGGTCCAATCACGGGCTCGGAGCAGAACTGCGGGCTGTCGGCACTGGTGAGGATGAAGTCCACACGGTCCACCTGCAGAAGGATCTTTGCGTCGCGCGCCAGAGCAGCCGATCGCACATCGAAGCCGTGTTGCGTAAGTATCGTCTTGACGAAAGCGCACAGGTCTGCCGATTGATCCAGGATCAGGACTTTTCTGGCAGATTTTCCCAGCGCCGCCTGCGCTGAGGGGTGTTTGCGGAATGAGGCGAGCGCGTCCTCTTCGGTGGCGCACACCTGCAGTACCGAGGAGAGCATCGTCAATTTCAACAAATCGAGAATGAAGTGTGGCGCGGAGGCCAGGCGGAGATCTCCGCCGCGCTTGCGCAGTCGGGCCGCGTAGCGTACCAGGAGTCCAAGACCCAGGCTGTCCAGTCGTTCTACTTCGCTTACCTGCAGCACGATCCGGGGAGATTCCCGGTTAGCTTCATCGAGGGCTTTCTCCAGGATGGCCACTTCGTCACCCGCGACAATGCGGCCCTGGCAGTGGATGACGAAGATGTTTTCACAGAGGCGCGATCGCGTGCTGAGCGGCATGATTTCCTCAGGTGTATAGGCGCTATGGTACCAGCTGCTCAATGCGGTCGGCGGCCAGCTGGGCTCCTCCGAGTTGACGCATTGACTCGGCGACAACGCGTGCCGCCTGACGGTAGGACGGGTTGTTTAGCACGAGATCTACCTTGGCGCGGAATGCGGCTTCGTCGATGCGCTTCTCTCCGTCCTTACCGTCCACAGGGAACACCACTTCGCCCGCGCCTAAGGCAGCCAACCGCCGGGCGTTACTCTCTCGTTCGACAATCGTGGGGATGATCACTGCCGGCGTGCCGGCGGATAGGCCGGTCATGACGGAACTGTGCCCCCCGTGATGCACCATCAGATCGCAATACTCAGCCATGGCAAGACCGGGGAGATAGGGAGCATGGTGAAAGTTGGCAGGTAAGGCGCCGGCTTCCGCGGGCAAGTCCTGGTAGCCAGTGGTGAGCACCACGTGGACCGGAGCATCGCGCAGAGCCGCGATGGCTGCGCGTATCACCACGATGGAGTCGATCGCGGTGGGCACGCCGGCATAGCGTGGATTGCCGGAATAAACCCAGATGATCGGCCGGATTCGGGGAAGCGCAGTGAGCCATTCGGGCAACGAAGCATCTCCGCGCTGCCAGACAATCTGGCCGATGTGGGTCACGCTTGCGGTTGCTGAGACAGGATCGGTTTCCGGGGTGCCGACGATGAGCGAAAGGTCCCCGGCCAGCAAATCGACGCAGCGGTTGATCGGTGGAAGCCCGTGTTCTGCAGCCACTTTAGAAAATGCGAGCGCGGGGCTGGGTGAGCCTGATGCGCGCTCATCGGTCCACCAGTGAAAGCCGCGGCTCTGGGGATGAAAGTTGCCCTGGAGAATGCTTGCCAGTGGAATGCGCAGGATCCGCGCGGCGAGGCAGGCGAAGGGCGAAAAGGAATCAACGACGACGTCCGGTGCGTACCCTCGCAATAGCTGCACATAAAGGTCGGTGGTGGCGCGGACCAGTCCCTCATCGGAGAAGACGGCAGCGAACATCTGCTCGACATCCCAGGCCTGCGAGACCCCCTCCATGTCCGGTGGCACGTGCGGCAGCGCCACCGGAGGCATGGGAAGGTTTTTAAAACCCGCATCGGCAATCAGTTTCGCCGGCGCCGGGGCAGGATTGAAGATCGCCACTTGATGTCCTCGATCGGCGAGAACATGCGCCACCGGCAGCAAGCGCGTGGGCAATCCGAGGTCGTTTGCCGGCAGCATGGTAAAGAGGAATCTGGCCATTAGGAGGGTCAGTATTTTTTGCGGGCTTTCGTCGCACTTCATTATGCCGCATGGCAGCATTTTCCGATGTCATTTGGCGCGGGGCTGGACCTGCCGTGCCCGCCGGAGATGAGAGAATCGGTATCGAAGTAACAGGAGCGCAAGACTATGAAGAGAGTTTCAGCGTTGAGTGTGTTGCTCGCCGGTATGATTCCTGCCCTCTGTGCGGGAAACGCGTTTGCCCAGAACCAGGCAGTCGGATTCAAGGAAGGCATGCCGTTTAGCGACGGGTTTGTCGCCGGCAACACCCTGTATGTTGCCGGGCAACAGGGACGCGAAAACGGAAAGGTCGAGGGAGTCGACATCAGTGTGCAGACGACCAACACCATCGGCGCCATCAAGAAGATTGTGGAAGGCGCGGGCTTCAAAATGACCGACATCGTCTCCGTGACCGTCTACGTCACCAGCCTGGACGATGTGCCGAAGATGAACGAGGTGTACAAGGCACTGATGCCCAATCCAAAACCGGCGCGCGCCACGGTGCAGGTTGCGGGGTTGATCGGCAACGCCAAAATCGAGATTTCGTGCATCGCAGTCAAACACTAGCCCGCTGTTACTAAAGTACTTCCCGCTTCTCCGGATCTCTGTGAGGTTGGTGAACTAGGGAACCCGGGTCCGGACCGGCACGCCGCAAGAGGAAAAGTTTCTATAATCGTAGTATGCGATTGCGGTGGTTACTGTGGTGTCTCCTGCTTGTGTTGACGGTCCGGCTGGCCCGGGCGGACGGGGGCCCGGCGTTCGATCTGGACGGGCCGCGCATTCAGGCCAAAGTTACCCGCAACGGCAAGACTCTACCCATCGGATCGGTCGCGGCGCTCGCTGCCGGCGACCGCATCTGGGTCCACCCCGACCTGCCTGAAAAAGAAGGAGCACGCTATGTGCTCGTGGTGGCGTTTCTTCGCGGATCGGTCAACCCACCTCCGGAGAACTGGTTTACCAAGGCCGAGACCTGGAATAAGAAGGTTCGGGAAGAAGGGATCTACGTTACCGTTCCCGACGGTGCGCAGCAGGCGCTGCTGTTTCTCGCTCCAGAGACAGGGGGAGATTTCAGCACTCTCCGCAACGCCGTGCGCGGACGCCCTGGCGCTTTTGTTCGCGCTTCGCAGGATCTCCATCAGGCCAGCCTTGATCGGGCGCGGTTAGATACCTATCTTGCTGCGGTCAAAGCGCAGGATACGAGCGATCCCAAAGCGACCGAAGAGCAGGCCAAGTTGCTGGCGCGTAGCCTGAACATCAAGGTCGATCAGCAGTGCTTTGATAAACCCACGGAACAGCAGGCGCCCTGCCTGATGCAGAACCCGGATAGCCTGGTTCTGGACAATGGGCGCAGCGCGAGCGTGATCCAGGCCGCTACTTCGGGGGCTGCGGGTGACATGCTTTCCCAGATGTCGTACACGCAGCAGGCGGGCGCAGGCTATTACAGCGTGTACGTGGGTACGGTGATGGACATGGCGAAGATCCTCGATAGCTTCCACACCGCGGAGTATCAATACCTGCCGGCGCTGGCCGTTCCTAAAGGCGATACGCTTTCGCTGAAACTGAACAATCCGCCGTCTTTCCATAAGCCGCAATCAGTTCTGGTGGTTGGGTTGCCGGCGGTCGAAACGCCTGAATTGCCGACGTTGCGCGCCGTGGATGCCAAGGGCGTTCTGTGCGCGCAGAAGAAGCCGCTGGTGTTGCAGGTGGTGGGCGCTCCCTATGTGTTTGCCACCAACTATGCGCATGACTTTGTTTTCCGCGTGCAGGGAGTGGATGTTCCGGCCACCCCCGACGCAGCACAGGGTGGATTTGTGCTCGACGACAAGACGCCGAACCTGAGTGCGAGCGCTACCGGTACCCTGCACGGCTACTGGGGATTCGATGAGGTGAAGGGGCCCAGCTTCCACGTGGTGAGCGCCCATCCGGAACAGTGGACACTGGCCTCCGCGGATCAGCATGCGCTGATCGTGGGCCGCAAGGATACGGTGCACCTGGATGCGCCGGAGGTGGCGTGCGTGGAGAGCGTAACGGCCAAGGACGCGGCGGGCAAGACGCTGGATGCGACCTGGAAGGCTGCGAAACCTAATGAGCTCGAGGTGGACCTGCCGCTCAATGATGAGGAGGTCGGCACGGTCAACCTGCAGGTGAAGCAGGTGGGGTTAGAGAAGGCAGACCAGGTGCCTCTCCACACCTATTCCGAAGCCGCTCGGTTAGACGGGTTCAAACTCTTCGCGGGAGATCATGAGGCTGTGCTGAAGGGCACCCGGCTGGATGAAGTCGCGAGCATGACAGTGAATAGCGCGACCTTTTCGCCGGCGGGCGCCTTGACTCACAGCGGCAGTGAGGATTCTTTGCCGCTCACGGCGCCGGACTCGGCAGGCGCGAGTTTCCACGCCGAGGAGCACGTAACCGCCAAAGTCACGTTGAAGGATGGCCGCACGTTGGATCTGGAGTCCACCGTGCTCACGCCGCGGCCGAGTGTAAAGCTTTTAAACAAGAGCGTGCATGCGGAAGGCCCGGCCTCGCTGGTGCAGTTGGGGAGCGAAGATGAACTGCCTGAGCATGCCAAGCTTACATTTTTTGTGCAGGCCGTCACGCCCGCCTCATTCTCGCGCGATCAGAAGATCGAGGTCGCCAGTGGGGATAGTGGGTTCTCCACCGTGTTGCGGGTAGCGGATGGCGGCATCGTGTTGCAGGATAGCAAGACTGCCCTGGTGAAGCTGGATCCGGCGAAGGCGTTTGGCTCGTCAGCCTTTGGGCCGCTTCGGTTTCGTGCTATCAGCGCGGACGGGGCATCCGGAGACTGGCAGCCGCTGGCGACGTTGGTGCGCGTGCCGCAGCTGACGGACCTGAAGTGTGTTGAGGGCGCAGCGCTGTGCACGTTATCGGGTTCGGATCTGTTCTTACTGCAGCAGGTGGGCGCGGATCCGCAGATGGCTGCAGCGGTTACGGTGCCGGAGGGTTTTGGCGACGCGACCCTTGCGGTGCCGCGTCCGAATGGGACGTTGTATTTGAAGTTGCGCGACGACCCTGCAGTGGTGAACACAGCGGTATTGCCGGTCACCACGGAACCAGCGCAGTCCGCCGCAGTCGTTCCGACCCCGGCGCATTAAGCAGAGCTTGGCCCGTACCTGCAGCCAATACCCGAACCAATCATCAGGTCACCTGCAAACTTAACGCCCTGGACTGGTGCCCCATGTTTGCAGCGGCGCAGCCAGGGCGCTACGTGGGTTGAACACGCCGGGCGAAGCCCCACCTTCATGTTTTATTTTTGATGCGAGAGTAGAGCAGCCGAGGCTCGCCCATCCAGAATCCATTACTCCTACGGGTCAACACACCGGGTTCCCGGCCGCGCAGCCGCGCCACAGCTTCATGATATGGGCCGACAAATCGCGGCATCGCGGGGATAAATGAATACAACCGAGGCACCCACCCAGCCGCTTCCTGATCCCCCTCCGGCAAGCCAAACGCAATACGTAACCGTGGCGGCATCCAGAACGACGTCAGCGCCCGATACCAGTGCGGCGGCTTCAGCCATGTCCCCACTCCCGCAAGCACACTATCGCCCAGAGCCCGGGCGCTAGCATCCACAGACAGCTGGGATGAGTCGAACATCGCCGCCGTGTACTCCGCAAACCCACCCCAATCCGGAGGAAGTTCATGCGCGGGAATCCCGAACAGCGCGGCCATGTGTTTGCTTTCCTGGTAGTACTGTTCCCGCTCGGCGCTCGAGAGCGGAGGCAGCGCAAAGTCGTACGCCAGGATCGCGCTTTCGACCAGGGTCGCATACACCCACCGCTGGGCCGCCAGGTCATTCGCCTCGTAGTGTCCACCATCGGGCAGGGCACCTTGAATCGTCACATGGCGGCGGTATAGTTGTTTCGCGGCTTCCGTGGCCTGTGCACGGTCGCCGAAGAGCATGGTGTAGATTACGCGGAAGGTGGAATGAAATCGGCCGACCGCATCGTTGAGCAAATTGGAGTGATGAGCCAATGCAGTGGCGACCCAGGGGTGCGCCAGCTGCAGCAACGCGGCCCGTCCCGCTCCGAGAAACAAAGCGGACTCGCGATTCACCTGCCAGGTGATCGACGCAGGGCCAAAGAAGCCCTGGCGCGGCTCACCGGGTAATTGTTGCAGGGACGCGATGAGTTGGTCGAGCGGTTCTGGCATAATGCGACTGTTTCAGTTTAGATGGACAACGGAGGCAACGATGAAAAGCATATGGATGTGGGTCACCATGTTCCTGGTGGTGGCTTCTGCGGCGGCGCAAGTGAGCCCACCGGAAACGGCGACCGGCAAAATTGGCGACGCAACGCTCACGATCAAGTACTGCGCGCCCTCGGTGCGAGGACGGCAGATTTTTGGCGCCGGCGGACGAGTCATGCAGGACCCGACAGCACCCATCTGGCGCGCCGGCGCGAACGACGCAACCGCCTTTCACACCACCGCAGACCTGACTATCGAAGGTCTGGCAGTCCCGAAGGGCGACTACACCCTTTACGTGAATGTTAAGGATCCCGACGCCTGGGAACTGGTGATCAGCAAGCAGACCGGTCAATGGGG
Organism: uncultured Acidobacteriaceae bacterium; assembly: GCA_963839075.1. GTDB lineage: Bacteria > Acidobacteriota > Terriglobia > Terriglobales > Acidobacteriaceae > PALSA-350. The sequence goes on along the minus strand of CAWITO010000001.1, from coordinate 1,012,782 downwards.
CACGGAATACGATCCGTCAAAAGATCTCGGACGGGTCAAGATGGAGATGAGCCGGCCTCCCGCCTCGATCGAAGAGCTGAAGTACACGATCGCCAAGGGGATGATCACTCTGGCGTGGGAGAAGCATATCGCTTCCGTAAAGGTCGCTGCCAAATGAAGGGTAACCCCAAAGTAGACGCTTATTTGGGGAAGGTACGCCCGTTCGCATTGCCGATCCTGGAGCATCTCCGGGCGCTGGTACACAAAGGCTGCCCGGAGGTGGAGGAGACCATCAAGTGGAGTCGGCCCTTCTTTGAGTATCGGGGTGCGATCGTGGGCAATATGTCGGCCTTCAAAGAGCACTGCAGCTTCGGCTTCTGGGGAGAGGAGATGGGCGCCGTGCTCCGCGAGGCCGGGGTTCTGGGTGACCAGGGAATGGGATCGTTGGGCCGCATAACCAGCCTGCCGGATTTACCTGCTGATCGGTTGTTGGTTGCGTGGATTCGCCAGGCGGCTGGCTTTATCGACCGCGGCGAACACACCAGCCCCATCGCCGCACGGCGAAAAGTAGTGAAGGCGCCGAAAGTCACAGTCGCGCTGCCCGCAGAGTTTGCGGCCGCGTTAGCCAGAAATAAGAAAGCCGCGGCTCAGTTCGCCGCATTCAGCCCGAGCTGCAAGCGGGAATACGTGGAGTGGATCGCTGAGGCAAAGCGGCTGGAGACGCGTGTGAAACGCATTGCCACCGCGCTGGACTGGATTGCCGAAGGCAAACAGCGCAACTGGAAGTACCAAGCCTAAGGCTTTGGGCCCCACGTACCGCACCAAAGTCAACGGAGGACGAGCCTATCGCTTCAGCACCTTGCCTGTCGTCTTTTCCAGGATGTAGGGCCGCGGATCGGGATGGGCAAAATCGAACATGGCGTTAAGGCTGCCGGCAATGGCGTCGAACGAGCCGCCGCCCACGCGTTCTCCCTTGAGCCAGTTGTCTTCGATGAAACGCAATACTGACGTCTGATCGGTAAGGCTGTGATCGACGTAATTGCGCCGTGCATACGGTGAGATCACCAGCAGCGGGAGACGCGGGCCATAGCCGCAGCGGCCCTGGGCATGGTCCACGGCCGGTCCGGGAAGCGCAGTGACGCCATCGCCGCATGCACCCTTACTGCTGAGCCAGTCCGCAGGACTGGTGGACTGGTTGGCAATCGGGCCCATCTGGTGGTCGTACCAGCCGTCAGAATCGTCATACGCAACAATCACTGCTGTGTTCTTCCATTCCGGCCGCTGCTCGAGAAAGTTGACTACGGTCACCAGCCAGGTCTGCTCATCAATCGGGTCAGAGTAGCCGGAATGCGCATCCTGGTAGGCCGGCGCCTTGAGAAAGCTGACCGCAGGGAAGTTGCCTGCTTTTACCGCGGAAAAGAAATCCTCACTGTCGTACTGATGATTAGCGCCATCTCCTTCTTTGCCGATCAACCGCAGGGAAGACGGCCTCGTGTGGAGCAGGTTCGCCGTCGGCAGGTAATACTGGAAGGGCTCGTGATGCGGGATGTAGTCCGCGGACTGCACCTGGTTCACCTTTGACTGTGTGCTGCGCCGGCAGCCGGTGGTACCGTTGGGATTGGTTTTGCTCAGGTCAAAGCCGGCTTCGAACCATCCCCAGCTCACACTGTGCTTGCTCAGCATCTGGCCGATGTTGTTGCCGGTGTACCGCAGTTGTCCCCAGGTAGAACTCGAGCAGGTGTCACCGATCGGGTCGGCGTCATCTACCTCGGTAAACGTCCCGTTGCCGCCGTCCACCAGAAAGCTAGCCGCGTTGATTTGGTCGGTGACTCCGTTGGTTTGGCCGGAGATCAACTCGATAGCACCCTGAGTCGACTGGCCGAACGTAGAAGCGTAGGAGTTGTCATTCAACGCGTAGCGCTGGGCGTAATTCCAAAGCGCAGTCACGGTATTTCCGTCGAAGTAGGCCATGACCAGAGCCTTGGTCTGCTTCGCGTATTGCGGCGGCTCGCCCTTGAGGTTGCCGGGCATCCCGGTGAATTGGGGGAAGGCATCCATCAAGCCCTGATCGAAGGCGCGCTGCTCTTCGGTGTAGCCGTGGTTTTGGTCGGCTGTGGCCGCCTGGTCAGGCCCGAGTCGAAAGGGATTGACGGCGAATTCCTGATTGACCTTTACGTTTAACGAGTTTGGGTTGCGGTCGAGCAGCATGGCCGTCAGCCCGTTGACCCGCGGCGTGCCGGGGAGCGCGTGGAACTGGGTTTCATGCGGCAGATTGAGCGCAACGGGATAGGTTGCGAAGTAATGATCGAACGAGATGTTCTCGTCGAAGACGACCACCAGGTGCTTGATCGGCGTAGCGGTCTGGGCGGCGGCGTGGCCGAGCAGGACCGCGGCCATCAAGACCGCTACGCTACTCTTTCGCGCAGACGAAATTTGCGGCATCGTTGCTATCCCCCGTGCCTTTATATTTTGCTGTCTCAGGATAGGGACACAATGGCCGCGTCATCGCGACCTTGTTGTCGGCGGTGTACTTGGTGGCGATGACGCTGCCGGCTGGAGTTCCTTTTTCTACCCAGTTGACCAACTCATCGAAGACCCCGTATTTCGGCCCGCTCGAAGTGGGAATGCCAAGTTGGCCGAAGGCAGCGGGGCCGGGGCCGCCCGCGCAATGCTCCATGCCCGGTGCCATGTAGAGCTGCAGGAATCCGGCTGCCTTCTCCAGGCCCATGGTCTTCTGAACCTCTTGGTAATAGGCGATGGTATTCCAGGGGGAGATCGCTGGATCATTCCAGCCGTGGTAGAGGATCAATTTGCCGCCGCGTGCGGAGAACCCGCTGAGGTCGGGATTGGTCGCGTCGAGATCGGCGGCCGTCTTGCTGACCGCTTCGGCGAGCGATTGGTCCACGTTGGCGGTCAAGAGATTCCATTTCGTGTCCTCGGTGACCATATAGCGAAAGTAGTTTTCCTGGTAGCTTGCACCGGAGCCAGACCCCGGACCCTGGCCCAGGATCCAGGAGGGCCAGGCACCCGCTTCGTCTCCCATCACGAAGCCGGGGAAAATGACTTTCCCCTCCCCGGTCTTACCGCCGATGTAGAGCTTGCGGAGTGAGTCCACCTGCGGTTGGGTCAGGCACTCCAGCGAGTCGCCTTGTTTGCAGAGCAGGACCGCGGGATCGAAGTGGCATTTCGATGGCTCACTAATGATTCCATCCTTCACGCCGTCGAGGTTGTCGCACGCCGCCAGCGAAGCCTTTTGCACTGCGGGTAGTTTGAGACTCGAGATGTAGGCACGCGGATCGCCGATGGTTGCCTGCGCAATATCCACCCCGCCAGAGACGAGGTGGGTCCAGGCATTCGCCGGCGCTCCGGCGAGAATGCCATCGTAGTCCTCAGGGAAACGCTGCGCCTCCATCAGCGCTTCGCGCCCTCCGTCGGAACAGGAATCGAAATAGGCCTTGTCGATGGGCTTGCCATAGTAGGCCTTGACGACTTCTTTCGCCCGCTCGGCGGTCAAGTGCACGGCGCGCCAGCCAAAGTCCTTGATTTTCTCAGGATGCTCATACGCCCAACTCGCGTCCTGGGCTTGCCCTTGATGGCCGGCGTCAGAGCCTGCGGTGGCGAAGCCTCGGTTGAGATTGCCGGCCAGCCCTTTATATCCAATGGTGCCGGCGAACCCGCCGTTGCCCACGCCGAGAAAGCGGTTGTTCCAGCCTTTTTCCGGCAGCCAAACCTCAAAGCGAATTTCAGAATCTGCTGTGGGGTGAAGGATTCCGGTGACTCGGCAAAAAGCAGGTAAGTCATGGACGGGCTCTTCGATACCGGGGCCTTTCACCTCGCCGGAGGTTACCGCTTCGGCCATCGTGATGGTGGTGTCGGGCAGCTTCAGGTCCTTGAGGGCATTGCAATTGTCAGCATGTAGAAGGGGAGCGAAAACGGCCAGGAGCAGGATGAGAGCGAAATGTTTCACACCGCATTGTAGCCCGGTGCCGGTTGGCAATCCGGCATATAGTAGTCATGTTTCGCACCACGAGGATTTGATGAAACGACTGACCACGCTACTCACGATGACCGCACTCGTCACCGCCAATGGATGGGCGCAGATGAGCCAGCCAATGGTTCAGGAGAGCCCAACCCAAGTCTCCGAGCACGTGTGGGCGCTCATGGGGTTTCCCAACATCGCCATTGTCGTTGGCAGCCGGGCCACGTTGGTGGTCGATACCGGCATGGGGCCGAAAAATGGAGCGACGATCGCGCGCGTCGCGGCAAAGCTGGCGCCGAACAACACCAAGCTCTTTCTTACCACCACGCATTTCCATCCGGAACACGCCGCCGGCGAGCCGGGTTTCCCCGCGGGAACCATCCTCATTCGCGATGCGGTGCAACAGCAGGAGATGGAAAAGCACGGACAGGAAATGATCGACATGTTCAGCAGCCGCTCGACGCAAAATAAAGAACTGCTTGAGGGTGTGGTCTTGCGGCCGCCGGATGTGACCTTCGATCAGGAGGTGACGGTTGACCTGGGCGGTGTCACCGCTCGGCTGGTGTGGTTCGGCGGAGCGCATACCAAGGGAGACGAGCTGACGTTCGTCGAACCAGATCGTACCCTCGTCTCAGGCGATGTGGTGCAGAACAAAACCATGCCGAATATCTTTGGGGATGGCGGTACACCGGCAACATGGCTGGCGGTGCTGGATAAGGTGGAAGCACTCCATGCCGCGCACGTGCTGCCCGATCACAGTGCGCCGGGCGATGGTTCGCTGGTTGCGCAGGAGCGAAGCCTGATCGCAGCGATCCAAACACGCGCCTTGGCTCTAAAAGGGCAGGGCGTGCCGGTCGAAGATGCAGGCAAGCAGATCAGCGGCGAGCTTAAGACGCAGCATCCGGATTGGCCCAATACCAATGCTGCTGGTTTCGTCAAAAGCGTGTATGCCGAGCCGCAATAGGGCCATTTTGGGATTGAATCTGCTGGTGGCCAAATGGTGCACCCAATTTTTGGGTTGCCACCATTAACCATGATTTATGTGCATTTCTTGAGTCGAATCTGGAGCTAGACTACGAGACATCATGAAGTACTCAACGATTCTGCGTTGTTTGTTAGGGAGCGCACTTCTGTGGTCGTCTTTGCCGGCAGCGCTGGCTGACAGTTCGACAGAGCACTCTCGCTTTAAAGGTGTGTATCTCTCCCACAACGTGGGCACGAGCATGAACCTTAGCTTGGGGGCAGATGGAACCGCAACGGTTACAGAGTCGCCGGACGGGGGCGAAGCCAGGACGTTGTTTGGCCATTGGGCCGACCTGGGCGGCCAGGTCAAGGTGACCTTCGATGCCGTGGCCGACGCGCCGGCCGAGCCGCCAATGGTGTTCCAGCCCGCTCATGATGGGCTGCAGGCCGTGAGCTGGAATCGCGCCGCATGGGGAAATGCGAGTCCGCCGCCCATGAAAAAGGGTTACAAGGTGAAGCAAACTTACTGGCTGACCCAGAATCCGTGATCAGCTCTTCTTGAGCCGTTTGCGTATCGACTGCAGTTCACGCTCATGTTTCGCAGTTGTTTTTGGATACGCGAGCTTGAGGCTCGCAAGCGCATCGACCACAATGCGCGAGACAATCAGGCGCGCATTCAGTTTGTCGTCTGCCGGCACCACATACCAGGGCGCTTCGTGGGTACTGGTTGCGTTGAGGCAGGCTTGATATGCCTCCATGTATTGCTTCCAGTATTTTCGCTCGCGTATGTCCGCCATGCTGAATTTCCAGTTTTTGCCCGGCTCATCGATGCGCGCCAGGAATCGCTTCTTTTGCTCTGCCTGTGACAGATGAAGAAAGAACTTGATGGTTCTTGTTCCGTTGCGATAGAGATGGCTCTCCAACTCGACAATCGAGCGGTACCGCTGCTCCCAAATAGTCTTTTCGTCGAGCAATTCCTTCGGAAGATTTTGCTGCTGCAGGATCTCGGGATGCACCCGCACCACCAGGACTTCCTCGTAATAGGAGCGGTTAAAGATACCGATGCGTCCCCGTTCCGGCAGGCGGCAGGTGGTGCGCCATAGAAAATCGTGCTCCAATTCCTGAGCGCTGGGCTGTTTAAAGCTGAACACCTCGCATCCCGCAGGGTTGATGCCGGACATGACATGGCGGATGATGCCATCCTTGCCGGCCGAGTCCATACCCTGAAGAATGAGGAGTAGGGCATAGCGGTTGGAGGCGTAATGCAGTTGCTGCAGATCGCTCAGCCGGGCCACATGTTGCTGCAGTAACTGCTCATACTGCTTCTTCGACGCATAGAACGGCTTGACGATCGTCTTTCGGCTGGCTAGCTCAAACTCTTTCCCGGGAAGTACGCGGAACTGCTCAGAATTAATCTCCATCTCGCCTCTCTGTAAAGGTTGAGGAGAATACTACTATCTCTGGTGGAACGGTATTCATCCTAAAGTGTGTTGTTGTACCGGTCCCAATGAGGCTTTTGGCGGCGACAGAAGGGGTCTACCGTGTGGATATAACAGCGGTAGTTCCGGGGAGGCTGCCATGATCGAGTCCATTTGCGACGAAATGCAAGAGACTTTGCAGAACGAACCGAATAGGGAATTTCTGCATCAGGAAAATGCGTGTCTACGTGCCATCATTGTCGACTTACTGATAAAGAATCAGAAGCTCCGTTGGGCGGTGCAGCGATATCCACAGCTGATTGCAGGCTCCTGAGCGCTTGCGCCGGTAAGCCGTTGCGGAGAAATCCGCGTACGGCCGTCAGGCCGTAGCGAGCGCACAGCGCGGCTGTCATACGCGCCGCGACTTCATGCGCATACCGCGAAGCTGCGGCGCTGGTAGGGTGTCCCAACTCGCTATCCAAAAGGTTCGGCGGCATCCGCGTGTATTCGCCCTGACGTTTGCCATTGCCTGCCAAGGTTTCCACCAGCCCTTCCCGCAGCCAGAGTGGCGTCTCCGGGCTGGCTTGATGCTCTACCAGTGCATGCAGAAATTCATGAAGAAGCAGCTCTCCCGCTCCTCCGTTGGCTTTCCGGATGGCGGCCGGCTGGAGAAAGATGGTGCCGCCGCGGGTGGACGCAAGCACCCAGCCCGGCTCGGCGGTGGTCTGGCGAAACAACTCAGTGGTGGGCAGATCCTGCACAATGGGTTGGATCGGGACCTCCGGTGATCCAAACAACGCCTGCGCTTTCGCCCAGGCTGTATTTCCTTCCGTCACCAGCGCGCTGTCGGGATGCACCGTGAGCAGCGTCCACCCGGCGCCGGCGATTGTTTGCCATCCCTGGTCAGCCGGGGTGATGCCGGCAATGGTGCCGGGAAAGTAGAAGCTGAGGATGTCCTTTTCGCTATGGCCTTCGACAGCCATTTCGTACGCGCCTGCCTGGCATAGGCCCACCCCGTGGCCATAGCCTTTCCCGTTGAGTACCAGCGCTCCATTGGAGACGCTGGCGGTATACCAGTCGCTCCGGATCTGATTCCATCCCAATGCCCGGTCGACCGCGAAGCGGAAGCTGCTGGCGGAGAAGGTCGCAGGTGCTCCACCTCCGGAGACGGCGAGCATCTCGGCGCGGCCGGTGGAGCTTCGCCGCGCGATGCGGATGTCTTCGATGGGAGAAGGCGCTTTCCAACCCTGAGCGCGGAGAATCTCGCTGAACCGCGTGAGTGGGATGTGAGCCTGCCACGCCGCCTGAGACCGGCGCAGGCAATAAGGATCGACCTGCTGCCCTTGCAGATAGCTGGCCTGCTCCGCGGGCCATACGCCGGCGGCTGCCTCCCGCACGCCCCCGCAATGTTGGGTGTAGTAGACGTGCGCCCGCTGGCCGCCAAACCACAGCGTCTCGCCGGCGGTCTCATGCACGGCGCGAACCACGGCCGGGCGCATCTGGCCCAGGCGCAATGACTGGCAGTGGGTGCTGTCGCAGAGATCGAATCCCTGGCCGCGGTGGCGCCCGGCGTTTTCCAGGGCGAAGGTTCGGATGGCGATCGCCATAGCTTTGAGCGAAGCCGCCGGCTCATCCGGGGCGGCTTCGCCGTTCAGCGCTGCAGCCACATAGTCTTCGCTGGGCAGCGTGAGGAGGACATGGATGCCATCGGGTTTCCAGGTGATGTGCCATTGGCCGGCGGCTCTTACTTCGGGGCCACCGTTGGCTTGCAGGCGAAGGGTTCCGCTCCGTGATAGTTGCTGAACGGTTCCGGTGGAAAGGTGGAGTCCATCCGGCTTCCACGCGATGGCGAGCGGAGCGACCGTCAGAGTCTTTACCGTTTGGGTGGAGAAGACTTCGATGGTGAGCGTGCGCGCGTTGTCGGTGGTGGTTGCCAGGTGCAGAAAGAAGTGCTGGGCCAGTCGGGCGGCATCGGCTCCGTTGCCACGAGGCAGATAGATCACCACAACCAATTGCTTACTCGCGCCGACGAACCATCCATGGCTGGTGGTGCCGGTCTTGCCCGCGATCTCCATGCCGTTGATGGCGGCGTTGTGCGCCATGCCGTAGTTGACGGAATCCAGTAGGCCGTCGCGTACCGGCTGTTGCCACTGGAGCGCGAGCTTGCGATACGCCAGAGCTATTTGTCGGGGGGAGACGGTGATTCCGGTCAGGCCCAATACCAGAAGCTCTTTCTGCTGCTGGGTTTCGGGTGTGCTGGCCAAAGGAAGACCGTACTGTTCGAGGATGGCAGTGATCTGGGCGGGCGGGATGCGATCGGCCAGGGAAGCGAAGTAGCGATTGCAGGAGTAGGCGAGCGCCTCCTGTGCGGTGAACGGCGTGCCCGTTTGAGGATGCGTGCAGTCGAGGTTCCACTGCCGGGTCCCGTCGTTGATCTGCAGTTTGCGGCGGCAAAGCACCTCGGTTTGCGGCAGGATTTCGTGCTTTTGCAGAGCTGCATTCAGGAAGAGTGGTTTAAGAATGGAACCGGGAGTCGCCCTGGTGTTCGTTACTTGTTCCGCCTGTACGACCGCGAGTTGGCGTCCAGTTTGCAGGTCCAGGACCAAGCCTGCAGCGGAGGTATTTTCGAGTGCGGTGCTGAGAGCTGACTGTGGGCTGTTCTGGGCAAACAGTCCGGCGCTGCACAGAATTGGCAGGATCGCACATGCCAGGCGGCAGAGAAATCGGAATGGCATCGCGTCTGCATTCTAGCGAACTCAAAAACCTGGGTGGCCTATGCAGGCTTAGAACTTGAGTTCGCGGCGGCCTTCCATAGCGCGGGTCATGGTGACTTCGTCGGCGTATTCAATGTCGCTGCCCGCAGGGACTCCAGTTGCGATGCGAGTCACGCGGACCGAAGTGGACCGCAGCAGGTCAGCCAGGTAAACGGCCGTCGCTTCACCTTCCACCGTCGGGTTGGTGGCCAGGATCACTTCTTCCACTTCGCCCCCGGCGACGCGGGCTACCAGGCTGCTGGTCCTCAGATGTTCGGGACCCACTCCATGGAGCGGCGATAGAGTGCCGTGCAGAACGTGGTACACGCCGTTGTAGCTGCGGGTCTTTTCAATCACGGCGATATTGCCCGGTTCTTCGACGACACAGACCGTCCGTTGGCTTCGGGTCGCACTGGCGCAATAGATACAGGGATCCACATCGGTGATGTTGTTGCAGGTGGAGCAGAGCAGTAGCCTCGCCTTGAGCTCCCGTACCGCATCGGCCAAAGCGCTTGCATCTTCGCCGCTGGCGCGCAGGATGTGAAACGCCAGCCGCTGCGCGCTCTTGGCGCCGATTCCCGGCAATTTGCGCAACTCTTCAATGAGCCGCGCCAGAGGCTCTGCAAATTGCGACAAGCTAGATGAGCCCCGGCGGCAGGTTCAGGCCGCCCAGCATTCCAGACAGGCTGGACTTCATTGCGTCATCGGCACGGCGGCCTGCCTCGTTGAATGCAGCCGTGATCAGATCTTCCAGCATCTCGACGTCGGAAGGGCTGGAGGTCAGGCTGGCGACTGCGGAGGCATCGATCTTCAGCTGCAACACCTGCTTTTGCCCATTCATCTTAACCGTGACAGCGCCGCCTCCGGAAGAAGCTTCGACGACCGTCTGGCTCAGCTTGGCCTGCATCTGGTCCTGCATATTGCGGGCCTGCTCCAGCATTTCCTGCATTTTTAGAGGGTTCATAGATTCGGCCTTTACTTGTCCTTTTCGCGCAAATCGAGGACGCTGCGCACTTCCGCGTGGAAAAGCTCCTGCGCCTGGCGTACCAGCGGATTGCCCAGGGCGACTGCCTCAATGCTATCGCGGGATTTGGGACGCGCCGGACCGTTCGCCGGCTCGATGCCTTCGCCAGGGACGACCGTCATCTTCTGCGATGCCCCCGCCTGACGGAGCGCCTCGCGGACAATCTTCCACGCCTCTCCGTTCATCATCAGGCCAAGCATGGTCTTCTTGACTCCCACTTCCACCTGGATGGCTCCATCCTCGTCGACTCTCCAACGGCCGTCTGAGAGGAGCGAGGCCGCAGTAGTGTGACCCTGTTCATCAAGTGCGGCCGTGATTTGGTCGCGTAGGGCGTCGAGGCTGGGTGCGCCGGCGACCCTTGCTTCTTCGACTGATTCGGGCTCGACCTTAGGCGGGCTCGGAGGAACAACGGGCGGAGCGGGTGGAGGAACAACAGGCGGAGCAGCAAGGCTCGGAGCAACCACGGGCGGAGTGGGTGGTGGTGCTTTCTCGGCTTCCTCGTTGTGCTGTTTTCGCAGGCGATCCAGCTCGAAAGGCGACGGTTGGACGGGTTTGGCTGCTTCTGCCCTCGGGGCGGGTGCAGCAATCGGCGGGCGTGGCGTGGTAGGGGGTGTACGCCCTGCACCTGGCAGGCCGCTGAGGATCTGCTCCAGGGGAATCAAGCGTTGCAGGTGTACAAGTTTCATCAGGCCGAGCTCGAGATGCAGGCGCGGCTCCTGGCGATAATTGAGCTCATCGAAGGTGCGCAGCATGACCTGCAGAAAGCGGGTGAGGTCTTCTTCGCCGAAAAGGGTTGCGGTGCGCACGGCGCGGGCGCGCTCGTCCCCGGAAATCTGCAGCAGTTGGGTATTTTCTCCGCCCAGCTTGGCCATCAGGCAGTTGCGCAGGTAACGCACCATCTGCCGCGCCATCTGCGATGGACTGTTGCCGGCGTTCAGCAGACGGTTGAGCTCGTCCATGAGGAGTGCGCTCTGGCCTTCGCCGATGGCTTCGAGCATGCGTTCGAAGACGGCGTCGGGCACGGTGCCCATCAGCTCGCGAATCTCTTCTCCGTCGAGTTTGGCTTTGCCGTCCACCAGGGGCGCGCTGGCGATGGCCTGATCCATGATGGACAGAGCATCGCGCATGGAGCCGTCGCCGGCCTCGGCCAACAGCGCGAGCGCCTGCGGATCGGCGAGAATGCCTTCCCGGGTGGCGATCTGGGTCAGCTCGGTAACAATGTCGTCGAACTTCACTGCGTGAAAGCTGAAGTGCTGGCAGCGCGAGCGGATCGTCTGCGGGATGTCCTCCGGCTGCGTCGTCGCCATCATGAAGACGACGTGCTCCGGCGGCTCCTCCAGGGTCTTCAGGAGAGCGTTGAAGGCCGCATCCGTAATCTGGTGGGCTTCGTCGAGGAGGTAGATTTTGTAACGGTCGCGCGCGGGAGCGTAGCGCGCGGCTTCGCGCAGCTCGCGGATTTCGTCGATGCCGCGGTTCGTGGCGGCGTCGATCTCGACCACGTCGAGGGAGTTGCCGTTACGTATTTCCTTGCAGGAGTCGCAGACGCCGCAGGGTTCGGGCGTGGGACGCTCTGGACTGCCGATCTTGTTGCGGCAATTGAGCGCCATCGCCAGGATGCGGGCGATGGTCGTCTTGCCGATGCCGCGATGGCCGCTGAAAATGTAGCCGTGGGCGATGCGTTCCTGTTCCAGAGCATGCATCAGGGTACGCGTAACGTGATCCTGGCCGGCGACATCAGAAAAACGCTGGGGACGGTATTTGCGGGCAAGAACCTGGTAGGCCATAGGGGACTTCTGACTCGATTGTAGACCGATTGTTAAGGGCCGGTGATCGTAGCCTCCAGCGGCTAAATTCACACCATGTCGAGGACATTTGCGCGGCCTGAAGGCCGGACTTTCTTGCGGGGGTGGGTCATTGGCCGCTCTAGCCAATGAGGGGACTGCGGTCAGGCGGATTTTCTTTTCGTCTTCGCAGCCTTGCGCTTCAACATCTTGGCGCGCCGTACGATCTCCTCCGGCGAATACATCGTTTGCCGGCAGGTCGCGGCCCCGCAGTAGCAACGCGCGTCGTCTTCGTCCCCATCGTAGAGGTTGTAGTCGTAGGTGAGTTCTTCGCCAGGCGCAATGGCGCGCACCGACATGACCCAGACACGACCGTGCAGCTCCTCGGTCTCGCAGTTGGGATCACAGGAGTGGTTGATGAACATGGCCATGCCGTGTCCGTTGATCACCCTCGAGCCGTCACCCACTCCGAAGAGATAGGTGATCTCCGAGTCTTGAAAGCGCCTGTCGGCTTCTTTCTTGCTGATCCGCGGCCCGGTGTACTCCACCACCTTGACGCCCTTAGAGATGGGCTCGGTGGTGTAGCAGCCGGCCGCGTGTATGGAGGAAGAACGAATGATCAAAGCCATGCACGTTATCTTAACGGGCGGGAGTAAACTTGAAATAGCAACGATGCGTATCCCGGCCCTGATCGTCGCTCTCTTCACCGCTGTGCTGACCGTTGGGGCGCTCGCGCAACAGTCCGTTCCCGATGCACCGCAGCCGCAAAAGAAACAGACCGCGAAACCGCCCGACCCTCCATCCGCCGATGCCGCGCCTTCCGCGCCTGCGCCCGCCAAAGACGACAATGCGTTTCCGCAAGACCTTTCCAGGAAAGCTGCGGAAGACTCTAAGCAAACCAAGCAGCCTGACACGGGCACAGCCAATCCTTTTCCGGAAGACGTTTCCAAGAAAGCTGCCGAAGGCTCCAAGCAGACCAAGCAGCCGGAACCGACTGCAGCCAATCCCTTCCCGGAAGATGAATCCAAAGCCGCCGCGAAAGCGGCAGGGAATGACGCTAGCTCCAGCAAGTCGGACGATGCACCCCCGGTCCACGATCCGGCCCGCGCCAAAAAGGACAACGAGGTGGGAACCTTCTACCTGCAAACAGGCAATTATGAGGGCGCCTTGCAGCGCTATCAGGATGCAACCGCCACCGATCCTACCAATGTGAATGCCATCTTTGGCTTGGCAGAGAGCCAGCGCTTGCTCAAGAAGAATGCCGACGCAGCCCGTAACTATGAGCTTTATCTTGACATTGTGCCCAACGGACCCAAGGCAAAGCAGGCGCTCAAGGCGCTGAAAGAGATCCAGGCGGGAAAGTGATATCACCGGCGGGAGCACTTTCCAAAGTTGTAGTTCCTTCCGTGGTCCGCGTAACGCTTTAGGTTATAACTCCTTTCCTTGCTTGTTCTAAACTTCGGTCGGCAGCTAATTTTCAAAATTCATGCACGCAATCCTGGACCGGGTGGTCAGCCAAATCGCGAACGAGGTCCACGCACTGGATGCGGAGAGCGCGCAGACCCATCCTCATGCGCTGGCGTACAAGTGGACTGCCCAGCAAGTGGTGGAACACCTGGTCCTGGGATACCAGTTGACCACCAGCACACTACAAGCCCGTTTGCATAAGGGGCGCCTTCCTCGCAGTCATAAATGCACCAAATTGCAATGGTCACTGCAACTGATGATCCTCACCTTCGGATACCTTCCCCAGGGAGTGCCGGCTATGGACGAGACTCTGCCGTCGGCTGGGCGTTTCCCGCGGATGGACGGGCGCCAGTTGGGCGAGCTTCTGCGCGAGGAAGGGGAGACGATGGACCGTGCGCTCGATGCCTGCCGGCGCAAATTCGGAATCGAGCGGGTGTCGCTCCATCCCTGGCTGGGGCCGCTGCGTGTGGACCAGTGGCGCCGCTTCCACGCGGTTCACGGGTTGCACCACATTGCTCAATTGCGTTCCGTGATCGCCGACGTGGCTCCGGCGCGGGTCGCTCTGCCGATGACCAGCGAGCGTCTAGTGGAAAAACTGCGCATACCAGCTCACCGTTCCGTCACCTAGAAAAATGCTGTAAATTCCAGCCAGGCTCAGCATGGTCCCAAAGGGAACCATCAGTTGCCCCGCGGGATCAGTGTCTCGGCCGCGACTCACCAGGATCAGCCCCACACCGTACACCGCGCCCACGACGACCGCCAGAAACAACATCAGGCCTGCCTGTTCCAGGCCCAGCCACGCAGCCAGCATGGCGATGAGTTTCACGTCTCCCATGCCCATTCCCAAGCGTCGTCGTACCAGCCAGTAGGCACCGCTAATCAGGAGCAGCACACTGGCTGCGATCGCCGCGGCCAGGAGTGCCGAACCGAGCGCTCGCCCAGCGGCTTCCCAGGACCAAACCCCTTGTTCCAGTCCCGGACGAAGGGCCGAGAAAACCAAGCCAGCCACCAACCCGGGCAGGGTAAATATATCCGGCAACAGAAGGGTCTGTGCGTCCATCACCGCCAGCCCCAGCAGCAGGAAGCAGAGCAGTGCAAAGCCAGAGGCCAAGGGGGCTGGAAAGCGCATGCAGCACATGATAAAGAGCACGGAAGTAATTGATTCAACGGCTGGATACGTCCAACTGATGGGACCCCTGCAGGCCCTGCATTTGGCTCCCAGCAGTAGCCAGCTCATTACCGGAATGTTGTCGCGGGCCGCGACGGGCTGGCCACAGTGGCGACAATGGGAGCGCGGACGGACCACCGACTCGCCCAACGGAAACCGCGCGATGCATACGTTGAGAAAGCTCCCCATCACCAGGCCGAACAGGGCGAAAAAAAAGCAAGGAATCATCGAGGTTGGATTGTCCATGCGAGCTTGTTTAGAGTGATGGCATGAGCCTTTTTGCCGAAGCGGTGAGCATCATGGCCCGGTTGCGTGGTCCTGATGGCTGCCCCTGGGACCGCGAACAGAACTTCGACACCATCCGAAAATACACCCTGGAAGAATGCTACGAGGTTTTCGACGCCATCGAGCGCCGGCATTGGGATGATCTGTGCGAGGAGCTCGGCGACCTTTTGTTGCAGGTACTGTTCTATGCCCAGATGGCGAGCGATGCAGGGTACTTCACGATTGAGGATGTCATCGCGGGACTCAACCGCAAGCTCATTCGCCGGCATCCGCATGTCTTTGGGGACAAGGCTTCGGTAGCCGCGGGGAATGCGGTCAAAACCGTGCTTGAGACCGAGGGCATCGATGCGCCGCAGGTTCTGCGCAACTGGGATGCGATTAAAAAGGCAGAGAAGGGAACGTCCCCAAAGTCAGCCTTCGATAGCATTCCGCGTTCGCTGCCGGCCTTGATGGAAGCGTCCAAGCTGGGAGGCCGGGCGCAGAAGAGCGGTTTCGACTGGCCGGATCTGGAAGGCATTTTCGCCAAGCTGGTGGAAGAGACAGGGGAGCTGCGGCAGGCGATTGCGGAGCCGGCCTCCTCCGAGGCTGTGCTGTCAGAAGTGGGCGATATGCTCTTCACGACGGTCAACCTGGCGCGGCGTCTCGGTGTCGACCCGGAGTTCGCCCTGCGCCACACCAACGGCAAATTCCGTCGCCGCTTCGCAGCCATGGAAGCGGCCGCTTCGCTGCCCCTCGAGACGATGTCTCCTGAGCAATTGGAGGCGTTGTGGAGCCAGGCCAAACGGGAAGAAGCGCCGTGCTGATTCGATCGTGCCAGGGGCTGGAAGAATTTGCCGCCTGCGTGCAGTTGCAGGTGGATGTCTGGGGCTACGGTGACCGCGATGTGGTCCCGAAGCGCGTCTTTGTCGTCGGGCAGAGGATCGGGGGACAGGTGATCGGCGCCTTCGACGGTGACAGCCTGGTCGGATTTGCCATGGCGCTGCCGGGGATCGCGGACGGCATGCCCTACCTCCACTCCCACATGCTGGCGGTTAATCCGGCCTATCGCAACCAGGGCATCGGGCGGCGACTCAAGCTCTTCCAGCGGCAAGAGGCGCTGGCCCGCGGGATTGTGCGCATGGAATGGACCTTCGATCCACTGGAAATCAAAAATAGTTTCCTCAATCTGCGGAAATTAGGGGCCGTAGTTCGCCGCTACGCGCCCAATTTTTATGGTGTAACATCATCTCCATTGCATGGTCAGGTTCCGACCGACCGGCTCTGCGCGGAATGGTGGCTGGCGAGCGATTGGGTCGGTTCCGTGCTGGACGGCAAATCAACCTCCTTCCCCGAAGTCGAGCAGGAAATCTCAGTGCCGCATCAAATCGGTCATTGGAGGCACTCCGCGGTGGATCAGCAACGCGTTCTCGACATCCAGACGAAGAATCGCGAGCTTTTTCAACAGGCCTTTTCGCACCGGCTTACGGTGTTCGGTTTCCGCGTCGATGCGGAGGGCAATGGGGTCTTCCAACTCGGGCGCTGGCAGGAGCCTTCTCGCTCCGCAGATCAACTCCACTCCATATCGGCAGGTGTGCATGAAGATTGATTCGATAGTCCTGCGTGAAATCAGCATGTCGCTGGTTCACCCCTTCGCCACCAGTTTTGGAGAAACCAAAGAACGCCGCATTCTGCTGGCCGAGGTGCGTGCTGAGGGACTATCCGGCTGGGGCGAGTGTACTGCGGGCGAACATCCTCATTTCAACGAAGAGTCGACGGAGACTGCCTGGGTGACGATCCTGCAGGAACTGGCTCCGCTGCTCATCGCTGCCGAGGATCAGAGCGGAGGAAAGTGTCCAGAGATTTTCCGCCCGGTGCGCGGAAACCGCATGGCCAAGGCGGCAATCGAGAATGCGCTGTGGGATCTGGAAGCGCAGATGAAAGGAATTCCGCTTTACGAATTGCTGGGCGGCATTCGGGAGACCATCGCCTGCGGCGTTTCCCTTGGAATTCAATCCAGCGTCGAGAAGACGATGGAAAAGGTAGAGCAGGCCGTATCCCAGGGCTACCAACGCATCAAGCTGAAATGCAAGCCGGGTTGGGATGTGAACCTTTTTGAAGCGGTGCGCAAGCGCTGGCCCGACATCGTGCTAAGCTGCGACGCTAACTCTGCCTACCGTTTGAAGGATTCCGAACACCTGGTCAGCTTTGACCGGTTCAACCTGCTGATGATTGAACAGCCTCTGTGGGCAGATGATTTCTACTTCCACTCCATGTTGCAGCAGCGCCTCGACACTCCCATCTGCCTCGATGAGTCGATTCGTAACCGCCGCGATAGCCTGGCGGCGATTGAGATGGAGTCCTGCCGCATCATTAATGTGAAGCTCGGGCGGGTAGGCGGCTTCAGCGAGGCCATCGCCATCCACAACGCGACCCAGGAACGGGGTATTCCGGTTTGGTGTGGCGGCATGTTGGAGAGTGGTATTGGGCGCTCGCATAACATCGCGCTCTCGACGCTCGAGAATTTCTCACTGCCGGGAGATGTGTCCGCTTCCAGCCGTTATTGGAAGGAAGACATTATCGATCCCGAGGTGACCGTCACGCCTAAGGGCGAAATTCATGTGTCCAGCGCGCCGGGCCGTGGGTTTGAAGTGCGCACCGACCTGGTAGAACGCCTGACGGTTCGTAAAGAAGAGATGAAAGCGTTGGCTCTGGTTTCCTGACCAGCATCCAATCAGGTGCAGGATGGTGACAAGATGACTCCGCAAGAAGAAGCAATGTTGAACGACCTCATCGGTCGTGTTGAGCAAACCCAACTTACAGAAAAAGATCCTGACGCCGAGCAGCTGCTGGCGCAGCGTCTGGGACGAAATCCCAACGCGCTGTATGTGCTGGCGCAGACAGTTCTGGTGCAGAAGTATGCGCTGGAGCAGGCCCAGGCGCAGATCAATCAATTGCGGCAACAGGCGCAGCAGCCGATACAGCCGACCAAAACGGGCAGCTTCCTTGGGAACCTGCTCGGGCACCATGAAGCAGCCCCACCGCCGCCGCCTCCTCCACCTCCGGGATACGGAGGTCCGCCCGTCCAGCCTTATGGTCAACCCTATGCGCAGCCCTACGGGCAGCCTTACCCCCCTCCGCCCTCCTACGGGGCGCCTCCTCCGCCGCAAGGTGGCGGGAGTTCATTTCTGCGCACGGCGGCGACAACCGCGGCAGGCGTTGCGGCTGGCGCGTTAGCGTTTCAGGGCGTCGAGAGCCTGATGCACGGGTTTGGCCAGCCCTCCGGCCTTGCCGGCGGCGGCTTCTTTGGTGGAGGTACGCCGGGGGGAGAGACCGTCATCAACAACTACTACGACGACGCAGGGCGGCAGGACGCCGGGCGTAGCTTCGACGATACCAACCTGGGAACCAGTATGCTGGGAAACAGTGGGAATGACGCTGCGGATCTGCAGCAGGCCAGCGATGACCTGCGGGACTCGGACCCGGATTCGGACGATGATACGAGTCTCGACGACACCTCCTACGATGATTCGTCCTTCGACGACTCCTCGAGTGGCGGCGACGACCTGGCGTAATCTACCGGGAAGCGACCTGCGATACGGCGTTCTTCTGCTGCAGTAAGTGGATCGCTTCCTGGTAACTCAGCTCTTGCGGCTGGGCTTTGAAGTCGCTGAAGTCTTCCGTTGTTGAGAAGTCTACGCTCTTCATCATCAACAACTTACCTTGAAGTTGCAGCTTCATGTGGGTGGTTTCCCAGTGGTGGTAGCCAACGTCGGCGTTTTCCACCAGGATGCTGCCGCCCTTATATAGCTTGCCCAGGACGCCCCAACCGAAGTTCACGTCGGAAATCAGGTGGGCATCAATCTTCACCAGCCGTTCCTGCGCCTGGTCCACCCAAAGCTCGCCTACCATGCCGTGGTACACCTCGCCTTCCCGGTCGGGCGGCGTAAAGGCGGGATTGGGTTTGAATTGCAGGCGGTAACAAGGGCCGTTCGGGCCTTCGACCGTGCCATCCAGGGTAAACAGGAAGGCGTCAGGCAGCATGTGGACCATTTCGTCGCCCCGGGCACTGTCTTCCTGCTCCTTCTTGTGACGGTGCTCCTGAATCTCGGGATGCGCCAGCAGGTTGTTCAGGCGATCGAGTTCAGCCTGTTCCTGCTCCGGGGGTAATGGCTTGCCGTCCTTCTCCAGTAGTCGGGCTACATCCCCGTCCTTGGTTTCGACGATTTCTTTGAGGATGCTGCCTTTCGGGTCCACCTTGTGTTGCCGATAACTAAAGGAGCGGCCGGCCTTCGGGGCATGCAGTTCGTTCCAACTGGCGTCCCGGACGATCTTCTGTGGGTCGGGGGTGAGCTGGGAGGCTGTTTGGCCAGTAGCAACGATTGCGCCCGACAGGGTGGCGCCGACAATCGAAACCCAAAGCAGCCTGGAGTAGGACGATGATCGAAATGGCAATCGCATGACTTTCATCATTCACTCTCCCCGGGGTCAAACTACGTTACCTGATGTGAAGCAAGACAATAGCTTACAGTTTACATCTGTATGCTTCGGTGTGTTTTACGCCGTTTTGCTGGTTGCGGTGTTCTTCGCAAGTTGCGTATAGTTCGGGCAGAGAAGCTTCTGCAAACATAAAAGGGAGAACCCAAATGGCAGGTGAGAGTGCCGCCGCGATTATCGGGAAATCGGTCCAGATTCGGGGAGAGGTAAAAGGGAGCGAAGACCTGATCGTCGATGGCCATGTTGAGGGCACCATTACCTTGCTTGAGAGCCGCCTGACGATTGGGCCCAATGCTCATGTCGCGGCGAACGTGTCAGCGAAGGATGTCATCCTGCTGGGGCAGTTGAGCGGTAATGTGACCGCTACCGGACGGGTGGAGTTACGGGATGGCTGCGATTTAGTCGGGGATATCTCGGCCGCACGCCTATCGATCGAGGAGAAAGCTGTATTTCGCGGCAAGGTAGAACCGTTAGGCGAAAAAGCAGCGGGTGTTGCACCGGCGAAGGGCGCCGAGGTTCCGGTGTCAACTTCTCCAGCGCAACACTAACGAACGCTGGAGGGCTCCGTTATGATGAACATATTCCCTGGGGGAAACCCGGGGCTGCGTACCAAAACTGACGACGTGATGCGCAACCTATTTGGCAGATCACAGAACGATGCGCAGGTGTCCCCCAGTCCCACGGTGTTGACCGGGCCCCGGATGCCAAGGCACTCCAGTGCCTGGAAAGACATGCTCAAGTTTCTCAAGACTGAGCAGGGCTTGCGGATTTTAGATATCGGGCCGACCTCTCCCACCAACATCAATTTCCTGACCACGCTCGGCCATGGGGTCTACATGGCGGACGTAGTGAACGAAGCCCTGCGCGGCAACTGGATGCTCGCTCCGGATGAAAGCGGGACTGCGCGGTTCGATGTGGAAGGGTTTCTCGACAACAACCTGGATTTTGCCGGCAGGGAATTCGACGTCATCCTGCTCTGGACCACGCTGGATTATATTCCCCACGACCTGGTGAGCCCCCTGATTAAGCGCCTGCGCTCCTGCATGCGTCCGGGTGGCCGCGTGTTGACCTTCTTCCATACCCGGAACAACGGCCGGGATAGTAACTTCTGCCGTTACCATGTGACCGACACCGATAGCATTGAAGTGCAGGAAACCACCGGTTACACGGTGCAGCATGTCTACACCAACCGGACCATGGAAAAGCTTTTCGAAACCTACGCCAATACCAAGTTCTTCCTGGCGAAGGACAATCTGTACGAAGTCATCATCACCCGCTAGAGTCGATTTTCCAGAGCAACTGCCGCAGGATGCCTAGCCATCGGCGCGCATCCGATTGGCTCAGGTTTAAGCGGTGGATCGTCCGTCGTACCTCCTCCGGTTCCGCGGCAGCGGGACGCCGTTGGGCATATCCAGTTGCTCCCAGCAGAGATCCCCAAACTTCCGTAATGCGTTCCAGGTCCGCCGCACTGGCGCGTGGCGGCAGCGCCTGGAGAGCGACGTCTTCGCTCTGTCGAACCAGCTCGTAGAGGCAAACGGCCGCCGCCTGACCCAGGTTCATGGAAGCATGCCGCAGCCCCGGCGTCTGGTGCATGGGGATCGTCATAAGCCAGTGGCAGTGGCTCATGGCCTGGTTGCTGAGCCCGGTCTTCTCCGAACCAAAGAGCAGCGCGACCGGGCCGGTTTTCGCTGCATCGCGAAGCAGCGCAGCCCCATCAGCCAGCGTATAGAGCGGGTGTTCTTGCCTTCGCTTGCCGACAGCGGTAGTGCCCACCACCAGCCTGCAATCGGCAACCGCTTCCGCAACTGTGACGAATTCCCGCGCCCCGGCAAGAATGGCCGAAGCGTCAACCGCCGAACGGGCCCTTTCGAGGGCTACAGAGTAGTCGTTGACCAGCCGCAGGTCGCTGAATCCGAATCCATGCATGGCCCGAGCCACAGCGCCAATATTGTTAGGATTGCGAGCCCGCACCAGCACGACGCAAATACGGCCGCGCTCCTCATCCATCACCATGCGTTTATCTTAGGTGCTCGGAGGGATTCTCCCTCCGCATTCCCAGCCGTCCCTACGGGACTGCTCGTATTCTCGCTGCTAACCCAGGACTCATGCTCGCTGCGGCGAGGATCGTCCTGGGCTATTTTCAGTCGTCCCTACGGGACTTAACACCGTGGCGATTTTTTCGCATCGGCTGGAAGTGCCGAGAAGGTCTGTAGCCCACGAATTTTGACGAGCCCCAAATCGATGTGTTGAAGGGGCCATCACGAAAGTTCAGCATTGGACGGACGCAGTCCCGTCAGGGACGGCTGATAGTAGCCTAGGACGTAACCCTTCGGTCACCGATGTCCCTGCCGGACAGCGGTTGTTTTACCGCATCGGCTCGAAGTGCGAAGAAGGCCTGTAGTCCACGAATTTTGACGAGCCCCAAATCGATGTGCCGATAAAGCCATCACGAGAGTTCAGCGTTGGACGGACGCAGTCCCATCAGGGACGGCTGATAGTAGCCCAGGACGTGAGTCATTGGTTCACGGCTCGGATACTAGGAAGACAAATCCCGCCCGCTGCGCTCTGGTCCAAAACCGAAAATCACGAACAACGTCACAATGACGCCGATCTCAAAGGTCGTCAGCGCCCATTGATAACCCAAATGCCGCCGTAGGGTGAATTCGACCACGACCGCAGGAGCCCCCAGGAGCACCCCCAACTGATACACCACACCGGGGAAAAGGCTGCGCACACTGGCTGGCGAAAGCTCATTCAAATGGGCCGGGATTACGCCAAACGCCCCTTGAACCCCGAACTGCATCAGGAACGACCCCAGAGCCAACAGCGCCATGGTCGATCCGAATGCCCACAACGGAATCGACAACGCCGAGATCGCTAACGCGAGCATCACCGAGTAGCGCCGGCCCAGGCTGTCGGAGAAATGGCCGATGACGAGTGCGCCGGCGATCGCTCCCACGTTGTAGAGAATTGCCAGATTCGAAACCACCGCGTTCGAGAAGCCGTGCACGGTCTTGAGAAAATCGGGATACAGATCCTGGGTGCCATGCGACAGGCAGGTGATCGCCGTCATCATCAACACCAGATACACGAAGTCCTTTTTGTGCTGCCAGAGTATCGTCGCTACATGGCCAAAGCTGGGAAGCCGGTTCTTATGCCAGGACGACGATTCCGGGGACAACAACGTGAAGATCGCAATCAACACAGCGAGCCCCAGCCCGCAAAGAAACATCCACTGCCAACCGAAGCGGGGTTCGATGGTCCGCAGGGCGACCGCGGCCAACAGGTAACCCAGGGAATATCCCGCCTGCATGATGCCGGAAAACAATCCTCGCCACCTGCGCGGAGAGGATTCCATGACCAGGGAAGCACCAATGCCCCAATACCCACCCATACCGATTCCGTAGAGAGCCCGCAGCACCACAAAAATCGTGTAGCTTGGCGCGTAGGGAGTCATCGCCGTAATCAGCGAAAAATAAAGGACGCACGCGATCAGTGGACGCCGTCGCCCATAACGGTCCGCCAACGAGCCCAAGACCACCGCACCGACCGGCCGCATCGCCAGGGTGATGGTGATGGTCCAAACGATGTCGCCCTTGCGCACGTGGAAATGGTTGGCCAGCACGTCGACCAAGAAGACCAACACGAAGAAATCAAAGGCATCGAGGATCCAGCCGAGAATTCCCGAGGAGACCGCAAACCCCCAGCGCGGAGAGATCGGGGTATCATCGACGGCCAGGTCGGCATGCGATCGGGATTGCTTCATCCATTTCATATCAAAGTCTCGCCAGGGTGAGTCCGCCATCCACTACCAGGACTGCGCCGGTGGCGTACGGAAGTTCGCCTCGTGCGAGTACGGCGACGGCCGAACCCACATCGCTGGGCAAACCCCATCGCCGTTCGAGCAGGATACCGCCTTCGATCAAGGCGTCGTATTTTCCCTTCACACCTTCGGTCATGTCTGTTTCTATGATGCCGGGACGTACCTCGTACACACCGATACCGTGCTCCGCAAGGCGCACCGCCCAGAGTTTGGTCGCCATGGCGACGCCGGCCTTGGAAATGCAGTAGTCGCCACGGTTGATGCTGGCTACTGTGGCGGAGACAGAACTGACGTTGATGATGCACCGGCGTGCCGGCGGTTGCCGGATCATCCAGGCGGCCGCGGCCTGGGTGAGGAAATAGGGCCCACGCAAATTGGTGGCGATGATCTCGTCGAAGCTCTCTTCACCGGCCTGCAGCAGATCGGCGCGGACGCGCGGGGCTATGCCTGCGTTGTTGACCAGCACATCGAGGCGGCCCAATTTCGCTTCGACGGTGGCGAGAAGATGCTGCCGTTCGGGAGCTGACACGACGTCGGCTGCGATATAAATCGAGCCCGGCATTTGCTCCAGTACCGATTGCACTTGTTCGGCGGGGCGACGGCCGGAGAGTGCCAAAGTATAGCCCGCTTCCGAAAGTTTGAGCGCGATGCCCAGGCCGATGCCGCGCGTGCCGCCGGTTACCAGGGCTACTTTGTCTGGCATGGCTCGGCTCCGAAAAAGGTGTAGTAGCTGTCATTGGCCATGCGGGTGATGAGGAGGCAAAGTTCCAGCAGGTGGTAATCCCCCCACATGCACGATTCGCCGTTCGGAACCTTGGATCCGGCGGGGATGTAATCCCATCCGTTGGGGTGGTGATAAATGCTGTGCAGAAGCAGTCCTTCGTGATCGGGCTGGGTGGAGAGATATGGATCCTGCAGCAGCCGTGCGGCGACGGTGAGTCCGGCCTGGGTATATGCCTTCTCGCCCAGGAAGTGGCCGAGGCGAAGCAATCCTTGCGCGGCGATGGCGCTGGCGGAGGCGTCGACGGGTTCGTAGTCGTTGTAGGGATCGGCGGCTTTGGCTTGCCAGTCACCAAGGCGGTAGAGCTGCGGTGCACCGGTATCCCAGTAGCAGATGCCGTCGAGGGCGGTTCCCTGATGGATATAGAAGTCGCACGCGGCGCGGGCGGCTTTCTTGAGCCAAAGCAGAGCTTCCTGGTTTTGGGGAACGAATTCTATGAGCTCGGAGAAACCGAGCATGCCCCACGCGAGTCCCCGCGTCCAGGTGCTGAACGCGGAGTAGCCCTGTTGGGTGGAAGGGCAGCGGAAGCTGGCGCTGGCCGGATTGAAGACAGCTTCATGCACAGTGCGACCGCGTAACTCGGGCCGGTCGTACTGATCGCGCCCTTCGCCATAGTAGAGGTTGTAGAGTGCGGAGGTTTTGGCGTGGGTTAATGACCGCTCAAGCAGGTCGATGCGTTGGTCTTGCTCGCCCTGCAACGTGTGGCCGAGCATGTGCGCCACGCAGCAGATGCGCAGGGTACGAATGGTATCGATAAAGAGCGAGTGGCGGCCGTTGAACGAATAGATGTAGCCCAGGCGATCCTTGACGATGGTCCAGCGCGCTGCCTGAACAGCGCCACTGACCTTTAATGCCAGCTCACAGAAGTTGAGCTCCCACTCATTCTGGGGAATACGGCCCTCGAGCATCAAGCGGCGCAGGTTGCCGTAGGTCGAGATGTTGTTGAAGCCGTGATCGTGCACGCCGATATGGCTCAGGTGCTCGGCCATATCGAGGACGATATGGCGGCGCGCGGCCGTGAGCTGATCCTGGTCGCCGGTTAGGTCGAAGCAGAGCAGGGCATTGCCGTACTGGAATCCCTGGGTCCACTGGGTCCAGCTACGGGCGGTGTAGCGGCCTTGAACGGTAATGACGGGCGCACCGTCGCTGGCTTTCCAGCGACGGTCGAGGCGCAGAGTCTTTTCGGCTGCGAGCTGGAGTGCCTGCTTGACGGCAGGCAACAAGTCCCTCGGGGTGAGGGTTGGGTTGGATTCCACTGATCTCCCTTTGACAACGCTGGAAGATTATAAGGCAACCGCAGAGTGGCGGAGACCCCAAGCGATCTGTCGAAGTAGCCCCGACAGAATGGGAGAGGACCGAAGTGATCTTCCGGAGTAGCCCCGACAGAATGGGAGAGGACCAAGGTGATCTTCCGGAGTAGCCCCGACAGAATGGGAGAGGACCGAAGTGATCTGCCGGAGTAGCCCCAACAATGGGAGAGGACCGAAAGCGATCTGTCGAAGTAGCCCCGACTCGGGGTGCCCCATATCTCGCCTTCTTTTGGCGAGATGTGGGAATTGACGGATGCTCAGAGTAAGAATTCGAGGCCGACTAGATCTCAAGGCCACACAATGACCATTCGTTCTTTTCCCACATCTCGCCAAAAGAAGGCGAGATATGGGGCACCCATTTCCGGGCTACTGGGAAACTGCCCATCCGAGCCGTGTCCCTCTACTCCGGCCACTTCCATTCCCGGATTTCCTTGCGGTCGGTCCCGTTTTCGTGAGCGTAGTTGACAGCCTCGATGATCTGCCCGCGTAGCCACTCCACGGTGTGGGCGCTTTTGTCCACCATGTTAGGGACGCGCTCAATCACATCAATAGCCAGGTTGTAGCGATCGCATTGGTTGAGGATTGCCAGTTCTAGCGGAGTGTTGATATTCCCTTTCTCCTTATACCCACGCACATGGAAGTTGGCGTGGTTGGTGCGCCGATAGGTGAGCTTGTGAATCAACGAAGGATAGGCGTGGAAATTGAAGATGACCGGCTTGTCCTTGGTAAACAGCCCGTCAAACTCACGGTCCGACATGCCATGCGGGTGTTCGCGCTCCGGCATCAAGCGGAAGAGATCCACCACATTGATAAAGCGAATCTTCAGCCCCATGCAACGCTCCTTCAGGATCGCTACCGCCGCCAGCGCTTCAGAAGTCGGAATATCTCCCGCGCAGGCAACGACGGCGTCGGGTTCCTCGCCCGCGTCATTGCTGGCCCAATCCCAGATGCCGATGCCCTTGGTGCAATGCAAAACCGCCTCTTCCATCGTCAGGTACTGCAGATGCAGCGCCTTATCCGCCACAATCACGTTGACGTAATTCACGCTGCGCAAGCAGTGGTCGCCCACGCTTAGCAGGCAGTTCGCATCTGGCGGCAAATATGCTCGCGTGATCTCCGGACTCTTATTCGTGACCAAATCCAGAAATCCGGGGTCCTGATGGGTAAAGCCGTTGTGATCCTGCCGCCATACCAGCGAGGTGATCAGCAAATTAATCGACGAGATCGGCGCCCTCCAGCGCGTCTCGAGTTTGCTCTTCTCCAGCCATTTGGCATGCTGGTTGAACATGGAATCGATGATGTGGACGAACGCCTCATAGGAGGAAAAGAAGCCATGCCGCCCGGTCAGCACATAACCTTCAAACCAGCCTTCGAGGGTGTGCTCGCTGAGCATCTCCATCACGCGGCCATTGTTGGCTAAGAAACCGCCATCCTTGTCCTCAGGGAGCATCTCCTCCATCCAGGTTTTGGGACTGGCCTGATAGATTGCATCCAGTTTGTTCGAAGCAGTTTCATCGGGACCAAAGACACGGAACGAAGTCATGTTGCGCCGCATCACGTCGCACAGAAAATGGCCCAACACATTGGTGGACGAGACTTCGATCTGCCCCGGCTTCTCCACCTTGACCGCATAGTCACGGAAGTCAGGCATATCCAGCGGAACGCGCAATAAGCCACCATTAGCATGGGGATTGCCCGTGATGCGACGTGTTCCCACCGGCGCCAGTTCACGCAGCTCCTCAATCAAGCGGCCCGATTCGTCGAAGAGCTCTTCCGGTTTGTAGCTGCGTAACCACGCTTCTACCTGGGCCAGGCTTTTCGGGTTGGTCTGGGGATCGAGAATCGGAATCTGGTGTGCGCGCCAGAAGCCTTCTACCTTGTGTCCGTCAACTTCTTTGGGCCCAGTCCAGCCCTTGGGGGTGCGGAGGACGATCATTGGCCACTTGGGACGCTCCACCGTCTGTCCGGCCGGAGCGGTCCGCGCTTTCTCCTGGATGGCGCGGATGTCGAGCACGCAGTTTTCCAGCACCTCGGCCATCTTGGCGTGCATGGTGTCAGGATCGTTGCCCTCTACGAAATGCGGCGTCCAGCCCAATCCTTTAAAGAGCATCTCCAGCTCCTCGTGCGGAATGCGCGCCAGGATGGTCGGATTGGCGATCTTGTAACCATTCAAATGCAGGATGGGCAGCACGGCGCCGTCGCGCACCGGGTCGAGAAATTTATTGGAGTGCCAGCTGGTAGCCAGCGGTCCGGTTTCCGATTCTCCGTCGCCCACCACCACCGTGACGATCAGGTCGGGATTGTCGAACGCGGCGCCGAAGCCATGCGAGAGGCTGTAGCCCAGTTCGCCGCCCTCATGGATCGACCCGGGCGTTTCCGGGGTGCAGTGGCTGCCGATCCCGCCAGGAAAGGAGAACTGCTTCATAAACCGGTGCATCCCTTCGACGGTCTGGCTCTTATCGGGATAGATCTCCGAGTACACGCCCTCCAGATAACAGTTCGACAGGGTCGCGGGCGCCCCATGCCCGGGGCCGGAGAGATAAATAAGGTCGAGGTCGTATTTCTTGATCAGCCGGTTGAGATGCACCCAGGTAAAGCTTTGTCCCGGGTCGGAGCCCCAATGGCCGAGCAGGCGGTTCTTGATGTGCTCCGGCTTGAGCGGCTCGCGTAGAAGAGGATTATGGCAAAGGTAGAGCATGCCGGCGGAAAGATAGTTGCAGGCACGCCAGTATGCGTTCATCTTCCTGATTTCTTCGGTGGTCAGCGGCTCGAAGCCGGCTGCCGCGGGTAGGGTCTGCACACTGTTCATACTTCCTCCTGTTGGTCCATTTGGCTCACGTGCACTGCGATCATGCGATCTTCCTGGGCGGGAATTACCCAGACGGTTACCGGTGCCCCGGCGCTGCTCACTCGCCGTAATTGTTCGCCACTCCCCTGGTTGGCCGCGGTGTCGAGCGTCACACCGGCGGCTTCCATGCCACTCAGGATCTCGGCCCGAGAAAGAACGTCGTGCTCGCCAATGCCTCCGGTAAACACGATGGCATCGAGTCCTCCCAGGAGCCAGGCGTAGCCGCCGATCACCTTTCGTACAGTGCGGGTAAACACCTTGAGGGAGAGAATCGCATCGCTGTTTCCCTCTCCCGCAGCTTTGCGCACGGCGCGCATATCGTTGGGCAGGCCGGAAAGAGCGACCATGCCGGCCTGGTGATTCAGCAGGGTCTCGACCGCCTTCAGCGCGGCTTCGCGGTCTCCTTCCGCCTGGCGCAATAAATAGAGGATGAGTCCCGGGTCGAGGTCCCCAGGCCGGGTGCCCATCACGACTCCCCCGGTCGGGGTGAGCCCCATCGAGGTATCTACCGACTTGCCATACAGGACTGCGGTTACGCTGCAACCGCTGCCGAGATGCGCGATCACCACCCGCGCTGGAAATTGTGCTTCTCCCGAGTGAGATGCAACCCGCAACTCATCGACCACTGATTCGCAGGAAAGGCCGTGGAACCCATACCGGCGAACCCCCTGCTGCCGGTATTTCAGGGGGATGGCATAGGTCGACGCCTCGGCCGGCATGGTGTGATGAAAGATCGTGTCGAAGCAGGCGTAGTGCCGCGCACGTGGAAATCGATGCATCATGTCGCGGATCAACGCAATGGCTGCCGGGTCGTGCAGCGGGGCGAAACTTACCGCCTGTTGCAGATCCTTAAGCACTTCTTCGGTAATGCGCTGGTGACGGTCGAGGAGCGGGCCGGGATGCACCACCCGGTAGCCGACCGCGTCGATCAACGGCATACCGGGTCCACAGACGGCGGTCTCTAATAGATGAATGGGCTCGGCCGAAGGGTCTTTGGGCGCATGGCTGACCTCGTGCCCCTGGGCATCCTCAAACTTGAAGGCCTGGGAGGCGCCCCCGATGCCTGTGATTTCCCCGTCGAACAGGAGATCGGGCCAATGGGCTGTACCCGCGTCGAAAATCGAAAACTTGATCGACGACGAGCCGCTATTGATGACAAGTATGTGCACTGCGCCTGCCGCACCTCTTATCAAAAGCTACACCTGCTGTGTCGCAAGCAGATGAATTCGTGTGTTCAGAGCTACTTGATAGAGTCGCGGAGTTGAAGAAAGGTGTCATCCGTTTGGGTGAGGCGGATCAAGCCCTGGCGTGGGTACTCTATCTCGAGCGTTGCGTAGACGGTGAGGGTGACAGTGAGTGCGAACGCGATGCTGTAGAACCAGTTGCGCGTGATCTCCGTCATGCCGTATCCAGCTACGAAGGCACAACATCCGCTCAACACAAAGAGCAGCAGGAAGATGACCGGCGGAGGGTGCATATTGAATGCGTTCTGCCGCGTCGAGGTGAGGTCGATCATATCGTTCACTGCGGGCAGCAGGAGCTTGGCCGCATCCGGACTCCCTCCGGGTAAGCCCACCCCGGCGACTGATTGCTTCCAGATTTCCTGTTGCAGTTCTTTGGTGCTGTCAGAGATCTCATTCGAAACGCGGTCGTACAGGTGCAAACGCGATTGAATGTAGTCGACGAAGAGCTTGCGCAGCGGTGGCTGTGCCGTCGGCGCTAACAGGTCAAGACGCAGATACGCGGTGCCAATGTCGTTGCTCTCCTGCACCACCAGTTCGCGGTGCGCATCGTAGCGAGCGACGGCGCCGGAGAAGGTAAAAGCCAGCAACAAGCCGAAGAGTGCGAAGACCGCACCTTCGATGGCGCTGCTGTGCGGCGCCGTGGCTTGCCGCCGCCGTAGAGCGTGTCCCGCCTGCAGCAGCAGGATCATCGCGGGAAAGAGGAAGAGCGCGGTGAACGGACTCAATCGCATATCAGGCACAACATAACAGACAGGCCGGATGACGCCGCGGGGGGGGTGCCGCCGGTAGTGCACAGATCCCCTCCAATCCTCAACATTTTCTTGACGAACGTTTTTTCACCGTGATAGGTTTGCCGCCGTATCTGAAACGAGCGTTGCACGATGCGAAGCGCGAGACCTGGAATCAGGTGTCGGACTCACCGCTTCCTATTTCGCGACGCCAACTTAGTTAAAAGTTCGGAAGAGTTATAGAAGCGTTCCTTTGGGAGGCATTTCGAATGTTGAGGCGCATTTGGCTACTGTTCTCTCTGTCGTTGCTGGCGGTTTCGAGCGCGCTTGCGCAGACGTCCGGCCAAATTTCCGGACGTGTCACCGATTCCTCGGGCGCCTCGATTCCTCAGGTGGCCGTCACCCTTAGTAATACAGCTACCGGTGCGATACGTTCCACCTTCACCACCAGTTCCGGCGACTACGAATTTCCCGACGTTCAGCCGGGAAACTATACGCTGCAGGCTACCCATCCGAGCTTTAAGACGGACACGACACAGAACGTGGAACTGCAAGTGCAGCAATCCTTGCGTCAGGATTTCACTCTGCAGGTCGGTCAGGTAACACAGTCTGTTACGGTTGAGGCGAGCGCCGCTCTGCTGCAGTCTGACAACCCGACACTCGGCACCGTGGTTCCTACGCAGACCGTCAGCCAGATGCCGTTGAACAGTAGAAACTACCTGAGCCTCGTGGCAGTCTCGGCAAACACAAACACGCTCTCGCCGGCGCAAGGCCAAGCCACATCGCGGGAGGGTGGCCAGCGTTCCACGGAGGCTATCTCGGTAGGCGGCCAGCGCATCATGTACGACCACTACACGATCGATGGCATCAACAATACCGATGTGGACTTCAACAGCTTTGTCGTCCAGCCCACGGTCGATGCCATTCAGGAAATGAAGGTGCAAACCGGCGTCTACCCGGCCGAATACGGGTACAACGCAACCCAGGTCAACGTCGTCACCAAGAGCGGCGGCAATGCGTACCACGGGACTGCGTTTTATTTCCTACGCAATAATTACGCGGACGCGCGAGGGTACAACTACAGCACCATCGCTTTCCCGCCTAAGTTGCCCTTCCGCTATAACGACTACGGATTCGTGCTCACCGGTCCGCTCTCGATTCCGAAACTCTTCGACGCCAAAAACCGCCTTTTCTTCATGGTCAATAAGGAGTGGTTTTCCCAGACGCAGCAACTTCAGAACTTTGCAACGTTGCCATCAGCGGCCGTTCTGGGCGGCGATTTCAGCGCGTTCTCGCTCAAAAGTGGCAGTGCGGTCTCCCCGATCTATGATCCCGCGACAGGAAACGCTGACGGCACGGGCAGAACGCAGTTCCCAGGGAATATGATTCCCGCGGACCGCATCGATCCAACAACAGCTCTAGTCATTAAAAATTTCTACCACCCGGCTGCGACCTCAGCCTTTACCAACAACTACGGATACTCCGACCCCAATACAGACGACCACGACCAGTTTACGGTGCGCGCCGACTATAACCAGTCGGCGAAGTTACAGTGGGCCTTCCGCTTTAGCGATGGCCTGGAAACGGTCAGCCAGCCCGGTTTTCCGGGGATGGCTGCAACCGTCGGCACCAGCATCCGAACCAATTTCTACCAATACATGGCGTCCAACACCTGGACCATTTCGCCCACCATCGTCAACGTGTTCACGCTTGGCTACACCGACTTCTACAACAGCCTCGGCACGCTTTCGCAGAGCAAGATCAATGCAGTGGGCCTGATCAATGCCGGCATCCCCAACCTCGAACCAGGGCTTCCTGCAACCTGGGGCATCCCCAGTTTTTCGTTTACCCCAGACCCCTATACGGCGATCGGGGACAGCACCGATGGCCCGTATGTCACCAGCGACCTCGACAAGTCACTTAATGACAACTTCACCTGGGTTAAAGGCAAGCATTCGATGGATTTCGGTTTCCAATACGACCGGATGACCTTCAACGAACTAGGCAATCAGCAATCGCGGGGCAACTTCGTCTTTCAGCGGAATGCCACCGCAGAGGTAAGTAAGCCGGGGACCCTGGTTGCCAATACCGGTTCCGCCTTCGCCGATTTTCTGCTCGGTAACATTTACGCCTCGACCTACGCGGTGTCCATCGCGCACGCCAATTACGTATTCAACAGTGAAGCTTTTTATTTCGACGACAACTATAAGATCCTGCCCCAGGTCACGATCTCCGCCGGCCTGCGCTATGAGCTCACACCGCCGTGGTACGACACCCAGGGTTCGGAGTTCAACGTAGATTTGCACACGAACAATTCGCCCATAGCTCCCAGCCTCGGGTCCGCCCAGCCCCAGAGCCTGTGGCCTTTCTTTAGGCGCCAGGGACACTGCAGTGACCCGTATCAGGGAGTGAATGTTCGGTGGGTACAGGGCAGCACCAATAACCCTACCGCCCCTAATACCGGCGTTATTCCTGCGCCGCAGTGCAACAACGGCCAATTTCCTGACAGGATGATGCAAACCGACTACACCAACTGGGCGCCCCGGTTGGGCATTTCCTACACGCCGACTGCTTCGATTGTGGTTCGTGCGGGTTACGGCATTTACTACAACCACGACGTCGCCAATGCCCGCTTCGATGTTGCGCGGAACCTGGCCGGACGAGTTACCAATACCTCCGGTGGAGGCACGCCGGGGGTGGCCACCATCAATTGGAGCAACGCGGTGGGTTCCACCGGTGCCGGCGGCGCCACCGCCAATATCCCTCCGCCTTACGCCTACGCCAACGAGTACTCTCACAGAACTGCGTACAGCGAGGTCTTTCTGTTCGATGTTCAGAAACAGTTAGGCAAAGACTGGATGTTCGAGGCCGGATATCTGGGCAACGTCAGCAAACACCTCTACGGGTTTCAGAACGCTAACTATTCCATTCCCTATGGGTACCTTGGAAACGGGGCCTCGACTTCCATCCAGGCTCGGACGCCCTACCCGAACTACGGCGTGATTCAGCTGGTGCATGACAGGGGCTTCGGCAATTACAACTCATTCGCCTTCCAGGTGAACAAACGTTTCAACAACGGTTTCAATCTCATCAGCTCGTACACCTACTCGAAATCGATGGACGACACCAGCGGAATCCGTACCCAGACCTCGCAGCTGTTTCCACAGGATGACCGCTGCCTTGCGTGCGAATACGGGCCCTCGGACTTCGATGTGAAACATCGCGTGGTGGCCTCGGCCATTTACTATCTGCCCGTTGGGGCGGGTAGGATGTATGCGCCCTCGTCGAAGATCGTGGATGCGCTGATCGGCGGCTGGGAACTCGCCACGCTCGCCCAACTCCAGACCGGCATCCCATGGAACCCAGGAGTCAGTGCGAACACGGCCAATACGAACACCATTTCCGGTGGCACGCCGGCGACCCGGCCGAATCTTCTCTCGAAACAATTTTATGTTTCCCACCGGACGGTCGGATCAACCGGTCAATACGCGAACCCCGCGGCCTTCGCAGAACCAGCTCCAGGCTTCCTCGGAAACGTGAGCCGCAACATGCTCTACGGCCCGGGCGTTGAAAACTTCGATGTGTCCCTCGATAAGAATTTCGCCATGCCCTACAATGAACGCCACCACTTGCAAATCCGTCTTGACGCGTTCAACGCTCTCAACCACACTAATTTCGCCAATCCTGGGGTCAAATATATCGATCAAACTGGATTTGGCCAGATCACCAGTACAAACTCGTCGGTACCTGCGCGCCAGCTGCAGCTGGCCGCCAGGTACTCCTTCTAAGGCGGTTCCGCTATTAGGTGTTGGTCTTTTGCGCGGTGGGGCTTGTCTCGAGAGAAAGCCCCGCCCGGTACTTCGCCAGTTATACCAATCGTGGAATTGCGATCTTTCGCGTCAGCGCCGCTCCTCCCAATCCTGCAGGCATTCTCACAATGGACGCTGTGCTCGGCGCGCCCGCGGCAACATTCGCTTGACTAAGGTTTTTTGAGCGTGATAGCTTACCGCCGTATATGAAATGATCATTGCATGATACGAAAGCGGTAAGGGGATGGATAACATCTGCTCAAGCGTTTCGACAGCGCGCCATCGGGCACAGAAGACGAGTTAGAGCCGAAACCCCCTGTAACTCAGCGGAACAAATTGATCACGAGAGGAACTCGGTAATGAATCGATATACACGAAGGTCGATGCTGAAGGGCGCGGCTGCTGCTCTACCGGCGGCAGGTATCTTTGCGCTGCCATCGTTAGCCCGGGGAATTCAGGAGAACAGCACACCCCAGCAGCGGCCCAAGGTTAAGATCACCGATATTCGCACTGCGCAGGTGCTGGTGCACGGGCCACAAACCCATGTGCGGGTGTATACGGATTCCGGGCTCTACGGCCAGGGGGAGTCGACCGATGCGGCAGTGGGTACAGCCTCGCTGGTGCATGGCTTTCGCCGCATGCTGATCGGTCAGGATCCGCTGAATGTGGACGCGCTATGGGAGAGGATGCGCGTGTCGGGGATTTTTGCCGGCGCCCAGGGTGGACAATACGTAACCGCGATGACGGGGGTGGAGATTGCCTTGTGGGATCTGGCCGGGAAGATCCTCGGGTTGCCCGTCTATCAGTTGCTGGGGGGAAAGTTCCGCGACAAGATTCGCATGTATTGCGACTCTGACATGGACAACCCAATCGGCCCGGAGTCAGACAAAAAGTTACCGTGGATCAAAGAGCAGGGCTTCACGGCGATGAAGATCGACCTCGACGATTATGCTGATCCCGCGCGCTTCGACAAGGTGAACTGGACGGCCAGCAATGGCGAAATCGATCGCATGGTGAGCTGGGTAAAACACGTGCGCGAATCGATTCCGAAAGAGATGGACCTGGCCTGCGATATGCACGGGCGCTATGACGCAACGACCGGCAAGCGGGTTGCGGTGGCGCTGGAACCCTTCCGTTTGTTGTGGTTGGAAGAACCGGTGCCACCGGAGGATATTGATGCCATGGCAGATATCCGGCACGCGACCACCACGCCGATATGCTGCGGCGAAAACCTGTACATGCGCTGGGGCTATACGGAACTGTTACAGAAGCGCGCGGCGGATATCATCATGCCCGATATTCAGAAGGTGGGGGGTTTATCGGAGGCACGCAAGATTGCCAACATGGCTCAGGCATACTATGTACCCTTTGCTCCGCACTGCGTGGTGTCCCCCATCGGCACCATGGCCTCGGCGCATGTCTGCGCGACGATTCCGAACTACCTGGTATGCGAATGGCACTGGATCAATCACCTGGAAGTGTGGAAGACCTTTATCAAAGAAGGCGAGATTATTCAGAAGGGTTATGTCACTCCGACGGATAAGCCGGGCCTGGGCGTGGAAATGAACGAAGAGGTCGCCAAGACGGTGCAGATTCCAGGGACAACGTGGTTTGAGCCTAATAAAGGATAGAGAATCGTGGAACCAGTCAATGGAGTAGTGCGGCAGCTCAGGCGCGCGGCGTTTGGCATCGTTTGTGCCTCGACGATGATGGGCACGTTTCTCGCCGCCCGCGCGCAACAGGAGTTTTTCACTCGCGACGATGTCATCAAGTACACGCCGGACTGGAAGGGCGAGCGATTCCCCGACGGCCGGCCCAAGGTGCCTGACTCCATTCTTGACCGGATGAAGAACGTAACCCTGGAAGAAGCATGGGCGACGCTGCGCAATCACGGTTTCAATCATGAGTACGAAGATGGATGGCTATCGATCCATCCCGACAAAGTTCTGGTGGGCAGGGCGTTGACGGCGGTTTGGGTGCCGGGGCGGCCGGATATCCAAAAGGTGATCGAGGAACAGGGAAAGAAGGACCAACGCCAGGGCGCCATGAATGCGTGGCCGGTGGATATGCTGCAGCCGCGCGATGTATACGTCGCCGACCACTTCGGGCTGAAAGTCGACGGTCCCTCGATCGGCGACAACGTGGGGAACGCGATCTACGCCCGCTCGGGCAATGGAATCGTGTATGACGGCGCAGTGCGCGACATCAATGGATTGGAAGAACTGCCGAACTTTACTTCGTTCGTACGCTACTACGATCCGTCGCATCACTTCGGATCGTTAGCCTCGGGCGCTCGTTTGAACTCAACCATGATCAGTATCAACGGCCCCATGCGCATCGGCCACGCAACGGTCGTGCCCGGTGACGTCGTGCTGGGAAGAAATGGCGGGGTGTTGTTTATCCCGCCGCAACTGGCGGAAGAGGTGGTGAAGGAGTCCGAGTCAACCCGGCTGCGGGATACTTTCGGCCATCTGCGCCTGGAGCAAAAAAAGTACACCGCGGGACAAATTGATGCGCGGTGGACAGATGCGATCGAGCAGGACTACCGCGCGTGGCTAAAAGAGAACGAAGATCACCTCACCGTTCCCAAGGAGCAGATCGAGGAAATTCTGAAGGAACATCCATAACCTGCAAGACACGCCGCGATGAGAACTGCACTGGCACCTGAGCCTTCATTTTCCCTGGAAGATGACCTCTCCCCCTCGAATGGTGTATCGCACTTTCGAAAATGCCGAAGTGTCCTGAGCCGGGTCATCTTGCAGAACCGCAAGATCTGCATCCATTCCTTTTGCGATGCGTCCGCTGTGAGCTGCGAGGCCGAAGCGCTGAGCCGGGTTGGTGGTGAGCGAAGCAAGGATTTGCTGGAAGGTCATTCCGGCGCGGGACATCAACTGGAATTCTTCGCCGGTGTCGAACTGCGGGATATAGCCGACGTCGGTCCCGAAGAGAACCTGCCCTCCTGCGTGCGAAAAGGCCCCAAGTTGCTGCGCCGCCGTGCGCATGACCTTCTCGATTTCCTCCGGAGGTGCGTTGCCTTTCTTGGATTCAATCTCCCAAAGGGTCAGCGTGGGGGTAAGAGCCATGTGAGCGGCCGTCACGCGCTCGACCAGAGACGGGCTCCACGGGGCATCGAAGGGCGTGGTGTGGGCCAGGATATCGACCTTGCTCTTGAGCGCTACTTCGATCCCCTCGTTATTGGAAACATGGGCGAACACGGGCTTGCCGGCGCGATGGGTCCCGGAGGCAATCGCCTCGGCCAATTCCAAAGGCATGGTCAGGATGTGGTTGGGCTCCACCGAATTGGCAAAAATCTTAATGCCATCCGCTCCGTCGTCGATCTGCTGATGCACACGCTCGGTTGCCTGCGTCGTCGATAGCACCTCCGGCATGTCGATATGATTGGCTTCAAGGAACCCCTTGATGTAAATAGGGGTTCCGTCTTTCCCCCAAAACGGCTCCCCGACGGTGAGGATCCGCGGGCCCTTCACCGCGCCACTCTCTATCTGGTGGCGGATGAAATTCGTGTTCTTGAGTACGGAGGCGATGTCAAAGACGGTCGTGAATCCCCACCGCGTGAGCATTTCCTGAAGTTGCGACGTGATTTGTTGCGAGGAGAGTCCATCGGCATGAACGAGCCCCGGCGTCAGAATGTGCACGTGGCTATTCCAGAAACCCGCAGTCACCACCAGGCCTTTACAGTCGATTACGGTCGTGCCTCGTGGGACTTTGATCCGGCTGCTGGGCCCAACCGACACGATGTGCCCGCCGTGCATGAGGATAGAGCCGCTTTCAATGGGTGCCTGTGTTGGAGAAAGATAGATCTTCGCGCTAACCAAAGCAAGATCGGCGGCATGGACTGGGATACTCGGCAAAAATGCAAAAAATATAAAAAGAGAGACCGCCAGTCGTAGCCGCATAGATATGACATACGGTGTGGGTTCAACACTTGTTCCGCGGCGGATTGGAATCTTTTCGCCCATGATTGCCGGCTAGTTGGAGAGTGTTGTCGCAAACGAGGCGACGTCCTCGAGGGGAACACCCGACGCGCAGAGAGGACACACGGAGGGCTCCCATAGGTCGTTTGCCGATTGCGCCAGACTCTGCAGTGGAATGCCCTCGCTCGCGGCAAATGTAGCAGCAGCCGTTCCTAACACGAGCAAAGCTCCGATAGCGACTACAGTCGCGCCGCACTGTTCCAGGTCAGTCAACGTTCCCCGGACTGCCGAACCTGCGTTGATCACGTCGTTGACGATCGCGACTCGCTTTCCACGAAGGCCTTCCCGCAAGGAAGCCGGCACTCGATAGCTCGCCGGAAAAAGGTCGCTCGATCCCGGGCGCGTATATCGCTCCGAATAGGTGAACTGCACATCCAACTCCAAAGCCACCAGCAGGGCCACAAAGGAACCTTCAACCAGAGGACCACAAATCGCATCGACGCGGAGCCCGCAGAGAGCCGAAGCCAGCTCTGTGGCAAACCTTTGAACTCGCCGCGGCCGCAGGCAGAGGGATTCAAGATCAAGCCAAAGGTCTCCGTGGTGGCCGGATTCAAGTAAAAAATGACCTCGCCGGCCCGATAGAAACTCGATCATCTGGTCCCGCATGAAGCCTCCCGATAGGGGGAGTTTATCTGATCCGCAATAAACGGTCTGTGGGCGTTCTTATTCTAGTAGTGTGGATAGGTCGTAGACCCGGTTTCTCGATGGGATAGTACGGAGGCAGACATGCAGAGATTGCGATCAGTCGGTTGGTTCATGCTGGTTGCTATTTGCCCGGTAGTCTTTGCGTTCGCGCAAAGCAGGACAATCCACATCACCCAGCGGTACCTGAATATCCCGGTTGCCCGTGAAAGCGAAATGCGGATATTTGAGATCAGCGTCGGCGGAACGCAGAGGCGAGAGTTTCCTGTGCAATTGGCCGAGCGTGCCATCGACTATTGGATTTTTCTGGATGTCAGCGAATTCAACGGTCAAACGATTACCCTGACCGGCCCATCGAACTTCTCGGGCCCTTCGGCACAGGCGGCCCTTGATCGTATCTATCAAGCAAACCAGATCGAGGGAGCGGCAAACCTCTACAAAGAGAGCGGGCGACCCGCCTTCCACTTCACGGTGAAGCGTGGCTGGAGCAATGATGTAAACGGTCCGATCTTTTACAAGGGACAATATCATCTTTTCTGGCAAGCTTTTCCGTTTGGAACAAAGTGGGATACGGGGTTCATGTATTGGGGCCACGCCGTTAGCAAGGATCTGATTCACTGGCGTGAGCTGGCGCCCGCGCTCATGGTCGACCGGCTTGGCTCGCCATGGTCCGGCTCGAGCCTCATCGACCACAACAACGATGGAGGATGGGGTAAAAACTCGCTGGTGTTGGTCTATACAGCGTTTGACCGCACCTCGCACAAACAGGTGCAGTGCCTCGCGTACAGCACAGACAACGGGGTTACCTTCACTCGCTATGCCGGCAATCCCGTCCTGGATACCAATCGCGAAGTTGGCTCGAATGACACCAGAGATCCAAAGGTCTTCTGGTACGAGCCGGGCAGGCACTGGGTCATGGTTTTATTTGAGAAGGATGGCATGTCTTTCTTTACCTCTTCCGATCTCAAAACTTGGGTGCGCAAGAGCCATCTCAAGGGCTTTCACGAATGCCCTGATCTCTTTGAACTCCCGATTGATGGAGACAAGAGTCACACCAAGTGGATCCTTCACGGTGGCTCTTCGAGCTACGCGATCGGCAGCTTTGATGGCGAGACGTTCGTTCCTGAATCCGCTGACCTGCACTATGCCGAAGGGAAAAACGCGCATGGAGCCGATCTACTTTATGCGGCCCAGTCGTTCGCGGAAATGCCGGATGGCAGGCGGGTACAAATCGCATGGGGCCGGATTGAGCCCGAGGGCATGGCCTTCAATCAGATGATGCTATTCCCAACGGAGTTCAAGCTGAAGACCACCAAAGACGGGCTTAGATTGCAGGCAACCCCCATTGCCGAGGTATCTGACCTGCGGAGAAAGGCCGGTGCCTGGTCCACACTGACAGCTGCCGAGGCCAATCAGAAACTGGCCGTGGCTGGACCCCGGCCGCTCGACCTGAAACTTCAAGTTACCTTGAGCAACTCGGATGAACTCGCCATTCAATATGCGGGAAATACTCTCGTCACGATTCCATCTGCGGACGTCGAGAACGGCCAGGTTCAGGTGGAGGTGCTAGTCGACAAGGGCGTCGCCGAAGTTTTTGTGGATGGCGGAGCGCGTTACCTGGTTCGAGAGATCGCAAAAAAGGCTGGCGGGCAGGGTTTGGAACTGAGTCTGCGGCAAAAGACAAGCGTCATCGATCACCTTGAACTGTACGAGATGAATTCAATGTGGAAGTGATCAGGAAGAGACACCCACCTTCGCAGCGTGTTGTGCCAGGGCCGCTTCAAAGAAAAAGTGGATTCGCTCCCGAAAAATGGCGGCATCGAATTGCAACGCATGGGTTCTGATCTTCTCAGGATCGAACAGTCGCGCATTCTGTTCGAAGGTCAGGATGGCTGTTGCCATTGCGTCGACAGTTTGTTGATGAAAATATATGCCGGTGGGGCCATCCAGGTTTGTCGAGTTACCCTTCAGACAGACCACCGTTTCAAGAAGGCCGCCGGCCCCATAACCAAGCACGGGCCGCCCATGTGCCTGAGCTTCGACCGGAACAATGCCGAAGTCTTCCTCTCCCGGAAAAAGGAGGGCGCGGCACTTTGAAAATTGCTGGTGCTTCTCGGCGTCGGAGACAGAGCCGAGGAATTCTATCGATGGGCCGGCCATGCGCTTGAGCCGCTTCAGTTCCGGACCCGATCCAATGATTTTCAGGCGCCGGTTCAGACGAGTGCAGGCCTCAATGGCAAGATCGAACCGTTTATAGTCAACCAGGCGTCCTACTGCGAGATAGAAGTCCTCCTGTTCCTCAGACTTGAAGATCGACCTTACCTGCACAGGAGGGTGAATGACGGTGGCCTCTCTGCCGTAGAATTTGCGCACACGAGAGGCGACGTATTTCGAATTTGTGATGAAGGCGTCGACGCGCGCAGCCGAAGCATAGTCCCAAAGCCGCATTTTGTGCGCCGTTAAGCCAAACAGCAGGCGGGTGAGGAACGGCATCGAGCCTGCGTACCGCGCATACATATCCCATATGTAGCGCATAGGCGAGTGGCAATAGCAGACGTGCAGCGTTCCGGGAGAAGTGAGCACTCCTTTCGCCGGCCCGGATTCAGAGGAAATGACCAGATCGTAACCGGTCAAATCAAATTGCTCAAGCGCCATTGGCTGCAACATCAAGGTATGGCGATGGAACTTGCGCACAAAGGGAATATTCTGCAGGAACGACGTCGTGAGTTTTCTCTGGCGCAGACTTGGCGCCATCACCTCGGGATCCGCGATAAGTGTAAACAGATCGGCCTGGGGAAAAATATCCGCCAGGGCCTCCACTACATGCTCGCCTCCGGCGCGACCAACGAACCAATAGTGGACGATGGCCACGCGCAGTGACGCGAACTGCCTCGAGATTTCGAGTTCGTCACGGTGGGTTACCGGACTAAGCTGTTCGAGTTTAGCTACCAGTTGGATGCCCATTAGCTCGCCATACTTTCTGACTGGTTATATTCAGGGCGCGCCCGGAGCGTATCGATGACTGTCCGCGTGCGATCGCACAACGTCTTGAGATGAGGAGGGTCGAGCATGGTTTCGTGGCTGCCCGGCACGTCCACTACGCTCAGACCAGGGAAGTGATGCTCCCATCCAAGATCGGCCGGCTCGTCTGGCAGATGCGCCTCTGATCGCAGCAGGAAAGCTGGAACGGACAGGGGCAGAGTCGCTTCATTCGTTCTGCGATGCCACGATTTCACGGCTGCAACTCCCCAAACCTCGTTGAAGTAGCGGTGCAGGTAGTACGTAAACCGGCTTGGCAACTTCTGCGTGTGACGGTAGCGAGCGACGAGGGAGAGAGCTCTTCGCGCCCGGGGACTGGCGAGGCGACGCACGATGAATAAGGCCAGCACGCGGTCCAGTGCGCGTTGCCGGATAGCCCGGACGAGACTGCCCACGTCCTTTGCGATGCGGCCGAACTCCATTTGCAGGGTTTGCCCGACCTTCAGTTGGTCTGCGTGGTGCCGTACCGCGGCACCGAGATCGCCTGTATCCAGCAATCCGAAGAAGGCAATGGGCCGCCCGGTTTTTACGAAGTGCAAGGCAAGCGCATGCGCGCAATGGCCTCCCATCGAATAGCCGAGTAGCCACACCGGCCCTTCGGGAGTGACTTTCTCAATCTGGTTGACCAGATGGCGCATGACCACATCCATGCCTCCATCGTGGTCAAGCAGCTCTGTCCAGTCCGGATACTCCAGCGCTACGATGCGAGCCAGGTGGTCGCATTCCATGCGGAAGCGCACCAGGCGCGGCTCGTCCCCACCCATGCCCGGGAGAAGAAATATGGTTGGGTGATCGAGGTTCGCGGCACCCTGTTGCGCTGCACGATGGATATGGCTTGGCGATAGCGACTTCGCGAAACTCTCCGCCGTCGGTGCATCGAACAATTGGCGCAGGGTGACGTCCTGGTTAAACTCGCGCCGCAAGCGATGGACACACAGAACCGCTGCGAGAGAATGGCCACCAATCTCGAAGAAGTCGTCGTCCCGCGCTACTCTCGGAGCACCTGTAGTTTCTGCGAACACATTACAGATTCTCCGCTCCGTTTCATCGGCCGGCGGATTGAACTGCCGCTGCTCATCGTGCTCCTGTGGCTGCGGTAAGGCTTTGCGGTCAAGCTTCTGATTCGGAGTCTGCGGCATCTTCTCGAGACGCACAAACACGCGGGGAATCATGTAGTCCGGCAAGGCCTCCGCGAGCTTGGCCCGCATTGCGGCCGTATCCAGCAGTTGGTAGCCCGGGACATTGACGTGGTATGCGACGAGTTGCGTTTGCCCCTGGATCTCGCGCGGCGCAACCGCGCATTCCTTGATCCCTGGAACCAGGCGCGCAAACGTCGATTCGATCTCGCCTAGCTCAATACGAAGACCTCGAATCTTGACCTGCTGGTCGGTGCGGCCAAGATAGTCGACTTCGCCGTTCTCACGCCATTGGGCAAGATCGCCGGTGCGGTACATGCGTTCTCCGGGCTCGCCAAACGGACAGGGCAGGAACTTCTCCGCCGTGAGCTCGGGACGGTTGAGATAGCCGCGGGCGAGACCAGCGCCGGCAATGTAGAGTTCGCCGGCGACCCCGACGGGAACGGGCGACATGCTTTCGTCCAGGATGTAAAACTGCTCGTCAGCCTCTGGTCCTCCAATCGTAATGACGGTGCCGTTGTCCAGGTCCTCTGCGCTCATGCGATGAGTCGAAGACCAAACCGTAGCCTCCGTGGGGCCGTAAAGATTGAAAGCTTCAGAAAATTCCAGCAGCCGCGGAACCATGTCTACCGACAATGCTTCGCCTCCAACCAAAGCACGCACCGCGCGTGGGATTTCGAAGCCCAGCAGTGCCCGCCAAAAAGTCGGGGTGGCAAAAAGAACACTAACATTTGCTCTCACCACTTCTGCCGCGACTGCTGCTGGATCGCGAGTATCCATGCCATTCAACAACACAAGCGAGGCACCCTGTAACAGCGGCAGGAAGAGTTCAAGCCCGGCAATGTCGAAACTGATCGTGGCCGTAGCCAACGATCGCTCGTGCGGCCGCATGGTGACGCGCGCACGCGCGGCCTGCATGAAAATGCTAAAACTGCGGTGCTCAATCGCAACCCCCTTCGGCATGCCGGTAGAGCCCGAGGTATAGATGGTGTACAGCAAATTGTTCGGAGTGAGGGGCCGGATCCGATCAAACTTGTCGACCCGTTTTCCTGACAATTCGTTCAGCTCCTGTACAACTTCGGGAGCGTCGAGCAGAACCTGGCTCGCATTGAGTGTGAGTTGATGACGATCTCTCACATCTACAGTGGTCACCACTAGGGACGCACGGCTGTCTTCGATCATGTAGTGCAGGCGGCCAGACGGCAGTTCAGTGTCGAGCGGAAGGTAGGCTGCTCCTGCCTTCACAATGCCGAGCAACGCGATCAGCATCTCGGGTCCACGGGGTACCAGCAGGGCGACGATATCCTCAGAACCGGCTCCACGCGCGATGAGCAAGCGGGCAAAGCGGTTGGCTGCGTCGTCCAAGTCTTCGTACGTGAGTTGAGCTTCGCCGAAGATTAACGCGGTTTGATCGGGAGTACGATCGACTTGCTCGTCGAACAAATCCGCCAGGCATCGGGGAGTAAAACCACGCTTGGTCTGGTTGAAGTTCTCGATAACGTGGCGCCGCCCCTCGGCATCGAGCAGCGGCACCTGCCGGACTTCTGTGGCCTGATCGGCCGAGGCAATAAATTGCAACAGATCGCGGAATTGCCGGCCAATCTCAGATAGTTCACCGGCGTTAAAGCGATCGCAGTTGCCATCAAAGTCGATCCGCATGCTTCCGTCTTCGGCTTCGTCATAGCTGGAGACAGACAAATCCTCAACGGGGCCAACGGAAACATTGTGGCAAGTCCACACCAGCCCGTTGTGGGAATCCGATCCAAAGGGCATGAGATTGATCTTGAGGCCGAGCAAATGCGGGTCCGTGGGCCGTACGCCTAAGTCTTCGCGAATGTCATCGATGCGGTAGAGTTGGTGGGCTAAGGCGCCTTTCATCTCCAG
The DNA here is from genome assembly GCA_963839075.1 of uncultured Acidobacteriaceae bacterium. Taxonomy (GTDB): domain Bacteria; phylum Acidobacteriota; class Terriglobia; order Terriglobales; family Acidobacteriaceae; genus PALSA-350. The sequence continues at coordinate 968,253 of CAWITO010000001.1, read as the reverse complement.
TGCCGCTGCAGTGATCGCCTCTTCCACGCGTACGTCCTGTGCGATGCGCATGCGTATCGGAAGGGAATTGACTACCGTGGCCGGCAGGTCGCGGAATTGCGGGCTCCGGCCGGTAACCACCAGGCCAACGAGAAAATCGGCCGACCCGGTCAGGCGATGCATGATGATCCCGATCGATCCGACCATCACGCGGTTCACACTCATTTTGAGCCGGCTGGCGATTGCTTTCAGGCCGGCGACTGTTTCCGCAGGCAGGTACACGGTTTGCCGTCGGGTCGTCCACCCAGTGGTGTTGGTCCTGGACTTCGATAGGCTGGTGAGCTGCGGGCAGTTCTCCAGCCGCTGCATCCAGTATTCCCGGTCACTTTTGAATTGCGACGAAGTGCGATATTCCGCCTCAAACTCCGCCAGGCTCGACAATGAGGGGACGGTGATGGATGGTGGCTCCGCACCGGCCTTAAGGCTTTCGTAGATCGTGCGCAGGCGTTGCGTGATGAGGTGCATGGAAACGCCGTCGATCACCATATGATGAAAGAGCTGGCAAAAGTAGTATCGAGCGGGCCCGATGTGAATCAAGGACCAGGCATAGCCCCGGCCCGACGCAAGGTCGTAACGGCGATTGAGCTCTTCCTTCATCCACAGAGCAGCCGAAGCTTCGGGTTCGGCGTGGTTGCTGAAATCGACCCTTTGCAGGGCGCCCCCCGCATATTTCCCAACATATTGGCGAACGCCGCGATCATCTTCAAACTGGCGCAGTCGCAGCAGTTCGGTTTCGGCGAGGCAGATATCTACGGCCTGCTCGAATATCTCAGGGTCTAAATCACCCTTAAGCTCAATGTATTGGCCGGCATTGAATGCCCGACTCTCTGGATCCAGTTGTTGACCCACCCAGAAGGGACACTGGGCCCGCAGTAACGGCATGGATTCAGCACCAAATGCGTCAGCGAGAACGTCGACGTCCATCGGCTCGGCGACACTGATTGGATTTAGTTGTGAAGTCTGCATCGTGTTACCTCGTAGGTAAGTGTTTGTGGTATTGGTAAATCGGCACGACATTTGTTCGCTGTTGAGCGGTACGCATTTCCTGCAGACACTGCATCAGCCTGGATGCCGCCGTGGCCCAACGGTACTGGTCACTGCGTCGAAAGCCTCTGCCGCGAGAGGTCACGGATGCTCGGGGTTCGTCGAGAACCTTAAGCATCAGATTGGTCAGTGTTGGTACATCGTCGGGATGAAAATGAAGCGCAGCATCGCCGCAGACTTCCATGACAGCACCGGCCGTGGACGCGATGACCGGGCACCCCTGGGCCATGGCTTCCAGAGGTGGAATTCCGAAACCTTCGTAACGGCTGGGGAACACAAGAGCTGCAGCGCAACGCAACAGCGCAGCGACTTCCTGGTCGCTCAGTCTTCCCGCGAAGATCACGCCTGGCCGCGGATTGAAGTTCTGAGCGCTGGTCACTCGGCTGCTCCCTTCCCCCACAACCACCAGCTTTGCGTCGCCGCGATTTAGGCGGTGGAATGCTTCGATCGCCACGGCAATGTTTTTGTTTGCGCTGGAAAGCCCGAGGGTGACGAAGTATTTACCAGGTTCCACTTGAAGACGAGGAACGATGGCGTAGTCCGGCTCAATGGATCGGAAGTGGTCGGCTCCGTTGGGCGCCAGAAGAATGTCCCCGGCTGGAATCCTCAGCGACCTTGCTAGCTCATTTTGCGAGAACTGCGAAACGGTCGCGATGCGTGCCGTGCGCGCCAGCAGATTTTCCAGTACCGTGTGGAATGCTCGATACTTTGTTGTGTACCCGCCGGGGGCGTTGTAGATCGCCGCATCATGAATAACGACAATCTGCCGTGGATGTGCGACCGGACCGCTATTCGCCAGCGAGAGGAGCCGGCCCGAGCGAGCGCGCCAGGCCAGGTGAACCTGCTCCCAGAGATGACCGCTGCTCCGGCCACTCGCCGAGAACCGAATGTGCCGCAAGTTCAGGTCGCAGTCGGTTCCCTCCGGGGCAAGCAGGTGCCATTCACAGGTGCGCAGCTTCCAGGGGCACTCCTTGTGGTCCAGCGCATGATCGATTGCCGAGACAACCTCTCGCGAGTAACGCTGTACCCCGGTGCGGTTCTGCGCCAGGAAGCGTCCGTTGATGTAGATCGAGTTCTCTGTCGACTTTCCCATAGGTCACTCGCCTGTTCCGCCGAACGCTAGTGCTGTTCCGGCATTGCTACGTGGTGGGGGAGAGCATGGATTGGTTACTGTTGGTGGAACTATTGGGTGATGCTAAGTCACTGCCATTCGGGGAGCGAGTACACTCGCTCGTGTGATCGATCGCTTTCGCCTTTGAAATACAAAGAGCACCGCCACCACCAAGAGAAACATGGGTGGGAAAAATCTTCCGTCGGCCCAATAGAGAACGCGCGTCACTTCAATCAGGCTTATGTAGATCGAGGGATAGAGGAATATCCCGGCAACACTGCGCCGTTGGAATTCTTTGTATAAGTAGCCGCAGATCACCCCGCACAGGAGCCAATAGAGCAAACCCGCCGCAACCCCATAATCCAAAATAGGGCAGAAGACGCCGCTGGGGTTATTGAATTCCGGATTGGCGCTGGTGTTGAGAAGTTGCATGTAGTTCGTCTCAGGAAGATTGCTGAAGGAAAGACCAAGAGAGGGAAATAGTGTTGGGAGCAAATCCTTCAAGAGTGGAAATCGCCATAGAGTGCTGAGCGTGAGGATCGGGGTTTGCACGCCGAGTGGTTTGCCAACAGTCCAGAGGAGGGCTCCATTGTTGAGCGCGGTGGTGTAGTAGCCCATAAGCCGTAGCGCGATGAAACCCCAGAAGCTCGACTCGTTGCCGGAGTAGTACTGGGACCAGGATCTGAAATATTCCGAGGCCGCAAAGAACAGGTAAAGCATGCCTCCGCCCAGCATCGGAGCCAGCCGGGTCAAGCCGCGCACCAACCGGGTGGTCGCCGGCCGTAGCCAAATCGTGGCCACCACAAAGGGCACCAGCAGTTCGATCAGGGCGAGCCGTTCGCTGTTGAGCAAAGCTCTCACCACGGCAAGAAAGAACACGGTCGCGCATTGCCAGCGCACGGTGCGCCAGCCCTTCGCCGCCCCGATGGGTATGCCGAGCGCGATGACGGCCAACCCAAATTGCGTCGCCGTTGTCACGCCGGGGATGGTCTTGAGGTATTCCTCGCGCAGGTTGTAGGTGGCGCCGTTCGCTCCGTGAATAATGTCTAGGATGACGCCCAGGCCCAGCCCGTTCTTGATGCCGACGGCGAACCAGATCGCATAGGCCATCACTGTGAGCACAAAACTGAGGCGGAATAACGTAATCACACGCGGCCATGGGACGACGGACGTCCAATCGGTCGCTGCCGCTTCGCGATTTTCACGCCTCGCAACGCCAAACAAGCATCCGCACGAGAAAATCGCGACTACCGCGATCAGGAGCTCGAAACAGGAGAGATCGAAGTATTTCGCCGTCCGCCAGAAGTACAGATACTCGGCGGAGTCGGTCAACCACGCGGTGGCGCCGGCGATGAGCGCGGGCACGCCAAACGCTATGATCGGGTTGAGCCACCATACTCCGTGGCCGGGGCTCGTCTTCACAGTGGCTGGGGTCCTTGGGGTCATTGGATCCTTCCGGGCGTCAGGTCCATCAGGCTGGTTGCGCCGTCGGACTGGCCGGTTTCCTGTTTGCGAAAAAATCGAGTGGTTTGGGCTACGATGCAGAGCAGCACACCGCAGACGGCGGTCTCTGCGAGGACGACCGAAATGGCCATGCCTTTCCCCTGATACCGAGGAGCAAGGACAAACGCCAGCGCCAGGTTCACCAGGCCTCCGGTCACGATTGCCTTCATGACAAGAGCCTCCTTGCCCGCAGGCAGCAGCGATTGGAAACCGATTGCGTCAGCAAACGCCATAATGAAAGGAAGTGCCGCTAAGATTTGCAGCATGGGTACTGCCCCACTGAAGGTGGGTCCGAAGATCAACCGGATGAACAACCCGGCTCCGAACCAGGTGATCACCGCCAGCAACAGACCGCAGCCGCCCTCAATCGCGGCGCTGATCCTGGTCAAACGTTCGTTCTCACGGGGCGAATGTGCGGCCAGGTGGCTCAGCCGGGGATAGAACGCCTCGCGAATCGGCAGCAGGAGTCCTGCGATCGCTTTGGAGAGCTTCTCCGCCGAAGCGTAGTAGCCGACGATGGGAGCGGGAGCAAACATACCCAGAATCAAAACATTGGCGGTGCCGTATGTTGCCATGCCGCTGCGCAAAACAAACATCGGCCATCCCGCGCGCAGCGCGCGCCCGACAAGCGCAAACGTTGGTACACGCATTGTCAGCACGCGATGCGCCAGCCAAAGACCCGCCACCAACGTGACGATTGGCGTGAAGCTTTGCAACGCCAGTACCTTCCAATCGTCCGCGGGCGTGCGCACAAAGAACAACATCGCCACCAGCGCGCACGCCTTGGTGGGTACTTCCAGGTAGGCTGCCAGGGTCATGCGTTCAAAGCCTTGAAATAGCCATAGCGGCGAGATTCCCTGAGCTGCTCCGTAGACCAAGCCGGCGCAGAGCAACTTCGGATGCGAGCGAAGCAAAGGGATTTGCGTCGCCACTGCGAGTGCTGCCACGACCGCAAGCAAGGTAAGCACTGCCTGCGCGCCGAACGTCCCACTGGCAACGCGTCCACAGGTCTCCGGGTTATCCCTGGTCTGCGCGATTTCCCGGGTGGCCGAAAGAACAAAGCCAAACTCTGCCAGGATCGCAATCAGGTCTCCCATCGATTGCGCAAATGCGACATCGCCCCACCCCGAAGGCCCAAGGACCCGGGCGAGATAGGGAATGGTAAACAGCGGGATCAGCTTGCGGCACGCCTGCACGGCATAGAGCGAGGCTGCATTTCTGGCTATCTTGTTCTTCAGCAATTTGCCCGCCCTATCCTCTTCGGTGAAGGTGGAATACGTGTTTGTTCCCGGAACGCGCAGTGCGCGCCGCTTCGTAGTCGTCGGCGCGGCTCACCACCCAGCCGGTGGTGCGGCCAAGGAATGAGGACCAGTAGTAGAGCGCTTTACTCGGCCTGCACAGCACGACCGATAGCAACCCTCCCAAGAGTGGGCGGACGAAAGATCGTAGTGCTACCGACAGCGGAAATTCATGAGCCTGCAGGATGTGGCCCATGCCCATTCCGTAGCGGTGCGCTTTGCGGATGACGGCCGTCGTGTAGGGGCCCTGTCCCCAGTCGGGATGGCATACTGCGATGGACGGGTCATACTGCACGAAATATCCACGTTGGAGCGTACGGAGCAAAAAATCCGTTTCCTCACCCGAGCCCCAGATTGTTCCCGCGCCCACCCCCAGGCGCTCGTCGTAGGTTAGGTTACCGATACTGTTGCGACGGAAAAACATGGCGAACGAGATATGCCGCCGCCAGACGTTGCTCCGCGTCACCCTGCCAGATACTGCGTCGAACCGCGACCGCTTTACGATTTCTCCAGTGGACGCTTCACGGCCGCTGATCACGTCCCATTCAGGATGGTCATGGAACGTATTCACCACTGTGCTCAATAGGTTGTGCGGATACCAGCAGTCATCATCGGGAAAGGCAACAATATCTCCGCCGAAGAGAGTAAGGCCGACATTATTGGCAGCGGCTTTCCCGGTTGATTTGGAACGAACATAAATGACACGGAGAAGCGTCTTGTATTCCTCGACCACGGGGACCAGACGTTCATCGTCGTTCTGATCGACGATGATCACCTCGAAGCCATGAAACATCTGCACCAACAGGGAGTCCAGAAATGCCCTCAACTGGTCCGTTCTGTACCGGGTGGCGACGATAAGCGACACGGTGCGGGCGGTCATTTTAGTATTTGCACCCCGTAGAGGCTAGTGAGGCCCTGCGAGGCCACGCGAACGTATGGCTCGACCGTACCTAAGACATTCTTAGGAATAATCAACATATCGTCGGGCTCGAGTGCAAAGTCCTCGCTTACGCCTCTCGCGGAGCTCATGGACTTGGTATTGATCACCTTCACTTCAGACAACTCGTCGCTGACCTGGCGAACCAGAAGTACCTTGTTCTGTTTCGAGGTCTCCTTGACACCGCCGCTTAGGGCGATGGCCTGCAGCACGGTCACCCTGCCATGAAGGTCGTATGTTCCAGGCCTGGTCACTTCTCCATACACGGTGAAATGCGGCTTCACATACTCTTTCAAGGTCAAGGTAAGCTCGGGTGTATTGAGAGGTACCGATGCTTTGGCGGTAATTGTCGTGGTGGCCTGTTCCAGGCTTAACCCGGCAATCTTGACGGAACCGATCAGCTTGAGGCTGACCGTACCATCGGGTGCGATGGTCATTTGCTGGTTGTATTCCGGTGTGTATACGTAAGAGAGCTCCAGCACGTCATTGGGCTGCAATCGATAGGGCCGGTCGCGAGATACGAGCGTCGGCTGCTGCGCGATTGCCGCACAGAGGAGCACTAAGAAGGCTAAGGCTGTAATTAGTTTCTTCATATCACCCTCAGTGTTAGAGAACGTTGTAAATCGCGCTCGGAATCGGATAGCGGCGCTTGTTAAGGGCCACACCCAGGACCGGAGATTCTGCCAGTGACAGCTTCGCGAAACCACCCCGAAGCTGCGTCCGGGTGGTCTTTCCCGCGGCCGCGACCATCACCACGCCATCGCTATGTGAGCCCAGCGCGGTGGCGGTATAACTGGCGCTCAAAGACGGGCAATCAAGCAACACATAGTCGTTGCTCACCCTCAGTGCCAGCAGCCACTGCTTCAGGTACTCTTCGCCACCGGTCCGTCTTCCCTGCAGTTGATGGGTTGCGTGCTTCGTGCCCAGCAGGTCGGGCCCGTAGGTATCAGGGGGTCGTACGATAGCGACCTTTTTCCCCGTGTACCGGGCGAGTTCCGATCCAACACCGCAAACGAAATGGCTTACGCCTTCGCCGGAGGTGCAGGAGGTGAAGACAAATATCGAGCCAAAGCCGGGCTCCCAGCCGCCGATCTTGCGCAGCTTCTCAACCAGCGGCAGGTAGGCTCCCTCATGGCGGTATCGATCCTCGAGCGGGTTGTCATTACGGCGAGGTTTCGAGATCAATGTCCTGGGCCGGCTATCGATCAACGATTGCCCGAAGAGGTCTGATTGCAACTCATCCAAGGGGTCGAGACCGTAAAGTGACTTTTGTGCCGAGGCCCGGACCCTGGTCGCTCCGGTCTTGGGCAGCATGGGAATGGTGGCCACAACCGGAACGTTGACCATGGCCTCCAGTTCTCTCGGCGAATGCACGCGCGGGCTCCATAATCCAGCCAACACACCGCACCCACCGATAAGGCAAATCCCCAGGGCATAGACGCAGCCTGTACTCAGGAACATCTGTACCCGCGATTGCGGCAAGATTGCCGGCCCGGACACCTGGCGCACGTTGGCGATCTTGTCGTTTTCGAGCGTGCGGTCGATGCGAGCCTGTTCCCGCTTTTTGGAGTAGAGATCGTAATTCGCCTCGTCGTCCTTGATGTTGGTCGTCAGGTCGTCGCTGGTCGCGGTGGCCTGATTCAGTTGCTGTAGTTTGGCCTCGTAGTCGCCGACTTCCTGGATCAGGCTGCGCTGGCGGGCTTGCAAGCCGGCCAAACGAAAGCGCTGCTGTGCAAGGTCAGACTCCACTGCCTGGCGCAGGGGGTTCAGTTCGCTTTGCACTTCGGTGGATTTAGAAGCCTGCGCCTTCTTCAGTGCGGCTTCGGTGTTTGCGATCTGCTCATTGATTTCGAGCACGTGGCGATCTGTAGAGTGGTATTTGGTCAGAAGCTCGACGCGCTTGTTCTCGAGGTCGACGAGCAGTGAGCTGAGCCGCTGCGCAGCTTCCTGGTTGGGCATATCCCTCTGCTGCGTGGTCACCCTTGCTGCCAGGGTTTCCCGCGTCGACGCCATGGATTGAATCTTTTTATCGCCCTCGCGGATCGACGCCAGGTTCTCGTACAGAGCCTCGCGAGCGTCGGACAGTTTGTGGACGCTAACGTCCTTCTCTTCGCCAAGCAACGCCACTTGATGGCTCTGGTTGAATTGCGCTAACTCTGCCTGGTGCTGTTGCAGCTGGTCATAGTAGCGTTTCGCCTGCTGGTCGAAGAAGGCGTAAGCTCCTTCACTGCCCCGGATCCGCGAACGGTAGGCCAGATATAGCCGGCTCAGGGTGGTGAGCGTGGTGTTGGCTTCTTCCTGAGAGTCGGCGCGGAAGGTTACAGCGATCAGATTTGTTTTCGGAAGCGGCGCCACTTTCAAATGCCGATTGAAGCTTAAAAGCTCGCGATCGACAGCCTGATGAGACAAGCCGGGGTGCAATGCGAGGATCACCTGCCGATGCAGATCCATCCCCGATAAGAGTTCAATCTCAGTCCCGATTTGCGTGTCATTGGTTTGTGCAATCTGCGCGTCCGGATGGTCTTCGAACGATGTAACGGGAAAAGTGGATCCTTCATTCCGCACCATAAAAATCTCGCGGGACTCATACTTGCGATGGAGCACCGTGAGAAGACCGGTGAGCAGGATGACAAACGTCAGCACGGCCACAAGAATGCCGCGGGCGCTGCGAAAAAATGCAGTAACGATATCGACCCATAAGCCCGGTTCTTCCCGGACGGCTTGTGACTGCGCAGTTGCTGTTATCACCAGTGACATAAAGTTATGTTCCTTCCGTGGCCCGACTAAGATTGTTTGCTGGTTTGTTGCAAGTGCTGAGGATCACGTCCATACCGGACTACGGGGGATTAGACCGCACCCTTGCGGAGCAGGACCGCTCCGATGGTGCGCAAGATGATGGCGAGGTCGAGCCAGATCGTCCAGTTCTTGACATAAAAACTGTCGAGCATGACCCGTTCGCTGTAGCTTGTGGAGCTGCGCCCGGAGACTTGCCACAACCCGGTGACGCCGCCATGCGCCTGGGAATAGAGGCCGTAGTCCTGCCCGTATCGGCAGACTTCTTCCTGAACGATGGGCCGCGGCCCGACCAGGCTCATCTCACCGATCAGGACATTCCACAGTTGCGGAAGCTCGTCCAGGCTCGAGATGCGCAACACGCGGCCCACCCGCGTGACGCGCGGGTCCTTCTGCAGCTTGCCAGTGGCATCCCATTCCTCTTTGGCGGCAGGATGCTCCGCTAACCAGGTGGTGAGGTAGGTGTTGGCGTTCTGCTGCATGGTGCGAAACTTCCACGCATAAAAGGGCTTTTCATTCTTGCCGATGCGTTGATGGCGGAAGAAAACCGGACCTGGCGAATCGAGCTTGATGGAGATTGCCAGAGCCGCCATGACGGGTAGGGACAGCACCAGCGCCAACCCTGACAAACTCACATCGACCGCCCGTTTCGCGATGCGGTAGGTGAGGCCATCCAGTCTGGATCGTGCGCTCAGTCTCAGCATAGACCTCCTGCTCAGAGGCATAGCCCACATGCTGGACATGGCTGAAGGATTGGAGACCAGGATGATCCGGGAGAAGATGAGCGATTCAGGAGACTGCACCAGGCGAACGATTTCCGCGGAAGAGGCTGCAGCAACGGTCAACAAGCCGTATGCAGCCATGGACGGGTTGATATAGCCGGCAGCCTCTCGAATGGACGAAGTGATTGGCAAGCCGCACATAAAGGGTTCCGACTGGCAATCTGGATCCACGATGGCGACGGGGTTAATTTCGCTTTCGCGTTCGCGGAGACTTCGCTCAATCAGCGCGCATGCTTCCGCCCCTGAACCGAAGATGACGGCCTGATGACCCCAGCCCGGGGTTCCGGAGAAGAGGTGCCTGGCGAGCTCTCTTAGCAGAGGCATCAGGAGTGCGTTCGCGACAATGGTGATCGCCAGGGTAAAAGTGAAGTAATGCGATCCCCCTCGCAGGGTGAGGGTAAACGCGGAGAGCGTCAGAAAGATGCAGCAGGAACACGCGGTTCCGCGTTGCAAATCTTCCGGCTGGCTCAGCGCAGGCCGTGAGTACAAGCCGCTCATCCAGTAAGAAACCAAAAAAACTAACGTGAAGGGCCATAACTTGAGGTAGGGAGCGAAGGTTACAGCGTCGCTGTTGTGGGCTTTTACCAGAACTGCAAAGGCCAGTGAGAGAGCCAGTGCTGCAATGTCTGACACGATCAGGACCGTAGGTCGCAACAATGCCGCCGGCAAGTTGCGAGTGGATCCTGGAATTGGAAAACGCGGCTGTCTCATGTTCACCTTGGCTGTCTCCGAAACTTGTGACGCTGTTCTTAATACCGTCTTTAAAATGTTCGGTACGACCCCGCCTTCGATCGATCAAGGCTTCGAGGTGTCGCACATCCAGATGCCCAGGCGAATTGAGTTGTTTCTTGTTTGCATAGCTTCGCCCCCTGAGCCACACTCGTGGTTCCCATATATCCCAAAGCAGATGGCCTGGTTGTCCCGGGGGGGTGGGAGGCCGTTGCTAATGGCAGCAACGTCTCCCCCGTGTGTGTCCAAGGCATGCAAAAATGAAACAGTGGCTGGAAGTTAACCGGCTGGCGAGTAACACGCAATAGAACTAAATTGCTGAGGTCGCAGCGGAACTTTAGTATTGAGGGATTCTCATGGTCTCGCCGGTTATCTAACGACAGTAATGGTGGCGAACGATCTGTGTCTCAGAAACAGACGCTGCGATGAAAGTGTGCCATGTTAGCTGGAGATCGAGTGTGACCCGAACCCGCACTTTGGAGTATGCGTAAACTACAGTGCATAAGCGGGATACGGCGCTTGTTCGCCGGACGAATGGTTACCTCCATACCCCTGAACCCAAATTGTTGTTTTTTTAAATCCAACATGCTAAATAGATCGTAGATAGTTCAGCCGAAAGTCCACTCGACGTTAAGAGTGGCAAGTACTTGTTGCATTGCTTGCTTGCTGCTGGTTCTCTGTTGTTATTCAGCTTCGCTGAACTGGATCTGTGTCTCCCCCGAATTAACGCATTGCGTTCCATGAAAGTCATGCGGGGGGTTCTCGATGCTGAATGTCGCCACCAAAGTTCTTGTCTATGACAGAAGTGTGTTGCAGTGCGATTTGCTGTCGACAAGCTTGACCAGTCTGCGACAGGGGCTCGAAGTAAAGGCTCTGAGTGATTCTGAGTCGATGATGGCTGTGCTCACGACGGATGCAAAGTGGGTCGTGATTATCTCCGACAAAGATTTTCACGGCACGGTTGCTTCGACCGTGCGGCGGTTGCGGCAGAAATTTCCCGATCTACTCATGGTGTTCTTGCTTCAGGAAGGACGCAGCGATCGTGTGATCGAGGCGTTTCGTATGGGCGCCCGCGGAATCGTCTACAGCAACGAAAATCTGGCACAACTGGCGAACTGCATCGACCGCGTATCCGGGGGAGAAGTATGGCTTCGTCATGTCGACATGGGGATGATTTTAGACGGACTCTCTAAGCCGGGAGCCCGTGTGACCGATGTGACGGGCAGATCGTTGCTCAGCCCTCGCGAAGAAGAGATTTCGCACCTGGTCGCCGAAGGCATGAGCAATCGCGAGATCTCGCAAGCGCTGAAAATAAGCGAGAGCACGGTCAAGGGTTTCCTGTTCCATGTGTTCGACAAGCTTGGAATATCGAATCGGGTCGAACTGGCACGCTACATCAACGCGAGTTCGGAACGATGAACATGCGTCGTCCAGTAAGGTAAGGGGGTGTCGTCATTCGACTGGCCGATTGCTCGAGCTCCCCAGCAGATCGCTGGGGAGCAGGTCCATGTGTGGGCGTGGGCGCTCGACACAACGCTAAACTCTGCCCGCCTCGCAGCAGATGTCGCCTTACTCGATGCAGAGGAACTGGGCCGCTTTCACCGTTTTCGTTTCGAGCCAGACCGTATCCGCTTTGCCATCGCACACGCAAATCGGCGCCGTGTGCTTGGAGCCTATCTCCATCGAACTCCAGATAGCCTCCGCTTCCGGAGCGGTCTCTTGGGCAAACCTGAGTTGGTGAGCGTTCCGCCGGAGCGCACTCTTCATTTCAACCTGAGTCACACCCGAACAATTGCTTTGCTGGCTCTCTCCATGAACACTGAGGTCGGTGTGGATGTGGAAGACATCAAGCCGATCGAGAATGGAGTAGCAGAGCGGTACTTTTCCCCGGCTGAACTCACAGCTCTTGCGGCGTTGGAGGGCGAGCAATGGCTGCGTGGCTTTTACAACTGTTGGACACGCAAAGAGGCGATCCTGAAGGCGGAAGGAGTGGGATTGAAACTGCCGCTCGACTCCTTCGACGTAACTCTGACGCCGGGCGTGCCGGCAAAGCTGCTTCAGGTTCGTGCGCCGGCGGTCTTTCGAAAACCCTGGACGCTGCACAACCTCTCACGCGTTTCCCAAACCGCTGCGGCGTTGGCGGCAGGCAGCGCGCACGCCGACGTTTGCTGTTTCTGCTTGTGAGCTATTCGCCGCCGGCGGCCTTGAGACCGCGCTCCTTCAGCATCGGTTTTACGCTCGGGTCGGCGCCCAGCCAGGCTCTGTACATGGCCGCCAGATCTTCTGTGTTGCCGCGCGATAGCACCATGCGGCGTAAGCGGTCTCCGTTGGCGCGGGTCAAACCGCCGTGGTCCAGAAACCACTGGTAGGCATCGTCATCGAGCATCTCGCTCCATAAATAAGCGTAGTAGCCCGCGGCGTACCCGCCTGACCAGACGTGTGAGAAGTAAGTGGACCGATAGCGCGGTGGCACATAGCTGAGGGCTAAATGCGTCTTGCGGAGCGCCTCTTTTTCAAAGGCGTCCGTATCCTCTATAGAGGTGCCTGCGGGGATCGTGTGCCACTGCATATCCAACTCGGCAGCCGCCAGTATCTCCGTGAGCGAGTATCCCTGGTTGAAGTCCTTTGCCTTCTTGAGCTTTTCTGCCAATTCCGCCGGCATTGGGGCGCCGGTCTCATAGTGCCTGGCGTAATGATCGAAGATCGCTGGATACGTCGCCCAGTGCTCGTTGAATTGGGAAGGGAACTCGACGAAATCCCGGGCGACCGAAGTCCCGGAAAGGCTGGGGTATTGTGAATCGGCAAAGATTCCGTGCAGAGCATGGCCAAACTCGTGAAACATGGTGGTCACGTCGGAGAAGCTGATAAGCGCCGGCTGTCCCGCGGCCGGCTTGCTAAAGTTGCCGACATTATCCACCACCGGCAGGGTGCCCAACAGTTTCGATTGACCAACGAAGTGGCTCATCCAGGCGCCGCCGTTCTTGTTGTCGCGCTTGAAGTAATCGCAGTAGAACAGCGCCAGCGGCTTTCCATCGGCGTCCATCACTTCGAAGACACGAACGTCCGGGTGATACACGGGCAGGTCTTTGCGCTCCTTAAAGGTGAGGCCGTAAAGCTGGTTGGCAGCGTAAAAGACCCCCTTTTCGAGCACCTGATTCAGCTCGAAATAAGGCCGCACCTGGGAGTCGTCCAAGTCGTACTTCGCTTTGCGTACTTTTTCTGAGTAGAAGTCCCAATCCCACGGCTGCAGCTCGGCGGTCATGAGGTGTTGAATATCCGCGGCCTCCGCCGCCGCGTTGGCTGTCGCCGGTGCAACCAGGGCATCCATAAACTGGATCGCCGCTTGCGGCGTTTTGGCCATCTGGTCCTCAAGCTTCCAGGCGGAAAAATTCGGGTAGCCGAGCAGCTTCGCCTTCTTCGCCCGCAGATTCGCTAAACGGAGTACGGTCGCGCGGGTGTCGTTTTCCCCGCCACGCTCCGCCCGGTTCCAGGAGTCTTCAAAGATTTCCTGGCGCGTGCTGCGCTCGGTAAGGTTGGTGAGGTACGGCTGCTGGGTGGTGTTCTGCAGCGTCAGCACCCATCCCTCGCGTTCCCTCTGCTTCGCGTCTTGCGCCGCGGTGGCCAATTGGGCATCGGTCAACCCTGCCAGTTTGCCCTGGTTGGCGGTCTCGTAGGCAGCTTCCCGGGTGGCCGCCAACAGTTTGGTGCGAAAGGCGTTCTGCAGGGTCGAGATCTCTTCGTTGATCTTCTTCAGTTCCGTCTTATCGGCATCCGAGAGGTTGGCGCCGGCGTGCACGAACTCGCGGTGGTAGTACTCGACCAGGCGCAGAGACTCGGGGTCGAGTTTGAGCGCGGCGCGCCGCAGGTAGATGGCTTCAACGCGGTGGTAGAGTTCGGCGTTCAGATAGATCGCGTCCTGCAGCGCTGCCAGCTTGGGCGCCTCTATCTGTTGCACCTGTTGCAGCGCCGGGTTGGTGTTGGCGGAAGTTACAGCTCCAAACACCGACATCACGCGATCAAGCAAGCGGCCACTCTTTTCCATTGCGACCAGCGTGTTTTCGAAGGTGGCAGATTCAGGATTACGCGCAATCGCCTGAATCTCCACGAGTTGCTGGTCCATCCCCGCCTCGATGGCGGGCTGATAGTCGCTGTCCTGAATCTTGTCGAAGAGGGGCGCCTGGAAGGGAAGCGTACTCGGCGCATAAAACGGATTACTCGGTCCAAACGCAGCGTTTGCCGGTGCCGAGAGGGCGATCGCGCCCGCGGCGGTTGCCAGATATTGCATGAAAAGCCTCATGGGTTAGCCGAGTGGTCCTGGCTCTGTGACTTGATTGTAGTTTGTCCTCGGGTTGCCCTATGCCATGGAAACTTCTGTGATCGCACCAAGTTTTCACCATCCATTTCCATCTGGCCTGCGTTAGCTCAGTACCGAAGCCTAAAACTCGCTTCTCTTTACGGGCCAGTCACACCGAGTTTTTTCCTGCGGCAATAAGTCAATACAGGGAGACACGCATGCCAAACCGCCAGTCCATCGTCGGACTTGCGATGTGCCTGCTGCTGATTACCCCACCCGGAGTATTCGCATCAAGCCACCGCGAAGCACCTATCACCGCCTTAGATCACCCAGCTGATATCACTGACTTCTACGCGTTTGTCAGTTACGACCACCCGGATCGCGTCACCTTCATCATGAACGTCGATCCCTTCCTCGAACCCAGCAACGGACCCAACTACTTTCCCTTCGATCCCAACGTCCTCTACCAGATCAAAGTTGACAACGATAATGACGCTTACCCCAACGTCGTCTTCAACATTCGGTTCAAAACAGAGATTCGCGCTCCCGGGCTCTTTACCGGCTTTGCCGGTGCGGGTGCGGGCATCAATGCGCCTGCGAACTCGCCGGCCCCGGTAGCTCCTGGAACACCGATCGTTCCCCCTGCGATCACCTCCCTCGATGGTCCCGGTGCCGCCGGCTTGAGCCTGCGTCAGACCTACACCGTCACTATGACCAGCGGTGGGAAAACCATCCCA
The DNA here is from genome assembly GCA_963839075.1 of uncultured Acidobacteriaceae bacterium. GTDB lineage: Bacteria > Acidobacteriota > Terriglobia > Terriglobales > Acidobacteriaceae > PALSA-350. Next base: position 952,986 of record CAWITO010000001.1, on the reverse strand, counting down.
TTGACCGCCGAGGGTGGCTCTCCCTTTTATGCCGTCCCCAGCAACGTAGGGCCCCGCACCATGCCGGATTACGACGCACTGGCGGCTCAGGGCGTTTACACCGTGAGCGGTGACTGCGGTTGTGCCGACATGAAGGTGTTCGCCGGAACCGTAGCGGATCCCTTCTTCATCGATTTGGGTGCTGCCTTCGACAGCCTCAATTTCCGCACCAGTGCGGGCGGCGGAGTCTTGAGCCCCGCTGCAGACGCCAATGATCATGCCAACATCGCGCCCAACGCGGTTTCTGGCTTCAACGTCAACACGATCGCGATCGAAGTACCGACCTGGTACTTGACCGCCGATCACGCCCGGCACTCGGCGACCAGCACCAAAGCGACCATCGGCGCCTGGGCCACCACCTCGCGTGCTGAGTTCACCATCCGTCGTTCTCCAAATCCGGAGGAGAACTTTGGCAACTGGTACCAGGTACAGCGTCTCGGCAATCCGCTGATCAACGAACTGATCATCGGGACCGGGTCCAAAGACACCTGGAGCATGTCGCAGCCGATCAACGACTCGAAGTTCGCGAGCTTTGATCTGGATCCGACCCTGGCTCGAGTGCTGAACGCGGTGTACGGCATCGCCATTCCTCCACCGCCGCGCACCGATCTTCTGCCACTGGTCACCTACGCGCCGCCGATTGCAGCCCCCGGCACCAAGCCTGGCCCGGTTGCTGATCTGCTTCGCCTCAACACCGGCGTGGCTCCAACACCTGCGGCAAACCGCAAGCGGTTGGGTCTGCTCGCCGGCGATGGTGCGGGCTTCCCCAACGGCCGCCGGCTTACTGACGACGTGGTGGACATTGCAGCTCGCGCGGTTGCGGGCGCACTGGCCGGTGCGAAGTACAGTTATCCGATCGGTGACGGTGTCAATGCTGCCGATGTGGCGACGCAGGAAACGTTCCCCTACGTGCACTTTGCGTACAGTGGACGCGATAGCCGCCACCTCGATCCAGGTGAAATCGGCTGCGGCGATCAACCAACCGCCCCAGGCGACACACAGGGTGGTAGCACAACCTGCCCTGTCAACTAGGCCAATCACCAAACTGACACGGGCTTCCGGCGCTCCTCGCGCCGGAAGCCCTCGGTCATGCAAAGGTTCGACCATGAAGCTCGCATTCCTTATCGCTGGATTGTTCCTGCTGGTCAACGCAAACGCTGAGCAAACCACTCCGGCGCAGCAGCGCATTGCCGCCGCCCGGCAGCAGATTACGCAAAACCCCAAAAAGGCTGAGGCTTACAACAGCCTGGCGTTGGCCCTGATGGCCCGCGCTCAGGAGACGGCATCGCCGGAATACGATCGCCAGGCTGCAGAAGCGATCGCCACTGGGTTCACACTCGCACCTCAGGATTTTCAGCTGCGCAAGGCTCACGTTGCTCTTCTGCTCGATGAACAGGACTTTGCCCGCGCCCGGGACGAGGCAAGGAATCTCAACCTGCAGACTCCTGACGATGTCACCGTGCATGGATACCTGGCGCGGGCAGAGATGGCACTCGGGGATGACAAGGCGGCGGAGGAGTCGGCGCAATGGATGCTCAACATGCTGCCGTTTAACGTCCCCGGATTGCTGATCGCTGCCGACCTGCGGGTCCACTATGGCGATCCGGACGGTGCCTTAGAAGTTCTGAATCGCGCATATGCAGAAACCGCGCCCTCGGAAACCGGGGAACTGGCGGCCATTGCTAACAAGATTGCAGCGATCGAGATTACCTTGGGCCGTTTCGACGGCGCGAGCCAGATGGTGCAGCGCGCGAACCAGCTTTTCCCCGGTTATCCGGACACAGCGAAGAACCAGGCACGACTGGAGTCGATGCCACATCCTGGCGGCACCAGCCCGGCCACACCGGTGAATGCACCAGCAGCCCAGCCAGTAGAAGTGAACCTCCCCCAGCCCAGCCCAGTTTCGGCGGTGGTGTTCTCTCCGGTGCCGGCGGCGCTGCTCATTCCGGCTCCCACGGGTACCGAGCGCGTTCTTCGCACGTTGCAAGCCAAGGTGCAGGCCAATTCCAAAGATCCTGTAGCCTACTCTTCGCTGGGCGCGGCGTTCTTCCAGCGTGCTCGTGAGACCGGCGATGTGGAGGATTTTCAACTGGCCGAGCAGGCCTTGAATAAATCTCTCGACCTGGTGAACACAGACTTCTCCGCCGAACCTGCGTACGCCACCATGGCTGCGGTGTGTATGGGCGAGCATCGTTTTAGCGATGCGATTACTTTTGCGCAGAAGGCGCTGGCGCAGGGTTCGGGCGACCTTTCGTCGTTCGCGCTCGTGGGCGATGCCGAAGCAGATATGGGGGAATATGAACGCGCAGCAGTGGCCTATTCGCGGCTCGATGTTTCTGGTGACTCTGCCTCCGATCCCCATAACGTTTATGTGCGCGATAGCCGTACTTCTTTCCTGAAGTTCGTTGCCGGTGATACCGCGGGCGCCATTCGCCTGATGCAAAGTGCGGTGGCCGCAGGCACCGAGGCGTTGTTGCCGCCGGAAAATCTTGCGTGGCTCTACTTCGAGTTGGGCGAATATGAATCGCAAGCCGGCGATGTGGCCGCGGCCGATCGAGCCTATCTGGCCGCGCTGAATATTCATGCCGGCGATTATCGGGCGCTTGCAGGATTAGGCAAACTTCGCGGTAACCAGGGACGGTATGCCGAGGCGATCAAGCTCTACCAAAGCGCGATCGCGGTGGTACCCATGCCCATCTACGTGGCCGAACTCGGGGACTTGTACACCCGGGCCGGCAACCCGGCAGAAGCTAAAAAGCAATACCAGTTGGTGCAATATATCGGGCTGCTGGGACATATCAACCAGGTGCTGCACAATCGCGACCTGGCCCTGTTCTACGCCGACCACGATATCAAGCTGGACGAGTCGCTCGTCCTCGCCCGCAAGGAGTTTGAGGTACGCCACGATATTTATACCTGGGATGCGCTGGCGTGGGCCCTTTACAAAAACGGCAACTATCAGGAGGCGAGCGATGCGATGGAGAATGCGCTGCGCCCCGGCACCCGGGACGCGCTTCTGTTGTTCCATGCCGGCATGATTGCTGGAAAGATGGGACAAACGGAGCTGGCCAAACAGAGGCTCCTAATGGCGCTCAGGATCAATCCGCAGTTTCACGTCATCTACGCCGGTGTGGCCGCACAACGACTCAAGGAGCTTGAGAAAACTGCAGATCTCACAACGGCACTACGATCAGGTGGCAAGTGAACCCTCAAACCTTTCCCGGCCACGAAGTTTGGGTGCCCCATATCTCGCTGGTGTTGGCGAGATGTGGGTCTACCGGGGAGCTTCCGGTTAAGTGCTGGGGTAGCTCCACATCTTGCCAACACCGGCGAGATAAGAGCCACCCAAGCTTCGTGGGAACCCGTGATTATTTTCATCCTCATAGCTGGGTATTAAAGGCAATGGGAAACTTCGGTGGAAAATCGTGAAAAGAACTAGGCTGCTGTTTCTGACCGCGTTCTGCCTGCTGCTGACGGCGAAGAGCTTTGCTCATCCAATGGGCAACTTCAGCGTCAATCATTATGCGAAGATCTCGCTCGAGCGCGACGGGGTCAAGGTAACCTACATCATCGACTTGGCGGAGATTCCAACCTATCAGGAGCTGCAGCAGGGAAATGTCACTGCGGATGGAGCAGACCCTGCGGTGAAACGATATATCACCGCGCGCGGCCTGGAATTCGAACGTGGTCTGAGCCTGATGGTTGACGGCAAACGCGTGCCGCTTCATATGCTCTCGAGCCAGGTCATCTTTCCTCCGGGCGCCGGCGGATTGCCGACGATGAAGATGGGCTTTGTCTACCAGGCCCCCGCCGATCGCTCTGCGGCGAAACTGCAATACGTCGACAATAACTATCCTGGTCATGCGGGGTGGAAAGAGATTGTGGTCGCCGCGCCGGCAGCTCACCTGGTGAACAGCTCCGTCTCAGCAACGGATCGAAGTGCGGAGTTAACCAACTATCCGACGGACCTGCTGAACAGCCCGCCGCAGGACTTGTCCGCGTCGATCCAATTCCACTACCCGGCGTTGCCGGTGCCGGTCCGGCACAAGAGCGTCGTCGTGGCAGCTCCGGCCGTTCCAGTCGCCGTGGCGCCGGCGCCGTTAAATCTGCAGGCGAACCAGCAGGCAACGCCACGCAGTGCGTTCACCCAGCTCATCACCAACCAGAACATGAGCTTGTGGTTCCTGCTGACGGCCGCATGCATAGCGCTTGGCCTGGGTGCGCTGCACGCGCTCGAGCCTGGCCATGGCAAGACGATCGTCGCTGCCTACTTGGTCGGTTCCCGCGGCACAGCCCGCCACGCCCTGCTGCTCGGTCTGATCGTCACTGCATCGCATACCGCGGGTGTCTTCGCGTTGGGAGCAATCACGATCTACGCATCGCGCTACATTGTGCCCGAGCAATTGTATCCGTGGCTGGGTGTATTCTCCGGGTTGACCATTGCCGGCCTGGGCGGATACATGTTTCTTCGCCGCTGGAGCGGTTTGGATGTGTCTCACTCCCATACCATCGGCCAGGCGCATAGTCATTGGTTCTCGCAGCGCCCAACAGAGGCGCCGCCGGTGGAACGCGGCAAAGCGGTTTCCCTCTCTCAGTTGTTTGCCTTGGGTATTACTGGCGGAATCATCCCCTGCCCGGCAGCGCTGGTGGTGTTGCTGAGCGCCTTTGCGCTGCATCGCATCGGGCTCGGCTTCTTCCTCATCATCGCCTTCAGCCTGGGGCTGGCGGCGGTGCTGATCGGCTTCGGCATGCTCATGGTCTATGCACGCCGCTTTATGGCGAGCCTGCAAGTGGATGGCCCCTTGACCACTCGCTGGCTGCCGGTTGCGTCGGCTGCCTTCATGACCGTTCTCGGTGCTGCGATTGCCATTCGCGCCTTTGCCACCACGGGCATCGACCTGCACAACCTGAGCAAGGAGCGGTTTGGACCCTTTCTCCTGGTCGGCGGCCTGGGATTATTGCTGGGCATGCGCCACTCCACCGATCCTGATCACGTGGTGGCGGTCTCCACGATCGTGAGTAAGCAACGCAGTATCCGCCAGGCGGGATTGATCGGCTCCATCTGGGGGCTTGGGCACACGCTGACCATCTTTGCTGTGGGCAGCATGATCATCCTCTTTGGCGTGGTAATCCCGCCGCGCCTCGGGCTTTCGATGGAGTTCAGTGTCGCCCTGATGCTGATCCTGTTAGGAGTGCTCAACCTTACCGGGGTGATGCAGCGGGTGACGTCGTACCTCACCCGCAAACGGGAGCCATCAGCTGTGCCGGCCGTGGAAACGTTTCTCGATCGATCGGTGGGCCGCTTCGGCGTGTACCAGTGCCTCCGTCCCCTGGTGATCGGGATTGTTCACGGGCTGGCAGGATCGGCTGCGGTCGCGCTCCTGGTGTTGTCGACGATCCACTCACCAATTTGGGCGACGGTGTATCTGCTGGTGTTTGGCGCAGGCACGATGGTCGGGATGATGTGCATGACCGCCGCCATGGCCGTACCGCTGGCGTATGCAGGGAACCGGTTTGCCGGGATGAGCCGCTTCTTCACTGTGGCGTCAGGGGTGGTGAGTGTCTGCTTCGGCTGCTTCCTCGTCTACCAGCTGGGATTTCTGGGTGGCTTGTTCACCAGTCATCCCCACTGGACTCCGCAATAGTCATTGAAAGTCAGGCAGCAGAGCTGTCCCACGCCAGCTATTGCTGTTATGGCGTGAGATGGTCACCTGTTTTCCCTTGATGGTGGCGAACCAATCCACGACCTCTTCCTGGCTGTGGTAATACGCCGTCGGCGCGACTAACTGGTCGAACACATTCCAGAAATTCTCTGCAAAGGAATAGCCGGAGATGGAGCAGAGATAGTCGGAGTACGGCAGCATGCGCTTTAACCAGGGTCGTCCGATGGCCGGCCGATAGAGCAGCTTGAGCCCGGCATAGAGCACCACCGCAGGCACAAATGATAAGTAGCGGGTAAGAAAGCGGGGCAGCCGCGAGGTGATGTTCTTGCGCACCGGATCCACTAGCTTCTCAATCCACAAGTTGCCTTCCTTGCCATAGACCCACGCCACAATGCGTCCACCCGGCTTCACATGCGTGGCGAGCGAGAGGAAACCCTGCTTGGGCACGGGCAGATGATGCAGCACGCCGATGCTATAGGCGAGATCGAATGGTTGGGCGAAGGGTAAATTCAAAATGTCCGCCTGCACGATATGCACGTTCGCAAGCGCCCGGGTGTTGCCATACGCCGCTTCGACTGCATTCGAAAGATCGACACCAACCACCGCGCGCGCCTTGAACTGGGCCGAGAGGAAGCTGTGCCGGCCCTTACCGCATCCGGCGTCGAGTACCAACTTGTCTTCAAAATCTGCCGGCGCGACGGGAGCGATCCAGTCGAGAAACTCCCTGCGGTCGGCTTCGGTCAGTGCGGAATAGTGAGTCCACTCATACCCAAAGGCGTCTGCGGTCGCCTTCTGATCTTCTGTCAGGCCATGGGAGACGAAGCGAGGTATCCCCCTCGTGATGGGATAGTGCGCGGAGCAGCGCGTGCAAGACAGCAGGCCTTCCATGATTTCAGTTTCTTCGGCGCGATCGGTGCGGAGATCGAGGGCGCTATGACACGCAGGGCAAACCAAAAGGGATAATAAACTGCTCTTCAAACAAACTCCTCACACTCTTTGACGCTAGTGCTGTACTGCTGATTATATGACGCGATGGGCTGGCGCCGGGCGAGCATGAGCGCGATCCAATAACATGCAACGCCTGCTGTCGCGTGCTTTAGCGAGTGTCCGCTGACGATGTGCGCAAAGCTATAAATTTGCTTATCTAACATCTCGAACAGCTTGGCCAACACGAAGAAGAGAAACGCAATCACCAGGTAAACGTTGCCCGTGTAGCGCGGAGGGAAAAGGGCAATGACAGTTGCAATGAGCAGCGGCGGACAGAATTGCACGAACAGGTAGAAGCGGTAATCGCCGGACGATTGCCAGTAAGCGACACTGGCAGCGCCCAGAACCAGCAGCGGCAGCAGCAAGCGTAGCCCGGCTTTTACGCTGATGCGCTCCATGATGATGGCGATCAGCATCGACATGAAGGAGCAGGTCATCGGCAGCAGATCCCACGGCAGCCGCGCGTCGCCCGGGGCGAGGTGGTACCACAGTGAACCGAAACCCGTCAGGGTAACGCCGGCGAAGAAAACCAGGTAGGGCCAGCGCTCCTGGGGCAGAACAAATGCTTTCCGGCTCGATGCGAGCGCCAGCCACCACAGGCTCCCCATGCCGACCAGGATGAACGGCAGGTTGGAAAGAACGTCGAGGCAATTGGGAATGCCCAGCAGGCTGCGCTTATCCGCGAAGTCGTGATATCCCGCGCCCAGGGGAATGGGCCGCAGAAAGCATAGGACTGCGATACAGACGGCACACACCGTCAGCATCAGGCCAATGCGTTGCTTGCGTTCCTTCGGTAGCATGCGCGAAACACTCCCCCTGCTTCAACTTTAATGGATGCCGTATTTCTCGGCCAGGAAGCGCTTCACCGTGAGCGGCATGGCAGCGGCAAGTTCCTGCCAGGTGACGACACGCATGCGGCATCTGAGTTCGGCGTTGGCCACGGCGGCCATGACCTCATAACAATCGTCAATCAAATCGGGCCGCCGCTGATCGCAAAAAACAACGAAGGATACAGGATGTACATACATCGCAAGCGCCCCGCGGATCAGTTGGCATGAACGGTACCTGCCCTGAAGGATGGGAAGCCGGGAGACGTCAAATACCTCTTCCAGGTCGCGATAGCGATGCACCAGTTCCGGACGCGCGGTCTGAAAACCGCCCTCGGTAAGCTTCGCTTCGATGAAAAGACTCCCCAGGCGCAGGTCGATCTCGCTGCGATCTTCGCGGCTGTTGGCCAGCGGAATTCTTGGCCGGAAGCCGAAGCGGGGAGATTGCCCGGGTGCAATTCCGAGCAGCCCGCACAGAGCCATCCGGCGCAGTATGCCCGGGTAGCAGAAGATGTTCATCAGCAGCGCGTCGGAGCTGTTGGCGCACTCCAGCTCACGGCGTTTGCGGTCGGCGCTCCGGGGTAGAAAGCGGGAGCCGGTATAGACCTTGGCCAGCCGCGCTTTCCATTCCGGTTGGTGCAGGATGCGCCGGTAGGCGGCGGAGAGGAAGTTGCCGTGTTCTCCGGGGTCACGTTCCGCGTACACGACACTGGGTACGGAGGAGTAGCTGAGCTCCGCCGGCCAAGCGGCTGACCGGGCCGTGTTGCGCTGGCTGAGTTCGCCGCGCAGGGCGCTGCAACTGAGGCGCTTCATAGCCTCAGCATAGGCGAAGATAAGACGAAAGTCACCCGGCCTTATGCCTCATGAGTATTTCTGCTTGGACCACGCTCGCGGAAACGCCGAAAGTGATGTCATGCAACGGAATCGGACCATCTTCTTCCTCGGACTTCTTTTGGCGGCGAGCGGGGTGGTGTCGCCGGCGATTGCACTGGCGGGTGGCATCGCCTTTGGCTTCTCGGTCGAGCACCCGTTCCGTTCGGAGAGCAGCTCACTCGCCAGGCTACTGCTGCAGGTTTCGGTGGTGGCGCTGGGGTTCGGGATGAACCTGAAGCAGGTGGTGCATGCCGGCCGTTCGGGCTTTGTGTACACCGCGGTGAGCATTAGCTGTGCCATGCTGCTGGGATTGTTGTTTGGCAGCTTGTTCAAAGTAGGGGGGAAGGCTTCGTATCTGATTACGGCAGGCACGGCGATCTGCGGGGGAAGCGCGATTGCTGCGATCGCTCCGATCACGGGCGCGGACCAGGAAGAGATCAGCGTGTCGATGGGAACGGTTTTCCTGCTGAACTCGGCGGCGTTGCTCATTTTTCCCATGGTGGGGCATGCGCTGCGTTTGAATCAGGATCAGTTTGGGCTCTGGTCCGCGCTGGCTATTCACGACACCAGTTCGGTGGTTGGCGCGGCGGCCAAGTATGGCGCCCAGGCGCTGGCTGTGGGCACCACGGTGAAGCTGGCACGGGCGCTCTGGATCGTTCCGGTTTCCTTGATTACGGCGGCCTACATGGCCAGACTGGCTGGCGGCGCCTCGAACCGGGCCAAGGTGAAGATTCCCTGGTTCATCTTCTTCTTTTGCCTGGCGGCGGCTGCCAGCACCTATCTGCCGCGTTTCGCTGCGGAGTATGCAACCCTTTCCCACCTGGGCAAAGCAGGTCTGACGGCGACGTTGTTCCTAATCGGCACGAGCCTTTCGAGAAACACTCTGCGGCAGGTTGGCGTGAGGCCCTTTCTGCAGGGCGTCACGTTATGGATCATCGTGGCAGGCGTATCTCTGCTGGCGGTCTATAGCAATTACATATCGATATAAACGGTCACTCGTTATTCTTGTTTCTCCCCGTTGCACGCGGAGCCCACTCCTCTGCACGCTCGAGAACGAAGCGATGGAACGCACCCGGAATTCCTGAAGGCTCCGGGCCGGCGGCCGATGCCAAGGAGAACATCCGCGCCAGGTTCAGGCCGCGTACCCTCGCCAGCTTCAGTGTTCCGAGCGCCAGCTGGTTCCTTACCGCCCAGCGCGAGACGAACGCAATCCCCAACCCCGCTTCGACCGCGCTCAATAGTCCCTCAGTCGAATCAAATGTCATCGCTAGGTGAAGCCGTTTCACCTCGACCCCTGCCTGTTCCATCGCCTGCTCGACAATCCTTCGCGAACCCGAGCCCACCTCGCGTGCCACAAACGTCGCCTGCTGAATTTGCGCTACCTCGATCTCTTGATCTGCCCAGGCATGCCCGGCCGGCACCACGCACACCATGTGGTCCTCCATAAACGGCTGTACCTTCACATCCCGGCGCATCGCCGGCCCTTCGATGAGGCACAACTGCACGCGATGCTCCATCAGTGCCTCGAGAATGGTCTGTGTGTTGCCGCCCATCACCGTGACTTGCACCTTCCGGTTCTCCGCCAGGAAGCCTGCGATCAGTCTCGGCAGCAGGTACTGCCCGATGGTCTGCGAAGCGCCGATCGCCAGCCTTCCCGCATGCACACCGGTGGTGGCGGCCACAGCTTCGCGCCCTTCGGCAGCCAGCTCGGCGAGCTTCTCGGCGAACGGCAATAGCGCGTTGCCCTCGGCCGTCAGAGAAACCCTGCCCCCGGTACGGTCGAAGAGCGGCGTATCCAGCTCCGATTCCAGCGCCTTGATCTGCTGTGTCACCGCGGATTGGGTCAGCAACAGCTCCTCGGCGGCGATGCGGAAGTTGAGATGACGGGCCACGGCGCGAAAGACCCGCAGGCGGAAATTCTCCATGGCGTAAGACTAGTACACTAGACCGCATGGCGGTTCTTCTCCTCGTCGGCGCAACCGGATTGGTAGGGCAGTCGGTACTGCGGCATGCCCTGGCCGACAGCCGGGTGAGCAAGTTGATCGCGGTAACCCGCAAACCGCTCCCATCGCACGACAAGCTCGAGAATCCCCTCGTCGATTTTGACGCCCTCCCGAAAGATGCATCCTGGTGGCAAGTGGATGGCGGCATATGCACCCTAGGCACTACGATGCGTCAGGCCGGTTCGCACCAGGCCTTTCGCAAGGTGGATGTCGAGTACCCGCTGGCTGTGGCGAAGCTATTGCGCGACAACGGTGCGAGCAGCTTTGCCTTTAACTCGTCGATTGGAGCCAACCCGAAATCGCGGGCGTTCTATATGCGGGTGAAAGGGGAAGTCGAGCAGCGGCTCATTAACGGAAAATTTCCGTCGCTTACCTTAGTTCGTCCCTCGGGGATCCTGGGAAAACGCGAGCCACACCGCGTATGGGAGGAGCGCACCCTGCGCGCCTTCCACGCAATTCGGCCCATCTTGCCTCGTCACTATCGCGTGGTGTCTCCGGACAAGATCGCGAAGGCTTTGTTGGAGGCCGCCATCACCGCGCCTCCGGGTGTGCACGTCGTCGAATCAGAGAAGCTCTAACTAAACCTCAGACAGAAAGGGCAGCCGCGGCGCGAGCGCGAAATTCAGTTGTACCAGCACGATGAATGCGATGCTGACGTACGTATTGATCAGGCACAATCCGGCTCCTACTGCATACATTCCCTGCGCCACCAGGATCCTGCGTTCCATCGCACATTGTTTCGCATGTGTGACCTCCTCTTTGAGCAGCCCTGCATGTTCGGCATACTTCCAGCTGCCGTAAAGCACCACGCCCAGCAGCAGGATGTTCCCCCAATACGCCAACAGCACACTGCGGTAGTCGATGAAGCCGGCCAGCAGGCGCGTCGAAAACGGCATGAATGATACCGCAAAGAGAAACGCGATATGAATCCACGAAAGATTGCGATCGCTGTGCGTAAAGGAGTTAAGTTGCGCCTGTTGCCCGTTCCAGAAGATGCCCAAAGTGAGGAAGCTCATCAGGTAGCTGATCACCTGCGGCACGGCCTCCGCGAGCGAGTGCCACAGCTCGCCCTGGCTGTGGATCAAATCGCTGGCGGGTACGTGGAGGTCAAGGACCAGCAGCGTCATGGCCACGGCAAATATACCGTCGCTGAGCGCGGCGAGCCGTTCCAGGCTCTTGCCGGTGATCTGGTTGTATGAGGTCGGCATCCGCCTAGTGTACCCGTACAATGATCGGATGGAGATGCAGCTTTGGACCGACGTCGATCAATACACCACCGATCTTCTTATACCCGCGGACTCCGCACTGGAGGCAGCGTTAGCGGCGAGTGAAGCCGCAGGCTTGCCTTCGATCAGCGTGTCCCCAAGCCAGGGTAAGCTGCTCATGATGCTGGCGAAGCTGGGGGGTGCAAAACGCATTCTGGAAGTAGGCACCCTGGGCGGCTACAGCAGCATTTGGCTGGCCCGCGCGCTGCCACCTGGCGGCCGCCTGATCACGCTGGAGGCGAGCGCAAAGCATGCTGAGGTTGCTCGGGGCAACATTGCTCGCGCCGGATTGAGCGACGTAGTGGAAGTACGGCTGGGCGATGCCGGGCAGACCATCCAGCAGTTGGACGCGCCGTTCGATCTCTTCTTTATCGATGCCGACAAAAAGAGCATTCCGCATTACCTGGAGTGGTCGCTCAAGCTGTCGCGGCCAGGCAGCCTTATCATCGTCGACAATGTGATCCGTGATGGAGCGCTGATCGATGCCAGGAGCGACGACCCGAATGTGCGCGGCGCGCGGCGCATGCATGACATGATCGCCGCGGAACCAAGGCTTACCGCCACAACTATCCAGACGGTCGGCAGCAAAGGATACGACGGCTTCACATTAGCGCTGGTCACGAAAGGTTAGGAGGAACGATTTGAGGAGGCGAGACTTTGTCACATCGGGCATTGCTATCGCGGGGGCTGCGTTGAGCGGCGAAGGGCGGGCGATGGCCCAGCCGGCGCGGGAATTTTACCTGTTGCGCAAATACTCTTTACAGACCGGAGCGCAATTGACTCTGACGCAAAATTACTTCGAACACGCGCTGATCCCGGCGCTCAACCGTATGGGGAGCACGCCCGTGGGCGCGTTCAAGTTGGATATTGGGCCGGAGACGCCGACCTATTATCTGCTCATTCCCGCAAGCTCGGTCGAGGCGCTGGCGTTGCTCGACGCGCGGCTGGCGGACGATGGCGAATTTCTCAAAGCTTCGTCGGCGTTTTGGGCGGCTCCAGCTTCCGCGCCTGCGTTTGCCAGGGTGGAAGGTTCGCTGCTGTCTGCATTTGCAGGATGGCCCAAGCTGGTTGCTCCTAAGGGTCCCAAAAGAATTTTTCAGTTGAGGACGTACGAGAGCGCGACGGATGCCGGGCATATCCACAAGGTGAAGATGTTCAACGAGGCGGAGATTGGGATCTTTACCCGCACCGGGTTGGCCCCGGTGTTTTTCGGCGACACGCTGGTCGGTGCACGCATGCCCAGTTTGACCTACATGCTTACGTTTGCCGATGTAGCGGATCTGAATGCCAAGTGGTCGGTGTTTGCGGGAGATCCGGAGTGGAAGGAATTGTCTAAGAAGCCAGGCAATACTGATCCCGAGATCGTCAGCAATATCTCGAATCTTTACTTAAGCCCGTTGAGCTGTTCGCAGATTTGACGTGGGCCGCCCAATCAGGGTGACTCCAGGAAAGTGAACCGCCGGGTGCTGGGCGCACCCGGCGGTCTCAGTTACTCGCCGTTGGAGCCGGACGCGCTCGCGGGATGAACAACGCGGTAGGTCGTGCCACCGTTTGCCCACACCAACAAGAGCATGTCCTTACCAGCAGGCGCGTGTTGTACATCGTCGCGGAACTGCTGTGCCGACTTCACCGGCTGGCGGTTCACCTCAACAATGACATCGCCGCTCGTCAGTCCTGCATCTTCCGCAGGACTCGCAGGCTGCACTTGTGCAATCGCAACACCCTCCACCTGGGTAGGCAGATTGAGTTGCTGACGGATATCCGGAGTCAGGTCGCTGATGGCAACGCCAAGACGGGCATGACCGCCGTCGTCCTTCGCTGCCGCGGCAACTTCCTGGTCCTTGTGATACTCGCCAACCGTCACATCAAGCTTGTCGGCATGGCCGTTGCGCTGGACATCCAACTGAATCTTGGTGCCCGGTGCATCTTCGGCGACCACAACCTGCAGATCGCTGGCAGATTCAACCGGCTGACCATTGACAGCCGTCACCACATCACCTTGCTTGATGCCCGCGCGGCCGGCCGGAGAGTCAGGAGTCACCGAAGCGATCAGTGCACCCGAATTCCCGGTCAGGTTGAAGAACTTCGCGTTCTCCGGAGTCACGTCGTTCAGTCCGACACCCAGATATCCGTGATGGACCACACCGTTCTTGATCAGGGCGTCGACCACGGGGTGAATGGTTTGCGTGGGGATGGCAAATCCAGCACCCGAGAAGCCGCCGCTCTCAGAGATTAGGAAAGTGTTGATGCCGACCAACTGGCCGTGTGCGTTCACCAGCGGGCCACCCGAGTTGCCGGGATTGATAGCCGCATCGGTTTGAATGAAATTGCCTGGCTGGCGGGGATCACGCGAGTACGGATTCGGCCGGTCGACAGCGCTGACAATGCCACGAGTGACTGAAAAGCGGAAGTAGCCGAACGGGCTGCCAATCGCCAATACCGACTGACCCGGGACCAGCTTGGTGGAATCGCCCCAGCCTAGGGTCGGCAGGTCGGTCGCGTTGATTTTTACAACCGCCAGATCTGTAAGCTTGTCGGTGCCAATTACCTTGGCCGGGAAAGTGCGCCGGTCATGCAGGGTTACCCGCACTTCCATTGCGCCATCGACCACGTGGTTGTTGGTCACGATGTAGCCATCGGGCGAAATGATCACGCCGCTGCCGATGCCGTGCTCGATCTGGCGCTGTCCGCGTTGCGGGCCTTGCATCGGTCCCTGGGGACCAAAGAATTGTGAGAAGGGATTATCTCCACCCTCGTCCTGACCTTGCGCTTCGGCCGGTTGCTCCGGGGCATGTGAGGTGACAGCAATGTTCACCACAGCCGGCGTAACCCGCGACGCCACCGCTTCCGTGGCCTGGTCGAGGGCCAGCAAGGGATCGATGCTGGCGTTGTTGATCGGAGTGTTGGGAGTATCGGGCGAAGTAGCAGCGTCGACGTGCTTGTGAGCGAAGACAAAAGCGCCGGCAGACAGAGCAAGGGCGAGAGCCAGGCCCGGCGCGACGAAGCGCTTCGCTTGTGCTCTTAATAAATTAGTTTCATTGGACATGCTAATTCCTCTTTCAGGTGAAGTTTTTTAGATCTGGAAAATGATCCAGCTGTTGGGAGTTGGGGGTAGGTGTGCAGTGGAAGACCGCGGAGCCTCCACCGTAAAGACGACTAAAGTCATGGCGCCGCTTTCATCGATGCTTCGTACGGCGATGTAGCGGACGCGGGGAGCAATCTTGTGCGCGGTGTGTAGTTTCACCGCCACCGGCTGCTGCACGGGATGGAACGAAGCTTCCTCATACTTTGCTTCCCGGTACTTCGCTTCCTGGTATCGAGCGCGCAGCTCGATGCGGGGCGCCGCTTCAACTGCGGCGACCGCCGGGGCAGGATCACCGGCAGCAAAAGTGATCATGCGTGGGCAGCGCTGCAACAGCACCACGCCCAGCAGGGAACCGGCCAGCGAAGCACCCACCAGGGCGCGGGCAACCACCGGCCGAAGACCGCGTTTGCGGTGAAGAATGTTATCGACTCTCCCGGCAAGTTCAGAATGCCGCTTCCACAATCCGGGCGCGAGTGCTGCGGCGCGCTTCACCAGCCGGCTCTCGGCCAGCTTGGTCAGGCAGGTGGCATAGGCGCGTGGATTGCCGGCAGCGTCCAGGACGGCATCGTCGCAGGCCCGTTCTCGCTCCATGCATAGATGGCGCTCCGCCCAAAGCAAGGCCGGATTCAACGGGCAAAGAGCTCGTAACAGTTTCTGCAGCAGATTGGTCCAGTCGTCTCCACGATCGAGGTGGGCCTTTTCATGCATGATGACCTGCTTCATGTCACCCGGCTCGAGCTCAGCCCATAAGGAGCGGGGAACAATTACCGCCGGGTGCAGGAAGCCGACAACGCTGGGCGCGTCTAGTGCGTCGGAGAGTCGAATTTCAATCGGCCGCGCTCCCGCGCGAACAACAATGGTCTTGACTTCCGCGTCCAGATCCGCGAAGGGGACTGGAGTGGACGTGCGAAACAGAGTCCGCATCTGCATCCCGGCAACCAGCAACCGTCCCAGAGAGAAAAGGGAAGTCGCCGCCCACAGTGCTTCCAGCGCAAAAGCCCAGGCAACGTTCAGGCGCAGCGAGTGATCCGTCTGCGGCAACGCGCCGGCCAGAGAGTGAGTCGCGGGGAGGGCAAAGAACGGTAACAACGCCACCAGCAGAAAAGCGATGAGCCAGAGCGTGAAGCGGGTAGAGGCGCGCAGTCTCGGAGCTAGCTTAAGAGCCGCCCAGGCAAACCCGGTCAACAACAGTCCCTGCCAGATGCTGGCAATCAGTATCTGTGCCGGACTGGTCGAGATTATGTGCCCCACGAGGTTCGCTTCCATGCGTCACTCCGCCTGCTGGATTGCATCCCTTAGACGTTGCAATTCTTCTGGGGTTATCTCGCTATCTCCAAGCAGGGAAAGCAGCAGCTTTTCCCGTGAATTGCCGAAGAAGCGACTCAACACCAGCCGTACTTCCGAGCTGCTGGCTTCCTGCTCAGCGACCAGCGGAAGGTAATAAAACGCCCGGCCCTCTTTGCGATGCTGCACATAACCCTTTTGCTCCAGAATTCTGATGGTGGTGAGCACAGAGTTATACGCCAGCGCATTCTTTTTAGGCAGCGCGGCCACGATGTCACTAACCGTCGACTCCCCGCGCGTCCACAGAACCTTCATCAGTCGCAGCTCAGCTTCGGTCAGCGTCGGTGATTTTTTAGGTGGCATACAACATCGTCCTGAAATAAAGATAAGCGGCCGGCCGGCGATTGTCAACTAATTCATTAATACTTCGCCCGACGGGTATTCTCGGAGACGGAGGCTCTCCCCTTGCCGAGCGATGTGCCCTCGATTTCACGACCACCCATCGACGTGATCACCAGCCCGTTTGCCCGCTTCGCCAGGATGGAAGCCGCGGGGGGAATCCTGCTCCTGCTGGCCACCGCGGCCGCTCTCGCCTGGGCCAACTCGCCGTGGGAGCACAGCTACTACCAGATCTGGCACACCCAGGTCACGGTAACTCTCGGCAGGGTATCGCTCTCGGAGAGCCGGCATGAGTGGGTGAACGACGGCCTGATGTCGATCTTCTTTTTCCTGGTCGGCCTGGAGATCAAACGCGAGTTGCTCATCGGCGAGCTCTCAACCTTCAAACAGGCGGCCTTTCCTTTTATGGCCGCGCTGGGTGGTTCCATCGTCCCCGCGTTGATCTATGTCGCCATCAATCGAGGAGGAGTCGGCATCAATGGTTGGGGCATTCCCATGGCCACCGACATCGCATTCGCGCTGGGCGTCCTGGCCTTGTTGGGTAAGCGGGTGCCGGTGACACTGAAGGTCTTTGTCGCGGCGTTGGCAATCGTAGACGATATTTTTGGCGTGCTGGTGATCGCGCTGTTTTACACCCAGCACATTTCGTTTGTTGCGCTGGGTCTTGGCTTTGCCGGGGTCGCCATTTCGTTCGGAGCCAACTGGCTGGGGATTCGTAGCCCGGTCGTCTATGCCCTGATTGGTGTAGGGGTTTGGTTCGCCGTGCTCAACTCAGGGGTACATGCCACCATCGCCGGCATTCTTCTGGCTTTCACCATTCCCGCGCGCAACTCGACGGACAAAGCAGAGTTCCTGCGCAAGAGCCGTTGGCTGCTGGATGAATTCGAAAATCACGATTCGAACTCGGCGCGCGCTCACCATGCGATCCATCTGCTGGAACAGCAATGCGAGATGATCGAATCTCCGTTGCACCGCATTGAACACAGCCTGCAGCCGTGGGTCAGCTTCCTCATCATGCCCCTCTTTGCTTTTGCCAATGCCGGAGTTCATGTTCTGGGGGCGCTCGGACCCGCCGCAACCCATCCCATCACCCTGGGTGTGCTTTTCGGTTTGCTGCTAGGCAAACCCCTGGGCATTACCCTCTTCGCTTGGATTGCCGCTGCCACCAAGCTGGCATCGCGGCCCGCTTCCGTTGCCTGGGGTCAGATTTTCGGCGCCGCCTGGCTGTGCGGCATCGGCTTTACCATGTCGCTCTTTATCGCTTCGCTCGCCCTGGGCGACGGCGACCTTCTGGATATGTCCAAAATTGGCACATTGGCTGCGTCGATAGGCGCCGGTTGCATCGGCAGCGTGCTCCTGCGCGCGCAGGGCACGCGAAGCGTGTCATCTTAATCCAATAAGACATCGCGCGATCATTAGCAGAACACAGTGTCGAGTTGTGTTCGGCGCCGGCTGCGATTTGTCTCAATCACAGTATACTTTAGGTGTTTGCACGCGGTTGCACCTGTACTCCCAGCTACACGTCCGACTCCTTTTCCGGGTGGATCGAATGCGCTCATCGAGTCTGGTACCGCTGTTTATCAATCGCTTTTCGTTGTCACCGCGCACAGCAGTCGGGGTACAAACGGTGCGCCTCCTCGATCCCCATGAGGATTGGCTCCATTTCCATTGGTGGTCCAGTAGCCTGCAGACCCTGGATCCGCGCTCCGTTCTGCTGGAGAATAGCGTTCTTAGCCGGTATTCGTTCCTGCATCGTCCAACCCTGGTAAAGCTGAGTGAGCGCCTGGGGTTGAGTGCGTGGAGCGGAGACGATCTCCGGCCTTCCGCGGTGAGCCGGCTCACCTCCGCGTATCGCAGGCGCATCACCAGTGTCTATGCCGCTCCCCTGGGAGAGGAGGACGCGCAGCGATGCCTGAAACTGGTGAACCTGGTGGGTGCGCCATTTATTCTTCATCTCTGGGATGTGTTGGAGGGTGATATCACCCGTGGTGCGCTTCGCGAGCTGGTGGATCGTGCGCAGAGGGTATTTTGCGTAAGCCAACCGTTACTCCGGGATATTGCAGCCTTGCGCCCCGACGCCGAACTGTTACTGTTTTCCCGCGATGCGGCGCTGGCGAAGGCGCACCCGCGGGAAGGCGGCCCTCTCAAAATCGTCATGCACGGCAACGTCAGCTCGTATGCCGAGGGGCTCGACGATCTTGATGGCGCAATTGCTCTCCTCGAGGCAAAGGGGCTGGAGGTCGAAGTATCGTTCCTGGGCTCACCGAAGATTCTGCGCCAGGCCCGCACCACGATTAAGAGACGGGTCAAAGTGCGTGGCTTCTTCCCCACGCAGGCGGAACTCGACAGTGCCCTGAGTCACGCCCATGTTGGTTTCCTGCCCGGCCCTAAGCTGGACCCCAAAATTGACTTGAGAAGCCGCTACTCCATACCGTCCCGGATTATCGACTACATGGCCGTGGAGCTTCCAATTGTCGGCACCGTGCATGAATCCTCGGCAACGGGTGAGTTTGCCCGCTGGTTAGGTCTCGACTCCGTTATGTGTACCGGACCGGAGCAGGTGGCGGAGCGGTTGCTTGCGCTCCATCGCGGCGAAGACTGGTCGGAGCAAAAGGCCAGATCGCGGCGTGCGTTTGCGCTCTTGCAAGGTGAGGAATCGCCCGCGCAGACGCTCAAACGAGCGATGGAAAAGATCGCTTAAGTCATTTATTTCCGGGCCCAGCTTAGGCCGTCCGCGCTCACCCAGCGGCTACCGTCCGCGGTCGTCAACTCAAACCCAGGTCCGGCTTCCACGACCACCGCTGACAATTTGTCTGCTGCGGAGGCTGACTCCTGCACCGTGACCGTCTGGGCAGCCGCCCCCAGTTGTAGCGTGACGTCCACTACAGCTTGCTGCGCTGCGGCCAAGTTGGTCGTCAGTGCCTGCTTCTCGAAGCCAGGCTTCTCGGCTTCCACCCGGTAACCACCCGGAGCAAGATGCTCCAGGCGGAATTGACCTTGCTGGCCGGTGACGGCCCGCACGACGGCTCCATTGGCATCCGTGGCTGCTACCGTTGTGCCGGCAATGAATGCGCCCGCCGGATCCGTAACTGTGCCGGTGATGCTCGCTGCTCCACCGGCGGCAGGCAGGGAACTCACTTTGAGCGCGGTGGCTGGACTACTACTGGAAGCACCCACCAGGGCGACGCGCACCGCGCGCCCTTGCCATTGCGCCGGCACTGCCTGCCAGTGCCTACCGTCGTCTCCGCTCAAAAAGACCTGGTTGCTGGTATCGATGGCTAGCCGCCGGCTTCCAAACGAGACCATGGAGAGCGCGGCGAGATGACTGGGGAGCGCACGAGCGGCGGAGAACCCATCGACCGCGCTGCGGCTGGCGAGCGCGAATGCCGGCATCGCAGGATGCCCCGCCACGCTGATCGACGGGGTGGGTTCCCTGCCAACGCCCCCCAAAATACCGCCCATGACACCACCCGCGACGCCACCCACTGTGCCACTGGGACCCGGTTCGGGTGCGGCCGACCCATTGGCGGAGGGCAAACGCTGTAAATTCTTCCGCAGCGGCGCCTGTTTACGCAGCGCGAGGGCAGGAGAGCTGGGCATAGGGGCTGGGGGTGGAGTTGCCTGCTCGATGGTCGCCATCTGCGTGACCGCTGGCTTTTGGACAGGTCCGCCGCGAAAAAATACCACCAGGAGGATAAGAGCGGCGAGAGCCGGAACACCTACCCACGCGAGACGCCAGCCGCCAAACCACGGGGTGCGAACCACCTCGGGCTCAACCAGTCGGGGGAAGCGACAGAGCCACCAACTCGCGGCAGACAGCACAATCAGCCAGGTGGGCAAGGGTCTGCTGCCGTTCATGCGGAGGCAGCGCCTGCTCCACGAAGGCGTTCAGCTGGTCTGCGTCGGGATGCTGCCCGGTCTGTAAGCGATCACTCATACCGTTGCCGTCTTTTCTGAGAACGAGCTGGTTTGCGAACTTTGCAGTAAAGCGCGCAAATTGATCTCGAGATCGCGCGGGTCGTTGCCCAGCGCTTCTTCGGCTGCCTG
Source organism: uncultured Acidobacteriaceae bacterium (assembly GCA_963839075.1). Taxonomy (GTDB): domain Bacteria; phylum Acidobacteriota; class Terriglobia; order Terriglobales; family Acidobacteriaceae; genus PALSA-350. Next base: position 932,514 of record CAWITO010000001.1, on the reverse strand, counting down.
CTTGGTTATGCCGCCGGCCTGGAGCTGTCGCAGCAGCTGCTTGCGCAGATCGCTCAATAGCCGCTTGAGACGCCGGCTGATGGTGGCTTCATGCACGTGAAGCACGCGCGCAATCTGCGCCAGTGGCTGGCGATCTAGAAAGTAAGATGCGAGCAGAAAGCGCTCTTCGGGAGCAATGTGCTGCAAGATGGTTGCGATGGCTTCGTTGAGCCGCGTGAGCTCCGCGGCTACCGGCTCCTGTTCCCGCTGTGGCGCCGCGTTGTCGACGCCATCGAGTGCTGTCTCGCGATGCGTACGCCGGTGATGATCCACGAACCGTTGCGCCAGCGTGGTACGCAGCCAGCCGAGCAGCGAGCCGCGGCCGGAGTAGGAGGAGAGGGGCGAACGGCGTTCTCCCTCCACCTCGCGCAGGCCGTACATTTCTGAGTACAGCGAGTCGGCAAGATCCTGACCCACCGTGGCTGAGCGCGCAATCGCGATCCCGGCCTGGGTGAGGGGCGTGCGATAGAGCTCGAGGAAGCGGCGCCATGCGACTTCGCGTCCCAGAGCGCACCCCGTGGCGAGGGCTAGCTCTTCCAGGTGTAGCGATCGCAGCCAGCTCTGCTTCTCTTCGGGACTGGCCTCGGCGCCGCCAGGCAAACCGTAGTTGTACTTCGCGCCCACGGTGCCCAGTGCGACGCCAAATTCCTCGCGGGAAAGGCCGACGGTCTCGGCCCTGGCGGTGAGCCAAAATTCCTCCAGGAGGTGGGGCGCCGTCTGCACCCTCTCACGATACTGCAAGCCGTATCATCAGGGCATAGTGCGCAAGATCCTCCATGTCGACATGGACGCGTTCTATGCCTCGGTCGAGCAGCGGGACGATCCTCAACTGCGCGGCCAGCCCGTGGTGGTGGCCTGGCGGGGCAAGCGTTCGGTGGTGTGTGCTGCCTCCTATGAGGCACGGCGCTTCGGAGTCCATTCCGCGATGCCGGCGGTGCATGCGGAACGTCTTTGCCCGCAGGCCGTCTTCGTGCCTCCCGACTTTGTCCGTTACCGTGCGGTGTCGCAGGCAGTGCGCGAGATTTTCCATCGCCACACCGACCTGATCGAGCCGCTCTCGCTCGACGAAGCGTATCTCGACGTGACCGAGAACAAGACGGGACTACCCACGGCGACAAAGGTAGCCAAGGCCATCCGCCAGCAGATTCGCGACGAGCTGCATCTGACGGCATCCGCAGGGGTGGCGCCGAATAAGTTCCTCGCCAAAATCGCTTCTGACTGGCGCAAGCCGGATGGTCTCTTTGTCATCCAGCCGGAAGAGGTGGACGTATTTCTCCCGCCGCTGCCGGTTGGCCGCATCCCCGGCGTCGGAAAAGTAACGGCCGAGCGGCTGAAACAGATAGGCGTGCAAACCGTGGGCGACTTGCACTCGCTGGATGCGGTGCTGTTGGAAGAGAATTTCGGGCGCTACGGACAACGGCTGTACGAATTAGCTCGCGGCATCGATCACAACCCAGTGGTCGCCGACCGGCCGACGAAGTCAATCTCCGCCGAGGATACGCTGGAGCGCGACATCCCACTCTCGGAGACGGGTGAGTTGATTCAGCGCTTAGCGGAGAAGGTATGGCTGGCTTCGCGCAAGGAAACGCGTGTGCCGCGGACGGTGGTTTTGAAATTGAAGACGAGTGATTTTTCCATTCTCACGCGCAGCCATACCCCGGCAATGCCGCCCGCCTCGTGCGAGCAGTTAACCGCCATCGCGCTGTCATTGCGCGAACGCGTTGTCCCCCAACAAGGTCAGCGCTTTCGCCTGGTCGGTGTCGGCTTGAGCAACTTTCGTGAAATCGAGGAACCGCAGCAACTCACCTTGGGAACCTGATCGGCTGCCACGCTCACTAAGCCTGGGTCTGGGTTTCCTCCAAAGGAATGACGCGGCCTGCCGCACGCAGATAGCGGAAGAGGTGATCCAGGGGAGGCTTGGGGAGCAGATCATCCAGGGTGACGAGATCGCGACCGGGCGTCTCCCGGATAAGGCCTTCCGGTGGAACCCCGAGCGCGGCCACAAATGGCTGCTTGTTCATGGCAGCGACATAGATCGTGACATCGCTAAAGAGCAATCGACCAAAGCTTTCCAGCACCGCGCCGGGAGCCTCTACATAGACCCGTTCTTCCATGAGCCGGAGAAATAGGGAGATCCAGACAATCACTCGGATAGGCGCAGCCGTGTAGCGCCGCAGATAATTGAGGATCTGGTAGGCTTCGGGGTAATCCGTAACCAGCACTGTGCCAAGATGGGCGAGCTGCTCAATCAGGGCCAGCAGTTCCTTATTATCGGAGGTAGCTGGGCCTTCCAGATTTTGCGTGTTGATCTCCAGCAATGCTAAGGGTTCGCGTTCGGATGCAATCCCTTCCGCCAGGAACTTCTTGCGTGCAGACTCAAAGGCTTCGGCGGCCGATGGGCCGGGATGACCGCGTAACGTACGCTGGACGAGCAAAGGACGCTTGTGCAGGGGAGTGGATGGTTCGACCACCTGGGCGTTGGGATCGAACACCAGGGTGCGAGTCATTCCTTTGCGAAGCATCTCCAGGCACCAGAGTCGGGAGTCTTTGTTGGCGAACACAGGGCCGCTTAGTTCGAGAACGTCGATTTCGAGCCGTTCACACGACAGATCATCGAACAGGCCGGCCAGAAAAACCTCGGCCGAAGATCGCTGGTGATAGGCGGCATAGACCAGATTCACCCCCAGCGTGCCAATGGCTTGTTGCTGCAGTTGCGCCGTGGGATCTCCGAGAGTGATGTGCAGCAAAATCTGATTGGGCAGGCCATCTGGTTCGGCCTGGAAGCGGACACCGATCCAGCCATGTTGCTCGTTGGTTCCCTGGTAATTCCGGGTCGCGACCGTGTCCGCAAAAGCGAAAAATCGGGTGTGGGATCCCCGAGATTTCGCCAGACGGGCCAGGAGCAGCTGGTATTCGTGGTCAAGCATGGCCAGCAGGCGCTCCTTCGAGACATAGCGAGTCCCCGCGCCGTAGGTATCATCGCTCACGGTCTTGTCATACGCGGAGATGGCTTGCGCGACCGTTCCTGAGCCCGCGCCGACGCTGAGAAACCAGCGGGCTACTTCCTGACCGGCTCCGATCTCGGCGAACGTCCCGTAGTAGGAAGCTTCCAGATTGATGGCCAACGCTTTGCTATGAATGTCGGTGGAGTGCGGTGGCGGGGGGGCGGTCGTGGACATGGGCATCTCCGTGCGCTGAAAGGGGGAGAGTCCTCAGAGAACTCTGCCGTTGCGTTGATCCGGCGACCAATCACCATCCAGTCCCGGCACACCATGAGAAAGATTCCTCTCACCTATGTAATGATTCGTGGAACGTTGCCTAGGGTGTGGAAATCGTACAGGTAATGTGAAAGGGAACGGGGCGCTATGAGCAGGAAAGCAGTCGGAAACTCGGGCATGTCACGCCGAAGACTTCTGCAGTACGGGTCGCTGGCGGCAGCGGCCGTTGCTACCAACAGGGCCTGGGGAGCAAACACCTCCACGGCCTCACCGCCGGCCTCTTCCTTCCTCAACGAGTTTGGGTACGGCGACGTGATCCTGGCCAGCGATCTTCACGAGTCGCAATTGACCAACACCCTCGCTGTGTTGATGGACCTGAGCGAAGACAGCCTGTTGAAACCGTTCCGCCAGATGTCCGGGCTGGCGGCGCCCGGGGAAGACCTGGGCGGGTGGTATTCCTACGATCCCGACTATGACTACCGGAAAAACTTTGACGTCGGCTTCGCCCCCGGCTGCACTTTTGGGCAGTGGGTCTCCGGTCTCGCCCGGGCCTATGCCATCACCGGAGACCAGGCTACGCGCGACAAGGTGTTGCGTCTTAATCGTTTGTATGCGGAAACCATTACCCCGGACTTCTACATCAATAATCGTTTTCCCGCATACACGTACGACAAACTACTGCTGGGGCTGATCGATTCGCATACCTACGTGAACGACCCGCAAGCAATGGCGATTCTGGAGCAAACCACTAAAACGGCCTTGCCGCATTTGCCGCCCATCGCGATCGATCATGACATTGCGTGGCGTACCGACAAAGACCCCAGCGATGCTTCCTGGGCATGGGACGAGTCCTACACGCTTTCCGAAAACCTGTTCCTGGCTTATCAGCGCGGCGCCGGCCGGCCATACTACGATCTGGGCCTGCAGTACCTGGATGACAAGGCGTGGTTCAATCCCTTGTCGCGCAACGAGAACGTGTTTCAGGGCCACCATGCCTACAGCTATGTGAACTCGCTGAGTTCCGCCATGATGGCCTACATGGTCGCGGGGAGCGAGAAACACCTGCTTGCAGCTCGCAATGCCTTTGCCATGTTGCAGGCCCAGAGCTACGCCACCGGCGGATGGGGACCGGATGAGACGCTGCGTGCACCCGATAGCGATGATCTGTACAACAGTCTGACCAACACCCACCACAGCTTTGAAACCCCGTGCGGTTCCTATGCCCACTTCAAGCTGACCCGCTACCTGCTCCGCGTAACCCACGATGCTCGCTACGGCGACAGCATGGAGCGCGTTATGTACAACACCATCCTGGGCGCGAAGCCGTTGCAGGAAAATGGCAAGAATTTTTACTACGCCGATTGCAACTTCGAGGGTCAGCGGGTCTACAAGAAAGCGCGTTGGGCCTGCTGCTCGGGTACCCTGCCGCAGGTAGCCGCCGACTATCGCATCAACGCCTATTTCCGTGGACCCCGGTCGGTCTACGTGAACCTGTACGTGCCTTCGACGCTGCGATGGGAAGAAAGTGGGAACTCGCTCTCGCTGACCCAGGAAAGCGAATATCCCTACGAAGATCACATTGCGTTCACAATCAAAGCTTCGCGGCCAACCGCGCTGGCTCTCCACTTTCGGATTCCAGCCTGGGCTGAGGGAGCGTCAGTATCTGTCAACGGAGTCCGCCGCAAGGAAGCTCCGGTTCCAGGGCAGTTTGCCGTCGTCCAGCGGGAGTGGAAGACCGGCGACCGGGTGCAACTCGAACTGCCGCTGAAGATGCGGCTGGAAGCCCTCGATGCCAGGCACCCCGATACCGTCGCCCTTTTGCGCGGCCCCTTGGTGCTGATGGCCCTGAAACGTGAACAGGATGGCCCTTCGCCGAGCATGACTCGGGAACAGTTGTTGACGGCACGACGGGTGAGCGAACGCCAGTGGGTAGCGAACGCTGCCAATGGTCCAGTCACCATGATGTCGTTCACGTCCCTGGGCGACCAGCCGTACGCCACTTACATCAAGCTGCTCTCGTAGCCTGTGTGTCCAGACAAAGGGTTTGTCTAAACGAATACGCTCGAAAATCCTCCTTGACAACTCTCTTTTGCCGGTGCTTTAATCTCGACGACTGAAAAAAGGCTCCCCCTCATTTCGCAGACAAACGCTTGTCTTTCATAGAGTTGAGTAGAGAGTACAAGACGCAGACAAGGTATGAGCGTCTTTCCGGTCGGGCTAGTGGAGTTGTCTTACTTTTGGAGGCTTATGAAGAAAGCTACACGCTGGATGCTTTGTTTTCTGCTTTGCGCAAGCGGAGCAGCGACCGCGCAAAACACCAACTCGGGTGACATTCGCGGAACAGTCACGGACTCATCCGGCGGCCTGCTTCCAGGAGCGAAAGTCACCGTCCTCAATGTCGATACCGGAGTATCGAAGGACTACACCAGCGACAGCGCCGGCCTGTATGACACCTCCTCGATCGTGGCCGGTAGCTACAAAATCACGTTTGAACTGGCTGGTTTCGACCGGCTGGTGCGCGGCCCGGTCACGGTGCAGGTGGGCATCACCAACGTAAATGGCGAACTGAAAGTCGGATCCGTTACCCAGCAGGTGGTGGTCAACACCGACGTGGCGTTGCTGGCCACGGAATCGGGTGAGCAGTCCACCACCCTGCCTGCGGTCGTCTTGTCGCAATTGCCGCAGACCAGCCAGGATTGGGAGACTTTCACCATCCTGCTGCCAGGCGCGGCAGGCAACAACTCTTTTGGCAACGGAACCAACCCCGGGCAAGTCGCAGCGGTAAACGGCAACCTGCCGTACAATTCGGTCCTTGCTGATGGTGCTTCTTCCACCTTGCCGTCAAGCGCGAACGCCGATGTTTCTATCCTTGAGACCGTCGCCGAACTTCAGGTCAACACCTCGTCCTTCTCCGCCCAGTACGGCATCGGGGGCGTGATTTTCAACCAGATTAGCAAGGGTGGCACGAGCAGCTTTCACGGCGCCGCCTATGAGTACTTCCAGAACGACGCCTTGAACGCCGCGAATTATGGCTTTGGTTCCAAGGTGACGGTCCCCTTTCTCCGCTACAACAACTACGGCGGATCGATCGGCGGCCCAATCCTCAGAAAGAAGATGTTTTTCTACTTCAACTACGACAAGATCGACCAGAATAGCGGATCCAACAACGGCTTCACCACGATTCCGACCTCAGCCGTGATGGGCGGCGATTTCACCGGCTTTCCTACCATCTATGATCCAACCACCCAGGTGGTGCAGCAGGGTGGTACGCAGGTCATCAACGGTGTCTCGCAGACCTGCCCCTGCGTAACCCGCAAGTCTTTCGCTGACGAATATGGCAACGGCAACAAGATCCCCGCTGCGCTGATCGATCCGGTCGCGGCCAAGCTTCAGGCCTACTTTCCCAATACGACCACCCATCCTTCGACGGGAAAATTTGTCCCGGGTACCGTGGTTGCCGGTGTCGATACCAATAACTACTACTACAGCATTCCTGCTCCCAACCCCTATACCAAGTTCTTTGGCCGGTTGGATTACGACATCAACGCCAACAACCGGCTGACCATGTCTGACACCCAGCGCGACAACCCGGCGCATTACCCGGGTCTCTTTGAATGCCCGGTCCAATGCGAATCCGGCGACGTGGATAGCAACAACGCCCAGGTGTCGGAAGTGTGGAACATCAGTTCGCACACCATCAACGAAGCCCGCTTCGGCTACACCGACCAGTGGAACTTCTTTGGCGCGGCGAGCACCGGTAAGGGATACCCGCAAAAGTTGGGGCTGCAGTTTGCCAAGGCCGATATCTTTCCTACCATCGCTATCAACGGAGCCAACTGTTGCAATGGCTCGAATGAGCTTGGGCCGGCAACCAATGCTGTCTATAAGGAAATGGCCTTCGATCCCTCTGACGTGGTGACCATGATCCGCGGCAGGCACGTCCTTCACTTCGGCGGCGAGTTGCTGTTCTATCGCGACGACACCACCGCGTGGGGCAATATTAACGGCGCGACGGTGAACTATAGCGGCGTCTATACCCAATCGACAGTAGGCGACAGCAGCACCGGTTCGGCCTATGCGGACTTTCTCCTCGGGCAGACGCAATCCTGGAACGCAAGTGTTCAACCCGAGTACGGAGCGCGGTTAAAAAGTCCGCAGATCTTCGTGCAGGACGACATCAAGTTGCGACCGAACCTTACCGTGAATCTGGGCCTGCGCTACCAGATCCAGCACGGTTGGAACGAAGTGAAGAACAATATCAGCGTCTTCGATCCGACCGTCACTAACCCCGCGAACAATACCCCGGGAGCGATATGGTATGCCTCAACCCACGCCAACGGTCGTAAATCTCTGCAGGCCGACATTTACACCACCTTTCTGCCCCGCGTCGGGTTCTCTCTGGTGGCCAACCACAACACCACCATCCGCGGCGGATTTGGTCTCTATGCCTATAACTACAGCCTCGACCAAACCGGCACCGGCATGGGGTCTGCGCTGAGTTCCCAGGGAAGCCTGAGCGATCAGACGAATGGCATTACACCGGTGGTCATTCTTTCCGGTAGCGGATCGAATCTGCCCTATATCGCGCCTACAACGAATCCCGCCGCCCTCAACGGACAGAACGTGAACTACAACAAGTACCACACGCCGCTGGGGAAGAGCATGCAGTGGAACGTTGCCGTGCAGCGCGAAATCGGTACCAACATGGTGGGCGAGGTAGCCTACGTTGCCAGCCACGGTTACAATCTTGCATTTCCTATTAATCTCAACCAGGTTCCGGAAAACAAACTGGGTCCCAACGACGCTCCCAACGACCTGCCGTATCCGAATTTTCAAGGTATCGGCGGAAGTAATGGAAGTCTCAACGCCGTTTCCAATTACGACTCCTTGCAACTTTCCATCAACAAGCGATTTACCCAGGGCGTCAGTTTCAATTTCAACTACGTATGGTCGCACTTCCTCGATGACGAAGATTCTTCTGGCTGGGGAGGACGTGGAGGAACACAAGTGTGGCAGCGCGCGAATAATGTGTCGGCCAACTATGGTGCATCCAACTTCGACATCCGCGATGCCTTCAAGGGAAATGTGGTCTATGCGCTTCCATTCGGCAAAGGCAAGATGTTCCTCAACCACAACACGCTGCTTGATCTCGTGATCGGTGGTTGGCAGACCTCAGGCATCATCGTTCTCTCGACAGGCAATCCCTTCACTCCGACGGTCAGTGGAAGTGACAACTCATACTCTCAGGGTGGCCAGTCCGGCAACGGCTATGCCTGGTTCCCGAACCAGATCGCAAACCCGACCCTGTCCAACCGCACCGTGAATCAATGGTTCAATCCGGCAGCGTTTACCATTGCTCCCGCTGGAACCTTTGGTGATCTTAAAAGAAACAATATTTACGGTCCTGGAATCAATCTCGTGAATCTCTCAGCGTCGAAGACCTTCTCCGTCTATGAGAGCGTCAAGTTCCAGATTCGCGGCGATGCCACCAATGCATTCAACCATCCCAGCTTCTCTTTGCCTAACTCGAGCCTGGTTTGCACCACTCCAGGGGAACCCTGCACCTCGAACGCCAACATCACCGGCGTCTCTCAGGGCGGGCGCACCATGCAACTCGGGGCTCGCTTGTCTTTCTAGGGACCCAACTTGCTTTACTGAAAAGGGCGCTCTGTCTTTGGTTCTGACAGGTCGCCCTTTCCTGTTTTGGCCGGAGGAATGAACGTGCACTGCAGATCCACCTTTCTCTTTGCGTGCGTCTTTCTGCTCGCGCTTCCTTCCCATGCGCAGCCGGGAAAGACCGCCACGGTCTGGCTTTCTACCGAAGATCGATCCTCTCTTCTTGCCCGGCAGCCTGCGCCTCTTCACTTTAAAAAGATGGGTTCACAAGCCACAGTGATTGAGGTGAACGACGCTCAAAAGTACCAGCCGATGGAGGGGTTTGGATTCGCCCTCACCGGCGGCAGTGCGCAACTGCTCATGCGCATGGACCCGCCGGCGAGAACAGCGTTGCTCCGGGAGCTGTTTGGCGCCAATGAAAAAAGTATTGCAGTGAGTTACCTGCGCATCAGCATTGGCTCATCGGATATGAACGATCACGCGTTCACCTATGACGACCTGAAGCCAGGGGAAACCGACACAAGCCTGGAGAAGTTCGACTTTGGGCCGGATAAAGACTCCGTGATCCCGGTGCTGAAAGAGATTCTTGCCATCAATCCCAGGATCAGGATCCTTGGCTCGCCGTGGTCGGCGCCCGCGTGGATGAAAACCAACGACGACCTCAAAGGTGGAAATCTCAAGCCGGAGTACTACGATACCTACGCACATTACATCGTCAAATTTATCGCCGGGATGAAAGCGGCGGGAATCAACATCGATGCGGTCACGCCGCAGAATGAACCGTTAAATCCCAAAAACACACCCAGTATGGTGATGGAGGCCCCGGAGGAGGCTGCATTTATCAGCAAATCTCTCGGGCCAGCGTTTCGCAAGGCGGGGATCCCGACCAAAATTATTGTCTACGATCACAACTGCGACCGGCCAGACTATCCATTGACGATCCTGAACGATGCCGCGGCAAGGCAATATGTGGAGGGGTCCGGATTTCATCTGTATGAAGGCGAGATCACGGCGTTGACCAAGGTGCACGATGCCTTTCCGAAAAAGAATCTCTACTTCACCGAGCAGATGGTTGTGGATGAGAGCAACGATCCCCGCCTGCACATCGCGGCACCGGTCGCGCACCTGATCGTGGGCGCTCCGCGCAACTGGAGTCGCAACGTGCTGCTGTGGAATCTCGCAGCCGACCCACAGTTCGGGCCGCATACGGATAATGGTGGTTGCCCGGTATGCGAGGGAGCGATCACGCTCGACGGCAACAAGGTAACGCGAAACCTCGCCTACTACACGGTTGCTCACGCGGCAAAGTTCGTGCCTCCCGGTTCGCTGCGCATTCAGTCAAACGCCCCGGACACACTGCCCAACGTAGCCTACGAAACTCGCGCCGGAAAGTATGTGCTGATTGTGGCGAACACCGGCGACGCGCCGCAGACGTTTCAAATCCGCCAGCGTGGCGAGAGCATCGTCTCTACTTTGCCCGGAGGCGCGGTTGCAACCTACGTTTGGTAGAACTCGCCGACCCCGCTGCGTCCAGCCCGAGCCTTGAGGGACCAGTCGATTCGCGAACCACCAATTCGGGCTCTGCTGCCACTTGCGCAGGAGCCTTCGCTGCCGAAGGCGTGAGCTGTTGCAGCAGTAAGTCAACCGCCAGTTCGCCCATCTTTTGCAAGGGCTGACGAATCGTCGTCAAACTCGGCGTCTGGAATGCGGCTTCTTTAATGTCATCGAATCCAACCACCGACACATCCTGCGGAACACGCAATCCCGAGTCATGGAGCGCACGAATGCAACCGATGGCGGCGACATCGTTAAAAGAGATGACAGCGGTAAAGCGGCGACGGTGAGCGAGCAACTGCTGCACCACTGGATATCCCAGTTCTGGCGAAGTCAAATCCTTCTCCAGCTGAATGGTCAGCTCGGGCTGGATCATGAGACCGAAATCCCGTGCCACCTCGACAATACCTTGCCACCTGGGTTCGGAATCGGAGCTATAGGGCTGCCCGCGCATCACAGCAATGGTGCGGTGACCCAGGTCGTAGAGATGCCGTAGTGTGAGTTCCGCGGCTCGGTGATGATCGAGTTCTACGCTGGCGATGCCGTCGATACGCCTGCGACCCGCAACCGCTACCACCGGTACTGGGAGCTTGTCGACCAGGTTGGTATCGATCGCAATCAGGCCCTCGGCGCCGCGGCTGATCAGCATGCGGGGATACTGCTCGATAAGATCGGTACGGTGCCGGTGGTGGGCGATAAAGTAGAAATACTTGGCTTCGAGGAGCCGGTCTCCAATCCCGGTCATCACCTCGGCGTGATAACCATCAGCCAGGACCGGGACCAGAATGCCGATGGTCATGGTGCGCCGATTGCGCAGCGACCGCGCCAGGAAACTGGGCTCATAGTTGAATTTGCGCGCCGCATTGCGGATTCGCTCCCGTGTCGGTTCCGGAATGGAGCGCCCCGGCACGTCGTTCAAGACGACCGATACCGTCGTCGGGTCGAGCTTCAGATAAGCCGCGAGCGTTTTGAGGCTGGCGGGCCCAGCAGCGTGGTCATCGTCGCGCTTGCGCTTACTCATCGTGACGCACGGACCTCTTACCTGGTGCATTGCCGCTAGTCTACAAAGTATCAGCCCAGACATCCATAGACAATAGTTTGTCTAGCGGCGAATCTGTCGCCGTCGCAAAGTCCTGTGAAACATCCGGTGATCCACGAGACTTCGTGCCGTCGCTCTGGTTGAGATACGCAGGTCGTGTGCTGGTGGTTCCCAGCGTTTGCGGAATTTTAGGTTCCCTTTTACACCGACCCGGGCAATCAAGTGCGCTCCACGGCGCAGTGGTTAACTCAAGGTGCCTTAGTAGGCTGAGCGGCGGAAGCGTATTGCTGGTCGAGGTGAAGCACTGCGTTGTGCTGCCGCAGCTTCTGCTGCAGCGCGGGGATGGAGATATCCTGAACCGGTTTCATGCCTTGTATGGCCAGACTCGCAGCCACCCCCGCAGCTTGTCCAATGATCATGTACTGCGGCTCCATGCGTACGGAAGAGTAGGCTGCATGAGAGGCCGAGAGGCAGACCGGCACCAGAAGGTTCTCGGCTTCCGTCCGCTTCGGGGTAATGGTGCGATAGGCGATCTCATAGGGCTCCACCGGCACCTGAACGTCTCCTTCGTTTTGCACCGTGCCGTCGGGCATGGCGACCCGCTGGATGTTATGCGAGTCGCTGTTGTAGGAGCCCATGCCGATGGAGTCGTCCTTGGTACGTTCCGTCTGCAGGTCCGATTGCCGCATCACATAGGCCCCCACCATACGGCGCCCTTCGCGGATATAGAGTTGATTGGGCCAGTGGTCCGTGTCGGCAAACTCATCCTTCGGCAGGCCCCATTGGTTGACCTCATCGCGTAAGTGAGTCGGTGCTTTGGGATCCTGAGATAGGAAGTAAAAGAACGACTTCGTATACAGCAGATGGTCCTGCCAGATGGCAGCTTTCTCCTGATAACTCGCTTCGGGATATTTCCAGCTATGACCGATGTAGTCGGTGGAGAACGGACCGTTGTTATTGAAGTCTGCCTTGTGATTTGGAATCATCACCGGGTTGGTCACGTCTTTGAACCCCGGCGGACGGCCCATATGCTGCTCGAATTCGCCCAGGTAGCGTTCCAGCAGTGCGAAGCGCGAACGGTCGTATCCCTCTGGACGGGGGAAGGGAAGCCGGTTGCCTGGATCGTTGGTCAGGATAAGACGAAAGTTATACGCCTGCACCTTCTTGTCCCCAGAGCCAGGGGTGGCCACGGGGCCGGGGTCAATTTCCGGCAGAAGATGGTGCGCGTCATCGTACGCAGATACCGGCCAGAGAAACTGATGCTTGGGCGTATTGCCGCGAACACCCGCCAGGCTTTCTCCATATTCCGAAGCTGCTTCGCGGCCCCACGTGTAGCTGATCTTTGCCTGCGCCATCAGGTCGCCTTCATAGGAGCAATCGGCGAAGACCTTCGCCCGCCAGCGTGTGCCGCTTGCGGTGGTGATCGAGGCCACCGTCTTGCCGCGCAGTTCTACGCCGTCGTGCTCCAGAAGCTTTTCACGGAACAGTATCTTTACTCCCGCTTCCTGCAGCATGGAGCGAAAGATGGCTATACCCACGTACGGTTCTGAGAGCCAGTGGGCTGGTTCGTAGAGATCATGCACACCGTAGTGAGCCGCCGCCTTCAGGTAGAAGTCGCGCGCGAACCCGCCGATGACGGGGTAGTGTCCCAGGTCGGTCGCCGAAAGTCCACCCGTGACCATTCCGCCCAAATGTGTTCCTGGCTCGAGCAGCACCACCCGCCGGCCTTCGCGTGCGGCGGAGTAGGCGGTCATCACGCCAGATGCGGTTGCGCCGTACACGACCAGGTCGACCGGCGCCTCGCCGAGAGCCAATGCATGGTGGCTCAACATCGCGGGCCCGGCATATCCGAGCAATTTGATGGTCTGTCGCCGTGTCAGTTTCATGAACCCGCCGCTTGAGAAGACGCTACAAAAGGGAAGACCCCAACCTGGAAATCGGAAGTCTCTCGTGTCCCCGGTTGTGACGATAATTTCACACCAGCCCGCTGCCATTATCAATCAGGGAAGCGTGGGCCGTTCAGCTCATAACCCCCCGGCTACAGGTACTGCTGCGTTTCCAAGGCGGCGCGACTTTACTGGCTTAAGACGGAAGTCATTCGGCGTGGAGTGTAGTGATGGGATCGAGGCGCATGGCGCGCAGCGCTGGGAAATAGCTGGCGGCGAGCGCAACCGTGGTAAGAACAAGCGTGACACCGGCGAAGGTAGGCAGATCGTTCGGGGACACGCCGTACAGCAGTCCGGCCATGAGGTGAGCGGCGACGAGCGCACCGGCCACACCCAGCCCCGCGCCGGCCGCAGCCAGAACGAGTCCCCGGCGCAGAATCATACGCAGGATATTGCCTTTTTGTGCTCCCAGTGCGAGGCGAATCGCGATCTCGCGGGTTTGTTCATGGACGACAAAGGAGATGGTTCCATAAATTCCAAGCCCGGCCAACAGCAAGGCAGTGGCCGCAAAAAACGCCACCATCTCCATCGAGAAGCGTCTCACGGAGAGCGAGTTGGCGAGCACGTCATCCAGCGTCTCCGCATGAAATACCGGAAGTGCAGGATCGATGGTCTGGACCTGCTCGCGTACCTGGGCGGAAACGGCGCTGGGATCGAGTTGTCCGCGAAGAAAGATGGCCAGGTTCTTGGCGGGGCGCTGGTACACGCTGCGATAGAGCTGCGGAATTGCCGCATCCGCCAACGATTCCGTGCGGGCATCCGCAATCACGCCGACGATCGTGGTCCAGACTGGCTTGGGAGAGCTCAATGGCGCGCGGGTCTCCCCCAACAAACGGACGCGTTTGCCAAGCGGGTCCTGGTTTGGCCAGTAGATGCGAGCCGCGGCTTGATTGATCACCGCAACCTCGGGCGTGTTCTCAACGTCGTGGTCGCTGAAAAGGCGTCCGCGCAACAGCGGCATACCCAACAGGTGGAAGTATTCGGGCGAAACGATGGGACTATCGATCAGAGGGGCGACATTTTCCCGCGTGTCATCGTTCGTGTTGACGCCGTCGCGGATGAATGGCAGCGGGTTGAGCTCACCGTGGCTGTGGCCCAGGGGAAGAGAGGTCTTATCGCCAATGGCCGCTTCTTCAACGCCGGGCAGGTTTCGGCCGCGGCGAAGAATCTCGCGCAGCAAGACCGATTCCTGGGTGGCGGTTCGGTAGATGTCCGACGTGGGATCGTTGGGACCCGGGAGCCAGGTCTGTACCGCCATAACGCGGTCAGGATTGAAACCCGGCTGCACCTTGAACAAGTCCCAGAAGCTGCGCAGCAAAAGGCCGGCCGCGACCATAAGCACCAGGGAGAGCGCCAATTCACTGATGACGAGAATCTGTCGGGCGCGCGAGCGTTCCGGGGAACCCTTGGAGCCGCGGCCCTCCTGCCTCAGGGTGCCCATCAAATCGAAACGGCTCATGAGCCAGGCGGGAGCAAGCCCGAAGATGGTTCCCGCGGCGACAGAAACGGCGATGGCAAACACCAGCACGTCCCAGTTGATCGCAATGTCATTCAGGCGCGGGAGGCTCTCTGGAATAAGTTGAAGCAGGAACTTCCTGGTAAAGAAGAGAATCCCAAATCCAGCAATTCCGCCGATCACGAATAGCAACAAACTCTCGGTCAGCAGCTGGCGGGTGAGGCGCGCTCGTGTGGCCCCCAGCGCCTGGCGAACCGCAATCTCACGCGCTCGCGCGCTGGCACGGGCAAGCAGCAGATTGGCGACGTTCACGCAGCTGATCAAGAGGACCAATCCGACCGCGCCGAACAGCAGAATGAGAGATTGGCGAACGCTGCCAACCACGCTCTCGCTGAGCGGAGTCAGGCGTACGGTCCAGGTGGCTTGTGGTGGATATTCCGCTGGATACTGCTTTTTCAGCGATGCAACCAGCGCATCGAGGTGTCCCTGCGCGGCGGCAATCGAGAGGCCGGGTTGCAGGCGCGCGACGGCTCGATCCTGCAGACGTGACCCCCGCAGCGGGGGCGGAAACGGCAGACCGGCCATGCCGGCCGCCAGCCACACTTCCGTAGTCCGCTCCTCGCTGGTTGTGCCCAGATCGCGAAAACCGCGTGGCATAACACCCACGACGTGATATACGTCGTTGTCCAGAAGCATGGCTTTGCCGATAATGTGCGGGTCGGCTCCGAACTCCCTCCTCCAGAGTCCGTTGCTGATCACGGCATCAAGGTTGAAACCAGGTGTGGCATCGTGTGGGTCGAATGTACGGCCCAACTGCGCCTCCACACCGAGAACCGCGAAGTAATTCGGCGTAACGTGCTTGTAGCTGAGACGTTCCGGTTGTGCACTGCCGGTGAGGTTCACGTTTGCGCCGGCGCCGGAAATCGACACAGATTGGAAGATCCCGGAACTCTGCAGGTCTCTCCACTCAGGGATGGAAATACCGACATCCTGCGCGCCTACTCCGGGAAGGTTGTCCTCAATGCGCACCAGCTCGGCAGGTTTCGGATACGGCAAAGGGTGAAGCAGCGTGGCGTCGATCACGCTGTAGATCGCCGTGGTGGCTCCAATGCCCAGCGCGATGGTGGCGATGGATATGAGAGAGAATCCACGAGATCGCAGAAGCATGCGAACCGCGTACCGCAAGTCGAAGAGCAGATTCTCAAAGAAGGGCAAGCTCTGCTCGGCGTGATGTTCTTCCCGTATCGCTTCCGCCGAGCCAAGCTTGAGTGCGGCCTGCCGCCGCGCCTCGACGGATGACATACCGGCGCGCACGTTCTCCTCTGTTTGAAATGCCAGGTGTTCGGCGATTTCTTCCTGCAGTCGCTGGTCGCCGGTCCGTCCGGTCGTGAAATTCGACAGGCGTTTCAAAAGGCGTCGTAAGAATCTCATGCCAGGTCATCCGCTTTGACTGAGAAAAAGCGTGCGATGATCGCCGCAGTCTGCTCCCATTCACGCGTCTCCGTAGTGAGCTGCCTGCGGCCGGCTGCGGTCAGCCGATAGAAGCGCGCGCGGCGATTATTTTCCGATGCACCCCACTCGGAAGCAATCGCCCCTTCCTGCTCCAATTTCAGAAGCAGGGGATAGAGCGTGCCCTGGTTGACCGCTAGAAGGTCTCCGCTGATCTGCTCGATGCGCCGGGCGATGCCCCAGCCGTGCTGCGCCCCCAGGACATCGAGTGTCTTGAGGACCATCAACGCAAGTGTGCCTTGTAAGACGTCTGGCTTTTCCTTCATGACAAATCAACCTTTAGGTTTCCAACAGGAATCATCGCATGCTTCCTTTTGGAAAGCAACAGGACATTTTTGACTTTCCTGTTGGGAGACTACCGGGAGACGGTTCATGAAAGACGGCGTAGCTTCGTTCCGAACCCTGGCCACGTCGGCGGCCGGGATCTATGACCGAGGCAAACGTGCTGGAAGTCCTATTGCTTTGTGTCGAGCGGCTTACCGGATTTTTCGAAAAACTCTTGTTGCAGTTGCGGCGCCACCGTGTCTTGTTTGACGAAGGCGATCGCCTGCGCAATGCCGGAAGCCCGGTATTCCTGCAATGCAGCCCCGCGGGCCGCGGTTGCACCCGAAGCATCGCCGGCGTAGTGATTGGGGAAGCTCGCGTACCACCATATCCCCGTGCTTAGGCCGGGAGGAAATGCGATGCGCTTTTGATCCGCTCCAGATTCCTCTCCGGCTCTCTCCGGATGGGCCAGAGCCGGCGCGGCCGCCATGATGCCGGCGATCTCCGACTCACCGGCGTGATTGTCTACGCCGGGTTTTGAGGGTGCCGCGGCCGCAGGCATCTTGTCATTCCCCGGACCCAGTCCACCGTAAACGTAAACCACGTAACCACGGTTGGTGTCCAATTGCACCTGGGCGAAATACTGCAACAACGCAGTGTTGCCGCCATGGCCATTCACGATCAGCACTTTGTGGCAGCCATTGCGTGCCATCTCGTCGGTAGTTGCCTGTAAGAGTGCCAGTTGCAGATCGCTGTGGTAAGCGATGGTGCCGGGCTGGTGGCGTGCTTCGGCAATCTGGCCGAAGTAATACTCCGGAAACACAACGGCATACTGTTGCTTGACGGCCTGCAGCGTAGCCGCTCGTACATTGATGAGATCGGTCCCCAGCGGACCAGAAGGTCCGTGCTTCTCAATGATCCCGAACGGCAAAAGACATACGCCTGAAGATGACCGCAGTGCTTTGACAAAATCTTCCGCGGTTAACTCTTCCCATTTGGGAGATAGCTGCTGCGCCATGCTCATGGTGGCGGGAAGCAGGCAAAGCATCAGTGCACTCTTCACAAACTTCGGCAACATAGTTCCTCCTGGAACACGTCAGCAGCGGCAAACACGCTACGAACATGTACCACATTTCTCATCCGCTCGTCTTGCGTAACGAAGAGCGTGCGGCCAGATCGCCAATGACACAATAACGGCCATTGGTTTCCGTGAGGACGTTACTGTATTGCAAAGAATGCCAGACCGTCTGACCGCCGATGCCCTCCTGGCGGGCACGGCGCATGATTTCACGGTAGGTCACCGGGTGCCCAAATTGACGGATCAGCATGACCAGGTGGTCGTCTCCTGACATCTGAAAGGGCGGTAACTTGCCCGGCGCGATGACTTCGCCGTCTTCTACCCTGCACCACGGCCAAATCGCGCAGAACGAAGCAAACAACTCGGCCGGGAGCCGCGTGCTGTCAACTTTGGGATCGCGGAAGATGGCTTCGTACGCAAGGTCTATTGGGATGCGAGGCGACACGTGCAGCATCCGGACTAAACGATTCGCGAGGCTATTTCTCGATTCGACGAGAACAAAGTAGCGTTCCGAACCTCTCAACCAGGTGGCGTAGGGAAGCACCCGGCGCACAATACGTTCGACCGATCGCAAGCCGGACCCTGCTTCATGCCAATCCGCAATCCCCCACCGCGCGCAATCCTTGCGCGCTCGTTGCACAACCGACTTCACCAGGGAGGGAATCTCCATCGGCAGCAGAAGTCCGAATTCCACGGTCAGCGTGTGGGGAAGACCAGCGCACTCGACAAGTTTAAGAACGGCCTCCACGGAGAGGCGAGCGCTGACGATGCCCTGCTCGAGAAGGCGCAATTCCGCCTGCAATAGCGTGCAGGGGGCCTCGGCAATGAGAAGCGCCAAGGCACGTTTGAGCCAGACGAGACGGTTCGCTCTGGAAATAAGTTCGTCTAGAAAGGGCGATGCAAGTTGACGGATGCGCTCCCGCGACAAAGGAGGGGTCTGCTGTTGTGAGACTTCTTCCAGGGTAGAGGGATCGCGCCCGTCAAGCCCGAACAAGGTGGTAATGATCGCGCACTTGCGCAGATCATAGTGCGCCGGAATCAGGTTCGCGACTTCTTCGTTGAGGGAATCTGCCTTCGTCATAAAAACCAATACCTAAGGGACGGCTGACGCCGCCCCTTTGACGCGTTGCTGTTTGACGCACTCCGGTTATTGATTTTTGAGGGTGAAGCTGGTGGTCTTCACGGTGAACCCGTCGACCACGTCGGTGGTGCCGGCACGATGAATTAGCACTTCGTCCCGGGTCACCGCGGGCGCTGCGGTTGCTGGAACCGAGACATCGTGTCCCTTACCGGACAGTTGCAGTTGGACATCATTGGAAGAGCCGGCATCCCAGTGAACGGAATAGGTTCCAGCAGGCAAGGTGGCGGTGCCCACGCGAACCGTGCTGGGAAAACTTACTGACCCAGACTCTTTGGCTGCGGCGAAGCTCACGGATCCTACGACGAATAAGAATAGCGAGGCGGTGCTTAGAATTTTGTTCACAGTAAATCTCCTTGTGGGTGCATTACAGCGACGGCCACCCAACCGCACAAGGTACTTGCGGTATCGCATCGATAAAGGATGTGGAATGTGTAGGCGGTAATAGAACGGAACTACGGTATCGAGCGGTATGATACTGCGCTCACCACGACGTGGAGGCTAATACCGTCGGCGGCCCGGGCTTCCCCTGGATCACTTCTGTGCCTAGTACGATCTGGATATTGCCTTTGTCGAGCTTGAGCCCGGTTCGCTTGGCAAAGTCCTCAAGATAGGCAGGGTCGGTCAGGAAGCGCCCCGCGGCGAGCGTCCCGTAGCCCCACAAGCCGGCCACCGTCACTGTGATGAATCCGGTTCTGGGGTTAGCAACACGGGAAATGATGGCGTAGTCCTGTTTGAGGTCCAGGTTCCCCTGCGAGTCGGCTTGTCCGAGGTCGTTTTTCCAGCCCTGGAATGACGGACGGTCGCGATCCGCGATCCATTGCGTCTTGCCGGCACGCTGGAAGGTGTAGCGCATCTGTGACATCAATTCCAGCGTCCATTGATCGTTATAAGCGCCGATAAGCACGGCGGGCCGCTGTTGAAAATCGCTGAAGGTCGCTTCATCGCCGCGGAAAAAGTGGAGCGAAGCCCCTCGGGACTGGACCAGACCCGCTAGGCGAGCCAGAGTTTCCGCATCCCACCAGGCGACCGCCGACTGATGCGGATCTAATGCATGCCAGGTTCCCGACGCATCGCCGGTGCGAAAATCGGTGCCTCCAAGGCAAAGCATCACCGAGTGCCTCTGTTGAATGACAGGTCGCCAGAATAGATCGAGGGCACTCGGCCGGGTCGCGAAGTAGGCCCAGGTCGATGCAGCCAGCACCGCGACCAAAGCGAGCAGAGACGCCGCCAGCAATCGCTTCTTATGCTTAGGAGAACCGCTGTGGATCGGGATATCCTGCGTGACTACGGGAACCGGCAAAACTGCGGGAACCGGGAGTGCCGGAGCGTGGGCGATAAACTCCGGACGATACGAACCGACCGGCAACTCAATGCGCAACTGGTCAGGATCCGCGACTTCCTGGTAGTACTGCGCCAACCGCTTCCGCACCTCGCCGGCGGAGATGCGGACCACCGGATCTACCGCGGGGTCGTAATAGGGATCCCTGCCGAACACGTCGATGGCGATGGTTCGCTCTTTCAACTCGGCGGAGGCTCCGTTCAGTTCCTGCTCCACCACATAACGGAGAAGTGCGGGGTAACGTTTGCTGTTGCGAAAGGGGGCGCTCAAGAGGATGCGCTCGAGCTGCGCACGAACGGCGGCCGGGTCCACGGATAATTGCGGTTCTTGGTTCTCGGATATCCGCAAGCTCGTGTCTCTCCTGGCCTCGATGGAGGTATGATACTCCCCACCTGTGCGTTCTTCACTCCTGGCCAATCCTTTTGATTCGAGATACGTTACGGGTATGGCTACAGTAACAAACCTGATACTTGCCGCGAGGCCTGTGCTGAGATGGCTGCGTACACAATTTTGGGAGGCACTTTGTTCCAACGTCTGCTGTTGGTAGCGTTCCTTTGCTTCACTCCGTGCCTTCACGCCCAATTCGGCCCGCCTGAGCCCCAGGGGTCTGGCCCCAAGCTCGACCCGCCTACGGTATTTCCCGATCCCGGCACTTACCCCACCACGGAATCCGTCACGCTGATGGATTCCGACCCGCAGGCCACGATCCACTACACCTGGGATGGGAGCAATCCGACATCCAGGAGTCCTGTCTACGATCCCTCCCAGGTGCTGTTCATTGGAGGCATCTACCAGGGGGACCACGGGTTAAAGGCGGGCTACACGTTGCGAGCCGTGGCGATGCATGAAGGGCATACCAATAGCGGTGTGGCGGACTTTCAGTTCGTCGTAGATCGCCGCGACCGAACCGCCTATGTGTCGGAAGAGGTCCTGCCCGGAGTGCGGATGATCCGCGACTCCGATAACGACAAGATGTTTCTGGTACAGGGCGAGAAGGCGTTTGCGCTGATCGACAGCGGGCAGGGAACCGGCAAGCTGCGGGAGTATCTTTCGCAATACACCGGAGGTTTGCCCATTACCCCGATTTTCACCCACAGCCACGGCGATCACATAGGGCAGGCTGACCAGTTTATCGCCGATACCGTGGAGCGCATTGGGGAAGCAGACCGCCCGGCAACGATGCGCCTGTTGAAGAGTCGCGGCGTCTCTGACCAGGCGATCGAAAAGAATCTGCTATCGGTACACAACGGAGATCGTATCGACCTCGGCGATCGCTCGCTGGTGATCTACGATGCTCCGGGCCACACTCCGGGCTCGATTGTGGTCTTTGACGAGAAGAGCGGTAATTTATTTACCGGCGACTCGTTCGGCAGCAATTCGCCCACCATCCCCGACGCGCTCTGGCTGCAGTTCACTAAGTCTCCGCTCGATACTTACCTGGCCACCGTGAAGACGACCCGGCAGAACTTCCGCGGCAGGGTGACGCACCTCATGACAGGGCATAACGATCATCCGCTGCTCGGAGAAAAGTATCTCGACAATCTGCAGGCGGCGCTGCAGTCCTTGATGGACAAAGGAGACGCGGTCCTGGTGCCCTCGTATCGTCCCACTGGCTTGCTCCAGGTCACCATCGGTGATCGCATGCATGATCCGGACTGGGTGGCCATCAATGTCAACAAGGAGCATTACCTTCCCGCTCCTATCGACAAGATTGCAGGTCTCACCTTGCTCAATGTCGAGGGAGCGATGCTCAAGCCCGCATTCTCGCCCAATGAGAAAAGCTATTCGGCGATGTTGTGGAAGAAGAGCAAGTCGGTGGCGGTTACGGTTGAGCCGACGTCTTCACGATCGAGTGCGGTCACCATCAACGGGAAGCCGGGGAAAAGCGGTTTAGTCGCGCTCACGGTTAAGGCGCCTGAGGTGTCGGTTCATGTTGCTTCACCGGATGGTTCGCAGACTGCGGACTATGTCGTGACCATTGTGCAGCCTTAAGGTTTGGGTGACGGGACCTGTTGTTCTAGCGATTGCTCCATCCACGGACAACGCGATTTGCTTGACGACGGGCGGCTCATTTTATAACTTTGCATAATTAGCACAGGGTTGCTTCTTAGACGCCGCGGGCGACTCACGCCCGCAGTTGCAGTTCTTCGGTGCAGATGAGTCTTAACGCGCGCGACCGGGAACTCGGCATGGACCGGACGATAAGCCGGCGAGATTTTATGAACGGTGCCGCCATGATGGTGGGCGCCGCCATGCTCCCGGATGTTGGCGCCGAACCGCAGAATCGCTCCGGATACGATCCGCCGGTATCGACCGGCCTGCGCGGAAGTCATCCCGGCTCCTTCGAAACCGCGCACAGCCTGCGCGATGGCACGTTCTGGAGCAAAGCCGGCAAGCCCACGGAGCTTGGCGAAGCCTACGACCTGGTGGTCGTGGGTGGCGGCATCAGTGGTCTTGCTGCCGCATACTTTTTCCGCGAGCGTTTCGGCAACTCCGCACGCATTCTGATTCTTGAAAATCATGATGATTTTGGCGGCCATGCCAAGCGAAACGAATTTCATCTCGATGGAAAGCTCTCTCTGCTGAACGGTGGAACGCTCGAGATCGATAGCCCGACCCCGTATAGCCGCGAAGCCGCCACGCTGATGCAAAAGCTGGGGATCGATCCACCGGCGTTTGAGAAAAACTACACCGATCGCAATATTTATTCGTCGCTGGGGCTCTCCGAGGGAATCTTCTTCGACCAGGAAACGTTTGGCGCCGACAAGTTGGTTGTGGGTGTTCCGAGGCGGAGACGAAGCGCAGCTGGAAATACCGGGGAGTCGTGGGCAGAATTCCTGGCCAGGAGTCCTCTGTCGCCGGTGGTGCAACGCGATGTGGCGCAGATCCAGGAAGGCAAAATTGATTATCTGCCGGGGCTGACCTCGGCGCAAAAGAAAGACCGGCTTTCCCGCATCAGCTACAAAGACTTTCTGCTGAAAGTGGCCAAGGTGGATCCGGGTGTCGTGCCGTTTTACCAGCGGCGCACGCATGGCGAATGGGGCGTCGGCATTGATGCTGAGCCGGCGCTTGATTGCTGGGCTCTCGGCTTGCCGGGCTTTCAGGGTATGAACCTTGCGGCGGGCGCGGCTCCGCGCATGAGCTATACCGCTGCCGGCTACGCCAATGGCGGATCGTACCGATTTCATTTTCCAGACGGCAATGCGTCCATCGCACGCCTGCTGATGCGCAACTTGATCCCGGAAGCAGTCCCCGGAAGCAGCGCGGTAGACGTCGTCACCGCGCAGGTCGACTATAGCCGTCTCGATCGACCGGGCACATCCATTCGGGTGCGGCTGAACAGCACTGTGGTCCGCGCACAAAATGTCGGCGATCCCTCTGCCTCGAAAGGGGTGGAGGTCATGTACGCGAGCGGCGATCAACTCTTTAGTGTGCGCGCAGGCCGGTGCGTGATGGCCTGTTGGAATATGGTGATTCCTTACCTGTGCCCCGCGCTGCCCGAGAAACAAAAAGCGGCGTTGCACTACCTGGTGAAGGTTCCTTTGATCTATACCAGCGTGGCTATTCGGAACTGGACGGCACTGCAAAAACTCGGCGTGCACAGCGTATCCGCTCCGGGAGCGTATTGGCTGGGCGCCAGTCTTAATTGGCCGATGAAAATGGGCTCGTACGCGACGGCGACCAATCCCCAAGAGCCAATTCTGCTGCACCTTTCGCGAACTCCATGCAAGCCCGGATTGGCAGTACGGCAGCAACAGATCGCCGGGCGGCAGGAGATTCAGGCAACGTCCTTCGCCACCTACGAGCGGACGCTTCGCGACCAACTGCAGCGCACGTTCCAGGGAGGTGGCTTCGATCCTGGGCGGGATATCGAGGCGATTACCGTCAACCGCTGGCCGCACGGCTACGGATACGAATACAACCCACTCTTCGATCCTGAGTGGCCCAAGGGACAAGCGCCGCATATCGTGGGGCGAAAACAGTTCGGGCGCATCGCGATCGCCAATTCTGATTCCGGCGCGACCGCCTATACCGATGTCGCCATCGACCAGGCGTTGCGGGCGGTGAATGAACTATTGACGGACGAAAAGCATTCTTAGCAAAGGATGGCCTCATGGGAAGCGACGACCAGGGTAGGCACGACAAAGAATTGGGGATGCGCTGCCCCATCTCGCGCCGGGACTTTTTGAATGGAGTAGCGGTGGGCGTGGGTGGCGTGGTCGCAGGCTCTCTGATGCCGGGCGTGCCGTGGACTGCCGAGGCCGCCACCACCCTCGCCCAGGACGCTCCTCAAAACCATCTTGGATATGACCCTCCGGCTCTCACCGGCATGCGCGGCAGCCATCCCGGCTCCTTTGAAGTGGCGCACTCGGTGCGCGATGGAGCCTTCTTCACCCATGCGGGTCAAATCGCGCAGACCGGCGAAGCATACGATCTGGTGATTGTAGGCGGTGGGATCAGCGGTCTTGCCGCTGCTTACTTTTATCGCCAGCAGGCAGGCCATGGTGCGCGCATACTGATCCTCGATAATCACGACGATTTCGGTGGCCACGCGAAGCGCAATGAGTTTCGTCCCGGCGGTCGCATGCTTCTTGCCAACGGTGGCACGCTGTCGATCGAGTCTCCCTTTCCCTACAGCCCGGTGGCCCACCAATTAATGGCCGACCTGGGAATCGATCCGCCGGCGTTGGAGGAGAAGTGTGTCGACCGCTCCGTGTATCGCGGTCTCAAGTCGGCAGTATTTTTCGACAAAGAGACATTCGGAGCAGACCGCCTGGTGATCGGGCGGCCCGGTGGCCGCCGCGGCAGCGGATCGTCCACGGAAGCGTGGACTGATTTCCTGCGCAGTTCGCCGCTCTCGCCGGAAGTGCAGGCTGACATCGTCAGAATTCAGACAGCGTCTGTTGACTATATGCCGGGGCTCTCGCAAAGCGAGAAGAAAGACCGCCTTACGCGCATGAGCTATAAAGATTTTCTGCTGAATGTCGTCAAGGCTCATCCGGCATCGATTCCGTACTATCAAACCGACACCCACGGCTTGTACGGAATCGGCATCGATGCCGTTCCTGCCCTCGATTGCTGGGCTATCGGCTACGCTGGATTCGAAGGCCTGGGGCTGGATCGAACACCTGAAGGCGGACGATTGAGCTTTACCGCATTAGGCGAAGTCACGCCGCGAAAGGGTGATTACACCTTTCACTTTCCTGACGGCAACGCTTCCATCGCGCGCATGTTGGTGCGTTCCCTCATCCCGGCTGCTATTCCGGGCCACACCGCGGAAGACATCGTGACCTCGGGTGTCGATTACAGCAAGCTCGATAGCAGCAATTCGCCGATTAAAATTCGACTGAACAGCACCGTTGTTCGGGTTCACCATCTGGGAGATCCCGCCTCGGCGAAAGAAGTCGAGATAACCTACGCAACTCCACAGGGAAAGCTCTCGGCGGTGCGCGGCAAAGCAGTGGTCATGGCCTGCTGGAACATGGTGACCTCATACCTCTGCCCGGAGCTGCCAGAGAAACAGAGAGAGGCACTGAAGTACGGCTCCAAGGTGCCGCTGGTGTACACCGTGGTGGCGATCAAGAATTGGTCTTCGTTCTCGAAGCTGGGTATCCAGCGGGTGACGACGCCGGGAATGTACCACACGTCGATCGGACTCGATAGCCCGGTCAGCATCGGCGCCTATGAATGCTCAAAGAAGCCCGAAGATCCGATTCTGGTGCGTATGACCCGCACGCCGTGCCATCCGGGATTGAACGCACGAGAGCAACAGCGAATGGGCCGTTACGATCTTCTGAGCACATCGTTCGATACGTTTGAACGCAATATCCGCGACCAGTTGCAACGGGTTCTGGCCCCCGGCGGTTTTGATGCGGCTCGTGATATCGACGCCATCACGGTCAACCGTTGGCCGCACGGATACGCCTACGAGTACAACCCCTTGTGGGATCCCGAGTGGCCCGCAGGGCAATCTCCGTGCGAGCTCGGCCGCAAGCCGTTCGGACGGATCACGATCGCGAACTCGGATGCCGCCGCCGCGGCTTACACAGACCAGGCAATGGATCAGGCGTACCGGGCGATTCAAGAGCTCTCCTCGATGACGCCAAGCTAATTTATTTTCTTGACATGCGTAGCGGGTTTTTCTACGTTGTAAGGTATTAATTAACCTTATTCATTTTGAGTAAGGTGCACGTGCAGTCGCACGTCCCTCTGCCGTTGTCCGGGCCAGGTTCTTCCTGACATCCGTCAATCTCTCGTTCCAAGGTGGAGCGTGCCTCATGAGTTGTGGAATGAGTGTATCTACAGGCCGCCGGGCGGCTCTGTCCGTACTATTCCTGTTAGTGAGTTTCAGCCTCGGAGCGCGAGCGCAGACTTCCGCGGGAAGAATTATTGGAACGATCACAGATACACAAGGAGCAGTGATCGGCGGGGCCGAGATCACTGTGGTGAATACCGGTACGGGCATCGCGCAAAAAACCGCCAGCAATGGGCAGGGCTTCTACCAGGTGCTGGAACTGCCGATTGGCGCGTATACCGTCTCCGCGGAGCACAATGGATTCGCCAGGGAAGTCACCCCGGCGCAATCGCTGGACATCAACCAGTCCCTGCGCATCGACCTGCACCTGCGCGTCGGTTCCGTCTCTGAGACAGTCGTGACCGACGCTACGGCCACGCAGGTGGAAACAGTAAACCCTACCGTGGGTGGAACCGTGACCGGCGCGCCTATCCAGAATCTCCCACTGAACGGGCGGAACACACTGGACCTGGCCCTGACGCTGCCTGGCGTTGTTCCCATTGCCGATGATATCGGCACCTACGGAACCAGCAACGGCGGCTCCAATGGCTTTGGCGGAATCAGCATCGCAGGCGGCCGCGGCGACGCGGTTACCTATCTGCTGGACGGCGGCCTCAACAACCGCGTGACCAGCAACCAGGTTGTCTTCAATCCCAATCCCGAAGCAGTTGAGGAATTTCGCCTGCTGGAAAATAACTACACCGTGGAGTATGGCCGCAATGGCGGCGGCACCATCTCCGAAGTGATCAAATCGGGAACCAATTCTCTGCACGGTAGCCTGTATGACTACTTCCGCAACGACGCGCTCAATGCCAGCGATTACTTTGACAACTTACAAGGCAATCCGCGGCCGGTGCTGAAGCGCAATCAGTTTGGCGGCGTGATCGGCGGCCCCATTATCATCCCTGGGCTCGTCCACGGAAAGGACCGATTCTTCTTCTTCTTTGGCTACCAGGGGCAACGCCAGACAGCCACGGTTAATCAGGGATATGTAACCACCTACACGCCGGCGGAAATCAACGGCGACTTCTCTCAGTTCAACAACTCCGGCCCTGATCCCAGTGTCGTCGCCTTTCTCCAGGCCAATCCTTACTATCAAGCTGACCCTGCGAAAGCTGCGCAAGCCATCATTGATCCCACAACCATCGATCCGGTGGCGCAGAACTACATCAAGGCCAACCTCATTCCAACGTCCTCGACAGGACAGATTTTTTCCCTCGGCAGTCAGGTAGACAACTCCGATCAATACCTGGGAAAGTTTGATTTCTATGCCACACCGTCGGATCGGATCTCGGTGACCATCGGCGACAATAAAGAACCGTTTCTCAACCCCTTCTTCGGCGCCAACGTCAACGGCTTCACGGCCAACTCCACGTCCCACGACAACTTCGTGAACATTGGGTATACCAAGACAATTTCACCAACCAAGCTCAATGAATTGCATGCCACCGCGCAACGCTTTTACGAGACGGTCGTTCCCGCGAGCAAGCAGCCCACACCCACGCAGCTCGGGGTAAACATCCAGTCAGACGATCCCTTTGGTCCGCCGAACCTGTATTTCAATAGCGGACTGTCCATTGGCTACGATCCGAATGTCAGCCGCAAGGCTGACAACACTTACGCGTTTAACGACACCTTTAGCTGGAGCCATGGCCGCCAAACCTTCAAGATGGGTGGCCGTTTCGCCATCCTGCAGGAAAATTCGGTCTACGCCTACCAGACGAATGGCAGCTTCTATTTCTATGGGCCGGGCGGCGTTGGATCGGGAAATGACCTGGCGGATTTTCTCTTCGGTGCGGCCGATGAGTACTATCAGGCTTCGAAGGCGCCCAGCAACGAGCACCAGAAACAGTATGCCGTCTTTGGCCAGGACGAATGGAAGGCCACCCCGCGCCTGACGTTCACGCTGGGGGTGCGCTACGAGTACACGTCGCCGGAAAAAGATACGCGAGGTTTTAGCTTTACCATCGTGCCCGGCCTGCAATCGCAACGCTATGTGAATGCTCCGCTTGGCCTGGTCTTTCCTGGCGACCCTGGCGCTCCCAGCGGCTGGTACTACCCGGACTACAAGAACATTGCGCCACGCTTCGGTTTCGCTCTTGACCCCTATGGCAATGGACGCACCAGCCTGCGCGGCGGCGTCGGTATGTTCTACGACACCCTGAATGGGTGGATGTCCGACTGGGCAACCGACGAGCCTCCCTTTGCCGGCAGCGCCGATCTCTACTTCAATCCCAGCGGCAACACGGCCAACACACAATTAGCCGACCCCTATGGAACCGCAGGCTCGCCCGATCCTTTTCCTTCCCAGATTCCCCCTCCCGCGGATCTGGACTTTAATGCCGAGGGCCTGATTCCGTTCGGTAACGGTAACAATAACTTTGTCGATCCTCACCTCAAAACGCCCTTCATTTACCAATACAATCTCGACCTGCAGCAACAATTGTCGAATGGTTTGATGATGGAGCTGGGCTATATCGGAAGCTCATCGCACAAGCTGCTGACCTGGCTCGACAAGAACCCCTTTGTGCTGGGAACCAACACCCGCATTCTGAACCAGGGTCTACCTGCGGACTCGCCCAACTTCGGCTACATCACCACCTTCGCTGGGTTGAACGATGCCAACTACAACGGCATGATTGCCAGTCTCACCAAGCGCTCAACCGACGTCGCCCACCTGGGAGAAATGTTTTTTACCCTGGGTTATACGTGGTCCCACAATCTGGATAACGGCTCCGGGTTCAATTCGAAAAATACCCAGATTGCCTCGTACGACCACCACGCTCTGTACGGTAACTCCGACTTCGACATTCGCCAGCGGTTGACCTTTAGTGGCGGGTGGGATTTGCCCTTTACCCGCGCCTGGGCGAACGGCCCGCGCCGACTGACGGACGGCTGGAGCCTCTACCCCATCTTCTTTGCCCAGTCCGGCATTCCGCTCGATGCGTTGGCCGGGCTGCATCAAAGTCAAAACATCCCGGGCCCGTCGGGCGCCGGTGATCGCGAAGTGGTGCGTGCCAACCAGGTAACGCCGTCCATTCATACCTTTGATCCGCACAAGATGCAGACGTTCAACGGAGTGGCAGGGAATTACTACTTCGACCCCGGCGATTTCGATGTTCCTTCCTGTTTCAGCAGCTCGGCGATTCCTGGTTCGGGTGACGACGGGGCCTGTCCCTCCGCAACCTACGGCAGCTTCACCAGGAACTCCTTCTATGGGCCGCGCCGGGTCAACCTCGACCTGGCGATGGAGAAATCAACGGATTTGACGGAGAATCTCAAGCTCCTCTTCCGTGTGGAAGCGTTTAACATCGCGAACCATGCGGAGTTCCGTCCTCCTTCCTCCTCTTCTTTCGCGTCGGGGACTTTCGGGCAGATTTCCGGAACCTATGATCCGAGAATTCTTCAACTGGCTTTGCGGTTGAAGTTCTAGAGTATGGACGAGAAGGGCGACAAGCGGCCGGGCGGTTGCCCTATCCATCGTAGAGATTTCCTCAACGGCGTCGCGTTGACCATTGGGGCTTCGCTCCTTCCCGAGCAATTATTCGGGCAGGGCGCAGGCCCTGACTCCACCGCGGAGGAATACTTCCTCGCGCGCGGCATCACGCAGCAGGACGCGCGCTACTACCCACCGGCACTGAGTGGTATGCGCGGCAGCCATCCCGGCTCCTTTGAGGCAGCCCATGCGCTGCGCGATGGTCACTCCTCGACCGATGTGATCGACAGTGGCGAGCGCTACGACCTGATCGTGGTCGGAGGCGGCATCAGCGGCCTGGCCGCGGCGTACTTCTACCGCAGAGCGACGGGGTCAAAGGCAAAAATCCTGATTCTCGATAACCACGATGATTTTGGCGGCCATGCCAAGCGCAATGAATTCCAGGTAGGCGACCGGCTTCTGCTTGGCTACGGAGGCACGCAGTCGATCGAGGCTCCGGCCCGTTACAGCAAAGAGTCCATCGTCCTCCTTAAGGAATTGGGCATCGATACACAGCGTTTCTATCAATATTTCGATCGGAAACTCTATTCCTCGCAGAAGTTGCGGCACGGGATTTTTTTTGATCGCGAAACCTTTGCTGAAGAAAAGCTAATACCTGGCACCGATCAGGAAGATGACTGGGTGAATTCCTTCGTTTCCGTGGAATCGGTGGCGCAAATGCCGATCGATCCCCAGGCGCGCAAAGATCTGATTCGCCTTCAGGTTGATTCCACCGACTATCTTCCTCACTTAACGCCGGAAGAGAAGCGCGAGCGGTTGTCGACGGTGAGTTACAAGGTATTCCTGCTGGAAATCGCGAAGGTCCATCCTGACATCGTCAAGGTGTACCAGACACTGCCGCATGATCTGTATTGTGTCGGCATTGATGCGGTGTCGGCCATGGCCTGCCGGCAGATGGGATATCCCGGTTTCAAAGGGATGACGATCGCCTCCCGTCGCCACCATCCCGCCGGGGAGGAAGAAGGGGAAGAGGAGCCGTACATCTTCCATTTTCCCGACGGCAACGCGTCGATTGCGCGCTTGCTGGTGCGGTCCCTGGTTCCGGGCTCGGCTCCCGGTAACACCATGGAAGACATCGTAACCGCGAAGATGGACTACACTCGCCTGGACCACGCCGAGTCCCCGGTGCGCATCCGGCTGAACAGCACCGCGGTCCGCGTAAAAAACGTGGGCGAAACCGTGGAAGTAACGTATTCGCTGGCAGGCAAGCTCCACAGAGTGCGCGCAAACGCGAGTGTGCTCGCCTGCTACAACTGCATCGTTCCCTATCTCTGTCCTGAAATTCCGGAACCGCAGAAGGAGGCGTTGGCCTACGCGGTCAAGCAGCCCCTGGTGTATGTGAATGTGCAGATTCGCAACTGGACCTCCTTTGCCAAACTCGGCGTGAGTGGCATTTATGCGCCCAATAGCTACTTCAGCACCACGACTCTTGATTTTCCTGTATCCATGGGAAGTTACAAGTTTCCGTCGTCTCCTGAGGAACCCTGCGTATTGCACCTGATGCGAACTCCCTGCAAGCCGGGCTTGACCGCGAAGGAGCAGTTCAAAGCAGGGCGCTATGAGCTTCTCACCACTCCTTATGACGCATTCGAGCGCAGGATTCACGAGCAACTGGACCGCATGCTTGCAGGTGGGGGGTTCCAGGCGTCGCGCGACATTCAGGCGATCACGGTGAACCGATGGCCACACGGTTATGCCTACGAATACAACTCGCTCTTCGAGCCGCAAAACCGGCCCGCGGAGGAGCGCCCCTGCGTCCTGGGGAGGAAACCGTTTGGCCGAGTCACGATTGCGAATTCCGATTCCGACGGGCATGCCTATACCAACATCGCCATCGACCAGGGATATCGCGCCGTACAGGAAGTCCTATACTTTGCCCATGCTGAAAACAAGGGTTGATTCCTCGTTCCTGCGGAGCGTGATCAGGCTGGATTTTCAGGTTTAGCTTCCTCCGCTGAGGCTGAAGCCAGTCGGGAACTCTCCGCGGCGACCTTCGCTGTGTGACGGAGCGCCATCGCCATACGAATCGACGCATAGACGGTTACACAAAGGACAACTCCACCGGCCAGTTTATCCATGAGAATCACCCTCAGCGGTGACGGCGGTACGCCAGGATTGAGATCAAGGCCTGTGGAACAAAGATGAACAACGAATGCCGTTTGCGACTCGGCACTGTGTCCACGTCTGGATTGTAAGCGAGCCGGCTGAAATAACACAACCACTGATGCAAAATAAAAAGGCGTGAAATACCTCAGGCCGCAGCCAACCGGCAGCTCGTTCGCGGCGATGTTCGATTGTTTTAATGCACGTGTGGGTAGTCGCCAGGCACTTTGAGGGTGATGCGGTAAATGCTGGAGCTGGCCGCGACATACAACGTCTTATGGTCGGCGCCTCCCCAGGCCACATTGCCTACGCGCTCGGGAATGTCGAGGGTACCCAGATGCTTGCCCTCAGGAGAGAAAATCCACACGCCCCCTGGGCCGGCACTGTAGAGGTTCCCTTTCTGATCCACCTTCTGGCCATCGGGAGAACCGATGCGCGGATCGGAGCTCGCGTCGAAGAACACCTTGCCGTCCGTTAATGTTCCATCGTCCTTGACGGTGTAGCGCATCCAGAACTTCTTTGGCTCGGAATTGTTTACGTAGAGATATTTTTCATCCGGCGAGAAGCAGATCCCATTCGGCCGGGGCAAATCCGTGACCAACCGTTGCAGGTGCGCGCGGTCGGGTGGCGCTCCTGGCTTTTGATCGATCGCGCCGGGAATGCGATACACCCCGTTGATCTGCATTTGCTTCGTCGGGTCAGTATCCAGAGACGGCAGTCCATACGGCGGATCGGTGAAGTAGAGAGCTCCATCGGACTTGTAGGCCAGATCATTGGGGCTGTTGAGCCGCTTGCCCTCGTAGCTGTCGGCCAAAACAGTCACTTGCGCCTTGGGATCGATGTGCTCAAGCCGCCAGACATTGCGCTGCGCGTGGCCGGCAACCGTGAGGCGGCCGAGGCGATCGAGCGTCATGCCATTCGACCCCGGCTCCTTGCCCGTGTATGGTTTGGCTTCCTTCCATCCGCTGGGCTGCATAAAGACGCTGACACCGCCGCCCGGGGCCCATTTACGAATGCTATTGCTGGGGATCTCGGCAAACAGCAGATAGCCCGCCGGGATCCACACCGGGCCCTCGGTCCAGGAGAAGCCCGGGTCGGTGGCCACCTTCTCGAGCACCGGCTGCATGGGGACGATCTGGTTCAATGCGGGATCGAGACGCTCAACCTTGAAAGGGACCGAACTCGGTTTAGAATCAGCCCCGAGCAGGCCGATCGCCAATACAGCACTTGTCATTGCTACGGAAATTTTCACGCTGGGATCATAGCATTCGGCGGACTGCTCCATCATCCGAGAGTGAAGTAAAACGTCGCGCCCTTTTCGACCGCACTCTCTGCCCAGATCGAGCCTCCCTGGCGGCCCAGGATGCGATGCACAGTGGCAAGCCCGATCCCGGTGCCGGGAAAGTCCTGCCTGGCGTGGAGACGATGAAAGGGCTGAAAGAGCATTTCCATCCGCGCCGGATCGAATCCTGCGCCGTCGTCGCGTACAAAATAAACGGGCCTGCCCGGGCTCCGGCGGTCAATCCTGGATCCGAACTCGATACATGCGTTGGCATGGTGCGACGTGTACTTCCAGGCATTGCGCAGCAGGTTGTCAAGCACGATGCGCATCAAACCGGCATCGGCAATCGCTTGCGGAGTCGGGTCCAACACGAAGGTTACGGCGCGCCCCGGATCGGTGTGGGTCAGTTCATCGGCGATCTCGCGGGCCATCGCGCTCAGGTCCACGGGCGCAGACGTGACCGGCGCGGTCGAGGCACGGGCAAAATTCAAAAGATCGTCGATGATCGACGCCATGTGTCGGGTCGATGAGCGCAATTGCTCGAGCATTCCCTGGGCGTTCGCATCGCCCCTCGTTCGAGCAGATTTCTCGAGCAGGAAGGCAATGCCGCCGACGGCGTCGAGCGGTCCCCGCAAGTCATGGGCCACAGTATAGGAAAACGCTTCGAGCTCGCGGTTGGCGGCACGTAATTCTGCGGTTCTTTCCTCCACCCGCATCTCCAGGTCTACGCGGGCCTGATTGATGGCCGTGTCGCGTTCCTGTATCTGGTCGAGCATGTTGTTAAAGGCTTCAATCAACGCGGCCATTTCGAGGCTATCGGCATGAATGCCGGCGCGCACGGAATAGTCCTGATCGCGGGAGACGATCTTTGCCGTATTCGCCAGGGACCGGATAGGACGCGCGATCAGGCGTTGCGAGATGGTGCTGATGATCACAGTCGCGATCATGCAAAAGATGAGAATGGTGATCGCGATCCAAACATACTGGCGCGCTCGCTGGCGAATCTCCGTAAGCCGGGCAGAAATGTACACCACGCCCGCCGGTTTGCCGTGGAATACGACGCGATGCGCCACCAGGACGTGGCTCCCCAGAGACCAGGCATGGTCGTTCTCGCCCGGGCTGAGAACATGTGACTCCGTCTCCTTCGTGTTCAGGCCCCCGTACTGGGCGAACAACTCGCCGCTGGGCGTGGTAAGCGCCGCAGAAAGCACGTGCGGAGCGCGTTGCAGGCTAGCCAAAGTCGTCCCCGCGCTCAACCGGTCGTTAAAGGTCAATGCCGACACACTGTTGTCGCCAATGATTTGCGCTTCCGCCGTCAGGTTCCCGATCAGGTGCTGCCGGAATGACACCAGGTCGTAGAGAAAGAACGCCAGCGCCGCCAACAACAAGGCCGAGCCACTCACCAGCAAGTTCATGCGGGTGAGCCGGCTCGAAATAGAGGGAATGGAGCGACGGCTCACTGAGAGCCTCCATCGCCTGCTGCACCCCTTACCGAGGTCGCCACTTTCAGCAGTTCCGAACTGAGGGAGAGGCCGCACCGGTTTACCGGCCGCAGGTCCACGGAGAACCGCATCCGGTCTTCCGCCGGCGCCATCTGAATCATGCCGCCCCGGTCCAGAAAGTCGGGAAGGTCGCTCACCGTCAGCTGCGGTTTGCCGGCACTCGCTGCCAGCCATTCGTCGGTGTGTACCTTGGTAGAGTCTTCGAGGAAGAGGATGTCGCAACCCGCTTCCTGCTCGGTTTTCTCCACTGCATGGACCTCAAACGGCTGGTTGTCCTCGCCTTCCGCAGCCGCGACCTTGCGCAATGCGTCGACATAGGCTTCCGGCCCCGCAACGCAAATCGTC
This sequence comes from uncultured Acidobacteriaceae bacterium, assembly GCA_963839075.1. GTDB lineage: Bacteria > Acidobacteriota > Terriglobia > Terriglobales > Acidobacteriaceae > PALSA-350. The sequence continues at coordinate 897,292 of CAWITO010000001.1, read as the reverse complement.
ACCGGGTCATGTTGCGCGTCTGCCGGCCAGCGAACGAACTTTGCCAGGTTGTAGAGATAGACCGCTTGTGCCTCGTAGGGAGAGACCGCGGCGGTTTGCGCTTGGGATGACAACGGACACACGAAGTAACCCAGCAGGATCCAGGCGGCGAGCACGTCGACCATGAATGCAGACACTTTAGGGTGCATGGGATCCGGGCGCTGGAGAGGTGTCCGTGGGAGGGATGCGAGCCACTCCTCGGGGGTTGTTCGCCGGGAGACATGATTGCAGGGGTATGTAAACCGCTTGAATACCCCTTCCGTCTAATGGGGCGAGCAGGATCCGACCCCTCTCCATCCGTCAGGAGGCAGTATGAAGCTAGCGCTTGCCCTTATCGCCACCTTGGGCCTGTTGCCCATGGCCCAGGCACAAATCGCCCCGCACACCCCACCCACCCCCGCGCTGATGGCTCAGCACCAGGTCGCGCGGTACACCACCTTACTAACCCTGACTCCGGCGCAGGTGGAGCAGGCCACGACCATCTTTACTGCCGAAGCCACCGCGACCTCCAATTCCCGGACTAGCGAGCGCACCGCCCACCAGGCAATGGAAGCCGCGATCAAGGCAAACGACACGGCAACGATTCAGTCCACCGCGACCGTCCTGGGGCAAATGTCGGGCGAGATGATGGCTGCCCACGCGAATGCCCGCGCTCAGTTCTATGCCTTGCTGACAGCCGACCAGAAAACCAAGTACTCCGAGCTGGAACAGGAGCACATGATGGGCGGGCCCATGCACGGACCACCCATGCGGTAAGGTTGGCCCTAAAGTAAACTGCTAGCCGGTAACCTACGTCTATATGGAAGCATTGGAGCAGCTTATACACGCTGGACCGCTTTCACCCGTGCGAGACCGGATGATTGCAGAGCTGGAGGATGTGACCACGCTCTGCGCCACCTACCGGTCTCGTATCTATCGTTATGCTCTGCTTTCGCTGCGCGATCCGGACTTGGCGGAGACGGTGACCCAGGATTGCTTCCTGCGGGCGCACAACGCGCGCTCTGAGTTTCGCGGAGACTGCAGTCTCTCGACCTGGCTGACGCGTATTGCCACCAACCTAGTTCGCGATGCCGTGCGGTCACGCAAGTTTCAGTTCTGGAAGAAGGCGAACGCCAGCGCGGTGGACGCGGGAGACGTCGCCGACCGCCTGCGGGCGCCGGGAATCTCCCCAGAACGCGCCATGGTGCTGCGCGAGGAACTGGGGGCAGTATGGGATTCAGTCGCAGCCCTCCCTGGCAAGCAACGCAGCGTCTTTATCCTGCGTTTTGTGGAAGACATGGAAATATCCGAAATAGCCACCGCGATGGGGCTGCATGTCGGAACAGTGAAAAGCCACTTACATCGCGGACTGGCGTCAGTACGTAAGGCGATGGAGCAAACCAAATGAACGACAACCATTTGTCTGCATTCGAGCAGGAAGAATACCTCTTAGATGAGCGGACCCCGGATATGCTCCGCCACCTTGGGCACTGCGCCGAGTGCCTGGCCAGCGTCACGCGCATGGAAGATGGCCTGGCCGGGTTTCGCCGCGTTGCGGTGGAGTGGAGCGACGCCTGCCTGTCGACGCGTCCGCAACATCTGCCCGCGACCCGGAGAGTGGCGCCCATGGTGGCCCTACGTTGGGCTATGGTCAGCGTGCTTCCTGTTGTTCTGTTGGTACTCGGATTTTTGGCATTTCACTCCCCCAGCCGGCAGCCGATTCGGCCCGTTGCCGCGATCAGCGACGATGCGTTGCTCGACCAGGTAGACGACCAGCTTTCGGTGGCCGTGCCTTCGTCCATGGAGTCGCTCACGCACCTGGTATCGACCGATAGTAATCAGCAAGCAGGCGCCGCTAACGGGGTGCGCGGGAGCAGGCAACTTGTCCAAACCAACTAACCGGTGGCTCACGGTGTTCGGCCTGCTGGTTGTCAGTGCAGGGTTAGCCTCTGCGCGCGCGCAACAGCCAACACCGCCGTCCGGTGACCCGGGGCCGCCGCCCATGGAGGGCCGCCGCCCGCCGATGGAGCGTGCCTTTCACCTCGGGCCGCGCGGCCGTTGGTGGAACAATCCGGATTTCGCACAGAAGCTCAGTCTCACCGCGGATCAGCAAAAGAAAATGGAAGCCGTCTTTGAGCAAAGCCGCCCCAGCCTGATGGATTTGAGCGGCGCCGTGCGCAAAGAAGAGCAGACGATGGAGCCCCTGCTGGCTGCGGACCAGCCGGACGAAAGTAAGATTCTGGCACAAATCGATCGCATCGCCGCCGCCCGCGCGGAACTGGAGAAAGCCAATGCCCGTATGCTGCTGGGCTTGCGCCGTATTCTTACTCCGGATCAATGGAAGACTCTGCAGGCGATGGATCCGCATGGAGATCCGCGGGGCCGCTATCCTCGCTTCGGGGAAAAGCCCGGGGATGGGCCACCGCCGACGGCAGGGACAAACCAGTAACTTACTGGATGGCCGATCCGCGTTGCTCGGTGGCGCCGTTCACGTACCGCGAAAGTTCAACGCGGTTGGAAATTCCCAGCTTCTCGAACACATGAAACAAAGAGTTCTTCACCGTGCTCTCGCTGATTCTTAGCGTGCGTGCGACTTCCCGGTTACTCAGGCCATCTGCCACGAGCCGCGAAATCTCTTCTTCCCTGGGGCTCAGCAGAGTTTTCCCCGCAGCGTCGGTCACCCGTTGGTTGGGCTTCAACAGGCCATCGAGAATCAAGCCCAGGTCCATGCCCTGCACCGAAAGCTCTCCGCGAGAAACGTTACGGATACAACTTGCCAGCTGGGTCAGGCTTTCGTTGCTGTAAACGACGCCCCGGGCTCCTGCCTTAAAGGCCTGGATCACGCGATCGTTCCGCCCTTCCTGCACGATGAATACGAACGACAGCTTGGGAAATCGCGAACGCAGATGCCTGGTCACGGGAAGGGCATTGCTGTTCATGCCGTTGTCGGAAACAACGACCACCCAGTCGTCATCGGTGGTGAGCAACATCGCGACCGAGTCGAGGTCGTTCGCGGAACGTATCTCCAACGCCAGGTGCAGGCTTTCAAGACCGGCCACCAGCAATTCACTTTGCAACAGGCTGACGTCAAAAATGATGACTCGGGGAGGGACAAAGACCATTAGGCAAACTCCTGGTTCGTTCAAAATCCAAAGAACGGATCGATGACTGAGGGAGGGTGCCGCAATATGGCCGGAAATTATCTGGAAAGACTCAATTAGCAACAGCTATTAAACTTGGTCTGTACTGCCTTGACTTTACAACACTAGCGCGCAAAATCTGCCAGGTTGCGATGATTTTTAACGGTGAAACGTTAGTAACCCATGTTCGCCATTACTTGCCGGCTCGCCTAATAGCCGGTGCTTACCTGCGTGACCGGATCCGCGGCTTCCAGGTCACGGGTCAGCAGTGCGTCGCCGCTCCGCCGGCTCAGGAAATGCCGCGCGCAGACTGTCTTCACCATTTCCTCGATCTGCTTGCGGTAGGCCTGCGAGACAAAGGCGCTGCTGGCAAAACGCTTCGCGTACATCGTCTCCAGTGCGGGAAAATGCTCCCGGATGAAACCGAGATAGATCTCTTTGGAGCAAGGCTTGAGAAACAGCGGCTGGGCACTAAAGAAGCTGGCGTCGGCCTCCCTGGCTCGCCTGGCCATCCCATCCAGCGCCTTGCCGGTGTCGGTAAGCCCAGGTAACAGTGGTGAGCACAAAATGCCCGCCTTCAGCCCCGCCTGGCGCAGTCGCGCGACGGTTTTGAACCGCAGATCGGGGCGTGGGGCGCGTGGCTCGAGCTTGCGAGCCAGGCTGGCATTGGGGGTAGTGATGGTCACGTGCAGGATCAGGGTGTTGTGCTCGGCGATTTTCTGCAGCAGGGGTATATCGCGCTCGATGAGCGTCGATTTGGTGACCACTCCGATGCTCAATCCCTGCTTGCGCGCCAGGACTTCGAGCAGTGACTGTGTGACCTTCGCCCTTCGCTCCACGGGCTGATATGGGTCAGTGGCCGTGCCGAGGGCAATCTCTTCGCCCGGTCGTACCTGCCGAAGCTCCTGCTCCAGCAGCCAAGCCGCGTTCTGCTTGATAAAGATGCGCTGCTCGAACTCCTCCGGCTTCATCTCCATAAATTCATGGGTGTAGCGGGCATAGCAGTAGCGGCAGGCAAACTCGCATCCGCGGTAGGGATTGATGCTCCAGGCAAACCACAATCCGCGCCGCGAGACGCTGCGATTGAGAATCGACCGCGAGTCGAGGGTACGGAGCTCGATCTGGTGCCCCTCGCCGGCAGGGGAGGAGTCCGCCGCCAACCGGGCGATGCCGACGGGCGGGAATTTGGTAAGGATGGGAAAGAGTTCCAGATTTACGGGAGTTGCCGGCTCAATCTTCGCCATTTGTTCTCCTCTCTGGGCCAGACTACGCCCCCTGTGTTGCGCGGTCAAGAGGGGTAATTCGGGATGCCTTCAGAGGATAAATAGATCGACGAGGGACTTCGCTGCCGGGGCAAAAAACCCACGTTCTTATGACTGGCACAGAGAAGGTTACAGACTAGGTTTCCTGGTCGTCCGGGCGGGGGGCGTGAACGGCGAATTCGGCTCCGGATTGCGGGCCGCGCCCTTCACCCAGTCGTGCGACCGTGGCTCCATCGACGCGGCGCCGCAGTCCGACCAGGGCTTCCTGCTTATCGCGGGCGTACTCGGCGGCAAGGCGTGTGAGTGCGTGGGTGACGATGTCGCTGTGGTGCAGGTTCTGCATCTCCGGGTCACGGCGGAAATTGAGCCAGAGCCGGTGCACGAGCTCCACATCGTCGGCGCGCAACGACGGAGCATGGGGACCGATGTGGAACGACTCGGCCTCACCATTCGGCGATACCACGTAGAAGGTAATTTGCTTCTTCGGCTCCGGCAATGCTTCCCACGCCTGGCCGACGCGATAGGCCTGCTCGTGAGCGCTCATCTTGCTGGAAAGTCCGGAGACCACAGCTGCCGCTTCCAACGAATTCGCCGTCTGCACCAGCGCGGCAAAGATGTCTCCGGCGGGCACCACCAGGAGTGAGATGTGCTTGCCAAAGCTCTCAGCGACAGACACCGCTTTAGTAAACAGCATCTGTTCATACTCGCTGAAAAGCTGATCGGAGCTCGATAGCAACTCGGGTCCACCCGCGCCCACCATGCGAGCGGTCAACACCACCACGTCCTGGTCGCCGGTGTTGGTGCGGGCCAGGGTCCACTTCAATGCGAAGGGGTTATTGGCATCGCGCATCGTCACCACCACGCAGCCGGGATCGATCTGGAGGACCTCGCGTCCGACGGAATCCTCATGCTCCAGCTGAAAGTGTTCCTTCATCTGCAGTTCTGTCGTGGTGCGGCGCCGGCGATTGTCGCGTTCCGAAATGGTGAAGATGATAAAGAACGTGGTGGCAAATAAAATTCCGCTGACGGTGGCGACCGACTTGGTGAAGAGGTTGACGATGGCGGTCGTCAGCAACACCATAAAGACTGAGATCAAGCCGATCGGAATTTCGCGCTTGCCGATGCGCAAATTCGGCGGCACCTTCCAACCGCGCTCGCCCTTGTACTTCCATCGCAGTACCAGCATGGCCAGGCTGTTGAACGTAAAGCTCCAGATCACGCCGAAGGCGTACGCTTCACCCAGGGCGATCACGTTGCCACGGGTGACGATGATGGTGAACAGTTGCATGCCCACCACCAAGTTGACAATGCGGTAGCTGGTACCGAATTTGCGATGCGGCCGGCGGAACCAGTCGGTGAGCACGCCATCTTCGGCAATGCGCATGAGCACGCCGGTGGAACCGATGATCGATGTATTGATGGCGCCGGAGAGAATCAGAAAGCCGACCAGAACAACAAAGACTCGGAAGATGATCCGCAGCACCTGCGGTCCCACCATGTACATCGCGAGGCCGGCAATCAGGTTGTCGCGGTAGATCGGCACTCGCACCGAATCGGGAATCAACATCACTGCCAACAGCGAGCCCAGCCCGGTAAACAGGAAGCTGTAGATGGCGATCACGATCGCAGCGCGCTTTAAATTTTTGAGCTTGGGGTGTTCAATCTCACGATTGACCTGGGCCAGCGTTTCCTCGCCGCTCATCGCCAGCACGGAATGACCGAACGCCATGATGATGCCGAACAAGCCAAACGCCGCAGGTAACTTGGTGTAGCCCAGGAAGCCCAGTGCATCCTTGCTGAAGTGCAGGGTTGAGGGCGCGGGCCACGGCGGCAAGTGTGCTCCGACATGGAATGCCGAGTAGATGCCCCAGGTCAACAGGATCACAACCATCACGGTCGTGATCTTCATGACTTCGAGAGCCTTGTCGCTCGACTCTTCGATGCCCTTCAGGTTTTGCCACCAGTAGTACACCGTGACCAGCGCACAGAAGCCGGCCGAAGTGAGGTCGATAGGCAAATGCGGTGCGGTATGATGCGCGGTCAGCATGGCGCCCGGCAGCCAGTTGTGCTGCGCGGCCACGCCCATCAGTTCGTTTAACAAGCTGGTAATGTACTGCCCGGCGGAGACACCGGAGATCGGGCCGGTCAGGATGTAGTCGAACATCAACGCGGAGACGCTGAGTTTGGCGAAGGTTCCGCCCAGCGCTTCCTTCACCACGCGATACACGCCGCCGCGGGTGAACATGGAGCAGCTCTCCACGTACACGGCACGCACCGCGAAGGAAAAGAGCATGACCCCTAGGATGAACCACGGTGCGGATTTGCCGACTGCTTCTTCCGCAATACCGCCGGCGTAAAAGGCGGAAGATCCGAGATCGTTCAGCACCACCGCAGCGGCGCGCCAGAACGAAATGAAGGTGAGCATTACCGACGAAGCGACGACCAGTTTTACCCGGTTGGAGGGGATAGAAGGAGCACTCGTTGTTCGTTCGGAAGCCATCGAATATAGGCTAGGATTTCGATCCCGCAATTAGGGATGATCGCGATCTGGATCGAAGCTCAGACCTGAGTCTATGTTGCTTGCCGTCCAGCGTCAACGACCAGTTGTCCAGTCTACTCACCCAGCAGCTCTTGAATGTCTTCAATAAAGCTGATGACGACCACAATGGCTGAGCCGGCGATGCCTGCGAAGAACGCGACTTCAATCACGCGCATGAAGAAGACAACGACAAACATAGACTTGGATTGTATTCCTTCTTGCCTGGCAGTGCCGCAAAAGGCTCATCCCACAAGAGATCCAAGGGGAGATGGTAGACTCTCCGCGATGGCAAAGTTGGCACAGCAATCCTGGCTGCTGGGAATCGTTTCCGCACTCCTGTTGCTGCTGCCCTTCTCGATCGTAGGGCCGGTCCCGGCCTGGCGCACGTTCTTCGCCTGGGTGGCATTCGTGCCCCTCCTCTATGGTCTGCTCTCGCAGCAAAATCTCAACCGTCCACGAGCCATTTTGCACGGAACGTTGGCCGCGTATCTCATGGGCTTCCTGTGGTTTGTGGGCAACTGCTACTGGATCTACCAAACCATGCTGTACTACGGGGGCCTGCCGCCGCTGATTTCGATCGGGATCCTGGTGGCCTACAGCATGGCGCAAGGCCTGTATTTCGCAGCCTTCGGCATGCTGCTCACCGCCACGGCCAAAGGATTCCGCAGCACCTCCGCGGCGTTGCTCGCGGCGCCTTTTTTTTGGGTCGGGCTGGAAGTGCTCTCGGCCAACCTCACAAAAGTGCCCTGGGATTTGCTGGGTTACTCGCAGGTCGATAATTTTCTGTTGACCCGGCTGGCGCCGTTCACCGGGGTGTATGGCCTCACCTTTGTGCTGATGGCGGGAAATGCGCTCGTGGCCTGGGGACTGGTGGCTCCGTCGTTGCAGCGCCGCGTGCCCGTCGTCGCCGGCAGCCTGGTGTTGGCGTTGCTGTTGCAGAACGGCGATCACTTTGCTCCCCCGGCCGCGCCGGTCGAGGCTAAGGCTGTATTGCTGCAGCAAAACCTCAACGTGAACCAGGACAACACCTGGCCCGGATCGGAATACGCAGACCACCTCGGCCAATTTGCCAAGCTCAGTGCCCGCACCTGCGCGCCGTATCTCGCAGGTCTGCCCGAACTCGATGAATATCCGGTTACACCCGATTGCCCGGTCGTCCCGCTCTCTCCCAATGTAATTGTGTGGCCCGAGTCGCCGGCGCCCTTCGTGAATCATGATGCTCGTTTGCTGAATGCTTTGCGCGACCTGGCTGTATCGACACGCGCGCCGCTCATCGTCGGCACCACTTCGTTCGATTCCCACGACCTTCACACCGACATGTACAACTCGGCTTTGTTTATCGGTGCGGATGGCGCAGTGGCGGGACGCTACGACAAGATCCACCTGGTTCCGTGGGGGGAGTACATCCCCTACAAAGAATTCTTTTCCTTCGCCAAAAACCTCACCCAGCAGGCCGGCGACATGACCCATGGCTGGCGGCGAGTCGTCTTCTCCAGTGGCGGCCATACCTTTGGTGTCTTTATCTGTTACGAAGAAATCTTCGGTAACGAGGTGCGGCTCTTCGTGAAGGGAGGGGCCCAGGTACTGGTGAATATCTCGAACGACGGCTGGTACGGCGACACCGCCGCGCCTTGGCAGACGCTCAATATGTCGCGCATGCGGGCGGTGGAAAATCGTCGCTGGATGTTGCGCGATACCAATACCGGCCTCACCACCATTATCGATCCCTATGGCAGGTTGACCGCCAGCGTGGAGCGGCACGCGCTTACCTCGCTGGCGGCTCGTTACGGCTATCGCAGCGACCTCACCTTCTATACCGTGCACGGCGATCTCTTCGCCTACCTGTGTGGGATAATCACCTTTATGATTCTTGCCGCCGCCCTGCGTGTTTATCTGCGCGGGCCCAGGCGAACGGTTACCACCTATGTCTAATGAACTCGAGTTCGCCTACGCTCCGGTCCGCGAAAAAGTGCGCGACCTTCGGGAGTATCTTTGACCACGCACGCATCGAAAAAGACCTTGCGACCTTAGAGTCGAAGCTCTCCGATCCCGCCATCTGGTCCAACCCAGCCGAATCGCAGGTACTGATGCGCGAGCGCAAGCGCCTGGAAGGGCAGCTCGCGATGGAGAACGAGCTGGTGCGCCGCAGCGGCGACATCGACGCCTATTTTGAGCTCGCGCGCGAGGGGGAGACCGTTGATTCCGAACTCGAGCGCGAGATCAAGTCGCTGAGCGAGTTTGTGGAGCAACTGGAAACTCGCACCATGCTCTCGGCCGAGACGGATCCGCTGAATGCGATCGTGACCGTTCACCCTGGAGCCGGAGGTACCGAGTCCCAGGACTGGGCAGAGATGCTGATGCGCATGTATCTGCGCTGGGCAGAGCGTCACGGATTCAAGACGGAGATCAACGACTATCAGGATGGCGAAGAGGCGGGTATCAAATCGGCAACTTTCACAGTGACAGGTGAGTTTGCCTTCGGCCAGCTTTCCGGAGAGACGGGAGTGCACCGGCTGGTGCGCATCTCTCCCTTTGACCAGGCCAAGCGCCGCCACACCTCCTTTGCCAGCGTGTTTGTTTCCCCCGAGATCGACGACTCGATTCAGATCGACATCAAGCCCGACGATCTTCGGATCGACACCTATCGCTCCGGCGGCAAGGGCGGCCAGCACGTGAACACCACCGATTCCGCGGTGCGCATCACGCATCTGCCGACCAACATTGTCGTGCAATGCCAGAACGAGCGTTCGCAGCATAAGAACAAAGAAAAGGCGATGAAGATGCTGCGTTCGCGGCTCTATGAGTTCGAGCTGGATAAGAAGAAAGAGGTCTCGCGCAAGCTCGAGGACTCCAAGCTGGATATCAACTTCGGATCGCAGATTCGCTCCTATGTGTTGCAGCCGTACCGCATTGCGAAAGATCTGCGCACACGGGTGGAAGTCGGGGATGTGGACCGCGTGCTCGACGGCGAGCTGGACCCCTTTATCCGCGGCTACCTCATGATGCGTCGCCAGGGTGGTGTGCCGGCAGCAATGGAAGAATCTGCCGACGTGGACTGATGCATCCAATAGGTATGAACGAGCCTGAAACGATTCGCACCATCCTGGAAAAGACCAAGAAGATTGCCGTTGTCGGGCTTTCCGATAAGACGGACCGCCCCAGCTTTCGCGTATCCAGATACATGCAACAGGAGGGATACCGGATCATTCCGGTGTCTCCCACCGTTACCAAGGTGTTAGGGGAGAAGGCCTATCCCACCCTCGACGATGCCTATGCGGCCGAGGGCAAGATCGACCTGGTGGACGTATTCCGCGCCTCGGAGTTTGTCCCCGAGATCGTGAAGGATGTGATCCGTTTGAAGATCCCCTACCTCTGGCTGCAGGAAAGCGTCTGCCACGAAGAAGCAGTGAAGTGGGCGGAGGCGGACGGCGTCCTGGTGGTGATGGACCGTTGTATCTATAAAGAGCATGCGCATTTAGCTCGGGCCTGAGTAAACTGCAGGTCTCTCCGCTCCGGTCGGGATGACAAGGATGGTGGGGTGGCTTCCTAAAGAACCGTTTCGGTTGGCACGCAAATGCTGACAGACCGCTGCCCCTTCCTTGTCATCCCGACCGGAGCGTAGCGGAGCGGAGGGATCCGCAGTTAGTCCGGGTTGAAGCTACAATATAGGTGAGGTAGCACGGCTCCTTATGCGTAGGTTTTGCCTTTGCGCGCTCTTGCTCTGCGCTGGTTTGGCCTTCGGTCAAACTGCCAGCGGTCCTGTCCGGGCTCAACACCTTACGGTGGAGTTGCTCCCACTCCAAGACACAATAAAGCCGGGAACCCAGTCACTGGTAGGCCTGCACTTTACGCTCGATAAGGGCTGGCACGTCTACTGGGTGAACGCGGGCGATTCCGGCGAGCCACCCAGCATCAAGTGGGCCCTCCCCGAGGGCATCACCGCCGGCGCCATGCAGTTTCCCGCGCCGCGCCGCCTTCCGCTCGGCCCCCTGATGGACTTCGGCTACGAAGACGAAGTGCTGTTTCCCATGACGCTTAGCGTGGCCTCTACCGTGAAAAGCCCAGTGGACCTGGCCGCCCGTGTCAACTGGCTAGTATGCCGCGAGGTCTGCATTCCCGGAAAAGCCAACCTGACACTTCCACTGCAAATCGCCGCGCAGGCTGGCCCGATCGATCCCGCACGCCAGGCGCTATTCGACCGCTTCGAGAACCGCTTGCCCAAGCCCCTTCCTTCGTCGGCGAAGGCTGTATTCGGCACCACACCCAACGGATTTGATTTGGCCCTCACCGGCCACCCCTCGGCCGGCGCTGAATTCTTTCCCCTGGAACAGAGCCAGCTCCTGAACGCCGCCCCGCAGCCAGTGCGTACAGTCGACAACGGCCTTGCCATTTCCCTCAAGAAAGACGAGAACTTTCGCACCCAACTGGCTCAGCTGAATGGAGTTCTCCTGCTGGCCGATGGCACTGCCTACGAAATCCATGCGCCGCCCGGTACCGTGCCGGGAGCGGCTGCCTCCGGCGCCGGCTTGCTCGCCCTGCTGCGCTTTGTCGGTCTGGCCTTTGTTGGCGGCGTGATCCTTAATCTCATGCCCTGTGTCTTTCCGGTGCTGTTCATTAAGGGGCTGTCCCTGGTTGAGTCTTCGCGGCATTCCAATACCGGCATTCGGGTGCACGGCCTGGTCTATGCGCTCGGGATCCTGGTTTCCTTCTGGGCCGTCGTCGCTCTTCTTCTGGGGCTTCGCGCCGGCGGACGGCAACTGGGCTGGGGCTTCCAGTTCCAATCGCCCGGCTTCGTCGCGGTCATGGCGCTGCTGTTGTTCTTCCTCGGCCTGTCGCTTGCCGGCATGTTTGAGATTGGGTTGACCGTCACCAACACAGGCTCCAGCCTGGCCGCTAAGAGCGGTTACGGAGGCAGCTTTTTCACCGGAGTGCTGGCCATGGTCGTGGCCACCCCGTGCACGGCTCCTTTCATGGGAGCAGCCATCGGCTTCGCCCTGGCACAAAGCGCCGCCGTCGCCTTTGCTGTCTTTACGGCGTTGGCGCTTGGCCTGGCAGCGCCCTACCTCCTGCTTACCTGGAACCCGGGGTGGATGCGCTATTTACCCCGTCCCGGCGCCTGGATGGAAGTGCTGAAGCAGGCCACCGCCGCACCCATCTTTGCCACCGTCATCTGGCTGGTATGGCTGTTTGCGTCCTCTGCCGGTGTCGACGCGCTCACCGCCTTGCTGGCGGCGTTTCTGCTGCTGGCAATCGCCGGCTGGATACTGGGCCGCTGGCCGGCCCGGCGAGTCGCCTCCGTCTTCGCCACGACGGTCATTGTTTTGGCCATCGCGACTCCGCTCTACGCGTTGTGGAAGTTTCCTGCGACTGAGACCACGACGGCCGGCAAGGCTGGTTGGGAACCGTACAGCCGCGCCGCCATCGAACAGTACCGCGCCCAGGGACGTCCCGTGTTTGTGGACTTCACCGCGCGCTGGTGCCTGAGCTGCCAGGTGAATGAGCGTGTCGTCCTCAATCGCCCGGATGTGCGCCGGCGTCTGCACGATTCGGGAATCGTGCTGGTGCGCGCCGACTGGACCAAGCACGACGAGGATATTGGCACCGCGCTCAGTGAACTGGGCCGCAGCGGTGTGCCCACGTACGCCTTTTATCTGCCGGGACAACCGGCCTTCACTTTGCCCGAGGTGCTCACTCCGGGCATCGTCTTTGGGGCGCTTGACCAGCTCCACAATAGCCCCAAAGAGAAGCAGGTCGCCTGGTTGAAGCAAGACAGCCCGGCTTCCCTGGAGCCATAGCCCTCGGAGAGGATCGCTCAATGGCTCAGTCAAATACGCTCGCTAGGCGGGTTTTCTCTTTCGCGTGCTCCGCGTTGTTCGCGGTGCTGGCCGTCGTTGTGGCGCAGGGTCAAACCGCGGACCCGCATCTCGCGGAGGAGCAGGCGGCGCAGCGTCAGGCTCTTGGCTTTCTCGGTTACCTTGACCAGGGCCGCTACGAAGACAGCTACGCATATACCGGCATGCTGATCCGGACCAGCCTCGATCGTGAAAGCTTCGCCAAGCAAATTGAGAACGCCCGCACAGGTGCAGGCGCGGTCGTTTCGCGCAGCCTGATGGATGCCAGCTACTCCACCAGCGTGCCAAGTGCGCCCGACGGAGAATACGTCACGCTGCACTACGGCACCAGCTTTGCCAACCGGCAGGAGGCGGTGGAAACCGTTGTCCTTGCCTTCGCCAAAAGCTATTGGCGCGTGAGCGGATATTTCATCAAGTGAGGCTGCTAGACCGGGCGCGACGAAACCAGGGTGAAGCGTTTCTTGAGGCGTAGGAACGGGCTTTCCAGGTAGCGATACGAGAGCATCGCGGTCACGATCGTGGCCGGCAATGCTACAGCCATCACGGTGAGCTGGAAGGTAAGGGGACTCAGCCGACCCTTGCTGAAGCGCTCCAGAACGTCGCGGCCCAGGCCCAGCCAGACGATGTGGAACACATAGAGGCCGTACGAGATTTTCCCCAGGTAGATGAGGGGCCTCTGTATTTTTCCTGCGGGCGCTTGCAGCAGGCTGAAAAAGAGACACAGGCATCCCAGCAACGCCACCAGGTAACGAGGCGCGATGTGCAGAAAGTCGCCGGGTACCACGGGGTCGATGGCGACCGCGGCTTGCGCGCCCCGCATGCAGAGCAGGCCCGTGGCAAAGAGCAGATAGCAGATGGGACGGGAAAGACGAATCACGCGTCCACGAAGAAGAACAGCCGTCATCGTTCCCAAAGCGAAGAATTGAAACTGCACCAGGCTATTCACCCACAATCCTGGATCGAGCGACACCCGGCGATCAAGCAGAACAGCGATGGTGACATAGGCCGCCGCTATGAGCGCAAGGGAAATTCCCAGCAGCGCTTTGGAGCTCAGACGCTTCACCAGCCAGGGCCATGCAAGGTAGAACTGCTCTTCCAACGAAATGCTCCACAGGGGAAACAGGAACCCCGGAGGATAGCCATGGTCCACGGTGTACCAGTTGGTGAACAGCAGCAAGAGCGAGAGTAGCCACGCCACCGACAAGGTGTGAGTCGGGGAAACCAAACCATAGAGCCAGCCGACGCCAATCATGGCAAAGTAGAGGGGCCAGATGCGCAGAATGCGTCGTGCGTAGAATGCCGGTATGAGGATCGTGCCTGTATCCCGCTTTTCTCTGAGTAACAACTCTGTGATCAGGTAGGAGCTAAGGAAGAAAAAGATACAGACGCCGAACTCGCCGCTACGCGCGATCGCACCCGTTTGCGTGTGTTGTTCAATGCTCCCAACCAGCCCATGGGCCACGAACACGAACAGAAAGGCAAGCACACGGAGAATATCGAGACCAGGGCGATAGAAGCTGTCTGCCTGGGTTCGACTCGCGTTTGCATCGGGACTCACTTGAACCGTAACCATCCTCTAGCACTCCGATGCCGGATACCCGTTAAGAGTACGTATCGGAAGCACAGAAGGTTTTAATCAACCCGTCTCTGGTTTGTAACGTTTTTGTCATTCTCGAATTCATTGCTGAGGGGTGAATCGTGTTTACTCCACAAAGCTATTCCGCTGCGCTGTTCCTGATGACGTTGAGCATGCTGTGTTGGGGAACCTGGGCGAACACCCAGAAGCTTACGCATCAGTGGCTGTTCGAGCTTTATTACTTCGACTACTCAATGGGGTTACTTCTGTGCGCGGCGATCGTTGGCCTCACGCTGGGGCAGCTTCACCCTGCGTCTGCGGACAGCTTTTTCCTCAACCTGCACTCCGCGAGCGCGCGCAGCCTGTGGCTGGCGTTCGCCGGAGGCGCGGTCTTCAGCGTGGGGAACATCCTGATTGTGAACGCGATCGCGGTTGCCGGCATGGCCGTGGCGTTTCCCATTGGCGCAGGGTTGGCACTGGTTCTGGGAGCGGTGTTGAACTACATCGTCGCGCCGGCAGGGAATCCGGTGCTGATTTTTTCCGGCATAGGCCTGGTCTGTGTCGCCATCCTGCTCGACGCGTTGGCCTACAAGGGCATCGCAACCAGCGGCGGCAATACCGGGAAGGGAATTGTGCTGAGCGTGCTGGGTGGCATCGGCGCCGGATTGTTCTATCCATTGGTGGCCAAGTCGTTGGCGGGTCCGGGTCATTTGCAGCCGTACACGGTGAATGTTGTCTTCGGCCTGGGCGCGCTGGCATCGGCGCTGCCGATGATCTATCTGCTGATGCGCAAGCCGGTTCCTGAAGTCATCAAAGACTATGCGGCCGGGCAGTGGAGCGCGCATGTCTGGGGTGTGGTGGGCGGCCTGATCTGGGGCGTGGGGACTATCGCTAATTTTGTCGCTTCCTACGTACCGATGATTGGTCCCGCTACCTCGTTTTCGATGGGCGAGGGCAATACGATGATCTCGGCGTTGTGGGGAGTGTTTGTGTGGAAGGAATTTCGCGGCGCCAGCAGCCGGGTGCGCGTCTATCTCGCCCTGATGTTCCTGTGTTTCTTGCTGGGACTCACTTCGATCGCGCTGTCGCCGGTGATCAAGTAGCGCGCTGGCGC
The DNA here is from genome assembly GCA_963839075.1 of uncultured Acidobacteriaceae bacterium. Classification (GTDB taxonomy): domain Bacteria; phylum Acidobacteriota; class Terriglobia; order Terriglobales; family Acidobacteriaceae; genus PALSA-350. The sequence goes on along the minus strand of CAWITO010000001.1, from coordinate 881,791 downwards.
GCACCTACAATCAAGCCAGGGAGGGACGATTGAGTGGCCGCGAATAATTTTCATTTACATCACACCTGGTTCTTCGCCATCTTCCTCTTTTGTGGCGTCATCGTATTCAGCAGCCTGGCGCACTCCATCATCTTTCATGTCTTCCGCCGTACCCAGAAGGGGCTGACCGACGGCCACTTCAGCAGCGTACAGCGCTATCTTAGCTATCCCGCGCGGGCTATCTTCTTCCTCACCTGTCTGCTGATCGTTCTGCCTGCGGTTCCGGAAGTGCCGGCCGGCATCAGCGCCACCGTCCGCCAGGGCCTCATCATGGCGGTCATCGCTTCACTGGGCTGGTTCGCCATCGGCTGCATTTATGTTTTCCAGGCGGCCACGCTGCGCCGCTACGATCTGGGTGCGGAAAACAATATTCGTGCGCGTCGCGTGCATACCCAGTTCCAGCTCTTTCGCCGCGTCTTCATTACCTTCGTTGTCATCATCGACATTGGAGCGCTGCTTTGGAGCTTCAACGATCCACGAATCTGGCATTACGGCTCCGGCCTTCTCGCCTCCGCCGGCATCGCTTCGATCATCCTCGCGACTGCCGCCAAGTCCACGGTAGCCAACTTTCTCGCCGGCCTGCAGATCGCGCTCACCGAGCCGATTCGCATCGACGATGTCGTGGTGGTGCAGGGCGAGTGGGGGCGCGTGGAGGAGATCAATTCCGCGTACGTGGTGATACGTATCTGGGACCTGCGCCGTTTGATCGTGCCGTTGAACTACTTCATCGAGAACTCCATTCAGAACTGGACCCGTGAAGCGTCCGACATTATGGGCACCGCCTTTCTCTACGTCGACTACTCGGTTCCGGTAGAAGATCTGCGCCGCCAACTCAACACCATCGTGCACGCGTCGCATCTGTGGGACCAAAAAGTCTGTGGGCTACAAGTAACGAATCTTACTGACCGTTCCATGGAGATTCGCTGCCTGGTCAGCTCCCGGAACTCGAGTGAGAACTTCGACCTTCGTTGCCTGGTTCGCGAGGAAATGACTGCCTGGATCCAACAGAATCACCCCACCGCCTTTCCGACGCAGCGGCTCTCTGCCCCGGGGGAGAAGTAGTGCTGTATTTTCTATGGGGGAGGCATTCATGACAGATTGGACGCGCAGGGGATTCATCTCGTCACTTTCAGGCTTGGCGGCCGCGACCGCCTTGGACGCGCAGCAGAAAAGTGTAGCCATCAAGATCACCGATATGCGGTGCGCCATCATTGGCAAAAGCCCGGTGGTTCGCATCGTCACCGATCAGGGCGTCTCCGGCTACGGTGAGGCTGAGTCCTACAAGCCCTATCTCAAGCCCATGGTGCTGTTCTATCGCGATTATCTTCTTGACGAAGACCCAACCGACGTGCAGCGCGTGATGTTGAAGATCCGCCGCCTGGGTGCCTTCAAGCCCTGGGGAGCGGCAGTGAGCGCGATCGAGATTGCTCTGTGGGACATCGCCGGGCAAGTGGCCGGCGTGCCGGTGTACAAGCTGCTCGGCGGCAAGATCCGCGACCGCGTCCGCATCTATAACGGAGGCGTCCGCTTCCCCATGACTGGCCACACTCCGCAGGATTACGCCGAAACGATGGCGAAAATGAAGGAAGCCAAAGAGGGATTCACGCTGATCAAGCAGGCGGTCGGCTTTCACGATCCCGCGATGATGCCCGCGGTGCCCAATGCCTGGTACGACGAGCCGCCCCGCAAGGGAGCGTCGCATCCCGATCGCGGCATGATGACGGAGCGAGGGCTCGACAATGTGATCGCCTGTGTCGAGGCGATGAAGAAAGTGCTGGGCAGTGAGATCGGGCTCGCGCTGGATTGTGGACCAGGCTGGACGGTGAAGGATGCGATCACCTTTGCCCGGGCGATGGAACCGCTCCGCATCGCCTGGCTTGAGGACCTGATCACCGGCGATTACACTCCGTATCCGAATGCTGAGCTGTTTCGCGAAGTGACGGTGAGCACAACAGTGCCGATTCATACGGGTGAGGAGATTTACCTCAGGGAAAACTTTAAGGATTTGATCGAAAAGCAGGCAGTGAATATTATTGGCCCCGACCCGGAGGATGTGGGTGGAATCGCGGAGATGAAGTGGATTGCGGAGTATGCCGATCTGCACGGGATTCAGATTGCGCCGCACGGAATTTTCGACGGGTTGATTGGGCTCGCGGCTCATGTGCAGGTGGCGGCGGCGTTACCGCAGAACTACATTGCCTTCGAGTATCCGCTGGGCCAGCCTGACTGGTGGTACGACATAGTGGAGGGCCTGCCAAACCCTATTGTGGATCGTGGCTACATCAAGGTCTGGGACCGGCCCGGAATTGGGGTCAGCTTCAATGTCAAGGCCGCGAAGACACATCTGGCGGACGAGGATCGTGGCTTCTTTGACTGAGGCATACTAAGAGGCTGCCGCTGCTTACCTGCCAGTTTCCGTAAAGTTGAATAAAATTCGATCTTTTTTGGCTATTTGGGGCATTGATGATGCTGTTCGCTGTGGCGAATGAGGCTCGCTGCGGCGAATGAGGCTCGCTGCCGCGAGGCTGCTCGCTGTGGCGAGGTAAGGCGCAGACGTTTGCGTTTTTTTAGAAGCTCAGCGGCGCCGGGTAAAGGGGTTCACTCGTGTAGAGAAGGGAACTCTGGTGCTTGGAGCAGAGGCGAACGCTGGGGCGTAAGGCGCCGATGGCGTTGTTTCCGAGGGGCTAACGCGGTTGGCGAAGGTGAGCTCGGTGGGGTCAAACACCGTGCCAGGGGCCGGGGGCAGAGGTGCGTCCGCCGCCGAGCCGAGTCCGGGTTCGGGCTCGTCTAAGCCGGAGTTTGCTTCTTGCGGGGCAGCGGCAGGGTCTGGCTGTGGGGCGTTGGTTTTTGCCTGCTGTCCGGCAAGCCAGGCGGCGGGATAGATTTTCGGCGGGTTCGGTGGGGGGGCTGCTCGCTGCGGCGAGGAGGGGCGGGCGAGACGGTCCGGGATGAAGCCTTGTATGGCGACGATCATCGAGAGGGCCTTGACCTGACCGGTAATGCTGTCGCGGGTCATCTCGGGCGGCATGTTGGCGATTTCCCAGAGGCGGCCCAGGACTTGTTCGCGGCCCAGGCTTAGCCGGGGCACTCCCTCGGTTTGCTGCTCGACGGCAGCATGGTGCTCGAGCATGTACGCGCGGACATGGGGTTTGGCTTTGGTGTAGGCGGCGGAGTCGGGGTCGAGGCCCGCGGTTTGGGCGGCATCCCGGTCCGTCATGGTTCCAGAAAGGACCAGGCGGGCAAAGGCGATTTCCTGATCGGTGGTGAGGTCGCTGACTTTGTTCTTGGGCATAGGTGGCTCCTTTGTGTTGTTGAGATAGCTAGGGCTGAGGTTTGTAAGCACTGCGAAGCAGGGTGGGGAGCAATGAAAAATCCCGCCTCGGCGGGATGGTTGGGATTGCCTGATTTTTGACGGGGACCAAGTGGGACACCGAACAGCAGTTACGCTGTCCTTCGCTCGCGTTTAGGCCGAAACTATCGGCAACTGCCGGAATGGCAGCGGTTACACGAGAAGCTGCTGCCTGCCGAAATCATCTGTTAATAGGATATACCCGCTTCGGGATTGGATATGCGCGCCTGGGCGCTTTTTTGGGCCGAGGGGCGTTTTTTTTGAGGTTACCTTCTGTCCACCTATAAGGAAGCAGCGCTTGGCAGCGCGGGTCGCTTCTCCCTTCCGAGAGATAGAGAAGGTCACAACTCGGACGGTGGATTGCTCGGCGGGTCCCGAGGCCTTACCTGCAGCGGGTATAGCGATCGATCCAAAGATCCAATATCATTTCCTTGATGACCGCAGAACCCATCGTCGCAGTGCGCGGTTCAATAGATATGGTCGCCCTCAGCGCCTTTCTGGGCTCAGTCGGCTCGGCAGTAGGGCCAGAGCTTATTTTGAGTCCGGGCAAGGACCTGTTTCACTATGCTGATTTGAATGGCCTGCTTGGAATCATTCAGAATGGCGATCTGTGGCTCCACGCATTCTCGCTATTCAAACGATGAAGAGGAAATGGCTCACGGCCAGCGAGTGGCCATGGAAGCAGTCGCCTCTGCTCTGACGGCGGCTACGGACGATCGTCCCCGAACGGAGTACCTCGAACAGTTAAAGACCCTGATAGACAAGCCCTCTTTGGAGGGGGTGTACATCTGCTGCTTCTGTCAGAAGGATAACCTGCTGAGTCAGTGGAGGGGATACGGCGCGAATGGAGCGGGTGTGAGCATCCAATTTGATTCCGGAGGGTTCTCCAATTGGACGGGCGCTGACTGCCCACACGGCCTAATGCGGTTTTGGAAAGTGTTTTATAAGCCCGAAACACAACGCAAGATCATCGACAACGCGATCCAGTTCTCATGGAGCGCAACGCTACCTCCCACCCAGGTTGCACAGAGAGCTGCCGATGCCATTCAGTTCTTCATCCCTACCTTAAAGAACTCCGATTTCGAGGAAGAGGCCGAATGGCGTCTCATCTTCACTCCGAATCCTCATTCCACTATGGTTTCGCAGTTTCGGGCACGTGGAGGCATGCTTATACCCTACTACTGTCTTCGCGACTTGGCACCGAGTCCAAACGCAACTCCGCCACAGCTTCCCATCGGGCACCTAACTGTCGGGCCGAGCGCTAGCAAGACACTTAATGTTGTTAGCGTGCGGATGTTGCTCGACCGCTTCGGCTATAACGGTGTTCCTGTCGAAGCCTCAAAGACCTCCTTCCGCAGCTTACCGGTGATGTTTGACGCTTTTCTGGGACAAACGAAATAACCTTAAATATAGCTACGGGGGTTACTCCGTCTGTCCCCGAAACTCCGTCCCCGAAACTCCCTGTCCCCGAAACTCCCCAGCAGAAATGAAGAACCAAAGCTCGCATAGTGTCTCAGCCTCTAGGTTTAGAGTGCCTAGCATGATGACACAGATCTGGCTGCGATGCCGTTGGTTACCAAAGATAGATGCCACATCGGAGTGTTAAAATGTCGGTTTATCATGCAAGGGCTTAGAAAAATACCGGCCCTGTCTGGGGAATGTTAATTCAAACAATTAAGGTTGAAACCTCTTGACACACAACTGACTGCTTGATAATTTTGCCGCATTGCCGATAGACACTTCGATGACCCACCTTGAAGATCCGTCTATGCGGAAATGAAAGGAGTGGAGCTATCTCTGCGCCTCTTGGCTTAATTCTCCGGGTTAAGCAGAGGCCAGATGCGTTCATATTTTTTGCCCCGCGTTCTCCCTGTAATCATGCTACTTTTCTCGTCGTACACACCTTGCTTTGCACAGGGTTATGGCATCACCGCGCAAGCGCAAGTCAACTCTGTACTAGCCCCCTACACTCTCGATGGAGTTCAATATGACCCTGCGTGCATCGTCAACGCCCAGAATCCGGTAAATCAGGCACCACAGCTTACATACTCCATGGCGCCTTTTCAGTGCGGCGGTAGTTATACGGGCTACGATATAGCGGGGAACGGCCTTTTCACCGAAACAGCTATCGAATACGTCAACGCTGCTCAAGTATACGAGGGGACTTCCTTTGTTGTGGCAAGCATGAATGGCGGCACAGCCGCGCCGGATATTTCAGTGGGAAGCTCGGCGTACGTCTACCTTGTTTGGACTGACACAGTAACGGTAGGCGGGCTTCCAATTTGGAACTCCAATCCAGTTGCAAGTTACAGACTACACACCTTCGTCAAATCTCCAATTGCTAGCTAGTCTCGGATCTCAATTAAACGACCAAGTATATCTAATGCCCACCGGTAGTGGCTCTGGACTTTCTTGTAGCGCCGCACAGTTTGAGAATCTCTACACCACTACCACCGTTGGCATCAACTCAAATCAAAAGGTTGACGTATGCGCCACTTCCGGCGAGACGTTCACCCTAACCAAGATATTGACAGTATCGCTTTTGGCCGGGAATTCAGACGGATATTCAGGGTCCGCCACGATGCAACAGACAGCGTACATCGACTCTTTGACACCCGGCGTCACGATTAGCACTTTAAGCGGCGCGAATTATGCAACTCCGGGAGGGGTTCCTACCTTACCCACTGCCTGCAATGGCGAATTCAGCGGGAAATACACAGGGAATATCAAGGTTTCCAGCGGTCAGACCTGTGTCTTCAACGGGGGTAATATTACGGGTAATGTGACGGAAACGGGCGGTCAACTCATCTTGACGAACACCGGCGTCGGCGGAAATGTGACTATTACCGGTGGTGCCTTTACACTCGGTCCGTTTACCACAATCGGCGGCAACCTGAAAGTCAAGGGTGTTCCGGCGAGTACCGACACAAACGATGTATGCGGCACGACTGTCACTGGTGATATGGACTTGGACAACGTGAGCACCACCCTTAATATCGGCTCTTCCGCGCCTACATGTACAGGCAACTCAATAGGTGGTCATCTGCGCATAGAAGGCAACTCTGGACTAACCAACATTTTCGACAACTTTGTCGTTGACAACCTGCACGTTGAGAGCGACACGGGGTCGACGCAGGTTTACAGCAACAACGTGGGCAAAAACCTCGTACTCAATACCAACAGCGGGTCGACGGCGGTCTTCAACAATACCATTGTCGATAATTTAAAATGCGTTACCAACTCCTCAATTTCGGGCGGCGGGAACACCGCTAAGAAGAAACTAGATCAGTGCTCGGGTTTTTAGCGCCCCTAAGTTCCCCGCGCCCGTTAAATTGGGGCCGCTGCCTCACCCTGCTCTCCGTGACTATCCGCAAGCTGCTTTCTTACCGAAGTTTCGTCACGCCACTTCAATCAGATTGTTTGGAGAAGACTGTAGGCAAGCTTGCACAGCTTGCGAAAGAGCCCGTCTCAAAAGTCTACGGACTAGAATTGCTTGAATTAACCTTTATGTGTAAGTCTGTGAAATCGATTGTTCTGATTCCCGCCTGCTCCAGGCACCTGGCTAATAGGCACCCCAGCGAACTCAAACAATTGAAAGCCGCGATGGTCGAAACTACGCCGGCCGCACGGCTGTCATCATGATGGTGGTATTCCCCCCAGACGCACCGACAATAGAGGAAGCGCTCGCGTCGCCTGACCTGAGAAGCGCTTCTTAAACGATTTCAAACCGGTCTAGGTCAGCGGGCCATAGGACCGTAAACTGCTCTTCCTCCGCGTGTCTGTAAGCAATTCTCATTCTTTGCTCAACTCCCATTGATTCAGCAACCACCTTGACCGTCCCGAAGGTCATGTCCGGCTTATTGGTGAGAATAAAAATATTGAATTCGCCTGAGCCTATGTCATGCCCGTCTACGATGGCACTACTGCCGACGTTGGCAACAATAGCATCTTCTAGACGGATGTACTGGTCGATGTTGGTCGACGCGTGAAACTGGAACTGAGCAACCAATTGATATTCCACAATTGAAGGCCTCTCGAAGTTGATCTGACCGTCTGTACAAACGAAGAGAGGAGCAGCGGTGGCTGCTGCGGCAGGTCCTGCCCTTTACCCTGGTTGCAGGCTGGCTAGCCCATGATCTCTTTACGAAACCAGACGCAACCGTCATGGAGGGTGTCCTGTTTGTCCCGATGTTAGTGGTGATCTGGATTCTTATTGATGGGCTCAGAAGTTCCCTATAGGAGTGTGTTGGCGATGGCACAAGATGACGATGAGTCCACCTGGTCGATGGCCAAGCGAAGCATCCGCAGGGGTGTACTTTCTGCCGCGTTGTGTGTGCTCGCCTTTTCGGCGTACCAGTGGGCCGATAGGCGTGGCCGTGTTTCTCACTTTGCTGTTACGAGTGTTGTCATGGCAACTAGCTGGATGGCTGGGGAGACGAAAGAGTGCGTCACGAATCAGAAAATGCTGGATTGTGAGTTGGACGGGGGCGTGAGCGCGAAGGCCGGAAAAATACACCTGTTCAGGGTAGAGTTTCAGGGGAAGATAACTCAGTCCGGCCAAGTGCTTTGGCACTGCTCCCGAACCCCTGAGGGAATGGTTTGCAGGATGCCGCCAGGCAACCGGTAGTTTATACGTAAGCGTCATTTAGAGGCCGTCTTGAAAAGCAGCTGATTTTAGGCGGGGGAATAAGTGTCCACTTATTTTAAGTGGACACTTGAGATGCTGCGAGATGTGCCTGCAGCACCGAGGCCAGGTTCCAAGGCAGGAGTTCATGTACACGGTTGACGGGATGATCAGCGATTCGCTCCAGGACATGTCGCAGATAGAGCTCTGGATCCAGATCGTTGAGTTTGGCAGAGCCGAGCAGGCTGTAAATGGCCGCGGCGCGTTCGCCGCCGGCATCTGATCCTGCAAATAAATAATTCTTTCGCCCCAAGGCCACCACGCGCAGTGCCCGCTCAGCTGCTGAATTATCTATTTCGATTCCGCCATCGTCGAGGTAACGGCTAAGCGCCCGCCAGCGAGAGAGCGCATAGCGGATGGCCGCCGCGGTATCAGACTTGCGCGAGAGGCCCGCGAGGGTCTTATGCATCCAGCGATGGAGATCATCCATGAGAGGGCGCGCTCTTGCCTGGCGGACCTCACAACGCAGGCCAGTTGCTTGGCCACGAATCTCGCGTTCAATGTCGTAGAGTTTTCCGATCCGTTGGATAGCCTCCCCGGCGATGGCTGATCCGTGGGCCACATGAATGTCATAGAGCTTGCGCCGTGCATGAGCCCAGCATGCGGCTTCGACGATCTTGCCACCTTCGTACAGATGATGAAACCCAGCATAGGCATCGGCCTGCAGAACACCCGCAAAGGAGCTCAGATGCTGCTTGGGATGTTCTCCCTTACGATCCTGTGTGTAGGTGAACCAGACAGCTGGCGGCACATCACTGCCCGCTGGTCGATCGTCAGGCACATAGGTCCAGAGGCGCGCGGTTTTGGTCTTGCCTGTGCCCGGAGCCAACACTGGAACGGGCGTGTCATCGGCGTGTAGCTTGGAAGCGGCGAGCACGTGCTTGCGTAGTTGATCGACCAAAGGCGAGAGTAAGTAGCTGGCAGCTCCCACCCAATCGGCCAGCGTCGATCAATCCAGATCGACTCCTTCGCGAGCATAGATCTCCGACTGGCGATACAACGGAAGATGATCTGCATAGTTCGAAACCAGAACATGAGCCAGCAAGCCGGGTCCGGCAAGCCCCCGGTCGATCGGCCTGCTCGGCGCCGGAGCCTGCATGATCGTGGCGCAGCGTGTGCAGCACATCTTGGGACGCACGTGGCGGATTACCTTAAAGCTGGCCGGGATGTACTCCAGCATCTCGGAGACATCTTCACCCAACTTCGAAAACCCACCACCGCACGCTGAGCAGGCTTCTCCAGCAGGCATATGTGTATGGGTCTCGCGGGGTGATTGCTCAGGCAGTGGGCGACGCTTCCGTTTTCGACCAGGGGTGCTGGTGCTGCCGGTGGGCGCCGCTGCTGGGGGACGCGCGGCCTCACCGGTCTCCAACTCTTCCAGCTTTAACTCCAGCTGCTCGATCTCGCGGGCGATTTTTTCGCTCTTGGTACCGAACATCATGCGCCGAAGCTTGGCAATGATCAGCTTCAGGTGTTCAATGTCGCTGTTGCGAGTAAGCAGGTTCTCTTGCTGCGCCACCACAAGGGCTTCGAGCGCCTCGCGATTCAGCCGGCTCAGATCAACAACGCTGGCATGAGCATCAGCCATGGCACGGAGTATGCCACAGTTACGTCGCAGCCATAGATCGAATATCTCGCCTCATCCTGCCGGAGCCTTTCCGGGACAGACGGCCTAACCCCTAACGGTAGGTACGGGGGTTAACCAGTATGCTCCCGCTCTACCTCTGTAAGGTCGATACTCGCAAAATACCAGCCTCTGGTCTGCTTAGCGGATCGGCTGTTCATTCGACCTGGGAGATAGGGGAACCTGCATACCCATCCCAAGGAATTGCTGCAATCCGTAGGCTGTCACTTTATCTATCTCAACTCTAGGTTCGTCTTCTCCGTATCCTTCGATTGTTATGCGAATGCCCGAAGCCGCCCCACACCAGGATCGCGGTCACCAGGTGTATCCAGAACCACAGGTCGAACCCCTGATGCGCATGAATGAAGATCAGGACCAGCACCCTTGGAAGGAGAGCCCACAACACAGCGGCCCAGGGCTGAGGGACAAAAAACCACCACATGTGGATCCACCCGAGAAACAGCGATAGGCGGGGGAGAAACAAGCTCAACACGAGGAACCAGATCGGGATCCCGTGGTGCAGCGTAAATAAAGGGACCTGCATGGAGTAGCTCCGGATAGAGTGTATCGCCCCATCATACGGCGGCGACACCCCTCTGCGTTTTGCGACAGCCTGGAGGGCTATTACTCTCTGGGAGATACCGTGCCGTTTTCGGTTCTCAGTTTCGGTATATCGTGAGGCTTGAGATCCAATGTCTGTCCTGGCAAGGGTACAAGGGTATAGGATGCTGCCAAAGAGGCTTCAGGACAACCTGCGCACGGCGCCAAGACCCTATTGGCTATTGAAGCTGTTTTTGTTGCCTTTCCATCAGTCGACACTTTCCCTTGAGATCTGTGCACCCCATGTCGGCTTTTTCGCGCAGCTCAGCTGGTGCCTCCAGATCGCGTATTTTTGCGAAGAACATGGGTTGATTCCTCTGCTCAGCGCGGTCAGCCCTCAGTACCGCGACCCAGGGCGTGCGCGAAATTGGCTTACACATTTCTTTGACATGGAACCGGTCAAGAAGCCGGATTTTGTTATCCGTGATTTGCGCCAACTTCATCTTGGCAGCCGTAGCGCGGTTCCCACCATTGAAAGAGGCGCCGCCCTCAGGGCCAAATATTTGCCCGTCAAACGGAGATTACGCAAAAGGTGGAATCATTTGTCGCCGCAAACATGGCCGGGCGGAATGTGCTCGGTGTTCACTTCCGAGGAGCTAATAAAACGTCGGAGGCCACCAGGGTCGATCGGGAAGTCGTTGTACAGACCATAGAGCGCTATCTGCAAAAGAATCCCAACATCGACTGCCTTTTCGTAGCAAGCGATGAAGCGTCCTTCATTCCCTATATTCGCGATGCTTTTCCTGGCCTTCCGGTCGTGAGCCACGACGACATGTTCCGCAGCCACACTATCCAGCCGTTTCACCTGGAAGATCACGGCGAGGGAAATTACCGCAAAGGCGAAGAGGCGCTTATCAATTGCCTGCTGCTCTCCCAATGTAGCGCTCTGATTCGGACTACATCGTTTCTTTCCGCCTGGGCCTCGATCTTCAATCCGGAGTTGCCCATTGTGTTGTTGAACCCGCCATACGCAAAAACTCTCTGGTAACCGGAAAGGGTGTTGATTCCGAGATCGCTAGCCGGCTATGGACCCACGAACTGATCATGGTTTGCGGATACGAACGATCGGCGACGCGGGTGGTAAGACGAAGTTGTTTGGCCCTCACACTCAGATCCCGTCATAGAAGAGTGACGGTTGCGGTCTTGGTATTCTCCGCAATTAATAACAGTTGAGCCGTCCCAGGACCATGTCCTGGGTAAGTATCAGCCGTCCCTACGGGACTGATTGTGCGCTAAATCCCAACCCAGGACTTACGTCCTGGGCTATTTTCAGCCGTCCCTAAGCTCGCTGCGGCGAGGACGGGACTGGAGGAAAGACAAAGGAGAGAGTGGCGGGTGTGGTTGGAATGGTTTGCTGATGAGGCAAACTGCAGATCCCTCGGCTTCGCTCGGGATGACAAAGGGAAGAGTGGAAAGATCTGTAGCCTGCTTCCGGCTTAGTCGAACAGTGTCGGCGACTCGGGATGAGCGGCGTGCTCGAAGAGGCGCTCGATCTGGAAGGGACTGATCCTGGCGGCGGAGAGCGTTGGCAAACCGTTGCGCGGAAAGAAGCCCACCTCTGGTGTTTCATAACTTGGCGTTGCTTCGCCGCCGAGCAGTTCGCAGAGAAACATGATCTTGTACGAGTGGTGCGGGCTGGGTGGATGCGGGTGCTTGTTCCGGTCGTAGACGGCTGCCACCTTGCGGGCCACGACATCAAAGCCTGACTCTTCTTTGACTTCCCGCTCCACCATGGCGCTCGGTGGCTCGCCCACATCGGCCCAGCCTCCGGGGACGGTCCACCCGCCGTCGTCACGCTCGCGTACTAACAGGATTTCGCCATCGCGAAAGACGGCGCCTCGCACCTCAATTTTCGGGGTCGCATACCCATGCTCCTGGCGAAAGAGATCCAGCAGTTTTTGCGAGTCCTCTATCCCGGTGCCTTGCGCTAACATCTCGGCGGCAATTTCCTGCAGTTGTTCGTAACGCTCGTGGTCGTAGTGATCGCGGGTAAACGCCAGCCCGGTTTGCGCAATCGCCTGCAGACGCTTGGTCCAGGTCAACCACTGCGGATCTTGCTGGTGCTCCATGCCGCTCCCTTATTCCGGTTTTCGATGGCTCTGTCGCGCGGCGCGAATCTCTTCCATTCGCTGGGCCAGCAACTTCTCGCGGCCCTGGGCACGCGGATGGTAGAACTCGCGGCCCCGCAGATTGTCGGGCATACACTCCATATCGGCCACGCCGGCCTCGAGATCATGCGCATACTGGTAGCCTTTGCCGTAGCCGAACTGCTCCATCAGCGGAGTCGGCGCGTTGCGCAGGTGCAAGGGAACCGGCTCCGCACGGTGAGCTGCGATCTCCGACGTGACCTCGCCGTAGGCGGTGTACAACGCATTCGATTTCGGCGCCAGCGCGAGATAGACGGCCGCCTGGGCGAGGGCCAGATCGCCTTCCGGGGAACCAAGGAAGTCGATCGCATCGCGCGCAGAAAGCGTCAGATTCAATGCCTCGGGAGCGGCGAGACCAATGTCTTCCACCGCCATGCGCACCAGCCTGCGGGCCACATACATGGGATCCTCTCCCGCCTGCAGCATGCGTCCCAACCAGTAGAGAGCCGCATCGGCATCGCTGTTGCGGATGCTCTTGTGCAAGGCCGAGATCAGGTTGAAATGTTCTTCCCCCTGCTTGTCGTACAGCAGCACGCGCTGCTGCAGGGCATTGTGGACGACTTCCCGGGTGATGGCGGTGTGGTTCTCGGCGGCAAGCCGGGCGGAGGATTCGAGCGCGTTGTAGGCGTAGCGCGCGTCTCCATTGGCATAGCCGGCCATCATTTCAATGGCATCGTCGTCCGCGGCTACATGGAGGGGTCCGAGGCCGCGCTCCTTGTCGGCCAGCGCCCGCTTCAGCAACTGCACCAGTTGCTCATCCGTCAGCGGCGTCAAGCGGTACACGCGGCAGCGCGAGAGCAACGCGGCAATAATTTCAAAGGACGGGTTCTCCGTCGTGGCGCCGATCAGGCGAATGGTGCCGCGCTCCACGTACGGTAGAAAGGCGTCCTGCTGCGCTTTGTTGAAGCGGTGGATCTCATCGATAAAGAGGATGGTGCGCGATCCAAAGCCGGCGGCTTTCTCGGCATCCACCATCACCTGCTTGATTTCCTTGATGCCGCCCATCACCGCGGAGAATTCGATGAAGCTGGCCTGCGTCGCTTCGGCGATGATTTTCGCCAGGGTGGTCTTGCCGACGCCGGGCGGTCCCCACAGGATCATCGAGCCGGGATCGTCGCGTTCGATCTCCATACGCAACGCCATGCCGGCGCCGAGCAGATGTTCCTGCCCTACGTACTCGTCGAGGGTACGGGGACGCATGCGTTCGGCAAGAGGAGCGGTGCGGGCTCCCTTTTTTTTCAGCGTGCTTTCCTCGGGGAGTTGGCTAAAGAGGCTCACGCACGACTCCGCTGGCGCATCGCCTCGTACAGCAGCACGCTGCCGGCGACGGCTGCATTCAGACTCTCGACCGGTCCGGGGCAGGGAATGGTCACGCGCGCATCGGCGGCGGCGATCCAGGCTTCCGGAAGACCCGAACCCTCATTGCCGATCAGCAAGGCAACGGGCCGGCGCAGGTCGGTTTCGGTCCCGGCTTCGGTCTCTTGATGGGCGACTGCGGCTACGACCGCTACGCCTGCATCCCGCAGGGCGCTGAAGGCCTGGTCGGCGGTCATGGTCACGACGGGCAGGCGGAAGGCCGAGCCGGACGAGGCACGCAAGGTCTTGGCATTCCACAGGCTCACCGTCCCGGGAAGAAGGATCAATCCGGTTCCGCCGAAGGCCTCGGCGGAACGCACCAGGGTACCCAGATTGCCGGGATCCTGCAGTCCACCCGCCAGCACGATCAGGGGCGTCCCCTGAAGCATTGCCGGCAGCGTAAACGATGGGGCTTCGACCAGGGCGGCGATGCCCTGGGGATGTTCGGTCACGGTGGCGCTGCGAAATACTTCGTCGCTGACAATCAGGACTTCTGCTTCCCCGACGGAGACCTGCTCGAGCAAGCCTTCGTGGCCGCTGCAGACAAAAACGGTCTGCACGGCGAGGCCGCTCTTCACCGCCTCCTGTACCAGGTGTAGACCTTCGATGGCGATCTGATTCTGCTCGCTGCGGGCGCCTCGTGTGAGGCCGGCGCGCAACTCTTTGATGCGGCTATTCTGCCGGCTTTCAATGCGCCGCGGAACTCGTTCTGCAACGGACTTCATGAAGGGACCGGCTCCCTGCGATTGTATCCGCTGCTTCTGCTCATTCGCAGGGGCCGGTCTGGTACTCTCGATGAGATTGCCCAAATTTGTATCAGGGTGGAGTTCTCTTTGTTGGCAGAAATTCTCCGGGTTCATCCGGACGAACCAGAACAGGATCGGATCGACTACATCGTCTCCTGCTTGCGCAGCGGTAAGGTGGTGGGCATACCCACCGACACGTTTTATGGGTTAGCCGTCGATCCGGTAAACCTGCGCGCGGTGGAGCGCATTTACGAAATCAAGACCAGGCTCAAACATAAGCCGCTCTCGTTGTTGATCGAGAGCGCGGCGCAAGCCTACGAACTGGCGCGGGAGATTGACGCGCGCTTCGATTTGCTGGCGGAACGCTTCTGGCCCGGTCCACTGACGCTGATCGTGCGCGCCGGTTCGCGCCTGCCGTTGCGTTCGACTGCAAATACCGGCAACGTGGCGTTGCGTGTGCCGGATGCCGCGATCGCGCGCGCCATTGTCGGTTCGCTGGGCCTGCCCATCACCGCGACGTCGGCGAATCTGCAGGGACTGCCGGAATGCAATTACGCGGCCTGCGTGCGTGACCAGATCGGCGATCGGGTTCCGCTGATTGTGGATGGCGGTCCTACCGGAAGGAGCACCGCGACCACCATTGTCGATCTCACCACCGGCGATGGAACGTGGAATATCTTGCGGGAAGGAGCGATCCCGACGCACGAGATTGCATTGACCCTCCAGCGCTGAAGCGGGAAGGAACCGATGGCCTCCGACACCAAGCTGCCTTTTCTGCGGCCGACCACCCGGGCGCGCGCGCTGCCCAGCCCCAGGCGCGTATTGGGGCGGTTGTTCGGCGCGGTGCTGATTGCGTGTTTGATCTGGTTCGCATGGGTCTACGGCCAGATTCACTTTTACGCCACCCATGACCAGGCGCGTCCCGCGGATGCGATTGCTGTGTTTGGGGCCGCCGAGTATGACGGGCGTCCTTCTCCGGTGTTGCGCTCCCGGCTCGATCACGCATTAGCGCTCTACCGGGAGAAGTTGGCGCCGTTGGTGATTACGCTGGGTGGCGGGGAGGGGCCGCACGACTCCGAAGGCGGTGTGGGCCACGATTATCTGTTGGCACATGGGGTTCCTGAGACCCAGATCATTGCGGAAACGCAAAGTACGAATACTGAGGAGTCCGCAGCCCGCCTGGCAGCGATTGCCCGTGAAAACCATCTCAATCGCATCCTTGCTGTTTCCGACGGGACACATCTTTTTCGCATCCATGCGTTGTGCGAGAGCATGGGGCTAAACGTGGTCACATCGCCGCGCATCGAGGCCCGGCCGTTGGGGTTCTGGGATGCCACCAGCCGGCTGATGCACGAAATGGTGAGCTACACGCTGTGGCGTATGCAGAGGGCGTTATAGGGGTGGCCATGCTCGCATGGGCTCCAAATCTCCGCCCATATCTGTAGACAGCCTGGTTCTCTGAAGCCGGGCGAGTATCCCTGCAGAGCCGCTCCCATTTACAATCATCCTTCAACCAGAAATGAGACGTTGTGAGGTATTTACGGGTGCTTAGCATTGCATGGCTCCAAAGCCGGAGCCGGCGGGGAGTAGTTCTTCAACGGATTGCCTTGGGATTAGGCATGGCAGCAGTATTGGCTGGATGCGGAGAAACGTACCGGCCGGTCGTAACCCCGGTAGCGGTCACCGGTCCCGCCCCACAGCCGCAAAGCTACACGGTAGTGATTACCAGCGGGGGCACACAGGCAGCCGGCCTGGCTAACATTTTCGACGCTTCCGGGGATACGCTGCTGACGCAGGCTACCCTGGGCAACGGTCCCCTGGCGATGACGCTGAGCACCAGCGGCACCTCGGCCACCACGACCAACAGCGACGGCACGGTCAATACGTTCACGCCGTCGACGACTCTCCAGACCAAGAACATCCAGAGCAGCACACTGCTGCAGCCAGCGCAGCCGAAGAACCTGCTCTCGACCGCGACCAGCCTGTTCATCACCGAGCCGAACGTGGCGAAGGTCGCCGTGCTGTCGAACAATTCGAGCGGCGTCTACCGGCTTACCCAGGAATTGTCAGTGGCTGCCAGCCCGATCAATCTGGCCGGCAATTCGAGCGCGGCGCGGGTCTACGCGATGTCGCAGGACAACGGCACCAACGCAGTGGCCTTCGGCGATTGTGAAACTCCGTCTTCGGTGACGACGCCGGGACAGGTGGCTGCTATCGAGCTCTCCACGGTGACCGTGTCGCGCACCCTGCCGGTTGGGATCTGTCCCGTGTATGGCATCGGATCCTCGGATAACAATCGCGTCTTCATTCTCAATCGCGGCAGCGGAACCGTCACCGTGATCAATAGCCAGTTCAATGCGCTGGACAACACGGCGGGTTTGCAAAACTTTGATCCGACGACCGGCACGCTTACCCTGCCACCGCCGAGCGGCGTAGCCCCGGGGGTATTTCTCGCTGGGCCTGTCTTTGCCGATTTCTACGCGCCGGCATCGCAGTTGGTCACGGCCAACTACGACTCCAATACCATCTCCATCATCAATGTCAGCCTGGATCAATACGGGAATGATTCTCCGCTCTTCGGCAAGACGGTGACGGTACCGGTGGGCAATGGCCCTGCCGCGCTAACGATTCTGCGCGATGGCAGCCGCGTCTACGTTGCCAACCAGAAAGACAGCACGGTGAGCGTGGTGAGCCTTACCAACTACCAGGTGCTATCGACGATCCCGGTGACCGGGCATCCGATTTCCATAGCTTCCACCTTCAGCACGCCGTATGGCCAGGTCTACGTGCTTCCTTCCGACCAGGCGTACATGAGCGTGATTCGCACCGATACCGACCAGGTGTCGGCTTCGATCCAGTTGGATGGTACGGGAGTGGATGTGCACACGACGGCCCAGTCCGTAGCGGCCAACAGCGCTACGACCGGCGCTGTGACCAATGCCCTCAATCTGAGCCATGCAAGTGGAAGTGGAGCGCCCTGCGGATTCGGTGCGACGTGCTACCAGACGGCAGCGCCTCTGGCCGTCTCGGGGAGCAAGCACTCCCAGTAATCAGCTTCCGGTAGCAGCACCGGACAGGATGATCGGCATGGTGGGAGACGTGGCGCCGGCGGCGTTTTCCACGGTGACCCCAAATGCCTTCGCGGTGATCCCTGCAGCCAGGGTTGGTAGCACGACGGTCGCCGTACCTCCAGCATCGGGGCGGAACAGGCCAGCCGGTACTGGGGCGGTCCCGTTCGCCGGGATGATCCAGAGTTCGTAGGTCTTATCCGTGGGCAGCGGCTTCAGATTGGTGGCGAGCAGAATCAATCCACCGCGCTCAGGCAAATAGGTTGCGCGTGCGGTCGGCGCCGGTGGCGCTTTGCCTTCGGTCAGTATGACCCGCTGCGCAGTCGGGGCGGTGAGTACTTCCAGGACCTGCTGTGCGCGGGATGCCTGCCCAGCCAGGTTGCGTACCAGCTTCGACTCACCCTGCAACTCATCATTCAAGGCGCGATTCTGTACACCGAGCGAGATGGCTACGATGCCTGCTGCGGCCGCGGTTCCCCATGCGGCCCAATACCCGGGTCCACGGCGCGATTTCATCACTACGACCGGGGCAACTTCGGCGGACTTCTGCGTTGCGGTGACCGGCGAAGACGCAATCCGTTGCAGGAAGCGATCACGCGCACCTTCGGGCAGAGGCTGCTGCTCCACGGCCATACCGAGCAACGCCAGATCCCCGCAGACGAGCGCAAGCTCAGCGCGGCAAGGTTCACAGCCCTGCAGGTGCGCCCTGATGGATGCCGACTCCTCTACTGGGAGATTCTGCATCGCATAGGAAGCTAAGTCCTCCTGCGTGATGTGCCCGTTGCCCGTCATGCTTGAAATGCCTTTCGTAATGTGATCAATGCCAAACGTATGCGCGTTTTTACCGTTCCCAATGGATCGCCCAATTTATCTGCAATCTCGGAGTGACTCAAACCTTCAAAGAAAGCCAATTCCATAGACCTCTGCTGTTCTTCCGGGAGGTCTTTCAAAATCTTTTGCACCTTTTCCATCAGTGCGTTGTGCTCAGCGTCTGCAGCCAGGTTGAAGGGAGCCGCCAGAACCACATCGTCCACCGAATCTGTCGGCTTTCGACGCCGCAGCAGATCGATCGAGCGGTTTCTCGCAACCACCACCAGCCAGGCGCCCAACGATCCGCGCCCCTGCACAAACGAATCCGAATTCCGCCATATCTGGAAGAAGATTTCCTGCATTACATCTTCCGCGTGGCCAGAATCCTTGAGAATCCTCAACGCGACGGAGTACACCGCTCGCCCGTATTTGTCGAAGACCTCGGTCATTGCCGACTGCTCGCCCTGGCGAACACGCTGCAGCAAAGCCAGATCCTCGTTTATCGCGGCAGGCGTTCCGTCAGCCATCCTGTTGAGGCCAGCATCTCTGCTAGTAGAACGCTCAGAGCCGCCAATCGGATTGGGAGATTTGTCAGGCATGAAACGGGCCGACCTCATTCTATGGTTGCATCACCGAAAGAACCAAATGCCGGCCCGGTGAAGCCGAAGATACAATGAAGCGTCGTTATCAGAGTAGATGAAGAACCGCCTCGATAAGTTGCTGGTTGCGCAGGGTTTGGCCCCCTCCCGTGAGCGGGCGCAGGCACTGATCATCGCCGGGCGCGTGCTGGTCGACCAGCAAAAAGTAGAAAAGCCGGGTAACCCGGTAGAGGAAACTTCGGTGTTGCGGGTGCTGGGAGAAGAGCAGCGCTATGTCAGCCGCGGCGGGCTGAAGCTGGAAGCGGCGCTCGAGCGATGGCAGATCGATCTCCGTGACCGTGTTTGCGCCGACATTGGTACCTCGACCGGCGGGTTTACCGATTGCATGCTACAGCACGGCGCGGCCGCTGTGGTGGCGGTGGATACGGGCTACGGACAGATCGCCGAGAGCCTGCGCAGAAATGCCCGGCTCACGTTGCTGGAACGAACCAACGCGCGCTATCTCAAGCCCGGCGATCTTCCGCCGGACATTACTTTCGCAGCGATGGACGTGTCGTTCATCTCTGCCACTTTGGTACTGCCCGCCGTGGTGGGTGCAGTGGGGAACAGCCTGCGCGAGGCCGTGATTCTGATCAAACCGCAATTTGAAGCGGGCAGGGAACACGTCGGCAAGGGTGGCATCGTGCACGATCCAGCGGCGCACCAGTTGGCCATCGATCGTGTGCGCGCGGCGGTGGTGGTGTTGGGCGCTGTGGACACTGCGCTTGCGGATTCACCCGTGGCCACGGAAAACCGCGAGTTTCTTCTCTGGGCTCGATTCTGAGGGGCATCGCGTACACTTACCTCTGAATCCATGCGATCTGTTGCCATCATTTCCAAGCCGCAAAAGGAAGAGCTCGCCGCACTGCTTCCCGAGCTCGTAACGTGGATGCGGGCCCATGATTTCGAGCCGATCCTTGACCATGTAAGCGGCAGTTATACCCAGGAAGCACGCATCTTTCCCCGCCATGAGCTGCCCGCGCAGAAACCAGCGCTGGTGGTGGTGCTGGGTGGCGATGGAACGCTGCTGGCTGCAGCGCGTGCCTTCGCTCGAACGGAAGTGCCGATTCTGAGTGTGAACCTGGGCGCGCTGGGTTTTCTTACCGAGGTCCGTCTCGCCGATCTGTACACGACGCTCGAGGGTTGGCGCGACGGCTGCTGTGCCATCGATGCGCGTGCGCTATTGCATACCGAGGTGATGCGCGGCGGCACGCTTTATAAAGAGTACGAGGCGCTGAATGATGTGGTGATTGCCAAAGGGGCCATCGCACGCATGGGCGACTTTAGTGTGCATTTGTTCGACCAGCTGGCAGCGTCGTTTCGTGCGGATGGGGTGATCGTCTCGACGCCTACCGGTTCGACGGCTTACAACCTGGCTGCTAATGGACCGATCCTGGCGCCATATGTGGATGCGTTGGTGATTACGCCGATTTGTCCGCATCTGTTGACGATTCGTCCGATGGTGGTGCGCGGCGATGCGCATGTGAATATCAGTGTCGAAGGAATTCCGGATCTTACTTTTCTCACCGTCGATGGACAGGAAGCATTGCAGCTTCGCGTGGGAGATCGGGTGTGCTGCCGCCGCTCCGATCACAGCGTGAACCTGGTGCGGCTTGGCGCTACGGGTTTCTTTGACGTATTGCGATCGAAGTTGAGCTGGGGCGAACGCTAGATCGTGTCTCTTGGTAGGTCCGCGAGGGAACCCATACATTAAATGACTAGGCTGTCATCTGGCCTGCCCGGGGCCGGTTCTAGTAAGTTAAGCTGTTCCATTTCGCGCAGATTGATCGGCTTCATTCGAACATAATCGAGATGCGATACCAAACCGCTTATTCAAGTATTGCTCTGTGATCGAGTGCTACGACTAAGGCGTTAACACTTTAAGGTTTGGTGAGCTCATCCAGGAGTAGCTTGGCTTTGGTGGCCAAAGTTTTGGCGCCATCGGTGTCTCCGTTTGCCAGTGCTTGTTCGGCTTGGCCGAGGAAGGTTCGAATCTGCGCAACCGTGACCTTTTCATCATCGGAAAGGGAACGTTTAATCCCGCTCAGTCCCTGCTGAGTTTCGGCGATCAGATCCGCGGTTTCATGCTTTGTCCGCTCTCCCATGGCGCTGTCGCCGGTGGTGAGCTGACCGATGGGCGACGCTCCGACTTGCTCCACCTGCGCTGGCGGGGTGGCTGCCTGCGCAGTATTCTCCGCTGGTTTGGGCGCGCTCTTGACGCGATGTCTGGCCTTCCGTGGAGGTGGCGGCGGGGGCAGCGGCGGCACAGTCTGTGCCGAGGTGGGCGGCAATGGCGAAGAAAGCGGCGAAGACGCCACCGGCGGCTTGGTGGTGTCGGGCGAGCTGATCGTACCCTTGCCCGTCTGTAGCGGCGGTGCCTGCGCCTGCGACGGCGGCGATTTCCGGAAAGCCCCGCATCCAATACAGAAAAAGGCAAGCAGCGTCAGCGACCACCGTGCATTAGCTGCCTTCATCCCCTTGGCTCCTTAACCACGACAGATCCCGCTGCGTCGTTCCCATCCGGCGTCAGGTGTCCACGCACCCGGCTGTCCTGGGGACTATTCAGCGGCAAGCGCAACAAGAAAGTAGTTCCGTGAACTGCATCAGATTCTACTTCAATCGATCCGTTATGCAGTTCGATGATTCTATAAGTCATTGCTAAACCAATGCCACTACCATCTTTCTTGGTCGTGAAGTACAGGTCAAAGATCTTATCCCGGACTTCAGGAGGAATACCGCCGCCCTGATCGTGCACGCTGAGCAGTGCCATGCGCCCGTCCTCGGCGAGTCTTACCTCGAGTTTTCCTCCCTCGGCCATCGCCTGCGCACCGTTCAACACGACGTTTAGTAACGCCTGCTTCACGAGATCCGCATCGATCTTGGCCATCACCGCATGATCGGGCAGATCGCTTTTGACATGCACGTTGCGCGTCTCGAATTCCGCCGAGGCTAACATCAGCACTCCGGAGACCACGCGGCGCAGGTCCTGTTCCTTCAGTTGGACTTCGACGGGACGAGAGAAATCTACCAATGTCTGAACGACCCGATCGAGCCTCTGGATTTCGCTCTCGATTACTTCCAGGTGACGCATGGCCTTGGTATCTGATCCGGCCAACTTATTCCGAAGTAATTCCAGGTGGACCACAATTGCATTGATCGGGTTCTTTACCTCGTGACCAACACCTGCGGTCAGTCGGCCAATGGCGGCCAAGCGTCGCGATACGGCAAGATCGTTTTCGATTTCCCGCACCGACTCCACGTCATGCAGGGTCAGCAGCGCGCCCAGGCTCTCCTGCGGATACGCGGCTCGATCATCATGGATAAAGTCGAGGGATATCTCGACGTGGCGGCCGGTCTCGGTCGTGATTTCTTCCTGCACCAGGGCCATGCGCGCGTCAAAGGATTCGCGCACCAACCTTCCGAGGCGGGTGTTGCGAGGAAATACCTCGTGCAGTCGAGCACCCAGGATTTCGGCGCGGCTGACGCCGAGAAACCGTTCCACCGAGTCGCTGACCAGGACCGCGCGGGCATCATGGGTATAGAGAAGGATGCCGTCCTGCAGGTTGGTCATGATCTGGTCGAGGTTTTCTTTGAGAGCGGAGAAAACCTCTTCCACATTGCGCATGCGGCGGCCGATGCGTTCGATCTTGTGGGATACCACAACCACCGCGTCGTCAGAGCGGTTAGCAGCCGTTTCGCCCGCCACCTCCGCTTCCGCCAGCGCCAGCGCATCGAGACGAGCGCCGATGAGCTCGATCGGTTTGAGCGCCAGGTTTGCCAGGAAGGCGGCGAAGATCAGCGAGCAAATAATGGCGACGCCGGTGTAGGTAAGAGCGGCGATCAGCCATGGTTCGACGACGAAGCGCAGGAAGGTCGTGCGCACACCCACCCGGATGGTGGCGAAGGGTTCGTTATCCCGTTCTACCGGCAAGGTCACGTTGTAGACGCGAGGGGGTCCGAAGACGACCTCCAGCAGGCGCAGCAATCCACCGGTTTCCAGTTCTGCATACTCTTGCCGGTGGGGAAGCGCAAGGTCGAGATTGGCAGGGTCTGTGCTCAGGAGAGCCCGGCCCTCACTGTCTGCGATGGCTACGTCAAACACGGTGGGCGAGTAGCGGACGGCCGAGTCCATCAACGCTGTGAGCGCGCCATCGGTGCGGAGCGCGGCGGCTACGGCGGTGCGTACCGCCAGGGGATCATTGGGGTTTACCCGCGGGCCGCGAATGTTGGTCTGCAGCGCCCGCCGGGTGGCGAAGAGAATCTGGTGCGCCACGATGTCGTTGGCCGAATAAGCCTGGGACATGCGCTGGCGCAGAAGCTGGCCGAGATAAATCCAGGACAGCGTGCACACCACAAGGAAGACCAGTCCGGTGATGGCGAGCACAAGCTTGGTCTTCAATCTCATGGGGAGTCACCTGACTTTGTGAGGACGTTCAGAAGCCGGCGATTACGCTACCGGCCTCTCCTCCGCCGCCTCATGGCTGCCGCTGGCGTTGCCGTACTCTTTCAGCTTGTTGTGCAACGTCTTGAGGCTGATGCCCAGAATCTCCGCGGCCCGGGTCTTGTTATTGCGGGTGGATTCCAGAGTTTTCAGGATGAGCATCCGCTCTGCTTCATCCACGGTGCTGCCGATCTCTACGTGAACCCCGCTGTCGCTGTAGTTGGAGGAGCCGACATCGGCGCGCATGAACCGCTGCCCGAAGGTGGGGGGAAGGTGGCGGGTTTCCATGTAGCCTTCGCCACAGAGAATCACGGCGCGCTCGATGGTATTGCGCAATTCGCGGACGTTCCCCGGCCAATCGTGAGACATAAGGCGGCTGAGCATCTCGCCGTCCACCCCTTTGACCTGGCGTCCGTGTTTGGTATTCATATCGTTGAGCAGCGATTCAATAATCGCAGGGATGTCTTCTTTATGCTCCCGTAGCGGTGGCATATGCAAGTTGAAAACGTTCAATCGATAATACAAATCGCCGCGCAGCTGTCCGGTGGCCACGGCTTCTTCGGGATTTTTATTGGTGGCGGCCAAAACCCGCACATTCATGGGGGTTTCCATCTTGCTGCCGAGGCGGCGCAGCTTTCTGTCCTCGAGCACGCGCAACAACTTGGCCTGGGTACCGACCGGCATCTCGCCGATCTCGTCGAGCAACAGGGTGCCTTCCTCGGCTAATTCGAAGCAGCCGGCGCGGCGCTCCATAGCCCCGGTAAAGGCTCCTTTTTCATGGCCGAAGATTTCGCTCTCGATCAGGGTTTCCGGGATGGCGGCGCAGTTCACTGGGACGAAGGGTTTTCCCCGGCGGGGGCTCAACTCGTGCAAGGTGCGTGCGACCAGTTCCTTGCCGGTGCCGCTTTCGCCGGTGATGAGTACGGACACGTTGCTCGGCGCAACGCGCTCGATCATGGCGAACATCTCCTGCATTTTGCGGGAGCTGCCTACCAGCGATCCGAGGAAGCCGGTATCGCGCAGTTTGCGGCGGGTCACTTCCAATTCGCGTTCGGTTTCGCGCTGGCGGCTGGCATTGCCGAGGACGGTTTTGAGGCGAGTGGGGTCGATGGGTTTCTGGATGAAGTCGTAGGCACCCATCTTCATCGCTTCGACGGCGCGTTCGATGCTGCCTTGTGCGGTCAGCACGATGACGGCGGCGTTCAACTGCATCTCGCCAATCCGCGAGAGCATTTCCAACCCGTCCATGCGGGGCATCTTAAGGTCGGTCACGATGATGCCGGGGAACCACTCGGTGGCTTTTTCCAGGCCTTCCAAACCATCGCGGGCGGTTTCGGTGCGGTAACCCCAGCCGGAAACCAACTCCGCCAGGCCTGCGAGCGCGTGTAGTTCATCTTCAACAATTAAAACTCGTTCGGTTGCGCCCATGGCTGCTTGTACTCTTTTCTAATAAAGGTGTCTCAATAACGCGGGACCGAGGCGTCAACTTCCCGGGACCAGCCATCGATCCCGCCGCTGAGGGACTGCACTTGTTCAAACCCCTGATTCCGCAGCCAAACGGCGACGTTCAAGGAACGGACACCGGCATGGCACACGGTCACGATGTGCGTTTCAGGATCGAGTTCCTGAAAGGCACGGGCGGGGATTTCGCCCATCGGTATGCTTTTGGAGCCCTCGATCTGCGCCGTCGCCAACTCCCATGGTTCGCGAACATCGAGCAAGATCGTGCCGGTTGGATTGGCCTTTAGTTGCGTAGCAAGGTCCCGAGGCCTGATTTCCAGCTCCAGCATGAATGGATTCTCCAGGTTTAGGATACATCCTGGGCCGTCGCGGCCCCTGTTGGCCGCGCAAGTACGCAAATGACCCGAAAGTCGTAGAGGAGAGCAGAGAAACCCTAGATGCCGTCGCCCGTTGAGTTCGCCCGCAGCCAGCAAACGCGTTTTCTTGAGGAGTTGAAGTCGCTGCTCCGCATCCCATCGATCTCTACTCTTGCTGAGCATTCTGGAGACGTCCGGCTGGCCGCAGAGAGCTTAGCGCTGGAGATGCAGCGCATTGGCCTGGAACATGTGCGGGTGATCGAGACGCAGGGCCATCCCCTGGTTTATGGGGACTGGCTGCACGCCGCAGGCAAACCCACTTGCCTCAGCTACGGCCACTACGATGTGCAACCGCCTGATCCGCTCGACGAATGGCTTAGCCCGCCGTTTGAGCCAACGGAGCGCAACGGGAATCTCTATGCCCGCGGCGCCGTCGATGATAAGGGTCAGATGTACATGCACTTGAAGGCCCTGGAGTCTCTGTTCGCCGCGTCCGGGGGCAAATTGCCGATCAATGTGCGGGTGATCCTGGAAGGCGAGGAAGAAGTGGGTGGGGAAGGCATCGCCGGGTTTGTGCGCGAGCATCCGGAGCAACTGAAGGCCGACTTTGCGCTGGTTTCAGATACTGAAATGTTCGCTCCCGGCCTGCCCACCTTGTGTGTTGGTCTGCGGGGGATGATTTACACGGAAGTGCATGCAGTGGGGGCGAAGTCGGACTTGCACTCCGGCGTGCACGGCGGGGCCGCGCCGAATCCTTTCATTGCGCTGGCGCAGGTGATCGCCGCGCTCAAGGACCGGGACGGGCGCATTTTGATTCCCGGGTTCTACGATAAGGTCGCCGCGCCCAGCGCTGACGAACTGAAGGCGTGGAAGAGCCTGCCGTTTATTGAAAAGGAGTACCTGGGAGAGGTGGGCTCACGGGAACTGACGGGGGAGCCCGGCTTTTCTGTGCTGGAGCGAACGTGGGTTCGGCCGACGATGGATGTGCACGGCATGCCGGGTGGATTTATTGGCGCTGGGGCGAAGACGGTGATTCCTGCCAAGGCAACGGCGAAGATCTCGTTCCGATTGGTTCCGGAGATGGAGCCGCATGCAATCTTTGCGCTCTACAAGAGCTTCGTAGAGTCGCTGACGCCGCCGGGGATTGAACTGCAGGTTCGACTGATTCACTTCGGGGATCCGATTGTGATCAGCACGGATAATGCCTATATCCGGGCAGCGACGCGGGCTTTGCAGCAGGTGTGGGGCAGGGAAACGGTGTTCATCCGCTCGGGTGGTTCGGTGCCCATCGTCGGAAACTTTGAGCGCAATCTCAAAATTCCTACTGTGATGATGGGCTTTGGTTTGCCGGACGACAATCTGCACGCGCCGAACGAGAAGTTTCACATCGCTAATTTCCATCGCGGGATCGAGTCGATCATTGGGTTCCTGGAGAACGTTGGCTCTTAGGAATGTCCCAGGCTTTTGCTTTCGAGAGCCTCGACCTGGGGTGCCCCATATCTCGCCTGCTGTTGGCGAGATGTGGGAATTGACCGACGTTGGGGGTGAGACTTTGAGGTTTCACCTGAAGCATCCGTTATTTCCCACATCTCGCCAACAGAAGGCGAGATATGGGGCACCCCCGCTTGGTGGCGGGGAAAGAGCCAAGCGTGAGCGCTGAGAGCTTTGTGCTGGCCGGCGGACGGAGCACGCGGATGGGGCAGGATAAGGCTCTGCTCCGCATCGGTGGCCGGTCTCTGCTGGAAATGGCGTTGGATAAGCTTCCCACGGCGCGCATCGCCGGGGCACGCACTGATCTTTCTTCCTTCGCTCCCGTGATTCCGGATATCCATCCCGATTGCGGACCGCTGAGCGGCATTGAGGCCGCGCTCTCCGCGAGTCACTCTGCACTGAATGTTTTTTTGCCGGTGGATATGCCGCTCTTGCCGGCGCAGTTTCTCTCCTGGATGCTCGACCGCGCAGAGATCACTGGCGCCCTGGCCACGGTCCCGCGCTTCAATGGCCGTCCGCAGCCGCTTTGTGCGGTCTATCAGCGCGATCTGCTGCCCAGGATCACGGTGGCTCTCGAAGACGGACAATACAAGGTGATGGCTGCTGTCGGCCAGGCAGATCTCTTCGACGTGGAAGTGGTGGCGTCCACTGACCGGGCGCTCCCTGGCTTTTCTGCGTTGCCGGTGTATCGCTGGTTCCACAACTGCAACACCCCGGAGGATGCTTTAGTCTTAAACGCATGAGCAGCTTTCCCTCGGGGACACCCATCGAAATTGTCGGCGAGTCTCCGCACCACGAGGAGAAGCCTGTTCAAGATCCCCCGTACATCGCGTTCGACCACGTATCGAAATCGTTTGGTGACTTGCGCGTGCTCGACGATGTGAGCTTTTCTGTGGGCGCCGGGGAAACGCTCTGCATCCTCGGCCGATCGGGCGTCGGGAAGTCCGTCTCGCTGCAGCAGATCATGGGCTTCCTGAAACCGGACTCGGGCAAGATCATGGTGGCGGGGCAGAATATCACCGGCTTTACCGAACCGCAGATGGAGACCGTTCGCAAGAAGGTCACGATGGTTTTCCAAAACGGAGCGCTGTTCGATTCACTCTCGGTGGGGGAAAACGTAGCCTTTCCGCTGCGCGAGCGCGGCCAACTGCTGGAAGATCAGATTCAACAGGTCGTCAATGGATTGCTGGACATGGTCGGCGTTGCTGGAATGGCCAACCTGCTGCCCTCTGACTTATCGACCGGGATGAAGCGCTCGGTCGCCATTGCGCGGGCACTTTCCGCTCAGCCCGAGGCCATCCTTTATGATGAGCCCACCACCATGGTCGACCCACTCATGGGGCGCCTGCTGGGCAATCTCATCCAGAAACTCAAGCATCAACTGCGGCTCACCAGTATTGTCGTCACTCACGACATGCGGTTTGCCGAGCGCCTGGCTGACCGTGTCCTCTTTCTCCACCAGGGAAAAGCCTATTTCTTTGGCACCATGGATGAGTTGAAACTTACTGAGGATCCCTTCCTGCGTGAGTTTCTCGATCTGGATAAGCTGGTCCTGCCCCAGGGTTAACTAAGGGGTGACTCTCTGGTTATACGTCCCCTAATAGTAACCAGAACGCGTTAGTTACTTCTGCCCTGTGTATGACCCAAAATGGTATCCTTCGTTTGGTCGGAGCGATGCAGAGACTATCGCCCTTCCTCGCGCTGGTGGCTGCATTCAAGACATGATGACGCTCTCTTAGACCATTAAGAATAACGTTCAGACCGGTTCCTCAAGCCAGTAACCCTCCAGGTATCTAAGTAGTAAAACGCAATTCAGGCCATCGGTAGGTAAGACGGGGACATCATGGCAACGTCGGGACTTCTTAAGCGCTTAACGACCAACAGCCACGAATTTCGCCCGCTGTATGTCGCACCGGAGCAAAGTGAACCGAAGGGCAGGGCCGCGCGGGTCGGCGCATTCTGGATTTTGGGAGATGTGGTTGTTGTCCTGGCCGCGCTGATGATTGCCGTACGCGGCTGGTTGGGCGAGGGCCTGTTTGGTGCCGATTCTCCGTATCGCACCAATATCATGTTTCAGACACATCCCAAAGTTCTGCTCGCCTGCCTGGCGTGGTTCATCCTGTCGTTGGTCCTGGTGAGCAAGCGTTACCACTTGTACGGCCCGTTACAGATGCGCAATACGCTGCATGAGCAGCGCCTGACGATTCAGGCATGTCTCACCGCCGGGCTCTTGCTTTCGGGCGCCCTCTACCTGGTTCGTGGTGAAGTGATTTCCCGCGGGGTGGTGATCATCACCGTGGTGGCGACCACCGTCCTGCTCTGCTGCCGCCGGTTGGTTTGGCGGATGATGAAGTATCGCCGCTTCGATCGCGGACTGGAAGTACGCAACATCCTTATTGTGGGTACCGGCCGTGTGGGGCAGGCGATGCGCCATCATCTGGATAGCATTCGCCACCTGGGATACAGCTTCAAAGGCTATGTGCACATTCCCGGAGTGGATGTTGAGAACCCTACTCTCGCCGGCGACGTACTAGGCTCCTTCGACCAGGTTCTGCAGCTGGCGCGGCAATACTTTGTGGACGAGATTTTTCTCTCTGCTCCCTGCGACGCCCGGGTGGTGACGCAGATGGTCGCGCAGGCGCGTGAAGCAGGGGTTGATGTTCGCGTGGTGCCGGAACTGTACGACGGGCTGGCCTGGAATAGCCCCATCGAATACATCGGCCAATTCCCGACCATTCCCTTGCATCGCGGGGAGACGCCGGTGATCGGCATGTTCCTGAAGCGGATCCTCGACGTATTTCTGTCGATGTTGGCGCTCTTCGTCTTGTCACCGCTGCTGGTCGCGTTGGCGATTGCGGTCAAGGTGGATTCCGAAGGCCCGATCTTCTACTCCTCCGATCGTATCGGCAAAAAGGGCCGGGTGTTCCGCTGCCTTAAGTTCCGCACGATGGTGGCGGATGCGGAGCGTCGCCGGGCTGAGATTCTGCATATGAACGAGCGCGACGGAGTGCTGTTCAAGGTCAGCAACGATCCCCGGGTGACCCGTCTGGGGAGCATCCTGCGCAAGTATTCGCTGGATGAACTGCCGCAATTTCTGAATGTGCTGCGCGGTGACATGAGCATGGTCGGCCCGAGGCCCCCGATCGCGAGCGAAGTGAAGCGCTACGATCTGAGCCATTTGCGCCGTCTCGATGTGCTGCCGGGCATGACTGGCCTGTGGCAGGTGCAGGCGCGGCAGGATCCGTCGTTCGATAGCTACATCTCGCTCGACACCGCGTATATCCAGAACTGGAGCATCTGGCTCGACCTCAAGATCCTGGTTCGGACGCTCTCCGTGGTGGCCGGCGGCACTGGCTCCTAACTCCCGGGTTGATAGACTGGGAGAGTGAAGATCGCTCTCGCCCAGATCAACCCCACGGTTGGGGACTTTCAGGGAAACACCAGAAAAATCATCGAATTTGCCGCGGCCGCGAGTGCTGCCAAGGCAGATGTCGTCATGTTTCCCGAGCTGGCGGT
Source organism: uncultured Acidobacteriaceae bacterium (assembly GCA_963839075.1). GTDB lineage: Bacteria > Acidobacteriota > Terriglobia > Terriglobales > Acidobacteriaceae > PALSA-350. The sequence goes on along the minus strand of CAWITO010000001.1, from coordinate 851,465 downwards.
GTGTGGTTACCCGCCGGCCGACTTTCTCGAGAAGCCCTCTTTTGTCGCCCGAACCGGCGAGGCGGTTGCCGAGATCGCGGCCACCGCGACCAGCGGCAACTCTCTGGCCATCATCTGCGGCTACGTCACACCCGCTCCTTCCGGCTCCGGCAAGCACGTGGTCAATTCGGCAGCCCTGCTGCGCAACGGCGTGGTGGAGTTCGTGCAATCGAAGCGTTTGCTGCCGTTCTACGACGTCTTCGACGAGCAGCGTTACTTTGCCCCGGCTGAAAACCAGACGCTGCACCTGGTGGGCAACGAGCGCGTCGCTCTGACGATTTGCGAAGACGCGTGGAACGATAAACACTTCTGGCCCAGCCGGCTGTACTCCGTCGACCCCATCGAAGAGCTCATGCGCGCCGGCGGCTCTCTGATTCTCAACATCTCGGCCTCGCCGTACTACCGCGGAAAGCGGGAGTTGCGCCACCGGATGCTGGCCGCAATCGCGCGCCGGCACAACGCACCGGTGGCGATGGTCAACCAGGTAGGCGGCAATGACAGCCTGGTCTTCGACGGAGCCAGCTTTGCCCTCGGCCCCGACGGAACCGTGATTGCCCAGGCTCGGTCCTTCGAGGAGGACCTGGTGGTGTTCGATTCGACCACGCTGACGGGCGACATCCGGCCTATCGATCCCAATGAAGATGCGGGGGTCTACCAGGCGCTGGTGTTAGGAACTCGGGATTACGTGCGCAAGTGCGGATTTTCGCAGGTGCTGGTTGGTCTGAGCGGAGGAGTGGATTCGGCATTGGTGGCGGCGATCGCCGTGGACGCGGTGGGCAAGGAGAACGTAACAACCATCGGCATGCCCAGCCAGTACTCCTCAACGGGCTCGATTGACGATGCGCGCGCGCTCGCGTCTAACCTGGATATACGCTTCAACACCATTCCGATCCATGACCTGTTCGCCCAGTACACGCGCTCGCTGGCACCACTGTTCGTTGGGCGGGAGCCGGACATCACCGAGGAAAACATTCAGTCCCGCGTCCGCGGCAACCTGCTGATGGCGCTCTCCAATAAGTTCAACGCGCTGGTATTGACGACGGGCAACAAGTCGGAAATGTCGGTAGGCTATTGCACCCTGTACGGCGATATGGTCGGGGCGCTTGCCGTGATCGGCGACGTGGTCAAGACAGAGGTCTACCAGCTTTGCCGTTATATCAACCGCGATCGCGAGATCATTCCTGAAGCCATTCTGGAGAAGCCGCCATCGGCGGAGCTTCGTCCCGGGCAAAAGGATACGGACTCGCTGCCGCCCTACGAAGTGCTGGACCCTATTCTGCAAGCCTATGTGGAGCGCTACGAAACCCCGGAAGAGATCGCCGCGGAACATCATTTCGACCTGGCTACAGTCCGCCAGGTAGTCAAGCTGGTGGAGCGAAGTGAGTACAAACGGCAGCAGGCGGCTCCGGTACTCAAGGTCACCAGCAAGTCGTTTGGCATGGGGCGGCGCTTTCCCATCGCCGTCAAAGTTCAGGTATAAGCAAACTTGAGAGGAAATGAATGCACCTTCGCGTTTTGACATGTCTTTCGCTTCTGGCAGCGGCCAGCGTGGCCCTGGCTCAGAATCCCACCCCGCAGGCCCCAGCGCCGCAACCCGCGGCACCGCAGGCGCCCGCAGGCGTTTCGCCTGCACCCGCGGAGACCTCGGCTCCGTTTCCTCCGGTCGACCCGGCGAACTTCACCGCGACCACTCCCACCAAGCAAACGGTAGAGGATTTTCTCAAGGCGTATTGGGGATACGACAGCACCCGCATGTGGCAGGTGCAGGCGATTCTGCCCACCCCGGCCCCGGGCGTAGGGCATGTGATTGTTCTGGTGAAGTCGACAACTGCCGGTCCGAAGGATCAGACGGCGCAGCTTTCGTTCTTTACTCTGCCGGACGGAAAATTCCTGGTTGCGGATCAGTTGCTGCCGTTCGGATCCAAGCCGTTCCAAGGGTATCGCGACATTCTGCGATCCGAAGCGAATGGCCCGTCCAAGGGCGGTACGTCGAAGGACATGGAGATCGTCGAGTTTTCGGATTTCGAATGTCCCCATTGCAAGGAAGCGCAGCCAACGATCGCGAAGCTGCTGCAGGATTATCCCAGCGCGCATTTTGTTTACCAGGATTTCCCGCTGACCCAGATCCACACCGAAGCGATGAAGGCCTCGACGCACGGCTATTGCGTTGCCAAGACGGGCGGGAACGAGGCGTTCTTCAAATTTTCCGACGCGCTGTTTGAGTCGCAGGCAGGGCTGACTCCTGCTTCCTCAGAGCAAACGCTGAAAGATGCGGAGACGAAGGCGGGTCAGGATCCGGCGAAGATTGCGGCGTGTGCAGCGACTCCGGATGCCAAGGCGGCGATCGACGCTTCGTTGGCGTTGGGAGCGAAAGTGGGGGTGAATTCGACGCCTACCATTTTCGTCAATGGCAGGGGATTGCCCGCGGTGGGAATTCCGTATCCGATGATGCAAAAGATCATCGAGTTCCAGGCAGGTTTGGATGGTGTGGCATTACCGCCGGCGCCTCCAGCGCCCCCGGCGAAGCCCGCCCCTTCGTTGCGCTAAGAGCGAGCCGCAGGTCCCTCCGCACCGGAAGGACCTGCGGTTTCCCTAAAGGACGCAACCAATGTGACAAATCCTCAGATGGAATACACGGCGCGCAGGGAAGCGTTGCTGATCGCCCGCACCGCGCTCCAGCAAAGGGAGCGGTTGGTTGGGTACACGCAATTGGCCCTGGCCGTCTTTACGGTGGGCTGGCTGCTCGTCCGGTTGCGCCATTTCAGCCGGTTCGATCTGCTGATCCTGCTGCCGGTCGCCGCGTTCATCGCTCTCGCCGCCGTGCATGGACGCCTGCTGCAGGCGATCACGACACGCTCCCGCGCTATCCGCTTTTATGAGCAGGGGCTCGCTCGTCTGGGTGGAACATGGGCGGGGAGCGGAGTTTTTGGCGACCGCTTCCTGCAGCCCGAAGATCCCAGCGCTCGCGACCTCGACCTCTTCGGGCGAGGCTCGCTGTTTGAACTGCTGTGCACTGCTCGAACGCGAGCCGGCGAGGCAACCGTTGCGCAGTGGCTGATCACGCCCGCACCCCCCGATGAGGTCCGTGCTCGGCAGGCCGCCGCCAAAGAGCTGAGCCCGCGACTTGATTTTCGCGAAGGCCTATCCACCCTTGGAGAAGACGTGGGCGTGGGAGTACGGCCAGTAGAGTTAGCCGTGTGGGGAGAGGCCGATGCGCTGCTGCCAACCGGGTGGATTCGCATCGTAGCCCCTATCCTGGCGGCTGCCTGGGTGATCAGCATGGTTGCGTGGCAAGTGTGGGGTGCGCCCGACTTGCTGGTGCTCTCCACCACGGCCATCAACCTGATGTTCTACTATCGCTATCGCCTGCCCCTTGACCACGCGGTGCACGCCGCCGAAGATGCGGGGCACGATCTGCTGCTGGTGGCACACTTGCTCACTGCGTTTGAAAACGAACCTTTCACCAGCCCCCGGCTGGTGGGGCTGCAGGCCCAGCTCAAGCAGCGAGGGGACCTTCCTTCGCATGCCATCGCACGACTCAACCGCCTGGTGGAGTATCTCGAATCCGGACACAACCTCTTTGTTCGCTTACTCGACTTCGTGCTGTTCTACCGCCTGCAGTTCGCCCTGGCGGCAGAAAGCTGGCGACGCCGCTTCGGTCCGTCGCTTCGGCTCTGGCTGCAGGTTGTGGGCGAACTGGAGGCCCTGGCCGCTCTCGGTGGCTACACCTACGAGCATCCCGAAGATGTCTTTCCGGAGTTGGTCGAGGACGCACCCTGCCTGGTGGCGGAGGGCCTGGCGCACCCGCTTATCCCGCGCGATCGGGCGGTGGCCAACGATCTCCGTCTTGACGCGGATCTTCAGCTGATCCTGGTAAGCGGCCCCAACATGGCAGGGAAGAGCACGTTCCTGCGCGGCATCGGAGTCAATGCGGTCCTCGCGCAAAGCGGAGCGCCTGTTCGGGCGGCCAGCATGAAGCTCTCTCCGCTGGTTGTGACTGCGTCGATCTGCGTGCTCGACTCGCTGGAGGGGGGCATCTCGCGCTTCTACGCAGAGATCCATCGCTTGAAGCGGATCATGGATCTGACCCACGGTCCGGTCCCGGTACTTTTTCTGCTCGACGAATTGCTCTCCGGCACGAACTCACACGATCGGCTGATCGGGACGCGTTCGATCGTCACCAAACTGGTCGAGCACGGCGCCTTTGGACTGGTGACGACTCACGATCTGGCACTGACGGCGATTCCCGACGAGATCGGCACCCACGCGATCAATTGCCACTTTGAAGATCACCTCGAAGGAGAAGAGTTGCGTTTCGATTACAAACTCTATCCCGGGGTTGTCCAGACCAGCAATGCGCTACCGCTGATGCGCTCTATCGGACTCGAAGTGTAACCGCTTCGGCTTCGTCCTGGCCTTGCCGCAACAGTCCTTCGCTGGTCACCCGCGCCGTCCAGATTGGATGTACGCTCTTATCGTTCAGGCTGCGCAGTGACAGTTTCACTGCGGCAAAGCCGGCGTTGCACAGGTCATCCTCTACTTCGGAAGTAGAAAAATATCGCTCAACCACGGTGCTGACACGCTGCGCATAAAACGGAGGGGCCGGCCAGCGTACGGGGAATTCCAGCGACAAGACGTTGGCGTGGTCGCCGACCAGGTCAACGGTAACGGTTTCGGCATCGAGTGCCGCCGCCATCTCGTCCGCTTGCCGCAGCCGTTCCTGCACGGCATCTGCCCGTTGATTCCGAGGCCGCAAGGGAATGTAAGCGAAACAGCTACTGCCCGGTTTGGGCTCGCCTTTTCTTGTCGCGCGGGGCACTTCGATTTGCGGTTGCGGTTCCGCCATGGCCGCATGTGTGACAGGGAGCGTGAGCTGCTCCTCCCGGCACCCAGTCAACAGCAATAGCAACGTCGTGAACATGAGTAGTCTGCATGCCATAGCACTTGTGAGGGACCATCCTCAACTGGACATATAGAATGCACCTTTCAGAGGTCATTTTTCAAGCTGACCATTAACTATTCAGGCACAATGGCGACGACATTTAACTATGGGCGGGTAAAGGAATGACCGGTCCCATCCGATTATTACGGCGGCGCCGGAGCACGTGAGGAGTCACGAGAATGGCCAAATTGCTCACGTCGTACTCCTTGGTAGTGCTTCCAAGAGAGGAAAAACCGGGCAATTCGGTGAGACCGGGGGTGCCGCTCACGGCATTCGACTCCTGTCGCGAGAGATCCCCGACTACCAATGCACTGGCGCCGTTCACCAGATGAATGTCGGCTGTATAGCTGCGGTTCGTCAGTACAGGTAAACCATTGACGCTTGCACCCTGTAGCGCCTGAATCTTCAAGTCCAGCTTTAACGTCACGTCATCGTTGCGTTCGATACGCGGGGTGACCTTGAAGGTGAGCCCAAGATCCTGATATTGCACCTGGGGGATGGGGGTCGCGGTGGAGAGGCTGCTGGCGCTGATTCCGAGTCCGCTGAGCAGGCCGGAGAGACCGGCGGTGGTGATGCCGGGGATGCTGACCGAGTTGGAAGCAATGCTCGAGTAGCTGGAGGTCGTGATGGGATAGCGGGTCCCGCTGCGGATGGTTCCCTCGGCGTTATCGTCGAGGCGGAGCTGCACCTGATCGAGGGAGCGCGTATCCGCGGCCGTCAAACTCAGGTTTCCGGTGATGCTACCCGGGACCAGGCCCGTCAAGGTAAGACCGTTGCCGAAGGTGGCGAAGGGTGAGTTTAAGATCGAACCACTCACTTCTCCCGAAGCAATCAGGATCGCCGCGATGGCCGCGTAGTCTCCGGCGTTGGCGAGACCGCTGGAAATGATCTGCTGCACCAGGCTCGCATTGCTCGAGATCACACTGTTCAGTTCGCTGGTGACGTTGAAGAGGGCGGTGCTTTGCGGTAGCTGCACCCCGACGAGGCCGGTCCGGGTCTTGTCGACTTCGTAGATTTTTACGTCGAGCAGCACCTCGCTTTTTCCGTCGAGCAGGTCAACCAAGGTTTGGTTGAGCGCGTTCAGCCTGCTGGCCGGGGCGCGGAGAGTCAGGGTGCCGGACGCCGGCTGGACGTTCGATTGCGTGATCCCGAGCACGTTCTTGGCGAGATTGTTTACATCGGAAAATTCCGTGGCGTTGAGGCCCGGCAGGCGAATGGTTTCGACCGACAAGCGGTCATATTTGGTGTGGTTCTCCTTGGTGTCTTTTGCGGCCAGGACGCGGACCGGATCGAGTGGGACCAGGAACGAGTTGGTAGCCAGGCTGGCCAGTCGCGCCGCCTGGGCATAATCCACATCGTCCACGTCGAAGCCCACCGTTTTGGTGCCGAGGGAACCGTCGTCCACCAGTCTTAACCCGTAGGCTTCGACCACACGCCGCACGACATCCGGCTCGGTAGTTTTGAAGTGAAAGCTTTGTTTTCCGGGCTTCGGGGTCAGGTCAATGGGCGGCGCGAAACTGGCGCTGACGGTATCGGGTTCCGGGACGGCCGAGATATCGGCCAGCTCGTTGACGTGTTGCGAGACGATGGGATTTTTCGGGTCGAGGGCCAGAGCCTCGGCCAATTTGGCATGAGCTACGTCCGGTTCGCCGAGGAGCCGGGCCCGGTCCGCTTCCTGTATCAGCCGGGTGACCCGGTGCTGACTGGCGATCTGCTGATCGAGGGCGTAGTTGGGGTTGTTGGGATCCGCCTCGGCGGCCTTGGCAAAAGCAGCCTCGGCGGCATCGATATCGCCCTTTTCCATGGCGCGGACGCCCTGGGCATAGAACTTTTCGCCGGCGCGGATCTGCCGGTTGGAGGTTTCGGTCTCCGCCGCGGATGCGGTCAGCGCACAGACAAGCAGGCACCAGCAGGGTACCCGGGCTATGCTGCGCAACGAAGACATGACTTTATCCTAGGGGGCCGTTGATCTGGCAGCAAGTTACTCAGGGAGCATCAGCGCCGAGAACCCCGCTCAAGCCAGAAGGCTTGCATGGGCCACCCCCCGTTGAGAGTAGAAGCTAGAGAGTGTGCAACAGCGCTTCCAGAGTTGGGGTGCAGACTTCGGGGTTGTGCTGGAGGAGATCGTTGTAGGAATACACACCGGTCGCGACCGCGATGGTGGGCAAGTTGTTCGCGCGCGCGGCAGCAATGTCGGAGGGCGTGTCGCCGACCACACAGACCCTCTCCCCGTCGCATTTTCCCGCGATCAAGGCGTTGGCGATCATCTCCGCGCGGACCGCATGGCGATCGCTGAACCCGCCGAATGAGAACCAGTCCCGCAGCCCGGCCACTTCGATTTTCAACCATCCGATTTGTTCCAGGTTGCCTGTGGCCACACCCAGACTTTTCCCCTTGCCTTTGAGATAGCGCAACATGGGTAAGACGCCGGGCATTACGGTTACGCTCATGAGCGAGCGCTGCTCGATGACCTCGATGCGCATGCGCTCCAGAATTTCTTCCAGACGAGGTTGCCAGACTTCCTCCGGAATGGCTGCCTGGCGGAACGCGTCGCGCAAAATGGCAGTGTCGGTACTGCCGTGGACGGGTACGGAATCGAGGGAAAGAGGGTGACCCATGACCGCTTCCACGCTGGTGGAAAATGACCGGGTGTGAACACCGCCATGGGCGTGCAGCAGGGTTCCGTCTATATCGAAGAGATAGGCATCGCAATCATCCCAGCGAAAACCTTTTTGGATGTGTACCGGGCCCGCAGCAGGCACTAGCTGCGAACCACCTGCTTGGTCTCGAAGACTGGGCGCTCGCCGCGCGGCGGACGCTTGAGACCACTGCGAATTTGCTCGGTGTCGAGTTTCAATTCCGCGATGGTGCGGCGAAGCGTGTTGCGGTGCATGCTTAGTTCCCGTGCCGCCTTGCACTGGTTTCCCCTGTGATGCGCCAGCACTTCCATGATGAAACGACGCTTAAACTCGCGCACGGCCTCATCGTAGTGAATACCGCCGGCATGCATTTGTGTCACAAGACTGTCCAGCTCACGTTTCACAGAAACCTCTTTCTCTTTCTTACCCGCTCATGCGGGTTTGTGTTTGTTGGAAAATGCAGTGAGAATCTCAGGGCGTAACCTTCGAACCACGATTCAACCAGTCGGGTTGCGTCATGCGCAACGCGTCCAGTCCCTGACGGATCTTTTCCCCCAAAACAAACGGTACAACCTGTGACCCGCCGTGGGCCGCGGTCAAAAAAACCGGAGCCAGACGAGAACTTTCCATCCACGCCTGTCGCGGCAAAAATGCCACGATGGCCATCAACACCAGCGTCACCACCACACACCCTTTGATCAGCCCGAACACCGCACCCAGTAATCGATCTACAATACCCAAGCCGACGCCGCGTAGCAATCCTCGTAAAAATCTTCCCAGCAACCCGGCCAGCACCATCACCAGCAGAGCAATCACCACAAAGATAATCAGGTTCGCAACCTCGTGGTTTTCCACCACTCGCTGAATCAAAGGTGCGAATGCTGCATAATTTGCGGCGGCAAGAAAGAGCCCAAGAATAACACCCGCGAGCGAGAAGACCTCGACAAAAAAACCTTTAACGAACGCAGAGACCACCGAGACTACCAGTACAGCAAGTATCAGCAGGTCCACCAGACTCATAACGCTTCCTGAATTTAGGGCCTGCCGGTCAGCAGCATTAAGGCCTGCTCATATTTTTCCTGAGTCTGCCGCACCACACCGGACGGAAGCTCCGGTGCAGGCGGTAGTTTATTCCAGTGAATCGATTCCAGATAGTCACGAACAAATTGCTTGTCGAAGGAGGGTTGCGGAGCGCCCGGCTGATATCCCGCAAGAGGCCAGAAGCGAGACGAATCCGGCGTCAGCACTTCATCCGCCAGAACAATACCCTTCGCCGTCAAGCCAAATTCGAACTTGGTGTCCGCAAGAATCAATCCGCGATCGAGAGCATGCTGTGACGCCCGGGCATAGATCGCGAGACTGAGATCACGCAACTGCTCCGCGTGTTCACCGCCGACGCGTTCTACCATCTGGTCAAACGAAATATTCTCATCGTGCTCACCGCTCATGCTCTTGGTCGCGGGAGTAAAAATTGGTTCCGGCAAACGTTCCGATTCGCGCAAACCCGCCGGCAATGGGATCCCGCAAATCTTGCCCGTCTTGTTGTAGTCCTTCCATCCTGAACCTGAGAGGTAACCGCGCACCACGCATTCCACAGAGAACATGCGTGCTCGATTCACCAGCATGGAGCGGTCGCGCAACTCACTCTCGTAGGGCCGCAACTCCGCGGGATATTTCTCAACGTCCGCCGTGACCAGATGGTTTGGGACAAGGTCGGTTAGGAAATCAAACCAGAAAAGCGAGATGCGGGTGAGTACACGGCCTTTGCCTGGTATGCCGGTGGGGAGCACGTGGTCGAAGGCGGAGATGCGATCCGTTGCCACCAGTAGCAGTAAATCTCCGACCGAGTAGAGATCACGAACCTTACCTCTCGCATATAGCTCCAGATCTTCGAACTCGGTGGCAATCAGGGTGGGCAACGTTTGCGCCTCGGGAGAGGAATGACTTTCCGATTGTCCGAGGTGGCGACGGCTTTGTCAACGCAGGAAAACTTCAGCTGGGTGAGGCGGCGCGAATCGGCGCGCACACGCGGGCGCGCGGCTGTGCGCAGATCAGTAAATATTGCTTTGACTTAGGCGGTGGCCAATTGGCGTTCGTGTGGCCGCTGCCGCGAGCGGCCGTGGTCGGTATCGTCGCCGCTCAGGCGAACCGAAACCAGCTTGGAAACGCCGGGCTCCTGCATGGTGACACCATAGATCAGATCGGCCGCGGTCATCATGCGCTTGGAGTGCGTGACCAGCAGGAACTGGGTATCGACGCTCATGCCGGTGATCATTTCCGCCAAACGGCCGACGTTGGTTTCATCCAATGGAGCATCGACTTCGTCCAGCACGCAGAAGGGCGCAGGCGCGTACTTGAAGATGCCAACCAGCAGCGACAACGCGGTGAGTGCCTTCTCTCCGCCCGAGAGCAAGAGGACGTTTTGCAGCTTCTTTCCTGGCGGTGAAGCAACGATGTCGATACCGCTCTCGGCGCTGTTCTCTTCGTCGGTCAAGCGCATGAAGCCCTGACCACCGCCGAAGAGGCCAGTGAATGTCTCAGAGAAATTCTGATTGATGCGGGCGAAGGCCTCGTCGAATTTCTGCCTGGTAATCTGATCGATTTCGCGGATGGTCGACTGCGTGTTCTCAATCGCGTCCATCAAATCCTTACGTTGGGTTTCGAGGAAGCCGTGCCGATCCGCCGTTTCCTGATACTCTTCGAGCGCCATCATGTTGACCGGGCCCATCGCTTCCAGCTTTTGCTTGAGGCCCTTGCAGGCTTCGTCTTCTTCCGCTAAAGGCTCGCCTTCGAGGCGGACGATGTCTTGTTGCTGGCGCAGCTCGGTGGCTTCGATACCCAAGTCGCTGACACACGCTGCTTCCATGTACTCGAGCTCCACGGCAAGCTTGGCGGAGTGCGCGCTACGCGTGCTGCGAGCTTCACGAAACGCGTCCATCTCGGAACGCATCGTCTTGAGCGTGTGCTCCAGTTCTTTGAGTTGCTCGCGCAGTTGCCGGGCTTCTTCGGTGGACTGTGCCGCTTCTTCCAGAGCGCTCTTGCGGACTTCGGTTAAGCGTTCTCGCTCCACGGAAAGCTGCTCGTTCTCATGCGTGCGTTGCTGTTCTTCCGCAGTCGCCGAAGCAAGCTGTTGCTCGAGTTGATTGACTCTCCGCTCCAGGTCGCCATACATGCGATCGATGCGCGTGAAGGCAGCTTCTGCACCGCGGCTGCGCTCTTCGAGGCCAGCGAGATGGGCGGAAATGGCGGCGGCTTGCTGCTGTGCTTCTTCGCGTTGCCGGCGCAGCTCTTCCATAGTTTGCTGCAGCTCATTCGCTTTGCTCTCGGCTGCCGCGTGTTCGGCTTCGCAGCGCGCTACTTCTTCGCGCTTCTCTTCGATACCTGCCTGGCGCACCCCGCGCAGATCTTTGTTGCGCTCGCTTTGTACGTTCCAGTCATCCAGCCGCCGTTCCAGGCGGGCGACTTCCGCATCCATCTGGCGCAGGGCCGCACTCTGGTTGGCGCTATCGCGCTCTGCCTGGCGGCGCTCTTCGGCGATCTGCTCGGCCTGGTTTGCCAACTCGCTTAGCTGGCGTGCAAGGGAAGCAGCGGTCATTTCCGCCTGCCCCAACTCAGCTTCCACTTGCTGAAGTTTCCTTTGCGTTTCGCGCAACTCACCCTTGAGGGCCAGAGGGCCTTCGACACTCGGTTTGCCGCCGGTGACGGTGACGTTATGAAAGCATTCGCCAGACGGCGCGAGGAAGAAGGCGTTGGGATTTTCGAGCGCGAGCGATTTGGCTAACTCAGCACTGGGAGTAACGAACCCGTCACGCAACTTGGGGAGGATGACTTCGAGCGAGCGGCCGAACCCGTCGAGCACACGGATGCAGTCCTTCAAGCGCTTCACACCCGCATTGCCGTGTTCGGTTTCAATCAGGTTTCCGGCAAACGAAAACTTTGCTTGCGCGTCGTCAGGGTGGACCAGGAATGTGGCGCGGCCATCGACATCGCTCTTGAGCAGCCGCATGCCTTCGTGTGCGGCATCCCAGCTGGTCACAACGATGTAGTTCAGTTCATCGCGCAGAAAAGCATCGACAACAGTTTCGTATTCACCACTTACTTCGAGGAAGTCTGCCAGGGTGCCGACCGGGGCCAAGCCGCCACCGAGCGTGTGCGATTTGAGCAGCTTGCGCACGGTATCGGTGGAATAGCTGTGTTCCTGGATCAGCGAATGCAGAGAATTGCGGCGGCCGGTGAGTGTGGCCAACTCCGCGCGCAGGCGATCCATCTCCAGCTTGGTGACGTTCTCTTCGCTGCGCCGGCTCTCGGTGTGGGCACGGACCGTCGCCAGATCGGTTTCCAGCCGCTGCAACTGCTCAGTGACGGATTCAAATTTGAGTGAGACCTGGCCGCGCTCTGAGCCGAGCGAGGCGAGCTCCGCAGTCGCGGATGAGATTTCGGAGGCGAGCCGCTCGGCGTCATGCTCAAGTGCTGCCAGTGACTCTTCCGCCTGCATGGTCTGGTTGCGCGCGTGGCCGGCCTGGGTAAGCAACTGCGTGGCGTAGCGCCGCGCCGCTTCCAGGCGCTGCTCCGCGCCGCTGACCGCTTCCGTAGCTTCACGCGCCTGTGCCTGGCGATGCCGGGATTCTTCACGGACACCGGCGGCTTCAGCGGCAGCGTTCTCAAGGAACTGGCGGTGAGATTCGCGTTCGGCTACCAGGCCCTGTAAGTGAAGTGTTGCCTGCTCCAACTCAGCGGAGCCGGCGGCGGCGCGGGAGCGCAGTTCCGCGATGCGTTCCTGGTTGGCAATTTCGCGGGTGGTGGCGCGTTCAAGTTCTACCGAAGACTGGTTGGCGCGGGCGTTGGCCTCTTTTGCGCTGGCGTCCAGCTGGTAGCCACGGCTCATTCCACCGGAGTATTCATTTTCCAACAGACTAATCTGTTCGCTGCCCTGCTCGATCTGCACTCCCAGTTCAACGATCTCGACGACCAGGCCGGTTTGTTCGGCATCCATTTGCGTGATGCGGCTGGCGAGGACCACACGGAGGCGGGCGCGCATTTCGTCGCGCAGCGCGGCGTAGCGTTCTGCCTTGGAGGCCTGGCGTTTGAGGGAACTCATCTGCCGGGTGACTTCTTCAAAAATGTCGTCGACGCGAGAGAGGTTTTGTTTCGCTTGTTCCAGGCGTAGTTCTGAGAGCCGCTTCCTGGTCTTGAAGCGGGTGATGCCGGCAGCTTCTTCAATGATGGCGCGGCGGTCATGGGGCTTGGAGCTGAGCAGCTGACCGATGCGTTCCTGCTCGATGATGGCGTAGGACTCCGGCCCCAGTCCGGTCCCCATAAAGATGTCCTGAATGTCGCGCAGACGGCAGAGCTTGCCGTTGAGAAGATATTCGCTTTCTCCGGTACGGAAAAGGCGGCGGGTCACGACGATCTCACCCTGACGCGCTGGGGTACGTTGAAAGCGCCGGCGGCGAATCTTTAACACCACCGGATTGGTGTCTTCGGCGGGTTGTTCCTGGGGAGCCTCGGCTGCCGGTTCTTCACCCTCGGCGAGCGAGCCAGGCTGGACTCCAGCGATAATTTCTTCGGCTTCAGCCGCCCGTTCGGCGCGCAGCTTTTCTTCGTCCCAGTCCGATTCTGACGGTTCCGGTGAGCTTTCCGGCTCCTCGAGCAGGGGGCCCTCAGCGTAGGCTTCCGGATCGATCAGTGAGAGCGAGACCTCGGCCATGCCCAGGGATTTGCGCTCCCGGGTACCGGCGAAGATGACGTCTTCCATTTTGGTGCCGCGCAAGGACTTGGCGGACTGTTCGCCCAGAACCCAGCTTACGGCGTCGAGAATGTTGGACTTGCCGCAGCCGTTGGGGCCGACCACAACGGCGATACCCTGCCCGGGGAGGGTCACTTCGGTCCGGTCGCAGAACGACTTGAACCCGAGCAGCTGGATTTTCTTCAGCTTCAGCATGCACCTATACCTATGGCCCTTGGAAAGACTCTAGTGATCACGATCCTCCAAAGCAACATGCATGCCCCAAGATGTTGTGGATAAATCGTCCACAACCCAATTCGTCGTGGTCCCCTCTCAGTTCAATGTCCCGGAGTGGATCACTCTTGAGGCTAGACTGGACCTGTGAAGGTTACAAGTAACGTTCGTGGGTCCAACCTAAGACCTTTAGTTGCATTGCCTAAGGCTTCATGGTCGGACGCAGAAGGACCTCACTGACAAAAGAAGTCGCTGGTTGGGTCACCAACATCGCGACAACCTGGGCCACATCCTCAGGCTGGATCATACGTTTTGGATCCTTACCGCTTCCCGAACTTCCAAAGCTGGTGTTCACTGTACCCGGAGCAATCACGGATACGCGGACATTGTGTTGGCGCAGCTCTTCGGCGACCGAGTAGGTCAAACCATTGAGTCCCCATTTGGACGCGGCATAGGCAGCCCCGTCGGGGAGAACGCTCTTTCCCGCCAACGACGAAATATTGATGATGTGACCGGACCGCGCGGCGATCATCAACGGGGCGAGGGCGCGCATCATCAGGTAGGGAGCCCGGAGGTTGGTGTCCATCATCTGGTCCCACTCCGCAACCAGGAGATCCACCAGCGGTTTGCGCAGAACGCTGACGCCCGCGTTGTTGACCACGATGTCGCAGCGGCCGCACTCGTCCTTGACCCGCTGGCCAAGTTCGGCCACCGAGGTTTCATTCGTGAGATCGCAGGGCATCGCGATTGCGTTGCCCGCCTGCTCCTCGATGGCCTGCTGGACCTTGTGCAACCGGGCCTGGTCGCGCGCGGTCAGCACGACCCTGGCGCCCATTCGCGCCAGGCGCAGAGCAATGGCTTCTCCGATACCGCGCGCGGCGCCGGTGACCACCGCCACCTGATCGCTCAAGGGATCAATCTGTGCTTCCATCATTCTGTCTTCTCTCATTAACTTGTCAGAAGCGACAACGGTTTCTATAATCCTTCCACAGCTCACCGGAAAGACCTTGGTTTTTCTTGTGCCAGGCATACCAACAGAGCGAAGGATCAAACCGTTTAGCCCAGACGCAAAGTTTTCCGGTAACATCCCATCAAAGATGAAATGAATTTCGAGTTCTGTGTTTCCCTGATTCCAGCATCTCCTAGGAGCGTTGCATGAAGAAGTCCGTCTTTGCTTCCTTGTTGGCCTTGGCCACTATCTTTCCAGGCAGCGTGTCTATGGTTTATGCCCAAGCCGCACAGTCCGGTCAGATCACCATTAAAGATCCCCAAGAGTACAACGATTACACCAACGCTGTGGGGCAATCGACGCCGGCAGCCAAGGCTGCAGCGATCGAAACCTTTCTGACCAAGTACCCGAACTCGGTGGTCAAAGTGGATATGCTGGGCGTGCTGATGGCCAGCTATCAGCAGGCAGGCGATCTGACCAAGACGCTGGATGCAGCCGACCGGTTGTTGGCTGCCGATCCCGGTAACCTGCGCGCTCTGGCGATCTCGGTGTACATCGAGAAGTCCCAGGCAGCAGCCAAGACCACCCCCGCGGATGCTCAGCCGATCCTCGATAAGGCCGCCACCCAGTCACAGACTGGTCTCAACGCCACCAAGCCTGCAGCGATGGCGGATGCGGATTTTGCCAAGCTGAAGACAGCGACCGCGCCCATCTTCGAAAGCGCAATTGCCCTGGACGATCAAAATAAAAAGGATTTTTCCGGAGCCATCGCGGCCTTTACCGCTGAGTTGAAGTCCTATCCCGATGCCGCTTCCACGCAGTCTGGACCGGGACTCAACGACACCTATCTTCTGGGACAGGCCTATGCCCAGCAGACGCCGCCGGATCTGAAGAATGCAGTTTGGTACTTCACCCGCGCCGCACAGTTTGCTCCTCCGCAAGCCAAGCCGCAAATCGAAAAGGCTGCGGAATACTTTTACAACAAGTACCACGGCAGCATGGACGGGTACCCCGCGATTCAGGCGTTGGCCCAGGCCAACCTCTTTCCGCCGGATAGCTACAATCCGACCCCGGCACCACCGCCACCGTCTCCCGCTGATCTGGCCGCTCAGACTGTCGCCAGCACGCCTGACCTGAAGACGCTCAGCCTGTCCGACAAGGAGTTCATCCTCTTTAACGGCAAGCCGGAAGACGCACAGAAGGTTTGGGACACCATGAAGGGCACGCGTGTGCAGGTGCCGGGCGTTGTGGTCTCGGCGACCGCGTCGTCTGTACAGCTCGCGGTTACGGAAGATAACAAGCAAACGAAGAAGGCGGACTTCACGATCACCATGAAGACCCCGCTGAAGACGGTTCCTGCGGTCGACTCGACGGTCACCTTCGACGCGACGTTCGATTCGTATGTTCCGAATCCGCCGATGATCACCCTCATCGACGGCGAAGCGCCGGCAGCTAAAAAGGCACCGGCAGCCCACCGCCGCGCGGCGCACTAAAGCGTAAGACACGGGCCGCCCTGGTCTTCCAGGGCGGCCCTTTTTACGTTTTGTTGCGACCCACTTCAGCCGAAAGCAGGCTTGCATGGGCCGCCAGACGAACCTAGATAAGCAGCCGAAGAGCGGTTGATCGCGTGGTAGAGTGAAAACTCGATGGCGAGAATCGCTCCCATGCTCTGGCTGGTATTGCTTGCCAGCTTGCCCGCCGCGGCGCAAACCGATCTTTTTCCTGGCGTTCGTACAAGCAAAGCGCAGGAGCCTTTTCCCGGCGTCACTGCGGCCCCGATCCGCGATACTCCACTCTCTGGTTTACCCTCCGTCATTGCTCTCGATCGTCTTGACCCGGCGCAGATGAGTGCTGCGGATAACGAGGTGGTCTCCAACCTGAGCGCGGAGCTATCCAAACAAGCGGCACTGGTGAACTTCGACATCAGCCAGCCGGCGTGGCACTACCAGCAGATCGTGTGTCCCGCTTTCCGGGATTACGTGTTTCTATCCTTTACCCACGGCTCCGAAGAGAGCGGCTCTTCCCATTTCACTGCCATGCTGCCGCGCTCCGATGCCCAGGTGCGCGTGGTGTCCACCTATGCTCACGGAGCCTTGCCATTCGAGGCATCGTGGAACCGTCCAGGTACGTTCGAAGTGTTTAATGGCATGCTGCGCCAACAGCGAGGGCAGATGCCCATCAGCCACGCGCGAAACTGGCTCATGATCGCGGTATGCTACGCGGAGTTGAGCGGCTATCCGGTGCAGGTGCTGAATACTCTTCCATTGCCCGATGCCACGCTTGACCTGCTGCGGCTCGATGCCAATCAACCACAGATGCAGATTGGATCTGATCAGAGTGCGGACATCACCTTCAGCGACGTGTCGCGTCCCGGCGACACGACGAACTGGAGTCTGCACTTCGATCGCCACGGACAGATTACGTCCGCGACGCACAAGCTGGCACGCCAGCCGGCGGCCATCGCCCTCAAACCCTGAGGTCATCACAAATCCAAAAAAATCTCCACGAGATTAGGGGGATCCCTTTTCGCGGAGACCCTGGACTTGGGTATGCCACAATCTCCCATGGAACGACGTCGGCCAGCGCCCTGGATCTTTGCTCTGCTGAATGTGCCCCACGCCGTCATTACTACGGGCATTTCGGGCACGCTGGTGTCGTTCCTTTTGCGCCAGCAGGGACTCGCTCCCCACGTCATCGCCAACCAGCGTGCTTTCCTGCTGCTGCCAGCAACCTTGTTCTTTCTCTGGGGCCCGATGACGGATCTCTGGCTCCGGCGTAAGACCTGGTTGCTGCTCTCGACGGTAGCGTCCGGAATTGCCGTGATGTTTGCACTCGCGATGGACACCTATAACAGCCATCGTGCGGTTGCTCTCCTTTGGATTTCATCCTGCCTGGTATTGCTGGGCTCCGCGGCGATGGGTGGCCTGGTGTCGCTGCTTATGCGGCAGGAGCAAAAGACGCGGGTTGGCTGCTTTCTGCAAGCCGGAAACCTGGCAGGTGGCGCCCTCTCCGGTGGTGGCCTGCTACTGGTGGCAGGCCACGCCGGTAAACTCACCCTCGGCCTGGCGGCGGCTGCGCTGACCATTCTGCCCGTCTTGCCGGCAGTGCTGCTCCACGAAGATCCACCGGCAAAACGGCAACACAGTTTCGCCGCAGAGATGGGCATCATGGGTCGGGAGTTCCGAAAGACCTTCCTGCGTTTGAGCGCCATCCCTGCCGTGCTGCTGCTGATGTCTCCCCTGGGTAGCGGAGGCGCCATCGGTATCCTGTCTTCGATTGCTAAAGATTATGGGGTTTCAGCGAACCAGGTGGCCTGGACCAATGGGCTGGCTGGCGGAATCCTGACCTTTGCCGGAGCGATTGCGATGGCGCTCATGCCGGCCAACTTTGATATCCGCATGGCGTACGCCCTGACCGGACTGGTGAACGCGGGTGTGCTGAGCGTGTTCCTGTTTGGAACGCCGCGGCCGTGGATGTACATCGTCGGCTCGGGGCTATTCCTGTTTACGGTCGGCGCTTGCTGGGCGATGTACAGCGCGCTGGTGCTGAAAATCGTGGGGGCGGCGGGACGCAGCGGTTGTGGCCGCTACGCGGTCGGCGTCAGCCTGGCTAACCTGCCGGTGGCCTATATGGCGGCGCTGGATGGGTTTGGAGCAAAGTGGTTTGGTCCAAAGGGATTGCCGGGCATGGATATGGTGGTCAGCGGCGTGATCTCGCTGGCCTTTCTGGGCTGGTTCTGGTGGGAGCGGGTGAGCGGCTTCCAGACGGAAATCGGCCTGGTGGAGGAATTGGCTACTCACCCAGCATGATGCGATCGATCGAGGACGCCCGTCCGGTCGCGCCGTCACACTCGATCAAGGCCGCGCACATGCGCGGGTCTCCCTTGGCGGCCTCGAATTTTCCCGGCATGCCGCTGAGGAAGCGGGCTAATATAAGCTCTTTTTCCACACCTATCACAGAGTCGAACGGCCCACTCATCCCAACATCCGTTTGATATGCGGTACCCCCCGGCAAGACACGCTGGTCCGCAGTGGGTACGTGCGTGTGGGTTCCGATTACCGAAGTAACCCGTCCATCGAGGTACCATCCGAGGGCTACTTTCTCTGAAGTTGCCTCTGCATGGAAGTCGACAAAAATGACTTTGGCCTTGATTTTCTGGAGCAGGAGATCGGCGGTGCGGAAGGGATCGTCATGGTTCGACATGAACACCCTGCCCTGCAGATTGATGACGGCATAGGCCTGACCGGAGGGCAGTTCGCCCTCATAGACGCCATGCCCGGGAGTACCTGCAACGTAGTTGGCGGGACGCAGCACGCGACGCGGCCGATCATGGCTATCCGCAGGTACAGACTGCATATATTCGATAATTTCGCGTTTGTCCCAGACATGATTTCCGGTGGTGATTACGTGGGCGCCCTGGTCGAACAATTCGTCGGCAATTCCCGGAGTAATGCCGAAGCCTCCGGCGGCATTTTCCGCGTTGACGACGACCAGGTCGACGGCGCGTTGTTCGATCACCGGGGAAAGGTGTTCGCTGACGATCCGCCGGCCCGCCTGGCCGAAGACATCACCCACAAAGAGAATGCGCAAAAAGACTCCTCTGTTTAAGACTGATCCACAAACGAACCTGCGACGGGTACATAATGATCATGGTTACCTGTTGGTTCATTTTGCAACTTTAGAAGTGACTAACGTGCTGTCAGAGGGCCATGCCCATTCATGCACAGTTATGGTAGCGTTCGGGAATGGCTGTCAACTGTCGATTTGCTACCGGGGTTCACGTACTGGTCCTGCTTGCTTCGGAGCCAGATGCGCTGCAAACATCAACCGATATCGCGCTCAAGCTGGATACCAATCCAGTCGTTGTGCGCCGAGTACTGGCCTCACTTCAGCAGGCGAAGCTGATTGAAAGTCAAAAGGGCCCAACGGGAGGTTCACGGCTGTTGAAGTCTCCCAAGGCTATTACGCTGGCAGATGTCTACAAAGCGGTGGAGACGGGGTCGCTGTTCCACACTCCGAATGTCCACGCCGCGGCGGCGTTGCGGGTTAACTCTGCGCTGCAAAAGATATTCTCCGGGTCCATGATAGCGCTGCTGGACGAATTTGAGAAAACCAGCCTGAGCCAGGTGCTTAAGCGGGTAGGGAAGCCGGCAGGCAAGAAGTAACGACGGTCATCCTGGCGAAACGCCCTCACTCTCAGTGGGGGCTGCGGGTGTATTGGACCGCAGCAGCGGGAAGAGGATGACGTCGCGAATCGATCGCGCACCGGTCAACACCATGGTGAGGCGGTCGATGCCGATTCCTTCTCCGGCGGTTGGCGGCAGCCCGTAGGCCAGGGCGCGCACGTAGTCTTCATCCATGACGTGCGCCTCCGTGTCTCCGCGTTCCCGTTCGGAGAGTTGCTGCTCGAACCGATGGCGTTGCTCCTCAGGGTCGTTCAGCTCGCTGAAGGCATTGCCCAGCTCAAACCCACCCACATAGAACTCGAAGCGTTCTACCCAGTCGGGCTCATCGGGCTTGTTCTTAGACAGGGGTGAGACGGCAACGGGAAAGTCATAAATGATCGTGGGCTGGATCAGGTGGTCTTCGGCGACCGCTTCAAAGATGCTGGCGATCGTCTTTCCCGACGGTTCGCCGGGTTGAAAATCCAGGCTGATCCCCGCCGCGCGTACCTTTCCGACCATTTCTGCGACTGCTGCAGTGCTTTGGAAATCTTCGAAGACGGGCTTGGCGCCCGCGGCCTGGGGCCAGAACTCGACGATCGCCTCGCGCATGGAGAAACGCCGCCAGCGGGCGAGATCGATTTCGTGTCCACCGAACTCGGTCATCGTGGTGCCGTTGACCTCCATGGCCACCTGGACGATGAGTTCTTGTGTCAGCTGCATCAGGTCGTGATAGTTGGCATAGGCCTGGTAGAACTCGAGCATGGTGAACTCGGGGTTGTGTTGGGTGGAAACCCCTTCGTTGCGGAAATTACGATTGATTTCGTAAACGCGGTCGAGGCCACCGACCACCAGTCGCTTGAGGTACAGTTCGGGCGCGATGCGCAGGTAGAGGTCGAGGTCGAGGGCGTTGTGGTGGGTGCGGAAAGGCCGCGCTGCCGCGCCGCCGGCGATCGGCTGCATCATGGGCGTTTCGACTTCGATATAGCCACGGGCGTCGAAATAACGGCGCAAAGCCTTGAGCACCTGGGCACGCTTGACGAAGACGGCCCGCACGTCGGTATTCATGAAGAGGTCGACGTAGCGCTGGCGATAGCGTAACTCCACATCGGAGAGGCCGTGGTACTTCTCCGGCAGGGCCAGCATTGCCTTGGTGAGAAACGTGATGGTTTCGACATGGATCGTGAGTTCGCCGGTACGGGTGCGAAAGACGTAGCCGGTGACGCCGATGTGGTCACCGAGGTCGAGCAGCTTGTAAAGCTGGAAGCCTGTCTCGCCGACGGCATCGAGGCGGACGTAGATCTGCAGGCGTTCTCCGCCTTGCTGCAGTTGGGCGAAGCCGGCCTTGCCCTGGGCGCGAATGGCCATGAGGCGACCGGCAACCGTGACTGTCGGGCGCTGGGCTTCGAGCACCTCCGGGGTGACTTCGCCAAATTGCTGACGGACCTCGGAGAGAGTGTGCGTGGTGATGAATTGATTCGGGTATGCCTGCTGGCCGAGTGCGGCAATCTGGCGCAGCTTATCTTTGCGCAGCGCGAACAGATTGCTCTCGAATTCTGACTCAAACAATGGAAAGCCTCGGGGAAAGAGTCAGTATAACGGTTGCTAGAGCTGAAGCAGAACTGCGGCTGATTCGCCTGCGGGACTGCGGTAGAACAGCAGGTCCCTCCACTCCGCTCACCCGGATTTCCTGTCGAGAGTGGTGTGAGCGGTTAGGTTCGTGCGTCTCTCTTTGCCGAGAGCCGCAGGCGTGGCCGTTGTTCGCTGCTGCGAGGTAGGAATTCGGGTCCGCTCCGGTCGGGATGACAAGGTTGTGGTGGCGTTAAGGGATTTAAACCGAGAAAGCTGCAACATTTTGAAGCAGAACTGCGGCCGATTGCCCTTGGGGCCCGCTGTTCTACCGCGGAGTGGAGGGATCTGCAATCGCGGTGTATAAATAGCAGCGATGCCGCCCGATCCGGACAAGTCTTCTCCTGTGCAAGCGCTGGTGGGCGTCCAGAGCCTGATTCAACTCGGGCTTTTGTTGCCGGCTGCCGTCGTTGTTGGCTGGGGGATTGGCCTGTTCTTTGACCACTGGCTTCATCAGCACTGGATCAACATCGCGGGGCTGATCCTCGGGGCGGTGGCAGGTTTTGTGCAAATCTTCCGTGTCGTGCTGGCCCACACTAAGGAATGATGGAATTCGGCGACCAGGATCTCTGTTTAGTTTTGAACCGCGCACTGCGAACCGTGCTTATCGCGGTAGCGGTTGGAATTCCCGTCATTTGGATAGCCTGGGGCTGGCGGTCCATGTTGATGTTCCTGGTCGGAGGCGCCATCGCGGCCACAGGCATCCTGGAATGGCGGCAGCTGATGACCGCTGTGCTGTCCCGTCTTGACGCTAACAATGGCAATCCAAAGCCTTTGGGGCGTGTTCTGGCATTGTTTTTTATCCGCCTCGCCATCGCCGCCGGGTTGCTTTATGTTAGCCTGAGGAGTTTGGACGGCAAGGTTGCCGCGCTATTAATAGGCCTCGCTCTGGCGGTGGCTGCCTTATTCATCGAAGCGTTACGAATATTAAAAGATTATGTCTGAGACCAATCCGATTACGGGTACGCTAAACCACTACTTCGGCCAATTCGCCATCCAGGTGTTGCACGTATTTCATCAGCAGCCCTACGATCCGCAGAAGCCGATCACTGAGGGGTTCGCTATGGAGCTCCTGGTGCTCGCGATCCTACTGGTCTTCTTTATTGCGGTGCGGCTGTCGCTCAGTGTGGAAAAGCCGGGCCCAATCCAGCAGATTGCCGAGATGATCAACGGCTTCGTCTCCGACCAGGCGGAGTCGATCATCGGCCACGGGTATCAGCGCTACGTGATGTTCATTACGTGTGTGGCGCTGTTCATACTCCTTGGGAACCTGTTGGGCATGGTCCCCCGGCTGGTGGCCCCTACTTCCAAGCCGACGGTTCCGTTGGGAATCGCGCTGCTGTGCTTTTTCTATTACCACTATCACGGCGTACGCGAGCAGGGTCCGCTCGGCTACTTCAAGCATTTCCTCGGGCCGATCTGGTGGATCTCCTGGATGATGCTACCGATTGAGATTATTTCCCACCTGGCACGTGTGCTCTCGCTCACCGTCCGTCTCTACGCCAATATGTTCGCCGGCGAGATGGTCACGCTGGTGTTTTTCTCGCTCATTCCGGTTGGCATTCCGGTGGTTTTTATGGGATTGCACCTGGGGGTCGCGCTCATTCAGGCTTACATTTTCATGCTGCTGACCATGATCTACGTTTCCGGTGCCGTGGCACACGATCACTAAGGTTTTATCGCAACGTTTACTCGCATCGGGGCGCTATGCTTCCGTCCGGGTGCGAACGCCGCCAGCGTGAGGGGGCCAGCACGGTGAGCCTCAACCACCCACTAGCGGTAATTCACTAGAAGCAAGGAGAAAGAATGCGTAAATTGCAATATCTGTTCATGACGTTGTCGGTACTGTTCCTTGCGGTTCCAGCATTCGCCCAAACCGGCGGTGATGGAATGGGTGTAGGACTGTCCTCAATCGCTGCCGGAATCGGCATGGGATTGGCTGCGGGACTTTGCGGCCTGGGTCAGGGCCGCGCCACCGCTTCGGCTACCGAAGCGCTGGCCCGCAATCCTGGAGCCCGCGCCGGCATCCTGCTGCTGCTCACCCTCGGCTTGGCGTTTATGGAGTCACTCTCCCTCTTCACGCTCGTGGTTATTTTCACCAGAGTTCACTAAAAACGATTGAGTTCCGTCACAGAAAGAGATCAGGGATGCCTGATCTCTTTCTGTTTTAAGACCTAGATATGGCGCACCGCCTGACGTTCTTGGGTATCGCGAAAACCTTCGGCAAGCAGACCGCGCTGCACCCTCTGACCCTAAGCCTGGAGGAGGGGGAGATTCTCGGTTTCCTGGGCCCTAATGGGGCAGGGAAAACGACGGCGATTCACCTGGCGCTCGGCTTCCTGCGGCCGTCCGCGGGGAGCGGTACGCTGCTGGGAAAGCCCTTTGGCGATGCCGCTGCACGTGCCCGGTTGGGATTCGTGCCCGATGTGCCGGTCTTTTTTTCCGAGAGTGGATTTCGCAGCGTGGAATTCGCGGCGCGCCTCAATGGAGTAAAAGACGCGCAACTGTCCAGGAGCATCCGCGACCTACTGGGGGCAGTTGGGCTCGCCGACGATCGCAAGGATGCGCGGCAATATTCGCGGGGCATGCAGCAGCGGCTGGCCCTGGCCCAGGCGTTGATCAGCGATCCCGAAGTGCTGATCCTGGACGAGCCGGCTGCCGCGCTTGACCCGGCGGGAGTGTTGCAGGTCCGCGAGCTGCTGCGCTCCGCGCGGCAGACGGGCAAAAGCATCTTCTTCAGTTCCCACCAACTCACCGAGGTGGAACATATCTGCGACCGGATCGCTTTTCTCAACCAGGGCTTTCTGGTTCGTTGCGGTTCGCTCAAGGAGCTGCTGAGCGAATCCGACCGGGTGGAGATTGAGGTCCGGGAGCCGGGCAAGGCAGAGTTGACGCGCATGATCGTCCCGGCGAAGGAACAGCGGCGCGTAATCGAGGGCATCTGGCAGGCGGGAAACGAGATCGTGAGCCTGTCGCCGATGCGCCGCCGCTTGGAGGATCTGTTTCTCGAATGGAGCGGCAAATGAAGGTCTGGGAAATAACCCGGCGGCTGCTCTACCAGAATCGCTGGATCTATTTGCTCCTGATGTTGTGGCCATTCGGCATGGCTGCGATTTTGCTCGTGCCATCGGCCAAGCCGGATGTCGATGATGTGCTTTCCATCCTGCACCAGGAATGCCTTTACGGGTTGGGTCTGGTGGCGTTTACGGGGGGTTCCCTCCTGGGCAACGAGCAGCGCTCGCGGCGCATTGCCAGCGTGCTCTCGAGGGCAGTGAGCCGGAGGCAGTATTTCTTTGCCCTGGTGAGCGCGACCTGGCTGCCGCTGGTGATTTATGTGTCTAGTTTCATGATCAGCGGGGTCGCACTGTTCGCCGCCATCGACCGGCCTTTGCCATTGGTGTTTGCGCTCGCCCTGGCGCAGCTGACACTGGGTATGTGGACGGCCGCCGCGGCCCTCTTCTTCGCCACCTTTCTGCCTACGATGCTGGCGTCTACGGCGGCATTGGGATTGCTCGCATTGCTGGGTTTCGTCGGCTATCTTTGGCCTGGTTTTGCGGCGGCGCGGCTCCTCTTCACCCTAAGCCAGGGGGATCTTGAGCAGTCGGCGCGGCTGCTTCATGACCCTTCGGGCTTTTTGCTGATCGTGTTCGGAGCAGGGCTCTTGTTTGCCGCCGGCACTGCTTTGTTCGAACGGCGCGATATGCGCCTCAAGAGCGACTAGTCCGAAATCAACATGGCCGGCCGGACATCCCAGCTTAGCTTGCGGCGGCCAGGAGAAACACGAGCGGCGCGTTCCAGTTGATAGCGACTTCATTCACCGAATACGCCATCGAATGGTCGACCCACATCCGCATGGGAGGCATGGGAGGCAGCTTCTGTGCCACCTTGTCCGCCGGCCTGGCATTGGGGCCGCCGGAGAGCAGGCCTGGCCACGGAGCCGCCAGACTGCTGGCAACGCTGGGACGGTGATGGGGATGCAGGAAGGGATTCGTGCCCACCTGGGTCACCCAGGATACGCCAAAGCAATTGCGTCCCAAGAGGTAGTGAAGGTTACCTAATGCTGCCTCCTCGGTTTGCGGACTCGGCGTAAGCTGCGAGGCGAAAAACAGTAACAGCGACTGATTGGCGGCCACGGCATTTGAGCCCCAGACATAATCTTCGGCCGCGAGGGTGTTGCCGTACCCGCTGGAGCGCCAGCGGGTCACCAGGGCTGCGGCGGCGATCTGCGTCTGCGCGATAATCCGGCCGCGCATCCGCGCGTCTCCCTTGCGCTCCGCCAAGGCATAGGTCCAGTATGCGAGCGGAGCAACATTAGACCACGACGGGGCCACAATCGTTGTTTCAGGAGGGAGTGCCTTGCTGGACTCGAGGAATGCCCGCTCATACTCCCGCTCGCCGGTGGTGCGCCAGAGTTCGGCTGAAGCCCATAAGAGTTCATCGCTGCACTGCGCGTCTCCATACCCGCCGGTTGCAATGCCTGGTGGATTGTTGAAGACCACGTCCGGGTGAGCAACGGCCCAGGTCCAGCCTGCTTTCGCCGCAGCCAGGCAGCGCGCAGCAAAGAGGGGATCGCCGGCGCTGTACGTGCGGGCAGCGATCGCCATGACCGCCGCAAAACCGGCCGTGGCGCAGGTACTTTTGTAAGGCCTTGCACCGGTGCCGATTACATAACTGGTTAACTTGTCCTGCTCGGGCGAAATAAAGCCGCAGAACTGCTCGCTGGTCTGTTTGTGCCAGACGCCGCCGTCAGTGTCTTGCAAGCTGAGCATCCACTCCAAGCTCCATTGCACTTCTGCCAGGTAGTCAGGGAGCTTGCCGCCGGATTCCGGGATGTCGAGGGAAAGGGAGCGGAGAGGGCGGGGATAGAGTTCCCAGGCGGACAGAAGTGTTCCGGAAGTAATGCTGCAGTTGACGATGTAGCGACCATAGTCACCAGCATCGTGCCATCCACCCGTGTTGGGAAGCGCGCCGTTGCGTCCGGAGGTTTGATGAAATGCGCCAACCGTATGACACGCGGGATGCTGGTAACCGTCGCCGAGATTGACCACACATCCGCAGCGTTGACCGTAAAAAGCACGGATTGCGAGCCGGCGGGCGTCGCGATAAACATCATCCCCAATGGAGAACGGATCGCCCCTGCCACCCGCGGCAACGACACGGTACATTCCAGGGTCAGTAACCTGGCTAAAATCGGCATACGCTACGCGATCGCCGGAGGCAGTGTCAGTTATGGGGGGCGTCAATTTACCAGTCAGGACCGATTGGCCGGTTAGTTCCGAAAACACCTGAAAAGACGGGTCATCGCCGCTGTTACATTGCAGCGTAGCCGCTTTGCTGCGTGTGCGCAAATAGCCGGCCTGGTTGCCGACAATGCCTGGTGTGGCGGAGGCCCAAAGTCGTGTTGTTCGAGGGAGCGCTGCATCCGCCACCCACACGCTTACGTACTTCAGGATGGCACGGCGATCCATACCGCAAGTTTACGACAGCCGCGAGCCTGACTTTTCCCTCATCCACGGGAAAAGCCACTGTAACAGTGGCGCACCGCAAGTTTGCCCTCATGGGCCTTTAGGGGAGGGAAATTCTCTCTACAGGTAACCATCTACTTAATAACGGAGTGCAAGTAACCCTATGCAAATGGTTACCAGAAGCAACGCTAATTTAATAATCCCTTGAATCCCTACCCATGCTACTCTCCTTGTGGAAGCAGGCGAAATGTCGCCGCACCCTGGGAAGAAAGTACCAAGCCGGTAGTGTTCGCCTCGGGCTTTTGGGCCATCAACAAGCAAGTTATGTTTTTTAGGTTGGCATCGATCGCTGCGAGAGAACTTCTCTGCGACCTGATACAACGAGACTTGAGTTGTGCAGGCACGCGAATGCACAATGTTCCGACTGTGCCGTTATATCCCTTCCTCCCCCTAGGCAATGATTGGAACTCAAGTCATTGTTCGGCTGATATGTGTGCAGTGAAAGGATCGCACGCAGTATGCGTCCTCTCTGCAAACCCACGGTAAGTATTCGGTCTTCCCCAGATCGGACTTAACCGCGCTCTGCTTCATCTGCAGAGGTTACTGGAGGTGTATGTTGGGAGATTCTCAGGATTCTGGCACCCCCGGCAGGGACGTGCGTGCGCTGTTTCATAAAGCGAACTTAGGCAACAATCGTTACTTAACATTCGCCGCACAAGCCGCACCGGATGTCCCGAAGCGGAATAGCGAGCCGGTCAAAATAGCCGAAGAGGCCGCGGTCCCAGCCGCCCCCGCCAGCCATTTGCGGCGGACATTGAACTCGGTCGTCGAGGTAAACACCCGGCTGCGCATGGCTTCGACTCGGCCGCGCCTGTCGGTAGGCTCGGGCGCTGCGCTGGGCTTTGCTTCCTGCACTGGAGGTGCGGGTAAGACGACGTTGTGTGCGACCGTAGCTCGTGCTCTATCGACCCGTTCCACAAATGTGTTGGTTGCCGACAGGTGCCAGGATGGCATCATCCCGTTTTACTTTGGCATGGAGCGTCAGAACGCAGGCGGCTTACAGACCGTATATCCCAGCGCCCGACGTGCCGGCTACCAGATGATCTTAGTCGCGGTCCCAACCGACGAGCAGCCGAATGCCTCGACGGCCGCGTGGCTGGAACAATTGCAGGCAGACGCCAGCCTTACCCTGCTTGATTTTCCAACCTTCACCGGACGTATCACTACAGCGGCGCTGGAGGGCGTGGGGCAGGTGATCATTCCACTTCTGCCGGACATACAGTCCGTCGCCAGCATCGGGCGGGCCCAGGAACTAGCCAGCACCTCACCGAATGGGCGCGTTCTCTTTTTGCTGAACCGATTCCAGGATGCGCATCCGCTGCATCGTGAGATTCGAACTCACCTCGAAAGTTTGCTTGGGGACCAGCTTGCGCCGGTAGCGATTCGTGAGTCAGAGTTCGTGGCCGAGGCCTTGTCGCTGGGTATGACTGTGCTCGACCATGCGCCGCAATCGCCGGTAGCTCAAGACATCGAACGCCTCGTTGCATGGCTGGAAGAACGTCTCGCCAATCCAGAAAACGCCTCCGAGAAAGTGGAAATCGCATGACAGGCTCTGAAGATAGTCAGTGGAACAGCAAGCTTGCTTCCTGGTTCGTTCTGCCACTCACCGCCCTGGTTTTGGCCTTCATCGCGTTCATCCCGATGACCTGGCAGCAGCAGGCTATCTTCGGCCTGCTGGTTGTCGTCACGGCCTTTTTGATCGATCGCACTCGTCAGGGAAGGCTGGCCACGATCCTGATGGTCCTGCTTTGCCTGTCTTGTACCTTGCGCTATGCCTACTGGCGTTCTTCCACCCTTTGGGCTTATTTACATAGTCCCTGGGCGCACGTGAGCGTATTGGCCGAGGTGCTCATGTGCATCCTCCTGGCCGCAGAACTCTATACCTTCGTGATCCTGGTGCTGGGCTTTTTTCAAAGCGTGGCCCCGCTGAACCGTCCTCCGCTCCTGATGCCGGAAGACCCGGATACGTGGCCGTTGGTGGATGTGATGATCCCCACCTACAACGAGTCGCTCGACGTGGTGCGCTACACCGTGCTGGCCGCTAAGCAGATCGATTGGCCGGCGGATAAGCTCAACGTGATCCTGCTGGACGACGGTGAGCGCAGCGAGTTCCGTCAGTTTGCCGCCGATGCCGGCGTGGGTTACATCGCCCGCACCGAACACTCCGGCGCCAAGGCCGGCAACCTGAACAACGCATTGCGCCAGACCCGTGGCGAATTCGTAACTATTTTTGATTGCGACCACATTCCTACTCGCTCTTTCCTGCAGATCTCTGTGGGTTGGTTCCTGCGCGAGGAAAAGCTGGGGATGCTGCAAACGCCGCACCACTTTTACTCTCCCGATCCATTCGAACGGAACCTGGGCAAGTTTCGCAAGATTCCTAACGAGGGCAGCCTGTTCTACGGAATCGTCCAGGACGCGAACGATCTTTGGAACGCCACCTTCTTCTGCGGCTCCTGCGCCACCATTCGCCGCACCGCTTTGAACGAGGTTGGCGGCATTGCTCAGGAGACGGTCACGGAAGATGCCCATACCTCGTTGCGCCTGCAGAAAGCAGGATGGAACACGGCGTACATCAACATTCCCCAGGCAGCTGGGCTGGCCACCGAGACGCTAGCGCGTCACGTCAAGCAGCGGGTTCGCTGGGCTCGCGGTATGGTGCAGATCCTGCGTACCGATAACCCGCTCTTTGGGCGCGGCCTCTCGCTCTCACAACGCTTGTGTTATTTCAACGCCACGCTGCATTTTCTCTACGCGGCGCCGCGCCTCATCTTTCTTACCGCGCCATTGCTTTACCTGTTTTTCGGTATGTCGAACGTCCCC
This sequence comes from uncultured Acidobacteriaceae bacterium, assembly GCA_963839075.1. Lineage (GTDB taxonomy): Bacteria > Acidobacteriota > Terriglobia > Terriglobales > Acidobacteriaceae > PALSA-350. Next base: position 821,798 of record CAWITO010000001.1, on the reverse strand, counting down.
GGCTACTGGCTGACCATTCTCGCCTTTGCCGGTCCGCACCTCTTTCTTACGACGATCACCAACTCCCGCATTCAGGGAAGCAAGCGCCATTCCTTCTGGAACGAGATTTACGAGACTGTCTTATCGCCGTATATCCTGCTGCCCACGCTGCTCGCCCTGGTCAGCCCCAAGAGCGGCAGCTTCAACGTCACGGACAAGGGCGGCGCTCAGGAGCGCGGTTACTTCAGCTTGCGGCTTTCCGTGCCGTTTCTCATTCTGCTGGGGCTCAATCTTGCCGGCCTCGCAATGGCGTTTCCGCGTTACTACTACTGGGACCGTGGGCACTCCGGCACCATTGCCATGAATGTGTTCTGGTGTGTCTTTAACGTGATCATCCTTGGGGTCGCGTTGTCGGTGTGCGCGGAAGAGCGGCAACGGAGACATGCCGTCCGCATTAGCTGTTCAGTTCCGATGGTGCTGCACCGCGGCGGCGAGTCTATCGAGGCCACCACGGTCGACCTATCTACCAGTGGCGTTGCGGCCAAGGCAGCAGGTTTCTGGGCGCCGGGCGAGTCGCTCGAAATCGAGTTTCCAGACGACGGGCTCGGGCAGCGGCTTCAGGCCAAAGTGACCGGTCAGGCGGGAACGCGTTTACGCATCCAGTTTGACGAGATGTCGCTCGCGCAGCAGATGTTGTTGACCCGGGTTCTGTACTCGCGCGCGGATCGCTGGCTGGAGTGGGATGAAGGTTTTGCCAAAGACCGCCCATTACGCGGCATGCTAAGCGTTCTACGCTCTTCCGCTGCCGGCTTCTGGAAGTTGATTTTCCTGGCGCCTTCCAGGGCTTCGCAGCCTTCGACCAAACCGCTCAAGCCGGTGCGGGTAGCGGTGATCAGCAGTCTTGTCCTGGTGGTCCTTGGACTGGCTCTTTGGCGCGCAAATGCGAGCACCACCCGGGCGGCCAGCAAGCCAGCCCCGGTGCAGACCATTGAACGCTCATTCACCCTGGGCTCGTTGGCCGATGGACAAAAAATCCTCCTGCTGGAGCAGCCCGGGAGCCGCGCGATTCTCAAGTTCGCCACCCCGGAGAGCTGGCTGATACGCGGCGGCAAGTTGCGGCTCAAGTACCAGATCCCCAGAAACGCGCAACTGGAAAATACGTTTGCCGATATCCGCCTGAACGAATCAGTGCTGGCTACGGTCACGCCGACTGCAGAAGAAAGAGAAGCCGGCGCTGGGGAAGTTGTGGTTCCGTTGCCGGCAGAGTTGCTTACCGGCAAGAACATGCTCACGATTCAGCTGGCGGGGCAAGCCAATAGTGCCTGCAGCGTGTCGACGCAAAAAGATCCAGGGTGGTTACGCATCGATCCCGCGAGTGAAGTCGTGTTGGATGCTCAGCCGCTGGCCCTGGCCAGCGAACTGGCCGCGTTGCCGCAACCCTTCCTTGAGCACCTGGCGACAGCGCCGGTGACGCTGCCAATCGTCTTTGCTCATACCCCGGATGCCACCACGCTCCAGACCGCAGGGGTGCTGGCTTCGTGGTTCGGAGCCCAGGCCGATGACGGCGGCGTCCGTTTCGTGACCCAGTTGAATGAGCTGCCGCTGGGCAACGGCATCGTGCTGCTCTCCGGTTCCGAAGAGATCGAAGGCATGGCTGTGAGCGGGCCGGAACCTTCGGTCACGCTGCTCTCCAATCCGCGTAATCCTTACGCCAAGTTGCTGGTGCTGCATGGGGATACCAACGAAGACCTGCTTGCGGTTTCCCAGGCCCTTTCCACCGGTCAACTGAAGCTCAAAGGCGACGTCGTCCGCCAGCGCGGGTCGCTCACGTTTCCCCAGCGCACAGCCAATGACGCGCCGCGGTGGATCCACACCAACCAGGTGAGCCTGGACAGTCTGACCGCACGCGGCGATCGCCGTAACAACGGTCAGAAGCCGATCGACATCTACCTCCACCTGGCGCCCGACTATAACTTCGGTGTGCAGCAGAGGATGTACCTGCACCTGGCGTACCAGGTCGACTCCACCGAACTGTCGAAGTCTTCCAACGTGGTCGCCAATCTGAATGGTGTTGCCCTCGGGAGCGTGCCGCTGCAGGCTTCTACGGAGCCCCATAGCGCGGATTTCCCAATCGTCGATGCGCCCGCCGCGGTCTACGCGAATACGCTGCAGTTACAGTTTTATTTTGTCCAGGCCGGTGCCGATGCCTGTGCCCCAGCGACAGGAACCTCCAACGCACAGATTCTTTCGTCCTCCTACGTTGACCTCGGCGGCGCGGTTCACTACACCGAGTTACCGAATCTGCGGCTCTTTTCGAAGGCCGGTTTTCCCTTTACCCGCATGGCAGACCTGAGTGAAACGGCCGTGCTTTTGCCTCCGTCTCCGGGACCCGAGGTCCTCTCTTTGTACCTGGATCTGATGGCCTACTTCGGCACCCAGACCGGGTATCCTGTGGTGCGGGTGCAGGTTGCGTCGATGGCGGATGCACCCACCTTGCGCGGCAAAGACCTGCTGGTGCTGGGCACGTTTGCGGACTTACGCGACGCGGGTGAGATCAACGACAAACTGCCCCTCACCTATGTCGATCGGACCTTCAGCCTGAGCCAGCGGGCTCGCTGGGCACTGGTACCGGATTGGCTGATGCACCGCGATTCCGGCGCGTGGCAAACGTTGAACGGTAACTTGCCGGTATGGCCCGATGGTTTGCTGGAAGGAATCGCTTCTCCATTCACCAGAGGCCGCAGCGTAGTGGTGATTGCCGGACGCGATCGCGCAGCGCTGCCCTGGCTCACGGCGTCTCTTCTGACGACCATGCCGCTGGATGGCATCGATCACTCGGTCAGCCTGTTCACTACCGGGCGTTTTCTCAGTTATCCACTCTCAACAGCGACGTATGGATCGGGAGAATTGCCCTGGTATCGCGCGTTTCGGTATTGGTTGCCGCAACACCTGTTTGTGCTGATGATTCTGCTCTTCGTGGTCCTGATTCTGCTCGCAACCATGGTGCACCGGTGGCTGGCGGCCCGTATACGCCTTCGCCTCGGCCTCGGCCTGGTGGAGCACATCAACGGTCCGGCGACAGCTTCACCGCAGCAAGGGTAGTTCAAACGGTTGGTTTTTTGAGAAAAGGATTTTAAGCCCCTGTACTACAGGAGACTTCGTATGTTTGGCAAATCGGAAATCGCACTCGGCCTTCTCCTTCTTACTTCGTTCGCCGCGGTTCCAGCGAACGCACAACAGAGCCCGACCGAGGTCCTGATACAGCGCGCCCGCACCCTCGATGGGCAGGGACGGCATGATCTAGCCGCCGGAGTTTGGAAACAGGTTCTGCTGGTCGATCCGGTGAATCCCACGGCGCTTGCAGGTCTCGCCACGTATTTTCACAGCGTGGGCGACGATACCACCGCGAACAAATATCTATCGCAGTTGCGAAACGTGAAGCCGGGCGCGGAGTTGCCGACAGCCCACGTGCAGACCAGCAGTTCGGACTTCGAAGCTGCCGCGAAGATGGCCTCCCAGCATCGCTACCAGGAAGCGTTGGCACTCTATCGGAAAGCCTTCCATGGTACCGAGCCTTCGGGGATGTACGCGGTGTCATACTACGAGACGGAAGCCGCGGTTCCTGCCGAACTGCCGAACGCGATTGAAGGATTGCGTGCGCTGGCGCAGAAGTATCCGGCCAACCCTGGTTATCAGCTCGCGCTGGGCAGGGTGCTGACCTACGAACCCAAGACGCGGCTCGAAGGCATCAAGATGCTTTCCACGCTCCGCGGTTCTTCGGAGCAAATGAACCAGGCGCGCATTGCTTGGCGGCAGGCGATTCTGTTCAGCCCGGGTGGGCCCGGGGCGGAGACTGCGCCGGAGTACCTGTCGCGTTTTCCTGACGATCAACTGGCTGCGAAAGTGCAGAGCGCCCAGGCCGAGCGCCAGGCTCATCCCGTGATCGCCGGCGAAGCCGAGCAGGGAGCTGCCTACGCAACGCTGCGCAAGGGAGATCTGGCACAGGCACAGCAACAATTCGAGGCCTTGCTCAGTATTCCGCCGCAGCATGCCAAAGCGCTTGCCGGCCTGGGCTACGTGAATATGCAGCAGAAGGATTTTGGCGCTGCAGTGAACCATTTTGAAGAGGCGCAGCGATCGGGCTACCAGTCGCCGGAGCTGGCGAGTGCGCTCCTCGACGCGCGCTATTTCAAAGCTATGAAGGCGGGCAACACGGCACTGGAGAATGACGATCTGGAGCATGCCATGACCGCCTACCAGGAGGCTCATACCATTAAGCCCGCGGGCGCCGAGGCGCTCCAGGGCCAGGCCGGCGTGTGGATGGTACAGAACCGCCCGGACAAGGCCCTCCCGCTGTTCGAACAGGCGGTGCGGTTGCAACAGGATCGTCCCCAGGCCTGGACTGCATGGTTCGATGCCATGGTGCAGGATGGCCGCAGCAAAGAAGTGATAGCCGACTTGCCGTACATCGCGCCCGAGACCCGCGCCAAGCTGGAGGACGATCCGGACTTCATGGCGGTGATGGCTGCGGCGCAGATGAACAACGGCAACGATGCCGAGGGGCGCCGTCTGCTGACCCAGTTGGGTTCGGTGCAGCAAGCGGATGCACGCTCTGCGGCCGAACTGCGTGCCGCGCAATTGCTCGGACCCGACAACCCGCGTGCTTCTGCACGGCTGGCGTTTGACGTCGTCCGCGTAGCCCCGGAAAAGGTCGAGGCGTGGAAGCTACTGTCCCGCGATGAACACATCGCCGGCCGCGACCAGATGGCGCTGACAGTGGTTGACCGCATGCCGTCGGAGGTCTACCAAAAAGCGGCGCACGACGTAGATTTTCTTACCATGCTGGCCGCGACCCATCAGGAGATGGGGCATTACAGCACCGCCTCAAACCTGCTGAACCAGGCGCGTATCGATGCGCGCGACGACGTGAAGAAGTCGAATGCCATCGAGGCTCAGACCGCCTCGTTGTTGCTCGCCGAGGGCAATGCAGAGAGCGCGTACAAGACCTATGTCAAGATCCTCAAGCGCTCGCCAAGCAACGCCGATGCGTGGAGCGGAGTGATCTCTTCGCTGCACCAGGCAAAGCAGGATGATGCTGCCCTGACCCAGATTCAGCAGCTGCCGGTAGAAGTGGCGGAAAAGCTGGAACAGGATCCCGGGTTTCTGCAGATCCTCTCGTCTGTCTATAGCGCGACCGGGCACAACCAGGTAGCCATGGACATGATGGGCAAAGTTTTGGCCCACTATCAGCCGGGTACCAATGACGCCCCGTATGCAGTACAGGCGCAGTATGCATGGCTGTTGTTGCTCGGCGGTGATGAAAACCGGCTGTCTGCGACCCTGGCGCAGATGGGCCGGCTTCCCGACTTGACTGCCGGGCAGAAGCAGCAGACCAGCAATATCTGGGCTGCGTGGGCGGTACGCAAGGCGGAGAAGGAAGAGAAGACCGGCAACAGCAAGCAGGCGCTTGCCATTCTGCAGACCGCTTCGCAGGCCTACCCGAACAACGGCGATATTCGCCGGGCGACCGCGGGCACCTACATTCGTAACAATGAAGGCAGGGAAGCCTTCGCCTTGTACCAGCAGATCGACTGGGCGCGCGCCACTGCGACCGATTACGCCGGCGCCATCTCTGCCGCGGCTGCGGCCAAGCAGAAGGAGGCCGGCAGGCAGTGGTTGCTGGATGGGCTCGAGGCATTCCCCAACGACACCACTTTGCTCTCGGCTGCCGCTCAGTTTGAGGAAGGCATGGGCGACACCCGCAAGGCGGAAATGTACTGGCGCAAAGTGGTGGCCAATAGCTCGCAAATCAAATTAACAGCTCAGCTCTCCGGCACCGGCAGTGCTGTTCCTGCTACCGCGGGAAGCGCCGGCGAAGCCCTGGCGCGGATGCTGGCACCGCAGGATACGATTGCCGTGCAAACTTCGCCTGGCTACCAATCCGAGCCGCTGCAGGACGCAATTACAGCCCTCCCCATCATTCAACATCCCACCACCGAGTCCTACACTGACTCGAGCAAGGATTCCAACGCCGTTGATTCCAGCCAACAAGCGAGCCCCTGGCTGGTACGCAAGCCTCTTGCTCCCTCGCCGCACACGCAACCCATTGCGTATCATCCGCCGCAATCCAGCAGATACGCGGTCCAGTTAGGCGACGGTCCTCCTCCTCCGGCGCCGGCAGACGAGAATCCCGCTGCCGCGAACTACACCACTACTGCGGCGGAGAACTATGCCAATCCGGCGTACGAGACGTCTCCTTCGTATGAGGGATCTCCCTCGTTTACCCAGGCCAGCTTCAACGTGCGTACCCAGGCCACGGGAACATCGGGTAGAGCGGAGTTCGCTCCAGAGGGCGCGTTAGGGTCTTCTGCCGGCGCCATGTCTCCCGCCAGTCACGCCGTGGTCTTACAGCCCGGTCAGCAAGCACAGGCACAACTCGAGGGTCTCGCCGGGCGCTACAGTTCCTACCTGGGTGGTGGCACCCAGTTGGGCGGCCGCAGCGGCACACCCGGTTTCGATCAGTTGACGCGTCTTGAAGCAATCTTCGAGTCGAGCGCAGTGTTGGGAGAAAGCGCGCGCTTCACGGTGCGCACGACACCGACCCTGCTTTCGGCCGGCGCCGCCGACGGTACTTCGAACTTCGGGTTCGGCAAGTCGGGCGCGGCGCTCATTGGCGCGGACCACTACCAGTCCGGTGTGGGTGGGGAATTGCAGGTGTCCACGCGAGCGATTGACGCCAACCTCGGATTTACCCCGTACACATTTTATGTCTCCCACCTTCTCGGGAGCGTGGCGGTACATCCGGCGAACTTTCCCGTAAGCTTCCGGGTCTATCGGGACCAGGTGAAGGAGACGATGCTTTCCTACGCTGGGGAGAAAGATCCGCTGACCGGGCAGATATGGGGCGGCGTGGTGGCTACCGGTGCTGAGGGCGGGCTCTCCCTGGGTTCGGCGGCACAAGGCTTCTACGTGACCGGTGGCGCCTCTGAGTTGACGGGTGTGAATCTGAACAAGAACAGCCGTATGTACGGATCGACCGGAGCTTATTGGACGGCCTACAGCAATCCTTACGGCGTGCTCAAGATCGGGGTCAATATCACCGGCCTGCACTACGCTCAGAACCAGCGCTACTTTACTTTCGGACAGGGCGGTTACTTCAGTCCGAATTCGTACGTGCTACTGAATGCGCCGTTTGAGTGGCAAGGCAAACAGATCAATCACGTGGCCTACGACATCAAGGGCAGTCTTGGTGTACAGAGCTTCAACGAAGCTACGGCCCTGCCGGGATCGATTGTCTCAACGGTGACGACCCCGACGGCGCAAGCCAATACCGGCTCAAACTACAACCTGGAAGCCAACGTGGCCTATCGCTTTGACGAGCATTGGTACATGGGCGGATTTGTCGGTGTCAACAACGCGCACGATTACCAGGACCGGAGCGCCGGCTTTGCCGTGAAGTATATGCAACGGCCACAGGTCGAAGTTGAAGGCGGTCCGACAGGTCTGTTCGACGAGAAGGCGATCCGGCCGCTGATTGTTCCGTAAGTAGTGGAAAGAAGGGCTCCCACGCTCGCCCGTTATACGGCAAGTGTGGGATACCCGAAGCTTTGCAATTGAAACTGTATCTTTTTTGCGATTGCTCCACCTTGGCCCGCTGCTTGCGCTCTTAGCCGTGGTGAGAAACAGGCGTATCCCCGACGCCCTTGGAGATAGGCATAATGTTTCGAAACGCCGTAAAGGTTTGCACAGTCTTGGCTGTGTTCGCGCTGGGAATACTTTCGGTCCGTAGCTGCTTCGCGGCAACTGCCGGAGCCGGCTATTGGCACACTAGCGGGAGCACCATTCTCGACTCTAACAACCAGCCGGTGCGCATCGCCGGCATCAACTGGTACGGCTTTGAAACCACGGATGAAGTGGCCCATGGTCTCAACAACCAGGACTACAAGACGATTCTCGACACCATCAAGAGCAATGGCTATAACACCATCCGTCTGCCTTTCTCCAGCCAAATGGTGGAGAGTCCGATTGTTCCCGGCAGCGTTCAGTACAACAACAGCAGTGGACCGATCAATGGCGACCTGCAGGGCTTGAATTCGCTCGAGATCATGGATGCGATCGTCGACTATGCAGGCACTATCGGTCTGCGCATCATCCTCGACAATCATCGTTCGGAGGCAGGCAACAGCGCCGAGGCCAGTGGCCTCTGGTACACCGATGCTTACCCGGAAACCGCGTGGATCAATGACTGGAAGGCTTTGGCCACGCGCTATCAGGGCAACACCACGGTGATCGGCATGGATCTGCGCAACGAACCGCACAATGCGGCCACGGGCGGATCGTGCTGGGACTGCGGAACGGCTGCCAATGACTGGCACCTGGCCGCGGGCCGGGCCGGCAATGCTGTACTCGGCGTCAATCCGAAGCTGCTGGTATTTGTAGAAGGCACCGATGAGTACAACAACAATTACTATTTTTGGGGCGGCAACCTGCAGGGCGTTCAAACGTCTCCGGTGACACTGACGGTCGGCAACCAACTGGTGTATTCCGCGCATGACTACGGTCCGGCGGAATATCAGCAGGCCTGGTTCAATGGGAGCACCACCTATGACAGTCTGGCGGCTACGTGGACTTCTTACTGGGCCTACATCAGCTTGAATGGAATCGCGCCGGTATGGGTCGGCGAGTTCGGCACGTTGAACGATGCCGCGGACATTCAGAGCACGACCGCAGGCTCGGAAGGCCAGTGGTTTTCGAGCCTGGTTCAATTCCTCACCGCCAACCCGTCGTTGAACTGGACGTACTGGGCATTGAATGGTGAGGACCGCTATGGCCTGCTGGATGGGACCTACGATGCCACGCCGGTGAGCGCTCAAAAACAGCAAATGCTGGCATCGATCCAGTTTCCGCTCAGCGGGGGAACGACGCCCACCACGCCTACATTCACCCTGGCGCAAAATCCGTCGACGGTGATCGCAGCCACCAGCCCCACGGACACCGGCAGCTCGAGCAACGTCACCGAAGTGGTGTATACGGCGGTGGTCAACAACCGCACCAGCAGCGCAGCGTCCAGTGTGAGCGTTACCCTGGCCGTGCCTTCTGCCGCGGTGGCGATCAGCCAGGCCGGCACTGGGCCCACGCCAAGCTGCAGCAGCGGCGCCAGCGGTTACACCTGCACTTTCACTAGCATCCCCGCTGCAGGCTCAGGGGGAATCACACTGACGGCTATCTATCCCTCGGCCAATCTGACCTTCAACAGCAGTGGCCAAGCCTCCGAGGTGGTGAATGCGACCGCAGAGGTGGGCTCGCAAGCGCTGACGCCTGCGACGGTAACCACAACCGTCGACCAGCAGGGTGGGCAGCAAAACACTTCGGAATCGGTTGTGGCGACCGTTACCCCGGCGTATTCGTACTCCTACGGGCAGCAGGCAACCGTCAATTTCACCCTCTCGCCGGCGCCAACGAGCCCGATTCCGCTGGCATCGTTCTCCGCGCAGCTCGACTCGGCGCAAAGTCTGACCATCACCTCGGTCGGCGCCAACGCCTATCAGATTCCCGTGGGGCTGTTGAGTGGCGGCACGCATTCCGTGATTATCAAACTCGCTGGCAATTCCAGCTATGCGGCGTCATCCGCAACCGTGTCGCTGACAATCCAAAAGGCAGCGGCCACCGCCACATTGAGCGGCTCAGCGACCGGCACGTACGGCACCGCGATTCCCATCACGCTGAGCCTCGCCGGTCTGACCGGAACCGGGTTTGCGGTGCCCAGCGGGACGGTAAACCTGACCATCGATACCATGCCGCCCCAGACCGCACCGGTGGGTAACGGGGTCGCCACCTTCAACGCTCCGGCTACGCTGAATGCCGGTACGCATTCCCTGAACTTCAGCTACCCAGGTGATACGAATTACGCCGCGCAAACCGCCGGTGGCACGCTGCAGGTGAAGCAGGCGGCATTGGTGGCTACGGCGGCCGCGGCCACCCGGGCCTATGGAGCCGCGAATCCAGTCTTTACCGGAACCCTGACTGGGGTGGTGACCGGTGATGGGATTACCGCCACCTACGAGTCGCAGGCCGGCGCGACGACGCCCGGCGGCACGTATAGCACTGGACCGGATGCCATTGCGCCGGCGTTGGTGGATCCTAACAATCGCTTGAGCAATTATTCCGCGACCTTGAACGATGGAACGCTGACGATTACGGGCGGCGGCACAACCACCGGTGACATCACGTGGCCGGCTCCGGCTCCCATCAACTATGGAACGCCGTTGGGCACGGGCCAGTTGGACGCCACCTCCACCAAGGCGGGCGCGTTTACCTATACGCCCCCGGCGGGAACGATTCTTTCAGCCGGCGTGCAGACCCTGGCCGTGAGTTTCCTGCCCACCGGTGCTTCGGCACCTGAGACGGCGACGAATCCCATCACCGTCAACCAGGCGGCGACGACCACTACCTTGACCGCGACCAATACGACGAACTCTACCGTCGCGCTTGCCGCCGTGGTCACCGGGATGAACGGTGGGGCTGTGACCGGCAGTGTGCAGTTCCTGGATGGCTCTACGGGGTTAAGTGCGGTGACGGTCAGTTCCACCGGCCAGGCGTCTTACACGGTGACCTTGTCGGAGGGCCCGCACACGCTGACCGCGGTTTACTCCGGGGATGTCAACAACAGGGCGAGCACCTCTTCGGCTGTATTGCAGACGGTAACGGGAAGCCTCAACTTCACCATGTCGGCCTATCCGACCAAGCTGTCGTTGAGTGCCGGCCAAAGCAGTCCAGTTACGGTTTCTATCGTTTCCACGGGCGGTTTGGCGGGGACGGTTCAGTTCATGTGCACCGGGCTCCCCACCGGATCCACCTGCTCGTTCGCACCCAACGTGCTGACTGCGAATGGGTCCGCTACCGCCCAGGCGACCACGTTGACCATCGGTCTTCCGGCGGGAGCGAGCGCGGCTCTACCGATCGATCGCGGTAGTAATCGCTACCTGGCAGGGTTCTTTGTACTCCCGGGAGTGTTGTTAGGTCTTGGCCTGTTCTGGCAGCGCCGGCGCCTTCAGAGTTCGCTTGGAATCTGGATCCTGGCGACGGTGTTTTTGCTGAGTGTCGGCATCGGTTGCGGTTCGAACACTTCGATCACCGGCGGGTCCGGCAATAACGTTGGCAGTTACAACGCCCTGATCACGGCCACATCCGCCTCAGATGTGCAGATGCTGACGATTCCCATCACGCTGGTGTCGCAGTAGAAAGGGCTTACTTTATGGACGGGCTTCCGGCAGCGTGGGAGCCCCATCCGAGCGGTGGCGCCTATCGTTGAAGCTGGGCGCAGACAGCTTCGGTCACTTGCGCGGTCGTGGCCGTGCCGCCCAGGTCGCGCGTGTGCAGTGCAGGGTTCGCGGTCACATCCTCGATGGCCTTCATCGCCCGCGCCGCGGCCGCGTGCTCCCCGAGATGATCTAACATCATCACGACCGACCAGAAGGTGCCGATCGGATTGGCCCAACCCTTGCCCATGATGTCGAACGCGGAGCCGTGAATCGGCTCGAACATCGAGGGATAAACCCGCTCCGGATTGATATTCGCTGTGGGCGCGATGCCGAGGCTGCCCGCCAGCGCCGCGGCAAGATCGCTCAGTATGTCGGCATGCAGATTTGTCGCCACGATGGTGTCGAGAGAAGCCGGGCGATTCACCATGCGCACGGTTGCCGCGTCCACCAGCTCTTTATCCCAAGTGACATCGGGGAATTCAGCAGCAACCTGGTTTGCAATCTCGTCCCACATCACCATCGCGTGGCGTTGCGCGTTACTCTTGGTCACGACCGTGAGCAACTTGCGCGGCCGCGATTGCGCGAGTCGGAAGGCAAAGCGATGGATGCGCTCCACGCCGGCGCGCGTCATCAACGACAAATCGGTAGCGACTTCGAGCGGGTGCCCCTGGTGCGCCCTTCCACCCACCCCCGAGTACTCGCCCTCAGTGTTTTCCCGCACGATCACCCAATTCAGGTCCTCGACGCTGCACCGCTTCAGGGGAGAATCGATGCCGGGAAGAATGCGCGTGGGGCGCACATTGGCATATTGATCGAGGCCCTGGCAAATCTTCAGTCGCAATCCCCACAACGTGATGTGGTCAGGAATATGCGGATCGCCTGCCGAGCCGAAGAGAATCGCATCCTTGCCGCGCAGAGCAGCCAACCCACTCGCCGGCATCATCTCGCCGTGCTGCCGGTAATAATCCCCGCCCCAGTCGAAACACTCGAACTGAAAGCTGCCGAGCGCTTCCAGAACCTGCCTGCCTGCCGGCACGACTTCCTTGCCGATGCCATCGCCCGGCACCAGGGCAATGCGATAGGTTTTCATCCGCGATAGCTGACGGGCGGGGGCGTCACGTCCGACAGCTCCTTGAATGCAGCTTCGGGAAGCTGCATGCCGGCCGCAGCGATGTTCTCTTCCACGTGCGCTACCGAGGAAGTTCCAGGGATGGGGATAATCACCTTTGACCGTTTCAGTAGCCACGCCAGTGCCGTCTGCAACGTGGTCGTGCCCAGTTGTTGCGCGACTTTCTCCAGCACCTCATGGGCTTTTCTGTTTTGTCCCAGCGGAGCCCAGGGCAGAAAGGCAATGCCATGTTGCTCGCAATAGTTCAGCACATAGTCCCACTCGCGATCAGCAAAGCTGTAGCGGTTCTGCACCGCGACGATGGGAACGATCTTGCGCCCGCGCTCAATATGCTCCTGGGTCACGTTGGAGAGCGCTACGTGGCGAATCTTGCCTTGTTCGCGCAGCTTCGCCAGCGTCTCCATGGAAGCGTCGTACGACACCGCCGGATCCGGCACATGAAGCTGATACACATCGATGCGTTCCAGACGCAGACGCTGCAGGCTGCCTTCCACGGCTGCGGTCAGGTGCTTGGGGCTCGCGTTATGAATCCACTGACCCGGGCCGACGCGCTCCCATCCACCCTTGGTGGCAACCACCATCCCGGAGGGATAGGGATAGAGCGCTTCGGCGATCAGTTCTTCAGAAACATAGGGTCCATAGGAGTCGGCAGTATCGATGAAGTTGACACCCAGCTCCGCCGCGCGCCGCATGGTGGCCAGCGCGGCCTCTTTATCGGCGGGTGGTCCCCAGATACCTTTGCCGGTGATGCGCATCGCTCCGTAGCCCAAACGGTTCACGGTAAGGTCGCCACCGAGGGTGAATGTGCCGGCGGCTGCTGCGGAGATTGCTTGCGTGTGACTCATGCGAACGGCTCCTTCACGATACTATTCAAGTTTAACTGTACCCAAGGAGTTTGGATGTCTGCTGTGAACTCACCTCGTCAGGTGCTTTTCGCCAGCCTGATCGGGACCACGATCGAGTTTTTTGATTTTTATATCTACGCCACAGCCGCGGTGCTCGTTTTCCCGAAATTGTTCTTTCCCACCTCGGACCCCGCATCGGCCACCCTGGAATCCCTGGCGACCTTTGGCATTGCGTTTTTGGCGCGTCCGGTTGGATCGGCCATCTTCGGCCATTTCGGTGACCGCATTGGGCGCAAAACCACGCTGGTCGTCGCCTTGTTGACTATGGGGATTTCCACCATCGCCATCGGAGCGTTGCCCACCTACAAGAACATCGGCTTTGCCGCGCCCTTGCTGCTGGCGCTATGCCGGTTTGGCCAGGGCCTGGGCCTGGGAGGCGAATGGGGCGGTGCTGTGCTGTTGGCGGTCGAGAATGCCCCGGCGAACAAGCGTGCCTGGTACGGCATGTTTCCCCAACTTGGAGCGCCTGCGGGCTTCCTGCTTTCCGGGGGTACGTTTCTCTTGCTATCTCGTTGGCTCACCGACCAGCAGTTTTTCTCTTTTGGCTGGCGGCTGCCTTTTCTAGCCAGCGCGATGCTGGTATTCCTTGGCCTCTATGTGCGCCTCACCATTACCGAGACGCCAGTCTTCCGCGAAGCACAGGAACGCGGCGATCAAGTCAAAGTGCCGATGCTGAGCGTATTTACCCGGCACACCAGGGCCCTGACGGCCGGCGTTATGGTGAGCCTGGCGACGTTTGTTCTCTTTTACCTAATGACGGTTTTCGCGCTGTCCTGGGGTACCAATGCCCTGAAGTACAGCCGCTCGCAGTTTCTGGTGATTCAGCTCATCGGGATCTGCTTCTTCGCCCTGTTCATTCCCGTCTCCGCCATCATCGCCGAACGCGGCCGCCGCGTCGTTATGATTTCGGTGACGGTCGCGATCGCGATCTTTGGCCTGACGCTGGCGCCGTTGTTCGTGGCCGGCACCACCGGCGCAACCGTCATGATGTGCTTGGGGCTCTCGCTGATGGGCATCACCTACGGACCGCTGGGCACAGTGATCTCAGAACTTTTTCCCACCGCAGTACGCTACACCGGAAGTTCTCTGGCGTTCAGCTTTGCCGGTATTTTGGGTGCATCCCTCGCGCCGTATATCGCCACCTGGCTGGCGAAAACCTACGGTTTGCAGTATGTCGGCTACTATCTTTCCCTGTCGGCAGTGCTGACGCTGTTAGGACTGCTCTCCATCCGGGAGAGCAAAGGCGACGTACTTAATTAGGAGACCCATATGGCAGAACTGGCTAGGACCGGGGTATCGCTGGAAGAGGATCTGTTGCGCGAATTTGACCGCCTGATCGCCAAGCGTGGCTACAAGAACCGCTCGGAAGCCTTTCGCGATCTCATCCGGGAGGCGCTTCTTGCCGAGACAGTTGACTCCAATAGGCCGGTCGTGGGTACGCTGACCCTGGTCTACGATCATCATGTGCCGAATCTCTCCGAGAAGCTGACGGCCACGCAGCACTCGGCGGGAGCGATGGTTCTGGCCGCCACCCACGTGCATCTCGACCATCACTACTGCCTGGAAGTGATCATTATGAAGGGCAAGAGCAGGGAACTGCAGGAGATTGCCGATCGCATGCTGGCCCTGCGCGGCGTGGAACTAGGCAAACTGGTGCTGACCAACTCCGGAAAAGACATTAAACACGTCCACCCATAACGCACTCCTGCCCAGCGATTGAGTTGCTGGAGCAGGAGTTGCATGCTCCTTTTGCTCAGGCGGTTACGCCGACCGACGCCAGCAATACACAAAGAGCAACGCCCTCTGCCGCCTGAGCCACTTCCTTGAGTTCGGGAAAGGTAGGCGCGATGCGGATGATGCGATCCTCGGGATCTTTTCCGTAAGGATGGGTTGCGCCTGCAGGAGTCAGCACCACACCCGCCTCTTTGGCCAACGCAACCACGCGCTTGGCGCAGCCTGGGGGCACCTCAAGGCTGATGAAGTATCCGCCCTTCGGCCGTGTCCAGCTCACATCCGGAACCTGCGAAAGATGCTGGTCAAAAATCTCCCGGACCTTGGCAAATTTCGGCGCGATCAGCTCCCTGTGTTTCTCCATCAAACGGCCGATGGCGGCCGGTTCCTTCAGAAAACGGACATGGCGCAGGTGGTTGATCTTATCCGGACCAATTGTCCGTGGGATGAACCGCTCCAGCAACCACTTCACGTTGCCGGTCGAACCGGCAAACAGCGCCAGCCCGGCCCCGGGCAGCGTGATCTTCGACGTAGAAGCAAACACGAAGGCCCGGTTGGGATGCCCGTGTCGCGCGCAGACCTCGAGAATATTGGCGATTTCGATTGCTTCTTCCGTCAGGTGGTGCACCGCATATGCATTGTCCCAATACAGGCGGAAATCGGGCGCGGCCGTCTTCATCGACGCGAGTCGCTCCACAACCGCATCGGAATACACGCTTCCGGTTGGGTTGCTGTACTTGGGAACGCACCACATACCCCTGATCGAAGTATCCGCAGCCACGAGCCGCTCCACCTGGTCCATATCCGGACCTTCGTCATAGAGCGGGATCGGAATCATGCGTATTCCGTAGTCCTGGCAAATTTTGAAATGGCGATCATAGCCAGGCACCGGGCAAAGGAACGAAATCTCTCCCTGCTGCGACCAGGGGGTAGTGCTATCGCAGGTTCCTTTCAGCAATGCATACACAATGGTGTCGTGCATCAACGCAAGGCTGGAGTTATTCGCCGCAACCACCTGTTCCGGTGGCGCCCCCATCATGCCGGCGAACAGCCTTCGCACCTCCGCCAGGCCCTGGAGCCCGCCGTAATTGCGGGTATCGGTAGGGCCGTCGGCCAGATAGTCATCCGCTCCGGGGAGTGCCAGCAGTCCGTTGCTCAGGTCGAGTTGCGCCGCAGACGGCTTTCCCCGGGTCAGGTCGAGTTTGAGGGCGCGCGCTTGAAACGCTTCATATTGGGCCTGCAGCTGTGTCAAGTTAGTCATTTCTGAGAGAGAACATCCTTTCGAGGTGGCCCGGTGTGGGTATTACTATTATGAAGGAAGTGGTATCCGCCGCACCGCACCTAATCTGCTAACTTAACTCTGCATCGAGATGGCCCAGAGCACTGCCATTCGCCGGATGGGACCGCGTCACGGCCTGCAATGGCGACGCTTGCTGGTGTACGCCCTGTTTTGCTGCCTCGCGGCTACCGCCTATAGCCAGCAAACCCCGGGAACCATCAGCGGAACGGTGCTTGACCCCAACGGAAACTCCATCCTGGCCGCCCGCATTCGCCTGACGCAGGGAAAAGCGGAGGCGGTGGAAACCGGCTCCGACGGCGAAGGCCACTTCGTTTTTCCGAGTGTTGCCCCAGGTCCGTTCCAAGTGACGATTACCGCGGAGGGGTTTGCCCCGCGGGACTTGCCGGGAGAGCTTCACCCTGGGGAAACACTCGCGCTACCTCCTGTCTCGTTAGCGATCGTGGCCGCGACCACCGAGGTGCGAGTCAGCGTCACCAACTACGAGCTGGCCGAAGAGCAAGTCAAAATCCAGGAGACGCAACGCGTTCTGGGCGTCATCCCGAACTTCTACGTCAGCTATCAGCAGGTCACTTTGCCTCTGCGGCCCAAGCAGAAATTCGAGCTGGCATGGAAGACGAGCGTGGATCCTGTCACGTTTGCCGCCGCCGGCGCGTTTGCCGGGGTTGAGCAGGCGCAGAACGCCTACAGTGGTTACGGCCAGGGAGGCAAGGGGTTCGCCAAGCGATATGGCGCTTCGTACGGCGATGCGTTCATCGGCATTATGGTTGGCGGTGCGATCTTGCCGGCTTTACTCAAGCAGGATCCGCGCTACTTCTACAAAGGCACCGGCAACACCTGGTCGCGGGTCGAGTATGCTGTCGCCAACGCCGTTGTTTGCAAGGGCGACAATGGACGTTGGCAAGTGGACTACTCCGGTATCCTGGGTAGCCTCGCCGCCGGCGGCATCTCGAACCTGTATTATCCGGCGAAGAACCGCAACGGTCTCGGCTTGACGTTTCAGAACACGGCCATCAGTATTGGTGGCTCAGCCATTGGCAACCTCTTTCAGGAATTCCTGGTGCGCAAATTGACTCCACACACTCGCGGTCCGCAGGCAATCAACCCTTAGATCATGACGGAGCGGATGAAAGAGAAGAGCATCGGCGGGATTCTACTGACGGAAGAAAACCGGATCACCGGACTGCTGAACTTCGTCGTATTTCTTGCCATCGCGGCGGTTGCGTACACCGACTGGATTATCGTCCCCAACATATCCATGGGGTACCTCTACCTGCTGCCGCTTGCGCTCAGTGCGTTGGTGAACCCGTTGCCGGTCACCACTGGGCTTGCCGTTGGTTGTACGGTTTTGCAGGATATCTTTGGTACTCCCTCGGATGCGATTCCGTTGCGTGCCGGGCGCGATGCCATCAGCCTGGCTGGGTTTCTCATCGTCAGTTTTCTCGTGACTCAGATTGCCAAACAGCGTGGCCGCCTGGTGGCGGAGATACGCCGCCAGCGCGATGAATATGAGCACGATTTGACCCTGGCGGCACAAGTGCAGCAGCGGGTGTTGCCAAAGCCTCTGCTCTGTTCCAAACTCGAGCTGGCAGCGGCGATGCAAACTGCGCAGCTGCTGGGTGGCGACTACTACGACTTCTACCAAATCTCTGAAGATGTCGTGGACGTGGTGATTGCCGATGTGTCGGGCCACGGCGCTGCGGCCTCATTACTCATGCCTTCGCTCGCGGTGGCGCTGCGTCTGCGCGCCAAGGAACTGGATGGTCCCGCGGCGATTCTCAAAGACCTTGACGGGGTGCTACAACAAATCACCAGTTCAGCAACTTTTGTAACCATGTTCTACGCCCGCTTCAATCAAGCGGAACGCACGCTGCAATACGCGAGCGGCGGCCACAACCCGCCTTTGCTGGTGCGCCCCAACAGGGGTGAAACGTTAATGTTGGAAGAGGGCGGCCCGATCATGGGCATTCTTAAGCAGTCGGAATTCAGCGACACTCTGATTCCACTCGAGCAGGGTGATATTCTCACTCTCTTCACCGATGGAGTGACCGAGCAGGAGAATGAAGCGGGTGAGGAGTTCTCGACCGCGCGTCTGGAAGCCGTTGTGCGCAAGCAGGAGACAGAGTCCGCATCGGCCCTGGTAGCGGATATCACCGCGGCTGTGGCCACGTTTGCGGGAGCCAGGCAGCAGGTCGACGATCTTACGGTGGTAGTGGTCAAGGTTTTGTAACATTGCCAATTCCCACAGGAAGCGTTTCGGCAGAAGAGTGCGGAGAACGATAGAATGATTACGCAATGACACGTGCAGAAATAATCGCTCATCTGGAATCTGAAATTAACCTCCTGCTCCGGGCCCGAGACATCCTCGCATCACCCCTTGCAGACTTTATGAAGGTTACTCCCCGCAAAGCGAAGGCCAAGCCTGCGGAGAAGATCCGCAAGCAGCCAGAAGTGGTGGCAGCTGCGGTTGTGGCCCCTCCTCCTCCTCCGGTTGTCGCGGAACCGCAGATCCGTCGTGTTCCTCCCAAGCGGCGCATGGAACGGCGGCAATTGCAGGCAGATAAGCCAGGCAAGTCGGCGGCCGCGTTGAGCGGCCATGTGCCGACCGGCCCGGTCGCGGTCTCTGCCAATGAGGCGCGTAAGACGCAGGAGCGTGTCGTGGTCGCGCCGCCCATGCCGGCGGCGGTTGAGTTACGCACTGAGGTCGCCAACGAGCGCAGCCTCGGTTCTCTTATTCAGGCATTTGAGCGCAGGGCAGGGTTGAGCGGCTTGGAAATTCCATAAGCCACGATGAAGAAGATCCGCTCGCCGTTCTACGTCACGTCTCTTATCGCCGGCGCCTTCTTCATGGAAAACCTGGATGGAACCATCATCGCCACTGCCTTGCCGCAGATGGCACGCAGTTTCCGCGTCAGCGCCGTCAATCTGAATATCGGGATGACCGCCTACCTGCTTACGCTGGCGGTCTTCATTCCCGTGAGTGGCTGGGTCGCGGACCGCTTCGGCGCACGTTCGGTGTTCGCCGCAGCAATCGGCATCTTCACTTTCTCCTCGGTACTCTGCGGTATAGCCCACACACTCACTCAGTTCACGCTCATGCGCATTCTGCAAGGGATCGGCGGCGCCATGATGGTGCCGGTCGGCCGCTTGATCGTATTGCGCACCACGCCCAAAGACAAGCTCACAGAAGCGATCGCCTATATCACGTGGCCAGGGCTTACGGCCCTGGTGGTTGGGCCGCCACTGGGCGGTTTCATCACCACCTATGCCAGTTGGCATTGGATCTTCTTTCTGAATCTCCCCCTGGGAATCGTTGCATTGATCCTTACGTTGCTATGGGTGGAGAACACGCGCGGCGGGGAGTCTCACGGCTTCGATTGGATCACCTTTGTGCTAGCAGGCTTCGCCTCGGCGGGGGCCGTGTATGCGATGGAGAAGCTGGGCGGCGAGGGCGTCGCCTGGCAGCTACCGGCGCTGGTACTGGTGTTGAGCCTGCTCAGTGGGGTGGCAGCGATTCTTTTGGCGCGGCAAAATCCCGTCTTGTCGCTGATTGATCTCGAGTCGATGAAGTTCAAGACGTATTCGCTCTCGGTGTATGGAGCGAGCGCCTTTCGGGTTTCGGTTACGGTTTTGCCGTTTCTGTTGCCGTTGATGTTTCAAATAGCCTTCGGGCTGAATGCATTTCATTCCGGCCTTTATCTGCTCGGGCTGTTCGCCGGTGACCTGAGCATGAAGGCGTTTGTCATCAAGTCACTACGCCGCTTTGGCTTCCGCCGGATTCTCATTGTCAACGGGATCCTGACTTCGCTCTCCATGGCTTTGTGCGCGCTGCTCAGCCCTGCCACGCCGCCGGTGGTGATTGTGCTGATGCTGTTCTGCCATGGAGCCCTGCGATCGATGGAGTTTACCTGCCTGACCACGCTGGCCTACACAGAAATCACACCCAGCCGCATGAGCCGGGCCAACGGCTTTCTCAGTGCCGTGATGCAGCTCAGCACAGGGATGGGCGTTGCGGTGGGCGCCATTACCCTGCGCCTGGTCGCACATGCCAACGGACACACCGCGGCCGCGCCGCATCTGCGTGACTTTCACTATGCTTTTCTTCTTATGGCCATCCTTGCGCTTGGCCCGGTCTTGGACAGTCTCGGTCTACCCCCAAACGCGGGCGCAACGACGAGCGGCCATCGTCAACCGGAACTGGAAGTCAATCCCGCCTAAGCTTCGCGATAACGATTATCGCGAGAGGAATTCCGCGAGACGTTCGACGCCGGCTTCATTCTTCTTCCAGTCCGCGGCATAGCACCAGCGCAGCCAGCCTTCTCCTTCGGGTCCAAAGGCACGTCCGGGAGCGAGCCCCAGCCCGACTTCCTGGATCAACCGCTTGGCCAGGCGCACCGAGTCGTCTTCACCGGCAAGACGAAAAAAGAGGTACATTGCACCGTCGGCTTCCGGCACTTCCAGCCGGGGAAGCTGGCGCAGCGCGACGGTTAGTTTCTCTTTGGTCCGGCCCAGTTCGGCACGCTGTTGCAGAACATAGGACTCTCCCTGTTCCAGTGCAGCGAAGCCAGCGCGCTGGGTAAATTCCGAGACGCACGAGGCGTTGAATTCGATCAATGCCGCCAGGTCATCCATCACCTCGGTGGGTGCGACCATCCAGCCCAGTCGCCATCCGGTCATGCACCAGGCCTTGGAAAAACTGTTGATCACGATCAGCCGCTCATTTTCTTCCGCAAGGGTCAGAAACGAGGGAGCGGATTCCATGCCCTCGGTATAGACCAACCGTTCATAGACGTCATCGGCGACAATCCATATGCCAAGCGGGCGGCAGTGTTCGAGGATCGCTTGTTGTTGCGCGCGGGTAATGGTCCACCCGGTCGGGTTGTTCGGCGATGTCAGCACCAGCATCCGCGTGCCGGGTGCGAGCGCGGCCAACAATTTGTCCAGAGGTAACGACCACTGCCCGTCTTTCACTTCGAGCGGGACACAGGTGACGCGGCCGCCGACGATCTTGGGTATCTCGACGGCGTTGGGCCACAGCGGGGTAACGATCACCACCGGGTCCCCTGGTTCAATCAGCAGTTGGGCGGCCAGCATCAGCGCTGATACGCCGGAACTGGTCACCGCGATGCGGCCAACGTCGAAGTCGCGGGAGTGGAGACGCGTAAGGTATCGGGCGATCGCTTCGCGCAAATACGACCTGCCCAGATTCTCGGAATAGAACGTCTCCCCATCGTGAATCGATGTGATAGCGGCTTCGCGAATGAACGACGGGGTCACGCGATCGGACTCTCCGAACCAAAACGGTAAAACGTCGCTACGTCCCGTTGCGCTATTGGCGACGGCGCGAATCAGAGAAGCAGAAAACCTCGGCATACCAGCGATCATAAATGCCCGCAAAAACGGTAAGCTGTGCGCATGAGGTTTCGCAGGGCAACGGACGATGATATCCCGCACATCTGCGCGTTGGAGGCCAAGCCGGAGTTTCGCACGATGGTGGGGCAATCGCCGGCGGACGAGCACAAGAGAATGCTTGCGGAACCGGGCGTGGTCTACCTCGTAGCAGAAACCGAACCGGGAACGATCGCGGGGTGTGCGTTGGTGCGCGGGCTGGACTCACCACACAAATCAGTGGAGCTCAAACGGCTGGTGGTGGGTGTTCCCAATGAGGGTTTGGGAAGAAAGCTCTTGGCTGAGGTGGCGAAGATCGCCTTCGCGGAGTACGGTGCGCACCGACTTTTCCTTGACGTATTTGTGACGAATGACCGTGCTCGCCATGTGTATGAAAGCTTCGGCTTTCGACAAGAGGGGATCATGCGAGATGCGATTTATCGCGATGGTGCGTTTCACTCGCTGGTTTTGATGTCGCTGCTGGAGAGTGAGTGGAACTTCAGGAACCCTACGGGCGTATAGGTTTTCACATGAGAAGAGCGCTTCAGTGCCTGCTCGTATCTTGGCTTCTGACGATTTGCGCTTACGCGCAGACAGGCTGGCCCAACTACGGAAATGACGCCGGCGGCACGCGCTACTCTGCCGCGCGGCAGATCGATCGCAATAGTGTTGGCCGCCTGCACGTAGCCTGGACCTATCGCACGGGTGGGTTGGATCCGAAAACCGACTTGATCCACAAGGCGGCTTTCGAAGCTACGCCCATCCTGGTAGAGAACAAACTCTTCCTCAGCACGCCCTATAACCACGTGATGGCTCTCGACCCGCAGAGCGGCGCCCGGTTGTGGGAATATGACGCGCACGTCGATCTCTCCAAAGACTATTCCGAAGTTTCCTCCCGCGGAGTCTCCGCCTGGTTCGACCCCGAGGCCAAGCCAAACCAGCCTTGCCGCTTGCGCATTTTCCTGGGAACCCTGGACGGACGGCTCATCGCCCTGGATGGCGAGACCGGCAAGCCTTGCTTTGAAATTGATCTGGCCCGCGATGCTGCGACGCAAACCGACTGGACGGGTGGCTACCAGGTCACATCCGCACCGGCGATCGTGAACGGGTTGGTGATTACGGGTTCCTCGATCGCGGACAATTGGAAAGTAGACACCGGTCGCGGCATCGTGCGCGCCTTCGACGCCCGCACCGGCAAGCTGCGCTGGACGTGGGATCCCATTCCATGGGCAGAAAACACCAAGCCGCGCACCGGCGCCGGCAATGCGTGGTCGACACTCTCGGTGGATGCCTCGGCCGACCTGGTTTTCATCCCAACCGGTAGCCCGGCGCCGGACTACTACGGCGGCATCCGCAAGGGTGATGACAAGTGGGCCAACTCCGTGGTGGCGTTGCGCGCCTCTACGGGAAAATTCGTGTGGGGTTTTCAAGTGGTCCATCATGACTTGTGGGACTACGACGTAGCGCCGCAGCCGACGCTGTTCACCTGGAAAGACGGAACGCCAGCGATCGTGATCAACACCAAGATGGGCCACGTGTTCGTGCTGAACCGGCTCACCGGGGCGCCTCTGTTGCCGGTAGAGGAGCGGCCGGTTCCGCAGTCGGACATACCGGGCGAGGAAAGCTGGCCGACGCAGCCTTTTTCGACCATCTCCCTGGTGCCGGAGCGCATGCCGTCGGCGGAAGCCTGGGGCGCGACGCCGGAAGATATTGCCTGGTGCCGCAACAAGATCCAATCGTTGCGTTGGGACGGGATGTTCACGCCGCCTACGCTGCAGGGAACGCTGATTTTTCCCGGCAACGTCGGTGGGGTGAACTGGGGAAGTGTCGCCTACGACCCTTCGCATCACATCATGGTGGCAAATACCAACCGGCTGATCGCGTGGATGAAAATGATTCCCAGAGATCAGATGAAATCCGAGCATGACAGTGAGCAGGACAATCGGATCTACGGTGAATTTGGAAAGCAGGAGGGTGCACCGTACGGAATCTATCGCAGCTTTATGTTTTCGCCGAGCAAGACGCCCTGTAACCCTCCGCCCTGGGGAACGACCGAGGCCATCGATCTTTACACTGGCAAGCAGGTTTGGGATGTTCCACTCGGCACGATGATCCCCGGGCAGCAAACCGGGTCTATTAACCTTGGCGGCCCGATGATCACTGGTGGCGGACTGGTCTTCACCTCAGCGGCGATGGATCTGTATCTGCATGCCTTTGATGTAGAAACGGGAAAGGAACTGTGGAAGTATCTATTGCCCGCCGGTGGCCAGGCGACGCCGATGACCTATGTCTTCCATGGTAAGCAGTATGTCGTGCTCTGTGCCGGTGGGCATGGGAAACTCGGCACGAAACAAGGCGATTATGTAATCGCCTTCGCCCTGCCGTAGCCTTTAGACTCTGGAACGCCGGCTTATCCCGATAATCGCTACCATGCTCACTAACGCAGTCGCCATCAGGTAAAAGCTGGGCGCGGTATTGGTGTGCAAGACCGAAATGAGCCAGGTAAAAATTGCGGGCGCAAACCCACCAAAGACCGTAACACCGAGGTTATAACTCAGCGACATCCCGGTGACCCGGGTGCGCGGAGGAAACAAACTCGCCATGGTTACCGGTAATGCGGAAACGTAGACCACGTTCAGAAAATCGGTCCACAGCAGCCCGGCAAGCAACGTGTGCAGGCTGGGGTGTCGCGTGATGAGCAGGAAGACTGGATAAATCGAAAACAGCATGAAGACCGCTGCCGGCAACATCAAGCGCACAAAGCCGAAACGGTCGGCAAGTTGGCCAGCGAGCGGCAGAATCACGATGGCCATGACGGCAAGGGCGATGGCTACGATGTACCCGGTGGTCGGCGGCAAATGTAACTGTGTCGTCGCGTAGGTAGGCATATAGAGAGAAAAATACGTCGCCGCCGTGCCAATGGCCACCAGCCCCGCTCCCAGTATGAGCGCCATCTTCTCGGTGGCAAAGATCTCGCGAATCGGAGTGCGGGTGTGCGTGGTAGCAAGGAACTCTGGTGTTTCGTCCACCTTGCGCCGGATGTACATGCCCACCGGTCCCACCAACAAGCCAAAGAAAAACGGGACTCGCCAGCCCCAGCTATGTAATTGCGGCGCCTGGAGCGTGCTCAGCAGCCCAAAACCAAACAACGCTGCCAACAGTTTTGCAAACTGCTGGCCAGTGAACTGAAAGCTGGAAAAGAAAGCCTTGCGACGAGCGGAGTGTTCGATCATGAAGGCTGTGGAGCTGCCAAATTCACCCGCGACGGCGAACCCCTGTAACAGCCGAGCGGAGAAAATTGCAATCGGCGCGAAGAGCCCGACGGTGGCATACGATGGCATCAACGCCATCACCGCCGTGCCGATCACCATCAGCTGGATCGACAATGTGAGAGCAGCCTTGCGGCCGCGCCGGTCCGCATACGCCCCCAAAAGAACTGCGCCGACCGGCCGCGCCACGTAGGACAACCCAAACGATCCGAAGGTGAGCAGCATCGAGACCAACGGATTGGAGGTGGGGAAGAAAACAGCAGAGATGACCTGTGCAAAGTAGCCGTAGATAAGAATGTCGAACCACTCCAGCGCATTGCCGACAGTGGCCGCGGCAATCTGGATCGCACCGCTGGCCGGCTTCGCTGGCGGTGGAATAAAGGGATCGGCAGTGGTGGCGCTGGACAAAGAGGTAGCTGGAGACTACATCAGCGGCCCTGTACCGGCAAGAATTAAGCCTTCGTCGCCGCCGCGCTACTTATGGCATTCAATTTCTCCAACGACGCGTGATCCAATGTCAGCCGCGTCGCCTCGATCAAGTCGGTGAGATGAGCTTCGCTGGTCGCGCTGGCAATCGGCGCCGTAACCCCCGGCTGCTCCATTAGCCAGGCCAACGCTACTCTGGCCGGCGTCGAATGATGGGCACCGGCAACTTCGTCCAGTACACGAAGAACGCTCCATCCCCAGTCATTCAGGAATTTGCCGACGCTGCCTCCGCGGGCCTTTCCTTTGGCATCCTCCGCGCTGCGGTACTTGCCGGTAAGAAAGCCGGCCGCCAGGGAGTAGAAAGGAATGACTCCCAGTCCGTGGGCCTCGACTACCGGGAGCAGCTCACGCTCGAACTCCTCACGGGAGACGAGGTTATAGAGCGGCTGCAGCGAAACGTAGCTGACCAGCCCATTGTCTTTGCTCACCTGAAGCGCTTCCGCCAGACGAGCTGCCTTGTAATTCGAAGCTCCAACGTGGCGTACCTTTCCTTCCACTACCAGCTTGTCGAAGGCCGCCATGGTCTCTTCGAGCGGGGTGTCGAGGTCGTCTTTGTGGGCTTGGTAAAGATCGATGTAGTCGGTTTGCAGACGGCGGAGTGACGCTTCGACGGCCTGCGAAATGTAGGCGGCGCTCAGACCCTGTTTGCCATCGCCCATATCCTGGCCGAGTTTGGTTGCGATGATGACATTCTCGCGCTTGCCGCCTTTAGCCAGCCACTTGCCCAGAATGGTTTCGGATTCACCGCCCTGATGGCCCGCCGCCCAGCGGGAGTAGACATCCGCGGTATCAATGAAGTTCAGTCCAGCTTCAAGCGCCATGTCGAGCTGGCGAAAGGAATCGGCCTCGGGTAGGGTCCATCCGTAGACGTTGCCGCCGAGACAAAGAACCGGAACTTCCAAATCAGATTTGCCGAGTTTGACCCGCTGCATGATGACTCTCCTCGGCTCTAGTTTAGCTGAGCCGGAGAAAGAACTGCAGATCGCTCGGGGGCTAGGCGCGCTTCTTGTTATGCGATTTGCGGGAGTGTTTGTGGTAACTGGCGGTTCGAATGGTAGCGGTTGAATGATGTTTCGCAGGAAGGACGGCCGCCACCTGCTGCTGCGCTCTCGCGGGCTCCACGCTGTATTCCGGATCGAACATGGCAATGACCGTCATGGCGCGCACCGAGTATCGCCGGGCCCATTGGCTGTCGATCAGCGTGTTCTGCACCCGCTGCCAGTGTTCCGTATAGGTCTCCAGATACCCGTCGAGCTTTGCCAACTCGTGGGCATTGTCCTCGTCGTTCACGGCATCGAGGAATTGAACAAATCCTCCGAGGTTGGTACCCATCTGAAACACCAGTTGGCTTAGCGCCATCTGCTGCGAAGCAGTCAGCCGGTCGAATCCGCGGCAGTAGGCTCTGGCGTTGTAGATCGCCTGGATAGCGGAAATCCGCAACAACCGGGTTGCTTCTTCGTCGGTGAGCTGCCGCGTGAGCGTATGACGGACAATCTTTCGGCGATAGGTCTTCGGCGACCAGGTAGCTGCATTGTGGTCGAACTGGTCGAGGATATGCTGTAACCGTTCTGGAGCCAGACCCGCCGCCTGCCACAGCTGCGCGGCGGAAGGTTCCACAAAGGTGTACGGATTCAGTGGATCGCGCTGCGAGTGATCCATCGCCGGCACGTCGAGGCTGAATCCTGCGCCGATCAGAGGCCGGCGGGTGTTCGGATCGGGATACGCCGCCAACACCCAACCTTCATGCTGATGGTCACGCAGGATATCCATGAGGGTTTGCAGGCGGAACTTGATGTCCGATTCTTTAAACGCAAGCAGCGACTGCGCGCCGTCTTCGGGCGCCTGCTGCGTACTCCAAACCATCGGGAAGCGGGTAGAGATTTCCTGGCCTGCAGCGGCCCCCGTGATGGACGTAGCGACGACCAGCAGGGGCAACCAGAGCTGCGAGCGGACTTTCATCTTGAGTACAAGATGACGCAAAATCGGCAAGAGCACAATCACGGAAAAGTGCCAACGGGCCACAGGTACCCAAATTGCCCTCACTTTGGAGTCTCATTCTCGAGCCTTGTGTGTGCCTTTCGTGTGCCATCGACCGGGCTTTCAGGTTATTCGACCATTGCGACGGGGCCGGTTGATCGCCGCTTGACCAGGCAGGGTGCAACGAAAACCGATTCCGGCTGTACCGGCGCATTCCCCGAACGGATGCGTTGCAACAGGACACTGGCTGCGGTCTTTCCCATCTCGTAGAGTGGCTGGCGGACCGTGGTGAGGGCCGGGTCGTTGGTCGACGCGCTCGAGATATCGTCAAAGCCCACCACCGAGACCTTGCCCGGTACCCGCATGCCGACCTCGTGCAGGGCAGTGATGGCGCCGATCGCCGCGGTGTCGTTGAAAGCAAAAATGGCGGTGAACCGGGCGCCACTTTGCAGCAGCTTCTTGGTGGCGACATACCCCGGCTCGCTCCCCAGTGCGTTTCCTTCTAATTGCACCACCAGATCGGAATGGATGCGAATTCCCAGTGCAGCGCACGCTTTGCGGATGCCCGCCCACCGCGCCAGCGTGTCCGTGCTGAAGGTCTGCCCTTTGATAAAGGCAATACGGCGATGACCCAGGTCAAACAGATGGGAAATTGCATAGCGGGCGGCGGTTTCATGGTCGAGCGCAATGGTGAGCACTCCATTTTTCCGGCTGTCGCCAGAGACGGCAACGACCGGCACCTGCAGTGGTTCGCGCATCGGGGTATCCACGGCAATCAGCCCTTCCACTGCGCGGGAGAGTAGCAGGCGCGGATAGCTCTGTAAAAGTGAAGGCCGGTGGCGATGGCTCACCACAAAGTAGAAGTAGTGTTCCTGCAGCAGAGCGTCTTCAATCCCGGCTAATACGGTCGCAGCATAGCCCTCACTAATCTCCGGCACCATCACACCCACCGTGAAGCTCTGCTTGTTACGCAGCCCACGGGCAAACGCGTTGGGTTGGTAGTTGAGCGAGGCAGCCGCTTGCAGAACGCGTTGTTGCGTCTCCGGCGCAATGCGGTACGCCGCGCCGGAATTATTCATCACACGCGAGACTGTGGTCTGCGAGAGCTCCAGGTGCGCCGCGAGTTGCTTGATGTTCACGCTGAGTCTGTTGATGCCTCGATCCTCCCTCGGGCGCAGCTCTCGACGTTCATCTACGTTCCGAGGCGGCCTGTGGTTCCGTCGTACCATCCGGCCGAAATCCGATGCGCTGCAGCATCGGAGAAATTTCAGGGTTGGCCATAAAGCTCTTCCACACCACGCCGCTGCGCTGGTTCTCGATCATCACCACCATCGGCGCCTGGTTCAACCCCATGGTGATGCCGGAATACCAGTCCTGCTGCAAGTTAAAGGCGTCGCGAAAGCCGTAAATCGACCACGTCTGCGCGCCCAGATCACGATAGAAGTGCTTGAGCGCTGCTATCGACGGCCCCGGCGTATAGGGAAAAGCGCTGATCGCTCCCGTAGGCGCAATGGTGCCGTCATCCAGCTCCAGCGTAGGTTCGTAGGGAACATATCCATCCGGCCCGTCGACGGCGGTGAGACCCCACGTGTCCTCTCCGTAGCCCCTCCAGTGATGTGGATTATGGATGCAGTACTGCTGGTTGATCAACGATTGTGCGCGGTTGTTGTCGTAATAATCAGTGAATCGGTCATGGATGCCGTGAGGATCAAATCCCATGAAGGAGTAGTCGGTAAAGAACAGCGGACCTCCCGTATTGCCCCCAACCGGCAGTGTGATCCCGTAGTAACTCTTGCCGTTCGCGTACTCGTTGTGGACCCCTTCGCCCACCCACCCGCTGTAATAATCCGAGGCGGGGATGCCGTGCGTCGGCGATGCAATGGCTTCGAGGTAAGTAATCATCACCTCGTTCCAGCCGGTGAGTCGATTCGCAATGTAAAAGGAATACTCCGGTGACCAATGCCAATACAGCGCATCGTGGTTGGGGGTCACCTGAAACCAGTCCCACTCGACGCCATCCCACAATTTGCTGATTTGCTGGTAGAGCCCGTCGCCGGCAGCGCCGTCATGGCGAAAATACTGCCGAGCGGCCAGCAACCCCTCCATCAGGAAAGAAGTTTCCACCAGATCGGCGCCGTTGTCGTACATGCCGAAGACCGGCAGCCGATGCCCTGTGCTCCCACTGAGAAAATGCGGCCATGCTCCGTGATAGCGATCCGCTGTCGAAAGAAAGGTTGTGATTTGCAGCAGCCGATCGATCGCTTGCTGGTGGGTAATGAATCCTCGCTCGGCACCCACGATGATCGCCATGATGCCGAAACCACTGGCACCCAGGGCCACCACGTCGTCATTCCCGGGAGTGTTTTCGCGCGTCATGCCGGAATGGGGTTCGTTCGCTTCCCAGTAGTAGCGGAACCCGGCCTCCTGCACCATCGTCAGGAGCTCCTCATCGTTCATGGTGCGCGTGGTGGCACTCATCGGGGCCGAGGGCGGCGATTCATGCAACGACGAAGTGCGCGCCGTCACGCGGTACGCGGCTGTCATGCCGGGGTCTCCGGTGTAATCGCAGTAGCGGTTTACGCCCGGCCGTTGCACCCCGATGGCGCGAAAAGGTTCGCCGCGGATCGAGCGATAGATGACGTACTGCGCCAAGGAGGGATCCTTCACTGGCCGCCAACTGATATCGATGTGCCGTTCATAACCGACAGCTCGCAGGCCTGCGGGACTCGGTGGAGCAGGCTCGCTTGCGCGGGGTTCGTTTTCAACCCGAATGTCATCCAGCAATAGTGTGTGTGCCGTTGCGTCCGGTCTTCCCTGGATAAAGACCACTGTGCTCAATCGATTGGAATGAAAGGGATGCAGGGAAGCAGCGGCAAAGGAGGCGAGAGGAATCCCCACCCGGGTCCAGGTGTGAGGCGGAATATCCTTAGCAACGCCGCCCCAGTCGAGCGGCCGGGTGAAGTTTCCGTCGGCATCGCGCAAGACCAGCCGGGGAAGATCTTCGGCTTTGATACCGTCGACGGCATAGAGCCACACGTAGAGATTGGAACCAGGAAACGAGACCAGCCGGTCGCGCCACTGGTACAGCTTTACCTCGACCGACCACCCGCCGACGGGGAGCGACTTCCAATGGAGTTTTAGGGAGTTGGGCCCGCTAATGAAATTGGCGGTCTCGACTGGAAGCCTGTGCTCGACCAGTTCGAGTGTACTGGGGGAACTTGCCTTGCCGTCGCTATAGAAATAGCTCCGCGGCGAAAGGCTGTTCTCGAAAAAAACCTGTTGCGAGTAGTTCTGGTCAGCCCGGGTTATCTGAGGCGCCGCGGCGAGCAAAAGGCCGGCAAGGGAAAAGTGGAACATTCTGTGATTCATAGGACGCAATGCGGACCAGCTTTTGCTTGACAGTGGCATTCTCAAATGCTACCAATCGTAGCCGAGCGCAACCGATTGCGCAAAGGGTTAATTAACCCGCGGTGGGCCGTGAAACAGCCGCCGTATACGCAGTTTTCTTAGGAGAGCCAAATGCACCATCCGAAGTTACATGAGTACACACGTGTTTGCCGCCTCCTGCTCGTAGGGATAATGGCTGCAGGGTTTATCGTTCCAGGCGCCCAGGCGCAGTATCGTGCGTCGATCCAGGGTGTCGTGACCGACAGCTCCGGCGCAATTATCCCTGGCGCAACGCTGACGCTTACCGACATCGGAACCAACGGGAAACAGGTCCGCACCAGCGATGCCAACGGAGTCTACAACTTCAACGCGTTGCCGCCCGATACCTTCACCCTGGAAGTGACGAAGAAGGGATTTCAGAAGCAGGTTCTCGATCACCTGCAGCTGATTCCCGAGCAAGCGAACGCAGTCAACGTGCAGTTGGCAGTCGGAGCCGCCGACCAGACCGTGACCGTCAATGCATCCACGGAACCGGCGCTCGATACCCAAACGGCAAACAATGGCCGCACTATTTCGGCGAATGAAATCCAGCATATGCCGGCTTACCAGCGCGACGTTACCAGTCTCATCCAGTTGGCTCCTGGAGTGCTGGCGGATGGATCGCAACAAGGGGGAGGCGGTGGTTTTCAGGCTCCCGGCACGCAAACCGGAGCTTCTTCCGGTGGCGGCGGCAATTTAGGAAACACCAGCAGCATCTTTGCCACAGAGAACGGCGCCTCGGCCAATGCAAATGGCGGCCAGTTTGAAACGAACGGCTATACCGTGGACGGCATCAGCACCGTCAGCGCCGTTTGGGGCGGATCTACGGTCATTACTCCCAGTCAGGATTCAGTCAGCGACGTGAAGATCGTAACCAACGCCTATGACGCGGAAAACGGCCGCTTCTCGGGCGCGCTGACCGAAATTACCTCGAAGAGCGGAACCAACGAGATCCACGGCAGCTTGTTTATCCAGATCAATCGCCCGGGGCTCAACGCGTATCAACGATGGAACGGCCCCGCTTCCGTGGTGTCGATCGACCCTGCAACCGGAGATAGGCTTACCGCAACGGAGCGCGGCCTGCTTCGTAACTCAAACCGTTACAATCAGCTCGGTGGCAGCATCGGCGGCCCGATCTGGAAAAATCGGGTCTTTGCCTTCTTTAACTACGAGGGACAAAACCAGAACACGCCTGTGCCTGGCACAGGATGGTACTCGACTTCTTCGCTTGCCTCACTCGCGCCCTCCGGCAGTATTGCCGCCACGCTTCTCAACTTCAAAGGGGCGGGCGTTCTTAACACGGGCATCATCTCTGCAAAGTGTGCGGATGCCGGGTTGGTGGAAGGCGTCAATTGCGCGACCATATCCGGACAGGGGTTGAATATCGGTTCGCCGCTCACCACGGGCATTGGAACGCAGGACCTGGGCTACGTGAACAACAGCACTCCTGGCGTGGGCAGCGGACTCTCGAGCACGGCCGACATCGCCGATTATTCCACCAGCAACCCAACCTCCAGCAACTTCAAACAATACAACGGGCGTCTGGACGCCGACGTCACCGGCAAAGACCATGCCACCTTCGCCATCTACTGGGTTCCGGCGACCACAACCACGTATAACGGCGGACTTGGTTATCAGCTCTTCCATCACCAACAGGTCAACGACGCCTTCTCGGTCATCTGGAATCACATCTTCTCGCCGACCTTCCTGAACGAAGCCCGCGCCAATGCCGCGGGCTGGCGTTACAACGAGCTCGAGAGCAATCCGCAGGCTCCGTTTGGCCTTCCGCAAGGTACCGTCACGCAAATCGGGAGCGTGAACCTGGGCAACTTCGGCGTTTCTGCCCCTTCCATCTACGACCAATGGACCTACGGCTACAAGGATGTGGCAACCAAGGTCCTGCATGCGCAAACGCTCAAATTCGGTTTCGATTTCACCCGGCTTTACTACCTCAATGATCCAATCGGAGCTCCCAACTACACCTTCTACAATCTCTGGGATTTTGTGAACGACGCCCCGGAGGCAGAGGGTGGTCCTTTTCAAGCCACCACTGGTATTCCCGGAGGCTTCCGCAATGACAACCGGGAGAACATACTTGGCGTCTTCTTTCAAGACGACTGGAAGGCCACGCCGAATCTGACGCTGAGCGTGGGACTGCGCTACTCCTATTTCGGACCGCTGACCGACAAGAACAACCACATGGGCGTGCTTTCCTTCGGGAGCGGGAGCGCATTGTTGACAGATATCAACATCCGCACCGGCATTGCGGCGTGGAAGGCGCAAAAGCTGAACTTCGGGCCGCAGTTTGGCTTCAACTGGAACCCCAGTATTTGGCACAACAGGATGGTTCTTCGCGGCGGTTACGGCCTCAACTACAACCAGCAGCAGATCGCCACCGCCAACGCCTACGACAACAACCCCCCGGGAACCAACTATCTGTCCAGCTCCAGCCAGGGCCCGACCCAGATCAATCCGAGCATCCTTTACGCAACCTCCAGCAGCCCGACCAACATTTTCGGCTTCCCGGCAAACCCAGCCGCCATTGTTACGTTTAACTCCTCTGGTCTGCCCACGGCCGGGGGCGCGAATTTGAGCGGTTTACCGGGCACGATGCCTACCGCGTATTCGCATCACTACTCGTTGGAGATCGAGGCGGACCTGGGTCACTCGCTGATCGCGAATATTGGCTATGAGGGTAGTGGCGGGCGCCACCTGCTCTACAACTACGACGCCACCGCTCTGGGGCAAATCAATGGTGCGCCCCAGAATCCACTGGTCAACAGCGTCAATACGTTCGGCAGCAGTGGAACGTCGAACAACAACATGATGCTTGCCGGTCTCAAGCACCAGTTCTCGCACAGTTTCTCTGCGGAGGCGCAATTTACCTGGGCACACAGCATGGATACCAACTCCGGCCCGTACTCGCGCGATCCCTATTTGTACAATCCTGCGTACTCGTACGGCCGTTCGGACTTCGACGTGAACAAATCCTTCAAGGTTTTCGGCCTATGGCAGCCGGTTCTCTTTCGTGGCGGCCATGCCTGGCTGGAGAAGGTTGGCGGAGGGTGGTCACTCAGCGGCATCGTGTCTGTTCACCAGGGCTTTGGATGGACGCCGGTGTATCAAGCGCCCCACCAGATCTACTGCAACACTTGCCAGTACGGATACCAGAACCTGCGTCCCATTTATCTTGGAGGAGCCGGCAAGAGCAAGAGCAACCTTGCCTTCGAGACGGGAAGCAACTACCTGAACCCGGGCACCGCCAACACCGGCGACAACAACGATTTTTTCCAGAATAACTACTTCCAGATTCCGAACTACGCGGCGGCCATTACCGACAATCCGGGACAGTCCTCGACCAGCTACATTCCAGCGCCGGGAATCGATCGCAACGTCTTTGCCGGTCCCGGATACCGGGATGCGGACTTCACCATTGGCAAAGCGTTTGGCCTGCCCAGCATGCGTGTACTGGGCGAGCACGCCAATATCGAAATCAAAGCCAACGTCTTAAACGCCTTCAACCTGTTGAATATCGACCCGAGTCAGTTGTCGACCAACATTCAAAGCTCGAACCTCGGGCAGGCGGCAGCAGCGCTTGGATCGAGGACCATCGATATTCAGGCTCGGTTCAGCTTCTAGCGAGATTAGCCGGGGTGCGAGAGGAATTGCGCTCGCCTTTCCACCCCGGCCGTATCCATCAGAAATCTGCAGTTTTACCCCTTCGACGCTGCCGTCGCGTACAGTAGTGAAACTGACGCTCATGCGGCCTCTCGATTCCTCCAGCACCTCTCTCACCCCCGTTCCGGCAGCGTCCAGCAAGCGTCTGCTTCCCTGGTTGGTGGCGGTCGCATTCTTCATGGAATCGCTGGATACGACCATCCTCAACACCGCAGTCCCAGCCATCTCGGCGGCTCTCCATGTGGCTCCCTTGAGCATGAAATCGGTATTGGCCAGCTATACGCTGAGCCTTGCGGTTTTCATCCCCATCAGCGGCTGGATGGCCGACCGGTTCGGCACCCGTCGTGTGTTTGCGTCTGCGATCGGCCTGTTCACCCTGGGATCGCTGCTCTGCGGGATCTCGACCAGCATTCATTTGCTGGTCGCCTGCCGAATCCTGCAGGGTTTCGGCGGAGCCATGATGGTGCCCGTCGGCCGACTCACCCTGGTGCGTACCTTTGCCAAGTCTGAACTGATTCGGGCGATGAGCTTCGTGGCCATTCCCGGGCTCGTGGGTCCGATGCTGGGACCGATCGCCGGCGGATTAATCGTCGGGTATCTTCACTGGCGGTTCATCTTCTTCGTCAATATACCGATCGGTCTCATTGGGCTCCTGATGGTCTACATGCATCTGCCCGACTATCGCGAAGAGCACACCCATCCGCTGGATATCGTCGGGCTCATCCTCTTCGGTTCCGGGATTGCTTTACTGTCATATGTGCTGGAGATATTTGGCGAGCACACACTCAGCGTGCCCGAGATCAGCGGGCTGCTGGCAATTTCCTTGAGTCTCATCGCAGGCTACTTATTGCATGCTCGCGGGATTTTGTATCCGTTGCTTCAACTGAACTTGTTCCGCATTCGCACCTTCCGGGCAGCGGTCAGTGGCGGTTTCTTTACCCGCCTCGGCATTGGCGGCGTCCCTTTCCTTTTGCCTCTGCTTTATCAGGTGGGCCTCGGATTTACTGCCATTCAGTCCGGACTGCTGATCATGCCACAGGCGCTGGCGGCCATGAGCACCAAGTTCCTCATGCCTAAAATCCTCGCGCGCGTTGGCTACCGCGGGGTGCTCATCTCGAACACCGTCGTCCTGGGCCTTCTGTTGTTGTTATTTGCGACCATTGGGTTGCGTACTCCGGTATGGGTGATCGTGCTGCAGGCCTTTTGCTATGGAACCTTCAGCTCGTTGCAATACACCAGCATGAACACGTTGGCCTACGCCGACGTCAGCGAAGCGCAAACGAGCAATGCCAGCTCCATTGCCAGCACGATGCAGCAAATGTCGATCAGCTTCGGCGTCGCTACAGCGGGTTTGGCGACTGCGTTTTTCATCCCCGCCGTGCATACCAACCAGGGCCAGATGATTCATGGTATCCACGAGGCGCTGGTCGTGCTGGGCGGATTCACAATCGTATCCACCATCGTCTTCATCGGCTTGAAGAGCGGTGACGGTAGCAGTGTCAGCCAGCAAAAAGAAGTGCATGCCGGCTAAGGAGAACTATGAACGCACTCCCGAGTTTTAATTTGCAAGGCAAAGTAGCACTGGTGACCGCGGCGGCCCGCGGACTGGGCCGGGCGATTTCGCTCGCCCTTGCCGAAGCCGGTGCCGACGTAGCGCTGGGCCTGCGTGAGATTGGCAGCGATAGCGGCATAACCGGCGAGATCAAGACACTGGGCCGACAGGCGCTGCCGTTGCAGATGGACATGACTCGTCCCGAGCAAATCCGCGACGCCGTCGGGCAGACGGTCAAGCATTTTGGCCGGCTCGACATCCTCGTCAACAACGCCGGCATCGCGCCCGACAACCTTGCGGAAAATGTCACCGAAGAAGATTTCGACCGCACGCTGGCCATCAATCTGAAAGGCACATTCCTTGCCTGCCAGGCCGCGGGCCGGGTCATGATCCAACAGAAGAGCGGCTGCATCATTAACATGAGTTCGCAGGCTGCCTTCGCGGCGCTACCTACCGAATCTGTCTATTGCATGACCAAGGCAGGCATCGTCCACCTCACAAAATGTCTTGCCGTGGAGTGGGGCAAACACAACATCCTGGTGAATGCAGTCGCGCCGACCTTCATTCACACTCCGGGAACCGAAGGCGCTCTCGCCGACCCGGTGTTTCGCCAGGATGTGGTCGAGCGCATCGCTGCCTTGCATCGCATCGGCGAACCGGTCGAAGTCGCCGGTGCGGTTGTCTTTCTTGCCTCGCCGGCGGCATCGCTCATCACCGGACATACGCTTGTTATCGACGGCGGCTGGACCGCACGATGAACATTCAGGAACAATTTGGACAGATCGATATCTACGTATTCGACCAGATTCTGCGGGGCAATATTACTTCAGACATGCGCGTGCTCGATGCCGGCTGCGGCTATGGGCGAAACCTGGTGCACCTGTTACGCGAGCGCACCGAGATCTTCGCACTCGACGCAGACCCCGATGGTGTATCCCATGTGCGCGCCTTGTCAGCATCGCTGGGGACGGGATTGCCGGCGGAGAACTTTCAGGTTGGCGTGATCGAGCGGATGCCGTTCCCGGATAATTTCGCCGATGTTGTGCTCTGCAACTCTGTCCTGCATTTCGCGCGCGACGAGCGGCACTTTCTTGCCATGCTGCGCGACCTTTGGCGTGTGCTCAAACCCGGTGGTTTGTTCTTTTGCCGCCTGGGTTCTCGCATTGGTATGGATTTCGAACGGCTGCGCGAAAACATCTTTCTCGTGGGTGACGGCTCGGAATGGTTCCTGGTCGACGAGGATATGCTGCTCGATTTGACGGAGAAGATGAACGCGGTGCTGGTCGATCCATTAAAGACCACCGTCGTTCAGGACTTTCGCTGCATGACCACCTGGGTGCTGAGAAAACGGCGCTAGCTTTGGTGCTAGTTCGAAGAGATTTAGGGGTGCATGGATGTCCCCGACGAGACCTGTAAATTTGCTCGGCCAATGGGTGGTACTCCTGCGAGATCTGTTAATTCCCACATCTCGCCAAACGAAGGCGAGATATGGGGCACCCCAAGTTGTGGCTACCCTCGCTCTTCAATGACGGAATGCGCTAATGCGGTGAGTGATAATCGCGCGCGAGTGCGGCGGCGGCTTCTAAGTGCTGCGTTGCGCTGGCCTGATCGCCTTGCTGGTCGAAAAGGCCGCTCAGTTGTGCGTGGACGCGAAATGCCGGCGCTTCTTCTGCCTTGTTGTCGGACGCCAAATACTGTTTCAGTAGCTGAATCGCGAGCTGCGGCTTCTGTTTGTTGCGGCTCAGCAGCATCGCCCCGTCGACCAACACCGGCCCGTTCGGCCTGGTTGCTTTGGCATCCGCGTCGACGCCGGCCTGTACCGCCTCGAGCATCTGTTCCCACTGCTTCAGGCGGCCATAAAACGAAGCCAGCGTCATCCAGGCATCGGGAGAATGTTTCGACGCTTCCACGGCGGCCTTGAAGTTCTGTTCGGCGACCGCATAATTCTTATCTTTCTCCGCTAAGCGCGCGCGGATGCGGTCAGCCTGCGCCGGGTTAAGGGTTTCGAATGTCTGCGCCACGCCCTGTGCCTTCTTCTTTCCTCCCCCGACAATGCCGGGTGCCTCAATATAGAAATCCCCAAGATCGGAAAGAGCGTCTGCGTTGTTGCTGTCCAGTTGCACGGCACGTTCAAATTCGGCGCGCACCTTTTTTGCCAGGCCGAAGGCTTTGATGGAGTGGATGGCGTCGGCCTTCTGTCCATAAGCGCGGCCCAACCAGAGATGGTAGGCGCTCATCGTGGGCGCGATCCGCACGGCTGCTTCGCATTCCTTGATGGCGTCGTCCCAGCGCTCTTCCTGGTAGTACACGCGGCAAAGAAGGTTGTGCGCCTCGGCGTCATTAAGATCGGCAGCGAGCGTTGCGTTGAGTTTGGTAATCGCTGCATCTGCTCTGCCGGCGTTCAGGTCGGCATCGATCTGAGGCAGGGAAGAGGCCCGGACGGCAAGAGTTGGCAAGAAAAACAAAATCGCAAGTAGGGAAAGCACCCGCATGGTTCCCTTGATGATCGCTGGATGGTGAACGATTCGTCCGAGTTGACAAAATTGCAGATTGCGATATTATTATTCCGGATCGCAATAACCATGAAGCTAGGCGAGAAATTACGGTACCTGCGGGAAGTGGAAGGCAGCCTGCGCGGCATGCCGAGAGCGATGACTCAGCAGGAGCTGGTACGCGCCATAAAGGCCGAATCGAAGACCTCGATGAGCCAGTCCTACCTATCGCAAATCGAGAGCGGCGCGCGGCCGCACCTCACCAACACCACGCGGCAGATTCTGGCCAAGTTCTTCAAGGTGCATCCCGGCTACCTGGTCGATGATCCGGAGGGCTACCACGCCGAGTTGATGAGTGAAGCCCGGGTGTTGGACGACAAGCTGGACTTGTGGCTGGTGAATGGAGCCGAGCGATTCCCGCGCGATCCCGAGCTGCGCAAAGCGTTGCTCGCCCTGGCCAAGCATCCCGACTCGAGACAATGCCTGCTGTTGCTGGAGTCGATGATTGAAACGCCGGGATTGGTAGAGAGGCTGGCGGAAGTGCTGCGGCCGGCATTGAGCAAGCACTCCAAGGTAAAACCTCGTGGAAAGGAGAAGAGTCGATGACCTGGGAGCTGTTTTATCTGATTTGTTTTGGGGTAGGGCTGGTGCTGACCGGGGTGACTTTGGCGAGCGGTGGCGGCCATCATCACCTGCACTTCGGCATGCATCGTGTGAGCCACGTTCCCATTGGCAACCACGGTACGCCTGTGGTGAATGGTTTCACCCTGACGGCGTTTCTCTGCTGGTTTGGCGGGGCAGGCTACTTGATGGAACGTTACGGCGGTCTGGTGGCGCCGGTCATTCTAGGTCTGGCCACGTTGACCGGCTTGGCGGGTGGGTCGCTCATCTTTTTGTTTCTCGCCAAAGTGCTGGCGCCGCATGACAAGCCGCTGACTGCCGAAGACACCGAGATGACGGGCGTCATCGGCCGAGTGAGTGGAACCATTCGGCCGGATGGCATCGGGGAAATTCTTTACTCGCAGAACGGGTCTTGGCGCCATAGTCCGGCGCGTAGTGACACAGGCGAGCCCATCGCGCGAGACATGGAGGTAGTGGTGATGCGCTATGAACGGGGCATCGCCTATGTGCGCCGCTGGGATGAACTCTCCGGCGGCGGAGCTCAAACGTAGTTTCAAGCATTTGTTGGTTCCTGATGAAAGGATCAGGAGGCACTTATGATGAACACCGTAACAGTGATTGTTGGATTGTGCGTTCTCGCTGTGATCGTACTCATGGGTATGATCGCCAAGATGTTTCGCAAAGCCGGCCCGAACGAGGCCATTATCGTCTATGGCTTTCGTGGACCGCGTGTGGTGAAAGGTCATGGCACCGTAATCTTCCCCATGGTGGAGAGCAGCCGTCAGCTCTCGCTCGAGCTGATGTCCTTCGACGTGGCGCCGCAACAGGATCTCTACACCAAGCAAGGCGTAGCCGTCACCGTGGAAGCCGTAGCACAGATCAAAGTGCGGTCCGACCAGGAGTCGATCCTCACCTCGGCGGAGCAGTTCCTTACCAAGACTCCTCCGCAGCGCGAAGGTTTGATCCGCCTGGTGATGGAAGGCCACCTGCGCGGCATCATCGGTCAGTTGACGGTGGAGCAGATTGTCAAGGAGCCGGAGATGGTTGCCGATCGCATGCGTTCCACGTGCGCGGATGACATGAGCAAGATGGGTCTCGAAGTGGTTTCGTTCACCATCAAGGAGGTGCGTGACAAGAATGAGTACATCACCAACATGGGCCGGCCTGATGTCGCGCGCATCAAGCGCGATGCCGATGTAGCCGCCGCCGAAGCGGAGCGCGACACCGCCATCCGCAGGGCGAACGCGCTACGCGAATCGGCCATCGCGAAAGCTCAGGCCGACCAGGAACGGGTGATCGCGGAAACAGCTTCGTTGGCGAAACAGGCCGAGGCTCAGCGTGACCTCGATATCCAGAAGGCGCAGTTTACCGAACAAAGCCGCAAACAGGAGGCGACGGCCGACAAATCCTATGAATTGCAGACCAATGTCATGCAGCAGCAGGTGGTTGCGGAGCAGGTGAAAATCCAGCAGGTGGAAAAGGAGCAACAGATCAAGGTGCAGGATGCAGAAATTCTGCGTCACGAGAAGGAGCTGATCTCGACCGTATTGAAGAGTGCTGAGATTGAGCGCATGCGGATTGAGAACCTGGCTGCAGCAGAGAAATCCCGGCTGACCGCGGAAGCCGAAGGCCATGCCGCCGCCACGCGAATGCAGGGTGAAGCAGAAGCGTCCATCATCTTCCAGAAAGGCGAGGCGGAAGCGAAGGCGATGAACGTGAAAGCCGAGGCTTACCAGGAATGGACGCAGGCAGCGGTAGTCGACCGTTTGATTGCGGTGATGCCGGAATTGATGCGGGCGCTCTCGGAGCCTTTGGGCAAGGTGGACAAGATCACGATCGTGTCCAGCGGGAACGACACAACTACAGGAGCCAACAAACTGACTGGAGACGTGATGAAGATCGCCTCCCAGATACCGGCGTTTTTCGAAACGCTTTCTGGGATGAACATGGCTGAGCTGATGGCGAATGTGAAGGGCATGCAACCTCGGCAGGACAAGTAACAAGGAGGACTATATGGCACTACTCGAACGGGTAAGTACATTGCTACGAGCGAACCTAAACGACCTGATCGACAAAGCGGAAGACCCGCAGAAGCTGTTGCGGCAATTGGTGCTTGATATGGAGAACCAGTTGATGCAGGTCAAGACGCAAGTGGCGATCGCGATCGCCGATCAGCATCTGCTGGAAAGAAAACGGAAGGAGCACATGGACAGCGCAGCAGATTGGCGGAGCAAGGCTGAACTGGCAGTCAAGAAGGGTCATGACGACCTGGCGCGGGCAGCGCTCGAACGTTCTCTGAGCCAGGACCATATTGCGCATGGCTTTTCGCAGCAACTGGAGGATCAGCAGGCGGAAGCGGACACGCTGCGCACCGCGCTCCACAAACTCGATCAGAAGCTCGTGGAGACGCGCAGCCGCTGCGAGTTGCTCATCGCACAGGATCGCCGAACCCGCATGGTCAGCCGGGCCACCGAGGCCCGGCAGGCCATCAGCAAGCAAGAGAGCTCTCCTACGCTGAATCGGATGAAATCGCGGATTGTGGGAAGGGAAGCACGCAATGAGGCGGATATCGAGTTGCTTGGGGGAGACTCGTTGGAAGACCGTTTCGCAGCGCTGGATCGCGAGGAGCATATTGAGACTCTGCTGCAGGATCTGAAGGCAAAGCAGGCCAAGCCCGCCTAATTTGGCTACTGCCGGGGCGAATTGCGGATCCCTCGGCTGCGCTCGGGATGACAAAGGGGGGTTGGTGGCGGGGACTGGAGAGCGGTTACCGGTTGGCAGAACTGCAGGTCCCTTCACTGCGCTACGCTCCGGTCGGGATGACAAGGAAGGGGCGGATGAGCCCGGGCAACCGTTTCGGACAGGAGCCGCTGTTAATTTACCCAGCCCCTTCCCTTTGTCATCCCGACCGGAGCGTAGCAGAGTGGAGGGATCTGCGGTCTTCCTCGCTGAGTTGGCGCTCGAGGATAAGAATTGACCTTCTGCAGAGCAGGAGCGGGATAGTCCCTAGAATGCCAAAGCTGCAGTCGATCAGGCGCCACGAAAGCGGTATGCCGCGGATCGGTCCTGCGATGAGAGCCAGTGGGAGTACCCCAGCGCAGGCGATGAAGCCAAAGTTGATTACCCATTTGTTGCGCACTGGATCGATATATGGGCCGATGAAAACGACGGCAATGACCAGGTGAGCAAAGCCAAGCCAGTCGGTGCCATAGGCGAGAAAGGGGTAGCGAGCATTCGTATCCGTCACTGCCCCGCTCACCCTTTCGATCCACGCAGGCAGGGGTGTTGATTCCGCGATCGACCGTATCGGGTTACCACGCAGCACAATGAGCAACCAGCCGAGCTCCTTTTGGATGGGGAAGGCCGTGACTCCGCTCATCACCAACCCGATGATGAACAGGGCTAGCCAGAACCGGATGTGACGAATCCGATCGAGACTTGTCATTCTTCCTCACAGTGCGACAACCGGGACGCCCCCAAAGCGGCGCTCCCGGCGTCGAAAATTTTCCAATGCGGCATCAAAATCCTCCACGTCAAAATCCGGCCACATCCGTTCGGTAAACAGTAGTTCAGCGTAGGCACATTCCCACAGCAGAAAATCAGAGAGCCGGGTTTCGCCTCCGGTTCGAATCAGGAGATCCACTTCAGCACCCAAGGCCTGCGTCAACCTGGGTCCAAGGACATCGGGGGAGAGCGGTCCCTCATCCAGAAGACCTGCTGCCGCGCGCG
Organism: uncultured Acidobacteriaceae bacterium; assembly: GCA_963839075.1. GTDB lineage: Bacteria > Acidobacteriota > Terriglobia > Terriglobales > Acidobacteriaceae > PALSA-350. The sequence goes on along the minus strand of CAWITO010000001.1, from coordinate 778,878 downwards.
TGATGGCATCGCGCGACGAATAATCAATCGCCACCCGCAAGTGAAGCTTGCAACCGCCCCTGGTTGCGGCCTCGGCTTTGTCAATCTCGCGCAGGACCACACCTGCCAGGCGGTCGCGCCTTCCAATCACCTCTAGCCGCACGTCCTGCTTTCGAAGGCGTTCGGTATCCAAACGAAGAAAAGCACGCAACAGCCAGAAGATACTCTGTACCTCGGCCGTCGGCCGGCGCCAATTGTCGGAGGAGAACGCATACAGGGTGAGCCGGCTTACCCCGCAATCCACGGCGTGTTCTACCACGCGTCGCACCGTTGCAACCCCGGCGCGATGGCCGGCGATCCGCGGTAGCCCACGCCGTAGCGCCCAGCGGCCGTTGCCGTCCATGATGATCGCCACGTGCAAGGCTTCGGCGGTTGTCATCCCTTCCCCGTTGGCAGCGAGCTATACCAGTCGATGCTGCGGGTGAAATACATGGCTGCCGCGACTGCCAGGAAACTGGTGAGAGCGCCTACAAGCAAGGCATTGTCTTCCAGCCTTAGCAGTAAATAGATAAGCGTATAAAGCACAGTGAAGGTGGCGAAGGCGCGCAGGCCCTGCAGGCGATCGGCGAATATCCAGGCGGCATTGGCGGAAAGCAGGGTTACCGTAGCCGCACCCGCCAACAGAAAGCCCACGTCGAAGCTGGTCCGTTCTGCCAGCGACAACAACAGCAGATAAAAGATGATCTGCGCGATTCCCACCAGGACATACTGCGCAAGATGAATCCGCTTCCCTGCGGTGACCTCGAAGACAAAATACGAGAGGAAAATCAGGCCCAAAAAGAGGAGTACGTACTTAAGCGAGCGAGTTACCGATTGATAGGGGTCGGCCACCTCGATAAACGAAACCCCCAATGCTGTCGCTTCCAGGCCGCTGAGCGAATCCGCTGTGCCTTCTGCACGCACGCCGCGAGCAATGAACGGAACGGACCACTCGGCGGTGAACCCGCGGTCGGAGACTTCGCGGTTGGCCGGGAGAAAACCGCCATCGAAGCCCGGATTCGGCCAGTCACCCTGCGTCGTGAGCCGGGTGGATTTGCCATAGGCCAGCAAAGCAAGCCGCTCAGCACCGGAGAAGCGCACGGTTGAGGTCACGGCGAATTGAGTGTCGGGTTTGACGGCTGCTTTGGCACCGAAGAGAGTCAGCTTCAGCGACGGGTACTTTTGATCTCCAAAACTGAGAAACTGCGAAATCGCTGCGGGAACCAGAGTGGTGGTCTTTCCATTCTCTGTGAGCAATGCATCGGTCTGCGCTCCGCGCGCATCGCTCACGCCGATTACCATTTCGGCCCGGTTCCAGTCGAATACAGCGCCTGCCGGGGCCGCGGCGGGAACTCCGGTGAGGTCGAAGCTTGCGTCGAGTTTCACATCCGCCTGAAAGACCGGCACCTTGAATAGGGAGCGGTGCCGTTCTTCGGTGGTGGTCTTGACCGCGGCGGATGCGTGCGCGGGAAAGACCAGGTAGATTCCATGCTCGGTCGTTTGATTCTCAAACCGGGGTGGAATGGAATAGGGGATGGCCAGCGTAGGCCCGAGAAGGGTCTGCGCGCCGCCTACAGCGCTACTGATCTCTCGAATCACAGCCGCGGCGCGGCTGGTCCTGTCACTCACCAGGCTTTCCACAAAGAGCGCCGGGATGGCCATGAACAACGCCAACGTGCACACCACAATCAGCTTCATGCCCATGGAGCGAGACTTCAGGCCGGACAGCGACGATTCGATATTCATTTCCACTCCTCTTCACTTTGCATTGCAAAGTTATTACACAAAAAAAAGCTCACGCCTGGCGCGGCGTCATGGCGGTTGCCAATTTGTAAGCCGCCTCTTCCTTGGCTCCCTTCGCCGCATCGAGAATCACTTGTTCCAGGGTTGAGAGGTATTCAAGATAGCGTTTGCGGCCGGCAGGCGTAATGCGGCAAACGGTTTGCGGACGGTTGCGGTCGTGTCCCTTCACGATCTGAACGATCTTCTCCCGTTCCAGCACGCTCAAGTGCCGGCTCAGGTTGCCATCCGTCAACGCACATAGTTGCTTCAAATCGCTGAATGTCAGTCCCTTGGGGTGGCTCAGCAACGAGGTCAGCACGCTGAGCCGCGCACGTTCATGGATCACGCGATCGAGACCCTCGTATGCGAAGGGCGCTTCGTTTTTAGTCGCCATAGCTCGCCTCCTGCGCGGTGAACAGCAAAATGGCTGCGACCAACAACTGGCCTATGCTGAAGGAGATTCCCATCGTCCACGGCGAGAGAGCACGATTGTCCGCCAGGGCGGTGGAGAGCAAACCGGTGAACAGGTACCACAAACCGGCGAGGATCATAGGCCGGGGAAGAAAGCGGCACGAGGAGAAGACGCCCAAACCAAAAATAATCTGCCACAGTCCGGGAAGCATCCACAGGACAGTGGGGACGTAGTGCAACAGCACCAGGGTCAGCAGTGCACCCGCGCCGGCCGCCGGGAGGAACTGTTCGACCGCCATGCGGATCATCGCATCCGCCATGCCGGAATGCATGCGGTGGGTGCGAGTCACAGTTTGCACGCCGATCAATGCCGCGGACACAATGGCGGTGGCAATCCAGAGACCTAGATAGGCCGGCATATGGCTCGCCGGATCAGGCAGCCACACCGCCTGCACTCCGGCAGTCAAGATGGCAAGAAGGCCCGTAGCCGCCAAGGTTGCTGGCCCATAGCCGCGGAACTCCGTGCTGCGCGCCATCTGCCGGCGTATGTCGCTGATATCTCCGAGCGCTTTGTGCAGGTCGTCCATGAGCTGTTTACTTTACAGTGCAAAGTAAACCGGACGGCCATTGGCTGTCAATAGCCTTTCTTTGCAGCTCCGCGGTGAAGAGCTCAGTAGATGCGGAACGTTACTTCGATATTCGCTTCCACGGGTACCGGCTTGCCATGCAGCCTCGCCGGCTTGAACTTGTATTGCTTCACCGCATCGACGGCTTTCTGGTCCAGTCCCATTCCGAGGTGACGGATCACGCGCACCTGCTGGGCATTTCCTTTTGCATCGACCACCAGCGCCACCACGCACGCGCCCTGGAACTTTGCTCGCCGGGCTTCGTCGGAGAACTCCGGATCGGGAGCAAAGACCAGCTCCGGAGCCGAGACGCCGCCGCCGACCTGATAGACTCCGCCTCCGTACCCGCCGTTGCTGCCGGGGCCATATCCGTTGCCATCGCCGGGTCCAATGCCTCCGCGCGATCCTGTGCCCATCCCTCCCAGTTCACCACTGCCGTTGGCAGCCATACCCACCACATTAGTTCGCGGATCACCGAGGTTGGGCATGTCGTTGTCGGGCACCTTGATATCTTTCGGCAACAGGATGGCCGGTTCCTGCTTCAGCTTGGGTTGATCGTTCACCGCCAGCATCGGCGGTACGATCGGTTGCTCGGCAATCCTGGGTAGTCTTCCTTGTGGCACCGGCAACAGGTCGTGCGCTCCGCCGCCCCCTCCACCGCCGGCGGACTGTTTCGCTGGAGGGGTGATCGGCAGAAACGGTTTGACATCAATTTGGGTCAACGTGCCATGCGGCTTGACCAGAGTTTTCGTGTGCAGAAGCAGTAAGGCGACGAGCGCGAACGCACTGACATGGGCGGCAATCGACCAAAGACTCATCCAGATGCTTTGCGTAGCCACCGCCAGCGAGCGGAAAGAGGGAACTGGTGGCTCGCGGTGTGTTGCCAGCAGGAGCCGCTCGACGCGCTCGAGAAGATCATCCGGCGCGGCGACACGGACGAGCGCTGTGTAAAGGGCCTGTTCCAGTTCTTCGTCAGCTTCGTACATCGTAGGTCTTCCTTTCTTTAGCGCAGCGCTCGCGCTGACTTATCGCGCAGCAGGCGCAGGGTGCGTTGCAGGTGGCTCTTGACGGTGGCAACCGGCATATCGAGCATGTCACTGATCTCATCCGGGCTCATATCCTCCTGGTAGCGCAACACGAGGATGGTTCGAGGTACTTCTGGAAGAGAACTGACGAGCTGTTGCAACCGGCGGCTGAGCAACGGATCTTTTTCGCTGCTGGATAGGTCCGGTAATTCCGGTAATTCATTCCAGTCCATGGCAACCTCGGGCCGCCGCCGGCGCTGGCGGACGAGATCGATGGAGCGATGCACGGTCACGCGACGGAGCCAGTGGAGGACATGCTGATCCGAGGCGAGGTCGTCGAGTTTTGCGTGCAATGCGATCAACACGTCCTGGGCGGCTTCTTCGGCCGAGGAGCGGTCGCCGAGGATACGAAGGGCGATGCTGAAGACCATGGACTGGTGTTCCAGCATCAGGGAACGGAAGCGTTGATCGTTGTCTTCGAAACTGTTTCTCAATACTGTCCCTACACTCATCTATACGCCGCACGCTTGCCGGAGGGATGCAATACTTTTGACAGCAACGGGGTCACTGGGGCCAACCGCGGAGGGAGATGAGCGTAAGGAAAGAAAAGAAGCCGATCAGCAAGCCCGATGCCTTCCGTCGCGGCGCGATCAGCGTTTTTCTTCTCTTCCACCTGGCTGCCATTGCTTGTTGGGCGCTTCCCGTAGACTTCTGGCTGACCACTGGGGTGAGGGAACTGGTCCGTCCCTACATGTTATGGAGCGGACTCTTTCAATCGTGGGATACGTTCGCGCCGAATCCGCCGACCGCGAACTCATTCGTTCGGGCGCTGGTGGTGATGCAGGATCGCCACCTTCATGTCTGGGCTTTTCCGCGCATGGAAGAGCTGACTCTTTGGGAACGCTATCGCGAAGAACGGTATCGCAAATTTGCTGAGGTGATTCAGCAACCGGGCAATGCCCCGATATGGCCCGACGTTGCCAAGCATATTGCCCGCATGTTCAACAGCGCGGCCGGTGCTCCCGACAAGGTGATCCTGGTTCAGTATCAGTCCGACATCCCGCTCGATAACGGAACAGAAGCAACGCCTAAGCCGAATGCGTTCCATGAAGAATACATTCAGCCTGAGGATCTCAAATGATCCCGGAAAAGCTGGCAAGGCTTTGGGATGAAATTTTCTTCTCCCCGCAATCACCCACTCCCATCGCGCTGTTTCGCATTCTCTACGGCGTCTGTGCGGCGGTAACGATCCTCCTGCTCCACTCCGATTGGATGGAGTGGTTTGGAGTTCATAGCTGGGTTTCCCTCTCCACCATGAGGACCGTAGAGCCGGGAGTGCGCCTCAATCTCTTCACCCTCATCCCGCAGGATGACCGATGGATCGCAGCGTTTTTCTGGATCAGCCTGGTGTTCGCCGTGCTGCTGACGGTTGGCCTATGGACGCGCGTCAGCAGCATCGCCGTCTTTCTGTGCCTGGCGTCGATCGACCAGAGAAATCTCTTCATGAACCACAGCGGAGACACGTTTCTCCGCGTCACCGGATTCTTTCTGATGTTCGCGCCGGCCGGGGCGGCGTTCTCGCTGGACCGGCTGCTGCGTGTCCATAAAGGATTAGACGGCCCCGAAATCACACCGGTAGCGCCGTGGGCGCAACGGATGATCCAGTTCGAGCTGATGATTCTGTATCTAGCGTCGTTTTGGTGGAAGATGAAAGGGGCCAACTGGCTGAATGGAACTGCTCTTTACTTCGTGATGCATCTTCACGCCGTGCAGCGATTTCCGGTGCCGGGTTGGTTTCGATCACTCGAATTCTCGAAATTCGCAACCTGGTTCGTTCTGGCGCTGGAGTTCTGCCTCGGAACCCTCCTCTGGGTGAGGAGGTTTCGTTACCCTCTCCTGCTGCTCGGGCTGCTCTTCCACTTGTCGATTGAATATGCGATTAACACGCCGATGTTCCAGTGGGACGTATTGGCGGCGTACGTCCTCTTTGTCGACCCTGCAGACATCGACCGGGTGTCGCGCAAACTACGCCACCTAAGCCCACAGAAGGCTTGAATGGGGCGGCCACCTATCAGCGGCTGAACTCGAGCACGCCGCGCTGCAGGTCGAAGGCGACTCTCCGCATGCCGAGTACCGCCGGGCTTACCAGACCGTCAAAGGCATACGCCTGCGAGGGACTCAAAGCCACCGACGCGGGTTCGTGCCCAAATTCTGCTCCGCCCAGTTTCAGGCTGTGCAGCGTTACTTCCTTGCGGGCGAACTCGCCGATCGGTTGGCTGATTCTCACGTCCTTGACCGATCCTGTGTTCCGCGCGAACAACGTCAGCGAAGAAGCTCCGGTGTCCATCAACAGGTGTGCGGGAACATCATTCACTTCGGCCTCCACCACCGCGAGGCCGCCGGCTATCTGTAACGGAACGGAGAAGGGCATGACCGGGTTGGCGCCGAAATGGACCTGGTGGGCAACGTAGTCAATCATGAAGTCGCTTTGTCCCAGGGTATCCAGGCCGATCACTCCATCGATGCGTACTGGAAGTGCTTTCTGGAAAAAGGACAAATCTTCGACGAGAACCGAAAAGTCCACCCGTTCCACCGGACCCAGGACGAGGCTTGCGACCACGGCCCGGTCCGCCGCCACGCTTCCGCCCACCACGGAGATCCGGGCAGGGGATCGTTCCAGATGAAGCTTATCCGCAAGCCGGGTATCGAGGATGGTTGGGTTTGCCCCTGTGTCCAAGAGAAAGTTCAGCCCTTTTACCGGACCGGCCGAACCGCGAGCGACGATCAGATAGCCCCGGTAGAGGTCAAAGCCCAGCGTTCCTTCGGTAGGCTTGGCGAACGCCGGAATCGCCAGGGCAAAAAAGATGAGGAGGAGAAGCGGGCTGCAGCGACGGTACATAAGGTCTCACCTCGAGCCCATGCTCGATCGGCAGGCCTGGTACCTCAATTCACCGAAGCTAGATTGTTGGTAAAGCGCGAGTTAGATGTCAGGAGACACCCCGGAGACTCGGGGAGAGGTCTATCTCCTAGTAAAATAGTTGAACAAAATTCCCCACTGTGGCATCAAGAGGAAGCAGACTAAGAGTGATGCCAGAGTTCTTCACCAACGGGGATGTATCGGGCCGCAACGGGAACCACACGGTCCGCTTTGGAGTGTTTGAGGCGGATCTCCACGCTGGAGAGGTTCGTAAATCCGGCAGCCGGATCAAGCTCCAGGAACAGCCCTTTAAGGTGCTGCAGATTCTGCTTGAGCACCCCGGCGCACTGGTCACACGCGACGAACTCCAGGCTCGCATCTGGCCGGCGGAGAACTTTGGAGACTTCGATCACGCGGTCAATGTGGCCATCGGCAAGCTCCGTACCGCCCTGGGCGACTGCGCCGACAACCCAGCCTTCATCGAAACGGTGCCCCGGCGCGGTTATCGTTTTGTTGCTCAACTGGAAAAGCCACCGGTCGAGGTTGCGCCGGTCGCACCGCCGCCCATCCCTACGCCTCCCCCGGCGGCGGCTGCGAGATACCGCAAGTGGTGGATTCCGGCGGTGCTGGGCGTTCTCATCGCCGCCGCCCTGGTCGGCATCGGGGTCTGGATGGGCCACCGTACCGCGCGCCTGCGGCTGCCCGAGTTTGAGCGCCTGACGGTTCGCCACGGCACTGTCTATTCCGCCCGTTTCGCTCCCGACGGGCATAGCGTTATCTACACTGCGTCGTGGGACGGGGCACCGCTTGAAGTCTTCTCCGATGATCTGAATTTGAACGCCCCACGGGCGATGGATCTGCCCGGAACCCAGTTGCTGGCCGTGTCGTCCTCTGGCTGGATGGCGGTTTTGCAGTCAGCCGAACCTAGTTTCATGCTGACGGTCCGGGGCACGCTTGGGCAGGTCCCTCTCACTGGCGGCGCGCCGCGGCAGATCGCCGAAAACGTCGAGTGGGCCGACTGGGCTCAGGACGGAAAGAGCCTGGCGATCGTCCGTGATGTAGCTGGGAAGCGCCGTCTTGAGTTTCCCCTGGGCCACGTTCTGTACGAAAGCGCCGGCTGGATAGGCCATCCCCGGATATCGCCCCGCGGCGACAGCATCGCCTTTCTTGACCATCCCTCGCAGGATGACGACCAGGGAGTCGTTTCGGTCGTCGATCTGGCGGGACACAAGCGGGTGCTCAGCAGCGGCTGGGAGAGCGAGCAAGGGTTGGCGTGGTCTCCTAAGGGGGACGAGGTATGGTTCTCCGCCGCGCGGGCCGGCCTGGAACGCCGTATCTACGCGGTAAGCCTGGCCGGTCGCCAGCGCCTGGTATTCCAGGCCCTGGGCGGGGTCACATTGCAAGACATTGCCGCGGACGGCCGGGTGCTGTTGACCCGTGATGAGAATCGGGCCGGCATGATGGGCGAAGGCCCCGGAGCGGTGAAGGAACAAGACCTCTCGTGGCTGGATTGGTCGCTGCCGGTGGACATATCGCGCGATGGGAAGACGTTGCTCTTCGACGAACAGGGCGAGCAGAGCGGACCCACCTATACCGCAGCCACGCGCAGTCTGCAGGGCTCGTCGCCGATCTCGTTAGGCGAAGGTATGGCCGGCGATCTTTCTCCTGACGGAAAATGGGCGGCGAGCATGGTTTCCTATTCGCAGATCCTGCTGCTGCCGACTGGGGCCGGGACGGTCAAGCGGATCGATCGGGGTGGGGTCGAGATGTACGGCCACCACATCCACTGGATGCCCGACGGCAAGCAAATTGTGTTTCCCGCGAATCTGCCGGGGCACGCGACACGCTGCTTCATACAGGACCTGGTTGGAGGCAAACCGCGTCCGATAACGCCCGAGGGCATTGGAGTGTGTGCACTCTCGCCAGACGGACAAACGATCATCGGCCATGATTTGAGTGGCTCCCTGCCCCAACTTTACCCGCTGGATGGTGGGCCGCCACGGGCGATTCCTGGCTTGTTGCCGGGAGAGGTCTATTTCTGGAGCGGCGACCCGCACTTCCTGTACGTCTACCAGTTGAGACCGTCGCCGAACAAGGTCTATCGACTGAACGTGGTGAGCGGGGAACGGCAGCTATTTAAGGAACTGCACCCCGCAGACACTACGGGCCTGTGCGATATGTCCCACATACTCATCAGTGCCGACGGCCGCGCGTACGTTTACAGCTATATCCGCATGCTCTCCGAGTTGTACATGGTCAAAGGATTGAGCTAGCGTCTATTCCGTTCGGAGAGCTTCCATGGGTTCGATGGAAGTGGCTCTTCGCGCGGGTAGCAGGGACGCGATGGTTCCGATTGCCAGAAGTGCTACTGCGACGGCGACATAGGTCCAGACGTCGAGCAGTTGCACTTGATAGAGGAAGCCTTTGATCAGGCGAGCGGTGAAGAACGCGATGAGAAGGCCGGCGACCAGACCGGACGCAATCAGGATGGAGCCCTGGCGAATGACCAAGAGTGCAACGCTTTGCCGGGTTGCCCCCAGCGCGATGCGTACGCCGATCTCACGGCGCCGATAACTTACCAGTTGCGAGAGAACTCCGTATAAGCCGGCGACCACCATGACGATCGCAAGGCCGGCGAACGAACCCACCAGGCTTAATCCCAGGCGTTGACTGAAGGTGTTCTTGTCGACTGCTTCCTGCATGGTTTGAAATCCATCCAGGGCGAAGCCGGGGGCTGCCTCATGAAAGACGGAGCGCATCTCCGCGGCTACGGGGACATCGCCGCGTGTCTTTACCACAAAGCTCACGACGGTTTTCAGCAGGGCCTGGTAGAAGAGAGATGTGGTGGGGATCTGCTGTTGCGGCACCAGGAGAAAGGGCCGGGCCTGCCCTCCAACGCTGCTGTCCACCTGGTCGGCGAGTACGCCCACGATGGTGTAGGGCCGGATCATACCGGTTTCTTTTCCGCCCAAATTGATTTGTTTTTCCACCGGGTTCTCTCCGGGAAAGTACTTCTTCGCCAGGGCGTCATTGATCACCAGCACAAACGGAGTGTTGGCTGCGTCGGTGTCGTTGATCATGCGCCCGCGCAGGATGGGTATGCCCATGGTGCGGGCGTAGTCGCCGCTCACGGCTGAGACGCGGCCTTCCGGCTTCGCGTCAGTCTTCGGGTGGCCCAGGATCTCGAAGCTTGTGCCGACATCCATTCCGGAAAGTGGGGGTGTGGTGATGAGGGCGGCGCTTTCCACGCCGGCAACCTGCCGCATGCGTTGCAGAACCGGCTCGTAGATGAGTGCAGCGACCGAGGGGGGCGCCTTGGAGGTATCTTCGGAAACGGCCATTTCAGAGAAGCCGGCGGCGTCCGCAGGCATGGCTGAGAAGGTGGTGACGTGGGCGGCAACAAAGCCCAACCGTGATTGTTGCAGATTCCACAGGGTATGAAAGAGCAGGCCGGTCGCGACCAGCAACAGGGTGGACAGGGCGACTTCACCCGCCACCAGCGATCCGCTTAGTTTTCGGCTCATTCCACGGGAACCAATGCCGCGGGATGAGGCCTGCAAGGCGCCTTGCGGATTGGCCCGCACAACCAGCAGCGCCGGCAGAAGCGAAGAGAGAACGGTCGTCACTATGGCGATGGCGGCCAGCACGAGGACCACCGTCCAGTGGATGGCGATCGAATCGGCGCGAGGGATGGTGCCTTCGGGCAGTCTGCGTACGGCGACCATCGCCAGTTCCGCGAGCAGGATGCCAATCGCGCAACCACCGAGGCTGAGCAGCAGGCCCTCCGCGAGCGGTTGCCGCAGCAGGCGAAAGCGGCTAGCTCCGAGTGCAGCGCGCACGGCGAACTCCTTCTGCCGTCCCAGGCAGCGGGCGATGAGCAGGTTCGATACGTTGGCGCATGCGATCAGCAACACCAGGCCAAGCGCGGCCAAGAGCGAGTACAGGATGGGGCGTACCGGCCCGGTCAGTACCTCCTGGTAGGGCGTGCCATGAAATACAAGGGGACCCTCATCCTTGCTTCTGGGGATATTCTGACCGATGGCATCGAGTTCGCGCTGTGCCTGGAAGGTGGTAACTCCGGGCTTCATTTTGCCGACGACATGAATGAAGTGGTAGCCGCGGTCCTTCAGCATCTCCCCCGTGGGCTGCATTGGCAGCCAGATGGCCTTCTGTATTTCGGCGCCCATGCCTTCAGGAAAGCGAAACGATCCGGGCATGACACCCACGACGGTGTGCGGTGTGCCACTGACTCTCACATCTTTGCCAATGATCGATGGATCTGCGTGAAAGGCCTGACGCCACAAACCTTCCGAGAGCACGACCACCAGGGCACCTCCGGTCTCTCCTTCGCTTGCAGTAAACGTGCGGCCCAGCAGAGGTTGAATGCCGAGCATGGAAAATAGATTTGGGGTGACGCGCGGGGCGACTATGCTCTCGGACTCGTCGTGAGTTTGAACGATACTGACATCCTCAGAGTAGGCGGCGACCGTCTCCAATTGCTGGGCTCGTTCGCGGATGTCGTGGTAATTGAGCCAGGAGGTAGAAGCGAAGCCCGGACTGTCCTGAGGTCCGATATAGAGCAAACGGTCTGCGCCGGGATAGGCGAGCGGGCGCAGCAACACGCTTTCGATCACGGTAAAGATGGCAGTGTTGGCGCCGATACCGAGAGCCAGGGTGAGGATGGCGAGCAGCGCCAACCCTGGCGACTCACGGAATTGGCGCACGGCGCCTTTCAGGTCACTCAGAAGAGATTCCATCGCGGACCTCCGGCAGAATGGTCACAGATCCTCATAATAGACCGCGCAGGAATTCTTTGATAACACCTCAGCGATCGGCATCTCATCCGCTGGAGGTGTTTTCGATGAAAGCTTTCGCATGGGTAGTGGCCGGCATCGGAGTTGGCGTCGCCGCGTACATTGTTCTCAATCAACCTGGTCCGATGAACCCGGCTGGGGACGAAGATGTAGAGTATGCTGCCGGCCGGACCGCATTGTGGGGTTCAAAGCAGCGTGTCACGGGAACAGGAAGCCGTTTCACGGGACGACTCAAAGAGGGGATTGGACGCTTCACCGGCGACGATGAACTGGCGAGCGAGGGTGCCGTGGAGCAGGTGGTTGGAACCGTCAAGGATACCGCCGGCAAAGTCGCGCAGGCCACGGGTCAAACCATTCACGATCTGAACCGTTAGTGCTTTACGGCAGGCCGCCGCAGTCAAGGCGCGCCTGCCGATGGCAACCCTTTCTTGCATTTAACGCATCCCCCGATGTGGTGAACTGATGCTAGATTGCTGCTTCAATCCGGCCTGCAAGCGGGAACTTCTCTATCTGCGAGACGGCCGGGTCGTAAGGCTGGTCAAAGCGCAGCGTGAGAAGGCGACGGTGGAACATTTCTGGTTATGCGGCGAATGCTACCAGCTTTACGACTTCCAGTTTTCTTCCCGGGGAGACGATCCGGTTGAGCGCAAGGGGCCACCGACTTGACGACACGGACGTTCGAAATCGCCAGGTACTAGTGTCTGCAGAAATCTGCGAGGAAGAAACGGCGGCGGCGTAGCGCCGGTGCGCTGCCAGCAGACCTTCACCAAAATCATTAGAAATTTAAGAAATTGCAGCGATGGAACTGTGCCTGTGGCAGTTTAGTTGGTAGCGTCGCAACTAGCAGGGAGTGGAATCGCAACTAACGACAGTTGCAGTGGCCCATGTCGCCGAACGCACGGCGTGCATGGGCCACCCTATTACGAAACCTTCTTTTTCAAGCCTGGAGCAGCTTTCTTTTCATCTTCCTTACTCTTTCTGTCGGACGTCTTTTCTTTGGTGCTTTTGGGCGCCTTTTTCTCCTGTTGCGGTTCGCTTGCCGATTCGCGCAAGATGGAATGGCCGGCCGCAAGGATCTTCTTGGCAGCCGTCAGCTCCTCATTGAGGTTTTCCGTCAGCAGGTCGACAACCTCTTGCATCTCTAGTACCTTAGCCATCTCGATCGTCGCAGTGTACCCGGCGATTTCATAGTGTTCCGTACGTAGAGCTGCCCCGATCAAGCCGGAATCGAACGACGCGCCATCTTCGTCCTTTTCAAGCGCGTCAGCGCCCTCTTCGATGACTCCTTCCATGCCATTGCAGTGCTCGCCGGTTGGCTTCTCCTGGAGGATTTCGAAAACCTTCTTGAGGCGCTCGACCTGACCTTTAGTTTCTTCCAGATGCATGGTGAAGAGCGCCCGCAAATCCGTGTTGATAGCTCCCTCAGCCAGTTTGGGTAATGCTTTAATGAGCTGATTTTCCGCGCTGTACATATCGCGGAGTTCGTCGACTAGAACTTCACTCAGTGCCATATGACCTCTCTTGCTGCCTCGTTTGAAATGGATTGACTTGTTGCGTACGGTAGCGCCAGCGACGTGACAATAAACGTCACCATGATGGGATGCAAACGTGGGGCGCAGCGTTTAGAAATTCAGCTTGCTTGCCCGCCGAGATGCATACACAACCGCGCGTCCGCTCAATACATCACAACGACAGAGGTGAGTTATGGCGTTTGAAGATAAAGTTGTGCGAACGGTGATCGAGGTTCTTCACGATGGAGAAAAGGGATTCAGTGCCTTGAGCACGGAACTGAAAGAACCCCGCGCGAAGGCGTTTTTCATGCAGGAATCCGCAACCCGCGGTGAATTCGCAACTGAACTGGAAACAGCCTTGAGCAGCATTAACGGCAAGGATGTGAGCGAGGGGGGTACCGCGAGCGGCACTCTCCATCGGACCTGGGGAGAATTGAAAGCGAAGCTGGGCGGCAACGACCACACTTTGCTTGAGACCGCGGAACAGGGTGAAGACGCGGCGAAGAAGGCGTACGAGGAAGCACTTAGGTTCGATGGCATTCCAACGTCGATACGCGCGCTCCTGCAGGAGCAACAGGCACACATTCTGCAATCACACAATGCCGTGAAGGCAATGCGGGATTCGCTAGCCGCAGCCTGATGACATCGGATCACACTGGCGGCCTGGAGCGGGGGCTACCTCAGTCAGCGGTCGTAGCAGGCAAATAGCGGTATGGCTATCTAGACCAGGGAGGCGCGTCAAACGCGCTTCTCTGCGTTATCGCAGAGCTTGTCAACGCGCCGTTGCCTTGCCTCGACACTCTGGTAATAGAAAACCCCGAGTAGTTCCTGGCGTCGCTGGATCGTGGTCATCTTCGCCCACCCGATGGCAGCCTTTGGCCGCTTACGAAAGGCCACAACAATAATTGGCGGCAGCTCCTGTTCTCCCTCCATAGCCCCGAACAGCCGTTCTGCCATTTGCTCGGCGCGGTTCATTCGCGATGCATCGCTCTTTACGTTCGTAATCCACTTGCCAATCTCGCGCCGCATCGATTCGCTCAGGCTGTCGTAGAATTCCCGCAGTCCAGGCTCTTCATCCAGGAGAGAGACCAACTCATCCGGCAGTTCCGCCGGCCGAGGTTCCAGATCGGCCTCCAGCAAAAACTCCGCAACGCTGCCGACGGAAATTCCCGCCTCACGTTGCACTTTGTTGTTCACCAACAGCAGATAGTGTCCGCTCTCGCCCGGCACGGGAAAGAGCGACGTCCGAAACGCACTCGAACCCTTAGGGCACAATACTTTGCCGTGGACACGCAGCCGCAGCATTTGCTTCCAGGACCTATGCGGATCGAAGGGCAAACGAACGATGGTCCACCCCAGGCCTTCGGTTCCGCGCTCAAGAATCGCCTTAAACCGCTTGGGCTTGTTCGCCATGCAAATATCATAATGTTCAGGGTGTTTTTGTCGAGGAGACGAAATGGTCCTCGTTCTGGGAGTACCTGCTCCGGGGAAGCGGCCCCTTCCTGATAGTCTTTTGGCAGACCTGATCTGAGGCTTTCTTTGCCGGAATGGCTTGAGCAACAGCTGTCCAAGTACCAACGCTTCGCAGGGATCAGCATCCTCAATTCTCAGCTGCTCCTTTTGGGGATTGCGGCGGCAATTTGCGCGATCCAATGGCTGCTGCTTGGACGTGCCAGCACGGCCAGCACTTTCATCTATACCTTCTTTGCCGGCAATTCTGTAACCATCCTCGTCGCTCTTTGTGAGCCACTTTACAACCAGCCATTCCCGAGGGACTGGATTGTCTTTATCGCGCTGCTATTTCCTATATCGGTCTTTTCAGGCACGGTCGGCGGCATACTCAACCGCCTTCTCCTTGGCCGTCCCCTCTCCACCCTCGCGAATTGGAAGACTGGGGATATTCCATACTCTTCTCTGATATGCGCTGTCGTTGGCCTCGTTACCTACGCTTTCGCGAACAACCGGGCGCGGCTGCAAGCTGCCAACGCGCAGCTGGTGCAACAAGTCCAATACGGCCGTCAAGCACTTGAGTCACAGGCCTCTGAACTAAGGGACGCTTTCGAAATTCAGTCCAGCCTGCTCCCAAGGTCCGTTCCGCAAATTGCAGGCGTGGAGATCAGTTGCGCCTGGCAACCTGCCCGCAGTGTCTCGGGCGATTATTTCGATGTTCTCGTTCTGTCAGACACGCGCATCGCCTTCTGTCTTGCGGACGTGTCAGGAAAGGGAATGTCCGCAGCGCTGATTACTGCCAACCTGCAGGCAACCCTCCGCGCTTTTGGTCCGGACGAACCCAGCCCCGCGCGACTTTGCCACCGATTGAACCAGGCCCTTTGTGCCAGTCTTCCTAGCGGCCGTTTTGTGACTCTGGTCTACGGCATCCTCGACCGTAGCAAGATGACGCTGACCTACGAATTGGCGGGACACAATCCACCTCTGATGCTTCGCGGCCCAGACGAGATCGCGCTAACGGGTAGCGGGCCGGTGCTTGGCATGCTTCCGTCAGCCACGTTTTCGGACCAGACGATAAACCTCAGAGTCAGCGATCTCTTCCTTCTCTCGACCGACGGCGTCACCGAGGCCTTCAATCCGGATGGCGAAGAATTTGGCGAAGCGCGACTTGTCGCCGCTGCGCGGAGTTCTGCTGCGAACGCACACTCAATACGGACTGCTGTAATGAGCTCGGTGTCGGACTTCGCGGCGAATAACTTCCACGATGACGCGTCGCTCTTGATCGTTCAGATTCTTCCAACTGCTTGACGTTACCAGGTTGTTGCTGCCCGCTTGACAAGGTTCGCGTTAAGCGCATAAGCTGCCGGGCACTGGGCGCTTAATGCAGGCAGGTGTCGCCAGCTGGAGCCGCCGGCAGCAAAAGTGTGAATGCTGCCATGAGCCCGTAAGCAGCGCAACGAGAACCAATCCCGGATGCACCCATGATTGTACGGCTCGTCTTTTTCTTCAAAAGGGCGCTGTGCCTGTGACATTTGATCTCGCGAGTTTCGAATAGACGGTTGCGGAGGACTTATGGTGAAGGCAGAGATTCGGACGCTGGACGCAACGAAACCACAGGTACCCCTACCTCGCCATCGAGGACGGAGGGCAGCTAAAGGTAGCGCGAAAGAGAACCGGGAGTTCGTCAGGCGTTGCGCCGTTGAGCTGAAAAGGACGGACGGGCTCTCAACTGGGCAGAGGTTCTTTTGCGCAGCATTTGCCTTGCTACTAGCAGGAAGAGAGCGAGCGGACCTGGACTGTGAAATAGACCGCACGATCGATGCAGAAACCAACAACCCAGGAACTTGCGTAGGCGGCGGCAAGGTGAAGACCCAGAAGTATGTTGCCGGCTATTTTGCGGCCGACGAAAAGAAGAACCGCGAGAAGCGATTCCACGACGCAGTCGTGTTTCTATTCCATGAGGGTTTTACCCGCGAGCAGTTACACACATTCGCTGCGCAAGCGGAAGAAACCTAGAAGAGCGTTTGCCGAAGAGCGGTTTCCCGTGGAGGACGATATGTGGGATAGACAAGGACAAGCAGTCGACTTGGCGCATGCGCACCTGGTTGCAGCCGTGTTTTTAGACGAGGTCTCCGCCCGCGATGCGATTGCCGATCTCAAGCTGGCTGGGGTTCGTGCGAGCCAGATTGGCGTGGCTTTGTCCGACGAGGGCAAGCGAGTGCATGAGCTAAACCCGGGTAGGAAGCACCTCCCCGACGATCTGGACGGAAAGCATAGCGTCCTCTGGAGAGTCCGGCACAGCATCCACCACGATGTGCACGGTCACGACGGGCCTGGCCTATCCAGCCGCCACGATGCAGTGGCGGCTAGCGAAGAGCAGCCGCCGTTCACAGAAATCGATCTCACCGACACACTGCGTGGGCGGGGGATTGCGGAAGCAACCATTAAGCTGCTGCATCACCAGGTGGGAGCGAAGGGGATCATGGTCATCGTGGACGCGGTGGATCGCATGGATCAACTCGAAGCGATCCTCCTGAAAAATCGGGGCATGCCGCGTACTGTAATGGTTACCGAGCAGGCGAAGATCACTAGCTAAGCTGCGAAACTTCAGTGTTGCGCACCCTTTTGCTGCATTCCTGGATACCAGGAGCGTACCGCGAGAATTCGTGATTTGGTGTTGGCGGCACTGTAATATCCCACGGTGCAGTTGAGGCGGAAGAAATAAGCGTCCCCCGCCTTGGCGGGATGCTTTCCTGCGACTCCGTCCGATCCGCCGCCTGCCACCATCACTCCGTGGCCGCTCAAAATCAGGTAAATCTCTTCCTCGCGCTCGTGATGGTGGGGGAAATTAGTGCCGCCGGGCGCGATCTCCATGAGAAAGAGGCTGGTCAACACACGGCCGGCTGCCAGGCGGTCACGCGTGCTCTCGGTATCGCCCATCAGCAGCCGGTAAAGAGCGGAAGACGGGTGGCCATTCACAGGTTGCGTAGGTACGGTCTCGATGTTGGCCTTTAGAGGATGCGGCGGTGGCTGAGTCTTCTCAAATCCCCGGGTGCGAAAGCCCATGACCAACACCGTCACGGGTGTTGTGGTCTGGTTACCTAATCTATGCGGGATAGTTGACGGAAGATACAGATAGTCTTCCTTGCCGAGCGACAAGACTTGACTTCCATATTGCACCGAAGCGTTTCCATCGAGGACCACGTACACCTGGTCCTCCTCTGGGTATTGAACCGCGGCGCAGACTCCGTTTGGGTCGATGACCGCCTCTCCATAACGCGCGATGCCGACAACCACGGAGGTATCCGGGTCTCCCTGACCGAACAGTGGCTTGTAACGGCAAGTCGCCGTCGAGAGGTCGGACTTTTTCTCTTTCGCAGTTGAGGTATCGCGATAAAGGAAGGTCGGATCGATGGTGCGCTCGTCCCCGTGCACCGGAGTTGCAGCGGGAGCAAGGGCGAAGAGACCAACGAGTAGGAGGCCATGACGTCTGGTCAGGCGCATAAACTGGCTACCTCACCCAATTTGATCCGGATACTCATACAGGTATCAGGCACTGTAGTTCGCCACCACGCGAGCGACCTTTCCGCTCGCAGACAGTTCCATGAACTCTCCGGTGCGAGATGCCTTTTGATTGATGTAACAGAGGAGCACGCTACTTACGCCCCAAAGGGTGTCTTCCAGGACAAAGTGCAGTTCGGGGTAAGTTTCCAGGCCCAGTTTAAAGTAAGCTCGCAGGTTTGCCTTTCCCACGATCTTACCATCGGGCGTTCCCAGTAGTTTGGCAGCGGTGGGAGAGGTCAGTTCCACTGTCTCGTCATAGTGGGTCATGATTAAGTCCAGGTCGTGGCTGTTCCAGGCAGTTATCCAATCGTTGGCAAAAGTCAACGCTTCGTCTTTCGTCATCGCCGTCCCTCGTTCAAGATGCCACCATAGGATAACCGTTGGCTACGACGAGACCATTCGGCGCCCAGGCTGGGTTCATAAAGTTGGCGTTTTATTAATAGGGTGGTTGCTCGGGAACGGCCTGCCCGTCGGCTCGTGGATCGGATGCGCCGAAATTCACCCCGGATTGCTCATCGTGCATGACGGCGTTGCCGCGGCCCATTACCTGCGAGTACCGGGGAACCAGATTGATTTGGTGACCCTGCCCAGCCAACTGGTCCAGCACCGCGCGTGGATAGCCGTCCTCAAGGTTGACCCCACATCCGGAGTTGTCTTTATTAAACCGCGCTGCATCCATCGCGGCCTGAATGTTCATGTCGAAGTCCACCACGTTGGCAACGAATTGGGCGTGCGCCTGCGCCTGGTTAAAACCAGACATGATGCCGAACCCGATGGTCTGCCCATCCTTCTGCATCACGGCCGGGATGATCGTGTGGAGCGGCCGCTTGTGGCCGGCCAGCGAGTTAGGCTGTCCCGGTTCCATGTAAAAGCCGGTGCCGCGATTTTGCAGGACAAACCCGGTATGCTCCGCGACCAGCCCAGCACCGAAGTTGCCGGCATTCGACTGAATAAAGGAGACTACCATCCCATCGCGGTCAACCGTGGCCAGGTAAGTCGTATCCGACTGCAGCTTGTCCAGTTGCTGCTTGCGGTCCGAAGGCAGCACCTTACAGTTGGCGCGGTCAGTGATGCCCTTCGCTCGCTCTTTCGCCAGCCCTTTAGAGATCAGCTTCGCCGTGGGAATTTCTTCCGTGCGCGGATCTCCTACGTAGTGCAGCATGTCGGCGTAGGCCAATGCCTTGGCCTCCATCTCGATGTGCAGCGTCCTGGCGGAGTCGTGTCCCCAGGTCCGCAGCGGATAAAGCTCCATGACATTCAGCATCGAGAGCGCCGCAATGCCCTGCGTATTCGGAGGAGTCTCCCACACCCGCCATCCATGATAGGTAGTCGAAACGGGCTCAACCCACTCCGGCTGGTAATCCGCGAAATCCGTTTTGCTGAGAAAGCCGTTCTGCTCATCGGAAAGTTTCACGATGGCATCCGCGATCGGGCCGCGGTAAAAAGCATCTGCGCCGTCCCTGGCGATGAGGCGAAGGCTACTCGCGAGGTCGGGATTGCGAAACATCTGTCCCACGCGAGGATAGGTCCCCCCAGGCAGAAAGACAGCGGCAAACGCCGGCCGGTCTTTGAAGTTCATGCCGTACTCGACCCAGTTTGCCGAATCGAGCTCCGTGACCGGAAATCCCTGTTCCGCCAGCGCGATCGCAGGCGCGAGGTCGGTGGCGAGGGGCAGCTTGCCGAACCGCGCGTGCAGCGCAGCCCAGCCGGCCACGGCTCCGGGAACCGTAACCGAATCGATGGTGCTCTCGCCCATCTCGCGCCGCCCTTTGGCCTTCATGGCTTCGATGGTCTCTGCCTTCGCTGACCAGCCGCTGGCATTGAGCGCAATCATCTTCTTCTCCTTGGGATCCCATACGATCGCGAAGAGGTCGCCCCCGATTCCGTTCATCATCGGCTCGATCACGCCGAGCGCCGCATTGGCGGCAATTGCCGCATCCACGGCGTTCCCGCCTCTGGCGAGAATCGTGGCGCCGGCTTGGGAAGCGAGCGTCTGCAGTGTAGCCGCAATGCCATAGCGGTTGATCGTCATCGAGAAAGCATTGTCCCGTGAGGGCTCCCGAGGATGCTGGCGATCGTCGTGGATATATCCGCCGGCAGAGTTCGCAGGGGTCGTCGCCTGGGCCTGCGCGACGAGGGGAAGAAGAACCGCGGATAACAGGCCCACCAGCAAGTCACGAAACGGCATTCAGAAAGACCTCAGGACGGAATTACGATTGCCGGGCCGGCAATGGCTCTCTTTAATGTAAAGGGAACTGCGAGCGGATGACGTTTCTCTTAGCCGCTGTGGGCGCGCCCGGAAAAACGGCCCGAAGCGGAGTGATGGGTCGAGCCGAGACCCCCGCTGCCGGGCTTCGTTTAGCGGCGAGTTACTCGATGATAGAGAAGCTAAAGATTTTTCCTGAAGCGGCCAAATTGGAAGTCGCGGTTGCACCAGGCGGGAGGATGCCGTATTCACCTGGGCCCAGCGGGGCTACGAACGTAAGCTCGTAGACGTGTGGGGCCAACTTCTGTGATCCGAACTCGACGGTGTCCTTGGTGGCGCCGCCTGACGAGTGGAAGACACCACCGGTCATAGCGCGGAACTCCCGGTTATCAGAGTTTTTGTGAAGTTTGACAAGGATATAGTCGGTCGGGGTGTAAGTTTCGGGCATATAGATGAGCAGACTCGATCCGGTAGTCAGCTTTGTCCCGCTCTGCGCTCCCTTGATGTGGCCGTTCGTGTCGCCCTTGACGATGCCATCCGAAGCGATGCTCTTAAGCAGTCCTCCGGATTTGGTGTTGACGATTTCGGACGGTATGGAGTGCCATGCTTTGTTCTTATCCTGGTAATAGACACCGATCTCATCCACGCCCGGGGGCGGTCCAGCGGGAGCAGCGGCGGGCAAATTTGTGCCCGCAGGGTTGCTGACACCGCTCTTCATGGCAGCATTGCGGGAGATCATCGCGGCGACCACCGCGTCGGAGACGCCGGCCTTTTTAAGAGCGAGAAGCCCGTCGGTCGATGTGTCATAGGCCGCCGGCTGGCCGTTGACGGAGGCGAGGATGATGCTTTCACTTAGACCGGCGGTTTGCATCTTAATGATGTCGGAGTTGGTAAGTCCCTGTTGGGCAATGGCTGGCAGTGCTGTCAGAACCGTCGCGAGGATAAGGCTAAGGGGCAGAGAAGTCAGGCGCATGTACACTCCGGATCGTTCCCTATTTTGGGGCCGCCGAGGCTGCAAGGCAAGAAAATGTTCAAAGAACGAGCGGGTCGTTTTCGTGTGAGCTCAAATTTGGGACGGTGTGTTTTTAGGCGAGAAGCGGGCATTACGGTTCGTTCAGTAGATGCGAATCAAGAGGACAATTGAACGGGAGGTTATCCGGCCCAAATCTGCTCCCAGGGAGCATAGTGGCCAACGGCAGCCAGGAATACGTGGATGCCGACGACAATGCCAAAAGAAACCACGGCAATAAGACCAACGGTCAGGAGAAACACCCTGAAGATCTTCACTGGGCCGCCGCCGATTGTGATCATAATGGCCACAGCCTACCTGTTGCCGGCCACTTGCGAAACGTCACCAACAGAGGTTACGGCGGGAGATGACGATAGTCCCTAAAGTGCGAAATTGTCGCAGTCTGAGCAATCTATTTGGGGCTCTCGAAAAATGATTCCAAAGCTCGGCCGCCGGCCCGCGGTTGCCACTCGAACACCGGATTTTCTATAAAGCGCCAAGCTCAATTTCGTGGCAGACGTCGGTGTGCCTCGCTGCGATATTCGTATCAGAAACGGTGACGAATCTCCGCCTGCCACCCTTTGGGCAGAGGCCTAATCGCCGTCCGCTTTCCGGGCTACCGGTTCCTCGCTTCTGATCGCCCCCTTTCCAGTCGTAGAAAGCAAGCGATACGTCAATCCCACCATGGTGGATGAGGATTTCTGCCCGATTTGCACTAAAGTGGACAGGCCTGAAGCAGCGGACCGAGTCTGGTCATTCACCTTCTTGTTGGCTGCGAAAGAGGTCCCCCATGAAGTCCTTTCCGAGGCTATTTAAAGGACTATTCCCTGCGTGGATCCTGATGATGCTCGCCGGCTGCGGCACGCAAGTCACCAATACCACCGGTACCTTGGTACTGGCCGTTACTCCAGGTAATGTAGGCCTGACGCCCGGCGGTGGCAGCCAAACCCTCAGCATCGTCGCTTCTGAGCAAGGGAGCACTCCATCTACGGTGGCCGTAGCCATTTCCGGAATGCAGGCTGGTATTGTGGCCACGCCTGCGACGCTCACACTTACTCCGGGGGCCGCACAAAATGTAACCCTCTCGGCCGCAAGTTCCACCGCGCCCGGCGCGATGAGACTCACCTTCACCGGGGCAGCCGGTTCGGTGACTGCGACAACTTCGGTGGCGGTTACCATCGCGACCGCCAGTCAGCCGCCTGCTCCCGACTTTTCGCTGGGCGTGACGCCGTCCTCAGCGACCGTCACTGCGGGGAGCAGTGCGGGTGCGACGCTTACCGTCAGTGCGGCGCCGCTCAATGGCTTTACCGGAAGTGTGAACGTTGCGCTGAGCAACGCCGGGCAGGGAATTACAGCCTCTCCGGCAACGCTCTCGCTGACACCCGGAACGCCCCAGACGGTGACGCTGACCGCGGCTTCTTCAGCAATGGTCGCCACCTCCAACCTTACGTTCACGGGAACTTCGGGTTCGCTTTCGCATAATGCTCCGGTTACGCTTACCGTTGCGGCACCTGTGTCTGCCCCGCCTGCCGCGGACTTTTCCTTTAGTGTGACGCCGCCGGCAGCAACCGTCACCGCGGGGAGCAGTGCGGGCGCGGTGTTGACCGTAAGTGCCGCCGCGTTGAATGGGTTCACCGGTAACATCCAGGTGTCGCTGAGTAATCTCGGGCAGGGAATGACCGCATCGCCGTCGACGCTCTCGCTCGTGCCTGGAACTCCGCAGACCGTAACGGTGACTGCCAGTTCCACTGCGACGGCGGGCATGTCCAACGCCACCATCACCGGGGTCGCAGCAAACCTCTCGCATAACGCCACCGTCGCGCTCACGGTAACCAACTCCACCATCAACGCCAGGCTTGGCAAGCCGGACCGGGTGTTGATCGGACTTGGTGCGGGGAACGCGATCTCCGACATGAACGCCCAGGGGATCAAGCCGGACATCATCGACACCTACCTTGTCGGGGTCGGCAGCGGTTCGTGGATCGATTGGAACAGTCCGACGGGCGCCTACCTTCCGGACACGGCCCAGGCAGACGATGCGATTGGCGCCATCCCGATGTACACGCTATACGGCATGGCGCAAAACGGAGACGGCAATTTGTCTGGCTTGAGCAGCAGCAGTTTCATGGACGCTTACTGGTCGCAGGCGCGGATGATGTTTCAAAAGCTGGGTGCCTACGGAAAACCAGCCCTGGTCAACCTGGAACCGGATTTCTGGGGATATGTCGAGGCGCAGGCACCGAACAACGATCCCGCGCAACTGGTCGCCGTGGTCAACGATCAGCCTGAGTGCGCAACCCTGAGCAACAACGCAACCGGGGTGGCGCAATGCCTGTTGGCACTCGGCCGCGCGTATGCGCCGCTGACACTGATTGGTTATCCCGCGTCCTTCTTCGGCGAAGATCCTCCGACCCTGGCGAACTTCATGAGCAAAATCGGCGCTCAGAACGCGGACTTCATCGTTGCCCAAACCAGCGATCGCGATGCTGGATGCATGGAAGTGTCATCGCCGCCGCCGGAGTGTTCAGGACGCGGTTCAGGTCCGTTTTATTGGGACGAAGCGAATGTCAAGAGTCCGAACTTTACTGAATCGCTTAATATGTGGTCGGCCTATCGTGGCGATCTGCCGAATAACCTGCCGATCATCTGGTGGCAAACGCCGATGGGCTTTCCCTCGTCGGTCCCGGGAGGCACCAACCAGCACTATCGCGACGACCATGTCGACTACATGCTGAAAAATACCGGCCAATACGCGAATATCGGCAGCTTTGGCATCGTTTTCAGTTCGGGCGCCAGCTCGCAAACTGTAATCACGACGGATGGCGGTCAGTTTGCCAACTTGTTCGCGGCGTATCTCAACTCGGGTGGGGCGCCTATTCCCTAGAACCAAGCGTGCCAACAATACTGTGTGCACATGCGATACGCGTGGGAGTGCGAAATTCAGCTCCCTGGTGTAGAACTCAGAATAGCCCGGTGCGCGATTTTGAGAAAACTCGAACCGAATTTCAGGAAATACTCGCCAAGCCCATTCGCGACCTAGGGCTGAAACTCGAGGGTTCTCCGCTCGAACGATTCGTGCAACAGCTTTATCGCGAGCTGGGCGCCAAGGGGCTGCACAAGTTCCGGCCGCTTTGCTATCTGACCGATGAATGGGGATGCCCGTCCGGTGAACCGGTCATCGGCATTCCGTTCTACCTGGCGAACCCGGACCTGGCACAGCTCGAGCGCGATATGAACGACCTGGAAGACGCTCGCGAGATCATGATGTATATGCGCCATGAGGCTGGGCACGCGTTCAATTACGCGTACCAGCTATACAAGTCGGCGGAGTGGCGCAATGTCTTCGGTCCCTTTCGCCGCGCCTATCGCGACAACTATCGTCCCATTCCGTTCTCGCGGAAGTATGTTCGCCACATGGCCGGGTGGTACGCGCAGAAACATCCGGATGAAGATTTTGCAGAAACGTTTGCGGTCTGGCTTACGCCTCGCTCTCAATGGCGCAGGCGCTATGAGGGTTGGGAGGCGCTGGCGAAGCTGCAATACGTCGACCGCATCGCGCGCAAGGTTGGAGATGTTGAACCGACCCGGCGGCGCGGCCGCACCGATATCACGGTGGATGAAATGGAATCGACGGTGGGCGAGTTTTATCGTCTCAGCGTGACAGAGGAGATTCCAGTACAAGAGCTTACGCTGGATGCCGACCTGGCGGACATTTTCGATATCTCCGCCAAGCGACGCAAAGGCGTGCGACCCGCGCAGGAGATGCTGCAGCAGCATCGCAAGTCCATTGTCGATAAGGTCGCGTATTGGAGCGGTGTGCAACGGCCGATCGTCAAGCGATTGGTGGAAGCCATCTTTAAGCGTGTTGAAGACCTGGGCCTGCGCGTAGACGTTCGGCGCGAGCCTGAGTACCTCACGGAGTTCACGGTGTATACCACCGCGCTCTCCATGAATTATTTGATGCGTGGAAAGTTCATCCCTGAGGAGCGCCGGCAACTGGCGTTACCCGAATGGAAGGCCATATGACTGGACCAAAGCTAAAAGTCACCGTGCTGTACGACTTGTGGGAAGAAGAGGCGCCTGCGGTCGAGGAAGAGGTTCCTGCGCCGCGCAAGCGCAAGGGGCAAAAGGAGCGCAAGCGGAAACCAGTAAAGCACGACCGCGAAGAGATCTTTGAAGCGCTGGTGAAGCTAGGCCATGAGCCGTCCTATTATGTTCTCAACGGCCGCCAGCAGTCGCTGCTCGGGCTCGCCAAATGTGGCGCCGACCTGGTGTTCAACCTCACCGAATCCTATGCCGGCGACGACACCAAGGAGATGCAGGTTACGGCGCTTCTGGATATCCTCGAGATCCCTTACACGGGCGCTGGACCGCACGCGCACATTCTTGCGCAGGACAAATCGATCGCCAAAAAGATGTTCGCGTTTCACGGCATCCAGTCGCCTTACTTTGCGACGGTCTATCGCGGCACCATCGACCACGCGCACGACATCTCGTTTCCACTGATCGTAAAACCCAACTCCGAGGATGGATCCATCGGCATCGATGCTGCCGCTGTCGTCAGCAGCGTCAAGGAGTTGATGGAACGCGTTCACTACATACAGACGGAATTCGATTCGCCGGCATTGATTGAGGAGTACATCGAAGGACGCGAGATCTACGCCGCCATTCTCGGCAATGATGAGAGCACCTATCCGCTTCCGCTGGTCGAGATGGACCTCTCGAAGCTTCCCAAGGGCGTGCCCAAGATTGCCAGCTCGGATGTGAAATTCGATAAAGAGACAGACGCTTACAAGCTGACAAAATCGGCAATCGCTGAAGACCTGGATGAAGACACCGCGGCGCGGCTCAGCGAGGTCGCGATGAAGGCCTATCGCGCCGTCAGGCTTCGTGATTATGGGCGCATCGACATGCGTCTCTCGAGCACGGGCGAGATTTATGTGATCGAAGCGAATCCTAACCCGTGGCTTTCGAGCGGCCAGGAGTTTGCCATGGCGGCGAAGAAATCAGGCCTTTCCTATACCCAGATGATCGAGGAGATCGTGGATCTTGCGATGGCTCGGCAAGCTTGAACGACAGCTTGAGGTTCAGGTAAGTTACGGCCTACAGGTTATCCCGCCCAGCGGCTAGCCTCACTCCGTGAGGATGGCCGCTGTTAGCGCAGCATGCCGGTCAACGCCATTTCCCACACAGCGACGGTCTTGTTGGGCCCGCCAAGCAGAACGTCGCCATGAGGACCAGCCGCGCCAATCTTTGCCAGCGGCTCGCCGCCGGCGCTGGCGAAGACAGCACGGCCTTCGTTGTTGGCTGGATTGGCATCCATAAAAGCTACGATCTGCCCGGACGCATTGGCGATTTCGACATCGCCTCCACTATTGCCGTGAGCCGTAAGATTGGAGAGAAATCTAGAACCCGAGTCATCGAGCACGCCCATCTTCGCCCCCGCGGTGTCGGCCCTCAAGACCAGTTTCGGTGTGCCATGCAAGCCAATGGCAATCAGCGCGCTGTCAGGCGCCTCCGTCATCGCTAAAGTAGTGGTTTCACTGCCCGCCGCGAAGAGACGAACCCCAAAGACTTTGCCAGGAGGTGCGCCGATGTAGGCCGTACCCATCGCCGCGTCCCAGCGGGCAAACGCATCCCCTTGATTGGTCATGCCGGCGGTGAACGATTTGCCGTTTGCGCCCTTCATCTCGAGCTTCCCGGATCCAGGAGCCACCTCGATTACGTTCAAGAGCGTCTGGCCTCCGGCTCCGACAACGCGGAAGGGAGCTTTGACGGTGGATTGGCTGGACCGGGCATCCGCAATTTCCTGCTTCAGTTCGGCGATCTGCGCTGTTAGCTGCTGGAGAGACGCATCCGCGCCCGGGTTCCCGGAAGGTACGCCGCTCTGGGGAGAAGTCCTGCCACCGGCCGCTTCATCCCTGGCAACACGCTTCTCCAGAAGGTCAATGCGCGTGGAGAGCGACTGTAGTGTGACGGGACCTGCCGGGCCTTGCGCCCAAAGCGTGAGACCGGTCAACACGGCGATCAAAGCGATTGCGGCCGACGTTCGCCGCTCGCGGCACCGGCGTTGTCTCTCTTGCAGAGCGACTTCAAGAGCTACGATTCGCTCTAAAAGATCATGTTGGTTGCGATGTTCAAGATTGTCTTGGTGCATGACAACTCCTTATTTGTTCGTGCTTGTCAGATAGCGAGGTAATAGGAAGAAATCATCATGACTACGCCCGCCAATAAGACCAGGGAACTCACGATGGCAAAGTTTCTTGCCTTGCGGTTTTGTTCCCCGGGGATCGCCTGGCGGAAGTGGGTGGAGAGGAGGAAGGGCGTCTTACCCGGTCCTTTCCCGACGGTCCGGGTCGTGCCGTTCATGAAGGCGGTTCCAGCAATCTCCAGTTCCCGGCCGGGGAGAAAGCAGGTTTCGCGGAAGAGAAACGATTGCCCCCTGGTCTCACGATGCAGCGGCCGATGATGACGTTCTTCGAGTTGTTGCAGGCGCTCCTGAACTCCAGGGTCCATCTGCTGCACAGGCGAGAGGACCGCCTGCTTCAGAAGCGTCAGCAGGAAGCGATTGGCTTTGTTGGGGCAGTTTTGCTGCACATACGCAAGTAGCCTTTCCTCTTGCGGAGTGCCGGCGCGGGAGATGACCTCATGTTGAAAGGTTGGAGGTGCATCGATCTCAATGCCTGCGGGAAATATCTCGATCACACCTGCGGCGTCGCGCAGTTGGAAGTCTGCCGTGGAGGTCTCCCGGTGCAGTGGTCTCCAGCCCATGCCTGTTGAGGAGCCGTCGTCGGAGGGCTCCTCAACTTCGACTCGATAGAAGCAACAATGGGTCTGAGTCAGCGGGCTGACGATAGGTTGATCGCAAGCGATGGTTCCATGTACGCGGACGAAAGCGGCGCCGGCCTTCAAAGTGGTCATGACCGGTGCTTCCTCAATCGCGTGAGAACCGAGGCGCAGCTTGCGCGCATGACGCAGACCTGCGATCCCGCTGATCACACACATCAGGCCACCCAGGCCGCGGCTGAACGGTGTTGGGTCGCCGGGATCGGCAACCGCCGCTAGAAGAATGGGAAGGGCAGCCATCATCCTTGTTTCACCAACTCGACGCGACGATTGAGCGCCCGCCCTTCCAGGGTGTCATTCGGAGCCTTGGGCTGAGCGGCGCCAAAGCCTGCGGTGGTGAGCCGGTCCGGCGCAATGGCATATCTCTCCATCAGGGCCTTCTTGACCGACTCAGCGCGCTGCGTTGATAGAGCCTGATTGTGCGCATCGCCTCCGATGTTGTCGGTGTGCCCCTGAATATTTAGCTGCCAACCCGGATTCTTGCGCAGAGCCTCGGCAATCTCCTCCAGCACCGGCTCCGACTCCACGCGGATCACCGCGCTGTTGAAGTCAAAGTAGATGCCGTAGATCTCGGTGCGTCCTGTCTGTTGAAGATCGCTCTCGATCTTCTTGGCAACCGGATAGGTAATTTTCGCGGTGCGCAGGGCAAAGCGAAGCTGTGGTATCTCCAGGTCGAGTAGCAGCGGATTCGCGGGATCGTCCAGGACCGTCATCTCCGTCGGCATTCCTTTGAGAAGTCCCTTAGCATGCAGCGCGGGGAGTTCGGTTTGTTCGCCGTTGAGGATGATTTTGAATTTGGAGGAGCTGTCGCGCTGCATCTCGCCGCGATCGTCGTAGCGCCAGGAATATCCCGCGCCCACGGGCTCGTATTGATGGCGATACTCGAAGGGGAATTCGTTGCCGTTCTTGAGCTGCCGGTAGATGTATTGCGAAACACTGATCCGGGTAGTTCCGACAAGCGGCACGGAGAGCTCGGGGTTTCCCTCCGTCACCAGCAGATGGGAAGCGGCCAGGTCGGCTTGACATTGCGGAAACACAGGAATGACTTTGCTCGCTTCGACGACGGCCTTTCCGTTGACGGCTTTGGCCAGAGGTCCGCTTAGGGTGAACTTGATCTCATCGTCTTCCACGCTGGAAACCCGCGTCAGGGTTTCCAGGTCGGCGTCGTACAAGACCCAGATGGTGTCGAGAACCATGTCGGGCACGAGCGGAACCGTTGCGCTTGCCTCTTGCTGACGCAACTCCGTCGCCTCGCTCTTGGGGAGCGTCGCGCACGGTTCCGTGACTGCCATCGGCGGGGCAGCCGAAGGTGCGGTCTTCTGCGTGGCGACGGAGGTCTCCGCGCCCATCACGCTGGCTTTGGTCTGGTGGTAGATCGAGGTCGCCTTGCGGATAGCCAGGAAGCCGATGCCGGCCACAATCGCAATCAGCACTGCGAACACCGCCAACAGCAGGAGGACGACGCGCCGTAGGGAACTGGTGTTTGCCGCAGTGGATTGCGTTGGTTGGTTCTGCTCTTGCATGGCAGCTACCATCACGCGGGATGGACGGGCCGTCAATAGAACTGGAGTTTAATTCGAGATCAACCGGTAAGTTACTTAAAATGTGATGCGTAGCGGCCTTTCTCAACTGCTCTCAC
Source organism: uncultured Acidobacteriaceae bacterium (assembly GCA_963839075.1). GTDB lineage: Bacteria > Acidobacteriota > Terriglobia > Terriglobales > Acidobacteriaceae > PALSA-350. Next base: position 749,061 of record CAWITO010000001.1, on the reverse strand, counting down.
ATGTGGGCAGGTGGTACACTCGCTCAAAATTCGTCGGTGTGGTCTTCGCAGGACTGGGTATGGCAGATACGAAAGAGCCCACGAGAGTGGTCTACCGCTTCGGCAATTTCGAAGTAGCTCCTGAGACGGGCGAGTTATATCGGCGTGGGCAACGGGTCAGGATCCAGGAGCTTCCGTTTCGCGTCCTGGTTACCCTTCTCGAACAGCACGGGCAGATAGTCTCCCGGGAACTTCTGGCCAAACAACTGTGGCCGGAGAATACCTTCGTCGAGTTTGACCAGGGCGTCAGTACGGCAGTCACAAAACTTCGCCAGGCCATCGGCGACGCCGCTGATAATCCGCGCTTCATTGAAACCGTCCCTCGCCGCGGCTACCGCTTTATCGCTCCCGTCACCTTAGGCGGCAATGAGCTTCCGGTTGCTGCGGTTGCCGTAGCCACGAGCGAACCGGAACTCCCGGCCGCGGCGGTAACGCCACGCTCGCGGAGTCCCTGGAAATGGACGGCCGCGGCTTGCGCTCTTCTGCTGGCGGGTCTCGCGGTCGTTGTGGCCCGCGGGCGTTTCCATACCGGGCCGGCGCTCCGTGCCAACGACCGACTGGTGCTGGCAGACTTCGACAATGCGACCGGCAACGGAGTCTTCGATGACACGCTGAATAGCGCTCTGCGGGTGAAGCTGGATGAGTCACCGTTCTTCAGTCTTGTTCCTCCGCGGGCGGTACAACGTGCGCTGGAGCAATTGGGCCGCGAAGCCACTGCCCGTTTACCCCAGAAAGATGCGGAGGTGATCTGTCAGGCCGTGCATGGGCAGGCAATTGTGCATGGCGCGGTCTCGCCGGCGGAGGGTGGCCTGCGTTTGCGTTTGGAAGCAAAGTCCTGCGCGACTGGAAAGGTGCTCGCCGAACAGGAAGTGCTCTCGCCGTCGATGGACCTTATGCTCACTACGCTTGGGCAGGCTTCGGACAACCTGCGCCGGGAACTGGGAGAGCCGGAAGCCTCGGTGAAGCGGTTTGGCACTCCGATGATGCAGGCGACCACGGCCTCACTCTCCGCCTTAAAGGCCTTCGCGGCAGGCGAGGAGAAGCGTGTCCGTGGGCAGGACTACGAAACCATCGGCGACTATAAGCTGGCCACGGATCTTGATCCAGAATTCGCACTCGCTTATGCGCGCCTGGGAACGATCTATCTCAATGCAAACGAAGCCGAACGCTCCCATGCTGCGTATCAGAAGGCGTTCGATCTTCGCGGGCACACCACGGAGCGGGAACGCCTCTACCTGACCGCGCACTATTACACCTCGGCGCGCGGAGATCTGGAGAAGGCGGTGGAGGTCTATAACCTGTGGCGGCAGCTCTATCCGCAGGATCTGATCGCCCCGAACAATCTCGCAGACCTCTACGAGCAGCTCGGGCAGCCTGAATTATCGCTTGCCATGGCACGCGAGGCGTTACGCATCAACCCCGACAATGCCTTCCCCTATGCGGGTATGCTGCAGGCAACGCAGCGGCTGGGCCGCTATGAGGAGGCGCGCGAAACATGGCGCCAGGCAACCGCGAAAAAGCTGGACAACTCCGTACTTGCGCGCATGGCCATGTTCCGCGTGGGGATTGCGGAAGGAGATAGCGCGCTGGTCAAGCAGCAGTTGGATTGGGCGGTCGGGAATCCGCGCGAAGGCGAAATCCTGATGTTGATGGGATGGGTCAAAACTGCTTCCGGGCAGCTTCGCGAGGCGCAGACGATCTTTCACCGCGCACAGGAAATCGGACTCAGCAACGGGCTAAAGGAATACGCCGCCGACACAGGGGAAGACCTGGCGCAGTTTGAATCGGATCTGGGAAAAACCCAGCAGGCACGCGCGGAGGTGGAGCGGTCCCTGAAACTCGCCCCCGAAGAGCCGAACGTGAATGCGTTTGCGGCGTTGGTTCTGGCCAACACGGGCGACTTTGAGGGGTCCGCGTCGCTCGCCCGCAAGGTCCGTGAGAGCGCGCCGGAGAACACCATCTTCATCAAGATGGTACTGCCCATGGCGGATTCTCTGATCAGCCTGCGGCGTTTCGATGCAGAGAAGGCGGTCGAACAGCTCAAGCCGGTTGCGCCCTACGATCTGTCACGCATCACGGAGCTCGCCTCCATTTTTTATCGCGCTCAGGCATTACTCGCAGCCAAACGTGGTCCCGAGGCCGCAAGCGAATTTCAACGTGCGCTTGATCTGCGCGCGGCGTGCCCGATTTCGCCGTATCTGGCGCTGGCGCATCTGGGCATCGCCCGGAGCAAACGGCTCACGGGCGATGTAGAGGGATCTCGCAAGGAGTACGTCAACTTTCTCGACTTGTGGAAAGACGCGGATGGGGATATTCCACTTCTTCGTCAGGCACGTGCGGAATATCGAATGTTTGCGGCTGCTCCGCGCTAAATGGTAGATGTCCAAGCGTTGGCCCGATGAATAATATACTTTAAGCGTAGCGAACGACCTGAGGCCAACTCCCGGGAAAGCCAATTTCGAAAGGCTTGCATGAACCGGCGAGTCGTCCGAATCGGAGTTTCTCCCGAATGATTGGCCAGACCATCTCGCACTACCGCATCATCGAGAAACTTGGCGGCGGCGGCATGGGTGTTGTCTACGAGGCCGAGGACACGGAACTAGGTCGTTTCGTCGCCCTTAAATTCCTCCCTGAAGATCTGGCGTTACAGCCGACGTCCCTGGAGCGATTCCGCCGCGAAGCCCGCGCCGCGTCGGCGCTTAACCACCCGAATATCTGTACTATCCACGAAATTGGTGAGTTTCAGGGGAAACGCTTTCTGGTGATGGAGTTTCTGGAAGGCAATACCCTGAAACATTGCATCTCTGGAAAGCCCATGGAGACCGAGCTCATACTCGATCTGGCCATTGAGATTGCCGACGCGCTAGAGGCTGCTCACACCGAAGGGATTGTTCATCGCGATATCAAGCCGGCGAACATCTTTGTGACCAAGCGCGGCCACGCGAAGATTCTGGATTTCGGTCTCGCGAAAGTAACGTCCGTCTCTAACAGGGTTCTGGCTGCGACGGTGCAACAAACGACGGTGACCGAGGAGCACCTGACCAGTCCGGGCTCGCCGCTAGGCACGGTCGCCTATATGTCACCAGAGCAGGCGCGAGCGGAAGAAGTGGACGAACGTAGCGATTTGTTCTCGTTCGGCGCGGTGATGTACGAAATGGCAACGGGCGTACTGCCCTTCCGTGGCCAGAGTGCCGCTGTCATCTACCGCGAGATTTTGGATCAGGATCCGGTTCCTGCGGTGCGCCTAAATCCTGATCTTCCCGTGAAGCTGGAAGACATCATCAACAAAGCTCTGGAGAAAGATCGCGAACTGCGCTATCAAAGTGCGGCGGAAATACGTTCTGACCTGAAGCGTCTGCGGCGCGATACGGAGTCGGGGCGTTCGACCGGACTGATCGCTGCCAAAGCCGCGGCCAGTGACGAGCAGGTAGAGGTAGCTGCTGCGAAGACTTCGGCGGGCTGGCGGCACGCGTGGATGGTTGCCGGTGCTTTGGTTTTGTTGTTAGCCGGATCATTGATCTGGCGCTTCGGGATCAAGAGCCACGCTCCCGCAAGCAAACCGTCCATGAACCTGCTTCAGCTCACCGCGAATCCCATGGGGCATGGCACGACGCAGGCCGCGCTCTCGCCTGACGGCAAGTACCTGGCCTATTCCGACGACCTGGGACTGCACATCAAACTGTTGGAGACGGGAGAAACGAAAACGGTTCCCCTGCTGGCCGAGGTAGCATCGGCCCACGCTACCTGGCTGCCGGTGGCGTGGTTCCCTGATGGAACGCGGTTGCTCGCCAACCTGGAAGTCGCAGGCAAGCCGCCGAGCATTTGGATTCTCTCCCTGATGGGTTATGCGCCACGAAAATTCCGTGACGATGGCTATGCGCACTCTATCTCGCCGGATGGAGAAACGATTGCCTTTACCAGTGCGGGCACGGCATTGACCGAGCGTGAGGGGCAGCAACACAGGACGTTTGGAGATCACACGATTTGGCTCGCGGCAGTAAATGGCCAGGATCCGAAGAGGATAGTTCAGGGCGATGAGGCTACGGGATTCACAAGGGTAGTCTGGTCTCCTGACGGTAGTCGAATCGCTTACCTCGTCGTTCACCAGGTTGTGGGCGCTTTTGAGTGCACCCTAGAGAATCGCGACCTGCAGGGGGGGCCGCCCGTGGTGGTAACGGCAGGCGAAGACCTATGTAAGAACCCTGAGGGATTCTGGTGGGCGCCAAACGGCCGATTCATTTTCTCGCTTGCCGAGCCAGGCACGAACCGGAAAGATGCCAATCTCTGGGAGGTCAAACTCGATCCCCGGACCGGAAAACCTAAAGAAAAACCAAATCGGCTCACGAACTGGGTTGGATTTTCCTTTTCCTCTCCGACACTCACCGCGGACGGGAAGCGGGTAGCGTTTCTCAAATGGAATTTTCAAACCAATGTTTACGTAGCGGAACTAAAGGCCGGAGGCGCCAAGCTGACGACTCCGAGGCGGTTGACGCTCGACGATCGCAATGACTCGCCGGCCAGCTGGACGAGCGATAGCCGCACCGTGATCTTCTGGTCTGACCGCAACGGTTTGAACCAGGTATTCATGCAGAACATTAATCAGCAGACCGCCGAGCCCGTGGTCACGGGGCCGGGACAGGCCCGCATGCCCCGCATGAGCCCGGATGGGGCCATTCTTTATGTGGCGGACAAACCCGGCGTCACCGTGCCGATGAAAGGTACGGATGAGTGGAACCGCATCATGCGCATAGGGTCGAGTGGGGAAACACCGCAGCCGCTGATTGAGATGCCGCGGCTCGCTAACTATGCTTGTACGCATCCACCTGCGGACGTATGCTTCGTGGGGCAATTGAGCGAGGATGGACTGAAAACCCATTTCAACGTGTTCGACCCCGTCACGGGGAAACGGCACGAAGTACGCGACGTCACGATTCACCCCGGGCTCAACAACAACTGGATGCCGTCGCCCGACGGCTCGCGCATCGCTTTTGCGGAATTCAACATCCTCGAAGGCCACATCCAGTTGCTCTCGCTCAGGGGTGAGCCGGACCGCGACATCGTCGTGAAGGGCTGGGCGGCCATCAACGCCGTGAACTGGGCCGCGGACGGGCAGTCACTCTTCGTTTCGAGTCAGTCACCCACAAGCTCAACCCTGGTGCACGTGGACCTGGACGGTCACGCGACGCCTCTTTGGGACCAACGTGGCGCCTATCGAACCTACGGGGTCCCCGCGCCAAACGGGCGCGACCTGGCGATTGCCGGTATTACCAGCGACAGTAACGTCTGGATGATGGAAGATTTTTAGGCTTTGCCTGCCTTCAAATTCAAGTTGCGAATCAGCCGGTGCAGGTATTTGGGGTGAATTCCCAGAAGGCGCGCAGCGTCGGCTGGGCTGCCGTTGGCTTCGTCCAGGGCTGTCCGGACAAGCTGCTTCTTTGTCTGGTTCAGGGTTTCGTGATAGCGCGCCGCCAGTCCCGATGACTGCTCTTCGAGCAGCGCATCAGGCAGATCTTCGGGGAGAATCTCGTCGGTCAGGCCCATCACGATCGCGTGTTCGATGGCGTTCTCTAGCTCGCGAACGTTGCCCGGCCAACTGTATTGCATCAGCAAAGAACGTGCTTGCTCGGCGATGCCTTTAAAGCCGCGTTTACACTTAACCGCGTGCTTGTGAGCGAAGTGCAGGGCCAGCGCCGGAATGTCTTCGCGATGTTCTCGGAGCGGAGGCGTGGCGATGGAAACTACGTTCAAGCGGTAATACAAGTCCTGCCGGAATTCACCGGTCTTTATCGCCTGCTCAAGGTTCTTGTTGGTTGCGGCTACGACCCGGGCGTTAAACGCCAGCGAGCGGGTCCCCCCCAGCCGTTCGAACTCCCGCTCCTGCAAAACCCGCAATAGCTTGGTTTGCAAAGAAGGAGCCATTTCCCCGATTTCGTCGAGGAACAGGGTTCCGTCCTCGGCGGTTTCGAACTTGCCCTTCCTGGCCGCGATCGCGCCGGTGAAAGCTCCCTTTTCGTGGCCGAATAGTTCGCTCTCCAATAATGCTTCCGGTATGGCGGCGCAGTTGATGGCGACGAAGGGCTCGTCGGGCCGTTCGCTGCTGGCATGAATGGCGCGGGCCACGAGCTCTTTGCCGGTCCCGCTTTCGCCGCGAATGAGCACTGTCGAATTGCCTTTGGCCACGCGGGCGATGAAGTCGCTGACCCGCAACATAGCCCGGCTCTTACCAATGAGGTGATTGTCGCCAATAGCCTCGCCGCGCAGTCGCTGATTCTCCGTTCGCAGAGAATCCAGCTGAGAGAGGTTCTCCAGCGTGACCGCGGCGATGCGAGAGACGGAGCTGACGAAGTAGGCGTGTTCCTCGCTGAAGGCTGCTGACGTTGTGGGTGAGCTCAGGTAAATCACGCCAAGAATTCTTTCCACCGCCAACAGGGGCACACACAAAATATGCTCGGTTGCTGCTGTCGCCGGAGCTGCTGCGAGAACGGCACATCGGTCCCAGGTCGCCCGCTGCACAAGCTCGTCGCGAATTTGCATCTCCGGGCCCGTTACGCCAGTTCTCCTCCAGGTACAGGGTGGACTGGGTTCCTCATGCGCGTTCGACTGAAGCAGGATTGCGCCTTGTGCCGCCGGGATCACTTCGGAGATGAGCGCCAGCAGTTCCCGCTGCACGGTCTGAGCATCGCGAGTCGAATTGATGACGTTCGCAATCTTGAAGAACGCGGCCAGATCACGCGCCATGCGGGCGACCCCTGAGTCAAGGGAGGGCAGGCCGGTGCGATCCAGGGGCATCGTTCTGAACTTGCTACCCGGCTCGCGGGAGTGGGACGACAGAAGGGCTGCCTCGTCCTCCGGCTCGGTGAGGAAGATGTATTCACTACTCCCGATACGAATTCGGTCGCCATGGCGGACGGCTTCGCGGCTGACCTTGGTTCCGTTGAGAAAGGTGCCGTTGTGACTATCGAGGTCGGCAATTTCAAAACCGCCAGAGACCTCGCTCAGCGAGCAATGCCGGCGTGAAACTCCAGCCTCGCGCATCATGACCTGATTTCCGGTATCTCTTCCCAGCAACAGGGGGCCATCCTTTACGGCCCAAACTGTCCCTTTTAGTAAGCCGGAAATCGCCAGCAGTCTCGGGTCGCTCAAGTCCGCCTCTGGTCGTTCAGTTTAGCCGCGCTGGAGAAGTGTCGTCGAATTGGCCCCTAATCTGAAGTGAACCAGTGGGGAGCTTACCGGTTCTTAGGGGTAGCTTTTCGGCTACCGCGCGGGCGCCCGTCGAGGGTGCCGTGGAAGACAAACGAGACCTAAGTCATTGCAAAACCGAGAGAACGCGCCTGGAAGACGCAGCTGCAGAGTTTGGCGGAGTGCGTGCATTGAATCGATGCGTCGCCCGTCGCTTACCGAAAGGTTCCGGCTGGCGACACAAGGGAGAATCGAGATGAATAAGTTTCAAGGTTTTGCTGCCAGTGTTCTGATTGCTGCCGCCGGATTGATGTTGAGGGCACCCGTATCCATCGCCCTGGTTCCCGTCGTGTCTCATAACTCCAGGTCTGCACCTGCGCAACAGCTCAAAGCAAGCGACGATAAAGGCTTGTGGTTGCCCTCCCACCAATGCTGCAAGACCGCGCGAAGCCTCTGAGGCGAAACTCGATTTGCCAAGCTGGGCAACGCGCCCATTGCCGGTGGCGAGTGGCCTTCGCCACCAGCATCACTCCCCCCTCGGATGACTCATTTACCATGGGTTCGAATCGAATACAGCGATGACTCGAGGAACGGAACGTTTCTGATGGAAGGTAAGGCCAGGTGCGGGGTGGTCTTGCTGCTGGGGATCGCGGTGTTTGGTTGCCGGCAGGCGCCACAGGAGCCGGTGGCGCTGCAATATGCCTACTCCTGGAATGAAGATCGACCCCAGGAGCGAGCTCTATTACAGCGGTTCACGCAGGAGAAGGGCATTCCCGTCACCAAGATTCCGGTTCCGGAAGCCAGCCGCGAATACGTTGACCTCGTCCGCAAGCTGCTGAAGGATGGCTCCGGCCCTGATCTCCTGAACATCGACTTGATCTGGACTGCGGTTCTCGCGCCGGATCTGATCGATCTGCGGCCCTACCTGGCCCCGGAGATTGCCGAGCTCGATCCGCAATTGGTGCGCAGTTATTCCGTGAACGGAAAGCTCTTGGCGGTTCCTTTCAACGTTCCGCTTGGAGGCCTGGAGTATCGCACGGATCTCTTGCGGGAATACGGTTATGCTCATCCGCCCCGGACGTGGGATGAACTCGAGAGGATGGCCGCGCGGATCCAGGCAGGTGAGCGCGCTAAAGGCAAGAAAGACTTCTGGGGTTACATATGGCAGGGAAATGCGGCGGAGTCGTTGACCTGCAATGCCCTGGAGTGGCAGGCAGCCGCAGGCGGAGGGCGGGTTATCGAGCAGGATCGGACCATCAGTGTGAACAATCCGGCGGCGATTCAGGCATGGCAACGGGCCAGGCATTGGATTGGCTGGATATCGCCTCCGGGTGTGGTGTCGTACCGGGAGACCGATACCATGCTCGCGTTTGACTCAGGCAGCGCGGCGTTCGCCCGCATCTGGATCCTTACCCCGATGAGCAGAAAAGGGCAAGCCCGGCAAATCGGCTGGCGTAGCCTGGTCCCGATTTTGCCGACCGGCCTTGCGAGACTGCCGGCCGGAGCAAAAGGATCGGTCGGAGCCTTGGGAGGAACCGGCACAGCCGTTTCTGTGCATTCAACGCATAGCGAGGAAGCGATTACGCTACTCCGCTTTCAGCTTCGCAACCTCATCGATCAGGGAGAAAAGGGAAACGGCCTCGGCGTCCCATTTCAGCTGGAACTCGACAGTCCGCCGTCGATTGCGGACGCCCCAGTCCCTCCGGAGTCATCGAGACAGCCTGCAAGCTTCATCGTCGCCCGGCCCTCTATCGAGACAGGTATAGCCTACAAGTCAGTTTCTAAGGCCTACTCCGATGCCGTACATTCGGTCCTGACCGGAGAGGTCAGTGCGCCCGAGGCCGCAGCTAAATTGGAAAAGCAGCTAATCGCGATCACCGGTTTCCGTCCTGGTTCCCCAAAAGCGACGGAGAATCCTGTGCGCTAGGTGGAACGACATGCGCGCGGCCCCAGATAGTCTGAACGAGATCGTATGACGTCACCAAACGGCAACCAGTTCAACATCGGCCGGGGGTTAGCGATCATTCTGGCGTTGTTGATCGCCCTGATTTTGGGCGGCAACGGGCTCGTGATTTACCAGTTTCAGCGAGCGCAACTCCAAACCGATCGTCTTACTGGCGTAAGCCAGCAGCTGATCGCCGTTTTGCGGCTGCAGGAAAGTCTGCAGTCCTTTCATCAGCGGTTGAACGAGGTGGCCCAGTCCAGGGATGCAAACCGGTTGCTGGCCGAAGCCGAACCGTTACGCGAAGATCTACAGAAACAGACACAACAGACACGCAGTACGCTCGCGTATTTGCCGCCTGAATTCCGGGTGGATCCTGCATTTCTCACTGCTCTGGACACGATTGAGGTCACTCTGCCGTTTCAGCTCGATGACATTGCGGCTCTGGCCAGGGCTGGGGACTGGGAAGCTGTTCGCATTCGTCTCGACAGCGAACTCAACCGAATCGAGGGTACGACTGCGGCCCACGTGCAGAGTATTGACCGCGAATTGGATGAAGAGCTGCCGCGCGCGGTCGCGAACATGAAGAGTGTGCAGCGCAGGATTTCGATCATCGTCCCGATGACCGCGATCTTGACTGTTTTCTTTGCCGCGTTCTTTGGTTGGGCCATCGCGCGGCGCATTTTGGAACTTCGCCTGGAGGAGCGGGTGAGTGAGCGCACCCGCATCGCGCGCGCGTTACATGACACGTTGTTGCAGGGCTTTCAAGGCTTGATGCTTCACCTGCAGGTTGTCGATGACCTGCTTCCGCCGGGCAAGGCAAAGGAGAAACTGGAACAAACCCTCGAACGCGCTGACCAGGCGATCGCCGAAGGCCGCGACGCCGTGTATGACCTGCGTTCGTCGGCGACGACGACCAATGATCTGGCGGAGGCGGTGAGAGCCCTGGGCACTGAACTCGCGACAGCGGATGCCGCAGCGTTCCAGTTGACGGTGGAAGGGCTGCCGCGTGACTTGCATCCCATTATTCGGGACGAGATTTATCGCATCACGCGCGAAGCCATACGGAACGCCTTTACGCACGCCCGGGCGGCCCATATTGAAGCGGAAATTATCTACGCGGAGCGTATGTTTCGCTTACGTATTCGCGATGACGGACAGGGAATTGAACCCGGAGTTTTGCAAGCGGGCCGCTCCGGACATTTTGGCTTGCCAGGTATGCGCGAACGCGGCAGACAAATCGGCGCGGAGTTCGCGATCTGGAGCGGTGTCGGCACCGGCACTGAGATTGAGTTGAGCATACCCGGCTGGCTTGCATACCGGGCGATGCCGCGCCCTCGTTTTTGGTGGTTGCGCAAGAAGATCGGATGAGCTGGTTTTCTCTGGACGGCGCCTAGCCTGCACCGAGAACCAAAGGTCCGAGGGGATTGTCGATGAGGGCTTTCCAACTGCCGTCTTCTTGTTTGCGAAAAACTGTGGTTGCTACAAATGTTCGGTCCGTAGACGACCCGTGCTCCTGCAGGGTCCATCGTGACAGGAAGAGAGCAATGCCGTCAGCTTCGATGATGTGCGTCTTGTGTTGCTTCGCGACCAGGCCATCACGCAGGATACGCGTGAAGAAGGAACGTAGTTCGGCAGATCCCCGCACCACGCTACCGGGCTCGGTGACGATGACAGCTGCATCCTCGTAGAACGCCAATACGGCTTCAAGATCGCCTCTGTTAAACGCAAGGTCAAGCAGTTCGACGGTATGTTCCGGGGTAGACGCGGTCATGCTCAGCTTTCCTCCACGTCACGATATTACCTCTGAAAGAGCGATAAGTGATATCACCGGTGACATCCACGATAAGTCATCGCCGCTTGAATTCTATGTCGCAAGGGGCAGTTATACATCTAAGTGTGGACCATGTTGTAACACTAAAATGTATTTGTAGGAAACAATGACTGAAATAAACTGCCATACAGCGGCATCACTCCACGGAGGTAAGGTTTTATGATGAGCTTTCAAATCGGCGACACCGTTGAATTGAAATCAGGCGGTCCGGCCATGACCATTGCGAGCTTGGATTCTGCGATGGGTGTATTGAGTGCCCACTGTCAGTGGTTCGATCGGAATGGAACCATACAGCACCACTTCTACTCGGTGACGTCCCTCAAGCCCTGCCACATGGGAGTGGGAAGATAAGGGTCGCACCCATGTTTCAAGGCGTGCACCAAACCGCTCAATGCTGATTGATCGTGGGAGCCACCGGCGTCGATGGCTCCCAGCGGATGATTGCGAATCCGCGGCCGACTCCGTGTTATCGCGTCTCCTCAGTTGTAACCGACAGAGAAGTCCCACGAATTGCCGCGCACGGTGGAGAGGGCGCATCATGAATGGTGATGCCGAGCCCTGACAAGCCGAAACGCAAGCCACCACATTCGTTCGTCCTGGAGGCAATTGCGTCCCTCAACCCTGAGGTGCGCCGCATGTTCTCGGGTTTCGCGGTGTATGTGGGCGACCGGCTCGTCCTGATGTTGCGAGATCACGTCAAGTCTCCCAAAGACAATGGTGTCTGGCTGGTTCTCTCAGAAGGTACGGATCCGTCGGACCCTGGCCTTCGCCGGGAGTTTCCCTCAATCCGTCGTATCGAACTACTGGGAGAGAAAATCGGCCACTGGCTTGTCCTTCCCAGCGACGGCCCTGACTTTGAGAGGGAGTCGCTGCATGCCTGCGATCTACTGCTGCGACACGATGCGCGGTTGGGCCGAATTCCTCAATCAAGACGCTAGCACTCGCCTGGCTCCGTTGGTCAGTTTTCAGAGGGTTTCTCTACGCGGTCGATGACCAGGACGCTCGCAGAAGCTTTGGTTGCTTCCAACTTTAGCCCGAGTTGCTCCTGGACCGCAGTGTATAAGGAGGGCCAGTTGCCGGAAACCTCGGAGGGAGAAGCTAGCCGGCTTCCCATACCGTCGAACTGCGAATCATCGGGTGTCCAGTCGAGGGTGAAATCGTATCTGCCGGTGAGGCGTGTTTCATCCAGGATGGGCCGGTCAAGTTTTACGTTGCGCGTCATGGAGTTAATGAATTCGCCGATGGTCGCGTTGTTGGCGACGTAGTCGCCACCGACTGCATGGCGAAAGCCTAACCCAGGCAGTCCCATAGCGTTGCCAAGACTCGGCGTAAGCCTGGGCCCGGTTTTTCCCACGGAAAGGACGTACACCGGTATGACCATCTGGTCCTGGTGAAAGGATAGTTTGCAACGTTCCACAAGCAATTTCTGCAGCATGGTCTTCCACTGATCAAGGCTGGGGACACCCTCGCGGTCGGGTTTTCCCTCAATGTCGAACTTGTCCGTCTGTGCCCATGGCGGTGCGCCTACGACCTGTTTCGGGTGGAGTCCGTAAGCGAAGGTGATGAGGTCATTCAGATTGGCGTTCACGATTTTCAAGCGATCGCGCCCGATAAGAAAAGATTTATTGAGTTCTTCCGGCCTCGTTAATTTGATGGTGGCAACCTCAAAGGCAGGCGACTCACTCGCATCCATCCGATTCACCTTGGGTGGAGTCTCGATAGTCCACGCCGTCTCCGGCGTAGCGCGGCTCAGGGTAAGCGAGAGTGGACTGGGTCCCTGGCTCCAGGTGCCGGTGATTGTCTTGCCATCCGCACTGAGCTTTCCGTCGTATGTGGCGCGATCCTTCGCCAGGGTCATCTTCACGATGGAGCCGTCCAGCGTAATCCTGCTGACCGGAAGTTCCAGACCTTGCTCAATGCTGTAGAAGACAGCCGTGTATCCATCCGTGGCCTTCGAGACATGGAAGACGAAGCGGAGATCCTGTCCAGCGTGGAGCGTACCCTGCCAGGTGTCAGCAATACTGTCCGAAATGCTTGCAGCCGTAGCCTGGGCCCTTCCCGGTACTACGCTGGCGATGCCGAGCACAAGCACGGTGACAAGCGCCCACCGTGCCGCATTTCTCGTTACAGTGATCCTGCGCGGAAAGCAGTCAGCCATGATAGTGGCAAATCCTCGCACCGATTGGTTGTAGCCTTGTACGACAAAGCATAGAAGAAGGCTACGCCCTGGCAGCGGGATTCGTCACGCGTGCGGAGGTCCGCTAGCTCAGGTACTTGTTCAGAGGCTCCCAATAATGCTCTTTCCAACCCGACGCCAGATGGTCTCCGTCACCGGCCGGAAATCCGGTGTGATCGAAAATAAGCTTCGTGCCGCCGCCGTTCTGAGTGAGTTCAAACCTTACGATGGAATACACTCCGGACGGCCAATTCCCCACACGCCAAACCTGGACAATGCGTTTGCCGGGAACCAGCTCGATCTGCCGGCCGGTGATATAGCCACCAAATAAGAGGAGAGGGCCTCCCACTACCCGGCTAATCTCTGCGGGCTTTGCCATAAGATCCGATTCCTTCATGGCGCCACTGAGCAGTTGCACCTTTTGGAATTGTTTGGAGTCGGTCAAGGCCTGATAAATTCTGCTCGGACTCGCCGCGAAGGTAGGTTCCTGGTGAATCGTTTCCGCGTTGTGCAGAACGCCGTTATCGGGAGACGCCCAGGCGGCTGTCGACCCAACTGCGATGCCCCCGAGCGCAAAGGCAACCCATTTAAGACTCTGTCTGCGCGTTAGAGTCTGGCTTGATATCTGTGCTTCCATGAAAGACCCCACGATCTACCTCTCATCACAGCGCTTTCATCCCTTGGCCGCCGGCGCCGAGTCAAGGCTATGTAAGCAGCGTCGCAAAATATGTTCAAGATAATATTGTGGGTTGGTTGCATAGTGTGTGCTGAACGAGCGTTGCACACCCCAAGTCAGGAGAACTTCATGCCGTATCCCGCCGCACATCGTGTACAGACGAGGAAGAGGATCGTCGAGAGCGCCCGAAGGCTGTTCAATCGGCGTGGATTTGAAAGCGTCTCCATCACGCAGATTATGGCGGGAGCGGAACTCACGCACGGAGGGTTTTATTCGTACTTCAAGAGCAAGACGGACTTGTACGCAGAGGTGCTGAACTGCTTCTTTACCGATCCCGAGTGGCAGAATTGTTGGGATGGCGTGGATGTGGATCTCTCCGCAACCGACGTGGGGGCCCAGGTAGTAAGAGCGTATCTTTCCCGTCAGCACTTTGAAGACGTGGAGAATTCATGCCCGATGGTCGCGCTGCCAACGGATGTTGCTCGCAATGGAGCGGGTGCACGCCGGGCATTCCAGGTAGTCTTCGGCGCCATGGCCACTCTGCTGGAGCGCAGCATGCACGGTCGCGAGGAAGCGGACCGCCGAGAGGTGGCGTTGGGGATTGCTGCCCTGAGCATTGGTGGAATGGTCGTTGCGCGGGCACTGGTTGACCGAACGCGTGCAGATGAACTCCGTAATGCATGTTTGTCGGTTGCATTAGGGCTCGGCGGATGGGACGACTCGAAGAAATTGCGCAAGAGGGTACCCGGGCACAGCAAAAAGATCGACCCGGTAGTGTCCCCTCACAAGAGCGCGAAGACCACGTCTGGGCAACGCAACAAACCTTCTGTTATCCGGAGCGCTTAGCCCGCCTGAAACCGCTTTGCCGACCCAGATCGGCGAAGACGGACCGCGATGGCCGTGGTATGGTTGTGGCACGTTTGCGGAGCTTTCACGCATGGAATTCCGGGTTGCGGGTCGAGTGAATACCCTAGACTCGGGGCCTCATCACTCTTTCTGACCTTACCCCAATGGAGTTCAAAGCATGACCCGATGGAGCGTCCCGTTTCGCTCTTTGCTCTCAGTCGTTGGTTTGAGTTTGCTGTCTTGTTCTTATGTCTGTTGCCTGGCTCAGACCTCTCTCCCCCTTCTGCTTCGTAATCCCTCGGTCAATGCTGAGAAGATTGCGTTTCTTTACGCAGATGATATTTGGACGGTATCCCGCCAGGGCGGCGAAGCGAGGCGGCTGACCTCGGTCAATGCAGTCACCGAAGGGCCGTATTTCTCCCCCGACGGAAGCCGCATTGCCTACTCTGCGCGGGTTCAGGGGCTTACCGAGGTATACGTGGTGAACGCAGACGGCGGCGTTCCCCAGCGGCTAACCTGGGATCCGGTCGGTAAAGGGGTCGTGGGATGGACAGCAGATGGCAAAGATGTTCTGTTCGCCTCGCCTCATACGAGCTATACGGATTTCTTGAAGTTGTTTCGTACCCATGCCGATGGTAGCGGTTCGCCGACGGTTCTGCCATTGCCCAGCGCGGCTGCGGGCTCCTTTTCCGCGGACGGAAGCACGCTTGCCTATGTGCCGGTGATGCAATGGGAGAGCGGATGGAAACATTACCGCGGCGGTCAGACGACACCGGTGTGGTTAGTGAACATGAAGACGTTGGACCTGGTGAAGGTCCCGCGTGAAAACTCAAATGACTCGAGCCCGGTGTGGGCAGGCAATAAGGTTTACTTCCTCTCGGACCGCAATGGCCCGGTATCCCTGTTCAGCTACGACCCCAACAGCAAAGCAGTGGAGCAGATCCTGGAGAACCACGGCTATGACTTGAAGACAGTGAGCGCAGGGCCAGGAGCACTGGTCTACGAGCAGTTCGGCTCTCTGCATCTTTATGATCTGGCAACGCAGCGGGAGCATGCCGTGGCGGTGACGATTCACGGAGATCTGCCTGCATTGACTCCCGGGCTCAGGCCGATTGCTGCCAAAGAGGTAAGGAATATTGCGGTTTCGCCGACCGGAGTGCGGCTCGTGGCCGAGGCACACGGCGACATCTTTACCCTGCCCGCCGAGAAGGGCAACGTCAGAAATCTGACCAGGACGCCGGGCAGCGCCGAGAGAGACCCTTCATGGTCACCAGACGGCAAGTCCATTGCCTACTTCAGTGATGCGTCGGGCGAGTACCAATTGTTCATCCGTGATCAGGACGGACTGCAACCGCCGAAGGTCATTGACCTGGGTCCGGACGCATCTTATTTTTACTCGCCGGTGTGGTCGCCTGACTCCAAGCACATTGCTTTTTCAGACAAGCACCTGCGGCTTTGGTATGTAGATGTAGCTGGGGGCAAACCGGTCAAGGTGGATACTTCGCTACGCGGCGGCTTCGGACCCGATACAGAAGTCTCATGGTCGCCGGACTCGCAGTGGATCGCTTATACGCGCGACCTCGAGAACCAGTTGCATGCAGTGTTCTTCTATTCGCTATCCACACACACTTCAACGCAGATCACAGACGGGATGAGCAACACCGGGTATCTGGTGTTCGATCCGAGTGGCAAGTATCTCTACTTCACTGCCTCGACCAACAATGGGCCGTCGGATGCGGGCATTGACCTTTCGTCACTTGACCGGGCTACCAACAGCAGCGCCTATGTAATCGTCCTGGCGCGCAACGGAGTATCTCCGGTTGCGCCCGAAAGCGATGACGAAAACAAGAAGAAGGATGAAGACAAGAAAGACGAAAAGCCGGATGCCAATAAGAGCAAGGACGACGCTGCGGCAAAGGAAGGCGACAAGAAGGACGACAGCAAGAAGAAGGAAGACGAGAAACCCAAACCTACCGTGATCGATCTCGCAGGCATCGGCAATCGCATTCTGTCGCTGCCAATTCTGTCGCGCAACTATGTGGGCCTGTCGATGGGGAAAACGGGCGTGCTCTTCCTGGCGGAAGGGCACGCGGTGGGGCGCGCTTCGTCCGGCGACGGTGGTCCGCCGATTCGCTCGCTGTGGCGTTTTACAACCGAGAAGCGCTTGACGGAAGAAGTTCTAAGCGGGCTGACCGGCTACGACGTGTCCTTTAACGGGGAGAAGCTTTTCTACACTCGCGGTGACAGTTGGTTTCTCGCACCGATTGCGGATCTCAAGCCCGGAACTCCAGACGCTCCGCAAGGCAAACCGGTGGACAACGGCGGCATGGTCGCTATGGTCGATCCACGAACGGAGTGGAAGCAGATGTATCGCGAGACCTGGCACATTGAGCGCGACTTCTTTTACGATCCGCATCTGCACGGGCTGGACCTGAAGAAGATTCAAACGAAGTATGAGCCCTACCTCGACGGGCTCGCGTCCCGAGAGGAATTTACCTACCTCTCAAACGAGATGTTAGGAGAGATCCAGGTGGGCCATATGTTCGTGAATGGTCCACGAGACGAAAAGGATGGGCCGAAGCCCGGTTTGCTTGGCGCAGATTATGTGGTCGAAAACGACCGCTATAAATTCGCCAAGATTTATAACGGCCAGAACTGGACACCTTCGCTCACAGCACCGCTCACACTTCCGGGCATCGACATTGTGGAAGGTGAGTATCTGCTCGCAGTAAACGGCCGCGACCTGCACGGGACGGACAACCTGGGCAGCTTTCTTGACGGGACCGCGGGAAAGCAGACCGTGTTGCGGGTCGGGACAAAGCCGGATGGAAGCGACGGACGCGATGTTACGGTGGTTCCGGTTGACTCCGAGAAAGGGCTACGTAACATCGACTGGATCGAGTCGAACCGGCGTAAGGTCGATCAACTGTCCGGAGGGAAGGTCGCTTACATCTATATGCCAAACACAGGGGGAGCCGGCTACTCAAACTTCAACCGGTTCTTCTATGCGCAATTGGACAAACAGGCGGTGCTGCTGGATGAACGCTACAACGAAGGAGGCCTGATCGCCGACTACGTAGTAAATGTACTGGGCCAGAAAATATTGAGCGGCGCGATCGGGCGAGACGGGAAGCCTGTGCATGATCCGGCGGGCGCAATCTTTGGCCCGAAAGCGATGATCATCAATCAGTCAGCCGGCTCAGGTGGGGACGCCATGCCCTGGTATTTCCGCAAACAGAACCTGGGCACGCTGGTGGGCACGCGCACCTGGGGCGGGTTGGTGGGAATCGGCGGCTATCCAGTTCTGATGGATGGCGGGGAAGTCACCGCACCTCGCTACGCCATCTACGGGCTTAATGGGGAATGGGAAGTAGAGGGGCATGGCATTGCGCCCGACGTTGTCGTCGAGGAGCTACCGAAGGATGTGGCGGCTGGCCATGACGCTCAACTGGAGCGTGCGGTGGCTATCTTGCTGGAACAGCTTAAGGAGCATCCCGTTGTCGCTCCGCCGATACCCGCCTATCCTAATTTTCACCAGCACGACGGGCTCGGAGCACCCTAGGCGGCCATGGAAGGAGAAAGTCCGGGATGAACATTGGAGAGGTGCGCACGCATCCCCGGACGTCAAGTGACCGGTGCGTTACCTTAAGTACTGCAGCGCCGGGACTCTGTCACAACCGGGGTAACGATTGGGATGGGTACTGAAGTCCGCGGATTTAACCTATCCCTACCCTTGACGTGCTGACTCCAGTGATAACTTTTAGCTGACCCCAAGTCGTACTCGGGATCTCTCCAGCGGTTCGTGATGCGAACCACCGGAGAGCCCTGGGTCATTCCCCCCTTTTGGTTCGAGGGTGCTGGTCTCTCGTCGAAACACCTTGGCAGGCGCGCGTGAGAGGGTAGGCTTATGGGATTTGTTTTGGGTCAGCGGGTCGCCGACTACAAGGTGGAAGGCGTTCTTGGTTCCGGCGGTATGGGCCGCGTATATCGCGTAAGCAACGTTATTTCCGGGCGCACCGAGGCGATGAAGGTTCTGCTCGCCAACCTCAGCGCGGAAACGGCCCTGGCGGCGCGTTTCCGGGGAGAGATTCAGATCCTGGCCGGTCTCCGGCATCCCAATATTGCTCAGCTTCACACCGCTCTCACGCATGGCAATGAGCTCCTCATGACGATGGAGTTTGTTGAGGGTCTCACGCTGCATCAACTGGCGCAAAAGGGTCCATGTAGCCCGGAAGCCGCAGCCGGTTACATCCAACAGGTGTTGACCGCACTGAGCTACGCGCATGGCCGCGGGGTCATCCATCGCGATATCAAACCAGCCAACATCATGGTCGCTCCCCAGGGCGTGGTGAAGCTGATGGACTTCGGCATCGCCAAGTCGAAGACAAAAGAGGGCGCAACCAGTCCCGGTGCAACCCTGGGCTCGCTGAACTACATATCGCCGGAGCAGGCGCTCGACAGTGGCGCGGTCGACGAGCGCTCCGACATTTATTCGGTCGGGATTACGCTCTACGAACTGCTGACAGGGAAGCTGCCCTTCGACGACGAGTCAGCCTACGTTGTGTTGCGGCGGCAGATCAAGAAGAGCCCTCGGCCGCCGATCGAAATGAATCCGCGGCTGCCAAAAGCCCTGAGCGATTTGATTATGAAAGCGCTGGAGAAGGATCCGGCGCAACGCTTTCAGAGTGCAGGGGAGTTCAGCGATCAATTAGGAGAAGTGACCGGCGTCGCGGCCTCGGAGGCGGTGCTGGTTGCCGGCGGCTTCTCGGAGGTATCGAGTTCCGCTCCTGGCGCTGGCGGTGTTTGGGTGGCGCCGACCGCGGCTCACCCGGTCTTTTCACAAACTTCGAACAAGCGGCACCGTAGGTCGATGGCCGCTGCTGTGGTCGCGATCGTGGCGGTAGTCGCCTTCGGCGCGTCAGAAGCGTCCCATCGGATGAAGGGTGGATTCACGACGACAAACGGCCCTTCTTCGACGGCCCAATTGTCCCAGTCGCCAACGGATCCGGCGGATACCTTCGCAGCCACCGACCCGCAACCTATCCTGACCGATACGCCTGCAAAGGCAACTGTGATCGCGAAGAGCGAAACTGTCGTTGATTCTTCCCGGCCGTCCGCCGGCAACATCACGCAGTCCTTAAAGTCGACGGCGGCATCTGCGACGCCGAGATTGTCACGCGCCCATTACCACGCTGCCGCTCTTCCGGAAGGGCCGCCGGAGGCAGAAGACCTCGCGGCCACACACGCGGCTGAGCCTGTGATCGTAGGCGACGCGAAGGCGGAGCCGTCAGCCAGGCCCCTGTCGTCAGCGGCCATGACCGCCGAACTGCAGGAGATACGCCGGCAGAAGGCGGCACTGGAGGCGCGTGCCACCGCGATCCGATCGCAAATGATGCGTTTGCGGAGTCAGAAGATCGCCGAGGGACACGAGGTGAGCGAGAGTATGGCCGATGCCTACGTCGACATGAACGAGTCTCTCAACGCCGGAATTCTTGACGTGGAGTCAGGCGATGCGGCGGCTGGCCGCAAAAACATTGAGAAAGCGGCCTACGCAGTGAATGTTCTGGAAAAGATGTTCAGTCAAAATCCGTAGCAAACGATACGCGAGAAATTAGCAGCACAAAACGCAGCCACCTACTGAGGCTCCTCGCCGGACCAGGCCGCCAACTCCTCCAGCAAGACCGATCGCTTTACTAACCGGACATACTCCCGGTCGCCTCGCACCAGTGCCACGAACGGTCCGGGGCGCCGTAATAGGCTGCGGGTGCGTTTTGCCCTCGAAGCGTCCCGATTCTCGTCCATCCATAGTTCAAAGCCCATCGGTGGGAGCATCGTTTCCAACATGGTTCGCGTCACCCATCTGGCCCGCTCTTGAGTTCCCGATGCAAACAGTACCCACGAGTCCGCGGATGATCCTGATTGCACGGGCACGATGGGTGACGTGACAGAGGCCGGAGGAGCGCTTGGTAGAATCCCTGGCGCAGCCATCTGGAGCGATTTGATGAAGCTGGCTACGAGGTTGCGCGCCGTCCATGGCTCGATTGCACCCGAGGACGACTGGATGGGCGAGGGCTCAGAAGGTATCGTGAGTGGGTCAGGCAGCCACAGCGCTCCATTTGGCACCACGACCCCAGCCGGGGGATACGCCGGAAACACATCCATGTAAGCGCGCGCCCATGAAGCCTCCAGCCATGGGAATTGGCGCGCCAGGGACCATCGGACCTCCGCGAGGGAGCCGATGGCGACAAATCGGCGCGTTGTCGTTGGAGTGGTTTCGAGAAACACCATGACCTTGGCAGCGCGCATTCGTTCCAGCATCACCGCCGCGATAAAAAGCCGCGATGTGAGCCACTCCTCGCCGGTACCAAGATCGATCACAGCGAAATCCGCGGGAACGGTGGACTGCGCTTGCTCGAGCATCATGCGAGTGGAATCTGCGATCGGGGCGAGCGTAGTGGCGCTGCGAATATCGTCGAGCAACGGTCCCGAACCTGCGGCCGGAGCTGTGGCCAACTCCAGTTCAACCTTGAATGCCGAAAGCTTGGTGACTCTACCGGACAACCCGCTCAAAAACTGACTCAACGGTTCCCGGAAAGCCAAAGCGATAGCGACCGCCGCAATGGGCCACGCGAGGGCGCTCGCAAACCCAAGCCATGGAGCAGAAGCAGACACAGGCGCAATCGCTGGAGTCGACACCTGGGAAGACGCTACGTCGGAACCAATTGCCCCAGAGAGGATGAAGGAGACAAAAGTGGACAGAGGTTCTGAAAGAGCAGGTCCAAACATAGTTCTCCGAATCGAGGCGAGTCCTACGCAGCCACCTGGCTAGCTGATTTGGACATCCGCCAAAGACGAGCGAGTTCTCTGAATGAAGCGCGCCAGGAATACCCTGCAGGTATAGTGACAAATCTTCGGCGTCCGTTACGCTCCCGGGGGACCTTCGCCAGGCCTTCGACAAGGGGATGACTTGCTGCATTTCTTATCGAACCGATGCTCAACAACGCTATGCCGGAAGGAGTTTCCGCCTCAGCTTCGGCATAGCATTGGCCACACGCATACCTGTCTTGAAGATCGTAAACGCCGGATACTTTTTGGGGCCGGTGAACTGGTTCATCGCCTTGAGGGAATCCTCGACTGCGGCAAAGCCATACCGGCGCATGGAGACTTCGTAGTCCGAAATAGCTTCGAGCAACGGCTTCTGTCCTTGATGAACCTCGGTAAGGTGCGATGCGAGGAGTGCCGCATCCTTTAACGCGATATTGCCGCCGACACCGCGATATGGGGTCATGCTGTGAATAGCGTCACCCAGCAGAGTGATGCGCGTCGATTTCCACGGCACAGGAAGTTGCGACGTACGAATACGGTTGAGGAGCAAGTCTTCCTCGTTAACCATTTCCACGAGTTTTCGGAGGCTGGGGTGCCAATCGGCGGTTTTGCGTCGCAGCACGCTCTTTAATGCGCGACCACTCGGGGAATGGGATGGCCCATCGAGAGCAAAGAATTCGGGGCGGCCACCCAACGCGAAGATGATGTAGTTCTCATCGCCGGGCAACGTACCATTTATACCCAGTTGGCCCAGGGTCTGGGTGGCTTCTCCCGATCGCTTCCACATTGCCATGAACATGCTGCAAGCGGTGGATGGTATCACCATGCCGGCGCCATCCAGCAGGAAATTCGGAGCCAGCGCCATGACGCCATCGGTGAGCGGAAGGGTGCCGACGATCGCCATGACCCCGGTATCTATGGGTTCGGCATGCGGTAGATATTGTTTGCGAACACGGGAATTCACTCCGTCGGCCGCAACCAGCAGATCCGCCTGTGCGCTGGTCTCGTCCTCAAAATGAACGGTGATAGGGCCATCGGCCGCTTCTTCGTAACGCAGAAATCGCTTATTGAATGTCACATCTCCTTCCAGGTCCGCGAGCAAGATGCGGCGGAGGGTGATGCGGCTGATTGAGCGATGGCGTGCGATGCTATCGACAGGACCTGCGCTTCTGGCAACGACGAGGAGTTCGTGCAGTTGCTCGGTCACGATGCTGAAACCCTGGGCGAGGTCTCCTCCCGTGGATTGAAAAACATCCCAGAGGTGCGGGGGCAAACATTGATGGAGCGCTGTGCTACCTTGCGGGTCGATGTGGATGCGGTAGCCTTGCGGCCGTGACTCAGGGGACAGGTCGCGCTCATAGACGGCCACGCGGACCCCAGCTTTTTTCAGTCCGTTCCCCAGGCATAGCCCGCCCAGGCCGCCGCCGATGATGGCTACAGTATGCTCTCTCATTGCTTAACTCCTTTCGGCTTCGCAAGCTTCGTTTTTGCTTTCGGCGAGAGGATCCATGCCTCTGTATTTCGTTCAATGGCATCGATCTGGCCGGCGCCGGATGCGACCATACCAGTAAAGATCGACATCACGAGGAGGAACATCTCGCGCAGGGGGATGTCAGGGCGGAATGTGCCGTCAGCGGCGCCCGCCGCCAGTGTCTTCTCGATTCCATTGCGCCAGTGAGCGTTCATCTGGTTGAAGATTTTCTGTACTTCTGCATCTCGTTTCCCACGGAGAGAAAACTCCTGCATCACGAGCAACATTTCCGCATGATGATTTAGATAGAAGCGGCTGTCGGAAAATTCCTGCCGTAGGCGATCGAGAGCAGGAAGTCCGGAAGGGCGCGGGGCCGGGCCGTGCAGGGTAACAAATTTTGCGCTCAGCAACTGGGCCAAGCCTTCGATGAGGTCCTGCTTGGACGGGAAGTAATAGTGAAGGGTGGCGATGTTGACCCCGGCGCGTGTAGCCACGGCGCGCGTGCGTAGACCTTCAAAGCCCGCCTCTGCGACGACGTCAAATGCAGCATGCAACAAGGCCGCGCGCCGTTTGCCGTGCCCATCCTGGGGATGGAGAAGGGACTGCCACCACTCGTCGTTGTGAGATTCCGCCATGCCTGATCATTTAATCAATCAATTGGTTGGATGTCAATCAAGTGATTGATTAAAGCTGCGAATTCCAGGAAGCGGCTAACTGGTCTATCTCTCAAAAGGACTTAAGCGGTTTCGTAGTGTGGCGATTGTGAGGTAAATAGACTTCTGTCTGGCCCGGCAGGGTACGCGAGCGTCTCACATAAAGGCCCCGGGGAAGGAGATTTGATCTCGCATCCAGGCTGGGGCCTCATGGATAAAACGTAGGGGTTAGAGGTTTGTGACTGCGGTGGCCAGTTGCTTTTTAATATCTTCTCGCTCGATTTCCAACTTGAAACGTCTTGCATCGATCTCGTTCAAGCTTTCCAAGAGCTGAGAAACCCTGGCTTGCGATGACGTCTGCTTTGATTTTTTGGTTTTGGCTTGGGCCACCCGTTCTGGCCATTCGGATGATTCAACTGCGTCGGTGATTACTTCGGGAACAACTTCCAGGCCGTTCCCTGCGTACGTCTCTGATTCCATGGTACCTCTCCTTCGACCCTACTGCATTGAGGTGTGGGAACAGGATTACAGACCATCTCTGGTTTGGCGTTTCCACTTTTGGGTGACTGATTGGGATGCAATCGTAACGATTGAGATGGCGTTTCGAATCAAGGGGAAACCGGCCAAAAAGTCTACCGGTGCGAAAGGATTTTGCAAACAAAGGTAACGTTCCGTCGGCCCTCACCCGTCGCCTTGTTCTCTCTCCCGGCTCTCGTAGTCAGTGGGGAATGACAGGGCCGCCCGCTTGCGCGTAGCCGACCATCTCCAGATATCCGACTCCACGCAACGGTGATTGATCTCGGGAGCCGTCGACGTCGATGGCCCCTTCCCAATAGGTGGTTCCAAATTTTCCGGTTAATTCCTGGTTCCTGAGCGGCGTGGTTACATCGAGATCCATCTTCAGGCGCGGAATGGAGATGCGCCACCGCACCGGGTAGGTCGCCTTAGACGCGGGGCTGGTCCAGTTATCTGCCGCCGGCGTCATTGCGAAATCGGAAGCTGATAGAAATTGTGATTTCCCGCTAGCGTCCACGTAGCTGCCCGAAGAGTACGGATCGATGCTTCCATCCTTGTGCCGCAGCCGGTACAGCATGAGTTCGGCCCCTCCATCCAACTGCATACTCAGCCAGTCCCACCCCGTTTCATCCTTTGCCATGGATCCGGTGAAGAATTCGTGATCGATCCATGATGTTCCATCCACCTGGTAGGTTTTGCCAGCAAGGTCAATCGATCCCGTAGTCAAAAGCCGGGTCACCGAAAAGTATTGCGAGGCATGGCCCGCACCCTCAGCTTTCTGGCTCGCGCCGTTTTGCCCCTGGATCACGGGCGCCTTGACGGGTTTGAGGTTCAACGTCAACCGAAACTTGTCTGCAACGCCGTGCAGCTCCTCACTTTGACCGGATATGTGCGTTTGCCAGTTACCGTTCCATACCAGTCCGGTTTGGGCATCCACACCCGCAATGCCGGGGCCAGACCGATTGAGCCGTTCCTCGCTGTAGAAACGCTGCCCGCCGATATCGCTCAGGGCAATGTGTGCCATCCACAGGTCGCGCACAAACCACGGATCCAGGCTCTCGGCACGCGATACGCCTTGCCGGAAGAAGGTCAACTCAAAGCCGAAACGATGGCCGTCTGCCGCCCTCACGTTCCCCGTGTAGTACCACCACTCGGTCTGATAATCCTCATGGTTGAAGTAGTCTCGCGGAAACTGAAACGTGTATCCAGGCTGGGCCATTTTGTAGTCCTGCGCCGTGGCGCAAATAGAGGTGAGCAGCAGGAGTGCCAGCCACTTATTCCTCATGCACCACCTCCATGGGATCCAGCCGGACTGCGAGCCTCGCAGGAAACAGCCCTGCCAGCACCGTGGCCACGTACACCACACTCAACGAGCCCAGCAGCACCTCACCCGGCCAGTGAAATTGAATCGTCCATCCGAAGGATTGCTTGTTGATCACGTACACCAACACCAGCGACAGCACGTATCCGAGCGCCAGGCCCAATACGTTAGCCAGGATGCCGATCAGGCCGGCCTCGACCAAAATCAGTTTACGGATTTGCGCGCTTGTGCTCCCGAGATACCGCAACACTCCGAACTCACGCCTGCGATCCATGACGATTGAAATCAACGCGCCCGCAACGCCGCCAATCGCCACCAGGATGGAGATCGCCTCCACCGCATAGGTAATAGCGAATGTCTGGTCGAAGACACGTATGGCCTGACGGCGTATCTCGCCATTCGAAAGCATCATCAAGTTACTGTTTCGAATGGCCCCGCGAATCGCCGCGCGGGTTTGTTCCAGGTCGGCTCCGGGCGCAAGGTAGACGGCGAGATTGGTGGGGGCGGTGCCGGGGAGATAGCGGAGGAGCGTGGTCCAATCCACCACGATGTAGCCCGCTTCGTGACCATAGTCGAAAAAGATGTCGACCACGCGGAAGGGGACGCTGTGTTCGCCCAGCGGGAGCGTGATGGTATCGCCAGCCTTCACATGATGCTTATTGGCAAACGGCTCGCTGACGACGGCGTTGTCGCCTGCGGCCAGCTCTCGAATGATTTCTGCACTGGGCCTTCTCGACAGGAAGGTCAGGTTCTGGCGAGGCGTTTTACGGCCTTGGCTTGCACCGGCCAGAGAGGCGGGGAGTCCCTGGTACTGGATCTCGTAGGCGCGCAGGCGGCTTACGCTTTCGACGCCGGGTGTGGCTGCGATGCGGTCGGCCACCTCCGGAGCAATGGTGGGATGCCGGTCGCCCCCCATGGCTCCGGCGGGGGCCAGATACAGATCTGCGGGCAGCTCACTGTCTAACCAGGTCAATACTGTTTCGCGGAAACTCCCCACCATGATGCCCACCGACGTCATCATCGCGATCGCTGTGGCCAACGCAGCCACGAGGACAGAGGTCCTGCGCAACGAAGCGCCCAGGCTGCGCCCGGCAAGCAGTGCCTCGACCCCAAGCACGCGACCGAGCGGGCCCGATCCAGAAGCTGTGGCGCGGTACACCAACAACGGCGCCAGCAATGCTGCGGATGCGACAAAGAGCAGGGCTGAGAGGTAGCCCAGCAAAGGCTTTCCCCCGATCGACGGCCCTTGCGCGGCCAGGGTGGCGAGCAATGCCAGTGCGACGGCGATGGCTGCGTCCCGCTTGCGCTCGACGCGCACTTCAAATTCGCGGCGGCCGCGCGCCATGGCTTCTGTGGGTGCAACCATGCCGGCTTCGTGTGCGGGGGCCCAGGCAGAGGCAAGAGCCACACCGATACCTGCCACCAGTGCGAGCACTACGGATCCCACGGAGATGGACATGGCGCCGGGGCGGCTGGAGACATACAGTGCGTTCACGGTGGTCGAAAGCATCCCCACCGCTCCTGCGGCGAGCAGCCGGCCCAGGGGCAAGGCCGCCAGGGAACCGAGTGTGCCGAACAACCCTGCTTCGAGGAGAAAGGCACTTGTGACTGCGCTGCGGCTCGCGCCCAAGGCGCGCATGATGCCGATGTCGGCGCGCCTGCGCACTACGGATACGGAGACGGCGTTGTAAATGAGGAAGGCTCCTACCAGTAGCGCGATCCCGCTGAGCATGCGGAGGTTCCAGCGGAAGGCTGCGAGCATCCGGCGATTGGCCGCGGTCTCTGTACCCTGGGCGTTCAGGAGCACTCCCGCAGGGAGCGCTTGCTGTAGCCTGCTTCGCCACGATTCGAAATTGGTCGTGTCGGCAGTCTTGATGAGGATGCGATCGATGCGCCCTGATTTTCCGGTCGCCCGTTGCGCGGCGCCGAGGTCCATCAGAATGGCATCCGTACCCATCTGCGCCGAGTTCGGTATCACTCCGCGCACGACGTACGGCTGGGCGTGATCGTTGATCAGCAGTTGGATGCGGTCTCCGACAGACTTTTTCAGTCCGGGGGTCACCCATACCGCATCGGGATCGTTGATGTGCTCGAGGCCCTGGCTTGCTGTCGCGCCTCCAATGATCGTGTTGGCGTTGTTTGCTTCGGCGACCAGATCGACCCCGATCAAGGGCACGGTCTCCGCGTCGGCGACCACCATGGCGTGATCTTCGATGCGGGGGCTTACGCGCAGGGCATAGGGGAGTCTGGCGATCTGGGCGACGAGGCCTTCCGGAAGGCCGCCGGCCGCGGTGACTTCAAAATCATCCTTGCCGGCGAGGGTTTCCATGGAGGAATGGAAGGAGCCGGCCGCAGCATCTCCGGCGAGATCGATGGCCACGACAGCGGCATCGCCCAGGGCCACGGCGAACAGGATGATGAGAGCTCGTCCGGGCTGGCGGAAGAGAGGCCGTAGGATCAGCCGGTAGAGAAGAGCGAGGCGACCCATTCAGATCCGGTCGTCCACAGTTTGCTCCTGGGCGATGCGCCCGTCGCGCATGCGCACGATGGTGTCGGCCATGGCTGAGGCCTCTTCGCTGTGCGTCGCCATCAGAATCGTCACTTGCTGTTCTGCGCAGATGGTTTGCAATAGCTCGAGGATTGCGTTACCGGTTGCGGTGTCGAGATTGCCTGTCGGCTCGTCGGCGAGGATAAGGCGTGGGGTGTGCACCAGGGCGCGCGCGATGGCCACGCGCTGCATTTGTCCGCCGGAAAGCTGGTGCGTCATACGGTGCGCCAAGTCGGCCAATCCAACATCGCCCAGCCGTGCCATGGCTTTGGGACGGGCTTTCGCTTCGCCTGCCAATAACAGTGGGACTTCGACGTTCTCCACCACGCTGAGGGTGTTTAGAAGTTGAAACGACTGGAAAATGAAACCAACCTTTTCGCGCCGCAGCTTGGTCAGCCCGGCTTCGGTCAACTGATCGGTTGCTACTCCATCGAGGCGCACGTGCCCGGCGGTGGGGAAGTCAAGCGCGCCTGCCAGATGGAGGAGGGTGGATTTACCGCATCCGCTACGACCCATCACAGCGACGAATCGGCCGGAACCCACGTCGAGAGAAATATCATCGAGCGCTCGCACGCGTTCGCTTGCGTTGGTGTAGTCCTTACCTGCGTGGTCAAACGAGAGCAATGGAGCGGTTGTCTCGGGCGGATTGTGCAACAGGGCTCCCGGGTCGGTTCTAGTCTGGTGCTCTTACGATTAAATACGATGAGTGCGGTCAGAGATGGGAAGAGTTGGGAAACTCCTTCACTGAATCAACATCGCGCCACGCCCACGCTCGCCCTCACCGGCCGGCTTGATAGACCTGGAATTCGCGGATGTGCGCTTCCTGCGAACTGGAGAGAATGTTCAGGCGTATCCGGCTCGCGGTCACGGTAGGGAAGCGGTCGATCTTTTCGTGCCCGATCGCCTGCCCGCCGGCTACGGCTTTCCAGTCTTCGCCCGTCCATATCTCGATTGCGTATTTTTCTACGTGCTGGCCGTCGTTGAGCCATTCCATCGTGGTCACCCTGTCGATGGCGGCGGGTGCCGTCAAGTCCACTTCCACCGTGGAGTGGTGCGAGCCAACCGGTGCGGACCAGAAGGTGTCGGGGTTTCCATCGAGTGCTGCGGACACTTCAGCGGATGTGGGTAGATGATGCAGAGCGAGGTTGCCCGCTTGCAAATGTTCGATGGCGGTACCGAACTCCTTGAGCCGGGCGGCGTCAGAGTCCGGAAGCAAACCGCGGCTGTCCGGGGCCACCCCCAGCATCAGCTGCGCGCCGCGCCCCACGGTTTGCTCATAGATGGTCGTCAGTGTGTCCATGCTCTTCAAGGATGCTTCGTCGTTCGGGTGCCAAAACCAATGAAGCTCGCGCAACGGGGTGTCTGCCTCGATGGGGCGCCAACGCAGATATCCGTGGCGGTCGATTACGTTCCAGTTTTCGTAGTCGACCTTCCCCGATTCGGTGCCCACCCAGCGGGCGTCCCCGTACTCGAAAAGGCCGGTGTCCGCGAAGACGATTGCATTGGGCTGATAGGTCCGCAGCGTCTCGATGATCTTGGCGAAGTTGTAGACGTGGCCCGCGCTGCCAGCGCCGTCGAGCCAGAACTCGACCAAGTCGCCATAATGCGTGGCCAGCTCCTCTAACTCAGAGAGGTAGTACTTGTCATAGGCGGGAGGGTCGTTGTATCTCAGGTCGTGGCGGTCCCAGGGCGAAAGATAGACTCCGAACTTTAAACCGTACTTGCGTGCGGATCGCGCTACATCGCCGACGACGTCTCCCTTACCGCTTTTCCACGGGCTTGCTTTGACGCTGTAGTCGGTCTGTTCGGTGGGCCAGAGACAGAATCCGTCGTGATGTTTCGCGACCAGCACGACGTATTTGGCGCCGCTGGCTTTGATGGCCTGCATCCACTGGTCGGGATCGAACTGCGTTGGATTGAACACCGACGGCGCCGCGGTGCCATCGCCCCACTCGCGGTCGAGAAAGGTGTTGGTCGAGAAATGCAGGATCACACCGAACTCCAGGTCCTGCCAGGCGACCTGCTGAGGAGACGGCTTCATGTCCACGACGTTCTGCGCCGTCGCAACAACGGCGAGCGAGGCAACCACTGCAACCAACACGAGTAACATCCGAGGCCAGGGTTTCATTCTGTTTGCTAGAACCCCATCTTGTCGTCAGCAGACGGTCCATACAACCCAGGTACCGGCAAATCGTTCAGGCGAAGATACACACCCAGTTGTGCCCGGTGGTGGATCCCGTGATTGAGGAACATAGTACGAAACAATAGCGACCGCGGAGCATCGACGAGTGTCTTACCGCCGAACGCCAGCTTCCAATTGCTTTTCAAGTGATCGTCCGACTGCTCGAGCAGCGCTGAGCGTAAAGCAGACGAGCCCTGATCAAAAGTTTCGAGTGCGGCCTCGGTCGATGGGAAGACGAAGGAGGGGCGGCTTTCCTTGGACATGTCGGTATCATCGGCCGTAATAATCATTTTTCCAAACGCCGGCAGGGTGGCCAGGTGCATCGCCAATCGGCCCATCGGCATGGATTTCTCGTGTGGCTTGTAATCGGCGAGGCTGACGGGTACGCGCTCCAGGGTGCGGCGGGTATTCTTTGCTTCCGCGTCGTAGTCCTGAAGAAGCACTTCGGCAATGGTCATCGGTTCATTCTCCTTCAGCAAGGAGGATACCCGACCTAGCGAACAATGGCGCCCGGCAACAGGCCCATTTCCTGGCGGCGCGCTTGCAGTAGGATCTTTGGGGGCCTTGAAACGCGTTCCTCGTTGTTTTCACTATTGCTTCGTCACTCAGGTCCTGTGAGGTGGTCATGGCCGACGGCAACCAATCTTTTCGACAATACGTTCCCGCGCTGGTCGTCATCGTGGTTCTTCTTGGGTTGGCAGCGTTGTTTCATGAAAAGCTGTCAAATCCTTCTGTGGTGCGGGGCTGTGTTGTATCCGTCCTCGCGGCTGCGGTGTTGTATGACGCGAACAAGCGGTTCTTTGCCAAGGACGATGTGCGGTTTGTCATCGTGTTTGATTCGGTCGCGTTCATAACCATTGGTGTCGCGGCGACGGTGCTGGCGTGCGTGAACTGGGAGATAGCGCTTCTGCTTGCAGGTTCCTGCTTGTTGATTGGGGGCTTCTTCGGGCTCCTCTTCGGCTATCCGCAAGGGGTCGCGCAGCAGAGTAAACCTGCTCAGGATGGGCAGGTGAGCCCGCCACCACCCGGCCGCGATAAGACACTACTCGCCGACTCGGCGGCCACACTCGGCAAAGTGATCACCGGCTTCACTCTGGCAAAGTTAGGTAGCGCGGCAACGCAGTACTGGACTCTTTGCAAAACGATCGGGCCGGTGTTGCTGCCACAGAGCGATCAAGCCTCTTATGTGCTGGCGGCGGTGGTGATGGCTTACTTTCTGGCAACAGGGTTCCTCTCTGGACTGCTGTTGCCAACGTATTTCATGAGTGATGTGTTCTAACGCCACCGTTGCCCTGAAAGGTATTGAGACTAATGCCGAATCGGCGTAAAGCTAATGATGCCGGGATAGCGTTTCAGAAATCTGCTGGCGACTTGCAGATTGGGCGCAAGAACTTCCATGGTGAATGCGGATCCATCGACCGCACACACATCGAAGGAATACTTCTGCAACGGCTCTTCAATTCCTTCGATCGGCGCGGATTCGCGCTTACGGGATGAAGGGCTGGAGTCCCCGTTTAGTCTAGTTAGAATTCCGGCCATAAACGACTAGTAGTGCCTCCGGTCTTGTGTGCACAAGCCTTCTCTTAAACGCTGCTTCTGAAGGACTGGGATGACCGTCATCAACGCTAGAACCTCGAGCCAGAAAATGACGCCAACTTCAGTACAGTGATCGCGATCGTCAGAACGTTTCAAGGAAGATATCATGGCGGCAACGCCGGACGCGCGTGCCAAATATACGGGCGATTTTCATGGGACGGAAACGGTTTATGGTCCCATCCGCGAGTCCTCATGGGACCCGCCCGCAGGATTCCCGCACCGTTCCGCGCGGCATTCACATCCAAAGACGGTACCGCCAATCCCGACATAGAAGGTATCCATGAAATACAACACGCTCGGCCACACCGGCCTTCTGGTTTCCGAACTCTGCCTCGGCACCATGACTTTTGCGACCGGCGAAGGCATCTGGAAGCCGATTGCCGGCGTAGGCCAAGGGCTCGCCGACGAGATGGTTAGAGTTTCCATGGAGGCCGGCGTGAACTTCGTCGACACAGCGGATGTGTATACCGAGGGCGAATCCGAGAAGGTGCTGGCACAGGCAATCGCGAACCTGGGAATCGCGCGGAAAGACATCATTATCGCGACCAAGGCCTATGGGCGCACCGGCCCGGGCAGGAACGACGTCGGCGCGTCGCGCGGCCACATCATGAACGCCGTAGAAGCCTCCCTCAAGCGGCTGCGCACAGACTACATCGACCTCTACCAGATCCACGCCGCAGACTCGGTCACGCCGCTGGAGGAGACGATGCGAGCGCTCGATATCCTCGTAACCCAGGGGAAAGTGCGCTATATCGGCTGCTCTAACTGGTATGCCTGGCAAATCATGAAAGCCAACGGGATCGCCGATGCAAAGAATCTTACCCGCATGGAAACGCTGCAGGCCTACTACTCGATCGCCGGCCGCGATCTGGAGCGGGAGATTGTTCCCCTGCTTCTGGACCAACGTACCGGGTTATTAGTCTGGAGCCCTCTGGCCGGCGGCTTGCTCTCGGGCAAGTTCTCCCGCGAGGAGCAAAAGCCGGAAGATTCGCGACGCTCGGCGTTCGATTTCCCCATCGTGGACAAGGAGCGCACGTGGCGCATTCTCGACGTGGTGCGCCCCATCGCCCTGGCCCACAACACCAGTGTCGCTACCGTCTGCCTGGCCTGGATCCTTGCCAAGCCGTTTGTCACGTCGGTGATTATCGGGGCCAAGCGCACCGATCAACTGCGGCAGAACCTATCCGCCGCGGATGTGCAGCTTAGCGCCGAGGAGATGCAGCGGCTGGACGAGGTGAGCGCTCTGCCGCCGGAATACCCCGGCTGGATGATTCCGTTCCAGAACCGGAACCGCCTCGCGGACGTCCCTCGTTTCTAGCTGACGGCGGGCGTGGGCTCCACGGAAACGGCGATTGTCAGTCCGGCAACGATCGACTCCACCAGAATGCGCAGTCCCAGGTGCGGCGCGGAGACGCCCACGACCCAAACGATGGCGCCAATCACTCCTCCCGCGGCGATGCCGGTCAGCAGGAGGAGCCACCGTCTGCGGGGAACCCCGAAAAACCCGAGGATCCCTGCAGCCAGCAGCCCGCTCAGCAGGGCCTCGGCGCCCCCCAGTTCTATTTCGCGAACGGGTAGGGGTTGCGGCAGCCAGGAGAGCACACGCCCGGGCAGGTGAGGCCGCCTGGCCCCCAGATCTGCTTGCGCGGCCAATTGCCCATCCACATACAAACGGGAGACGCGGCCGTCATAGATTGCCGCTACAAACAGATCGCGGTTGGCGGTGATCACGGGGCCGGAACGAGCGGCGGATGCACGTCCGTTCGGTCCTGAGGACGGTGTGCGCAGCAGGAAGGTCAAGCTGTCGCCCATCTGGGCGAGGGTGAAATTCCGTTCGCGGTTCACCGCATAGGTGACAATCCGAGTCATCCGGTCGGGCTCGATGTCGCGGCTGTTCATGCACACCAGCAGCGAAAGCCGATTTTCCCTGGACAGGGTGTCGTAGATGAGGCGGTCGTCACTGACGGGCAGCAGACCGCCGGAGGGCAGAGATGTCGCGGGGCCACAGGCCAGATCATGCACCTGGGATGTGGTGAGGGCAAAGGGATAGATCTGCAGTTCCGATACGCTACCGTTGGGCGGTGTTGCGGTCAGGTGGGCATCCGCGTTCCAGTTGGAGAAGTCGGAAATGGGCGGGCGGTACACCAGCCCGATGGCGCCCAGAACTCCGACGGCCATGGCGATGGCCGCGACCGGTCGCGGCACAGGCAGCGAGCCCAGGTTGTGGCCGGTTGCCCGCAGGATCGCTCTTGCGGCGAGGTATCCTAGCACCGCGCCCAGGGTGTTGCTGACGATGTCGTAGGGGGAAGGAATACGGTCGACGTAGCCGATTTGCAGCAGCTCCGCGAGCGTTGATAGCGAGAACCCGTACACGAACGCGCGCAGCAGGGAGCTGCCGCCCAGGGCGATGCCCAATGGCAGGTAGAGCAGGATGTTGTTGACGACGTCGGTAGGATCGTAGGTGTAGGCAATGGATTGAAGGGAAAGATGTCGAAGCCCGGCGGGGATCATCGTAGTCACGACGATCAGGGCAATGGAGGGGAGGAGTAGGCGAAGTCTCAAACTCTTCAATCTTACATTCGGCGAAAATGGAGTTATGCGCGCCGCTATATTCCAACTCGATGCCTTCACGACGCGCCGCTTTTCGGGAAACCCGGCAGCGGTGATACCGATGGAGCGCTTTCTGCCCGATGAGAGTCTGCAGGCAATTGCCGCCGAGAACAATCTCGCGGAGACAGCGTTTCTCGTTGAAAAGGGCGGCGACTACCAGCTGCGCTGGTTTACGCCGCTGGTGGAAGTCCCGCTTTGCGGTCATGCCACGTTGGCCAGTGCTGCGGTGGTGATGGAGCGGTTGGAACCGGGCCGCACGCGGGTTGTATTTCACTCCGCAAGCGGGCCGCTCACGGTGCGCCGCCAAGGCTCGGGATACGTGATGCAGTTTCCCGCTCGGGCTGCGGAGCCGGTTGCCGCGCCCGCCGGGTTAGAAGCAGCGCTCGGGGTTTTGCCGCTTGCGGTTTTCGTGAACCCGTTTAACTACATGGCTTTGCTGTCGAGTGCAAAGGTGGTACGTGAACTTTCTCCTGATTTGGCCTGCCTGGCGCGACTGGATCGAAGCGGAGTCATCGTCACTGCGGCGGGGGACGAAGGATTCGATTGCGTGAGCCGCTACTTTGCGCCGGCAAAGGGAATCCCGGAAGATCCGGTGACCGGCGCGGCGCATTGCATGCTCGCCCCGTGGTGGGCGCACCGCCTCAATAAGAAAGAGCTACGGGCATACCAAGCTTCCCGCCGCGGTGGAGAGGTGATCTGCCGCGTCACCGACGCCGGCGTCGAGTTGGAAGGTGCCTGCGTCTTTTACCTGGAGGGTGAGGTCGAAATCTAGGTGATCCGTAGTTCAATCCGCCGAGTGCGTCAGCCTTTCTTTCACCCGAGCCTTCGCCTTCATGGCTGGGGGGACAGCTTTGCCCCAGGTGGCATGATTCCAGCTAATCGCCTGCAAGCCATCGTGAGCTGGTTTGAAAACCATCGCCGGCTCGGGCGTCTGCCCGTTGACACCATCGAAGGTGACCTTCACCAAACTATCCGATTCAGACCAGTGGCCGAAGAGCGTAGTGGTGTTGTTATCGGGCTCTTCCGTGATCGTGGCACTGCCGTCGGAGCCAAGGCTCAGCTCCATGGCCGGAGCCACATATGTACCCACAAATTTTGAATGCATCGTGGTACTGGCTGAGAGCACAGTACCCATCACAAAGCCAACCCAGACAAAACGTTTCATCACTCCAGCAAGTCTACTGCTTCTCGAACACCTCTGTCGTTGGCGGGTCGTTGGTGCCCGCCGTGCGGCCTACCGACTTCAAGACTGTCCCGTCTGGGGAAACGGTCCAGGTGGAAGTATCCAGGGGCTTGCCATTTTGTGTGCGCGTCATTTTGAAGCTGTGGCTACCCAGCCGGGTCAACACGAAGGAGGCCCCCGGCGGAATGGTTGGACCCTCCACCGTTCCGGGCTTGCCATCGAACGTAGCTGTCGCTTTCAGCTTGAAGTCGGGCTCATCAAAAATCAGCCCCTTCTCGATGTCGCTGATCACCAGCAAGCTCGGTGAGCTTCCCTTGTACTCGCGATCCTTCCAACTGCCCGCCAGCCCTTTGGTCCCCGCGATGCGCGCATAGATAGACGTGTCATCAAAGCGTCCGCCGCCCGGCTTGTCGCCGGTGATGTGCTCGGTCAGTGTCTTGCCGTCCGCGGAAAGTGTCCATGTGGCTTTGGAGTCAAGCCGGTCCTTGACCATGTCGGTTTCTTCCCAGGTGTGGTCGTCGATCGTCTTCCACGACGCGGTGCCAAAGCGCGTTTCATTAGCGCTGCCATCCGACTTGAACACGTAGGATTCGCCGCCGCTGGTGATACGCATTCCACTCCCATCCGGAGCGAATTTGACCGTGTCGCCAGTCAGTTGGCTCTTGCTCAGGTTCAATTTCCACGTCCCAGCAAAGGGCGTGTCGACCGCAAGCGCAAAGCTTGCGGCGCCGATGACTACGCTAAGGCATATTGTGTTCCGTAACAGTTTCATATGGTTCTCCTTACTTCGGTTCGGCACACTTGTCCGGGATCTGATCCCGGTGGTCCACCAGCGGCAACCTGTTCGGCAGCGCGATGATGCTTCCGGTTGCCTGGATCGGCTTTGCTCCGAACCATCCCAGAATGGTGTTGATAACCTTGGCCACTACTCTTGGCATGGTGTAACCGATGCCGGCGCCAAGCGTCAGCTGGTACGTTCCCTGGGCGCAGATGGGCGTGCGGCTGAACAGCGTGGTCCCGATCGACGATCCCCGGAGCGACGTCATGGAAGAAATAAGATCGACGTAAGGCCCGGTAGCGAATCCAAAGTGTCCAACCCCCACCATGACCGTTTGTCTGACCGCAAAAACCATGGAGTTAATGCCGACCGAAAGTCCCGTGACCATGCCTGCGAGGTTATTCTTGAGCACAGCTTCAGGCCCTTTCACATGCCAGCCGTTGTTGTACTCGGCATAAATCGCGCCGTCGAGACCGATGCTTCCCTCACCGTGCAGGGTTGACGTCTTGGCGCTGAAGGCGCTCTCGAGATCAATGGATTGATTGAGGTTAAGCGCAATCGGAAAAGGACCGCCGATGGGAATGGTGATATCAATCGGGACCAGGCCCGCCTCCTTGATATTCCCTTGAAAGTTCGGTAGCGCCGCGGCATCGAGCGTTACCTTGACTCCCGCTCCCCCCTTGAACTGAAGGCTAGCTTTGATGGCGCCGTTATCGATCTCGGCATCGAATAGGACCACCGGGCGGTCCAGCTGAAACACCACTGTGACCCAGACCTTTACTCCCTTTTCCTCCTGGTACAGTCGGATCCCCAGGCCGCCGCAATTCGGGCAGGCGCCGTACTGCATGTTGGTGAACTGGGTCATCGGTAGTTGCGGGAACGTATACGGGATGTCGGATGGTTTGAAGTTACCCAGGTTTCCGGGAAAGGGAATCGACGGCGCCTGGAGCGATGGAAGGTTCGGCAGCACTGGCGCCGGAACGTTGGGTACCCCTGCGTCCTGAAAATCGAAATTGCTGCGCAACAATCGTGGCTGGCCGAAATGCGGCAGGCCCGACTGCCTCACCGTCGTGATAGGCGTCCATTGGCCGGTATCGGAAACAGCATAGTATTGTCCGACATGCCATTTGCCAGAACCTCCGCCGAGAGACGCCTGCGCTCCGGGAAGAGGATTCTGCATCATCGGTGAATCGGGCGCTCCGGGGTAGTCGGGAGCTACATACGCGAGCGCCTGGCTCAGGTCGAGCGGCTGATGGTAAGAGAATTTCCCCTTCTTCACCAACTCGGTCAATTGCACCGGCCCCAGGATCACCGATACATCGTTTCCATTGCGCTCGAGAGCTAACACCTTGCCCACCGCGCGGCCGGTTGCAAACACAATCTTGCCCACCTGAAAATCGCTCACCTGCGGAGCGTTGGCATCGAAGGTCCAGGAGAGACCGTTGGAAGAAGCAGCCTTGATCGCCTGGTCGCCGTGTTCCATCAGAATTATGTCGGGCTGGTATTCCACTCCCGGGGCGCGTTTGGGAGCCATGCCGAACTTCTGCTCGCTCGGCGTCATGTCGCTGAGCTTGAGCGGGTGGCCGACAAGAATCGGCCCCGGGGACGAACTGAATCCGGACCATTGACCAGGTGTGGAAGGTCCGGAGATGCTGTCTCCGGACCGCCGTTGCTGGCAACCGCTGGCAAGCAGAATCACAGCCGCGACCAGGACCGCTCGTAGGAACCATGATCTATACATCGATCTCTGCATTCTGCCGCCTCTCAGGAAGTGCTTCTATTTGTGTGCCAGGGGAGACGCGACCAGCTTGTATCCCGCGGGAACTTGAAAGTTATTGGTATCAACTGCGGCTACAGAAAAGCCCGAAGTCTCAGTTTGATTTTCCATGAGTATGCCGGCGGTCGCCGGGTCGCTATTGGGGGCGCTGCTCGCCGCCGGTTTCGACGACGGAACATGACCCAACAGCGATCCCATACTGGAGCCGCCAAGCGCGCGGCCGAAGCCGCCCAGGCGGGATATCCCGTTGCCAGCTTCCTGGGTCGCTGTGCCGACAGCTACTTCTTTGCCCATTTCCCCCGCAGTCGAGCCGTGGTTCTGATTTTGGCTTTGCGCCGGCAGCGGCGCGACAGAAGGCGCGGGCAGCGGTTGTCCATTCACCGTCATGCCAACACGCGTCACCTGCAACACGGGAAGGCCCCCACTCACTTTTGCGGATTCCTTCTTGAGCTGAGCGAGTGCCTGGGCCCCTCCGGGCTCGGCAGCGAGGAGCGACGACATAGCCGAGGCACCCATATCCATCGACAGCTCTTTCGCCATGCGCTCGTTAAAGCGGCGCATTTCGGCCATGCCAGGTGCGTCTTTAATCAGCCACATTTCGCTGGTCGCCGCCATTCCTCCTTTACCGCTGGCATCGCCGGTATTCGCGATCATGGTGACGGTCAGCAGGGTTTCATGGGCTGTCTCGCCTTCCAATTGCCGCGTCGCTCCCGTACTCGAGATATGCGCGTCAAAAGTCATCTGCGAGCCATTCGTTGCCGAGGGCTGTGAACCCTTCGTCTTGGCCGCGGCATTCGCCATAGCCTGCTCCATTTCCTGGAACGTCATCACAGAATAGGTGCGCTTGTCGTGATCGATGGTGGTGATGGTCTGCGCATCGAGATCGATGATCTCGGTCGAATGCGGATTGGACCGCACCATGCGATTTTCGTGGATCATCACTGTCGACGTGGTTGGCTCAAGCGCCTGCTTGGCTTGTGAACTGAAGGCACCGGCCATTTTGGCCATCCCCATCATCGAGCCGCCTGTAACTTTTGTGGTTTCCTGGTAGCTGACGTCGGCGAGGGCGAAGGACGGGAGCAGCAAAGAGCCAGCGAGAAGGGCGAAGCATGGTGTTTTCATGAGAATTCTCCTTTACGTAACCGTAGTCGTTATATTCCTGCTTGTTTCGCCGCCAGCGCGCCAATCACCGGCAGGCGGATTGTCTTTCCCTGGTAGGCGGAAAACATGAGAAAGGCCCACAGGGCAAAGCCGCCTACCATCAACACCAGGTCGATGGGTACCTGGAGGATGAAGAAGAGCCCCTTGGTGACCGCACCCAACACCAGCCCGACGACCATCCAGGCGATCCAGAGGCCGATCCAGGCAACGTTGAAGAAAATGGACTGAAAGGCGTGAAAGCGGACGAAGCGATCGCTCTTGGATGGCTCGATCACGAGGAAGAGAATCCCGGTGATGATGCCGGCCACGTAGGCGAGCGCCGCTGCTGCATTGGCTCCGAGCCCAGCGTTCGCCGGGGCCGCGGGCTGACCGGTGCAGGTTGGACAATAGGTTGCACCGCCGGCAAAGGAGGCGCCGCATGACTGACAAAAACTCATAGTGTTTTCCTCTCTGTGTGCAAAATCAAAAATCTGTTCACATCCGGCCTGCGGCCAACTTAGCCAGTGGCTTGATGTTGTCGGTACTGCAGGGGCAACCGGTGTACATGAAGCGGGCGATGGTTTCGCCTTTGCGTACCATGAGCATGCTGCCGCCGGCGAGGTAGGCTTCATCTCCTATTCCATCCAGGTCCCCGGTGCCGCTACTGGCCGCGCTGCCGCCTCCCCCGGTGACATACCTGAAGCTGCTGCGGTTCAATTTCATCTGCGCCTCCGCGTTGCCCACGGTGAAATTCAGAACCAGCACGGGCACTTCACCTTTTGCCGCCTGCGCGGAGAGGTCTTTGTCCTGCGCTTCCTGCTGCTTGAACAACCCGCCGGCGAAGCCCTCAATCATCTGTTTCGATTTCGCATCCATGCCCGGCCCCGCAAGTCCCCCGACCATGGAAGACATATGCTTCGCGGTCATATCCGCCGGATCGCCCTTGGCGATGTAGCTGCAGCCGGCGTCCTCACCCTCTGCGCGGATGATGGTTGCGCCGATGGCCTGGCTGACTTCCTGGGTGCTGAGGAAGCGGCAGGGATCGCCCTTGAATTCGGTGGGACTGTCATCGCTGGCCACACTCTTGGCAAGACCACCGACCGCGCCCATGACAGAAGCGAGACCCGGCGATTGCGCGGCCGCTTCATTGGCTTTCTGCTTAATCTTTTGCGCCGCGTAATACATACCGGCGAGGGCCAAAGCGGTACCGACAAAGAGCAGCACCACGCAGGCGATGAGTACCTTCAGCAAAGTGTTCGACTTCTTTGCCGGCGGCACGGCAGTGCCGGGCACGTACGCTGCTACCGGGGTGAATGCGGGCGCCGGTTGATTTGTCGCTACCGGGGTGAATGCGGGTGCTGGTTGATTGGTCAGCACGGTTGGCGTCTGCGCCGGAGCTGGCGGCGAACCAGCCGGGACGCGGCCTCCGCAGCCTCCGCAGAAAACCGCCGTGTCATTCAGAGGGGAACCGCATGTACCGCAAAACTTCGCCATGGTGCATCTCCTTTTTTTTGCTTACTCGCGGGTGAGCTCCACCCGCCGATTGCGGGCACGGCCTTCCAGCGTGTCGTTGGTTTCTACCGGGCGCGACGATCCAAAGCCGTCGGTCGAAAGCCGATCGGCGGCAATTTGATAGCGCGTTACGAGTGTGTTTTTTACTGCCGCGGCACGGCGCTTTGAGAGGTCGAGGTTGTAGGCGTCGCCGCCGATGTTGTCGGTGTGGCCTTCGACCGTGAGCTTCCAGTCCGGGTTATCGGTCATCGCCTGCACAATCTCTTTCAGCACAGGCTCGGATTCAGGCTTGATCGTGTCTTTGTTGAAGTCGAAATAAATCCCATAGGTCACGGCGCGCTTCTGCTCGGTGAGCTGTTTCTCCACCAGGTTGACCGGGTGCGCCACCGGAAAGTCCAGCTTGGTAACCTCGACGCGGAACTTACCCTCGTGAAATTGGGGATCCTGCATTTTCAAGAGCACGACGAGGGGGTCAAGAGGATCGTCGATGACGTAGAAATCCGTTGGGCTGTGGGACGGACGCTCCTTTGGCGGAAAAGGGTTTTTCCCAACGACGTCCACGATCCCGCTGAGATGAATGACGGGGAGAGTAACGCGTTGATCGTTCACGATCATGGGGTAGGAAACGTCGTTGGGCTCAACGCGGGTGATGGTGCCCCCTACGTAGGCCGGCTGGAATGCGGTACCGGTGTCGCGAAGGTACATGTATCTGAGGTCTGTCTTGCCGGTGGACTTGATCTGGTCGAAGAGGTTCTTCGACAGCCTGAAGCGGGTCAAACCATGAATGATGGGCGGTGTTCTGTCTCCACCGATCGTGATGTATGTGTTTGCCGACGCGATGTCGTCGTTGCACACGGTAAACCGGTAGCTTTGTGGTTTCTCGGTCCCGCCATTGTCATTGGTGTATTCGCCGGTTTCGCCTTTGAGCTCTACGGCAGGGGCGTCTGTGGGTTGAACCGTGTAG
Source organism: uncultured Acidobacteriaceae bacterium (assembly GCA_963839075.1). Taxonomy (GTDB): domain Bacteria; phylum Acidobacteriota; class Terriglobia; order Terriglobales; family Acidobacteriaceae; genus PALSA-350. Next base: position 707,293 of record CAWITO010000001.1, on the reverse strand, counting down.
CGGCTTTCCACATCGCCATGGGAGATGCCCCACGCGGTGGTGATCACGGTCCCGGGTTGCAGGGGGACGATGGCTGTGGTCTGCGCTGCATAAGGAGCGGCAGGACACGGTACGACCGGGTCATTGACCGAGATTGCTTCGACCGGGTCGCCTTCGTCCGATCCTCCACCCAGCAGGTTTCCAAGGCCGCCTAGTACGGAAGACCCATCCTCTTTGCCTTGCCCGGGCGTAGGCGGTTCGCTGGCGGCTTCTTTGGCCGCGGCAACTGCGTGCGCCACGCGCGTTACCTTCTCCTTGACTTGATAAGCGGCATAGATCGCGCCACCGATCCCGATCACGGCAATGAGCCCGAGGACGCCAAGAAAGACCAGAAGGATGGGCCACCCGCTGCGTTGTTGAACGGGCGCAAGCGGCGTCACGATGGGAACCGGCGCAGGCTGTACCTGCGGAGCGATCACGGGCTGCACGCTGACCGCCGGCGCGCGCCCTCCACAGTGCGTGCAGAACTGAGCACCGGGTGCTAGTGGTTGGCCGCAATGGGAGCAATACGTCATCGCTATTCGCGGCTCAATTCGACCCGGCGATTGCGCGCGCGGCCTTCGAGTGTTTCGTTGGTGTCAATCGGATGAGAAGCGCCGTACCCGTCGGTCGAGAGGCGATCGGGGGCAATCTTGTATTGGGTAACGAGAGCCTGCTTCACCGCAGCAGCGCGCCGCTTCGATAAATCGAGGTTGTACGCGTCGCCGCCGATGTTGTCGGTGTTGCCGGTAACCGTGAGTTTCCAGTCAGGGTTGTCCGCCATCGCCTGCACGATCTCCTTCAGCACGGGCGCGGACTCGGGCTTGATGGTGTCTTTGTTGAAGTCGAAGTAGATACCCCAGGTGACCGCTTTCTTGGTTTCGGCAAGTTGCTTCTCCACCAGGTTCACCGGGTGCGGTACCGGGTACTCGAGCTTGGTAATTTCGATTCGGAACTTCTGGTCGTGCAGGACCGGGTCCTTCATCTTGAGCAACAACACCATCGGATCCAGAGGATCGTCGATGAGGTATACGTCCGCTTCCGTGTGGATCGGACGGTACTTTTTGGGCCGGGGATCTTTTCCTATGGACGCGGTTATACCGGCGAGGTGGATCGCCGGTAGGGTGACGCGTTCGTCGTTCACGATCATCGGGTAGGGAACGTCCTGCGGTTCCACCCGGGTGAGCAGCCCCCCTTCGCGGTCGGGCTTCAAGTTGTCATCGCCGGCGACGGTCACGTCCCAGTAAATGAAATAGGTCTTGCCCGAGGACTTGATTTCCTGGAAAGACTTATCCGACAGCCGCACCCGGGTCAGGTCATGAATGATGCGCGGTTGGAGCCCGGTGACGGTGGCGTAGGTGTTGGCGCTCACAAAATCCGGATTGCACACGGTGTGCGTCGACTGGGACGGCTTCTGCTGCTTATCGTTGTCGTCTTCGTATTCGGTGGTTTTCGAGGAGAGCGTCACCGACGTTGGATCGAGCGAGTCGACCGACTCCCGGCTTTCCACATCGCCATGAATCATCCCCCAGGCGGTCGTGATCACCAAGCCGGGTTTCAGTGGAACTTGTGCTTTGGTCTGGTCAGGAAAGGGGGCCGGCGTACAGGGAACGAGGGGATCCTTCGAGGAGATGCTTTCAACAGGGTCGCCGTCATCATCGCCTCCGCCCAAAAGGTTACCGAGGTTGCTCAGCAGTGCTGAGGCATCCGGGTTGCCGGGTGCGGGCTCCGCCTGTCCCGCAGCGGGGTCCTTCGGCGCGGCAGCAGCCGGCACATGCTCGGCCACGGTTTTGGCGACACTGGTGACCTTTTGCTTGACGCGGTAGCCGACATACACCACTCCGCCAATCCCGATCACCGCGATGAGTGCGAGGACCCCAAGGACGATCAGCAGGAAGGGCAGTCCGCTACGCTGCTGAACCGCCGGCAGCGGTTGTGGAGAAACCGGGGTGGGTTGCGCCTGCGGCGGAATCGGCGCCGCAGGCGTCTGCAGGGGAACCGGTGTCGCCTGCGTTTGCCGCGCGCCGCAACGTGTACAGAACTGAGTCCCCGGTGGTATCGATTGGCCGCATTGGGTGCAAAAGCTCATGGTTCGTGCTCGCTGTTTCTCAACTGCGCCGACTTTGAGCGCCCTTGCCGGGATGGTCAACCAAACTGGCGTTTAAGCCTTCATTAACCGTGAAGTCGTTCGCCTGGAGTTACTTGCAACGCTCGATTAACTGGATACAATGACCTTGGTTGGGGCTAAGCGGTTTTGCGCATGGGGAAAATGCCGGGGACACCACCTAAAGTCGCTCGCTATCACTTCGGTCCGTTCGACCTGGACCCAGAAGAGAACACCCTTGCGCGCAACGGAATCCAGATCCGTCTGCAGGATCTGCCCTTCCGCCTTTTGCTTATGCTCGTGGAGCGCCCGGGAGAAATCGTGACCCGGGAGGAGATGCGTCAGCGCCTGTGGCCAGAGAACACATTCGTTGAGTTCGACAACAGCCTCGGGGTCGCCATCCGAAAAATTCGCGAGTCGCTCGGCGATCAGGCTGAGGCGCCACGGTACGTCGCCACAATTCCGCGACGCGGATATCGTTTCATTGCTCCGGTCGTCGTGCAGGAGCATGAGCATCCGCCCCAAACATTGGAGCCTGTTATGCAGCCGCGAGAGGCTGCGATCATTGTTCCGCCGCCCTTCCCGGTGGTGGCCGCCCGTCCCCAGCGGCACTATTGGGTGATCGCCGGCGTCGCGTTGTTGTTCATGGCCGGGGGATTGGCTCTGCGTTTCCGGGTACGGCCACCTGTGGTAGCCGATGCGGCGGTACCGCTACACGTGCGCCGTTCGGTCGCCGTGCTCGGCTTTCGCAATCTCGCCGGGCGTGAGCAGGATGCGTGGCTGTCTCCTGTTTTCTCGGAAATGCTGAACACGGAATTGGGAACCCACGGCGACCTGCGCATGGTTTCGGGGGAAGACGTCGACCGTGCCAAGAGGGAACTGCCGCTGACCGAAGACGACAGCTTGGCAAAAGCCACCCTCGAGCGTTTGCGCGCGAACCCGGGTGCGGACTACGTCGTGCTCGGCTCCTACACCCTGGTGCCCGCGGATGCAGGACAACGCATCCGGCTTGATCTCCGGCTGCAGGACACGGCCGGTGGGGAGACCGTTGCCGAGGAGGCGATCACCGGCAAGGAGAGCGACCTGTTTGACTTGGCCGCCGAAGCCGGCGGACGACTACGGCAGAGACTCGGCCTGCATCCCAACTCTACCGGCGATTCGAGTGCGGCCCGGGTGTCCCTGCCGTCGAATCAACTCGCCGCCCGGCTCTACACCGAAGGCCGGGAAAAGCTGTGGGCCTTCGATTTTCTTGGGGCAAGAGAATTGTTGCTCAAGGCTGTCGCTGCCGATCCCGGTTTTCCCCTCGCCCATTCGGCTCTCTCTGAGGCGTGGTGGCACCTGGGATATGCGGCGAAGTCGCAAGCAGAAGCGCTGCGCGCGCGCGAGCTGGCTCCGCTGCTCCCGCAGGAAGACAAGCTGCTGATAGAAGGGCAGTATTGGCGGGCGATGCAAAACTGGCCGCGCACCGTGGAGAGCTACCAGCAACTTTTCAAACTTTTTCCCGACAACCTCGATTACGGCCTTTTGCTGGCGACCGCGCAGCTCAACACCTCAGCTCCCCAAGCTCTGCAGACCCTGGCTGCCTTGCGCCGCCTGCCGCTGCCGGCAGGGGATGACTCACGCATCGATATGACCGAAGCCTCCGCGTGGATTAGCCAGGACCTCGTCAAGGCACACGCTGCCGCAATTCGAGCCATCAGCAAGGGGAAAGCCCAGGGATCGCATGTGATTGTCGAACGCACTTACGGTTTTTTGTGCCAGCAGGGAGTGGGTGGAAACGTCGCCATGGATGATGCCATCAGCGATTGCGAGCTGGCGCGGCAGAGTGCGGAAGCGGCGGGTGATCGCAACGGCGAAGCCATGATGTGGACGGATCTGGCCGCGCTGTATTACCAGCGCGGAGAGCTATCGCGCTCGGCTGAGATGTTTCGTGCGGCAATCAAGGAGTTTCAGCAGGTAGGCAATGAGGACGGCGTTGCCGCGGCCATGAGCGATTTGGGTGCGGACCTGGTGGTAGCCGGCGACCTTAAGCAAGCGAAACCTTTATTGCAAGGCTCCATTCCTCCCTACCAGGCCGCCGAAGACAAGGAGGGCGTGGCGCTGAGTCTCAACGATCTTGGCGACCTCGCGCGCGAGAGTGGAAATCTGCAAGTGGCGGAGACAACCTACCAACAAGCCAGGGCAACCGCGGAAGAAATCGAAAATAAGATCGCGATTGCCTATGTGTTTTACAGCCTGGGAGACGTGCTGGTGGATCGGGGCGAACTGCAGGGCGCCCGTGCGGCCTACGAGAAATCGATGGCGCTGCGGAAGGAGGTGGGCGCGACACAGTTGGCCGGTGAGGCCCAGGTGGCGCTGGCGCTACTCTCCATCGAGTTCGGCGAACCCAAGCAGGTAGAAAGCTCCTTGCGCGAATGGAAGCAACATTTCCACCAGGATAAGGAAGCCGACGATGAATTGACGGCCAGCACCGCGCTCAGCCGCGCCTTATTGGCGCAGGGCTTGCAGAGTGAGGCGCGATTCGAAATTCAGTCGTCCCAGGAGATAGCGGCGAAGAGCCAAAATATATTGGTTCGCTTGGAGTATCAGCTGACCTCCGCGCGCGTGGACCTGGCTTCCGATCATCCGCAGAATGCGCGGCCAACTCTGAACAAGATATTGCAGGAAGCCCGCCAGCACGGCCTGGTGGGCATTGAGCTCGAAGCCATGCTGATGCAGGCCGATCTGGAACAGCGATCGTCACATAAAGCACTTGCCCAACAACAGCTCGCCACATTGGAACGCATGGCGCGGGACAAAGGTTACGGCCTGATCGCGCGCAAGGCAGCTTCGATGCGTGCCTGAGCAAACCGCAACGGGCGCCAACCGAAACAATTGTCCCGGAAGCAACCCTGCTCCCTTGTCATCCCGACTTGAGCGGAGGATCCGCGGTTTGCTAGCGCCGATCTGCGGCGGCTTATCGTGAGCCGGAAACCAGCGTCTTCTTAAACTCCTTATCGGCAAACTCAATAAAGTAGGGCCAATTCGGAGCAGGCGTGTGCCCATACTGATGCTGGCGAAACGCCACATCGCCGGAATCGATCAAAGTTCCCATCGGTGGAAACGTCGTTGTCCCCAGGCCCTTCCCGCCCAGCAAGTCCCAGACGGGACTGGCGGCTGCCGCAGCCATGAACATACCCTGCGCATCCTGCCATGCATCTCCCGGAGCATAGTCAGGATCGGTGATCAGCGCCCCGCCGCCAATAAAGACCGGCCGCGGAGCGACCAGGGCAATGAATTCGTGGCTGTCGACCGGCATCTCGTTCGCGGAGTGGCCGGCGGCGGCGTACTTCATAAAGTTCCCCGCAAACCAATGAAACTCGCTCACCCCGGCAATGTTGCCCATCGTCTCCCCGTAGTTGCGGCGATAGAGGTCGGCGCCGCCCGCACCCGATGACGAGATGTATCCGATGGCAAATCGGGGATCATCCACCAACGCGACCAGTGCCGCCTTGCCTCCGCGCGAGTGTCCGGTCACGCCAATCTTGCTGGCATCGACATCGGGGTCGGTCTGAAGGTAGTCCACCAGCCTGCTATCTCCCCAGGCCCAGGCGCGCAGCACGCCCCAATCATCGAGAGAGCGCGGCTGCCCCTTATTCACTAGGCCGATGATGCCTTTATCCAGGCCCGCTCCATTGTCTGCCTGCACCTCGTTCGAATTGCGGCCGACGAAGCCCCACCCGTGGGCCAGCAACAGTTTGGTGGAATCCGGTGCATCGGGGGGTGACGACAGTTTGTGCACGGGCTGCCCTGGAGGGGGAGGCGGAAAGACCGGCCGGGGCCGGATGGATCCGCCACCAATAATGACCGGTACCCGGGTTCCCTTGGCGCTTGCCGGGGTGACCACGTCGGCATGGATATCGACCGTGATTGCCGGGTACGCGGAGTTATCGACATGACCGGTGACGTGTTTGACCAGGGCAGGAATACCCTGCACGGTCATCGCCTCGACGCTGTCTACCTTCCAGGTGACGGTAGGGATGTGCGCCGGATATTTGCCGTAGACATCGTCATCGAACAGGGCCTTGATTTCAGCGCGGCGTTTGGTCCATTGCTCCGGCGTCGTCACGCGCGTGCCGTCGTTCATCAGCAGAACGTCGGGCAATTTAGGGTACGGATTCGCCCTGGACTCGTCGAAGTTCGCGTTGCCCGGCTTGCCGATGAAATAGGCAGTGGCGCCCGGCTGCATGGCGGTGATGCCGAGCAGTTTGAGTTCGCGGTCACGCTCCACCGTGGACGCAGCGGTAAGTGCGGCTCGTTCCGCTGGCGTAGGAAAAGTCTGGGATTTAGCGGTGATCCCGAGGGTCAGGGCACCGCAGGCGGCCAAGGTAAGAGTTCTGGAGTGCATGGTTCCTCGCGAGAATCGCTCCGCGAGCTATTGTACTCATGCAATGAGCATTTCGCATTACGCACCGGGCTCGAGACGTTACCGCGTCTCGAGCTCCGTGTACATGGACTCCCGGTTCCCAACCTTGATGAAAATGTGGCGCCCATCGTCGCGCATCTGCAGAGGCGTTCCTGGTTCGAGGTGATAGAGCGAAGAGGTCTTGCCAATCGCCTTGTTCCATCCAAACGAGGCGCGTTCGACGAAGCTACCGGTATTAGCGGGAGTGAGGGCATACATAACCCCCTCCGACTTCACCATGTACTGCGTTTGGTAATCATCGCAGCCCGGCTCGGCGCAGTTCGACGCAGACGCGGGTGCAGATAAAGATACGAGCGTTCCATCGTGGTAACTGACTGGTGCGATGCTGGCGGCGAAGGCGGCGCCGGTGAATGCGAACAGACCTGCAATGAGGAGCTTCATGGAGTGGTTCCCCTTTAGCTCTTACTTTGCCAGCCTTGGCGTTTTTTTAAACTCCCCCGTTGGTCATATATGGTTACGAATGGTTGCCACGCGCCTTCGTCCCATAGGGCGACCCGCTCTGAAACGTTCCTTCCGCGAAATGCACTACTCCATAGGTAACCCTCAGTGAGGTAACCCTTCGGGGAATACCGCGCATATCCAATACCCGCTTTACCGGGCCCGCCGACCCACGCCAGGAAGGATTTATCTATGAGCACCCGCACAACTGTCCCAGCGCAGATCTCTCTACCCAGCAATTTTGTGTTCGGTGAGGTTCGCTCGATTGCGCCCGCCGTCCGTCCAGCCGTCGCGGGAGCCGCCGTTGCGGCTGCCGCCCCTGCTCCAACGCCCGCACCCGATCTTGGACCCATCGCCGCGTTTGTCGGTACGTTCACCGGAAGCGGCTTCAATACCATCTTTCGTCCCAACAACAGTAAGACACCGACCCCGTTACCGATTCCGGTAGTTCCCGGGGACAACATTCTCGAATTGAACCTGACCACCGAAAGCCTGGCTTTCTCGCCCAGCCTGGGCTCTGTTCCCAACCGTGGTACGACGCCGCAGGGCGATATCTTCCTCAATGGCGTACCGTACCTGCAGACGATTCAGGATGTGACCACGGCGGGGCAAAGTGTGGGCATCCATGCGGAACCGGGCTTATGGATGAGCGTTCCGCCCACGGATGACCCGGCCGAAGGGTCCACCGTGGCCCGTATGGGATCCATTCCGCACGGCACGACCATCCAGGCGCAGGGTACGTCACTGACCGTGGCCGGAGGGCCGATCATCGCACCCGTGGACATCACCCCGTTCGTGACCGGGTCCAGCCCCAAGAAGCTGATCCCGTTTGCCAGCCAGACTGCGGCCACGCCAGGCACACCGAGAATTCCTCAGGATCTGACGAGCTTCATCGCGGCCGGCACCATCACCCAGGCCATGCTGACGGATCCGAACACCGTCTTACGCAATCAAATTGCCGGGCAAACGATTACCTCGACCACGGTGATCCTGATTGACACCAACCCCACACCTCCAATCGTGGGCGGGGGGACCGATAACGTTGCCTTCCTGCAGGGTAATCCGCCGGCGAGTGCTCCAAACGCTCAAGCGGTGGAGATGTCGGCAATCTTCTGGGTTGAGACGGTCCAGACAACGCTCCTGGTACCACCATTCCCGTTGGGCCCGGACCCGATCATCCTCCCATGCGCGCCGAGCTTTTCCGGACAGATCGTGCCGTCGTTTTGCGTGCAGCCACCCCCGGCACCCATTACCTCGCCGGTGTCGATCACAGTTACGTATACGCAGATTCAGTACTCGCAGCAGGTATTTCTGAACTTTGCCGGTCTAACCTGGCCGCATATTTCAGTAGCGACGCTGGTTCCTGCAGCTCCCGTTCAGGTTCCCGCCTCGGTTTGGGCGACAGCGACAGCCACGAGTTAGTCAGGCGCGGAGGTGGTGACGGGTTTCATCACCACCTCCGCGTCATTGTTCTCTCAGTACGGTGGCCGGGTCGACGTGCAGCGCTCGCCGCACTGGGCCAGCCACAGAAAGCAGTCCAGTAACGAACATCGTGACTGCCACAGCTGTCAGCACGAAAGGATCCTGCGCCGAAGCCTGGTAGACGATGGCTGCGAGCAGGCGGCTGGCAGCAGCGCCTAAAACCATACCCACCAGCGAGCCGCCAACCAGCAACGTCAGCATGCGGCCAAGGGCCGCGAAGAGCACCTCTTTCGCTTGCGCCCCCAGTGCCACCCGGATGCTCAACTCGCGCAACCGGCGGCTGACGGTGTAGGAAGCCAGCCCGAAAGTCCCGGCGATGGAGAGTAGCAGGCCGAAGGCGCCAAAGATGCCGAGGGCGACGGTAGCCACCTGGGAAGTAAAGAACGTAAGCCCCATTTGTTGATTCCACGGGCTGCATTCACGAAGCGGAATGGACGGGTCCATATCATGGAGCGTCTTTCGGACCGCGGCAGCCAGGTCATTCACAGCCGCATCGGTTGCGCCGGGCAGGGCGCGGACAATCAAAGCGGTAGCCGCGGTCGGGCGCTGGGTGACGGGAAAGAAGACGACTTCCGAGGGATCTTCGCTGAGGGTGAAATATTTTCCATCCGCCACGATGCCAACGATCTGCACCGGCGCGCCGTCGCTGTTCTTGAAATATCGTCCGACCGCGTGCTCAGAGTGAAACAGGGAACGTGCGAACTGCTGATTCACCACCGCTACGAGGGGAGTCTTCGGCGTGTCGGCAAAGCTGACGTCGCGTCCTTCCAGCAGATCAGTGCCGGCGGTATGAAAGTAGCCCGGTGACACGCTATAGAGATAGCTTTCGAAGGCCTTGGTAGAGGTGCGGAAGTCAGTTGTCTGCCGGGTGTAAATCGGCATGGAACTGGTGTCCTGGGAGAGCGGTGGAGCATTGATATAGGCCGCGGAGGAGACCCCCGGCAGCTGGGCGACTCTTTCCATGATCTGGCGCTGCACCGGGCCGGCCGTCTCCGGCGTGTACCCGGCGTGGCTCAAAAGGAATTTCGCTACCACGGCATGGTTGGGATCGAAGCCCATATTCATGGTCATGGCTTTAGTCAAGCCGCGGAGAGAGACAAACGCCGCCGTGACGGTAACACAACAGAGGGCAATCTGCACCGCCAGCAAGATGTCGCGCAACGGCCAGCGGCGTCCGGCGGAAGACTGGCCCACACCCTTGATCGCTTCGTTGGGATCAGTCTTGAATATCTGCCGCAGTGGCATAACCCCAAAAATCAGGCCTGCCAATACCGAGACGGCAAGCGAGACCAACAGCAGGGAAGGCTGCGGTGTTACGTGGAAGCGAAGTGGGTATTCGGTGGGAGGATGCCAGTTGCCGAGGCGGTCGATCGCCGTCCAGGTTAGGCAGGTGGCGCATGCGCCGCCCAGGAGAGCGATGACCACAGCTTCCACGATGATTTGCTGGACCACGCGCCAGCGGCTCGATCCAATTGCCATGCGGATGGCGATCTCGCGGGTGCGATCTGCGGTGCGCGCCGCGAATAGGCTACCCAGGTTCGCGCAGGCAGCGAGCAGCAGAATCCCGGCAAGTACCAATACACCGGACAGGAAGCCGCGCGCCGGCGCTCCCAGAAAGTCACCCATCAGGCCGGGCCGGGCCAGCTTGTATCCCAGCTTGTCTTCTTCTTTGGGAAATTGCCTCGTCACCCGGGCGGCGATGGAATCGAGGTCGGCCTGAACCTGGGGTTGGGTAACGCCGTCTTTGAGGCGAACAACGCCCCATACGGGGAGGTCGTGCCGTGACTCCAGCCAGTCTGCCCCGCTCAGAGCGGCTTCGTTCACCAGAGGAACGAAGATGTCTGGCTGGGCCTCTTTCTCTGTCCCGTAGAAGTCTTGCGGAGCGACACCGACGATGGTGTAAGGCTGCTTGTTGATGCGCACCGTTGTCCCCACAACCCTGGGATCGGCGGCAAAATAGCTGTTCCATGCGGTCCAGGAAAGCACTGCGGCCTGCGAGGCGCCGGGATGGATGTCATCGGCGCGGGTAAGGAGACGTCCCAGGAGGGGCTGGATGCCCGCCACCTCAAAGTACTGGCCGCTTACTTCAAATCCCCACACGGAATGAGTGGCGCCGTTCGCCTCCATGCCGAAGGGATGGATGGTGAACGCGGCGACGGCAGAGAACACTCTGTTGCCATCGCGAACGTCGCGAACCTCGGGGACCGAGAAGCTGGGATACGTTTGATCCTTGCGCGCCAGGGTCATCACCTGTTCTGCCTTGGGGACCTGGATGGGCGCCAGGACGAGCGCCTGCAGCACGGTAAAGACGATGACATTGGCGGCGATGCCGAAGGTCAGCGTAAGCACGGCGGTGACAGCGAAGCCAGGAGTTCGGCGCATCTGGCGAAGGGCGAATCGCAGGTCCTGCAGCAGGTTCTTCACGTCGTGCCTCGGTGAGGAGGAGTGTTTGTTGAGGATATGGCAATTCGAAAGCCAAAGAGTTGTGGGCTTGATCATGTGGGGACAAACAGGTTAGGAGCGTTCGGAGCTGCAGGGACTGTCCGTTTTTACGGTGGAGTGTCCGTGAATGAACATGTAGCAGCGACTCCACGACGGGCAGCCTTCCCCTTGACATCCGACAAGAAGGGGAGCGATCCTGTTGTCGGCGTCCTCATGATCAGAGAATTGCTCACGCGCACACGCTTTCTATTCTTCGCCCGGAAACACGCTGAGTTGGACGACGAGTTGCAGTTTCATGTCCAGCAATCGATCGAGGCGAACATCGCTGCGGGAATGACGCCCGAGGATGCGCGCCGCCAGGCGCTCGTCGAGTTCGGTGGAGTCGAGACTGCGCGCGAACGCTGCCGTGAAGAGCGGCCGGGTTGGTGGATCGATACCCTGATGCAGGATGCACGCTATGCAGGGCGCGGCTTCCTGCGAAGTCCTATTTTCGCCTGTACGGTGATCGCGACGCTGGCGTTGGGCATCGGCGCCACCACTGCCGTCTTCAGCGTTGTGGATCGAATTCTTTTTCGCGATCTGCCGTATGCCCACGATGACCGCCTGGTTTCGATCGGCCTCTCACAGCCGATGGAACGGCAGGAGTTCACCCTCGGCGGCTTCTTCTACGAGTGGCGCGATCACCAGACACCCTTCTCGTCACTTACCTTCGAACGCGGAGTGACGGAATGCAACCTGACCGAAAACAACCCGGTGCACTTGCACTGTGCCGCGGTGGCACAGAACTTTCTGCCTACGTTCGGAATTCCGCCGGCCTTGGGGCGCAACTTCCTCGCGGCAGAAGACGTGCCGAATGCACCCAAGGTTGCGCTCATCTCCGATGGCTTGTGGCTCAGCCGCTACAATCGCGACCCCGGTGTCTTGAACAAGACGATCATGCTCGACGAACACCCGGTGCGCATCATCGGTGTGCTTCCCAGAGACTTTGAGATGCCGCGCCTGCAAGCGACTGACATTGTCGTGCCGGCAGCCATGGATGAGGCCGCGCAGCATACGTTGAATAGCGGGATCGGCCTTCCGATGTGGGCTTTTGCCCGGCTCAAGCCCGGAGTCAGTGTGCGGCAAGCAAAGGAAGCGATGGAGCCTTTGTATCGACACACGCAAGCGTGGATTCCAGCAGATTTTCGCAATGAGTTTCACCTCCAGGTGCGGTCGATCCGTGACCGCCAGATGCAGGAAACCTATCTTGTAGCGTGGGTGTTGCTGGGCGCGGTGGGTGCGATGCTACTGATTGCCTGTGCGAATGTGGCCAGCCTTTTTGCCGCGCGCGGCGCATCGCGGCAGCGTGACCTGGCGGTGCGTTCGGCGTTGGGCGCCAGCCGGCCGCGCCTGGTGCGCCAAGCATTGACCGAGGCAATCCTGCTGGCTATGGCCGGAGCTGTTGCCGGATGCGCTCTGGCGCAAATTTTGTTGCACGTATTTATCGCCATCGCACCCGCCGGCCTGCCTTTTCTCACCCAGGCTCAGCTTGATGGACGAATCATTTTCTTTAGCGTTTTGGTGGCACTGATCTGTGCCGTTCTGTTTGGAATTGTCCCGGTGCTGCAGAAGCCGGCCGCGCAAGCACTGGTGGCGAGGCAAACGGGTTCGGGTGCTCATGCGCGCCTTCGGCGCATGCTGGTCGCAGTCCAGATTGGCATCAGCGTCGTATTGCTCTGCGCCGCAAGCCTGGTGGTAAAGAGCTTCCGCAACCTGGAACAGCAAAATCTCGGGATGCAAACGCGCAATGTCCTCACAGTGAATATTCCCCTGAACGAGGAGCGCTATCCCTCCGGTGAGGCACTCATGAACTTCGACCTGCGAGCGGAGGAGGCTCTGCGGCGCATACCTGGCGTGACCGCGGTGGCAATGAGCAACTCCGTACCCCCGGATGGTTGGCACGATGCCACGCGGTCTGACGAACTGTTCGTCCCGGGTAGAACCCACGCACCGCCGGGAGCCGGCGGGACTGTCGTCTTGCGGTCGGTGACCCCCGGCTATTTCCATATCTTGCGCATTCCCATCCTTGAAGGGCGCGGCTTTCGGGAAGAAGACCGCACGTCGACCGATCACCTTATCGTTTTGAGCAAGCTGCTTGCCCGGCGTCTCTTTCCCCAGGGAGACGCCATCGGACAACATATCCAACGCGCCCAGTACGCCCCTTACTTCAAGCTCGACCCGACGCTATTGACCATTGTTGGCGTGGCGGGTGATGTGAAGAACCAAGGTCTCGCGGTCGACGTTGATCCGGAATTGTACACGTTGCGAACCAGTCACCCTGCGGACGGCTGGAGTACGCATAACGTAACCCTGCTGGAGACCGAGCTGCCGTCCTCTGTCGTTGTGCCATGGGTGCGAAGACAAATCGCACAACTCGATGCCACGGCGCCCGTCGAAATTGATACCCTGCAGCAAAGCGTGGTCAAGCTGGCAGATCGTCCCAGATTCGAAACAGCGTTGCTTACGTTCTTTGCCGGGTGTGGACTGCTGCTGGCGATTATCGGTCTGTACGGCGTCATTTCGTATGTGGCGACGCAGCGCACGCAGGAAATAGGCGTCCGCATGGCGCTGGGCGCAAACCAGATCGACATCCTTCGCCTCATCGCCATGGAGGGTGTACGTTTGCTGGCAATTGGCGGATTAGCGGGTCTGGCTGGAGCGTTGGCAGCCGCACAACTGCTCAAGAGCTTGATGTTCCATGTTGGACCACGGGATCCAGCAACCTACGTCGCCGCGGTGTTGTTCATCAGCCTGATGGCGATTACCGCGACCCTGATTCCTGCGCGTGCCGCTATGCAGGTCGAGCCCTCGGAGGCGCTGCGCCGCGAGTAGGCTTACGGCAGGGTTGAAGCCCCTGCCGTGACCATTCAATGGATGCTGGCGCCGAAGGAACTTCGATACCGTCCGGGTGTCACTCCTAGACGGCGAAGAAAGGTACGCCGCAGAACCTCGGCGCTGCGGAAGCCGCTCGCCCTTGCGACTTCGGCCAGGCCAGAGGATTTCGATTCAAGCTGGCGGCGGGCGACTTCAAGGCGAAGGTCTTCGATGTGCCTCGCCGGCGTCTTGCCCACTTCCTGCACGAACAAGCGGGCGAAATTTCTTTGGCTCATCGCTGCGCGCCGGGCTAGCACGGGAACTGACAGGTCGCGGCGCACGTTGTCCGCCAGCCAGGCGAGAAGATCATTCAGAACCGGGCTCGGCGTTGACTGCGCGGCGAGCGTGGCGCTGAACTGGCTTTGGCCGCCAGGCCGGCGTAGAAAGACCACCATCATCTGCGCGATGCGCAGAGCAAGCGGGCTCCCCAGGTCTTCTTCAACCAGGGCAAGGGAGAGGTCGATGCCCGCCGTCACACCCGCGGAGGTGTAACAGTTTCCATCCTTGATGAAGATGGGGTCGGGGTCGACGGTTACCAGCGGGAAATCACGCGCCAGCTCGCCGCACCAGTTCCAGTGAGTGGTGGCCCGGCGTCCGTTGAGCAATCCAGCTTTGGCCAACACCAGGGAGCCGGTACACACGGAACCGAAGCGCCGCGCGCCGGCGCACTGGTCTCTTAGCCACTCCAGGAATGCAGGCTCAAAGTAAGAGTGCTGCGCGCCGTCCCCGCCGGCCACCAGCACAGTGTCGAAATGCTCCCGGCACTCACGATAGGTCTGGTCTCCCAGCAGTGAGGTGCGGATGTGAGTGCTAATGATCTTTTCGTCGCCGGCAGAGACAATGTCCACCGAATACGAGGGATCTCCGCCGCGCAGTCGATTAGCGTCTCCAAAGACTTCAGCGGGCCCCAGGACGTCCAGGGGACGAACCGGGGGCACCGCCACAATCAGAACACGGCGCAGTGCGCGCTCAGGCTTACCCTTGACCGCACCACGTTTGGTCGCCGATCTGCTGGTCGTCATCGCAAGCAGAGTACATCAGAATCCGGTCGGCCCCACTGCTCCGTACCACTTGCTTACTTTCGTTGGGTCGTTGTTGTCCATGTAAAAAAAATGCGTCATCGTGGGCTTCACGACTGGCTTTGCGGGGTCGCTGAATGTCATTGTGACCGTTCCCCGAAATACTTTCAGTGGGCCGCTATCCCAATACTCAAGAACGTCGTGGCGCGCGGTAAAACCGGTGTCGATGAACTTTCGCAGATTCTCCCGAATCGCCTCCCGGCCATTCCATTCCGCCACGCCCAGGCGGCACTGCGCATCTTCGGCGAAGCAGTCCATGCCTTTACCAAATGTCTTGTCGTCAATTTCCTTCCAGAACGCCAGCAGCCAATCCGGTGGCGTAGTCTTTTTAAACGTTGCCGTTTCCATCTCCTTCACCTCTACCAGCATTGGATGAGAAGTGCGAAGCGGCAGGAGCAAGCGCAAACAGACAAAGAACCCACGATTTCTGCCATGTATATGATTCGGAGAAGGTATGACAAAATCAGTGTCTCAGGTTAGCCGGCGTGACTTCATGGCCGGGTCGGTGGCCCTGGCTGCCACGGGGGCTTTATCCATGCAAGCGGAAGCAAATCAGAATGCTTCAGCCACGGACGATTTCGATCTATATCAGCAACGGCGACGCTGGGAGCTCTGGAGCCTGCTGGGCGATTTGCCCTGGGACCACAAGCCTGCGCCGCCGCGCCTCGTCCGCACGGAAAAACATGATGGGTACACGCTGGAGCGATTGATTCTTGACCTGAATGGAATCGAACCCGTCCCCGCAGTCTTGCTCATTCCCGATCGCCGGCAGGAGCGGGCGCCGGGGCTACTCTTCATACATTGGCATGCCGGCCAGTACGACCTGGGGAAAGAGCAACTGCTCCGTGGGACCAGCGTGCAGCCGGCGTACGCGCAGGTCTGTGCAGAAAAAGGCCTGGTGACGCTCGCCATTGACAGCTGGTGCTTCGGCGAGCGCAAGAGGGAAGCGAATGGTCATCAAGGGGAAGAGGATGCCTTTAAGCTGATGCTGTGGCGGGGCCAGGTGCTGTGGGGCATGATGATGCTCGACGAACAGCGCGCGCTCAGCTATCTGGCCAGCCGTCCGGAAGTGAATCCGGCGCGACTGGGTGCGTTCGGCATGTCGATGGGAGCTTCGAAGGCATGGTGGTTGGCAGCCCTCGATCCGCGGGTGCGGGCTACGATGGATGTCTGCTGCCTGACGAACTATGAATCGCTCATCGCGGCAAACGGCCTGAGCAAGCACGGCGTCTATTACTATGTGCCCGCGCTGCTGAAACACTTTGACACCTTTCAAATTAACGAATTGATTGTGCCCCGCGCTCGGCTGAGCGTGAACGGGCGCCGGGATGATTTGACGCCTCCCGCTGGTGTTGAACAGGTTCGCGACAAACTGCTCCCTCTGTACCAAAAATACGGAAGAGCAGACGATTGCAGGATCGAACTCTTCGATTGTGTCCACGAGGAACTGCCGCAGATGCGGCAGGAGATCCTCGCCTGGATGGATCAATACCTGGTGAAGGGCTGAGCGCGTATGCGATCGGCCGGCAAGCCGGCCTGGGTGCTCGTTCTTGCCAGTACCTCCATATCGAGCTAGTCCATATTGAGCCAGGACAAGAACGGCAAATTTCAAGGCGACGCTGACGCCAACCCGCCGGTCACGCGAGAGGATGTAACGATAGTGGAGCGCGCGAAGGTGATTCTGAGTTCTGCAGACAAGTGGAATTGCGCGGATAACCGGGAGTGTCCGAAAGGCGCCGCGACCTTTAGTCTTTATTGCGCGCTCGAAACCGCCAGCCTAGAAGTGAGCGGCCATTTTGCCCACAGGGAAGCAGTGATGCAGCAGGCCCGGTTCGTAATCGACGAGAACCTGGCGAAGGGCAACCACTAAGATCATCGCCTGATGGACTAAAACAACGACGCGAAAACAACATTCGCGGATACCCAACGATTCTTCCAGCTGCTGCAGGCACGCATTGTCAAGCGTCTCTCAGAGAAACAGAAGCGGTAACAGACCGCGTTAGCGCGACTGCAGTTCGGCTAGCGGAGCCATTCTCATGGTCAGGACGGTGATGTCGTCGTCCTGCCCAAAGGCTTGGGCAGCTTGTGCGAGCTTTTCGGCTGGCTCGCGAGACATTGCCTGAGTGCGATCAAAGCCGAAGAGTTCGCCCTCCGCCGAGCGGGCTTCGACGACGCCATCGGTGAGGAAGGTCATTGAGTCTTGAGGGTCGAGCTGAAGGCTCGTCTCGGCGTATTCGGCGTCTGCGCTCAGGCCGAGCGGAAGGCCGTTTTCGAGCTCCACCTCTTTCCCGTTGCGGTAGGGCGAAAGATGGCCCGCATTGGCCGCTAACAGCAATCCATTCCGATCGACGCGCACGACAAGGCACGTTGTGAAACCGCCTCCACTGCGCGCCAGCATGAGCGCATTCATCGCGGCCAGAATTTCGCCTGGCCTCTGCGACTGATTCACCAGGGCACGTACCATGCCGACAAGCAGGCTGACGGTCATCGCTGCGGGCATGCCTTTACCGCTCACATCGCCAATCAACAGGATGACGCCGCCAGGCTGTGAAGGAAGTATCTGGAAGAAGTCGCCACCCACTTCGCCGGCGGGTTTGTAAACGCTGTCGATCGTGAATCCCTCTATGGCTGGAATCTGTTCGGGAATCAGCACCTGCTGCACCGCGCGCGCATTTTGCATTTCCAGTTCGAGCACGCGCTGCCGTTCAATTTGTTCCAGCGAGAATCGCCACGCTGCATAGAGAATTGCAATCAACAGGAACGTGTCCAAGAAGTCTTGCAAGTTCAGCGGAACGCCGGCGAGCGTGACCAGCCGATCCGTTGTCCAATGACGCATCGTCCAGTGCGTCCAACGTTGCCCGAGCCCCGTCGTATCCCGAACAGCCTGCACCAGGTCTGCCAGCAATACGGCGCTCGCTAACATCCAGCGCGATAGATCGAGCCGTTTGCCGAAAGCCGCAAATACCAGCACCAGGCCCCACAACTCCAGGTAAATCGCAGGAATGGTGAGTACCATATCAACCATCAGAATTCGAAGTGGTGGCCACGTGGTCCAATCGAAAACCTGGCTCATGCCCTCCACCAGGTCCAGCGCCACTTCGAGCCCTGCGATGATCCACGTCCAGCGCACCAGGCGCTTGTGATCCTCGAGGCCCAGCAGAATGATCAGCAGGAACCAGATGGCAATGGCATTGATGGCGACCAGTGGGCCGATCAGGCCGTAACCTACGCGAAACGGCAATGCCTGCGTGTGAAACAGAAGGTACATTACCGTGGGAAAGAGCATGGCCAGGGCGAGCCAAAGCAACATGCGCTGATTCCGATTTCGTAGCCAGAGCACAGGGAGAGGAAGCCGACGACACCACAAATGGACGCCACGAACAACGAAAAGCGAACTGCTTGCGAGCGACGATACCTGGCTGCGATTTCAAGGCCGGCCACCGCTTCGGCACTTCCCACCTTCGGCGTTGCGAATAATCCCCCCTCTTCGGGCCTATTCAGGAACACAATCGGGGCTTTCCACACCCGGATGGCGAGCGTACCCGAGCGCGGCGGTCCCAGATGGATGATCGATCGCTTTTCGCCTCCAAAACCGTACCAGACGGGTTCAGGAGGAACCTTGCCGTAGCTCCCCACCTTTACGCCGTTCCAATAGACCTCGCAGCTACTATCGACATCGGTGAGATACAGAGCGAGGTTCCATTCGACGGTTCTCCCCGAGTCCCAGACGAGCTGTCGGCGGTACCAGGCGAAGCCGGTGTAATTGCGGTGGCCCTGCCCCTCCCAGGACCGGCCCGTTTCGATCGGTTCCCATGCCGAGTCGTCGTAGGAGGGAGCGGCCCACCCCGGGTCATCACCGGTATGAAATTGCCATGGGCCGCTGAGCGGCAGAGTGGCGCTGCCAAGATCGTTCAGAACAACCGGCTGTGGCGCTTGTGCCCAAGCGGTGTGGCCGAGGCTGGGCAGACAAAGGATGAATATCAACCAAAGGAACCTGCAATGAGGAACGCGCGGTCCGATGGGCAAATCACAGCGCTTACATGCCAAGTTCATCCTCAGGGTGAAACTGATGGGAACACGGGGATGGGTAGCACTATAGCCGGCGCGGGCGGCCAAACACACTGGAAATCGGTGAGCCTGTTTCCGCAGCTGGCTGATTACTGCACGGTGATGGTCAGATTCGCAGAAGTCGTCACGTTCGCGTTCGATGCATCGGAGGCGGTCACACGGAAAGTGTAACTACCGGGCGTAGTTGCGGGGGTGCTGGCTGGCGGAGTACCCGTCCCCGGATTCCCACCACCGCCGCAGCCAATGATCACGATGCCGCAGACGACGAGCAGCAGGGTTGTCTTTCTCCGCCGCAGCGAGGGCACCGCGAACAACAGCGCCAACGCAATCATACTTCCGCCTCCCCACTGATTGAGAGCGCTCCCGCTGGAAGCTTTGGTCGTGTTCACGGTCACCGTAGTCGTGGCGTTGCCACCGGCAGCAATCGAGACGCTGGCTGGATTGACATTGCACGTGGGTACGCTTTGCGCCCCGGCCGGAGAAGCAGTCAGCGTGCAAGTCAATTTCAACGTGCCGGAGTATGTGCTTCCAGCCGAGAACGTGGCGGTCGCGGTCGCGACGTTTCCCGCAGCGACAGCCGGAGGCGTTGGCACGGTGACCACGAGGGTGACGACCGTGATGGTCGTCGTCTCACTCGCCGCGGCGTAGGTGCCGTCCCCGGAGTAGTTCGCCGTCAATGTGTTCGTAGCGGCGGTTAAGGCTCCAGCTGGGACAGTGAAACTCGCTCCACCGTTGGTGAGCGGTTGCTGGCTGCTGTAAAAGCCGCTGGCGAGCGTAACCGTACCCGTCGGTGCGACCTGGCCGCTGCCTCCACTGACTGAAGCGGTGACGGTGATGGCTTGCTGGTTTGTGATGGTGGTGGCCGACGGAGTAAGCGTCACGGCCGCAACCGCCGCACCGGTGGGATTCGTCACCGCCACCATTGCCGTTTGGCTAGCCACGGCGTACGTGCCGGAGCTCGCGTTATCAGGCGCATAGACCGCGGTGAGCGTATTTGCTCCAACCGGGAGTGAGCCTGCGGCCAGGCTGAAAGTAATCGTTCCATTGGCGAGGTTCTGCTGGGCGCTGTAGTTGCCACCGGCCAACGTCACCGAGCCAGTGAGTGTGGCATTTCCAGCTCCTTTATTGACAGCGACGGTCACAGATAGTGTTTGGGCCGTCGTAATGCTATTTGCCGAGGGAGTGACGGTGATGGCCGGCACAACAAATGCATGGGCCGGGCTGAATACTTCGCGAACACGATAGTTGTTGCGGTCAGCAATGTAGAGATTCCCTGAAGCATCGAAGGCGATACCTCGCGGCGACGACACCTCCGCGATGGTCGCGGACCCTCCATCGCCGCAGTAGCCAAAGTATCCGTTGCCGGCGACTCTTGAAATGATGCCGGTGCCGGCCGAAACTTCGCGGATCGAGGCTGCATCGGAAAAGTACAGGTTCCCATCAGCGTCAACAGCCAGGCCCTGTGGATCTATCTCCGCCTTCAGGGCCGGACCGCCATCCCCGCTGCTGCCAGGATTCCCGTTACCAGCCACGGTGCTGATGAGCCCGGTACTCATCGTTACTTTGCGGATCACTCCGAAGTCGGGTACAGCAATGTAGAGGTTTCCGCTGCTGTCGAGCGCAAGCGCCTGGGGTTGGCCCACACTCGCGCTGGTCGCAGGGCCGCCATCGCCGGTGGACCCGACGTTCCCATTCCCGGCCACGGTGGTGATCACCCCACTGCTGGCGGCAACGACGCGGACTCTACTGTCTCCATTGTCAGCGATATACAAATTGCCAGCGCTATCGACGACCAGGCCATTGGGGTAGTTGAGTTGTGCAGACGTCGCCGGTCCACCATCGCCATCAGCCAGCGAATTGCCACTTTGCCCGTTGCCAGCATAGGTTGTGATCAAGCCCGTTCCTGCCGCCACCTTGCGTACTAAATTGTTGTTGGTATCTGCAATAAACAGATTGCCGGCGGTGTCCACCGCCACCCCGGCCGGAGCGCTAAGTTGCATGTTGGACGGCCGTCCGTTGTTGTTGTCGGGGTTTGGCGGCCCAATTCCTGCCGCGATGGAAATCTGCCCGCTCTTAGCCGTTACCTCCCATACCACGTCATTGTCGGCGTCCGCGAAGAACAGATCTCCAGAGTGGTCGACTGCAATGCCGGTGAGCGAGCCGACCTGGGCGCTCCCTGGGCTACCTCCGCCATTGAAGAAGCCTGAGACTCCATTCCCCGCAACGGTCGCGATGACGGCCGGGGGCTGCGACGTGATAGCGAACGCCGCCGCAGCGGCAGCGCTGGCAATATATCCGGGTGCGACGGCGATGGCCTTAACGGTGACCCCACCGGATACGCTGATGGGGCCGAGGTAGCCCTGACCGGCTGTGCTCGGCGTGGATCCGTCCAGCGTGACATAGATGGCGGCGCCAGGTGTGCTGTCCGAAACAGTCAATGTTTGCGGCCCGTTATAGGTTCCAGACGAAAGGCTGAACACCGGCGTGGCGGTCTGTGCCGAGGGAGGCAGGCTCGAGACCTTCACCTCACGTATGCGACTCGCTGCAGCGTCAACGATGTAGAAATTCCCGGCGCCGTCGACCGTCACGCCCTCGAGGTAGCAAAATCCGGTGTCGGTTGCGGGGCCGCCGTCTCCGCCCAGCGAGTTGCATCCGGAGCCGTTGCCCGCCACGGTAGAGATAATCCCGCTGGTTGCGGTGACCAGGCGGATGACCCGGTTGTTTGCATCAGAAATGTACAGGTTGCCGCCGCTGTCGAGTGCCAGGGCAACCGGTCCGTATAACTCGGCACTGGTTGCGGGGCCGCCATCGCCGGTGTAACCACCTTCCACAAAGGTTCCGGCGCCGGCACCGTTCCCTGCGACCGTTGTAATAACTCCGGTGCTGGCGATGACCTTGCGGATGACGTTGTTACCCGTGTCAGCGATGTATACGTTGCCGGCCATGTCTGCCGCCACCGCGGAAGGGAAGTCAAGCTCCGCTGCGGTAGCCGGTCCGCCATCGCCGCTGTACCCCGCTTGCAGGCTACCCGCCACGGTCGTAATGACACCGCTCTGTGCAGCGATTTTCCGGATACAGTCACATCCGTCTGCAATATAGAGATTACCGGCGGTGTCGGTGGCTAATCCCATCGGGTACGACAATTGCGCAGCGGTTGCCGGTCCGCCATCGCCGCTGAAACCTGCGGTTCCATTTCCGGCGATCGTGGTGATGACGCCGGTGGCCATGACCACCTTGCGAACCACGTTGTTTCCATAGTCGCCGATGTAAAGGTTTCCAGCGTTGTCAAACGCCAAACCGATCGGGAAGGAAAGCTGCGCGTTGGCGGCGGGGCCGTTGTCGCCGCTGTAGCCGTGGCTGCCAATTCCGGCAAACGTAGTGATTACTCCCGTGGTCGCCGCAACTTTGCGGACAATGTTGTTCGTCGTATCCGTAAAGTAGACATTTCCGGAGGAGTCCACCGCGCTGGTATAAGGTTCGTTCAGCTGTGCCTCGGTTGCCAGACCACCATCCCCACTATCACCGCTGCTCCCATTTCCGGCGATGGTGTAAATGAAGGACGAGTGGGAAGAACCGATGAGGTATTGCGCGCTCGCCGGAGCGCTGACCGCGTATCCATTGACAAGTGCGATAGCCGCCACTGTTTCAGAAGAGCTGACGGTAATCGCCCCCGTGTATTTTGCCGAGAACGTGGTTGGCACCGAGCCATCGGTCGTGTAGTAGATCGTGGCGCCCGCGACGGAGTCGGTAATGGTCACTGTTTGTGCACCCGTATAACTGCCGGCGGCGGGCGAGAAAACCGGAGCGGTCAGCGAGGGCAGGTTCAGGTAATAGGTGGCGGAGGTTTCCGAGCTTTGCTGGTAGCCGGTTTCTGTCGCATAGGTATTGAGTGTTTCCACTCCACCCGTGGCTAGTTGAATCGGACCGGTGTAGGGCACGAAGCCGTTGGAGCTCACGGTTCCGGAGAGCGAGTAGAGAATCGTCGCTCCCGGCACGGTTTCGCTCAGCGTGACCGTTTGCGCCGAGGAGTAATTTCCTGCGGCAAGCGAGATCTTCACCGGCGCCAGGGCCGCGTTCAGGGTAATGGGCAGCGAGACCGTCGCACTATAGTTCGTATCTCCCGGGTAACTGGCAACGACATTGTGCGTCCCGGCGCCGACGGGCGTTATGCCGTTGACAGTTGCGCTTGCGGTCTCGGTGGGTTCGGTCAACAGGATCGACGCCGTGGCCTGGTAGGCGGTAAGCATGGCCAGATCGGGGACACCGTCTTCGTTAAAGTCGGCGGCAACGATCGAGGAAGGACCAACAAATTGCTGGCTGACCGCTGGCGTGGTTGAGGCTGCCGTAAAGGTGCCGTCCCCAACCCCGAGGTAGAGGTCGATTAGGTCGAAGTAGTTATCGAGACCGGCCAGATCCAGCTTGCCGTCATGGTTGAAGTCTCCCGCGACCAGACTAAGGCCCGCGCCGGTAAGGGGACTTCCCGTCGCTTGGGTGAATGTTCCGTCACCGTTACCGAGGTAGATGCTTACTCCTGATGAGTAGCCAAATGCGAGATCGAGCTTGCCGTCCTGGTTGAAATCGCCGACCACGATGGACGCGGAAAAGCGGTCTGTGGCAAGCGCTGTTGCGAGAGAGGTGAACGTTCCATCCCCTTTGCCGAGGAAAACGTAAGCTCCGCCAGGATCGAAATACTGGGCTGCCACCAGGTCAGGAATGCCATCGCCATTAAAGTCTCCGGTTGCGACCTGATTAAAATTCAAACCGTACTGAAGGATCGATCCTGGCGGGTTGAAGGTTCCGTCGCCGTTCCCAAGCAGGACAGTCAAGCCACCCTGTTCGATGTAATCGCCGGCCGCAGCCAAATCTATCTTGCCGTCTCCGTTGAAGTCGCCTGCAATCAAGGTACCGATGACGCCATCGCCCCCCTCCGCGGCCTGATTGATGGGCACGGTCGCCGGGGCGGAAAAGGTTCCATCCCCGTTGCCGAGGAGGGTCGTGAGGGTTGAGTTCGGGACGCCGGACCAACTTAGGAACGCGAGGTCCATCCTCCCGTCCCCATTCAAATCGGCCGCGAGCAGGGGATAGTTAATTTCACTGATGACGGTCGATTGTGTGGTTGGGCCCGCGGTAAAAGTTCCATCGCCCTTACCGAACAGGATGGTGATGGCAGCACCCGAGCTGTTGTTGCCGGACAGCACCGCAAGATCCGGAATGCCATCCCCGTTGAAATCGCCTTCCGCCTGAGATGCAAGGCTGTTGCTTGCCGCCGGCGTCTGGGACGGCAGCCAGCCCAGCCCGGCAGTAGCCGGACCCAGCGGCGCGCTTGCCAACGAGGTGTTTCCAAAGCTTGTATCGAGGAACGAGACAGTCCCGGTGGGTGCGGCTGTTCCTCCGTATCCAATAACAGTGGCGGTGAGGGTGTCGTATCCCAAGGGTCCGCTTTGGGTAATCGTAGCGGAGTCGGTATAGACGGGTTTCGGGGCCGGGCCCACGGTCAGCGTCGACGCCGCGGAGGCGCTGCTCATGCCGTAGCCGTCTTCGACGAAGACTGCTTTATAGCTATGGTTACCAGCTCCAGGCACGAATAGAAAGGTCGCTGTGCCACTGCTTGTCAGGGTTACCGTGCCGAGCAAATGTATATCCGTACATTCGCCTGCAGATGCGTCGCAGAAATTTACCTGACCTTTCGTGACCGGCGAAGCGCCTGCCGCTACGGTCGCGGTAAGCGCCACCAAGGTGCCCGGAACGACGTTTGTGACCGGATTGCCCCCTGAACTTAACGTCAATGTCGTGGCCGTCGCCGGTAACACACCCCAAAAAGGAAGCGTACTCGAAACGCTGGCGGTGTAGTTGCCGTCACCGCTGTAACTCGCGTCCACCACGTGAGAGCCAACGCCCATCAACCTTAGATTGGCCGATGCCGTGGCGGTTTCCGTCGGCTCTGTGATGTAGACCACGAGCGGCCCACCGTCGTCGTCGCCGATGACCAGATCAGATCTGCCGTCGCCGTCGATGTCTCCCACCGCACAGGAGAAGGCAAAGTAAGGGGAGGACGGTAGAAGCTTCGAAAATGCCGTGAACGAACCGCTCCCGTTCGAGAGGAAAGCAGTCAAGATGCCGGAAGTGCTGTCGGTTACCGCCAGGTCGGGAAGGCCATCCGCGTTGAAATCACCTACCTTGATGGAAGCAACGAAACTAGAAACCACAACTGGCCCTGTCGCCGGTGACGTAAACGTCCCATCCCCATTGCCGCTCAGGATCGTTACCGTGTCGCCTATCCCGTGGGCGCCGCTCACTCCTACGGCTATGTCGGGTTTGCCGTCTCCGTTGAAATCCGCGGCCGCAATGGGAGAGCCCTGGCCTCCGGAATGCACGCTAGTGGCCGCGGCAAAGGTCCCGTCTCCATTGCCCAGCAGGATCGAGACAGAATCGTCGTAGAGGTCTGGGATCGCCAGATCGATCTTGCCGTCCTGGTTGAAATCTCCCAATGCGATTGCATTAGGACTAGCGCCTGCCACCGGGCTATTGGGTGCGGCGGTAAAAGTACCGTCCCCATTGCCCAAGAGAATATTCACCGAGCTCGATTGATTGCTGGTTACCACCAGATCAGGGATGCCATCCCTATTAAAGTCTCCGACCGCCTCTTTTGTGGAACCCACAGCGACCGCAGAACTCGAAGCGACAAGATTGAAGGTTCCGTCTCCGTTCCCCAGAAAGACGGTAACGACGTTGGAGTCGCCATTTACTACGGCCAGGTCTTGCATGCCGTCACTGTTGAAGTCAGCCACCACCATGGAATTGAGGGCATAGGCGTCGAAACTAAGCGAAGGAGCCATAGTGTACGTGCCGTTGGCATTGCCCAGGAAAATAACGACCGGCTGTTGTGGAGGTCCGGCAATGGCGGCCACGTCGGGAATTCCATCACCGTTGAAGTCGCCGAGTGCCTCCGTCAGAGCCTGCCTCGGTGCGACCAGCGTCTGCGGATTTGGCCAATCCACTCCCGGCACCGCCGGTCCCAGCGCAGGGTTTGCGAGAACTGCATTTCCATTGGAGGTATCCAGGAAAGAGACGGTCCCAGTCGGCGGTAAGATACCCCCTGATTCTGTAACTGTTGCCGTCAGCGCGTAGTTGCCCCAACTCCCGGTCTCGGCGAGGGTAGTCGCGGTTGCTAGCGTGCCGATTGTGCCTGTAACCGTCAGGCCTGACACGCCGGAAGAGCTTCCAACATAGGTGTTCGTTCCGGCGAAGACGGCCTTGTAACTGCGATTGCCGATCCCAGGCCGGAACCTTAACAGGGCGACGCCAGCACCCGTAAGTTGTGCCGTACCTAGTAAGTGGATGTCGGTGCAGTTACTCGCCGACGCGTCGCAAAAGTTTACCTGGCCTACCGGCACCGCGGTTGCCCCCGCGTTCACGGTAGCGGCCAACGTGACCACGTTCCCGGCGGCCACCGTGGTCACGGCGCCTCCGCTAGAAGTAACTGTCATTGTCGTGGTGGTCGGCGTCGGCGCAGCGTGAACGATCTGACCGGCTGTACCGAATGCAGTCACAAGCGAAAGGTAACGCAACGCCCGCGTCCATAGAGGTCTAAATGAGGCCCTATTCATACAAGAGAACGACTCCGTCAACCGCGAACTCCATCGCTGTTTGGTCCCTTTGACTAGAGACGTGATCCCTTGCGGACGCTCGTTCTCCGCCGTTTAGCAGCCCATTTTTTGTTAGTGCGGGAGAAGTCTAACACACGGATGCAATACGCGAGGACAGCAACTTTTCTGAGGTAGCACGGAAGTAGTAGCGAACCAGAGACTAGCGCAAGTACCCGCCTCGAGCATCCACAACGATATCTTGTTTTCGGGTGTGCGTCCGCTCCAGGTAGGTGCTCGCCATCCGAACCTTCAATTTGCAGAATGATCCCTGGGGCAGCACCGTTGCTGGTTTGTAACCGAGAGTGTATCGTGCCCGCAACTGATCGATGAGCTCGGCGAGTCGCGTTGCCACTTCCTTCTTACTGCTCTTGAGAACCGGGCCCCCGGTCATGTCGGCATACTTCTTGATGTCTCCAATGCGAGCCCCTCCGAACAAGGACAAGGGTGTTACATCGGTGACCGCAATGAAGGCATCCGTCCCGGGCGACCGGTCGATCAGAGCGGCCACGGAAACGCCCGATTGCATCAGTTTTGCGGTTGCTTCCACTTTGCTGTGCAGTTGCGCCGGTGCTTCGGTTCCAATCGTTTTCTTTGTTAGCCCGTTCTCGAAATTCGCCGTGCCATCGGTAAGCCACACCATGACGCGCCGGCTCTCGGGCACTGTCGACTTGAGAGCCTGGTCGACGGCTTCGTACATATCTTCGTGGATGAAGGTCCCTTGCCCGGTTTTCATTCCGGATGCTCGCTCCACCGCTGCGGATGCAAGGCCACGGTCGGTGGTGAAGTCCTGCAGCAAGGTGGTGTGCGATGAGAACACCATGATGGAAGCCTCATCCTGCGGTTTGAGATGACTGAGCACCTCGCGTGCCGCGAGGGCCAGAGGCTTGAGCGTTGGTTGCACAGTCTGCGTGAGGTCGAACAAGAAGACGACCGATAACGGCAGTTGATCGTGGTTGAAGTAGGAAATGGTCTGCGGCTTTCCGTCTTCCAGAACCTCAAAATCTCCTGCTTGCAGGTTTCCGATAGGGTTACCCGTTCTTCTGTCTTCCACCAGAACATCAAAGACGACGAATTGGGACGATACGCGAATCACCGGGGTGCCCTGCTGCCCCGAGGCTATTCCAGCAAAGGCGAACCAAAGCGATAGGAGAGCTGGAATAGGTCGTATCACGTCAAGCCTCTCACGGTGAGGTGCAAGAGCACTGCCAAAGGATCAGGGAAGTGGCTCCTCTCAAATAGAACAACATACGGAGAGCCTCCGAGCTGGATACGGAGAAACACCGTCCGGTTTCTCGGCTGAGTGTCCGCGAATGAACAATTATGTATGCTGTCTTTCAGAATGACGATCAGCAGGCGCCAACTTCTCGGAACTTCGCTCACTATGGCGGTGCTTTATCCCGCCTTCAGAGCCTCCGGCGGCCAAAACCAAAAACAGTTTGCGTATGTCGGCACGTACAACAGCCCGAGCGACGGGGCCGGGGGCAACGGGAAGGGAATTTACCTGGTAGAGATGGATCCCTCTACCGGGGACCTGACCGTGCTTGAGTTGGCTGCCGCTGCTGTCAACGCATCGTGGCTTTCCTTCGATCCCTCAGGCCGGTATCTTTACGCTGCCAACGAAGTTGCTGATTTTGGTGGCAAGACTGGGGCGGTAAGTGCCTATGCTGTGAACCGATCCAACGGCAAGTTGGAATTGCTGAATGTGGTCAGCTCGGAAGGAGCAGGTCCCGCCCACCTGAGCGTGGATGCCACGGGGAAATATGTATTCGTTGCCAACTACGCCGGTGGCACGGTCGCGGTGCTTCCTGTTCAGCCGAACGGAGGGCTGGGGGCTGCCACCTACGTTCACGCGGACACTGGTTCCGTCGGGCCCAAGGTGGCGACGAGTGGTCCTGCCGGTAGTTTCGCGTTCAGTGGTCACGATAAGCCGCATGCCCACATGATTCATGCCGACCCATCCAACCGCTTCGTTCTTTACTCTGACCTGGGGCAGGATCGGATCTATGTGTCACGCCTGGATGCCGGCGGTAAACTCTCGCCGCTGCCGTACGTGGCGCTCCCTGCCGGAGATGGCCCGCGGCATTTTACCTTTCACACCAACGGACGCTGGCTCTATACGCTGCAGGAGGAAGCATCTACCGTGACCTTCTTCCGGTTTGATCCGGCGACCGGTTCGCTTCAGTTGCAACAGACTCTCTCCACCTTACCCCCCGGGTTCAAGGGAACGAGTTTTACTTCGGAGATTGTTCTTTCGCCGGATGGCCGCTTTCTCTACGCTGCCAATCGCCTGCACGATTCGGTTGCGGTCTTTTCCGTAGCTGCCGACGGCCGTTTGCAGTACAAGGGGGAGACCTCGACCATGGGCGATTATCCGAGGCACATACAGATCGCGCCCGGCGGAAGGTTCCTTTACGCCTGCAATCAGCGCAGTGACAGTATGGCGTCCTTTCGCATTGACCGGGAAACGGGACTGTTAACCTTTACCGGACAATACACCGGGATGGGGAGCCCCGCCTGCATCGTGTTTTTCGGAGGCTGATATGATCGATGGTTACTGGAGGACCTCACCATGCCAGGCACCGCTCTTCCTACCGAAGTAAAAATCGCCAAGACCCCAGAGCCGCCAAGCTTCGCCACCGCCGCCGAAGAACGCCTGCACCGCAAACAGCGTCTGGCGTCGGCGTTTCGCCTATTCGCGAAGTTTGGTTTCAGCGAAGGAGTCGCTGGGCACATCACGGCGCGCGATCCCGAATTGCATGACCACTTCTGGGTGAACCCTTTTGGCATGCACTTCGGACACATCCGCGTCTCTGACCTGGTGCTCGTCAACGAGCGCGGCGAAGTCGTCGAAGGCGACCGCCCCATCAATGAAGCCGCATTCGCCATTCACTCCCGGCTGCACATGGCCCGGCCCGACGTTGTGGCCGCCGCACATGCGCATTCGCTCTACGGGAAAACCTGGGCCAGCCTGGGACGTTTGCTCGATCCCTTAACCCAGGATGCCTGCGCCTTCTACGACGATCACAGTCTCTTCGATGACTACACCGGTGTGGTCTATGACATGTCTGAAGGCGACCGCATCGCCGCATCCCTGGGCCACCGTAAGGCCGTCATCCTGCAAAACCATGGGACGCTGACCGTGGGCCGCACCGTGGATGAAGCAGCTTGGTACTTCATCACCATGGATCGCAGTTGCCAGGTACAGCTCATGGCAGAGGCCGTAGGCAAACCAAAGCTCATTGCGCACGACGCCGCAGTCGTCGCGCAAAAGCAGGTGGGAAATCCCCGTGTCGCCTGGTTCCAGTATCAGCCGCTGTGGGATCTCATCGTCCGCGAACAGCCCGATCTATTGGATTAACTGGATTAACCCAGCCACTGCGGGTTGTTCACCGTGCCGTCGTAGATGATGGACGATTTGTAGGCCTCGAACTTGCCCGCGCCGGCCACCGGTGCCGTCTTCGCCAGCAGGGCTTCCTTTTCCGCCACGCTCAAGGGCTTGAAGTTCCGGGCCACGCCCAGTGCCTGTTCCAGGTTGGCCATTGACTGGCAGCCGGTAATTGTCACCGTGACCGGCACACTCATGGCATAGTGCAGCGCCTCGGGCGCGGTGATCGTATTTGTTTTGAGAATGGCGCCGTTGCTCAGCGGCTTCATCCCCAGCACGGCCATACCGCGCTTGTGCGCTTCGGGAATTACTTTTTGCCCAAAGCTGTTGAAGTGCTCATCCAGCGCATTCACCGGCATCTGCACGGTATCGAACGTAAACCCGTGCTTGTCTGCCGTCTCCAGCATGTGCAGGTGGATGTCGGGGCTCTTGTGCCCGGTGAACCCGATATAACGAATCTTGCCCTCTTTTTTGGCCTGGACCAGCACATCCACCACATTTCCCGGCTGAAAAGCCTGTTCCGGGTCGCCCATGCGAATCACTTCATGAATCTGCATCAGGTCGATGTGGTCGGTCTTGAGCCGGGTCAGGGATTGCTCCAACTGCTGCCGCGCGGAAGCACCGGTGCGCCCGTCGATCTTGGTCATGAGGAACGCTTTTTCCCGGTAGCCATCCGCCAGCGCTTTGCCCATACGCACTTCGCTCGTGCCATCGTTGTAATCCCAGCAATTGTCGAGAAAATTGATGCCCTGGTCCAGCGCCGCGCGGATGACGCGCAGCGCCTCTTGTTCGCTCACATCGGACAGGCCGAGATGGAAGCCGCCAATACCGATGATCGAAACTTCCACATCGGCGCGGCCAAGTTTCCTGCGGCCGATTCCATTCACGGTGTTCACCACCGGAACCGGGGTGAGCGCAGCGGCGCCCGTCAGTGTTTGCCCGCTGGCGACTTGCCACTTTGCCAATGCAGCCGTGGCTGCGGCCTGTTGGAGAAATTTTCGCCGTTCCATGCTCGAGACCTCGCTTGCTACCAGTTTACTGCGGCTATGCCGTGCAGGTAAGAGTCAGCACGGTGACGTCATCATCCTGACCAAACGCTACGGCTTCCGCGGAAGCCTGCTCGGCACTCGCCTGGTTGCCAAACAGAATCGTAAGCCGTTCAAAACCGTAAAGCTCACCGGAAGCATTACGGGCCTCCAAAAGACCGTCGGTATAAAGAGCCAGGTGATCCCCGGGGCGCAGCTGTCGTGGGAACTCCTCGTAGACGTTGTGAGGGAGAATAGCCAGCGGGAGTGCACCGGGTAAAGGGAGCTCCTCGCGGTTGAGAACGGGTGCAGGATGTCCCGCGGTGGCGAGGGTGCATAGACCATTGGAATCAAGCCGCAGGGCGACGCACGTAGCGAATCCGCCTTCCAGCCGGCCATAGAGACGGCGGTTGAGGCCCTCGAGGATCCGCGCGGGGCTGGCGCTGGCATCGGCCAGGGTACGTACGGCCCCGACGATCATGGAAACCGTCATAGCCGCTTTCAGCCCCTTGCCGCTCACGTCACCCAACACGATGATGGTCGAGCCCGCGTGTTCTCCTTCGAGCGGAATGATCTGGAAGAAATCGCCTCCCACCTCCTGCGCCGGACGGTAGGCGCTGGTAAGGCGAAAGCCAGGAATCTCTGGCAGCGTTTCGGGCACCAGAATTTGTTGCAGCTCCCGGGCATTCTGGTACTCCTGTTCCAGGGTGGCCTGGCGGCGGCGATACTCGGCAGCATAGCGAATCACCGCGTACACAATGGACGCGAACAGCAGGGTGCGCAAAATCCCCTGCACCGGCACCTGGTTGCCGAAAAATGAGACCACGGCCGTCCCCATGCGCTGCGAAAGCGTCCAGTGCGTGTAGCGATCTCCCTGAAGGGCAACATTGGTAACCGAATACCAGGTCGCCAGGGTGCAAGCAAAGATAGCCACTGTCCAGCGAGCTGCGTCGAGGTGTTTACGGCGGAACAAGGCGATCAGCACCAGCACCGCGGGCACTATTTCAACGGGAAGAATCACCGCCGTGAGCACGGCGTCACCCCAGATCAGCAGGCGGTCGGGGGCTTGCATAAGGAGAAAGCCGAGGCCGCCGTCCACCATGCCGGCGATGGTCGTAACCCAGGCGGAAATACGCAGGAATCGGAGCAGCCTCGGCGAATCCTCCAACTGCAGCAGATAGACCAGCAAAAACCATTGGCAGACTTCACGGATTTGAATGGCGGTCTGAACCACTAGCTGGAGCCAGACCCCGGAGACGGGAATCCGTATCCCCGTGCCCAGGACTTCGAGCAAGGGCATGAACGTGTAAGCCGCCAGCCAGAAGAGAAGCCGTTGCTTGCGGTCGCGGAGCCACGCCATGAAGCTCAGGAAGGAAGTGAGAACGTAGAGCCAGGTGAGGCCGAAGCGGAACTGCTGGCTGCGCAGCCAATGGTAGTCCAGGGAATCTTTCAAACGGGCGATGGCGTCGGGGCTGCCGATGTGCGGCGCTCCTTCAAAACCGCCGGCGGTGCCGTCGTCGGTGGAGACATAGGGTATCTTCAGCACACGCACGGCGAGCACGCCGTCCCGGATAGGGCCCAGCCCATAGGTCTGTGCGGGAATGCCAAACTGGTAATCGAAGTGAGGTGGAAACGACCCCGATCCGCCGACCCGGACGCCATTCCAATAAAGCTCATACAAGTCGTCGATGGCGGGGATGAGCAGGGCCACATCCGGAGAGGCTCCGGGAGCCGGTGTGATGTGGATCTGTCGGCGGTACCAGGCGTAGCCGGTCTGGTTGGCATGGGTCTGCGCACCCCACGGTGTATCTACCTGGATCGATTCCCATCCATTCTGGCCGGTGGCATCCTCGATCCCGGGCTGGGCCCAGGAGAGGTTATCGCCCATATGAAATTGCCATGCGCCATCGATCGGAACTGCGCCCTTTCCCAGGCAATCGGCAACGAGGGGTGCGGCGTGGGCGGGCAGACTAAGGAGTAGTGCGGTCACTAAAACGCAGAATGCCTGCAGACATGCAGACAGCGTACGGGATCCTTGCATGCGTACGAGAATACACGGGGTTACGTGCTGGCCACGTGCTGAAAGGTGGCGATGTTCCTCATCACGATCAGGAAGTAGAGCGACAGCGCGATCAGGATGGCTCCGGAACCGGCGAGCGCCCACGAGACGCCCACCATGGGGATTAGCTTACCAATCGCCAGGCTGCCCAGCGGTATGCCGGCACGGAAGGCGAGGTTGTACACGCTCAACACCCGTCCGCGCATGTTGTCGGAGACAATCACCTGCACCAGGGAAAGCATCAGCGATGCCGACGACATGATGGCGGCGCCGCCGAAGAAAATCAGTACGCAGGAAAGCGGTAGCCAGTGGGAAAGGGAAAAGCCCACCGTGGTCGCCCCCAGCACCAGCAAGGTCAACAACGCAATGTGGCCCTGGCCTTTGAGCCGTTCCATCCCAGCCACCATCAATGCGCCGGCGATCGACCCCGCTCCCGAGCAGATGAGCAGCAATTGATAGGTCTCCGGTCCCTTATGAAAAATGGTCTGCACGATGACCGGCAAAAACCCGGTGATGGAGAAGCCGAGCAGGGTGGTCGAGAAAGCGAGCACCACCAATGGTCCCAGCCCCTCGCGCTGGCGTATAAAACGAATGCCTTCCCCCATGCTCTTAAGGACAGAAGGCCGCGATGTCGGGGGAACAAATTTCACCTGGATCATGAACAACGTAATAATCACCGCGATATAGGAGATTCCGTTCAGAGTGAAACACCAAGTGGCGCCCAACGTCGTGTAGGCAAGACCGCCGAGCGCGGGGCCCAGCACACGCGCCAGGTTGAATTGGATAGAGTTCATGGCGATTGCGTTTGCCAGGTCCTCACCTTTCACCAATGCCGGCAACAATGCCGAATACGCGGGGCCGCCAAACGATTGTCCGCAACCCACAAAAAACGAAAGCGCGAAAATATGCCATACCTGCACCACGTGGGTAACGAACAGCGTGGCCAGGATGAACGCGCAGGTCATCTGAATATATTGCGAATAGAGAAGCATCTTGCGGCGATCCATCCGATCGGCAAAGACACCGCCAAAGAGCGAGAACAGCATGATGGGAAGCTGGCCGAGGAAGAGATCGAGCCCGAGGAAAAACGGATTCTTGGTCAAGTCGTAGACCAGCCAGCTCTGCGCAAACTGCTGCACAAAGGTGCCGGTGGTCGAAACGCAGGCTCCGATCCACATCAAGCGGAAGTCACGATGGCGAAACGCACGGAAAACACGATCGAAATAGTTGGAGCCGGCCACTAGACAGGAATTCCTTTGCGTCTGGTCATTCCTTGAGCTTAGCCGAAGCGGAAGGTTTCCGCCGCCGGCTCATCGCGGGCGGAAGAGCTAGAGTGTTTGGGGAGGTCCCGGATTCGGGACGGGACCACCGTTCCCCCGGGGTGGCTGGCCCCTAACGGCCGGCTAGAGTGACGAAAAACCTCCTGGCTGGGGGTAACGGCATTCTGCGCGTAAGATCACAATTCTGGGCGGCCCATCCAGGCTTGTTGGCTAGGGTGGGATTTTGCTGTACAGAGGACCACGATGAGATTTCTTGCATGGATTTTTATTGCTGCGTGCGCGCCACCCGTTTTCAGCCAATCCCCGCCAGCCAGCCCCGAACCGGTGGAGCACATCTTCATCCTGCACAACTTTCACACCGAGAGTGGGGCCACACTGCCGGAAGCGAAGATCGTTTACGGCACGTATGGACACCTGAATAGCGCGGGCGACAACGCAATTCTTTTGCCTTCGCATTACATGGCAGACATGCACGGTTACGAATGGCTCATCGGGCCAGGGAAGGCGCTGGACCCTGCAACGCACCTGCTGATCACTTCAGAGCTGTTTGGCAACGGCCGCTCCTCCTCACCCAGCAATACGCCTGAGCCTTTTCATGGGCCGCGTTTTCCGGTCACGACGATTCGCGACAATGTTGAGGCGGTGCACCAGTTGCTTACGCAGGAACTGGGTGTGCGCCATTTGCAGGCGGTGATTGGATTTTCCATGGGAGCGCAGCAAGCCTTTCAGTGGGCGGTTTCGTATCCCACCTACATGGACCGGATCGTTGCCACTTCGGGTACCGCAAAGACCTATGGACACGGCGTCGTGCGGCTGGAAAGTGAAATCACCGCCTTAACCACCGATGAAGCGTTCCAGGGCGGCGATTACAAACAGGAACCGGTTAAGGGTATCCAGGCCTTCTCGCTGGTTTGGACCGCGTGGCTTTTTTCTCAGGAGTGGTGGCGTAAGGAACTTTGGAAGACGGAGGAGCCTGCCGGGACCACCTTCGCGCAGGTTGTTGACAAGTACAAGACCAACTTTATTCCCGGTGCGGATGCGAACAATCTCATTCTCCAGATGCACACCTGGGAGCAGCATGATGTGGGCGCCACTCCTGGCTTCGACGGCGATTTACCGAAGGCGCTGGGATCGATCAAAGCCAGGGTTCTGTACATGCCATCGGCTACGGACTTGTATTTTCCAGTGGAGGACGCACAGTATGAAGCGCCCTTGATCCCTCACTGCGAGTTGTTGCCGATCCCTTCGCTCTGGGGTCACCCGGCCGGCGCCGGCGCCAGCACTGCAGACGAAAAATTTCTCAACGAGCACATCGCGGCTTTCCTGAAGCATCCGTAGCCTCGACTTGGGGTGCCCCATATCTCGCCTGTTGTGGCGAGATGTGGGAATTGACAGATGTTCTGGTGGAGACCTAAAGGGCTGCGCGGACTTCAAGGCGTCTCCCCCGGCACTGGTTCCTTTCCCACATCTCGCACAAAGAACGTGCGAGATATGGGGCACCCAAGTCGAGGTTGCCGATGCTTTTAGACGGCGGGCGTGTTATGTATGACAGCCTGAACTACCCCGTCAGAGAGACAGCCCGGACGCAGAGTCTGCATCCAGAAAAACAGTCGCATCCGGGTGGGTGCGGAGTATCGTTGCCGGGCAGTCTGGGGAAATTGGCTCCTCCACCACCCGGCGTATAATCTCCGCCTTACGCTTGCCGGGCACCGATGCAATCAGCTTCTGTGCCCGCAGAACCGCCGGCACGGTCAGAGTGATCGCTTCTTTCGGCACATCCTGCAGGCTCTTGAACCAGCCTTCAGCGATCTGTTGCTCGCGGGTGACACTGTCCAGCGGAACGATCTTTACTTCGAGCGAATCGTTAAAATCCGCCGGCGGTTCGTTGAACGCGAGATGCCCGTTCTCTCCAATCCCTGCCAGGCATAGTTGCGGCTTTGCGGTGAGTAGCTTCTCTGCATAGTCCTGGCACACGCGCTGCGAGTCGGGCGCCATGCCATCGATGCCGAAGAACTTCTTCATCGCGACGCGCTGGTTCAGATGTTGATGAAGGAAATAAATAAATGAGGCGGGATGATCGTCGGGCAATCCGACATAACTATCCATGTGAAAGCCGAGAACCTGTTTCCACGGGACATTCGGAATTGCAGTGAGTGCGCGCAGGGTCTCGATCTGCGAAGCCGCCGCGGCAAAAATGATACCTACGTCCCGGCCGGAAGAGCAGAAGTCACGGATCGTCTGTGCCACTGCGTCCGCTGCCGCTTCGCCGGCCGCTTCACGGGTGGGATGAATTTCCAGTTTCAAAGTTCCGGCCTGAAGCCGTACCACTCCTTTGTTTTCCATTGCTACGGGTAGCCTCTCCTGAATCTGTCTTTGGGCGTCGATTTCATTTATGCAGGGCGGTGGAGGTCGAACGCAAGGTGAACTCCAGCGACTCGCGAGGAATTTTCTCGATGAAGGGCTGAATCACCCAGCCGAGCCCGCTGGGAACCGAGCGAGTAAGGGTCACGGATTCGATCTGAATGTACAGGCCCCCATCGCGCTCCTCATAACTCCAGTACGTATTGAGCCGCCATAGAAACCCGTGCTCGTCGCCCGGAGCGACCGCGCGGCCGGAGGAATCGATCTCGGAAACCTTCGTGCTGCGCGAAGCGCTGTATCCGTGCTGCGCGTCCAGCCGTGCCAGGCGGATGTCATAGGTAATATCCATCACCACCGTGATCACGTGCTTCTGGCGGACCCGCATCAACGCCTGCAGATGGTCGCCCTGTTGCGCGAGCACGCTGGCCTGCAGCACCTGGGGCGAGTAGTACCCGGGATAGGCGCTGATATCTTTCAGCAGCCGCTCAAAATCCGCGACCTTCGCGCCGAGGACAAATGCAGTACCGCGCCAGTCGTGCAGCAGGGCGCCTGGCAACGGGGAGCCTGTGACTGGAGTGAGGGGCCCGATCACCAGCTGTCCCTGGCGTAAGAGCGATTCCTCCTGCGTCGTCAACGATGTGGCGAGAAAATTGTCGGCCGCGCTATGCTGCTTTGCCAGCCCCGCCTCCACTTTATCGATGTACGCGTTGAACGCGGAGGTCGCCGCAGGCGTTGGTTCGGCCATCGCGTGCAGCGAAAGTGTCAGAACAGAGATCGCACCGATGAGAGCGCTACGCAGCATCATGAGGGGGAAGCCACGCCCATGAGCAGGTAATCCATAGCCCAGTTGGGGGGAATTGCGTGCTGCCGCATCAGAGTAGCGAGCTGTGCGTAATGGCGGATCGAGTGCATCAGCAAGTGAATGAAGACGGTGCGCCGCGTCGCCCGGATGGTCCCGCCACGGCGCGTGGCGAAGTCAATCCACTCTTCCCAGTACGCGTCGGGATGCGCATCGAGCTGTTGCAACAAAGCCATGGCCTTATCGTGGGTGGTATAAATTACCGCTACGGAATCGTATGCGACCGTCTCGTACGGCGTTTCCGCCAGGCCCGAGAGGCGTTCCGCGTAGCGCAACTCTGCCGCGACGATGTGCTGCAGCATTTCCGCCACAGATTTTGTTTCGCGTATATCGCACGCGATGCCAAGCGCTTCAGGGTGCGCAGCCATCAGCTCCCGCCAGCCCAGCGACGTCCGCTCCACCCATGCCATCAGTTCTTTGCCGGTCAATCCAGGTAAACTCATACCTTCAACTTTATTCCACATATCTGTCGAACCAGGTTCCCCGTTTTCGCATCCTCTTCTATAAAGGAAAGTGCGAATTGCGTGATGCACTGCAGAACGAGGAAATTATGGCCTTGCCGCTCCGCCGCCTACTCATTGCTTCCATCCTGGGCCTCGCGGTTTTGACCCCGCCCCTCAGGGCGGAAGGTGGCGGACCACCTAATTCGCCCCTGGGCCGCTGGAAGACGGTGGATGACCTTACCGGTAAGGTGAAGTCCGTCGTGCAGATCTGGGAACAGAACGGCAAGCTGTTCGGACGGGTCCAAAGGCTAATAAATCCTGATCCCAAAAATCCCAATCCGCGATGCAACGACTGCTCGGGCGACCAGAAGGGAAAGCCAGTGGTGGGCCTGCAGATTATGCAGAACCTGCAGAAGGATGGCCAAGGATGGTCGGGCGGTACGATCCTCGATCCGGCAACCGGAAAAATCTACAAATGCCTGGTCTCCGTGCAGGATGGTGGGTCAAAGCTGAAGGTGCGCGGTTTCATTGGTTTTTCCCTGCTGGGCCGCACCCAGTATTGGCTGCGGGAATGATGGCCAGCGCCGAAAATGCGCTATCGTGGCGTATATGAAATTTGTTCTTCTTTCCTCTCGCTTGGCGGCGATCGGTCTGTTGTGTGCGCCGCTCTTTTCCCAGACCATGCCCCCGTTGAAACGGCAGCCTACCCCCGCGAAAGTCGTGGAGGAACACATGGCAGCCTTTTCGGGTTGCGACTGGCAGCGCTTGATGGCGCAGTTTCCTGAAAACGTTGAGTTTTTCGGACCCAATGGCCAGGTAGTACGCGGCAAGACGGCCCTGGGGCAGATGTTTGCCCAGGTGGTGAAGCCACCCTCCCAGGGAGGTACCTGCGGCTTGAAAGTGGTGGCCGAGCACACCTTCGTGGTCGGCGATACGATCAACGTCCAGTGGGTCGCGACCTCTCCGCTGCTAAAGGAGCCCTACCGCGGCGCAGACGCGTATGAGACGCATGATGGCCTCATGGCGGCACAAGTGACCACCTGGAATCCGGATGCGCTGCAGTGGAAAGTATCGCCCACCGCTTCCCAGCACTAACGCATTTCGAGCAGGCTGGCGACCGCCTCTCGCAGGCCGCCCGGATTGCTGAGCCGGGACAAATAGGTGGCGACCGAAAGTTGTGGTCCTCCGCCTTCGTCATCGGAAATGGCAAGGCACTTTGTCCGGGGATGAAGATGGAGCGCTTCCGCTAGCAGTTGCTTGGCGCGAGAGTTCTGGACCGATTGGCAAAAGATGAGCAGGTCATAGGCTTGCGTGCGGATCACTTCCGGGGCGTGGAGGGGGTGGGCTGTCGAGACCTCCCAGTCTTGCAGCAATAGCGCCCGGGTCTGAGAAAGTACCTGATCCTCGCCTACGATCAAAATTGTTGATTTCACTTGGCTTCCTCTCCGGCGCGGCCGGAGACCAGGGGGAAATCGCTGCGTTTTGGTTTAGGAGAATGTCTAAAGTATTACTTACAGTTTTCCTTTTGTAACGCGCCATATTGCGTCATTCGGTGGTCGCTCCATAAGGTGGAAAACAGTCGGAAAGGCGAATAATAGGCGAAGATGCTAGACTTCCGCCATGGAACACAAGCTTTCCCCTGTCCAGGTTTTGCAACGGTTAGAGTCTCGCTTGCAGCGCCGTGTGGCTGCATTGGAAGGCGTCAAACTCGACGGGTATAACATTGCGATCGCAGAATTGCGCATCGCGCTCGACCTCCTGCAGCGAGCGCAACGCTACCTCGCACAGTGAAGTTCCGCACGTTGACCCCGGCCAATGGCCCCTGTAGCCTCGTCTTTTATGCCGTGCGATGACTTCACCCGGCTAGCCGGTATCTGCGAGAGCAAACGTCAGGCCTACACCTACATCCGGTTAAATGAAGGCAAGGTACACGTGTCGAAAGACCGTTACGACGAGCTGGTAAAAGAGGCGTATGCGGGACTGACCGCCGCCATTAAAAATTTAGGCTGGCATCGCATGAAGTGCTCTTTCTGCCTGAAGGAACTGGGGAAGAATGGCGAAGCTTAGCCGGGGCTTGTGCTGCCTGGTGGTCGTGGCCTCGACCGCGGGGACCGCCCAGACACTGCACGTCGCCGGGCTCAAACAGCCGGTCGAAATGCTCAAGGATCGCTGGGGCATCACCCACATCTACGCCGGCAATGAGTCCGACCTGTTTTTCGCGCAGGGCTATAACGTTGCCCGCGACCGCTTGTTCCAACTCGAACTGTGGCGCCGGCAGGCGACCGGTACCGTCGCTGAGATTTTGGGCCGCAAAGAGCTACAGCGGGACATTGGCAACCGTCTCTTTCAATATCGTGGCGACCCCACGCAGGAAGAGAATTGGTACCATCCGCATGGTGCGGCGATCATTCAGTCCTTCGTGGACGGCATCAACGCCTACATCGACGAAACCGAACGCAACCCGACACTCCTCACGCCCGAGTTCCATATGCTCGGGATCAAGCCCGGCAAGTGGACGCCCGCGGTGGTCGTCTCCCGCTTCAACGGATTGGCGGCGAACGTCGAAGCGGAGCTGAACACGGCTCTCGAAATGCGAGCCATCGGACCCAGCCGGGTGAGGGAACTGGAATACTTCCAACCTGCGAATCCCAACCTCGAGCTTGACCCGGCGATCGATGCCTCGCTGCTCTCGCCCGCAATCCTGGGTGTCTATGCGGCCTTCCGCGCGCCTCTGCACTTTGGCCCGGACGAATTAGTAGCGCAGACTCCATCGGGAGCAGAACTGAACGAGCGCCGTCAGGGCATCGGCAGCAACAACTGGGTGGTGGGCGGCAAACTCACAGCCAGCGGATACCCTCTCCTGGCCAACGATCCCCATCGCAACCAGGGAGCACCATCGTTGCGTTACTGGGTACACCTGGTGGCGCCGGGCTGGAACGTGCTTGGCGGCGGTGAGCCGTCGTTGCCCGGCATCTCCATCGGACACAACGAGTATGGAGCCTGGGGGCTCACCATCTTCGGCACCGATAGCGAAGACCTCTACGTCTACGACACTAATCCCGAGAATCCGCTGCAATACAAGTACCGTAGCGCCTGGGAGTCCATGCGGGTGATCAAAGACTCGATTCCGGTCAAGGGGGAATCGCCCGCCCACGTGGAGCTGAAATACACCCGCCACGGACCGGTGGTCTACGAAGACAAGGTCCACCACAAGGCCTACGCGGTCCGCGCGGCGTGGCTGGAAACAGGTGCGGCTCCGTACCTGGCGAGCCTGCGCATGGACCAGGCGAAGACCTGGGAAGAGTTTCGCGCCGCGTGCGCCTACAGCCTTATGCCGGCCGAGAACATGGTCTGGGTGGATAAGCAGCGCAACATCGGGTACCAGGCGGTTGGCATCGCGCCGCGCCGCGCAAACTGGAGCGGGCTGCTGCCGGTCCCGGGTGACGGCCGTTATGAATGGAACGGCTTCCTGCCGATCCCGGAGCTGCCGCACGTTGCCAATCCCGACAAGGGATTTTTCAACACCTCCAACAACTACCTGATTCCGCCCGGATGGCCGCACAAAGATGCGTTGCATTACACTTGGGCCGATCCCTATCGGGCGGATAGCGTCGAGCAATTCCTGCGCTCGGGACGGATGTTTACCGTGTCCGACATGATGCAGTTGCAGAACAGCGTCTTCTCCATCCCAGCACGCGAATTGGTTCCGTTATTGCGAGTAGTCCCAGCGCAGAACCCGGTCGCCGAAGAGGCGCGGCAACGCCTGCTCCACTGGGACTTCAACCTGGATAAAGACTCTGTCGCGGCCGGCATTTACGAGCTATGGCAACGTCGCTTGCAGGCCGACGTGCGCAACAAGTTTGTCCCCACGGAAGCCCAGGTTTTGACGAGCGTTCCGCCGCTGTCGCGTGTGATTCAGATCCTGGAAACCCCAGACGGGCGATTCGGTGCCGATCCTCTGGCCGGCC
The DNA here is from genome assembly GCA_963839075.1 of uncultured Acidobacteriaceae bacterium. Taxonomy (GTDB): domain Bacteria; phylum Acidobacteriota; class Terriglobia; order Terriglobales; family Acidobacteriaceae; genus PALSA-350. Next base: position 665,258 of record CAWITO010000001.1, on the reverse strand, counting down.
GCGACGACCAGCTGCTCAGGAGCCTGGATGAGGCGGTGGCCGATTTAACCAAGCGCCTGGGACCCGACATGAACCAATGGAAGCTAGGCGCCTACCACCACGCATTGATCTACCACCCCATGACGGATGCGCTGCGGCCCGAAGATCGCGCCCGGTTCGACGTAGGAGATCTCCCCCGAGGAGGGGATGCCAATACAGTGGATGCAACCGGCGACACGGACAATCAGAAGTCCGGAGGCTCGTTCAAGATCATCGTCGACACAGAAGACTGGGACAACTCAGTCGGCTTGAACAATCCCGGCCAATCGGGCGATGTGCGCGATACTCACTATCGCGATCTGTATCCGCTCTGGGCCCAGGGCCGCTACTTTCCCATCTTTTACTCACGGGGGAAGGTGGAATCTGTTACCGAACAGACATTGCATCTCGAACCTGCTGCCCACTGACGCATACACTTTCTATACGACCTTGGTAGCAATGGAATGTAACGCTGTCCTCTGCTTCGTCACCATCCATCGTTTGCGGATACAACTGGAACCTGACGCGGTGTCACGCAAGAACCATTGTGACTCTCTGCAGAACCAGTATGCTCATCAACAAGCGGCGATTCTCCCGGGACACTTTCACCGATTTCTTCGGGGGAGGGACTCGATGAGAGCAACCAGGAGAATCGCTGTTTAACCGTAGTCAAACTCGCAATCCTACATGGGACATAAACAACATATGCTGCCGCACAGTGCCGAAGAATCGCTCCACACCTACCTCAGACGCCACTACGATAAGGTTTCGCAAAAGCGGGCGGGGCAGTTTGTCGAACAAAAAGAAGTTGCTGAAGTGAAACTCGTTCTCACTGCGCCAGCCGTCGAAATAAGCGGCAGCTAACGTCCTCACTTCTTATCCTCAAGAAAATAAAACCTACTGAAGGGGCGAAAGCCCCTTCTTTTTTTCTATCGCATGCGCACACATCCGAATAAGGGCTCTGCTCCTCCTTCCTCTAACGCTTGTAGCCAAACGCGAATGTCATCACAAAGCAAATCGACGGAGACGGATCCGAAGTTCGCCGGATAGCGTTCCAGCTTGCGCAGGGCTGTTCGCAATAGTCGGGTTGTCCCCAGCGGATTCTTGCGCTGTAGATGATGGAAGGCCGCCGTCACCTGGATCAGCGCTTGCAGGAACATCTTGTCCGGTTCCTGCGCCACCAGCCAAAGACGTTCCCACGCCTCATGCGCGGCGAAGAACTTCTCCGCCTGGTATAGGCGCAGTCCCTCCGCCAGCGCGCCTGTGGTCCAGTCAAACTCCATATCTCACGCTAACATCGTAGGTATGGATGAGGTTGTAATTCCCGAGGGCTGGTTCTCCATGGGCTCTGGCACGGGTCAGGATGGAGAGAAGCCAGTGCATCGGGTCTGGGTGGACCGCTTCGCCTTGGCGGCTACACAAGTCACGGTTACGGAATACGCGCACTTTCTCGAGGCTACCGGAAGTCCTCCGCCGCCCTACTGGGCCGAGCCTGACTTTATGCATCCGCAGCAACCCGTTGTGGCCGTCTCCTGGTTTGACGCCACCGCGTATTGCGTTTGGCTTTCTGCGTTGCGCGACGTCACCTATCGCCTCCCCACAGAAGCTGAGTGGGAACGGGCCGCACGCGGCGGGCATGAGGCCGTCGATTTCCCCTGGGGCAATGAGCCGCCGATGTTGCGTCCTGGCTACCAGGCGCGTTGGCGGAATGGGCCTGAGCCGGTGCGGCAGTCGCCACCAAATGCTTTCGGCTTATTTGAAATGTGTGAGAACGTCCACGAGTGGTGCAATGACTGGTTCGCGGCCGGCTACTATGCCGTTTCTCCGGAGCGCAATCCGCAAGGCCCGGAACAGGGCAGCCGGAAAGCCTCGCGCGGAGGCTCCTGGCGGCACCAGATCAAGATCGCGCGCTGTTCGGCCCGCTCCAGCATTCCGCCGGAATTCCATTACGCGGACTACGGCTTTCGCGTGGTTAGGGAAGTTCTACGCTGAGCGCGTGAAAGTCGAGGATGCCGGCATCGCGCACCAGCAATGGCGAGTCGTCGGGAGCGAGACCGAGCCAATAGCCAACGAGAAACGGCGCGGCATGAAAGTTCTTCAGGTCCGCGACCGATTCGAGTTTTTTGTCCGCCAGGGAAACGCGAAAAACCTGGTCTCCAGCCGGGATGTGGTTGAGGAAATAAATGTAGTCGCCGTTGTGCGACCAGGTGGGGTAGCCGATCGACGCCTGCGCCAGTTCAGTCCACTGTTTGCTGTTGACGTTGTAGACAAAGATCTGATCGCCATTATTCGACATCGCAGCGATGCGGTCGCCTTTCGGTGACCAGCGAGGAGACCATAAACCTTGCGAACCCGGCACAATCGTAACTGTGCGTGTTCGCATATCGAACAGGCGAATGGCATTCACGCTGCGTGCATCTTTTTGTGCCACCGCCTGGCCCCCAAAGGCCAGCGTTTTGCCATCCGGCGACCAGGTAGGATCGCCCTGATCGCGTGGTTCCGGCATAAGCTGCTGGGGGGTGCCCCCCTGCGCGCTCACGGTGTAGAGCTGCCAGGGCTTACCCGGCATCTGGCCCATAAAGGCGAGCTCGCTCCCATCCGGAGACCAGCGCGGCTGGTAGGCCAGCAATGGGGCATAGGTAAGTTGCGAGCGTTCGTTTCCATCCGGCCGGCTGCGCCACAAGGTCCCATCGGGATAGCTCATGTAGGCGATCCACTTGCCGTCTTTGGAGAAATCCACGCCCGAGCCTTGAATGCCGGGGGGCGGTCCGGGAAAGAGCGGATCGAAGCCGCCGGACTTCCCGTCATAGCGCACCAACTGACCGCGCGGCTGAATGGTGCGAACAAAAATCTGGCTTCCATCGGTGCTGGGCACCGGCGCAAAGGTGCTGGTAGGCCCCGAGGTTAATTGCACCGGCGCGTGATTCACTCGCTGGAAGAGGCTGGTGGCCTCGCGCATGGCCCAAATGTTGGCAACCCCGCCTCGCGATGACTGGAAAATAAAATATCGTCCGCCGGGCGTCCAGCTCCCGCAGCAGCCAGACAGCAGTGCATGAAGACTACTGCCATCCGCCGCAACCTCCCACAAAGTGTCCCCGTTTACGGTGAAGCGCAGCTGCTTTCCATCCGGCGACCAGCGCGGCCAGGATGTCGAGCCGTCGACCGTGGCCAGCCGGCGAGGTGCCGCTCCATCGGCGTCAGCCACGTAGATGTCTTTGCCCGACGTGTACGCCAGCTTGGCGCCGTCCGACGACCAGGAAGCGTCCGTGGCCACGACGTTGCCCAGGCGGCGAGCCGCGCCACCCAGTACCGGGATGGTCCAAGCCGCATTGCCTTCCGGGACGAATGCCGTGCTCAGCACCAACAAGCGCGAACGATCGTGGGAGATGTCGACGGGAAAGACATCCTGGACCGTATCGCGAACGGGGGCGAGCTCTCCTCCGGCAGTCGAGACCTGGTAGATCTGTCCTCCTTCGGAGAAATAGAGCCGCGCGCCATCGGTGGCCATACCGGTCTTCTCCTGCCCGTCGCTGGTGACCTGGAGTGAGCTCACGACTCGAGGCGCAGGCGGCACTGGACGGAGAAAAAAACCAAGCACGGCGAGGACCAGGAGTGCGCAGGCGGCGGGAATAAGCCAGCGGAGGCGAGGGGAACGAGAAACAGTCGCACTGGGATGCGGCGCGGTGTTGGCGACGAGGCGCTCGGACTCCAGATCGCGCTTCAGGCGTTTGAGATCGCCTCTTAGCTCCGCGGCGCTCTGAGCCCGCAAATCGCGATCCTTTTCCAGGGCCTTTTTTATGATCGCTTCGAGGCCGGGCGGCGCAGCAGGATTGAACCGGGCGATTGGCTCGGGCTCCTGATGCAGCAGGGCAGCGAAGATCTGCGCCGTGGAGTCGCCACGAAAGGGTACGTGTCCAGTCACCATTTCGTAGAGCACGACACCCAGGCTGAATACGTCGCTGCGCGGGTCCAGTTTCCTGGAACAGGCCTGCTCGGGCGACATGTATTCCGCCGTACCCAGGGCAATCCCCGGACTGGTCTGTAAGCGGGCTTCTCCCGAAGTGGGTTTGCCCTCGGACCCCTCCGCCTTGGGGCCGATGGTTTTAGCCAGACCGAAGTCGAGGATCTTCGCCTGCCCGCGGGAGGTGATGAAGATGTTCGCGGGCTTCACATCGCGGTGGATGATGCCTCGTTGGTGAGCCGCGTCCAGGGCATCGGCGATCTGGATGGCCAGGTCGAGCAACTCTTCGATCCCCAACGGACCGGCCGCAAGGCGCCTCTGCAGGGTCTCTCCTTCGAGATACTCCATGGCGATATAGGGCTGGCTCCCGGAGTCTCCCACTTCATGAATGGTGCAGATGTTGGGATGGTTCAGGGCAGAGGCGGCGCGCGCTTCGCGGCGAAAACGTTCAAAGACGTGGGGATTGCCCGCTACCTCATGGGGTAAGAACTTGAGCGCAACCATGCGGCCGAGGTTGGTGTCCTCGGCTTTGTACACTACTCCCATGCCTCCACTACCCAGCTTGTCAAGAATGCGGTAGTGGGAAACCGTAGTTCCAATCATGCTGCTGCGAGCCCATGTCCCATGGATGCTTGATGATAGGCGTCACATGGCCATGGGTCAAGAATGCACCTGCTGTGGTAGAGTCGTGCCCATGCCGCTGGGATGGACCACCGACGATCTGCAGGCGAACGTTGTGCTCTTCGCACTCAACGGGCGGCTTATCCTCGGGGACGATCTGCAGCGACTGAAGAAGGCTCTCGAGACAAGAGCGCGCGTCGCAGGCACGGTCGTGGTGCTCGATCTATCCCGGGTTGACTTTGCCGATAGCTCGGGTATTGGCGTCTTGCTTTATGTGAACGGAGTTGCCCGCAACGCAGGATCCAAACTCCGTCTGGCGGCGGCAACCCGACGCATTCTCGATGTGTTGCGCCTTACCCACACCGACAGGGTGTTGACCATCGATCCTGATGTCGACATCAGCCTGGGCCAATCGATCTGACCGAAAGAGGTCTCATTTCTACCGGCTCAAACTCCCCGCAGGTGTGCCCGCCGACACGCGTGACCGCCGAGTTACGATAGAAAAATATGGATGCAACCGTCGAACAAACCGCGCCGCATGCGAGTGAGAGTGAAGTGGTGTATGAGCTCCGGGTCTACCACGCTTACCCGGACAAGTTTGATGCACTGCTGGCCAGGTTTCGCGATCACACCATGCGCATTTTCGAAAAGCACGGAATGAGAAACGTTGCCTATTGGACGGCCACGGATGAGCCGCTGCAAGGGAAAACACTGCTCTACATACTCGAGCATAAGAGCCGCGCGGCCGCAAAAGCGAGCTGGAAAAGTATGGCTGCGGATCCCGAGTGGCAAGCGTTGAAGGCGCAGACGGAAGCAGACGGACCGCTCTTTGAGAAGATCGATCGCACCTACATGCGAATGACTGAGTTCTCTCCGCCGATACCGTGATAAATATGTTCGTGCGCCAACGTGTCACCCTGAAATTTCACGATCGACAGTTAACAAAAGAATGACAAAAGGGAGACAACTTCTCCCGCTTAAAGGGATAACTTCGAGCCGAAGTTGAAATTGGTCAGGAGTACACGGAACGTCATGAGACTCCCCTCCCCCACTGCAGCACTGTTCGTCTTTTTCTGCCTTGTTCTCTCGACCACCTCAGCCTTCGCAGCGGCTGGTGGTCTCGATTCCACTTACGGGACAAACGGCATCGTTGAAACCCACTTCGGTGGGTTCTTCGAATTCACCGATGCCGTCCTTTGCCCTAACGGCGACCTCGTAGTCGCTGGAACGATCCCCGGCCCCATCCTTACCCGTTACCTGTCGACTGGTGCTGTGGATACAACCTTCGGCACCAACGGCGTGGTCACGCTTCCCACCTCAACTTTTTTTGCCGATTCGAGTGTGTCTTCCGGCGGCATTCTCGCGGTGTTGTCCAACGAGAAGATTCTTGTTCTGACCATACCGGAGATCAACGGCAATTACGTGCTGGCTTTGCAGCGCTTCAATAGCAACGGAACTGTGGACAGCAGCTTCGGAAGCGGCGGCCTGGTGGTGGTGAATGTTCCCGTCGTCTCGCCGTATGTGGGCAATCCCACGCTTATGCTGGCGCAACCGGACGGAAAGATGCTGCTGGGCGGAAGCTCGTTTCCTTCCCATCATTCAACGCTGCCGGTGTTGACGGTGCTCGGCCGCTACCTCTCCAACGGCGCCCTGGACACCACGTTCGGGAGCGGAGGCTTCACATCGTCCGTATCCATCGGCACGCCCACGACGCTTGGCCTGCTTTCAGGGGATGGCATTCTGGCGTTGAACGATGTTGGGCAACCAGCGCAGTTTACGCCCGCAGGCGCATTGCTTTCGACACCCACGAGCGGAACCGTGGTCGCGATCACGCGTTCGTTGCAAACACATCCTGCAACGTTTGAGAGCAATGGAGAATTCCTGGTTGCATCTCAGGTGCAAGGCCCGTTCGGCCGGCGGAACCACCTGGAGACGGTCGGCCGCTTCCTGGCGAGCGGGGCGCCTGATCCCTCGTTTACATCGCCGGAGATTTCCTTTGGCACCAATGTCCCGGTAGTCAGCAGTGGGGTATCGAGCCTGGTTGTTGACTCGATGGGAAGAGTGGTCATGGGCGGAAGCTTTGCCACGCTCTCCGGGCTCACGATCGTCACCAGCGAGTTCGCGCTCGCGCGGGTAGAGGCAAACGGGGCCCTGGATCCAACCTTTGGCAGCGCCGGCACGGTCGTGTCCACGCAATTGGGACAGCAGAGTGCGATTGGAAAACTCCTCACCCAGAGCAACGGCAAGATCATTGCGGTGGGAACGGCGAATACCGGCGGCGGATCACAAGATCTGGCGATCGCGCGTTATCTGACGCAGTAATTAGCCACTTTCATAGGGCCAAATAGGTCAGCGGGGAAGGTAGTAGCCTATCCTCGTGGCGAGCGAATGCTCTCCTGGAGTGACCGGTGCCCTTTATTAGCGTCACGCGTTTGAGAATTCGATCGGTCCGCTTTCTGCCGGGCTTTACGTTTCACACCATGCGATCGTTGCGCCAGGTAAAAAGTGCCCGTGGCTTCCAAAAGGGAGCCTTGTTGCCCGATCGATCCTGGACGTTCTGGACGATGACGGCTTGGGATAGCCAGGAGTGCATGCGCGGCTACATGAACGCAGCCGCTCACAAGGCGGCCATGCCACGGCTGCTCGATTGGTGCGACGAGGCCTCCGTGGTGCACTGGGAGCAAACAGAAATGGATCTGCCATCCTGGACCGAGGCAGATAAACGAATGCGCGCGGAGGGCCGTGCTTCCAAGGTACGGAACCCGAGCCCGCAACACGCAGATTTGCATTATCGGGTTCCGCGCCTTACACGAAGCCAGCCAATTGTCCGTTCGGATGGACCGTAAAGTGCTTCGACGCTATTTGTCTGACGCGATGGTCCAGCGAAGGCCAAAGGAATAGGTTGGCCGGTAATATTCGCGCTGGACAGGATAGATGCTGCTGCCATTGTAGAAACCAAAGACCTCGTTGCTCATGTTCAAGAGGGAAGCGACTCCCCGGATTCCCTTGTAGAGCCGATAACTGCCCTGCGCATCAAACTGGGTATGGGGATAGAAGTAGTTGTCACCCGTAGGACCTTTCAGTCCCAGGATGGGATCGTTCGCCGGGCCGGTGCCGGCATTCCATTGATACGTCGCGATGCTTTGATCATTGTGGCTGATAGCAAAGCGGCCGGAAAAGCGGCTTTTGTCGTACGTGAGGTTGACGTTGTAGTCATTCGGCGAGTCGCGGTCTAACGATGGCTTGTCTGTTCTTCCTCCATCGAAACCTGATGGAAAGGTTACCTGCGATGTTGTGTGGCTGTAGTTTAAGTTGACGCCGAAACCATTCAGCAAGCCGGGTAAGAACGAGAATCGCTGCTCGTATTGTGCTTCGAATCCCTGGATGTGACCGTTCGGGCCGTTGATGGATTGCGTCAACTGGTAGGTTTTTCCGGTTCCGTTGTAATTGTCGATCAGCGTCGCAGTGGGATAGATGGGATCGGAGAGTTGCTTGTAAAACCATCCCGCCTGCAGAATACCCAGCGGTTGAAAGAAATGTTCGACGAGTATGTCGTAGTTGTTAGCCTTGGTCGGTACCAGGTTCGGATTACCCGTGGATATCGTAGGGTACGGAGTCTGGTTGGGATCGATGATGGTCGAGGGCGCCAGGTCACCGATGTTTGGGCGGCCCAGACCACGGCCGTAGACCACGCGTAGATTCGTGTCCTTCTGCACCTGGTACTGCAGGGCTACGCTGGGCAGCACATTGAAGTAGTTGGCGTCTTTGCGGATCGGCGTGATGATCGGATTCCCGTTCGCGTCGACGGTAATCTGGTTAGCCAGAAAGTGAGTGCCGCCATTGTCAAACCGCAGACCACCCTGCAGCCGAAAATTTCCAAAGAAGATCACATCTTCGATGTATCCGGCAGAGATTCGCTCCTCGGTGTTGAAGAAGGCTGCTGCATCGGACGATGTAGTGTCCGCCGCGGTGAAGGCCCCCGCATTTGCGGCAATCGCGTTCACTCCCTTGGCGAAAGACAGCGTTGGACCGTACGCCTGGGAGCCGATGGCAAATGAGTTGTTGTAATAGGTTGGGTTGGTATAGTGTCCTGTGACGCTGGCTAAAGTAAACGGGCTGGCGTCGGTGACGACGAGGTCCTGGCTTGCCTGGGTTTGCGTGGAATACGAGTTGCGAATCTTCAGTCCCAGTGAAAACGTGCTTGGATGGCTGTGTACGGTGTAATTGTGGGCCACGCTTGCACTGCCCTGAACGTTGACTTGTGTTGCGTGGTAGCGGTACTGGGTCGCCTCGCTGACCCCATAGAGCGAAGCGTCGAACCCGTTGGTTCCATCGGTTGCCGCGAGTTTAGGGCGATACGGGTTGCTGAGGCTCTCGGAAAAGGTGACGCCGGAAGGACCGTTGAAGTAGATAGTCGGAAAATCCTGGCCGCCGATGTTGTGGCCCCGTGATACCGCGAAGTCGTACGCGATCAAGTCCTTCGACAGGTCGTGCCGCGCTCCAGTCAGGAAGCTGAAGACCTGCTGGTCGGGCCGGCGGATGTATTCGCGATACTGCCAACTGCCGGTATTGTCGAAGTTCAGCAAGCCTCCGCTCGTGCCGGTCAGCGCGCCCGCATTCGGCGTATAGACATGGGTGTCTCCGTAATCATGAAAATCGGAGTACAGCCCCTTCAGATATACCGTCATGGTTGGGGTGATCTTGTCGTCTACGCCGAGATCGAAACCATAGCGAGTGCGATAGTAGTTGTACGAGCGAAGGTCTTCGCTGTTTACATAGGCAACATCGGTTCCATCAGCGAACTGCCCCGCACCCTGGCTGGGTTCCAGATCATCGATACCGCGGTTGGTGCGATCCCACGTTCCACCCAGTAAGAATCCGAAATTTTTGTTCCCGCCGTACCGCTTTCCAAAAGTTCCGTCGAAGCCCCCTCGCCAGAAACCGTTCTGGATAGGGTTGTATCCGCCGGTGCCATTGAGCGCGTAGATGGGCTTGTCTTGTGCGGTTGGAGTCACCAGGTTCACAGTGCCCCCGATGCCGTCCGCGTCCTGGTCGGCGGAGAGTGTCTTGTAAACTTCGATGCGCTCGATTCCGTTGGACGGAATCGCATCCATCTTCACGTTGCGTACGGTCACTTCGACGGAAGGAACGTTGACTCCGTTGATGGTGAGATTATTCAGGCGCGGTTCGGTCCCGCGAATCTGTACATATTTGCCTTCACCTTCGTCGCGTTCCAGTGAGACACTAGGCAGCCGCCCAATGGCATCCGCGATGTTCGTGTTGGGAAGGCTCTGGATCACGCCCTGCGGTTCCACCTGTACGATTTCAACCGACATGCGCTCCACATTGATGGCTTCTGCGTCGCCTTGCAGACGCGGAGCGGTCACCATAACCGAATCCGCCCCGGAACTAACCTGGAGGATGGCGTTCACCGTTGCTGTTTGTCCCGCCGTGACGGTCACCGTATTGGTGAGTGGTGCGAAGCCGACATAGGAAGTGCTTAGCGTGTATTGGCCGGCTGCCAAACTCGAAATTCGGAACTCACCCTGGTTGGCAGTGGCCACCTCGCGGCCGCTCGGTTCAACCACGACTTTGGCTCCGATCAGAGCGGCGCCCGCCGCGTCCTGGACCGTACCTGTAATCACTCCGGTTGCTGTCTGCGCCAGGAGAGGCCGTGCCAAACCAAGACTTCCCAATCCAAGTAGCAATATCAATGAACGTGCAAGAAGCCGCATTTACTCTAATCTCCAGAACGCTGTTTGTTTCTGATCGGCAAGGGGAAACTTGCGATCGGCTAAGGATGCGCAGGCTGGCGAAACCACTCGCAGGACTGCGACGTGCGGCGCGAAGCGCGGCGTGAACAAACTGGCCAAAAGGCTGCTGTTTCTTGATTAACGGCGGAAGGCTTAACTGAAGCTTAAGGTTCTAAGAGTGTACAGTCTTTTAACTTGCAGGGTATTAACTTCACATGCGGGTAACACCGCGTTCACGGCGCATTCATAGAGAGCAGCGGGGCGTGCGGGTGCTCTCCGGGCCGTTGCGTCGGCCGGTGTGGTGGGTCGAGATCCGGGAGCGGCACTCAGCGTTGAGCGCGCAGGCAGCAACACACCGGCGTACTGCATCCGCCTCAGCAGGCAGTCTCGAGGTGTTCGATCTCGGTCCAGCTCTCGACAATAGACATCCAGAACAAGGCGACGAGCCTACCTTCGGCATCGTGCATGACCACATGGTCACCCTGGATCTCGGCGCGACAGGCGATCACAGGTTGGGTACTGATAGCGGGGTTCTTGAAGCGCACGATGTATGTTCTGTTGGTCGACCGCATGTTTCCGGGGTCCTCTTCCTTATCCATTTCTTTACCGCTACAAGACCTGATAGTGTCTCGATAGCCGCATCCGTTTCAATGCGAACGAAGGGAAGAGTCGCTCATGAGCCGTTCCACTATCTGGTCCGCGATCGCCTCGCTTATTGTGCTGACGGCGAGTTCGGTAGTCCCCGCGCAGAAAATGGCTTCGCCTGTGACCTCACTCCGGGTCTACCTGTTCAACTGCGGCGTGATCAAAGGGGAGAACCCACTCGAGTACGGCTTAAGCAAGGGAGACGTGAAGGATCTCGACATGGTGGTTCCGTGCTACCTGATCGTGCATCCCAAAGGCACGTTGGTATGGGATGCCGGCGCGATTCCGGATAGTGCGTTTCACGGCGAGGAGCCCGTGACCCAAACCATGGATACGGATACCGTTACGGTGCCTCGACCCCTGTTGCCGCAAATGGCAGCCCTCGGCTACCCTGCGCGCTCCATTACCTACATTGCTTTTTCCCACTACCACTTCGATCACCTCGCAAACGCCAATGCCTTCGCCGGCTCCACGTGGTTGGTCCACGCCACAGAACGGGATGCCATGTTCGCCGCCGGCGCGAAAGAGCAAGCTGCCTACAGCGAGCTTCGTCACAGCAAGACGGTTATTCTTCCTGACCACGACTACGATGTCTTTGGCGATGGAACGGTGGTGATCAAATATGCTCCCGGACACACGCCCGGCCACCAAGTCCTGGCGCTGAAGTTGCCCAGGACGGGACCGGTCCTGATCGGCGGTGACCTTTGGCATTACACCGCAGAGCGCACGGCGCGCGAGGCTCCGAAAGACGAGGCAAACCCGCAGCAGACCCTTGCCAGCCGCGCGGCGATGGAAGCGTACCTCAAGCAAAGCGGCGCTCAGCTTTGGATCGAACACGACCCCGCCACCTTCAATCGGCTGAAGAAAGCTCCGGACTACATCGAATAGACCTTGGCGAATCAGGCCCGCAGGTATTTGTTGAACCAATCGATGGTGCGCTGCCAAGCCAAGTCGGCGGCAGCTTTGTTGTAGCGTTCTGGCGTGGCATCGCAATTGAAGCCGTGAACCGCTCCAGGGTAGATGTAGCCTTCATGCGGAATGTTTGCCGCCGTCAGCGCCTGATCGTAGGCTGGCCAGGATGCCGCCCCACCCTTATCGAGTTCGCCGTTGTGAACCAGAACGCCGCCCTTGATTTTAGGAACGTCCTGGGGTGGGGGAACCGCACCGTAATATGGCACCGCCGCTGACAAATCGGCTCCCATCCGCACCGCAAGCGTATTCGCCACGCCGCCGCCATAACAGAAACCGGTAGCGCCGACCTTGCTTGTGCAGTCGGGGCGCAGCTTCAGCCACTCGGCCGCAGCCAGCATATCTTCTCCCATCTTTGCATGGTCGATCTGCTTAAAGAGCAAGCCGCCTTTGTAGTCGTCCCCGGGGAATCCGCCGAGCGAGGTGAGGCCGTCGGGCGCAAACGCCATGAAGTTGGCCAGGGCCAAACGCCGGGTGATGTCTTCAATATGCGGATTCAACCCGCGATTCTCGTGAACGACGAGAATGCCAGGCAATTTGGTGACGGTCTCGGATCGCGTATCGGCGCTGATGGGCCGCACCAGGTATCCCTTGATGCTTCCGTTGCCCTTTGGGGAGGGAACGGTTTCGTAGGAGGTCTTGATGCGGTCGTCGGTCTTCGACACCTGCTGTCCCAGAGCGTAATTAGGCATCAGCGCATCGACGATTGCTGATGCAGCAAGGCCGCCAACGGCTAACCGTTGCACGCCCTCCATGAAAGCGCGGCGGCTCATGTCGCCATGAATGAACTGGTTGTAAAGTTCAACCGCTTCACGCGGCAGTTTTGGTCTTGTCGGCTCCATAGCTTTTCTCTCCGCGGGGTCATGCCACCCATTAGGAAGCATACGCGTGACTTCGCAGTCTTCGAAAGGCATAATGCCCCAATGATGGTCTACCGCGACGCTCCTCTTGGTTGGCTCTTGATCGGCTGCGTGGCCGTCGCTCTCCACGCGACTCCGGCGTTTGCAAAGCAGCGCGCGGATCTGATTGTGGAGCACGGCACCGTAGTGACGATGGACGGCACTCGCCGCATCCTGGCAGATGGCGCGGTTGCGGTTCAGGGAGATTCCATCGCCGCCCTCGACACAACCGCCAATATCGACGCGGCCTATGAATCGGGGAAAGTCATCGACGCCCGCGGCAGCCTCGTTTTACCCGGATTGATCAATGCCCATACGCATATGAGCATGAGTCTGTTTCGCGGCCTGGCCGATGATCTTTCCCTCGACGATTGGCTAAACAAATATATTTTCCCGGCCGAGCATCGCTACGTCACTCGCGATTTCGTTACCTGGTCGACGCGGTTGAGCTTGCTCGAGATGTTTCGCGGCGGCACTACGACCGTAGCGGATATGTATTACTTCGAAGAGGAAGTAGCCGAGGCTACCAAGGCCGCAGGGATGCGCGGTGTGCTCGGAGAAACCGTTATTGGGTTTCCTTCTCCTGACAGCCCAAGCCCTGCTGCCGCTCTCACCTACACCGAATCATTTGTGAAACACTGGAAAGGGGATCCACTGATCACCCCTGCGGTTGCCCCGCACTCCATTTACACCTGCCCGGAGACGTTGCTCAAGGACGCTGCTGCTCTCGCCGAACGAAACCATGCGCCCCTTCTGATCCACGTTGCCGAGGCTCCCTTCGAGATTGAAAAGAGCCGCCACGAGCACGGCTTGACGACCGTGCAATATCTCTCGCGGATCGGACTGCTGGGACCGAATGTTCTCGGCGCGCACTGCATCTGGTTAGATCAGGCGGACATGCAAACGCTGGCTCATTTCGGTGTCGGCTGCTCCTACAATCCATCCAGCAACATGAAGACTGCGGCCGGATTGATGCCCGCGGTGGAGCTGCTCGCGGCAGGAGTCGCCGTCGGTCTTGGAACCGATGGCGCTGCCAGCAACAACAACCAGGACATGTTTGAGGAGATGGACCTGGCGGCCAAGGAGCAGAAGTTCGCGCGCATGGATCCCAAGGCGCTCTCAGCGGCAGAGGTAGTCGCGATGGCAACCATCACTGGCGCGCACGCGTTGCATCTGGAGCGGGAGATAGGTTCGCTCGAAGTAGGCAAGAAAGCCGATCTTATCGTGGTGGATACCAATGCCGCGCACGCCACGCCGATGTATGACGTCTATTCAGCCATCGTCTATGCACTCAAGTCATCAGATGTGAGGACGACCATTGTCGGCGGCAAGGTCGTGATGGAGGATCGGCACATGCTAACGCTCGATGAGCCGGCGATCCTGGCCAAGGCGGCGGAATACTCCAAACAAATCAACGCCTCGTTCGGAGCAGGGAAGAGCTCAGCGGAGAAATGACCTAGACCCTTCCTAGGTCTTTCTGGCGCGAAAGAGATCGAACTCGAAATCGATATTCCATTCGGGATCGAGGATTTTGCCGCGCGCTTCGTCCGGGACCTTGAAAGCGCGCACCAGCTCGTAGTCCTGTGAGAGCCATGGATACAGTGGTTGTCCGTCCTTACCCAGATATTCGACCGGCCTCAGGATAAGGTAGGTCGGATGCAGAGCCTGCATCATACCCAGCATGTGGCGCGCCTGGGGCTCATTACCGAGCGGATGAGCTCGCAGATAGCGCACGACCCGGGGGCTGCACAGCCCTGGGTAGTCGTACATTGTCCGGTGGGAGTAGTAGCCAAAATAGCCCAGAGACTCCGCGCTGACGGTGTCGCCCGGGGCCGCGACGCGGGAGATATAAAGTGCGAGTCGTTCTCGCCCCTGCGTCTCGACATATTGTTGTATGGCACGGTCCGAGCGCATCGCCGCCGGCAGAATCGAAAGGATTGCGACCACGTAGGCAAGCCCTGCATACAGCGCCAATCGTTCCCTGGAGGGCTCGGTCGCGAAGCGCCGCGCCAGGTGCCAAAAGCCATAGAGACATCCGATGATTGCAAGGGCCGTTACCGGCGCCGTATACCAGCCAAAAATGGAGTTGGCGAGGAATGTGAGATAGCAGAAATAAGCCAGCACGAACGCATAAATAAGGAGGGCATCGGCATCGCGCTTGCGCCAGGCCACGATCAAGCCCGATAGGCCCAGAAGAACCATGACAAAAGCGATCACACCATGATCCCACGCAGGAACAAAGCCGGTTCCATTTCCTCCATACCCGGGACCCAGCGAGCCCAGGACATCAAATGTGCGGTGACCAAGCACAAAGAGTTGGCGGTGGAACGGCACCCCGCTCATCTGCTTGCGGAAGGTAGCATAGCCTAACGACTTCGCGACGATGGTGTTAGGCACTGGGCTGCCGTAGTAAAGGAACGTGAAAATCAGCCACGGTGCATAGAGCAATGTGAGCCCACTGAAGACCGGCAGAAGAGGCCGCCACAAGCCACGCTTCCACGCTCGCCACATTTCCACCGCACACGCAATGGCGACCCAGATCGCCGCATCCGGCCTGGCCAGCATCACGAAGCCCAGCGACAGCCCCTTTTGCCACTGCGATCCGCGCTGCATGCAATAGATAGAGCACAAATACGCAACTGTAACCACCTGCGTCTCCATCCCCGCCATGCCCCAAAGGATTTGGTGATAATCGAACGCAAGAAAGGCCGCGGCAGTGATTGCAAGGGCCGGTGGCAAACCCAGGTTCAGACACATGCGGGCGCCGATCCACACCGCCAAAGCCCCAAACAGCGCCGAGATCAGTTTAAGAAACGACAGGCCATAGCTAACGTGCACCAGGTCGCCAAGCAGTGGGATGAGCACGGAAAGCGGGCTGGTGAAGCCGTGCAGAGGCGCCTCTCCCGGACTTACATGGGTTAGGCCGAGGCCGCTGGCCGCGTTCTCTGAGTGGAGAACCGTGATCAGCGCATCGTCCCAGGTTCTCTGTGTGTAGCCCCAATAAAACAAGCGAATCAGGACAGAAAGCACCATGAGCAGAAGGAGGCTTCGCGAGAACCAGCGAGGTCTGGCGACGGTGATCGGAGACTTCTTCGCTGAGTTTTCAGCTGAGCTATTGAATATTTTGGGCATGGATGCCGTCAGTGTACGCTAGCCTCTGCCAGGGCGCACGACACGAATGAGAGGGGGGAGATTTACCAGGGGCTGACTACCGCTGTCTTCCCGGTCTCGGTCGCCTCACGGCTCTAACGGGATGAACGGTCTGCCATCAAACACCGGGCTCAGTCATTTTGCCCTGCGCCGTAGTCACGCAACCCGTAGCGCACCTGTACGATGAGCCGGTCGGCGCTTTCGGGGTCAAGACCTTTATGAAAACCAAAGATGTCTTCAGCAAAACCAGACCCAGCAGACCCACATAAGAGGATCTGGTTCTCAGGTCCGTACCGTTTCTCTATTTCGGCGTCACTGCGTTCCTTGTAGAGCGAAACCAGGTGTCTCCACACCTTCTTCGCATGAGTTCCACGAACATAGACATGCGGGCCACCCGACTCGCCCACATCCGTGAGATAGAAGAAGAAGGCCAGAGCTCGGTAACCGTCGATGTCGTAATGAAAACTCTGACCTGCTTCACTACGCTGGTCGCTGTCCGCCGGACCGGCGAGACTCCACCACATTCGTGCGCCGATGAGAACTGGTTCCGTGCCAAGGTATTTGCGGGCAATGGCGAGCAATTGCGGATCGGACGCCAGCGCTTGGAGCGCGGGCGAGGCACGAAGAGCATTGTTGTAGCGGCCGAGCCGAAACGATCGGCCCGCCAGTTGTTGGGCACTGTCTCTCTCCGCATAGTGAAAGGGAAATTCATTCTTTCCCTCGGCGAAACAAGTAGCGAGCGAAGTGAACGTCAACAGTTCGTCGACTACTTCTTTGCGGAGATTCAGATCTCGACAAAATCCATCTTTGCGAATGCTGCGGACCACGTCCTCTACGCTTGGTACGGCCAAAAGACTGGAACTATACAGTAGGGTTTGTGGCACGATGTTCCGGCGATGAAACCAGACCATAAAAGCACGGACCATGGAAAAGCGCCCGAAGGTATACATGAAGAAATGGCGAGGCCCACGATCGAGGTATCGACGCGATCGGCGATAGTACGCAGGCAGTGCTTGCAATTCCACGGCGGTCTCCAGCTTCCCAAAATATGTCGCTCAGCGGCGCGTGCAATTCCGTATCCCGGAATAAAGGAAGGGGACGATCGTTCAAGCTTGAGTTCCGGACATGATAAACGTTACGCAGACCGGCAGCGACGGTTGGGGGGCCTGAATGCTCCGACAGACACTCATCGGGGGGGACCGAAGAATTAGCCAAGCGTAACGGGTAACGGCTTCTCGGCAACCAGTCTACGCTGAGGAAGTGTTTCTCGCTGCTTAAAAATCGTTAAGTCGCGCGATTTTTGGTCGAAGGGGGTTCATGGGAACCCGGTTTTGGGTTTTTTGTCGGGTATTCCGCCCAAAGCAGGATAAACCCGTCGATCTAAGCGCTATTTCCGTCCCCAGGAGTCCATGTTTTGCTGTTGGATCTTCTTGAACTCGACGCAGTTGTCGATCCGCTCCAGGCTCTGGTTGACCGTGCGCTGGGCTCCGGGAGCCGGGTGCTGTTGAAAGAATTGGGCGACATCAGCACGTTGATCTTCGGAGCAGAGGTTTCCCAGGGCCGACACGGCGCCCCTGCCGCCAAAGGATGTGACCTTCTCCGCCAGATCGCTCCAACGGCTTTTCAAATAGGTCCAGGCTGCGTCCTGGGTATCCCGATTTGCCAGCAGGACGCTAAACAGTAACGGATACTGTTGCTGACGCACCTTGCCCGCATCCACCAGGCCGATCGTTTGCTGGGCCAGGTTTGGCTGGCGGAATTGGGCCAGGGCAAGGAGATAGGTGTTGTATTCGGCGGTCGACCCCGCTTTGGCCAATGCGCCGCTGATCTGGTCGTAGAGACCGGTATCGCCGTGCGCGGCAGCGGTCGCAAAGGCGGCTCCGACCAGGGTTCCCTCCACCGAGGCGGGATCTTTGAGATAGCTCTGCACCAGCCCTCGCGCGCTGGCGACTGCTTCCGGATTTCCCAGGCGGCCGAAGATTGCAAGCATGCTGGCGCGCACTGCCTTCTGCTCATCGCTGTCTCCTGGACGGGTGCTCCAGCCCAGAGACTTTTCGTTGACTTCGAACTGCTTGCTCACAAACTCGTTAAAGCGCTGGGATTGGTTCTCCGGCACCAGCGAAGCCCGTATGTACTCAAGGTCCGCCGCGATGAGATTGATTGCCGTCAAACCCCTTTCTGATCGCATGGCTTGCGCCAGATCGAGAAAGTCACCCACGGAGTTCTTGCCCACCCGCGTCATAGCCCACGCGTCTTCGATCAGGGCAATCCGCTCCGGCGCATTGAGTTTCGTCTCAGCCGCTCCAGCGAGCGCGCGCAACTCTGGCTGGGTATAAGCCACACGGTAGTAGCCTTTGGCGTTGCGGTTGGCAAACAACCAGGCGGGACATTGACCCAGCGCAGTTGGCTGCGTCTTCGCAGTCACCAGCGAGCAGGCGCTGTCTCCTCCTGGCTTGACGCACACCGGAATCTGCCACTGTTCGGGAGAGCCACTCTGCAGCCGTTCAGGCGATACAAAGAATCTCTGCTGCGTGAATTGAGCTTGCGCCTGCTCCCCAGTACAAGAAGTGGCCACGGTCACCATGGGCACACCTGGCTGAAGCACAAACGTAGGCATCAGCTGATCGATCGGCTTACCCGCAATCCTGGCCTCGGCTTGCCAGAAGTCGGCAGAGGTGGCGTTGCCGTTCGCATGCGCACGTAGGTAGGCATTCACTCCCGCGCGAAAGACTTCAGGGCCGACGTAGGACTCGAGCATGCTGAGCACAGCGGCGCCCTTCTGATAGGTGATGCCGTCGAACATCTCCTTGATTTCAGCGGAAGTCCTGGGGTTTCCATGGATAGCCCGGGTGGCGCTTAACGAATCGAGATCGATGATCTCTTGTGCGGTGGCGGCTTCCTCGTCCTCGAGATGCCATTCCGGGTGCCAGGCTTCGATCGGCTTGGTCTGCATCCAGGTGGCAAATCCTTCGTTCAACCAGATGTCATCCCACCAGGCCGCGGTGACCAGGTCACCGAACCATTGATGGGCGATCTCATGGGCAATGACAGTCGCATGGCTTCGCCGGTTGAAGACAGAAGCATTTGCCTCATCCAACAGCAGTGAAGTGTCGCGATAGAAGATGGATGCGGTGTTCTCCATACCACCCCACTCATAGTCGGGGATGGCGAGCATGTCTAACTTTTCAAAGGGATACTTGATGCCGTACCACTGGTTGTAAAACTGAATGGAATGGGTCGCAACGTCGAGTGCGAATTGCGTCTTGTCCTTGTTTTCAGGAACGGCGCAAACGCGGATGGGGATGGTGTCGACCGTTGCCTCGCGGCACGCCCAGTCCCCAACCGCCAGAGCCACGAGGTAGGTGGACATCCTCGGTGAAGTCGAGAACGTCAGGATATGGCGCGCGGGATCGGCAGCAGGCACGTCCTGAAGAATGCGACCGTTGGAAATTGCGGTGTCGTGTTTGTCGGCGGCCACGCTCAGGTCGAAGGTGGCTTTGAAGCCGGGTTCATCGAAAGACGGAAACATCTTGCGAGCGTACGTTCCTTCAAACTGGGTGACCGCATAGTTTCGGCGAGCGGTTTTGCTCAGGTAGAGTCCGCGCAGCCCTTGCGTAAGCTCGCCTGCGAATTTGAGATGGAGTGCGGCCGGTCCTGGGGGCAGTGCGTCCGGGAGAACGAGCCGAATCATTTCGTTCGGCTTGTCGTAGGTCACCGTCGCCTTATGGGTCTTGCCGCCGGCTGTGACCTCTGCGCTGGTGACGTCAAGGTCGAGCGAGTTGAGAACAATCTCCTTGCTCGCCTGCGTGAGCCGCACATTGATCGTCTCTTCGCCGGAAAAGCTCTGACGCTCGATGCTTGGGTCAATGAACAGCTTGTAGTGAGTGGGGATCACATCGGCCGGCAGGCGCTGCGCTCCGGCAACGCTATGCAGTACCGGCAGCAAGAGCAGGGCGCCCAATATTTTCAATCCACTTTTCCTTTTCGGAGTATTTTGCAACCGCTCTCTACCACGCTTATTCTAACTGCTTCCAGCGGTTGGCCGGATCGCTGGATGGGAGGCATATGCAAGGCGATTTTGCGATCCGCGCGGCGACGCCAGAGGATGTTGTCACCATCGCTGCCATCTACGGGCACAACGTTCTCTCCAGCACCGCATCCTTTGAATTCGAACCTCCGAATGTAAACGAGATGAGGCGGCGCCAAGCCGCCATCGTCGCGCTTGGACTTCCTTATCTGGTCGCTGAGGACGGCACGGACATTGCCGGATACGCCTATGCGAGCCCCTTCCGTCCGCGGCCGGGGTACCGCTATACCGTAGAGAACTCCGTCTATGTCGCCCAGCCCTTCCAGCGGCGCGGTGTTGGGAGGATGCTGATGCAGGAGTTGATCACTCGGTGTTCACGCCTGGGACTGCGAGAGATGATCGCGGTCGTCGGTGATCCGCCGGCAAACCAAGTCTCGGTGGCGCTTCATCGAGCGCTTGGTTTCAGGGAGGTGGGCGTTCTTCGGGCGGTCGGCGAGAAGTTCGGCAAGGTCCTCGATGTCATGTTGCTACAGAAGCCACTCGCCTAAGTTTTCGCAACCGCGAGTACGCGGGTGATGCCCATAAACATGGCCTCGAAGCTCGACATCTCTTTCTCCAGATGCTGCGTGCCCTTCTTGGTCAGCCGATAGATGCGGGTGGGACGGCCTTTGGCGGAAAGACCCTCTTTCGATTCCAATAAACCTTCACGTAACAACCGCTGCAGCGCCGGATAAAGTGAGCCTTCCTCCACTTGCAGCAACTCATCCGAGGCCAACTTAATGTGTTTGACCAGGGCGTAGCCATGCATGGGTTTGACACGCAGCGAATGCAGGATCATCAACTCCAGAGCCCCGGCAAACAGGTCGCGACGTTCCGAACTCTTTACCCATACCATCAGAATAGTCTGTGGATACCTATGCTGTACATAGGTATCCACAGACTACGGTGCTACGAGCCTTTGAGCGCTAACCAAACGTAAAGTCGAGAGCATGCACGCCGGGATCGAGGAATTCGATCTCAAATGTGCGGTCTTTTATTTCTCCCTTCTGACGAATGAGTTGATAGAGGCGAGGCTCCCGCACCTCGCCGGTACCATCCGCAGCCAAATCAGATCCGCAAGCGCCGGTGGGTATCGCGCCGTCCAGGGTAACCCGGAAGCGAACAGGCTTACCGTCCCTTGCAGGGGCGATTACGAGGTGCAGGTCGCGGCTGTGGAAGCGAAACATAATCTTGCCGGGCGCGTCCACCAGAACAGCGCTCTCGGGCCCGACATTCCATGCTCCACTCAACCCCCATTGGTTTAAAGATGGGCGCGGGGGTGAGGGTGTAGGTCGTGCGTGAGTCCTTACGCAATCGATCCGGCGACGCGAAATGCTCGGCTTGACGATAGCCGATGTAGGTCTCGGGGGACTGCTCATCGTTGAAGTCCGGCGCTGCCTCGACTCCCATGCCGGATACGCTGACCAGGCTGGTATCGACGCTTGTCGCGCCATTTTCTTTGAGGAGTTCCTGGATAACGCGCTCCATTTCGCCGTAGTCGCCTTCTCCGTAATGGCGATAGCGAACTCTTCCTTTTCCATCGACGAGATATTGTGCCGGCCACGCTTCGTTCGTGAGTGCCTGCCAGATGGCGTAATTGCTGTCAATGGGAACCGGGTAGGTCACCTTCAGGGTGCGTACCGCGTTTTCTACGTTCGCAGGTTCATGTTCGAAGGAGAACTCGGGTGTATGCACACCGATCACAACTAAACCGGCCTCCTTGTATTTTGCGGACCAGCTCTTCACATAGGGCAACGGCCGTAGAGAGTTGATACAGGTGTAGGTCCAAAAGTCCACCAGGACAACCTTCCCGCGGAGCGACTGCCGGTTCAGCGTAGGCGAGTTGAGCCAACCGATGGCACCGCTCAACTCAGGCATAGGTACCTCACGGCTCCCGGGCGGGACTGTGACGGTTGCGTTTTGTTCCATAGCAGGCGTTGCACAGAACAAAGTAGCGGCGAACGATAGCACGAACGCTATCTTGAATCTCGCATGCTTCGGTTTTGCCATGCTCACTTCGTTCACCCCGAAGATCACCTGAACAAGGCCTTCGGCCAACTGATAGGACTAGAGTAGGTGAACCGACACGACGCCTTATTGGAACGGATTGCTGCATTCGTGCAGTTCTTGCTGAAACAGATCCATAAACGAACCTACGGAGCAGGCGCCTTCGACAATAGTTGGCGAGAAAGAAACTCGACCGTAGCCTGGTCCGCAAGCGACCAGCTGCTCTGCCGAAGAAAGCCGTGAATCTCGTTCGGCAAGACCAGTTCTTCCATGTGGACGTGCAGCTGATCGAGGCGGTGAGCGAGACTTACGGTTTGATCGAACAGCACATTGCGGTCGTCGTCGCCCTGAATGAGAAGAACGGGCGATTTCCAGGTTGCGACATCCGCTTCTGGCGAGGCCGCGAAGGCCGTTGTGACCGCCTTCTGCCAATCGGCATTTGCCTCGTACCATTGCTGCGGAAATACCCCTTCTTTGGCCAATTCGGGCATCCAGTTGAATATTCCGTGAAGGTCCACGCCCGCCTTAAAGACATCAGAGTTGCGGGCCAGGGCGAGGCCGGTGAGGTAACCACCGTAGGAACCGCCCCAGATGCCAATTCGATTCGCGTCGACACCTTCCACGTGCTGAAGATAGCGCGCCCCGGCAAGTACATCCTGATACTCTGCCGCGCCGGCGGGCCCGGTGTGCTCAGGATGCTGAAAGGCGCGGCCATAGCCGATGCCGAGGCGATAGTTCACCGAGAGCACGGTGAAGCCGTGCGCCGCCAGGTATTGATTCACGGCGTAAGCATTGCTGTAGTAGCCCATGTAGTGCCAGCCCAGCAACATCTGCCGCGGTGGTCCCCCGTGGACGAAGATCACAGCCGGCTGATGGGCCGGCGCGTCTGCGCGGCGAAACAGTTGCCCCTGAATCGTGAGCCCGTCGGGCGACTGGAAGCTGACAAGCTTTGGAATCACCAGCGCGCTTGACGGGTAGTCTTTTGCCGCTCCTGTATCGAGCAGGTGGGCGACGCCGCTTGGCACCATGATGACAGTAGCCGCGGGCCTCTGCGCTCCTGCCGACACGTAAGCCACTGCGCCTGCGGTTAGGGCGACCGGCGACCACTCGAGACCATCGCCGCGCGTCAATTGCTCGGCTGCATGTCCGTCAGTGCCGACGCGAAAGAGGTGCCGCCGATCTTCGTCGCCGCGCTCATTGCCTACGTTGGCACTGTAGGTGAGGGTGCGGCGGTCCGGGCTGAGCGAAATGTGTTCCACCATAAAGGCACCGGGCGTCAGGTTGCGCAGTGGGCCGCCCTGGACGGGGATGGCATACAGATGCGGCCAGTTGTCCATCTCGGCCAGGAACACCAGTTGGTTGTCCGCCATCCAGAAGAGCGGCTCGTTCTCAGCCAGGTCGGGCAGTGAGCCGGGAAGGGTATCGGGTGAACTCCATATCTCGTTTGCCTTGGCGGAGGCGGCGTCCGCGGTCCAAATGGAAAAGGGATGTGGATGCTGGACAATGAAGTTCTCCTTCTCGTCGCCTCGGCTCGGTTCCCGCAGGAACGCAATCGAGCGGCCGTCCGGAGACCAGACGGGAGACTGATCGAAGTTGGTCGAGGGCGCGAGATAAAGTAACGGCTGCTCGGGAGAGGTATACACGCCTATGAAACTGTGATCGTCGCGATTCGAGATAAACGCGAGCCGGGTTCCATCCGGCGACCAGACGAGCGCCTCGTCCTGGCCGCGATCAAAGAACAGCCGTTGTGGCTTTCCCGCGGGATTGCCTGCCTGCGGAAGGCTTGCCGTCCAGACCTGGTCGTCCTTGATATAAGCCAGCTGCCCCTTTGCGGATAAGGCTGGCTTGTCGCCTTCCGCCACCTGCACGGGGAGAGATGTCGCGCCGGTGGTGGAGATCGACCAGATCGTGATCTTCGGTTCGGTAGCACTTGCGGCCGGATTCGGGGCCAGGTTGCCCTTTGCCGGCCAGTTTTCGTCATGGTCTCCTCCGCGCACGTAGAGCAGCTGCGCTGCATCCGGGGAAAAGAGGAGTTGGGTTAACTCTTGCCCGTCGTCGGCGGTGTAGTGGGTCAGTTGCCTCGGAGTGGTGTCACCCACCGAAGCACACCAGATGTTGCGCACGCCGCGCAGGTCTTCCACCCAGGCAAAACGATCGCCTTTGGTAGACGCGACCAGCCCACTGACGAAGGGATAGCCGAGCATTTGGTCTAGGGTCGGCGCGGGGCTGGGTGCCGGAGCGGCCCAAACAGCGGGTGGCGCGATGGAAAGGATGAGCGAAGCGAGGGCGGCGAGGAGCTGAGACGGAAAGAGTCGCATGTTCTCACAAGATACCGGCGGCAGAAGGTTGAGGTGTAGGGTTGGTGCTCAATCCTCGTAGGAGGTTTGAACGGGCCGTTGGGCCGCCTTGAAATGGGGAACCCGTGTGTGGCTCGACGGCAGTCTAGCATAGGGGATGGATGCGTTCGGCAGGGCATCGGGCGTACGAGATGTACCATTGCCGTATTCTGGTTGAACGTATGTCCTCAAGCAGCCGGCCGGATGTAACGATTCGAATCGCCAAGCCCGAGGATGCAGTTATCTGCGGGCAGATTTGCTACGAGGCTTTCGCTGCGATCAATGCGGCTCACGGGTTTCCGTGCGACTTTCCCGGCCCGGAGGCGACGACAGGCCTGCTATCCATGTTGTTCTCGAGCCCCGACACCTACAGCGTGGTCGCGGAAGTGGACGGTCGTCTTGTCGGCAGCAGTTGCCTGCAGGAACACTCCGTGATTGGCGGCGTCGGGCCCGATCACGATCGACCCCACCGTGCAGAATCTTGGGGCCGGCCGCAAGCTGATGCAGGCGGTGATGGACCGGGCGGAGGGGCGGGCCACTGGGCTTCGCCTGGTGCAGGCGGCATTTCACAATCGCTCTTTTTCGCTTTACTCTTTGCTCGGCTTCGCTGTCCGCGAGCCGCTTGCGTGTATGCAAGGCAGCATGCGGATACAAAGCATGCCTGGTTATCAGGTCCGTGCGGCGCGGCCTGCGGATGGGGAGGCGTGCCATGCGCTCTCGATGCGGGTGCATGGGTTTGATCGAGCATTGGAACTGGAACAGGCTATCCCGCGCGGGACGGCGCGCGTTGTCGAACGGGAAGGACGGGTTACTGGGTACACCACGCATCTTGCGTTCTTCGGTCACACGACGGCGGAGACGAACGCAGACCTGCAAGCGCTGATCGGTTCGACGGAGTCCTTTGCCGGGCCGGGGATTCTTGTGCCTTCGCGAAACTATGAGTTGCTGCGTTGGTGCCTGGCAAACGGGCTTCGGGTGGTGCAGCCAATGACGTTGATGAGCACCGGCTTTTACAAGGAGCCGGCAGGAGCGTGGCTGCCCTCGGTCGTTTTCTGAGAGCAGCCCTGTCCTTATTGCGCAGCCTTCCAGGAGAGCCGTGCTGTCGACGCGGAGAGGTGGTTGTTCTTTGGCTCGGCGATCAGATCGTTGATCGACAGATTCGACTGGGTAAGGCCGCGCGCGCTATGGGTCGAGATTTGGGTGACGATGTGTACCCACTCATGGATCAGGACGCGTGAGATTGCTTGTGCCATCGCGTGTTGGCGTTGTTGCTTGGTCATGCCGGCGGTGGCGGGACGAATCACCTGGGCGATGCGGGCGCAATCGATATAGATATAGGGCTGCACCTTACCCGATACGCGTAGCACCCAGCCTAGCGGGCTCGCGCTGGCCGCATGATTGAGTGGCGGAAGCGCATCGCAACGGCCCAGCAGCTTGACGGAAACGATGCTGGTGAAGAGGATGCCGCGCAGGTTATCGCTGCCGCGCAGGAAGACCGGGTCCTTGTCCAAAACG
This sequence comes from uncultured Acidobacteriaceae bacterium, assembly GCA_963839075.1. Taxonomy (GTDB): domain Bacteria; phylum Acidobacteriota; class Terriglobia; order Terriglobales; family Acidobacteriaceae; genus PALSA-350. The sequence goes on along the minus strand of CAWITO010000001.1, from coordinate 639,318 downwards.
TGATCACCGCGCAACTCGCCGTCGCCGGCGGCGAGATCGGCGAGCAGTATTTGGAACAGTAACGGCCACATATCGTCGCGCAGCTGCGGCTGGGCATAGAAGATCAGCGCTGTTGCCTGGGGCCGGTCATTGATGTCTGAGGAGGGAAGTACGGCCGCCGAGGCGCTGCGCGCGGATGCGATGGCCACCAGGAACATGAGAACTACTCCAGAGATTGCTGTAACCGCCTGCCGATGATGGAGCCGAAGGAAGTTCATAGGCAGAGTCTGCGCCCGGCGTGTACATCAGTCCAATTGATTGTTACTATGAAGTCCATCTGAAAAGGAGATGGCTGGATGGAAGTGAGACAACTGCAAACCTTCTGTGCCCTGGCCGAGGAGTTGAACTTTACGCGGACCGCGGAGCGAGTGCATACCGTGCAATCGAATGTGACCTCGCAGATCAAGGCGCTAGAAGCGGAGCTTGGTTCGCCGCTCTTTGACCGGCTGGCGAAGCGGGTGGTGCTGACAGAGGCCGGACGGCGGTTTCGTCCCTACGCGGAGAAGGCGCTGGCGGCAATGGAGCAGGGCTTGCAGGCGGTGAAGTTCGGCACCGAGGCCGCGGGTCCGCTGCACATCTATGCGCCGGAGAGCGTCCTGACGTATCGGCTCCCGGAGGTGTTGAAGGTGTTCCGCAAGCGCTATCCGAAGGTGGAGATCATCTTTCGTCCGGAAACGGACAACTCGCTGGCAGAGGAACTTGAGTCGGGCCGGATCGACCTTGCGATCAGCATGTCCGACTCCGTCAATGGGGAGCACCTCAGTTCGATTCCTCTGGGCCGGGAAGACGTGTATCTGTTTGCGACGCCGGATCACCCGCTGACGAAAGCGAAAAAGGTCTATCCTACGGACCTTTTCGATCAGACCCTGTTGCTGACGGAAGCCGGCTGCGGTTATCGCAAGAAGCTGGATATGCAATTGGGGGCGGTGAACGTAAGGCCGCAGCACATCACAGAATTCTCGAGTGTCGAAGCGATTAAACAGTGCGTGATCGCGGGGTTGGGGATCGGCCTGTTGCCGGAGGTGGTGATCGCCTGCGAGCTTAGGAAGAAAGACTTCGCGCTAATGCAGTGGCATGGGGGGAAGATGACCATTGCAACCCATGTGATCTGGCATAAGGACAAATGGATTTCGGCCGGAATGCAGGCGTTCCTGGAAGTGCTGAAGGCTAAGCTGCAGCCGGCATTGCCTCCGCGATTGTTACAAGAGCGGGCGGTGTAGATTCCTCGAACGGCCTTAGGTGATCGCTACTGTGTCAGAGAGTTTGCGTGCTTATGGGCTTCGTTGCTGGCTGTCTTCCGGCGGGGAACTTCTTTGGTTTCTGCTTCCGGATTCGCCGCGCGGATGTAGGCGGCGGCAGCGGTGAATCGCACCGCCGGCTTCACGTCGTACGTGGCGCCGCTGAGGGCATCGGTTACTTCGCTTCCGTGATAAGCACCCAGCTCCCGCGCCGCTGCTGCACGGACGAGAGGGTCGGGGTCATCGAGTGAATCGATAAACATTTTCATGGCGGCAGGTGGATTTATCCTCGGCGAGCAGGGTGGCTGCCAGCACTCTGGGATGGATTCCATTTTGCCCCTTACCCCGGCGCAGGGCGCTTAGACCAAAGCCGAAGGGTCCCAGCAGGGCGTAGGCACCCTGTTCGGCCCCTATCGCTGCCAGTTTGGAGGGACTGTGCAAGTCCTGGCCGGCTTCATGTTTCTCCGCGGTTACGAGTCCGCGATTGGCTTTGCGGTCTCCTGCGAGGACGGCGTTGAGGATGCTGGCGCCGCTTTTGTCGTTCATTTTCCATAACGCAACGGCGGCGGTGAAACTGACTTCGGGGGCGCTGTCGTCGAGGGCGTGCTTGAGATCCGGGAGGAAGGCGGCGTTCTTGCTGGAGCCCATTGCGGCCACGGCGGCGAGGCGAACATAGCGATCCTGATCCTTGAGTGCGGTGCGCAGGAAGCCTTGAGCGACGGGGAAATCACCGAGAACGGCCAGAGCGTTGATGGCATCGATTCTTACCGGCTCTGCTTTTGTTTCGGTATCGGAGAGAGCGGCGCTGAGCATGTTCCAGGCGGCGGCGGTCTGTTCCGCGACCGTGGTAACGGTCGACTTGTCGGGTTTGGTTACGGGCACATCTGGTTCTTCATCGCTGTCGACGGCGGCCGCAGGGGGAGTTGCTTGTGGGGCGGTGCCGGTTGAGATTGCGCGCTACTGGATTTAGCAATACCGGGACGCACAAAAGATTCACAAAAATAAGCAGAGTCATGCAGGTCTTCATCGTGCTTCCTCGCAGTACATGCACGTCTGATATGACTCCTCGTTCCGGGCGGTGGATTCATGGGAAGGTGTTTTTTGGTAACAGGAGCGGCTCAAAACAGGGCGTCCTGGCCGGGACAGTTCACTGTTCCCAAGATGGAGTTTGATGGTGCGGCGCCGATGATCAGAGTGACCTGTGTCTTTGGATCGCGCTTCAGGAAATGGAAAGGGTTGAACGAACATGTCGAATGACTTCGCTGGCAAAAGTGGTGGCACGCTTGTCGCAGATGCACCGTACGGAACTTCTTCACGAGGGAGCACGGCGGTTCGCGGCCGTCGCGGTTCTGAGCGGCTCGCCTTCGCAATCGCATCATGAGAAGAAAGGCGGCGAGTTGGAGGCGATTGTTGCGGCGATCAGCAAGTCGTTCGCGGTGATTGAGTTTGCCATGGATGCGACGATCCTGACGGCGAACGCCAATTTTCTCAGCGTGATGGGTTATGCGCTGGAAGAGGTCCAGGGCAAGAAGCATCGGATGTTCGTCGAGCCGGCAGAGCAGAATTCACCCGCGTACGCGGAGTTCTGGGCGAGGTTGAATCGGGGGGAGTACCAGGCTGCGGAGTACAAGCGGATCGGCAAAGGCGGCAGGGAAGTCTGGATCCAGGCATCCTACAATCCCATCCTCGACGTGAGCGGAAAGCCCTACAAGGTGGTGAAGTACGCGAGCGACGTGACGGCGCAGAAGCAGGCCAACGCGAATTTTTCCGGTCAGATTGCGGCGATCAGCAAATCACAGGCGGTGATTGAGTTTGCCATGGATGCAACGATCCTGACGGCGAACGAAAACTTTCTCAGCGTAATGGGCTATTCGCTGGAGGAGGTGCAGGGGAAGAAGCATCGCATGTTCGTGGAGCCGGCGGAGCAGAATTCAACCGCCTATGCGGAGTTTTGGGCGAAGCTGAATCGTGGGGAGTACCAGTCGGCGGAGTACAAACGTCTCGGTAAAGGCGGCAAGGAGGTCTGGATCCAGGCGTCCTACAATCCCATCCTCGACATGAGCGGGAAGCCGTTCAAGGTGGTGAAGTTCGCCAGCGATGTGACGGCGCAGAAGCAGGCCAACGCGAATTTCTCCGGACAGATTGCGGCGATCAGCAAATCGCAAGCGGTGATTGAGTTTGCGATGGACGGGACGATTCTGACGGCGAACGAGAATTTTCTCAGCGTGATGGGCTATACGCTGGAAGAGATCCGGGGCAAGAAGCATCGCATGTTCGTGGAGGCGACGGAGCAGAATTCGACCGCGTACGCGGAGTTTTGGGCGAAGCTGAATCGCGGGGAGTACCAGTCGGCGGAGTACAAACGTATCGGCAAAGGTGGCAAGGAGGTCTGGATCCAGGCGTCCTATAATCCAATCCTCGATTTGAATGGAAAGCCGTTCAAGGTGGTGAAGTTTGCCAGCGATGTGACAGCGCAGAAGCAGGCGAATGCAAATTTCTCCGGCCAGATCGCGGCGATCGGCAAGTCGCAAGCGGTGATTGAGTTTGCCATGGATGGGACGATCCTGTTGGCCAACGACAATTTCCTGAGTGTGATGGGCTATACGTTGGAGGAGGTGCAGGGGAAGAAGCATCGCATGTTCGTGGAGCCGGCGGAGCAGAATTCGCCGGCGTACGCGGAGTTTTGGGCGAAGCTGAATCGCGGGGAGTATCAGGCTGCGGAGTACAAGCGCATCGGCAAGGGTGGCAAAGAGGTTTGGATCCAGGCGTCGTACAATCCGATTCTCGATATGAACGGGAAGCCGTTCAAGGTGGTGAAGTATGCCAGCGACACAACGGCCGCGCACAAGAATATGGAGGCGTTCATGGCCGGCCTGGAGAGCATCGTGTTGACGGCGACGGGGCTGGCGGATGCGGCGGAAAACCTGACGAATGTGAGTGCGCAGCTCAAAACAAACGCGGGCGATACGGAGCAGCAGGCGACGACGGCTTCGTCCATCAGCGGACAGGTGTCGGCGAATGTGAGTTTCGTGGCCTCGAGTTCGGATGCCATGATGGAGTCGATCCGTGAGATCTCCAAGCGAGCGGGGGAGGCGGCGAGGGTTGCGAAAGCAGCGGTGACGATTGCGGAAACGACCAACGGAACGATTCATCAATTGGGGAATTCGAGTTCAGAGATTGGCAAGGTGATTAAGGTGATCACGTCGATCGCGCAGCAGACGAACCTGCTGGCGCTGAACGCGACGATCGAGTCGGCCCGGGCCGGGGAAGCCGGTAAGGGGTTCGCGGTGGTGGCCAACGAGGTGAAGGAGCTGGCCAAGGCGACGGCGCGGGCGACCGAGGATATTGGACGAAAGATCGAAGCCATTCAATCCGACACTGAGGCGGCGGTCACGGCGATCGGGGAAGTGAGCCAGATCATTACCCAGGTGAACGATATTTCGAATGCCATTGCCGCGGCGGTGGAGGAGCAGACGGCGACGACGGCCGAGATTGGCCGGAATGTGACCGAGGCGGCGGGGGGGACGAAGGAGATCGCGGAGAGTATTTCTGCGGTTGCGGGGTCGGCGCAGCGGACGACGTCGGGGCGATTGATGTGCAGGCGGCGGCAAGGTCGCTGAGTACGATGGCGGCGGAGTTGCAGCAGACGGCGGATAGATTGAAGCCTAGTTAGTGGGTGGTGTGGGGCCTGCAGCGTTATGGAGCGCGGCCTTGACTTGGCTGGTCATGACGCTTCGGGCCTTCTGGTGATCTTGGGGCCAGTTGCTGAGAGGCGTGTACGGAGTAGTTTGAGCTTGGGGCGAGCCAGGGACAGCGGTGTCGATCAGAGTGTGGCGGGCTCATTTGATCATCTTCGTGATGTAAGTCCTTTGTTTCACGAAGATGATCAAATTTTTATTTTTCCCGCCCCGGTATTCCCATGCCGGGCTCCGTGATGTATCGTCCCATGCGGGACTCGGGCGCAGAGCATCGGGGAATAAGTGCTTTTTAAGCTCTTTATGCTTTTTAAGGGTCACGTCAGAGGGTCCCGACGAGGTAAGTCCTTTGTTTCCTCAAGAGGCTCAAAATATTTAATTATTTATTTTTCGTTGAGGCTGCCCTTTGTGGCTTTAATCGGAAGCTTGGGTACCCACATCTCAAAAGCGAGATCTGGTGCACCCAAGCTTCGTATCGGGTCAACTGCGACAGCTGGCGCGTACGCAGCGTTTTAGCTCGTGGCTCGTCGGACAGCCGTGTGGATCAGAGGCGGCGCGGTCATTTGATCATCTTCGTGCTGTAAGTCCTTTGTTTCACGAAGATGATCAATTTTTACATTTTCCCGCCCCTTCTCCTGATTCCGCACGATGGCGTAGAGCAAGAGAAGGATCTCGGGACCAGTCTTAAGTAAGTAGAGGCAGTGACACGGCGAGTCAGTCAATCCTTCTAATTGTCAAAGCTACTTGGTCAAGAGCGCGCCTGGGCACACCCTTCCCGCACAAAGTACAGGATCTCTTTACAGCGGCTCTTCACAAGGCGCTCGCGCAAGCCTAGCTGCTGCGCTGGACAGCGCCTTTGGTGACTAAGGCGCCGACGGATGGGTATCTACTTTCAGCTTAGGGCTGTTTCTGGATGCCGTCTAGAGTGTTCTTTGGTAATCGAGACGGTATCGAGAACGTGATCTTGAGGAGGTCGTTTGCAACCTGCGAACTCATGTGGCGCAGGAGACAACCGTGGCAGGAACAAATAAACGGGTTGACCGGTCCGTAGCATCCAGAGCAATCATCTATCGCCCGCCTCTGTGCCTCTTCGAAGCCGGGCCCAACATTAGAAGAACTTAATCTTTGATTCAGGCGCAACGTTCGATAGCATGCGGTCACTACTCTCAAGCATTAAAGGGCCACTGTATCTATTCACCTCAACTTCATGAGCGGGTGCCTTCGAGCATGGCAAGGTTAGCGCGTGTTGTCGTTCCAAATCTACCGCACCACGTCACGCAGCGTGGAAACAGGCGGGAAGCGATCTTCTTCGAAGACGGCGATTACGTGGTGTATTGTGCCTTGCTTGCCGAGCAGGCTCGAAGGTTCGGTGTTGAGGTTTGGGCGTATTGCCTGATGCCGAACCATGTACACCTGATACTTGTGCCGAAGCGGGCGGACTCGCTCGGTTTTGCGGTGGGTGAAGCTCATCGACGTTACACGAATTTCATCAACGCCCGGGCTGGGTGGACTGGGCATTTGTTTCAGAGGCGGTTTTCTTCCGTTGTCCTGGACGACTCACACCTCAGAGCGGCGCTTAGTTATGTGAGCCTGAATCCTGTAAGGGCTGGTTTGGTCGCACGGGCAGAAGATTGGCGATGGTCCAGTGTACGTGCTCACCTTGCGGGTCAGGACGATGCGCTGGCAAGCGTGGCACCTGTGCTGGAGCGGATCCCAGACTTCAACCAGTTATTGGGGCATAGTTGCGAGGATTGCTTTGCAGTTCTTCGGCGTGCGGAACGAACCGGCCGTCCGGCGGGAGCTGAAGAATTTGTAGCTGGACTTGAACTCGTGCTCGGCAGACGGATCGCTCGACGCTCTCCTGGACGAAAACCAGTAACGGGAGGGTTGGTAGGGCAGTTAGGTCTGCTGCAGTAATTCGACAATATGTATCGTGTCACCCCATTTCCGATCTTTGCGCGGCCGGCGGCTGGCACGGGGCGAATCGTCTGCGCGCGGGGTTGCCATGAATTCACCTTTCCCCTATTAGAACCTGAGGCTTACCACCCATGAATGCAAGCAAGAGAGAGCCTCGTTACTTGGGGGTACGGAAAGGTAGTGCTGGCGTTGACGCCGGCGTTTCACCTGGAATGAGGAAAGTGGGCAAAACACTTGGCGTATGGGACTGTCGATGGCTCCGATGAAAGGACGTAGTTCTCCCGGTGCGCCGTGCCTAGAACCAGCAATGAGGCAGCAGAAGGGCACTTATACTTTCTGCGTTAATCGGGAAATAGGTATCGTGTCCCCGAAATTACACCAGCGGTAAGTTAGTAAACTTCAACCTGGATGGCGACGCTACTGCTCAGTGAGCTTGGTGCGTTAGCGCGAGCCATTACCGTAAAGGTGTACGTGCCTTTAGTGGTGTTTCGACGGTTCCCACATCCGCTGACAAGTAATGCTGCGCCAAGGAACAGTGTTAAAGGCACCCTCTTCCTAAAGCGTCCGCGGGCAAGAGCGCCTAAAGCGAAGACGAGGAGAGTTGGTAGCATACAGGGCTTCGCTAGTTGCAATCCATCTGGCCCTCCTCTCAAAGGGTTTGCGAGGAACGCGTCAGACGACGGGATCGTAAAAATGGCTTCCACCGTCTGAGGCGCCGCACCGGTGATAGTCAAAGATGGGGGGACCTGGCAGGTCGGATTAGTTGCACGCTCATCCTGCTCGGGGCTGGAACTCAAGATGCATGCTAGATTGACCTGGCCCAGGAAACCCCCAAACGGCGTCACAGTTATTGTCGAAATGCCGCTCTGTTCGGTGCTAGAGATCCGCACGGAAGTTCCGCTAACCCAGAATGGGGATGTTGACTTGGACCAGTTCGCAAGCAATTGGTTAACATTTACTGAGCCCAGGCCGGAGGCTTCATCGTATCCATCCCTAGCGGTGTATTTCCCCAAAGAGTAGAACCCATAGGAACGATCACCTGCCAGGCTGCTGAGTGAGCAGTTTGGCGTTCCTTGTTCGCATGGTACATCGTTGCTGCCAATGGTGACGTCGTTAAAAACCTTAGGGTATTCTTTCGCCATGCGGTAAAGCGTGTAGTCGGCTTGGCCTTGGCGATCGCCGGCAGCCTGATCTACTAACGCCATAATGCCGGCAAAAGCGGGTGCTGCCGCAGATGTCCCGCCAGAAGGGCTGATCTTGACCGTACCCCCCGTGGTGGAACCGGAGCAATCTTCCGGCTGTGCGCAAATTGGATAGTAGGAGTAGTTTCGCCCGTCTGACGCTGCGAGAGATATGTCAGGAACAGTGCGAACCTTATTCTCGGGTGCACTAAATCCGATTTGCCACGTCGGGATCGGATAACCGGTGCACACCTCACCGCCGGTTCCGGCCACTTCGACCGCGCAGGAACTTGCGCCGCCCCCGCCCGCGACCACTGGGGATGGCGATGGAACGTATATCCCGTGGCCTTCGATATTGAAGCCTAGCTGTCTGTTCCATGGTTGTTCCGGAACGGTTTTGAGAAGGCTTAACCTGGGACTCGTAGTAGCTTGCAAATCCCAATACTGCGCTAGCTGAGCCTCAATCACTGCACTGTTAGTGCTCCCAAAATCCGAAAAGAAAAAATCGGTGCCGCCCACCGCTATGTTGTTAGGCGTGGAAGCCATGCCGTTCACGGCGAGCCCGTGTATTGCGGGACCACGGTGGTCTGAATAGTCGCAAGCAGCCGATCCGGAATCGCCAGTCGATACAACTACCGTCTGACCTTGTGCCGCGGCTTGTTGCCAGAGAGCATTCCAGAACAGATTGCCACTAGCGCCAAGGCTAGCCTCGCAGTTCTGAACGCTCGCGCTCAACACTGATGCCACATTGTCGTCAACTGCCACAGAGGCAGCTTCCTCGATGCTGTTTGAGGTATAAAAATTGATCGTAGCCATTGGGGCCACGGCGCCGGCGAGCTCCACGTCTAGATAGGCTTCCACTGTCTCTCTGTTGTTAAGAACCCCTGGGTCGTTGCCGCTCACTATCACCCGCGGCAGCTCAGCGGTTCCCAGACCGAAGAGCGAACGATATGCCCTAACCAGGGAGACGTCTATATTCGAATTGCCAATAATGCCGATGGTGACGCCATCGCCGGTGGCAGATGATGGGACATCGTATTGAACATTGAAGTCCTTTGGCGACAATATCAGACTGAGCGCACCGTTTACTGCAGGGGAAGTCCAACTAGGTTTCGCGACATTGGTCTCGGCGTTGTAGTTCATTTGATCGGCAATCATGATGCTTGAGGCTGGATCGAAGTCGTTCAAGCGGCCGACGCCGGCGATCGTAGTAGCTAATGACAGCGGTATCTGCGGCTCGATGCTGTTTGCGCGGTGCCACTGCCCATCAATAAGATACTGATGAATTGGCGTATGGAAAGCCTGCTCGATTTGGCCGGCCAAGCCGGAGAATTCGACGGCAGTCCGTGCTAGATTGATCTTATCGATCGTTAGGTGGTGCGACTGCAGCCAGTTCACGACGTACGCAACATCCGCGTCTCCCACCCCGTACTTTTCTCCGAATTCCGCAAAGGTGAGCCAGTGATGGAAGTTCGGTGAGCTGGGTCTCTGCACCTCATCCAAGAACTGCCGCAGCGCCAGCTGTTTTTCTGGACTTGGTTTGAGTACAAGAAAAATATGCCGGATCGGAAATAGTGGAGATACAGGACCGCGGTCCGTCTGAGCATTAGCGAGCGGATGCACGTTACCTTTGAGAGCCACCCAATGGGATTCGTCCACACGTTGTGTCGGATGCGTCGATCTGTCGCCGTAAGCTTGCAACCCAGACGGCACTTCGCCAGCGGTTGCATGGTACGTGGCTGCGCATACGACCAACGCGGCGGCTATGCAGCCAAGCGCCAACGGAATCCAGGAAGTCTTCCTTCCGCACTTTCCGTGATGGCTCATTAACTCGGATAAGAACATATCAACGAAGGTTATATATTTTATTGGGTTGGGAAATGCGTATCGTGTTCCCAGAGTTCCATCTCGCCCCATGAATTAGGGCTACTGTCTCACAAATGCCGAGGCTCTGCCTGTCCTCGTAGGAACAGGCATCGATTCTTGACCGCTTTCACGGAGTTCGACCTTAACGTGCAATGAGCGGGGGAATACTAGCACACGGGGGCGCCAATTGAAACTTACTGGCCAGATCGTATGGTTTAAATTTTAGAGGAGTAATGCACTCGGCTGCGAAGAACGATAATCTGCTTGCGAAATCAACGGGAGCCTCGGCAGATGCTCAGAGATCGGTGATTGGTTGTAAGCGCACCGGCGCGCCTATCCGGCGAGAAGCCACCACCGGCACAGCTGGCCGACTGCTTAATCATTGGCTGTAATTAGGGAATATGTATCGTGTCCCCTCATTTACCAAGAGAACCAAGCTGATTTCGCGACTGTAGAGCACCCGTCATGTGAACGGGGCGATAGTATGAAGAGACACGCTACTATATGTATTGACAGAGCTCTGATAAGTGGTACATACTTGCTGGCCAACATAGGTTACATGGGGTAGTCCGACCGTTTAAATTTTTCGCCCCTCCCGGCGGCCGTGGCTAGCGCGTCGTCAGGCTGCGTTTCACAAATCCGACCTGTATTCTGTAGGAACATAGTTATGGACAGTCGCGCACACGGTTTGGCTCTCTGCCTCCTCATCCTTTCAGCGTCGTATCATTCATTTGGCCAGCAACAGTCCGTGGTTACGGGCGATGAAGATTACTCTGAGGAAGTGAAGCATGCAATGCGGCATATCGAAGAGCTGAGTAGGGTTTCAGATGTTGCGGCACCAATGTCGAATCAAAGACGCATTTTGGATTCAGAGTCGCTACCGAGCATAAGAGCCAACTTCAATATTCTCGCGTCTGAAGATGGCTTACCCGAGTCAACGCGTCGCGTGGCAAGAACGCTTTCAACCGTAAAGCATGTGGATATAGTCGGCGATTTCCTTTCGAATAGTTTCGCAAACGATACTTTAGCGCAAAGGGGTAGCGAGGCACGGATCGCGATAGAAGACACGACGCTGCAGTTGCAGCAAGTGTTGACGACAGACTTACCCGCAATGTCTGTCAAGCCAAAATCTCCTACATCTGAGGGCTTGTCAGGAATAGAGTCATGCAAGAAGAACGCCGGATTCTATCCGCGCGTGACCTCCGAGATTAGCAATAATTCCACTAAAATAAGGCAGCTGGCTGACTCAGTCGGACGAATAGAAATTAAGCGTGATTCCTCTGAGCCGTACTTGGTCGGAACAGCATTTGTTATAGACCAACCAAAAGGAATAATTGCCACGGCTTGCCATGTCGCATATGCGGTGGGAGACTACGACCCCGTGAGTAAGACGTGGGTTTTGCCAAGAAAGAATCTTGGTCCGGGGGCTCGGATAATACTCGATTTCGGCTTCACGGATGCGCACGATCCTCAGAACGAGTTCAACGTAACATCTATCGCCTTTATACCAACAGTCAATGGTTGCGACGGAGCTCTGTTGAAAGTGGATACGTCAACCAAGCCTCTACCTCCGGCTCTGCCTTTGTCGACAACCGACCTGGATCCTCCTTTGACGGCAAGTCTCGACGTTTTTTCCGTCGGTTATCCGAGTCGGGATCTTCGCAACGTGACCCCTGCGAGCCGTGACTACTTCGCATGCCTCAGAGCTGCGGATCCGGATTCGGCCAAGTTTGTGTTTGGCGGCCAGGTGACAGGCGTCGAACTTAAAACCGGCTACAGTATCCTGACGCATATCGTGCCGACCGTTGGAGGACAATCTGGCTCCCCGATCGTGCAGTTTATTAGTAGCACCGAGCTCCGCGTGATCGGTATTCATATCTGCTGTACGGAGCGGGCACAGGTCGATCAGGGCCCAAGCTGCGAACTGCGTGGCGAGCCATTTCTACAGGAGGCAATTGGCATGGCGGGCATCATACGTCTTTCGCAGGATGCCGCTGTAGCTAGCTTGTTGTCTCCAGAATTGGGTGAGAATCCGATGAAACACTAGTGATCCCTCAAGAGCTTGCGAAGTTGATACCGGTATGCATAGAAACCCGGTGTTGAGAAGTTCCTTCGATTCCCCTTCGTCTCGTAAACCAGAAAGCTGTGAAGCTGTGACATTTTGAGATTTACAGGACTGCCTCGGATCCGAGGATCTATTGAAGGTCGAGCGGAGAAGCAAATAGCAGTGGTTAAGACCAAATATATTCAAAGTGCGTCAACTTCTACCACTCGCTACGGGAGGTTTACAAAGTGGCTTTATTTAGGACAGAGCCCCGCAAAATCAACCTACGGCGGAGTTCTTTCTTTTACGTTGTTCTCATGTTAGTTGTTTTTTTTGAGCAGCCCGAGACAGGAAGCACGCAGGAGGCACAATCCTCCAGCGGAACCGCGACCGATTCTGCGAGTCTTGCTGCAACTGCAGCTCAAGATGCCAAACAAGCGGCTCAGGCTGCCAAAAAGGCGGCTCAGGATGCAACATTTGCCGTTCAAGCAAAAGCTGCGGACAAAAGAGCTCGAAAAGCTGGCGCCCTAGCAAAGGCTAAAGCAGCTAAGGCCGCGAAAGCTGCGGCTGTCGCCGTACGTACTGGTGAGCCCTCTGCTGCTGCAAAAGCCGGGCGCGAGGCTAAGGCGGCTGAAAGAGCCGCAGCTAGCGCGTCCACTGCGGCCGAATTGCCGCCACTGATAGCGCTGCCCCCAGGCGCACTCGCGGGGACTTACGTCCCCACTGCCCCAAGGCATTGGATCATTTATGATGCCGCTGACACAAGCAAGAATTGGGCCCCTACAGTTTGCGACGGAGCATCCATCGCAAACCTGGCACATTGCGTGTCATTTCCGAACCCTGAGGCTAACTATTTTATTTCTGGAAGTTTGATCTATGTCGTGATCGAGCACGTTTGCCAGAATGCGACGTACGCAATCGTCGATAAAAGTGACGTGCAGATCGCAGAGGACCGTCCACTAGTTAACGGAGTTCCATTACCGAACGGGGAACTGGAAAGGGCCCCGCCACCGCCACCCCCTTGTAGCGAAACGAGGGTCTTGCTACTAGGTCAGTATTCGAATGATCGCGTGTCGTTCTCCATCTGCGAGTCAATCCCAGGCAGGACCGGGGGCACCCCATGTCCCAGTTCGTCCTCGAATGCACAACAGGGAGTGGGCGGGTCTAAAGGAACGTCGAAGACCTCCAAATGTCCGTGCCCAACTCCAAGCGAAAGTGGTCCGAAAACTGTACCGGGAAACGTCATGGCGACAACTGCAATCGAAGTTCATAAGCTTTACCGCGCTAACATTGTAGCTGGATTTTTCGTAAGCAAGCTGGTCAACAGACAGTATGGTCTTACAAACAATGGTCAGTCGACCTCTACTTCAAATCTCACCTATGTAACTGTCGTAGGTCCTACCACTCTTCCACAGTATCACGCTTATGTCGGCGTGAATGTCTATCCATGGAGACGTGACGTGTTTCCTGGCGCAATGTCCCATCAGGGGTTCTTGTGGGCAAAGGAAGGCTCGAAAGGTTTGAACGGATATTGGAATCCTGGTGTGCTAGTAGGTTATGGAGTAGACGCGACAAATAATTATCTTGTCGGCTTAAATTGGGAGACGTTTTGGGGAATTAATATCGGTTCGGGCGTTCACATAGGACAGGAGGCTCGTCTGCAACCCGGTATTGTGCCAGGTGTCACGCAGTTGCCCAGCAGTACAACCGCAGCTCCAACCTATAACAAAACGGAGTATGGCTGGTACGGCAGTATCGGCTTTGATCTGAGTGTAATGAAGGCCGCCCTCAGTCAGTTGTTTGGCGGAGGAGGCGGGAGCTTGAAAACGGGCCAATAGTTCCGGTTTTGGAGGGTTAGGGTGCAAAAAGGAATCGCATTGACAGCGGTACTACTAATGGGCACCTACGGGAATTCGCTCATTGTTGCACAAGCACAAGGGCCTTACGCCATTACCGCGGATCAGAAAGATGTAAAGCTTTGCTCCATCCTAAAATTGATGCGGGATGAAATACCGCAGCTGCGCGAGCCGTTGAATCCGTTGCAAAGAGAGAGCGTGATCTCGGCGGTTCGCTCGTTGAGTCTAGCAAAGTTGGTTTCGGACGCCGCAGAAACTCGTAGGCTCCGGGTCTCACCACAAGCTCAGGTGCAGGTATATATCGAGGTAAAATCAATCACCGAATCGTCTTTGCAGGCGCTTCGCGATCTAGGTGTCGTAATTGAGGTTGTGGCGGAACCCGAAGCGAGAGTGTCGTTGGGCCGTGTTTATAGTTCCGTTCCGATGCTGCAAGCTGAGGTTCCAGTTGAGCTCATTCAGACGGTCGAAAATCTCCCATTTGTCCGCTATATCCACCTACCTTATTACGCGGAAGCGGCTACAGGATCGGTGACGTCGCAAGGTGACCACCTTCTTCAGGCAGATGCCGTGCGTGCAGCGATGAACGTGGACGGGACTGGCATCTCTGTGGGGGTAATCTCCGCTGGTATTGCTGGTATCTTTGCCGGTCCGGACTGCACAAGTTGCGGACCGACGACGAACACTTCGACTAACCCGAGTCCGATTGCGCTCGGCGATCTCCCAGCTGCGACTGGGATGCGGACCAATGGTATATTGACATCGGTGAGCGGGGGAATTGCTGCGACGCAGTCGTTTTTGTCACCGAAAGATTTGGAAGATACGGCGGATGGAACTGGCGGCGCCGAGGGCACTGCGATGTTGGAGATCGTGCATGACTTGGCCCCGGGTGCGTCACTTTCTTTTGCGAATGCCGGCAGTGACCTCGAGATGGAACAAGCGGTGAATTCCCTGGCTTTCGGAAATGATGTCGTGGTCGATGATCTTTCGTTTTATGAACCTTCTTACGACGGGGCGAGCAATGTATCTACCAATACAGCAAGTGCATTGAATAACAGCGCCAACTCGATCCGAGCGTATATCACGGCAGCTGGAAACCACGCGCTCAACCATTACTCAGGTACCTTTACTTCATCGGCAGTTGACGGGTTAGCTTACACCGGGCAGGCAGGTGCGCTTCATCTCTTTAGCGGTGTCCCGTATACCGGGCCACCGGAAGCTGACGTCCCCGCCCCGGCCTATCAGACCATTGACACTGCGGATCTTGGGAATGAACCTTTCGACCCTATGTTAATCCTGCCTTCAGGCGAAACGGCGAAAGTTTACTTGTCGTGGAATGATAAAATTGGGGAGTCGGGTAATGACTACGACCTGTTTTTGGTACCGCTGAGTTGTAGTTCGTCGCAAGGTGGTCTGCCCGCCGGCAGTTGCAGCTTGAGCGGCCGGGCGGTCGCGTCGAGCACGAACCCGCAGTCTGGAACGCAAAACCCGTATGAAGATTTAGTTTTTAATAATTCTACTGGTGACACGTTAGTACTTGGGATCGTGATTCAGAATGTAGCCAACAAGGCTGCTCCGGTAGTTTTTGATCTTTTCACTACAGGATACGGGGCGAAGGAGAGGACTCCAAATCACAACTTCAATACTGTCTCGGGTAGCGTCCCCGCGCAATCGGACTCGGTTGGAAGCCCAGTAAGCGTCATCACGGTGGGTGCGATTGATGAGATGCAGTGTGCAAGTCCAAATGATTGTGCTGGTCTTGTGGAGGCTTATAGCGGCCAAGGGCCAACTCAAATTACGCCCGCGAACTCGACAGCTTACAATAAACCTAATATTGTTGCCGTAGACCAAGTCTGTGTCACTGGAGCAGGAGGATTTGGAAACCCGATCCCTACTGGGGCTAGTTGCCCTGTTACTCCGCCCGCTAACTATATCCCAAGGGTCTTTGGCGGCACATCCGCTGCAGCGCCACATGTGGCGGCGATTGCCGCTCTTACTTTGCAGATGGCACCATGCCTCCTGTATAGCAATGGAAGCCAGACGTCAGCTGTAGCTCGTCAGATACTCTATAATTCACTAACTGGAGGATCATCGCCCGGCACGGCGCCTCCCACATTGGGTTATCCGTCATCATTGGCGGGATATTTGACGCCGCTACCGAACGATGAAGAAGGCTATGGGCTGGTGGATGCACTGACGTCTGCTACGGGCATGCTCCCCGTTCCTGCAGCTACCGTGATCGCTCCGATAAGCGCGATCAGCGCGAGTGGTGCATCCGTCATCCTTACTGCGGGCAAGCTTTTCAATAACCAAAGCGGTTGCCTTCCCGTAGCCATTCAGTGGAGCGGTGGTTGTGGGATGTCCAAAGCTACCGTCACAGAGGCGACAGTCGGATGCCCGATCGGTATTAGCCCGGTCAGTGTCGGGGTATCCGTCAACGGTAGAAGTTTCCTGCCGCAATCAGAGGTTCCTATTTCGAACGCCATCGTGACCGATTTTACGTTGTCAACGTCCGCCTACTCAGCATCGTCGGTCACGGTGTCGCCAGGATCTCCCGCAGTTTTCACTATCCAAGTGGCTTCAACAGGTCAAGGGGCATTTACAAACCTTGTCGCGCTTGCATGCGGGGCTTCCGGGTTACCCCCAGGGGCGAGTTGCCAGTTTTCACCGACTACAGTTACTCCATCCACGACATCGAGCTCGGGGGTTGTCACACCTGTTGCTGCGGCTTCAACATTAACGATTTACACATCGGGTGTGGCAAGTTCTGTTGGCACGCGGCCACCTTTCCCGCCATATTTTTCTGGCGCTTCGATTTGGTTTGGTTCACCCGTGGTGCTTTTCGGGTTAAATTTGCTGCACCGCAAAAGGCAGAAGAAGCTTGCACTAAAAGGTGGCCTCGTGGCTTGTTGCGTGATCGGCTGTTTGGGAATTTCGGCCTGCGGCTCATCCCGCATAAACAACACGACAGCTTCCAGCTATACCGTCACGATCACGGGGACATCCAACCAATTGGTGCATTCCACGACCATTGTCTTAGCGGTGAATGGCGAATAAATCACCGGAGGGTTGGCACCTGGAGACGCATAATTTGCTCAAGAGCGACTGTGCATACCTAGAAACCCGGTTCCGGCTCCAGCTCTGGTCCAAGTGCCCATCGTCGCCAGATCGGTGCGATGCACCAAGACTCCTATAGTAACAACACTAGTTGCTAATGTGATGCAGAGACAGAGAGTCGCGACCGCGATGAGGGCGTTAATATCCCTTGGCTTCCAGGCATTGGAGGCAACGACGCTTCGCCGTGGACGGCTTGGCTGGGGCGGGTTGGCTTGCGCTGCGGTCACTCCTTCTCCCTCAAGTTTTCGGTGGATCGCCAGTTGCTAAATCATAGCCGATGTTAGCCTTGCTTGCTGCCGAGAAACTTGCGTAGAACGATTACCCGGGAAGTCGATCGCTCGGAGCTTCCGAGGAAGAAGAAGTTCTGCGTCGGTCCCGGAAGAAGGGCAATCGGATCGTCGACAGAAGTCGGAAAATATGTATCGTGTCCCCGAATTACGCCAATATACACAGCGCGTATTGTTGAACTTCAATGGCCTGAGTTGGCCTCACGTTTCAGTCGCTACCCTGCGGTAGCGTACTCGGGTGTATCGGCATCAACGCGTCACCCCGGCTTCCTGGAACTCCGCAGGTTTGCCGGGTGGCGCAGCTCACAAAGATGTACTCGCATCGGATATTTACATTACGGAGCGCCTATCAATGGCCACAGAAAAAGCTAATCCAATTACCGGACATGAGGTCACGATCATGCCCCCTACAGCCACGCAACTGAAGCCATTTGGCTGGATCCGCTTGTTGAATCACTCCCAGGACGCGGGATATGTTTATCTTGACTCTCAAACTTCGACCGACCCGCATCTTGGCGGAGATGGGAGCTATGTGGTTACGGCCATGCCGTTCGAAGCTCTACAGACTCTACTTGATGTCTTGCGAAACGAAGGCAGGCTGCAGATTCGCTTCTTCGATCCAGAGGCCGCAGGAATTTCCCCATCGGTCTTCATCGAGCCTCTGGTAAGTACTTTCTCAAGCAAGAATGTCTTTCACGTACCTGAAGGAGTTGCAGCGGAAATCCATAAAGTGGTTGCCGAGGGCCGTGCGCGCTGCCAACAGCGAGACTGATCGACTGAGTGGCCTTATCTCCGCTTTTTCTTTGTCGGGGTTGCTTGGCGCTCTCTCAGGTTGAGATTGTGGCGGCGAAGGGCAACCCACAATCTCTCCCACATCAAACACAAGTTGGTCCACTACCAGTCGGCTGGGTGTTTATCGCCGCCCCTCTCGATCATATGGTTAATACAAAGACGCTTACAAGGTCAAATACTTGTGTTCAAGATGCCCACTAGTCTCTCACCAGCTCGACCCGATTGTAGACAATATTATACGTGGAGTACGAAATGAATTTAAAGGTGTCATCGACGATCTCACTAGGAGTTATCGTGTCTTTGCTAACTGGATGTACGTTGCTCCCTTTAAAGAGGATTCAGCCTCTCATTGCCCCTCCAGAGGCTCCTGCGTGCAATGAGGACACAAAGGTCCGGCTATTTAATGAAGATTCGGATAAATTTGGGCATGTCACGGATGCAGCGAGACGAGCATCAGATTTCGGATATCTGCTTCCGGGCGCGGATAGCGTTGCAAACGGCAGGAGTGTGCGCGCGACAAAATTCAAGAGTTTTTCCGAATTCGATAATTCTGCGACGCAAAGAGTTAACGATAAACTTGGTGCGAGACTGGCGGGTGATCCTGTAGTGAGGGCGTTTACGGCCGCGATGGTGTCCGTCTCAGCTGAAGCTCAACTCGACGCTCAGATTGCGGATGGAACCACAAGTACAAACGTTGATGTTCAGGCTGAATTCGAACAGATCAGACAAAAGAGGGTAACACCTAAGCTAAATCACGTTCAGCTGAAGAAGTTTGCCAATCTTCTCTACGAGACTCAGCTCAAGCACACTGCAGCTGACTACGTACAGAACGCCGTTCCAAACAAATTGGTAGTGGCAGCTGCTAGAGCCGGCAAGAGCGCCCTTACTCAAACCTCGACTGCGGTAAGGCTGAAATTTGACGATGCATTGATAGCTTACCTAAAGGCATACTACAGCGGGAAGTTTTACGACAGGATGGGTACGGCCATATCGAAGCCTCAACTTCCTGACAAAACAAATCTCCTGTCTAGCCTTAGCAATTTCTCGGTACCGGATTCTGAAATTACTGCGGCCGAGACGGTGATGCTTGAGTTTCTGATGGACACACTTGATCCGACACCGGTCCTAGGGGACACAAAATGCCCAGTCCCGACGACGGCTTTGGACGCGTCTTGCCAGCCGGCCCAGGGTGATCCCACAAGTACAACTTATTATCCGGGGAACTCTTCAAATCAGCCTACAGCCCTGGCCGTCGGCCTGGCCAAGTACGTCGAGCTTCCAGCTCAAGGGTGCGGCTTCACAACGAAGAACGTGTGGGTTCTTCAATCACTTGCAAACGGGGCAAGCGACGAAGCTGGGACAGTGAGCGGCCTCATTGCCAATACAGCTGGAGGCCTGGGAGTGAGTCTTGGGGTCTTTGGCAAGATCTCGATTGGCGATAACGCAACACTCAGCGATCTGGTGAAAACCGCCGCATCTGAACTTGGACTGCGAACGACACTCCTTGCATCCTACTTCAGCCTCTATCGAGTCAATTTCACACCGCTTCAATCGCCGGAGCTACCCGCTCTAGTTCCCTCGATGAAAATGCTGGTTTTTAGTTACAAGAGTGGTGATCCGACAACTGGGGCCGGTGCAACCCCCCTGACGCAATCAGTACATATCAACGATCCTGCCGGCGCGGCTCTAATCTGGACTGCCAGTTCAAATGAGTCTTGGTTGACGTTTTCCCCTGCACAGCAATCAGGATCATCAGGTGCGGTTCTGGTCAGCGTTGATCCGAGTGGGCTCAAGCCCCAGACCTACAGGGGTGCTATTTCTTTAACGCCACAAAAATCAACTGCCGGTGTTGCGACGATAGCAGTGACGTTTACCGTCTCACCTACGACAGCACCCTGAGAGGTTCCGCAAATCGGGCTTCAGTCTGGGCAGTAAATCCGCTTCCGCAGATTTTCGCCGGTAAATGCCAGCGCGAGGGTAGCGAAGCGACCTTGCACCAAAACAGGAAAGTGTGGGGGACGCCGTACCTATTCACATTGCAGTTAGCAGCGGTGATAGGTATTGTGTTTCTACTACTGTCGCAATTATCGCGTTTAACCTAGGTTAGGAAATCGCCGTGTTCTTTTGACTGTTACCTGTCGTGTAGGTCGTCGATCGCAATCGTTCCTTTTCCCGGTTCACCGACGACTGATAATTTCGCGGTGCACTCGGATCATGAGATCATGATGCAAGCGACTCGATCTGAAAACGGGAGTCCAGAGAAATAGAGGGTGGTATTAGCGGGGCCGACGGCTTCGCCTTGACTATAGGGGCCGGTTTCCCCCGCGCTGAGTTGGTGGTAGGCTCACAGCGGGAGGAGCAGCTCAATCTTCTGCGCAATAAGCTAAACCCCGGTTATTCCTCTGATTCAATGCCGTCAAAACTATATTTACGCGCCTTACGGGCCATGCTTTGGTACATGGTTTCACAAGCGGCGGTTTGAACATACGAAGGGAAACCGGCTTTTATCGAACGTCGGAGGTTTTGTACTCTCCCTTCTAAATCCGGTGCCGGAGAGCTGCAGTTTAGCGCCCGTTTAATCAGCCATTCATCGACTTCGCCAGGCCGGTCAAGGAGAGTGACGTAAAACGCCAGCGTTTCTTTCCACCAATCATCGCCTTTTAAATACCAGCCCAAAGCCTGCTTCGGTCTTTGTCCCATGTGATCACGAAGGTCGCGAGCTGCGAGAAATTCCTGGAAAGACAAGTGGCTGAATGTGAGTGAACCGCCCGCGCGAATCAGGAGCCCGTCCTCTATAATCTCCTGCAAAAGCCGGTCCCAGTCGGAAGTCAATGAATTTAAAGAATTTTTCACTGCGGCTTTAAAATCCGATTCCGAAGCGTCACGCTTATGATCATGTTGCAACATTCCTGCCAGACGCGTCAGGACTATTTCTTTATTTCTGAGACCAAATTCGCTGGCCCTCCGCTGGACGCTCTTGTGGAAGTCCCATCCCCCGCAGAGAAGTTCGACGAATAACGTGTAGAGCCTGGTTTTGTTCGGGGGAATGGACTTTGTTTTCCGAAAGACCATTAAGATAAGGGTGGCAAGGAGAGGTATCCTCATCAAGTCAGAGATGCTTCCACTTTCTACTAATCGTGCGAAGAAAAGCTGGTTTCCAGCTTCGTCTAGCCAGCGTCCTGCTAGCGTGCGTATCCTAGCATCGCTAAGCTCCGACAACCGAATTCTAGGTAGCCACCGCAGGTCAGGGCTACTAACGTGGTCTCTTGAGGTAAAGATGACTTGTAAAAACCTCCATTTAGTTACCGCCTCGCTTGCCAATAAGACGAGTTGTTTTTGACGCTCTGTGGATGTCACCTCATCAAGTCCGTCTAGGTACAGCCGGATTTGACTGAACGGAGAGTGCCCGGTACTTTGCTGTTTGATTAGTTCTTGAAGCTCATCCTCTCCGAAAAACGCTTCCTCGAATGTACCAATTGCGCCTCGAGAAAGGGGATGCAGAGCCCGATAGACCGGAAGTACATTTGTTTCCTTCTTCACGAGTCTGTTTGCGTCGTGGATGGCGTGCCATCGGCAAAATGTGGTCTTCCCGAAGCCGGCCGGCCCCGTGATCAAAAGTGAACCCGGGTAATGATCCAGGAGGTTTTCTCCAAACTGTAGGTCTTGAGATTCACCGAACTGCTCGAAAGATTGGGGTATCACTGTTGCTGTTTCGGCGGCTTGGCAGTAAGTCAGGAATTCGTGACTACCAAGTACAGCAAGGGGGTTTAGTTTCTCGGTTGAGGCAAAGTTAATGGCAACTGAGAGCTGACGTTGGAGGCGACTGACTGCTTCGGTAACCTCTCGTTGCACAGCGGCAGCCTCAGAGATGAGTTGCTCTGGGGGGTGGAGCTGGACCATTACTTCATTCTCTGATGGCAGAATGCTTTCAGGGACAACAAATGCACCGGAGGTGGCGAATCCCTGCTGAGATCGTGGCTTGTTTTTCCCGGCCTCGTTCTGCACCTTTGCTACGTATTCGCGATAGCGCGCGGTCCAAAGCCTGTCAACTTCCTTTGCCAAGTTTAGGATCTTGTTGCAGACAGCACTGCTCGAAGGTTCATCATCTCCCCAAAATGGGGAAGCTTCTAGCAATCCATTAATGCGCTTTACGGTTGACCTGAATGATTTGATATTTGCTAGGGTTGTTGGACTGGAGAGGATCTGTAAATCAAGGGCATGTACGTTCAGTAGCTTAAGGGGCTTAAGTTCGCGGTGAAACTCAGGCTCCACATATAGGTCTGTCCACGAGGCCGGCGAATCCCCTAGATAGGGGTTCTGCAGGATGAGGTTCGCTAGCGCATAGTCCTCTGCGAGACCCTTCCTAAGGCTACTCAGATAAGAAACCAACACGCCGGAGTCGAACCATAAAAAGTCCTGCCAATGTCGGGCAAACAGTTCGAGCAGTTCGGAACCACAGACGAACATAATCTGTCCGCTCCTCTGCAAGCGAGACTTGACTAAGTCGATTGTGCTCGTTGAACACTCGTGAGGACTTATGACATAGACAGAGTCTATCCATGCGTCTCGCCCCCTACCGTCAGCAAGGGGTTCACTAAAGGCGGCCTGGACTTGGTTCACGACGGTCTGCAATTCGTCTAAAAGTGTAGGAGCACCACTCTTGTGATCGTCAGCGCGACCCGTGATCGGGCGAACTTTCACAACGCAAGCGAAGAGCCGAGGCTCCCCCATGGGGCCTTGGCTATAGAAGACGATGTCTTTACCTTTCTCGCCGGGCCCATGGGTAATTCGAACCCCCCGGTGCCCCATCTTCTGGAAAAGATCTGCTAGCACCCTCCGAAATTGTGCTTCGTCTTTGAATGCCTTCGCAAAGAGTTCTACCTGACTAGTGTTGGTCAATGTTCCATCCCAGTTCAAAGGGAAACAGGAGCGCTTCGGTATTCTTCCATACGAATCGCTATTCCACGAGAGGCCGCAGGTTTTCAATTCTCGCCGGAGCCGGACCCACAGAACATTTTGAGGCTAGATATGACAGGATGCAATCGCCATCGCGTGGAGCATCTCTGAAGAATCCGCTGGCCGAGAGCCGGGTGAGCTGAATGTAACTCGGGGCGGAGCTCTAAGGCGGACGTTTTGTTCGAAGGTTTGGACTGTACAACTCGCAACAAGTCGACTCTCTCCATCGATCCGAGCTCGTTCCCGAAATCCCGTCCCTACAGTTCGTAATTCAAGTTAGGCCCCAACCACCGCTCTGCCTCAGCCACGCTCATCCCTTTACGCTCGGCGTAATCCGCGACTTGATCGCGGTCGATCTTGCCCAGGCTGAAATAGCGAGATTCGCGGGTGCGCGAAATATAGGCCGCTTACGCTGGAGCCGGGCCACATTGCGAAGGATTCTGTGATCTTCATCCCGGTGTTCTTCTCTACATCGAGCAGTTGCCAAAGTGGGCCTTTCTCGGTGTGGTCTGGGCAGGCTGGGTAGCCGGCGGCGGGGCGGATTCCGCGGTATTTTTCGTCGATCAGGTCTTGCAAGATTGACCTCAGGGGCTAAAGCCCCGGCTGTTTCGCCGGGGATTTACGTACGGGCTGAAGCTCGCTGCGGCGGGATAGCCCGTACCCTTCATGTTTGGGCTCGCTGCGGCGACGGCTCAGGACATAGCCCTCATACTCAAGGGTGCTGCGGTCGAGGTGACCCTGCAGGTTCGTGGCGCCCCTGAGCGACCGCCACGGTTTCTTCTTCCAAAACTTCGGGTTTTTCGTAGCCCCATTCTTCGCGGACGCGTTTGTGGAGGCATTCGGCGAAAGCTTCGGCCAGGCGGTCGGCTAGGGCTTCCGCCATGATGGCGTTGTAGTCGTCGTTGCGGGCTCGGTAACCGTCGCAGAGTTCTTTTAGGCCTATTCCGCTGGTTACGGCGAAGGCTCCGATGTAGTCGTCCAACCCGGTTTCTTTTGGGGCTATGAAGTCGGCCAGGGAGCGGCAGGGTTCGCTGCCTTCGCGGTTGGCTTGCTGGCGCAGGAAATGGAAGGTCTCGCGCACCTTCGTTCTGGTTTCGTCGGTGTAGAGTTCTACGTCGTCGCCTACGGCGTTGGCGGGGAAGAAGCCGTAGACTCCGCGGGCGGTGATCTGGTTTTCCTGAATCATCCGGTCCAGCAGGACGTTGGCGTCGTCGAACAACTGTTTGGCTTGCGGGCCGTAGTCTTTGTTTTCGAAGATTCTGGGATAGATTCCCTTGAGGCCCCAGGTGTGGAAGAGCGGGGACCAGTCGATGAACTCGCGCAGCGTTGCCAGGGGGAAGTTGTCTAAGACGCGCACTCCGGTGAAGGCCGGGACGGCGAGGTCTTCCTTCTTCCAGACGATTGGGGTGCGGCGTTTGCGCGCTTCTTCGATCGGCGTCATCTTCAGTTTGGGGCCGGTGTGCTGTTTGCGCAGGGCTTCGTAGTCGGCTCTGTGCTGGGCTACGAAGGCGTCTTTTCCGTCTTCGCTGAGCAGGGAGGTGGTGACCGGGACGGCTCGGCTGGCGTCGAGGACGTGGACCACGGGCTGGCTGTAGTGCGGGGCGATCTTGATGGCGGTGTGGGCGCGGCTGGTGGTGGCTCCTCCGATGAGGAGGGGGACTTTGAAGTTTTGCCGCTCCATTTCGCGGGCTACGTGCACCATCTCGTCTAACGAGGGAGTGATGAGGCCGCTTAGTCCGATGAGGTCGGCTTTTTCTTCTTTGGCTCGCTCCAGGATTTTTTCGCTGGTGACCATGACGCCGAGATCGATGACTTCGTAGTTGTTGCAGGCTAAGACGACTCCGACGATGTTTTTGCCTATGTCGTGGACGTCTCCCTTGACGGTGGCGAGGACGATCTTGCCCTGGGCTTTGACTTCCTGTCCGGCGGCGGCGGCGGCTAGCTTCTCCGCTTCCATGTAGGGCGTGAGGTGGGCTACGGCTTTCTTCATCACGCGGGCAGACTTGACTACCTGGGGCAGGAACATTTTGCCGGCTCCGAATAAGTCGCCGACTACGCTCATGCCGGCCATGAGCGGTCCTTCGATTACAAGCAGGGGGCGGCCCAGCTTTACGCTGGCTTCTTCGGTATCGGCATCGATGTAGGTGTCGATTCCTTTGACTAATGCGTGGCATAGGCGCTCTTCTACGGTGCCGTGGCGCCACTCTTCGGCTTTTTTCTCGGTGACTACGGTGCCTTCGCCTTTGAGTTTTTCGCCGAAGTCGACCAGGCGCTCGGTGGCGTCGGGTCTTCGGTTTAGCAGGACATCTTCGACCAGTACTTTCAGTTCGGGGTCGATTTCTTCGTAGACTTCGAGCATGCCGGCGTTGACGATGCCCATGTCCATGCCGGCGGCGATGGCGTGGTAGAGGAAGGCGGAGTGCATGGCTTCGCGGACTTTGTTGTTGCCGCGGAAACTGAAGGAGATGTTGGAGACTCCGCCGCTTACTTTGGCGTGGGGGAGGTTGGCCTTGATCCAGCGGGTGGCGTTGATGAAGTCGACGGCGTAGTTGTTGTGCTCCTCCATGCCGGTGGCGACGGTGAGGATGTTGGGGTCGAAGATGATGTCCTGGGGCGGGAAGCCTACTTCGTTGACGAGGATTTTGTAGGCGCGCTCGCAGATGCGGATTTTTTCGTCGTAGGTGGCGGCCTGGCCCTGCTCGTCGAAGGCCATGACGACGACGGCGGCTCCGTATTTGAGGACGGTGGCGGCGTTGTGGCGGAACTTGGCTTCGCCTTCTTTGAGGGAGATGGAGTTGACGATTCCTTTGCCCTGGAGGCATTTGAGGCCGGCTTCGATGACTTCCCATTTGGAGGAGTCGATCATGAAGGGGACCTTAGCTACTTCGGGCTCGCTGGCCAGGAGCTGGAGGTAGCGGGACATGGCGGCTACTCCGTCGATCATGCCCTCGTCCATGCAGATGTCGAGGACGTTGGCTCCGTTTTCTACCTGCTGGCGGGCTACGGAGACGGCTTCTTCGTATTTGCCTTCCTTGACGAGCTTGGCGAATTTGGGGGAGCCGGCTACGTTGGTTCGCTCGCCGATGAGGATGTAGACGTTGGGTTGCTGGGTGAAGGGCTGGGAGCCGGAGAGGCGTAGGGGTTTGGTCATACCTGTGCTCCGGCGGTGGGGGTTATTGCAGAACAGTGGGCATCTCTGCTCCGGTTCGCTGTGTTGAAAAAGATTTCTAGGCGGCCTTGAGAAGTACCCCACTCAAGCCAACGGCAGGCTTGAATGGGCCACCCAGCTTTTTTGGTCCTCGGGGGTGGGCTTCGGCGGAAAATGGGTTGCCAATGCTCTGTTCATTCCTTCCTTAGGTTGCTACTGCCAGGTCGCTCGCGTGGAGTGGCCTGGGGGCTACTCCTTCCAGGGCTTTGGCGATGGCGGCGATGTGCTCGGGGGTGTTGCCGCAGCAGCCTCCGGCGATGTTGATGAGGCCGTCGCGGCCGAATTCGCCGAGGTAGCGGGCCATGTCTTTCGGCTCCAGGTCGAAGCCTGTGGGCGAAAGGGGATTGGGCAGGCCGGCGTTCGGATAGCAGGAGATGGCTACGTCGGCTTTCTCGGCTAACTCTTCTAAGAATGGATACATCAGGTCCGGACCCAGGGAGCAGTTGAGGCCGATGGAGAGCGGGCGCACGTGCTCAACCGCGTTCCAGAAGGCTTCGGTGGTTTGGGCGGAGATCATGGTTTCGCCTCCTCGGCCTACGGCGGCGGAGATCATGATGGGGAGGCGGAGTTTGTCTTCGTCGAAGACTTCCTGGATGGCGACCAGGGCGGCTTTGGCGTTGAGGGAGTCGAAGATGGTTTCGACGAGGAGAAGGTCGACTCCTCCGGCGATGAGGGCTCGCACTTCTTCGGCGTAGGCGGTCTTGACCTGGTCGAAGGTGACGACGCGGAAGCCGGCGTCGTCGGCGTCGGGGGAGTTGGAGAGGGAGACGGTGAGGGGTCCGATGGCTCCGGCGACGAAGCGGGGGCGGTTGGTTTCGTTGGCGATGCGGTCGGCCCACGCGCGGCACTGGCGGGCGGATTGCTCGTTGATGTCCCAGGCTAGCTGGCGGAGGAAGGGGTCTTCGAGGATTTTCTGGTAGAAGGCGGGGTCTTTGCGGCCTCCTCGCTCGCGCGGGTCGTCGACGAAGAATTCGGATTGGGTGATGCTGGTGGCGCCGAAGGTGTTGGTCTCGATGATATCGGCACCGGCCTCGAGGAAGCGGCGATGGATGTCGCCGATCATCTGGGGCTGGGTCAGGGTGAAGAGGTCTCCGTTGTTGCGCAGGTCTTTCTTGGCGTCCTTGAAGCGCTCGCCGCGGATGTCGGCCTCGGTCATGTTATAGGTGCGGATGGTGGTGCCCATCGCTCCGTCAATGATGGCGATGCGGTTCTCGAGGATTTTGTGGAGAGGGTGGCTTTGGTTGTTGTTCGTCATTTCTTCCCCCTTTTATTATATCGGGCGGTGCAAGGGGGATTGGTGGTGGGGAGGGTTGGGTGTGAGGCTGGGGAAGTGCAGCGTCCCTACGGGACTTGGTTCCTGGGGTGGACGTAACCCAGGACTTATCCTCGCTGCGGCGAGGATCGTCCTGGGCTACTTTCGGTCGTCCCTTCGGGACTACAGGAGCTTCGTTGCCGGGAGGATTGTTAGGGGCTCCCATCATCCCTACGAGACTCGCGGTGCTTCGTCCGTGGCGAGGGTCGTTCTGAGCGGCGGCCGGCCCTTCGGGACTGGGTCGGCTACACGAGTCCGACAGTTCGGAACCCGGCGATCCGGCTGCGACTTAGCGGTTGCCGCCGGAGACTTTCAGGGCTTCGCCGGTTACCCAATGAGAGTCATCGGAGGCGAGGAAGACAGCGACTGCGCCGTAATCATCCGGGACGCCTACACGGCCTAGGGGGGTGTCTGCCTTTAGCTTTTCGTAGAACTCACCCTCGTGCATCCCTATGGTCTTTAGGCCTTCGGTGATGACGAGGCCTGGGTTGATGGAGTTTACCCGGATTTTGCGGGGACCTAGCTCGCGGGCGAGGACTCCGGTGATTGAATCTACCGCTCCTTTGGTGGCCGTATAGATCGCGCTGTAAGCCGGGTGGATGTGGCTTACCACCGAACCGATGTTGATGATGCTGCCGCCGGTTTCGCCAAAGTGCTTCAGCGCCTCCTGCGTGGTGCGCAGCATGCCGCGCACGTTGGTGTTGAACATCCAGTCGAAATCTTCGTCTGAGAAGGCCTCGATCGGCGCGAATTTATAGACACCGGCGTTGTTGACCAGCACGTTTACCTTGCCCAGAGATTTTTCGGTCTCGGCGAAGATGCGAACGACATCTTCGTTCTTTGCAACGCTGCCTTGCACAGCAAACGCTTTGCCGCCGGCCTGTTTGATCTTTTCTACGACACGCTCGGCGCCGGCCTTGTCTGTAGCGTAGTTCACCGCGACGGCCGCACCGGCTGCGCCCAACGATTCTGCCATGGCTGCGCCTATACCCTTCGACGCGCCGGTTACCAATGCTACTTTTCCTGAAAGCTTACCCATGATCGTTCTCCTCTTGATTGTTGGTTGTAACTGTCTCGTCGCAATGTTTTAGTTCTGGTAGAAGGGATAATCCGTATAGCCGTGCTCGTCTCCGCCGTAGAAGGTGTCGCGGTCGTAGGGGTTCAGGGGCAGGCCTAACCGGATGCGCTCGGGGAGGTCGGGATTGGAAATGAAGTAGCGACCGAAGACGACCAGGTCGGCGTCGCCGGCTTCGACGATGGCCTCGGCGCTCTCGGGGCCGAAGCCACCGGCTGCGAGCAATTTGTTTTTGAAAATCTTCCTCAATTCCTCCGCTGCCACGGGCGCGAGTCCATCTGCAACTTCTACGCTGCCGTTTACCCGCGGCTCGATGATGTGCAGATAGGCGAGGCCGAGTTGATCCAGCTCTTTCGCAAAGTAACTAAAGGTCGCTTGCGGATTACTGTCGGACATGCCGTTGAACTTCGTGCTGGGCGAGATGCGGATGCCTACGCGATCCTTGTCCCACACGGAGAGGACGGTGCGCACGACCTGCAGCGGCAGGCGGGCGCGATTTTCCGGGGAGCCTCCATATTCGTCGGTGCGATGGTTGCTGCCGTCCTGCAGGAATTGATCGAGGAGGTATCCGTTACCGCCATGGAGCTCGACTCCATCGAAGCCTGCGGCTTTGGCGTTTTGCGCGGCTTTGCGGTAATCGTCGAGCAGCGCGGGGATCTCATCGACGCGCAGTGCGCGATTGGGGCTGACGGGCACCCATCCTTTGGACGTGAAGGAGACGCCATCGTAGGGGATCTCGGAGGGACCGATGGGCGCAACACCGCCGGTCATGTCGACGTGCGAAGTACGCCCCACATGCCAGAGCTGCAGCAGGATGCGTCCACCCTTGGCGTGCACGGCGTCTACTACTTTGCGCCAGCCTTCGACTTGTTCGGCGGAGTAGATGCCGGGCGCGCCGAGATAACCGCGGCCGGTGATCGAGATGGCGGTGGCTTCGGTGATGATGAGGCCGCCCTGGGAGGCGCGCTGTTGGTAGTACTCCACCATGAGGTCGTTGGGCACGTCTCCCGGTACGGTGGAGCGCAGGCGGGTGAGGGGAGCCATGACGATGCGATGGGACAAATCGATGGCGCCGACTTTGACGGGTTGAAAGAGCTGCAGTGCGGTTTGTGTGGCCATTGGTTTCTCCTGTTACTTATGCTGCGGTTACGCCGCCGTCGACAAGCAGGGACGCGCCGGTGACGAAGGAAGCTTTGGTGGATGCGATGAATACGATTGCTTCCGCTATTTCTTCAGGGGTTCCGGTACGCTTCATGGGAACACGCGTCAGCAGGCCGGCCTTGTTTTCTTCTGTGCCGGTAAAGCGGTTTAACATGCCGGTCTCGACTGGGCCGGGAGCGACGATGTTGACGCGGATGCCGGAGCCGGCCAGTTCGAGCGCGGCCGACTTGGTTAAGCCTTCCACCGCGTGCTTGCTGGCGGAGTAGACCGATGCGTAGGGAGTGCCGGTTCTTCCCAGGCTGGAGGAGATGTTCACGATACTGCCGCTGTTCTGCTTCAACATCGCGCGGATCTCGTGCTTCATGCTCAATAGCGTGCCGAGCACGTTGGTCTCGAAGGTGGCGTTGTAGCTCTCCGGGGTTTGATCGACGACCAGGCCGGGCTGGCCTTCGGTGCCGGCATTGTTTACGGCTACATCCAGACGGCCGAAGCGTGGATTGTCTTGTCGATCAGATTCTCGACGTCGGCTTCATTACGAACGTCGGCGCGAATGAACTCAGCCTCGGTACCGAGGGCGCGAATTTCAGCGGCCAGCTTGTTGCCCAAATCTTCTTTACGGCCGGAAACGACGAGCCGGTCGCCATTTTTTGCGAACGCCAACGCGGCGGCGCGGCCGATCCCGGTGAGTGCTCCTGTGATGAGAACTACCTGCTTACCCATACGACCCCTTCTGGTTACGATACGGTGTGTATCGTAATTACGAACACACACATCAGATACACTGTGTACCGTTGTGGATTCTGCATATTTCGGTTAATTTTTTGGAGCCGTCGTGAGATCAGGACGTCCCAGAAGCGAAAAGATCCACCAGGCCATTCTGAAGGCTGCGGTCGACCTGGTGTTGAGCACGGGATTTCGCGCCGTGACGATGGAAGCCATCGCCGAGAAAGCCGGTGTGGGCAGAATGACGATCTATCGCCGTTGGCCTAATAAGGCGGCTGTTGTGATGGATGCGTTCGTCGGCCGGGTGGACTCAGAAACACTGTTTGCGCCGGCCAAAAACTACATCGACAGTATCCGGCGGCAGATGCGTACCATGGCGAAGGCCTTTCGCGGGCAGGACGGTACGCTGATCCGTGCGTTGCTGGCCGAGGCGCAATTCGATCCTGAACTGGCCGTAGCCTTGCGGGAACGATGGACGATGCCGCGGCGACGCATGGCGATCAAGTATTTTCAAGAGGGAATTCGCGCCGGGGAATTACGGGCCGATGTCGATCCCGACGCGATGATCGATGTGCTGTATGCGCCGCTCTACTACCGGTTGCAAATGGGCACGGGCCCGCTTTCAAACGCATTTGTGGATGAGATTTTTGAGCACGCGATGAAAGGTCTGGCGGTTTCTACTTGATGCCCACCACCATCGAGTCCGGTCCTGCCAGATGACTGACCTCGGTCTCGCGGAAGCCGGCATCCTTCATCCAGCCGATGCAATCCTTGGCGGTAAAGTCAAAGCCTCCAGCCGTTTCCACCAACATGTTCAAGCTCATCAGCAGGCCGAAGGCATTGCTTGAGCGATCGTCGTCAATGATGCTTTCGTAGACGATGAAGGCGCCTCCCGTGGGCAGGGCGTCATAGGCTTTTCCGAATCAGCATGCGCTTGGTTTCGAGCGGCCAGTCATGCAGGATGTGGCCCATCATGACGACGTCGGCCTTGGGAATGGGCTGGTCGAAGAAGCTTCCGGGAACGAACTTTACGCGCGATGAGAGGCCGTTGGATTCGACATACTCTTCGAAGATAGGGCCGACGGCGGGAAGGTCGAAGCCGATGCCTTCTATTTGTGGATTGGCCAGCGCCACCTGGGTGACCAGATCGCCCTGCGCGGTGCCTACGTCGACGACGGTGCGGGTGTCATACCAGGGAAACTTATGCGCGATGGCCATGTTGGCTCCGTGGCTCACACCGGTCATGGCGCGGAGGAATTGCTTCAGGCGCGCGGGATCGGCATAGAGAGCAATAAACGGATCGGGCGCGCCGTCCCGGGTTTCATTTTGCGGCTGGCCGGTGCGCAGCGCGGTAGTGAGAAAAGCCCACGAAGGGTAGAGGCGGTGATTGGCCATTTCCATAATGCCGCCGATGTAGGAGGGCTTGTGCTTGTCGAGGAAAAAGTCGCTCTCCGGCGTGTTGCTGTACTGGCCGTTGTGGCGTGTCAGGAATTTCAGCGCGACCAGCGCGTCGAGAAAATCGTGGGCGGCGCGGGGATGAAGTCCCAGGCGGCCCTGCAGTGTCTGCAAAGACTCGGAGCGGCCTGCTAGCTCGGTGAAGAGGCCCATTTCGACTGCGCTGAGTACGGTCTTGGAGGCAAAAAAGCCCATGCCCACCTGCAGAATATGATCCGGGTGCAACTCACTCATGTGACGTTTGGCTCCTGAGGAACAGGCGAAGTGTACACTAACCCGGCTGAAAGAATCCTTTGCGGGCCTGCACGCTTAGTTTCTTATCCTTCGCCTTCAATTCCAGCTTGTGATAGCTGTTGGGTTGGTTAGTCAACGGCGGCTTATATCCCATGACATATTGCAGCCGCAGGTCCTGTCCTATCTGGGTATAGATCTCGCGCAGGCTGGACCTGGGCGACACGGTAAACACGCGGCCGCCGGTACTCTCTGAGAGTTTTTCAAGGGCACCGAGGCCGAGATCGGCGTCGGGCGCACGTCCGGTGTTTGCGCCGGTGAGCGTGCGGTGCATGCTGTAAAGGATGGAGTAGATCTGCACATCCGCGCGCTGCGCCGCTTCAATCGCTTCGGGAAGTGTATGGCGGCTGCCGTTGTCGCCGCCGTCGGTGAGTATCACCATGGCGCGGCGCCCGCTCTCCTGCGCGAGGATGCTCTTGGCAACTGAGAAGACAGCGTCGTACAGCAGCGTTCCGCCGGACGCCTGGCCTTTTAATTTGGCCAGAGCGAAGTGAAGCTGGCTCGCGGAGTTGGTCATGCTATGCATCTGCATGACGTTGCTATCGAATTGCACCAGCATGGCGCGGTCTTCGGGACGGCCGAGCATGGTTTGAAAGAAGACGTCGCTGGCGAGCGATTCATCGTCGATGAAGGTTTCCTGGCTGGCGCTGGTATCGACCATGAGCGCGATGCTGAGGGGCAGCGCCGAGCCAAGAGAGAAGAACTGGATAGGTACGTCTTTGCCGTCCTGCTTGAGTTGGAAGTCCTCTTTGGTGAGGCCGGATTGGGCTTCACCACCTTTGCTTTTGACCACGGCCGAAATCGCCACCAGGCCGGTGACGACTTTGAGAGTGGTGACCGGAGGCTGTCCCTGCTCCGCTTCTTGCGCGGCCGCTGTAGAGGCAGCGATCAGCAGGCACAGACTCCAGGCAGCTTTGTTCACCAGATGATTGCCCCTAGCGATGGGAAAGATCGCGAATCCAGATGTCTTTGAATTGCATGTTGCCCTGTCCGCCGGCGTGCAATTGCAGAGCGATCTTGCCATCGGGGTTGGGCGGTTTGGGGTCGGTGAAGTCGACCATTTGGACTCCGTTCAAGCGGGAGCGGTAGCGATTGCCTACCACTTCGACGAGGTAGTCGTTCCATTCGCCCATGCGAACGACGCCTTCATTTTCCGGCGCCGGCCAGACGACCCATGCTCCGGCCTTCTCGCCATACACGCCGCCGGTGTGATGCATCATGTTGCAGTCGATTTCGAATTGCATGCCCTGGGTTACGTCGGCGGTGCCGGGCTTGAAGGCGGTATGGAAGAAGACTCCGCTGTTGCCGTCGCCCACGCACTTGAAACGCAGAGAAAGCTGAAAGTCCTGATAGTCTTTTTCGGTTTGCAAGTAACCGTAGTCCTTGGTGAGGCCTTTGCCGTGGAGCAAGCCGTCCTCGACCGTCCAGCTCTCATTGCCGATTTTGGTCCAACCGGTCAGGTCGGTGCCGTCGAAGAGATTGACCCAGTCTTCGCCCGGCTGTTTGATTTTTTGAGCTCTCACGACGCAGAAGGCGATGGCGATCACGGCGAGAAGGGCGAAGGAAGTGCGACGGGTTTGTTTGCGCGACATGGTTGCCGAAATTCTACCTCACTAGCGAAGTAGTTCCGACGTGACCTCGACCTCCTGGTGCCGGGTGGTGCCGGGAACATCGAATGAGCCGAGGACCAGCGGCTTGCCCTGGATGAGAGTGGAGGTTCCTTCGAGGGTGGTCTGGCGGATGATGGGATCCTGCGATCCGATGACAGACTTGTCTTCGGCAATACTCGATTGGACGACACGGGTGCGCAGGCGCACTCCGTCGAGGTAGCCGTCGAGAGAGGCTTCTATCTCCTGGCCAACGTCGAGGTAGGTCACGCCGGAGGCGGCAGAGGCAGAGGCCCCGGTGGAGACGGGCACCCGGCTGCCTTGCTTGAAGTCTGTCTTGCTGCCGGACGCGACGACGACGGAAAAATGTTGTATTCCAACCGTCTTACCGCTGTCGCTCTCGGTCATGGTGTAGGTCAGGCGGTAGAGCTTTTTGGTTTTGTCCATATCGGTCAGGATTTTCTGCGCCAGGGCAAGGTCGTCAGGAGTGGCACGGAGAGAGACGGCGCTCTGCGAAGGCACGTAATACACCCTTGCGCTGGGAATCATGTTACGCAGGGCAGTCACCACTTCGTTGGCGTCATTCGGCTGGGTGAGATTGGTGAGATAGATGGTCTTATAGATTTCCTTTGTCTCGGCAGGGGGAGTTTGCGCCAGCGCGGTGCTGGCACAGCACGCCGTGGCCAGGATGACGCCGACCAGGGATTTCAGAGTCGTTTGATTATTCAATTTGCTTCCTCATTTCTTTGGGATCAATGGCGAAGAATTGCTGGAACTGGGTGGTGGCTTTCGCCATCTGCGCCGCCTGCGCGTCGGGGTTGAGCACAGCCATGTTGTTGGCATCGCGTTGATGCGCCAGGCGCAGCAAGAGCTTCTCCTGCTGTGTCAATGGGAGTGGCGGGGCGGGAAAACTGACGGGTTGCGGGTGTGCTGGCGGCGTTCGCCTGGTTGCATGCACGCGTCGTGGGCCCCTGGGAATCATCGGCGCGGTGTGCGGCGTGGCGGTTGGCGCGGTCGCGACGCGCTCGATGTGATTTTGCAACACGGGTTGCTGGCGGCGAACTGTGATGGTGACTATCCACAACGCGGCGATCGCCGCGGCGCACAAGCCGACTGCGATGCGCCAACCCCAGGGTGCAGGGAAGGGCGCCGACTGGCGCGCCTCCATCGCGTCGAGAATGCGGCGCTCGATGCCTGGCGGCGGCTCTGCGACGCGCAGACCTGTCAGCACTTTTTCGATGGTTTTCTCGGCGTCCTTCATCGTGCTTCTCCTTCCAGGCGTTCGCGTAGACGCGCCCTCGCTCGAGACAGCAGTGCCCGCACGGCGGACTCGCTTCGACCCAGTACGCTGGCTATCTCGGTGGTCCCCAGTTCGTCGATCGCCGAGAGCAGCAGCGCATGGCGTTCTGCTTTGGGTAACCGGTCTATTTCGCGCAGCACAGAGCCAATGTTCTGCGCCTCCTGCATGGCGGTGTCGGCCGGCATGGTTGCGCTGGCAAGCGATTGGGCGAACACGTCGTCCAGCTGATCCGGGCGCTTTCGGCGCTTGCGATCGAGAGCCAGATTCCAGGCAATGCGAACCAGCCAGACGCGCATATCGCGTATTTGCGGGAGGGAACGGCGGTGCTCCAGCACGCGTAGAAATACATCCTGTACCACATCTTCTGCGTCGGTCCGGCTGCGAAGTACCGAGTTGGCGACACGAAAAAGCAGGGTAGCGTAGGCCTCGACGACGGCCGGAAGATCGA
Source organism: uncultured Acidobacteriaceae bacterium (assembly GCA_963839075.1). Taxonomy (GTDB): domain Bacteria; phylum Acidobacteriota; class Terriglobia; order Terriglobales; family Acidobacteriaceae; genus PALSA-350. The sequence continues at coordinate 603,753 of CAWITO010000001.1, read as the reverse complement.
CAGCCGGCGGAGCGTCCTCTATAAACGACAATGCCAAGCTGCAACCCTCGGTCGACGCCATGTTTCCCTTCTATCGAGACAGACGCCGGACACCCCGGTTTCGCCCGAGAAAATTGCCGTATACTTTCAGACCAATTCAGCTTTTGCGAGGCTTCCTATGATTCGCCCGTGCTCTGTCTTGATTGTCGTTGTAGCGTCTACGCTTTTCGCCGGAGCTTCGGGGCCTGCGGATCGTCAGCCGACTGATCCCAAGAGTGTGGCTTCTGCGGTACAGGCCGGTGCGGCCCCGGTCAAGGTAGCTGACCTGCTGCAGACTACCCGGCTGGCCGGGGTCACCATTTCTCCCGACGGCCAACAACTGGCCTACGTGAGTGATGCCTCCGGGCGCTTGAACCTGTGGATCATGAATGTGGACGGCAGCGGCGCGCGACAGCTTTTGCACTCGAATGACCGCCAGTCTGGCCTGACCTTCAGCCGCGATGGCAAGCAGATCGTTTACATGCAGGACAAGGGCGGTGACGAACTGTACGAGCTGTTTGCCCTGCCGCTCAGTGGGGGCGAGCCCCGCAACCTGACCAATACCGACCACACCAGCGAGAGCTCTCCGATGTTTTCTCGCGACGGCGCTACGCTCGCGTTTGACAGCAAAGAGAAGACTTCGCCCTCGACCAACATCGCTGTGATGTCCGGTGCCGGAGGACCGATCCGGCTGTTAACCCACGAGGCCGATCCGAAGGCGAGCTGGGGCGTGGCTTGCTGGAGTGCCGACGGCACTACTATTTTTGCCAACCGCCAGGTTGGTCTCGACGACTCCGATGGATATCGCATCGACGTAAAGACCGGCACTGCGGAAAAGCTGACGGCGCACACCGGCAAGGAGCTGGTTTCGATCAGCGATGTTGCGCCCGACGGGAAGACGGCGCTGGTCAGTTCCGACCGTAAGGGCGGATTTCAAAACGTGGCGCTCCTTGATCTCCAAAGCAAGAAGTGGAGGTGGGTGACGGACACACAATGGGAGGCAAGCGCGGGGGAATTCTCACCCGATGGCAAGAGCTTTACGTACATGCTGGATGCGGATGGGCGGGCGTCGGTGCAGTTTGTGGACGTGGCGACGCTTGCCAGCAGCACGCGCAACATTCCGTTGGGCTTGAATTTTGGAGCTGCCCGGCCGACTTCGTTTTTGCCCGACGGCAGTTATCTGCTGGCCCACCAGGACTCTACGCATCCAGCGAATCTCTACCAAATACATGCTGACGGACAGCTGAAGCAGATTACGCACAATGAATCGGCCGGTCTCGCTGCTGCTGTGCTGCCAGCGTCCCAGTTGGTGACTTACAAGAGCTTTGACGGGAAGCTTATCTCGGCTTTTATGTGGGTTCCTTTTAACCTGAAGCGCGACGGCAAAGCGGCCGCCGTGGTGATGCCGCACGGCGGCCCGACCGGACAGGTGGTCGATAGCTTTAACAGCCGCGCCGTGCTGCTGGCCTCGCGTGGTTTTGTGGTGATTGCGCCCAATGTGCGCGGGTCTACGGGTTACGGAATGGCTTTCCAGAACGCCAATGTGAAGGATTTGGGGGGCGCCGATCTGAAGGATGAAATTGCAGGCGTGGAGTTCTTAAAGGCCACCGGCTTTGTGGATGCAAAACGGGTCGGCATCTGGGGAGGGTCGTATGGCGGCTTCATGACGCTCATGGCGATCGGTAAGACTCCTGACGTGTGGGCCGCTGCCGTGGATGAATACGGCATTTTGAACTGGTACACCATGCTGCAGCACGAAGATCCGTCGTTGCAGGAGTATGAGAAGACGCTGTTGGGCGATCCGGAGAAGGATCGCGCTATTTACGAGGCGAGTTCGCCGCTCAAGTACATCCGCAATGAGAAGGCTCCGTTGCTGGTGCTGCAGGGCGAACGCGATATCCGCGTGCCGAAGGAGGAGGCGGAGCAGGTGGTGGCGATTCTCAAGAGCGAAGGGCGGACGGTGGAAGCGATCTACTATCCGGAGGAAGGCCACGGCTTTCTCAAGCGCGAACATCAGTCCGATGAGCTGACGCGCTCCGCCGAGTGGCTGGAACGCTATCTGCAGGGCGGAGAGAAATGAGCCTGGAAGAAGCGCTCATCGCGGTGTGGCGCCAGGTGATGGTGGACGATGCCAAGGCGGTGACACTGAACGACGAGACATACCCAGTGCGGCGTACCAGCCGAAGCAAACTGCGCGAAGTGGACGTAACGGTAGAGGGAAAACCAATGCGCGGCGTGGAGCAGAATCCGAATACTACCTCACGCTGGGCGAAGCTCGCGAAGGACGGCAAGAAGGTCATGCAATTTCTTGAGAACGGCCGCTACGCTGCTGTTGTGGTCGATGGGAAAGTTATCCTCTATCATTCGGCTTGACCAAATCACCAATCTTTTCGGAGGCGTACGTGAGCTCCTTTCATCACCTGAGCAATATGAACCATTGGGCGATTTTGGTTTCCGCGGTATTTCTTTGGCTCCTCGGCGCCGCATGGTATTCTCCGGTGCTTTTCGCCAAGCCCTGGATGGCGGCACTCGACATTTCGCCGGATCACCCGAAAGACGGCTTGGTGATTGGCATGATCTCGTCATTTCTGGGCGATTTTCTGGTGGCGTTTATCCTTCTGCATATTGTTATGTGGTCGGGCGCCACCACGTGGGGTATGGGCGCGTTTGTCGGGTTTATCGTGTGGCTCGGATTTTTCGCGGCGACGCAATTTCCCCAGGGGATTTACGAGAACAGGCCGGTGAAGCTGTTTGCGATTAATAGCGGTTACTGGCTGGTGGGGCTGCTGATCATTGGCCCGATCTTAGCTATCTGGAGATGAGAGGTCTCCCAACATTTGTTGTTGGGAGACCCTGACTTCACCAGCAAAGTGCAATCGGGATGCGAAGAATCTGTCCTGCTCCGGCAGGCGCTGCGCCAAAGTTCGAGATGTATAGCGCGTTGTCTGGTCCGAACGTCATCCCGGTGGGAACGTTCAACCCGACGACAACGTCCTCAATCGAGCCATCCCGCTTTACCCGCACGACCTTGCCCTGGCCAAGCGCAGGATAGCCTGCCATATCGGATAGTTCCAGGGCGTACATCAATCCGTCGGGCCCAATGTCGACCGCAACTACAGTGGTGAAGCCTGCCTTTGAGTTGACGATGTGGCGATGCTCTCCATCGAAGCCCGGTACCTCGGGATCCTGAAAGCCTCCTTTTTCGATGGTGAGGATGCGCGCCCATTGGGGATCGATGGGGAAGAGGTTGAGATTGCCAACATAGAAGGTTCCGTTCTTTTCGGCGATCGAGGTCGGCACAATGTGACCCTCGGCCGCCGAAATATCGATTACCTGCTTGATTTCACCTTCCTTCGTCACGGATAGCACTTCGCCGTGGTTTGGTTCCACGGTGTACAATTTGCCGAAGACGGCGATTACGCTATAGAGCGTTCCATCGGGCTCAAAGTCGTCGGCGCTTTCATACTTCGTGGGATGTGCTTTGAGGAACGAGCCGATATCGGCGATCAGCTTCCAGTTACCCGTGCTCGGGTCTACCTTAGCAATCCCGGTCGGACTATCTGGGTGACCGTGGGAGCAACCACCCCCGGCGACCACGGCGTATAGGTCGCCGTCGAGAAATACTACGTCCGCAACCCCGATCAGATCGCCCATAGCATCCTGCGTCGACGGTAAGCCGAAGGCGACCGTCGTCCGTACACCCTTTGGGCTGATTTTTGAGATACGGGCGGTGCTGCCACCTTTGTAAGGTCCGATTGGCGCTGGAACCTGCGTGCATGCAGTCCCGGTACTGTTCGTGCCGCCCATTCCTGCTTCGGCCACATAGAGGTAGCCGTCGGGCCCAAATCGAAGACCTCTCGGCCCCAGCAGCCCCGACACGACGATCGTGGCATTGGCCGGCAGTTGTTGTGCAAATCCCCATATGGGCAGAAGGGTGACGGCTATACATGCGGTTGTCACCCAGGTCGCTCTCTGCATGACTGCTCTTTGCTTGTGCATTCCATTTCCTTTCTCCGGCCGCTAGTGACGAAGAAATCTCTGGCCGCTGAGAGGCTCGATCCTGCGCGACTTCCTGCGCAAAATCAATGCCATCGCGAGTGACTTATTTGTTCCCTACCAAAGCGCTGAAACCTCAGAGATTACGAGAACTTATTCCAACTGATCCCGGCGTTCCTCTGCCCTTACTGCAGGTCCACTTCTGATCTTCTACGGAGGCCTCGCGCGTAACCGAAAGACTCCACCCTTCGGTGGATGTGCGGTGCTGTCGCGCGCGGATATTGTGTTTGCCATGGCACGACGCCCGAAACAAGGGGACTACCATCCGAAGTCGGAGACGCTTGAGTTGCTCAAGGTTTCCGGCAATCCCATCAATGGACTCGGCGAGACTACGTCGCGTCGGCCCTCTCCGTTCTTCTGGCACCCGCCGACGATGCATCCTTATCAGGAGTTGCAGAATGTGGCGCGGCAGAGTTCGCGCAAGTGCCCCGGATCCGCGGCCGCGTTTCTTGCCGCTTACTCATACCCAGAGCTTGCGCCGGTGGCTGGCGTTCGCAACGAAGCCGGCGAAGAAGAACTGTCGGCTGCGGTGATCGCATTTGCGCTGGCACATGAGGCCGATGATGTTGGCATTACTGCCATGGACCCGCTTTATGTGTTTGAGGGCTACTCGATCGATGAGCCCTGGGTGATTGTGCTGGCGCTGGCGCACAACTATGAACGGCTGAAGGAGGTCCCTTCGGACGAGACGAACGGCGTGGGCGTAACTGATATCGGCGACCAGTATGCGCGGGGCACACGCGCCTCGTATGGGCTAGCTAACTGGATTCGCTCCCAGGGATATAACGCCCATCCGTATCCGGGACCGTCTGCCGATGCGCTGCTGTTGATTCCGCCGGCCATTGCTTCTGGTTTAGGAGAGCTGGGGAAGCACGGTTCGTTGATCAGCCGGCACTTTGGCTCGGGCGTGCGGCTCGCGGGCGTGACCACGGATATGCCTCTGGTCGCGACTGCACCCGACCGCTTTGGGGCGGATGAGTTCTGCGCGTCGTGCCAGGTGTGTACGCGGGCGTGCCCTCCAGGTGCGATCGCTCCTGAAAAGCAGATGGTGCGCGGGGTTGAGCGCTGGTATGTCGACTTTGACAAATGCATCCCGTTCTTTGCCGAGGCAGCGTCTTGCGGCATCTGTATTGCGGAGTGCCCGTGGACGCGCCCGAGCGCGCGGCCTAAGCTGCTGGCCACCATGGCTCGCAGGCGGGCGGCTACGGAGGAGGATCGCCCGTATCCCAGTGAGCCGGCTGTGCCGTCATTGTGAGCACCAGCCGGCCTCCGCGCATGAGATCTTCATGGCGGAACCAGGCTTTGGTATAGGGCTGCCCATTCCATTCTGCTTTGCTGATGTACTTGTTTTCTGAGCTTACATTTTTCGCTTCGATGGTGAAGGCGTTTCCGTTCGCCAGATGGATCAATACCTCGGGAAACGCGGGGCTGCCGAGGAGATAGACATCCTGACCGGCATTGGGGTAAAAGCCCATCTTGCCGAAGGCATACCAGGAGGACATAGCTCCTGAATCGTCATTGCCGGGGAGGCCCCTGGGGCCCGCGTGAAAGCTGCCGGCCAGGATGGAGCGGATGCGGTCCGCGGTGCGATCCTGCCTGCCGGCCCAGATGTAGAGATAGGGACTTAAGAACCCGGGCTCGTTGGTTACATCGTAGCGGCCGGGCCCGGCGAAGAAAGCGTCCATCCTTTTCACGAAGGTGTCTTTTCCGCCGCTGCGCTCGATGAGGCGCGCCACGTCCTGAGGCACGAAGGTGGAATAGGTCCAGGCATTGCCTTCGTAGAAAGTGTCGCCGCCCCAGGTGCCGCCCTCAAGGGAATTGAAGGGCGCCTTCCAGGAGCCGTCGCGATGACGCGGCCAGATGAAGCCGGTGAAGCCTCCATCGGAGGCTTGCTCATCCCAAAGCTTCTGCCAGTTTTGCGAGCGTGTTCTGTATCTGTCGTAGTCTTCAGGGTGCTGGAGGGCTTGTGCGAGGAGGGCTAGCTCGTAATCGTCTGCGGCATACTCCATTTGCTTGGACGCTGGCCGGTCAACTCCCTCGATGCTCAGATAGCCGAGGCTCTTCCAGTCGTCGAGTCCTCCGCGGCCTTCGCGGATCTGGTCTTCAGGAGACACTTCCGCATCCTTAACCATTCCCTCGTAAGCGGTCTTCCAATCGATGCCGGTCAGTCCTTTAAGGTAGGCGTCAGTGATGAAGAACTCCGCATTGCTGCCGCCCTGGGTGCGGCCGGTGAAGTTGCCGGAGCGGCCGTCGGGTAGCCACCCTTCATGACGGAAGGTATCGACGAGCGAACGCACCATTGCGGCCTGGCGTTCCGGCGCGATGAGGGTGAGCAAGGGACCGGAGCTGCGGAAGGTGTCCCAGAGGGTAAAGAAGTCGTCGTAGTAGGGCTCATATGATTGCCAGAGAGGATTGTCGCCGGTGCGGTCTACCGGCATCAGCATGGTGTGATAGAGGGCGGTATAGAAGACCTGGCGATCCTCTTCGTTCGCTCCTTTGAGTTCGATGGGCGCCAGCGCCTTATCCCAAGCCGCGATGGCGTCTGTATGCAGCCGGTCGAAATCGAAATCTGTAATCTCCGCGGTTGCGTTTTTCTTTGCCGCCGATTCGCTGACGAACGATATCCCGACCTTCAGTTGCACAACTGTCTCGCTGGGCGCGAAGGTGAGCCAGCCGCCGCTGCTGACCCAGACGCCGGCTTGCTGTTCTGTTGAGTTGAAATGAAGCACGTCGCCATTCCATGTTCCCCAGGAGGCGGCGGGACGATCGGTGATGGCGTAGAAATAAACGGTGTAGGGAGTGGTCTGCTTATTCCATCCGCCCACGAGCGAGGAATGGCCCTCGACCTCTGTCGGCGACAGGATATGGACGGCGGAGCTGACTACGGTCTGCGCCTCTCCGTAGCCATTCGACGCGCTGAGCATGTGGCTCACGTCGAAGAGAATGTTTCGCGGCGGTCCAGCGGGATAAGTAAAGCGATAGAGGGCGGCGCGGGACGCAGTGGTGATCTCGACGCCGGTGTGATAGCGGGCCAGCGTGACGCGATAGTATCCGGCGCTGGCGTGCTCGTCGGTTCGAGGCGACGCGTAGTTGCTTCCGCGCGGCGCTCCCGTTGTGGGCTGCACCAGGATGTTGCCGTACTTTGGTCCGCCTCCCGTTCCGCTGACGTGAGTCTGGCTGAAGCCGTTGATGTTGGCAGTTGCTTCCCAACCGGAATTGCTCTGGTTGCTGCCCATATCGGGCCCGGGCTTGACCATGCCGAATGGAAGGCTGGGGCCGGGAAAGGTGTTGCCGCCCGCGTCCACGCCGAGCATGGGATCAATGTAGCGAGCCGACTGTGCGGAAAGCTGAGTGGTGAGAGCGAGACAGATCAGGATCTGTTTGAACATCTAATGTTGGGGAAACGAAATGATGAGCTGGTCCAGCGGGAAAGCATTCTGCACAGAATGCTTGAGCGGGATGACGGGCAGCGGAGTTCCGTTGGTTTCTGCTTCGTCAAAAGCTGCGGTGCCCGGTGTTTTGCCGGTAACCTCGAAGCTGGTGATCTCGTAGGGTAGTCCATTCGCAGCCAGTGAAGACGGGCCGTCCATCACCTGGAAATGAAGATGAGGGACGATGGAGTTGCCGGTGTCGCCTACCAAGCCGATGACCTGGCCGAGGCGAACTCTGTCGCCGGTGTGAACCTTGAGGCTGCCCGGCTGCATGTGGGCATACATAGCGTAGCGGTGCGCACCAAGATCGAGGATCACGGAATTTCCGTCTGCTTTGTCGAGCGCGATGTTGGTGGGGTATTTGCCAGGCGTCCCTTCGGGCGCGCCGTCGATGGCCAAAACAACCTCGGCATCGGCGACCGCGATCACTGGCTGGCCAAAGATAGCGTAGCTCTCCAGCTTGTCCTGCGGGCCGGCATAGATGGCGCCAGCAGCGTTTAGCTTCTCCCAATCAACTGCGTAGCGTTGCGCCAACCACACGCGGCCATTCACGGGCAGAGCCGCGCGCTGATGACGCGTGGCATCGCAGCAGGAGTCGGCGGATATGTAACCCTCACCACGTAGCGGCGGACCAATCACCGCGACGGCCTGCTTGTCGACAGTGGTGGCACCTCCCGATTCGGTGAGCTGCTGGTGATCGGGAGGCGCGGCTGTGGCACGCAAAGTGACGCGATGGATGATCTTTGCCGGTACTGCGCTTCCTGGCGCCAGCACGAGATGGAGAAATAGCAGCGCGTGCGTGCTCTTGCCGAGAGTACCCGCGGCCTCGCGCAGCCCTGCGGCCTGGAGGCGCTCGGCTACGGCTGACGCGTCGAGGGTTTGCAACACCTTGCCGTCGCTGAGTATTTCGACCTTCTCGACGGCAATGTCGCCGCTGGAAAAATTCGTCATCGCGAGCTCATAGGCGAGATGGGTACTTCCGTCTGAGCCGGCGAAGGGAACCGGCGCGTCGGCTACGGTGAGGATGAGCGGGGTCATATCTTCGTCAGCCTGGGCGCTTCCAGCCGACAGGCAGAGGAGGGCGATACACGATAACGAGGCGAGCTTCATATTTAAGGAAGAGAGACCCTATAGAGGTTGCGGTGCACGGTGGTTTTTATGTAGGCATAGTGCGCCGGATCTTTGCCGCCTACTAGTTCTTCGCGGGCCACCGATTGGGACCCCGGCACCAGGGACGGATCGGCCATCGGGGGAATGCCCTCCGTGGGTAGTGCGGGCAGGCTTTCTCCGGGACCTAAGGGGATGGCGAGACTTCGGCCGGGATTTGCGAGGGCGGCCGCCTCTACCGTCATGTACAGGAACCTTCCACTCGACGCCCACATCGTCATGCAGTAACTGAAGCAGAGGCGCCGTGGCTCTCCACCCTGGAGCGGAATGGCCATCGGCATGGGAAGGGTCGATTTGCCGTTGGGATAAATGACGATCGCCGTCAGCCAGTTGCGGCCGGGGGAAATGGATTGAATCTCATGAATGGGGTAGGAGATGACCTTGGAGCGGCCACTACCGTCGGGGTTCACCCGTTCCAGGTAGTTGGTGTTGCCATCGACGGCTTGAAAGACGATCTCGCCGCCGGGGCCGAAGTGGGGCCAGCGCTCATTTCCATCTCCGATCTGTTTGGGAGGCGCGCTGCGGTCGATGGGGGCGGTCCATAACTGGGAGTTTCCATCGTGGTCTGCTGTGGAGTAGACAAGCTGCTTGCCATTTGGCGAGATGTCGTACTCCGTCATATGGACTCCAGGAAGGACGGGCTCACTGTTGCCGGTTGCAACGGAAAGACGCCACAGTTCGGGGCCGGAGTCAGTTGCCTGGTGCAGCGTTAAGTAATAGAGGGACTGGTCGTCGGCAGTGAAGACGGGTGGGGTAAGCTTGTCGACGATCTCGCCCTCGGACGACAAGGAACGCTCGCCACTGTCGTCGTGGATCCAGATGGCGCTCTCGTGCACGCCCATGCCGGTGATAACCGAGTGGCCATCCTTCTCTACGGCGAGGCCGTTCTCTTCGGTGGGACCAAAGGTGATCTGCTGCGGCGCTCCGTACGGAAAGCGCTGACGCCATAGATGGCTTTGCCCTTCGACCTCAGCGATGAAGTACATCCACTCGCCATCGGGCGACCAGCCGGCGGAGGTGCAGCCGCCTTGTGGCCCTACCATCCGGGGCGCAGTGGACGCATCGAGGGAGATAAGGCGGCACTGATCCCAGCCTCCGTGTCTGTCCATTTCGACCACGAGGGCGGAAGCGCGGTCAGGGGAGGCGTAGGAGAAATGGTCCATTGCGCGCTCGTGCGCGGGATAGTAGACATCACGCGCGTGGTCGCCGGTGACGGTTGCGATCACGACGCCCATGTGCAAGCCGGAGCGTATGCGGGAGAAGAGAATGTGGTCCTGGTCGAGCCAGGTGAGCGCGGCTGCATTCTTAATGAGAAGGTGCGGGTCGCCGCCGAGAGCCGACATGGCGACGGTGGAGAAGGTTTGATCTTCCATCACCGTGTAGGCGATTTGGGAACCGTCGGGGGAGAAGGCCAGACCATATTTCGGCCGGCCGTCAGTGGTCAGGAGCCGGGGTTCTCCATTGGGCAGCATCTTGACGTAAACCGCGTCGGCAGACACGAATGAGTCGCCGCCGCGGACGAAGGCGAGCATTTTGCCGTCGGGGGAGAGCGCCGGGCTGCTGGCGGAATCAGTAAAGTCGGTCAGCTTGACGTAGCGGACGGCCGCAGGATGGGTGCGCGTCAAAAGATAAACGCAGGCTACGGCGCAGACCGCAGCGGCGGCCACGGCGAGCATCCACCAGCGCGACCTAGGTGACCTGATTTCGGTCGCCGGGGGGACGGGTGCGGGAGCGGATGAAGGTTCGACGATGACGGGGCCCAGCCTGTTGCCGTTGCTAACCGGAGCGATGAAACGATAACCGACGCGGGGGATGGTTTCTATGTAGCGGGGGGATGCGGCCGAGTCGCCGAGGGTGTCGCGGAGTTTCTGGATGGACTTATTGAGGCCGTGATCGAAGTCGACAAAGACATCCGAAGGCCAAAGGCGTTGGCGCAGTTCATCGCGGGTAAGGATTTCGCCGGGACGCTCGAGCAGGATGGCTAAGAGCTGCAAAGGCTGCTGGGGCAAACGCAGCTTTACTCCCTGCCGTGTCAGCTGGCTGGAGGCGATATCAAGCTCGAAGAGGCCGAAACGAATGACTTCCTGTGCCGGGGAAACCGCCACTCCGCACCCCCAAAGCTGCGCGACCTGAGTTTAGCACTCGCAGCGGCTGGGGAGAACACTTCCTAAGTGATTGTGGCCGGGTGAGTTAGCCGGGGATAAATAAATCGCCCGAGTGGGCATTGCCAGCGTTATACCGCTGCCGCACACTCGCTCCCACGTCGCTCGTAGAACGGGCTGCACAAGGAGAATCACCATGATTTGGAACAAGAACAAGATCACTCGATTTATGTTGAGCGCGTTCGGAGTGGCCAGCCTTTTGTTGGCGACTACGAGCGCAAAAGCTGCCTGCGGTAGCTTCTCGTCGCTAGGGCAGAGAACCGGTGTTCGTCTACCGATGCTGGGTGCGGGAGCGGGCAACGAGGAGTGGCGCGATGGGCGCGACCCGATCGTTGGACTGTGGCACGTGGTGTATACCGCGGGCGGAAAGGTGTTCAACGAGACCCTGGACCAGTGGCATAGCGATGGCACGGAGTTTGAAAATGCGTTTCTGCCTCCGGCCGTAGGAGACATCTGCTTTGGTGTCTGGAAGGCGACGGGTTCGCACAGCGTGAAATTGCACCACATTGGCTGGACGTTCGATGGTACGGGAACGACCACGGCCAACGGGACGTTTACCCTGGATGAAATTAATAAAGTGGCAGAGGACTGCAAGACGTATACGGGTACGTTCACGTTCACGACTTACCCGAACGAAGGGAAGGGTGTTGTGGTGACCGGAACTATCCTGGCTACTCGCATCACGGTCGACTAATAGGGTTCGGCGACCGCCTGATTACGCAACGTAAGTAGGCTGTCGCCGTTTATCCGGTGGGTTTGCAGAACCCCCCTTCCCGCACAGACGCGAGATATCTGCACCCTGCCTTAGCTTCCGGGGAAGAGTTCTGAAGACGAAGTGTTTCGCTACCTGGGGGAGAGGTTGGCTACCAGGACCCGGCGGAGGACTTCGCTCATTTCCTGCACGGTCCAGGGTTTTACCAGGACGGCGTCAAAGCCATACTCGGGAAAACGGGACATGGCCGGCGCATCCGAGTAACCACTGGAGACGATCAGCTTGGCGGAGGGATCTAACTCCTTCAGCTTGGCAGCCGCTTCGATGCCACCCATCCCTCCGGTTACGGTGAGGTCGAGAAGGACGGCATCAAATCCCTTACCTGTAGCTTTGGCAGTTTCATACAGCGCGACGGCTTCCGCTCCGTCACCAGCAGTGTGTGCGTCGTAGCCGAGATGGGTGAGCACTGCCTTCGATAAGGTGCGAAGTGCTTCGTCGTCGTCCATGACGAGTAGGCGTTCGCTGCCGATCTGAAGGACATCGGCGCTTGCGGCCGGAGCGGAAACCTCTTCCAGCGCAGCGGGCAAATCGATGGTGAAGAGGGTGCCGACGCCGGGCGTCGACTCCACCGCGATGTGACCACCATGCTTGTTGACGATGGCGTAGGAGGTTGCCAATCCCAGGCCATTGCCTCCAGCCTTGGTGGTGAAATAGGGATCGAAAATCTGTGGCAACACGTCGGCGGGAATGCCATGGCCGTTGTCACGAATGGAGATGCGGATCTGCGGCTCGGGTTCGCCGGCGAGGTTTTCGGCGCGGACTTCGATGGCGCCGCCGACGGGCATCGCCTCGCGCGCATTGATGAGGATGTTGTGGAGGACCTGGCCAATCTGTCCCGGATCGACCTGGGCGAACGAGAGATCGTTCGCGATTTTGACATCAATGGCGATGGGAGAGCCGGTGCGCGCCAAATGAACAGCGTCGGTGACAATTTGTGCGATGGAGGCTACGCGGCGGACCGGGGCTCCTCCTTTGGCGAACGTCAGCAGTTGCGAGGCCAGGAATTTGGCGCGCTGGCAGCCGTTGGCAGCCTGGTCGAGGAAATCCCGAGCCGGTTCGGCGGGGTCCATTTGCGCTTTTGCGACTTCGAGATTTCCCTGCACGACGGTGAGGAAGTTATTGAAGTCGTGGGCGATGCCGCCGGCGAGGACGCCCAGTGATTCAAGCTTGCGGGCGCGGAGCAACTCTTCTTCGGTCTGTTCGCGCTGGGCTATTTCGGCGCGCAGCTGCTCGGTGGATTTGTGGAGTTCGGCTGTGCGCTCCTGGACGCGGAGTTCGAGCACCTGGCTGGCGGTGCGCAGCTCGTCGACGAGGTCGTGGTTTTCCAACTGCAGGCGGAGCGAGGAGTCGATGGTGCTATACAGGCGCCGGGTGGTGATGACAGTGGCGAGGGTGAAGAGGATGGCGAGCAGGCCCATGGCGAAATGGGTATTGTCGCCCTGGATGACGAGGCGGATGGCGGGCGCCAGTCCGGCTGGGAGCAGGAAGGCGAGGAAGGCCTCGGGACGCGCCGCGAGCAGGGACGAGGCGCCCAGCATCATGCCGCCGAGAACGAAGGCAAGGAAGACCTGGTTGATGAGGTGCTCGGATGGGTAGAGGAGAATGCCGGCTGCTCCCCAGCCGATGCCGCTAAGCCCGGCGATGAGGGCGTAGATGGTAAGCCATTTTTTAGGATTGATCGGGTGCGTGGCACGCCAATAGCGCCGGGCGAAGGAAAACCTGAGAACCGAGACCGTGGCGATATAGAGCCACCAGGTATAGAGCACGGGCCGGGAAATAACTTTCCATTGCAGAACGCAGAGGACTGTTGCGACTAACAGGTTGACGATGACGCCGAGGTTGGCGTTGGTGTAGAGGAGTTGGAGCTGGGCGAAGAGGAGTTGTTGTTTGGTGGATTCCCGATTGACCGCTGCTCCAGTTAGGGTGGGGGGCATGGGGATATCCAAAATAGAAGGTGTGTGGCTGCGGTTAGTATAGTGCGCGCAGCCCAGAAAAAATCGCGCGGAATCCACGATTCGAACGGTAAGTAACCTCGGACGCCTCAACTATTAGGGCTTTCGCCGTTTGGCGGCCTTTCGCTGAGATCCGAGTTTCGCTGCCGCTTTGGGAGCGAAGGGTTTTGCTTTTTTGGTCCAATCAGAGAGGAAGACTTGTTCGAAGTATTGGGCGACCGCCTGGTTCTCAAGGATGACGCCGGCGTCACGGTTGGTTTGCACGCCTGACGGCGAGAAGTTCTGACTGCTCACCACGGCGATTTTGGAGTCGACCACAAAGCCCTTGTTATGGACATTCGACTGGAGAGAAATGTTGGCGGTGAGATCGACACCTGTGGACTTCATTTTTTCTGCCCATTGTTCGCCGAATTCCAGGCTTTCGATCAGTCTTACGTCGACTCCAGCGGTGACGCGATCGGCGATGGCCTGGAGCAGAGTGTTGTAGTCTCCCGTGCCCTTGGAGGCTTCGATGTATTGCAGCTGGATGAAGAGGCGGGTCTGGGCGCTCGCGATGAGGGTGAGCATGTGAGACAGATACTGTCCTTGTGACGAGTTGCCGGGCAGTGTGTCGGGCGTGAGCAGCGGGGTGATGGTAACGGGGATGTTGGTGAAGGTCTTGGCGGCAACGGGCTTTGTCTTGACGGTCTTCAGAGGCTTGGGAGGCGGCGGGTTGGTTTCTGCCGCGAGCTTGGCGTGGGCGTCCTGGACGGCGGTCCTGACCACATCCGGCTGGGCGGTCTGGTGCTTAACGGCGGAGGCAAAGTCCTGGTTGAGATAGGCGGCAAAGGTTTGTGCCAGGGGTGCGTGCTCGATGATTACGTGCCAGTCACGATCTTCTGTGGTCGGGGGCGAGGCCAGATCGGGTTGATTGCTGTTGTTGAGGTTGCCGCTGGAGAGCCAGAAAACGGTGCCGTCCCGCACGATCACTTTGATGTGGTAGGCGAAAGGGAACATCCAGGCAGAGGCGAAGACGTCTGGGCGGTCGAGTGCGCGTGCGATTTTGGCACGGCTGCCGAGGGTTTGATCGAGCTGCTGGACGGTCTGGGTATCGGTTTGGTCGCGGGTAGGATTGGGCGCCGGGTTGTCGAGAACCATTTGCAGGGTTTTGGAGCCCGTGAGGACGGTCTTAAAGCTTTGCAGGATTTCACCGGAGGTGAAGTCGTACATGCCAATGACGAGGCCTTTTTTCGTGCCGGTGAGGAATTTCTTGAGGGTAACGAGACCTGCGTCCGGGCTTACGTGGGCGGTAATGGTGGTGGTGATGGTGATGGGATCCAACGGGGCGTTGCTTCGCAGGGACGTAGTTGATCTCTGGCTTCTTGGCCTGGGCCTGGATCGCGTGCTGGGTGGCGGGCTGTTGCGCAGCGACGGCGGCGAGTTGGGCATGGGTCATGCTCTGCGGATTGGATAAGAGTTTGCCGGCCGGCATGGTGCGCTCATAGGGCCACTCGGGCTCCTGGTTTTCTGGACGGCCATAGGTTTGGGTCAGGGCTGCGGCCGCCGGATCGTGGGCGCGCAGGCGCTGTTGTGGCGTGGCTTCGCGCACGTCCACCGGGATGTTGTTGATGCTGTTTGGTAGCAGATCGGCTTTGGAGAGGTCGGCTGGGCCTGGATTTGGTGTGGACCGTGGCGACGATGGCGGACTTGCCGGTGAGCTGATGGTTGGCGATTTCGAAGCCGGGACGGACGGTGAGGACTCCTGGTTTTTGCAGGCGGGTCAGGTTTTTGCGGATGGTCTGGTCGATGAGGTGGGCGGTCGGCGCGGTCTTTGGCGGCATGGTGGCTCCCGGCGGTTCAGTCTGGCTTTTTGCTTGTCGGAGGTATAGTGCGCGGGGAGGGAAAAACGTCTCACTCGTTTGTGGGCACTGTTCCGGTAGGGATAACGGACGGTTATCGGTTTACGATCGGGTTTGCGAATGGCCAGTCTTGCAGCGATCGGGTGATGACGGGGAGGTTGGCTTCGCGGAAGAGGGAGTGGTGGGAGCCTTGTAACGGGATGATGGTGGGTTCGACCTGGGTGACTTTTTGCCAGGCGCGGACGGAGGCTTCGCGGAGGGGTTCCTGGCCCTCGCCTTTCGTGAAGTGCAGGATGGGTATGCAACTGTTCGCCGGGCGATAAAGAGGAAAGTAGTCGTGCTCTGCGTGGCGGCGAATGTAGTGGGTCAGGCGGCTGGTGGGGAAAAGGCCGCGTTCCTTTAGTTTTCTCAGGATGAGCCAGAGGAAGCGGTTGAGGAGGATGCGGGGTAGGGCGGCTATTTTCCGATACTTTTTAGACTTCGCAAAGACAATCGATTGTCTCAGGTAGAGCCTCCAGGCCTTTAGCGGGTGCGGCCGGCCTGGGGTTGGGGAGTCGAAGAGGATCAGCGCTACGGTTTCGCCTGCGTTTTGGAGGAGGCGGGCAGTTTCGTAAGCGATGACTCCACCTAAGCAGAAGCCTCCTATGACGTAGGGGCCATGAGGGCGTTGATTGCGGATGAGTTCTACGGCTTGGATTGCGGTTGCTTCGATCTGGTTGGGGCCTGGGGCGTAGAGGCCGCTTTCCGGGCGGAGCATCCAAAGGTGGCGTTGTTTGCCGAGGTGGCGGGAGAGGAGGCGGAAGTACCAGCCTTCTTCGTCGTCGGCGGGGAAGAGGAAGGCTTCGACGCCGGGGCCGTCTCCGAGGAGCGGATAGAGGCGCAGGTCGTGTGTCGGTTGGGGTTGGGGGGTTAGCGGCGCGGATAAGAGAATCGCGAGGGTTTGCAGGGTGGGGGACTCGAAGAAGCGCTCGGTGGCTCCGGGTGGGAGGGGCTGCTCGAGCAGAGTTTCTACTTCGGAGAGCATCGAGATGGCGCCGAGTGAATCTCCTCCGAGGTGGAAGTAGTCGTCGTGCAGACGGATTTCGGTGCAGGCAAGTTGGCCTGCCCAGAGTTCCGCGATGGTTTTTTCGGTGCGGGTGAGGGTTTGCTCGGTGGCCCAGGCGTCGCCGTCGGGATCGGTGGTTGGCCGGTTGCCGAAGCGTTCGCGCAGGACGAGGCGCTGTGGTTTGCCGGTAGCACCAAGGGGGAGGGCGGGGAGGAAGTGTATCCGTCGCGGTACTTTGAAGCGGGCGAGGCAGGTGCGGGCGTGGGTCTGGAGGTCTCGCTCCGTGGCGGTTGCGTGTTCGTGGAGGACGACGGCACAGGCCACATCCTCACCCAGGGTCGGGTGGGGGATGGCGAAGGCGGCTACGGATTTTACGGCTGGGTGCTGGCGGAGGACCTGATCGATTTCGGTGGGGATAATTTTTTGTCCGCCGCGATTAATGATTTCTTTGAGGCGGCCGGACATGGTGAGGGTTCCGTCGGCGTCGAGGGTGCCGAGATCGCCGGTGCGAAACCAGCCCTCGGGCCAGAAGGCTTCACGGTTCGCGGCTTCGTCGTTCCAGTAGCCGGCCAAGACGCTTGGCCCACGGACAGCGATTTCTCCTTCTTCCCCGGGCGGCAGGGGGTGGCCTTCGGGGGAGAGGACGCTGATTTCGGGGCCTACGCTGCGCCAGCCGGCGGGTTGTGCGGGGTCGAGGGAGACGGCGGCGACGGCTCCGGTTTCGCTTAGTCCGTACATGTCGAGGACGGGGACGCCGAGGTGGTGTTGCAGGGATTGTTTTAGGTCGGGCGGGAGAGTGTTTCCTCCGGAGCGGACGAAGCGTAAGGAGTGGGGCCGGAGTTCGGGTTCTTTGCGCAGTGCGGTGAGGATGGCCTGGTGGAGGGTTGGACCGCAGGTGTACCAGGTGGCTTGGAGGCCGGTGATGTGCTGGATGAGGGTTGCGGGATCAAGGGTGTTGGGGAGGATTACGGTCCCACCGGTGGCTAATTGGCTGAGCGCGGAGAGGATGCCCTGGGCATGGAAGAGACGGGAGAGGACGAGTAGGCGGTCGTGTGCGGTGAGTTGGAGGGAGCGGGTGGTGTTTTGGCAAGCAGCGGTGATGTTGGCGCGGGTGAGGGGGACGATTTTGCGGCGGCCGGTGGTGGCGGAGGTGTGGAGGAGCAGGATGGCACCGCGGTTGGGTTTGGCTGTGGGTGGTGGGGCGGTTGGGGTTGGGGTTTGCGGGACCCATTGGCAGTCGCTGTCATTTAGGGCGGCTTGAATGATGAGGAGGTTTAGGTCTTCGGCTGCTTTTTGGGCGTCGGTTTGTTCGGGGGCGCAGATGAGGGCGGTTGCGCCTAGTTCGATGAGGTCGCGTTTTAATTCAGTTTCGGTGAGGGATGGGTTTAGTGGGGCGCAGGCGCAGAGGGTCATTATGCCGAGGTGGGTGACGAAGCAGAGGGCTGTGTCGGGGAGGGCTACTGCTATGGTGTCGTGTTCGGTGAGGTTCAGGGCTTGGAGCGTACGGAACAGATGGGCTATTTGGCGGTGGAATTGCTCATAGCCCCATGAGACTGCATCCGGCTGGATGGCCGCGATGGTGTTAGCAGGAAAGTTATGATTGCTACCGCCAAGGTATCCTGATGAGTCGAGCTCGGAGGTTTGCATGGGTTGGCTGCATTGTAGCGCTATGGGAGTCTTCGAATTTTGACCCGATTGGGGTAGGCAGGAGCGGACCCAGATGCGGCAGCCAAGGACGCCGTTAGGTTTCCGATGCTCCGCGAAGGCGGACTACTTGCAGTTCTAGACTCTAGTGGTTGCGGATTTGTGGTTGAGCATCCAGTCGGCGCCGGGAACCGGGCACAAGTCTTGCGGCGACCGTTGATCCAATGAGGGCCGCGTAAGGTGACGGATCACGGGATCCGGAAAATAAAACGGAATGTTCCCATCAGGGTGCGGGTTTCGATGATGATTAAGATATCTGGCCCAGGGGAAGAGCAACCTTAAGTGCTTGAGTGGCGGGTGTTGTGGTCGCCGACCTGCTGTTTGGAGTGAACCTTTTTTCGAACGATCTCGAACATCACCTAAAGCGTAGCAGTCCCTTTGGATCCCTCGGCTTGTTATCAAGGAGCAAAGTAACTGGAGATGTCCAAGATCAGCTGCGTTGTATCCGTGGCGAACGCGTCAATGGCCCCGTTGTTGGTCGGAACGATGGCCATATTCGAAGCGATGCTGCCGTCAGAGGAATTCAAGGTCGAGACCAATGGCTGACTTACACCCGCGGCCCATAGGGTCAGATATCCCAGGGGGCTCGTAGGAATGACTGTCGCATTGAGAACATACGCGGTAGCTGTTGTGGAAACAGGACAGTTACTGGCCTGGACACTCGTCGTGTAAGTTCCCGGGAAGGGCGGGAAAGGGTACTCGCGCGTGTCCAACGCCCGGCAGGGCGCAAGCGTATAAAGGGAACTGCCTCCAAGCGCAGGCGGCGCAAAGTAGCCGTTCACATCCAGAACGACATCTGCATCGTCGGGCGCGAATACGGAAACTTCGCCGCTATCTCCGGCAGGAACGATGGCAGCATTTGCCGTCACAAATCCAGTGACGGCATTTAGCGTCGAGACCGTGGGTTGTGTCTGTGCCGTGGGCCAAATCGTCAGATAGTTCAGAGGGCCGTGGGGGATCGCCGTAACATTGAGCGAATATGCCTGAGCGCTCGCGGGAATCTGGCAGTCGCTTGCCTGCACTGCAAAGGCACGGGCCTGCCCACCGCTTAAGCGTGGTCCGCCGAAGGGTCCAGCGGCGTTACGAGTGTCCGCCACACGGCAAGGAGTTGTGGCATAAAACTCGAGGCTCGAGCCTGTAGCCGGCACGAAGTATCCGCTGATATCGATGATGATCTGGGTTTTCGAATCAGCGTGCGCATAGACGCTGATTGCTCCGCCAGTACCCGCGGGAAGTATTGTGGCCCCTGCCTTGACTCGGCCATCGGGGGAGTTGAGCAAAGAGACGTTCGGCTGCGCTTGCCCAGTCGGCCAGACGCTGAGATAGTCTAGGCCGCCCTGCGGAACTACGGTAATGTTCAGAGCGTAGGCCGACGCTGAGGATGGCACGGGGCACGTGGATTGAGGCACGGAGAAGCTGCGGGTTTCTTGAGGAGCAAGTCCAGGACTCCCGAATGGCCCCGGCGCATTGCGCGTGTCCGCGATACGGCAGGGCGACATGGGCACAAACTGCAAGGCGGTCTGGGTGCCAGAAAGAACCACGGTCTGCACCGACCCACTAGCGTTGTCGAGGATTGTCAGCGAACCCAGTTGGGCGCCCGGCGCCGTGGGTGTGAAGCTGACTGCTATGGTGCAACTCGACCCAGCTGCAAGACTGGCACCGCAATTATTCGTTTGGCTGAAACTTCCTGATACCGAAATGGAAGAGACCGTCAGCGGGAGGGTGCCCGGATTTGTCAAGGTGACAGTCTGCGCGGCACTGGTCAATCCTCCCGGCGCCTGGAAGGTTAATTGGCCTGTAGAAAGGACAGCTGCAGCACCGTCCACGGTGAGCGTTAACCCGACCGAAGCGGTTGCGGGTGTCTGTGCAGAATCGGTAACCAGAACGGTGAAGTTGCTGCTCCCTATCTGGGTTGGGATGCCAGAGAGAAGCCCAGTCGAAGGCTGTAATGACACTCCAGCCGGCAGAGAGCCTGAAGCAATCGTCCAGTTATACGGCTGCACTCCACCGCTCGCCGTAAGTCCGCCCGTATATGGTGTCTTGAGTTGGCCATCGGGCAGATTCGTTGTCACAATAGATAGATCGGACACGTTCAGGATTCCGAAACCAGACTCCTGGCCGCCGCACGTGAGCGCATAGGTATAGCTTCCCGCCGCCGGGGCGGTAAATTGACTCAGGCCTGTGTAAATGCCATCACTGAAGAGGAACCCTGGCTGTAATCCTGTCCAAGCTCCAGGGGATGAATTGCTACCCCGGGCGAAAGCGTAGCATTGCTGCTCGGAGGTGGAGAAAGCGTTCAGGACCGTCCAATGGATGTTAACCGGTGAGCCCACCGTGACGACGGATGGCATCGCAAGCTGAACGGTTGGAAAGAGCGGAGGCGTCGTCGATATTTTAAAGACGGTTCCGCAACCGGCGCCGCCACACGTACTAAGGTCCCCACCTGATTTCGCCGTGCCATAAAAGTTTCCGTCAGTAGAGGGAACAAAGCGCCAAGGCAGACCCCCGTCGGCCTGGCCGGAAAAGGTGTAGACCGGGGTGAAAGTGCCCGCAGGAGTGATGGAGAAAAATACATTTCCGCTGGTGCTATAGAAATTGCCATCGCTGCCCGGAAAAAGGCCAAATAACGATCCGCCACCGTCCCCGTCACCGGTGAAGGTGTATAGGGTCGATAAGCTGCCCGCAGTCGTGATCCTGAAGAATGTGCCGGCGATCGGGGTCGAAATATCGACGGAGGGCGTGGTTCCATACAAATTCCCATCAAGACCTTCTACTAGCGCCGGAGAATACAAGGTATTGTTCCCAGAAGACCCACCGCCACCTGTGTCCTGATGGATATTTCGGGGCGGAACTGGGTTCGACCTTAGCGGTAAAAAAAAATGCCTGATATTCGCGCCGTCAGAGCCCCCCGTAAATTGATAAATCGTCGTAAAGGCTCCGGTCGGAGTCATCTTGAATACAGTCCCGCATCCTGTACCCGGACAACCCTGCGTTCCCCATTCCGTCATGCCGTAGAAGTTGCCGTCGCTAGCTTGCAGCAGAGCGGTAGGATATTCGCCGTCACCGCCTCCGCTAAAGCTATAGAGGATCGAGATATTTCCAGACGGTGTTATACGAAAAAGCGTTCCACCTCCGAGAGAGCCACCTTCCAAGGCGGCACTGTAAAAGTTGCCGTCGCTGCCCTGTATAAGACCATCGGGATAAGCGCCGTCATTGGCACCAGCGAAGCTGTAGACGGATTGGAAAGTTCCGGTGGGGGTGATCATGTAGATCGTGCCGCAACCGATGATCACATCGTCGGACTGACCGGGATCGGTATCGCAAAGTCCAGTACCCCCCTCCACCGTGGTTCCATAAAGGTTGCCGTCACCCCCCTGCAGCAGAGTGATGGGATAAGCGCCGTCGGCCCCGCCGGTGAAATCATGCAACACGGAGTAGGAGCCGTCCGGGGCAAGTTTGAAAGCAACACCGCATCCGACTGTGACGTTGTCAGATTTGCCGGGATCAGTGCCACACGAACCCGAACCGCCTTCGGCAGCGGTCCCGTATAAGTTACCGTCCGCGCCTAGAAGCAGCGCATGGGCGTCGGTTCCATCTGTCCCGGAGAAGTTGTGGATTGTGGAAACAGTGGCACCCTGCGCACAGACGTTCAGAGTCATCCCGCCGAGGATGATGATAGCCAAGAACGCGTATAGACATAATCTCAAGCGCATCTGGTGCCTAACTAAGCAGCATAAGACGGGAGCCCAGAGCCCGAGATAGGAGGAGGAAGGACAGAAGTGAGTCTAGCGACATTAATGGCGATGCGCAATGGCGAGGTTTGCTTTTAACCTCACGCCGGGAAGCCTGAGATCCTAACAAAGACTGGTCCACCCAGATTAGTCCGTCGCACAGATGGTCATCTATGCGCTCGCTGTCGAAAAGCGTCGGCAGCCTCGAGTCGGGTGGCCTACATCTCGCCCTCTTTGGGCGAGATGTAGGAATTAACGCATTTTTCTGGGGAAACTCCATATGCCTGAGCAGCCTCAGGATTTCGGCTGGAACATCTGTCCCATTTCCACATCTCGCCCAAAGAGGGCGAGATATGGTCCACCTCAGGTCGATGCTACCGATATTTTCGACTGTGGGCGCCATGAAGCCCTAGCGCATCGTTGAGTGCCCATAATACTACCTTTCTGGTCATTGCCAGTTACCGATGAGGACAAAGGGCGCCCAATAATAAGGATGGCTCAACCTGGGTTTTGCGCCGCCCTTTACGCTGACAGTTTCTGCGAGCGCCGAACCGCGCGCGAGATCAGGACGGCAGGCGGCATGCGTGGCGTCCGGTCTGTCGCTTTGCATCATACTCACCTGAGCTTGTTGTAAAGCCTGAACTTTGCGCGTAGGCGAATTTCTCATCCATTTTCGATAAAAATCGGCCATGAATTCAGCCGTACTCGCATCGGAGACCGGCCACAGCGTCGCCAAGACCGACTTTGCTCCCTTGGACTCGGCAAGTTCTCCGAGGGCGTCTATTTCCTTACCGTCGGTGAGACGCGACCCGCCGCTGGTTCCGGTTTCACAGGCGGACAAAGTAAGTAGCTGGACGCCGTCGAACCTGTAACCAGCGTCATTGCTTAGATCAGCATAGGTAAGACGTCTTCCATTCTCTTTGGCTGCATCCGGAGCACCGAGCAACAGATATGACTTGTCGCTACCCGGTTGCAGGACGAAATGGCTGGCAATGTGAACTATTGAAAACCCATCACTTAGCCGGGACTGCATGGCTTCGGAGGTAAAATTCGCGTTGAGTAGGATTTTTCCCGGCAACGGTCCTGTCGAATGCTTATCCTCGGGGTCGTGGATGATCGCTTCCAGCTCAGCTGGCACAGCCGGGAGCGCGGGTAACTCTTCACTGGGTAGAGAGACGCCCATCCCCAGAGCTCGCAGATCTTTTGTTGCAACGGGCGAAGCCAGCGCATCGGCGTGCGTCATGGTAAATAAAACATTGCTGTAGCTATTTGCAAGATAACCATGGCCGTCATACAGGGCGCTTGTCGGCAGGAAATGGAGCGGACCGTCCAGTTCCCACACCAGAGTTTTTGCGTGTGCGCCCAGCAAGTCCTGGGCAATCGGCTGCATCAACAGGTTGTAGAGTTCGAGGCCGGCAGGGCGCGGATCACTGCAGGGATTCAGAAGAAGCTGGCGAAACGCTGCCACTTTTGCGCTTAGTTCCCGCCTGGAAATGCTTATTGAATGTGAGAAAACTCGCAAGTTCTGGGTGACCACAATGAGGTCCACTTCGTTCTCCAGCACGATGGTGTAGATCCCCACTGTGTCCGGACTCCCTCGTTGTACCTCATGCAAGACATTTTGCATAAGGCTGGTTTCCCCGATGATCCTGCGCTCGCTCCCCTGGGCGGTAAAGACGGCATCGATAGCAGCGGCAAACTCCTGATTTTGCGCGCGGAGTTTCGCCGAAAGTTGGGTGAATTCGTTTTTCGTCGACTGCTTTTCCGGTCCTTCTGCCATGTGGCCCAGCTTGGTTTTCAATCCGATCCATCGGAGCTCGTCCGCAGTGATGGTTTCAGCCTTCTGCTCGGACCCGGTAAGCACGACCGGTTCACCTGCTTGGGATGGGGCAGGGCCACGGATAAAGTCGGAGTACTCTTCCTGCTTGAGCATGCGGATCACGATCTCTGCCTCGGGTATGCGGCCGTCAACAATCAACAACTTAACCAGGGCGCGATAGGCGTCGGCTTTGGATTGAACGAATGTCTTTTGCAGGTTTTCGTTGAGAGAACTCATGTGCCCGCGAATCTGCTGGTAGTTGTTGACCGCCTGCTTACCGAAGAAAATGGCGGCTTCCATCTGCTTTTTCTCCTGCAGGTATTTCATCAAGGATGTGTTGATCAGCGCTTGCAGGGGGAGGTTGTCTGCGTCTCTTGCTAATGCGAGGGGGAGTAGGTATTCCGTTAAAGGGGCACCGGGCGTCACGGCCGCCTCTCTCCAAAGCGTGTAACCTTCCGAAATGCGGTCGCCTACAGCCTGTGTCATAGGGAGCGCCCGCTTATAGAACAGCAGTGCTGTTCGTGGCTGGCCAAGTTCCTGATAGATGGCGCCGATGTTCCCGAGTGTAATGGCTTCTGACCTTCTATCCCCGATGGCCTGCTGGATGGGCAAAAGACTGGTCAGGATTTGTAGCGCTTTCTGCCTTCTTCCGATGTCCCGGTAAACCCCAGCTATGTTGTTGAGCGTGGTTGCTTCGGCTCTTCGATCGGAGAGTTTCCGCTCCAGTATGAGCGCCTTTCTATAGAAAACGAGGGACGTGTGCTGTTGGCCAATATCGTTGTACAGCTTACCGGCCGCATGAAGGGCTCGGGCTTCACTATTCGCATCATTGACCGCCACGTCTATCGGAATTGCTTGTTGATAATACTCGAGTGCCTTGGCGACGTCGCCTACATCCGCATAGGCAACGCCGGTTGCTGACAGGATGACGGCTTCGTCGCTACGATTGCCGAGTTCGCGCGCTATCGGGAGTGCCTGTTGATAGAACGTGAGCGCCTTCAGCGGCTGACTCTGGGACCAATAATAGACACCTATATCCAGCAAGGTGACCGTCTCTGCAGCACGATCAATCGCTTCGTGCTCGATTACAAGAGCGTCGCTAAAGAATGAAAAAGCCTTTGCAGGCTGACCAAGATCGGCATAGGCCTCTCCCAAGAAGTTGAGAGTCTGGGGTTCGTTTTCACGGATACCGACCTGACGTTCTAAAGCAAGAGCGCTGGTCAGCAGGTCCACTGCCTTTTGTGATTGACTAAGACCACTGTAGACTTCTCCAAGAGCGGTCAATGTGCGAGTTTGGCTGGTTACGCCGGACCCATTTTTCTCGATCTCAGCAGCTCTGTTCAACGACTTGAGAGCCTCAGTGGATCGCCCCATATCGTTATAGACTTCGCCCAAAACAGTGAGCGTTTGTGCCTCTCCCTCGCTGTCATGGAAGTTGCGGCGCAACGTCAGGGCCGAGTTTAAAGACTGCGCCGCTTCCTTTTGTTTGCCGATAACTCTGTATGCGCAGCCCATCGAATAGAGGGCGTTCGCTTCCGCTTGTGGGTCATGTGACAGCTGAGCCTGCAGCAAATTGTGCTGAGCGCTGCGAATGGTCTCATTGGCATTCTCTCCATTGCATACACGGCCGCCCAGGAGCAGGAACAGTACGGAGACAAGGACATGCGAGACTCTGCTAGCGGTCATATATCGTTCATGTCGGGACTACTAAGTTCGCTGAAATCCGGATTACGACTGCTTATTTGCTGGAAAGGAGTGTCGACGCAAAGTATAAGGTGTGTTGTGAAATGTTTGAGGAACCCCAATCAGGAGCCGCGTCTATTTCGACGCGGCAGTCTCCAGCCGTCCGCCGCGAATCCATTCCAGAATCGTGCGGTACTGCCAGCTTTGTTCGTTGCCGGGCCAGCGTTGGCCTCCGTTGTGGGTGGCGAGGTAGTCGCCTACGTTGCCGGCGCTGTCGGTTGGCCGGGTGGGCTTGATCAGCATCAGGCTTTTTGTTGGGTCGTTGATGTTGACCACGTGCATGGCATATTTGTAGTTTTGTTCGCTGTCCTGGTCGGAGTAGACACCGGATTCGTTGGGCGGGGCTAACTTGAAGATGACGTGGCTGGCGTGGCAGAAGACACAGGCTTTTCCGTCGGCTCCCTGCTTCGCCAGGATTGGTTCGATTTTTGCTACGAAGTAGTTAAAGTCCAGGACCGACCCGGGCTGCACGTCCTTTAAGGCTTCGCTTAGCTTCTTGCCTTCCAGGACACTGGCGGCAATTAGCTTCAGCCTGGGGTTTGGGTCGTTTTGCAGTTGCTCCATGGCGGTGCGGAATTCGGGGCGCTGTTCGATTCCTTTTACTTTGCGTAGGGTGTCCAGGCCTGCGGCGCGCACGTTGTTGTCTGGGTTGTGCAGGGTCGCCAGCACGGTGTTGAGGACGAGTGGGTTATCTAACAGGTCGGCTGGCCGTTTGATGGCTACCAGGCTTTTGTTCAGGAAATAGGCCTGGTCTTGCGAGACGGCTCCTCCGGAGACACCTAAGTGACGGTTCATGAATTTTGGGTCGCCTACTTCTTCCAGGAAGATGCCGGCGGCTTGCGGATCCAGGTTGGCGAAGGCTTGCTTTACCTGCGGCTCGGTTTGCGGGTCGGTGAGGAAGTGCTCCAGCGATACTCGTACGGCGGCTCGCTGTATCTCCGGGTTGGCATCGTTCAGGCCTGCGAGTACTTGTCGCTGCAGGTCTTGCTCGTGCATCAGGCGGCCGAAGGATGAAGCCGCGTTCAGTACTTGCGCGTAATTTGCTGGTCTGGGTTGTTGCTCTAGGAGAGCTTTTAGTCCGCTGAGTACTTGTGGCTGTTGGGCCCACGGGGAATCGCTGGGGAGTGCCGCCAGCAACGGTAGTACTACGGCCTGGCTGTCTGGGTTTCCGTTGTGCAAGATTTCTACTACTTTGGCTACGAGCGCCGGGTCAGGGGCAGGAGTGGCGGGAACTGCAGATCCCTCCGCTCCGCTTCGCTCCGGTCGGGATGACCCGGTGGTGTTGGCAGTAAGGAGAACTGCAGATCTCCTTACTCCGCTACGCTGTGTCGAAACCAGCCCTGCGACAACGGCGGAATGTCCCCCACTCAAGCCAACAGAAGGCTTGAATGGGCCACCCAGCATTTTTTGTTGCTCTTTGGGCGACAAAGCGGCGGCTTGGTTTGTTCCGGCAGCGGGTTCCGGCGCGTCCAGATTCAGGATGCCTCTTTGACCATCTTCGTAGACGTAGCGGACGGTTTGGCGCACTTCGGGGTTTGGGTCTTCTGACAGGCTTAGGGCGGCCAGAGTGAAGCGCTCGTCGCCGGCTCCGCTTAGGGTGCTTCCGGCTTTCAACACTTCGATCTTCATGGTGTCGTTCGCATCTTTCAGGCAGGCTAGCAACGCGTCTTGCAGCTCAGGGCCTGAGGATTTGAAGAAGTGGATGAGATCGCTGTCGTTGCCTATCCTCGTTTGGAAGAAGCCGTTGTGTACGTCGTAACGGAAGTCGACGGCTTCGCGATAGGGCGGATATTCGTAGCCGGGACGGTGCAGGTCGGGAACTCCGCTGACGTATTTCGTCAGCACAGCCGGGAGGCCGATGGAGACGGTGTTCTCTTTCAAGGTCGGCAGCGCGTAGTGACGGACGTGGAAATCCCACAGGGCGTTGAGGATGCCTTCGCGGCCCAACGGCGTTCCTTCGCGTAACACTTTTGCCAGGACTTGCGCCTGGTCGTGGGCCACGAGTTCGTAGCCGGCTCCGATTTTGTCTTTGTCTTCGTCCTTGGCGCTGGCTCGGACCCAGGCGGTGAGGTAGCCGGTGTTCTCGTCCAACAGGTCGTAGATGCTCTCCTGCAGGCCGCGGCGCACCATTGCGTCGGTCTCTACGTTCATGCGCGTAGCTAGGGTCTCTAATGTGCTGCGGCGCATTTCCGGTTGGTCTACCTGCCAGTAGTACCAGCGCCATAAACCACTCGCGGCTTCAAAGCGGACGAAGGGAACTGGGTCGTCTACGGCTTTCTCTAACGCTGCGAGTAAGTCCTTGTCTCCTGTGAGGTCGCGGAAGTGCTGGTTGAAGACGCGTGCCGCTCCCCAACGTTGGCGGGGGTTTGGCGACTCCAATGCTGTGATGAGGAGCTTGCGTCCTTCTGGAGCTTGGTCCTGGCGGCGGGAGAGGATCATGCGCACCGCATAGGCGGCGCTGCTTTGAACCATCTTGGTTGGGTCACCAAGCGCTTGCATCAGCGCGGGCATCGAGCCGGCGTCGGCCATGTGTCCGATCGCGCGAGCCGCTGCTTCCCGTGCCAGTGGCTGATCGCTTTTCAGCAGGACTTCGCGGATTTGCTTCAGGACCGGCTCCGGCGCGGGGTCCCAGAATTGGTCTAATTGTGACAGTAGCAATGGCAGATCGTTCTTCGCCAGCTTGGTGGGCGGGGCGGGGAAGCCGGCATCCCAGTTTTTGGCTTCGGTGGTTCCCGGGTAGAGGGTGGATAACGCCATCACGGCAAATTGCGTGGCGCGGAAGGGAGTATTGAAGCCCTGGTAGACAGGGTCGCCTTCCCAACTGCCTTCCTGCCGTTGCGCGGCCATCATGGCTTTCACCGCTACGGCTAGGTGCTCGTCGGTTTCGGGGCGCCGGCCCGCCATGGCAGCGGCTAAGACGGCGTTGTAGGAGACGAAGTCCGCGGTTTTGGCTTTCTTGTCGAAGGGATAGGGCCAGCCTCCCTGCGGGGTTTCATATTCGTAGAGCTTGGTGAGGAGCTCGTCGATTTGCGGCTGGTATCTCGCCTTGTCGATGGTCGCGAACATGATGATCTTCCAGTTCAGATCGATGACGTTCTTCGGCTCATCGGGAGCGGCGAGGGTTTCTACGTGGTCCCGCTCGGCTTTCCAGTGTTCGTCCTTCGTCTGCTTGTAGACCATGTCAAACGTTTGCCAGCTTTGGGTGGCGATCTCGAAGGGGCTTACGTCGGGCTCGCAGCCGTCGGCTTCGTCGCCCGGCATTTCTTTCAGGCCTCTATAGTGAATTTTTAAATACTCCGCGTAGGGGATTGAAAAGTTTGGCCTTGGCTTGTCGTGGGTGACTTCATGCTCGTATTGGTCGGCGATGAGTGGCAAGCGGCTGGAGACCGTTCTCGCGGTGTAGATCACGCGGACCCAATTGGTGTTGGCTTCTCCGTATAACGGCCTGGCGTTGTTGTAGATGCGGTCGGTCAGGAATTCCAGCTGCGCTCTTTGCTTTGGGGCGTAACCGTTGTGCACCGCGGTGAGATAGCCGCGCGTCGTGAATTGTGCCGGATGACAGGCGATGCAGAGCTGGGTTTCGGAATGCTGCATGGTGGTGCGCAAGGCGACCGCTCCGCGGCGGGGTGTGTTCGAAAGCCAGGAGTCGCCCATGTTCACCAAGAAGTCCATACCGGCGCGCACGGCCAAGTGTGGATCAGAGTAGGGCGGAATGGGGAAGTCCGAGGTATGGAGTTGGTAGGCGGGGTGGTTGCCGGCGATGCGGACGTAGTACTCCTGCCCGGGCTCGAGGATGCGGGTGCGAAATTTGTAGAGGCCGGGATAATTTTGGGTGGCTTCTACCTGGTAGACGAATTCTCCCTTGTCGTAGGGGACAACGTCGTCCTTGCCCGCCTGGAAGATATCAACGTCCAACGGCACGTCGCGGTCGGTGACGTTGAGAGTGAAGTAGACCAGGCGCGGCTTGGCTTCCGTATAGGTGAACTTGAACCACTGGAAACCCTTCATCATGGCGGCATACCCGTCCTCGTTGCGGGAGGGCGCGTAGGGCCGCTCGTCGTCGCTGCCGTAGATGGTCTGGCCGAAGTTAAACGGCTGCGCAGTTTGCCAGGTGTTGTTCGGCGCGGCGGCGATGATGGCTGGGGCGTTCGCGGTTTCCAGGATTTTGTGGAGGGTCGCGGTGACATCTGGAGTCTGGTTTGCGGAGGACAGGCTTACCGTAATAGGGCCGGCGGCGCGAGGTCTCAGCGTGAGGTAGAAATCCAGGTCGGCGGTGTGCAGGTACTTAGTGTCGATGACTCCCTGGGAGTCTTTCACGGTGGCGAGTACGGCGTCGCTGCCTTGTAGTTTGGCGGGATCTTTTACCGCTACGGTGAAAGCGTAGAGGGTGCCCGGCTTGGCGTTACCGAGCTTGATTTCCTTGACGATCGGCGCGGCCTTCGGATCGGCGTGGACTACCAGGAACAGAGAGGCCAGGGCGATTGCGGCTGCGGAGAGCAGTATGATTCGCTTGGTGAGTGTTGCCCAGTGACTTGTTTTCGGCCGCATCGTTTCCCCCTAAGTTCCAGCAGCACAACACTATATACCGGTGAAATATGGGGTGGACAGTGGTTTGTTGGCGGAGTTCCTATGGGAATTTCAGCGCGCAGGTCAATCGTCGTCGGGAGGGCCTGTGGGCTTCTCGAAGAGGAAATAATCCGGGGGATAGGTCACCGGAACGGGCACATACGGGGCTACCGTCTGGGTGTAGTCGAAGCAGTCGGCGAAATCGTCGGCGGCTACATCCCTGGTGCCCAGGCTGGGGAGGCCGAAGATCTCTTCGGCGTACTTCAAAAAGCCGCTGAATTCGTGCACCTGGGAGGAAATGTAGCCCTTCCTGGCGTACGGAGACACAACGATCAGCGGCACGCGGAAGCCCAGTCCCATGTTGTCCACTTGCGGCGGTGGCACGTGGTCGTACCAGCCTCCCCAGTCATCCCAGGTGATGAAGATTACCGTCGAGCTCCAAAATGGACTGGCCCCAATTGCATTGCTGACATTGGCGACCCACGCCGGACCTTCGGCCTTGGCTCCCTTGGCGGCGTGGTCGCTGAAGGCCAACTCGGGAACAATCCAGGTTACCTGCGCCAGCTTGCCACTTTGAATGTCGGCCAGCACCCGCGCACTGGGTGAGATGATGTGCTCCTTCCAATCCGGGCCGAAACGGATGTGGCGGATGGCTTGGTAGGCCGACAGGATGAAGGAGGAGTTTTTGGGGGTTTCCCCCGGGGCGTAGTAGTTCCAGGTGATGCCGCGCTGGTCGAGAGCGTCGGCCAGCGTCATGTAGTCGAAGCAGGGATAGATGCCGGGTAAGTCCGTGCCGTTTGGTCCGACGACCGCCACCCTTTCCGTGCTTGGGGCGTCGCAACCCCAGATAGCCCCGTTAGGGTTTTCATCGGTGCTCGCCGACTGGCCGGCAATCATGTATTGATGAGCGGGAAAACTGGGGCCGCTGTTCGACTGGAACATCCGGTCGCCCAAGGTGTACCGCTTGGCCAGCGTCCAGTAAGGAACGGTTTCGCTCTGGGGCACATACCCGTAGGGCAGGTTGGGGACGGGGTAGTGCGTGGAGTTGGCAAAACCGTCCATCTTGCCGTTGTCCCAATCCCGCCACCATGCCGGGTGGCTGTGGTCGAGGTCGGTGCCTTGCTCAAAGGGAATTTGTGGAAGGGTCACAGACCGTTCGTGACTCATCCCCGTCTCTGCTGTATCGGCGCCGGGAAAGCCGTGGAAGAGATTATCGAAGGAGCGGTTCTCCTGCATGATGATCACTACGTGCTGCACCTTCTGCGGCTGCAGCGGGGAGACGGGCGGTAAGGCCGTTCCGCTCAATCCACAACCAGACAGAAAAAGGCAGAGACACACAACAGCAAAGCGCAGCATGACGGGAAAGACCCCACGGGGATTCTAACGCCGCAGGGACTCTCTAGTCGTCATCGGGTGGCCCGGAGGGCTGCTCGTGGATGAAGTAGCTGGGTGGATAGGTCACAGGAACCGGCACATATGGCGTCACGGTCTGGGTGTAGTCGAAGCAGTCGGCAAAGTCGTCCGCGGTTACATCTCGCGTGCCCAGGCTGGGTAGAGCGAAAATCTCTTCCGTGTACTTGAGGAAGCCGCTGAACTCGTGCACCTGTTTGGAAATGTAGCCCTTACGCGCATAAGGAGACACGACGATCAGCGGCACGCGGAATCCCAGGCCCATGTTATCTACCTGCGGAGGGGGCACGTGGTCGTACCATCCTCCCCAGTCATCCCAGGCGATGAAGATCACGGTAGAACTCCAGTACGGTCGCCCAAAGTGTATTGCTTCGCCAGCGTCCAATAAGGAACGGTTTCGCGCTGGGGCACATAACTGTAGGGCAGGTTGGCAACGCCGGGAAAGCCGTGAAAGAGGTTATCGAAGGACCGATTCTCCTGCATGATGACGACCACATGCTGCACTTTTTGGGTTTGGAGCGGAGAGGTAGGAGCCGTCGGAGTTCCATTCACCCCACAGGCAGAAAGGAAGAGGCAGAGACACAAGACGGCAAAGACAGCACGGGACATGGCCGGAACAACCCCACAGGAATTCTACCGCTCGGCCGTTTCGGTCTGGTGAACGCTGTTGCGCACGGGGCCGGGTGAAGACCAAAGCAGGAAGGACCAGGCTCCAAGACAGCACAGGTACACGGCCACGCGCAGATAGGAGAGCGTGGCATAGAGTGCATGCTGGCGCAGCAACGCGTAATGCATATGCACGACTTCTGTAACAATATTGATTACCGAATAGGCGGCGAAGCCGTAAGCGATGTCGAGAGCAGGACGGACCGTCTGCGAATCGCTCTTCCGCAGGATGAGAAAAAGAGCCACCGCAGCCTGGAGCCATAGGGTGGAGATAAAAATGCTTAGCTTGACGGCCAGATTTTGCGGAGAGAAGTGCGAAGACGGGCCCACGAGCCAGCCGAGCAGGATGGCCAGGAAAAGGAAAAATGGGATCGCCAGGGCGATCATCTTCCGGCGACGCCACGCCATGATAGCGAACGCCAGCATCACCAGCATCTGCAGCCCGGGATCCAGATAGACAAACAGCCAATACAGTTCGAGCCGGCCAGAGAAGAACCTGGGCATCAGAAATAGTGCCGAGCGCAGGAGATAAAAAGCGATCAGCAGCGCAAACGAAGGAAGCTGCCGCAGCAAACGACGGCGCACGAGGAAGAACAGGACGACAGCGTGCCCGAGGAGGCCGGCCGCCGCCAGTATGTAATCCGCAGAACGAATGCCTATCATTTTGCCGTCACAGGCCGATACTCATGCGCCATTACATCACTAATCGGTGTCGGGGGGACCGGTGTTTACCTGATGCTTGAAGTCTTCCGGCTGCAAGTTGGTTTGGAGTTGCGTGTATGGTTGCAGCGATTGGGTGAAGTCGAAGCAATCGGAAAGGTCGTCCGAGAGAGCATCCCTGGTTCCCAGGCTGGGTAGACTGTAGCGGGTTTCCAGAAACTTGAGCAAGCTGCCGAATTCATGCTGCTGGTGGGAAATGTAGCCGCGCTTCGCCCAGGGAGAAACGACGATCAGCGGCACGCGAAACCCCATGCCCATTGCATCGATCTGCGGCGGGGGCACGTGGTCGTACCAGCCTCCCCAATCGTCCCAGGTAATAAAGACCACGGTGTTATCCCAATAGGGGCTGGCGCCAATTTCATTCACGATGGAGGTGACCCAGTCCGGACCCGCCTTACTGACACCCAACGGATGGTCGGAGTTCGCCAGCGAGGGGATGACCCAGGAGACCTGGGGCAGGTTGGCTGACTCGATATCACTCAGGACTGTGGTTTCGGGCGACATTATGTTTCCCGCCCAATCAGGCCCGTAGCGTATGTGCTTGATGGCGTCGAACGCTGACCAGATGTAGCCGAGATCTTCACCATACGCGGGCGCGTAATACTTCCAGCTGATCTTTTGCGCATCGAACAGGTCGGCAATCGTCTGGTAATCGAAGCAAGGAAAGGGTCCGGGCAGATCGGTGCCGTTGGGACCCACAACATCCACTGTCGAACCTGCCGGCGCATCGCAGCCCCATTGAAAAGGGCCGCCGGTTGTGGGGACCTCATCGGCATTGTCCGACTGCCCAGCGATCAGGTATTGATGAGAAACGAAGCTAGGGCCGGTGTTCGACTGGAACATGCGATCAGCCAGAACATACTGGCTCGCCAGGGACCAATAGGCCTGGACCTCGTTGCGTGGCACGTAGGCGTAGGGGAATGTCGGGTAGGGGTAGCTGGTGACGTCAGCGGAGCCGGCTACGGGCGTATGAGCAAATCCGTCATTTTTTCCCTGGTCCCAATCGAGCCACCACCCCGGGTGGGAGTGGTCGACATCGCTCCCGTATTCGAATGGCACCGGCGTCAGAGGCACTACCTGCCCGTTGCTCATGCCGGTGGTCGCCGTATCAGCGCCGGGAAAGCCGCTGAAGAGGTTATCGAACGAGCGGTTCTCCTGGACAATAATGACGATGTGCTTGATGTGGCTATTCAGCAAAGGGGTTTGTTGCTGAGGCGGAGTGAGAGGGCTGCCGGATCCGCCGCAACCGGTCAGGAACGTAAGACTCAAAGTGAAAAGAATGCCGAACCCGAGCCCTACACACTTGCTGACGTAATCCAACCTTGACCTCGAGCGGGACGTTCTCTGCTGCTTCAGGGGTAGTCGTTACGAATCCAAGACGAAGAGACTTCGTCAGAAGACTCGGACCCGGAAAAAAATATTAAGTTTCGCTTAAGTTTCAGTGATTCTACAAAAAGAAGTTTGTTTGGCGAACCACTTTCTTTCACATTGCACAGATAGCGGTTAGCAGGAGACGTGTAGTTCGTGGACGCTTCGGCTTCGAGCAGGTCGAGGTACACGCTCAATTGCCCGCGGTGGTGCGCTTGCTGAGCGATGACAGTGTCGGCAATCATGGCGTAGCGCGGCCCTTCGCTCACAACGTGGCCATCCTTGCGAAAGCGCACGATGCACACCAGGTGATC
This sequence comes from uncultured Acidobacteriaceae bacterium, assembly GCA_963839075.1. Taxonomy (GTDB): domain Bacteria; phylum Acidobacteriota; class Terriglobia; order Terriglobales; family Acidobacteriaceae; genus PALSA-350. The sequence goes on along the minus strand of CAWITO010000001.1, from coordinate 569,271 downwards.
TTCGGTCGCATCCTCGAGCGCCTTCCGCGACTTCTCGAGACCGGTTGCAAGCAGGTGGCGCAATTCGGCGCGGGTATTTACAGGCGTGGTTCGAGTGATGTCATTGGTTTGTTCGAGATTGAGTACGCGGCGGTTCACCATCAACGCGACCCAACCCGGCATGGAAGCGACCAAGGTCGCCAGGTGACCGAGTTCCATTCCGGTGGGGTGCGGCTTCCAGTTGCTTCGTCCCTCTGGAACGCGTTCGAACAGCGCGCGCGACGATGCGACTTCATGCTCCAACTGCCATAGGAAAAATTCTCGCAGCCCCATATGTTTCCCTCTCACTCTCTAGTCGTTCGAGACCAGAGTAAAAAGACATATATGACACCTCTTGTCATATATGCTGAAGAAACTGTAAACAGGCTATGAAATCAGACCGTCTCCTTTCGGCGTTGTTGCTGCTGCAGGCGCATGGACGTCTTTCTACCCGCGAATTGGCGGAGCGGCTGGAAACTTCGCAGCGCACCGCACATCGGGATATGGAAGCGTTGAGCGCGGCGGGAGTTCCTGTGCTCGCGTTGCGGGGCGCGCAGGGCGGGTGGGAGCTGGCGCAAGGGTGGCGTACGAAGGTTCCCGGGCTCGATGAAGCGGAGTTGCGGGCGCTTTTAATGTCGCAGCCGAGCGCGCTTGGACATCCGGCGCTGGCCGCGGCGTCAGAGCGAGCGTTCGGCAAGCTGCTGGCGGCTATGCCGAAGACCATGCAGACGCATGCGGCCTCGATTCGCGCACGATTGCACATTGACCCGGTGGGTTGGCATCCATCGGAAGACCTGGGCCCGCTGACCATTGTGCAGGACGCGATTGCGCGCGACTGCAAGCTGACCTTTCTCTACATGCGGGCGGATGGGGAGAGTGGGGCACGCACGGTGGATCCGTATGGCATCGTGGCCAAGCAGGGAATCTGGTACCTGGTGGCGCGCGCGCCGGCAGGCATGCGCACGTATCGCGTTTCGCGCATGCAGGACGCGGTGGTATTGGCGGTGACGTTTGAGCGCCCGGCGAATTTTGACCTGGCGGCGCATTGGAAGAGCTCGACCGCGCAGCTGCAGCAGAAGCGGGAACAGTTTCGCGCCACGGTGGCTTTGGCTCCGGATGCAGCGGTGCTCATGGGTCGGTGGTGCCGGGTTTCCCCTGCGGCGGGCGTTAAGAGTGCGGGGTTACCCGAGGCATGGAAGATCCTCCATGTAGCGTTCGAGACGAACGAGGAGGCGCGTTTTGTGATGCTGGGGTTCGGTTCCCGGGCCCAGGTGCTGGCGCCCGATACGCTGCGCGATGAGGTGATGGAGGAACTGCGGGCTGCCCAGTCGCGGAGCCATCAAAGGGCTTGATGGGGCCCGGGTGTAGGCTGTAGGCGTATGCGTACAACCTGGTTCTTGCTTGCCTGCACACTTCTGGTTCCTGCTGCCCAGTCTCAGGAACATCATCACCATGACGACGGGGCAGAGCAGTTGGGGCATGTATCGTTTCCCGTCTCCTGCGCAGCCCGCTCGCAGGCGCCGATGGAGCGCGGCATCGCGCTGTTGCATTCCTTTGGTTACACCGAGGCGCAGATGCAGTTTGCCGCCATTGCCAAAGACGATCCGGCGTGCGCGATGGCGCATTGGGGCATCGCGATGACGCAGTATCAGGAATTATGGGGACATCCTGATGCGGCCGGACTGAAGCGGGGCGCGGAAGAGATGGCCCAGGCGCGATCGCTGCACGCGGGCACTCCTCGCGAGCAGGCCTATATCGATGCAATGAGCGCTTACTTCAATCCGGCGGCAACGTCGTTCCAGCAGCGTGCGGATGCGTACGCAGAGAAGATGAACGCGCTGCACCGCGATTTTCCCGATGATGTGGAGGGAGCGGCTTTCGATGCGCTGGCCATCATCGCGTCGACGGCGCCGGATGACACGTCGCTTAGTCATGAGCACCAGGCGCTGGCGATCCTGGTGCCGCTGTTCGCGGCGCACCCAGAGCATCCTGGGCTGGCGCATTACATCATTCACACCTGCGATACTCCGGCACTGGCGGCGGATGGCCTGGGCGCTGCGCGGGAGTATGCAAAGATTGCGCCTTCATCGCCGCATGCGTTGCACATGCCGGGCCACATTTTTGCCCGGCTGGGCATGTGGCCTGAGGATATCGAGTCGAACGTAGCTTCGGTCGCGGCTTCCGACAAAGCTGAGGCGGCGGGGCAGCCCGGCAGCGCCCACCAGATGCATGCCAAGGAGTTTCTCATCTATGCCTATCTGCAGGTCGGGGAGGATGAAAAGGCGAAGCAGCTAACGCAGCAGATGCGGAACGTCAGCGAACATATGAGCGCCATGCCAGGAATGGACGATATGAAGGACGACGGTCCATTCTTCGACAACGAGGTGCGTGTGATTTATGCCGCGGAGATGCACGACTGGACGGCACTCTCGGAGCAGAAGCCGGCGCCGCACTCGAAAGAATGGGAAGCGTCCTTCACCTACTGGGGACAAGGCATCGCCGCCGGCCATTTGCGCGATGCCAAGCTGGCGGCGACGGCCCTGGAGGGATTGGATCGCAGCCTCACCGAAATCAAAAACTCAGACATGTCGGAATACGCGAGCGCGTTGCAGGTGAAGCGGCAGGAGGTTGTGGGTTGGCAGGCGTTTGCCCAAGGCCATCCGGAGGCGGCGATCGAGGCCATGCGAAAAGCGGCGGACCAACAGGACAAGCTGGGGCAAATGGAAGTGGATATCCCGGCACGCGAAATGCTGGGAGATCTGCTGCTGCTGGAACACCAGCCGACTGAGGCTCTCGCGGAGTATCGCGTGGCGTTGAGGTTGAGCCCCAACCGGTTGAATGGGTTGCTGAGCGCAGGCCAGGCGGCGGAGATGGCGAAGCAACCAGAGCAGGCGCGGACGTTCTTCATGGCTGCGGCGCAGCAGACGGGCGGAGGAATTCACACCCATCGGGCGGATGTTGCGCATGCGGTAGCGCAGTCACAGGCTGCGGTGGCGGACAATACTGCGACTCACTGAGCCACCGCCTTGTCTAGGCAAACTGCTGTAGATCCATTCCCAGTTGGTAAGTCTCGCCCCCGGCGAGTAGCTCCTCCCAGGTGACTTCGCGTTTCTGATAGCCGGCCATGCGGCCGAGCATGCAGCTCAGAGCCGTTTCGACGCCCGCGGCAATTTGATTGTGACATTTGCCGGTGGTGATGCTGTCGATGAAGGTGCGCTCTTTATCGCGGTCCGCAAACTCAAGATTGTCGGCGAAGCTTCCATTGGCGGAGAATTTTACCGGTCCCGAGGCGGCCATGGAGTCCTTCCAGGCCCAGGGCTTCGGGCCTTCGATCGCAACCGGCCCGGAATAGGGCACCGTTGCGGTTCCATTCTCGCCGAACAGGCTGAGACCGGCGCCGAATCCTGCATTGCCGAACTGGGTCGATGCGAAGGCGAGGTGGACGTCGTTGGGATAGGTGAAGTCGACCTGGTAGTTGTCCCAGCAATCGCCGGCGTGGGTAAGGATGTTGCGTCCGCCGGTGGCTGTGGCCTTGAGCGGATGGGCGCCGAGCATCCAGTTGCAGAGATCGATGATGTGGATATTTTGCTCAACCAGGATGTCTCCCGAGAGTGCACGGTACCAGAGCCAGTTGCGGAGGCGGTATTCGTCCTGCCCGGCGCCGGGGTGGACCTTCTCCTCTGCGGCGGGCGCGTTGTAAAAGCCGCTCACACTGCCGACCTTTCCCAGGGCGCCGCCCTTAATCTGGGTTGCGATGGCGGCGATGGGCGGAGCATTGCGACACTGGAAGCCGACGTCTACGCTTTGGGTCGGCTTTACGCGGGTGGCTATTTCGAGGGCGTGTTTTGCCTGGGCCACATCGACGCCGACCGGCTTTTCGCAGTAGACGTGCTTGCCGGAAGCGACCGCGGCTTCGAGGTGCTGCACGTGGAAGAAGGGCGGAGTCGAAATCTGGATGAGATCGATATCTTTGGCCGCCACCAATTGCTCATAGGCGTTTGGGCCATGAAAGAGAAGCTTGCTGTTGTCTAGGTTAAAGTGCTTGCGGCCCAGATCAAGCTTATCGGGGAAGATATCGGCGAGGGCCACCACGCGGGCCGTGGTACTGCGGGTAAACGACGTAGCGACGGTGGTGCCGCGATTGCCACAACCCAGGAGCCCGAGACGGACCGCGGAGTTGGCCTGGTAGCTAAATGCGGTGCTCGACTTGAGTAGAAGCAGGCCGCTGGCGGTACCACCCTGCATAAATTGACGGCGATTCATTTGTCTCCTCCGTAGTTACGCATTTACTTCGCGCAGGACGCGTTCGAGGAAAGCCTTCTCCTGGCGGACGTCTGCTATTTGTTGCGCACCTGAAGTTTCCCGCTCGATGGAGATGGCTCCGGTGTAGCCAAGACGTTTCAGCTTGGTGAAGACGGTGCGGAAATCGACCACTCCTTTGCCCATGAGAACTTCTTCGCCGAGCTTGTCGGGGTCGGTTTTAGGCCATATGCCGTCCTTGGCGTGGACCCCTTTGATGTGGGGTCCGAGGACGTCGATTGCCTCTACGGCGCTTGCCTTGCCGTAAAGGACCAGGTTGGCGGTGTCGAGGCCGACGCAAAGGTTAGGCATGGCGACGTCGCGGATTGCGCGCAGCATGGTGATGGGGGTTTCCTGGCCGGTCTCCATCAGGAATTGCTGGCCGTTGCCCTGGCAGTGCTTGGCGACGGTGCGGATGGCTTCGACGGCCTGGGGATAGAGCGGGTCGGCTGGATCTTCGGGGATAAAACCGCAGTGGGTCTGTACCTGGGGAATGCCAACGAGGTGCGCGAAATCGGAAACCTGGCGAAGTGCGTCGATGCGGGCCGCGCGGTACTTGGGCGGCACCAGGCCGATGGTTGAAGGTCCCTGGGTAAAGTTCCATTCGAGCGGCGGCGGCCCGACAACCTCAACGGTGGTGGCCGTGAGTTGATACTTGGCCAGCAGGTCGCGATACTGCGTTGCCAGCGCCGGGGTAAAGCTGCCGATGTACTTGTCCAACGAAAGGAAGCAGGCCGCGAAACCCAGGTCGCGCACGGTGCGGAAGTGTTCTTCCGGGGAGCCGTACGGAGTGATGACCCAGCCCAGAGCCATGGGCTTGAGGGGCGTAACTGCGGCGAATGCGGATGCGGGCTCGAGCGCGTGCGAGAGAGCGGTGGCGGCGGTGAGGCCGACAAAGTGTCTTCGATTCATCACGATCAACTATAGGACAAGGTGTGGGTATAAATGAAATCTCCTAGCTTTGCAATGGAACCAGTCCGCACTCCGCATAGACCGGAGGCTATTGTTTTCGCCCATCGCCGCGAAGCGCAGTGCGTCTACCAGTATTTCACCGCCACGATGGTGGGCGGCCCTGGATGTCCTTTGACGACCTCTGTCCTCAACACCACTTCCAGATTTTTTCTGCTCCAGTCAGAGGGGGCATTGCGGGCAAATGCCTCCAGTAATTCGGGACTCGTGATGAAATTGCTTGCGGCTCGTGAGCCGGGCGCCATCAACCCGGCGGCGATGATCACCGGCTTCCCAAGACTCGAGTCGACAAGTCTGGCCGCGATCGAATAATCCTCATAAACAGACACCTCTCCGTTCAGTTCAACTTTCGCTTTCCAGACACGTTTTTGCCCTCCCTCCTCCGCGATGGTGCCGAAATCAAACTGACTGAGATCGAATCGGAAGGGAAGAGACTTGGACACCTGCATTGTCCATCGATTGCTAAAGGCCCCAATGAAGACGGCGGGGGAACCTGCCAGATCTTCCGCCGACAGTTCGTCGCCGACTCGGACATCTGGCGTTTTGTTGTGCCGGGCCAGCAAAGAGGCAACGTCGAAACAGGCCGCGAGGTCGCCGGTGTCAACCAGAGAGTCGTTTTTAGGGTACAGGTCGTACGACGTCAATGTGTCGGTAGCATTCAGGGGTGGCAGGGGAATGAGCGTTCCATTGCGTTGATCTTCCTCGAGATGATGCGACTGTTTGAAACGTCGCGTGAACACGAGCGTCGGCATGTAGGCATTGTCAGTACCCGGGTAAACAAAGACTCGTCCGGGAACACTGGTCAACGGCGACCAAAATTGGTCAAGGGCGGTCTTGGGGGTGAAATGCGGCCTGAGAAGCACAGCCCACATCAAGACACCCCCTGCCACAACGACAAGCCACAGAATCACCAGGGATTTATTTTGGGTTAAGCGGCGCGAGGGGTTCAGTGCTGGAGCGGGAACAGGGAATACCTCCGCCGGCAATTCCAGTGCCAGTGGAGTTTCGCTCGCAGGACTCGGCACAAGCCGTCCGCGGAAAAATTCGGGTATGTACGATCCGACGGGTAACGAAATCTGGAGCGCGGAACCACCACTCAGTTCGCTGTAGTACGCCAGCAGACGCTTGCGAACCTCGCCGGCCGTATAACGCACTACAGTATCGGAACTGGTGTCGTAGTTTGGCGGACGCTGAAAGACCTCCACACCCAGGGTGCGTTCTTTGATTTGCTGATCTTTGCCTGCAAGCTTGGCTTCGACCACGTAGCGAAGAAAAGCTGGATAGCGTTTGCTGTTACAAAAGTGCGGACTCGCGAGCAGGCGTTCCACTTCAGCTAGAACGGACTGATGGTCTTCAGTGGTAAGAGGCACCCAAGGGATTAGTTCCTGTTTTTGAGGGTCCATGCTTACGCCCGGTGCACAATCATACGCGAGGACCCTCGGTTTGTGACGAGCTCAAGGCGCAGTCCTGCGCACCCAGGTACCGGTGTCCAACGGTGACGGGCCCCGGATCGGTCACGCGGTTTTGATGTCGATGCGGGACCAATCTTTCACGACTTCCAGGAGAAACAAAGCAACCAGTTTTCCGTCGTGTCTGAAAAAGACGAGATGCTCCCCCGCGATATCGCAGCTTGTGGCATTGATGAGTTGACTCCCAAGCGTCTGGTCTATGAAGTAAACGACGTACACGTTATCAACCTCCTCCATCTCATTGACCGCGAGCCCAACGATCATCGAGGTAATGGCGGTTCGATTCCTTGGGTGGCCGCCGCTTGGCGCTCAGCCCTGGGCCGTTCTTTCTTCGCGGCAGACCTGCCAGCCCTCATTCTGGTATTTCGCCATCAGCCTTCTCGCCTGCTCGATCGCCAGCTCCCTGGTTGCACACACGGAGTCACGACAGTACGTAGCACCCGGTGCGAGTGCTTTCGATCCGCTGCGAAATCTTTTGAGTTCATACGTCTGGACTACCCTGAATGCGGACGCGTCGTCCTCAAGAATTACGATCGTTTGGGTGATCTCTGAGTCATCGAGCGTTTTGTGCAAGATCTGGGTGAAGGTTCCTGTCTCATGTGCGATTTTGATGTTCATGTGTTTTCATGGCCGAGTGCATGCCGGCAGAGGCAAACCTCACCGAACAGCACTCCGGCGAACTTCCGCGGTTGCGAATCTGAGGCTTCGGTGAGTCCTGATCTCAATGTTTTTAAAGAGTGAACGGTTGAGGCTTCTTCCATCTTGAGGTGTACGCCGTCAATATGCCACAGAAGCTGTCGTGCCCGATCGAGCGGCGAACAGATTCGTCATACCCGACCCATTGGTGTACGTCGAGGTATATTGATGTTCGCTCCCACGAGGGAAGTGACTAACCGTTTGGACGTCGTACTTCGGTATCGATGGGTCTACGCGCCAATCAGTTCCCTCGGACGTTACAAACCGTATCCGCGCCACTCCCGACGCGAATAAACGGCGAATACATGTCAGGCGTGCCGAGGCGTCTTGCGACGAGGACTCAGTAACAGCCGCGAAGCGGAGGAAGGCTCAGCCCGCGACCTGGATCTTCCAACCCCAGGCATAGCTGGACTCATTGGCCGGTGACTCGGGGAGTTCGATGGTCAGGCCGGAGGCGGAATCGAATTTCCAGCGGGATGGATCGGGATGACCTAACTGGGTGATGCGGCTGCCGGGCAGAGGCCGCACGGTGCGAAGCTGGAGCGCCTTGCCGGGCCATTGCAGCGCGAAGCAATAGATGGTTCGTTGGTCCTTGGAGCGGGTGAAACGGACGGTGTCTCCTTCCCGCCATGAGTCACCGTCGCGGGGCCGGGTGGCGTAGATGCCGGGGCCACAGGTTTTGAGCCAGGCGCCAACTTGTTTCACCTGTTCGATGGCCGTGGGATGGAAGCGGCCGGTGGCGTCGGGGCCGATGCCGACCTGGAAACTGCCTCCCTTGGCGGCCGTGTCGATGATGTTGTCGACGATCCATTTTGCTCCCTTGTAGTTGGAGCCAAGGGGGTCGAAGGAGAATCCTTTGCCGAGTGGGTAGATGACCATCCAAGGCATGCCGGTATTGGCTTTATCTCCGGGAATAAACCCCTCGGGAGTGTAGTAATCGCCGTAGTTGCCAATGCCGCGCGCGCGGATCATGACATTGGGTTGGATCTCGCGGATGCGGAACAGGGTCTCTCGCAGTTGTGGCCACACCTTTGGCCCGAGCCATTGATCGAGCGAGAGCATATTGATTTCGCCGTAGTTGGTTAGCAGCTCTTCGAGTTGCGCGCGGTGCCGGGCCATCATGCGGGTGACCGCGTCGGGGGTGGGATCGGGCGCCATCCAAAGCAGCTTACCCAGGCGCTTCTGTGAATCTTGCCACTCCGGATCGAGTTCCGCGGCGTTCGACGTCTGGGCAGGATGATCGGCGTAAGGACGAAAATCGGCGTCGTACCAATCAGGATGGGAGAAGTACAGCGCAATGCGCAGATTGCGCTTGTGGCCGGCGGCGCAAAGCTCCTTGACGACGTCGCGGCGGAAGGGTGTCTCCATGATGGAGTAAGCCAGATCGCTGTTCTCGATGGCGGGGCCGTTGGGTCCGTCCCAGCGAATCCTTCTCTGCACGCGGGTGCGGGTGTCGAACATGGAGAAGCCTTCGTGGTGCTTGGTGGTGAAGGCAAACATGCGCATGCCGTTTTCGGAAAAGAGAGAGGTCCACTCATCGGCGTCGAAGGCAGACGGATTCCAGGTCTTGTACATCTCGTTGTAGTGGGCGCGTTCTGAGTAACTCAAATTGAGGAAGGGCCAGGATTCGCCGCTGAAGTGGGCGACGGCATACAGACCCCAGTGAATGCGCACGCCGTACTTCATATCGTTGAAGGCTTCGTAAGCGGCGGGTGAGGCCCAATGGTATCCCTGCTGCGGGACTTCTTCGATATAAGACCTGACTCTGCGGTAGTGGGGGTCTTCGATCGGTAGGTGGTGGGCCGGAGCTTCGAACGCGAACGACGAATGCGGGTGGATCAGCCGTGAAGCGAGCGTGAGGGCGGTGGTGGAGAGGAAAGTTCGCCGCTGCAAGAGGTCAGCCTCCGGAACGAGAGTGCTTCCATTTGCTCAGAGATGTCAATGGTGGCGGAGATCGACGCGGGCAATGAGGTCGTCAAGGCGTGCCAGCAGCGCCTTCAAGAGAGGAGAGTCGTTGCCTTTCTTGTAACCGAGGTAAAGATCGATAGTGGGCGCAGTGCCCTTGAGAGGCCGGCTGGTGATGAGGCCGGAAACCAGATTTTTTGCGTAAACAGGCAGGAGCGCGACACCGTGGGTGGAATCGATGAGCGACATGGCCCCGGCTAGATTGTCGACCTCGTGGCTCGGTTTGATGGAGACGTTCGAGTGCTTGAGGTAGTCGTCGATGGCGAGCCGCAGGGCGGGAGCGTTCCCGCGTCCGCTTAAGGCTTTGCCGGAGACGCTCACAAATATTTCTCCCACGAGTGCGTGCACATCGATTTCGCTCAGCGCGGCAAAGCGGTGATCGTTGCGCATAAAGACTTCCAGGGGCTCCTTGGTCAGCAGACGGAACTCCAAGTCAGCGGAGGCCCCTTCTTCCCGGCGGAGAAATGCGGCATCCATCCTGCCGTTCGACAGGGCAACGGCAAGGTGGGGTGATACCTGGCTGGAAACCACTACGTGTGCGCCCGGCAATTCATCCCGCAGCAATTGCAGCGCTTCGGGAAGCCACGTGGTTTCGTGCCCGGTAAGAAAGCCTAGGACGAAGTAGGGTTTGGCGGGCTCGGCAGACCGGCGCGCCGACTCGACAGCGATCTCCACTTGCGACAACACGACTCGGGCGTGATCGAGAAAGACGCGACCGGCGGCGGTGAGCTCGATGCCGCGAGGGGTGCGGGTGAGGAGCGGTGCGCCGATCTCATCCTCCAGATCGCGAATTTGCCGGCTGAGCGAGGGTTGCGTGGTGTGCAGCCTTTGTTCGGCCGCGACTGCAAAACTTGTAGACTCGGCAACCGCCACGAAATAGCGGAGATGTCGCAGTTCCATCGTTTCTCCCATGCTTGCGAGGCATATCGGTCAGCTTACAAAGTATCGCGTGAGCGTAGTCCATCGAGCGCAATCGGTACATCAAAGGTTAGGTTTCAAATAAACGTCGTCATTCTTAGGAGATTTCAGATGTCTCATTTGAGCAATAAAGTAGCACTGGTTACCGGCGGTTCCCGCGGCATTGGTGCAGCCATCGCGAAGCGGCTGGCAGCGGATGGAGCGAGCATCGCCATCACCTATGCGAAGGATGCCACCTCGGCAGCGGCAGTCGTGAAAGCGATTGAAGGGAGTGGCGGCAAGGCGATTGCAATTCAGGCGGACTCCGCGGATACGGCGGCGGCAAAGGACGCAGTGGAAAAGACGGTCGCTGCTTTCGGGCACCTGGACATTCTCGTGAACAACGCGGGTACGGCTATCCCGAAGCCCTTTGAGGAGACCCCGCTGGATGAGATCGACCACATTCTCGATCTCAATGTACGGGGAGTGATGATTGCGACCCAGGCGGCGCTGAAGCACATGAAGAGCGGCGGCCGCATCATCATGATTGGTTCCTGCGTGGGTGAGCATGTGATTGCGCCCGGGCTGGTGGCCTATTCGGCTACTAAGGGCGCGGTCAAAATGTTCACCCAGGGATTAGCGAGAGAGATTGGCGGCCGTGGGATCACAGTCAACAATGTGCAGCCGGGGCCTATCGACACCGATCTGAATCCCGCCGGCGGCGATTGGGCCGTATCGCAGAAGGCGGCTACGGCGCTGAACCGGTATGGGCGGGTAGAAGAAGTAGCCGCGGTGGTTGCCTTCATTGCGAGCCCAGAATCATCGTATGTGACCGGGGCAAATCTCACGGTGGACGGCGGTACCAACGCATAGTCAACCGAGCGGCTCATCGACCTTAGACTTGCAGTGGCGGGTTTGGGTCGATGAGCTGCACCGCCGACGGGGAGCGACTGCTCTAGTCCGTTCCTCGTTGGATACCGATCGGGAATGGATCTTCGCCGTCCGGCATGATCCAGTCGTATATTTGATTTGTTTTTGCAGTTCGCCATTCTGCCGGCGTGCGGGAGTCGAGCCAGTCCAGCGGCTCGCTTTCCGGCGCTTGCAGGCAGCGCGCAAAGGCGTCGCGGAGTGCAGCTCGCTGCTCATTTTGGACTGCCCCTGGTTCTGGAGAAACCAGCAGAACTGTACCGGAGTTTGCCACAGCTTGCAGCCATTGCCGGGTCATTGTCCACGGAACATCGCGGGTTAAGGGGACGCAGTCTGCATCGACGGAGAAGAACGTCCGGTGCTGCGGCAGACGGAAGGCCAACGTGTTCACGCCGAGGCGGCGGGTCCGCTCCCACTGCCTGCCACTCACATCGTCTCCGGTGCGGGATCCGTCGAATAGCCCTACCGACAAGTGACCCACGGTATTGCAGCCGATGATGATGCGATCTGGTCCACAGCTCGATCGAATGCGGCGGTAGAGCAGGCTCACGGCCTCAGCGTTGGTGAGGCTTCGATCATTCAAGTACCAGTTGCCGCGAGCCGGAGACGCACCCATCTGACTACCCCATTGGCCGAGAAGCTCGAAGGTGGTGAAGTCATGTTTAATCAGGTCGAAGCCCCAACCGCAGGCTTGCGTCGCGACCGCAGCGATCGCCTCCATCGCTTCGGGAATGGTGGGGTCGTAGGCCAAGGGCGGCGCTTCGTGGCCGTCCCCCTTCCATCGCGCGTTCGGCAGCAGAAGGTTGGCAGGCGAAGTGGCGCCGGCTCGCAGTGGCCGGATCCATATACCAGGGGTGGCTCCCCGAGCCCGGATGTCTGTGGCGAGCTTCGCCATGTCTGGGAAGCGGGCGCTGTCCTGATAGCCATCGTCGATGACGGTGAACGGCTTGGGGCCGCCAGCCGGTGCCACCGAAGTGACCAGGTCGGCGTCGCGCAAGATGCCGTCGGGCGTGTTCTTCCCATAGGCGTAATACCAGTCGTTGCTCCCGTAGATGGCGGCGAGCCTAGTCTTACCGCGTACTGTGGGAACTGTAGTCCCCTCGGCCATGCGACGGCAGAGAGCTTTCGTGGTGGCGAAGGAACTTTCTCCGGCTTCTGCGGCGTAGTCGACGATGGTCGCCATCTCCAGTTTTCGGTTACCGAGCCGCACCCCATGGCTTCCGTTGCGCACATCCAACCAGAGCGAGATGCCGGAAGGGTCGACCTGCCAGAAGGCAAAGGAGGCAGATCCAGTCTTCACCCCCACACCCGCGGTTCGGTCGAGTAGATGGAGCAGGACGTACCAGGGCAGCGGACGTTCCGCTTGTAATGGCAACCATTGCAGATCGCCGTAGCTCCGTTCCCACGCATCTCCGAGGACGCGGACAGCAGAGGGAAAGCGGCATTTCCAGCGAAGGTGAACGCGCTGAATGGGAAGAGCAGGGGACTCGAGCGAAATGATCGACTGACGCTGGCCTGCAACAATGTGGGTGATGGTGTTGCTAGCGTTTCCCGTGCCCGTCCAAGCTGTACCTGTGCGGGACAGCTCGATCCTGCTGCTATCTTGGTCTCCGGCGTAGGCCATTACGATGTCAGGTTGGGATAGAACAGGGAGATGGAGGATGGCATCGGCAGAGCGGGACGTCACAGCGTTCTGGGCCGCCGCGGATGACGCACCGGCAAGGAGTAATGCAGCGGAAGTTCCCCCGGCTCCCTTTAGCAGATCTCTGCGCGATAAGCCTGGCTTTGTTTTCGGCATACTCGTCTTGCCTCCCCTTTCGAACACTGGTCCGACTCAGCCATGCTAGTCGAACCGGTGTTCGAGGGTACGCATAGCATTCGTTTTGGAGGAAACATCGTGGCGACGGGCGACGGAATCATTGGAGTATCGGACCACGGTGGTTGGGCGGTGATGGTGACCGTTGCTGGTGATGGAACGCTGCTTGACCGTCGCCGCGTCGAACTGGTGGACGAGGGCCTGCCGAAGATTCCGCACCACAGCGAAGGGCAGGGGCTGCCTCTGGATGAAGCCGTGGCGCTGGTGGAAAGGGTGCGGGCTTCAGCGGAACGACACGCGAAGCTCCGGCTGGAAGAGGTGGCGATCACGGTGCCCGGAGGCATCGCCGGGGTCGCGCTTCGCGAGTGCCCAGAGCTGCCACCCACGATTGCTGAGCGGATCAAGGACTACCGGGCGCAAAATGTTGCCGACTGGGTGATGTATCGCAGGGCGCTGGCTGCCGCGGCCGAGGCGCGCGATTGGGACGTCCACTGGTACGACGCGAAGAAAGTAGTGGCTGCAGCGAGCGAGGCGTTGCGTATCAGAGATCGTATCAAGGATTTCGATGCGCACTTCCTGCAGTTGAGGAAGTCGCTGGGGCCACCCTGGAGCAACGATCACAAGCTTGCCATGGCGGCGGCGATCGTTGCGGCTGCGTCGAAGGAAACGGGGTTGCGTTCGTGAGAGAAACGTTGCAATTTATCCGCGGCCTGATTCTGGTTACCTCGTTCCTGGTGGCTTCGCAAAGCTATGCGCAGGAGATGGATCTGATCCTGCGCGGAGGTTCACTAATCGATGGCTCAGGCTCCGCCGCCGTCAAGGCGGACATCGGCATCAGCGGCGATCGCATTGTCTTCGTTGGGTCCAGCAAAGGGAGGAAGGCAAAGCGCATCATCGATGCCACCGGCCTGGTGGTGACGCCGGGTTTCATCGATCCCCACACGCACACGGCGGACGATCTCTCCGACCCCAAGCACAGCCGCAACGACGCCTACCTGATGCAGGGCGTTAGCACGGTGGCCACCGGCAATGATGGCGACAGCCCCTCTGCCATCGGAGACACTCTCGCGAAATGGGCCCGGCAGGGAATCGGCACCAACGCCGCGCTTTTCATCGGCCAGGGTACGGTGCGCCGCGAAGTGATGGGCATGTCGGACGCGAAGCCTACGCCAGAGCAGCTCGAGCGCATGCAGTCGCTCGTCGGCGTCGCGATGAAAGACGGCGCGATCGGGATCTCCACCGGCCTTTATTACGCACCCGGCAGTTACTCCAGCACGGAAGAAGTGATTGCGATGTCGCGCATCGCGGGCGCGGCCGGCGGTATTTACGACACCCACATGCGCGACGAGAGCACCTACTCGATCGGCCTGCTCAACAGTGTCCGGGAGACGATTCGTATCGGCCGGGAGGCTCATCTCCCGGTAATGATCTCGCACATCAAAGCTCTTGGCGTGGACGTTTGGGGCCAGAGTTCCGCCGTCATCGCCCTGATCAACAGCGCACGAAAAGACGGCGTCGATATCACTGCCAGCGAGTATCCCTACACGGCCTCGGGTACCAGCGTCACCGCATCGCTGGTGCCGCGATGGGCCGAAGCCGACGGTAATCTGCTCAAGAACCTGAGCGACCCCAGCCTCCATGCGCGACTGGTCAAGGAAATGAACGTGAATCTTGCTCGCCGCGGCGGAGCGGATACGCTGCTGATGACGTCCGCGCCGGACAAGACCATCATGGGCAAGACGCTCGCCGCAATTTCGAAAGAACGTAACGAGTCGCCCATCGACGCGGCCATCCAGATCATTCAGGCGGGAGGGTCGGACGTCGCTTCGTTCAACATGAAAGAAGCCGACATCGAAGCCTTCATGCGCCAGCCGTGGGTGATGACCTGCTCCGACGGCTCCGAAGGCCATCCGCGTAAGTACGGTACGTTCCCGCGCAAGCTTCGGGTCTACGTGTTTGACCGCCACGTTATTCCCCTGGAGTTCGCTATCCGTTCGAGCACATCGCTGCCGGCGAAGACCCTTCGACTGAAGGATCGAGGCCTGCTCAAGCCGGGCTACTTCGCCGATGTGCTTGCCTTCGATCCCAAGACGATCGATGCACGGTCCACCTACTCGTCGCCAAGGTTGTTGGCGACGGGGGTCCGCTATCTCACGGTAAACGGAGTGTTGGCGGTGGACAACGGAGCGCTGACCACAGCGCTTGCAGGCAGGGCTCTCAAGCGCTGAGCGAAGGATTTTACAAGATAACGGGAGCTGCGCTATGTTGTATGTGACAACACAGGGTGGGAGTTTCCGCTATGTCGGTGGTGAGTGAAGTTCGCAGTTTCAACCGGTTTTACACCCGCAAAATTGGCCTTCTGGCGGAACACTTGCCCGCGAGTGCGTTGTCACTCGCCGATGCCAGGGTGCTTTACGAGCTCGCGCAATCCAAAGAACAAACAGCGGCGGCCATCGTTCGCAGCCTGGGAATGGATAAAGCGCACGTGAGCCGCATCGTCGCTCGCTTTCGTGCGGGAGGGCTGGTGCAGAGCCGGCTCAATCCGGCACACGGAAAGCAGAAGCTTCTGTCGCTGACGTCTGCCGGCCGTAAGACGTTCAAGCGATTGGATCGTGGGACGCAGTTACAGATCGAGTCACTGCTTTCGCCTCTTGCGGAGCAAGAATGCAAGCGGCTGGTTGCAGGGATGCAGGATATTCAATCGATTCTGGGAGTAGAGCCGCCAGCGCCGGAGAGCGTTCGTCTGAGGCCATTGCAAGTGGGCGACCTGGGTTGGATCACGCACCGCCAGGCGATTCTGTATCACAACGAATACGGGTGGGATTGGTCGTATGAAGGTCTGGTGTCGAAGATTCTGGGAGACTTCGTGGCCAACCACGATGCGAACCGTGACGATGCCTGGGTGGCGGAAGCAGCCGGAAACGTCCTTGGCTCCGTATTCCTGGTGAAGAGCGCCGATCCCGGCGTCGCACAACTTAGATTGCTATATGTGGAACCTTCGGCACGCGGCTTAGGAGTCGGCACCCGGCTGGTGGGAGCCTGCATTGACCGCGCAAGAGCACTGGGTTATCACAGGCTTCAGTTGTGGACGAACGATATTCTGGGATCCGCTCGGCGGATTTATCAGGCTGCGGGCTTTCGTCTTTTGAAGCAAGAGAAACATCGCTCCTTTGGTCATGCCTTGGTGGGACAGACCTGGATGCTTGATCTACACAGTCAATAAAGACAAAGGCCCGGGTAGAGCTTCGGCTGCAAAATCCGTATCACTGGCTGCATAGCGGTGGAGCGTTAGAAGAGCCGCCTTCATGCTTGGTGCATGAGAGTGTTGCTTACGTTTCTTCTCTTGAGCGCCCTGCCGTTGTGGGGGCTGAGTCCGATCGAAGAAGCTTACCGGCTCTGGAGCGATGGGCAGATAAAGGAAACCGTCACGATGCTCGAGCCATTGGTGGCGGCGGACAGCCACAGTCTCAGTGAAAGCGATCGGGGCTTGGCGTGGGGGATGCTGGCCTCGTCCTATCAGGATCTGGAAATGTACCCCAAGGCCAGGCGAGCTTACCAGATGGCACTCGAGATACTGCCGTCGATTCCATCCGCCAAAGCGCAGTACGCCGCCATCATCGCAAATTTCGCAACTATGGAAGAGTCTCAAGGGCAGATGCGTGCCGCGCAGGTATTGTTCGAGAAGGCTGTTCACCTTTATGAAGAACTGGGCGACCATGCAGGGCTCGGCAGCGCCTACACCGACCTGGCGGTGATGAAGTTCGCCCAGAACGACGATCGCGCGTCACGGCGCGCCCTGGAGAAGGCTTTCGCGCTGCAGGGAAACAGCCCGAGTGATGACGACTTGGCCGCGATGAACAGCGTGAAGGCTGCCCTGGCCCTGCGGGCAGGGCATGCTGAGGACGCGGTCGCTGCGGTGCAGATATCCATCGAGAGCTGGACGCGGAGTCGTGGCCCGGACTTTTACATGCTGGGTACGACCTATCTTCTACGTGCGAGGGCGCTGGCCAGGACCGGAGAGTATTCGCGAGCGCTGGTCGATGTGCAGCATGCGCTTGCGATCGCGGAGGCGACAGTCGGTAAACAATCGATCGGCTACCTGACAGCGAAAGGGGTCTACGGCGAAATTCTCAAGGCTTCGGGAGCCAGGGACGAAGGTTCACGCATGCAGCAGGAAGCGCGCCGTGCATTGAACGACTTACAAGGGCGGCAGTGCTCGCGATGTACGATAGATGCCAGCGCCTTCCGATAACCAGGAAAGGAACTCTATGAACTCTCCACCGGTAAATCCTGGCACCTGGATGGTTGCGGGCGCCGCCAAGCGAACTTCTTTGCGGTCTGCCGCTATCAACGGGCATGTGATGATCTTCGCTTTCTCTGTGGCGTTGGCGCTGGCGACTGCGAGCGAGTGCCATTCGATTACACATCTTCCCTCGCTGCTCTACGGTCTGGTGCTTTGGGTATGGTGGGCTTGCGTGGCCAGTTCGTTGTGGACGGCTAGTAAGCGCATTCCTTTCTTGTTGAGTTTTACTTCCGGGGCGGTTGCTTTTCAGGTGGCTCTGGGATCAAGTCTGGGGTGGATCCACCTTTTGCTGTTAAAGAGCCTGGGGAACGATGTACTGCACCTCAATCCCTTTGGCATGGAATTGCTGATCTACGGATTTATTTTTGGCATCAGTGGAGTGATTCATTCTCAGGTTCGTGTGCAGCGCGAGGCGACGCAATCGATCGAGTTACAACGGCAGCTTTCGGCGGCACATCTGCGCGCGCTGCAGATGCAATTAGCACCACACTTTCTTTTCAATACACTCAACGCGATCACTGCTTTGGTGGAATTGGGGCGGCAGAAGCCGGCGGCTGAGATGCTCGGCCATCTGAATGCCATCCTGAAGACGACTCTGGCGAGTTCGACTCCGGAGAAGGTTCCTCTGTCGGAGGAGTTGGAGTTTGTTGGGAATTATCTGGCGATCGAGCGGGCGCGCTTTGCCGACCGGCTGCAGGTAGAGATGAATGTCGATCCAACGGCGCTGCATGGGATGGTTCCATGTTTTCTCCTACAACCGATCGTGGAGAATGCGATCCGGCATGGGATCGCTCGGTGCGAGGAAGCGGGAGTGGTGGAGGCGTCGGCGATTCGCGACGGAGACATGCTGCACGTCCGGGTGCGGGATACGGGGAAGGGATTTATTCCGGCAGCGCGGAATGGGCATGGAATCGGCCTGGGCAATACACGGGAACGCCTGGAACACTTTTACCAGGATTCGTATACGATGACGGCGCATTCGCTTACCACCGGCGGATTTGAAGTGGCGATCACGATTCCGTTTGAACCACAGGGCGTATGAAACTGAAAGCTCTGATTGCGGATGATGAACCTCTG
Organism: uncultured Acidobacteriaceae bacterium; assembly: GCA_963839075.1. Taxonomy (GTDB): domain Bacteria; phylum Acidobacteriota; class Terriglobia; order Terriglobales; family Acidobacteriaceae; genus PALSA-350. The sequence continues at coordinate 550,835 of CAWITO010000001.1, read as the reverse complement.
GCACGGGAGCGGCTTTGTCTCTTGTTGGCACAACAAGGCGATGTCGCAGTCGGGGGAGAATGCCGCAACGGGCAAGAGGTGATCGCTGCGTTGAAGCGAGAGCGGTTCGATGTGTTGTTTCTCGATATTCAGATGCCGGGGAAAGATGGATTTGAGGTGATTGCGCAGATGGGTCCGGCGCAAATGCCGGTGACGGTGTTTGTGACCGCGCATAACGAGTACGCGGTGCGCGCGTTTGAGGTGCATGCCCTGGATTATCTGACGAAGCCGATCGAGCCGGAACGGCTGCAGGCTACGATTCTTCGGGTCAGGGAGCGGATTTCTTCGCAGTCAGCGTTGATGACACAGGAGCAGATGAAGCTGGTGCTGGCTGGTTTAGGGCAGAATGTGTTTCCGAAACGGTTGCTGGTTCCGAATGGCACGAAGGATAGTTTTGTCGAGGTGAGCGAGATCGATTGGATCGAGGCGGCGGATTACTACGCTTGCCTGCATGTGGGGACGAAGTCGTTCATGTTGCGGGAGACGATTAAGCAGCTGGCGACCATGCTCGATCCGCATCGGTTTGTGAGGATTCATCGGTCGGTGATTGTGAATGTGGAGCGAGTGAGTGAGGTTCTACGCGAGGGGTCGGTGGTGTTGAAAACAGGCCAGCGATTGAAGATGAGCAAAGAGGGCTGGCAGAATTTGCGTAGTTCTTTGGCTTGACCTTGGAAAGGATAAGGTGGGGCTTCGCCCGATCGTGTTCAACCCATGTACGCGGAACGCGAACATGGGCACCCGTCCAGGGGGTGAGGTTTGCGCGCGGAGTTGAGGTTGGGTGCACTAAGTGCTGCCTGGCGTAACTGCTCAGTTGCAGTTCCTACAGTGTGATTCGGTTTGGCCCCCGTTAGAGTTTTGCGGCTACGGCTTTTTCGGATGGTAGCTGGGTTGTGTCCCAACCGCCGCCCAGGGACTCTATGAGCTGCACGGTGGTGGTCATTTGCTGCACACGCAGTGTGATCGAGGTTTGTTGGTCAGAGAGCAAAGCGGTCTGAGCGGTGAAGACGTTGAGAAATGTATCAATGCCGGTTCTGTAGCGGATGATGGAGAGATTGTAGTACCGCTGTGCGGCAGCGATGACCTCCTGCTGTTGGGCAATTTCCTTGGTCAGTACGCGCTGCCCGGAGAGACCATCTTCGGTCTGCTGGAAGGCGGTGAGCACCGTCTCACGATAGGCAGCCACGTCGGCGTCGTATTGGGAACGATATTGCGCGACGGTATTGCGGCGTAATCCTGCATCGAAGAGGGTTTCGCTGGCCGACGGCCCGATCGAGAAGAAGCGGCTGGGCCAGGTAAGCCAGTTACGAATGTTGTTACTTTCCAAGCCGCCAGAGAGAGAAATACTGAAGTTGGGGTAGAACGCCGCCGTCTCCACTCCAATGAGCGCGTTGGCCTGAGACATGCTGCGTTCTGCCGCGGCAATGTCAGGACGACGCTGCAGCAGGTCCGAAGGAAGCCCAGCAGGAATCGTGGGCATCGGCGTCGTCAGATTGTGCACCGGCATGGAGAACGTCGACGCGGGCTGACCAATGAGCAACGCGATCGCGTGCTCATACTGGGCGCGCGCGTTTTCCAGATTGGTGGCTTGCGCCTCCGCGGTTTTCAGATTGAGATTGGCCTCGGCGACCGACTGCTCGTCGTCGACACCGGTCCGGCTCAACACTCGCGTAAGATCGACGAGCTTTTGATAGGCAACAATGGTTTTCTTGAACAGCTCGAGCTGCTCATCCTGTCCGCGTATTTCAAAATAATAGATAGCCAGGTTGGCTTGTTCCGTGAGCCGTTCATTGGCCAGGTCGGCAGCACTTACCTGAGCGGCGTTGGCATACTCCCGTACCGTGTTGCGGATGCGCCCCCAAACGTCCGGCTGCCAGGAGACGTCAAAGGGCAGACTGAATTCGTTGCTGTTGAGATTTTCCCCGGGTATGGTCTGGCCTATTTGATTGGCCGAGGTACGGGATCGCGTATAGGCCGGGGTGGTCGTGGCCGTGGGGTAATAACTGGACCGTGCTTCGCGCACCTGGGCGCGCGCGGCCATGAAGTTGTGATACGCCTGGGCGATGTTCTGGTTGGAGTTGTTGAGTTGGTCCTCTAGTGCATTCAGCTCGGGCTCGTTGAAGACCAACCACCATTGGCCGCGCTGCGCGGCGTCCTGCGGAGTGGCCGGCGTCCACTTCGATCCATCGGGAGCGACCTGTTCCTTGAAGGCGGGGGCGGTGGGCGCCGTGGGCACGGAGTATTTCGGCCCGACGACACAGCCCTGCAGGAGTACCAGTGCGCTTACCGCAGCAGATTGAAGATGTTGGCGGATATTCATAATGCGTTCCTTTAGGCCGTTGCGTGCCGGCGTTTTCTCCAGTTACTGATCCGGTCGAAGTAAAGATAGATGACGGGCGTGGTGTAGAGCGTAAGGATTTGGCTGAAGACGAGGCCACCGGCAATGGCGATGCCAAGGGGGCGCCGCAGTTCGGAACCGGTTCCGTGTCCGAAGGCCAGCGGCAGCGCGCCGAAGAGAGCGGCCAGCGTGGTCATCAGAATGGGACGGAAGCGCAACATGCAGGCTTCGAAGATGGCGTCCTCAGTGCTCTTGCCTTCGAGGCGCTCGGCCTGCAAGGCGAAATCAATCATCAGAATGGCGTTCTTCTTGACAATGCCGATGAGGAGAAAAATCCCAATCAGCGAGATGACATCAAGTTCACTGCGAAAGAGGATCAAGGCGAGCATCGCGCCCACACTGGCCGATGGGAGAGTGGTCAGGATGGTGATCGGGTGGATCAGGCTTTCATACAAGCACGCCGAGCACGATGTAGATGGCCGCCAAGGCAGCGAGCACGAGGAACGGTTCACTCGCGAGAGATTTCTGAAAGGCCTCGGCTGTGCCGGCAAATTGGCCGATTACCGAAGAGGGCATACCGATCCGTTGCTGCATCTTGTTAATCAACAGGGTGGCCTGGCCGAGCGATACACCCGGGGCCAGGTTGTATGAGATGGTCGCCGAGGGAAAGAACGACGAGTGATTCACTGACAACGGCGAAGTGGAGGCGGTCGCCTTGGTGACGACACCGAGCGGCACAGCCTGGCCGCCGGAAACATTCAGGTAGGTGGTGTTCAGGGAGGTGGGTGAACGTAACAACGGCGGAGCGGCTTCCATGACCACGTAGTACTGGTTCAGAGAAGTGTAGATGGTAGAGACCTGGGCTTCGCCGAACTGATCGTAGAGTGAGTTGTCGATGACCTGGGGAGTAATGCCGAGCCGGGCCGCGGTGGGGCGGTCGTAGTGCAGCAGCATCTGCAACCCGTTGATCTGCTGGTCGGTGGTGACGTCCTTGAGCTGCGGCATGCGCAACATCTCGTGGTACGCCAGCGTGGCCCAATTGGTGAGATTGCCGACCGTATCCGCGGAAAGCTGATACTGATACTGCGCATTGCTTTGACGGCCACCTACGCCGATGTCCTGCGCGGCTTGCAGGAAGCTGGAAGCGCCGGTCAAAGCAGCTAGTTTCGGTCGAATGCGATCAAGGACAGCGGTGGTGCTGATGCCCCGTTGCGCCAGGGGCTTCAGGGTGACGAAGACAAATCCGGAGTTGCTGGCGCCGCCTCCCGGGCCGCCCTGACCGCCAGTAAAGCCGGCCACATTCTGCACCGCGGGGTCGGTTCGGATCACGCGTTCGATGTTCAGCAGAGATTCCCGCATGGAGAGAAAGGAAGCATCCTGTGCTCCCTGGAAGCCGCCGAAGATCGTCCCGGTGTCTTGTATCGGGAAAAGGCCTTTTTGTACCCGCACCACCAGCACCACATTGAATACCAGCGTGAGTACGAGACTGAAGACGACGAGCAGCGGGTGACGAAGGGACCAGGTAAGGGTGTGGCGATAGCCCAGCAGCAGTCCGTCGAAACCGCGCTCGCTCCAGCGATAGAAGCGGCCGTGGCCTTCTTTTTTGGCCGGCTTGAGAATGTAGGCACACATGGCGGGGGTGATGGTGAGACTCACGACCATGGAGATGAGCACTGAAGTGGTCAGGGTGACGGCGAACTCATGGAAGAGACGGCCGGGGACGCCGCCCATGAAGAGGATGGGCACGAAGACAGCGACGAGCGAGAGGCTCATCGAGATGACGGTGAAGCTCACCTCCTGGGCGCCCTCGAGCGCGGCGCGGAAGGGAGGGACGCCCAACTCGATCAACCGGGTAATGTTCTCCATGACCACGATGGCGTCGTCGACCACGAAACCGGTGGAGACCGTCAACGCCATGAGGGAGAGGTTGTCGAGGGTGTAGTCGAGCAGGTACATCACGGCAAACGTAGCAACCAACGATACGGTTACGGCGACGCCGGGAATCAGCGTGGCATTGGGGCTGCGCAAAAATACGAAGACCACCGCGACCACGAGCAGGATGGAAATAATCAGGGTACGCTCGACGTCGTTGACCGAGGCGCGGATGGTCGTGGTCGAGTCGTTCATGATGAACAGGTGATCCCCGGCGGGGATGGACGCGCGGACCGAAGGAAGCTCTGCCTTGATGCGGTCGACGGTGTCGATGACGTTTGCATTGGGCAGGCGAAAGACGAGCAGGATGACACAACGCTGGCCATTGACGAAGCCAGCGGAACGCAATGTCTGGACGGAATCGTACACATGAGCGACGTCACTGAGCCGCACCACTTTGCCATTGGTGACGCCGACAACGACCGGGATGTAATCCTTCGCTTTGGAGATCTGATCGTTGGCGCGGATGTCGGCGGTGTAGGAGTCGTTGCTGATCTGCCCCTTGGGGCGATTGGAGTTCTGCACCGACAGGACCTGGGCTACCTTCTGCACCCCGATGCCGTAGCGGTTCAGTTGCTGCGGGTTAAGGTCGACGCGTACCGCCGGCAGGGAACTGCCCACTACCTGTACCTGGCCAACGCCCTGCAACTGCGAAAGCTTCTGCTGGATGATGGACGAGGAGACGTCGTACATCGAGCCCTGGTCGTAAACATCGGAAGTAAGGGCCAGGACCATGACCGGAGCAATAGCGGAGTTGACCTTGCGGTACGTGGGGTTATTCGGCAGGTTGGCGGGCAGGTAGGTGCGGGCGGCGTTGATGGCCGCCTCCACATCGCGTGCCGCTCCGTCGACGTCGCGGCTGTAGTCGAACTGCAGCGTGACCGACGTGACGCCCAGGGTGCTGGACGAGGTCATCTGGGTGACCCCGGCAATGCGTCCGAACTGGCGCTCGAGGGGGGTAGCGATCGAGGAGGCCATGATCTCCGGACTGGCTCCGGGTAATGCAGATGCCACCGTGATGGTGGCGAAATCCACCTGGGGCAGGGAAGCCACCGGCAAATTCTTGAACGCCAGCACCCCGGCCAGGGTAAGGGCAATGGCCAGCAAAGTGGTGGCGACCGGCCGTCTGATAAAAGGAGCAGAGATGTTCATGGCTGCTCCATTTAGGCCTGCCCGGGAAGCGCTTCACCGGCAGGGCTTTGCCCGCGGCGGCGGAAGCGTTGCGCCATGCGATCGAAGAAAATATAGATGACCGGGGTGGTGTAGAGAGTGAGCGCCTGGCTCACCAGCAGGCCGCCGACCATGGCAATGCCGAGGGGACGGCGCAGCTCCGATCCTATGCCGGTGCCAAACGCCAGTGGTATGCCGGCGAAGAGGGCGCAGAGGGTGGTCATGAGGATGGGGCGGAAGCGCAGCAGCGAAGCTTCGAAAATCGCCTCCACTGAGTTCTTGCCCTGATTGCGCTCAGCATCGAGGGCGAAGTCGACAATCATGATGCCGTTCTTCTTGACGATGCCGATCAGCAGGATGATGCCGATGACGGCGATGATGTCGAGATCCTGATGAAAGAGGCGCAGGGCAAGCAGCGCTCCCACGCCGGCCGAGGGCAGGGTGGAGAGGATGGTCACGGGGTGCACGAAGCTCTCATAGAGAATCCCCAGCACGATGTACACCGCGAGTAGCGCAGCGAGGATGAGGACGGCTTCATTGGAGCCAATCCCCTGGTAGGCCTCCGCTGTGCCCTGGAAGCTGCCCTGCAGGCTAACAGGCATGTTCAGATCTTCTTTGGCCTTTTGCACCGCCGCGACAGCTTGGCCGAGCGAGGACCCGGGAGCCACGTTGAACGATACGGTGACCACGGGAAACTGCCCCTGGTGAGCAATGGTCAGGGGCGCCGAACTGCGCTCGAGCCGGGTGATCGCGGAGAGGGGAACCGGTGTTGACTGCGAGGAATTGGAGGAGCCAGAAGAATTAGAAGAGTTGGAATTCGAATTGGAGTTCGAGCTATTCGAGGAGCTACCGGCGTTGGACGAAGCAGTGGAGAGCACCGTGGTGGGCGCGGTGGCGCCGAGCGATTTGCTGACGCTGGCTGACAGGGTGGAGACGACGCCCCCAGCGCCCGCGGAGGTGCGCCCCGATGTGCTTTGCGCCGTGGATGCAGCGCTTGAAGTATCAGAGCCCTGGATATAGATGTTGCTCAACTTATCGGGGGTCTTTTGAAACTCTGGCAAGGTCTCGAGGATGACGTGGTATTGGTTCGACTGCGTGTACAGGGTGCTGATCTGGCGTTGGCCGAAGGCGTCGTACAGGGTGGAGTCAATGGTGTCAGGGCTGATGTTGAGGCGCGATGCGGTAGCGCGATCGAAGACCAGGTTGGCACTCACACCGTTGACCTGTTGATCGGTCGCGACATCGGTGATCTGGGGAAGTTGGCGCAGTTTGGCGACGAATTGATTGGTCCAGTGGTTGAGCTCGGCGTTGTCAGGATCTTCGAGGGTGTATTGATATTCGGTGCGGCTCACGCGGTCATCGACGGTAAGGTCCTGCACCGGCTGCATGAAGAGTTGAATGTCAGAGACATTGCGCAGTCGCTTCTGCAGGCGGGCAATAACTTCGCTTGCGGTGAGGCCGCGATCGGCCGGCGGCTTGAGGTTGATCTGGATGCGACCGCTGTTCAGGGTGGTATTGATGCCGTCGGCTCCGATGAACGAGGAAAGGCTGGCCACGGCGGGGTCCTTCAATATCTCAGCGGAAAGCTGCTGCTGTTTGCGTTCCATCCCAGCGAAAGAGATGGACTCCGGCGCCTGCGAGACGCCCTGGATTATGCCCGTATCCTGGGTGGGGAAGAAGCCCTTGGGAATCTCGATGTACTGGAATATGGTGAGTGCCAACAGGGCGACGGCCACGAACAGGGTAGCTGTTTCATGGCCGAGAACCCAGCGCAGGCTTCGCCCGTAAGCGGCGATGATGCGGGCGAACATCTCTTCCGTCCAGCGATAGAATCGGCCCTGCTGCTCCGTGGGCGTGTGGTGCAGCATGCGGGAACACATCATCGGCGTGAGGGTTAACGACACCACGGCGGAGATGAGGATAGTGATGCTGAGGGTGACAGCAAACTCACGAAAGAGACGGCCGACAATATCCTGCATGAACAGCAAGGGGATCAGCACGGCGATCAGCGAGATGGTGAGCGAGATGATGGTGAAGCCAATCTGCTCCGCGCCCATGAGGGCGGCTTCCATGGGTGATCTACCCTCCTCGAGAAAGCGAGAGATGTTTTCGATCATCACGATGGCGTCGTCCACCACAAAACCAGTGGAGATGGTGAAGGCCATCATGGTGAGGTTGTTGATGCTGTAGCCGAGCAGGTGCATGACGGCCAGGGTGCCGACAAGTGACAGCGGGACCGCTACGCTGGGGATGATGGTGGCGGCAAAATTGCGCAGAAAGATAAAGATGACCGTGATCACCAGGCCGATGGTGAGCATGAGCTCAAACTGCACGTCAGCGACCGAAGCTTTGATGGTATTGGTGCGGTCGGTAAGTACGGTCACCTTCACGGCCTGCGGCAGAGTGGCCTTCAGACGCGGCAGCAGAGCTTCAATCTCGCGCACCACGGCGATGGTATTGGCGCCTGGCTGGCGCTGCACATTGAGCAGGATGGCGGGAGTCTGGTTCATCCACGCGGCGAGCTTGGCGTTTTCGATGCCGTCGGTAATTTTGGCGACATCGGTCAACATAACCGGGGCGCCGTTGCGATAGGCGACGATCACGTCGCGATAGCCTGCGCTCGATAACAACTGGTCATTGGCGTTGATTTGGAAATTTTGCGAGGGCCCATCGAAGCTACCCTTGGCGGTGTTGACGGTGGTGGCCACGAGGGCGCTGCGCAGGTCTTCAAGGTTGAGACCATAGGAGGAAAGCGCGACAGGATTGGCCTGGATGCGCACTGCGGGCTTTTGGCCTCCGCTGATGGTGACCAGACCGACTCCACTCAACTGCGAGATTTTCGGCGCCAGCCGGGTATCGACCAGGTCTTCCACCCGCGAGAGGGGAATGCTGTCGGAGGTAAGCGCCAGGGTGAGGACGGGAGCATCGGCGGGGTTCGACTTGCTGTAGACGGGTGGTAACGGGAGATCGCTGGGCAGGTAGCCCTGGGCGACGTTGATGGCAGCCTGCACTTCCTGCTCGGCTACATCGATGTTGAGGTTGAGAGCGAACTGCAGCACGATGATGGAACTGCCGTCGGAACTGGTCGACGTCATCTGGGTGAGGCCGGCGACCTGGCCGAACTGGCGTTCCAGCGGGGCGGTGACCGCCGAGGACATAACGTCGGGGCTGGCGCCGGGATAGAAGGTCTCGACCTGGATGGTGGGGTAGTCGGCCTCCGGCAAGGCGGAGACGGGCAGCGTGAAGTAAGCGGCGATGCCAACCACCAGGATCGCCACCATTAACAGGGAGGTGGCGACGGGGCGCAGGATGAAGAGGCGAGAGGGGCTCACAAGCCGTTCCCCGCGGCACCATCCTGGTTTTGAATGTTCACCTTGGATCCATCCTGCAACTTATCGAAGCCGGTGATCGAGACCACGTCGCCGACGTTGAGGCCGGTAACCGCGGCGTTATCCCCTTCCGTGGTGAGTTCGTTGATGGGATGTATTTTGGCCACATTGTTCTGAACGATGTAGACGAAGGCCTGGGTTCCGTTTCGTTGTACGGCCGCAGTCGGGATCAGCACCGCACCTTTTAAGGTCTTTACCAGCAAGCGGGCATTCACAAACTGATTGGGAAACAGGCTCAAATCAGGATTCGCAAACTCGCCTCGGAAGCGTACGGTACCGGTGGAGGTATCGATCTGGTTGTCGAGCGTCAGTAGTTTTCCGCTGGCGAGCTTGACCTGTTGCGAGCGATCAAGAATATCTACGGGCAGCGGAGTGTGATGCACGATCTGTTGCCGCACATCTCCCAGGCTATCTTCGGCGACGTTGAAGACGACCGTGATGGGCTGCAGTTGCGTAATCACCACGAGCGCATTCTGGCTGCCGCTGAAGACGGTGTTTCCGGGATCGATGAGGCGAAGCCCGATGCGGCCGGTTATGGGCGAGACCAAGTGGCAGTAGCTCAACTGGGTCTGGGCGTACTGCAGGGTGCCTTCGTCGTTCTTGACGGTGCCTTTCTCCTGCTCGACGAGTTGTGCCTGGTCTTCAAAGGTCTGGCGGGCGATCGCTTCCTGGTCATTGGCATCCTTGTAGCGGGCGAGGTCCATTTCGGCTTGCTTGAGGACGGCGCGATCCTTTTCGAGGGTGCCTTCGGCTTCGAGCACCTGTGCCTGGTAGGGACGGGGATCGATATCGATGAGGGAATCGCCGCGATGGACCATCTGGCCTTCAACGTAGTGCACCCCCTGCACCACGCCGTTCACCTGAGAGTAGACGTTGACGGTCGCCAGGGGCGTGACGGTGCCCAGTGCTTCGACGTAGTAGCCAATATCGCCGGTATGCGCAGTGGCGGCGTGGATATTCGGCGGTGGGCCCTGATCTGCATCCGCTACGGTCACGTTTTTCGGTTTACGCGCCAGGGCCAGAACTACAAGGATGGCGAGGACGAGAACGGCGACAATGACCCCCCAGGGTCTGCGGCGGCGAGGTTGCTGGACATCATTCACGCTTTCGGCTCATTCTTTCTGCGTCCGGATCTTGGCCGAACGGTACGGTACAAAAAGGGTGCAATGTGGGTCACGCCTATGATGCCGGGGGAAGGGCTGCACCTAAGCGCGGCGGTTTGTTGTCGATGCGTTTGGAGATTAGCTTAGCGAGATTCCGCGTTGCGTCCAAGTCACCCGATTTACCGGTTCTGGACAGACGTTTACCGTCGGCATTGCTGCGGCGTGCCCAAAGGATCGCTGCGGGGGCCAGAAGAGGTGAGTTGGCAGTGGGCACAGGCATCTACTTTCGCTTGCAAAATGTCGAACCGAACGGTACGGTATTTATACATTGGACGGACGGGTTTGTGAAAGGATTCATTCATCCTGTAGCTTTCAACTATGGCGAGGACACCCAAGCAGGTTTCGGCTGAGGCACGCACCGAGCGGTTACTCGATGTGGCGGCCACGTTCTTCCTGGAGAAGGGGTACGAGGGTACCAGCGTCAGCGAGATCGCCCGCGAAGCCCATGCCTCGAAGGAGACGTTTTACAGTCGTTATTCCTCCAAGGCTGAATTATTCCTGGCCGTGATGCGTCGCCAAACCGATCGGACGGCGACGGAACTGAATGCCGTTCTGGTGCCCAACACTCCGATCGAGGAAGCACTGGAGAGCTTTGGGGTGGTGATCGTCGGTCGCATTATTTCCCAGTCGTCGCTTTCCATGCACCGGGTGCTGGCGCTGGAGTCAGCGCGCTTTCCCGACCTGCCCAGGCTCTTCTTTGAAATGGGACCAGCGCGGGTACTTGCGACACTGTCACGGTATCTTTGCGAGCAGATGGTATTGGGGCGACTGAGGAAGCTCGATGCAGAGGCTGCGGCTCACCATTTTCTCTCGCTGTGCACGGCAGAGACGATGATGCGGGTGAATCTGGGCATCAAGCCGATCCCCACTCCGGAAGAAGCGCGCCGCAAGGTAAAAGCGGCGGTGAATGTGTTTCTTCATGGGTATGCGAGATAGGGACGCGTTGGGTCTGCCGGCATATTCAGGCGCATGATCTGTCAATTCCCACATCTCGCCAACAACAGCGAGATAGCGAGTTTCCTGCTCGCAACTCAGTTCCCGCGTGGTTACGCGGTTATTGCCGCCAGGTGACCCTGTCGCCTGGCAGGAGCGTTACTTGTCCTACCCCCTCCATCGTTTTTGGAAAGAGGATCTCCGCGTACGCTCCGGAAGCGAGTGGCCGCATGAGCCGGACGGATGACAGGACTTTCGCCTCCTTACCCTGGGGGAGCCCTCTCAGAAGGATGACGAGTTGCGTGCCGAGGGGGTATAACGTCAAACGCCCGTTAATCCAAAGCGACGCGAGAAGGCTGACTGAGTCATTCACGAAGATAACGCAAACCAATTCTGGTTGATGAGTTGCACATGCGACCTTGCCGCGGGTTCGAATTAGTTCCGTCGTGGTATTAAGGTCATGCAGGCTGGAGGATCCCAGGAGCATTGCGCTACGCGTTGCGCCACCTTCCGACAGAGTTTCAAAGAAAAGTCTCATCCGAGGCGTCGCCTTAAAACGATTTGCGAGTTCCGCGTTGAGGTTATTCTCCCCAGCGGGCCATCCCCGTCTTGGTTTGGACCGGCGCAGAGCGGTACCTCCTGAGCCAGACACAACCTGAAAGTATCCGTAGGAGGATGTCAGCCCCGATACGGTTTGTCGATCGCCAATTTCCGGCGGGGCCACCTGGAAGGTCTTCGGCGGCGACATGCGAAGCTCCTCTATCTTGATTTCCATACCAGGTGCAAGGTCGACGAAACCTTCCGCGTCTGCAGAATAGAAAAACGATTGAAGTTCCCCTGCCGGTAGGGGAATGACTGCGGCGATGGCCCGTCGGATGGAAGCCGCATTGACTCCCGGCGGAAAGCATCCGTGTCGGTCGAGGAGGTCCAACTTCTCCGTAAGTAACCTCCATTGAGCATCCATATCGATCTCACTCCCGCGATGATTCCATCCCTGGAGGCTGAAGCTTCGGACCTTCCAGAAATGGGCAGGATCGTCGGGCTGCAAAGAAAAGACTTCGCCTTCCGCGGAACAGTCCTCGGTGCGTTTGGCTGTATTCTTCCGATCAGTTTCCGGAAGGAACAGTCTGGCAGTCTGGTAGTCGCCGTCCACGCGGGTTGACGCAAACGAGGGTACCAGCATCGGAAAGCCAGCGTTTTCTTGCAAACGATAGGTGCCCTGGGTGGATGGCGTTCGGTGAACGCAGCCAAGGCAGAAGAACAGCAACAAGGATAGAACGCCGGTCGACAATCTGGCAGCGGACTTTCGGCCGGCTCGCAGCCACTCCAGCTTCATCGCATACTTCTCCGGGGCCAGTGCGGCCAGTACACACTCTTGGAAGGCGATGTGGGTAACCTATTCAAGCCTTCGGTTGGCTTGAGTGGGGTAGCTGCTGCACGGTTTGCTAGCCCTTGAGCGAGTAGACGATGTTGATGGTCGTCAACACCTCGACTGGATCGCCGTTGAGAAGATAGGGTTTGTATTTCCATTGGCGGACCGCGTCGATGGCCGATTGCTGCAGCTCTTGCGGCCCGGACACGATGCGCAAATTTTCTACATTTCCGTCTTTGCTGATAACGGCATCGAGCACGACCGTTCCCTGGATCTTCGCCTTCTTTGCAGCGGGAGGATAGACGGGGACGGCTTTGTTCAATAAATTGCCGGCCATGACGTCGGCACTTATCGAAAGTTGCTTGGGTGCTTTAGAACCGCTGTTATCGGTCGCAGCGGGATGGATGTGCACGGCCACGGCCATGGCTGATGCGGAAATGCCTAGTCCCAGCAGAGCGCTCGCACCCACGAGAGCGAGCCGGCGGACACCGCTTAGTTGGTTGTGTTTCTCACTGAGATTCATAATTCTCCTTTCGAACGTGTTGGCATCGAAGATGCCGATGGTGTGCGGGGTTACGGCAGGCGTTCTCTCTACCAGCAAGCGCGCCAGCCGCAAAAGAGAGCGTGCATAGTCTTTCTGTCCGTTGATATCTGCGGCCATCTCGTCGCAGATCATTTCGCGGGTTTCCATGATCCGCGCGCGGGTGAACCAAAGCAGGGGATGATACGCAACCGGCAAGGATGCGACTTCGTACAGCAGATTTTTGAGAAAGTCCCAGCGGTACATGTGGGTGAACTCGTGCGCGATGACCGTCTTCAGGTCATCTTCCGGGAGCGACTCGACCATTCCTGCCGGGAGTAAGACCAGTTTTCGGTGAATGCCCATGGTTACGGGACCGACGATGCGGGAAGAAGAGGCTATGGATACATTGGCGATGGCAAATATGCGCGCGCATCGTAGCCAAAATGCAGCCGCTTCGTGGGGAAGAGCCACGGGCACTGCTTCGCGGCGGAGGACGGAGACGTTGATGCTTCTCCAAAGGAACCTGGCAGTAAGCCAAGCGCTCGTCGCCATGTACATGACAGCGATGCTTGTGAGGAGGGTTCCTAAGAGCTGGAATTGCCCGACGGCGGCCCCTGCGCCCATGGCGATCGATACCTGCGCCTCGACTGACTTACTTGCATGCTCACTCCACCAGGGAAGACTCTGCAGCCACTCCCAGGGCAGCAGAGAACAAGCGGGAAGAAGGGTTTGGAGAAGCAGGACAGTAACCCAAACGCGATGTTCTACAGCGGAGCCGGCGGCGCGCAGCGCGCGCGCTACCGACCAGCCGGCAGCAAACAGCAAGGGAACCTGCCACAGGGAATTGAGGAGATAGGAGAGTATCCAGAGTTCCATTTGTTTCATGGCTTGTTGGTCTCCTTGTTGAATTGTTTGGTGAGCTCGGCAAGTTTTTTTGCGTCGATCTGCCGGGTCTTGAGCAGGCTCATCACCAGTTCTTCACTCGAGCCGCCAAACATGCGGTCGATCAGGTCGCGCACCCCCTGACCTAAGGCTTTGGCCTCGCTGATGGTTGCGGTGTATACGAAGGCGCGGCCCTGTAACTCGCGCTTCAGCTTGCCCTTGCGCTCGAGCAGGTTCAGCATGGTCTGCACGGTGGTGTAGGCCAGTGGGGGCTCGAGGGCCTCCTGCACGTCGCCTACGGTGCATTGGCCGCTCTTCCAGACCACCTGCATGATCTTCAATTCAAGCTTGGTCAGGCCGTCTTTGGTTGACTTCTTCGCCATAGGGCTCCTAATAAATTAGGACATTATGCCGATGGAGTTCGAGTTGTCAACTAAGAAATTAGGAGTGGAGGCTTACGGCTGTGCGCGGCGTGCAGCGCTTACCTGATCCTGGTGCTCGACGACCCGGTTCAGCTTGCCTGCCATTTCTCGCAGCAGTAAGGCGTTTTCGGGGCGGACGGCGGCTTGCATGGTGGACAACACTTCGGACATTTCTTTGGCAAGCGGCTCCAGAAGGGCAGGCTGAGACCTGGCGGCCATTATTTTTGGGATGAGCTTGCGCAAGGTCGATTCAGTCGGACGGTAGGCGGCGGCAATCGCTTTGAAGTGGTCGGAGTTCACATATTGCGTCCACTTGCCGGGCTTGTCCAAGCCAGCTTCCTGCGCATCCCGGTGCATGAGATTCAGTTCTCTTAATAAGCGGCCGGCAAGCTCCGGAAGTTTATGGCTCTCCATGAGGAGAACATTCTCGCCAAGAAAATCACTGCCAGGTTCGAGGAACATGGACCGGAAACGACAGACGAGCTCCAGACCTTTCAGGAGCTGCGAGGTCTCTTCGTCACCGTAGTCGTGACGCTGCAACATTTCGACAAAGTAGAGGTTGTACTCGCGGCAATCGTCATAGTACTTGGTTGCGGAGGTGAGAATGACCCTGTATCCCGTGGTTCCATCGCTCGCCAGGATGATTTGGCTGTTGTCGACGTCTACGCGATCCGGGAAGGAGGAAAGGACAACACTGGTGATCGCTCCTTGCCAGGAGTCACCAAATGGTTGGGTTGCCGTTAGCTCCTGGAACCTCTTCCATGTCATTGTTTCGTCCGCGAGACCGAAGATTTTCATGGAACCACCTGTACTTTGCGCACCCAGCGGCCGAAGCTCGGCTTCCGGCGGCAAGCTATCGGACGACTCTTCGAGAGCGGCGCCGGTGAGTCGAATGGTGATCTGCTTTTGCGGCTTGACAGTACTTTCGACGGTGCCCTTCAGGTACTGGAAAATGGAGAGCTTTAGATTGCGCACACCACGCACCGGGTCATGTTCCGGCCTGCGAGGTGGCCGGGAGAATCCCAGATTTTCGATGTTCTTTGCCACGGTTTCCTGCCACTCTTCGATCTGCTTGCAGAGTGGTTCGTCCGGCGAGACCGACAGCGTGGATTCGAACTGCTCAAAACTCTGCCTTAGTTGATCGGTCGACAAACCGAGAGGCACACCTTGATCCGCGGCGGTGACGGCTGGAGGATTGAAGAGATAGAGAGAGATTTTCTTGCGGCAGCCGGGATCGGTGCGCATGATGTGATCGAAGTAGCCGACTTCCCAGCCGGTGTATCCGTGGCTGTGTTTTTCCGCCCCGGTGTAGACGATGATAAAAACGTCGGTCTGCTGCAGCTTTACTTCAATCTGGGTCTGAAAGGCAGAGCCGGGCTGAAGAAATTCTTTATCGAAATTGACCTCGGCAAAGAAGTCGGGCAGGGCGGTCTTGAAACAACTGGCCGCCGCGGTGGCGATCGCCAGGTCTTCGGAAGCGTAACTGATGAAAATACGGAAGACACGTTGCTCGGGCACAACCAGGGCGGGGACGGCCATGTCTGCTCCTTGAAAGACCTGTTGCTATAGTGAACCGGATCTGGTGAACGTTTCAGGAGGTGGCTAAAATGGGGGCTATGATGTGACCGGAGGTACTGCTTTGAGCATCGACGAGAATGCCCGCCTTGCAGCCTTACACCGGTATTCGATTCTGGATACTTCGCCGGAACAGATCTACGACGACGTCACGGCATTAGCGTCGTTGATATGCGGGACGCCTATCTCGCTGGTCACGCTGCTGGACGCGGACCGGCAATGGTTCAAGGCAACTACGGGGGTCAACCTCAAGGAGACTCCACGGTCCGTCAGCTTTTGCGCGCATACAATTACAACGTCGGAGACACTGATCGTAAAGGACGCGCAAAAGGATCCGCGATTCATGGCGAATCCCGCCGTGACCGGGCCCCCGGGAATTCGCTTTTATGCGGGTGCTCCGATTATTGAGCCCGACGGTCATGTGCTGGGGACGGTGTGCGTGATCGATACCGCGCCGCATGCGATCACACCGATACAAGTCGCGGCTCTGGAAGCATTGGCCCGTCATGCCATGGCACTGATGGAAATCCGGCGCACGATTGAGGTGTTGTCCGCGAGCTAACCCTGGGCTTCGGCGGAATGAATCCTGAAGCTTTGCACGACGCGATGGATGATTCCATCGGGGCTCGGATTGTCCGGGCTTAGCCCGATGCGCAGGCTTAATTATCTCGAGCGAGTGAGGAGTGCGTCCTCCCGTCAGCCAGGTATCGATCTGCATTCACCAGAATGTCGGTCGTTGGTACTGCCGTTGCCCGCGACCAAACTCGCCGCATAAGCTGACTTCCCGCGCCGGTCATGAGCACGCGAGCATTCTGAGGCCTGGTTCCTAACCCTAAGCGCTGGGAAGCGATAGGCACGCGGAGCGGCGTCGTTGCTCAGAGAAGTGGCTGTTGGTAAATCTCATTCAGGGTGTAAGGGGTGCCAGCCCCTGTCTCGGTGAGTTCCGGGTGGTTGTTTTGACATAGAACTCGGCAAGTTCAGCAAGCACCTAAAATTTGCAGGGAGGGTGACGCACTGCCAAGCGAAATCTTCCGTAATATCAGGTGCACTCCGCGCCACGCTCAAAGGTCTGCCTTGCTTTTGTTTGGTTTGCTTTCTCTTTCAATTGCCATGTTTTGGCTTGACAACGCAACTCAAGGTAAGCTAACGTTCGAGTTCGATCCCTAAATCGCAACCAAATGATATTTCCCAATAGATTGGCGTGCCAGATTGTATTCTCGGTCTTAGCCGTTGACCGTCGTGCCCGGTTTAGGTGAAAACCTCCTGTTCTCGAGGTCATGAGAGCGGGTTCAGCAGAACATCTCCAGGAACTCCCAAATAGCTTCTCGATTAGCAGTCGGGCCCAGTGATCCAACCAGGGTTCTTCATCTTCGCTAAAAAGGGGAGTAGCATGTCCAACTCTGTCTGGTCAGGCAATTTTTCCTGCGGTTCCGGTTTCCGTATGCTCGGACCGTCCTCTGCCTCTCGAGCGTTCGCTCGACTGCTCACCCTTTTTTCCGTTGGCCTGATGCTGCCGGTAATGGCGCTGGGCCAGGTGGATACCGGTTCGATATCCGGTACGGTGCGGGACGGCAGTGGTTCCGTCGTGCCTGGTGTCAAGGTGACTCTCACCAATCAAGACACCGGGATCTCGACTTCGACCACGACGCAGTCCATTGGGGAGTACACCTTCTCGCCGGTGAAGATCGGGCATTACTCGGTGTCGGGGGAAATGACCGGTTTTCAAAAGGTGCAGCAGAACAATGTCACCGTCGATGTGCAGGAAAAGGTACGTGTCGACCTTTCGATGGCGCTGGGCAAGGCTAGTGAGACGGTAACAGTGAACTCGGCGCCGCCCGCACTGCAAACGGAGGATGCTTCCGTGGGCCAGGTGATTGGGGAAGAGGCGATCAACAACCTGCCGTTGAATGGGCGGAATTATACGTTTCTCGCCCAACTCTCAGCGGGTGTGAACCAGGGCCAGCAAGACACCCGAGGCCTGGGCTCGAGCGGGAGTTTCGCGGCCAATGGATTGCGGCCGGCGCAAAACAACTACCTGCTGGACGGCATCGACAACAATTCCAACCTGGTGGATTTTCTCAACGGGACGGCTTATGCCGTTCGTCCGCCGGTGGACGCGATTGAAGAGTTCAAAGTCGCAACCAATAATTACAGCGCGGACACGGGCCGTTCGGCCGGCGCGGTTCTGAACGCTACGATCAAGTCAGGTACGAACCAATTTCACGGGGCGGCGTGGGAGTTCTTTCGCAACGATGCCCTGGACGCCGCGAATTATTTCGAGAACGCGGCAGGGCTACAAAAAGGCAGGTTTCAGCAGAACCAGTTTGGAGCCACACTGGGTGGTCCGATTCTGCGCAACAAGACATTTTTCTTCGTGGACTACGAAGGAACGCGCGCCAACCAAGCCATTCCATACATCACCACCGTTCCGACTGCGCTCGAGCGCAGTAGCGGCTTCACGAATGAATCGGAGTTGCTGTCTCAGGGGGGCACCGTAAGCGACATACTGGGCCGAAGCTTTGCGCTGGGTCAGGTCTTCGATCCTTCTACTACGCGCGCAATCTCGTGCGGAGTGCCGGATGTGGTCACGGGACTGACGGCCGCGTGTCCTTCGGGAACACCGGCCGGATCGGCGATCGGCTATGCACGGGAGATATTTAACGGCAATATTCTTCAGGCGAACCGGCTTGAAGCCAATTCTGTCGCCTTGCTGAACCTGTATCCCGCTGCCAACAACTCGGGACTTTTCAATAACTACGCATCCAATCCAATTTCGAAGAATACTGTCGACCAGACCGACGTCCGCGTGGACCACACGTTCACTGAAAAAGACAATATTTTTGGCCGGTTCAGCTACGTCGACAATCCGGAATTCCTACCCGGTCCATTCGGCGGGATTGCGGACGGCGGATCGTTTTCTGCGGGGAATCAACAGGCTACCACTTATAGCGCCGCGCTCGGCGAGACGCATGTGTTCTCACCCGCCTTAGTGAATGAAGTGCGTCTGGGTTACAACCGCCTCAGCGTGTCACGTCTGCAACCAAACGCAAACACCCCCGGCATCCCGGCGAAGTATGGCATACCGGGAGTACCTACCGGGAATTCCAACGGTGGCTTGGGCGCAATCTCCATGGGCGGCCTATCGACGCTTGGCAGCAATGGATACCTGCCGTCGATCGAACTGAGCACCAACACGCAGATCTCAGACAACGTGACCAGAACGATGGGAAGGCAAACGTTGAAGGCGGGATTCCAGTGGCAGCGCCTCGGCTTCGCGATTCTTCAGCCGCCCAATGGAAGGGGCAGCTGGACCTTTAGCGGCCTCTACACGGAAGTGCCGACAACCACCGGAGGCAATACGGGACTTGCCCAGATGCTGCTGACGCCGATTGCAGGGACGGTACCCGGAGCGTCCGACAATGTTGGAGGCGCCGACAGCATCAGTGTTTCGAATGTTGCGAACACCTCGATGAAGCATAACTACTTCGCTGGTTATTTCCAGGATGATCTCAAGGTCACGCAAAAGCTCACGGTGAACCTGGGACTGCGCTGGGAGTATTTTGGGCAGCTGATTGCGAAGAATGGCGGGCAGTCGAATTTGGTACCGGGAGTGGGCACTGCCCCATCCCAGTTTTTGATCGCGAAGCAGGGCTGCAGCACGCCGCTGTCAGCGGATTTTCGCGCCGCGGCCGCTCAAGATAACATCGATATCGTTTGCTCATCGCAGCCAGGGCTCGGCGTCTCGCAGAAAACCAACTTTTCACCGCGCGTCGGATTCGCGGACCAGCTTACGAAGAGACTCGTGTTTCGTGGCGGCTATGGGATTTTCTATGGTGGCTTTGAGAATTCCGTCGTAGAGACCTACACGGACTTTCCGTTCCAATTCAACCTGAACTATCCGTACATGACTCCAAATATGCCGATCACTTTCTCAAACGGGTCCATCGGCACACTCACCACCGGCCTTACCGGGATTCCGTTGAGCTCAGGGCAAGTCGAGCCGGGTGGGGTAGGATTCATCGGCGAGGACTACCACTTACACACTCCGGATACCCAGGGTTATAACCTGACTGCGCAATACCAGCTCGCGACCAATGACACCATTCAGGTGAGCTATGTAGGCAATACGGTTCATCATCTCGGAAGCTACACAAACCCGAACACGCCGACACAGATTCTGCCTCCGGGATTGAATTCGTTCAGCTACTCACCGTACCCCGATTTTTCGGGGATGACGGTTACGAGATTTTCGACGAATAGCCACTACAACGGGTTGCAGACGAATTACGAACACCGGGTGAATAAGGGTCTCTATGCGCTGGCTAACTTTACCTGGGCCAGTTGCATGACCGATGCCGTCGATGTGCTGAATAACACAGCACTGACCGGGTTTCGAGCACCGTACCTGCCAGGCTTCGGTTTGCATGGCGACTTCGGCAGATGCGAGTTCGACACCAACAAGGTGCTGCACGTGAGCGGCATCTATGAGTTGCCGATTGGCCATGACCGGCAATTTTTCAGTCACGCCGGCCGGCTGTTAGACACGCTGATTGGCGGTTGGGATACGAACGGAATTCTCACGCTTCAGGATGGGCAACCGGGAACAGTTCCATGCCCCATCACGACGACATCTGGGTTTGGTTGCAATGCAGACAAGGTTGCCGGCCAGAATCCTGACTCCGGGCCACACAATGTCAATCAGTGGCTCAATCCAGCGGCGTTCACCAATCCTCCGGTAGCGACAGCGATAGGCCAATCCGATTACAGCCCTTTGGGTGGTGGTCCAAGCAATTTCCGCGGGCCTGGCTTCCACCGGCTGGACTTCTCGTTGTTCAAGCAGTTCGAGGTGACGGAGCGGGTTCGCCTGGAATTCCGATCGGAATTCTTTAACTTGGCGAATCATCCTAACTTTTCACTGCCTGGGTTCTCGGGTAACGGTGTAACCGCTGCTCCCGGCTCTCTCA
This sequence comes from uncultured Acidobacteriaceae bacterium, assembly GCA_963839075.1. Taxonomy (GTDB): domain Bacteria; phylum Acidobacteriota; class Terriglobia; order Terriglobales; family Acidobacteriaceae; genus PALSA-350. The sequence goes on along the minus strand of CAWITO010000001.1, from coordinate 530,136 downwards.
ACTTCCTCAACACAAGTAACTTCGGGAAAATCACTTCGACACGCGACGGTCAGAATGACCAGCGGGAAATCCAGTTTGCGCTGAAGGTGTACTACTAAGAAATAGTGCGGCCGCCCTCTTCACCGGGTGGACGATTTGCTCAATGAGCAAGCCAAGTATGTTGAAGGGGTAGGACCTGAGTCCGCTTTTTTGGAAGCGGGGCAGTGGGTTCTGCTCGCAACGATGGCGTTGATGGGGATGCGCCACGCGATTCCGTAGCGAACATGCGGAGCCCGCATACGGCAGTGAAATGAGCGGCAACACTGCAGAATATGCGAATGTAATGCTCTTCATTTCAATTAAGTAGCTCGTCATCTGACCCGGATGCGATAGTCAGCGTTACGTGGGCTTCCGACCATTTTGATCCACCGACCTCCCGAACATTCTCGGCCGCATGTCAAGCCGAGGATGTTTCTTTTTGCTCACCTTCCTGGCGGTTGTGGGATGCTCATCAAGAGTTTCCGCACAGGCCGTCGCGCTTCAAGTACAGGTCTATGACAATGCCGGTCTCAGCCCGGCTCAATTCTCGCAACTCATCACGGGCATGCGAGAGATCCTTACTATCGCCGGTCTTTCGGTCGAAGTCGATGCTTGCGGAAAAGGGGTTCTTAGCTTGCGAGCACCCGAACAAGGACGCTCGGCGAGCTGTGATCAGGGTGCAACCCGGACGAGCGAAGGACACCCGGAACACGCCCTGGCTGCGCCTCGGCGAATCGATCGCCGACCATAATGGAGGAACCTACGCCACCATCTTCCTGCAGGCCGCCGAGAACCAGGCTGCTGATTTCGATCTTCCCCGGATGTGCGCGGGTCACGATTTCACCCGGGCGCTCTGTAAGCATAACCAGAACGCGCAGAGGCTGTTGCTGCAACCGGATGGGGAGGCCATGCTTGCGTAACTCCAGCGCGTCGCGGTCGAGTTCGTAAACGCCGAAACGGATACGGGCAGACATGGAGCAAGCTCCTGGTGCCTAATCTATCTCAGAAGATGTCACCGCGACGCAATCATGATCGGAGAAAGGCGATCGTGAGCACAATGGCGCTCTAGATCAGCGGTGCCACCGCATTGTAAGTCTGCTCAGCCCGCTGGCATTTCAGCTGCAATATTCGTACATTCCCACATCTCGCCAAAAGAGGGCGAGATATGGGGCACCCGAAGTTCTGGCTGCCTGGACTTGTTGACACAGGAACCCCGCTCTTGATTGGAAAGGTGACCGTATTATCTCTGGCTGGTTCCACCTATGGTGGCGAATGTGGCTGCTCCAGCTCTGGCCATGGAGAGTATCCTGCCTGGGAAGATGCCCAGGATGAAGGTCGCGGAAACCGTCAGCAACAGGGCAAAGGTCAGCGAACCGCGTAACTTCGGCATGGTTTGTACGGGCGCCTCGTCGGTGGGCCGGCCGTAGAGCGACATCAACAAGCGTAGGTAGTAATACACGGCCACACCGCTGTTCACCAGGCCGATGACCGCTAGCCAGACTTCTCCAGAATTCAGGGCAGCGGTAAAGACGTAAAACTTGCCGAAGAAGCCGCCGGTGAATGGAATTCCAATCAGAGAGAGCAGGAAGAAGGTTAACGCGCCTCCCAGTAAGGGGGAGCGATAGGCAAGACCTCGGTAGTCCGTTACCGAGACCAGCCGGTCCTCAAAACTGCCTGCATGACTGATGGCGGCAAAGGCGCCGACATTCATCGCCGCATACGACGCGGTGTAAAACATTGCCGCGGCAATCCCTTCGCGGGAGAGTGCGGTGAAGGCAACCAGCGTGTAACCGGCATGGGCAATCGACGAATAGGCCAACATACGCTTTACGTTCTGTTGACGCAAAGCACCCAGATTGCCGACCGTCATGGAGAGCGTTGCCATGATCCAGATCAGCAACAACCAATGTGCATGCAACGCGGGATACGCACTGTAGAGGATGCGCAGTAATACGGCGAAGGCAGCCACCTTGGGCGCAGTCGACAACAGGGCAACGACCGGCGAAGGTGCTCCCTCATAGACGTCGGGCGTCCACACCTGGAAGGGGGCGGCGGAAACCTTGAAGCCGATGCCAATCAGGATCATCGCCACCGCCAAGGTAGCAAACGCAGGAGTTGGGCTGGTCACGAGCCCGACGGCAACATCGGCAATGTTGGTGGTTCCCGTAGCTCCAAAGGTCAGGGCAATGCCGTAGAGGAAAAAAGCCGTGGCAAAGGAGCCCAACAGGAAATATTTCAAGCCAGCTTCCGGGCTTTTGCCGGTACGTTTGCGGATGGCCGCCAGGATGTAGGTGGCGATGGACGAGATCTCGAGTGAGACGAAGACCAGCAGCAGTTCCACCGCGCTGGACATCAGGCACATACCAACCGCACCGAAAAGAACCAGGGCGTAATACTCGGCTGGCCGCTCCTTGGTGCCGTCAAAGACGTCGAAGGCAATGAGCAGGGCGACCAGCACGATGCTGCAGATGACGACATGGAAGAACACGCTGAAGGCGTCGGTTTGTACGGTGCCGTAATAGCCTGTTCCCGGCGCCAGACTGAGTTGCCATACGCTGGCTACCAGTGCTCCGATGACTCCCAGGATGGCGAGCACGCCGATCGGCTTGCGAGAGACACCCGGCGGCAGCAGCGGCTCGATCAGCATGGCCAGCACGCCGGTAAGGGTGAGCACCACCTCGGGCAGGATGCGATAGAAGGAGGGGACCGGCATCACTGGTTCACCGCAATGCCCGCAACGGGCGCCGGTGTTGCCAGCCGGGTCACGAAGCCGTCAATGGCACGCATCCATAGAGGACTCGCCACTCCCATCACCAGCATCAACACGGCCATCGGCCAAACGGTGACGTGCTCGCGGAAGTTCATGTCGACTACGTTCAGTTCTGTAACCATCTTGGATTGATCACCGTAAAACACACGCTGGATCATCCACAGCATGTAGGCGGCGCTCAGGATCGTACCGACGGTGGCCGCTGAAACCCACGCGACGTGGCCGGGAAAGCTCCCACTCAGGATGAGGAACTCACCCACGAACCCGTTGAGCAGCGGCAGGCCGATGAGCGCCAGGGAACTGATGACGAAGAGGGTAGCGACGTTGGGCAGGCGCTTGGCCAGCCCTCCGTAGGAAGAGATTTCGTAGGTAGCGTAACGCTCGTAGAGGCAGCTAAGCAGAATCAGGAGCGCGCTGACGGTGACGCCCTCGTTCAGGATCTGATAGACCGCGCCGTCGAGGCCGGAGATCGCGAAACAGAAGATGCCGAGGATGCAGAAGCTGAGCGAGCTGACGGTGGAGAAGGCCAGGAGGCGCTTCATATCCTTTTGCACCAGCGCGACCAGTGCACCGTAAATAATGCCGATGACGGCGAGGGCGATCATCCAGGGAGCGAACTGGCGCGCCTGGGCAGGGAAGAGGCCGAGGTTGAAGCGCAGGATGGAGTAGAGGCCGAGCTTGCCGGCGACGACCATCGCCATCGCAGTGGGTGCTTCACTGAACACATCGCTCAACCAGCCATGCAACGGGAAGACGGGAACCTTGACGGCGAAGGCCACGAGGAAGGCCAAGGCTGCCCAGAAGAGAGCCTGCGAAGGAAGCGGGTTCTGCTGCAGGAATACCTGAACGCGCACAAAATCGAAGGTGCCGGTTTTGGAGTAAAGCCAGATGATGGCGACCAGCAAGAGCGCCGATGGGAGGAAGGTGTAGACGAAAAACTTGATGGCGGCCTCGGCTCCGCGCTCGCGGCCGAAGAGCGCGATCAGGATGGCCATCGGCACCAGGCTCATTTCCCAGAAGGCATAGTACAGAAACATGTCGAGGGCGACGAAAACGCCGATCATTGCGGTCTGTTGCAACAGAAAGTAGAAGTAGAACTCCTTGGTGCGGTGGTTGATTGCTTTCCACGAAGTCAGCACACCGAGGGGGGCAAGGAAGCCGGTTAACACCACCAGCCACATGGAGAGGCCATCGACGCCGAGGTGGTAGCGAATGTTGGGGCTTTCGATCCAGGCGCGGTCGGTCTCAAATTGAAATCCGGACTGGCCGTAAATGTAGTGAAACGGCAGGTGCAGCGCGAGGCCGAAGGTGGCCAGCGTAACCAGCAGGCTAAACCATTGAATGATCCGGCCTTGGCGTGGAAGCAACACGACGACCACGGCTCCTGCAGCCGGCACAAAGGTCGTAAGCGTCAATATGGAATCGTTCAGCACAGATGCTCGCTTCCTCTAGAGGTGCATGGAAAAGCCAAAGTAAGTAATTGCCAGCAGGGCAGCAGCACCAAACGCCAGCCACCCGGCGTAGGAGCGGATGTTACCCGACTGCACGCGCTGCACTAAGGAGCCAACGCCGCGGACGCTGCCGGCCGCCACGCTGCCGCCGCCATTGATCAGGCCGCGATCAAAGACTCCCCACAGGAGGTAGCGCGAGAAGAAAAGCAGCGGGGCCACGATAACGCCCTGGTACAGCTGGTCTATCCAGTACTTATTCAACAGCAATGTGTACGCGCCTTTGGCCCGGCCGGCGATCTGGCCGGCCATTCCCGGCTTACGGCGATAGATCAGGTCGGCTAGGAATACGCCGATCAATGCGACCACCACGGATACGATGCTGAACATCAGTTCCTGGCTTTCACTGCCGGTTGCATGGGACGGGACGCCGGTGACTGGCTCGAGGAAATGGGCGAATTGGTCACCGCCACCGAGCGCTTTGGGAATACCGATCCAGCCTCCAGCAACGGAGAGGATGGCGAGCAGGACGAGCGGCCCCAGCATCGACCACGGGCTTTCGTGCGGATGGTGTTCACCGCGACTTTCGCCAAAGAACGTCAGGTACCACAGGCGAAACATGTAGAACGCGGTGAGCAGCGCCGTGACGATACCCACGAACCAGAGGATCGGTCCCGCAGTGGGAGAAATGAAGCTCTGGTAGAGAATTGCGTCTTTGCTGAAGAAACCGGAAAACGGCGGCAGGCCGGAGATGGCAAAGACCCCGGCGCTCATGGTCCAGAAGGTGATCGGTATCCCCTTGCGCAGGCCGCCCATGACGCGCATATCCTGCTCGCCACCGAGTGAGTGAATGACCGAGCCCGCGGCAAGAAAGAGCAGGCCTTTGAAGAAGGCGTGCGTTACCAGGTGGAAGACAGCGGCAGCATACGCACCGGCTCCGCAGGCGAGGAACATATAGCCGAGCTGGGAGATGGTCGAGTAAGCCAGAACGCGCTTGATATCCGTCTGCACCATGCCGACGGTGGCGGCAAAGAGTGCGGTCGCGGCGCCAATGATCGCGATGACGCCCAAGGTGAACGGCGAGCGATCGAAAAGCACATGCGAGCGTACTACCATATAGATCCCGGCAGTGACCATGGTGGCGGCGTGGATCAGGGCCGAGACGGGCGTGGGGCCTTCCATGGCGTCGGGCAGCCAGACATAGAGGGGAATCTGGGCTGACTTACCGGTCGCGCCGAGGACCAGCAGCAAAGCAATGGCGGTGAGGAATCCACCGTGCAGTTCGGGTTGCTGGGCGATCGCGCCGAAGACGTGTTCGTAACTGAGGGAGCCGAAGTGGGCGATCATCAGGAACATGGCGAGGAGGAAACCGAAATCGCCGATGCGGTTGAGGATGAAAGCCTTCTTGCCGGCATTGGCGGCCGAGGGGCGCAGGTAATAGAAGCCGACCAGCAAGTAAGAGACGAGACCGACGCCTTCCCACCCAACGAACATAAGCAGGAAGTTCTCCGCCAGCACCAACGTCAGCATGAAGGCCATGAAGAGGTTGAGGTAGGCGAAGTAGCGCCAGTAGCCATCTTCATGCGCCATGTAGCCGACGGAGTAGATATGAATGAGGAAGCCGACTCCCGTTACCACGGACAGCATGATCAGGGTCAACGGGTCGAGCATGAAGGCGAAGTCGGCGCGGAAGGCAGTCGTCATAATCCACGGCGACAAGACTTCGTGGTAGGGAAGCTGCAGGTGGCCAAAACTCAAGGCGATGTTGGCGACCATCACCAGCGGCGCCGCGGTGAAGAGCAGGGCAATGCTCGAGACGAGCGCCCTGGGCAGCTTGGGGCCGAGGATTCCATTCAGCAAAAAGCCGAGGAACGGTAGTAGCGGGATCAACCACAGATGGAGGGAGGCGGTCATAGTTTCATCAGGTTGACTTGGTCCACGTTGAGCGTGCTGCGGGCGCGGAAGATAGCGATGATGATGGCCAGGCCCACGGCTGCTTCGGCAGCGGCGACAACCATCACGAAGAAGACAAAAATCTGGCCCTGCACGCGATGCCATTGATAGGCGAAGGCGACAAAGGTTAGATTGACCGCGTTGAGCATAAGCTCAATCGACATAAAGACGGTGATGATGTTGCGTTTGATGAGAAACGCGCCTACGCCAATCGAGAAGAGGATTGCGCTGAGCACCAGGTAGTAGGCAATGGGAATCGTCATGATCAGTGTTCCTTATTGGCCAGAGCGACGGCGCCCAGGATGGCGATCAGGATCAGAACCGAAGTGACTTCGAAGGGAAGCAGCAGATCCTTGAAGAGGACCTTGCTCAAATCGCTGGTGGAGACTACGTAATCGCCGAGCTTGGCCTGCGCGAGATGGCCGCGGGCACTGAGAAAGATGAAGGTGAGAAGGCCGAGGACGATGGCGACCCCGGGGATGCCGACGATGTAGGCAGCCCGGCTGCCGTGGGTGCGCTCTTCTTCACCGGCGTTGAGCAACATGATGACGAAGGTGAAGAGCACCATAATGGCGCCGGAATAGACGATGACCTGGGCGGCGGCGAGAAACTCGGCGCCTAGCAGCAGGTAGAGCACCGCCAGCGAACTCATCACCACGATCAGGGAGAGCGCGCTGTTAATGGGGTGACGCTGGAGCAGAAGGTTCAAGGCTCCAGCCACACACAGTCCTGCAAAAAAGATGAAGAGAACCAGGTACATGCCGGGGGGTTTCTCCTGTATCAGGCCCGTGTTGATTGTAGAACAGTTATTGCCGAAACGAGTGACGGGTTGAGGTTCGTGAATTTCCCACATCTAACCAAAAAGAGGGCGAGATATGGGGCACCCAGTTTTGCTTCTACTGAGGCTCTCTCCTCCTCTAGATGAGGGCCAGCCAGAAACTCGTTACTACGATGTTTGCAATGGCCAGAGGCATCAGGAATTTCCAGCCGAAGCCCATGAGTTGGTCGTAACGGAAACGCGGAAGTGTGCCGCGCACCCAGATGTAAAGAAAAAGGAAACAGAAAACCTTGGCAACAAACCAGAAGACTGGGAGGAGGGCTTGTACGAGGAACCCTCCTACGGGCGGGATCAGGTTGCCGAAAGGGCTGGTCCAGCCGCCGAAAAAGAGAAGCGTAGCTACACAACCTACGGTAATCATGTTGGCGTATTCCGCCATGAAGAACATGGCGAATTTCATCGAACTGTATTCCGTGTGGTAACCGGCGGTGAGTTCGGTCTCCGCTTCCGGTAGATCGAACGGAGCCCGGTTGGTTTCGGCGTACGCCGCCATGAGGTAGATGAAGAAGGCTACGAATTGGAAGCCACCGAAGACATTCCAGGAGCGGAGGCCGTGGGCCGATTGGCTTTCTACGATGGTCCTGAGGTTGAGCGAGCCGGCGCGGAGGACGACTCCAACCAGGGAGAGGCCGAGCGCGAGTTCATAGCTGATGACCTGGGCACTGGCCCGCAGGGCTCCCAGCAGGGAGTATTTGTTGTTGGAGGACCATCCGGCCAGGGCGATGCCGTAGACGCCGACGGAGGTGACACCGAGGATTACGAGAAGGCCAATGTTCACATCGGCGATCTGGAACATATCCACGCCGTGCCAGGTGATGTTGGCGCCGAAGGGAACTACCGAGATCGAGATCAGAGCGCAGGCCAGCGCGATCATCGGCGCCAGGATGTAGAGCGGGCGATTGACGGAGGTCGGCATCAGGTCTTCTTTGAGGAAGAGCTTGGCACCGTCAGCGAGCGGCTGCAGCATGCCGAACGGGCCGACGCGGCTGGGTCCCCAGCGGTTCTGGATGCGGCCGACCAACTTGCGCTCCAGCAACACCGTATAGGCCACAGAGGTGAGAAAGATCACCAGGACGACAGCGATCTTCAGACAGCTCAGCAGAAAAAATATCAGTAGGCTCACAGTTGTTTCTCGCCTTCCATTCGGTAGCGCCCTAAAGGATTAAGCAGCATCGTGTGAGAGGGCATTTGCGGCAGAACAGCAGGTCCCTCCACTTACGCTACGCTCCGGTCGGGATGACAAATTTTTTGCAACCTGTTCGGGTCAAAACCTCAACTTCCCCCAGTACCTTTCGGGTCAAAACCTTCACACCACCCGTACCGTTTTAGCTCAGAACCTTTACGTTGCCTCAACCTTTTCGGATCAATTTCTAGACATCTCCCCAATTTTGTCATCCCGACCGGAGCGTAGCGGAGGGGAGGGAGCTGCTGTTCTACCGCAACCGCTTAGTCCGCGGCCGTTTCGGTTGGTTTGGCGGTGTGGGACTCCATCACTGCGTGCAGGGCCGGGCTGTAACGCCCTAAGGTTCCGGAGGTGAAGAGAGTGTCTTCGGCCGGGAGGATCAGGGCGTGCTTTTCGGGTGGCGCTTCGATCTGCACCAGCGACGATTGCACATGGACGTCGTTGCCGGCCAACAACTCGAAACGCGAAACCTGGTAACCGGGGACTAGTCTCTGGATCTCATCCAGGATGGCGAAGGGATCGAAAGGGCTCAGCTTGGGCTCCAGGTGCTGGGCGGCTAACCAGACGGCGTGGCGGTCGGCTTCGCCGGATTGCGCTCCGCGAGTCTGTCCCATGTCGGCGTGGACTCCGCGGCCAAACGGCACCAGCTTTTTGGGATCGGCTCCCATGGTGTCGGCGAGACGGACGATCAATTCGAAATCGGTACGGACCCCGGCGCGGTCGCCAGCCTTCTTCACCAATTGCTGATCTCCGTAAGTATTGGTCACGGTGCCGGATTTCTCGTAGAGGTTGGCGACCGGCAGGACCACATCTGCCAGGAGAGCCGTCTCGGTCAGGAACATATCCTGCACGATGACGAACGTGCGTTCCAGGGCAGACGGATCGATACCGTAGCGGGCGATGGGGTTCGCGCCGACAACGTAGAGCGCCGACAATTCGCCGCGCTCGGCGGCGTCGAACATCTCCACCAGATCCATGCCGGGCGTTGAGGGCAGCTTTTCGCCATATTCCTCAACGAACGGACCGCCTTGATCGACCGGTACGTAGCCGGGGAGCAGCCCGGGAAGCAATCCCATATCCGCCGCGCCGCGAGAGTTCACGTAGTCGCCGAGGCAGGCGAAGCGGGCGTGGGGCAGTGCCATGCCGAATTCCACCAGCGCGTCCACGTCACGGCCGCGGAGCTCCGCACCGAAGATGATCAACAGGTTAGGCTCGGCACGCAGGGCGTCGCGGAACTTCTTCGCTTCGTCGAGTAGTTGCGCTCCGGGGAAGGCGGAGTCTTCACCGGCGAGGAAGCGCACAGCGCTGGCATAGCCATCCTGCGGAATGACGAGGGTTTCGTGGGCCTGACGCTCGAGCTTGATGCCGGCGTGGTTCACGATGTAGATGCGGGCATTGTTGTGGCGCAGGTTGGTGCGCAGATTCCACGCCAACGCCGGATGCTGTTCGGTGGGATCGTTGCCCAGCAGCAGAATCGCCGGCGCCGTAGTGGATTCACGGAGACCCGCGGCGCGGTCCTTCTGCCCGGAGATAGCTCTGGCAAACGCGGAGTAGTCCGCAGTCCGGTGGTGATCTACGTTGTTGGTGCCGAGCACGGTGCGGGCAAACTTCTGCAGAAGGTAATTCTCTTCATTGGTGGTGCGGTTAGAGCCGATCACACCAATCGTGTTGCCGCCGCGACTCTCGCGCAGCTCACGCAGCTTGCTACCGGCGTATTCCAACGCCTTCTCCCAGCTGGTCTCAGCAAACGTGCCGTCGGCCTGGCGCACCAGCGGTTTGGTCAGCCGGTCGGTGTGGTTGGCAAAGTCAAAGGCGTAACGGCCCTTGATGCAAAGAAAGTCGCCGTTGATGCCGCTCTTGTCGCGGTTGTCGCCGCGCATGATTTCGGAACCGCTGTCCACGCTGCGCACGCCGAGAGTGGTCTTACAGCCATCCGCGCAATGGGTGCAGACGGTAGAGACGTGGTTCATTTCCCAGGGGCGCGTCTTGTAGCGGTAAGCACCGGAGGTCAGAGCACCGACGGGGCAGGCATCGATACACATGCCGCACTCTTCGCAGTCCAGGTGATCGCCGCCGTTCGGAGCGATGGTACTCGTGACACCGCGGTTTTGTACGCCGAGCGCCCATACGTCCATGCCTTCGCCGCACATGCGCACGCAGCGGTAGCAGAGGATGCAGCGCGGGCGGTCGAAGAAGACGACTGGCGACCACTGCTGCTCTTCACGATGCTGTTTAGCTTCGATGTAGAGGGATTCGGGTGCGCCGTACTTGAAGGTCATGTCCTGCAGTTCGCACTCGCCGCCGGCATCGCAAACCGGGCAGTCGAGCGGATGGTTGCCGAGGAGCAATTCGACGGTGGCCTTGCGGGCCTGGGTGATCTCGTCGCTTTCGGTGACGACCACCATGCCTTCCGCAACCGGCGTGGTGCAGGCGGTCTGTAGCTTGGGCACTTTTTCCAGGCGCACCAGGCACATGCGGCAGGCGGCCTGCAGCGATAGACCTGGGTAGTAACAGAACTGCGGGATGGCGATGCTGGCGGAGCGGCAGGCTTCAATCAGCAGCGTGCCTGCAGGCGCGGTGAGCTTCATTCCATCAACGGTGAACGATACGTCTGCCATAAGTTTCCTGTCTTAAACGGCGGCCAGTGCCGATTCGTGAGCGTACGGACACGGTTTGCCATCGAGGTGGTCTTCGAACTCCTGGCGGAACTTCTTGACGAAGGCGATGGTGGGCATGGCAGCGGCGTCTCCCAAAGGACAGAAGGTACGGCCCATCATGTTCTCCGCGAGGTAGCGGATGTTGTCGATGTCCTTGGCGACGCCGCCACCTGCGTGGAAGCGGGTCAGGGTCTTTTTGAGCCAGTCGGTGCCTTCACGGCAGGGAATGCACCAGCCGCAGCTTTCGTGCTGATAGAACTTGATGGTGCGCAGGGCGAACTCGACCATGCACTGGGCGTCGTCGAGCACCACCACGCCTCCCGAGCCGAGCATGCTGCCGGCTTTACCAACCTGGTCGAAATCCATGCCGATGTCGATTTCGTTGGGCAATAGGACCGGCGTGGAGGAGCCTCCGGGGACGACGGCTTTCAAGGTACGACCTCCAGGAATGCCGCCGCCTACCTCATAGATCATCTTCTTAAGGTTGTATCCCATGGGGAGTTCGTAGACTCCCGGCTTTTCCACGTTGCCGCTGAGGCAGAAGAGGCGAGTACCTCCGTTGCGTTCGGTGCCGATCTTGGCGTACTCCGGTCCGCCAATACGAAAAATGTGCGGGACGGTGGCGAGGGTCTCGGCATTATTAATGATGGTGGGTCCGCCGTAGAGCCCTACCACTGCAGGGAAGGGCGGACGAATACGAGGGATGCCGCGCTTGCCTTCCAGCGATTCCATTAGCGCGGATTCTTCGCCGACTTCATACGCTCCCGCCCCGGTATGGGAGACGGCGTCGAAATCGAGACCGCTACCGAAGATGTTCTTGCCAAGAAAGCCTTTGGCATAGGCTTCGTCGATGGCCTTCTCCATGATTTTCAGCAGGTAGCGATACTCCCCGCGGAGATAGATGAAGCCCATCTTGGCGCCGATTGCGAGGCCGGCGATGATCACTCCTTCAATGACGGAATGGGGATCGTGCTCGAAGATCAAACGGTCTTTGCAGGTGCCGGGCTCGCTCTCGTCTCCATTGACCAATACATACTTGGGTTTGGCCGATTGCTTGGGAACGAAGGACCACTTCATCCCGGTGGGGAAACCGGCGCCGCCGCGGCCTCGGAGGTTGGAAGCCTTCATCTCGTTGATGATGCCTTCCGCGCCCAGGGCGATCGCCTTACGGGTGGAGCTGTAGCCGTCCAGCTCGATGTACTTGTCGATGTTGGTCGCCCCTTTGCCAAAGCGGGACGAGATCAACTTCACTTCATCGGGATGGGAGACGAGGTAGGCCATTGGTTCTCCGTTAGCAGCTGTGGGGCATCCCACAGCTCGCCAAAAGAGGGCGAGATATGGGGCACCCGATCGTTACTTCACTCAGTTCTTCTACAGCCTTAAACGTTAGTCTTTGCCCGGTAGTCTGCGAGAATTTTGTCGATCGAGTCCGGTGTCAGATTCTCGTGGAAGTCGTAGTTGATCTGGGCGGCAGGCGCCCAACTGCAGGCTCCGATGCACTCTACTTCTTCGAGCGAGAACACTCCGTCGGGAGTGGTCTCCTTGTTGCCAACGCCTAAGTGTTGTTTGCAGTGCGCGAGAAGTTCGTTACCGCCGCGCAGCATGCAACTGATGTTGGTACATACCTGCACATGATACTTACCCCGTGGAGTGGTGTGCAGCAGGGAGTAGTAGCTGAGAACGTTGCGTACGTCTAATTCAGTAATCCCGATGCGGGAAGCTATTTCGCTGATCACGGCGTCTGAGAGGTAACCAATCTCATCCTGGGCGTAGAGCAGCATCGGGACCAGCGCCGATCGACGCAAGGGATAAAGCGTCACCATGCGGTCGAAGCGCGCGGCCAGGTCTGGGCTGAAGAGGGTCGTGGTCGGTGTGCTCATAGTTTCACGTGCTCCGGCTGGGCCAACATATCCATCCAGTCCATGGCCGCTGTATCAAGTTCCTTCGGGCAAACGGGAAACCGAAGGACGCCGTGCTCGTCGATCTCAAAGCTGCCGTCCTCTTCCCGGCCCGGCCGAACGATCTGCCATGTGGCCGCTCCGGTTTCAGGTGACATGGAGAGACTCAACGAAGCGTCCTCGTGGCGTACCTGTGCCGAGTGTTCGGAGCTGGAAACTGCGAACGGTTTGCCGTTCAGACCGGCGGCATGGGCGTAGACCTGCAACATGCTGACCAGCGAGTGCCATACCTGGCGGCGTATCTCGACCGGGGAGTGATCGCTCACCGGTCAATCTCTCCCAACACGATGTCGATGGAGCCAATCACGGCGACCACGTCCGCGAGCAGGCGGCCGACGCACATGGTTTCGAGAGCCTGCAGGGAAGCGAAGGTGGGGTTGCGCATGTGCACACGGTACGGCTTGGCGGTGCCATCGCTGACGACAAAATAGCCCATCTCCCCGCGCGGCGACTCGATCGCCTGATAGACCTGACCGGCGGGTACAGCGAATCCTTCGGTCACGATCTTGAAGTGGTGGATGAGCGACTCCATCTGGGTCTTCATCTTTTCGCGATCGGGGAGCACGACTTTGGGCGCGTCGGCCTTGATGGGGCCATCGGGCATGCCGTCCAGCGCCTGCTGGCAGATCTTTACCGACTCGCGCATTTCCTGCACGCGCAGGATGTAGCGGGTCCACACGTCACCGACGTCGGAGACGGGCACATTGAATTGGAACTTCTCGTAGCCGGAATAGGGCATGTCACGGCGCAGATCCCAATCGACTCCGCTGGCGCGCAGCGGGGGACCGGTGACTCCGAGAGCGATCGCATCGGCGGCGCTGAGGTGGCCAACGCCCTGCAGACGGTGGACCCAAATCGGGTTGCCGTTGAGCAGGTTTTCGTACTCGTCGATCTTCTCCGGCATCATCTTGAGCAGGCCCTGCACCCGCTCATAGAAATCAACCGGCGGCTCGAGGGAGAGGCCGCCGATGCGGAAGTACGACCCCATCATGCGCTGGCCGCTGACGTGCTCGAAAATTTTAAGGATCTCTTCGCGCTCACGGAAGGTGTAGAGGAAGAGGGTGAGGGCACCGATGTCCATGGCGTGGGTGCCCAGCCAAACCAGGTGCGACTGGATGCGGGTGAGCTCGTTGAGCAGCACGCGCATGTACTGCCCGCGGGGGGGAATCTCCAACTGCAGCAGCTTCTCGACTGCCAGGCAGTAGCAGAGATTGTTGGACATAGGGCTCAGGTAGTCGATGCGATCGGTGAGCGGGACGACCTGCTGGAAGAACTTGGCTTCGCAGGTTTTCTCGATGCCGGTATGCAGGAAGCCGATGTCGGGCACGAGGCGAAGGACGGTTTCGCCGTCGATCTCGAGCACCAGACGGAGCACGCCGTGGGTCGACGGGTGTTGCGGGCCCATATTAAGGACCATGGTGCGGTCTTTGTTGCCTTCCTCGACACGGGGTTCAATCAGGGGGGCGATTGCGTAGTCGGCGGCATCCATTATCGGTACCCCTCCACCGGGTAGTCCTTACGTAGGGGATGACCTTCCCACTGATCGGGTAACATGATCCGCCGCAGGTTGGGATGGCCTCCGAAGCGGACTCCGAAGAGGTCCCAGACCTCACGTTCGTAGAAGTTCGCGGAGGGCCATTCCGGGGTGATACTGGCGACTTCGGTATCCAGGGTGTCGACCATCACGCAGAGGCGGACCCTTTCCTTCAGTTTGTGGGAAAGGATGTGGTAGGTGACCTGGAAACGGGGCTCGCTCGGGTACCAGTCGACACAGGTGACGTCGACGAGGAAGTTATAGCCGGCCTTCTGCAGGGTGCGGCAGACGGGACGGATGTCGTCGCGCTCGATCCACAGGGTCAGTTCGCCGCGATCGAAGCGGGCGTTGGTGATGCAGGAGGGCTTGGCGGCCAGCAGAGCAGTGATGGCTTGGTTCTCGGCGTGGGCCTGAAGAACCGCTTCTTTCTCATTTTCCATTACAGGTCCCCTTTATCCGAAGACCAATCCAGGAGCCCCTTTTGACGGACGTAGAAGAGCCCGACAACGACGAATCCGAGGTAGACGATCATTTCCCAGAAGCCAAACATGCGTGAGAGGCCAAGTTTGGGGAGGTCGCGGTACACCACGGCCCACGGGATCATGAAGACGGCTTCCACGTCGAAGAGGATGAAGAGCATAGCGACCATGTAGAAGCGGACGGAAAAGCGTCCGCGGGCGTCGCCTTCAGCAGGGATTCCGCACTCGTAGGCGGCCAGTTTTACAGCCGTGTTGCGATGCTTGCCGATGAACCAGGAGCCGGTGACCATGCCGGCGCCAAGGCCAACAGCGACCACGATTTGCATGAGCAGCGGGAGATAGTTCCAAAAGTAATCGTGCGTCTGCATGGCTGTCTCGACTGTAAGTTTTCGCCTTGCTGGAGTCAAGCAGGCTTACCGCAGGATGGTAAGGACTCGGCAGCCGTTTGCGAAACCCACGCAAGCCAACAGAAGGCCTTGCATGGGCCACCCCAGAATTGAGATGCCCGGACTCAGGGGGTGGCGTCTTTTGGCCGATAGATTTCGCATGACGACGCTCGCGATACGCCGCCGGCCTACCCCTGAAAACGGACGCGCCCTCGAAATTCTGGGCCACGCGATCGAATATCTTGCCGATGAGTATGCGGTCGACCGACGCAGCAAGGGACCGCTGGGAAACGCAGACCCGCGGATCGAGGCGATTCAGTTGCTCAAGCGGTTCAACCGCGAGATTTATTTATCGAGCGCGGTGGTGCCGCCTCCGTTGTGGCGCGTGCGGCGATGGTTCCTGGGAACGCGGTGATAGTCTCCCATTATGCAATTTGTGCTCAACGGCCAGACGCGGGAATTCCCGCAGTTGGCAGCTCCGGCGCTTCTTCACGGCTTGATTTCTGAACTTGGATTGAAAGGCGACCGGGTCGCAGTCGAGCATAACGGGAGCATTGTTCCCCGGGGGGAATGGGAGACGACCAGCCTGTCCGAAGGAGACCGGCTGGAGATCGTGCACTTTGTCGGCGGCGGCGTCGGCTGATGAACCCGGTTCGCGTTCTCACCATTTTCCTGGTCTTCGCTTCTCTCTCCGCACAAGCAATTTCTCAGGGCGGGCCGACCTTCACCATCTCTGATTTGCCCCAGGGCAGGCCGCTGCGAATCGTGGTCTACGGCGACATGCGGTTTACCAATCCTGCGAACACCTCGGATACCCAACCAGGAGTGCGGAAGTGGCTGGCGCAGAAGGTCGGCGAGGAGAACCCGGACATCCTGCTGCTTACCGGCGACATGCCGTTTCACGGAAGCGATGCGGCGGATTGGGGGGTCTATCGCCAGGAGACCGCGCTCTGGACAACGGAAAAGCTGCGCGTCTTTCCCACCATTGGCAACCACGAAGGGCTGACTGACCCGCGCAAGGGGATCGCAAACTACCTCGCTGCGTATCCGCAACTGGACGGGCATCGGTGGTATTCCGCACGCCTCGGGAACATCTACCTGATTACTCTCGATAGCAGCACGTTTTTAAATCGCGGATGGGAGCAACGGCAGTGGCTGCAGGATCAGCTCGATCATCTGCCGGATGGGGTTGATTTCGTCTTCTTTCTGTTTCACCTGCCGCTGGTGGCTGATTTGCAGACGAGTTTTATGCTGGGGATTCCCGATGCTTCCACGCTCGACCTGCGGCATGTTCTGGAAGCCAAGGCGGCGACGTCCCATGCAAGGTTTGTGGTGTTTAACGGTCATATCCACAACTATGAGCGGTTTCAACTGAATGGGATCACGCACGTGATCACCGGGGGTGGGGGCGCGCGGCCTTATCCGATCCTGGTGCGCGGCGATCAGGATTTGTTTCGCGAACATACTTATCCCAACTTTAACTACTTGTTGATCACGCTGACCGGAAAACATGCCGAGGCGAAGATGTACCGGGTGGTTGATCCGGATGCGGCGCGGCGGTCGGTGGAGTTGAAGGATAGCTTCGTTTTGGATGCCAGATAGGGTTGCCGAAGATTATGCTTCGTTGCATGCGACTTCTGCCTGCGATATGTCTTGGTTTGGCGTCGATTGTGGCCTTGGCACAGCCCCCTCTTCACACGAACGGCCACGACATTCTTGATAAAGCCGGGCACCGGGTGCGGTTGACTTCGGTGAATTGGTACGGCTTCGACCAGAAAGAGTTCGTGGTGGGTGGCCTTGATCATGCTCCGTTAGCCACGATCGTTAAAGAGATTGCCGATCTGGGTGTGAACTCCGTGCGCTTGCCCTGGGCTAACGAGACGCTGGAGAGCGATCCTGCGGTTCCCGAGTATGCCGTCAAAGCGAACCCGCAATTGAAAGGCCTCCATGCGATGGAGGTGATGGACGCCGTGATCCACGCGCTGGCGGAGGCGCACCTCATGGTGATCCTCGACAACCATGTCAGCAGAGCGGATTGGTGCTGCAATGAGACCGATGGCAATGGGCTTTGGTACAACGCGGAGTATCCCGAGTCCAAGTGGCTTGCGGATTGGCAGACGATTGTCCAGCGCTACAAGAAGGAGCGATGGGTTGTCGGCGCAGATTTGCGCAACGAACTGCGTGCTCACGCGGCGTGGGGAGGAACGAACCCCAAGCTTGACTGGCATGCGGCTGCGGAACGCGGAGGAAACGCGGTGCTGGCGGCGAATCCTCGCCTCCTGATCATGGTGGAGGGCCCGGAGTACTCCACGAACTTTGCCGGATTCGACAAACTGCCGGTGCGGCTTAGAGTCGCGAACCGGCTGGTTTATTCGCCTCATGCGTACAACATCGACAAGCATCCATTCGCGAATTACGACGAGTTGAAGCAGCTCTATGACGCTCGCGCAGGATTTCTGCTCCATAACGAGCCCGGCGTTCCCCTATGGATCGGGGAGTTTGGCACCTGCCAAAACTTGGATTGCGGAGTGAACTCGGATTGGTTCGTGATGTATATCCGCTATATGAAAGAGAACGATCTCGCGTGGAGTTATTGGGCTCTTAACGGCACACAGTCCAGCGGGGTCAGCAGGAAATATGATGCGGTGGAGGATTACGGTTTGCTCGCGCCGGACTACCAGCATGTTGCGGCGCCCAAGCTAGTTGAGTTGTTACGCACTGTTCAGAAGTAGGCAGTTGAAGACTCGGCATGGTCTGTAGAACAGCGGGTCCCTCCGCTCCGGTCGGGATGACAAGATCGTTGGGTACCCAACGAATTAAACCGAATTAAATATCGACAAACTTGTCATCCCGACCGAAGCGAAGGGACCTGCTGTCTACTGCAAATGGTGAACTAGCGTTTGTGCCGCACTACTCGGGAACTGGGGGAGGGTTCAGTCCTATAAATTGGCGCTGGTGCCAGTAGGGATAGGGTGCCTGGGTTTTGCTGGCGGCGTCGATTTTGCTAACTTGCTCCGGGGTCAGATTCCAGTCGGCTGCGCCCAGATTCTGCTTGAGTTGGCTTTCATTGCGCGCTCCGATAATCACCGTGGCTACGGTCGGACGCTGCAACAACCAGTTCAGGGCTACCTGCGGTAACGGCTTGTTTACTTCCTTGGCTACTTCATCCAATACGTCAACAACCTTGTGCATGTACTCATCGTCAACCTGCGGACCGTTGGCGGCGGTCTTCGGCAAACGGCTCTCAGCGGGCAGGGGATGGCCGCGACGAATCTTTCCCGTGAGACGGCCCCAGCCCAGGGGGCTCCAGACGATGGCGCCGACTCCCTGATCGATGCCCAGCGGCATGAGTTCCTGCTCGTAGTCACGCCCGATGGCGGAGTAGTAGACCTGGTGGCCGGTGTAGCGCGCCCAACCATACTTGTCGGAAATTGCCAGGGATTTCATCAAGTGCCAACCAGAGAAGTTGGAGCAGGCGATGTAGCGCACCTTGCCGCTGCGCACGAGGTTGTCGAGCGTGTACAGTGTTTCCTCGATCGGGGTGCCGGCGTCAAAGCCGTGCAGATGGTAGATGTCAATGTAATCCGTTCCCAGCCGTTTGAGGCTTGCTTCACAGGCATGCACAATGTGGAAGCGGCCCGAACCCAGGTCATTGGGACCGTCTCCCATGGGAAAGGTGGTCTTGGTCGAGATGAGTACCTTGTCGCGCCGGCCGGCGATGGCCTGGCCGAGAATCTCCTCCGATAAGCCTTGCGAATATACGTCCGCGGTGTCGAACAGATTTACCCCGGCATCGAGACAAAGATCGACCAGACGCGTGGCCTCGGCCACATCGCTCGATCCCCACGCTTTGAAAAACTCGCCGCCGCCACCGAAGGTCGCTGCTCCGAAGCAAAGTGCCGGCACTTTTAGTCCTGAATGTCCAAGCCGTCTGAATTCCATAGTGCAAGAATAAACGACATGCGCAGCCGTTGGAGAGCGAGCCTGTGGTTCTGCTGCTTCCAATTTTTTGCCGCCGAGCAGATTACGCGGCTGGGATGGATAGGGCACTACAGCATGGCGCGCAACTATATCAGCGACCTGGGTGCGTCGCTGTCGCCATTGCATTGGGTGATGAATGGCTCGTTCGTGCTGCAGGGGTTGCTGATCTTTTTCGGAGCTGTGCTGGTGCGGGATTTCTTTCCGGCGCGATTCGTGTATCGCTGCACCCTGGTCTTGTTCGCGATCTCCGGCGTCGGTGTGTTGCTGGTTGGATTATTTCCCGAGGATACGAACGCCGGACTGCACGTGGAAGGAGCCGTCGCCCACTTTCTAGGAGGCAACCTGGCGATGATCGTGCTAGGGCGCGCCTGGATACGGCAGTCTGTTTGTGGGCCAATGGTGGAACGCTGGAAGAGTTGGTTTACGTTTGCGTGCGGATCGGTGGGATTGCTGGCAACGATCGCCCTGGGATTTCGCGCCAGTCCTTCGTGGGTATGGGATACGGGTACGGTTGAGCGGCTGGCGGCGTATCCAATACCACTTTGGCTCACGTGGAAAGGGTACCTGTGGCTGCGGCGACGCTGATAGACGTGGCTATAGCATCATCTTTCTTCTTTGACCAGAGAGTGTGGGTAGTCACAACTTCGGGTGCCCCATATCTCGCCTTCTGTTGGCGAGATGTGGGAATTGACAGATGTCGCGGGTGGGAAACGCCAGCGGCTCAGCAGACTTAGAGGCTTCACCTCGAACATGCGTTCCTTTCCCACATCTCGCCAACAGCAGGCGAGATACCCGGATTTCCCGTTAGAGCTCCGAAGGACAGCAAGCGTGTGCGGCTTTCTTCACGAAAAGCCGCATGAAGTGCATTGGCCTCACTCGATGTCCACGGGAAATCTGGGGGGATGGGGTACCCCGTGTGGAGGCTACCTGGGCGGTTCCATGAACGATGGTATGGCCAGAAATGGTAGTTGGCTCGCGCGGCAACGCTGATAGACTTGGCTCCAGCTTTGGGCTTGCAAGGGACGATGACGACCGCAGAAACTAGACAGTTTGGGCCTTACCGGCTGATCGAGAAGATCGGATCCGGAGGCATGGGCGAAGTTTACCGCGCACTCGATACTCGTCTGGAGCGCGAGGTGGCGCTGAAACTCATCTCCGATAGTTACCTGGGGTTGGGCACGGGCAGCGGTTCTGCATCGCCGGCAACGCCAACCCCGCAGAGCTCTCCTTCTTCGGGCATATCGCAGGAGCGGTTCCTCCGCGAAGCGCGCTCCGCGGCCACCTTAAACCATCCCAACGTTTGCTCGATTCACGATACCGGCGAGCAGGACGGACGTCCGTACCTGGTGATGGAATTGCTGCGCGGCGAAACGCTCAAGCAGTACATGACAAAGGCCGGCAACAAAGGCCTTTCGCGGGAAGAAGTGATCCTGTTCAGCCAGCAGGCCGCAGCGGCGCTCGCGGCCGCTCATCGTAAGGGGATTATTCACAGGGATATCAAGCCGGCCAACCTGTTTGTCGTCGAGGGCGAGCGGGGCAAGCACCTGATCAAGATTCTCGACTTTGGTTTGGCCAAGAAACAGTCGTCCACATCTGCCCTGCAATCGCAGACGTTTGATCTGCCGGGGAGCAACTCGGCAGAGACGGCCGTGGGCCCGGGGACCGCGACGATGGAACTCACCAGTCCAGGGGCGGCGGTAGGCACTGTGGCCTACATGTCGCCGGAGCAGGCGAAGGGTGACCCGCTCGACGCCCGAACGGATCTGTTCAGTCTGGGCTCGGTCATTTACGAGATGGCGACGGGAAAGTCTCCCTTTGCCGGTGGTTCCACAGCCGAAGTTTTCGCGTCGCTGCTCAAGGAAACACCTCCGCTGGTCAGCTCCGTCAACCCGGCGATGCCAAAGAGGCTGGATCCCATCGTGGCTAAGCTGCTTGCGAAAGATCCCGGGCAGCGCTATGCAAATGCCGGTGCTGTGCAAGAGGTTCTCGATGCGCTGAATTCGAATGCGAGCCACGTGGCGCCAGACAGCATAAGCAAGAAGTGGCCGTTGGCGATTACCGCCGTATTGCTGTTGCTGGTTGCAGGTGGATTAGCCTGGTGGAAGTTCCGGCCGGCGCCGGCGCCCACAGCCGGTGGTGCACCTGCTGTGGAAACCGCGCCCGAAGCGGCAAAGAATTCGATCATCCTGGCCGATTTCATCAACCACACCGGAGATCCGGTCTTCGACACGACCTTGAACCAGGCTTTGCAGATTGACCTGGAGCAGTCGCCGGTGATTTCGATCGTCAGCCAAGAGCACCTGGCACAGAGCGTTAAGTTTCTCGGGAAACCGGCGGGAACTCCGGTAACACCTGAAATTGCCCGGGAGATCGGCGTGCGCGAGGGCATCAAGGCTATTCTCACCGGAACCGTTGCCAATCTTGGCAAGGAATACGTCATCACCCTCTCTGCGCAAAATACTGCGACGGGCGATCAGATCGTCGCCGAGCAGGCGCAGGCTCCGGACAAGGAACATGTGCTCGACGCGCTGGGCAAAGCAGCGGCGGCCCTGCGAGGCAAATTGGGTGAAGACCTGGCCAGCATCAAGAAGCTCGACACCCCCTTCGGACAGGCGACGACTACCTCGCTGGAAGCGTTTCGTGCTTATGCCCTGGGGGATAAGGCGCACGAGCAGGCAATGGACATTCCCGAAGCTGAAGGTCACTACCTTCGGGCCGTTGCCCTGGATCCCAATTTCGCCATGGCGTACGCGCGGCTTGGAGTTGTCTATAGCAATTCGGGGCAAACGGGAAAGGCGCTTCAGTATTTTGATCGCGCCTATGCACTCTCGAAGAATGTGAGCGAGGGTGAGCGGCTCTACATCGAGGCTCACTACCATCTGCAGGTAACGGGAAACCTCTCGAAGGTAGTGGAAACGCTGCAGGAGGCGATCCAGACGTATCCCACGCAAATTTCGAATTACATCAACATCACCGTCACCTACACCAGCCTTGATCAGTTCGATAAGGCTCTGCCCTATTCGCAGAAGTCGGTGGAACTGGACCCGCAGGACTCGATTGCCGCGGAGAATCTGCTGGTTGTTTATATCTCCTTAAATCGCATGGCGGAAGCGCGGGCAGAGCTGGCGCGGGCGCTTGCGATAGGGCTGGACAAGAGCACCGCGGACTTGACGATTCACTTGGTTGCCCACTTCATTTTTGGGGAGCAGAGTGAGGTGCAGCGGGTGATGACCCAGGTGACTGGACGTCCGGACGAGTTTCTTGCCTGGCAAGCGCTCGCGGACACGCAGATGTTCTCCGGCCAGTATCATCAAGCCTCCAGCTCCATGATGCGGGCCTTCGACCAGGCGGGCCGCGCCAAAGCTCCCGATGTACAGGCCAACATCCTTTTGACCGACCTGGAGGCCCGTGGATTGGCCGGCCAGTGCGATGGAAGTGAGGCCATCCTTCGCCGCGCGCTGGCGCTCGACAAAAGCAAACAGACCGATGAGATTTTTTTGATGGCCGCTGGGGTCTGCGGTCAAGCCAAGCTGGCTCTCCCGGTAGCCCAGGAAGTGAGCAAAAAATACCCCGAAGACACGCTCATTCAAAGCGTCTACATGCCCCTCAACAAGGCCTTTTTGTCCCAGACCGCAGGCCACCCGCAAGAGGCAATCGAGAATGCGGAACCAGCCAAACCCTGGGACGCAACTTTTCCCGCTTCGTATGTACAGGGGTTAGCGTATCTCCAGTTGCACGACGCCAAGAATGCGAAGATCGCGTTCGAGTCAGCCACGCGATCACCGAGTGCGCTCCTCATCTCCTTCTCTCCACCCTTCTACGCGCAGGCGCAGCTTGGACTGGCGCGCGCCTATGCAATGGCCGGTGACAAGGCCAATGCGAAAAAGGCTTACGACGCCTTCTTTGAGACGTGGAAGAATGCGGATACCGATCTGCCCATGTTAGTTGCGGCGAAGAAGGAATACGCAGCGCTGTAGGGTCTTGATACGATGGTGGCCTTATGCGGCTTACCCATCTTTGCCTTGTGTCTCTCCTCTGTAGTTCCAGCGCATTTGCTCAAACTGCCCCCACGGCTGCCAACAGTGCGGAGTCGCTGGCCGCCGCGTGGCAAACCGCGAGCGCGCAGTACGATAGCGCGCGCAAAACGATTCTGGCGGATGTGGACCGCGGCGTTGCCGACGGGAAGTTTCGTCCCGATTGGAATTCGCTGTCGCAATACCAGGTCCCGGACTGGTACCGGGATGCGAAGTTCGGGATCTTCATTCATTGGGGTGTCTATTCGGTGCCGGCGTTCGGCAGCGAATGGTATCCGCGACAGATGTATATGGCCGGTCGAAAGAGAATGCGCACGAAGTGGCCACCTACGGACCTTTGACGAAGTTTGGCTATAAAGACTTTATCCCCATGTTCAAGGCGGAGCACTACGATCCCCAGGCCTGGGCACAGCTGTTTAAGGATGCAGGTGCGCAGTATGTGGTTCCGGTGTTCGAACACCATGACGGTTTCCAGATGTACGTCTTTCCGACTGGACCGCGGTGAAGATGGGGCCGCATCGCGACCTGGTGGGGGATCTGGGAAAGGCAGTTCGCGCCGAGGGCATGCGCTTTGGCGCGTCGTCGCATCGCATCGAGCATGACTGGTTTATGGATGGGGGACGCAGCCTGCCCTCCGATGTCAACGATCCGAAATATGCTGCGTTCTATGGCCCGGCGCAGATGCAGTTGGAAGACAAGCAGGACAGCCTGGCCGACGATTGGACCTATGTGAGCCCCGCCTACGCCAACGATTGGCTGGCGCGCGATGCCGAGATCGTGCAGAAATACCAGCCGGATATCATCTTCTTTGATTGGTGGATCGGGCAGCCTTCGGTGCGTCCGTACCCGGCAAAGTTTGCCGCTTACTATTACAACGAGTCGAGCAAACGGGGACCGGTTGGGATCATTACGTACAAGCTCGTCGACATGCAGAAGGATTCCGCGGTGCTGGATATTGAGCGCGGGCAACTGGAGAACATCCGCGCGAGCGTGTGGCAGACGGATACCTTGGTCAGCAACGAGTCTTGGAGTTACATCGAGCACGATACGTTCAAGACGCCCGAGTTCATTGTGCATCAACTGGTCGACGTGGTGAGCAAGAACGGCAATCTGTTGCTGAATATCGGGCCGCGTTCGGATGGGACGATTCCCAATGAGGTGCAGCAGGTGCTCCGCGATGTCGGCGGTTGGCTCAAGATCAATGGGGAGGCGATCTACGGCACGCGCCCTTGGACGATTTATGGCGAGGGGCCAACCAAGGTGGCGGCAGGATCTTTCCAGGACACAAAGACGCAGGACTATACCGCGCAGGACTTCCGCTTTACCACCAAGGGGAACAACTTGTATGTCATCGAGTTCGCATGGCCAAGCGGGACGGAAGCGGTTGTGCATTCTGTAACCGCCACTGCGTTGAAAGGGAAGCGGATCGAGAGGGTGACGTTACTTGGATCTGAGGCTCAGGTTCGATCCCGATTAGAAGCGGACGGTTTGCATCTCGAACTGCCGGCGAAGCGGGCGGTGAATTATGGGTACGCATTCCGGATTGCACTGGTTGGCCCTTGGATTTAGCCCTTTAGAAGATTGTTGGAGCCGGCAGAACGCCCCTCGCCCCTCGGGTCACCCTACGTTTTGCCGGGATGCAAAACTCCACCAAATTCCGCCGCCATTCGCAATTGATTGCGACTCGTTATGCTGGCTGCAGTTCTCACGTACACACTTTAGCCCGTGCCCTTCAGGGATGCGAGTTTGCAGCATCCTGCCAGAGATCCCGGGTCCGACTCCTGCGAAGGAGAACCTGGCGCAGTTGCTACAGGTAGGACGAGGTAAATCCTTACCTGAATTAAACCAACTTCGGAATTAATTGTGAAATGGTAAGGGGGACTGGTTATACTGAAGCCCCCCAGATAAAGGTCAATTGCACATGTACGTCCTAGGCTCTGTTCTTCTCGACCCGGATAAGCAATTGCTTACGATCGAGGATCGCACGATTGCGCTGCAGCGCAAGCCATTCCTGGTGCTGCTGTTCCTGATTGAAAACCGACATCGCATGGTAAATCGGGAGGAACTGCTAAAGGAGTTCTGGGACGGGCAGGAAGTCTATGATCAAAGCCTGAGCAAAGCAGTCGGTACGATCCGGAAGGCCTTGGGCGAGCCTGCCGCTTCGGATTACATTGAAACGCGTTGGGGACTCGGCTATCGGTATATCGGACCCTTTCTCGAATCTTCCGGTCACCCGCAACAGGCTGCCGCCCCTGCGCCGATGCCGGAGAGTTCTGTTTCCGCGGAACGCGCGGTCGCGGAGATTCCCGTTGCAGCCACACCATGGAAACGCTGGCGGATTGCGGGACTGGCAGCCGCCTTCGTCTTCATGTTGGCTGGAGTCGCGGCGATGCTTGCACAGCGCCACGTGCCCGTAAGCAAGCCCGCGCAGGCGGCCGCCGCTTCGCTCCCCGACACGCAAGCTTCGATACCCGATACCCGCCATCCGGAGGCCTACGCACAATACACAAAGGCGGAGTTTTTCGCGAAGATGCGGACGCCGGCCTCCATCGCCAAGGCGATCGATCAGTTGAACGAGGTGATCCTGATCGATCCCAAGTATGCGCGTGCGTACGCTGCGCTGGCCGAGTGTTACGGGCTGCAGGGCTTTTACCACTTTGTGCCGCCTGCGGAGGCGTATCCGCGGGCGAAAGATGCCGCGTATAAAGCGCTGGCGCTGGATAACTCCCTGGTCCAGGCGCATGTCGCGCTGCTGGGGGCGTTAACGGATTATGACTGGGACTGGGAAGGCGCCGAGCGGGAGTACAAAGCCGCCATCGCTCTTGACCCTAACTATGCGGCGGCCTACCAGTATTTTGGCTATGCCCTGCTGGGGGCGGGCCGGGGCAGAGAAGCCCTGGTGGTGATGAAACACGCGGCCGAGCTGGATCCGGTTTCTCCCAGCGTTTTGACGTCCCTTGCCTGGGGATACTTCCTGCAGCGTGACGATAAACACGCAGTCGAGCAGTGCCAGCGAGTGCTGGAGCTTTATCCCAACTTTGTCGTGGCTCACCAGGTTTTGGGCATGATCTACGGGCAGATGGGCTTGCGGCAACAGGCGCTCGCGGAATTGCACCGCGCGTCCGCGTTAGAAACTGATAGCACGATTACCCCGATGCTGCTGGACTATGAGTTGGCCCGGAGCGGCAAGCGCGCGGAGGTCGTGCGCAACCTGACCAGCCTCGAGGCCAGCCAACAGAACGCTTCGGTCCCCGACTATTATCTTGCGTTGGCGTGGACGGCAACGGGAAACGAAGATAAGGCCCAGGCCGCTCTGGAACGGGCCTACGATGCCCGGTCTCATTGGATGATCTATCTGCAGTACGATCCGCGGTTCGATGAGCTGCGGCGGAAGGCGCCGTTCCAGAAGTTGGTGCGCGAGGTCGCTTCTCCCAGAAGACAGCCACGTAACAAACCCACCGAGCAAAACCTGGCGCAGGTAGGCTAGGCGCCCTTCGCGCACATCAATGCAGAGTTTTTTCACGGCCGCTCGAGCGCGGCGCGATCCCAGTGGGCCAGGTTGGCGCTGGCTTCATAGGTGGTTTGCAGGAAGGTAAGCAGCGCATCGTCGGGCGATGGTTCCTGCCGCAGGTCTTCATAGAGATAAAGGAATTCGCCGAGCTTGGGGTCGTATGCGGCCTTGGCGGGCTGGATGGACGCCTTGTCGAGACCCGCGGGTGCCGGCGCGGCATAGCAGTAAAAAGCCGCTTCGCCAAAGCCTCCGTTCCCCGGCCAGAAGCCGGCACTGATCACTTCGTGCGAATAGGCTTCCCGGGTGATGGCGTCGGCGCCGGCCCGCGGAGGTGCTGGTCGGCCGGAAAAACGCGTGACGGCCAGATCGAAGCTGCCCCAGAAAAAATGGACGGGGCTGATTTTGCCAATAAACCCGGACGAGAATTTCTGAAAGACGCGATCCGCATGCATCAGGACACGCCAGAAACTATGGGCGGCCAGGGGATCGTACGAGGCATGCTTCACGTCTTCTTCGAAGGGAATGGGATGGGCTAGTTCTACCGGCATCGGGTGGATCGCGACTTCAACCCCGAGCGCGGCGAGGCTCCTCTGATAGTCACGGTAGAAGTCAGCCACTGATTGAGCACGAAGCGGAGTCGAGAGCGTTGCGCCCACGCTGGTCGCGAACCTCAGCTCATGGCTGACAAAATCAAATTCAATTTGCAGAAATTCAGAGCCGCAGGGCATGGCGGACGTATTCAGTCCGCGGGCGCTTACATAGAGGGGAACATTCCACCAGTGGGCTTGCAGAGGGCTCAGGGCGAGGCGCGTCTTGCCCACGATCTGGGTCCACATGTGCAGGGTGTCTGCGGTCTGCTGCCAGTCTGCCCATTTGAGCTGTGGCCAGGTATCCACGTGCTATTGGCAGAAAACGAGCATGCCGAAGAGAAAAACCCAAAAGACACCCATGGTGTGCCAGTACCACGCGGTGCAGTCGACCACGACCTGACGGAGTTCTACGCGCCGCAGGAAGATCAGTGCCAGACTGGCGGTCGCGATGGCCATGACACCGATGAGCAAGTGGATTCCATGGGTCCCGGTGATCAAATAAAAGAAATGGCTGCTCGGGTTAGAGGCGAAGAAGACGCCCTGGTCCACGAGTTGTTTCCAGGCGATCCACTGGCCCACGAGGAAGAAGGCTCCCAGCAGGACGGTGGCCGCTAGCCAGGGAGCGGCGCGGCGCAGGGTAGGACGGCCCAGGCCCAGCCACTCCTCCATCACGTCGATCTCACGGAAGAAGTGCTGCCTGCCGATCTCCATGGTGAGGCTGCTGAGGAGGATGAGGGCAGTGTTGATCCACAGGATGGGAGGCAGCGCGATGGGATGCCAGTCGAGCACCCAGGCGTTGTTGGTGTTGAAATGGCCGGTGCTTTGACGGGCGAAAAAGGCGCTCACCAGGGCGATGAAGAACATGAGATCGCTAGCCAGGGCGAAGAACAATACCATCCGGTAGCGGCCCAGGAGGTCTCGAGGTCCACGGCGTCCGGGGGGCCTGTTCTCCCAGTTTTCCCCATCCCCTCCGCCGCCTGTCGGTCTGCGGGCAACCGGCGGTTTACCGCCAAATCCAGGGTCCTTGCGCTCTGTCTCAACAGGGGTACGGGTGAAAGTTGCAGGCATGGATCAAACTCCGACTATCGAAGATTACTCCTGTTTTGCCCCCGGCTCCCAATCCATTTTGCAAACTCATTCATTGCCGTGAACTTTTTGGCGTTCTTCAGTGGGTTGGATGCTGATTGGGGAATTCGGTTACCGGGTGGGTGTGGAGAATTTTGGCAGCTCTTTCTCCGCTACGAAGTTTGGGTGCCCCATATCTTGCTCGTTGTTCGCGACATATGGTCTACCGCGGCTCCAGCCCTGTAACTCTCGCGGCGCTCCATCATTTTGGCGGGCATTTTGGCGAGTGACTTCTGCGGCGGACCCACATCTCGCGAACAACGAGCGAGATATGGAGCACCCAAGCTTTGTGGCGGTGCAAGCGATTTAGACGCGGTTGGCGTTGACCATGTCGACGAAGAGTTTGTGGACGCGGCGATCACTGGATAGCTCGGGATGGAAGGTGGCGGCCAATAGCTTGCCTTGGCGCACCAGAACAGGGAAGCCGTCCCTTTCCGCCATGACCTCGACGCCGGGACCTACGGCTGCAATGCGCGGGGCGCGGATGTAGACCATCTCGAGCGGGCCGCCGGGGAGTTTGGTTTCTTCGGTCTTGATGGCGCTGTCGATCTGACGGCCGTAGGCGTTGCGCTCGACGGTAATATCCATCGCTTCCAGGCTGGCCTGCGGAGGGTGGGTAACGTTACGTGCGAGCAGAATGCAGCCCGCGCAGGTGCCGAAGGTTGGCTTCTCGGCAACGAAGCACTGCAAGGACTCAAGCAGTCCGTCGCGCTCGAGGAACTTGAGGAATGTGGTGGATTCACCGCCGGGCAGAATGATGCCGTCAAGGCCGGCAAGCTGCGCGGGCTTGCGGACCTCGACGGCCGTGGCTCCTGCGTCTTCGAGGGCTTGCGCGTGTGCGGCAAAGTCACCCTGGATGGCGAGCACGCCGATGCGCGGTCGTTCTTCCCCCATTTGGCCTTACCAGCCGCGCGTTTGCAACAGCTCAGATTCCTGCAGTCCGGCGATCGCCAAACCATGCATCGCACCGGTCATTTGCTCGCTGACTTCGGCGAGGACCGCGGGGTCGTTGTAGTGGGCGGTGGCGATGACAATGGCGCGCGCACGCGATTCGGCTTCTGCACGTTCCTTGGGATTGCGTGGAGCCTTCGTCTTCTCATCGAGCTCGACGTCGAGCGCGGTTGCGCCGTCTTTCATGAAGATGCCGGAGCCGACAAAGACTGCTTCGGCGCCCAACTGCATCATCAGCGCAGCATCCGCCGGAGTGGCAATGCCGCCGGCGGAGAAGTTAGGCACAGGAAGCTTGCCCGTTTTGGCGACCATGCGCACCAACTCGTAGGGAGCGCGATGCTCCTTGGCAGCGGCATAGAGTTCTTCGTCGCGCAGCACGGTGAGGGCGCGCATTTCGGAAACGATCTGGCGCATGTGCTTGACCGCGTGCACCACGTCACCGGTGCCGGCTTCGCCTTTGGTGCGGATCATGGCCGCGCCTTCGGCGATGCGGCGGAGAGCCTCGCCCAGGTTGCGGGCGCCGCAGACAAAGGGAGTGGTGAAGGCATGCTTGTCGATGTGGTGCAACTCGTCGGCAGGAGTGAGCACTTCGCTTTCGTCGATGAAGTCGACGCCCAGGTGCTGCAGAATTTGCGCTTCGGCGAAGTGGCCGATACGGGCTTTCGCCATGACCGGGATGGACACGGCGCCGATGATTTGCTTGATCAGGCTGGGCCGCGCCATGCGGGCGACCCCGCCCTGGGCGCGGATCATCGCGGGCACGCGTTCAAGCGCCATCACCGCGGTGGCACCGGCTTGTTCGGCGATGACGGCCTGCTCGGTGCTCATCACGTCCATGATGACGCCGCCCTTGAGCATCTCGGCCAAGCCGAGTTTCAGCCGCAACCCTGTTCCGCCGGGGTAAGTTCCATTCGTTTCAGCCATGGTTTGCCTCACTCTTCTGCATCAAGTTTAGCAGTTATCCCCAGGAGTTATCGCGCTCCCGCCTGCCGCCGGGCGGCTAGGGCGCTGCGGTATACTCAGGGTCATCATGGCAACGGGAAAAACGTTTTACCTTGAGACCTTCGGTTGCCAGATGAATGTGCACGATTCGGAGAAGGTAATCGGCACCTTGCAGCATGAGGGCTACCGCCAGGTAGATACCGAAATCGCTGCCGACCTGATCCTGTACAACACCTGCTCCATCCGCGACAAAGCCGAACAAAAGGTTTTCAACCGCCTGAACGACTACAAGAAGCTGCACGCTTCGGGCAAGCGCTTCGTGGTTCTGGGCTGTGTGGCGCAGCAGGAGGGGGAGCGGATTTTCGAGCGTGCTCCGTATGTCTCGATGGTGTCGGGCTCGGCTTCGTACCGCAAGCTGCCGGAGATGCTGGACCGGCTGGAAGCGGGGGAGTCGCGCATTACCGGCCTCGACGACCGGCACACGGAAGAGACGTTTGAGACCGAGTTCACGGCGCGCACCCATCGTACCCGCGGGTACATCACGATCATCGAAGGATGCGATAAGTTTTGCGCCTACTGCGTGGTTCCGTATACGCGCGGCAAGGAGCGCAGCCGCACATCAACCTCCGTACTCGACGAAGCGCGCGCAATGGCCGATGCCGGCTATACGGAGATCCAGTTGCTGGGGCAAAACGTGAACTCGTACCACGACCGTGAAGGGAAGCGGAGCTTCGCTGAATTGCTGGCGGCCGTGGGGGAGATTTCGGGGATCCGCCGGGTGCGGTTTACCACGTCGCATCCGCGAGACTTTACCCCTGACATTGTGGCAGCGATCGACGCGGTGCCAACGCTCTGCGATCACGTGCACCTGCCGGTGCAAAGCGGCTCGACACGAGTGCTGGCTGCAATGGCCCGCGAGTACAGCCGGGAGCAGTACCTGGAACGGATCGCGGTCATCCAATCTGCCAAACGGCCGATCAGTCTTACGACGGACATGATCGCCGGCTTTCCCGGCGAGGCGGAAGAGGATTTCGAACAGACGTTGAGCCTGCTGGACGAGGTCGGTTTTGACGCGGTGTTTGCCTTCAAGTTTTCGCCCCGTCCGAATACACCGGCGATTGCCTTGACAGATAGCATTCCAGAAGAAGAGAAGAGCCGGCGCTTGCAGGTGCTCATGGACCGGCAGCGGGAAATCCAGCGGATACGTTACGCCCGGCATGTAGGTGAAGTTCTGGAGGCAGCGGTTGAGGGATTTAACACGCAACGAAACCAGGTGACTGGCCGCAGTTCGCAGAACAAGACGGTGAATTTCACCACTTCACAACCTATCCGCCCCGCTCCGGGAAGCTATGTTCCGGTGCGGATCACCCAGAGTTTTCCCAACAGCCTTGCCGGCGAGGCGGTATAGCCGGTAACGGAGTTGACCATGGATGTGGAAATGAAAATCCGCGGTTTGGTCATGGATCCGGCCAGCAATATGCCCATCGTGATCCTCAAGGATGTGAAGAGCGACACAGTGCTGCCGATCTGGGTCGGGATGTACGAAGCGAATGCGATTGCGCTGGAAATTGAGAAGTCGGCGACGCCTCGGCCGATGACACACGACCTGCTTAAAAACCTCATCCGCGGCTTGAATGCTGCGGTGCAAAAGGTTGTGGTTACAGAACTTAAGAATGACACCTTCTACGCTGTGATCTGGATGGAACAGGACGGCGAAGTGGTCAGCCTGGATGCCCGGCCGTCAGACGCGCTCGCGTTGGCCTTGCGATCGGATTGTCCGATTTACGTGAGTGAAGAGGTTATCCGGATCGCCAAGCTGGCTCCCAGCATGGCTGAAACCACACCGGAAGAACTGCGGCGCTGGCTCGAAGGCTTGAACGACGAGGACCTGGGACGCTACAAGATGTAGCCGGAGTGAGCGATATGAGCAACGAAACAACCTACCCGTACGACACTCGCCTCAACCTGCTGCACAACCATCTGGAAGTGATTGACGAAAAGGGAATCGCGGACGCAGCGCCAGCCACGTGGTACAACCAGACGCTCTGCCAGGTCAACGATTCCGTGGTGCGCATGGCCGTCATTGAAGGCGAATATCACTGGCACAAGCACGACCAGGATGATGAATTCTTTTACGTCGTGGAAGGTAAGTTGCTGATCGACCTGGAAGACCGGGTGGTGGAATTGGCTCCTCGGCAGGCATTCGTAGTCTCCAAAGGCATCCTTCATCGCACGCGAGCCCCGCACCGCACCGTCATCCTGATGATGGAAAACGCCGGCATTATCCCCACCGGAGATGCGAGCTAACTGGTGTTGCGTATCCCATGTTCGCGGCGCCAGTTTACGCTCGGCTCACTCGCTTTTCTGGCGTCCTCATCCTTCGCGGCGGTAACTCCGCCAGCGCGAGTGCGCGTGCTGATCGTAGACGGCATCAACAATCACGACTGGAAGACAGCTACGCGAGCCATCACCGAGATCCTTGGCGGCACCGGCTTGTTTGCGGTGGAAGTATCCACCACTCCACCGCGAGAAGCTTCTCAGGATGATTGGAAGGGCTGGCTTCCGGATTTCTCCCACTTCGACGTGGTGATCAACAACTTCAACGGTGGCCACCTGGAAGATGGGATTACGTGGCCGGTGCAGGTGCAAACTTCGCTCGAGTCGTTTGTGCGTGGGGGCGGCGGATTGGTGTCGTATCACGCGGCCAACAATGCTTTTCTCAAGTGGGCGGCTTACAACGACATGATTGGGCTGGGGTGGCGCTCCAAGACCTTTGGAGAGGGAATTGCGATCTCCGATAACGACGAGGTCATCGTGATTCCGAAAGGAAGTGGCCTCGAACCTGGGCATCCTCCGCGGCTGGACTTTGCGATGCACGTGCGTGGTGTGGCTCATCCCATCACAGCGGGAATGCCGAAGGTGTGGATGCATCCTTCGGAGCAGCTTACCCACGGGCAGCACGGCCCTGCCGAGGGGCTGACCATCCTTACCTATGCTCATTCGCCGGTGTCGAACCAGAACGAACCGATGGATTGGGTGCGAAACTACGGCAAGGGCCGTGTGTATACGACCATGCTGGGCCATACATGGGCGGGTGAGCCGAATCCCAACCTCGATTGCGTGGGCTTTCAGACGCTGCTGGCGCGTGGTGTGCAATGGGCGGGGACAGGCACGGTTACGATTGCCGTCCCGGCGGATTTTCCCGGGCCGGACAAGCCTTCGCTGCGCAAACTGATCACGCCTGCGTAATTGTCATCCCGAGATCGCGATACGGCTTGAGCTGACCGGCGGGGACGCTGCGCTCGGTGATGAGCCCGGTGACTTCTTCAAACCCCACAATTTTGTAAGGGGAAGCCGCGTTCAGCTTTTCTGCCGAGGCGAGCACGATGGTCTCGGCCGCGGCGTGGCTGAGGGCGCGCTTGACCGCTGCTTCTTCGTAGTCTCCCGTAGTCAGGCCGGTCTGGTGATGAACACCGGTGACTCCCATGAAGAACGTGTCGGCACGAATCTGGCCGATGGCTTCGATGGCGGCCGCGCCAACGGAAACGACGGAGTGCTTGAACAACCGGCCGCCGATGAGAATGACTTCGATCCCCGGGTGATGGATGAGTTCGAGTGCGATAGTGGGGCTGTGCGTGGCTACCGTCGCTTTCAGTTCATGGGGCAGGTGCCGCGCAATCTCTCGTGCCGTGGTCCCGCCATCCAGGATGACTAACTGCCCCGGCTGAATCATGCCTGCGGCGGCGATGGCGATGGCCACTTTGGCTTCGTGGCGCAGCAGTTCGCGGCCAGCAAAATCTGCCATGGCTGGGGAAGCGGGCAGAGCGCCGCCATGCACTCTCTGGAGCAAACCTTCTTGCGCCAATTCGCGGAGATCGCGGCGGATCGTGTCCTCAGACACGCCCATTTCCAGGCTGATTTCCTTCGCGACCACCTGGCCGTTCTTTTTAAGAACGGAGAGAATTTGCTGTTTTCTGTGGGTGGTAAGCATTCGGCCTCTTGCACGATAATACTTGACATTGTACGAAACTGCACGATAGTTTACGAACATGCCAGAAATTAGGATCAGAGACGTCCAGACGCTTTCCGACGATTGGTACGTACTCAAGAAAACCACGTTCGAGTTGCTGCGCCGGGACGGAACCTGGCAGCAACAGAGCCGGGAGACGTACGACCGCGGGAATGGGGCGACTATCCTGCTTTATAACCTGGAGCGGCGAACGGTGGTGTTGACGCGCCAGTTTCGCTTTCCCGCCTATGTGAACGGTCATTCCGGCATGTTGATCGAGGCGGCCGCTGGCTTGCTGGACCGGGCGAGCCCCGAGGATCGCATCAAGGCGGAGGTTGAGGAAGAGACGGGCTACCGTGTTTCGCACGTAGAGAAGATCTTTGAAGCCTTTATGAGCCCAGGCTCGGTTACGGAACGGCTGTACTTCTTTGTCGCCGCCTATGAGAGCGGTGCGAGAGCCACTGCCGGCGGAGGCAATCTATCTGAAGGAGAAGATATCGAGGTTCTCGAGCTATCGCTGGACGAGGCGATGAACGCCATCGATACCGGCGAAATCCAGGACGGTAAGACCATCATGCTGCTGCAGCATGCATTCATTCACATTTTCGCCGGCCAAGGAGCGGTCTGCTGATGCCGGCCTCACTCATGATCCTCATTGCGGGTCCGTACCGTTCGGGCACGGGTGACGATCCCGCGCTGATGGAGAAAAACCTGCGCACGCTGGAAGCGGTCGCATTGCCGCTGTACCGGGCAGCGCACATTCCTTTGATCGGCGAATGGATAGCGTTGCCGTTGTTGCGAGAAGCCGGATCGAAGCGGCCGGGCGATGCCATCTACGACGAAATTCTGTACCCGATCGCCAACCGCCTCATCACCCGGTGCGACGCGGTTCTGCGGTTGCCGGGCGCTTCGAAGGGAGCCGACGAGGATGTTCGGCTGGCGCAGGAGCGTGGGTTAGCGGTGTACCAATCACTGTCCGAGGTTCCTGGCTGTGGTTTCCGAGCCCAGGGTTTTAGTTAACAGAATATTCGTTATCAGACACGAGAACCTAGGCCACCCGGGAGTCCCTCAACCACTGCCAGCCCACCATGCCAGCGGCAAAGATGAGGGCCAGCGTCAGGCCAGCCCACAATCCGTAGATACTCCACGGGGTTTTAAAACAAAGCAAGTAGCCGATGGGCAAACCGATCACGCCATACGCGATCATGTTGATGACCATGGGGCCGCGGGTTTTGCCCAAGCCTCGCAATGCTCCCGTCGCGATTCCCTGAATACCATCAAAGACCTGAAATGCAGCCGCCACCGCGAGCAAGCGGACGCCGACAGCGACGGTTTGCGCGTCGTGGGTGTAGATGTGGACCAGCAGACGCGGGACCGTCAGGAATGCCACGGCCGCGCACGCCATGAAAGCCGCGCCCAGGCCGATAGCCATGAAACCATTTCGGCGAGCGCGAGCCCGGTCTCCGGCGCCGATGGCGTGCCCGACGGAAATGGCGGCGGAGGCGGAGACGCCCAGCGGGATCATGTAGGTGAAACTAGCCGAGTTCAAAACGATCTGGTGCGCGGCCAGGACGTCGGGAGACAGCCGACCGGCAAGCAGGGTTGCCGCGGAGAAGGCGCCGACCTCAAAGAGCAGCTGTGATGCGGCGGGCCAGCCGAGGTGGAGCAGCCGTAAGAAGATGGCGGGCCGCAATCCAGGCCAATGGGAAAAAAGAGGGTGCCCGCGTTCCCTTTCGTGCCTCCAGGCCCACCAAACCAGGACTCCGGCCATGTAGACGCGGGCCACGCAGGTGGAGAGCGCGGAACCGCGCACGCCCATCGCCGGGAGGCCAAACTTGCCATAGATCAGCGCCCAGTTGCCAAACCAGTTGACCAGGTTGGCGGAGACAAGGGCGAAGGTGACTGGGCGGACTTTGCCGACTCCCTGGAGGTAACGGCGGAAGGCGACGTAGAGGAGCAGCGGCGGCGCGCTCCAATTGAGCAGGCTGATGTATTCCCTTGCCGGCTGGCGTACCGCTTCGGTGATGTGCAGCAGCGGAAACAAGTGCGGAGCCAACCCGATCAGGAGCATGGCGATGGGTGCGTAGCCAAGGGCCAGGTATACACCCTGAGCGAGGGCGCGATGACAGTCGTCGTAATCGCCGCGGCCGTAGGCCTGAGAGACGAGGGTATCGAGGCCAAGCAGGAGGCCGATACCGAAGAGCGCGGGCGTATAAAAGATGGCGCTGCTGATGCCAACGGCACCAATGGCGGCGGGGCTGAGACGGCCGACCATGATGGTGTCCACGATAGACATGGAGACCCAGCCGAGCTCCGAGAGCACGACCGGTATCGCCAACATCAGGAGCGCTTTCAGTTCGCTGCGGAAGCGGTTCGGGGCAGACGCCTGCGTGACTGGAGCGGAGGAAAGCATGGCTCTTTCCACCTTAACCGATTGGCCGGAGGAAACTTGGAGATGGTAAAGTCAATAAGGCAGGGAGAGATGGCCGAGTGGCTTAAGGCGCACGCTTGGAAAGCGTGTGTACCGCAAGGTACCGTGAGTTCGAATCTCACTCTCTCCGCCATCTCCTTATAATTCAACAGCTTGCAGCATTTGCTACCGCTTTTAGCTCCTAAGTGGTAGCAAGGTTTTCGGCGCGCGGCCCTATACTGCACCCCGTGAACCTGAGCAAGCGTGTCCTTATAGAAGGCAAGTGGCGCTACTGCCCTGTCGTGCTCACCGCGAACGGCCGCATCCGCCAGGACTGGGTTGTGGTCGGTGATCGTGAGGAACTTCACGCCGAGGGTGAGTACCATCTCGACTGGCGCCAGCGCGGAAAACGAAAGCGCTTGGCGGTCGGCAAGGACGCAACACACGCCCTCAACCTGGTGCGCGGCAAGCAAGCGGCCGTCAGCGCGGAGCCGGCCCCGCTCGCCGGACCGGCGACTTCCCTGCCCGCGGCGATCGCGAGTTACCTTGCGGAGATCCGCTCCACGAAGAAGCCCAAAACACTCGCAGCCTACGCGCTCAGCCTTGAATACTTCGCCGAGTACTGCCATAAGCCGAACGTTGGCGACGTGGAGCGCGCCGATCTCCTCGCCTACTCCGGGCACCTCAGGGACACCGAAGAGCTCGCGCCTCGAACGGTTCACAACCATTTCGCCAACACGATCAGCTTCCTAAAGTGGGCCGGGCGCGAGAAGGTCGCACGCAAAGGCGACTGGCCGGTGTACGTGGAAGAAGAACCGGAGACCTACGAGCCTGAGGAGATCGAGCGCCTGCTGGCCGCCTGCGGCCCCGAAGAGAGCCGGCTATTCCGCTTCTTCCTCTATAGCGGGTTCCGCGAGCAGGAAGCGACCTACTTCACCTGGAAAGACCTCGGAGCATCTACCGCGGCCGTGCGCCACAAGCCGCAATACGGCTGGTCACCGAAAGCTTACAAGGAACGCACTGTGCCCATACCGGCCGCGTTTGCCGGCGAGTTGCTGACGGCCAAGCGCGCGGGCGCCCGGGCGAGTGACCTGGTGTTCCCTGCCCCAGAAGGCGGCCCGGACAAGCACAAGCTCCGCACGCTCAAAGCCGCGGTCGCGGAAGCCGAAATGGACCCGGACACCTGGTGGCTCCACAAGTTCCGCGCGACCTTCGCCACGCACGCGCTACAGGGCGGGGTTGACCTTCGCACAGTCCAATCTTGGATGGGCCACACGGACCTGGCGTCGACCATGCGCTACCTGCGCCCTGCCCGCGGCGAGAAGGTCCAAGCGCTGGTTGAGGCATTGTGGGCTTGATTGTTAGTCGTGAGGCCCGCTTATACTGGCGACGAGGTGCTTCGGGATGAAGAGCAATAGCCAGTGGCAAAACCGCATGGGAACAATCAGAGTTGCAGCGCTGGGCGTCATGATGGTCATACTCGGCGTCATCTGGTATGTCCGGCATAAGCCGGTCGACGCTCAATTGGGCCGAGTCGCAGGCTGTTGCTCCCACGAACGGATGGCTTCGATCACAGCGTGCCTCTTATCGCCGGTTAGCTCGTCGGGCAAGTCGCCGGCCACAACGTGGTAGATGGTCGTGGTGAAGTCCCAATCCGGCAGCAACGCGACGTACCAATTTAGCTCTCCGATATGGTCCCGGTACTGGCTTCCCAGGACGATATAGTCACAAAACGTCCCGGTCCGCATGCTCTGTACGACATATGCTCGGCTCATTGTGTGGCGTCAGCGTCACTTCCCTGCGCTCTTCGTCCTGGCCCACCGTGCCCGCTGAGCCGCCGCAACCCGTGCCCGGCCCTCCGCGCTCATGGTCCGGTTACCATTGCCTACGCTCCTACCACCATCAGCGCTGAGTAACTCACTTACCTGCTGAAGGCGCCGGATCTCCGCGTCGATCGCGTCCACAATTTCTTGCGTGTTCATGACTGGATTATACGGGCGCCATGTGGACCCGCATCACAGCTGTATGCGGTGCGAGCAATACGAGAAGCTGTGAGCAAAGTACCTCGAAGCCGCTCAGAATGGCGAGACGCAATTCAGGAACCTTCCACCAGCGTCTATTCGATTGGATTACGCCGCCGCGCAACCGTACTCACCAGCGCGGCCAGGGAACGCGCCTCAGCTCATAAGCGAAAATGTCTGCTTTGCGCAAACATTCAAACGAGGGACGAACAGTCCACTCGCCGGTCCTAGCACGGTGGAATCACGTAGAGTACCGCGAGCCTCTGATTTCGCTCGCACGATCGTTTTCTAACGTCTCCTCGAGATGCCGCGGTGAAGGATCTAGTCCTGGGACAGAACCACACAGGGAACGTTCGTAGGGTTCAGGGTCTAGCGTCTGCCGGCTTTGATCGCTTGTCGGCCGCTCGGCGCGCTTTCGGAATCTCCGCTGTGTTCATCTTGGCCAGACGCCCAGGGGCTACCATCCGCATTTCGGACCGCATCCCACCCACATGACAGTTTGCGAAGCGTATGAACAGCTTCGAGAACTTCACAAAGCAGCGATGCGCGAATGGGGCTCTGCGGTCACTGCGCCCGAGTGGACGGCCTCATCAGCTTCTCGTATTCGCGAGGCTGAGAGCGCGCGTGATGAAGCCATGGAACTGCTTGCTCAGCATCAGGGGAACTGCGAACGATGCATTGCCCAGCAGGACGCGCCGGGAGTTAAGTCTCACACCGCCGGCAATCCGAAGGCATCCTAGCCTACCCGGCGTCGTGTTGACCCGTCCTAGAGGTTAGTTCAACCGAAACCTGCGCCCAACGAACGGCGAGAAGCCTCCGGTTCAGTCACTACATTCGCGACGTTGAGGTTTGCGGACCTTTAGGAGTTTCTGGGTTTTTCCGACAGCCTGGCGTTCTACAGTCCATCAGGTCGCCTCCACCAGGGTCGAGCAACTCTCCGATACCCTTCGGCTGGCAGCATTCTCCACAATGCATCTTCCCCTCTTTTCCGAGAAAATCCGGCTTTTCCATCGTTCAATGGCTCCTCGCTTTGACGCCCGATGTGTGACAACATTCAAGCAGTTGACCCGCGATTTTGTTTACTTCTTCGTCACAGGGCAGACTCCCCCCTTCGTCCCATGGTGCTTGTCATACCAGAGCAATTGGAGCACTCTACCGTCGCGTATACCGTAGACACGCAGCGTGTTTTCAAGTCGCAAAGAAAAAAACATACTGCAATCGTCCATACGCAGCTCTATCAATCGATCCCTAGCGTCTTTCGCAAGCTCATCAGTTGGAATGGAGTGATGGTTTGTACCTCTGGACCTTCCGCCCGCTTGTTCTTTAAGCTTGGCCCAAGTCAGGCCTTCGAAGCTTCGAAGATGTCTAAGGACGCGTCGCCAGTGCTTTGCCTCGAGCAGATCCCAGCCCCATGTCGGATGCGGATCGTCTAAGCGATGGAAGTGCCAAGCTATTGTTGTTTTGTCTCCCGATTCAGGGTCGTCGGCTATTTTGATTTGCTTAGAGGGAGGGTTGACAGCGACTTTAGGTGTGCGTTTTTCTAGATGTGTGGGCATTAAAGGCTGGAGTAATACGACATCATGGACTCGTGAGTGATCACGCTGTCCCCTCGCTCTCCGGGTGACATTCCCACACGTGCGTTCTTCCAGGGATCTTCCATGTGCGTGAGACTGCTGAGCCACTGGGCGTCCTTCTCACCATAGAAGCGCAATACGTTTTCGACTACACCTTTTTGCTCTGCCGACAGGCGTTCTGGTTCTCCACCAAAGAAGCCTTTGCCAAGACTAAAATGTCCTCGGTGCTTTGAATAGAGTGCGCGAATAACCGGACCATCCACCCACGCCTCGATCTGGTCAGTGAACAAAGGTTTGTCCGTCCAAACCAGAGCCCAAACCTGCGAGTAGTAGACGAGCTTTTGAAGCTTCATCGCAGACAGCGTGCCAGTCTTTTTCAGTATGTAGTCGGCCACATCGACAGCCCGAACCTTTGCCATAAAATCAATCCTCCGTCAATCCCACAAACGGACATCGTTAGTCTAGCACTGGCCTCGTCCATTCTTTCCTTCAGTATTCAGATCGTCAATGATTCGTTTCGGGTGCACGCGCGTTCGCACTATCGACGAAACAGTCAGTCGAGCCCCACTCGAGGCTGACCTAAAGACCCCGCTGCCCCGGAAACTCACGTTCACAGACCCGGAGAAGATCGGGGAGCTGGCCAGGCGGGTGCTACCTGCGGTTGACGCCGGCACAGTACGCCGGGTTGAGACGACCCTAGGTGACTGGCGCGATCTGGCGCTAACGTCTCTACTTGCGAATCGCTAGACTGTGGGCTCGATTATCCACAATGAGAGTAAGCGGAATGGCTACAGACGCAAACTGTGGAGCAGCCAAGATCCTGTGCGTTGAACACGACGCGGCCGTTCTTGAAAGCCGCTGCGCGGTTTTGAAGACCTCAGGCTACGACTCTACGTCAGCATCGCCCCGTATGGCGGCAGCGGTGCTGAGTAGCCACAAGTTCGACCTGCTTGTGCTCTCGTCGCTCAGCGACTCTGAAGTAAATCGACTCGTTAATCTGGCCGATGGCGCGAGCGTGCTGGCCTCAAGGAATTCATCATGCCGGCAGAATTGCTCTCTTTGGTCGCACAGCGATTGAACCGCCAGCAGCGAGCGTAGCTGACAGCGTCTCATCGATCACCTCGCGGAACGGTACTCCGGTACCGCGTCTGATTCGCCCGGAAGCGATATCGACCAGACATAGAGACCCCTGATTCTGCATTATTAACACTGAGGGATTATCAATGTTTGAGGCATGTGTGAGCTGCGGAGCCACGGTCAAACTTTTTAAGTGCACACAGGGTGACTGCCCAAACCTTCTGTGTTCCGACCACAGTCGCAGGCATTTCGGCCGCTGTAGGAGTTGCTGGGACTCTGGAAGCATACTTGCGCCAGGCAAGTGAGTGGCGCGCCCCCGTGAGCCTACTCCCTGGGATGCCTCTGGGCGGGAGTCGCATAGTACTGAGCGATCTCGGCGGCGGATATCTCAATGTTGCTGTTCTGGCGAACGATGGACGCTATTTGATCGTCACTCTTTCCCAGGTTCCGCAGCGACTCTATCTCATCGCTTATCATCCCGACAAAAGCTTGTATGGGAAACTCCTCAGGATCGAGTCCGGCTGCATCACGGAGTGAGCGCTGCGCCTTCAAAGCTTCTTCGAGGGGAAAAGTCTTCACCTTGGCGTTGCCTCCGCAAACTATGATGCCCGGCACCCGCCCCGGTTGCACGGCTAGCAGTTCATTAACCAAGCGCCTTCAAAATCTCAGCAGTGCGGTAATCACACAAGCCGGACGAGGAGGGCGAATGTTACATTTCCAGCATCATGTTGAAACTGCTCGTGCTAGCAACAGTGCTTCTGCTGACGGGACGACCAAGTGCGGAGACCGCCGCGCCGAGTGTCTCTATCGTAAACAATGAAATGTCACGAGCGGCACAGGAACCGATGCGCTGGTACAGAGAGCCTGAACGGTGGCTCTGCATACTAGGCTTTCCAACGCTCTTGCTTTTGGTATGGCAGACTTGGTCCACGTCCAAGGCGGCTAGGGCTGCACTTTTGAACGCTGAGGCACTCATCAATTCGGAGCGAGCATGGATCATGGCGGATTTGCGGTCCTATGGACAATACTCTGAACAGTTTGAGATCACCCACGGGATGGTAGAACGAAGGGAGGGCCTAGTTGAGGGCACCAGAGTAAACCTGGTAAAGCTAGTCTGCAAGAATCAGGGACGAAGCCCCGCGTGGATAGACGCAGTGTACGGGGAGCTGACAATCGTCGATCCAGTCGCAATAGCAGTCGAGCCCTCAAAGTCAGGCGATCATGGCCCAATGCCACCTATAGGTCCAGGCGCTAAGCGTTCTCGTGGTCTTGACTTGCAATGCAAAAACATTGTGAAGGCCGGGCAAACGGCCAAGAGCACGTCGTGAATTGGGCTCGCGCAGCGCGGAGGGGGGGGGCGCCAAATACAGGTCAATCTATCGCAAAATTTTCTCGCATATCAGCTCCTCCAATTGGCTCTAGTTAGCGGTTTGCCAGACGAGCAAAAGAGAACCGCACATCCTGTTGAGACCTTGGTCAATTTCCTCGTTGCTCGATAACGTCCCGGCGGGTTAGATTCAATGTCTGGTTAGAGGCTAAAAGAAGCACTCTGAAAAATAACCCTCGAAAGGCTGTCATGAAACCTAGATTAGCTCTCCTGTTTGCGTTGATTTCGTCCGTTTCATCTGCCGCTACAGTACCGCCGAAAGTGATTTTCTTCGGCGACAGCTTCACTGCCAATTGGCCGCTTCCATCTGGGTACATCAATAAGGGGGACGCCGGGAACACCAGCAACAATGGGCTCACTTCACAAGAAGCGGCTGCTGCATTTCAGTCCGATGTGGTCAGCCAGCATCCCGCTATCGTTCACATCATGGTTGGCCTTTACAATTTTGGTGATGACGCCGCCTATCAGGGCGAAATTCCGGGCTATATCAATGACATTAACAACATGGTGAACGAGGCGAAAGCTGCCAACATAAAAGTGATCCTTGGTACCATCGGGCCCAACTTTGGCGGATGGTATGTACCTATCGATGGCTTCAACGCTGCGTTATTCGCATACGGCGCAACCAACGGCATACAGGTTGTCAACTACCATGACGCTCTCTGTCAATGTGTCGGCTCAACAAATAGCGGATTGTTCGACAATATCATCGTCAATGGTGGCAATGTTACGGCGAACAGCGGGTACACTAATCCTTACTTAGTTGCTACCCCACCGCAATCTAACTTCGGCGTAGCCCCGAGTGCCGCTGGATACGCGCTAATGACACAGATGGCTCAAGCCGCTATCGCCAACTTAACAGCAACACTTAAGACAGGCTACCTACAGGATGTAGAACTTGAGACCGCTGACGTTTCAGGCGGAGCCATAAACGTAAACTCAGTGGGTTCAGGCGAAAGAATACAATTCACTCCTTACGGAAGCTACAGTGACGGGTCGACGCATCCACAACTTAACGCCAATTTCGCTGGTGAGACCGGAACCTGGACCTCTTCGAATCCTTCGGTAATATTTGTTTCTCCGGCCGGCATGGCGTGGGCGCTTGGCGCAGGAACGGCAACAATCCGTTATACGCCACCCAATGGCGTTAAGTTTTCGTCTTGGGTCATGTACGTCAGAGGCCAGTGAAGTTGCCCTCTTTGTAAGGAGCCAAAACATCAACCTGTGCGACCACCATCCTGGGAATACCTTTGAGCCTTTCTTGAGCTTGAACTTCGTACCGGTTGGGCCGTGTCGAAGATTGGGAAGCAGTTGCTCTTATCTGGAATTCCGCCAGAGAGCTCGATCGTTTTCCAAACTACGTGGTCTAGCGCGCCTCCGTAAGTTGTGTAGGGCGTCGCCAAGAAGCAACGGTACGGAAAGCGGGATGTCTGGCAAGTCAACGATTCGGAATGTCGTGGTGCTGTTAGAAGCATCGTCGGTCCGCTCAATTGTCCCAGGGTCTTCAGACTATGTGTCTCCGACTCAAGCGTCTCTTATGTGCTTTGTTAGCTCTCTCGTATTTGGCTAGGATCTGTTCTTCCACGGGCATTCTTCAATGCCAATACTGCACGTCTCCCCCGAGAAGACCATAATCGCTACCATCCTAGCCCCCTGAACCTTCGAACAACTCCGTGC
This sequence comes from uncultured Acidobacteriaceae bacterium, assembly GCA_963839075.1. GTDB lineage: Bacteria > Acidobacteriota > Terriglobia > Terriglobales > Acidobacteriaceae > PALSA-350. Next base: position 485,623 of record CAWITO010000001.1, on the reverse strand, counting down.
TTCTGAGCAGGCGCAGCGTTGCTTACCCAGGGCGACCGTATTCCCGAGCCAGTCCGCCCGTGCCTTGATTCGCCTTTAACGCTTACAGTCAGGGCGCGTTAGTTGTGACTCACGAGACAGTTGACCGTGCCATTTCCGGTTGCTGAAGCGGTGAACGCGACGGATGGAATTATGAACCCGGTTGTATTTATACCGGTCATGTTGCCAATACTCCAGACCCCATTGCCGCCTTGAGCCGAACAAACCACTTTGTAATTCGAGTCCGGCTCGTTAACGCCACCGATCGATGCGAAAGTAAAGGTGTTACTGCACTGGTTGCCGATGGCGCCTGCAGTGATCGCGCATCCAGCTACCTGAAGCGACTGGAATCCAACGGCATTGCTCGTCCTGTTTGAGGCGATGTAACCCGCCTTCAATCCGCCCGAACCAGATAGAGCGCCAATATCGCTATTGACTCCGAGGACTGCCCAGGAACCTGTGTAACTTGTGATGAAGCCCTGCTCAGAATGTGGCGGTATTCCTCACAAACTAGCTATATGGGCGGTTGGCCTGACTGGCTATAGCTCGTCCGCACATCTCTGTCGCGAGTGTTACGCGAAGTTTCAAGAGCATGGTATTTCTGCCATTCCTAAAGCCTACAGCGACTCGCCAGGTCAGGTTGCGGCCATCCGACGGCACCGGCGCGGGTGGTGATCGGGGTGCCGTGGAGCTGCTGCAGCACGGAAGTCAGGCCAGCAAGGTAGCCCCCTCTGGCCTGAATGTGAATCACTCGCTTACCTCACCGCTAGCTTTGTCCGTACGCGCGTTTTGCCGACGCGGAGCGCCTCGTCCTACGGGACTTGGCAGCGCGTGTGGCCATCGCTGAGCGAATTGCTTCCGTCATCACTTCAAACGAGGAGTCGGGCGGCAGCTTCCTAAGCGCTTGGTTAATTACTGCCAGCTCCTCTTTTGTCGTCGGTTTGGTTGGCGTCCAGTCCTGAGCCGCAAGGAACTGGATGCGCTCCCGAGGGTCGAAGCCAGTCTGGTCGCAATAGTCTACGAAATGCAGGACAAAGTTATCGTCCTTGGTTAGTCTCACGAAGTTCTCCATGATTTTTCTCCTGATAGTTGATGACTGCTTTTGTTAAGAGAAACACAGGTCATGCGAAGTAACTAGTAGGGGCCAACAAATAACAACTCTAAAGGTAACTATAATAATTTCAATTAATTGCGATGGATTTACTGACACAATAAGACCACGGCAACCGCTGTAATCCGATGCGCGATATTATTTCCAGGCAGCTGCGCAATTATGGCGTACTGAGGGGGCAGTGCGCACGGCGATGGAGAGATTTAGTCACCACCAGGCGCATGTTTCTTGCAAAACCTGCCAATCACCGTAACCGGCCGCACCCCATTTGATGCAGGTAATGCAGCGCTTCGACTCTTAGAAAGCTCGATGACGGCAGGCTCATCGCAGCCAGGCACGCTGCACTTAGGGGCTTTATTCGTTGGCTCGGCCATGCGTTCCACTCCTTGCATGTAAGTAACCGCGATCAGGGCAGATGTACACCGTGCCGGGAAATTTCCATTTTGAAAGCAGCTACTGCAATATCTCGCATCACGCTAAGGCTGGACGTGACAAGCGAATGCTTCACTGCTGCGAATGCCTTACTGTGACTCATCGCTTCCGCGAATTCATGACCGGAAGCAGTGAGGCGGAGCGGAATGACAGACCAAGAGTAATTTCCAGCCAGCACGGCGTCTGCCCCCAACCCCGGTTCGCCATCATCCCTCTCAACGAACCCTTGGTCATTGAGGAGGCGAAGATGGAAATAAAACTCGGGATCTTCGTAGGACAAGCCCTTTTGCTTCAGTTCCCGAATGTCAGTCGTAGGATCTGGCGCGTCTTGGAAGGCTAGAAGTAGGCGCTTGATATAGTCGGGATCGGGCTTCATCGTTTCATTTTATGACCCGCCACGCTGCCCAGGATGCTCAGTATCAGCTTGCTCCGGCGCTGGAAGCGCATTTGCCGATACCCTACCCTAGGTCACGGCGGCCGATTAAAACGGAAGCGCTCTACGCGCTGGAATCTGTCTGGTGAACCCGATGCCAACGAGCGGCGTTCAGTACTCTCTGCACTTGGACAGCGCTCCAGTCGCCGCCGCGGGGCGTCACGATGTTCCGCTCGTTCAGGCCGGCCGCGATCTGTCGTAACGACTTGGCGCCCTCAGCCTGGATGGATCTAATCGCCGGCAGGAGGTCGGCGGCCCGCTTTTCTGATTGCCTCATTCTCGCCAAGCTGGCGCCGCTGCGAATTTCAGCCCAGCGCTCGAGTGAGACTCGCCTACCACCAAGCTGCGTGCCACGAGCCTTGGCCGCCGCGAGAGCCGCCTTGGTACCCAAGCCGTCACCGCCTCCAGTTTGGTTGATCAACTCAAAGCCAAGCACACGGAAATTGTTGATCAGTCGAATCTCCTGAAAACAAGCGTCAGCATCAGATTCGCAGGGGATGAGCATAACGAGGATATTTTTTCGTCCGAACTGAGCGACGATCTCATGGTGTTTTTGGCTGCGGCTGGCAAAGTCGCGTGCGCGCTTGCCACACCCCTTTCCTACATAGAAGACGGAGCCATCTGGCCTGCAATGCATGTAGACGTAGAACGCTGACTTTCTGCGGCTCTTCATTGTTTTCCCCGGAGCAACACATTCCGAACGCTTGATCCGTACCATTTCTTTCCGCTCCGCGGCTTGTGGCCGACTTCGTTGAGCTCCTCAGCGATCTTGTCCATGGCCATACCGGAATTGCGCATGCTCTGAATGCGTTCGATGATGTAGGTCTCGCCGTCCCGGGCACCATAAGGTTTTCTACCCTCGCAGGTGCCGTACGTGGCTTTCGCCCTAATTCGGGCACCCCTTAGCTTCGCCACCAGTAATGTCTTCTCGTATTGAAAGAACGCTCCGAGCATCTGGCGCATCAAGACGCGGCTCGGGTCATCGCTACAAAGATCGGGTTCGTTCACACTGATGATTGAGAGCCCTTTGCGCTTGAAGTCAGCGATGATGGACTCTTGCACCATAAGATCCCTGGCGCACCGATCTAGACGCTCCACCAGCACTGTGCGAGTGCCATTGGCCAGCAAGGCGGCCATCATCTCAGAGAAGGCCGGCCGGCTACCCCAATCCGTTGTGCCGCTAACGCCTTCTTCCCGGTAGATCTTCACGATCTTGATGTCATTATGGGCCGCGTACTTTTTGATAGCTTCGAGCTGGCGCGTGAATCCGTCGCCCTCAACCTGCCCCTTACCACTGACTCGAAGGTATGCGAACGCCCTGACCATAGCGAAATCATCGCAGTCGCAGCATCACCTGTCAACACTATTCTGTAGAATAATGTAAGTTGCTGATCTAAATAAAAGACTTGGAAGTCTTTTGATCTCATAATTTCCGCCTGGAGAACGATCAAGAGCTTGCGACGTTTCCAATTAACCTATGGGTCGACGTAATATCGGCTGCGTTCAAAGAGATAGGTGATTGTCCCCCGATGGCCGAGACTATCGTTGAAGTCACCTTTGACCATGCAGCCGTCGCTCGAAACTACGCCATCCGAGATTTCCGAGGTGTACCCCGTTCCATCCTGACCGTGAGTGTGAATTACTGCTCCCGGTTCCATTGGCGGGCTCAACATCGCTCGAAACTGATTCTTAGTGACGTCGCTCCCATCCCAGTCGCCCTGAGCAATAAAGCTCGTAGAAGAGTCGAAAGTGACTTTGTTGATTAGCTGGGGAAACTTATCATCGTGCGGGGCTGGTTTCCAGTCGCTTAGTATGTGCCCCCACACAAGCCAAGGGCCCTTGGCCAGTCCTTGGCCTTGTAGCACGGCACCGGCATAGTTTCCGTCTTTCCTATATTAAAAGGGATCATCCTCGTAGCCGATGGGAGGAGTTGGCCAAGGGTGAATGCTCCTCCCAAAACAGTTAAAATTGCTCCGGAGACCGCCCAGGCTTGCGTTGCTGTGAGCGCCTTGATGATGGCTCCAATGGTAGGAGTACTGACTTCTGGTCTTCGAGCCACGGGATGCGCCGCCTCCGACACTTAATTTTGTTCAGGCGAGAGTATAGGTGTGCCGAAGAATTTGCTAGGACGACTAAAGAGTCTCATCATCCGAGGGCTTTGGCGAGCACCTTCAATCAAAGTCTTCCAGCATCACTCGCCTTTGTCTATGCTCCCCTCCAGCAGGGGCGTTATCGTGGCTTCGCCAACGATGATCAGTGCAAGCTCGTCATCGCTCAGATCCTCGGCTCGCTTGACCGCCTGGAGCTGCATAGGGCCGCCACCAGGCCCGGAGTGCTCCCGGCGATCGACGAAGATGCCACAGACCTTGCCTAGGGCCAACAGTGCACCATCCTGGTCGCGCGCCTTGAGCTCAATGCCATCCTTCGTCTGCTTGACGCCGGCGATCAGCTTCGCCGCGGCCTTCGACAACTTCCGAGTGTCGTTCACAAACACGCGCTCAGTTCCAACGCCATGACACTCGGGACACTCGGGGTTTGCCGCGCGTGTGAAGTCATACCCGAACCCTCCGCGCATTGCGGGTGCCGGCGCCTTGGGGTCATCCTTCTGCGCCGCGTAGAAAGCATCCAGCCACTCTCCGCGAGTCCACTGGCGATCGTGATCGATGCCCCAGCAATGCCTGCAGGCGCCGCGGATAACGCTCACCAGTTCGCGGGGATCAGCGTTCGCGACCGCGCGTAACTCGGAGATCACCCAGGTCGCATCCACGTCGGCGGCCGCGGCGAGACGACGCTCCTTCTCTGCAACTAATTCTTTAATAACAGGTTTTGACAGGAGGTCCGAACTCTGCACTTGAGCGGTATGGGGACTATAGCCAGCCCTGATTGCCGCCTGGGTAGCATTCCGATCCACTAGGTACTCACGCACAAATGCCCGTTGCTTAAGATTCAGTCCGTCGGCGTCGCGCTTACCCTTTGCCGCCCTCCCCTTCCCCATGTCCACAGCCCTTCCAATGCCAGTGTCCTCGCTCACAATTCCTCTCCATTTCTCGGGTGTGGTGCGTGTGGTACTCGAAAGTAGACTCCCTAGAGAAAACCACCTTCATAAGGAGGTGACCTATGGACTACCACACCCACAACACCATCTACTAACATCTTTGAATTCAACAACCTTTAAATTTCGCTAAGAACACCACACTTACAACACTCCTTACGTCGCCTCGAAAGGCAGCCGCAGCCGCAGCCCTCGGACGCAGCTTCCCTTCCTTGTCGTGACCCTCCGAGACGGATGGAGCGCCTCTGCCTGACCCTCCCAGCGCTTCTTACTCAGCGGATTCTCGCCCCTTCCAGTCGCCCAGTTCTTGTAGTTGCCGTAAAGCTCCATGATGGTGGAAAGCTGAAGGTCTGGCAGATCGGGCCGGATCTCGCAGCATTCCTTGACCCACAGCTCAGGGGTCGATTGGTTATCAAAATACTCGGCGGTCTCCGCTTCGACTGCCGCACACTTGGGGAGCTTCTTGCCGGCCGCAAGCCACTCCTGGTGACCAGCGATCAGCCATTGCAAGACGTAACCCATCTCGCCCCGTAGACGCGCCGGAAGGTCGGCATCCTCACGTCCTTTGAACGAAACCTTGAACGGAACGATCTTGATGCGTGAGCGGATGCCGTCGCTCACGGAGCGCAACTGCGGCTTGTAGTTGGCATAGACCAGGTGTTTATGGGTTCTCTGGAACTCGAAGCGCTTCCCATACAAGTGCCGGGCGCTCAGAGTCGCATCGCCGGTGAACTCGTTTATCCGCGCCTCATCCCAGTGTTCGCCGTCATTCAGTTCAGAGCTGATAGCCAGCCTAAATCCGTGGAGGTCCGCAACTTCCTCGGAGTGAACCTGGAACTTCTTCGACATCAAGGTTGAAGACGGAATCTTCTTCGCGTAGTCGCCCAGGGCATACTGTACCAATTCCCCCAGCGTGTTCTTACCGTTGCGGCCCGCACCAGTCCAGAAGAGCATGTAGTGAGTCTCCACGGCCCCAGAAAGACAGGCCCCTAGAGACACCTGGTGGAATCGTACTAACTCCTCGTCCCCCGCGGTGATCTCAAGCATGAACTTTCTGAAGGCAGCGCCGTTACCCACCGCGTCTGGGGAAGCTAGCGTGCATTTTCTGATCATGTCCTCTGGATTATGGTTCTCCAACTTACCCGTGCGGAGGTTGTAGTGCCGGCCGGTGTATTCAGCAGGTAGTTGTCACGGTCGAACTGCTCAGCGTTACGCGAAAACTCAGGGAAGGTTTGCAAATGCCGGTTAACTCCATCACAGAAAGAAGCGGATACCATCGCGGCTTTGTTCTGAGTATTCATCTCAGAGGCAATGTTGAGAATGAAATAGTGAACCCGCCCAAGACGATCCTCTGCCCAACGGATTCCGTCGAACTCCATCCACAGCTTTGCGCTGCGATCGAACAACATCCGGCCCTTCATCCTTTGAGCGAAGATCAACGCAACGGCATGCTGGGTAGCTAAGTTTGCCAGCATCCTCTCTTCAGGGGTCATGGCGATCCCGCCTGGCGTCGGAGCGCTCGGCACCGTGCTCAGCGCGCTGGCTTGACTCTCACGATACTTCGGGTCGTAGAACTCGCCATCCTTCACCAAGGCTCGCAGGATGGTCCGCTCGCACAGATAGTCCTTACGGTCCCACTTGTCCCTAACGAGCGCGCTCTGGCGCATCAGGCGCTCAATTCGCGGGCAGTCGTTCCCCGTCAGCCAGGCTAGTCTGCCGGCAAGCGCAAAGTCACCGCTGGAGGCGTCGTAGGCCCTCCCATTCACGTCTGGGTAGTTAACAGCGAGTGCAGCCTCATTAGCGGTCCAAAGGTCTGCGAAGCTAGCCTTGCTTCCGAAGGCTGACCCGGCACCGTTGAAGCTCATAGCCCGCCGGATCAATTCGGCATCGTCCGGCAGCACCCAGCCCAGTTCGTGACCTTCAGACCATCCGGCCGGCCCCTCGGTCGCGGGACTCGGCGGAAAATAGCAGGCGATGACGTATTGCAACATCTCTGTGCAGTCAGCGTTTGGGCTGCCATTGCCCTCATAGGGAGTTCCGATCGCCATTCCCCTCCCACCCGTATAAAGCTCAAGCCCAAGGGCCTCATTCTTGCACCCATGTACGGGCCTCGCGCCGCGATACTTCCCGACGATATGAACCCCGGTGCCGGAGACCGAAACTTCCATATAGGCACCTGCCACTCTGAAGAGAGCAATCGCCTCATGAGCCTTCTCGGTAAGCTCACCCGTGACTGGGTTGCGGCAGCCATCTATGTCATAAAAGAAGCGTCCGCTATCCGGTGCAAAGTGATACCCCAAGCAATAGCCCGTGCCCCATGCGGCCTGTCGCTGTTCAGCCTCCCAGGCATATAGCAGGTTGGCTGAGTCACCACCGTCATAAACGGGCCTCTTATCCCACAGCTTGTGCGGCTGAGTGCTCGGAGTCAGATGGTAGAGGAAAAACCTCTTCTCATCGCTGATTTCTCGGAGAAATGGGTGGTTGACGGCGGGGGAAGCGGGGAGCATAATATAACCAGTTAACCCTTCTTAGATGGTTAGAGCCTGATCTCACCCAGACTCGATTGATAGTTAAGAGCCTTCGGCATCATCACCGAGGGCTTTTTCCTGCTCAGTAATCGATCACACAGTCCACGCCGGGGCGCACGATACCAGCCAATTCCGGCGTGACCATCATCTTGCGAGCTCCTTCGCCGAAAGGCCGCGTGTCGCCCGGAGCGCACCGGAGGCAGATAGGGAGAATCCATGAGAGCAGCTCAGACCTTATCTCTACTATCCGAATCATTGGACTATCGCAGGCGCAACCGTCGCATCCGGCTCTCAGACGCACATAGAGTTCGAGCGCCTCTTTCAGCAAAGGGTCTTCATAAGTAGTGATTGAATCTTGGCCCGGTGCGAGGTCTAGCCCGTGTCCAAAGTGCAGCCATCGTCGAGACTCTAAGAGGTTTTTCACGCCCATGGGAGGGACAACATGTTGGCCAGCCTGCCAGTCCAAAGCGCACTCGCGGCAGATTAGATATACCCTTGTGCCCGCGAGCACCCACGCCCATACTTCATCGTCACGGAAGGTCTTGCCGCATCCCGCGGGGCAGTAAGCGCCCGCCGTGGCGTGGTACTTCACCCAAGCGCGCAGTTTTGAGGGAGTGAGAAGAGTGCTCATCATTGCACTCCCAACTCTCTTAGGCGCGCCGCTACGGAGCTGGCATTAAATCTGAGACTGCCCCCTAGACGAAAGCTCGGAAGTGTGCCTCGGTTAGCAGCCCGGTAAACGGACTGTCTGCTGACGTTGAGAAGCTTTGCCACGTCGAGAACGGTAAGGGCTGACCGAGCAGAACCAAGAGCAGAAAGCAAGTCGTTATCGCAGTGTTCCATTGCTATCCTCCTGACATCTATCTAGTTAGATGTCATCAATTACTGTTACATTTGGGAAACATGGACAATATGACACGCTTTATAACCAGATGCAAACGTGAGCAAGGGTGCTCGGGCGCCAGAGCGCGAAGTTATTGATTAAGAAAAGCGGAGAATATCGGAGTTGTCAGCGAACACTAGCCGTAGGTTTTACAATCGTCCCGAGCGGGGCAGCCGGAGAATTTTCTCCTCGCTGCTTTCGGTGTCTGGAGTTGTTGATTAGCTAACCCGCGAGACTCCCCCGGGCTGGGCTTTTTAACCGTGGCGCGCATCCTATTTGCATGAGCGAAAAAGACGAAGCAAAGAGGCAAGCAGAACAGACCGCAACAGACGAACTGGCAAAGCAAACTAAATCGGAAGGCGACGAGGCTGAGCAATCAGCTCAGAAACGGGGCGACGCTGAACGAAAGCTCCAGGACCTCAAGAAGGAGTAGCTTAGGACTCATTTGCTAAATGACCGGGCGTTGTGCCCCGGGGAGCACCAGGTCAGCGAGGCAGCAAGCTCCGGAACGGCCTCTGGTAGCGGCACAGGCCACGGAGCCAGCGTGGTGAAGGTGGCAGCCTATGAACAGCCACACCTGGCACCCGCGGCAGCGCAGCGCGCCTCAGAGCCCGCGATCGTCCCGCCGGTCGTAATTCTGAGGCAGCGCCGGTCTACAGCGACGCCGCAGGTGCCGCGGGGACCAGCGGGACGGTAGCGCTCAAGGTGCGCTTCACCGGCTACTGGTGGACTTCGAGACCTCCGTGAGGATCACGTTCCAATTGGAAGACGAGTAAAATAGTGGCCATGAAGTCATTGCTCGTTTTCCCGAAGGGACTGTTGGGCGGTGTCGTTGCTGTCACGATCACGTGGCTGATCGTGCTTTTTTGCTTCCACTGGCGCACAACAAACAGAGGACATGCTCTTGGAGCCGTATCCGGGGGCTGGCAGTATCTTGCACATGCTCCGTGGGTTATTTTATTGCTCTCAGTCGCGTTTGGTCTGGGATTCTATGTGGTGGTCACTTGGACCCGGACACCTGGTGGCTCCACAAGTTCCGCGCGACCTTCGCTACCCACGCGCTGCAGGGCGGGATTGACCTTCGGACAGTCCAGTCATGGATGGGACACACGGACCTGGCGTCGACCATGCGCTACCTGCGCCCTGCGCGCGGCGAGAAGGTCCAAGCGCTGGTTGAGGCATTGTGGGCTTGATTGTTAGTCGTGAGGCCCGCTTATACTGGCGACGAGGTGCTTCGGGATGAAGAGCAATAGCCAGTGGCAAAACCGCATGGGAACAATCAGAGTTGCAGCGCTGGGCGTCATGATGGTCATACTCGGCGTCATCTGGTATGTCCGGCATAAGCCGGTCGACGCTCAATTGGGCCGAGTCGCAGGCTGTTGCTCCCACGAACGGATGGCTTCGATCACAGCGTGCCTCTTATCGCCGGTTAGCTCGTCGGGCAAGTCGCCGGCCACAACGTGGTAGATGGTCGTGGTGAAGTCCCAATCCGGCAGCAACGCGACGTACCAATTTAGCTCTCCGATATGGTCCCGGTACTGGCTTCCCAGGACGATATAGTCACAAAACGTCCCGGTCCGCATGCTCTGTACGACATATGCTCGGCTCATTGTGTGGCGTCAGCGTCACTTCCCTGCGCTCTTCGTCCTGGCCCACCGTGCCCGCTGAGCCGCCGCAACCCGTGCCCGGCCCTCCGCGCTCATGGTCCGGTTACCATTGCCTACGCTCCTACCACCATCAGCGCTGAGTAACTCACTTACCTGCTGAAGGCGCCGGATCTCCGCGTCGATCGCGTCCACAATTTCTTGCGTGTTCATGACTGGATTATACGGGCGCCATGTGGACCCGCATCACAGCTGTATGCGGTGCGAGCAATACGAGAAGCTGTGAGCAAAGTACCTCGAAGCCGCTCAGAATGGCGAGACGCAATTCAGGAACCTTCCACCAGCGTCTATTCGATTGGATTACGCCGACGGGCCACCGTGCTCACCAGCGCGGCCAGGGAACGCGCCGCGGCTCATAAGCGAAAATGTCTGATTTGCGCAAATATTCAAACGATAGGCGGACAGCCGACTCGGCGGCCGGAGAGACGCTGAGGCTGAGTGGGGTCACATGAAACCGTGTCCGAAATGTGGGGAAATCGCTGTGTTAATGCCCGGCGGCGTAGCGTAGCGAGACCAATTCAGGGTGCTGAGAGTTCAGGTCTGGTATCGCTGCTTAAACCCATTCTGCGACCTGTACTTTGGCGAGTTTCGGGAAATCTACGCGCCGGCGCGAGTATAAGTCTCTGAACCTGCTGCATCTATAAACACGCTCAACCCCGAGCCTCCGGCAGCACATCGGATCAGCCGGCAGATTCAAGCTTGCATAGCGGGCAATGCTGGAGATGAAGATGTAGGCTGTCCGCAGCACAGTTACGAGCTGCCATCGCGGCACGTCGTAATGCAGTAGCGCGGGCTAACTGGTCTTTCCCAGGAGGAACCAAGGATTGAGGAGCAGCATACAGCGCACAAAGGCGGGCGGCGTCGATGTAGGCTTCCTCAAGTTGTTGATACTCCGCGCAACCCATAAGGCCGTTCGATGCGCCGTCAACGAGGGCAGCTGTACGAGTTGAAGTGTCAACAAAAATTTGGCCCGTGCCCGTGACTTTGATGAAAAGTAGTGCAAGCCAACTCCGCGCAGGCGGGGCGCAGGCCATCATCGCATAAAGACTTGGATAGAAGCCCAGCGCTGAGCGGCGGCGTTGCCAACAGGTCACGGATGAGTCTGCCGCGCATGTTCTAATTCAGGTGAATGCAGAATTTCGCTTATGAATTTTGCAGGCACCACGAATGCAATCCCGCTGTTGCCGTTTGAGACGACGATAGGTTGGCCCGGTTGCTCCTGCGCTGTCGTATGTACCTGCCGAAGTTGTAACGGTTCGGCGTCTCCAAAGAATCCTCTCATGACGCCTGCGACTTTGATCGGACGAGGGCCCAGCATTAGCGCGCCGGGCGTGTTGTCGGCAGACGGATAGAAGAAGACAGGTGAGCCACTATTACCTCCGAAGGAGAAAGCTTCCATCAGATAGCCTTCGGCGGGGGGACCTGTGAAGTCTACTTTCTCATCGGGGATCAACGCAAGCCTTCCAAATCGAACAATGGGATAGCTTCTCTTTTCGCCCAGAAATCCAGTAAACATTCCCGTAAAAAACATGTCGGTGCCGACACCGATGTTCAGGCTCTTAAAATCATTTGCCGCCGTGAGCATGCTTTCAGGTAACGCCTTGATATCGATAACGCCAATATCGTTCGGCATGATGCCTATGACTGCGATATCGACAGAAGAGTCAGAATGAAAGAAGACGCTCTGTTCCGGGCCGGAGGGGATGAGGTTTATTCCGTGCATCGAAAAGTCGCCCGACTTGTTATTCACTCGAATCCAAAGAGTGGGAAACAACGGGCTATTCAGGTCGTCTTTGTTGGTGTGCACGACGTGTTTTGCCGTGACCACGTAAAACCACGCCCGCCCCGCTACAGGCGCTGGCACTGTGACGATGAACCCTGTCCCATTCGCTTGATTCGGCGAGCCCGCAGCATCCTTGTAGATGAAAACTACAGTTTTCGTTATGTCCGCGGGAATGGGCGCACACACGCCGGTTCCAAGGAACGACAACGCGATAACCCAGAGGGTAACGATACGCATGTAGTCCTTCCAGTGATCCCAGGCTGAGACAGTTCTGGGTTCTGTGATTGATTTGAGTTTATACCTCTCGCGCCCGGAGCTGGCCGACTCGATATAATCGCCACAAAATGAACCGGACTAAATTATTAGAGCCATTGACGAGGAGGGCGCAGCGTGGAGCGCCGGCTAGGTCACATGCTTAGACCAATCCCCGTCGTACTGAGTACTCTTTTGTTCCTATCTGGCTGCTCCAAATCTCTCAGTCGGCCCCAGGCGCTTTCTTTGTTCGAAAAGGTTCCCGCCTTTCACTGGATTAGCCAGGGTGCCCTTCCAGACGGGGCTTTATATCACGGCTCGCTGCAATCAATCACGGTTGATGGAATCGTTCAGAATGAAAGCACCGCGATTGCATATTTTCGAATGACGTATCACCTAACTGCTGAAGCCGTTCAGCAGCTCCACGCGGCTAGAGTTCAGGCCGGCATACCGGCATTCGGTAACAACAGCGTGTGCACTTACGACGAATCACAGGCGCTAGCAAGGTGCCTCGCGGGCTGGGGGCTAACACGCTACGATGACGGTTGGCGGTTCGACGATGGCACTATGAACGGCGGTATGAGGTCGCCCCAAACTTAAAAGCCCCTCAGGGGGTGTCCTGAAGGGCTCGGTCTACTGAGTTGTGGGTCATTTGCTGCTAAGGAAGGGTCTACTCACCGACGCTCATTAAGACGCCTGAACGACGAAGTTCACCGACATTGTGGCGAATGTTTTCAGCTGCTGCATCGGCAAAATCGCGAGCGAGTTTGGCCGCGCTTAACTTCGGTTCCCGGTATTCCGCAACGGCGGAGGCGCTACGGTGTTCCGCACGATCTTTGATAGAGTTCTTGTGTGATTTGTCCATGTTCCCGCGCATGATCCAGTCCTTCTTGAATCGCTCGTCGTAGCTCATTACTACTGTATCGAATTCCATTCATGTATTCAATGGCGTCTACGGTAATCGGTGACACTTCAGCTTCATGCCCCGTGTTGTTCAGAATCACAATACCCACATTTGGTTGCTGAGCGTATGTTTTCAATGCTTTACGAAGCAATTTAGCAGCATCACTATGCATCCTCAGGTGACCTTCGATTGGCACAGTTCTTCCTTCGCGTATCGCCCGAGGGATAACACCTTTGAGATAGGCTTCGATCGGATGACGATGGACATAAAGGATAATGACCAAGCGCCCGGCGCTCAGCGCGGTTTCCACCTTGGAGAAGGCACTTTTCTCACTGTTGAAGTTTGAGTCATAGACGACGCCAGCGCCTTGCACCAGGTCAGGAGTGATTGCGGAGCTTTTCCCGGCCCCAGTCCCGCCGGCCGTGAAATACGCCGCACCAGGATTGTCTTCGCTGACGATTTGATCAAAGACTTGGTCCGCCAAATAGGCTGCCGCCTTTTGTACAGCGACCGCAAATTTCAAGCGGCTTTCGGTGGTATCTGCATAATCGGGGAACACCTCCCGCGCCAAATCCGTTCCAACAATCACTCCAAAACGGGCACGATATTCAGCAATCAAGCGGTCCGGGTCCGATTTCAGAAGTTGTATCGACCGATCTTGGACCGCCTGTTCCTCCGGGTTTAGGCCACTGATAGGAATCACAGACATGGGTTTGTGATACCGATCATACTTGGTCGACAGGTTGCCCCCCTGTGGACAATATTCGCCTTTTATTCTCCTATACTGGTTTCATGTTCCTCCTGCCTACACACGGCTTGTATCCGTTCGTGATCCGCTGTAAGCGGTGTGCTGAGAACGTCCCGGCGCCCGTCGAGACGCTGCCGGCTTCCTGGATCACAGCCAAGTGCCCCCTGTGCGGGGAACTGCGCGCCTACCTGCCCACCGAGACATTCCAAGGTCGGCTCTCATGGAAGCTCCTGCGCAAACCGGTACGCACGGCTGACGGGCGTGTACCCAGGTGAGCGGCCTAGATGTGGGCGGCACAGAAGAGCGCCCGGACTGGCCGAAAATGGGGCCATCCCTGCTCGTCGCAACGTGCCTTGTCTTGGCGATCCGCACAGCCAGGCGGCCCGCGGTCTTCGATGCGGGCTTCAGCGATACCGACCTGGACGCTGAGATCCAGTACAGCATCCACCTGGCGCGCCGGGTTCTCTCAATCCTGATGAAGCACGAGCCGGCGATTTTCCCGCGGCGTAAGGAACCCTGGTACCAACCGAGCGGCGAGGATGAGCCTAAGTGAGCTGGCCAGGCGGGGCGAAGCATGGGGTGACTCAGAGAGTCGGCAGATGCTTGAGAATGCGATCGAGAACGGGCGGGGCGGCTGCTACCTGAGGCTCACGCCGGCGCAGTACCGGGCGCTGAGGTACTAGCGCGATGCAAATATGCCTGTGCGACCCGAATGTCGTTAAATGGCGCATCCACAAGGTAGCCACCACGACAACATAACGAGTTGCCGAGATGAGATTTGCTCAGGAGTTTTTATGCTTTCCTCGGAACCTCGCCCTATTCGTCTCAGCCTGGAGATAGTTGCCAACCTCATATACCTCTCCAGACACGTCGGAACGCACAGTATTCAGCAGCACCACTATCTAGACTGCGCTGCCGAAGTAATGGCAGAGATCGCGCGTCATCCTAGAGTTGGCACGTGGAATTGAGCACGGCCGCAGCGGTGTACACTCGTCCGAATGAAGCACCTAAGCGATTGGCATGTGTTCGACCCAACCGATCGCAATACCTATCCGAAAGTTAATGCCCCAGTACAAGTCAAGTTCGACAACGGTCAGATGGAAGAGGGGGATGTTCGAATGTATTTCCCCTTAACGAAGCTGCTTCCCGGCTCATCGATCAGGGGCTGGAGGTACATCAAACGCTAAAGGGTTGCTTGGCAAGACGTACGAGAGCGGTGTAACCTGTTGAGACCGAGCACAGGGACTTTACGACATGGACGCCAAAATCCTATGCGTAGAACACGACACTGCCGTTCTTGAAAGCCGCTGCGCAGTCCTCAAAATTTCAGGCTACGATACTTCATCGGCGTCGCCTCGCGTGGCGGAAGTCGCGCTGAGTAGCCAAAAGTTTGACTTGGTTGTTCTGTCTTCGCTAAGCGAATCTGAGGTAAATCGACTTGTCAATTTAGCCGATGGAGCGAACGTGCTGGTCCTCGACGATCTCACCATGCCGGCCGATTTGCTCATTTCGGTCGCACAGCGATTGAACCGCCAGCAGCGAGCGTAGCTGACAGCGATCACCTCGCCGAACGGTACTCCGGTACCGCGTCTGATTCGCCCGGAAGCGATATTGACCAGACATAGAGACCGCTGTAGGAGTTGCTGGGACTCTGGAAGCATACTTGCGCCAGGCAAGTGAGTGGCGCCCCGCTCACCGCGGTGGTCTAGCAGTCCCGTCGAACCTCGGGGTGAGCCGCTCCAGACCCAGGGCGCCTAGCCCAGGGGCGGCAACCGCGTCGAGCCAATGCCGTAATGCTTCGTTGACTACCACGATGGGAAGTGTTTTCGTTCTGTGGCAAAACTCCTCGATTTGTAGCATCACGGATGCTTCTATCAGCGGCTGCACGGTTGGACCCCCAAAAGTACTTGGGATGCAGGCTCTCAAAGAAGAGGCTAAATGGCGCTTAGGGCCCAGGCGTAGGATTGAGTCACGGGTGAGAACAAATGGACCAAGACCGTCTTTTCAGATGTCGGGTGCTCGTCGTTGAGGACGACCCGCTCATATTACAAACTACGGCGGCGATCGTGCGCAGTTTCGGGTTTTCCGTTCGCACCGCTGAAGACGGATTCGTTGCCCTGAAAATTTTGCGGGAGGTCTTGCCGGACATTATTCTCACAGACCTGCGGATGCCTGGAATGTCGGGGTTCGAGCTGCTTTCGATCGTTCGTCGCCGATTCCCCCACATCCCGACGATAGCAATCAGCGGAGAATACATCCTTGCAAGCATGCCTCTCGGGTTGCTTGTGGATCACTTCTTCCAAAAGGGAGGGTACACCCCTGACCAACTCTCGGCGAAGATCAAGGAAGCAATCGCGGACTCGCCGATAAGGCCACACTTGGGGAAGCACAACTTGGCGCCACTGTGGATTCCCCGCGTCGACTCCCATTACTTGGTGGTGACCTGCCCAGAGTGTTTGAGATCCTCTTCGATCCCAGATGAGACGGCTTCAAGCGAGCTGCAAGAAACGGAATGCCTCGCCTGTGGCGCGCCGATTCGCTATCTGGTGGATTCAAGCATTCTCAAGCGACTTGAGATTAAAAAGGATCTTCTTCCTTCGCTTTAGCGATGACAACCGCGGAACAGGGACCTTACCAGCCCCGAATGACGGCCCATGTCGGCGCCCTGTGACCGAGGCATAATGAGCTGCGCCACTTTCCGTCTTTTAAAGCAGGATTACGAGTCGGCTTTGCGCGAAGAGGCCCTCTACGAATATGGCGATAAGGCTCCTTTTCAACATGCAATTCGACACAAAGGCGAGGCGATCGCAGCGTGCAACCTCGCTGGAGATCGCTTCGTGGCCCACCTAAAAAACTGCCCCGTCTGCAAGAAGAACAGGACGCAATGAGCCATCCAATGGCCCAACGTGCCTCCACAATGCCGCATCCAAAGTTTGCAGAGGCGAACTATGGATAAGGAACACGTAAAAGGCGCTGGTGAGTCGGGGCCTACTCCTGGCGGCATGCGTAGCGAACGCTTGGTGACGTATTGTTCATTGTTGCCTAAATTGCCGCAACCATGGCGTAAACTTCGGGCATCTTAAGTGCTTAAGACAGGAGCCGAGATTCCAGGGATCATAAAAGCGCCGCTGTACGACGTGAGTTACCAAAGAGCGTTTCTATCGGTTTATGGCCTTTGTACTCACATCGTTCGCGGTCATGGTCGTCACTTTCATCGTAGCGGCGCTATTCGTTTCGGTTGCGTTTCGTTTCTGCGCCGCCTGGAATGAAGAAACCGTAATCAGCCGAATAACTCCAACACGACAGCGACCAAGAGGCAACAAGTGAAGCTTGCGAGTATCAACATTGCTGACAGCACAACGCCTGGGTTGCCCGTAACCTTTCGCCTGGTTAGCTTGACGCTCGGGTGAAGAGTGCACACGAGAAATTGGAAGCCGAAGGTGTACCAGAAGGTTGTTGCAACTAAAGTGGGACACGCCAGCGGTGATCATGAATCAGCAACACGCCTTTAGAATCGCCATCTTGACATTCGTCCTTGCTACCCTTTGGATTCTTCTCCGCGCACACGGGCGCTAACATTCTCTCGCTTCAACATGTCCGTGAGTACTCTCGTAAAGCGGTTCGACCCCGATCGGGTGATACTGCGGGTGTTTCTCGGTAGCGACTTGGATTGCATGCATCGCTGTGCTCGCCCGGATAAGGTACCTTTTTGCGAGCGACAGCTTCGTATGCCTTCGACACAAGAACACGCAATAGGCAGACATGACCACCTCAGCAGTTAAGTTGTCGGGGGAATGAACACATAGTAGTCCAGGCCTTCGCAGTAAGCCAGCATTAGCTGACCGCTGCGCGTTACGGCCGGCCCGGCGTTAGCCCATGCCCGCTGTGACGCAATATGGCGTGTGCTACTTGCGTAGGATTAAGATATGAGGTCTCCCCATGCCTGACCGATCTAACCGCGATAAACTTCTCAGGACCTCTGATCAGGTGCACCGGTGTTTAAAGCGGGCGGCCGTACATCCGGCAAATCGCCAATGCATTGGATCAAGCCTGAGGGGGATGCTAGTTATGCGAGACCAGGCAATTGACGGTCCCATTGCCGGTCGCTGAAGAGGTGAGAGCGACTGAGGCGATGATGAAGCCGGTCGTGTTGATCGCGGTCATGTTGCCTATTGTCCAGACGCCGTTTCCGCCTTGAGCCGAGCAAACGACCTTGTATTGCGCATCCGGCTCAACCACACCGCCGATCGACAGGAACGTAAAGGTATTCGAACACTGGTTGCCGATGGCGCCTGCAGTGATCGCGCAGCAAGCTACCTGAAGCGACTGGAATCCAACGGCATTGCTCGTCCTGTTTGAGGCGATGTAGCCCGCCTTCAATCCGCCAGAACCCGATAGAGCCCCAATATCGCTGTTGACTCCGAGCACAGCCCAGGAACCGGTGAAGCTCGTCAAGAAGCCAGCTTCGCCAAGGATGTATTGCCCGCCTCCCCCGCCCGCAAGCGCGCTGTTGCAGGAACTGCATGTTGAGGACGCGATTGCATTGGTGTAGAAATTGGTCTGCCCGTTGTCAGTGATGTCGACGCCGCTGACGTTGGCTGTATTTTGCTCGATGTCCGGGCTGGTAAACGTGTTCCACTTCGAGCCCGGGTTGACTGTGATGCCGTGACCGTTACCTTCAGAAGTGCCGGCGCTGAAGTGCATCGAGTTGGCCGATTGGATATACCAACCGATACCGGTCACGCCTTCTGCTGCCGCATCTGTCACCGTGCCGTCGGTCGTCTGGTTGCCGCCAAAGGAATTGAAGCAGAGTCCGTTGGCAGGAGTTTGTAGACTGTTCCAACCGAACAGCGCAGCATCGAAACTAGAGACATGAGGTTTGATGAAAGTATCGGTCACAGCACCGGCAGTTGCGATACCGCAGCCCGTTGCTCCCCATGCAGAGACATTCTCAAGAGTGGACCGGTGCCAGCCTTGGAGGTAAATCGCGTTAGTGACGTGAGTATTGCCGAGAACGCTGAAGTCGCGAAAGATGTTGAAGCAGCCATTCATGTTGCAGTTCTCAGAGCCGAACACGTAGTTGAGGGACGACGTTCCGGTGTACTGGAAGATCGTCTGTCCTCTTCCCTGCCCGACGAGATTCAATCCGACATTATTGACCGTAAGACCTAGACTAGAGTTGTTGACCGTCGTCGAGATCACGGCAGCGGGCAACATAACGGTAAGGTTGACAGTAGAGCCAGCGGACGCAAGCGAGACGAAAGGATCAGACGAGCATGAGAGCGCGTTGCCGAAATGGGTCGCATCGACCAGCTGAATGCTGTGGGCGATCGCATAAACTTCAGCAGCCTTCACCTTGGCGCAGAAGTCAGAGCCGGTGAACTGGTCCGCCTGGGGGATGCCGTTATAAAACTGCGAGATTGGCCCTTGACCTGTAATTGGAGTGGACCAGCCGATTTGCCACGATGGGTCGACTTGCTGGGAGTGACCGGAGGGAGCTAACGATCCAAGGCAGAGCAATACTGATATTAGCGAGGACTTGCGTAACATTGACTGTTTCCTTACTTACGAGTGTTGGTAGATGGCATTCAAAATCGCGCCGGCATGAGGAGCCACGAGCAAGGTCACCGTGGACCCCATTAACGTCACGCCTGCCTGGATGATTCCGTTCACACAGAACGTGAGCGCGGCGGCCGGTACGGGAGCGGCCGAGGGTGAAGGTCACGTTTGTGCCGTTGATCGCCCCGGTGATGGTTCCCGCCGTCGAGGTGTCGTTATTCCACGAAGGCGTAACGATAGTCGGCGAGACGACCAGTTGGTCAGCCAGAACGACCTGCTGTATCTGTGGCGAGGTGTAGACGACCGTGTAGGTTCCAGGCGCGAGGTAGTAGAAGGCGTGGCCGTAGCCGTCAGTAACAACTGGCTGTGTAAGAGGCGTTACGCCCGCGGAGTCAGCGTAGACCTGCTGGAGAGGGCTCGGAGGGACGCTGCTGGTAGAAGCTGGCTGAGAGCATACATAGACGCTGGCGCCTGCGATTGCGTTGCCGAGCGCATCAGCCACCCACTCGTCCCGCCTGTAGTATGTTGACATTGATTAACTTCCGATCTGATAAGTTGCTGTGAGTAGTGCTCCGGCCGGCGGAGCTACTGGGAGTGAGACCGTCGCGAAAACCAACGACCAGCCGGTGACAACCAGGCCGTTCACTGCGAACACCAAAGACTGCGGCGGATTAGGCGTATGCGAGAGGTCAAAGGCGCGGTCGATACCGTCAGGTAGCGGGTGAATTGTTCCGTTCGCTGATGAATCTGCGGCGAAGTCTGGAGCGGTGATCGAAGGCTGTATCACCTGGTCCGTCAGCGCAATCTGACTAGCGAGCTGAGGGCCTCCGTACACGACAGTGAAGACGCCGGCGGGAGCGTAGTAAGCCACATGGCCGTATGCATCGGTCTCTAGAGGCTGCGCGAGAGCTGTCACGCCCGCGGAGTCCGCATAGATAGTGACCAGTGGGCTTGGAGGCGTCAGATTTGAGTTAGCGGGCTGAGCACATAGCCATATCTTTACGCCGGACACCGGGTGCCCCTGATGGTCCTGAACGCTCTCGTCACGACGGCTGTAGAGGGCCACGGCTTACCTTCCCTCTTCCGGGGTGTTTATCTCGTCGAGCATTTGCGTCACAGTGCCGGTGATCTCTTCCGGGCTCTGATTTTGGCAAAGGCGCAGGTATTCGAGGCTGTTAAAGAGGTGCCTGTGCGCGAAGGTGAGGCTGTTGGCCACTTCAATCTGAATTGCGGTCATACGGTGCTCCGGGTAATAGTCACAGATACGATTACGTTTAGTAGTTTCAAAATTGGCTGAAAATTCTGTGAGCCAGCTGGCCAAATTTTGCCGCCCGGTCGAACTTAGGGGGTACCGGCCCTCGGATTTCTAATGAGTCGACCAGGTCTTGCTCGCGCCGACGAGTGGCGCCGCGTGCCCGTGTGTTGTTGGCAGAACGCGAGGTAGCTGGTAGCTGCGGCGTTAAGTCGACCGCGGGCTAAGTGTGGCCACCAAGCGTCTAACGCTGGAAGCGCAGTCGCGTAAGGTTACCCTCGTCACGCATATAACAGCGATTTACATTTGCCGATACGACCGTATGGCGTAACGTTAACTCATGGCAAACGGCAAGTTCGTCGCGTACTACCGGGTATCCACAGCGAAGCAAGGCGCGTCAGGCTTAGGTCTCGAAGCACAGCAACAGGCAGTTAGGAGCTATCTCAACGGCGGCCGCTGGAAGATGGTCGATGAGGTTACCGAGATCGAATCTGGGAAGCGTAACGACCGTCCTGCTCTCGCCCAGGCCCTCGCGTTATGCCGGCTTCACAAAGCGACTCTGATCATTGCTAAGCTCGATCGCCTGGCGCGCAACGTGGCGTTCATTTCCAACCTGATGGAGAGCAGCGTAGAGTTCACGGCCGTGGACTTCCCTCAGGCGAACCGGCTCACCGTCCACATCCTGGCCGCGGTTGCGGAGCATGAGGCGGCTATGATCAGCGCTCGGACCACGGCGGCTCTACAGGCGGCCAAGGCGCGCGGGGTGACGCTGGGTACCCCTAATCACACCCGGATTGCCAGGAGTGCTGCCAAGGGCAACCGGGCGTCCGCTCAAGTACGTTCTGAGGCGTCGAGGCGCCGGGCCGCAGACGTCCTGCCAGTCATTAATGCGGTTCGGGCTGCTGGTGTGACCACGCTGGCCGGCATCGCTGGGAAGCTTAACGACCGAGGTATTCCGGCGCCGCGGGGTGGTAGCTGGAGCGCCGTCCAGGTGTCGCGGGTGCTCAGCAGCTCCCTACCCGCCCGATGACGCTCAGGGCTTGGAGAAGCATGTCAGGATCGGCGCACTGGGCCGCGCACAAATCGAAAAATAACAGTTGCTTCAGGTTCCAGTGTCGGAGGGCGACCATCCTGTGGCTACTCCCACTCTGGCTGGATCATGGCTGTGTCAGCGCGCTCCGGGAGCACCGCGGGCTGCGCGAGGATGATCTGAACGGCTGTTTGCTGGGTCTGGTCTTGCTTGACGAGTTGGGTGATTTTCGCCAGGAGCTCAAGTGCGTTCATTTTGCTGGCAGTCTTGACCTTTTGGAAGCCCTTGTCATTCTCGAACGCCGTGAGCGTTGAAGCGACTTCCCGAGGCAGCTTGTTGATTGGCAGCAGCTGCCCGGTCGCAGGGTCAAACAAGTCAGCCATGTTGGAAAACGCCAAGGCGCTCAGTTCTGACAGCACCCTATCGGCAAGGCTAGCGGCCTGACTGGCTGCTTTTTTTTCAGACTTGCCTTGCGGGCGTCGATCGCGGCCTGAATGTCGATACGCTGCAACAGCCGACTCCCCTGGGTATGGGCGCTGGCTTCCGAGTACCCTGCGGCGCGTGCGGCCGCCGTAGCATTAGGATTCTTGAGGTATTCGGCCACAAAGATGGCGTGCTGAGGTTTCATGGGTTAGCTCTGTCCGGGATCTTGTGCCCGACGGATCAAGGTGTTGGATTTGTTTAAACCGTGTCGGGCGCGGTGTTTAATTCTCACCCGTTGTACGCAACCATTCAGGACTTGCGCGCCGGATGTGTCCCGTTTTATGCTTCGGGGTTCCAATCAACCTACCCGGGAGGCGTCATGACCGACAGGGTGACCCGTTCACCATCAATCCTCTGCATTGAGCTCGATGCGACCGCCCTTGAAAGCCGCTGTGGGCTGCTAACCTGGGCCGGTTACAAGGTCACCTATGGCCCACCCCAGCTTGCCGAAACTCTTCTCTGGAGTCGGAAATTCGACCTCATACTGGTGTCGTCTTCGCTGGGTCAAGATGTAGTGCAACGGATCGTTCGTCGGGCTGGACGGTCGCCTGTGCTTGTCCTCGACGAGTCTACGGGGCCAGGGGAATTGATTGACGCTGTGGGGCGCCGGCTCAACCAGCAGCGCAGCGCCTAGCTCGTTTCGGTCTCTTAGACGCGGGCGGCGCGGGAGATTTTGGCAATTTCCATCACAATGTGGCTAATATGGCCCAAAAAAGACGGGAGAGCTTGCCATTCTCTCCCGGAGAAATAGCCTTGGTAATCGTAGGATGGTCGGTCTTACTGCCGGGGATGTCACGGCCTCGGCCCCATATTTACCTACCGAAGCTACGCCAGCTGCTGCTGCATTTTTGCAAGTGTGATAAGTGTGACGCCGTAAAGTGAGCTTCTTATAGAAACCACTTTGTATAGAGAACTCGCTTTGAGCCGTCACACTTATCACACTTGACGTTAAGTCTCCTAGAATCAATGGCGCTAATTTACGGTCGACTCCCCGTTCATCCTTTCCACGAACTCGGCGAAGCTCTGGACCTTGCTTGGAGCAGCTGGCGACGCAGGTAGGGCAGGTAACTGACTAGTAATTGTAGATACCGAAGTAGTTAACAGAAACGGCGGGTACCCGGGAGCCAGCAAATGAAGATTGCGGACGCATTTCCCCTTCCGAGTCTTAACGGTCTGGAGTCCGCCCAGCGCCTCCGGTTCCCAACGTGTCTGGGAGAGTGCTACCTCACCCCGCGCTTCCTTCCACTGTTTGTAGCTCCGGTAGCATTCCACCACCGTGTGAAGTTGCAGGTCCGGCCGGTTGTCTCTCTCCAGGACCTCACAGCACTCCCTGAGCCACAGTCGGGGTGTCGACTGGCCCTCGAAGTACTCAGCGATCTCGGAATCGACCGCGGCGCAATGAGGAAGCTTTTTGCCGGCAGTGAGCCATTGCTGGTGACCCTCTATCAGCCATTGCAGAACGTAACCCTGGCTGGCCCAGAGTCGCCCGGGCAGGTCGACATCCTCTCTTCCCAGGAAGGAGTGCTTGAAGGGAACGATCTTGAGCCGGGCGCGCAGAGCTTCGTCGGCTGACCGCAACTGCGGTTTGTAGTTCCCGTAAACCAAGAGCTTAAAGGTCCGATCGAACTCAAAGAAGTTGCCTCCTATCCATCGGGCGCTGATGGTGGCATCCCCTGTCAGTTGCTTTACGCGCGCCTCGTTCCAGTGATCCCCGTCGCTAAGCTCAGAGGACGTAGCGAGCCGGATGCCTTGCAGGTTCGCCATTTCGGTCGGGTGGCTCTCAAACTTCTTTGACATAAGAGTGCTGGTAGGAATTGTCCGGGCATAGTCGCCCATCACGCCCTCTGTGAGTTCACCTAGGGTGTTCTTGCCGGCGCGGGGCACACCATACCAGAAGAGTAACCAATGCCCCTCAACGGCCCCCGAGAGGCAGGCACCGAGTGAGACCTGGTGGAATCGAATCAACTCCTCGTCCCCTCCCGTGATCTCTGTCATGAATGTGCGGAATGCGGCCCCGTCACTTTCAGCATCAGGCGCCGCGGCTGTGCAAAGGGTAATCATGTCCTTCGGATCATGCGGCCTCATCTTACCGGTGCGAAGGTCTAACGTCCCGGATGGAGTGTTCAAAAGGTAGTGATCTTGATCGAAATCTTTGGCCGTGCGAGAAAACTCGGGGAAGCTTTGTAGATGCGTGTTAACCCCATTGCAAAAGGAAGCTTGCACCAGGGAAGCTTTGTTCCGATCGTTCATCTCGCTCGCAATGCTCAGGATGAAATAGTGAACCCTTTTCCGCTCATCTACTCTCCAACGCGTCCCGTCGTACTCCATCCAAGATTTGCGGGTGTGGTCGTAGAGCATCCTCCCACTCATTCTCTTGGCGAAGATGACCGCTATGGCATGCTGCGTTGCTGAGTTTGCCAGCAGCCGCCCTTCAGGGGTCATGGTCAGTGTTCCGTTGACTGGAGGCAATGGCACTAAGCTCGCCCCATCTGGCAGTGGTGGGTTTGGCTTGAACGGAGGTGCAGGGGGCGCCCAAGGTGACCTTACACCCCAAGCGAACCCACTACGCCAGGTCGCCATAAAGCCGCCCTCGTCGTCTTCAACGTAGGCCGCGCAATGCTCGGTAGCCACATCTAGCGCAAAATCCTCGTCAAAGCAGCCCGACGCGACCATGCTGCCTGCGAGTCCTGCCAACAGATTCAACGTGTTGTTCCATTCACCGTCTGGTGTAACAGGATATTCGCGACACTTTCTCAGATAAATGTTTTTCCCGTGTTCGCGGTCCCTCTCGCTCAACTCCGAATTGCCACTAGTTGTGCGCCATTCCTGTTCCGGCGTCAGCGTATCCACAATTAAACCAGCTGACCTTATCTCATCGATGAGCCACTGAGGTGGATCTGCAAGATCTGCCTGTACCTCAACTCGATAGCGTTCGCCGGACTTATGGAGTGAAGGCGGAATCACCACGTAGCCGTTCTCTCCTTTGATGTCGATACCGGGCGCAATGCGCTTCTTGCCGCTGCTGCACTTGATCTTCACTCCGGCCGGTAGGCGAAATTTGTAATGCTTTCTATAAGGATCAGGATTGCCGCTCTTAGTAGTTAGGGTCGGAGGCAGTCCGCCTTTACTGGCGACATGCAGGTGACCCTCGTGTGAATCCTGGTCGACTGCGAACCTACCAGACACCTGCCCCATCCTGCTTCCCCAGTTGCAAAGCGGCAGGTTGATAAACCACTTCTTAATCTGGATCAAATCGTTGGTGGCCGGGCGTTCACCGTAGATCCACTCCACGAGCGGCTTCTTGTCCCCGGTCGCTACCGGAAACATGAACTCGCCCTCTAGCGCAGCCTGACGGAGTTCCACAGGCAGAGACACCTCGTCCAAGACATCTTGGGGTATGTACGCATCCTCGTGAAGGGCGAACCCTACGTAATGGTTAGCGCCCACGGCAGACGCTGTCTTGACAGCATCCATGAAATTCATCCAGTTCGACTCTGGGCAGAATTTAATGCGCTTACCTGACCTATATTCGACCGCGGTCAACTTACGTTCTTTCGGCTGCTTCCTCTTCTTGAGGTTCTCCGCGAAGTCGTCTGAGGACATTGGGGCGGCGGGAGGAGTCTGGTCGACAAGTCTATAAACCACGAACCTCGGCATGAGCCGGAGGTGCAATAGATCTTGAGACAGGTAGCTATCTGCCATGGGCAGGTAGTCGTTTTTGTTTGAAATGTCTCGCTGATCGAGGGGCGAGGATGCCGGCAGAGGTGAACCACTAGTAATAGGTCGTGCGGGTACTACAGGGCCTACATCCTGTACATTGTTATTGACTTCTAAGGCAGTTTGTGGTAACTTCATTTAATCAACGTTTCAGTTAGTGGGCCTGGCAGCCCGAGTTAACGTTTGAAGCCTTCTAGTTAATCGCTAGAGGGCTTTTTACTTGGCTGCACCCTCAAGGCGTTTGAGCGCCTCGCGGATATCATCAGCGCGCCACATTATGCTGCGGCCGGCCCGGATAGGCTCCGGCAGAATGCCGGTCCTGTACCAGTTTCCGATCGTTTGCCTGGTCACGCCGAAGATCGGCCGTTGACCTCTGTATGGACCGGTACCAAGCAATTGGGAGACGCGGACGTACTGCGGTAGGCTGTCAATATCGTTCATGGATTGCCCCTGAGCCGGCTCTCCGCTGATAGCGGATTCCCCACCGGAGTTATAGGTCAGTTCCCCGCTGAGCGCGGATCACAACCGACCGTTCTATTTGCAAGCTGCTACAGTTATTACACAATGTCAAGCTTAAAACCCCTGGAATCAATTAGATAGCAACCTATCGTCGAGTAGAACAATGGTCACTAAGTTATGTCGTTGACGCGAGGCTAGTTAGATGGTGGTCAAGCCCACACTCGCAACACCAATGTGGGCTTTAGGTCGCCCTCCGCACAGCACGCCTAGCGGGCGCCGGCGGCTGGTAGTCTTCGGGCACGAACCCAACGCGCGCGTCACCTCCCATGCCAGCCGCCTGGCGCATAGCGTCGCTGAACGGCATAGCCTCCGAGACGTGACCGCCGGGTTCATACGCGCAGAAGCGCTCATCGTCTCTAAACGGCTTCAGGTCGCGCGGTAAGTTCGGCCCTTCGATTTCAATGATGTTCACGTTCTCTCCTTCTGATTGGTTGTGAGAGCCCCACGGCTCTCCGGTTTGACGTTTAGGCGCACGCACGCACGCTCATAGGCCGCGCTCATCTCCTCCGCGGAGCAATACCACTTCCACCCCTTGGTTAAGCGCGCAGCAATTTCAAGCGGCTCACCGCCCTCGTCGCCGAGAACGAGATACGTGCGGCCGCGCTCATGCACTCCGAGGAGCTGCCCTTGCCATTCAATCTCCCCTCGCTCATCGACTGAATGGAACCAAACGTCATCGGACGCCTGTTGCATCCACATTTGGCTTACCGCTACGCGCTTGCGGCCCACGCGCACATTGCTCGCGGTGTAAATGGCGTGGAATTCGCCGGGTGAGCAACTGTATCCAGTCACCAGGTCAAACACGCGCTTGGGCTTCTGTAGCAGACCGTAGCGCTTGAGCATGTCGTCTACGTTGAGTAACTCAGCATAGGGAGCGCCATCGTTAACTCGCTGGTTGTGCTCCAGGCGCTCGGATTCAGGATACGGTCGGCCCCATAAGTCTACGAGTATGGTGCTCATCCTTGCACCGCCTTACGAGCTGCCAGCATAGCGTCGGCGACCTTGTAGATGGTCTCGGCGAGCTTGGAATATCCAGTGCTGTCGTGGACAGCGGCGAAGGTCGTATCCGCAGCGACCACGCCGGTCAGAACGTGGGCTGCGAAGTGGTCACGCAAAGTTATTTCGCTTGCGATCGTGGTGGGATGTTGTGTTAAAGTTGCCACTACATTCTCCTGTTGAAGTTAGTGAACTGTCCTGTCAGGGGTGAGTTCAGAGTTATCGGTTGAGCCCCTCAGTTAGCGCTGAGGGGTTTAGCTTTTTACGGGCGGAATTGCCTGCTCATCGGCCGTAGGAGTGGGCCGAGTCCAAGACCGGCCGCGGGATTGCCAGGGATCTTCGCGGACACACGCGATGCGCTCCAAGTCTTCGTTGAGCGTTGGGATTTCGCGAGGCCTCAGCCGGCGCCAATCATCTACGGCGCGGCAAGCAACTACGCGATGCAGCCATGAGCTGAATTTACTTCGTGACGTGTCTATCGGAGTTAGCGGCTCGCTAGCCGTGGTCGGTCGGATAGACGCCACGTCTGAACCATCACAGCGGTGGACAGCGAGTCATTGAAGCGGTGATGGGAGAGCGAGTACCTCTGCGTCAGGAGAAGCAGCGCATCGCGCGTCTCGTCGCAGGGGTTGTTCTTGAACTCCCCGTAGGCGTTGTCAAGCGCCTCAGCGGAAGGGCGGATCACGTAAGGCAAGTTGTGCCGTGCGGTCTTCAAATACAAAGTGACTAACCAGTCTCGTCTCCTGGTTGTTAATTGCGCCGGATGGGATTTGGCGCAATGCTGAAGCAGGCGCAGAGCGCGCCGGGTGGGCTATTTGCCGATTAGGTCGGCAATGGAGACGTTCAGCACTGCGCAGATCCTGTTGAGCACGGCTGCGCGCGTGTCGCGATGTTCGCCAGACTCAAGCCGAGCCAGGCTGCTTTGGTTAATTCCAGCACGCTGAGCTACTTGGTTCTGCGTCAGCGAACGTTTGAGTCGAATATCTCGGATCTTCTCACCAAGATGGGCCTTCATTGTGGTTGCTACCTCCTTTCCTTAAGTGGTTGATATGATGCGTTTTAGCATATTGACTCGGCAAAAAATCGGGCTACGGATGTAACCCATCTGCCTTGAAATCTGAGAAGGAACTCAACCGCGGCTGTTTTGCAGGAGTTCCGAGCGAAGCTTGAAGTTAGCTTCGAATTTCTTGTTTAACATACAGCAGCCACAAGTCGTTTGTCAAGAAGAAAATGTCTTAAAACAATTGTTTATTGACAGCGGCATACCGTAAGACTAAGGTCGACTTCATGAGCGCCAGAGCACTCAGAGCGCTGGGAAACAAAATCCGGCAGCTCAGAGCCGACAAAGGCTGGAATCAACGGGAATTCGCGCGCATCGCTGGCGTCGATACCGCGCTACTCTCACGCTTGGAGTCAGGCGTCGGCAACCCAGGGTTCACCACCCTGTGGTCGATCGCTAAGGGCTTGGGGGTATCCCTATCGGAACTGGTCGAGTAGCACTTTCGTGCCTTGATAATTGTCTTAAAACAATTGTATAAAAACAATGCATTCAGGGGAGCCACCATGCCTAAGACGCACAACGTTCACGAGAAGAGAATCAATAAGCAGACACAGGAAGCGCTGCACCTGGCGCTGAAGCACTTTACAGAAGATAACTTAAAGCCTCCTTTCGTTGTCGCCCTGGTTGTCGATTACCTCAAGTCAGACCTGACCCCAGGAGTTGTGGAGGAGATCACCGGGTTCGTCCACCAGTTCAACGTTCCGTGCATCCCGACTGCCGATGAGTTAGACGCGCCCGCGTTCAGCGCGACGAAATAACACACCGCCGCCGCGACCGACTTCCAGGCCTCTAGGAGGGCCCAGAATGGCTATTCACAGTGTACTTCCGCCCAAAATTAGCTACCTCGATACCAGTAACAAGCGTGGCTTCAGACTCTGGTTGGCCCTCAACAACCTCTACCCGAAACTCACGGCCGCTGCGGTACAAGTCGCCTTGGTCGCGCTGATCCTGCTGTTCGGAGCCACAGTCCACACGGTCACACCCGCACCGGTGCGCTATCAGAGCACGCTGGTGTTCTCGCCGGCGTGGCCGGTCCCTATTGTGCGTCCCGTCCGCGCCGCAATGGCGATGTCGGCGGTCGCCAGGTTGGCGATCGGGCACACGCCGATTACTAATCGTGAAGCCGAACCGCCCTCTCCCCCTGTGGAGGTCAACCTACCCAACGTGGATGCGCCCATTCTCCCCGCTGCCGGGCAGATGAGAGTCACAGCAGGTCCGGTAGCCAGCCAGGCGGGCTTTGGGTCAACAGAGAGGCCCTTGAGCGTCGCTCAGCCGCGCCAGGTGTCCGTAGGCCTATTCGGCGCCACGGGCGTGGGTACGGGAGCAGTTGACGGGCAAGGAGCAGGCAGGGTTGTGACAGTTGGCTACGATCAGACATCGACGCCGGCAACTCAGGTGCGCGTGGCCGCCCGGGCGCTCCCCGAGACTCCCGCAGTCGTTTATTCCATTCCGAAGGCGCATTATTCGGACGCAGCGCGCGCGGCGCACGTGACGGGCGATGTAGTCTTGCGAGTTCGATTCACAGCTTCAGGGTCCGTCGAGGTGTTGGATGTGATCGAGAGTCCAGGGTACGGTCTGGATGCTATCGCGCGCAGCGTGGCCGCCGGAATTCGGTTCAAGCCAGCCGACCGCGACGGGCGCCCGGTGGACTCGCTACATTTGCTCACAATCCAGTCCAGCTTAGCTGACGGCGCGGCGCGGCGGCGAAGACCCAGCCTCTTGGTCTGCGCTGAGGCGGCTCACCTTCTCCGCGATCGCAAGACAGATAAACTGGTTCAGCGAAATGCCGTCCCGTTCAGCCGCAGTGCGCGCAGCTTCTGCCAACGATCTGGCTAAACGTAACGGGTATTGTTTTGGGCGCTCACTCATGGCGATCAACCGATGCTCGCCAGTGTCACGGATTCGCGCGAATAGATCAATGCCTTTTTGAATGACTTGTGGACCGTGCAATTGTCATACCGTCAACAAAAGTTTTTACTAGCAAAACATAAGTCTGTTTTAATCTCACCGTGGCGAAAATGGCGTAGCGTTGGGCCAGTCGAGGCCTTGACACATGACAGACGCGCCAAATTTCTATTACCGCTTCAAGCCCGACCTTTCCTTCGCAATCATCTGCGCAAACTGTAGCGAGACGGTTGCGATAACAAGTGACGAGTTCTACCTGCGCGACCTAGAGACGAAACACAGGTGTGGCGATAAGCCGCGCGCTGATCACGCTGCCTAGAGCTTTCGAGCTGACCTCACACTATTGATCTTTATCGAATCGCGCGCGCTGCTCTTCGTGAAGCACGGCCTCAATCTCGCGATTACAAACCCGCCGCGTCTCGTCAGCCTTCATCTTTCGCTGATCCGGAGTCAGCCTTGAGTCTTTCGAGATCGAGGCGAGATCCTCCGAGCGCGACTGAAGGATAGGCTGAATCTCCGCACGTTGCGCGGCATCCAGTTTGTAACGCTTGCACATTACCTCAAGTTCCTTCGTTGAATCGGCGGACGCTTGCTGATGGCTCTGGTTAAAGGCAGGGCCAGGGCTGACCAACATGCAAGCGGCGAAGACGAGCGTGGGGAGGGTTGAACGAGTCGTCATATGCGAGATGGATAGCGCGGCTTACGCTGCTGTTGCTCAGCACCAGGCGTGGGTGGCCGGATCGAAAGCGGGTCGCTTTTTATTTGACGAAATTCAAATGTTGCGACGCTATAGACGCGCCGGCCAGCCGGCCGACTGCTGTGACGCTCACGGTTTAGCTGCTGGCGGGTTTCGAGCTGAGTTGACACGTTACAGGAGTGAGTGGCCCTTAGTAACAAAGCGTACCAACTCTTACCGTCTTTGTTCGTTCTGTATCAACTGTCCTCGCATCCAGGCTGGATGCGGATAAAGGCACCTTGCGGAGGCGCGTCAGCATGGTTATAACTGCCCTCAGAAGAGAAAAATGACGCATTTGGAAGGGCCTTTTATGTTTGATGTGATTTCTATGCTTGCTTCGTCTCGTAGCGCTCTCACCGCCGGCCAGGTGGCTGAGATCCTGCAAGTCTCACCGCAAACCATATACCGCGCGGCTACACGGGGCGTCCTGCCGTCCTTCAAGATGGCCGGGAGCCTCCGGTTCAACCCGGGGTCCGTCGCCTCTTACCTGCGCTCCCTGGGAGCCGCGGAGGTCACACTGTGAGGAATTACCCGAGTAGCGCCGAGCGCTCTGCCGGCGGCTCGCAACTCATTAGGTTTTTGGTCACGCGCCGGGACACGGCTCAGCGCGGCCGGTAGCCGAAAGCGGTAGCAAAGTGGTAGCAAATCGCGATAAGGCTGAGAAAGCTGACTAAAGGTGGAATCCCCCAAGTCACTTAAAACATTGGACATCGCCCACAAGCTGTTGATTCTGAAAACCTTGTCAAGAGCCTTTTAGCGAATCTCACTCTCTCCGCCACTTCCACTTAAATAAAAAGCAAAAGATGAAACCGCTCACTCACGAGGGGCTTCGGTCATTCTCGGGGGCTAGCTGGCGTAGACGTGCACTTCCCGCTCGATCTGCTTCTGCCCCTCAAGTCGAGTTTTGCTCAGGTCGTAGCTCAGCTGCAGGTTAAGCCAGAACTCAGCGCTGGTCCCGAAATAGCGAGCGAGACGCAGAGCCGTGTCTGGAGTTACGGAACGCCGGCCATGAACGATATCGCCGACGCGGGTAGCCGGCACATGAATATCCATCGCAAGTTTGTTCTGGCTAATCTCAAGAGGCTTGAGAAACTCTTCGGACAGTACAGTACCAGGGTGCGTGGTGACGGCACCAAACGTCCAGCCGGTTGCGGGCTTTGTGATGAGTGGCATATCTCTTCCTCTCCTTAGTGGTAGTCCACAATTTCTACTTCGTGCGCCCCGTCGTCCTTCCACACGAAACAGATTCGGTATTGGTTGTTAATCCGGATACTGTGTTGCCCCTTGCGGTCGTTTGATAGGGCCTCGAGACGATTCGCCGGGGGGATCCTCAGATCCTTCAAAAAGGCCGCAGCGTTGATCATGTCCAGTTTCCGAACTGCGACACTCTTTATGTTCTGCCAGCGTCGATTTTTGCGCGCCTGGAACAGCTCGGCAGTGTCCTCGTCCTTGAAGCTCTGAATCATCGCCTTAAGATACAGGGTATACCGCTTTGCGTTATACGTAAAGCGGTATAGCTAGCAATAGCTTCCCGCTTCGCGAAGGCCAGTTCCCTCTCCTCGTCAGTCACGCTAGAAAGGTGCAATCGCGATACGGACAAACGAGGCACCTTACCTCCCTATGCATGGGCGGCAAAAATCTCGACCAGGCGATTGGCGATGATTCTGTCCTCTCCTTCTTTAAGCTGCCAAACCGCGAATCCGAAGGTTGCCGGATCGCGATCAGGATGGCTGTGATGCACCGGCGGGGGCGTGCCCACAGGATCGCGTCCGCGCATACCGCTGGCGCCTGCGCCCATGCTGCCAATGCCTAGCGGCCGCGTGTCGGCCAAAGCCTGCAGCACATCGTGCCCAGTGATTTTCACCTGGGAAGAAATCTTCCAACTGTAGTACGGGGTGACATTGCCCAACGCTTGCGGATTGAACTGACGTGGCTGCGCAGTGACACCATACCGTGCAATCGCATCGGTGATCACTTGCGCGCGTGCGTCATACATCTTCAGCGTCGCGTCGTAGTCCTGATTTACAAAGATCTCAAGAGCCTTAAGCAGGCCGAAAATAGTTTCCTTGCCAACTTTGCAGCAACGGCCGATGCGATCTTCCTGCGGGCTCATGTTCAACAAGGACCAGCGAATCAATTCCTCCTTGCCGATCAGGATGCCGGAAGCCTGCGGGCCGCAGATATCTTTACCGCCGCTAAACGTCACCATGTCGAAGCCTACCGCCGGATACTCCCAAAGACGCGAGACCGGCGGCACGTCGGCAGAAGCGTCGTTGAAGGTATACAGGTTGTGAGCCCTGGCAATTGCCACCGTTTCCGGTCCACTGACCTGGCCCTGATCGGACAGGATGTTGGTAAAGTGAATGGCCAGTGTCCTGGGATTAATCGCGGCAATCATCTCTTCGCGCGTTTCCACCTCAATGAGCTTCGCTCCGGTCTGGCGAATCTGGTGATCGAAGGCATAGCGATGGCTCTTTTGGATGATGACTTCGTGCCGCGGACAGTTGGTGATGTCAGGCACCTCGCGGATGCGCTGCTCCCAGTCTTCGGTCATCATGCCAGCGTAGCCAACCACCATGGCTGCAGCCGCACCGCCGGTCACCAGGCCGGTGTAACCGGCAGGAGACTTGCACAATTTGGCGATAAATTTGCCGGCAGCGACCTCCAGTTCGTCGATCAGGACGAAGTGCTGGTTCCCTCTTCGCATCAGCTCCATGACCTCGGGCTTCATGAGCGACCCACCGATCACAGTGACGGTGCCATTGATGTTGATCAACGGCGTCACCCCCAACTCGGCATAGATGTCCCCGGTTGAGCCGAGGCCGCTGGTGATGGGCACAATGGGATTGCCGTCCACCGACCCGGCAGCCGTAATGGAAGGCTTGGGCTGCTTGCGAAAGAACCCTGCGGCGTTCAGTTCCGACGGGGTAAACAGGCTGCCGGCAACCGCCCCGAGTGTTGACAGAAAAGAACGGCGACTCCAACCGAATTTCAAATTCATGGAATTAGATTAAACGCCTGGCGGCGCTTTCCGCCCTTGAGGAAACTGTAGAAAGCGAAATGCCACTCCGGGCACAGAAGAATACACGAAAGAGGCAGTAACAGGCTTGATTACTTAGGTCCTTTCGTGCCCCGAAAGTGATACCGACAACGTTGGCCCCTTTCATTAGCATTAGGCCAATCGATGCCTGATCGATCACGACGATCTCGGCGCCGCTCGATGAAGTCTAACCAACCCGGAATGAGGTGTTCGAAATGCGTTTTATCCCAACATGTGCCCTGCTGCTTTCTCTCTCTGCCGTACCGGCATTCTGCCAGAGCAGCAATCCTTCCTCTACGTCAACCGTGCTGCCCATGGACGCGAACGATACGTCTGTGGACTACTCCGCTCTGCGTGAGCGCCTGGCAACGCAAAACAAGACCTTGCAGGATCAGGTCAACGTTCAGCGCGCGACCGTCAAGAAGAACCAGGCTCTGCTAAAAGATGCGCAGAAACTGGACGCGTCCAACAAGAAGCTGATCGAAGAAAAGAAGCGGCTTGAGGCTGAGAACACCGACCTCGAGAAGCAGCGTATGGCTCTGAAGGCGTCGGAGAAGAGCGACACCTCGCTCGCCGCCAACGGCAGCAACTAACGGACAGTCTCCTAGCAGGGCTGGTTGTGATGGCCGCCGCTCAAAAAGCGGCGGCCTCCGTGCTTAACGCTCTGCGCTGACGCGCATTAAGAGACTGGGCTTCACACTGCAGGCCGCTGCGGATAGTTCGCGCCAGGTGGAACCGTCTGCGTAGGTCACCGCGTTGATATCGACCGCTGTCACAACAGCGAAACGGCTGAGTGACAGGTCACTCGATCCCTGGCTGTTTCCGTTTACTTCCAAAGCAAGCCGAACCGTCTTCATCATGTCGGGCACCGGCGTCGTCACATCGATCATTCTCGCCTTTTGACTCAAGCCGTGGACAGTGAATTGCGCGCTCACGATCTTCTGCGGGTGCAGATTGCTCATGGTGAGATGAATGCGCTGCTCCAAGTTGGGCTTGGACGTGGCGCCCACTTCCCTTCTTTCGAACGAAGACCCGTGATCCACCTGCAGTCCGACGGGACAGTCGCCGGCAATCGTCCCCACGGGAGAGGAAGCTATGGATGGGCCATTGCCTCGGAGTACGAGGCTTTGACCGAATACAGCTGTAGTGGCAAACAGGACGGCGAACGGAAGAACACGAGAGGATTTCATAGGGGCCTCCAGGGTCGCTCTTGCTGATGGCAGTATCTTACTCCTGCCGCGTTGGGTCTCCTCTACCGGATTCCCCGTCGACTTTGGTGAGGGCGAATGAACTTCGTGCGGCTTTCCGTGAACCCTCAAAGTTTTGCCCCGGGGCTTTCATTCCTTTCCCGCATCTCGCCCCAAAAGGCGAGATATGGGGCACCCGTTTCGTTAGACCGTTAAAGTTGGGCGTATTCCTTTTTTGCCTCGGCGAGGACGGGCAAGCCGGAGTCAGCGTTCTTCCATTCCTCAAAGAACACGTCGTAAGCCTTCTTGGCGGCGGCCTTGTCGCCGGTGAGGACGTACGTGCGGCCTAATCCAAGATAGGCCAGGCCATA
Source organism: uncultured Acidobacteriaceae bacterium (assembly GCA_963839075.1). Lineage (GTDB taxonomy): Bacteria > Acidobacteriota > Terriglobia > Terriglobales > Acidobacteriaceae > PALSA-350. Next base: position 449,960 of record CAWITO010000001.1, on the reverse strand, counting down.
CGGGCTGCCAAGAAAATAGGCGAGGCCTTTGTAACGGCTGGCCTTCTGGAAGGAGACGATCGCGTTGTGCGCATCCTTCAGCTGCAGATAGGCCAGCCCACGCATGTAGGGTGCAAGTGAAGCATCCTCATGCTCGCCAACCCTATCGAGCAGAATCAGCGCTCGCTGCGGGTCTCCAGCCTTGATGGCGAGCCATGCGCGGGACTGGGGCACATTCAACTCCTGGATTAGTGTGTCTTGCGGATAGCGCTTTTCGAGGCTTGAAAGCATCTTTTCTGCAGGCTTGGCGGCGTTGCATAACGCAAGCGTGGCCGCAGCAGCGATCTGTGTGGTTTTGCCCTTATCGAGCTTAAGCGCCTCTTTCGCGACCTTTTCGGGATCAAAGCACTGATCCACCATCCAGCCGGCGCTCGCTGCCTGGAGGAGGGCTCCAGCCTCAGCGTCTTTTGCTTTGACATTCGCGGCTTGGTCGGCAGCCCGAAGCGCCGTTGTTCTGCCCAGTTGTATCTTGCCTGACTGCGGATAAATGGTGGCCAGATAGGCGGTAATCACAAACTGATCCGGCCTGCCGGCGGTCTCGGAGACGACCTTCTGCACTTCATCCCAGTCGGAGATACTAGCGTAGTATGCAAGATTCTGCTGCAACAACGACGTTCCGTTCAGACCCGCCCGCGCGGCTTCCGCCATATATTTCTTTGCGTCCGCGGGATTGTCCAGAGAGACCGCCACGTTAATCGCGTTTTCCAGGGACGTGGCATCATCCGGCTGCAACACAAGCGCCTGGCGCACCGCGGCTGCCGACTTTGCGAGGTCCCCACTTTTCGAGTAATAAAAACCAAGATTTATGAAGTTATCGATTTGTAGGGGATATTCCTGAGTGGCGACCTGGAGCGTCTCTATGGCCTTGTTCACATCGCCCAGGACTTCGAAATAGTAGTGACCCGCGATATAAAGCTTCTCGCGCTCGCTGACATTGTCACTGAGCTCGTAGGCACGCGTGAAGTTATCGGCGGCTTCACTGATTGCGCCGAAATTGTAACGAATGATGCCAAGCCGAGCCCAGGCCATGGCGAGCTTTGGGTCGAGTTCTAATGCGCGTTTGTAATGGTCTTCGGCTTCGGGAATGTCGTTGGCCTTTTCATGCGCTTCGTCGCCGAGTGCGTACGCGCGAAACGCTTCGAGCGACGGGGTGGTGGCCTGACCCCAGGGCGCGTTGAGGCGCTGGATACTGACAAGACTCTCTCCGAGTTTGGCGCGCATGTTGGCCGAGACCAAAGTGAGCGCGTCGAGCACGTGCTCTTTATCGGGAGCGGTTGCTTCTTCGCTGGCAATATCGTCGCCGGTGGCCGTGTTCTGCGCATCGAGCGTGAGAATGTAGGCCTTGCCGAGCGGCGCGATGCTGCCGGTGAGAATGGCTTTGACGCCTTCACGCTCACCAATCTCACGCGCGATCGGCAGGGTAATGGTCTCGTCCTGTTTGCGGCCAAGGTATTGAAGACTCTGGCGCAAATGCTGCTGGCTGATGATCTCCAGCACGGGAGACTGTTGCAGTTGCGCGCGGAGAGCCTGGTTGAGCGCGCTGTCAAAGACCGGATCGCCCGTCTTATTGATGAAGTCAGCAACGATGATTGCGTCTTTTGCCGCAGGCTTGACGCCGGGAGACGTCGCGGTCAGGGCTGGGGCCGCAGGGGTAGGGCTCATGGTTGACTGACGGTCACGGAAGTGAACGACCAGCGCGGCGGCCGCTGCCATCAGGAGGAGACCGGTGCCGATCATGCCGATACGCCTGGCCGGCCGAGCTGGCGTTGGCGCAACAGTGGTCGATGAAGTGACGATGTTTTCCAGATCGGCGAGCAGTTCCTGCGCGCTTCGGTAGCGCCGGTCACGTTCCTTCGCGAGCAAGCGGGAGATGATGGCATCGAGCGCGGCCGGAATGGCCGGATTGACGCTGCTCACCCGAGGCGGCTCTTTCGTAAGGAGAGCGACAAAAACTTCGGCGGTGCTACGCCCGACAAAGGCCGGTTGGCCGGTCGACATCTCGTAGAGCACGCTGCCCAGGCTGAAGAGGTCGGTGCGGGCGTCGACCGGTTCGCCCTTGGCTTGCTCAGGAGACATATATGCGGCAGTACCGACGGTCGAGCCAGGACTGGTGAGGTCAAGGGCGCCGGTAACGCCTGCAGGAGCCGCTCCGGTCGTCGCGCCACCATTTTGTTGGCTGGAGTAACGGGAATCGGGTGAGGCTTCGCTCCCCTGGTTCTTGGCCAAACCGAAGTCCAGAATTTTGAGCTGCCTACGGTCGAGGACACTGTCGACGACGAAGAGATTGGCCGGCTTGATATCGCGGTGGATAATTCCGCGTGCGTGAGCGGAAGCGAGGGCACTGGCGGCCTGCTGGCCAAGCGCGACGACCTCCGCAGCGCTGAGCTTATGGTGCGTGAGGTATTGTTTCAGCGTTTCGCCGCGGAGCAGTTCCATCACCAGGTAGGGTTGGCCATCCTGCTCGCCGACGTCATAGATGCCGCAAATATTGGGGTGATTCAGTGTGGCCGCGGCGCGGGCCTCGCGTAAAAATCGCTCGTGGGAAAGGTGGACTCTGGAGTGGGGCGTGCTGACGGGCGATGGGCTTTCGGAAGCGAGAAAACTATCGGAGATGAGTTTGATGGCGACTTCGCGTTCAAGCCGGGTGTCCAGCGCGCGATAGACATCGCCCATGCCACCTGCGCCGATCTTTTCGATGATCTTGTACGGCCCAAAGACAGTTCCAGAAGCGATCATCAGCGTCCCGCACGGTTTTTACTCCTGAGTGTACACAGGCTTCACTCGAAAATTACAAGTAGCTTCCGCGTGGCCTTGATCCGGGGTTAATGGGGCACCCGTCTAGTTAGGCCGCTAAAGCTGGCCGTATTCCTTTTTCGCCTCGGCGAGGACGGGCAGGTCAGCGTCGGCGTTCTTCCATTCGCTGAAGAAGACATCGTAGGCCTTTTTTGCGGCAGCCTTGTCACCGGTCACGGCGTAGGCGCGGCCCATGCCGAGAAAGGATAAGCCATAAGGACTACCGACGTTATAGGCAGTACCTTTGAGGCGGGTCGCATCCTGCAACGCTTGGATTGCGTTATGAGGATCCTTGAGCTGCAGGTACGCCAGACCGCGCAGGTAAGGCGCAAACGAGGCCAGGTCGTGGGGGCGCACGCGTTCCAGCAAGGTCAGGGCCCTTTCTGGATCACCGGCCTTGAGTGCCAGCCAGGCGCGCGCCTGGGGCACAATGAGTTCCTGCACGAGGGTGTCCTGGGGGAAACGCTTCTCGAGATCGGCAAGCATCTTCGCAGCCGGCTTGGCTTGATTGCAAAGCGCCAGGGTATTCGCCGCCGCGATGAGGGTGACTTTCCCTTTGTCGAGTTGCAGCGCCTGCTTCACTGTTTTCTCGGGATCGAAGCACCGGTCGACCATCCAACCGGCGCTGGATGCGGAGACCAAAGCACCGGCCTGGGCATCCTGTTGTTTGGCGCTGGCCGCCTGATCGGCGGCCCGCAGTTGGGTGGTTCTCGCCAACTGAATCTGGCCTAACTCGGGGAGATACCCGGCCCAACTGGATGTGATGATGAACAGGTCGGGGCGACCGACGGTCTCCGCGATGATTTTTTGTACGTTGTTCCAGGCCCCTATGCTGGCATAGAAACTCAGTTCAATCCCAAAGAGAGAAGTCCCATTCAAAGCCTGGCGACTCGCCTCGGCGATATACTTCTGCGCCTCGGCACTTTTATCCAGGGCGCCCGATACGCCGACTCCGTTCTCCAGCGCAATCGCGTTTCCAGGCTGCAGTTGGAGTGCCCTGTCATTGGCGGCGGCACTCTTTTCGAGATCTCCATTGGCCAGATAAAAGGTGCCGATGTTGATGAAGTTCTCGGCCGCCAGCGGATACTCCTGGGTAGCCACCTGGAGGGTCTCAATAGCTTTGTTCAAATCGCCAATGACCACGGAGTAGTAATGCCCTGCGATATAGAGTTTTTCCCGCTCGCTGACGTTGTCGCTGAGCTGATAGGCGCGGGTAAAGTTGTCCGCTGCCTCGCTGAAGGCGCCGGTGTTCTGGCGTAGAACGCCGAGCCGAGCCCAAGCCATGGCTAGTTTGGGATCCAGTTCGAGGGCCCGCTGGTAGTGGTCTTCCGCTTCCGGAATGTCATTTCCCTTCTGGTGGGCTTCGTCGCCGAGCGCGTAGGCGCGAAAGGCCTCGAGTGACGGAGTGGTGGCCTGGCCGAAGGGCGCGTTGAGGCGCTGAATGCTGGCGAGACTTTCACCCAGCTTGGCGCGCATGCCGGTGGCGACCTGGTTGAGGGCCTCAAGCACATGCTCCTTGTCGGGAGCAGTGGCTTCTTCGCTGGCGATGTCGTCGCCGTTGGCGGTGTTCTGAGCATTCAGGTTGATGACGAACGCTTTGCCAAGGGGCGCAATGCTGCCGGTGAGGATGGCTTTAACGCCTTCGCGTTCGCCGATCTCGCGGGCGATCTGGGGGGTGACGGTCTCGTCCTGCTTGCGGCCCAGGTACTGCATGCTTTGCCGCAGGTGCTGCTGGCTGATGATGTCGAGCACGGGAGACTGGCCGAGTTGCACGCGCAGAGCCTGGTTGAGGGTGGAGTCGAAGACGGGATCGCCGGTCTTGTTGATGAAGTCGGCAACGATAATGCTGTCCTTTGAAGACTTTGCGGTTTGCTGTGTGGTCGGCGCAACCGCTGGGATGCCGGGCGCGGACGCGGTGGGCAGGTGACGGCGGAATTGAAAGGCAATGCCGGCAGCGGCGACCAGTAACAGGATGCCAATGACAATGATGCGCGAGCGGTTGCGCCTGGCATCTGGAATGGTCACGGGGGGAGCCAGGGGAACGCCCGGCGCCGAGGCTTGCCGCACGCTGCTGGACGAGTTCGAGATGGCTTCGAGGTCGGCCTGTAGCTCGTCAGCGCTGCGATAACGTTGATCCCGGTCTTTGGCGAGCAGTTTCGCAATGATGGAATTGAGCGCCGCGGGCATCGCTGGATTGAGCGTGCTGACCAGGGGTGGATCTTTCATTAAGAGGGCGGCAAAGACTTCCGCCGTGCTGCGTCCGGCAAACGCGGCTTGCCCGGTGGCCATTTCGTAGAGCACGCTGCCCAGGCTGAAGAGGTCGGTGCGGGCATCGAGGGGCTCTCCTTTCGCCTGCTCGGGCGACATGTAGGCTGCGGTGCCGACGGTCGAACCGGGAGTCGTGAGGTCCATCGTGCCCGTGGCCATGCCACCGGTGGCGGTCGCTGAGGCGTTAAAGTAGCGCGAATCCGGCGAGGCGTCCGGGCCCTGCTTCTTGGCCAGGCCAAAGTCGAGAATCTTGAGCTGCTTGCGGTCACGACCGCTATCGACCACGAAGAGGTTGGCGGGCTTGATGTCACGGTGGACAATGCCGCGGGCGTGGGCGGCCGCAAGAGCACCGGCGGCCTGCTGGCCTAGCGCCTGGACTTCGGCGGCAGAGAGGCGATGGTGGGTGAGGTATTGCTTAAGGGTTTCACCGCGTAGCAGCTCCATCACCAGATAGGGCTGGCCGTCCTGTTCGCCTACATCGTGAATGCCACAGATGTTGGGGTGGTTAAGAGTGGCGGCGGCGCGGGCTTCGCGCAGAAAGCGTTCCTGGGAGAGATGGACGCGGGAGTGAGGCGTGCCTGCTGGGGATGGACTGGCGGCGGCTTCGTTGGCGAGAAAGCTGTCGGCGATGAGCTTGAGGGCGACTTCCCTTTCCAGCCGGGTGTCGAGCGCGCGGTAGACATCGCCCATACCGCCGGCGCCTATCTTTTCAACGATCTTGTAGGGCCCAAAAACAGTTCCAGGAGCGACCATCGTTCTCCCACGCGTTCGAATTCACTCCCCCGGGGAGTGAGCTGCAGCTGTATCGGTTGATTTCTGAGTGTACACAGGCAAAAGACCGGAGGCTATTACTCAGATTGCTTCAGGAAGCGGCATCGTGGAACGGGTTTTCGATACGTAGACTACCGATGCGCTGGCCGTGTTGCAGATCTTCCGTGAGAAGCCTATCGCATTGCGCCTGGATGGCGGCGGCGACAATCAGTGAGTCATACCAGGGTAGACGATAACGCGACCTCAGCTGAAGTGCTTCGAGATACAGCGCCGGCGAAGAATGAATGCTCAGGAGCGGGCGAAAAGTTGTAGCGAAGTATTGCTCCGCTTCCTCCGTTTTCAGCGGCTGTGCAAACCGATTGAGGGCGACATTAAAGAACTCTTGCACTACCTGGAAGCTAGTGGTTCCCTTCTGGGAATCGATCGCGACCTTTATCAATTGTGCCGCTCGCCGGGACTTGGTCGCGGCGCTTCGATCAAACGAATAAACGAAGATATTCGTGTCCAGGAAAAATCTATCGCTCATTCATCTCGTCTCGATTAAAGTGCCTTCCCGCGTCCACATGCTTAAGCCGCTTCATCAGTGCGTCATAGCCCTGAACGTCGCCCGAAGCTGCAGTGAATTGCGCAAGCCACTCGCGAAAGGCCGCATTCAGAGTTGTGCGCCGGGCACGCGCAACCGATCGCGCACGTTCAATCAGATCTTCATCTGCACTTAGGGTGATGTTTTTCATACGAAACCAGTGTACACGATTCTCGTGTGCACTGGTTTCGGTATCGAGCCACGCCACCACCACCGGTATACTAGCGAACGCTATGAATCGTAGGTCTCTCCTCAAGCTTGGCGGTATGTGCGCAATCGCTCTTCCTGCGCTAGGTTTTCAGCAGGAGAGAAGCAAGCTCAAGATCACCGGGGTGCGGTTGGTGCGCACGCGGTACAAGCGGCCGGTTCCCAAATACACTCCAGCCCCAGGGTCGTGGTCGACGCAAGGGGTTGAGGTGGCCAACCCCATGTCGATTTACCCCGAGTACAAGGCCACGCGATCTTTGTGGAATCCCGATGCGGGCAAGATGGAAGGATTCACGGTCGAGATTTCTACCGATAAGGGCGTGACGGGATATGGAGCCGGTGGAGCGGGCGGCGGACCGGTGGTGGAACAACACCTGGTGAAGTTGTTGCTGGGCGAAGATCCGTTCAACGTGGAGCGGTTGTGGGACATCATGTACCGGTCGACTCTGCCCTATGGACAGGCGGGTGTCGCCATCAACGCCATCAGTGGAGTCGACCTCGCTCTTTGGGATTTGATCGGGAAGGCGCTGGGTCTGCCTGTGTACGAACTGCTCGGCGGTGAGAGCAAGCCGCGCATCCCCGCGTACTGCACGGGAAACGACCTCGAACAACATATCAAGTTTGGCTTTAAGCGTTTGAAGGTGGCGATTCCTTACGGGCCGGCGGATGGCTGGGAAGGACAACAAAAAAACCTGGAGCTGGTGAAGAAGACTCGTGGCCTGCTCGGACCCGACGGCGACGTTATGCTCGATTGCTATATGGCGTGGAATATTCCATACACGTTGGAGATGGCACGGCTGGTGGAACCGTATCGGGTTTACTGGATGGAAGAGTGCCTGCAGCCGCGCGATTACGAAGGCTTTGGGCGGCTGAGCGCGGAGATTACCTCGACACGCATCGCGACCGGCGAACACGAATATACGCGCTATGCCTTCCGTCAATTGCTGGACCATCGCGGCGCGGCGATCTGGCAGCCGGATATTCACTGGTGCGGCGGCATGACGGAATTGCGGCGCATTGGCGCGCTGGCGGCGGCGTATGACATCCCGGTAATCCCCCATGGTGGCGGCGGGTTCGATTCCATTCACTACATACTGGCGACACCAAATAGTCCCTGGGCAGAGATGTTCATGCCGCCACCCGGAGGGCCGGAGGAGGTATATAGGAGATTCGAAGAAGATAACCAGATCACGCGCGGTCCGGAAGGAATCTATGCGCGGCCTTCGGAGCGTCCGGGACTGGGCTGGGAGATAGAGGTGGTTTAGTAGACTTGAGGACGATGACCACAATGAACAAAGCCGACCTGATGCAGCAGTTCGCGAGCGATAACTATTCCGGAATTTGCCCTGAGGCCTGGACCGCGATGCAGACGGCGAATCATGGACACGTTTCCGGATATGGAGACGACCCCTGGACAGCGGCCGCATCGGATGCCTTTCGGGAGTTGTTCGAGACGGAGTGCGAAGTCTTCTTTGCATTTAATGGCACGGCGGCCAATTCCCTGGTGCTCGCTTCCCTGTGCCAGTCGTATCACGCGGTCATTTGCTGCCGGTCTGCCCACGTGGAGACAGATGAGTGCGGGGCGCCGGAGTTTTTTTCCAACGGGTCGAAGATTCTGACGGCAGAGAGCAGCGATGGGAAGCTCACTCCGGAAGCGGTTCACCACATTGCAGTGGACCGGACGGATATTCATTATCCGCGACCGCGCGCGGTCACCATCAGTCAGTCCACAGAGACGGGACGGGTATACAAGATTGAGGAACTGCAGGCGCTGTCTGCGATGTGCCGGCAACATGGGCTGCGGCTACACATGGATGGCGCCCGGTTTGCGAATGCCTGCGCCAGTTTAGGTAAGTCTCCGGCGGAGATTACGTGGAAGAGCGGTGTGGATGTGCTTTGCTTCGGCGGCACCAAGAATGGAATGGCGGTGGGCGAGGCGATTCTGTTCTTCGATCGCAAGCTGGCAGAAGACTTTGATTACCGCTGCAAACAAGCGGGGCAGCTGGCTTCGAAAATGCGTTTTTTGGCGGCGCCCTGGGTAGGCATGCTAGAGAACGGAGCCTGGTTAAAGAACGCGGAGCATGCCAATGCGTGTGCACGGTATCTGGCGGACCAGGTGAAGGAAATTCCCGGGGTGACGATGGTTGTTTATCCGGAGGCGAATGCGGTGTTTGCTCGTGCTTCGGATGAGGTTCTTGAGGCTATGCATCAGCTGGGATGGAAGTTCTACACATTCATTGGTGGTGCGGCGCGGTTTATGTGCTCGTGGGATACGGAGAAGTCGCGGATTGATGAGTTTTGCCGCGATCTGCGGGTTTGCTCGGAACAAGCCGCCATGGTTGTGAAGTAAACGGCTGCCCCGAAGTTTGGGTCCACCACGGCGCTTAACCGGAAACTCTGCGGTAGATCCACATCTCGCCAACGACAGCGAGATATGGGGCACCCAAACTTCGTGGCAGCTGGAATGGCTAGAGGCGACGGGCTAGATTTAGAACTTCGGCCAGGTGCAGGGCGCGGCGGCCGGTCCCGTGCTGGATTTGCTCGCGACAACTGAAACCGTTGGTAACTATGAGTGTTCTGGATTCGGCTTTGCGGACTGCGGGTAGCAGCACGCGTTCGCCGATCGCTTGCGAGACGGCGTACTTCGCTTTCTCAAAGCCGAAAGGTCCTGCCATTCCGCAACAGCCGGAGTCGAGGGTCTGCACATCCGCTCCTGTCTTGCGCAGCAAGGCTTGCTCGTCCGTCATCTTCATGATCGATTTCTGATGGCAGTGTCCGTGGAGAAGGATTTTTTGCTGCACCGATGACGGCTGATAGTTGTGCCGCGCCAGGAATTCACTGAGCAGAAACGTCTGACTGCGCAAGCGCTCGGCGCGTTCATCGCCGGGAAAGAGATTGGGTAGTTCGTCGCGGAAAACGGAGGCGCAGCTTGGCTCCAGCACAACGATGGGTTGGCTGGTATCGAGTTGTTGCAGGATTCGCTGCAAGTACTTTTTGGCCAGGTCGAGCATGCCAAAGTCGTAGAGTGGCCGGCCGCAACAAAGATGCCCCTTCGGTACCGTTACCTGGAAGCCTGCGTCTGTAAGTACTGCGTATGCAGCCTTGCTTATCTCGGGGCTAAAGTAGTTGTTGAAGGTATCAGCGAAGATAATGACCCGTTTGTCGTGCGAGGACGATGGCTGACGGGCCGCCCACTGTTGAAATGTCACCTCATTGAGGCGCGGCAATGCCCGCTCCGGCGCGAGACCGAGAAGCCGCTTTGCAACTGATGTTGTGCTCAATCGATTGGCGAGACCGGCAACGTTGGAGCCCAAATGCGCCCAGCGATCGATCCTGCCGAAGGCGTAGGCATGGAGCGGACGACGATGGTGCTGATAGTAATGCGCGAGGAATTCGGCTTTGTAGGTTGCCAGATCAACATTCGCCGGGCATTCTGATTTGCAGGCCTTGCACGACAGACATAAGTCGAGAGCCTGCTTGACCTGTTGATTCTTCCAGCTTTCATGGAGCACTTCCCCCTGTAGCATTTCGAACAGCATATGGGCGCGGCCGCGGGTGCTGTGCTCCTCTTCGAGGGTTACCATGTAACTGGGGCACATGGAGCCGGCATCCTGCTTGCGGCAGGTTCCTACCCCGATGCATCGTGCCGCGGCGTTGGCAAAGGAGCCACCGTCATCGATGAACTTGAAATGAGTCTGTGGCAGTTGCGGTTTGTAGTCGATCAGGCGCAGGTTCTCGGTCGGCAGATAAGCGTCCACCACTTTGTGGGGATTCATTTTGTTCTGCGGATCCCACACTGCCTTGAACTGGCGGAAGGCTTGCATCAGTTCGGGGCCGAACATCTTCGGCAGTAACGCGCCGCGCGCTTGGCCATCGCCGTGTTCTCCGGAGAGCGAGCCACCGTAACTGACAACCAGGTCCGCGGCGCGGTCGATGAATTCCGAGTAGGTGCGAATGCCCTTTTCGCTCTGCAGATCAAAGCTGACACGCATGTGGATGCAGCCATGGCCGAAGTGACCGTAGAAGGCCCCTTCGTACCCGTACTCATCCATCAAGGCGCGGATATCGCGGAGATAGCCGCCGAGCTTCTGCGGGGCAACGGCAGCATCATCCCAACCTTCCCATTGCGGCGCGGCACCGGGAGCAAATGCCGCCGCCCTGGGCCCGGCTTCGCGAAGTTGCCATACGACGCGGGCCTCAGCGGGCGTGTATACCCGGGTGTTTGGGGCATCGGGCATTCGCCGCAAACGCTCCAGCAGTTGTTGTGCGAGGGCGATGGCGTGCTCGGAATCGTCGGAGCCGAACTCTACGAGCACAATGCCCCGGCCTTCCGGGAGCAGGTCAAGGTTGGCGGCTCCCTTGCGGCGCAATCCGTCGACGATGCTGCCTTCAAATCCTTCAAAGCCGATGGGATGAAACGTCAGAATTTCAGGAACGTCATCGGCGGCAACAAAAGCATCCCGGTAACCAATGCCCACCAGGGCGCGATGTTGAGGACTGGGGATGAGCCTTAGTTTGGCTTCGAGGATGGTGACACAGGTGCCCTCCGTCCCGACCAAAGCACGGGCCAGGTGGAATTGTTCGGGAAGGAGGTCGTCGAGGTTGTAGCCGGAGACGCGACGAGGAATTTGTGGAAAGCGCGCGCGGATGAGGTTGGCGTATTGGCTGCCGAGTGAACGCAGGCTGGCTTCGATCGCGGTTGGGCCCTCAATTGTGCAGGCCCCCACCGTCATCTGCGTTCCATCGTAGAGAAGAATGCGGAGCTCTTCCACATTGTCGACGGTCTTTCCGCCCAATAGCGAATGAGTGCCACAAGAGTTGTTGCCGATCATGCCGCCAATCGTGCAGCGGTTATGAGTGGATGGATCCGGAGCGAAAGTTAGGTGATGTTGCTCCGCCTGGTTGCGGAGGGTGTCGAGGACAACTCCCGGCTGGACACGGGCAAAGCGTTGCCGCGGGTCAAGCTCCAGGATGCGATGCATGTACTTGGTGAAGTCGAAGACGACCGCCATGTTGCAGCATTGGCCTGCGAGGCTGGTGCCTGCTCCCCGGGCGAGCACCGGAGCTCCGTATTTGCGACACGCTGCCATGGCGGCAACGACGTCGTCGGCATCGCGGGGGATCACGAGACCGATGGGGACCTGGCGATAGTTCGATCCGTCGCTCGCGTACATCGCGCGACTGCCCTGATCGAAGCGGACTTCTCCTTGAAGCGACCGCTTGAGCTCTTGTTCCAGCTCGTTCATTGCGGAGTGCCGGAGGTAAGAAATTGCAATGCTGCGGTAACGCCACCCGACTGATGGGGTACCCCTGCAAGATGAAGCCCCATCTCGACGCCACTGAGCGTGCCCGCCAGCATCAGGTCATTGAAACTGCCAAGGTGACCGATGCGAAACACTTTGCCTGCCAATTTGGACAGGCCCGCTCCCAGCGACATGTCAAAGTTTTCGAGGATGATGCGGCGCAATTGGTCGGCATCATGACCTTCAGGAGTAAATACGGCGGTGAGCGCACCGGAGTGCGCGTGCGGGGCTTCGCAGACGATTTCCAATCCCCAGGCATGCACCGCCGCTCGTGTCGCTTCCGCATGACGGCGATGGCGGCGAAAGACGTTCTGCAGGCCTTCTTCCTGCAACATCAATAGCGCCTCGCGCAAACCGTAGAGCAAAGTGGTGGCAGGGGTTGAGGGAAAAAAGCCGCTGCGATTGGGCGCCAGCATCTCCTGCCAGTCCCAGTAAGAACGCGGCAACTTTGCCGTTTTGTTGGCCGAGAGCGCCTTTTCTGAGATGGCATGGAAGCTGAGTCCTGGCGGGAGCATGAGTCCCTTCTGCGAACCAGCGACGGTTACATCCACCCCCCACTCGTCATGGCGGTAATCGATCGCACCCAACGAAGACACGGTGTCGACTAACAGCAAGGCGGGATGGCCGGTGCGATCAAGCTGACGGCGAATCTCGGCGACAGGGTGGGTGACACCGGTGGAGGTTTCATTGTGGACCACCATGACGGCCTTGTGGACGGGGCTGAACTGGGCAGCCAGTGCGGCGGCATCGATAGGCCGGCGCCAGTTGCCCGGCAGGTAGTCGACGGCGATCCCAAAGCGCTCTGCGAGCTGCCGCCAGAGTTGAGAGAAATGGCCGGTCTCGGGCATCAGTACCCGATCGCCGGGAGACAGGGTGTTGACGATGGCGGCTTCCCAGGCGCCGGTGCCGGACCCGGGATAAATCACGACAGGACCGCCAGTTTGAAAGACCGGACGCAGACCTGCGAGTACCTCGGAGCCGAGTTGGGCGAACTCCGCGCTGCGATGATCGATGACGGCACGATGCATGGCTCGCTGGATGCGATCGGGCACGTTGGTGGGTCCGGGAATTTGCAGGAAGTGCCGGCCGGCGGATTTCAAGCAATCATCATAGCGTGGTAACGAATATACTGGTCGTCGCTCGCTGGAGGATTATGAGAACACAGGTTACGGGTCTGCTATTGGCTGCGCTGGTCGGCACGCTATGCTCTGCACAACAAACAACACCGGCTCCGAAGCCGTGGAACCAGAACCCCAATGGCATGCACGTGTACCTGCAGGCGGGATTGAAGACGCACCAGGTTGGGCAGCACGATTATCCCCAGTTTCTTGCCGACTGGAGCAAGATTCTTACCGAACATGGAGCGATTGTTGACGGATCGTTGCACGCTCCGAGCGCTGCCGAGCTGGCGAACACCGACGTGTTGGTGATCTACAAAGGTGACTCCGGATACATGACGGATTCGGCGAAAGAAGCGCTGGAGGCCTTTGTGAAGCGCGGGGGGGGAGTGGTCAGTCTGCATGATGCATTGTGTGGCCCGGACCCCGCGTATTTCGCGACCCTGGTGGGCGGCGCGAAGAAGCATGGCGAAGTGAACTACACGCTGGGCGCCGATATTCCTTACACCATTGTGGACAAAGCAAGTCCGATCATGGCGGGGATGACGGACATCACCATTTTCGATGAGGCGTTCTACAACATGACCTGGTCACAGGATCCAAAGATTCATGTGCTGGCGACTGCTGTGATTCCCGGGACACCGAGCGCAGGCACGCATAAGGGTGAGGTGGTGCCGCAGATCTGGACGTATGAACATACGGTGCCTGGTGGAGAGCCGGCGCGGGCCTTTGTGTGGATGCAGGGACATACCTATGCCAACTTTGCGAATCCGCAGATTCAGAATATGGTGCTGCGCGGAATTGCCTGGGCAGGAAAGAAACCTGTGGATGAGCTGATAAATTACAAGCCTCCGGTGAGGAAGACGGCTGCGCCTTATACGGGTGGTCAGTAGACTTGCAGAACCGCTCTTGGGCAAAGAGTTAAAGCGTTAGTTGAGAGTGAAGGCGTATAGGGTGTCGCCGCCTCCCGCGATGAGATATTGGCGGCCGTCCAGGAGATAGGTTTCCGGGCCATTACCGAGAGAGTGCTGCATGGGGAAATGCCATAAGATTTCTCCTGTGCTGGCCTTGAAGGCAATCAGGTTTCCATCGAAATCGCCGCTGAATAGAAGATCGGCTGCGGTCGTGAGGATCCCCGGACCGCCTTGTCCGCCGCCCATGGTATCGGCATTGGTGTAAGGGTGGCTCCACTTGATCGCGCCGGTTTTATAATCGAGCGCTTCCAGCACATGCTGCGACCAGAGACCGCGAATCGTGCCGCCGTATCCCTCAGGATGTTCGCTGGTATCGGTGAGATAGGTCACGCTATAGCCGTGAATGGCATTGACGTAAAACAAACCGGTCTGGGGGCTGAAGCTGGGCGGCATCCAGTTGGTTCCGCCACCGCCATTGATCGTGAGCAGGTTGCCGTCGACGGTCGGTTCCCGCTGCGGGTCGGGGATAGGTTGGCCCTTCGCGTCGACACCCTTGGACCAGTTCAGCGGTACGAAGGGCTTGGAGACGACGTTCTTGCCGTTGGTGCGGTCGAGTACGAAGAAGTAGCCGTTGCGCGCCGCCTGTGCCAGTAGCTTGCGGGGATGGCCGTCGATTTCGCCATCGAACAGAACCGGGGTTTCAGTATTGTCCCAATCATGCGTGTCGTGGGGCGAGCCCTGGAAATACCAGGCTAATTTGCCGGTGTCGGCATTCAAGGCAACGATCGAACAGGTGTAAAGATTGTCGCCTTTTCTGCCCTGGCCTGCCATCACAGGATTGGCGTTGCCGGTGCCCCAATAGATGAGGTTCAGGTCCTTATCGTAGGTGCCGGGGAGCCACGTCATGCCGCCGCCATGTGCGCTGGCATATTCGTTGGGCCAGGTCTCGGAACCAGGTTCGCCTTTGGCTGGCTCACTGTTCCACCGCCATTGCAATTCGCCGGTCTCGGGATCGCGCGCCTCCAGGTAGCCGGGCACATCGATGGCATCGCCGCCCACGCCGATAATAACGTGGTTGCCCACCACCATCGGTGCGCCGGTGGTGAAGTACTGCATCTTTTCATCGGCGACCTTCTTCCTCCAGCGCTCCCTCCCGGTCTTAGCTTCGAGCGAAATGAACCAGCCGTCGGGTGCGAGGAAGTAGAGCCAGCCGCCATGCATGCCGACTCCGCGATTCCCCACCAGATGACCTCCCTTGTCGACCCAGTCGTAATGCCACAGTTGCAGACCGGTGCGGGCATCGAGGGCAAAGACGTGATCAGGGATGGTGAAATAGAGGATTCCATCAACCATCAACGGCGTCGACTTGATCTCAGGCTCGCCAATGCCGCGCATCGTGCCGCCTGCAATGCCGACACGGTAGGACCAGGCCACGGACAGAGTGTGCAGGTTCGAAGCCTGAATCTGGTCGAGCGGGCTGAAACGCCGCCCGGAGTAGTCTCCGTTGTAAGTCGGCCAGCTATCGGTTCCCTGGGCCTGGGAAGCGATGGGAAACAGCAGCAGACAACATGCGAGGAGGATGCGGTTCACTTCAAGGTCACCAGGTAGGCGGTCAGGTCGTGCATCTGCTGGTTGGTGTACTTATCGAGCATCTGGCGATGGAAGAGCAGCTTGTCTTCTACCTGCACGCCGATTCCCTTTTGCAGCGGAAAGGAATGGTAAGTCCCCTCAGCGTCGTAGAGTGCGATGTAAAAATCGTCGTAATGCTTGAGGGTTCCGGTGATCTTCCTGCCATCCTCAAGAGTCACCGTCACCTTGAGCGGCGTTCGATGCGCGGCTCCGGGATAAAGGAACGCCTGCTGCAGGTCGGTCGGGTTCATCTTTGCACCGATGTGGGCGAGGTCGGCGGTTGGCGAGTGGCAGGTGGAGCATTTTCCGTCACCGTTGAAAAAGGATTCGCCTGCATGGGCATTACCGGTGACGATGTTCAACGTCTTATAAGTTCCGCGGTTGGCGGCGAGTTCCACCTGCAAATGCAGGTACTCAGCAATGTCGAGCAGTTGCTCGCTGGTCATCGAAGGAAAGGCGGGCATTCCCTTTCCGGGCCTGCCGCTGTGGACCGTGGCGCCGATCAGTTCACCCTGGTTGTCATCAAGAACTACGGGGGAGCGGAGTAGGTCGGGACCGCTGGCGCCGCGGGCATCGTTGCCATGGCAGAAGCCGCAGGTGGGACCGAAAATCTTGGCGCCCTCCGCCGCTCTTTTGGCGTCAGGCATGCGGCCTAGGCCAAGAAATTCACGGGTGCGCAAGCCGCGCGCATCTTCCTGCTGCTCGGGCTCCTGCGCCTGTGAGTGAACCAGGGGAGCCAAGGCCAAAAGGATGCTGAGAATAATGCCTGTCTGCCAGCGTCGTGGTTGTGAACGGTCTTCTCTGCCCGGCCCCATGTCGTCCTTAACTATAACGCGAAGGCGCCTCCCCCATGTACGTATCGTGATACGATACGTACATGGATGCCCTGATTCACGCCCTGGCTGAGTTTCGCTTCGTCCTGCGAAAGTTTTTGCATTTTAGTGAGCAGGCGGCCACGCGGGTCGACCTCGCGCCGCAACAACACCAACTGATGTTGCAGATTGCGGGCGCTCCTGAAGGCGCGGTCACCTCCGTCGGTTATCTCGCGGAACGCCTGTCGCTGCGCCACAACAGCGTGGTGGAACTCAGCAAGCGATGTGAAGAAGCGGGATTGATTACGCGTACCGATGACCCGGACAATCGCAGGCACGTGGTGCTGCGTTTGACACCCGCAGGCAACCGCATCCTGCGCCGTCTTTCCGCCGACCACTTTCGCGAGTTGAACCAACTTGGTCCGCAACTGATTGAGACGCTGAAAACCATCATTCGCGGCGGGGAGATACTTTCCTGAAAGACCCTGCGCAGGGATCGTTTCGCCGCTTCGTCCCCTGGATTCACCAGGATCTTACGGAAACGTACACGCGAAACCTCCACAAATGGCTTCTCATCGCGCCCATCCTCGGCTTGATGGCCGGCCTCACGATCACTGCCGTCGCGGAGATCATTCTCCGTTGGATTTGGCCGGCGGTGCTGCGGTACTACCTTCACCATCCGTGGTCCATTATCCCCGGTGTGGGCCTTGGCTGCTGTCTTGCCGGCTTGATCATGCAGTACTGCACACCCGATCCCAACCAGCACTCCACCGAAGAAATTATTCAGTCCTACCATGAGCACGAGGGCGTAGTGGACATGCGGGCCTTTCCCGTGAAGCTGACTGCAGCGATCACAACGGTTGGATTCGGAGGGAGTGCCGCCCTGGAAGGGCCCAGCATTTACGGCGGGGCCGCCATTGGATCGTGGCTGTGGACAAAACTGCATTCCATGCGCCGTTTTCGCCTGGACGAGCGAGACCGGCGCATCATGCTGATCAGCGGAGCCGCTGCAGGTATGTCCGCCGTCTTCCGTGCTCCACTCACCGGCATCGTGTTCGCACTGGAAATGCCCTACAAGGACGACCTGGCCCATGAGGCGCTTCTCCCTTCCTTGATTGCATCGGTGGTTTCGTACATGACGCTCGGGGCTTTCCTGGGCAACGCACCGTTGTTCGACTTCAAGAGTGCGGACCGTTACTCTATGCGCGATCTGCTTTGGTGTGCGGTACTGGGCGCTTTGATCGGTTTGATCGCCATGGCCTACGTGATCACCTTTCGCCGTTTTCGCAGCTTCGTCGTGGGATGGGAAGCGCCACATTGGTTCAAGCTCGGATTGGGGGGCGTGCTTACCGGACTATGCGGGGTACTTTTTCAGCGTGCGTATCCGGGTGCGCTTCTACCACTGGGTCCGAATTACGAGGCGGTAGGCCAGATTCTCAACCTTCCTCATGCCTCGCGAGAGTTGGCCATCTTTGGCGCCAGTAAACTGCTGGCCACTCTTTTCACGCTCGGCGCGGGCGGGGTGAGCGCGATGTTTGTTCCTCTCTTTCTCACCGGAGGCACGATCGGTATCGTCTTTGCGCAATCCGTGGTCCACACCCCGTCGTTGGCCATCTATGCGGCCGCCGGGATGGCAGCCTTCCTGGCCGCCGCTTACAAGACGCCTCTTGCGGCGGTAGTATTTGTGGCGGAAGCTACGGGCGGTCATGCGTTCCTGATTCCAGCATTGATTGCATCTGCCGTCGCCTATGCTGTTTCCGGCGATGCATCGGTCTCCAAAGACCAGCGTGTCCGTGAAAACATACCAGAAATGCAGCTCACCAGAAGCACTTGAGAGTCCTGCCAGCCTTTTGGGCCTTACTTTGAGAGTGGTATAAGAGAAGTGGTTTGGTTACAGGCAAACGCTATCAAAGAAAGAGGGACGTTTATGAAACATACACTTATCGCGTTAAGCACTTTTGTGCTGTCAGGATCCATTATTTTGTTGGCGCAGGATGTCGTGCACGCAGTGGAAGGAACGGTGAAGAAGGTCGACACGGGAACGCAAACCCTGGTCGTAGATACCAAGGACGGAACAGAGCACACCTTTCACTATGCCAAGGACGCGACCATCGACGGCGCTACCGATACCAAGAAGGCAACCGTCGACGGGTTGGGTGATGTGAAAGAAGGCAGCAAGGTCGCCGTACACTACACCGTTGTGGGCGGCAAGGAAACCACACACGAGATCGACAAGCTGGGAGACGATGGCCTGAAGACGACGGAAGGCACCGTGAAGAGCATCGATCGCGGCGCCAAGACGGTCGCAGTGAAGACCGCGGATGGTAGCGTGGAAACCTTCCACTTGACCGATCGTGCAGCAAAAGATACTGGCAAGGATATCGCCGCGGGTGCGGACAAGACCGCCAAAGTAACGGTGTATTACACCGAGACGGCGGGCAAGAAGACTGCTCACTTCATTCAGGGTATTTTCTAAAGACGCATTGCTGAAAGAAGAGGTCGATTCTTCCGCTGTTGCCGGCAACGAGCAGATGCCGCAACAGCGGAGGACTGACCTGGCCTGCATGAACGGGTGGTGTGATCAGAATGCAGACTTCCGCATTCGATGACGAGCATTACCGTTGAGTCTCCCTCCTCCAAACTCCACGAGCAGTTCCTGCCGACGATGAGTTGAGCTTTCGCTCTTCCCTCGTTGACATTTTCCATGCCCACCACGCGGGTCTGCCGGCATTCCCTTCAAACAATGAAGAATGCGGCCCGATGGCTACGGAAACAGTCATAAACTAGGGCGGGTGTTTGGAGGAGACAAACAAGATGGCGCTACGAGCGTGGTTGGTGATGATGGGAATATTGGCAGTGGCTGCGTCGGGTGCGACTCCCGGGGCCATGGCGGCTCCGGCCAAGGGTGGAGTAGCGGCCAGTTCCTATTTCGTCTATGTGGGTACGTATACCGGTCCCAAGAGCAAGGGCATCTATGGCTATCGCTTCGATCCGAAGACAGGCAAGTTCACGGCGACCGGTGTAGCGGCAGAAGTCATCAATCCTTCGTTTCTGGTCACCGATCCGCAGCATCGCTTTCTGTACGCCGTGACCGAGATGGGTCAAGAGCCAGGGGCGGACAGTTATAAGACCAACGGTTCCATCAGCAGCTACTCCATCAACCAGAAGACGGGCGCGCTGACGTTTCTGAACAAGGTCGACTCCGGCGGAGGGGGTCCGTGCCACCTTGTGGTGGACAAGACGAGCAAGCTGCTCTTTGTTGCCAATTATGGAAGCGGGAGCGTCGCCTCGTTTGCCCTTAAGGCAGATGGCAGCATCGGCGAGCGGACCGGCTTCGACCAGCACACGGGTGCAAGCGTTGACCCTGAGCGGCAAAAAGGACCGCATGCGCATGCCGTGGTCTTGTCACCCGACAATCGCTTTCTGTTTGTGCCCGACCTCGGCACCGACCAGGTGAAGATCTACAAGGTGGATGCGGCTAAGGGTACGTTCACCCCGAACGATCCTGCGTTTGCGACGGTCAAGCCAGGGCTTGGTCCCCGGCATTTCACGTTCGGCAAGGGCGCGCGGTTTGCGTATGTGCTGTGCGAAATGGGCTCGAGCGTGGCGGCGTTTTCCTACGATGCCGCAAGGGGATCGCTGACCCCGGTACAGACCATCTCCAATTTGCCTGCTGGGTTTACCGGGATCGACAACTCGGCCGAGATCGCAGTGGATCGGTCAGGGAGTTTTCTGTATGCGTCAAATCGCGGCCACGACAGCCTCACCGTATACGCGGTGGACCCGGCGAAAGGCACGTTGACCACGGTACAGAATGTGCCGACACAGGGGAACATCCCGCGCAATTTTGCCCTGGATCCCTCGGGCAGGTACCTGGTTGTGGCAAACCAGAAATCGGACAACATGGTGGTGTTCGATATGAAGAATGGTCAGTTGACGCCGGCAGGCCAGACGATCGATGTGGGTGCGCCGGTTTGCATTTTGTTTGTGCCGGCAAGCTAGAGCAGGGAGAGGCTATGAAATTGTTTCGTGAGAAGTTTTCTCGTCGTGCCCTGGTACAGAATGCGGGCATCGTGGCCGGGGCCGGGCTGCTGGGTCTGGGCGCTACGCCAACGCTGGAGTCACAATCCTCCGGCGGCGGCAAACCAAGGGCGCTAGCGCTGGTGGGGGATCGCTACCATAATCCCGACTACATTCGGGTCAGCTTAAACAAAGTGTTCAACGAGCTCAAGATCCCCATTGATTACACGATTCAGTACGACCAGATTTCCGCCAACCTGCTCAAGAATTATCAGCTGTTGCTGATTTTGCGGGATGGGATGATCTGGCCTAATGGCTACCTTGGACCCGATGCCTATACGGCCTATGAGGCTGACCTGGAGACGCCGAAATCGTTTCCCGATCCAACGCCAGAGACCTGGATCACTGAGGAGCAGGGCGCCGCGATCAAGGATTTTGTCAGCGCGGGCAATGGATTCTATGCGCTGCACAATTGCAGCCATATCTCACTCAGCTCGAAAAACTATCGTGAGGTGATGGGCGGCGCTTATATCGGTCACCCTCCGTTGCGTCCGTTTGAGGTACATGCGACGGCGAATAAGCACCCAATTACCGAGGGCATCAAATCGTTCGTGGTGAACGACGAGCAACATTATGTGACCTACGACAAGGATCCGAAGTACGTCATCCTGGAAGCCGAAAACGTCGACCGGCTGAAGTTTGAGGACCTGGGGACAAAGTCCGTTTCGGCCTGGGCTTACGATTTTGGCAAGGGACGGGTGGTGTTTACGGCAGTGGGCCACACGATCCATGCCATGTGGAATCCGCAGTACGTGGAGATCCAGAAGCGGTCGGTTCGGTGGCTACTTAAGGACATCTAGCCCTCGGCAGCCAAGGCCCGAACGGTTAGTGGTTTTTCCGTTTCGCTGGTGGCCGGTTCGCGCTAAATTGAAAGCGCGATGGACGGACCGCGGGCTACCTTTATCTACCTGGCAGTGGTTTTTGGCTTGCTGGTGATTCCGCGGGCCCTCCAGCGGTTTCGCCTGCCGGCGCCACTCACCTGCTTTGCATTCGGCATCATCGTGGCTGGCTTTTTCAAGCCGCTGGTTACCGATAGCGTCATCTCGTACCTGGCGACTCTCGGCATCGCCGCACTGTTTCTGTTTGCCGGGCTGGAAGTGGACCTGGCCGAGCTTCGCCGCCAGCTGCCCTCTCTGGCCAGCCACTTCGCGGTGCGAGGATTGGTGCTGGTGGCCTGCGCTCGCATCGCTGCGTTGTGGCTGCACCTGGGATGGCAGGTCGATTGCCTGATTGCACTCGCGCTGCTGACTCCCTCCACCGGTTTCATTCTCGATATGCTTCCCCACTCCGGCCTGGACCACACCGAACAAGCCGAGGTCGCGCTGCATGCGATCGCCGGGGAGATCACAGCCGTCTTCCTGTTCATGGTCATTTCGCAGGCAGGTTCGATGAAGACACTGCTGATCTCGGGGGGCGCCATCATTCTGCTGATTGCGTTTATGCCCTTCCTGTTTCTTGCCCTGGGACGGTTTGTAGTGCCGTATGCACCGGGATCAGAGTTTTCGCTTTTACTGATGGTCGGTCTGATCTGCGCCGTTATCACCGAATCGCTCGGCGTTTACTACCTGGTGGGCGCCTTTGTCGCCGGACTGGTCGCGCGCTCCCTCAGCAAACGGATGACAACCCTTGCCTCGGCGGAGAATCTGCGGGCGATTGAGTTGTTCGCTTCGTTTTTCGTGCCCTTTTACTTCTTTCACAATGGGCTGGGTGTGCCCAGCGCGGCGCTGGTCGCGGGATCATTGCTCTACGGGTTTGGATTGGCCGCGTGCCTCATTCCCGTACGCCTGGGGGTAGTTTGGTTGCAGTCGCGCTTGATGCAACATCGCGGGCATCGAGGCAGCATCCGCGTCTCGATCGCCCTGACCCCCACACTGATTTTTACGTTGGTGATCGCGGAGCTGTTGCGGGAGAATTTTTCCATTAGCCCGCAGCTTTATGGCGGACTTCTGGTCTACGCCGCCATCGCCAGCATTCTGCCATCGCTGGTGTTACCGGCACTGGCGGTGATCCCCAGCAGTCCCCTCTCCGTCGAGGTCTGACACTCCCCATTGACGCCCGGCAACGGCCGAGCTATCGTTGACCAATCTGGTGTTCGGGAAGGCGGTGCAAATCCGCCACTACCCCGTAACTGTAAGCGCCGAGAGTTGGAACCAATTCGTTGTAGCCACTGGGATGAAAATCCTGGGAAGGCTGTTCCAGTTCGCTGAAGCGTAAGTCAGGAGACCGGCCAGATGCCCACCAGGGCCTTTTTCAGCTTCGATGGGAGAGCTGGAGAGCAACCTCGCTGACGTAGTGCCAGCAACGGACGCTAGCCTTTATGTTTTTATCCCGCTTCGCGCCAGGGCCTTGTCCTGCGCCAGAGGCGATGTATGCAGAAAGACCACCGCAAGACGGTGACCCTCGTGCTCGGAGGAGTGCGCAGCGGTAAGAGCCGCTATGCGCAACAACTCGGCGAACGGGCGGAACGGGTGGTGTTTGTGGCCACCGCGCACGCGGGCGACGACGAGATGCAGCGCAAGATCGAACTCCATCGCGGCGGCCGGCCAGCAAACTGGACCACGGTGGAAGAGCCGCTGGCTCTGGCCGAGGCCATCACGCAGCATGGCCCGGGCTGCGATCTTATGATCATCGATTGCCTCACCTTCTTCGCCACCAATTTGCTATTGGAAGAGGAGGAGGAAAGCGCGGTTGAGGAACTGTGTGCCGTGCTCGCGGCCCCTCCCTGCTCGGTGGTGCTGGTCTCGAATGAGGTTGGCAGCGGCGTGGTTCCGCCGTATCCACTAGGCCGTCGTTTCCGCGATTTGCTCGGGGAAATGAACCAAAGAGTCGCAAGTGTCGCTACGGATGTGCTTTTGCTGGTCGCCGGCCTTCCCCTGGTGCTGAAAGGCGCGGTGAAGGTATGAGACGGCTGGTCTGGCTAACCACTCTATTTCTGGCTTTGGTCACGCCGGCGCTGGCGAACCGCACGGTGACGGACGAGACGGGACGCAAGGTCTCGGTACCCGACAACCCCCATCGTGTGATTTGCCTGGTGCCAAGTGTGACCGACACGGTATTCGCCCTCGGTTCAGGGGATGATGTGGTAGCGGTGAGCGACTACACGACTTACCCGCCCGCGGCGACGAAGAAGCCCAGTATCGGCAGCCTCATCAACCCCTCGATCGAGACCATCCTCTCTTTCCATCCTGATTTAGTGTTGGGAATCAACATACCGGGAGCCGGCGATACAGCGAGCCGGCTGCAGGCGCTTGGGATTCCGGTTTACCTCGTCGATCCCCGGGGACTGGACGGAATTCTACGTTCTGTGACCAGCGTGGGCGAGGCGCTGAACCGGGTGCCGCAAGCAGACACCCTCAATGCCAGTTTGACGAAGCGCATCGCGGCGGTGCGCGCCCGAGCGGTGGGCAAAACCGTCCCCAGAGTTCTGATGCTGGTGTGGTACGACCCCATTATCACCATCGGAAAGCAGGCCTTCATCACCGAGATCCTTGAAACCGCGGGAGCTAAGTCGGTGACCGATGATTTGATTGCCGACTGGCCGCAGATGAGTCTCGAAAGCCTGCTGGCGAGGGCTCCGGAAGCCCTGGTGGTAATTCGCGGAGGCAAGATCACGCTCGACATGTTGAAGAACCGCCCCGGCTGGAGCGGCCTACCGGCGATCCAGGCGTCGAGGGTCTATTACGTTGACAACGGCATTCAGGATCCCAGTCCGGTAGCGATTGACGCGTTGGAGGAGTTGGCAAAAGAGTTTCATCCTTAGTAGAAGCGAAGACGGTCGTGTCCGTTCTTCATGACAAAACACGGCAAGGTGACGAGAAGGCGGTGCGAATCCGCCACTACCCCGTAACTGTAAGCGCAGAGAACCCTGGTAGGGAGCAACAACGCCACTGGGACGAGTCCTGGGAAGGCAACCTGGGTTTGTTGACGCGTAAGTCAGGAGAACGGCCTTGCTCCACCAACCCGAGGGGGTACAAACGTGTTCAATTGCTTGAAGGTTCGAGGTTCTTTCTTTTTGATGTTGCTGCTGGCGCCCTTACCTGGTCTGGGCGCTGAGAGCGGTGCGCTGCGCGGCACCGTGACCGATCCACTCGGCTCCGTCATCGTCTCCGCTACCGTGGAGTTGCTGGATGGCACTTCCGTCGCGAACACTACGAAGACCGATGCGGCCGGCGCTTATTTGTTTCCTCTACAAAAGGCCGGCCGCTACCAGGTGCGTGCGACCGCGGACACGTTCCAGGCGACGACCAGTGATGGCGTGTTCGTCGGGGCCGGCGCAAAGGCGGAGGTGAATATCACCCTGGCCACGCAAACATTGACGCAACAGGTGACCGTGACGGCGACCGGGACACCTGTACCGGAGGCGCAGGTCGGGGCGCCGGTTGTTGTGCTGCGTACGGATCAATTTCGCTATGCAACCGAGGTGCAGGATCCCTTGCGGTTGATTCCCGGTTTGCAAGTGGCGCAGACGGGCCAGACAGGCGGCACGACCGGGCTGTCAATCCGTGGCGGCAACACCAATGCCAATAAGGTGCTGATCGATGGTGTTCCCGCCGATGACATTGGCGGGGCAGTGGAATTCGCCAACATCGATACGGTCGGTATCGATAAGGTTGAGGTGTTGCGTGAACCGAACAGCGCACTCTATGGTTCCGATGCCCTGGCTGGGGTCGTGAGCCTGACCACGGCGCGCGGAAGCACACTGCTGCCGTTGCTTACCTACTCGGGCGATGGCGGCAACTTCAGTTCGTTTCGCCAGGTAGGGACGTTAAGCGGCGCGTTTCGTCACTTCGACTACTTCTCTGCATTCGGTCGCACGGATACAAGCAACAACTACCCCAACGATTCCTTTCACAACGGAACATATAGCGGCAATTTTGGCTGGACGCCAAATACCGCAAACGATTTGCGCTTTACCGTGCGGCACCTCACGGTGGCCGCCGACCAGCCGAATGCTATTTTGCTCTACGGCATTCCCGACGCGTCCAGCGTGCGCGAACAGGACAACTATTACAGTGCTTCCTGGAATAACCAGACAACGGAGAAGTGGCACAACCAGATTCGCTATGGGGGCTTACGGCTCAACTACAACTTCACCGACTTTGCCGCGACCGGAATTTATGACGCGGATGAAGATGTATACCTGGGGGCTCCGATTACGATCAAGGGGGCAAACGGCTACAGTGTTGGCGGCCAGGCTATCTTCCAATACGGCGCGAGCTATGGCGAGACTTATCCGAATAACTATCTTGCACCCAGCAAGCGGGACTTTGTGTACGCCCAGACCGACTACCGCGTGAACCCGCATATTGTGGCGCTGGGCGCATTTAAATACGAAGATGAACGTGGTTCTACGCTTTCCTCAGGGGGAAGCCCGACCGCGATCGAGCGTGGAAACTATAGCTATACGATCCAGCTCGAAGGAGATATTCGCAACCGTATCTACTACACAATCGGGAGCGGCCTGGAAGACAATGGGCTGTTCGGCTTTGCGGCGACGCCGCGCGCTTCCCTTGCCTACTATCTGTTCCGCCCCGGCAATCACGGGTGGTTCAGTGGAACCAAGCTGAACTTCAGCTTCGGCAAAGGCATCAAGGAACCCAGCATTTATTACCAGAGCATTTCGCTGTACGACATTCTGGACGCAGCCCCGAACGGTGGTGAACTGATCAACCAATACCATGTCGCTCCCATCGGGCCGGAAACCTCGCGCACCTACGATGGAGGCGTGGATCAGCAGCTTTGGAACGGCCGCGCCCGGATTTCCCTGACCTATTTTCACAACGAATTCACCAACGGCGTGGAGTTCGTTCCGCAGTCAGCTTTGTTGGCTCTTGGCCTGCCGGCAGCAAGCGATCCCGCGGTGCAGTACGGCGCGGCCGTCAACTCCCAGGCTTTCCGCGCACAGGGGGCGGAAGTCGCAACAGAATACAAGGTCGGCAGCCATCTTTTTGCCCGTGGAGGCTACACCTATCTCGATGCGCGGGTGCAGCAATCTTTCTCGAGCGAGTCACTGCCCAGCTACAACCCGAGCTTTCCTGACATAGCGATCGGCGCTTATTCTCCCCTGATAGGGGCTCGGCCGTTTCGCCGTGCACCGCACTCGGGTTACTTCGGACTGACGTATAACGAATCCAAGTGGTATGGCTCGTTTACCGGGACGCTGGTTGGACGGCGCGATGACAGCGACTTTCTCACGGACGCGTTCTTCGGCAACACTTTGCTGTTGCCCAACCGCAATCTTGATGGCGCATATCAGCGGCTCGACCTGGGCGGCGGCTACCAGGTTACCCGGTCTGTGACTGCCTATACGGAGATGCAGAACCTTCTCAGCGAGCACTACAGCGAAGCCTTTGGTTATCCGGCGCTTCCCTTCACGGTGCGTGCCGGGGTCAAAGTCAGCTTTGGAGGCGAATCTTGGCATTGGAAATAGCCACGGCCCCGCCCACCGCTTCCGTCGGCCGCCAGCGGGCGTTTGTCATGAGCCCGCTGGCTCTGGTGGTGCTGCTGTTGGCGGCGTTGGGAGTGGTGACTCTGGCTTCGCTGGCGATCGGCGCGGTACCGGTCTCGCCGCGCAGCATTCTGGCCGCGATGGTGGGCCGGCAGCCGCTCACCACTATGCAGAGGCTCATCCTCTTTCATATTCGGCTCCCGCGAGTGCTCGCCTCGGGGTTGGTGGGGTCGGCTTTAGCGCTCGCAGGGTTGCTTTTCCAGGGACTGTTTCGTAATCCGATTGCCGATCCTTATGTGATTGGATCGTCCGGGGGCGCGATCTTTGGGGCGTGCATCGGGATCTTCTTCTTTTCGCAATGGTCGGTGCTGGGTTTTAGCGCCACCGCGTTGTTGGCCTTTGCCGGGTCAGCGGTGACTCTGGCAGTGGTGTACTCGTTGGCGCGGTCGGCGGGCAAGACCAACGTTGTGACTTTGCTGCTCGCGGGCTTTGCCATCAGCACTATGTTTACGAACACCAGCTACTTCTTCGAGCTGTTCGACCGGACCGGCGCGAGCAATCGCATTCTGCTCTCCTGGCTTCACGGAGTGATCGGCATCCCCGCGTGGACCGAGTTGGCCGTGAGCGCAGGCCTGATCGGCCTGGCGACCATGGCATCGCTTCCCCTGATGCGCACACTGAACACGCTGGCCCTGGGCGATGAATACGCACAACAGCTCGGGATTCGCGTCGAGTCAGCGCGCGTGTTCATCATTCTGATTGGTTCGCTGCTGACCGCGGTGGCTGTCTCGCTGGGTGGCATGATCAGCTTTGCCGGGTTGATCGTGCCTCACGTGGCGCGGCTCCTGCTTGGCCCCGACCACGTTCGCCTGCTGCCGGTTACGGCGCTCGCGGGCGCAATTTTTCTGATGCTTGCCGATACCCTGGCTCGGACGATCCTTGCTCCCTCAGAGGTTCCGGTCGGCATCCTGATGGCCTTTATTGGCGGTCCCTTCTTCCTTTACCTGCTGCGTAAGATGAAGCGGAGCTATACAGTATGACCCCTCTGTTGCGTCTGAGCGGAGTGCATTTCGCCTACCAGGGCCACAGCGTCCTGCGCCAGGCCACGTTCGATCTAGAAGAGGCTAGTTGCACGGCGTTGATCGGCACCAATGGCGTAGGTAAAACGACACTGTTACGGATTGCCGCTGGAGTGTTGCGCCCGGCATCAGGCGGCGTCCTTTTGCGGGAGCGGCCGATGGTGAACATTCCCCTCAAAGAGTTGGCGCGGACCGTCGCGCTGGTGCCGCAGCAGTTGGAGCTTCCGTTTGAGTTCACCGTGGAGCAGGTGGTGGAGCAGGGTCGCACTCCTTACATCGGCAGGCTGCGGGGGCCGGGGAAAAGCGATCGGCTGGCGGTCGATCGCGCACTGGATCTGGCGGATGTGGCGAGCCTTCGCCATCGCATCTTCAATGAGCTCAGCGGCGGCGAACGCCAGCGGGTGAAGATTGCGCTTGGGCTGGCCCAGGAGCCGCGCCTGCTTCTGTTGGATGAACCGACACAGAATCTGGATATCGGCCGGCAGGTGGAGCTGATCGACCTGTTGCATTTCCTGCGCGACGAGGGCATCACAATCCTGGCATCAATGCACGATCTTCACCTGGTCGATAAGAATTTCTCGCGCGTGCTGTTGTTAAGCCCGGGCCAGCCGCTGGCCAGCGGTAGCCCGGAGCAGATGCTGAAACCTTCGGTACTCGAGCGGGCGTTTCAATGCCCTCCGGATCGTCATCCTCTGCTCATCGAACGTGCGGAGCTTTATCACAAGGAGGCTCAATGATTGTCGCCCCTTCGAAAGACTACGTAGCCCAGGCCCGAATCCATCTGGACTCACTCACCAAGCCACTGGGCAGCCTGGGAAGGCTGGAAGACCTGGCGGCGCAATGGGTCGCGATCCGCCGCGGCGCTCCGATTGGATTGCTGAAGAAAGCCGTCTACGTCTTTGCCGCCGACCACGGAATCACCGCTGAAGGAGTAAGTGCTTATCCCTCCAAGGTTACGCGGCAGATGGTGCTGAACTTCCTTTCAAGGGGTGCTGCGATCAATGTGCTGGCCCGGCTGAACCAGGTCGATGTGCATGTAGTCGATGTGGGCGTGGATGCCGATCTGTCCCACCATGCAGGGTTGTTGCAGCGTAAGGTGCGGCGAGGCAGTAGAAATATGCTGCGCGAGCCGGCGATGACCCAAGACGAGCTGGCTGCGGCCCTGTCCGCAGGCGTTGCTCTCGCCGAAGAGGCGTTTGCGCAACGCATAGATCTGCTGGCTGTGGGGGAGATGGGCATCGGCAACACCACGGCTGCCAGCGTGATGACGGCTGCGCTCACGGGCACGCCGGCCAGCCTGGTCACCGGCAAAGGCACAGGACTTGAGAGCGCCGCCTACGAGAAGAAATGCGCGATCGTAGAAGCGGTGCTCCAGTGTCACTTTGCGTCGCCGGTGGACGCGCGCGAAGTGCTTCGTTGCGGCGGTGGACTGGAGATCGCTGCCATGACTGGCATGATGCTGGGCGCTGCACGCCGGCAAATTGCCATTGTGATGGATGGCTTTATTTCGACCGCGGCTGCAGCAGTTGCCTGCAGTATGGAGCCGGCCACGCGCGAGTATTTGTTTGCCGGGCACCAGTCGCAGGAACCAGGTCATCGCGTGCTCCTCGCCCACCTGGAGCTCGAGCCGATACTGGATCTTCATATGCGATTGGGCGAAGGTACCGGGGCGGTGCTGGCCATGCCGGTACTGGAAGCGGCGATGCGCCTCTATCAGGAGATGGCCACCTTTGCGTCCGCGGGCATCAGCGGAGCCTCTGCATGAGGGCTCCGCGATTCGCGGTGGACCTGGTAGTCGCGTTTCAGTTCCTGACCCGGCTGCCGATGCCTCAGGTGCCGTTTGCACCCGATGGATTGGCGCGGTCAGTGAAGTTCTTTCCTCTGGTTGGGCTGGTGATTGGAGCCGGCGCCGCGGGACTGGAGAAAGTGCTCGCGCCTCATCTGGGAAAGCCGGTGGTGGCGTTGGCCGTGCTGGCCTACCTGGTCTTGATTACGGGATGCCTGCATGAGGATGGGCTCGCGGATGTCGCGGACAGCCTTGGCGGCTGGAGTGTGGAACAGCGGTTGACGATTCTTCGCGATAGCCGGATAGGGAGCTTTGGCGCCACGGCACTGGCGATTTCTCTGCTTAGCCGCGGGGTGCTGATTGCCGAGGTGCCGCTGGCTTACCTGGTGTCTGCGCATGTGCTTTGCCGTTGGTCGATGTTGCCGTTGAGTTACTACCTTCCAGCGGCGCGCGAGGGCGAGGGACAGGGCGCGCGGATCGCCCGCTTGACGTCGAATGGTTCCTTGATCGCCGGCTCAGTATTTACGATTGCTACCGTGGTGTTTGTTTTGCGCCGGGCGTCGATCGCTCCGTTGCTGGCGGCCATGATTGTTCCTTTACTCAGCGGCTGGCTGTATATGAGGAAATTCGGCGGCGTCACGGGCGATTGCTTCGGGGCGACGAACCAGCTGACAGAGATTGCGGTGTACCTGTGCGGAGTGTGGAAGCCATGAGCCGGGTCTACTTCATTCGTCATGCGGAGACGGAGTTGGCGGGAAAGTTTTGCGGCCACCTGGATCCGGAGTTGAATGCACGTGGCCGGGAGCAGGCGATGGCTCTGCGGAACCTGCAAGGGATGGAGCGCGTGTACAGCAGTGATCTACGACGGGCGCTGAGCACGGCGGAGGCGATCGGTAGTCCGGTGGTGGTACGTCCGGCGCTACGGGAGATTTCCTTCGGCCAGTGGGAAGGATTGAGCTGGAAGGAAATTGAGAGCACCGACGCGGACTATGCCCGGGAATGGCTGGCACGCTTTCCTGAACTTACGGCACCCGGCGGGGAGAGTTTTCAGGAGTTTGAAGCACGGGTCTTAAAGGAAGTGAATTGGCTGCTTGGCCTGGCCGGCCCGATCGCGGTGGTCACGCATGGGGGTGTACTCCGCGTGGTACTGCGGCATTTTCATGGCTGTTCCGACGCGGAAGCCTGGCAACGAACACAATCGTATTGCTGCGTGATCACACAAGGAGACGAACGATGAGTATTGCGACTAAGCATGGAGACAAAGGGCAGACCGGACTGGCCGGTGGGATTCGTATTTCCAAGGCGGATCTGCGGGTGGAAGCTTATGGCACTGTCGATGAACTCAATACAGTGCTTGGCTTCGCGCGAAGCATTTGTTCCAACCAGGAGATAGCGGGCTGGACCGAGCAGATTCAGAAGACGCTGTTCCGGCTGGGATCTGCGTTGGCGACAGCGCCGGAGAGCCGTAAGCCTGCTCCGGAAATTACCGCGGACGATGTCGATTTTCTGACGCAGTTGGTTTACAAAATTGAAGCTACGGAAGGGATTCTTGCGGATTGGTCGCTCCCTGGGGCGCATCGAGAGTCGGCAGCGTATGAGGTAGCGCGGACCGTCTGCCGCCGTGCCGAGCGGAACGTCGTTCGCCTGCAGGAGAGTGGGGTCGAGGTTCCGCCGGAGGTGTTGGCCTACCTAAACCGCCTCTCGGATCTGGTCTGGCTCTTTGGGCGGCTGATCGAGTTGAATGCGGGAGTGGATGCGCGCCTGCGCGATGGCAGTAAGACAGGACCGAAGTGGTCCCGTGCCTGGTAGAAGTATCCCCGACTGGGGTGCCCCATATCTCGCCTTCTGTTGGCGAGATGTGGGGAAGAAACAAATGCTTGAGGCTAAGCCTGGAAGTCTCCGCCGGGACATGGGTCAATTCCCACATCTCGCTAACAGAAGGCGAGATATGGGG
The DNA here is from genome assembly GCA_963839075.1 of uncultured Acidobacteriaceae bacterium. Taxonomy (GTDB): domain Bacteria; phylum Acidobacteriota; class Terriglobia; order Terriglobales; family Acidobacteriaceae; genus PALSA-350. The sequence continues at coordinate 418,176 of CAWITO010000001.1, read as the reverse complement.
TACCCCAAGTCGGGGATACGATGAACCACGCAAAAGCCATCATGGTTCTCGGAACCAGCTCGCACGTCGGCAAGTCGCTGATCACGGCGGCACTGTGCCGTATCTTTGCTCAGCGCGGTTACAGCGTTGCTCCCTTCAAGTCACAGAATATGTCGCTCAACTCAGCGGCCACACCCGACGGGCTGGAAATCGGCCGTGCCCAGGCTCTACAGGCCGAAGCCGCAGGAATCTCTCCAACCGTCGATATGAACCCAATTCTCATCAAGCCATCCGGTGACTGCTCTTCTCAAGTGGTGGTGCGGGGCAAAATATGGGGACAGATCTCGGCAGCCGACTACCACCAGCGACGCGTGGAAGAACTGATGCCTGTGGTCCGCGAAAGCTATGAAACGCTCGCATCCCGTTTTCAGGTGATCATCCTGGAAGGAGCCGGCTCGCCGGCGGAGATCAATCTCAAACAGCACGACATCGTCAACATGCGTATGGCCGAGATGGCAGACGCCGCATGCCTGCTGGTGGGCGATATCGATCGCGGCGGAGTCTTCGCTTCCTTGCTCGGCACCGTTGAGCTACTCGAACCTGCCGAACGCGAGCGGATCCGTGGATTTTGCATCAATAAATTCCGCGGTGACCTGAGCCTGCTCACTCCCGGCGTCCAGATGATGGAAGAGCGGCTCGGAAAACCCTGCCTGGGCGTCATTCCGTATCTTTCAGGGCTCGCCCTCGATGAAGAAGACAGCGTGGGTCTGCCACCCCTCGCCACTCGCTGGAGCACCCACGAACGCCGGCTTCGCATCGCCGTGATCGCGCTGCCTTCGTTTTCTAACTTTACGGATTTTGACTCTCTACGGTCTGAGCCATCTGTCGACCTGCTGTTCTGCCGCTCCGCCGACCTGCTGGAGGAGGCCGAGGTCCTCATTCTTCCGGGAAGCAAGCAGACGATGAGCGACCTGCAATGGTTGCGGCAGCAGGGCCTCGACCAGGCAGTTCGTAACCATAGTGGTGTGGTCATGGGTATCTGCGGCGGGATGCAGATGCTTGGCCAGCAAATCAACGACCCGGCCGGCATCGAACAGCAGGGCTCCATCCCAGGGCTTGGCCTTCTGCCTATTTACACGACCATGCAGACGCACAAAATTACCCGAAACCGCTCCGGCAAGACACACTTGTTCGGCGAACTTCGGGTCTCCGGCTACGAGATTCATGTGGGCCAGACGCACTATCTCAAGCACGCCGCACCCTTCGCCACGCTTGATTCAGGAGAAGTCGATGGCTGCGTCCATGAGAAAGTCATCGGCACCTACCTGCATGGAGTTTTCGACGAGGACAGCTTCCGTCACGCTTTTATAACGGCAGCCGGCGGGTCTCCACCCGCCACACTGAACCCGTGGAAGAAACAACGCGAAGCATCGCTCGATCGTCTCGCCCGTGAGGTCGGCGGGGCACTGGACATGCCGCGCATTTTTTCCTGGGTGGGGATGTGATCGCCGCGTCGTATCTACTGGACTGGATTGCCGGAGACCCGGAGTGGTTTCCGCACCCGGTGCGCGCGATGGGCCGGTCCATTCAAATTGGCGAGCGTTGGTTACGCCGCCCTGGCCAGAGCGCCGGTGAGGAGTTGCTGGCGGGTGCCGCACTCACCATCGGCGTCGTCGGCGCCTCCTACTGGTTCGCGACGAAGACGGGCGGCGTGCTTGAGATCGTGCTGGGTTGGACCTGCCTGGCATCCCGCAACCTCGTCGACGAGAGCCTCGCGGTCATCCGCGCTAGCGATTTGGCGCACGCGCGCCAACGGCTCTCAAGGATTGTTGGCCGCGATACGCACGCCTTGAGCGAAGCGGAGATCCATCGCGCGGTCATTGAAACACTGGCAGAGAGCGCCTGTGACGGAATCGTCGCGCCTATGTTCTATATGACGATCGGCGGCGTTCCTCTAGCCCTGGCCTACAAGGCGATCAACACGCTCGACTCGATGATCGGCCATGCTGACCACCGCTACCTTTATTTTGGCAAAGTAGCAGCCCGCCTGGACGACGTCGCGAATTATCTGCCCTCTCGGCTGACGGCCTTCCTGATTGCAACGGCAGCGGGTGCAAATGCGATCCCAGCTTTGAACACGTGGCGTCGAGATGGTGGAAAGCACAAGAGCCCCAACGCCGGTCAACCGGAAAGCGCAATGGCGGGGGCCTTGCAGGTGCGGCTCGGAGGCAACAATACTTACGCGGGCGAATGCATCGAAGCGCCGTTGCTGGGTGCAGAGTTCGCCGCCCCTACACGCCGTGACGCGCAGCGAGCTCTGCGCATCGTGACGGCTGTGTCCCTTCTCAGCTTGGCGCTGTCATCTTGCGGATGGTGTTGGTGGTGCTCGCGCCGCTCACGGTAGGTACAATCTCGACGCGTCCCCCCCAGGTCGTCATATCGTCCGCACCCACTACACTCGAAGCGTTGTAGTCGCCGCCTTTTACCAACACGTCCGGCCGCACATTGCGGATCAACTCCAGGGGTGTGGGCTCGTCAAAGATGATGACGGCATCGGTGGCGCCCAGCGCAGCCAGCACCCGGGCGCGCTCGTTTTCGCCGACGACGGGACGGGTTGGCCCCTTCAGCCCCTTGACCGAAGCATCACTGTTCAGCCCAATCACCACTTTATCGCCGAAGTCGCGGCACTGCTCGAGCAGCGTAATGTGGCCAACGTGAAGAATGTCAAAACAGCCGTTGGTGAACACAATGCGATCACCGCTGGCTCGCCATTCTGCCAAACGGACCAGTAAATGTGGCAGATCGAGAATTTTATCCGGCCCCTTCATCTGTGAAGAAGCAGTGAACTCCGCGATCAGTTCGTGGCTGGAGATGGGCGCGGTGCCGGTCTTGCCAACGACAATCCCCGCGGCTATGTTGGCCAGGTTGACGGCCGCCTCGGCATCAAGGCCACCGGCCAGCGATGCCGCCAGGGTGGCAATGACCGTATCACCGGCGCCGGTCACATCGAAGACCTCACGCGCCCGGGTAGGGGAATGGAAAAACGAGTCCGGGTAAAGGATCCGAATACCTTTCTCGCTCATGGTGACGGTCATGTAATCGATACTGAGCGCTGCAACCAGTTTCTGCGCAGCTGCGAGCAGATCTGTGAGGTTGCGGCGGTCGATCCCGGTGACCACGCCCAACTCCATCAGATTGGGGCAAATGGTGGTGGCGCCCGCGTATTTCTCGAAGTCTCGTCCTTTGGGATCAACCAGGACCGGGATGCGTCGCTCGCGGGCTGCGGCAATCACAGCTTGACACAATTTCGGGCTGAGGACTCCCTTGGCGTAGTCCGAGAGAACGATCGCATCGCAGCCGGAGACCAATTGCACACAGCGCGCCAGCAAGGCATCGTGTTCCGTGGCCGTGTAAGGCTCGGCGCTTTCCACATCCACGCGTAGCAATTGCTGGTTGCGGGACACGATGCGTGTCTTGGAGATGGTGGAGTGGCCGGTTGGCAGCATCCCCGACGTGTCGACGCCGGCCGCGCCGAGCAATCCGCTCAGCTTGCGCATGTCGCTATCCTGGCCCCAGAAGCCGGCCTGCGCGACCTTGACCCCCAGGCCGATGAGGTTCATGGCCACATTGGCGGCGCCGCCGGGCGCGCTGGTGGTGCGCACAGATCGCAGCACCGGGACGGGCGCCTCGGGCGAAATGCGGTCCACATCTCCCCAGATGGAGCGATCCAGCATCACGTCCCCGATGACCAGGATGCGCAGGGCGGCAAATCCGCCCTCAATGAGGGAGAGTTCTTTCACTACCGTCTATCATCGCAAAAAGAGGGCTGTTCCGCGACTGGCCTATACTACGGGGAGCCTGAGAAGGATATGGCGATCACTTTCCGAGAGCGCATAAGCAGGGTGCTGCAACCCAAGAGTAAATGGGCGCGGTTCACCGTTTGGCTGGGTGGGCTCTCCCTCTTGTGCTGGATCGCGGATATGCGCCCCGGAACCCAGCTGGGTGGCTGGGCGACGTTGCTGACCCTTGTGTTTTGCTTCTGCGGTTTAGTGGTTCTATGCCGCTGGGGCTATCGCCCGTTGCTGTGGCGGCTACGCAACCGGCTAATCATCACGTACTTATTTATCGGCGTCATGCCCATCCTTCTGCTCTTGCTCATGGGCGGGATCGCCGGCTACCTCTTCGCCGGCCAATTCGCCACCTATGTTGTTGTTTCGGACCTGCAGTCGGAGCTGCTGCACCTGCAAGCCGCCAACGACGCGTTGGCGGCACAGTTGTTCCCGTTAGAGGGCGCAGGCAAACTCAATGAACAGGTCGCCCAACAATACACCCGGGCTTCCGATGAACGGTTCCCCGGACGCACCGTCACCTTGTCGCGGGAGGGCGAAGGATTCGTCCTCGCAACCGATGGCGCGCAGCTCTCTTCCCGTCCGGCGGCCATTCCGCCGTTTATCCGCGGAGACTTTACTAACTTCGTGCTCGATCGGGATGAGCTGCATCTTCGGGCGATCCGGCTGTCCGACAGCAAACGGCACATTTCGCTTGTGTCCGACATCCGCATCACTACGAACTTGTTGGCGCCGACAGCCAAGCGTTTGGGTTCGGTCACCCTACTTGCCGGCAGAGAGCCGGTGGATGCGGGTGAGGTCTCCAGGCGCACGCATTGGTTCGACGTGACGCTTCACTTTCCGACCTTGTTCGACTTGGTGGACTGGCAAACAGGAGACAAACGCACGACCGGACTTATCTATGTGGCGACGCGTCCTTCCATGCTGTATGCGACCTTGTTCGCTACGTTGGGAGATTCGGCTACGATCTTTCGCGACATTCTGCTGGCGGTTGCGGTCTTCTTCGGCATCATCGAGCTGGCCGCGCTCTACATTGGGGTTCGTCTTTCCCGCAGCATGACTTCGGCGGTGTCGGAGCTCTACCAGGCGACAGAGCATGTAAACCGCGGCGATCTCGTCCATCGCATTCAGATAGAAGGGCATGACCAGATGGCGGCGCTGGAAGGTTCGTTTAATTCCATGACCGGATCCCTGGCCAGGCTAATCGACGAGCAAAAAGAGAAGCAGCGGTTGGAGAACGAGCTAAGCATCGCGTATGAAGTGCAGGACCTGCTGTTTCCGCATAAGGTCACCGATATTCCCTCGCTTGAGGTCCACGGCGTGTGTGTGCCGGCGCGCACGGTGAGCGGCGATTACTACGACTTCATTCCCCTGGGCACGGACCGGCTGGTGCTGGCGGTCGGTGACATCAGCGGCAAAGGGATTTCCGCCGCGTTGCTGATGGCCACGGTGCATGCCTACGTCCGCGCCTATGCGTTGGAGCCGGAGATGGCGATGGTGCCGGCTCTTCCACAAGGAGATTCGCGGATGTACGACATCGGCGAGTCACAACTGGCTCCAGCAGCGTTGATGACCACACTTAACTACCAGCTGTTTCGCAGTACTCCCGCCGCCAAGTACGCCACATTGTTTCTAGGATGTTACGATCCCGGGGCGCGGGTATTAAAGTATTGCAATGCCGGCCACTTGCCGCCGATCCTGGTACGGGCCTCAGGAGAGGCTTTCCCGTTAGAAGTAAACGGCACGGTGGTTGGTCTATTTGAAGGTGTGACCTACGACGAATCCACGGTCGTGATGCAGCCGGGGGATATGCTGGTCGCTTACAGCGACGGCGTGACCGAGCCGGAGAATGAGTTCGGTGAGTTCGGGGAGGACCGGTTAGTGGCGTTGGTCCGCGAGCATCGCGATAAACCTTTGCCGCGGATCACGGAGATCATCACCGGCGCAGTGGCGGATTGGATCGGAAGTGCGGAACAGCCGGACGATATTACTGTTGTGTTGGCGCGCTGCACGCGCAGATGATCGGGCATCCTCAAGAGTCTTTGATAGTATCCGGCTATGAACTATCGCACGCTGGGGCGCACGGGTTGGAAGGTTTCTGATATCAGCTTTGGAGCATGGGCCATTGGCGGCGCATGGGGACAAGTAAGCGATGAGGAATCGCTGGATGCACTCAACCAGGCGATTGACTCGGGTATCAACTTCTTAGACACAGCCGATGTCTACGGTAGCGGCCGGAGCCATCGGCTGATCGCCCAACTCAAAAAATCCCGTAAAGAAAAAATCATCGTAGCCACCAAAGTGGGCCGGCGTCTGGCGAAACAAGTGGTCGCAGGATATAGCCGCGCTAATATTACGTCCTGGGTAGAAGACAACCTTCACGACCTGGACACCGATACCCTGGACCTGGTGCAGCTCCACTGCCCGCCGACCGATGCCTATTACCAACCGGAGATATTCGGCGTTCTGGATGATCTGGTTCAGGCAGGCAAGATCCGCTTTTATGGCGCCAGTGTCGAGCGCGTGGAGGAAGCGCTCAAGGCGATGGAGTATCCCAACGTGCAAAGTATCCAGATCATCTTCAACTGTTTCCGCCAGCGTCCGGCCGAGCTTTTCTTTGCCCAGGCGAAGCGAAAGCAGGTGGGTATTCTGGCCCGGGTTCCTCTCGCTAGCGGTTTGCTCACGGGTAAGTTTGGTCCCAACACGCAGTTTGCCCCCGACGATCATCGGAACTTTAATCGCCAGGGTGCGAGCTTCGATGTCGGCGAGACCTTCTCCGGAGTGGACTACAACGTGGCACTCGAAGCGGTCGAAGAGATCCGCGCGCTGGTACCGCCTGGGGTCAGCATGAGCCAATTCGCCTTGCGCTGGATACTGATGTTCGATGCGGTGACGTGTGCGATCCCCGGGGGAAAGCGCCCCAGCCAAGTGGCCGACAATGCGCTGGCGTCCGGTCTGCCTCCGCTGACACCCGAGGTGATGGCCAAGGTGGCCGCGATTTATGATGCCCGGATACGTCCCCGGGTGCATCAGCTCTGGTAGCCGTTCTGCTAGTCTTTTTAGCACATGCGAATTGTTGCCCTGAGCTATTGCGTGTGCCTTCTGGCCACGACTTCCCTCGCCTCCCCGCCTGATCCGGTCGCCACGCGCCTGGCAGCCCAGAATGCTCTGTTCGAAGAACAGTACCAGGCAGACCTGAAATCCTCGCCGCTTACGGCTACGGCCTATGGCGATTACCGCTACAATGACCAGCTCGACGACCAGTCTCTGGCCGAAGTAAGGCGCGAGCATGCGACCGACGAAAAGTTTCTCGGTCGTCTGAAAGCGATATCGACTTCGGGCTTTCCGGAGCAGGACGTTATCTCGCACCAACTCATGATGCGCACGCTCGAGATGCGCAATGAGGATTACGCCTTCAAAGACTACGAGATGCCCGTTTCGCAAATGGGCGGGCCGCACACTTACCTGGCGGATATTCCTCTGTCGTCGCCGTTCAGCACCGTCAAGTTTTATGAGGATTACATCGCGCGGCTTCACCAGATGCCGCGCGTGTTTACCCAGACCGAAGACGTGATGCGCGCCGGGATGAAGGATCAGCTCATGCCGGTGCGGTTTCTGCTGGAGAAAATCCCCGCTCAGTGCCAGGGAGTGATCACGGCGAATCCGTTCCTCAAACCGACAAAGAAGTTTCCCAGCACGATTTCCGCTGAGGATCAGCAGCGGCTAACGCAACAGATCACGGACACCGTGAACAACGAAGTTCTGCCGGCCTACAAGGAGTTCGCCAACTTTGTAGCAACCGAATATGCGCCGCATGGGCGGACTGTTCTGTCCGTGACCGCGCTCCCTGGCGGGGCAAGTCGCTATGCGCATAACATTCGCGCCCGCACGACGATCAGCAATATGACGCCCGATCAGATTCACCAGCTCGGTTTGAAAGAGATGGATCGCATTGGTGCACTGATGTTGGTGATTGCCAAGGACCAGGGATTTTCGGATATTGCTTCGTACGATGCCGCGCTCAAGAAGAATCCGAAATATATACCCACGTCGGCGGAGCAGATTCTCGACGATTATCGGCAATACCTGGGGCAGATGCAGGGTAAGTTGCCGCAGCTCTTCACTTATATTCCCGGCTCGCCGGTGACGGTGGAGGCGATTCCCTCGTTCCAGTCGGCGATGGCGACGCATTATCAGACCGGAACTCCCGACGGCTCGCGTCCGGGGCGTGTGGTGGTAGCGACGTCCGATTTTGCACATCGCACCACACTTGATGACGAGGCGACCGCCTATCACGAAGGAATCCCTGGTCACCATATGCAGGAATCGGTCGCGCAGAAGATGACGAACCTGCCGAAGTTTCGCCAACACTCCTTCAACTCGGGTTATATCGAGGGATGGGCGCTGTACTCGGAGCAACTGGGCAAGGAGGTCGGGTTCTATCAGGATCCGGGTTCCGATTTTGGGCGACTAGCGAGTGAACGATTTCGCGCGGTGCGGTTGGTGGTGGATACCGGCATCCACTCCAAGGGCTGGACGAGAGAACAGGTAGTTGAGTTTTTCCGGAACGCCCATGTTGCCGACGAACCCATGATCCAGAGCGAGACCGATCGGTATATCGCCTGGCCGGCGCAGGCTTTGAGCTACAAGTTAGGGCAGTTGAAGTTTCGCGAGCTCCGGGAACGGGCGCAGAAGGAGCTTGGCGCGAAGTTCGACATCCGTACATTTCATGACGAGATGTTGAATGGCGGTGTGTTGCCCCTGGACCTGCTGGACGCCCGGACCGAAAGCTGGATCAAGGCGCAGAAAGCTGGGGATTAGGAGTCGTGCCCAGGCCTAAGGTCCTGGGTACTTCTCAGCCGTCCCTAAGCTCGCTGCGGCGAGAACGGGACTGATTCTTTTTTGAAATCCAACCCAGGACTTACGTCCTGGGCTAATCCCGGCCGTCCCTGCGGGACTTGTCTTTGCGGTGCGGCCTCTGCACCACGTACGTCCTCATGCTCCCCCAATTCCGCCCGACCGGCGGTCCTGCAGGCTCTGCACAGGCCGCCCGGAAGCCCACTGCGTGCGGTCCTTCCAAACTCTACGACTTCCACCTAGAAGACACGGATACAGTCCCGTTCTCGCCGCAGCGAGCCTAGGGACGGCCGAGACTTTCCAGGACGTGAGTCCTGGGCAGCGAATGCCTTACGACTTGATCTTCTCCTTTTGTTCCCCTATAGTGGAGGGCATGCGTGCTCTGGCTTTCCCAAAATGCTGCGTCGTTTGCTGCAAGAAGTGCAGCCACGACGTGATGGCTGGAACGGATGCCTTCCCTGCCAGCTCTATCTTTGTAGTGTGCTCGCTTTGTGGTGAAAGACGGCGATACCTGCCTTCCGAAGTGATCCATGGCCGCCCTCACTTCGTGGTCAGGAAAAAGCGTGCTACTGGGGCACCGGCGCGAGTGGCACCGTTTTGCCCTCCCGGGCGGACTGCCTCGCGGCATCCAGAATCTGCATCACTACCACATTGGTATCGAGCGAAGTCAGGTCGCCGGTCGGCTTGAGCTTTCCCGTCAAAACCGCCGCCAGATAATGCAGAGATCCGTCGTTGGGCGGGGTGAGGGGCGGTGCGGTCGATGCCGTCTCCTGCTTCTCGCCCTTGGTCCTCACCCGTAGCTGGTCTGGCCCCACGGTGATGAGATAGCCGGTGGCTCCGTAGACCTCCATGTCTTTGCGGCCGAACGGCCAGTTCCACGAACCCATCAGCACCGCCTGGGCTTTGGGGTAGCGAAGGATCACCGTCGATTCGTCCGCCACCCGGGGATAAATCTCAGGCTTGTCGGTTTGCGTCACCGCCGTGACGCTCGTGGGCGACTCGCCGTGCATCAGCCAGGTGACCAGGTCCGCACCGTAGCAGGCAAAATCGTAGAGTGCGCCGTCGCCGTTCTGCTCCGGATCCTCGAGCCACTCGAGGAATTCGGGCGGCACGCCTATTTCCTTGGGGCCTTCGTGTCCGTCATGGACAACGATGCGGCGCAGATCTCCCAGTTCACCTTTGGCCACCGCATCGTAGGCTGCCTTGTTACTGGCATACCAGGTGGTTTCATAGTTCACCAGCACATCGATGTGGTGTTCCCGGGCGGCACGCCGGATGGCCAGCGCGTCGTCGAACGACATGGTGAGCGGCTTCTCCACCATCACGCTGAGGCCATGCTGGGCAGCTGCTTCAATCACCGCGCGATGCTTGCCGATCGAGCTGTAGACCAGCAGTGCCTGGGGATGGCGCGCAGCAATCATGGCATCCAGCTGCGAGTAAAAGAGGCTGGGGTCGAGATGATATTGCTCAGAGTAGCGGTGGATGAGCGCGGTATCGGTATCCACGATGCCGACGAGTTGCACCTCATGCTGCTGCGGAAATTGCTTTAGGAAGCCCGCGACGTGCCCGTGCTCCAGGCCGACGATGGCGACGCGCAGCGGCTCCTGGGCCACGGCGACAGAAGAGGCAAACCAACCGAACAAGAGCGCAACCACCAACCGCATAACTTCTCCTTAGGTTTGGGCGGGCGCCTTGCCGGAACGGCGTACCCAGGCTCCGTCTTGTTTTTCCAGGTAGACCCACTCGGCCTGGGAACATAGATTGCCGCACCAATCGAGGATGTACACCAGCGCGGCGGTTTGAGCGACGTTAAAGTAGACCTCGCTGAAATAGGTAATCCCGAGGTAGTTGCCGTAGGTAGACTGCATACTCGAGGTCGCATTCATCGAGGTGCGCGAGGCGCGGAAGTCGGTAGCAGCGCTGGGCGAAAGAAGCACGTAGGTGCGCGACAACTGAAGCCGGCGCTTGAGCAGCATGCGTTCCTTCTTGCGCTGGTTGTAGTCACTCACTGCTTCGCGAAAGGCTCGTGGGTTATCCGACGGCGGTTGCAGGGTGGCTTCCGGCGCCAACTTGGGATCCATATCGTCTTCGTTGATGGTGGTGGCGCTGATGGCCCACGGAGCGCCTTGCCCCGAATCCATATCAGTAAATACCTGGCCCGGCATCAACAGCGAATAGATCATGTAGCTATCGGGAAGACGGTCGGGAACAACAGGCGCCGGCTTGCCCTGCTCGCCGAGGAGTGGAGCGAACGTCACCCCGCACAACAGAAGGGCCGCTAAGGTGTTCCTCACCATACCCAGAATGATGACACAGACTGCCAGTAGTATTCTCTTGGGATGACCAAACCGGCCCGTGCGAAGGCAGAAAAGCTGGGCGAAGTCGAGCGTGTATACCGTATCCTCCGGGATTGGCTGGTCACGGCTAAGTTACCTCCGGGCGAGTTCTTATCTGAAGCCGACCTGGCGGAACGGTGTGGAACCAGCCGGACGCCGGTCCGCGAAGCCTGTACCCGACTGATGCAGGACCATTGGCTGACTCGCATTCGGCGTAAAGGGTTCATGGTTACGCCTATTTCTGTGCGCGACATTGTGGACCTGTACGACTACCGCAAGTTGATGGAGTGCTATGCGGCGGAAAAGCTGGCGCAGACTGCGAGCCATGAGCAAATCAAAGAGTTGGCTGCGATTGTCGCGCCGGAACATAACCCAGACGCCAGCCTGGAACAGATACTGAGCGCCAACCAGATCTTTCATCGCCGGCTTTCCGAACTGGCCGGCAATCAACGCGTGATTGGGCAGCTGCATCTGACGCTGGGTTATGTCACTCGCCTCGACACGCTGTGTACACAGACAGTTCCTGGCTGGATCGGACATGGGGAGATATTGCGAGCGATTGAGCGCCGTGAACCAGCCGAAGCCCGACACGCCATGCAAGTGCATGTGGACGCTTCCCGGGACAAGATGGTGAAGCTCTTTAGCGCCTGACGTGGCAAGATCGCTATTTGTTTCCTGAGCCCTTCAGTCCGAGGCTCTTGCGCACGTCTTCCGGGGACGCTATTTCGAAAGAGAGCTCTTCGAGAATGCCACGTATCTTCGTCACTTGCTCGGCACTGGACCTGGCCAGCTCTCCCTTCTTCAGGTAGAGGCTGTCCTCCAGACCGACACGCACGTTGCCTCCCATGATGGCCGCCATGGTACCGATGCGCATTTGATGGCGACCGGCGCCGATAACGGACCACTGATAGTTTTCCGGGCCCAGGAGGCGGTCTGCCGTGGCCTTGAAATAGCCCAGCAACTCGAGATCGGTTCCCATGCCTCCAAGAATGCCGAATACGGCTTGCAGAAAGAGCGGCGGCTTGACTAGCTTTTCGTCGAGCAGATAGGCGAGGTTGTAGAGATGCCCCAGATCGTAGCATTCGAATTCAAAACGGGTACCGCAGTCCTCCCCCAGTTCTTTCAAAATGCGGCTCATGCTGGAGAAAGTATTGCGGAAGATATTACCTTCGGTCTCCGCCAGGTAGGGTTCTTCCCAGTCATACTTCCATTCGCTGTACCGGCGGGTGAGTCGATGGATCGAGAAGTTCATCGAGCCCATGTTGAAGGACGCCAGTTCCGGCTTGATGTGCAGCGCGGCCGCGAGCCGCTGGTCAATGCTCATGTTCAACCCGCCACCGGTGCTGATGTTGACGATGGCATCGGTAGCAGCTTTGATCTGGGGAACAAACTGCATGAAGACGTCCGGGTCGCCGTTCGGCTTGCCGGTCTGCGGGTCGCGCGCGTGGAGGTGCAGGATGGCGGCACCGGCCTCTGCCGCTCCAATCGCCTGCCGGGCAATTTCCTCCGGCGTGACAGGTAGATACGGAGACATGGTCGGAGTATGAATCGCGCCGGTAATGGCGCAGCTGATGATGACTTTGTTTGCCATAGATTGTTTTAAGGGACCGAGAAATGGCCGGTGACTCCGGGGCCCGCGCCCGGCTGCCCTCCGCCCAATGAGAGAGTGTAGTTGCCCGGTTGCACGGCGCGGTGCCCGGCTTGATCCACTTCGCTCAATTGCGCGGTATCGAGGGTAAAGGTCACATGAGTCGTTTCGCCCGGGTGCAGATGCACGCGTTGGAAGGAACGCAGCGCACGCAGAGGGGCGCCATTTTTCTGTGGTCCGGCCAGATAGAGTTCGACCACTTCATCACCTGGTTGCTTGCCGGTGTTGGCCAGGTCAGTCTCGACGGTCAGCGAATCCCCTGGTTTGATTTCCGATGCGGAGAGTTTGAGCCCGTTATAGGCGAAGGTTGTGTAACTGAGACCGTAGCCGAAACCGTAGAGCGGTTGACCGGTGAAATAGCGGTAGGTGCGACCGTGCATGGAGTAGTCGTCAAACGGAGGCAATTGATCAATCGACTGGTAGAACGTCACCGGTAGCCGGCCAGCCGGGTTGTTATCGCCGGCGAGGGTGGCCGCGATGGCGGCTCCGCCCTCTTCACCCGGATACCAGGCCTCGAGGATCGCTGCGGCGTGTTCCTGGGCCCAGGGAACGGCGAGGGCACTGCCGTTCATTAGTACCGCGACGATGGGTTTGCCGGTAGTTTCAAGGTCGTTCAAGAGCTCCTGTTGCAGCTTGGGCAATGCGATGCTGGTGCGATCGCCGCCATGAAAGCCCTCCAACTGCACTGGCATCTCTTCGCCTTCGAGGCTGGGTGAAAGGCCGAGGAAGGCTACGATGACATCGGCTTTGCGAGCGATGTCGACTGCCTGGCGGCGCATGGCTTCCGCATCGGGCTGCCACACCAGGTGAATGCCGGCGCCAAACATGGGGGCGGTGTGGGCATAGTCCAGGCGGATCGCGTGCGGTGCAGCGTCGTTGAACTGCATCGTGTAGGAAGCGTCGCCAGTCGATTCCTTGTGGTCACGTCCAGTCTGCAGCACCTGTTTGCCGTCGAGATAGAGGAGGAAGGTGTCTGCGCCATCGCAGGGAGAGCAGTGTTCGGGCGAGATGCGAAATATGTAGCTGCCGGCTGCTGGGACGGCGACCAAACCGGTCCAGCGCACGCTGAACGCTGCGGGGGGCACGGCTTCCGACGGAGAGGTCGCGGCCCAATCGAAATCCACTTGCTTGTCGATGCGGGTGAGCACGGGAGAGCCCTGCCATTGCGCGTTGTTAAAGTATTCGCCTTTCAGGCCCTGCTCGCCTCCGGAATGCAGTACGGTGCGGGGCACGGTTACAGGAAAGCCTGCAACGTAGGAAGATCCCTGTGCGTACAACACCTTCCCGAAGCGCTGCTCGATGCCGTCGAGCGGCAGGACCGGGTGCGATGGCTGGCCGCTGTAATTGCCCTCGAGGGACTCCAACGCGGCGGCGTTGGGGCCAACCACCGCGATGGTCTTTCCCTTCGCGAGGGGCAGAAAGTTGTTGTCGTTCTTGAGCAGGACGATCGACTCCTCAGCCACCTTGCGCGCCAGCATGCGATGGGCCTCGGAATCGACTTCGCTGTGAGGAATGCGGGTATACGGAACATCCGCCGGAGGATCGAACATGCCCAGGCGGAAGCGGGCAGTGAACAGACGTTTGACCGCGGTATCGATCTCGCTTTCCTGGACGAGTTTGTCCTTGAGAGCCTGGTTCAGGCTGGCAAATTCGGGACCGCAGCTGGTATCGGTGCCGGCGCGCAGGGCCAGCACGGCGGCGTGCTCTTCGTCCGGGGCGAATTTATGACCTTTCCATATATCGGTCAGCGCCCAGCAGTCCGAGGTGACAAAGCCGGTGAAGTTCCAATCCTTGCGCAGCGTGGTTTGCAGCAGCAGGTCACTGGCGCAGGCAGGGGCTCCATAGAGCGCATTGTAGGCACACATCGTCGAGGCGGCCTTACCTTCCACGATGGCGGTATGGAAAGCAGGCAGGTACGTCGCCTGGAGATCTTGCGGCGAAGGCTTCACGTCAAACTCGTGGCGCGACTGCTCGGGTCCGCTGTGCACGGCGAAGTGTTTTGGGGTGGCGACGACCTTTAGGTATTTCGGGTCGTCGCCTTGCAAGCCGGTGATGAAGGCAAGGCCCATGCGGGAAGTGAGATAGGGATCTTCTCCGTAGGTCTCCTGCCCGCGGCCCCAACGCGGGTCGCGAAAGATGTTGATGTTGGGCGACCAGATAGTGAGTCCGAAATAGATGCGATGGTTGCCGTGGGCGCTGGCGTAGGCATACTTGGCGCGCGCCTCGGTGGAGATGGTGTCGCCCACGGAATGCATCAGCGCGGTGTCCCAGGTCGCGGCGAGACCAATGGCCTGAGGGAACACGGTGGCAGTGCCGGAACGAGCGATGCCGTGGAGGCCCTCGTTCCACCAGGTGTACTCCGGGATGCCGAAGCGCGGGATCGCGGCTGCGGTCATGGTCATCTGGGAGACTTTCTCTTCCGGGGTCAGGCGGCTCACCAGATCAGCGACACGCTGGTCGATGGGGAGGGCAGGATTTTGAAAGGGA
Organism: uncultured Acidobacteriaceae bacterium; assembly: GCA_963839075.1. Lineage (GTDB taxonomy): Bacteria > Acidobacteriota > Terriglobia > Terriglobales > Acidobacteriaceae > PALSA-350. Next base: position 403,021 of record CAWITO010000001.1, on the reverse strand, counting down.
AGGTCGGCTCCGTACGCATAACCGCCGAAGAGCGCCAATAGCACACCTAGCTCCGCCCATCTGCGCACGATGCACCTCCCGGGTGATCCTGAGCATGGTACCAGCTAGTCAGCCCGCTGGACGGCTGGGGACGGGAGAAAACCGCATTCGGGCCTAGACTCGGGCTCAGGCCACCCGCTCTCCCTTGGTGAAGACCATGGCGGGCCGTTGAGTGCCGAGGAAATACGGTATCTCCCGATAGTCGCTGGCCTCGTGGACGACGAAGTCGGCGGATTTATCCGGCTGGAGGGAGCCTACCTCGCCTGCGAGATTCAGGCTGTGCGCGGCGTTGATGGTCGCTGCCGTCAACGTCTCCGCGGGGGTCATCTTCATTTGCGTGCAGGCCAACGAGAGGACCACCGGCATAGACGCGATCGGCGAAGAGCCGGGGTTGAAGTCGGTGGCCAACACAATCGCGAGACCAGCGTCGATCATGTCTCGAGCCGGCGGATAGTGCCTGGAGCCGATGGAATACACCGAACCCGGTAAGAGAACCGGCTGCACCTTTGCAGCGGCGAGAGCCGCGATGGAGGCAGCATCGGTGTGTTCCACATGATCGGCAGTAGCAGCCCCTAAACGCACGGCAAGCAGCGCTCCCCCGGTACAACTGAACTGATCCGCATGCATCCTGAGCCCGAAACCGAGGCTGCGAGCTGCTTCTAAAATGCGCGCAGCCGACGCTACATCGAAAATATGCGGTTCACAGAAAACGTCGCAGTATTGCGCCAGCTTCTGCTGCAGCACCTGGGGCAGCATTTCTCCGATCACGAGATCGACGTACGCACCGGTACGTCCCAAAAATTCATCGGGAACTTCGTGCGCGCCGAGAAAGGTGGGCACGCAGCGCAGCGGAGTGGTCCTGGCCGTCTGCTGAATGACGCGCAGGATCTTCAGCTCGTCGTCAACAGTAAGGCCATAGCCGGATTTGGCCTCGATCGTCGTAGTCCCGTTGCGCAAAAACCAAGAGGCGTGCGTTTGCGCGGTGGTTAACAAATCAGCCTCCGACGCTGCGCGGGTGCGCCGGACAGTGGAGCGGATGCCGCCGCCCTGCCTGGCTATCTCCTGATAAGTGATACCGGTGCACCGGAGTTCATATTCATCGGCCCGGTTGCCGGCAAAAACAAGGTGAGTATGAGCGTCGACAAAGCCAGGGGTGACGACGCGCCCTGCGGCGTCGATGGTCTGCGTGTCGCGGGTGAGGAGGGGTTCGATTTCGCTCAGCGTACCGGCGGCTTTGATCCTGCCGTTCTCTACCAGCAGGGCACCGTCGCGAACGATGGCGAGTTCGCGCAGCTCCGCTCCGACGCGGGGACGATCTGCTCCCGCCATCGTTACGAGTTGCGAGCAATTGACAACCGCGAAGTTCACTTCTCGGTCATGGGCAGGCGAAGGCCTGCGGTCTGAGCGAAGTTTTGCGCCGCAGCATAGCCTGCATCCGCGTGGCGCAGCACGCCCATTCCAGGATCGGTTGTGAGTACGCGCTCCAGACGCAAGGCCGCTTCGGCGGTGCCATCTGCAACCACCACCATACCGGCGTGCTGCGAGTAGCCGATGCCCACCCCGCCACCGTTGTGGATACTGACCCAGGATGCTCCCGCAGCCGTGTTTACCAGCGCATTCAGCAAGGGCCAGTCCGCCACCGCATCTGAGCCGTCCAGCATGCCCTCGGTCTCGCGATACGGTGAGGCCACTGAACCGGTGTCGAGGTGATCGCGGCCAATCACGATGGGCGCGGAAATTTCACCGCTGCGCACCAGCTCATTCATCGCCAACCCCAGCTTCGCTCGCTGGCCGTAGCCCAGCCAGCAGATCCTGGCAGGAAGTCCTTGAAAATGAATTCGCTCGCCCGCTAACTTAATCCAGCGCTTGAGCGATTCGTCGTGCGGAAAGAGCGACAAGACCAGCTCATCCGTTTTGTATATATCCTCGGGATCGCCAGAGAGCGCCACCCAACGGAAGGGCCCTTTGCCTTCGCAAAACAGAGGGCGAATGTACTCAGGGACAAATCCGGGAATGTCGAAGGCGTTCTCGACCCCAGCTAGTTTTGCGTTGGTTCTCAGATTATTGCCGTAATCGAAGACTACCGAGCCGCGGCGCTGCAGGTCGAGCATGGCGGCGACGTGCTTGCCCATGGTCTCCATGGAACGAGCGACGTATTCGTCACTGTTGTTGCGCCGTAATGCGACGGCCGCTTCGAGACTCATTCCGTTGGGGACGTAGCCGTTGAGCGGATCGTGGGCACTGGTTTGATCGGTGACCATCTCGGGGATGATGTTGCGGCGCAGCAGCTCCGGCAGCACGTCCGCCGCGTTGCCCACCAGGCCGACCGAACGAGCCGCGCCTTCCCTCTTCGCTGCGGCCAGCAACTGCAGTGCCTCGTCGACCGAACTCGCGATGCAATCGCAGTACCCGCTCTCAATCCGCTTCTCGATGCGCTTGCGATCGACATCGATCCCGAGAAAGCATGCACCGGCCATGGTGGCCGCGAGCGGCTGCGCTCCCCCCATGCCGCCCATGCCGGCGGAAACAATCAACTTCCCTTCCAGGCTGCCGCCAAAGTGCTTGCGGCCGGCCTCGGCGAACGTCTCGTAGGTGCCCTGCACAATTCCCTGGCTCCCGATGTAGATCCAGGAGCCGGCCGTCATCTGGCCGTACATCATCAAACCCTTCTGTTCCAGTTCGCGAAAGACCTCCCAGTTCGACCATTTGCCGACCAGGTTGGAATTCGCAAGCAGCACCCGCGGAGCCATCGTGTGGGTTCGCAAGATACCCACTGGCTTGCCGGACTGGATGAGCAGCGTCTCGTCATTCTCCAGGCTCTCGAGGGAGCGCACAATGGCGCGGAATGCAGGCCAGTCCCGCGCCGCCTTGCCGGTTCCACCGTAGACCACCAGCTCGTCCGGGTTCTCAGCCACCTCGGGATCGAGGTTATTCATCAGCATGCGCAGAGCCGCTTCTTGCTGCCACCCTTTGCAGCGCAGCGTCGTTCCGCGCGGTGCACGGATCACGTCCTTATGCGGACCAGCTATCAAAGTCTCCATCGCGAACTCCCTTTGCCAAGCGTTCAATATCTCCTGCAATCACCCGGTCTTCTTCGAGGCTCGGCACCAGCGTACGGATATACTGCCGGGCCCGTTCCACTTCCGTGGCCGCCTTGAGCGGCTGACGGTATTCCAATCCCTGGGCCGCGGTCATCAACTCAATGGCCAACACCCGCTCCGCATTGGCAACGATCTGCTTCAGCTTAAGCGCGGCCGTCATCCCCATCGAGACGTGATCTTCCTTACCGCCCGACGTGGGCAGGCTATCCACGCTTGCTGGATGCGACAGTACTTTGGCTTCACTCAGCAACGCGGCCGCGGTGACATGAGCAATCATAAGCCCGGACGAAAGCCCGGCGTGCTGCGAGAGAAACGGTGGCAGACCTTCGTTGGCATCGGGATTGATCAGCCGGTCGATGCGGCGTTCGCTGATGCTCATGAGATCAGTCACCGCGATGGCGGCATAATCCAGCGCCATACCCAGCGGCGCGCCGTGAAAATTTCCTCCGGAGATCACCTCATCGCCAAAGATCAGCGGATTGTCGGTCGCTGAACCGGTCTCGATCTCGATCACCTCGCGCACATGCTGCAGCGCACCCCGAGCGGCCCCGTGTACCTGGGGCATGCAGCGCAAGCAATAAGCATCCTGCACGCGAGGATCGTTCACCAGGTGGGAGGCGCGAATTTCGCTGTCGCGCAGCAGCCAACGCAGATGCTCCGCGGCCCGCATTTGGCCGGGATGAGGACGTGCCAGGTGGATACGTTCGTCGAAGGCCACCGGTGTTCCACGGAGAGCCTCGAGCGCCATGGCTCCGGCCAGATCAAAGAGCTGACTCACCCGCACCGCCCGCTGAACCGCCAGGCCGCCAACGGAAGCCATGGCCTGGGTTCCATTCAGCAGAGCCAATCCTTCTTTCGCTTGCAGGGTGAGCGGCCTGAGACCGGTCTTTGCTAACGCGGCGCTTGCAGGCATGCGCATTCCGGAGACAAAGGCCTCTCCTTCTCCAATGAGGACCAGGGCGAGATGCGCAAGCGGGGCAAGGTCTCCGCTGGCACCGACGGAACCTCGCGACGGAATCACCGGGTGCACGCCGTGATTGAGGAATGCGACAAGCAAACCAATCAGCTCATAGCGCACGCCGCTCAATCCTTTACTCAACACGTTGGCGCGCAGCAGCAACATGGCGCGGACCTCAGCTTCGTCAAGCGGCTCTCCCAGTCCGCACGCGTGGCTGCGCACCAGGTTGCGCTGGAGCAGATGAAGGTCCTCCTGCCCAATGCGCACATCGGACAATTTGCCAAATCCGGTATTGATGCCGTAGGCGGTTTCATCGTTGGTCACAATGCGCTGCACGACCGCCTGAGCCGCGGCTATGCGCGGGCGTGCCTCAGGCGCAATGTCTACCTGCATAGCCCCGTGGGCAACCTGGATGATCTGTTCAAGCGAAAGCGGCTGGCCATCGAGCTGCAGCGCGCCGGGACCGTTGGTCATGCCGTCCATCTTAGTTGCAGCGCGTGGGCAATTGCTCTGGCAACCTCGGCTGGGGATCGGAGGCTGGTGTCGAGGGAGAGGCGCGGGTTGGGCATGGGGAAGGCATAGAAAGCGCCTCCGGCGTGCAATTCCTCAAAAAGAGCGACTGAGGTCAGCTTCTGGTATTGCCGGCGCGAAGGGCTGTCGATGCGCCGCTTCAATTCGGCCACCGGGCACACAAGCTCTACGAAATCCACCTCGCCTCCTTCCCGCGTAACCGTGGCCTGCACCTCGGCGATAAAGGTGGAACGCACTGTCGCCTCCGGGACAAAGGTGAAGATCAACCCCGGCAGACCGCTGCGGCAGGCCTGCCCGAAGACCGAGAGCCAAATCTCTTCCCGCAGGGCAACAAACGGTGAAGCGCCGAAATCAAAGATGGAAAGCAGAAGATCGACCACCAAATGGTTATGGAAAAGCTTGTAACCAGTGGCCGCGGCCAGTTCCCGGGCCACGGTCAGTTTGCCAGTTGCAGGCAAACCATAGATGAAAATGAGCCTCATAGTTTTTATCGGGCCTCAACCAAACATTAAGCTGCTGCCTGCAAACATCTGATGCAGAACTATTTATCAGATTGTTTTCAGACAGAGCCAGCTTCAAGTAACAAGCGACCACGGCCGTATCCGGACTTTGGGTACGGAATTCGTCATTATCCCTGTTTTCCCTGTTGCGTTTCGCGTCTTTCCGTCGGAAACTGCGAGGGAGCGGCGATTCAATCAGGATTGGGTGACGTATGGCAACGTCTTTGGAGAAGGGTGTCTTTACCACAACTCTTAACATGGCCCTAAGCTCCACTGCTCCCGAGCGGTCTGTCGAAACCGTGCACCGCAAGCAGCTCGCCCGCTTCGGCAGGTGGTTATACCGGCTTGGTTTTATGCCCGGCACGGCGGGCAATCTCTCGGTGCGCCTGAGCAACGACCGCATACTGGCCACGCCCACCGGGATGAGCAAATGCCTGCTCAAAACCCAGGATATGGTCCTGGTCGACATGGACGGCCGCAGGGTTTGCGAAAGCCGGAATGTCACCAGCGAAATTGGGATGCACCTGGCGATTTACCGGCAGCGGCCGGACGTGCAGGCGGTGGTCCACGCCCATCCGCCCATCGCCACCGGGTTTGCCTCCTGCGGCCTGGGACTGGAGGAGCCTTTGTGCTCCGAGGTGGTCATGGCTCTTGGTTCCGTTCCCCTGGCGCCCTATGCAACCACCGGGACGGAGGATGTGGCCTCGAGCATTCAGCCCCTCATGGTGGATCATGACGCCGTGCTCCTCGCCAACCATGGAGTCGTGACCGCCGGGGATACCCTGCAAAACGCCTTTATGCGGATGGAAACGGTGGAGCACTTTGCCCACATCTGCCTGGTGGCGCGGCAACTGGGCTGCCCTCGGCCGCTCTCTGAGGACCACCTCGAACAGCTCTCGCAAGCCCGCACCCGCTATCAGAGGAACGCTGTTCCCGGCTGCTAGCATGAGTGTGTGACCACCCAAGCCATTGCATCCAACCAGGCCCCTCTTCAGGAACAGGAAAGAACTCTGTTTCACGTGCTGGCGGCGGTGGGCTTTTGCCATCTTCTGAACGACGCGATGCAGTCGTTGCTGCCCTCCATTTATCCCATCCTGAAGACTGGCTTTCATTTGAACTTCGGCCAGGTTGGCATGCTTACCCTAACCTTCCAGATGACGGCATCCATCTTTCAGCCCTTCATCGGGCAATTTACTGACCGCAAGCCGCTGCCCTATTCCCTGCCGGTGGGGATGGTGTTTACCCTGCTGGGCCTGTTGCTGCTTTCGGTCGCACCCAGCTACGCCTGGCTTCTGGTCGCCGGGTCCCTAATTGGTTTGGGATCCGCAGTGTTTCATCCCGAATCGTCTCGAGTGGCGCGCCTGGCCTCGGGTGGCCGGCATGGCGTGGCGCAATCCATTTTTCAGGTTGGCGGGAATGCCGGCTCGGCGATTGGTCCACTGCTGGCGGCGTTTATCGTGCTCCCGCACGGGCAGCGCGGAGCAGCTTGGTTTTCGATTCTCGCGTTGCTGGGGATGATCGTTCTGTTTCGCGTAAGCCAGTGGTACACGACCCGTCTGCGCGAGATGAAAACCGCGCCGCGAAAGCCTGCGGAGACGCAGGGGCTACCGCAGAAACGCGTGGTGTTGGCGATGGCCGTGTTGATCGCGCTGGTCTTCTCCAAGTTTTTCTATCTCGCCAGCATCACCAGTTACTACACGTTTTACCTGATGGCGCGTTTTCATGTTGGGGTGCGCAGTTCGCAACTGCACCTGTTCGCTTTTCTGGGAGCGGTCGCGCTGGGAACGCTGGTAGGTGGCCCGATCGGCGATCGCTTCGGCCGCAAGGGAGTGATTTGGGGATCGATTCTCGGGATCTTGCCGCTGACCATGGTCCTGCCCTATGTGAATCTTTTCTGGACCGACGTGCTAAGCGTGGTGGTCGCCTTTGTGCTGGCTTCCGCTTTCCCGGCGATCGTCGTTTACGCGCAGGAACTGGTGCCGGGACGGGTGGGGATGGTTTCCGGATTGTTCTTCGGCTTTGCCTTTGGCATGGGCGGCATCGGCGCAGCGGTTCTGGGCAGGATTGCAGACGCCACCAGCATTTTGTTTGTATACAAGATTTGCGCCTATCTTCCGGCGATTGGGTTGTTGGCTGGATTTCTTCCTAATACGACCAAGGGCGATGCATGAAGTTACTCGTTCTGCTGCTTTTCCTGCCCCTGGCGGGATTCTCACAGACGGTGACGATCGAAAAGATTTCCATGGCGAAGTGAATCCAGAACGGTACTCGATCGGTCTTCGTCAACATATTGATCGCAAACGAAAAAGCGGCTCCCGTGGCCCTGGACAAACGCTTCTTTGACCTAAGCACCGCCAAAGACGAAGGATCCTTTCCCGCTTTAACACCTCCCTACACCATCCAGTTAGACCCGGGACAAACGCTACCGCAACTGCTTTCCATCGCTGTTGCGGCTGATGTTGACCCAAGAAAATTGAAGTTGTGTTCCCACGCACCCGAGAGTGGAAACTGGAATGACTACCTGGAGATCCCCTTCAGCTACCAACGTTCTTCCACAGCTCCTATGTGGCATCCGGCACGCGTGGGCGAAACCCCTCGATGACAAGACGTATCTGCCGGTAAAGGGTCTTAAACTTCCTCACCTTGTGTGCGGCGGATCCCCAGATGCCTGCGGACGGACCAGAAAGACTGAAGAATTTCAGAGGAAAAATCATCTCCGTTGTTTCCGTGATTGTCGACCGCCACGGTAATCCACAACAGCCAACGGTGATTGGTCCAGCAGGCTTCGAATTCGATGAGGAGGCGTTGAAAGCAATCAAGCAATATCGCTTCAAGCCTGCCACGGATGCAAGCGGCGCGCCGGTCGCTGTCGTGGTGGAAGTTCAAGTCGCGTTTCAGTGGCACTAATGGATTGCCCGAGTGATCGCCACCCATAACAATCGCGAACAACGGGGAGATTGAAGAGCACAGCAGTTGCGGTTCCCGGTGCGTATTGGCGAAGCGCGATGGTTGCGGTGAGATGAGGAATGAAGACATTCAGCAACATGATGAGCGCATAACTGCAAAGCAGGTAGGTTCCACTACCCCTGGAGACAAGCCAGGCGCAGAGCCATGCCAATAGGGTCAACAGAACCAGAACCACGCGGGCTTGCGTCACTGTGGCTGGAATCCGCCAGTAGCCCTTCTTCTGCGAGAACGCAGGCAGCCAGATGCCTTCCTCAATGCTGTGAAGAGTGATCGCGACTGCAAAGAGCCAACCCATGCCACTGAGTGACGACGCCGCTGGTCCTTCCATCGCCCCACTACGCCTCAGCGCTGCGCTGGGGTTTAAAGATCTTCGAAGGTTACGTTTTCAATCGGGTACTGCTTCCAGTCTTTGTAATCGAAGTGCCACCACTCCTTCGGGTTGACGAAGAAGCCCTGCTTCTCCATCGCCTGGCGCAGGAGCGCGCGCAGCCGCCGTTCTTCCTCGGTCCCGCCGGGATAATCGGCGAAAGCGCGGTTCGTCATTTCGTCGTAGCCGCTCGGCATCTGCACTTCTTTTCCCGTTCGCAAATCGTACAAAGACAAATCGACCGCACATCCCCGGTTATGGCGCGAGCCCTGCGCGGGATTCGCCACAAATATCTTCTTGTCGTCGGGGGTGGCCTTCCAGAAAATCTCAGTGACATACCAGGGCCGGTAGCCATCATGGATGATCAGGCCATATCCCTGTGCCTTGAGTTCCTGGTTGGCGCGCGCCACCGCTTCTGCAGCCGGACGTTGCAGGAACGCCCGCGCCTCGGTATAAAGCGGTGTGCCGAGAAAGTTGTTGGTCGTGGCGTAGCGAACATCGAGCTTAATGGTGGGATCCAGTTTGACCAACTCCACCAAATCCGATTTTCGGAAGCTTCCCTGCTCCTGCGGCGGCGACTCTTTCAGTGCCTCAGCCCGCAATTCTGCCACCGGGCGCAAAGGCTCAATGCGAAAGCTCACCTGTTGCCCGGCACCCAGTAGCAGAAATAGGAAAGAGAGCCACATGGTTAGTCGTAGTACTCCAAGCCAAGGTGAGTGATCAGCGATTCACCCTTGATGTGCCGCAGGGTGTTCTTGAGCTTCATCAACTGGATGAACAGATCGTGCTCGGGATACAGCCCGGGCGCGGTCATCGGCGACTTCCAATAGAAACTGAGCCATTCCTGAATGCCAATATCCTTCAATTCCGGAGTGCGCGCAGCCAAGTCAAGGAACAAAACCAGATCGAGCGCGATGGGCGCAGCCAGGATCGAATCCCGGCATAGAAAGTCGACCTTGATCTGCATCGGATATCCGAGCCACCCGAAGATATCGATGTTATCCCAACCCTCTTTGTTATCACCACGAGGCGGGTAATAGTTGATCCTAACCTTGTGATAAATATCCTTGTATAGGTCGGGATACAGCTCGGGTTGCAGAATGAAATCCAGCACGCTGAGCTTGGACTCCTCCTTGGTTTTGAACGACTCGGGATCATCGAGCACTTCCCCATCGCGATTGCCAAGAATATTGGTCGAATACCAGCCGCTGACACCGAGCATGCGAGCCTTGAAGGCCGGCGCGAGGACGGTCTTCATGAATGTCTGACCGGTCTTGAAATCTTTGCCGGTAATGGGCGCGCTGTTCTTGCGGGAAAGCTCCTGCATCACCGGCAGATCGACGGTCAGGTTGGGCGCCCCGTTGGCGAAGGGAATGCCTTCCTGCAGCGCGGCGTAGGCATAGATCATCGAGGGCGCGATATTGATGTCGTTCTCTTCCATTCCCTTCTCAAAGGCCGCGAGTGATGAGTGCACTTCGGTGGGCGTGAGAAAGATCTCGGTCGAGCCGGTCCAGATCATCACCTGGCGATCGGTGACCTTCTTGTAGGCGCGGATGTCGGCACGGACTTGCTCCGCCAGGTCGCGCTTGTTCTTGCCGCGTTTCACGTTGCCGCCGTTCAGGCGCTTCACGTAGTACTGGTCGAACACGGAACACAGTGGCCGGATGCCCTCGAGGAACGGCCGAATTTCGTCAAGCTGATCGCGGTCGAGGACTCCTGCAGTCTTGGCGGCTTGAAACATGTTGTCGGGGAAGATATCCCAACCGGTGAAGCAGAGATCTTCGAGCCTGGCGAGGGGGACGAAATCCTTAATTAGCGGACTGCGCGCATCGGTGCGTTTGCCCAGGCGAATGGTTCCCATTTGCGTAAGAGAGCCAATGGGTTTGGCGAGTCCCTTGCGGACGGCTTCCACGCCGGCCACCAGGGTGGTGGCGACCGCACCCATGCCGACGATCATGACTCCTAGTTTTCCGTTTGCGGGCTGAATTTCGGAAGTTTCCGCAGCGCCCTGGCTGCTCGTGGGGGTAGACATTTTCTTGCGGGTCCGTCCTCTCGGTGCTGGTTCAATTTGACCAATCAAGTCTCAGCTTTCATGTCTGCTTTGGCAAACCAGAGAGGCTCAAAGGAGAGAATGCACGGGTTAACGGTAGCTGGATAACGCTGGGGTGTGGGCCGTTGCGGTAGAACGGCGGGTCCTTCCACTGCGCTTCAGGCGCTACGCGTTGCGGTTTTTCCAATGGGACCAGATAAACCACACAATGCCTGCCATCAGCACCACCTCGACCCCGAGATGGAACCGGTGAAAGACGGCTTTGAAGCGCGGGTCCGTCTCCCAGGACTGGCCCAGCTTCATCCCGACGTAAGCCAGGACGAAACACCAGGGCCATGAGCCCAGGAAGGTGTAAATGTGGAAGCGCAACTGGGGCATTCGGGCGATGCCGGCGGGGAGAGCGATAAACGTCCGGACCACTGGCAACAAACGAGCGACGAAGACCGTAATCGATCCATATTTCTGGAAGAAATAAGTGGTGCGATCCAGATCGTGGCGGCTGAGCAGGACATATTTTCCAAAACGCTCGACCATCGGCCGGCCACCGTAGGCGCCTACCCAGTACGCGAGAACCGAACCCAGGTTGCAGCCGATGGCCCCAGCCGTCGCCACCCAAAGCAGTTGGAACCTGCCGGTGTAGACCAGGTAGCCGGCGAACGGCATGATGATTTCCGAAGGCAACGGAATGCATGCCGACTCAATGCCCATCAATAAAGCGACGCCAAGATAGCCGGTTGATGAAATAACCGTGATGATGAAGTGGGCAAGGACCGCGACTATTTTCTCTGTCATCCGCAGGCAGTATAGCGTCCCAGCATTGCTTTGCTACCATGGAGTTGGCAAAGGAGTATCCATGGCAGAAGCCGTAATTCCTGAAATTTCTGAGCAGACCCAGCGCGCCGCTGCCCCGGCAAAGGAAGTAAAGCGGCAGACGATCGGCTTTACCTTTTTCAAAGTGTTGCCCGAGTGGCGCCGCCTGCCCGCGGAAGAAAAAGAAGCCCACCGCGCTGCCTTCGCCGCGGTAATCAAGAAGTGGAACCAGCCGGGGCGCCTGTTGACCCTGACCTACTCCACCGTAGGCCTGCGCGGCGATTGCGACATGGTGCTATGGCGCATCTGCTACACCCCGGAAGACCTGAACGACATGACCGCGGAGTTGATGGCTACCCCCATGGGCGGCTATCTGCAGACCACCTACAGCTACCTCTCGATGACCAAGCGCTCGCAGTACCTGATCGGGCACGAGCACGAAGGTCAGCACGATTCCCGCGGCAGCATCCGGCCGGGGGGACAAAAATACATCTTCATCTATCCTTTCTGGAAGACCCGCGCCTGGTACCTCTTACCCGCGGAAGAACGCCAAAGGCTGATGAATGAGCACATTCGCGTCGGCCATCTGTATCCCCGGGTCAAACTGAACACCACCTATTCTTTCGGAATCGACGACCAGGAATTTGTGGTGGCGTTCGAAACCAACTACCCGGAAGATTTTCTCGACCTGGTGCAACAACTGCGGGAGACGGAAATCAGCCCTTACACGCTCAAGGACACCCCGATCTTTACCTGCATTCGCATGACGGCAGAAGACATGCTGGCTCGGCTCGGCTAATGGCAGTAAAAAAGCCGCGCCGCAACCCCCGGGCGCCCGAACGAATTGCCGCGATCCTCGATCTGCTGGCGAAAACCTACCCAGGCGCCGAATGTGCCTTGCACCACAGGAACGCCTGGGAATTGCTGGTGGCCACGATCCTCTCCGCGCAATGCACCGATGCGCGGGTGAACATGGTCACTCCTTCCCTCTTCAAGAAGTTCCCCACACCCACCGACTTCGCGCATGCGCCGCTGGTCGAGATCGAGGAGCAGATCCGCTCCACTGGCTTCTATCACAACAAAGCTAAGTCGTTGAACGGCGCGGCACGCACACTTACCGAAGAGTTCAAAGGCAAGGTACCCCAAACCATGGAAGAACTGCTGACGTTGCCAGGTGTCGCCCGGAAAACGGCCAACGTTGTGCTGGGCGTTGCCTATGGCAAGGCGGTAGGGGTAGTTGTGGATACGCACGTGCTCCGGCTGTCAAAACGGCTGGAGCTGACGCGTGAGACGGAACCGGTCAAAGTAGAGAAGGACCTGATGAAGATAATCCCCCAGGACCATTGGATCGCTTTTTCCCACGAGTTGATCCATCACGGCCGGCAGGTTTGCATTGCGCGCAAGCCGCGATGCGTCGACTGCACGCTCGAGCCACTCTGCTCTTCAAAAGATAAGACTTGGAGCAGTCACTAGAAGAAAATGGCCGTTCGATCAAGCGACACCGGCCAAGAGATAGCCGAATGTGTACGAATGGCTCCCATTTGTCTCGATATACTTAACACCTGATGATTGAACAGACTCTAGGAAGTTCCCTGCGCTTTCTAAGGGAACATCAGGCTATGTCTCTCCGGGCACTCGCAGAGCGTACGGATTTTTCGGCAAGCTTTTTATCGCAGATTGAGAACGGGCAATGCTCGCCCTCAATCTCGTCGATGGAGAAGATTGCAAACGCACTGGGAGTTACGCTGGGGCAATTTTTTCTCTCCGCCAATCTACAGCTGGTCAATATCGTCCGCGCCAGTGAACGTGCCCACCTGGCTCTCGATTGGTCGCGCGCAGACATTGCGTCCCTCGGCTCTATGGCGAACTCCTCGCAATTTCGTGCCTCGATGTTGAACATCAAGCCGGGTGGGCTCACCGGAAAGCACGCCACGCCGTCTATCTCGGACGAGTTCGCCATGGTGTTTCAAGGCCAGGTGATTTTGAAGTTGCAGGACTCGGAGCAGACGCTGGAGCGCGGCGACTCGGTCACGATGGTCGCAGGAACCGCGCGGCAATGGCGCAACGAATCCGACTCCATGGCCGAAATTCTGGTGGTTTCAGTCGGCCCCTACAGCTAGACTGCACGCAACAACATCCTGACCTGACTATGCATCTACCTTCCAGTGAGTGGAGGAATGATTATGAAGTCATTGGGCTTTTTGGCAACATCGTGCACGTTTGTGGTTTTGATGGGTTCAACGGTTGCGCTTTCGGCACAGTACGCACAACCAGCACCCCCGCCCCCGGGATATGCGGATCATGGCGGGTGGGACACGGCTCCCTCCGAATACAACGATATCCAGCGACGCGGCTTTCAAGACGGCATGAACGGAGCTCGGAAAGACTACGAAAATCATCGCGAACCGAACGTGAACAATCGTGACGAATACCGGCATCCGAATGTAGCCAAACCCATGCGTGCCGATTACCGGGCTGCGTTCCAGCGTGGTTATGACGCCGGCGTCCACCACATGATGGGGCGTTAACGCTGCGGAAGACTCAGCCGGTCAAGCGCTCGCTTCAGATCTTCGAGCTTCTGGCCGGCTTCCCCCAACTTACCTTCTGAAGTAAGGCGTTGATAGTCGGCAAGATCTTTTGCGGCCTCTGCGATGGTCGGCGACGACTGTACTGCTCCTGAACTTGCAATAGGCGCAGCCCGTTGCGGTTCCGAGGGTGTGAGCGACGAATTGGTGCCGGCAAACAGCGACGCGAGCGCTGCTTCGTAGGTCGACCCGTACGCCAGCCGGTCCTGCAGCGCGAGTACAACGAGGCGCAACTCTGGCATCGGACTGCGCTCCGCCTGCAGGTAGATAGGCTCGGCATATAACAGTGCTTTGCCGGTGGGTATGACCAGCAACGTGCCGCGGCGTACATGCGAGCCCTGCTGGTTCCACAGCGTTAACTGTCCTGAGAGCTGCGCGTTCTGGTCGATGCGCGCTTCAATCTGCAACGGCCCGTCCACCAGCTTGTTCTTGGGGAAGTTGTAAACCACGGCGGTGCCATATTGCGCGCCGTCGCTGCGGCCGCCGATCCAGCCAATCAGGTTGTTGCGGTTCGCGGGAGTAAAAGGCAGGATCTCGACAAATTCCATCGCCTCTTCGTCGGGCAACTTCATTAGCACAAAATTAGGCTGCATCGGTTGCGTGGTCTGCCCCCCGCCCTCGCTCATGCCGACCTCGGTCGCAACCGTCCAAAGGTCCTCGCGGTTGTAAAAAACTTCAGGATTGGTCATGTGGTACAGGCCATAAACTTCGCCTTGCAACTTGAGCAATAACTCGGGATAGCGCATGTGCTTGCGCAGCGCGGCAGGCATCGCCGAGGCATCTTTGAACAACGTCGGGAAAATCGCACGGTACGCGGCGATGATGGGATCCTGGTTGTCGAAGACATAGAACGTCGTCGAGCCGTCGTAGGCGTCAATGACCACCTTGACGCTATTTCTCATGTAATTGACGAGGTCGTCGCCGAGACGGTAGTGGGTGGAGTACGGATACTGGTCAGAAGTGGTGAAGGCGTCCATTACCCATGACAAACGGCCATCGTCGCCGACTACCATGTAGGGATCCAAATCGTAGGTGAGAAAAGGCGCCAGCGCGCTGACGCGGGCGCGTACATTCCGCCGCATTAGCAGGCGACTCTGGGAATTGATATCGTCACTGAACGGCAGCTTGCCCACGTCTCCGCGATCGAGAGCAATCAGCACACGGCGCAGAAAGCCGCCGAGCAGGATGCCCCCGTCTCCCTGGTAGGACGTCACGTTGTTGCTCTGCCCCTGCGGATAGTCGAATTCCTGCTGTCGCGTCTTAACGTAGACGTCGGTATTGGTCAGCTCGCCAAAGTAAATCTCCGGCCGGGTAACGCTCAGCCCAGGCACCGTGCTTTGCACCGGCATGTTGCTCAGATAGAGAGTGGGCAAGCCTTCTGGTGTGAAGCCGTTGACCGGGTTCATGGTGATTCCGTAGCCATGGGTATAAATCAGCTTTTCGTTGATCCAGTTGCGGCTGCTCTCCGGCAACTTCTCCACATTCAGTTCGCGTGTGGCCAGCATCACCTGGCGCAGGTTGCCGTCGATTACGTAACGATCAATGTCTATATCGGGAAAATCATAGTAGGTGCGGATTTCCTGGATCTGACGCAGCGTGTCCTGCAGCGCCTGCCAATCCCACAGGCGGATGTTTTTGAGGGTCGGCTGATTGTTGGCCGGGTCGGCAGCGCCGACGGTGGTCTCAGCGGGAAACTCACGTTGGGCAAAGTTGTCGAGGCCATAGGCCTGGCGCGTCATCTTGATGTTGTGCGCGATGTATGGCTGTTCGCGGACCAATTCATTCGGCTTCACGATAAAGCTGCTCATCCACCAATCGGCGATGCGAACCCCGGCAAAACATAAGGCGGCGGGAAGGACAGCGGCAATCAGCCACCGTCCGCGGGCCACAGTGAAAGCGTTGGCGGCCGCCGCCATGGCGCCGCCGATCAGCGCCACACACACCACGATCAAGCCGGTGAGCGTGATATGCGCGTCAGTATACGTAACCCCAGAAAAGACAGTGTGATCGTCGAACAGCAGGTCGTAGCGTCCCAGGTATACGCGGACTGCGAGGATCAGCAGCAGAAACGCAAAGGCGACGGAGAGCCCGCGAAAGGGCAACGTGAGATAGCTGCGGCGCTTGGCAAATGCGCCCGCCCCGCCGGTAATCACGATGAAGACACACGCCATCACGCAGACGACAATGGCCAACGTGAGCAGCCAGCCGGAGACAAGCTGCCAGGCCGGCAGCGTAAAGAGATAGAAATTGACGGGCCGGCCGAAGATCGGGTCTACGACACCGCCGGTGGCCGGCGGAGCATACCAAAACAGTGCCAGCTTCGCCCACTCTGCCTGCATGCCGATGCCGGTAACCAGGGCAATGGCGAGCGAACCGCCCAACGCTAGCAGCCGCATCACGGGATCGACCGGCAGCCTGAGTGGCTGGCCACCGAAGAAGATGGTGTGAGTACTCGGCATATCGGGCAAGTGGGCGCGTTTGAGCGCCGTAAACGATCCGTACATCACACAGAAAGTGGCAACCGTGAAGAACGCAAAGATGCTCCATTGCAGAACCAGCGTCCGGGAAAAGATGGCGCCGAACCCGAGCGATCGGAACCAAAGCAGGTCCACGAAGTAAGAGAGAGCCGTCCGGAAACACAGGACAACCACCGCCAGCAACGCGAGCAGGATAAAAAATCGGCGGCGGCGGCGAGCCGGTTCTTTCAGGGGCCAGTCAATGGAGGAGGGCATGCGACCCCATTCTAACGGCAGGAGCGTAACTTTCGCGGGAACACTCTCAGGCATATGATGGGGGGCGATCGAAACTCACATTGGAGAATTCCCCATGGCTCCTAAAAAATCGGCACCACAGTTTGCATCGCAACCACGCGTAGTTCTGCCCGGGAGCGAGAAAGCTCCGTTGGCAACCGTCACGGGTGAAAAAGCGATGCGCGGCGCGAGCGTCATCACTGTTTCCGTCATTGTCCGGCGGAAGAAGCCTCTCAACCTGAAGCAACTCGGCAAAGTGCGCCTGACCCGCAACCAGTATCGCCAGCAGCATGGTGCGGACCCGGCCGCTATTAAACTGGTGCGCGCGTTCGCAAAGGAGTACGGCCTGACGGTTGCTCCGGAAAAGCCGGAACGGCGCACCCTCAAGATCAGCGGAACCATCACCGCCATGCAGAAGGCATTCGGTGTCATCCTGGCCCATAAAGAGGTTGCCGGGAACACCTATCGCGTGCGTGAAGGCAGCATCCACCTGCCGGCTGATGTTGTGGATGCCGTGGACGCGGTACTGGGGCTGGATAATCGCCCCCAGGCACAGCCCCATTTCCGAGTGTTGGGGTCCTTGACGAATGCCGAGGCAGGCGGCACCCAGGGGTTTGCCCGCGCCCATGCGGCCGCTTCGGCCACATCGTTCACTCCCGTCCAGGTGGGCGAACTCTACAAATTCCCCAAGGGAGCGACGGCTACCGGCCAGACGATCGGCATTATCGAGCTTGGCGGCGGCTTTCGCACCGCCGATCTCACCACCTATTTCAAGAGCCTGGGACAGAAGCCGCCGAAGGTCACCGCGGTTTCAATCGACAAGGGAAAGAACGCTCCTGGCGATGCCAACGGCTCGGACGGCGAAGTGATGCTGGATATCGAGGTTTCCGCTGCGGTGGCTCCGGGGGCGAAGATCGTGGTCTACTTCGCGCCCAACACCGATCAGGGATTCATCGATGCCGTAGCCAGCGCGGTCCACGACACCACCAACAACCCGAGCGTCATTTCGATCAGCTGGGGTGGCCCGGAATCGAGCTGGACAGCGCAATCGATGAGCGCCCTGGACGCCGCAGCCCAGTCCGCGGCTGCACTGGGCATTACCATCACCGTCGCATCGGGAGATAACGGTTCCAGCGACGGTGCGACAGGCAACAACGTCGACTTCCCCGCCTCGAGTCCCCACGTGCTCGCCTGTGGCGGCACCAAACTCACCGGCAATGGCAGCACGATCACGTCGGAAGTGGTTTGGAACGAGCAGGCCAGCAATGAGGGGGCGTCGGGAGGCGGAGTGAGCAACGTCTTCGCGCTGCCTTCGTGGCAAGTGAATGCGAAGGTACCCGCACCGTCGAGCAGCACTGGTGGGCGCGGCGTGCCGGATGTGTGCGGCGACGCCGATCCGGTCACTGGCTACCAGGTACGAGTGGACGGCAAAAACCAGGTGATCGGTGGGACGAGCGCGGTCGCTCCGTTATGGGCAGGCTTGATCGCCGTCAGCAACCAGCAAAATGGAAAGTCTGCCGGCTTCCTGCAGCCGCTGATCTATGCAGCGAAATCAGCGTCGGCGTTCAATGACATCGTCTCAGGCAACAACGGCTCCTTCAGCGCCGGTCCAGGCTGGGATGCCTGCACCGGTCTCGGCTCTCCTATCGGCAGCAAAATCATTGCCCTCCTCGCCGCCGCGACGCCACCCAAGAAGAAGGGTGGCGGCAAGAAGGCGGTACGCATGCGCGCTCCGATCAAGAAAAAAGCCGTTCGCAAAGCAAAGCGAAAGTAAAAGCGTTAGATACAGCAGGACGAATGGTGCCGCATCCTTCGCGTTTCTGTGCAAAGGGTGCGGCCCTTCTACAACTTTTGCGTAGGCCTTGAGGTATAGACTTCCGCTCCCCGACTACGTAACTTAGCCTCAGCACAGAAACACTGTGCGTGGGCCATGCAGAAACGAAACGGGACTCTGATCGTCGGGACCCTATGCCTTCTCGCTGGGTGCAGTTCGGGTAGTCAAGGTCCAGGCAGTCCATCAACACCAAGCAGCCTGACGGTCACGACCACGTCCCTTCCCGCGGGAACTGTGGGCATCTCCTATAGCAGCTCCGTAGCCGCTTCGGGCGGCACAACGCCCTACACCTACAGCGCGGCGAATCTTCCCGGCGGGCTGTCGATCAACGCCTCCAGCGGGCTCATCAGCGGAATGCCTGCACCCGCAGCCGCCGGCACGACATCGGCAACTATTAAAGTAACGGACTCCTCGCAGCCTGCTTCCCAGTCAGCATCATCGACCTTGAGCATCAATATCAGTCCGGTCGCACTCACCGTGACCACGCAATCGTTACCGGCCGGCGTGGTTGGGACTGCGTATCCATCCACGACCCTTGAAGCCTCCGGCGGGGTGGGTAGCTACTCCTGGGCGCTTAACCCGGGCAGCAATCTGCCGGCAGGATTGTCGCTTGCAAGTTCCGGCGATATCAGCGGCACGCCAACCACGGCGGGAAGCACCAGCTTCGCGGTTGTGGTGACGGATTCGAGCACGCCCACTCCGCTTTCGCAGACGGCCACCTTGAGCATTACGATAAGCGCCGCTGTCAGCACTCCTCCCGCATCGCAATGCGGCAATATGAGCGCCGGCAGCGGCGCCAGTCTCAACGGTTTTGTCCCGTTCCCCGCATCCAACCTGTGGAACACCAACATTGCATCGGCATCCGTCGATCCGAATTCAGTCACCATCATCAGCGCGCTCACGGGAAGCAAGCTGCACCCGGATTTCTCCAACGTCGTTGACGGGAACTACGGCATACCCTATGTCGTCGTCGACTCCAGTGTCACACCACCGGTCCCGATCACGATGAACACCTATGCCAGTGAAAGTGATGTCACTCTCTACCCGATTCCGGCCACTGCTCCGATCGAAGGCTTTCCGTCAACCTGCAGCATTACCGGGGACAATCACCTGCTCGTGATCGACAAGAACAAATGCTGGATCTACGAAACTTGGCAAACCCAGATGTGCAACGGGGCCTGGACCGCGGCGAACGGCGCCATCTGGGACCTGACGACGAGCGAACGACGGCCTTATGGATGGACTTCCGCGGATGCCGCTGGCCTGCCCATCTTCCCCGGGCTGGTGCGCTATGACGAAGTGTCCGCGGGAGCCATCAACCACGCCATCCGCATGACGTTGCAACATACCCTGAGCGATGCCAATGGCGGATATTTTGTAGCCCCCGCCACCCATGCGGCGGGCAATGACTCAAGCACCCACAACATCATGGGAATGCGGCTGCGGCTCAAAGCGAGCTTTGACATTTCCAGCTACAGCGCAATCAACCAGGTGATCCTCACCGCCATGAAAAACTACGGCATGATCGTCGCTGATAACGGCAGCAACATGTACTTCCAGGGCAGCCCGGATGCACGTTGGGATGACGATGACCTGAGCGCATTGAAAGTGATCGACGCCTCGCAATTCGATGTCATCCTGATGGGCACAGCGTACGACGATGCGACCGCACCGACAGGCCAGCCTCCCACGATCAGCACGTTCACCGCTTCGCAGAATACTGTCGCCGCCGGAACGCAAGTAACTCTCAGTTGGACGGTCGCCAATGACTCTTACGACTACATTGACGTGGTAGGGCCGGTACGCGGCGGCAGCCAGGTAGTTAGCCCCACGGCAACCACCACTTATAACTTGAATGCAACCAATCAATACGGCCGTTCGACCATGGCGGTCACGGTGACGGTGCAGTAGTCTCCTTCGCCCAAAGAGACAAAGGAATGACACGCCGGAGGCAACTCTTCGTACAGTCGCAGCTATTCTCCCTTTGCTGCCCGGTCAGGGACTGTGCCTTGACCCTGCCAGACAGAGACCCAAGGTCGGCCCTCCCCCACATCGAGCTTTGGGTGGATCACGTTACCTCTGTTGGCTTGTGGCCCACCCCAAAGCCCGCTTCAGTAGAATTGGACCCGTGAAGGTCCGTGACTATGTGCCGAAACATCAAAATGCTCTTTAACTTCGACCCTCCTGTGACCGCAGAAGAGGTGCACGCTGCGTCCCTGCAGTACGTGCGCAAGATCAGCGGCTTTAACAAACCGTCCAAGACCAACGAAGCCGTATTTCTGGCGGCCGTCGAAGAGATCGCCGCCATTTCTACACGGCTGCTGACGTCGCTTGAAACCAATGCCGGCCCCAGGAACCGGGAAGAAGAGGCGGCCAAAGCCAGGGCTCGGAACGCCGAGCGTTTTCCTGCATAAACCGCTGGAGATACGGAACTTCTGGCGAAGCCATTGCTCCCCGTCGTATGCTGTTCACTACCGATGACAGCGAGGAGCACGGGGATGGTTGGGGTACCTGCTGGTGGCCGCGCGCTGCAACTGCGTTCCGTTCTGCTTCTGATTCTGGCATTCGGCTTCCTGGCCGGCGCCGGCGTTGGCGAACCCATTAAAGTCGACGATCCCGGACCGGGTTCGGTCGCGTTGTCCGGTAAGTGGCAGTTCCACCTCGGGGATAACCCCGCGTGGGCCGATCCCAATCTCGACGATTCCGCGTGGGAGCAAATTAGCCCCGACACGTCCTGGGGGGCGCAAACGCATCCCAGCTATACGGGCATGGCATGGTACCGGGCACGGATCGAGGTCGATCACTCTCAGGCAACAAAAACCCAAAAGCTGGCGCTGCTGATTCCTCCGGTGCAGGATGCCTATGAACTCTACTGGAACGGGCAGAAGCTTGGGACCTATGGCCGGCTGCCCCCGGATGCAAAGTGGTGGCAAAGCGCACACGGAGTCGTCTATGCGCTGCCCGGTACGAGTGGAGTGCTTGCCCTGCGGGTCTGGAAGGCGCCCCTTTCTTCGGTCGATCCGGTCGAGGAGGGCGGGTTACAGGCTACTCCGCTGATCGGCGAGGCCTCGGTGCTGACCGCCCAGGAAAAGGCAGTCGCGTACGAGCGCGATGAGCGCAGGCTACCGAACCTTCTGATTTCTGCGGTGACACTGGTCATCGGGCTGCTGAGTCTGCTTCTTTATCTGCGCGACCGCACGCAGGGTCTTTATCTGTGGCTTTCGGTATATCTGGTCGCCAGCGGATTGATCGGCTCGCGGCAACTCTCGGCTTTCTTCTTCGGATTTACCTTTCACACCAACCAACTGATCACCCAACTGCTCTCGAGCTCGATAGATATTTCGATCTGGCTGATCCTGCTGGCCCTGTTCGGTATGGCAGGCGAGCCCCGGTGGAAACGGGCAACCGCGTGGCTGGTAGCCATTTACCTTGCCGCCCAGTTGATTGACATCACCACCATCCTTTTCTGGGAAAAGGGTGGCGTGCTGCCCTGGATCGATGGCATCACCACGGCGGTCTACTCCATCACGCCTCTATATGTATTCGTGATTATTGCGGTTGGACTCAGACGCCGCAGCCGGCTCTCCCTGTGGCCCCTCATCGTCGCGGTTTGCTTGAACGGCCTTTTCAACGTGGTTACGAACCTCGCCGTGCAAGGCAATCGTTTTACCCATTGGACTCTCGGGGGCAAGCTGGGGAGCATCGGCGTGCACGCCGGCATCTACTTCTTCGGCCTTGACTTCCTTCTCGGTACCTTGCTCTTCCTGGCGCTGATTTTCACCATTGCCCGGGAGCAATTCCTCGAGCGCGAGCGGCAGTCGCGCATCGAGCTTGAAATCAAGTCTGCCCGCGAGGTGCAGCGGATTCTGGTACCCGAAGAAACACCGGCGATTGCCGGCCTCTCCATTGCCAGCGTCTACCGCCCGGCGGAAGAAGTGGGCGGCGATTTCTTCCAGGTAGTTGCCCTGCCGGATGGCGGCGCGCTGATCGCATTGGGAGACGTGAGCGGCAAAGGCCTCAAAGCGGCGATGACGGTGTCGTTGATCGTGGGCACGCTACGCACGCTCGCGGATTACTCGCAGAGCCCGGCTGCCATTTTGCTCGGGCTCAACCGTCGTCTGCTGGGGCGCACGGATGGTGGTTTCGTCACCTGCCTGGTGGCCCGCATCGATCCTGATGGGGATACGACTCTGGCCAATGCCGGCCACCTGGCTCCGTTTCGCGACGCCCAGGAATTGCCGGTGAAGGGATCGTTGCCGCTGGGTCTGACGATGGATACAGAGTATGACGAGTTGGCCTTCCAGCTGCAGGAAGGGGAAACCCTTACCTTCTACACCGACGGCATCCTGGAGGCGCGGAACCAAGCCGGCGAATTGTATGGGTTTGAGCGGGTCGCTGCGTTGGTCGGATCGGACCGGTCGATCGAACAGATGGTGGAAGACGCGTGCAGCTTCGGACAAGAGGACGACATCACGATCTTTCGTGTCACGCGATTGGAGCATTCTGCTCCCGCGCATGCCGCCCGGCTTAAGCTGGCGACCCAGATCGCCGGCGCCGGAGCCTAGGCGGACTTACGACTGGGTTACTTTCGGACATCCTTCCGGACTCTACCCGCCCTGTATGCTTGCTGTGCATGAACGACCCTGGAACGCATAACAAACAACATTTGGCGACGCGCGCTTTGGCCGCGGTTGGCGTGGGCTCCATTGTTTTCTTTGCAGCCCGCTTCCTGGTGAACTACTTTGGGCCTGCGATTCCCTACGCTATGCCCAACCAGACCCAGGCGGCGCTCGACTCCGATGAGTTCGTTCAGTTTCTCAGCCTGGTGACCGACGGGAAGCTTCGCCGCTTGCGTATCTCGCGGCTCAAGAACGGCGTCGAGTTTTACCCTGCTTACCTGGAAGCCATCCGGCGCGCCAGGCACGCGGTAAATCTTGAGTTCTACCAATACCAGGAAGGCCAAGTGGGCGATGAACTTCTGGCCGCCCTCGCGGAACGCGCGGCGAACGGTGTCGAGGTTCGGGTAATCGTCGATGCGATGGGTAGCTTTGAAACGTCGGACTCGTACTTCGATCCCTTGCGTGCTGCGGGGGGACAAGTGTGCTGGTACCACCCGCTGCACTGGAATACATGGCCTGAGGTCAACAACCGCACCCATCGCAAATTACTGGTTGTCGATGGAGAGACGGGTTTCATCGGTGGAGCGGGCATCGCTGACCAATGGCTGCACGAAGCTTCCGTGCCGACCTGGCGCGATACCATGTTCCGCGTCGAAGGCGAGGCGGTTGCCGGCCTGATTTCCGCGTTCTGTGAGAATTGGTTGGAGTCTTCCGGTGAGATTCTCTCCAGTGCGGCACAGTTTGGCTTTCGCGCCGAGCCGGAAGGCGTGAAGGGTTTTGTCGTGCTGAGCACTCCGCACGGAGGGGGCACGCAGGCGCGAATACTGTTTCAATCGCTTATCAATAGCGCTCGTAGCTGCATCCGCATCACGACACCCTACTTTTTGCCGGACAGAAGTGCGCGGCAAGCGTTAGAGGACGCCATCGAGAAGCGGGGCGTTGTAGTGCAGATCTTGACCGCCGGCCCACGGATTGACCACCCCATGATTCGCAGGCTGAGCCATCGCAGTGTTCATCGCCTGTTGCAGGCGGGGGCAGAGATCTATGAATATCAGCCGTCGATGATCCACGCGAAATTAATGACCGTGGATGGCATGTGGAGTGTCGTTGGGTCGACCAACTTCGATCACCGTTCGTTTGCTCTGAACGATGAAGTGAATCTGGCGGTGCTGGATACTGAGTTGGCGACAACGATTGAGAAGGATTTCTTCGACGACCTGCGGCACAGCCGGAGATTGACCCCACGCCGGTTGCGCGAGGAGTCCTTCCTTGGCACACAAGAGACGCTCATTGATCATATTCTTGAGCGCGAGAGCTGATATCAGCGGCCGAAGTCTTCCGAGAGAGCCGACGATCTAGGTCAGCAACTTGACACAAGCAGCCACCAGGCCTGGGATATCGTAGGCGATCGCCTGCTGCGCAGGCTCCCAGTTGTGCTTGCGTAACGTGCTGGTCGTCACGGGTCCGATCGAGACAGCGCGCAGCCCGGCTGGTAACTCGACTGTGGCCGCGGAGAGCAGAGCCAGGAAATTCGTCACCGTTGAGGAGCTGGTAAAGGTGATCGCGTCTGGCAACGGCGCCTCCGCGCCGAATAACGCGCGCACCTGCTCGATGGAATCCGCAGGGATCACGGTCCGGTAGACCTCGACCACGTGGATATCGGCGCCGCATTGCCGCAGTTGCTCAGGGATCACATCGCGGGCCACGGCCGCGCGCGTCAGCAGGATGCGACGCCCTGCTACCTTATCGCGCAGCATCGCCACCACGGCCTCGGCCACGTACTCCTCCGGCATGACGTCAACCTTCAACCCCAGGTGACCCAGCGCCACCGCGGTCGCAGGTCCAACTGCCGCTATCTGCAAGTGATGCAACCGGTGCAGCGGAATGCGTAAGAAATGCAACCGGTCGGCCACAGCCGTAACCGCATTCGCACTTGTCAGCAGCAGCCAATCGAAGCCGGTGATGACCTCGAGTACTGCGTCGAGATGTGCATAGGTCTCGGGCGGGATAATTTCAATCGTAGGCAGCCGCAACACATCCGCGCCCAGCGCTTCCAGGGCTTCCGCCAAGCGGCCTGCCTGGTGACGGGCGCGGGTGATGAGGATGCGTTTTCCAGCAAGGGACATCAAGCAAGACCAAGGATCGTACCCGCACCCTGGCGCAATAACTCTTGCGCCAGTTGCTCTCCCAGAACGACGGCATCGGGGTGGCGCTGCTGAGCAGACACGACCTGCCGCCCATCTGCGGAAGCTACCACCGCACGCAACGACAATCTGTCCCCATCACGGTGGCAGTAAGCGCCAATCGGCACCAGGCAGCCGCCGCCCAGAGCAGCCAGGCAAGTGCGCTCGGCGGTGACTGCCTGGCGGGTAGTGCTGTCATCCAAAGGCTGCAACGCCGCTTGCATCGCCGTATCCCCGGAGCGGCACTCAATCGCCAGCGCTCCCTGGCCGGGCGCTGGGCACAAGACTTCAGGAGCGAAACGCTCGCGGACCGCAAGCGTCTTTTGCAGCCGGTCAAGACCGGCCGCCGCCAGGATAATAGCATCGGCCTTGCCCTGCCCAAGCTTGGCCAACCGGGTGTCGACATTGCCGCGGAACTCAATGTACTGCAGGTCGGGACGGCGGGCGCGTAACTGTGCCTGGCGGCGCAGGCTGCTGGTGCCCACCACCGATCCCAACGGCAGTTCTTCAAAGCTGCGGTACTGCTCCGAGACCAAGACGTCGCGGGCATCCGCTCGCGGCGGAATCGCGGCCAGCGTGAAGGCACCCCCTAACTCCGTGGGCAGATCCTTCAGGCTATGCACGGCAAGATCAATGGTCCCCTCCAGGAGGGCCTCTTCGATTTCTTTGGTAAACATGCCCTTGGCGCCGACCGACGCGAAGGCTACATTCTGCATGCGGTCACCCGTGGTGCGGATAATCTCGATCGAGACTTCGTG
Organism: uncultured Acidobacteriaceae bacterium; assembly: GCA_963839075.1. Lineage (GTDB taxonomy): Bacteria > Acidobacteriota > Terriglobia > Terriglobales > Acidobacteriaceae > PALSA-350. Next base: position 376,969 of record CAWITO010000001.1, on the reverse strand, counting down.
CCCCAGGCCGCGCAGCGCATCCGCAATGTGATTCGCTTGCCACAGTGCCAGTTGCGATCCCCGGGAACCAATGCGAATCAAAGATCACTATCCTGGTCTTCGAAATCGCCATGACCCCGCTGCACACCAAAGGCATCGCGTAGAGCATCCACCGCGGCGGTGTTGCCTTCGCTGGCCGCCGCCTTGATCGCCTGCAGCGGCTGATGGAGAAACTTGTTCACCAGGCCACGGGTCAGCGCTTCCACGGCGGCTTGTTGTTCCGGGGAGAGCCCCTGCAGCCGGCTTGCCAGGCGGCGCAGTTCCCCGACACGAATCTGTTCCGCCGACTGCTGAAATTGCACAATCTCGGGCGCCACGTTCAACGCGTGCAAACGTCGCTGATACTGGTTGACCTCAGCCAGGATCATGGCCTCTGCCTGCTCCGCCGCATTGCTTCGTTCTTTCAGGTGCGACCCGGCTACGGATTGCAGATCATCGATGTCGTAGAGGAAGATGCCGTCGAGCTTGTTGACCTCAGGATCGACGTCACGCGGCACCGCGATGTCGATAAAAAACATGGGCCGCCCACGACGCTGTTGCAAAAACTGCTGTGCGTGTTCACGGCGAAAGACCGGCCGGGCCGAGCCAGTGGAGGTGATGATGATGTCCGCCTGGTCGGCGTGCGCGTAGAGATCGTCAAAGCGAATCGCTTTGCCGCCGAAGCGCTGGGCCAATTGCTCCGCCCGTTCGAAGGTGCGGTTGGCGACCAGAACCGAGGCCGCGCCCTGGCTTACCAGGTGACGTGCCGCCTGCTCACTCATCTTGCCTGCGCCCACGATCAGGACCTTCTTGCCCTCTAGCGAACCGAAAATCTTCCGCGCCAGCTCAACCGCGACCGAAGCTATCGAGACTGCGGAGTTGCCGATCTGGGTCTCGGTGCGGACCCGCTTGGCGACCACGAATGCCCGCTGCAGCACCTTTTCCAGGTGGCCGCGTACCGCCCCCGCGGATCGAGCCGCCAGGTAGCTGCTCTTCACCTGGCCCAGGATTTGCGGCTCCCCAATCACCATGGAGTCGAGACTGCAGGCAACGCGGAAGAGGTGGCGTACCGCCTCTTCCCCCCGGTACTCATAGAGGTGGGGCGTCAGCAGTTCCGGGTCGATGTCAAAATAGCTGCCGACAAAGTCAATCAGGTGGGGCGCATTGGGCGACTGGCTGGTCAGCAGTTCCACCCGGTTACAGGTGGAGAGAATCATGCCTTCGAGGACCCCCGGCGCCTGCGCCAGGGAGCGGGTCGCCTCCTCGAGCTGCTGCGGACCAACGGCCAGGCGCTCGCGCAACGCAATCGGCGCGGTCTTGTGGTTCAACCCCAGCAGGACGATATTCATGGCCTCGTGAACCTGTGTACCGAGCTCAGCTGGTTGGCGGCCCAAACGCTGATGACGACCAGAAAGGCGATGCTGGAGAGGTAAACGGCCCTTCTTCCGCGAAGGCCCACCTGGCGGCGCACGAAGAGCATGGCCAGGTAGAGGGCCCACATAGTAAAGGAAAGCAGCACCTTGGGATCTCTAAAGTAGGTCGGGCCGACGCTCTCCTGGGCGATCAGCGACCCCGCCAGCAGGCCGAGCGTCATGAACGGGAAGCCCACCAGTAACATGCTGGACGCAATCCGCTCCATGGTCTCGAGGGGCGGCAGCCAGGCGAGGAAGCCGACGTGGGTTTTGCTTTTAAGCCGGCGCTCCTGCACCAGGTAGAGAAAGTTGGCGATCAGGCTGAATATGAGCGCCGCATACGCCGCCAGCAGGGCGATGATGTGGATACTCAGCCATCCGCTGCGCAGCATGGGCGATTGAAAGGTCCAATGGTCTGGGCCGATAGCAGGCCCGAGGACCAGCAGCAGCGACAGAGGCAGGGCGAAGATGCCAAACGACACCGTCCGGTAGAGAACGGCGACCAAAAGGAAGGCAGCGCAGATCAGCAGGGCAAGCAACGACTGCACCTCGTGCATCCCAACTGGCAGGGAGTGGTGCGCCGCGGACAGCATCTCAATAAGCGAGACAAAGTGGAAGAAAAACGCGGAAACAGCCGCTGGGATGCAGAGTTTCTTCCATCCTGGGCGGTCATAAAGCACCGCCGGCAGTGCAGAAACGCTCGCAACCGCGTAAAGGACCGCCGCAACTCTCAGCCACAGTAAAAACATGCTTTTTCCCGCAATCTGTAAGTATAACCGCCTGTAACCATTTGCTTATGAGACCTGGCGCTTTCCCGAGCAGCACAAAAAACCTCCGCAAGTTTGATACCGCTCAAGACGAAAAAGTTCATCCAAAATCCATGATGAAAACGTGCATCCTTTGTTCAGGCATTCGCCTCCCAGCCGTTGAGTGGCAAAACAGCACTCGTTTCACCGTCCTTTGAGACAGGAGAGTTAAAAACCATGGATTATCGTGTACGCGCCGGAGAAATACCGGAAGATCAAACGACCGCATTGATGGAAAGCTATTCCGCCAAGCTCCCCACCAGCTTCTTCCTGGGTGCGGCCCTGACCGCAATCGTAGGCTCGCTTATTCTGAAGACCAACGGCAAAGACCACCATGCCCTGTTCATCGGCCAATGGGCTGCACCGTTCCTGCTGCTGGGCATTTACAACAAGATGGTTAAGCAGCACGGATCTGACGCAGCCGTAAGCAACGAATCCAGTCTCATCGCCTAGCCCGGGCAAAATGTCTTATCTTTGAACGCCGGCATGTCATTCACGATATGCTGGCGTTTTCAGTGTCTACTTTTCCTCCAGCTCCAGCCGCCGACGCCTCGACGACGCCGCTGATGCGCCAGTATGCGGCCGCCAAGCGCCAGAACCCAGACGCCCTGCTATTTTTCCGCATGGGCGACTTCTACGAACTGTTCTTTGAAGATGCCCAGGTCGCCTCACGCGAACTGCAAATCACACTGACGGCACGAGATAGAGAGCGCACCGTGCCCATGTGCGGCGTCCCGTACCATGCCGCCGACGCCTATCTGTCCCGGCTGTTGCGCAAAGGCTACCGGGTCGCCATCTGCGAACAGATGGAAGATCCCAAGCTGACGAAGAAAATCGTCCGCCGCGAGGTGACCCGGGTGCTCACCCCGGGCACGGCGGTCGACCCCACCCTGGCCTCGGAGCGCAACAACTACCTCGCCGCGTTGCACATTGCCGGACCAGTGGCAGCGCTGGCGCTACTCGATCTTTCCACGGGAGACTTTCGCGCCACCGAGTTCACCGGAACGGGCAGCATCGGCCTGTGTATCGACGAACTGCAAAAAGCTCAACCCAGCGAGCTGTTGCTGGCGAACCCAATGCCTCCCATGGACCCTCTGCTTGAAGCAGAGCTGGAAAAAATCGGCATTCATACCCGCCTGGACGAGTGGGTGTTTACCCCCGACTACGCTATTCCACAGTTGGAACGGCAGTTGGGGGCAACGTCTCTGGAGGGCTTTGGTTTGGCGAGCGCTCGGGCGGCGGCCATTGCCGCCGGGGCCGTGGTCCACTACGCGCGCAGCACGCAGCAGATCGAGCTCCAGCACATCAACCACATCCGCTATTACGAGCGCGCGGAGAACCTGCAATTGGATGCCGTGACCGTGCGCAACCTGGAGCTGATCGAGCCGCTCTGGACAGGCGGCACGAACGAGGCCACGCTTTACGCTAACCTCGACTGCTGCATGACACCGATGGGCAAGCGGCTTCTGCGGGCTTCGCTCGTACGCCCATTGGTCGATCGGGTGGAGATCGAGTCGCGGCTTGAAGCCGTCGCGGTGGCGGATCGCAACTTGATCGATCGCGAGCACCTGCGCAAGATTCTGGGCGCTATTCAGGACATGGAGCGGATGCTTTCCCGCATCTCGCTCGACAGCGCCGGTCCACGCGATGCTGCGGCGCTCTCCGCTTCGCTCGCCCGGCTGCCCGATCTCCATGCGAGCCTGCTCAGGCTCGACGCGTCCCGTTGGTCGGCCTGTGCGGAACGGCTCGATCTGCTCCAGGACCTTCGCGAGCGGCTGGAGCGTACGCTGCTGCCTGAGCCTCCGGTGAACCTGGCGGATGGCGGCGCAATTGCCTCAGGCGTGGACCCGGAACTCGACGAACTGCGATCCCTGGGCGCGAATGGGCGGCAGTCGATTAGCAGCATCGAAGAGCGGGAACGGAAGCGCACCGGCATCCATTCCTTAAAGGTTCGTTTTAACAATGTGTTCGGCTACGCGATCGAGGTGACGCGGGCTAACCTCGCCCTGGTGCCTGCGGATTACGAACGCAAGCAGACCCTGGCCAACGCAGAACGGTTCACCACTCCAGAGCTGAAGCAATATGAGGTGAGCGTGCTCACCGCGCATGAGCGCTCGATCGAGATTGAGAAGCGCATTTTTGCGGAGCTGCGGCATACGATTTTGCAGTCAGCCGCGCGCATCCGGGTGAGCAGCGGCGTGATCGCCGAGGTCGACCTGCTGGCGAATTTCGCTCACCTGGCGGCGTTGCGCAATTACGTGCGGCCACAGATCGCAACCTCTGCTGTGCTCGAGACAGTGGGCGGGCGGCATCCCGTGGTCGAGTGCTTACTCGAGGCAGCAGGACAAACAACATTTTTCGCCAACGATCTTTATGTCGAAACCGGCGGCTCCAGCCTGCTGCTGATCACTGGTCCGAACATGGGCGGCAAGTCCACCTACCTGCGGCAGGCGGCGCTGCTGGTGATCATGGCGCAGATGGGCTGCTTCGTCCCGGCGAAGAGCATGCGGCTCGGCATTGTGGACCGGATCTACACTCGCATTGGCGCCAGCGACAATGTGGCCCGGGGACGCTCGACGTTTATGGTCGAGATGACGGAGACCGCAACCATCCTCAACACGGCAACCGCGCAGTCGCTGATTCTTCTCGACGAAATGGGACGCGGCACGGCTACGTTCGATGGCTTATCCCTGGCCTGGGCTACCCTCGAGTATCTCCACGCCCAGGTGGGTGCGAGAACGCTCTTCGCCACTCACTACCATGAACTCACCCTGCTGGCCGAACAACTGGCTGGACTGAAGAATCTGCGCGTCGCGGTCAAAGAAACGCCGAAAGGGATCGTGTTTTTGCACGCCATCGAGGCCGGCGCCGCCAGCAAGAGCTACGGCATCGAAGTGGCGCGGCTGGCTGGGCTGCCGCTTTCTGTGATCGAGCGTGCGCGCCAGGTGCTGCGACAACATGAGCAATCGGAAAAGAGGAACGTGGCCGCGGAGATCGAAGCGCCCCTGCAGTTAACCATGTTTACGCCGCTGTCGCAGCGCATCCTCGACCGCCTGGAGCAAACCGACACCAATAGCATCACTCCGCTGCAGGCGCTCAATCTGTTGGAAGAACTAAAGCGTGAGATCCGGGGGAATGCGTGAGCCAAATGTCGCTGCGGCAGGCAGCCGGCCAGGTGCTGATGGTGGGTTTGGAAGGCACCGAGCTCAGCGCGCTCGAAACAGCCTGGCTGCAGTTGCTAAGACCAGGCGGAGTGATTCTGTTTCGCCGCAATATCGAGAGCGCGCTGCAGACCCATGCGCTGCTGCAAGCAACGCAGGCTGTGGTGCAAACCCCGATGCTGCGCTCGATCGATGTCGAAGGTGGCACCGTTGATCGTCTGCGGGATTTGATCGCGCCCATGCCGTCGCCGTTGGCTGTCGCAGCCACCAATAAACCAGCGCTATTCAAAAAGCATGGCGAACTCATTGGCCGCGAAGTGCGCTTGCTGGGACTTAACACCACCTTCGCCCCGGTGCTCGATCTCCGCACCGAGGAGTCGGAGAAGGTCATGACCACCCGCGTGGTCGGCGACGCGCAACAGGTAACCCGCTACGCCCGCAACTTTCTTGCCGGGCTAACGCAGGTTAAAGTGCTGGGCAGCGGCAAGCACTTCCCCGGCCTGGGCAGCGGGCAGGTGGATTCGCATCATGCCACTCCTACGATTACAAAATCGCTCCGCCTGCTTTGGGAGGAAGATCTGCTCCCCTACCGCGAACTGATGAAGCAGCTGCCCATGGTGATGGTTTCGCACGCCGCCTATTCTGCCGCTGTACCGGAGCCCGCTTCGGTTTCGGGCTATTGGATCGGTGAAGTGCTGGTCCGCGAGATGGGTTACGAGGGGCTGATTGTTTCCGACGATATGGAGATGGGTGGCATCCTGAACCACACGGGTATGGGAGACGCCGCGGTGCGCTCGCTTGCCGCGGGGATGCATGTGGTGGAGATCTGCCGCAGTCCCGCTCTCATTTTTGCTGCCTACGAAGCGTTGCTGGGGGAATCGGAGCGTTCGCCGGCCTTCGCGCGCATCTTGCGCCGGGCAGCGACGAGGGCGCAGCAGACGGAACGTGCCGCGCTTCCCCCGGCGCCAACACCGTTTTCCCTGGAGAAAATTCGCGGCCTTGTCCAGGCGTTTAGCCGGCAGGTTGCGGAAGCATGACACTGACGACCATGACGGTGGCCGGCATCATGAGCGGTACCTCCGCCGACGGCATCGATGTTGCTTTCACCCAAATCGGCCCCAGCGCCAAGGACCCCAACTTCCCCGAGCTGGAGCTGCTGGGCCATGCGGGCTTCCCGTTCCCTCCCGCCTTGCGCCGTGCTGTGCTCGCCGCAATGAATGCGGAGTCGATTGCCACCGCAGAGTTGGCACGCTTGAATTGGCGATTGGGACAGGCTTACTCCGAAGCGCTAGTCGAAGCGTTGGCAGCGCATCCTTGCAAACTGGATCTGGTTGGCTGCCACGGACAGACGATCTATCACCAGGCGGCAGCTGTCCGCTATCTGGGGCGAGAGGCCGCCTGCACCTGGCAGATCGGCGAGATGGCCATCATGGCGGACCAGGTTGGCGTACCAGTCGTCTCCAATTTCCGTCCCGCCGACATGGTGGCCGGGGGACAGGGTGCTCCTCTGGTTCCCCTCCTCGATTACGTGCTTTTTCGCCATCCTGCGCGCGGCCGCGTGCTGCAGAATTTGGGAGGCATCGGAAATCTTACGGCACTCCCCGCCAACGCAGCACTGCTGCAGGTGGTCGCTTTCGATACCGGCCCAGGCAACATGGTGATCGATCAACTTATGCAGCGACTGTTTCAGAAGCGATTTGATCGCGGCGGCAAGATGGGGGCACGCGGCCGCGTGATCCAGTCCATTGTGAACACAAAGCTGCGCGATCCGTTCTTTGCGGCGCGGCCGCCGAAGAGTGCCGGCCGGGAAGAATTCGGCACCGCGTACGCGACCCAGTTTCTGCAAGCCTGCCGCAAAGCGGGAGCCGGCAGCGAAGACACGATTGCAACCGCCACTGCGTTCACCGCGCAAAGCGTCGGGCTGGCTTATTCCAACTTCCTGGCTAAGAAGATGAAGGGGGCGCCAGTTGACTTTATTGTTTCCGGCGGCGGGGCCCGCAACCTCACGTTGATGGCGATGCTGCGTGAGCAACTCGAGCCGCAGGGGTGCACGGCGCAGGCCAGCGATGACCTCGGGCTACCCGCGGAGGCGAAGGAGGCAGCGGCTTTTGCCTTACTGGCGTATGAGACGTGGCATCGGCGCCCGGGGAACATCCCTTCGGCGACGGGTGCATCGCGGCCGGTGATCCTGGGTGAGATCACCCATGTTTGAACGGTTGCTCGCGGCAGTTGCGCTGGTATTGGTCGTGGGATGCGGGAGCACACGGCCAACTCCGCAAACGGTAACGATGGTGATTGAGAGCAGCCCGACCAACCTGGATCCTCGCGTCGGCGTCGACGGCCAATCGGCGCACATCGGCAGCCTCATCTTCGATAGCCTGCTGCGCAAGAACCCTCACTTTAACGTGGATCCCTGGCTGGCCACGAGTTGGGAAACTCCCGACCCGTTGACGTATCGCTTCCATTTGCGCACAGATGTTTACTTCCACAATGGAAAGCAGCTCACCTCGACAGATGTGAAGTACACGCTGGACTCGATGCGCGACGGCACGGTGATCACGGCGAAAGCGGCAGCGCTGGCGTTGGTCGATCATGTCGAGGCGCCGGATGCGGCAACCGTGGTCATTCACTTGAAGCAGCCGGATGCGGCCCTGTTGTGGAACCTTTCCGACGGCGGCATCGGAATAGTACCCGCCGGCAGCGGCCGCGATTTCGGGCTTCATCCCGTCGGCAGCGGACCTTTTCGATTCGTAAGCCAACTGCAGGATGACGAGGTGATCCTGGAACGAAACCAACATTCCTGGCAGCCTCTTCCTGCGATCGCGAGGCTTCGGTTTGCAGTCGTGCCGGATGCGATTACGCGGGCGCTTGAGCTGGAGAAGGGTTCTGCCGATGTCTGCATCAATTGCATGACGGCGGACATGGTGGCTTCCCTGGCGAAGCGGCCCAATCTCGTAGTCGAGAGCGCTCCTGGAACGGTACTGAATTACGTGACCTTCAATGTGCAGGACAACCTGTTGCGCGATGTTCGCGTACGCCAGGCGATTGCTTATGCCATGAATCGGCCGCTGATGATTCACTCTCTCTGGCGCGACCGTGCTCGCTTGGCAGAAAGCCTTTTGCCCCCGGAGCACTGGGCGTGGACTGGGGATGTGCAGAAGTATCCTTATGACCCGGCCAAAGCGAACGCACTGCTGGATGCTGCCGGCTGGAAGCGAGGCAAGGACGGCGTCCGCTTCCACCTGACGATGAAGACGTCGACCGATGAAACCAGCCGCTTGCTGGCGCTGATTTTGCAACAGGAGCTGCGCGAAATTGGCATTGCCCTCGAGGTCAGGAGCTTCGAGTTCGCCACCTTTTTCTCTGACGTGAGCAAGGGCGCCTTTCAGATGTACACTCTGCGCTGGTTAGGTGGAAACGAAGATCCTGACATTTTCCGCACCTTTGACAGCCTCAAGTTTCCCCCTCACGGGAACAACCGCGGCCATTACGTAAATGCAACGCTGGATGGGCTAATTCAGGAAGCGAGCATGGCCAGTGAGCAGGCGCAACGGCGGGAGGATTACGTGAAGGTGCAGCAGATTCTCGCCGGGGATTTACCCTCGATCAACCTTTGGTACCTGGACGCCGTGCTGGTGCACTCGAAACGATTAGGAAATGTACAGATTTCGGGTTCCGGAACGTTTGATTTTCTGAGAACGGCTACGGTAGCGCCGTAGGCAAACTGCGGATCCCACTCTTCACTTAAGTCCACCCACGCTGAATTCATTTCGCCAATGAGCGTAAGCTTCTTGGCTCTGGTCCATCGCTTTATCTGCTTTTCGCGATTGATCGCGTTATAGACATACTGGTAGCGTTCATACCACACCAGCCGATTGCAGTTGTAGCTTTCCGTAAACCCGGAGTGAGCGCCCGACTTGTGCTCTGCAACTCTACGCTCCAGGTTATCTGTCATCCCACAATAAATAACGCGCGTCCGGTTCGCGACGATGTAGACGTAGTAGCGATGCTCTTTCCTGCTCACCGCAATACTCCATCATTCCGAGACGAACTGCAGATCCCTCCACTCCGCTTCGCTCCGGTCGGGGTGACAAGGAAGAGTTGGTGCGTCGTATTATGCGGCTTCTCACCCGTCACTCCACCCGATAAAGCATCGCCCCATGAGCCGGTAACTTCGCCTTAAGCATGCCTGCCCTCCCCAAATCCTTCCGCGCCCACAAATCCCGCAACCCACGCTCACCCGCCGGCAGCCCCAACTCCTTCCAGGAGTAATTCACCTCCCGGTCAGCATCTCCCAGGTTAAAAACCGCCACATAATGCCCCGCCCCTGACTCCGGCGAAGCCGTCCACACCACCAACGAACCGCTCCTGAGCAACTGGCGGTTATCACGCGAATGCTGATCAACCGCGATCACCTCCGGATTCGTATACAAAGCCTCTGTTGCCGCATCCATACGCGTAAGATTCGTACCCGCGACCAACGGCGATCGCGCTATCGACCACAACGTCATCAACGTCCGCGACTCATCCGCCGTAAACCGCGATGCGCGCGCCTCACCCCAACCCGTCCGGGGCCCCAGATAGCCCAGCGGCAACATATCGGCGTCGGCCCAGTGCCCTACCTGGATGTGCGGAGCCCACGTGGCAGTTCGATCAAATTGGCGTACCAGCCCTGCCGGAAACGTCTGCCCCTCGGGGCCCTGCCAGGTATCCCACATGTCGTCGGAAATCCGCCACAACTCGGCGTACTTAGCAACATCCTCCGCCTCTTCCACCGGCGTCGGCCCGGGAGAAAGACTCAACACAATCGGCCGCCCGGTCTTCTCGAGCGCTGCGCGCATCATGTGAATCTCATCCGCCTGGTAGGGCTTCGAAATGCAATCCACCTTGACGAAGTCGACGCCCCAGCCGGCATACACCTGCGCAATAGAATCGTAATAAGCCTGCGCCGCGGCATTCGCCTTCAGCCCGTAGTTATCGGAATTCCATCGACACGTATCAGTCGTGTTGGCTGCATCGGAAGCGTGAAACGAAGTCCCGGCAATGGGCAGGTTCTTCTCCACCGCCTCGCGCGGAATCCCACGAATGATGTGCAGGCCAAACTTGAGCCCCTGTCCATGCACCCAGTCCGCCAGGGACTTAAAACCGTCAGGAAAGCGATTCTCCGCCACCTGGTATCGGCCTGTGGCGTCCATCACAAATCCCTGCGCACTCCCCTTCTGACCCGGAGTGCGCAAGTACCACCCCTCATCCACCACGACATACTGCCAGCCCAGCGGCTGCAGATGCTCATGGAGCCAGGAGACATTTGCTTTGAACTCAGTCTCGGTGACGGTTAGCCCGTAAGAATCCCAGCTATTCCAACCCATGGGAGGGGTGGGGGCACTCAGTACCATCGCGAACGCAAGCAGCGGGAAAATCATCGCTCCAGTCTAGAGCAAGCCGCTTACCACGTCTTCTTGATCACAGTATCAAAGGCGAACCCGCCATTTTGATCGCGGGTGGCGCTCACAGCAAAGCGGGGCGAAACCTGGTATTGGCCCTGGATGGTCTGGTTCTGGGTCGACGCCACGTTGCTCGAAAACGTGACAAAGATCTTTCCCGTGACCCTCTGTTGGATGGTGACGTTGGCGCCGGGAGGACCTTGACTGGTGCCACCCGCCAGCACAGGATTGATCGAAAGCTGCGAGATGCCGGCCACCTTCGAAACCCGGCTGGTCACCTGGCTGCTTACCTGCGACGCCACCAGAGACTCAGCCTGCTGGTTGGCCGGCGTGGACGGGGCATTGGCACTCGCCTCCGTCGTCGAACCGAACGCCAGCAAATTGATGATGTCCGCCGAAGGCAATGCCGGATCGGAGGAATAGTTCGTCCGCAGTTGATCAATCGGACCATTGAAGCGCATGAAAATGTTGTACTGCTGAATGGTCGTGTTCAGCGACAAATTCACAACCGGCTGCGTCTCCGATGGATTCACGAACTCGACGGTTCCTCCATTGAGGACGAAGCGACTGCCATTGAGAATAATGTCGCCACCATTCAAGTTGACGCGTCCCAGAATCACCGGCTCAGCGGCTGTACCACGGATGCGCAGATTGGCCGAGCCATCGACGCTCAGCGTTCGGCTCACAAGATTGATGTCATTTTCTGAAGTCACACCCAGGTTCAACTGGATATTCTGCGCCATGCCGGGCGTCGGAGGCGCGGAGACTCCGCCGGAAAACTGGCTGATAAAGTCGCTCAGGTCAAACGCAGGAGTAAACGAAAGGTCAGCTAACCTGACTTGCCCTCCCAGGACCGCGTTCTCGGTCGTCCCCGCAAGACGTATATTCGCGTTGACCGACTCACGCATTCCGGTGGGATAAAGAACGCGAACTCCTGTGGCCGAAAGCCCAAGATCAAATTGCACATCCGGGCGATAAGCGACCCCTCCCTGCGCCGTCACCGTTCCGCCGCCCACCGTACCCTGAAACTTCGAGATGTTCAGCCGGTCTCTGGTCAGCGTCAGAACACCGTTACCATGCTGCAGTCCAACGGGCAAATCGCCATTGGCAAAGCTTGCGTCCACAATTTCAATTTGGCCTGCCAGATCAGGACTGTTGGTAGCGCCCTTGGTATCGATGTTGAACTTCAACTGACCGGAGCTCACAATGTCCGGCTCGAACACATGCGCCAACCCTAGGTCGACGGTGCCCACAAGCAGCAACGACATCGGAGCGCTCTTCTCCGTCGACATCGAACCCGAAAACTGCAAATCGGTATCGGTCCCTCGCAGGCCAGAACGCTGCAACGTGACCACGTTGTCTTTGTAATCCACCTTGATCGGCGCAGTCTCAGCCAACTGAATGGTGTTGCTGTACGCCAAATTAAGCGTCGGGATGGTGATGTGCGCTTCCAGCAGTTTCTGGTTCTTGAGAGGACCGTGAAGCGTGCCATGAATCTCGGTTTTTCCGCTCAGGTCCGCAGCCTGTGCCGGCGCATAGATAGCAAAGATCGGTTGTAACGGAATCGTCTGTGTATCGATAGTGGCGTCGGCCGGATAGTCTCCCGTCAGAGCGATCTTCGCGTTTGCTTTGATCTGGGTGCCAACAGCGGCAGAGGTAAGGTTTGCGGTCGCCAGGTGGTTGGCGACATTCATCTGCAGGTTCACGTCCGCAATTTTTTGGTTCTGAATATCAATCTGCGGAATCTGCAACGTGGCCGCCATCTGGGGATTGTCAAAGCTGCCCGCACCGTTCGCCTTCACGCTCACCACGCCAGTCGCGGCAATATGCTGAGCCTGTAGGGCCTGCAGTTGATTCAGCTGTATTCCATCTGCGGTGAGCTGTACGTTATAGGTCTTCTGCTTCGGCCGGATATTCATATTGCTCTGCACATTCCCCGCCGGAAGCTTCACACCGAGGTCGCCATGCACTTCATCGCCGGTACCAGCAAAGGTCAGCGTAGCGTTGGTAATCGGCTGCTCATACGCGATTACTTTGGTGAGCGATACATTGCCTTGCCCGACAGGGTTGAGCTGCGTGCCGTGCACGTTCACCTTGGCCGCCAAGGTTCCGGACACTGGAACCTGTTGTCCGGATAGCTTTACCAAATCCGCGACATCCAACTGCGAGGCTTCGAGATCAATCGCGATGGGGCTGGTTTCGCCGAGGGCCCACCGATGCAGGCCGGCGCTGGCGTTGAAAGTGATCTTTCCGTGCGAGACAGGTTCCAGATCCGCGTGCTGCAAACTCGCCTGGGACGGGCTGATATCCACATCGGTGCGCAGCACCCGCCATTCCGTTCCTTGGACGCGAACATGCGACGTGGTCAATTGCCCGGTAAGATGAGGCGCGTTGGTCGATCCTCGCACCGTGCCTTCAAACAACGCAGTTCCCGCGAGCCCGAGCGGCTGCGCGGACGGCGGGCGGAAAATATCCGCGACGGTTTCTAATTCGCCCAGGTTGTTCGATTGAAACTTTACATTCAGGCTCGAGCGCTGGCTTACCAGGCCATCCATGGTCAACGTGCTTTGCGGCATCCGCACATAGCTTTGTTTGAGTGCGACCTGCTGATTGGCCCCGGTATAAGTGCCGTGGATGACGCTATTCAATGGGACGGCGGCACCATTGCCGGTTCGCGCCACCCTGGCCTGCACCGTCGCATCCGCGTGAGCAACGACATCGTCAAAAGTCTTTCCCCAGGCCGCTTCTGCCTGGCCGTTAAGCACACCGCCCAGGGAGACGTCACGCGGCATCGCAGAAGTCTTCAATGCCCCGTTGACCGCTGCCAGCTGGATATTGTGCAGAGCAGCCTTGAACTTTGAGTGCGGGTTGCCGTCGATGCCGGTCATCGTTCCGTTGGCCGTGAGGACGCCGCCCAGCAGGCCGGCGCGAAAATCGTTGAGCGTGGCATCGCCATTGGCCAGCGTGTAGTGAGCTGTGATATCCCGGATCTGTGACCGTAACGTGGGCGTTTGCACGTCGAGCCGCTGGCTGCCGAGGTCTCCCTTGAGCACAACAGTGTCCAGCAACGAGCGATTGGGGACCTGCTGATATCCCACCGACCCCGTGGCGTGAATGAGACCTGTCGGCACCGTGGGATTGGCCAGGATCCTGCGAAACTGCGCGCCATCGAGCACTGCGTCGTAATGAGCCTGCACCACCGGGTCACTGTAGTTCTGCACGGTGGCGGTCAACACCACATGCGACGTTTCGCTGCTCAACGTAGCCTGGGTCAGGTGGAAGGTGCTGGGAGTGGCATCGAACTCCGCTTCCAGACTGTGCGGTATCGGCTGAAACGACCCCGACTGCAGGTGACCGTCGGAATAGCTCAGTTTGCCGGAATACTTCTGTTGTGCCGGATCAAAGCTGGCGCGAAAGTCAACGTCTTGTAGATCGGCGGAAAGGACGCTTTGACGGTTGTTGTAGTAAACCGCCCCCTGAGACAAGACCGCATGACGCACTCCAAGATCGAAGAGGCTCGTATTGCTGCTCTTCGATCCACTGCTTTTAATGGTCGGGATGTTCGTCACACCGTGCGCATCCGCGAACACCTTCACGACTGGCTGGTCGAGAACAAAGCTGTCCAGATACCACTTCTGATGAAGAACGGAAACGATGCGTACGCCGACTTCGGCATGGGCCACCTGTACCAGCGGGGGATCCGGATAGGGCGCAGCGCCATGCACCGTCAAGCCGTACAGATCGAGGCTTAGATGCGACCAATGCAGAGCGAAATTCTGCAACTGCACTTGGGTGCCAATCGCCTGGCTGCCCTTTTGCTCGACCGTGGCCAGAACGTAATTGTGGAAACGTGCGCTGTGCAGCAGGATCGTAACTGCCAGCACCAGGATGAGCAGCAGCGCGAACAAGCCGGCCCCAACCCACACCGCAATCTTGCCCCACCCCGAAGACGTGCGCCGGGGCTCTTGCGGAGGCGGAGGATCCGGGAACAACGTGACCCTGGCTGTGCTCAAAAGGCCTGCCCTATGCTGACAAAGTACTGCGTTGATTTGACGCCCGGAACCGGGTCCAGGTTGTGCCCCAGATCGATCCTCACCGGGCCGACCGGCGTCGCATACCGTAGTCCCAATCCTACGTTGTTGGTGTACAGCGAGGTAAAGTCGTGGAAGCCCACGGTCGGAAACACGTTACCGCCGTCATAAAACACTGCCAATCCCAGGCCTTGCTTGATGGGGATCGGGATGCGAAATTCGCTGTTTAGGATCAACTGCTCATTGCCGCCGCTGGGAACCTGAATGTAGGAGCAGTCCGTGGAGGAGCCCGAACTGCACACCTGTACCTGTCGCTGCGGGCCTGCGCCATCCAGCGGAAAGCCGCGCAAGGTATTGCCGCCACCGGTAAAGAACGCTTCGCTCAATGGGACACGGCTGTTGGAGAAAGGCTGTGCGAGGCCAATCCGAATACTGTTCGCCCAGACGATATCGTGCACAATCGGCCTGTAATACGCTGCTTGAGCCGTGAGCTTGGCGAAGTTAACGCTCGAGCCCAGCTTGGTCGTATTGAAATCGAGTTCGACGGTCTGCAGCATTCCTTTGTGCGCATCGAGTGGATTGTCCCGCGTGTCTCGCGTGACATTCCCGGCAATCGTCGAGAGCCGCACGTGTTGATCCTGCGGCAGGACCAGCGCGGGTATCAGGATGCGGGTCAGGTCCGTCTGACTGAAGCTGTAGCGCATGAAGAAAATGTCCTGTTTCTTCCGGTCCAGAAACCTCTGTAGCTGGAAGCTGCCGTTTTCAATCTGCGAGGAGTAGACGGGATTCTCCTCGTCACGCTCGGTAAGGATCGAGGTTGTCGACCCCCAATTGCTCCAGCGGAAATTGGGATCGATATAGTAGGCCGCGGCGCGCTGATCGAGACGCCCGGCAAACCCGGTAAACGAGAGCGACTCTCCCTTACCGCGCACGTTGTTCAGGGTGTAGGAGAACGTTCCCCGCGGACCGTAGTAGGTGGTCTGGCTGGTGGTGAAGTTCGAAGGCAGCCCGACCGGGGGCAAATTCGGCAGCGCCACGGTGCCGCTGGGAATACTGCCACCACGATTGATCAATTCAAACCCGACGCCATAGGTCATCTGGTGCCGCTTAGCCTCGTGCACTTTCACCAGCACATCCTCCTGGGTTTGCGTGGTGATCTGACGGCGGGGATCGACTTCGGCCCAATCGAAGACTCCGGTGTGGCCATAGAGCTCGCTCTCGGCCCCCAGCAAATGCCCCTCTGTCATCGGCTGGCCGGGGACGATGGCTGCGACATCGCGGTTTATCAGCCGCTGCTGGGTGCGATCGCGCCCCAGCGTCACCACATTTCGGGTATGCACTTGCGGCCCCTCGTAGATGTGATAGACCACTTCGATGTGGTGAGGGTCCTGCTTTGAAACCACATTCGCGGTTTGCCGGAAGCTCGACGTGAGATAGCCGGCCTGCAGATAGTGGGCGATGATATTAGCGCGATCGGCCTCCGCCAGCTTCTGCGAATACGGTTTGCCGGCCGCCAATTTGAGTCCGCCGGGGGCAAATTGCGATTCGGGAAACGTGTCGGCACCTTCGATCTTGAGCGAACTTACGATGTCCCGCGGCCCCTCGACAACGTGAAAAGCAACGCTCACGTTGCCGTCGCTGTGGCTGACCGACGGTGTTACCTGCACGCTGCTGAAACCCTCTGACTCGTAAAGCGCGGTCAGATTTTTCGTGCTCGCGCGCACCAGTTGCTGGCTGTAGTTACCCGGCGAGAAGATATGCGATTTCTTCACCGTCACCAACGGAGTCAGTTCCTCCTCTTTCAGTTGGCTGTTGCCGGACACGCTCACCCCGGTCACCTTGTGCTTCTTGGCCTTGGTGATGGTGTAGACGATGGTGTCGAAACTGTCCGCGCGATGAAACTGGGAGTCGACACTCACATCAAAAAAGCCCTTCTTCTGGAAATAGGAGACGAGCGACTCCCTGCCTTCCTGCACCAGCTCGGGATCCACGCCGACGCCCTGGTAGACAGGCAGGAGCGATTTCTTGGTCCAGCTCCAAAGGTGTGCGCCTTTCACCTCCACATGAATGGTTGGGCCGGTATGTACATCGAACTGGATGTCGGCACGGTTGGTTTCCGCCGTATAGGCAGCCCCGGCCAGTTTGACCTGGGCGCCCAGCTTGCCCTGCTTTTCCAACTTGGATTGCAGATACTTGGTGGCGTTGTTCAGTGTGGAGTGGTGATAGGTTTTGCCGGGCCGGATACCCGCGCCGCGGGCACGCGCCATAAATCCGCGCAAGCTGGCCGTCAATTTGGCAGCAACTGCCGGATCGGTATTCGCAATCGTCACCGTTCCGAATTTTGCCCGGCGATTCAGGCTCACCATAAAGCGGACGTTGGCGACATTGTGAACCTTGTCCAGTTCGACCTGGGGCCGAACCTCCGCTTCAAAATAGCCCTCCTGCTGGAAGTAATGCAGCAGGGCGTCACTGTTTTGCTGCACATCGTTTGCGTTGTAGGGGGCCTGGGGAGGATAGTTCGCGACCTGAACCAGCTTGGAATAGGGGAACCGCTCCGCACCGGGAAACTCAAAGATGCCAAACCAAATTGCCGGCTCAGCAATCAGCAGAATACGGACGCCGTTCGCCTCGGGATCGACCTGCAACTGCACCTCGGGAAACTTCCCGGTAGCTTTCATCGCGGCGATGCTGGCATCGACCTTGTCGCGAGAGAATGGCTCGCCGGCATGCTGTTGGAAGAGGGGCAAATATTGCGTGGGATCGAGGTCAGGCTGGCCCGCGATCTCGATGCTCGTGACGTTCTGCCCTTCGTACGACGACAGAATCTGCTGGGTGTTGGGTGGGGTCTTTGGCAGCTGTTCGGGCTGCTCCGTTGCATTCTGCGCCATTAATACTGGATAGAGCGTAAACAGGCCGGCTACTATCAGTCGCTCAATCCATTTCATTTACCTCTTCTGATGCAGGAACATGAGTTGCGGTTTGATACGTCCCACCATCAGCCATTCACCGCAGGGGCGACAATTTCCGGCTTGAGCGCGCCTGCGGCCAGGAGTCTTTTCTCCTTTACCGCAGCTTCAATTTCGCTATTGATTTCGCCGCCGACGAGCAACATCAATCCGCTCAGATAGAACCATGTTAGCAAGATGATGACCGTACCGAGAGAGCCATAGGTCGCCGAGTAATTGTTGATGTAGTGAACGTAGAGTCGAAGCCCGATCGACGCTAGGAGCCAACCAAGCATGCCAAAGGCCGCGCCCGGCGTTAGCCAATGCCACTGGCGCACTTTCACATCAGGCCCAAAGTAGTAGATCACCGCAAAGACCAGCGATAGAAGCGCGGTGGCAAAGATCCAGCCGGTGAACCGCAGCGAAACCGCAGTGGCCACAGCCAGCACATGGTGGTAAAGGTGCAAGCGGGCAAGGCGGGCCAGGAAGTCTGCCAAAAGTAAGGTACCGAGCATGAGGCTAATCACGATGGAGAGGCCAAACGTAATCCCGATGGCAGAAAGTCGAGCCTGCCAATAGGGGCGCTCTTCTTTCACCCGGTAGACGACATTGAGTGTGCCCTGGATCGCCGAAAAGCCCACAGAAGCGGACCATAGCGCGGCCACCAGGCCGAACGTCACTTTGCCGCTGCTCGCAGCCGCGGTGGTCTGATTGAAAGCTTCGAGAACAGTGCCCAACGCTGCCGGCGGAGCCACGATCGAAAGATACTGCAAAAGGTTTTCATAGATGTGGGCGGCAGAGCGAGCAGCAAGCCCAAGCACGGAACATGCTGTGATCAAGGTCGGAAAGAGCGCAAATAGAAAGTAGAAGCCTAGTTCCGCCGACCGGCCGAATAGATTGTCGTCAAAGACAGCGTTATAGGTGTTCTTTGCAATTACCCGTGCAGGTATGCCTTCAAGGTTCCAGAGGTTATGCAGCGGGGAGCGCGAGACATAGCTCCAAATTTGCTTCCGCACATTTGGCGTGTTGACCGTGGAAGGAAACGGTACCGGCATAGGTTGCTCCTGCTGAGAAGTGCATGGGCCCTTCGGCACGGGAGAGTGATCGTTTACGCATCCGGTCGTTCGCCGTCTGTAGAAGAGATACCTTGGGAGGGCTGCGTGTTGCTTGCGGTGATTGCAATGTTGGTTACATTAAAACCCAGGCCAGGATCGACGCGAATGATTGGACTGCGAAGTGAAGGGCACAAACTTCAACGTTTAGGCGTCCCGATGAGATACACCGGTGGAAGCCAGCTGCCGCGCGCGTAGCCGGCCTTCCATTCATATCCGGGAAAGTTGCGAGTAAGGGCCAATAACTCCAGCGGCGTGCGCGTGCGAAAACACGAGATGATGCCATCCCATAACACCACGAGCGGAATCGCAGGGATCAGATAGGTCAGCAGAAGTCTCGACCACCGGAACGGCCGCATGCGCGGGGTAAGTATCCAGCAGAAAATCGGCATCAGCCACATGGTCGCAAACGCGCGTGGCGTCCGCGAAGTCACTTCCGCCATCGCGAAACCAACACCGGCATCCACCGCATCCCGCAAAACTTCAAGCGCCGTCGCATCGGGAAAGTGATGGAAGGAAGAGAACATGGTGCGAAAGC
Organism: uncultured Acidobacteriaceae bacterium; assembly: GCA_963839075.1. Classification (GTDB taxonomy): domain Bacteria; phylum Acidobacteriota; class Terriglobia; order Terriglobales; family Acidobacteriaceae; genus PALSA-350. The sequence goes on along the minus strand of CAWITO010000001.1, from coordinate 357,502 downwards.
CGCTCAGGAACTCCGGAACCCGCGTCGCATCCACAGAAAACTCCGCGCAATCAACGAGCGGGTCGTCCCCCAGCCGCAAAACCAGCGCTGTACTGGGGAATTTATCGGTGAGTACGGCTGTGAGAGACTGCTCCACCAAAACGCCACGCCAGACCGCGCTCAACCAGGGACCGCCCCCGCCGGAACACAGATCGACGATACGAGTCGCCCTGCAAGCCCGCACGGCGGCGACAAACTCCGCCTGCACATTGCGGTAGATATCGCCGCGGCTGGTGATCGCTTCCAGGTAATCCGTGGCACCCTGCCTTACGGCCTGCGGGCACCACGGCTGATCGAGTACTTCAAACAGTTGCAGGCGCCGCAAGCGCTAGAGCCGATCTCTCCACAGAGCCATGGCCCCGAGCAGCCCTTCTTCATTCGAGATGATCTTGATATTCGGCGACCGCTTTACCGTAACTTTTTTGGAGTTACCGCCGCCAATGTACAAGGTGTCCCAGTTGAAGGTGGCCATCGTCTGCTCAATCGCCTTCTTGAGCAGCTTATTCCAGCGCTTTGCGCCATACTTCTGCAACCCGCGTTTGCCCAGGTATCCTTCGTAGGTCTTTTTGCGCCAGGGATGATGCCCCAGTTCGAGCCCCGGACAGAGCACCCCTTCGGTGAACAAAGCCGACCCCATGCCGGTACCCAGGGTGATCACCAGCTCCACGCCATGTCCCTGAATCACCGCGTACCCGCCGACGGCGCAGTCATTGGCCATCCGAACGGGCTTTCCCCAACGCCGTTCAAGAGTCTTTGCCAGGGGAAACCCAAGCCATCCCGGGTCCAGATTGGCGGCGGTCAACGTCTTTCCGTTTTTGATCACTCCGGGAAATCCAACCGAAACGCGATCAAACAGCGGCACGCTGACCTTCAACTCATCGAGCGCTGTCAGAATCGCGCTGGTGGACGCCGGATCGGGTGTGGGCACGCGCAGGCGATCGCTGATCGGCTGGCCTTCCGGGCTAAGCGCTTGCATCTTCAACCCACTGCCGCCGATATCAATCGCCAGCGTAATGGGTCCATCTTCTTCCCCTGATCGTGCGGGAAGCTTCTTCTTAGCCGTCACTTTTGCCATAGCCCTCCGGAGCCTTTCATCCATCTGATTCTAAACGGAAGAGTTAGGCTCACGTGGTTAAGGCTTTCTTTTCCTTCTTGGCCGGCTTGGACGTGACTTCCTCTCGCTTGATCACGCGGTAGCCGGCGTCTTCGGCTTGTTCGCTGCCTTCCTGCACCTGTTGCTCGATGGCCGCCTTCGGAGAATCCGGCTGCAGAAGAAGGGGCAAGTGCGTCCACCACAGAATTTGCTGGTGCAGCTCCTTGTTGAAGAACTCCTTGCCGCCGGCGTCGTGCACGCGCATCAACCAGCGGGCATCGCCGTCATACCAGAAGGAACGCGGGAAGCCGGCAAAGACCTCCTCGGGCGGCGCTTTCGCGGGCTTGACTGCCCTGAGCGCTTGCGCCAGGAAGATCAGCCGTACCCGGGCGGCGGCACGCCAGCCGTCTTCGCTGATATCCCCGCCCAACGAAAATGCCCGCGCCAGCGGCTCTCGAAGGCGCAGACGCTCAAATAGCGCCAAGGCGGTCACTCCCACGTCTTTGGGAGAAATGACTTCAGCCAAACCCTGCAGAACACAACTCGCGAGCACCGGCCCCCAGATCTCATTGGGGTGGAGCGGGAGCTTGGTGCTGGGCAGTACCAGCCTGGCCTCTCGCGTCCAGGGTTCGGCGAACTCCGCTTCGACGGACGGCAACTCGACCGCGGCGTGAATATTGCTGCAAATTGCCGGCCACGCATCCTTCACCACCGGAGGGGTGCCCGTCTTGCGGGCGTACATGGCCATGCCTTCGTGGGTGAAGCGGTCAGCGAGCGACTTCAATTGCTGCATAAGCTGCGCTGCTGGAGTAGACGCAGCCGCTTCCTTTCCGCAGTTGGGTAAACGCTCAGTGACAGTTGCTAATTTCGCCACCAGCTCGGGTCGCAACAGTTGCACCAGCGCGTCGTGCAGCGGGGCCACTTCGAGCGCCAGCAGGGCCTCGTTCAGGTTCGGTACTCCGCGCCCGTTGAGGAAGTCGCAGAGCAGGTCCCAACGATGGTTCTCATCCGGCCGCAACTCACGCCACTCCAGGAAGACATGGCAGTGATAGGCATGCAATTCCACGGAAAGGCCGTTGGAGACCAGCTTGGACGACCGTTCCAGGTGCTCCATACCGCTGGTGACGTCGCGAAACGCCAGGAACAGGTTGCCGTCATTGTGAAGGCCAAACGCACTCGCCAGCGATTCCTGACGCGATTGCCCCGCGCCCTTATCGGCGTATGCGGCTGAGTGATGAACCGTGCCATAGGTGGTGGCATAGCGATTGTGATAGATAACCAGTGCGCGGTTATTGCCCTTGCGGTTGGAGTAGGCAAATACGTTCTCGTCGACCGAGCCATCGGGCCGGAAGAAGTCGAACAGACGAAAGTTCGCGCTCTCGGCAAACAGCCAGCGCTGGTGCAACAAGGGAGCGATCTGCCGGTCGTGGCGCGCCACCAGCCATCCATCGGGATCTTCCTGGTAGCGGGCGCGGCGGAATTCCATGCCGTACTTCTCAGTGAAGCCCTCGATTTGCCCGTGGCCGAACATTGGCAGGCCAGGCAACGTCGCCATCATGGTTGTCACCCCGAAGCACTTGTCGCCATTGCCGAATTGGTCAATCGCTGTGCGCTCATCGGGATTGCTCATAAAGTTCACGTAACGCTTGAGAATATCGGGATCGAATTCAATGGTGTTCTTGATCACCGAGCGATACTTCGCGTTTTCTTCATCGCGCATCATGTTCATGAAGGCGCTGTTGTAGACGCGATGCATGCCGAGGGTCCGGACGAAGTAGCCCTCCATCAGCCAGAAGGCCTCAGCCAGCAGCAGCGTGCCGGGAACTTCGCGGGCGACCCGATCCACCACTTCGCGCCAGAATTCCTCCGGCATGGCCGCATCGAAGTCTGCCTTGCTCATGCTGTACTCGGCGCGTGAAGGAATAGCTCCGCCGGTCCCCGGAATGGGAAACCACAAGCGTTGAAAGTGGCGCTTGGCCAGGGTCATCGCGGCGTCGAAGCGAATGATAGGAAACAACCGGGCCACGTGCAGGATCGTCTGGATCACCTGCTCGCGCGCAGCAGGGTTCAGGTAATCGAGCTGCGCCGTGTCGTTCCAGGGAAAGCTGGTGCCGTCGTTGCCGTGATAGACGTAGCGGGTATCGCCGCTCCACTTATCGCGGCGGCGAAACACGACGGCAGCATCCGTCTGCTCGTAATAGTGGTCCTCAATCTTGATCTCCACCCGCCCGTCGCGGGAAAGATCGGGGCCTTCAAAGCGATACGCGGGGTAGGGACTGTCGTTGCGCGACATGAACCACTCGGGATGCTCGATCACCCAACTGGAATCGATGCCCATGTGATTGGGCACCATGTCGCTGGCCAGGCGAACTCCGTGGGCACTGGCGCGATCGCGCAGCACGCCGTAAGCCGGCTCCCCGCCCAGGTCGTGGGCAATGTTGTAGCCATACAACGAATACGCCGACGCCACGGCATCCTGGTTACCGCACAACTGCTTGATGGTCTGGGACGCCGGGCTTCTCTCCCACACGCCGATCAACCACAGGGCGTTGATGCCGTGGCCGGCAAGACGGCGAAGCTCTTCATCGGGAATCTGGTCGAGGCGATGGATATGGCGCCCGTAGTAGCGAGAGAGCTGTTCTAACCACACGTAGGTGCTCTTGGCGATCATCACCGTGGTCGGCATCCACTCCTGGTCAGGGCTGAAGCGCTCCGTCTCTTCGGCCGCGGTGCTATACGACGGCACTTCCCCCTTCTTGTCGGCGGAGTTCCAGGGCATATTCTTTCGCCGGCCCGCGGCTCCATCGGAAGGGTTGAAGCGCATCCAGATGGCGATGTCTTCTTCCTTGAGCACATCGATCGCCATCAGCAACCGTTTCAACTCGGCGCCGAGGATGTCCGCCCAGTGCTCGACAATGTAGGCGATCTGGCCGCTCAGCGAGTCCGGCGAGGCCAGGGCAGGCGCCCGCAGCATGTCGATGAGATTGAGTTTCTTTGGGCCAAGCGGTGGGCGCGTACTGAAAAAATCGCGCAGCCCAATCGTGATTTGCTGGTAGCGCGTGACCGCGGCCAGGGACTGGTCGGTAAACAGCTCGTTGAACGGTTTGAAGGCGGGGTTGGCGTTGGCCAGCCACAACAACATCATCTCTTCAAAGGCAACGGCGCGATGGGGAATGCCGTCGGTCGAACCGGCAAGCCAGTCGGCCGGCGTCATTTCCTTACGGTACACATCGGTCGTGGGAAACTGCTCCACAAAGGCCAGAATGGTCTTATTCAGCTCTTCTTGACCGAGCCGGCTGTCGAACCAACCAAGCGCCCCGGACATCACTTGCGGATCGAGGCGCTTCCGGTAGTACTCCACCAGGGCGTGGCTCATTTCGTCGATGAGACCCATTGCGTAAAGAGCTCCGGGCTGAATGGTCTGGGCGGGATCCTTGTCGGCGCCCCGGCGCTCATTCATCCGAAAAGCAAATTCCCGGCTGGCCCCCAGATTGGCGAAAACTACGTTGCCGTTGTAGGCAAAGAGCTTCTGACTGAACTCATATCGGTCGCGTGCTTCACGTGAGACGTGGAATTCCATTGATTACCCTTCCCGAAAGACGTTCAATTTCGGCCTTCTTTCGTTCGATGCGCAATTTCAGCCCGGCAACGTGCCAAACCGGTCGCGGGATGCCCATAGGCCAAGGGCGGGATGGGAGATATAAAAGACTTCTTCACCGTTGACGATATTGAAACCATCGTGCAGGTGTGCCGGGTTGTAGCGCTCCAACGTACGGGCCAGATCGGCATAGCGAAATCCTACGCCTTCTGTCTCCTCTCGCGTCAGTCCCCCGGGACAATAAGTAATGTCGAATCGCCCCTCCGACGAGCTATGGATGAGGTGCGCAGCCGTGCTGAGTTCGGCAGCCAGATCGGGGTTTTGCCGGACCTTCTCCAGGGTCGCCGGAGTCCCGTGGTAGCCAAAACGGCGAATCATCCGGTCGATGGTGGGGTCTTCGCCGAATTGCTTCACTCCCGGAGCGAGCACGATCAACTCGGCGCCATCGGCCAGGGCCATGCGGGTGCGGTAGATGGCCTTGTTCCCGAGCCAGGTGCTGTGAAACTCCTCCGGATCGAGTGAAACGATGGCCTTGTGGATGGGACGGTCGAGCAAATCGATGTTGACCTGCACGCTGAGGTCACAGGCCAATTGGAAGCATTCCAGGTCGTCACCCACGAACAGGCCGCGTACCACCTCGTCCGTGCCCACCACGGTAAGTACATAAACGATCGGGATATCCCGCAGAAATTCGCCGGAAGCCCGGTTCAGGACCCTGCGGACCGGATTGTCCATCCTGCCCATAATGCGTTCCATGCCCACCACAGCGCCTAGGTAGTGGCTGCGATGGATGCTCATAGGACCAGCGGTACCGACCAGGATGTTCTTGTTGTAATTGGCCAGGCCAATCACTTCGTGCGGCACCACCTGGCCAATGGAAAGCACCAGGTCGAAACCGCCTTCCGGGATCAGGCGGTTCACCTGCGCCGGCCAGGTGTAGTCCAGCAGGCCGCCTGACTGTTCCTGAATAAAGCTGGCCGGTAACTCGCCCAGGGTGACAACGTCCGTGCGCCAGTTATGCACGGCAAAAAGCGAGTGCGGAATGTCTCCAAACATGCGCGTCAGCGTGGCGCCCGGCATGGGGCTGTGCGTTCCCAGCGCGGGTAGCACGCATCCCAAACGGTCGCCATAGTAATGGTAGGCATCGTTGGTGAGCGGACCCGCTTGCGAATGGAAACGGCTGGCGTCGGGCGGCACGGCCAGCACCTTCTTACGGGGATGCAATTGATCTATCCGGTCCAGAGCCTGGTACAGCGCGCTGCGCAGGGTATCTAGAGACAGCTCAGCGTTCGGCCCCCCCAGCTTGCAATAGAGCATCTCTTCCCTTTCTTACAGCTTGTAGGCTTTGCGCGCCAGGTCGTAGGCCAGCGCATGCGCTACTTCGGTGGCCTCATCTTCTTCCAGCTGGTGTTCCGAGACCAGCCTGGCCAGATAGGCGCAATCCACCCGCCGGGCCACATCATGGCGTGCCGGAATGGAAAGAAAGGCCCGGGTATCGTCATTGAAGCCCACGGTGTTGTAGAACCCTACAGTCTCGGTGGTCAACTCACGAAAGCGCATCATCCCCTCCGGGCTGTCATAGAACCACCATGGCGGTCCGAGGCGAAGGCAAGGATAGTGGCCGGCAAGAGGCGCCAGCTCACGGCTGTAGGTCGATTCATCCAGCGTGAACAGAATGATGGTGAGCGATTTTTCGTTCCCAAAGCGGTTGAGCAGCGGCCGCAGGGCATGCACGTAATCGGTCTGCGTAGGGATGTCTGCTCCCACATCCCGGCCAAAACGGGCGTGAACCTGGCTATTGTGGTTGCGATAGCTGCCGGGGTGGATTTGCATGACCATCCCATCTTCCAGGCTCATGCGCGCCATCTCGGTGAGCATCTGGGCTCGAAAGAGCTCATTCTCGGCGGCAGTGGTGCCCGCGAGCACCCGGTGGAACAGCGCCTCAGCAGCGGCTGCATCCAGGTCAGCGGTTCGGGCGCTGGGATGCCCGTGGTCCGTCGCCGTGCAACCCAGCTTCTGGAAGCGCAGCCGGGCGGTGCGCAGGGCGCCTAAATAGCCTGACCAACTTCCGCAGTCGCCCAGCTTTTGCAGGTTCTCGCGGAACCCGGGAAACTCGGGGTCGACGACCGAGTCGGGCCGGAACGTCGGCAGAACCCGCCCTTTCCACCCCGAATCGCGGATGGCCTGGTGGTAATTGAGCGGATCGAGTGGAGGATTGGTGGTCGCGATCACCTCCAGGTTGAACTGCTCATAAAGGGCGCGGGGGCGGAAGGCGGGGGTGGCCAGCTTTTCGCTGATGGTGTCGTAATAGGTATCTGCATTGGCCGCGCAGAGCCGCTCTTCCAACCCGAACAATTCCTGAAAGGCGTAATCCAGCCACATGCGGGTTGGGGTGGCGCGGAAGAGGTCGTAGGACTCGGCAAACCGTTTCCAGATGCGTCGCGCCTGGTCCAGGGTGAGTTCGGGCTGGCCGATACCCAGATCTTCCATCGCGATCCCCTGGCTATAGAGCATGCGGAAAACGTAGTGGTCCGGAACGATGAATAGGCTGGTGGGATTGGGGAAAGCTTCGTTCTCCGCAAACCAGCGGGCTTCGGTATGGCCGTGCGGGCTAACCAGGGGCAAATTGCGAACGGTGGCATAGAGCCTGCGTGCAATGCCCCGGGTCGTGGCTTCGGAGGGAAACAGGCGGTCGTCGTGAAGAATAGGCACGGCAACCATTTTCACCTGTGAGCGTCTTTTCTGCACGAGTACGGTGGAAACCGCAGATCCCTCCACTCCGCTCGGGATGATAAGGAGGCGCTAACAACTGGTGGGAATCGCGTGCCAACCGGAACGAGTGTTTAGCGGGCCCATCCCCGCCTCCTTGTCATCCCGAGCGAAGCCGAGGGATCTGCAGTTGTCTCAGATGCCGCGAATTTTTCCTGCAAGTTTCCAGAACCAACCCGTTCTCCAAACAGATTCGGAGAACCGGCATGCACACTCGCTGTCGCAAAGCACTACTGATTCTGCTGCTCGCTAGTCCTTTCGCCTTGTTACTCCTCGGGGTAAGCAAATCTGACGCACCCACCGCCACCTTCACCCATGGAGTCCTTTCGGTCGCCATTCCCTACCGCGAAGCCCGTCCCGGCTCAGGCAAACTCATCGCCGAGATCATCGATCCCGAGGACCATATCCTCGGCCGCACCGCGCGGCCCCTTACCATCACGCAAGCAGACGGAAACTGGCAGCAAACCATCACCGCTGACAAATCCGTCTCCTTCGACGACATCGTTTGGCAACGGCTGCGGTATCGCTTCGAATATGACGACAAAAGGACCCCGGCAATCACCGGCGTCGAGTCCATCTCGCGCATCCTGCGCCGCCCCGTCGTTCATCTCATCGGCCAGACGGAGTACCTGGCCGGCAGCGACGCGGCTATCCGCGTTCTCGTCTCCGACGCCGCCCACAACGATTCGCCGGCAAGCGGAAGTGTGCGCGCCGAACTGCTCATCCCGCAGCAAACTCCTCGCCCACTCTTCTCGGGAAAGCTCAACCGCCACGGAACTGTCGCTGCACAATTCCGCTTGCCGGCTGACGTAGGTCACTACGAAATCCGCTTCATCGCCGACACGCCGATCGGTTCCGCTGAATATACCCAACCTATCGAGCTCAAAGATGCCTCCCTGATCATGCTCACGACAGAGAAGCCCATCTACCAACCGGGGCAAACCATCCATGTGCGCGCCCTCGCGTTAGACCGGGCCAGCCATCACGCGGAGGCAGATCGTCCCATTACCTTTGAAGTTGAAGACTCCCGCGGCAACAAAGTCTTCAAAAAGAGCACAACGACGGATCATTTTGGCGTAGCCTCGGCTGAATTTTCGCTGGCCGATGAAGTCAACCTCGGCACTTACCACCTGCGCGCGCTGACGGGGACCAACACCACCGAGGTGGCCCTCAACGTCGACCGCTATGTACTACCGAAGTTCAAAGTAAGCGTAGACCTGGAAAAGAAAGACTACCGCCCCGGCGATCACGTGATTGGCACCGTACACGCCAACTACTTCTTCGGAAAGCCGGTTGACCACGCAGAGACAGCCATCAAGATTTCCAACATGGACGTCGAGATCGTCGACGCGGCCTCCACCAAAGGCACCACCGACAAAGATGGCGTCTACCATTTCGATCTGCGGCTGCCGGCCTACTTTGCGGGACGCGGGATGACCCAGGGCGCCGCTCGCGCCCTGGTGCAGGCCACCGTGAAGGACTCCGCCAGCCACTCGGAGACCCGCGGCGAACCCATCACCATCAGCCAGTCCGCCCTGCTTCTTACAGCCGTCCCAGAAGGGGGCACCCTCATCCCTGGTTTGGAAAATCAAGTATTCGTCCTCAGCTCCTATCCCGACGGCACGCCAGCCAGCACGTCACTGGTGGTCCACGTAGCTGGCGAGCACGACCAGCGAGTCTCAACCGACAGCAGCGGCATCGCCACCATTCACATGGTTCCCACGTCCGCTAGCCCCTCACTTCGCATCGATGCCGACGATCATCGCGGAGGCCGCACAACAGCCACAGTGGCGCTTGATGCGCGCAATGGTGGCGATCAGATCCTGTTACGCCCCGACCATGCGGTCCTCAAGGTCGGTGACCCGCTACGGCTGAAGCTACTCTCCACCCGCAGCTCCGGCGCCGCCTACATCGACATCGTGCGCAACGGTCAGACCGTACTCACCCGCGATCTGGATCTGCAAAACGGCCAGGCCGAACTGGCTATCGCCGCTACAACCGAGATGACCGGCACGCTCGACATCAACGCTTATCTGTTTGGCCGCGATGCACAACCAGTCGCCGATCATCGGCTCATCTTTGTCCAGCCGGCCGATGAACTGAAGATTGCGACGACGACGGACGCGCCGCTGTACAAGCCAGGCGCGAATGCACGCATCTGCTTCCGGGTGACCAATGCGCACGGCCAAGGTGTGAGCGCTGCGTTGGGCCTGCAGGTGGTCGATGAAGCCGTCTTCGCGTTGGCGGAGAAACAGCCCGGTTTCGCCAAGACCTTCTTCTACCTGGAACAGGAAGTGATGAAGCCGCGATACGAAATCCACTCGTTCAGCCTGCCGAGCGCCATCAGCGAGCAGCAGGATGCGCAAGCCCGCACACTCTTCGCGGCAACAGAAATGGCCGCACCGGCAAAGCTCGATACGGAGTTTGGCCGCAGCCTGCCGCAGGACAAATACTACGAATATGAGGAGCGCTACAGCGCTGTCTTTCGCGACCAGGTGCGCGATCTGGCAGCCGCAATGAGCACCGAGATAAAAAACCAGAACACCGGGCCTGACATTGCCGCCGTGTTTCAAGCATTGCATCCGCGCGACTCATGGAACACACCGCTGCGCATCGAGTCCACCGCCTGGAGCCGAACCCCGATGGCCTACTACAACGTCCGCAGTGCCGGGCCCGACGGCGAATTCGGCAACGGCGATGACCTCATCACGTCGATCGCGGCCCACCCGTCACGATCCGGCGGCGGTAGCAATGGCCAGGGCACCCTGCACGTCGAATTCCGCCATGATCGCGGCCCCTTGAACCAACGAGCCGAGATCAGCGGCATTGTGACGGACCAGGCGGGCGCCGTTCTTCCCGGAGCAACGATCACGCTGCACCAGATCTCCACCACGAATACGCGCACGACGCACACGGATACCGCAGGCCAATTTACGTTGCCCGCGATTCCCCCCGGCGATTACCGGGTGGAGGTATCTGCAGAGAACTTTTTGCATCTCTGGCGCGAGATCACCCTTCACACCGGAGATCTCGCTGTGGTCACCGCAGCGCTCAGTGTCGGTAGCGTAACCGAGACTGTATCCGTAGAGCCGGCGCCACCCATGCTTGCCGTGATGGCAAGAGGAGTAATGGGCGGAATATTAGGGGGCGTAGCAGGAGCAGCCGATGCATTACAAGCTCCCATGATGCTACAGAAGCGTATGCCGCCCATGGGCGCTCCGTATGCCGTTGCGCTCAAGACCGTAGCCACGGCATCACCCGCGGCACCCGCCACCGCGCCTCATGTGCGCTCCTACTTCCCTGAGGCGCTCTACATCAACCCCGAGATCATCACGGACAGCCACGGTGAGGCGGAAATCGAGATCCCGGTTGCCGACTCCATCACCACCTGGCGCATGGCCATGCTCGCGTCCACCGCATCGGGAGCGCTCGGCTCGGCGACTTCGAGCCTGAAGGTGTTTCAGGACTTCTTTGTCGACCTCGACCTCCCAGTCACGCTGACCCAGGGCGATGAGGTGTCGGTACCGGTTGCTGTTTATAACTACTCCGGAAAACCCGGGCAGGTAAGCCTCAAGCTTGAACCCGAAAACTGGTTCTCGCTCGACCACGATACTGGGAAAAAATCGGTATCGGTAGAGCCTGACCAGGTAGGCAGTTCCCAGTTCACGCTCACAGCAACCCGGATTGGCAAATTCAAGCTAACCGTCACCGCCCACATGGACTCGCGCGACGACATCGTCGTGCGCGAGATCGAGGTCATCCCCAACGGCCGCGAGCAGGACGAGGTGTTCAACGGCCGCCTTGAACATTCGGTCGCGCACGATCTGCGCTGGAACGCGGCTGCGATCCCCGACGCCAGCAGCGTGCTGGTCCGGCTTTACCCTGGGCCATTGAGCCAGATCATCGAAGGCATGGATAGCATTCTCAGCATGCCGGGCGGGTGCTTCGAACAGACATCCTCGAGCACGTACCCCAATGTGCTGGCGCTCGACTACATGAAGCGGACCAAAAAGCTCACTCCGGAAACCCATGCCAAAGCGGAGGGCTACATCACCAACGGCTACCAGCGCCTGCTCACATTTGAAGTGCCCACCGGCGGCTTTTCCTGGTTTGGCAATGCCCCGGCAAACAAGATACTCACGGCCTACGGGCTGATGGAGTTCAGCGACATGGCCAAGGTCGCCGATGTCGACCCCAGGCTCATCGAGCGCACCCGCAACTGGCTGGTGAGCCAGCAACAAGCGGATGGTAGCTGGAATCCGGACACGCAATTTATCAACGAAGGCGCAACCAACCGCTTCAATTCAGACAAGCTGCGCATTACTGCCTACATCGCGTGGTCTCTGGCGGCTACCGGCATGCAGGGTGCGGCCGTCGAAAAAGCGAAGGACTATATCGACGCGCATGCGAACGCCGGGGCTGATCCCTATACGCTCGCGGTGATCGCCAGCTTCGCTGCAGACTACAACCGTGACCGTGAGCTCACTCGCCGTTCGATGCAGGCACTGCTCGACGCGCGCACCGAAAAAGCGGACCAGGTCTGGTGGTCTTCGCAGGAGACAGGTGTTTACTCCACCGGCGCGAGCGCTACTGTCGAAACCACGGGTCTGGCGACGCAGGCATTGCTGAAGTGGGGACACTCCCCGGAAACAGTCCGCAAGGCCCTCACCTTCATCTCGGCAAAGAAGGAGGCATCCGGCGCCTGGGGCACGACCCAGGCCACGATCATGGCCCTGAGTGCCCTGGTGCTGGCTACGGAGCTCAGCGCTTCGGATGTGCGTGGGTCGCTGCAGGTATTACTCGACGGAAAAGCAGCACAGACGCTGGATTTTACCGCAGACAACAACGACCTGCTCCACCAGTTCGTCTTCAAAGGCACACCTGCCTCGGTAGAACTCCGTTTCTCTGGAACGGGCAGTCTGGCCTACCAGGTGGTCGGCCGTTCCTTTACTCCATGGAAAGAAGAGCCGGCTGAGGAACCGCTGTCGATCCACATCGCCTACGACCGCACAACTCTGCCTCAGAACGATCTCGCCACAGAGACGGTGACAGTTCGCAATAACCTGGCCAAGACGGCGAACATGATCATGGTGGACCTCGGAATCGCGCCCGGGTTTGATCTGTTAAGCGAAGATCTGCAGTCCCTGCAGGAGAAAGGCGCCGAAACCCCCGGACACCTCGAGAAGTTCAGCCTAACGGCGACCCAGGCGATCCTCTACTTCAACGGCCTGGCGCCGCACCAGGAAGTCACGCTCAAGATCCGTCTGCGGGCCAAATATCCGATTCGGGCGCAGACATTTCAATCGCGCATATACGAATATTACGACCCAGAGGTGAGCTCGACTGCGAGGCCGGTAAAGCTCGAGGTGCATGGGCGTTGATTCAGCACCGAAGCGAACAAAAAGCGAATATACTGTCCGGATGAAGACGCCCCTCACCTGCCTGCTTCTTTCGCTTGCGCTTGCCCTATCCGCGCGAGCCCAGATGGACATGCCGACACCCGCGGCCGAACTCAGGAAACTCGACTACTTCGCCGGTACATGGGCCTCAGTGGGTGCGATAAAACCGGGACCCCTGGGCCCCGGTGGCAAATTCACTGGAACCAACCACGTTCAGTGGATGGACGGCAGGTTCTTCCTGGTAACCCATTCCGAGTTCCACGGAGCCCTGGGCAGCGGTACGGAAACGGCCTACATGGGCTATGACAGCAACGACAAGGTGTACACCTATGACTCCTTCAACAGCCTGGGCGAAGCTGACCATGCGAAAGGCGCATTGGAGGGAAACACCTGGACCTGGCTGAGCGAATCAAGGATGGCCTCGCAGACCGTAAAGGCACGACTCACGCTTACGTTGCTTTCAGCGACCGCCTACAACTTCAAGTTCGAGATCTCGCCCGACGGCATCGCGTGGAGCACCATCATGGAAGGCAAAGACGCAAAGAAATAGCGCGAAGATGCTGTAAACATCCGGCCAGCACATCGACAGCTACGGCAAACTTTTCTCATCCGAAATTGTTTCGTCCAACTTCCGGAGCCGGTCTTCGAGAAATCTGCGCTCCGGCTCCTGCTGCGTGAGCGCCAGGGCCTTTTCATAAGACCATCGAGCCTCCGCGATTCTACCGAGCCTGCGGCATAGCTCTGCGCGCGCGGAGTGAGCCAGGTAATATTTCGTCAACTCGCCGCGCGCCATCACGTCATCAATCAGCCCCAACCCGGCCTCCGGACCATCCCGCATGGCGACCGCAACTGCTCGATTCAACTCCACAACGGGAGACGGTTGAATGCGTGCAAGCTCGCTGTAAAGTGCCACGATCTGCCGCCAGTCGGTCACAGCGAATGTCTCGGCCTCCGCATGAACGGCCGCAATCGCCGCCTGCAGCGTGTAGGAACCGAAGCGGCGGGACTGCAATGCTCTCTCTACCAGCGCAATTCCCTCCGCGATCTGTTCCCGGTTCCAGAGCGATCGGTCTTGATGTTCCAGCAAGACCAACTCTCCGGCCGGCGATGTTCTCGCCAGCCGCCGCGACTCTTGCAGCAGCATCAACGAAAGCAGACCAATCACTTCCGGCTCCGGCAGCAGCTCACTCAGCAATCGTCCGAGGCGAATCGCTTCGCCCGTTAATTCGGCACGGGTCACCTCCGCTCCCACCGCAGCCGAGTAGCCCTCATTGAAGACCAGATAGATCACCTGCAGTACCGCTCCCAGCCGCTCTGGCAGCTGCTGCGGCGATGGCACCTGGTACGGGAGGCGTGTGTCGCGAATGGTCGCCTTCGCGCGCACAATGCGCTGCGCCAGGGTCGCGGAAGAGATGAGGAACGCTCGCGCAATCTCCTCTGTCTTCAGCCCACACACTTCCCGCAAGGTGAGCGCGACGTGTGCTTCTGGAGGCAGAGCTGGATGACAACAGACAAAGATCAGACGCAGCCGATCATCCTCGACACTCTCCTGTGCAGTGGCCTCTTCGGCCGCGCTCGATTGCGTTTCGATGAATCGCACCAGTTCGTCTTCAGACTTATCAAATCTTGCCCGCCGGCGAAGCGTATCAATCGCTTTGAATCGCGCTGTGGAGATCAGCCACGGCCGCGGCTGCTGGGGTATTCCGCTCGTGGACCACGTGTTTAGGGCAGCCGCAAAGGCATCGTGCATGGCCTCCTCGGCGAGATCGAAATCGCCGAGCAGGCGGATCAGCGTGGCCAGAATCCTTCTCGATTCTTCGCGATAGAGCGAGTCGAGTAGTCTGTGTATCTCATCCATGGAACCCTGCGCCATGAGGACGACTCTAGCAAATCCGCCAAACAGCATTCAATTTCGTAAGCCGCAGGCTGATTCTCGCGGCGGCGTATTGACTCCATATTAAGACGTCTATATAAAGACATCTGAATATGGCCAGGACCGATTCACTGCAAGGTTCACTCGATTTGCTCGTGCTCAAGATCTTGTCGCGGCGTCCGCGGCTTCACGGATACGCCATCATGGCTGCCATCGCCAACACATCTGGCGAAGTGCTGCGCGCAGAGGAGGGCTCGCTCTACCCCGCGCTGTATCGCATGGAGGAAGCCGGCTGGATTCGCGCCGAGTGGATCAAGAAAGACACCGGCCGGCGCGCCCGGATCTACGAACTGACCGCCGCCGGCAAGAAGCAACTGGGCGCAGAAGAGTCGCGCTGGCAGTCAGTCAGCCTGGCAATCAACAGGGTTCTCAGAGAGGCTTGAGATGTCGTTGTGGTCGCGTATCTCGAATACCGTGCGCAGTGAGCGTCTGAACCGCGAGGTCGATGAAGAGTTGCAGTTGCACATCGAAGAAGCCATCGCATCGGGACGCGACCCCGGCGAAGCGCACCGTGCCTTTGGTTCGATGTTGCGCCAGCGCGAGGCGAGCCACAGCGTTCGCGTTGCCGAATGGCTTGAGTCCCTTCTCGCCGATGTAACTTTCGGCTGGCGGCAGCTCTGCCGCAACAAGCTTACGACTGTGGCCGCAGTGCTTTCCCTCGCCCTCGGCATCGGCTCTTGTGTGGCCGCCTTCCGTCTTATCGATGCCCTGCTCTGGCGCCCGTTGCCCGTCTCCGGTTCCAGCAGGCTCTACGTCGTCTCCCGCAAAATGACTGGCATTTACGGGAAGCCTGCCGAGGACGGCTACTGGGCCACGCCGGAATTCAAGCTCATGCGCGATGCGGTCAGGAACCAGGCCGACCTCATTGCAATTAGCGACGCCGACCGCACGGACATTACCTGGTCCACCGAAGACGACATGGAGAAGGCCCACGTCGTCTATGTTTCCGGCAACATGTTTCCGCTTTTCGGCCTTGAGGCCGCGCTCGGCCGCCTGCTCCTCCCCGCCGACGACCGCGGCCCAGGCGCCAGCCCCTATGCGGTGCTCTCCTGGGACTACTGGAATCATCGCTTCGGCCGCGATCCTCACATCCTCGGCCACTCTCTCCACGTCGGCGGCCAAACCTTCGAAATCGTCGGCGTCGGCCCTCGCGATTTCACTGGAACCGAAAAAGGAACTGTCACCGACATCTTTCTGCCCCTCGACATGAACAGCTTCGCCACCCAGGACAGAACGGACTGGCACCACATCTTCGTGATGTTGAAGCCCGGCGTCAACCCGGCCGGCGCCCTCGAGCCGATCCGGCAGCACCTCTCCGCCGTCAACCACGCTTTCAGAAGCGCGTGTTCTACGTGCTTCCGCGGCGAGACCAAGGCATCCATCGATCGCTTTCTCAGCCAGACGATCGTCTTCAATACCGCCGCCGCCGGCATCTCCGACCTGCAGAAGGAATATCGCCGATTCCTAGGCGTCCTCGGTCTTCTGGTCGCTCTCGTCCTCATCATCGCCTGCGTCAACGTCGTCAACATGATGACGGCCCAGGCTGCCGCCCGCGGTCAGGAGATGGCTCTCCGAATCTCGATCGGGGCCGGCCGTCGACGCCTTGTCCAGCTCATCCTGGCGCAGAGCGCGCTGCTGGCTCTCCTGGCTTCCGTCCTTGGCGCTTTCTTTGCTGCGTGGTCGGCTCCCTTTGTGCTCAGCCTCGTCAATCCACCCGACAATCCTGCGCGTCTCGCCCTTCCCGCCGACTGGCGCGTGCTTCTCTTCGGCTTTGGGCTCATCATCGTCGTCGTGCTCCTGCTTGGTTTGCTTCCTGCTCTTCGTGCCTCCGCCGTCAGGCCGGTCGCCGCGCTCAAAGGTGGTGAAGATCCGCATTCGCCACGCCGTCTCATGCGTGGAGCGATCGCGCTTCAGGTCGCTTTCTGTTTCCTCGTCCTTTTTCTGTCTTCGCTCTTCGTCACATCCTTCCAGCGTCTGCAGAGCCGCCCCCTCGGGTTCTCCACCGACCGTCTGCTTTTGCTCGAAACCATCGCCGGCAAAGGCCAGCTACCCGTCGTCTGGAATCAAACGGCCGAGGCGCTCCGTGCCGTCCCCGGCGTCAACTCCGTTGCCATCTCGGGCTGGCCGCTCCTTGGACGCATCAGAATCAACAGCGACATCTCCATCAATGGCACGCCTCCCAGTTCGACTCCCGCCTTTTTCCTGAATGTGGCCCCGGGCTGGTTCTCGACGATGAAGATCCCCATGGTTTCCGGCCGCGACTTTCGCCCCGAAGAAACCTCGCCGGGAGCCGCGATCGTCAACCAAACCTTCGTCAAGACCTTCTTCCCCAACCAGGACCCCGTCGGCCGCACCTTCTCACGCGGCGTCAATCAACCCATCAACAAGATCGTCGGCGTCACCCCCGACCTCCCGGACCACGACCTGCGCGAGCCCAGCCGTCCCATGTTCTATGTCCCCTTCGCTGCAATCGACGACAAATCCGCTCCCACCGTCGTCAGCTTCGCCACCTTCGCGATTCACACCGATTCCCAGAACCCGCTCGCTCTCGCCAATTCCCTCCGCCAGTTCATCGCGCAGCGCCACAACGGCCTTCGCGTCTCAAACGTCACCACGCAGCTCGATGTGGTCCGCGATCAGACCCTTCGTGAACGCCTGATCGCCACGCTGGCAGCCTTCTTCGCCGCCGTCGCGCTGCTGCTCGCCGGGATTGGACTCTACGCCGTCCTCAACTACTCCGTCCTCCAGCGCCGCCGCGAGATCGGTATCCGCATGGCGATTGGCTCGTCGCGTACTGGCATCGTGCGCGTGGTGACTCTCGATGTCTTCCTGATGATCGCGCTCGGAGGCGGTGCAGGCATCGCGCTCGGACTCGGTGCGGCGCGCTATGTCGAATCGCTCTTCTACCAGGTCAATGCAACCGATGCAGATATGATCGCGCTGCCGGCATGTGCCATCCTGCTCACTGCGCTGGTCGCCACACTTCCTGTCGTGCTTCGCGCGCTGCGCACAGACCCCACCGAAATCCTGCGCGCGGAGTGAAGGACAGGGTCCTCCTTACGGCGAAACGGGCTTTGACCTTCATGCGCCAGCTCAAGGTCCGTTCTGCTACACTCAAGGCCTGCAATGCAGGTTGCATCCCGTCCGCGGAAAGGGAAAATCCCACCTGAACCCACTTTGACGCGCCGAGAATTGACTTCTCTTTGCCCTGTAGCGGACACGGGCCGAATAGGAGAAGTGTATGTCTCGCGAACTGCCCGCTAAACCCAGCCTTGAATCTCTGAGGAAGCAAGCCAAACAACTCCAGCGCTCCATGCCCCAGGGCAAGTTGGCGGACGCGCAGCATTCGCTTGCCGCCGAGTACGGTTTTGCCACCTGGGGAAGACTAAAATCATACGTCGTCACTCTTGGCCTTCCACCAGCCGAAGCCCTTACCGCCGCGATTCGCGAAAGTGATGCGCAGCGCGTCCGCGAGCTTCTGGAAAGCCATACCGAGTTGAGGTCAACGATTGACGAACCGCTGCCCAGCTACGGCTTTGGCATTCACGCGCTCTTTGCGGCTGTGCAGAGAAGCGATCGGGCTACGGTCGATGTCTTGCTGCGGGCTGGCGCTGATATTCGCAAGCGAACCCAGTGGTGGGCTGGCGGCTTCGGAGTACTCGACGATTGCGACCCTGGCATGGTCGGCTTTCTTGTCCAGCGCGGCGCGGTGATAGACGCGCACGCGGCGGCCCGGCTCGGGATGCTCGCGAAACTATCTGATTTGATCGCAGCGGATCCGGACGTAGTTTATGCACGAGGCGGAGACGGGCAGACGCCGCTGCATTGCGCATCAACCGTTGAGATCGCCGAACTCCTCCTCGAGCGTGGCGCTGCGATCGACGCGCTCGACGTAGACCATGAGTCCACGCCAGCCCAGTACATGCTGCGCGTCGAACAGAGGCGACATTATCCGCGAGATCGTCAGGATGTCGCGCGCCATCTGGTATTGCAGGGCTGCAGAACTGACTTGCTCATGGCCGCAGCGCTTGGTGATGTGGAGCTTGTGCGCCGTCATCTCGACACCGACCCCACCTGCATTCGCACGAGTGTCTCGGAGGAATGCTTTCCGAAGAAAGACCCTCGCGCAGGAGGCACGATCTACATCTGGAAGCTGGGAGCAAATAGAACCGCACACGCGGTCGCGCGCGATTTCGGTCATGAACAGGTCTTCGAGCTACTCCTGCAACGAACTCCCGAAGATCTGAAGATGGCGTTGGCCTGTGAACTCGGCGACGAATGCACATTTCGGAATTACCTCGCAGCGAATCCGGATGCGACTCGAAGGTTGTCGGACGCGGAACTGAGAAAGCTGCCCGCAGCGGCTCAGAGCGGCAACACACCGGCGGTCCAACTGATGCTGAAAGCTGGCTGGCCAGTCGATACCCCAGGTGAGATGGGCGCTACGGCGCTGCACTGGGCTGCTTTCAACGGGAATGTTGAAATGACGCGCGTCATCTTGGGCAACAAGCCGAACATGGAACTGAAATCGCAGGAGTATGCAGGCACCGCCCTATCTTGGGCTCTCTTCGGTTCGGGAAATGGCTGGCATAGCGAAACCGGAGATTTTACAGGTACCGTTCGTGCGCTTCTGGACGCTGGAGCCCTTCTGCCGTCGAACCCAGAAGCACTGGAGCCCAGCGACCTCGTGTTGGAGATGCTGCCATGAGTTCGAACCAGCGGCCGCTGGCCGTCCTGCTCGTCTCTTGCCTGTACATGGCCGTGGGGGCCGTTGGGTTTGTCCTCAACTTCGCCAAACTGATAACACTGCAACGCGACAGTATATGGATCGAACTCGCCGAGTTGTTGGCGCTGGTTGCAGGAGTCTGCATGTTGCGTGGACGCAACTGGGCACGGTGGCTCGCACTTGCTTGGATGGCCTTTCACGTGGCGATCAGTTTCCCGGTCGTTCCCCAGGTCGTCGCACATTCCACCATCCTTGCCCTGATCGCCTGGATTCTCTTTCGTCCCGACGCGCTGCGATATTTCACACCGCTGAAACCGCACTCCGAGTAGCTGGGCTCATCCTTTGGACAACAAGATGGAAGGAAACACCGCCGACAGAACCGCCTCATTAGAACGCGTGTTGGCTGAATATTTCGCGGGTAATGGTCAATGCGATGATGCGCAGATCAAACCATACCGACCAGTTGTCAATGTAGACGAGATCGCAGGCGACCCGGTTTTCAATCTGATCTACGGTTTTAGTTTCGCCGCGCCATCCGTTTACCTGCGCCCAGCCGGTCATCCCGGGTTTGACGCGATGGCGAACGGCATAGTTGGCCACCACATCGGTAAACAACTTGTCAGCCGCCTTGGTATTCGGCGGATGCGGCCGCGGCCCGACGAGCGACATGTCGCCTCTGAGAACATTCAGGATCTGCGGCAGCTCATCGAGGCTCAGCGCTCGTAGCCACTTGCCCAACTTCGTCACGCGCGGATCGCTGCGCGTTGCCTGCTTATCGCCCAGCAGATCGGTCATCCCGTGATACATGGTGCGAAATTTGTAACAGGTAAAGAGCCGATTATTAAAGCCAAGGCGCGGTTGGCAAAACAGGACTGGCCCAGGGCTCTCCAGCCGGATCGCTACCGCGATGAGCAAGAGCAGGGGCGAGAGCGCAATCAACGCCAGAGAACCAATGATCAGGTCAAACGCACCTTTGGTCGCGGCGCGCCATTCCTTGAGGGGCTGCTCCCCGATCAGAATCACGGGATTGGAACCGACCGTCGAAACCTCGCTGCTTTTGTAGCGAAAGCCGGCGAAATCCGTCGTGAGACAAATATCGGCGACCGCGCTCCCAATCTGCTCCAGGATCCTGGCGATGCGTTCCGCGGCACGCAGCGGGAGCGCAATCACAATCAGATCAATCTGCTCTTCACGGCTCCGCGCCAGCAGGTCGCGCACCGTGCCGCGCACCCGCACCCCTTCCTGCATCCCGGGAATGCGCGACAGCCGGTCATCGTAGAGACCTACAACCGTATAAGCATTTGGTTCCGCGCGCAGGCGAGCGATAAATTCCCGGCTGAATTCGCCGGCGCCGATCACGGCGACCCTGCGCGCGAGCCGTCCGGAACAGGCCCAGGCATTGAGCAGCCGCGACAGATACGAACGAGAAGCCGTCAGCAGAAATATGCTGACGATCAGCCAACAGAGAGACCATTGCCGAAAGCCCGGGCCGGTGTCGTTGGCCATAAATAGGCCCACGATCATGCAGCCTCCGCCGAACAACAGCGACAAAAACAAAACCTTGAGCGCATTGCCCAGCGACGAAAGCGATCGCACCACGTAGGCCTCGGAACGGCGGAGTGCAATCACGGTGACCAGCGTGCCGAGTAACGTCGCGAGCACGAACGAGCTGTCGGAGCGCGGCCACGGCAGCGGCGCCAGCATGCTCCGGGCCACCAGTCCACTGAGCAGGAGCAGAAGCAGATCGGTCGCCTGCACCACACGCACGATGATTCCCGGAGAGAGCCTGAACTTGTCGCCGCGTGAACCCTGCCGCGAAGGCGATCTGCGATCGACTGATGCCATGGGCGTCGCCGGCATCACCGGTCCATCGACGGTCTTCGCGTTCTGACCGGGAGAAAAAAGTGTTGGGTTTGCATTCATCGGATGTAAGGCTCTTGCGACTGAGATCGCTCCGTGCGTTCGCTGCCCACCCTATCGGTAGCGACCGCGGGAAAGTTCAGCAGGCTACCGAGGCTCATGCCCTGGCCGCGAACCAGGGCCGTGCCTGCGGCAGACTGCGACGCGAACCGGCGACGGTAGAGCCGAAGCGACTGTCGCAACTGCTCCTGCAAGATGCGCATGCGGGAGGCCAACTCCTCGGTGTCCCAAACCAGCGTGCTCATATCTTCGAGCACGCACAAAAGGTTTTGTTCCTCCCCTTCCGGGGGGGATAGCACCGCTTCCTTCTCCACCGTCTCGAGCGATGTACGGCAGATCCAGCTATCCAGTTCATCCGTAAACGCGACGACGACCCCGCTGTCTTTCAGGGCGGGACGATGCACCGGCATCCCCATCTGCGCCTCCCAACGTTGGGCCGTGCGGACACTACGCTCGATGTGGCCAGAGATCTGTTTCCAACCGTTCAGAATTCGTCGGTTCATAAGGACTCACTCGCTATCCACTGCATCGGCCACTCGCGCCGGGAACTGCGTAACACCTTCGTGCCATGGCGGCAGGCGCGCAAACCCGTCTTGTGCGCCTTATTTTGACCAACCGCCGCCGCCCCATAACCATTTGATAACCTTGCCCATATGCCGAAAGAAGCTCAGGTCGTGGCCATGGGGGGAGGCGGGTTCTCCATGGAGCCCGACAACCTCGCCCTCGACAGGTACGTTCTATCCCTCGCAGACGCGAATCGGCCCAAAGTCTCGTTCCTGGCTACGGCCAGCGGCGACAGTGATAGCTACGTGGAACGCTTCTACACCGCCTTCCGCAGCCTGCCCTGTGAGCCATCTCACCTTTCCCTCTTTCGCATCAACGAGAGCGATCTGCGTTCCTACGTGCTGGAACAGGATGTGATCTATGTCGGTGGCGGAAGCACGAGAAATCTGCTCGTCCTGTGGCGCGAATGGGGCTTGGATGCTCTTCTCAAGGAAGCTTGGACCGCGGGAGTCATCCTGGCCGGGCTCAGCGCCGGCTCTATCTGCTGGTTTGAGCAAGGGGTGACCGACTCGGTGGAACCCGGACGTTTGCACGCGATTCCCTGCCTTGGCTTTTTGCCGGGTAGCAACTGCCCGCATTATGACGGCGAGCCCGACCGCCGGCCTTCGTACCATCGACTGCTGCGCGAGGGTAAAATTCAAGCTGGCTATGCCGCGGACGACGGCGCCGGACTGCACTTTGTCGGACAACGCCTCGTGGGTTGCGTCACCTCACGGCCCACCGCGCGGGCCTACCGGGTCCAGTTGGCGGGAAACGAAGTCGAGGAGACTGCCCTGGACGCCACACCGCTGGCAAACGTATGAGATCCTGAGCTTTAGTACCAAAATAACGTGCCAAATGTAACCAGGTTGTCGCTTTTTGGGGTTGCAAGCCCGGCTGACCTAACAATTAAGAGACAATCATAGCTAACCGATATGAGCAGAATCCTGATTGTGGAAGACGATGCGCGGATGCAGAAGGTTCTGCGGCGCCTGTTTACTTCTGAGTCGTTCGAAGTCGAAAGCGCGACCGACGGCTTGCTGGCGGTGGAACGCTTCCACTCCGTATCGCCCTCGGCGGTGGTGCTCGATCTGATGCTGCCCCGGCTCTCTGGCCGCGAGATTTGTAAGCGCATCAAGAAAGCGTCACCTCGCACACCGGTTATCGTCCTGAGCGCGATTACCGAGGTGGCGGACAAGGTGCTTCTGCTGGAAATGGGCGCCGATGATTATGTGACCAAGCCCTTCAGCCCGCGCGAGCTGCTGGCCCGTGTGCAGGCCGCGCTGCGCCGTGTGGAACCGCCGCCCGCCGGCCGCCAGGCCACCTTCGGCGACTGCGAGGTCGACTTCGCCCGCATGTCCGTGCGCCGGCTTGGGCAGGCCGTGGTGCTCACCGCACACGAGTTCAAGTTGTTGCGCTTTTTCATGGAAAATGCCGAGCGCGTGATCTCACGCGAAGAACTGCTGACCGACGTCTGGGGCTATAACCACTATCCCACCACCCGCACCGTCGATAATCAGATACTGCGACTGCGTCAGAAGCTCGAGAGCGACCCCGCGACTCCCCGGCATTTCATTACCGTACACGGCGCAGGCTACAAGTTTTTGCCGGCCTGAAGGGGACTTTGTCGCGATGAGAATGCGGACCCTGCTGTTGACTCCGCTGCTTCTGATCCCGATCCTGCTCACCTCCGCCAGTCTGCTGTTATTGCGCCACCAGACGCAGCGGCAGATGCGGGAAAGTGTCGCCGCGGACCTCAGCCACTCCACCGCAACGTATCGCAACTTGGCGCACCTGCGCCGTGCCGCCTTGGGCCGTGAGGCGCTCTTGCTGGCGTACCAGCCGAGCCTGCGCGCGCTCATGACCACACGCGACCCGCGCACCATTCAGGACGAGGGCGGCACCTACGCGCAATTAAGCGGCGCCGACCTGTTCGCCCTGCTCTCCCCCAGCGGCACCGTCAACGCACTCTACGGAGAAATTGCTCGCCCCGCCAATGGCGAAATGCCCGCGCAGTTGGCAGAGGTTCTGGGCAGTGTGCTGCGCGATGGCCATGCCACGACTTATTTTTTCGACGGCGCGCGGTTGTTTGAAGTCGCCGGCCAGCCCATCTATTTTGGCTCGTCGAGCAGCGGCGCGGTGTTGGGATATGTGCTGGTCGGTTCTCGCATTACCGATGCGGTGGCCCAGCAGGTAAGCCAGACAGCCGGCTCTGAGATCGCGTTTGCCGTGGGCACAAAGATCGTGGCCGGCACCCTCGATACACAAGGGCAGCAGATCCTCTCACAACACGACACCGAGGCCGAAACGCTCGAGCTCAAGGGAAAGCGTTTCCTCGTCGACCGCGTACCTCTTTCGACCGATGTAGCGCTGCCCATTGCTCTGGTGGTGCTGCGCTCCATGGAAGGGTTTCAACGGACGCAACAGCGGCTCGACCGCATTGTGCTCCTGATCGGCCTCACTGCCTCGCTTGCCGGCGTCGCTTTGGCCTTCTGGTTTGCGCGCAGGCTCACCCTGCCGCTCGAAGGTCTGGCCGCAGGCGTGGCAGCTGTCGGCGCCGGCGACTACCAGGCGAACCTCTCCGTCTCGGGTTCCTCCGAGATTCGCGCGCTCGGCAGTGCGGTCAAAACCATGCGCGCGCAAATCCATGAGACGCAGACCAAATTGATTGCGTCCGAACGCCTGGCGACCATTGGCCAAATGGCCAGTTCGGTTTCTCACGATCTGCGCCACTATCTCGCCTCCGTATATGCGAACGCGGAGTTTCTGGCAGCTTCCGGCCTCTCACACGAAGAGCGGGCCGATCTCCTGGCGGAAATTCAGATGTCGGTCCAGGGCACGACCGACCTGATTGAGTCGCTCTTACTCTTCACCCGTACCGGCCGCGTGCTGCATCTGAGTAGTGAGTCGGTTACGTACCTGGCAGAGCGAGCCATCCATCGCGTTTCCCAACACCCGGATGCGTTGGGCGTTTCCATTGAACTCACCGCCGACGGCACAGCAGAAGCATCGGTCGATGCGCGAAAGATCGAGCGGGCGATTTACAATCTACTACTAAATGGATGCCAGGCCGCCCGGCAGAGTCCTGCGCCGCCGCGGGTGAAGATCAATATCCATGAAGAACCGGAGATCATTCAGTTGGAAGTCTCTGACTCCGGGCCCGGGATCCCCACTTCCATTCGCGACCGGCTCTTCGACCCATTCTTCAGCGCCAATAAGGAGAATGGCATAGGCATAGGCTTGACCCTGGTAGCAACCATAGCGCAGGAGCATGGGGGTGCGATTCATTTGCAGAGTGGCGATGGCCTGGAAGTACCCACAGTCTTTGTCTTTACCTTGGATCGGCGGTGTGAAGTGGTCGAACACCACGCTTCGCCCGACGTATCGAAAGGTGCCCGCCTATGACGGACCAGCAACGTCGATGGGTTCGTGCAGCGTGGGTCTGCCTTCTGTGCGGCGCCCTGCAACTCTCTTCGAGTTCCCTCTGGGGACAAGCCGCAAAATCTGCGGATGAGCTTGAGAACCAGCTCGAAAAAATGCAGACCCGGCTTGAAACGGCGCAGCAGCAAATCGATCAGGACCGCGCCGAATTGCAACTGCTCCGCTCGCAACTCGAAGCGCTGAAGTCGCAGGTAGGCTCGGCCGCCGACCTGCAACAGGCGGTCGCCGGCTTGCAGGAACAGCAAGCCTTGAGCCAGGCTGCGATCCAGGTGCATGAGCAGTCGAAGGTGGAAACCGCATCGAAATACCAGGTCAAACTGCACGGCCTGCTATTGTTCAACGCGGCGGTCACAAACGGTGCGCTGGACCAACCGACGCTGCCCGCGCTTGCTGTCATGCCGGGAAAAACGGCCGTGAATGGCAGCCTCACCGCGACCGGGCGGCAAACGATTCTTGGTCTCGACGCAACCGGGCCCTCTCTCTGGGGAGCGCGGACCTACGCCAACATCGAAATGGATTTCGCCAGTGGACTCTCCGGCGATGACTACGACGATACCGGCAGCAACTACTTTCGTCTCCGCACAGCGGAGATGCAGTTGGCGTGGCCCAACACAACCGTGCAAGGCGGCATCTCTTCGCTGATTCTTACCCCTGACTACGCCACCTCATACTTCAGCATGGCGGAGCCGGCTTTTAGCTGGTCGGGAGCCTTATGGAGCTGGTTGCCACAACTGAGCGTGGAACACCGCTTTAACCTTTCCGACCATCAACAATTCAGTCTGCAGGGGGCTCTCGCGGACATTCCCGATGCGTATGTCAATTCCAGCAGCGGGCTGGGCGCGGTGAGTGCAGCGGAGCGAAGCCGTTATCCCGGGAGCGAAGTACGCGCCGCCTGGCACGGTGGGGCGCACAAGAGCCAAACGATCGGCGTGGGCGGCTATTGGAGCCCACACTCCTACGCAGGCACCGGCAGCCTCGACGCCTGGGCCGGGACAGTAGATTGGAAGACTGTTCTACCCGCCCGTCTACAGCTAACCGGAGAGATCTATCGCGGCGCAGCCCTGGGGGGACTGAACGCGGGCGCGTACAAAGACAGTGTTCTGCTTTATACCTCCTCTTCGCTCGAGCCGCTTGCCGGACTCAGAGATGCCGGCGGATGGAGCCAACTGAAGTTCAAGCCTTCGGAACGGTTTGAATGGAACCTCGCGTTCGGACTCGATAATGCCGACGCGACGCAGTTGCGCATCGCAGACCTCGACTACAACGACCCGTATACGCAGCTTGCCCGCAACCAGACCGGCTTCGCCAACGTCATCTTCCGGCCGACCTCAGCCATCGTTTTGTCGGGTGAGTATCGCCACATCCGCTCCTGGCCCATCAATGGGCCCGGCAATAGCGCGAATCGCTTCGGGCTGGCGGCGGGCTATGCGTTTTAGATCCGCTTTGTTGGCACTGATGGCAGCCTGCTCCCTGGGCGCCGGGCAAGCCGCGCAGCCAGCCGCCACATGCGACGTTTCGGTGCGGATTCATTTCAGCCACGCCGAGGGGTCGCATCGCTCGCTCCGCGATTTGGGCCACCGCACCGTCATCTGGCTGGCGCCCGTCAATCCTTCTGAGGTCGAAATGCAATCGCCGGCAACCTTCAGTATGGTGCAGAAGGATAAAGTCTTTCGTCCTGGTTTGCTGGTGGTTCCCGTAGGCAGCACCGTGGCGTTTCCGAATGCAGATCCTTTCTTTCACAATGTCTTCTCGCTCTTCAACGGAAGGCGCTTCGATCTCGGGCTCTATCAAAGTGGCCAATCCCGCACCGTATTGTTCAACCGCGAGGGAGTTTCGTACATCTTCTGCAATATTCATCCCGAAATGAGCGCAGTCATCATCTCGCTCAAAACACCGTATTATGCTTCGCCCGATGCGGAAGGCGTAGCCACCTTGCACGGAGTACGGGAAGGTTCCTATCATCTTGAGGTCTGGTCGGAACTGGCCTCGGCTGATTTTCTGCACTCGCTTGTCCGCACGGTCAGGATCGATCGCGATAACAGCGACCTGGGCAGGATCGATATTCCCGCGTCGTCGAGCGTACTCGATGAGCACCTGAATAAGTTTGGCCTCCCCTACGACACCCACACACCGGCGGCTTATTGATGAACACTTTCAAAGTTACCGATGCGCGCGGCAGCGTGTGTCATGCAATTGTCATCGCTTAGTCACGCTTCAGATAGGCCTATCAGCCACGAAGGGGGTGCCCCATATCTCGCCTGTTGTTGGCGAGATGTGGGAAGAACGAATGTCGACGGTGGGGCCGTTGATTGCTGGTGGAAGGTTTCGGGGTGAGAGCAGTGAAATCCCACATCTCGCCAACAACAGGCGAGATATGGGGCACCCTCTTTCCATGTAGGCCTTGCCCGGGTCAGAACCCTACTGGGCGGCGATGCGAAAGGCGTAAGTGCCGGCGGGGAGCTCGTAGGCCCCACCGCTCACCTGACGAAGCTTCTTATTCTCAGACAATGCTTTTCCATCCAGCGTGAAGCTAGTCTGTTGGCTGGCCGTCAACGGTAACTGTGCTGTTGCGTTGGGCGGAATCGTCACCGACCAACTCACCACCGAGCCCTTCATCGACCACGCCGAATGTATCTCGCCATACGAGGATTGATAGCGAACATCCAGGTTGCCCATCCGGGAATCGAAGGTGGGGTGGAGATAGATCGTATGGAACCCGGCGTCGGAGGTTGACGCGTCAATCCCCGCTGCATAGCGATAGATCCAATCCGCAACCGCACCGTAGGCATAGTGGTTGTAGGAATTCATGCTCGGATCCCCGCGCATCTGATCGCCGTTCCATCGCTCCCACATCGTGGTGGCGCCATGATCGACCAGGTATCCCCACGAGGGATACTCGGTGTTCAGTAGCAAGCGGTAGGCAACATCGCTGTGCCCCGTGTCCACCAGAACCGCCAGAAGATACGGAGTCCCCAGGAAACCGGTGGCCAGGCGCCCATGGTTCGCTTCGATCTTGGCAATGAGCCGGTTGGCTGCCTGCGCGCGCAGCGAATCTGGAACCAGCCCCATGTTTAAAGCCAGCACATACCCTGTTTGCGTGTCTCCTCCCTTCGCCTTCGCCTCCGGATTATTGATCTGCCCGAACGGTGAAGGACCCGTGTCCGCGCCAGGGATCGAACCGTCGTCATGCACGTACGCCTGCTCGAACGCAGTCTTGATCTTGTCGAACAGCGCAGCATACCTGGCCTCGTCCTCGCTCTTCCCCAAAGCATGCGCCATCTGCTTCATCAGCGTGACGTCATAGGCCCAATAGGCGGTCGCCACCAAAGGCTCCAGCGTGGGCCCTTCCGGAGAAAGCCAGTCACCGAACGGTGTGCCATAGCCCGTCTTCCATAGATAATCGGCGTTGCCCGCCTGAATGCCTGCGAGATACTTTTCCATCGAGTCCCAATTTTGCTCGATGATGCGCGTGTCTCCGGTCTGCACCCACGACGTCCAGGGAATAATGACGCCGGCATCGCTCCAGCCTGCACCAAAGCCGGGGTTCGGCGTGTTCGTCCCCGGAGCAAAAATACCGTACATCGAAGTTCCCGACTGGGTGGTGCGGACGTCGCGGGCAAACTTCTGCGAGAACTGCGTCAGGTCCATGTTGTACGAGGCCGCTCGCCAGAAGACCTGGGCGTCCGCCGTCCAACCCAGGCGCTCATCGCGCTGCGGGCAATCCGTCGGCACGCCAACAAAGTTGGAGCGCTGACCCCACAGAATATTGCTCCAAAGTTGATTGATCATGGAACTGCCGGACTTCAGCTGCACCGTAATGGGCGCGTCAGTGTAAAAGGCGACCGCCTTGATCGTGGTCAGATCGGGCTTGGCCGGTAACCCGGTCACCTCCACGTAGCGAAAGCCGTGAAAGGTGAAATCAGGCGCGAACTCCTCGCGTCCTTTGCCGGAGAGGATGTAATGGTCAGTCGCCTTGGCGGTGCGCAGATTTTCAATGTAGACCGTCCCCTCGGGATTAAGTACTTCCGCGAATCGCAAGCGAATGTCGGTGCCCGCGGGGCCATGGACCTGCAGCTTTGCGATTCCAGCCATGTTCTGTTTGAAGTCGAAGATATAAACACCGCTGCTGGGGTTGCTGATGGCCGCTGCAGTGAACTCCTCGTGCGCCCGGATGGGTTGGAACGACTGAGGAACGATCTCCGGCTCGAGCGGCTTGACCAGATCGACCGGCTTCCACTCCGTGTCGGAGAACTCCGCCTTATCCCATCCCGGTTGCTCTTTTCTCGCGTCGTAGTTTTCGCCATCGTAGATCTCCGCCTGGGAAATGGGTGAAGTATCGGCCTTCCAGGATGCGTCGGTTGCAATCCATTCGACAGATCCGTCAGCGTGCGCAATACGCAACTCCGCCTTCAACGCTGGAGGAGTGTCACCGTAGTTGTATCCCTGGCGAAACCACATCAACGGCGTCGTATACCAGCCCGGCGCAAGCCACGCACCGATCGCGTTTTGCCCGGTCTTCACCTGGCTCGTCACGTCGTACACCTGGTATGGCACGTGGCTGCGGAAGTCGTCCCATCCTGGAGCCAGCACCTGGTCACCGACCCGCGTGCCGTTGATTTGCATGCGATAGGCGCCGAGCGCGGTGGCGTACAGGCGAGCCGAAGTGATAGGCGCGCGCACCGCAAAGGTGTGGCGCAGCAACTTCACCGGGCCCGTCGGCCATGGCTCGCCCACGGACTCCTGTCCCATGGGCGTGGCGGGCGGCACAAAGGCGATGGCCGGCTGCCATGCGGCGTCGTCGAACTGCGGTGCATACCAGCCTGGCCCCGGATTAAGCATTGCCTTCCATTGGGGACCGCTGGCGAGTACCTTGGTCGATCCGTCCATCATTTCGAGATAGAGGCACGCGCTCATCGGCGTGTGGTCCTGCTCAGACGAACCCATGCCGTTTGCGTCGGGCGTTCCATACAAGGTCACGCCGACCGCCAGCAGGTTGTTGCCTGAGCGCAGGTTAGCGGTCACGTCTTGTTTCAGGTAAGTCTTCCAGGGCGCCTGCTTCCACGGCGGCAGCGGCTGCGCCTCCAGCACCTGTTTGCCGTTGACCCAGGCAGCAGCCGTATCCTTGCCGGTAACGAACAGATCCGCGTGCTTCACCTGCCCGGGGAGAGAGAACTTCAGGCGGAAGTCGTGCTGGGTGTCGCCTCCCTTCGAGCCGATATCGGCGTTGGTAATCCATTGCGCGCCCGATTCGCGGATGGCACGGTGCTCCGCCTCTTCATAACCGATCCATTGCGCCTTCCAGGCATCTTTGAGCAGGCCTGTCTCCCACCAGGAGGCATCGCTCATCGGGTAAGGCTTTCCGTCCTTGTCCCAAAGCTCCACGCGCCAGTAGTAACGCGTCTCCGGGTTCAGCGCTGGGCCGCCATAGGCGACCGCGAAGGACTTTCCGGACTCGACCCGTCCGCTGTCCCAAACATCCGCCTTGTTCAGCAACGTCGCTTTGCTCGCTACCGCGATCCTGTAGGCGGTCTGGCGAGCCCCAAAGCCGTCATCCTGCAACTTCCACGAGAGCATCGGCTGAGCAGAGTCGACTCCCAGGGGCTGCTCCAACGCATCGCAGGTGAGGTGGACTGGCTTGTGTGCCGAAGAAGCCGCAAAGGCGAAGGACGCACCCATCAGAAGGGCGAAGGCGGAGCGGCCAAAGAAACGTGCAGGAAAGGTGTGCATGCGGCTCAAACTATCTGTTTGCCGAGATAGAAATGTCAATAGGAAAGTGGTATCCCGATCGGAATTGATTCTGTATGATGGGGGCGGTTTTTTTTGAGGCTCCCGATGCGCATCTCGTTGTCAAATCTTCTCCTTATCAGTGTTTTCAGCGGGTCCGTGGCCCTGGGCCAATCCGCCGCCAAACCGAATGAAGTCACCGTCGACTGGAACAAAACAGTCATCGTGTCCAGGTCCACGCCGACACTGCAAGTCGTGGTGAACCCCATGCTGCGCCCCGGTTCGCCCATCGTTGATAGCGCTTACCGGGCGGTCAAGGAATTGGGCGCCGACGATGTCCGCTACGTTCCCTGGCTCCCTTACCCCAGGCTTGGCGTCGCAGAACTGGAACCACCCACCAAGGAGAAAACCTCATGGGATTTTTCGCTGATCGACCCCATGACCAAAGACTTTATGGCAGCCACGGAAGGCCACAGCACGGTGATGAATTTCAGCACCATCCCCGCCTGGCTTTGGAAGACCGACAAGCCCGTCACCTACCCGGCCGACCCAAACCAGGTGTATTGGGAGTACACGCAGGGCGCAGACCTCAATGACCCCTCGGGCAAAGAATTGGGCGACTACTATGCTCGCCTCGTCAGCTGGTACACCAAGGGCGGATTCACCGACGAGAATGGCGCCAGGCATACCTCGAACTACCATTACACCTTCCCTATCTGGGAGGTGCTGAACGAGGTTGACTTCGAACACAAGATGACTCCGCAGCGATATACCGAGTGCTATGACGCCATCGTGAGCGCCATTCACGAGGTGAGCCCGGATACGAAGTTCATGGGACTGGCGCTGGCCGATCCTTCGGCCAATCCACAGATGTTCGAGTACTTCCTGAACCCAGCCAACCACAAACCGGGAATTCCGCTCGATTACATCTCCTACCACTTCTATGCCAGCCCATCGCGCGATCAAGACCTCAACAACTGGCAGTACACCTTCTTCGATCAGGCAGATCGCTTCCTGGCGACCACACGGTACATCGATGCCATCCGGCAGCGTCTTTCTCCGCAGACCAAAACCGACACCAACGAACTGGGAGTGATCCTGGCGACAGATGACGACTCGAACCATGGCAAGCTCGGGTCCGACACAATCCCCAAGCTGTACTGGAATGCTGCGGGCGCTCTCTACGCCTATCTCTACATCGAGCTCGCCCAGTTGGGCGTAGATGTGATTGGCGAGTCACAACTGGTGGGGTATCCGACGCAATTTCCCAGCGTCTCCATGATCGATTGGAAGAACGGCAAACCGAATGCGCGCTTCTGGGTCTTGCACCTGCTGAAGGATACTTTTCATCCCGGAGATCAACTCGTCACCACCAAAGCGGGTGGCCGGAGCGAAATCGCCGCCCAGGGCTTTACGACACCGTCGGGCAAGAAGTTGGTGCTCATTAACAAGAGAAACCGAAGCGTCGAGGTCACCTTGCCGGCCGGTGCGGAAAATGGCCAGCTACAGATTGTCGACGAAGCGAGTGGAGAAGGCGCGGCGCGGTCGCAGAAACAGCAAGGCAATCATTTAACTCTCGCGCCCTTCGCGGTGGTTGTCGTCAGTTTTCCGTAGCAGAAACCCCGGCTTGGGTGGTGCGCTGATAACCAGCGTGAATACCACCGATGCCGTTTGCCCTGAAGAACCGACGGTGATGATTGGCATGTAGGTCCCTGGAACTGTAGTCGTGTTCGCGACCAGGGTAAGCAGCCCGGAGGCATTGGACTCCGACTCCTTGTACGTATCACTCACGCCCGCAGGTAGCCCAGTGATGTTGAAGGTCGCCGTCTCGGTGGGCGCGACGATGGTGACCGGGACATTCACCATCATGCCATTGGCCGGCACGGTGACCGTGGCGCCGTTAACCGAGACAGAAAGATTAATCGGCGGAGGAGAGAAGCTCGCCCCACCACCGCCGCAGCCAGTCAGGACGAGAACGAGAAGCGTGCTACTGAACCTCGCCATTTTGTAACACCTGTTTTGTCACTTCGGCCGGTACATTTGTTCCCTGCTGCACGGCAATCTGATTATGCAGCCGCTGAAACTCCGCCAGAGCTTTCTTTTGCTCCTCGGTATTTCCCAGTGCCCGGTCTGCCTGCGACAGGCGATACCACGCTACTTCATCCTCTGCGTTGAGAGCGACCGCGCGCTGCAAATGGGGTAGCGCGAGTTCCGGCTTTTGTTTCGCCATCAGCACCGCGGCCAGGCCCACCTGTGCCTCCTGAAAGTCAGGATACTGCTTCAGCGCGGATTCAAAGAGCTGTTGCGCCTGATCCATTTCATGCTGCTGGCGATGAAGCTCAGCCAGTTCATAAAGGGCGTTGGCGTCGTTCGGATCGAGCTGGAGCTCCAGTTCAAATTCTTTCACGGCCTCCGCCCGGTCTTCGGGGGCGTGATTTTGCTGCCATCGTGCCAGCAGGGTCCGGCCCATGCGATAGTGAATTTTGGGGCGATTGGGCTCCAGCTTCAGTACTTCGCGATATTCACCGATGGCAGAGTTGGTGGATCCCTGGCTTTCGAAGGCTTCCGCTGCCGCCTGGTGCCGCCATACCGAGGTAGGAGCCACCTCTTCTAACCTATGCAAGTTAAGGTAGGCAAAGTTTCCGTAGATGCGGCTGGTATGGTAGAGAATCTCCGGGTCGTCGGGATACAGGCGGTTCAATTCCAGAGCTACATTCACGGCATCGGTATCGCGCCGCAGGCCGGTATACGCACGCATCAACTGCAGGCCGCACATCCGTTGCGTGTATTGGTTAGGCGCTTTGGTGAAGCCATCCTCGAGTCCGGGTAGCGATTCTTCCCACCTGCCCAGTTCGGCAAGTGACATGCCCTGCAGGCTATCGAGGTTGGGGAGGCCTGGTTTGAGCTTCTTTGCTGTTTGAATTTCCTGAACGGCATGTTCGTAGTCACGCAGTTTGAAATCGATGACAGCAAGGCTGGCATGAACCTCTGCAATCTCGGGGTGCAGCTTGGCCAATTTCTCGAAATTGGTATGTGCCACTGCATATTGACCAGCCGCGAGAGCCTTCTGGCCTGCCTCCGCATATTGGTCTTCGGCATCCTGCGCAGTCGCTGCCAAAGACAAACAGCACGACAGCCCCAGGACAACTATGAGTTTCAAATAGGTACGCATCATCAAAACACTACCGGGATCAGTATCGCAGCCTTCAGTAGCGAAGGCAGCTTTAGAACGGAATCTTTACACGCCACGGAGCTTGGGTGCCCCATATCTCGCTCGTTTTTCGCGAGATGTGGGTCGACCGCAAAGCTTCCGGTGCCGCGGTATCCCCAAGCTCCGCAGCGGGGAAAGACAACCACTAAAAAGTTCCGCCACGCCGGTGACGGCGTGGCGGGGAGAGAGTATTCGTTTGTGGAAAGCTCAGAAGGTAATCTTGCCGCTGAACTGCAGGATGCGCGATTTCGACGATGTCGTGAGCAGGCCAAAATGCGCGTCGTTCACATTATTGTCGATTGCCGTATTGCCGCCCGATCCGGCAACCAGCAAGCCACCTACATCGCCACCGTATTGATGATGGTTAAACACGTTGAAGGCGTCCATCTTCAGAGCGAACCGCAGACGCTCCCAGATTTCGAACGACTTGCCAAATCCCATATCAAAGTTGTTGATGCCGGGCTGACGCAAGGTATTACGGCCAAGATTGCCGTAAGTTCCCAGCAGAGGTTGGCTGAAGCAGGCCGTATTCAGTCGCTGGAACTTGGCCGACAGGTTACTCTTGACTGCGCAGCCGGGAACGTAATTGGCATGCGGGAACTGGCTGTCGTTCAGGCCTTGAATATCCGAACCCTGAACCGTGAATGGGAAGCCGGTCTGGAAAGTAGTGATCCCGGTAACTTCCCATCCGCCGATGGCGACGTCCTCAAGCCGATTCGCGTTTCCGGCGAAATGCTTACCCCGGCCAAACGGCAGTTGGTAAATGTAGCTGGCCACGAAGCGGTGATCGACATCGAAATCCGAAGGCCCGTAATCCAGCCGAGGATTGTGGTTGTCCTCGAACCCCTGGTAGCCCGCCCCGGTGGAGCCTACGCCGGCTGCCGCCGACTTGTCATCCAGGCTCTTGGCATAGGTGAAGACCGCGGTCACCGCCATATCGCCGGCGCGATGCTCGAACTTGATATTGCCGGCGTTGTAGTTGGAGTAGCCGTGGAAGTCGCTGTTGATATAGAACCCGTTGAAGTTCGGGTAGGGCAAGCGGCTGATCACGGTACAAGGAGCCTGCGTGATATTGAGATAAGCGCCCGTGACCGGATCCGTCTGTTGACAGAAGGCCTGGCTCGCCGTGGGAATCTGGTAGGGCTGCGCGATGTTGCGCCGATCGAGAAGATGGGTAGACTTGGTGCCGATGTAGTTCACTTCCAGCGTTGTGTTCCGTGCCAGTTCCCGCTCAAACGACAGCGTCCATGACTGGACATAGGGATCGAGCGGATTTTCTGACTCGATCACAGCGATGAACGAGAGCGAAGACTCGGGGAACGGCCCAAGTGTAGAGTAACTGGGAAATAGCTGGTTCGTGTTCTTGGGAGCGCTGGCGACCGTCGCCGGCGTCAGGTTGTTGCGAATGCTATAGGGGTAGATGTCGGCCGAGTCGTCGATCTCGCGGCCTTCAAAGGAGTCATAGAAGATCCCGTACCCGCCGCGGACAACGGTCTTGTCGTTGACACGATAGTTCATGCCAAAACGAGGAGCGAAGGGTGTCAGTTGTCCGCCGCGGGGCGTCTTGCCGCAGTAGCGCAAAATCGTTCCGCCGTTGATGCCAGGGCCACCCGGCGCCACTCCATCGGTGGTCAGCTTTGGATCAGCGTAGCAAAGGCCGCCCTGCGGGTTCGTGGTGTCAAGCCAGAAGAAGTGATTTTGCGCCTCATACGCCGCGGCACGGAAGTCCCACCGCAGGCCGAAGTTCATCGAAAGTTTCTGGGTTACTTTCCAGTCGTCCTGGATGTAGGGTCCCCAGTAGCTGAAAACGTGGGTCTGCGGGTTACCGGCCTCAGTGGTCGGGCTCAGAGGACCGGGCACAAACCCGCCAACTCCGCTGTAGTAGCCGGTAAGCAGGTCGGCCACGGCATTGCCTGTGCTGCAGAGCGGTTGCCCGCCGTTGATAGCAGAAACAGGGTTGGGGCAATTTACTGTGTTGTTGGCCGCGATTTTCCCACTGAACGTATAGTCGCCGTAGAAGTCATCGTCGAGGTTACGAATCAAGCGCCAGCGGCGATAGTCGATACCCAGCCCGATGGTGTGCCTGCCGTGAACCGTGGTAAACGAATCGGCATATTCCCAGTTCGGATTATCCGATCCGCTATAGGAGTTAACCGGACCGCCACCGCTCGAGAATCCGCCTGTACCGAAGCCAACATTGGGATAGGTCTGCTGCAACGGTCCGAACGTCGTGAATGTACCCCCCAGGCCCAACGAGCTGACAAAGTTTGCGGAGGGTGCGGCCGAACCTTCAGGAGCTTGCGCGCGCAGCTTGCCAAAGCGGAAATTGTTGGTGTTCTGCGAGCCCAGACTGATGGTGTGCGAAATCTCCCAGGCATCTTCGGTCTGGAAATACTGCTCGATGCCATAGTCAACGGAGCCAGAATTGTATTGCGTGCTGTTTACGTACTTGGCATGGGTATAGCGCCCAAATACCGAGCCGTATTTGCCCAGCAGCTGATCACCGCGGTAGGTCTGCTGGTTCATGGTCAGCGGACCAGGAATGTTTTCAAAAAAGTTCGTGACTCCTTCCGGAGTGTTGGCGACGGTCGGCTTCGACCAGAAGTTGGCTTTGATGGCTGCCGCCCCGACACGCGCGGTCTGGGCACTGGTGGGAACCTGGCTACCCCAATCATTCGCTCCCGTGAAGGGATCCGCCGGCAGGCAATCGTACCCAGCGGCAAGCACCGCCGTGCAGGTGGGCGTTCCATAAGCGGGCAGAGGGCCTCCCGGCAAGCCGGAAACTGCGGGATACGTGGTTGCAGAGAAATCGCCACTGAGCTCAGCGGGCGTGGGCACCACGTTTTCCACGCGTTGGCCGTTATCCATCCGCCAGCCTTCGTAATTGGCCATGAAGAATGTCTTGTTGCGGCCATTGTAGAGCTTCGGAATATAAACCGGGCCGGCAACCACAAACCCGAATTGGTTCAGCTTCAGCACCGGGTTCGCCGTTTTTACTCCGGCAATGTAGTCGGTCGCGGTTGGGAACGGCAATGTGTCAAAGGCATTGTTACGATTTGATTCGAAAAGCGCCCCGTGAATGGAATTGGTACCCGCTTTGCTGACGATATTGATCTGGCTGGCGCCGAATCCGTTTTCTGCGGGATAGATTCCGCTCTCTACCTTGAATTCGCCGATGGCATCCTGCGAGAGAATGACCGCTGGCGTCTGCAAAGCCTGATCGGTATTCACCAAACCGTCCAGGGTGTAGTTGTTGCCCTCGGGACGACCTCCGTTGATACTCACCGCGTTTCCTTCACCCTGGCGCATGGTGCCCTGCTCACCACCAACCGAAACAGCGCCGGCGCCGACCAGCAGCAACTGCATAAAATTGCGGCCGTTCAGGGGCAACGCAGCCACCTGTTCGCCACTCATTTCCTGCGATAGCGACGTGCTGTCGGTATCGAGGGTGACGGCTTCCGCAGTCACTTCCACCGTCTGCGTCACTGCCCCGGCCGTCATGTGGATGTCGATACGAATCTTCTGGTCAACCGCCAGCGTAAACGGCGCCGTCACCGACTTTTCGAAGCCCGTGAGCTGCCCGGAAACGGTATAGAGACCAGGGCTCAGAGACGGTGCGCTGTAGTCTCCGGCAGAATTGCTTTGGGTGTTGAACGCTCCATTCGTGGCCGTATTGGTGACCGTCACCTTGACGTTCGGCATGACAGCGCCCGAGGTATCTGTGACCGTGCCTTGAATGCTGCCGGTGGCCCCGCCCTGGCCGAAGGCCATGTTGAACGTTGCGGCCGCTAGAACAACGAAGAGGCAAACTCTTCTGAATGACATGTACGTCCTCCCCCAAAACTGGTTACTTCTGCCGCGATGGTTCGGCTGTGCCTCTCCACCTCTCGGCCGGTATTGAGTGCCGATTTGCGGGAGCCGGGTAGCTCTTTTCCCGCACCCCTGCCCCATCTCGGCACCGCCAGACACGAATCGAATTACGCCGCGGAAGATATAGGGCGCAAAATATCAATGTCAAGAGAAAAATAGTTTCTCAATCGAACTCCCCCAAGGAACAGGCGCCGCATGGTTTATCAGCCCTCCTGAATGCGGTGCGGATTGCAGTATTAGGCGCGGTGCCAGGCCTCAATCTGGCCCGCAGGGTCGCGAACCTCGTCTGCCAACACAGCTCCGCGCGGTAGGCCGGAAATGCGCCATTCTCCGGCGTTACCTGGTCCTATTGGGGTACGATCCTATGGGTCAAAATCAAACGGGGTGAAAAGACGCGATGCAACGAATTGCTTGGCTGGCACGTTTACGTCCGGGTGCTGAAGAAGCGTATGACAAGGCGCATGCAGCGGTATGGCCGGAGATGCTGGCCGTGCTGAAACGGGCCGGAATTTCCGAATTTTCCATATTCCGCCGAGACCAATTGCTCTTCCTGACTCTGCATGTGGACGACGACTTTGAAGCCACCTGGAAACGCGTGGAAGCCGATCCTGTCAACACTCGCTGGCAGGCGGCCATGTTGCCGTTTCTGGCGGCGCCGGAGCCAATCCGGCCGGGTGAGCGATTCCCCATGATGGAGGAGGTCTTCTACCTGCCTTAGGAAAGGAGCAAAATGTTACATTTCAATAGAGGATATCGATTTGCCGAAAGCGAAGATCAGCCGGCTCTATCTCATTCCTATCCTTTCCAAGGCCCTGGACATCCTGGAGTTACTCGAGGCGGAAAAAAAGCCGCTGACGCTTGAAGATATCTTTCAACGCCTCAACGTCTCCAAGACCAGCGTATATCGCATCCTCAAGACCCTCGTTCATCGCGGCTACGTTGCGCAGTCGCAGGATGGCCGCTATCGCTCGGCGGCCCGTCCCAAGAAAGTCCGCTTTGGCTTCGCCAGCCAGAGTGTGACCATGCCCTTCTCCGAAGCCGTGACCGCTAGTCTGCGCGGCGCTGCGACAAATTCCGGAATTGAACTGGTGGTCCTCGACAACAAGTACGACCCGGAAGTTGCTTTGCGGAACGCCGAAGAGTTTGTCGGCAAGGGAGTCGATCTGGTAATCGAATTCCAGATCGATGAGCATATCGCGCCGCTGATCGGTCACACCCTTTCGAGCGCGGGTATTCCTCTCATCGCGATTGATATTCCCCATCCCCATGCCACTTACTTCGGAGTCGACAACTTCCAGGTTGGTTACGAAGCGGGCGAGCTACTGGCGCAACATGCCACCGACGAATGGAAGGGCAAACCAGACTGGGTGGTGGGATTGGATATCGCCGAGGCCGGCTCCTTTGTGCAAAGCAGGATCACCGGAGCCTTTCAGGGAGTGCGCGCCCGGCTGCCGCATCTTCTCCCCGATCGCTTCATTCGATTGGAAGGTGGTGGCTTACGGCAGCGCAGTTACCAGGTGACCGCGGCCTTTCTGCGCACCCACAAAAAGCAGAAAATCCTCATCGCTGCCGCCACCGACACCAGCGCGCTGGGAGCCCTGCAGGCGGTGCGTGAGGCGGGCCTGGAAAAGACCGTCGCAACCGTCGGCCAGGATTGCATCCCGGAAGTGCTGGAAGAACTGCGCTCCGGCGACGGCAGTTTGATCGGTTCTGTCTCCCACGAAGCCCACACCTACGGCCCTCGCCTCATACAGCTTGGTCTGGCGATTCTACGAGGAAGCTCCATCCCGCCTTATAATTTCGTGCATCACAAGATGATCACCCGCGCCAGTTTGAAATGATGAAGAGAGCCGCAATCCTGTTGGCACTCACGGCGTTGAGCGCGGCGCACGCTCAGGATGCAGTCCACCTCGACTCCGCAAATCCTAAATACCTTTGGTTCCGGGGCAAGCCCCTGGTGCTGATCTCCGCTTCCGAGCATTATGGGTCCGTCATCAATCGGCCGTTCGACTACGAAAAGTACTTGGCCGATGCCGCGCAGCACAGGATGACGATGACGCGCACCTTTTTGCTGTACCGCGAACTGCAAAGTGCGCGGAACCCGTCCTCTCCCTGCAAACCAGAATCTCCCGACTACCTCTCGCCTTTCGTACGCACTGGTCCGGGTAAAGCCATGGACGGTGAGCCCATCTACGACCTGGACCAGTGGAATCCGGAATACTTCGAGCGCCTGCATCGTTTCCTCGACGCTGCTTCCAAATACGGAATCGTCGTCGAGTTGACTGTCTTTAGCAACACCTATGCCAACGACGTGTGGGCTCTGAATCCGCTGCGCGCGGAAAACAACAAACAGCATGTAGGCACAGTCGACTGGGAAGACTACATCTCCCTCAAAAACCCGGACCTGGTGCGCCGTCAAAGTGAGTACGCGCGCAAAATCATCCAGGAGACGGCCGGATACGACAATGTCTATTACGAAATATGCAACGAGCCCGGCGGAGGCATCAAGAGCCATGCAACGCCCGCGGATGTGGATGCCTGGCAGGACGAAATGGCGCGCGTCATGCGCGACGAGATGCAGCGCTTGCAGCGTCCGCATCTTCTGTCAGGACAACAGGCCTTCACCTATGGTGAAAAGAACGCCTTTCCCCAGGATGGATCCTTCTCCAGCAAAACCTTCGATATCGTGAATACTCACCCGTTACCCAACACACAATTCGACGGCCACGTTTATGACATGGGCAATTTCATGTCGAAAGAGTTGCGGCTGGATCAGGTTGGGAGCTTCTGCCGGGCATCGTTTCCCCGCCCCAAGCCCGTCGTGCTGGACGAAGACAACACCGCGAGCATGTATCGCGACACCCCCGGCTGGACCATTCACCGCAAGCGTGCCTGGACCGCACTACTGAGCGGCTGCCACTACGATTACATCGACTTCTCCATCACCGTCGGCAGCGAGCGCGGCACGACCGCCTCGCAGGCCGGCATTCGCACCTGGATGCAGCACCTATCGGAGTTCATGGCATCGTTCGACTACACCCACGCCAAGCTCGCCCCGGATTGGATCACCAACTATCCGGAACACCTAGCCGCCGCAAGCATGTCGGTAGCCGATAAGGATTACGTTGCCTACCTGGCAGACGCCCGCGAGCTCGAAGCTCCAGCCGCCGGTGAACCGCTGGGCGGAAAGCTCACGCTCCACCTGCCACCCGGAACCTATGAAATCAGCCTCTATTCCCCAGTAACCGGCGAATATTCACCCGCAATCGAAATGGCGGGCGGCAAAACAAACGAGCTGCTATTACCGCCATTCCACCAAGACCTGGTCATCCGCGCCACCCGCCGCTAACCGCAGATCCCACCGGTAGCCACCACTCTCCCGCAAGACACTGCCTTGCCCGACTAAACCCCTCCTCCCTTGTCATCCCGACCGGAGCGGACGGATCCGCAGTTCTGCTCAACCCTAACCAATCTGTTTTTCCACCCGCCGCTGAAACATCACTCCTCAGTGGCTAGAGCCACACTTCTTGCCGATTCAAAGAACGGGCTAACGCGCGTCCCCTCCAAACCTGCAATCGATCAAGGCCGGGATATGGCGAAGGGGCGGGGCTTCAGCCCCGCCGATAAACCCTACAACAAGTCGCGGCTTTAGCCGCTGAGGGCCGCGACTTCACCCCTGAGGCCACTCTGCCGCAGCCAAATATCCCCCATCGATCACAAGCTCCGTTCCAGTAATCCCAGAAGCGCGTTCACTCGCCAAATAAAAAACCGCATCTGCAATCTCATCCGGCGAAAGCATCCTCGCCAGGGGAACCCGTCTTGTCCTCTGCTGCAAAGTAGACTCAGGATCGCTCGTAGAATTGACGTGAGCACGAAACATCGGCGTATCCGTAATCCCGGGACAAACGCAATTCACGCGAATCCCATCACCCGCAAGATCAAGCGCCAGCGCCTTCGAGAGCATCAACACCGCTCCCTTCGAAGCGACATACGCTGGAGTTCCCTTCTGTGCAACCAGCCCGGATACCGAGCTGACATTCACCACACTCGCGCCCTTCGACTGCCGCAAAAAAGGAAGGCAATACTTCACCATCAAAAAAATGGACTTCACATTGACATCGAAAACTCTGTCCCATTCGCCAACCGAACACTCCTCCACGCCTTTAATCAAAACGATCCCGGCGTTGTTCACCAGGTGCGTGATGCCGCCGAAGCGTGCGGCAACGTTCTTGATCGTCTCCGCAACGTCCGCTTCGCTGCTCACATCGCAGCGGTAGAACTCGCCCTCTCCACCTCGATCCTGGATCTCCTGGCAAATACGTCTTCCCTCGTCCTCATTGCGATCCAGCATGGCCACGCTGGCGCCTGCCTGGGCAAAACGCTCAGCAACGCTACGGCCGATGCCCGAAGCAGCGCCCGTCACGACAGCAATGGTCATGCCAACAAGCCGCCCGGATGCCGGCTAAAGACCTCAGGGTCATAGATCGAGGCAAAAATATCAGCCTCCTTGCGAATCCGCGCCCAAGTCGCATCCGCCTCCATCATGCTCTCCATCACCCCAAGATACCGGCCGGATTCAATATTGCCGTACTTGAAAAATGCATCGGTAAGAATCACAGTTCCCTTCTCCGTATCGACGCAGACAGCCAGACTGGAACGATGATGGACACCTGCCCAAAACACGCGCAGACCCGGTGCAATCTCTTCCTCATCGGCCAGCAGGCGAACCTTCTCCCAACCCTCATTCTGCAGATAGGAGTTCACCTCAGGAGGGATGCGCAGATGCCGCGGGACATGCAGATGATAAAACGGCGCCTGGAAGTCTTCGATCCATCCTCTTCTCGAGATACAGACCGTTGCCTTGGGAAACATAGGAATATTTGCGGTCGCATACGCCTGCAGAGGAGTCACGATCACCGTCGAAATATCATCGACCGTAAGCCCCTGCGACCGAAGAATATTTTGCGGGCGCTGCTCTTCGGTGCGGACAATCTGCGCTTCCGGGTAGCCGAAGAAGTTCAGCCACGCCCGGTTGATCGTCGTGAGGTCCTGCGGAGGTCCAGTGTTGATAAGGATATTCCGCCCACCGCCGCGCACGAGATAAATCAGGATGTTCATCTCCTCGCGCTGGTTCCAGTTCTCCATCCAATACACTTCGGGGCCCGGAACCCAGAACGTCCCCGCGTTGAAGGCCTGCACGGTAAATTTCATGGCGCCTCCACCTGGGCGCGAAAGTTGCGCATGCTGCTGAGAAAGACACCGATATCGCTACCGAGACTGAGTACGCGAAAACCTTTGCTGATCCAGAGTCTGGCTAACTCCGGCGTTGCCGGCAGAAATCCGGGAGCCACCCCGTGACGGCGGCAGGCCGCAACCAGTGCCTCCATCGCACCGAGAAAGCGCGGGTGCTCAAACTGCGCGGGAATCCCCATGGAGACAGTGAGATCGTAGTGGCCCACCCACGCAACATCGACGCCCGGAACACTGACAATCTCCTCCAGGTTTGCGAATGCCGTCTCTGTTTCCAGCAGCAGAATCACCGTCACCTCTTCATTCGCCTGGGCAAAGAATTCTGCCCCTCCGGAGCGGTAAAGATCGTGGGCGATGCCAAGAGCGACTCCGCGTTGGCCCTGGGGAGCATACTTCAGAGCGCTCACTACCTCTTCTGCCTGTTGCCGCGTCTCGACGCGCGGCACCATCACTCCGCGAGCGCCGAGATCCAGGACCCTCGATAACGGCACGAACCCTACATCCGGAACCCGCGCGATGGGATAGATCGCACTGCCGCGACAGGCCGCCACCATCTCGGCAAGCAAAGCGATGTCGCAACGGCCGTGCTCCATATCGAAGATCACGAAGTCCATGCCGGCCGCCGCCAGCATCGGGCCGATGCCGGGGGTGAACAACTCCAGCACCATCTGG
Organism: uncultured Acidobacteriaceae bacterium; assembly: GCA_963839075.1. Taxonomy (GTDB): domain Bacteria; phylum Acidobacteriota; class Terriglobia; order Terriglobales; family Acidobacteriaceae; genus PALSA-350. The sequence continues at coordinate 313,314 of CAWITO010000001.1, read as the reverse complement.
CCGAGGAGCAAGTCCCCTTGCCGCACTCGTTGGCGAAAGCTAGGCATGTTTGTATCGTTCCAGTTTTGCCAGAAAGTTTGGGTTTTTCAGCACTTGAGGATTCACGATATGCTGTGGCGCCTGCCCCCGGTAGACAGCCAACGCGCCCTCGCAGTCGATGCGGCCCATATCCCGGAACAGCTCCTCCGTCCACGCAATCGAGTGCGACGTCAGGATGACATTTTCCATCTTCGTAAGCGGCGAATCCACCGGGAGCGGTTCCTGTTCGAACACATCCAACGCCGCGCCGCTAATTCGGCCCGATTGCAGCGCCGCAATCAGCGCCGCCTGCTGAATGATAGGGCCGCGAGCGGTGTTGATGATGACGGCATCTGGCTTCATCAGCGCGAATTGCGCGTCGCCTAACAATCCTCGTGTCTCCGGGGTCAGCGGGCAATTCACCAGAACATAGTCCGAAACCCGCAACAATTCATCGAGAGAAACGAGATCCACTCCAGTCTCCGCCGCCCGCGCGGGCGAAGTGTACGGATCAAACGCCACAAACCTGGCAACATCAAAGGACTTCAGCAGGCGAATCGCTTCCGTGGCGATATTGCCCATGCCGATGGTGCCGACCACTCGCTGGCGAGGCTCACGGCCGAGACGTTGCGTGCTTTGCGCCCATTGGCCCTGGCGCACCAGCCGATCCTTCACCAGCAGATTGTGCGATAGCGCCAGCATCAGCAGCACGATCGATTCCGCCACCGGACGAATGACCCCTCCGGGAGTAATGTAAACCGCGATCCCCTTCGCCGTGCAGGCTTCGAGATCGACGTTGTCGTAACCGACGCCGCACCGTCCGATCGCACTCAACCGCGAAACCTTCTCCAGCGACGCAGCCGTGACTTTGGGCTTGAGCGAAATCAGAACGTCGTAATCGACCAATTGTTCGGGAGCATATTCCGCGCGATACTCCGGCAAAAATTGATGCGAGATGGCAGGAACGGCATCCAGCAGCGACAAGCCGAGATCGGGGAAGATCGGTTTGCCTTGCTGGTCACAAAAGTCGGCGGAGAACCCCACCCGAAACGTCATGCCTTCCGCTCAAGAACGATGACCCAATCCTGAAAGATGGGAATTTCCGGAACCTTCCATGAGCCGTCCGCGTCGGGCGTGACCTCGCCGATCGCCACCTCGGCGCCACTGGCGGGATTGAAGAAGAACGCCTTGTGCGCACCACCGTCGAGATGGTGAAACACGGCAGGCTTGGTGAAGTCCGGGCAGAAGGCGATGACCACCTCGCCGGGGATTTCAGCGGCGAAGGGCTGCCAGTAATCTCCCTTCGTCCAATGCGGCTCGATGAGCTCCGGCTTGGCTTGCAGTTTCCACCACGAATACCGCGTCAGCAGCTTCTTCGCCATCCCGAGCTGGCCAGAGCCCGGCAACTGTGCGGCTGCATTCCACGGGGGCCCGCCCCAGGAGTGGCCGTGGGGCGATAGGCCATACGGCTGCGCCGGAGTATTCACCTGCCAAATGCCATTGGCGCCGTAAGTGTGTCCTCCAACCCCGCTCAGCAGTGCCGACCAGAACATATAACGCTGCACCTCCTGGCGGCTCGCTTCCTGGATACCCTCGTAGCAAACCTCGCCAATCAGCACCGGCATCTGCGGGCTTGCAGCCAGCGAACTCTGCACCGTCTCGATGGTATTGGGTACGCTCTGGCGATCGTTATGCCCGGTTTGCAGCATGTCAAAGTCGAGTACCGAGGGATCGTCCACGCATCGGCGCGCACTGCTCGAAGGATGAATGGTGATTGGGTGATGATGGGCGTCGATGGTGCGCACGTACCGCGCCAGTTCGGTCAACCCGTGCTTCTGCGTCTCGGCATCCTGTTCCTTCGTTTGCGAGAGGTAGTAGGGCATGGTGCCTTCCCCGGCCAGGCACCACACTACGGGATAGGCTCCCCATCGAGCGACAAGATACCGCCAATGTTGCTTAACCTTGGCCACGCCCATACGCGGGATGAAATATCCCCAGAACCCGACGATGCAGGCGGCCAACCCATGGTCGGCAAGGTACTGAATGCGCACGTCGGCCATGTCGAAATAGGCCGGGTTGATGCGAGCGTAATCAGGCTCCCATGGATATCCCGCCTCATTCGCGCCACGCGGATCGAAAGGCTCCATATCCGGATAAAGCCCGGCGACAATCTGCACCATGGTGAAACCCTTCTCCACCCGGTCCGCGGTCAATGTTTGAAAGTCATCCGGCCAGCGCAGCCGTTTACACAGCGCCATCCACCACGTGTCTCCCAACCAGAAGAAGGGCGTACCGTCGGCGTGTTCAAAGTGCCGCTGGTCTTTGGCGATTTGCAAAACACCATGCTTGTAGTGAGGATTGTCACCGATGTAGGGCTCGGCTTTGAGCGCTGACGTGACCTGATGAAGATCTTTATTCGCGGTATCGCTGCAGACAGAATGAATCTTGTAGCTACCCGCAACAGGAGGAGCGTAACGCACCCGCCAAGTCGATCCGCCTGCCCAAAACGCCGGCACGCGCTCCTCTTTTCCCATCGGGGTGACGATGACGACATCGAGCTCGACCTGGTTGAACGGGTCGGAGTATTGTTTCCCGCTGGTATAGGCCCACTCCGTCGGAGTGCCGGCAATGGCCGCTCGCTCCTGACCGAGTGCTGATGTGGCAACTGCGCTGACGGCCAGCGCCTTACAGAACGACCGCCTCGACATTCCATCCAGCAAGGTTCTCTCCCAGGACTCGCAAGTGATCATCCGTCACGGCAAAAACTCATGTCAAGCTTGCTGTAAGCTGTTGCGTTATGGAGAAGCGACTTCGCGTGGGTATTGCCGGGCTCGGCCTGGATGCATATTGGAGCCAATTCGCCGGGCTGGAACAGCGTCTCATCGGCTACCTGGACGAGTTGGAACAGCGGATTTCCGGCGACCAGCGCACAGTGATTAATCTTGGCCTTGTCGACACTCCGCAGAAGTCGCTCGAAACCGGCCATCGCTGCCGCACTGAAGACCTCGACATCCTGCTCTTGTACGTCACCACCTACGCTCTCTCCTCCACTGTGTTGCCCATGATCAAACGGGCGAAGCTGCCGGTGATTTTGCTCAATCTGCAGCCCGCGGCCGCGATCGATTACGCGCACTTCAATGCCATGGAAGACCGCACCGCCATGACCGGGGAATGGCTGGCTTATTGCAGCGCGTGCCCTGTCCCCGAAATTGCCAATGTGCTGCGGCGGCTTGAGATCCCATTTCACCAGGTGACCGGCATGCTGCACGACGACCCGGTATGCGAGCAGCAGATCGAAGCCTGGCTGCAGGCCGCCGAGGTGGTCACCAATTTAGCCCACAGCCGCCTCGGGCTCATGGGTCACTACTACAGCGGTATGCTCGACATTGCGACCGACCTGACCCAGGTGAGCGGCCGCTTCGATCTCCACATCGAAATGCTCGAGGTGGAAGAGCTGAGTGCCTTGCGGCGCGGCCTATCCGACCAAACCATAGCCGCCAGGGTCGATGCCTTCCGCAAATTCTTCGAAGTAGGAGACGACTGCTCCGCCGTTGAGCTATCCCGTGCGGCACGAACTTCGCTTGCGCTCGATCAACTCCTGCAGGAGAAAGACATCAACCTGCTCGCCTACTACGCGAAGGGCTCCGGGGTCACAGAAAACGAAGACACCATGAGCTCCATTATTTTGGGAGCCTCCATGCTCACCGGCCGAGGCGTACCCGTGGCCGGCGAGTATGAAGTAAAGAATGTGATCGCCATGAAGATCTTGGATCTGCTGGGCTGCGGCGGTTCCTTTACCGAGTACTACGCCATGGATTTTGCCGCCGACCTGGTATTGATGGGCCACGACGGTCCCGGCCACATTGGCATTGCGCAAGACCGAATTAAGGTGCGCCCCCTCGTGGTCTATCACGGCAAAGTAGGCTCGGGACTCTCCGTCGAGATGGCGGTGAAGCATGGTCCCGTAACCCTTCTGAGCGTAGTCGAGCACAAAGACGCAGGCTTCATGCTGCTGGCCGCCGAAGGTGAAAGTGTCCCCGGCGCCATCCTTGCCATCGGCAACACCAACAGCCGCTACCGCTTCCCGCTCGGCGCCCGAAAATTCGTCGAAACCTGGAACGCCCACGGCCCAGCCCATCATTGCGCCATAGGAATCGGACACGTCGCGGACCAGTTGGAGAAGGTGGCGTCCCTGTTACAGCTTCCCTTCGTCCAGGTTTGTTGAATAAAGGAAGGGCTTCGCCCCTTCCTTCATTCTCCTTTAAGAAGGTGCAGTCGACAGTTCCTGCGCCCAGTGTGCAATTGCATCTCGACCGGCAGGCTCGGCCTCCAGCGCAGCCAGCTGCACCGCGAAGTTGCCAACCGTCGAGCTCTCGACCGAACCACAACGAACTTCCAGCCCCGTCGCCTCCGCAGTCAGCCGGTTGAGCAACTGATTCCGGCTCCCGCCCCCCACGATATAAATCTTCCGCAGCGTCTTCCCACTCAGCTGAGCAACGGTGCCAACGACCTCCCGATACCGCGCCGCCAGGCTGTGCATGATCAGGTTCACCATCCTCGGCGCTGCCGCCGCTCCTGGATCAAACATCTGTAACCCACGCTGCGCCAGTTGCCGATTGATCCGGGAAGGCATCTCTCCCGGCAACAACAAATCCGGCTCGTCCACTTGCACCACGTAAGGGGGCGCCGGCAGATGCTCTGCAGCTTCAATCAACTCCGGAATCGTCCAGTCAATCTCTGCCGCCCACGCCAGCATGCATTGCCGCAACAACCACATGCCGTTCACATTCTTATGGAAACAAATCCGGCCGCCGGCCGCGCCCAGATTGGTGAAATCCGCCGCTCGCACTGCCTCTCCATTCCGTGGCTCATCCAGCAAAGTCCCCACCAGTGACCAGGTGCCGGAGCTGATGTAAGCCCAGTCATCCGCGTTGTCGGGAATACTCGCAATCGCCGAGGCAGTATCGTGGCACGCGGGGGCGATCAGCACCGTTCCGTCCTGCGTATGTCCCACCACCGTCCCCGGTAGCACGATCGAGGGCGCAGCCGCCTCTACCAGGCCCGTCGCGGCAAAAATCTCCGGCGACCAGGCACGCGTCTCGGCATCGACCAATTGGGAATGGGTCGCCATCGTATACTCCGCCACCCGCCGTCCACCCAGGCGATGCAAAATATACTCCGGCAAATTGAGCCACGGCTTATCCTGCAATTCTGGCCTATCCGCGAACAGCTGGTAGACCGTATTGATGCGGCTCATCTCCACACCCGTGATGGCGCGAAGCCGCTGCGCTGAGATGCGCGCAAACAACCTCGTCTGCGCACCAATGGTCCGCTCGTCCCGATAACAGAAAGGATCGGCGACCGCTTCGCCTGCCGAATTCAGGCGCACATAATCGACCGCCCAACCATCCACGGCAATCGAACGAACGCCTTCGGTAGCGATCTCCGCAGCTTTGCGCAAGCCGATGTCGAGTTGTGTGGTGATCTCCTTCAGGTCCCAGTGCAGCTCCCCGTTGGAGCTGATCGGCGCGTTGCCGTGACGGTGGACCAGCTCAATCTGCGGCCCACCCTCCATCCAGCGCAACAGCGAAACACGGCAACTTTCCGCGCCCAGATCAATCGCGATCAGGGCGCGTCGATCCGCAGGCAAGCTCATCTCAGGAAGGCCTCAGTCAGTCCTCCATCGACCGGGATCAAGTGGCCGGTGGTGCAGCGCGCCTGTGGTCCCGCAAGGAAAAGAATTGCCGCCGCACAATCACGAGGATCGATCGGCTGATGGGTCAGCGTTCGCTGGGCATAGAACTGTGCCAGCAAGGTCCGCAACTCCTCGTCAGACGAAGACTCCTCAAATGCGATTTTGTATTTGCTCAACGACGCTTTTACCCGGTCTCGCGGAAACATCGTCGACCCCTTGACCACCGTCGCCGGGCTAATCCCGTTCACCCGCACCTTGGGAGAAAGCGTCACCGACAACTCCCGCACCAGGTGGCTGACCGCTGCCTTACTAACGTCATACGCCTCGCTACCCCGCTTGGCCACGACCGCGTTGGCCGAGCTCGTCAACACCATGCTGGCGTCAATGCCCTGCTTGTCGAAAACTTTGGCAGCTTCATCCGCCAGCAAATAGTTGGCTGTGACATTAACCTCTAGGGTCAACGCCCATTGCGCGTCGCTGATCACTCCGTCGGGGGACGAAGGAAACAGCGCCGCAGTATTGATCAGAATGTCGATCCCGCCATAAGCGGCAATGGATGCATCCAATGCGGACTGAATGGCAGCGCGATCGCGAATATCGATCTTCGCGGCAACCGCACCTTCCCGGCCGGCAATCGCCTGCGCTTCCTTAGCAACGCTCTCCGCCGCAGACAGCTCGCGATCGGCAACCACTATATGCGCTCCGCGCTCCGCCGCCATCAGCACCACCTCGCGGCCGATCCCGCTGGCTCCGCCCACGACCAGCATGATGCGGCCACTCAATTCCTTGGCGGCAGGCTGACGGCGAATCTTTGCTTCTTCCAGCGCCCAGTACTCAATGCGAAACGCTTCCGAAGCCGGCAAAGCCACGTAATTGGAATTCACCTTGAACGCGCTGCTCGGGGCCGCCGGCCCCGATTGCGGCAGGATCGCGGGACATGGGCCATCCTCAAGATGCCCCGCCCCTTCCATCACGTGAATCGCGTTCACATAAAACTCACCCGTGATCCGCGCTTCCGCCTTGTTCTTGCCGAAACTGAACATGCCGATACCGGGCACCAGCACCACCGTTGGATTGGCATGGCGCATCGCCGGCGAATCCTTCAACGCATGCTTTTTGTAATAGTCACCGTATTCGGAGCGATAGGTCTCCAGAGCCTTCTTCGCTGCAGGCAAAATCTCCGCCGGATCGTTCGCCGGATTCCACTCCACAAACATCGGCCGTATCTTGGTGCGGATGAAGTGATCGGGACAACTGGTGCCCAGGTAGGCCAGCTCCGCCGCCGAATGCGAATTCACGAAGTCCAGCACTTCCGGCATATCGGTAAAGCTGCCGATCATCCGCTGCTGGCCCGATACGCTGCCGCGCAGAAACGGCATCAGTGTAACCGCAATCTTCTGCCGCTCCTGATGCGGCTTGTACTTCGCGCCGGCAAACGAAGCCCCCTTGCGTTTCGCCCGATGGCTCTCGATGAACTGCCCGATCTCATCAATGATCGTGATGGTGTTGAGATACGATTCGCGCTGGGTATTGCCCCACGTGAACAGCCCGTGGCCACCCAAGACCACTCCGTCGCAGCCCGGAACGTCCTTCACACCTTTTTCCAGCATCATGGCCAGCTCAAAACCCGGGCGCTGCCATGGAATCCATACCATCTTGTGGCCAAACTGTTTGTTGAACTGGTCCATCTTCTCCTTGCCATTCGCCGAAGCGGCAAGCGCAATGCCCCAATCGGGATGGAGATGATCCACGTGCGCGAAAGGCAGAAACGCGTGCAGCGGGGTATCGATGGAGGCGGCCACAGGATTGTTCCCGAACGTGCACAGCGGATACATCCCCACCATCTCATCTTCCAACTCGACACCGCGATAAATCTTGGCCAGCGAAAGCACCTTCTCCAGGTAGAGCGTCGCGAAACCTTCGACCTTGATGCTGCCCAGGTCGCCCCCGCTGCCCTTCACCCACAGCACCGTCTTCTTTTGCCCGTCGAGCGGATCGGTCTCCTCCAGCTTCGAGCTGGTGTTGCCGCCGCCAAAGTTGGTGATGCGCAGGTCAGATCCCAGCAAGTTGGAGCGGTAGCGCAAAAGGGCGGCCGGATCGAGCGTCCGGGCCTGCTTTTCATCCCAAAGATCGGCGAGATACTGCAAGGGCATAATGGGTCTCCTGTTTGAAGCAAACCCCATCATCCTAAGCTGTTAACCGGCTTTTTGTCGCCCCGGAAAATCCAATAGACCAATTATTTCCCAATGCTTCTTTCTTTCCAGTAGGATGGCCAAGCTGAGGTGCATGTGGGTCCGAATCCGTTTTTAGGGGTGGTGTACCACTGGATCGGCGGTCTCGCAGCCGCCACCAACTTTGTGCCCTTTCGCGGTATCAGGCGCTGGTCGTGGGAGATCTACTGGCTCATTCAAGGCATCGCCGCCTGGCTCGTCGCCCCCATGGTGCTTGCTCTGTTGCTGGTACCGAATCTCTCTGCCATCCTGCACGCGACCCCGTCCAGCACCCTTGCTTACGCCTGCTTCTGGGGAGCGATGTGGGGAGTCGGCGGTCTCACCTTCGGTCTGGCCATCCGCTACCTCGGAATCGCTCTCGGATATGCCATCGCCCTCGGCTTCTGTACCGCGTTCGGTACCCTGATGCCGCCCATCTTCAGCGGCCAGATTGCGAGCATCCTGCATGAAACTTCAGGCCAGGTCATCCTCGCCGGGGTCGGCGTGTGCATGGTGGCCATCGCGGTCAGCGGCCTGGCCGGCTATTCCAAGGAACACGAAATCTCCTCCGAGGATCGGGCGGAAGCGGGCGAGCGGGATTTCTCGTTTCTCAAGGGTTTGGCCGTTGCCATCTTCGCCGGGGTCATGAGTTCCTGCTTTGCCTACGGATTAGCCGCCGGCAAGCCCATCGCAGACATCGCGCGCGTGCAACTGCTCGAACATCAAAGGCTCGACCTGTGGCAGAACCTTCCGGTACTGGTGGTGGTGTTGTGGGGAGGCTTCGCGACCAACTGCGCCTGGTCACTGTTTCTGATCGTCAAGAATCGCTCCGCCGCGCAATTCGCCGGTGCCCCGGGAATCAACCCCATGGGCGCGGACAAGGAGGAAGACCTCTCCGCGCGCTTGACGCCGCAGACCCTGGTCAAAAACTACATCCTCGCCGCGCTGGCCGGCGTGATTTGGTACTTCCAGTTCTTCTTCTATTCCATGGGCCAAACCAAGATGGGCAAGTATGACTTTTCCAGTTGGACACTACATATGGCCAGCATCATCATCTTCGCCACCCTATGGGGCCTTGCCCTGCACGAATGGAAAGGAACCAGCCGCCGCACCAGAGGACTGGTGGCCTTCGGCCTATTCCTCTTAGTAGCCTCGACCGTTGTCGTCGGCTACGGCAACTACCTCAAGGTCCGCTGATCAGACACTGATCTTAACGTCCCCACCACTCTACCTTCTGTCATCCGAGCGAAGCCGAGGGATCTGCAGTTCTGCTCAAGCTGTTGCAACCTCGTCGGTTTAATCCCTCAACAAAACCACAGATTTGTCATCCCGACCGGAGTGGAGGAACCTGCTGCTTTGCCAAAGGACTGGTGGCCTTCGGCCTATTCCTCTTAGTAGCCTCGACCGTTGTCGTCGGCTACGGCAACTACCTCAAGGTCCGCTGATCAGACACTGATCTTAACGTCCCCCACCACCCTACCTTTTGTCATCCCGAGCGAAGCCGAGGAATCTGCAGTTCTGCTCAAGCTGTTGCAACCTCGTCGGTTTAATCCCTCAACAAAACCACAGATTTGTCATCCCGTCCGGAGTGGAGGAACCAGCCGCTCTGCCAACGCCCTCGTCGACGCCGCCAGCACCCGCCCTCAGGCATAACTAGCCACAGCATCCCGATTCGCCGCTGCCCGTTCTTTACTAATCTGCTCCACATACCCGCTCTCGCGAAGTGCGCTGATGGGATCCTCGGGCAGCCCCTTCGACTTCCGCCAGCTCTTCACGTACGGCCGCACATCCTGCCAGAACGCTCCCCGGAAAACCTCTTCCGCTTCCACCAGCTTGCACTCGTCCTGCAGGACCGAAAGCTTCTCATGATCCACCAGCACCGCCTTGGCAAAAATCTCCTGCGCGGTACAAACCGTCTGCACCATCGCTTCCATCTTGCCCTTGAGGTTATGGCTCTGGTCGATCATGTAGGCCACATCGACCAGCGCTCCGGTCTCCCATTCATAGTTGCGAATCTCGTGGAAGATGCGGAACACCTGGTAGGGATCAATCGATCCCAGCGTCAGATCGTCATCCGCATAACGCCGGTCATTGAAATGAAATCCGCCCAGCATCTTCGCCCGCAGCAGCCAGGCAACAATCTGCTCAATATTTTGCGTTTGATAATGATGCCCAGTGTCCACCAGCACGAACGCCTGCGGACCGGCCGCTTTCGCCAGCATCAGCGCCATACCCCAATCCGCGATATCGGTGTGATAGAAGAACGGCTCGAAAGGCTTGTACTCCACCAACAAGCGCTGATTCGGGCTCAACGCGGCATGCATCTGCTGCAGGGTCTGCTCAAACCAACCGATGCGGTGACGAATACTCTGCGTGCCGGGGTAGCTCGATCCATCCGGAAACCATGGAGCCACATCCCGCGAATTCAACCGCTCGCCTATCTCTACGCAATCGATGAGATGACGGAGGGCCTGTTTGCGGATCGCAGGATCGGGATTGCCCGCCGAGCCAAATTTGTATTCCTGCCCTTGAAAAACGTTCGGGTTGATCGATCCCGCGTCCACGCCGCATTTCTTTGCCAACTCCTGCACGTGGCACACGTCTTTAAGCCCATTCGGCAGGTCCCAGATCGCGTGCAGCGCGACCGTGGGGCAAGCCCCGGTGAGCTGATGAACCATGCCGGCATCGCTGAATTTTTGCGCCAGGTTGGTTGCCGCTCCAGCCTGCATGAACTTGCCGAACCGGGTTCCGGTGTTCGCAAAACCCCAGGACGGTAACTCAATCCTGAACTGATCCAGCGCTTGCCAGACCGCGCCTTCCACATCCTGAGCCATAGTCTTCCTCTCCGCGAAACTACTTTCGCTCGGCGGGCGACTTCACCACTTGTATGTACAGCTCATGGTTCGTCCGCGGTCGTTCGCAAACCAATATGTGCCAATTCGCGGGGGCAATTGGTGAAAGTATTGCAATAGAGCAAGAGTTTCCATCCTGAAGCGCGAGCGTGTCAAGGTCATTTTGTCCGGAAATGGACTTTCGTGATCCACGAGCGTGCAACCGATACTCCATCATAACCTCCCCTACCCAGCCAGCCCACGTGTATCCCCCGCGGCACGGGTAATCGGAAGATGTAATTCCTTTCGGCAACTTATTTCCGTATGGTAACCTTCTCGCCGCTGAGAAAGCACAGGGAGATATAAGGATGAGCCCACGCAAGCAGTTATGGATTGGTGCGGTCACAGCATCGCTGTTGATCGGGGGAGTAACCGCATTTCCCCAGGGCTCGCCGGACCCGCTGCGCCAGGGATTTGATAATCCGCCCAACGGGGCGAGGCCGCGTGTTTGGTGGCACTGGATGAACGGTAACATCACCCAGGAAGGCATCAAGCTCGACCTGGAGTGGATGCACCGCGTCGGCCTCGGAGGATTCCAGAACTTCGATGCTGCCCTCTTCACTCCTCCCGTTGTACCCAAACGCCTCGCCTATATGACTCCCGACTGGAAGCAGGCCTTTCTCTACGCAACCAAGTTAGCCGATCAACTTGGCCTGGAAGAGGCCATCGCCGGTTCCCCCGGTTGGAGCGAAACCGGTGGTCCATGGGTTCCCCCCTCCGAGGGCATGAAAAAATACGTGTGGAGCGAAACCGTAGTCGAAGGAGGTAAGTCCTTCAGCGGAAAACTTCCCCTTCCCCCGGGGAATACGGGCGCCTTCCAGGACCTCGGCATAGAAGATGTAGGCGCCCTGATGGGCGGGGGACCAAAGATTCCTGACTTCTACGCCGACAGCGCAGTCATCGCGTATCGCGTACCGCATAGTGAACTACCGGAACCACAAGCCAGGATGACCGCCAGTGGTGGCAGCCCCGACTTTGCCCTATTGAGCGACGGGAGCCTCAAGAAGACTACCCAGTTACCCATCGCACCCATGGGCCAGACCTCGTGGATCCAGTGGGAGTTTCCTCAACCTCAGGCGATACGCGGCTTCACCATCGCCACGGGTGGCAAGAATCCACTCGACGCCTTTGCTCCGCCGGGAGGCGACACCGGCCAAACACTAGAGGCCAGCGAAGATGGACAGAGCTTTCACACCGTTGCCGCCAATCCAAAAGGCGGCGCGACCGAACATACCATTACCTTCGATCCTGTCACCGCAAAGTATTTTCGTTTGAACTTCAAAACCCTTCCCGCCGCACCAAACCAGTTCGCCGATCTCGACTTTCCAATGCCGCCGCCCCCCACCAACTACGAGATCTCCGAACTGGTACTGCATGCCGATGCACGCGTCAATCGCTTCGAAGAAAAGGCCGCCTTCAACCCCCTGCCGGATCTGTATCAGTTCGCTACCTCAAATGTGCTCGCGACAGATGCAGTTCAGAAGGGCAGCGTCATCGACCTCACGGCGAAGATGAAGCCCGACGGCACTTTGGACTGGATGCCGCCTGCGGGCAAATGGGTGGTGCTTCGCTTTGGCTACTCCCTGATCGGCATCACCAATCATCCGGCAACGGAAGAGGCCACCGGCCTCGAAGTAGATAAGTTGAATGCCAAGTACGTTAGAAAGTACATGGACCACTATCTCGATACGTATAAGAGCACGGTCGGTGATGGTTTGATGGGCCAGCACGGAATTAAGTACGTGGTCACGGATAGCTGGGAAGCGGGTGCGCAAAACTGGACCGACGACATGATCGCCCAGTTCACCAGGCGCCGCGGCTACGATCCGCGGCCCTGGATGCCAGTGCTGGCCGGGCGCGTGGTCGAAAGCGCGCAGGCCAGCGACGCGTTTCTGTGGGATCTGCGCAAGACCATCGCCGACCTGACCGCCGACGAGCACTACGGGCAGGTCGAAGACTCGATCCACGCTCACGGCATGGGCCATTACGGCGAGTCGCACGAAGAAGGACGTGCCTTCATCGCGGATGGCATGGAGGTCAAGAAACTCAACGAAGTCCCCATGAGCGCCATGTGGACGCAGGTGCCCGGGGTCAACAAAGAACAATATGGTTACAACGCCGATGATCGCGAATCCGCCTCCGTGGCCCACATCTATGGGCAGAACATAGCCGCCGCCGAATCCATGACTGCGATGGCGGCGCCCTGGGCCTGGTCCCCGGAGACGTTGAAACCGACGGCTGACAAGGAGCTCGCCGAGGGCATCAACCGCTTTGTCATTCACACCTCGGTCCACCAACCCCTGGCGGACAAGGTTCCCGGGCTGGGCCTGGGACCGTTCGGCCAATGGTTCACGCGCAATGAAACCTGGGCGGAAGATGCAGGTCCTTGGGTCACCTACCTGGCGCGGAGTTCCTACCTCCTGCAGCAGGGGCATTTTGGCGCCGACATTCTCTATTTCTATGGGGAAGACTCCAACGTAACTGCGATCTTCGCCGCCAAGTCTCCCGATGTGCCGGAAGGCTACGGCTTTGACTATGTCAACGCCGACGCCTTGCTTCACGTGATCAAGGTAAAGAATGGAATGATCACCACTCCGGGCGGCATGAGCTATCGCCTGCTCGCCCTCGACCCCTATAGCGTCCATATGTCACTACCGGTGTTACGTAGTATTCAGGCGCTCGTGAAACAGGGCGCGGTCGTGGTCGGGCCGAAGCCGGTCGCGACGCCCAGCCTCGCAGACAGTGCGCCGGAGTTTCAGCGCCTGGCAGACGAACTCTGGGATGGGCAAAAGATACGCACTTCGCTCGCCGAAGCGCTGCCGGCGCTCAAGATCGAGCCTGACTTCCACTACAGCAAGCCGGAGAGCGATACCAGCCTTCTCTTTGTCCATCGCAAGCTGCCCGACGGCGATTTGTATTTCGTTGACAACCGAAGCGCTCGCCCCGAGCAGCTCGACGCCGATTTTCGTGTTACAGGAAAGGCGCCGGAGCTATGGCATGCCGATAGCGGGATGGTTGAGAATGCCGCCTACACCATCTCCGGTGCCCACACAACAGTGCCTCTGCAGCTTGAGCCCTGGGGAACCGTGTTCGTCGTATTCCGCAAGCCCGCCAAGTCTAACTCACGAACCCTTTCGCCGTTCTCGGAAACCCACCTCATGACCGTCGAGGGGCCGTGGAAAGTAGCTTTTCAACCCGACCGGGGCGCGCCGGCTTCCATAACCATGGACACGCTCGCATCCTGGAGCGAGAGCGCGGACCCCGGGGTGAAGTATTTTTCCGGCATCGGCACCTATACCAAAACCTTCGACGCACCGGCCGCGTGGTTTAAACCGGGCACGCATCTTTGGCTGCAACTCGGCGCCGTGAAAAACCTTGCAGACGTGACCATCAACGGCAAGCCGCTGGGAACTGTCTGGCACAGCCCCTACCGCATCGATGTTACCTCTGCCTTGAAACCAGGAGCGAACGAAGTAACCGTCAAGGTGACGAATGCCTGGGTCAACCGGCTGATTGGCGATCAGCAGCCGGGGGCGACCAGGTATACGTTCACTGTCATTCATCCCTACAAGGCCAACTCGCCATTGCTGCCATCCGGACTGATAGGCCCCGTGCAGTTAATGTCGGTCGCAACGAAATAGGCAAACACAACGTGTCCACCACCACGAAATTTGGGTGCTCCATATCTCGCCTTTTGTTGGCGAGATGTGGGTCCCCTGCTAAGCTTCCGGCTAGGTGCCGTGGCGGAATGGATCCTTGCAGACGGGATAGGTTTAAGGCCGATACGGGTACGCCGCCCATCGTGCGATCACCTCTTTCAGGTCATCGGGGCTGACCACCGGCGCGGCAGCATCTCCGAGGTGGTACTTCTCTCTGACTTCCTGAAGCTTCTCCCGTTCCTTGTGTTCTTCTTCCGAGTAATAGCGCGCTTTCTCAAATTCATGGTTCGCGATCGCCTTTTCCAGCCGATCGATAATCGACCGAAGGTGGATCTCAACCTCAGCTACCTCCCGGGGCGGCTCCCCCTGGTGCAACTTGACGTGCGATCCCGCCGCGTCCAACAGTTCGACCGCTTTTCCCGGTAGCGCATTTTCTGACAGATAACCGGCCGCTGCATGCACCGCAAACTGCAATGCCTCATGGGAATACGTAACTCCGTGGAACGCCTCCAAAGCCATCTTGCGGCTTGTCAATACAGCAAGAGCATTTTCCTCGTTGAGCGAGCCCACGTGAACAGCTTGAAACCATTCCTCCGACCACGACCGTGCGCGGGTCAGTTCGCTTTCATCCCGAATATGCATGGCGCCAATGCACTGTATTCCGGTGCGAAGCAGCACCCGCTTGATGATGACCGAGTCATCGGAGTAACTCTGTAACTCATCGAAGAAGACCATCGTTTCGGCGAGATTCAGTCCCCCGCTCGCCGTCGCCATCAGCTCTTCCAGCCTGTGCCGGTCCCGGGGTCCACTGCGGATTACCTCAGCTTTCAGAGCCAGTATCTTTTTGCCCGCGAGGTATGACGGCGCCTTCCCATACGCGATGCGCTGAGCCAACCCTTCCACGATGGCCATCTTGCCCGCGCCGCGTGCGCCTATAAGGAGCGCGTTCTGCTTAAAACTGCAGCAGAGGATTTCGATCACCGCATCGATTTCCAGATCGCGGCCTACGACGGAATCCAATTGGCCCGCCCCGGCCAACTGGGTAAGGTCTCGAAACCAGGCGCTGACCAAAGTCGCTTCACCGGGACTGTGCGCGATGCCAACCTGGGGAAGCCTTGCCAGTTCCTCGCGAACGGTGGGTAGTTGCACGCCGCGTTCTCGTAATAACTCCGCGGCAAAGGATTTGTCTTCGCGCAAAAGCCCCAACAAAAGATGCTCCGTACCAATGTGTTTGTGACCCAGCCTCTCTGCCTCCTCCGCGGCATAGGCCAACACTCGCTTACATTCGTTGGAGATCGGCAGGTCTACACTGGTGGAAACGGCTTCGCGCACGGTCGTGTGTTGCTCAACCTGCCTTCTCATCAATTCAAATGAAGCGTTGGAGCGTAGAAAGCGGTTGGTCAACGCTTTATCTTCCCGCACCATACCCAGCAGCAGATGCTCCGTCTCAATATGGGGAGAACCGAACTGGCTAGCCTCATACCGGGCAAAGAAAATCACCCTGCGCGCTTTCTCGGTGTATCGCTCAAACATTCCTGGTGTGCTCCTCTCCGGGAATGACACCAGTGTAGTCCCGTCCGGGCTCCCTTCCTCTGCACAACCTATTCGAAGAACCGTGTCAATTCCTCAGAGCCGGCGGCTTCGTCCGCAAAGCTAAACGTGCCGTGGTCCCGCATCTCGCGCGCCGCCCGCAGGAACGCACCGAGAGCGGCACGCGAAAGCGCACTGCCCACGCTGATCCGCTTCACTCCAATGCTGGCGAGGTCTGTATGATTCAGCCAGCACCCCTGCAATCCCATCAACACGTTGACCGGCTTGCCGAGCGAAGCCGTCACCGCCGCGATGTCAGCCCGGCTTTTCAGACCAGGAGCGTAGAGCACATCCGCGCCCGCCTCCTCGTACGCCTGCAGGCGCTTGATGGTTGCGCCCAGGTCCGTCACGCCTACGAGTAGATTCTCGCAGCGAGCAGTCAGCGTAAATGGAAAGTCCAGTCCCCGCGCAGCTTCTGCCGCTGCGACCATGCGTTCGATAGCCTGGCCGTCGTCATAAATCGACTTGCCGGGCCGCCCCGTCGCATCTTCAATGGAACCACCCACAGCACCGGCTGCCGCCGCGAGCTGAATGGTGCGAGCCACCTCTTCCGGCGAATCGCCAAAGCCATTTCCCAGGTCCGCGGATACCGGCAGAGGCGTTGCGGACACAATCGAAGCAACGTGGGCAAGCAGTTGCTCACGGCCAACCGTGCCGTCGCGCTGCCCGAGCGAAAAAGCGTAGCCTGCACTGGTGGTGGCGAGTGCCTCAAAGCCCAGACCAGCAAGCAGCCGCGCCGTTCCCACATCGAATGGATTGGGGATAAGAAACGTCCCCGGCCGCTCATGCAGGGCGCGAAAGAGTTTTCCTTTTTCCAGTTGAGAATTGACCATTACTTCTTCTCCGCGAGCAAGGACGGCAGCGCGTACGTGCTGTCCACTACCTCAAGAAAAGTTCGCTCCTCTCGCAGAATAAAGCGATTTGTCTGGGCACGGGCAAAATTCGCTTGAGCTTCCGGATCAGACCTCAGCCGGGCGCGATAGGTCTCATAGGCCGCAAGGCTCTCAAACGAAATCAGTCCCCACGCGATATCATTGCTGCCCTCATAAGGCAGGAAATAGCCGGCGAGCTGCCCGCCGCATCGAGGAATAATATGTCCCCATGCCGTCGCGTACTGAAAGAATTCATCGCGCTGCAGTGGGTCGATCTGGTACCGGATAAAACACGTGACCGTCATGCTGGTTCTCCTGATTGCCTGAATCCATCATGACGGTTGGCGAACAACAACACTTCGTCTACCATGAAACTATGATTGTCGACGACGCGACCGATGTAGCCGTATCCGCGATTGCCGCCTGCATCGCAGAACCCGCGCGCACGCGCATGTTGTTTACCCTCATGGATGGGCACGCGCGAACCGCTACGGAGCTTGCCGCGGTCGGCGGCGTCAGTCCCTCGACCGCAAGCGCTCATCTGAACCGCCTCGCCTCTGCAAAGCTGGTCAAACGAGTCGTGCAGGGCAAACATCGCTATTACACACTCGCAGGCCGGAGTGTTGCCCGTGCCTTGGAAGGACTCAGCGTCGTCGCCGGTGGGCCGTCTCCCAAATTCGTGCCCACCACCCCCACCCCGCTGCGCGCCGCCCGCACTTGCTACGACCACGTCGCTGGAACGGTGGGCGTCTTGCTGCACCATCGTCTTCGAGCGCTGCAATGGCTCGTTCCCGCCGCGGTCAATTCTTACCAGACCACCTCCGCCGGTGAGACGGGCCTGCGCGCGCTCGGCATCAACCTCGACGAAGCCAGATCCCTACGGCGCCGGTTTGCCTACCCCTGCGTGGACTGGAGCGAGCGCCAGCCTCACCTCGCCGGAGCCTTGGGTTCCTCTATCCTGGAACTGATGCTGCGAAGACGATGGATGACCGCGGAAACCGGCAGTCGAGTCCTCGTCGTCACACGCTCCGGCCGGCAGGCACTCGCAGATCGCTTACAGCTTGAACTCTAAGCGCGGATATGAGTCCTCCATACACCACGAGCATCTAGCTTTATAGATCACCTCTTTTACGGTCGGGATGACAACGTAGTCGCGATACTGTTCAACCGGGAGGCATGGGTCGCCGTTATGATCGCTTCACTCTTCCTGGTATTCGTTGTGTTTATGGCAGGCCTGGTGATCACACTGGCCTTCCGCTACCGATTGCTTCGCAGCGCAGTGCGGGTCACGGTCGTACTATTACTCTGGCTCACCTACGTCGGCTTGATGTCGTATTCCGGCGTATTGCGAAACCCAGCCTTGCGGCCACCAGGCATCGTCTACATACTGCTTCCGGTCGTCCTGTACATCGTGATCGGTCCGTTGCGATCCCGTACAGTCGTTTCCATTCCTATATCTCTTCTTCTCTTCGTACAGATCTTTCGCATCGCGGTCGAACTGTTCCTCCATCAACTCTGGCGCGACGGAGTCGTGCCGAAGATGCTGACTTTCGAGGGTGCAAACTTCGACATCCTGGTCGGCCTTTCCGCACCGTTCATCGCCTGGATATCGATGCGTAGCCGGAGCGGATTGCAGCTCGCCCTCATATGGAGCTGGCTAAGCCTGCTCTGCCTTGCCAACACCGCGGCCCGCTTTATACTCACGACTCCTGGCCCCTTGCACCTGCTGCACAACGAGATTCCCAATTTCGCCCCAGGCACCTTCCCCTACACGTTCATCCCGGGCTTTTTCGCTCCGCTCGCGGTCATTCTTCATATTCTTGCCATTCGTGCGCTCACGTGGCAGCTCGCGACTGGCGAGCCCTCACCAACCATGCGATAGGGGTAGCGCTATGAGCCACGCAGAAGCAGTGCAGAAGCATTACGAGTCAACCGACGGTGAAGGAGATCTCCTCAACCAGGTCAACGCCATTCTGAGCAAATTGCCAACCGGCACGCTGGCGCCGGAACAGCTAGCCGGCATCGATCAATTTCATGTGCGCGGGCTTCCCGCAACCGTCGAGCTCGCGGATCTCACCCACCTCAACTCCACCAGCAACGTTCTCGACGCCGGATCAGGTTTCGGCGGCAGTGCGCGATACCTTGCGAAGCGCTTTGGTTGCAAGGTAACCGGCGTCGATCTCACCCCGGCATACGTAGCCATCGCAGAGCTTTTATCGCAGCGCACCGGGCTGAGCCAACTCGCCACCTTCCTGGTGGGCGGCGTGACCGATTTGCAATTCCCCGCCGCGGCATTTGATCTTGTCTGGACGCAGCACGTCGTCATGAACATCCGCCAACGGGATAAGCTGTACACCGAGTTCAGTCGCGTTCTCAAACCTCGCGGCCGCCTCGTTTTCTACGATGTGATCGCCGCCGACGGACTGCCCCAGCCCTACTTCCCTGTGCCCTGGGCGATGACGGAAGACACCAGCTTTCTCCTAACCAGGGATCAGACGCTGCAATCCTTCGAGTCCGCGGGCCTCGCCCTCGACCTCTGGAAGGATGTCACCACCCCAGCCCTGCAGTGGTTAGCCCAGCCGCAGCAGGCGCAGGCAGGGTTGCCGACTTTGGCAAACGTGATCGGACCAGGTTTTGCCGGTCGCGTCGCGAACCTGGCCCGCAGCCTCAAAGAAGGCCGCGTCCTGCTGGTGATGGGCAGGGCAATCAAGCAATCCTAGTTGCACGCCTCGTCTCGGCCGCCGGCATTGTCACTTCAAACCTAACGCCGTCGGATGCTTGGCTTGGTAGAGGCCAATCCTGCCGCCGCTCGGCAGCGGAATCTTTGTAATCGAACCCCATCGTGCTTCCTGAATCGGTGAGCACTGCACTCCCTTCTGCCCCAGCACGCCGATCTCAGCCGCAAGATCGTCGCACATGAGATAGATCTCCTGACTGCCTCCCTTCTCCGCCGGGTGGACGGCCGCCTCTGCCGGCGGTAAAGCAAAGATCAACCAGCCATGCCCGGCATCGACGAATGGCAATCCCAGAAACTCGCGTAAGAAAACGCGGTCCGCATCCGCGTTTTCACTGTAGACGATGACGTGCGTGCCAAAAATAATGTCCCCTCCACAAAACGCGAGCCCATCTTACGCCGTGGTCTAGGCTCGCGCTTCCCAAGAGAAAGAACCCTTGCTTGCCCGAACTCTGAGTGGGCCACCAAATTGTTGGCGATCGGCCGATAGAGCCCCCTTGCGCTTCTACAGGAGTTCAGGTAATTTCCCTGTAGAAGCGAAAGGGAAGCCATGACAACCAGGCGCGTTGATCTCCCGCAAGGTACCCTCGACCTGCTTATCTTACGGACCCTGGCACTGGGATCCCAGCATGGCTGGGCCGTTTCCGAGCGTGTTCAGCAGATGTCAAGCGATGTCTTGTGCATCCAGCAGGGTTCGCTGTATCCCGCCCTGCACCGTCTGGAGCGGCGGGGCCTGATCAAAGCCAAGTGGGGTACATCCGACAATAACCGGCGCGCAAAATACTACGAGCTCACCCGGAGTGGACAAAAGGCGCTGGAAGTTGAAAAAGAAGCTTGGGAGAAACTGACAGCTGCGGTCGGCCAGGTTCTCAGAGAGGTATAGCTGCTCCCTTATGTTGAGCGATCTCTATATCCGCTTTCGATCCCTCTTTCGCCGATCCACCGTCGATCAGGAACTGGATGACGAGCTGCGCTTTCATCTCGAGATGCAGACCGCGAAGTATGTTCGAGCGGGTCTGAGTCCTGAAGAGGCGCGGCGCCAAGCGCGGTTGGAATTCGGCGGCTTGGAACAGGCAAGAGGAGAGTGTCAGGAGGCTCGCGGTATCAGCTTCGTCGAAACGGTCGCTCAGGACGCGCACTTCGGAATGCGGATGCTGCGAAAGTCGCCGGTCTTTACAGCAACAGTGGTTGCAACCCTGGCGCTGGGCATCGGGGCCAACACGGCTATCTTCAGCCTTGTACACGCAGTGCTGCTGCGATCCATGCCGGTGCGTAATCCGGATGAGTTAGTGGTCCTGCAGTGGCAGGCGCACACCTCGCCCAATCATGTGGGGACCAGTACCTTTGGGGATTGCGGGCGCGAGGCGACCGCGGCCGGATACAGCGGCTGCTCCCTGTCGTATGCCATGTTTCAGCAGATAGCTCACCGTCAGGATCTGTTTTCACATGCAATGGCCTTCGCAGGGCCCGCGCAAATGGACCTGAGCGGCAACGGTCCGGCGAGCACCGCACAGGGAGAGTTGGTATCAGGGGGATATTTCGAAACCCTCGGCGTCGGGACCGCCCTGGGACGAACGCTGCAGCCTGAGGACGAAAAGCCAGGATCGGCCGCGGTAGCGGTACTGGATTATCGCTACTGGCAGCGCGCATTCGGGGGCCAGGCCGATGTCATCGGGCGGACGATTCGTTTGAATACTGTCGTTGTTACTATTGTGGGTGTTGCCGAACCCGGATTTACCTACCTTACGCCGGGAAAGACGGTCGATTTATGGGTGCCGTTGACGCAGATAGATCCTCTCGGAATTCCGTGGGGCGATCGCGGTTCAGAGAGCGGGTGGTGGCTGACGGTCGTGGGAAGGCTACAACCTGGGGTTTCGAGGGTGCACGCGCAAGGGGCGGCGAACGCGTGGTTTGTGAATCAAGTGATGCACGGAGCCAAACCGTTTTGGCAAAACAGAGAAGATCCACGCCTGAATCTATTACCGGCGAAGAAGGGTTTGGTTGGCATTCGCTTGCAGTTCGGCGAGCCACTTCGCTTGCTGATGTCGGCCGTAGGGGTTGTGTTGCTGATTGCGTGCGCTAATGTGGGAGGACTCATGCTGGCACGCGGCGCCGCACGAGAGAAAGAAATGGCTGTGCGGCTTGCGCTTGGCGCGGGAAAGCACCGGGTCATGCGGCAATTGCTGACAGAGAGCCTCATGCTTTCCTCAGCCGGAGCAGCTCTCGGGATTCTGCTGGCCTACGTGGGAGCAACCGGCCTTGCGGCCTTCTTCTCGAAGAACGGGCCACCCACATTGCGAATCGATTTGCATCCAAGTGTGCCGGTACTTTTGTTCACGCTCGGTGCGGCGGTGGTGACAGGGATCGGGTTCGGCCTCGCCCCGGCCTTAAGGGGAGCACGAGCGAATGTGTCAACAGAATTGAAGGGAAGTTCGTCGGGCAGTACAGCGGCACACGTTGGGAACCGACGCCGATTCGGGTTGGGCGGCGCTCTTGTGGCAGTCCAGGTGGCGCTGTCGATGGTGGTTCTGACGGGTGCGGGGCTCCTGCTGCGCACGCTGAACAAGTTGCACCACATCGATCCGGGCTTCGTTACACGTGACGTCTTGTTATTTAAAATCGAACCGGAGCTTGCCGGCTACAAGGGAGATAAAATACCGGCGCTCTACGCGGAAATGCAGAGAAGGTTGATTACCGTGCCGGGGGTAACAAACGTAAGCTTTTCGTCTGACGCGTTGCTCGATGGTTCGCTGTGGTCACAGAGCATCCATGTTCAGGGAGAGAGCGACAAAAAAATAGTCGACTCACAGATGCTGGCCGTTGGTCCTGATTTTTTCACCACGATGAAGATTCCCCTGTTGGTGGGACGGCTACTCAACCCGGCCGATATGGGGCCTACCCAGCGGGCGGCTATCGTGGATCGGGCCTTCGTGCGGCAATTTGTAGGTGAGAGAAACCCCATCGGGCTGCATTTCGGACCGGATGATCCCAAGCAACCCCAGTGGGAGATCGTGGGCGTTGTGGGCGATACGAGATATGCCACCCTGCGAGATGCGGAGGCGCCTACAGCCTATATACCGTTGCGAGACGGAGGCGCGACCTTCGCGGTGCGAACCGCGGGCGCAGCAGCCGCGCTGATGCCGGCTGTGCATGAGGTTGTGAGCGCGACCGACATCAATTTGCCGGTGTTCCGGATGCGAACGCAAACAGAAGCGATCGACCGGCTGTTATTCACCGAACGCCTAGTAGCGCGGCTCTTCGGGCTCTTCGGTGGGATGGGCTTGGTGCTGACGTGCATCGGGCTTTACGGTTTGCTCTCCTACGAAGTGACGCTGCGCACGCGGGAGATCGGGGTGAGAACAGCCCTGGGCGCGCAGAGGTGGAATGTGTGCGTGCTGGTGCTGCGGCGCGGCGTGTTGCTCGTAGGTTTGGGCGGAGTCGCCGGTGTAGGAATTTCGCTCGCGCTGACCCGCCTGCTCGGGAGCCTCTTGTATGGGGTGCAGCCAACCGATCTGGCCACGTTCGTCCTGGTTGCTGCGCTGCTGGCCGTGGTCGGTGGAATGGCCTGCTTGCTGCCCGCGCGGCGAGCCACACTGGTGGATCCCATCGTGGCTCTGCGCTGCGAGTAGTTCCCCCTTTACTTGCCCGAACTTTGCTTCAAGAAGCTGATCAGGTCCTGACGCTCCTGCGCCTTCGGGACAGAGAAGTCCATGGCATTGCCGGGTACGAGTGCATCCGTATCTGTAAGCCATTTTTCCAGCGACGTCTCATCCCAAACGATCGCTGCCTTTTTCAGCGCCTCCGAATAAGCAAACCCCGGGACCGTGCCGGAAGTGCGTCCGTACACGCCTTGCAACTTCGGCCCCTCGTGACTCTGTTCCAGGGCATGGCATCCCGTACAACGCGCCTCAAACAGTTCCTTGCCGTGCGCAGGGTCGCCCTCACCCGTAATCGTCGACTGCGCAGACGACAGCAAGGTGAGAAAGGCAACAGCTCCGCAGGTGACAACCAGCGCCAGGCGACTCACGCTGGTTCCTCCAGACCCGAGTCGACGATGGCCAGGTGGCTGTGGCGGGCAATGTAGCTGACTTCGGTCACCCCCAGCACGTCCTTCAACTTCCCTGCAGGCACCACCATGGGGCCGGCGTGGGGAGCGCTACCAGGGGCCGGTTGAGGAAATGCCGTCGATCGCGCCGTATGAAAGGCAACGTTGCCCTCTACTTTCTGCACCACTTGGTGAATGTGTCCATTCAACACAGTCACGGAACCGAATCGCTTGAGATAGGTCAGCGCCTCCGCAGCATCGGGCGTGCCCCAACCCCACTCCGGATACACCATCCAAAGGGGAATATGCGCGAAGATCACGATCGGTGTCGACGCGGATTGCGCTGCCAATTCCGCCTTCAGCCACCTCAGCTGCTCATCTCCCAGCTTGCCCATGGCGTCCACTTGCTGGCAGTTGTTCAGACCGATGAAGTGCACGCCTTTGTGGGTGAAGCCGTACCATCCCCGGCCCTGCGTATCTTTGCCGAATCGTTCCAGATACAGTGCGCCATTATCATTGGCGATATCGTGCTCCCCCGGCACGTAGAAGGTTTCGCCCGCCCGTGTCGTCTTGATCAACTGCTGCGCAGTATCGAATTCCTCCGGCTTGGATGAATGGCTAATATCGCCCGTGTGTAGCAAGAGATCGGGAGTTGTGGGCAGCGTATTGATTCTCTCGATCGCCAACCGCAGCGTTCCGGTCACGTCCTGGTTGGCCGGCTTGTTGAAGCCGATATGGCTGTCGCTGATTTGCACGAAGCTGAAAGCCGAGCCGGCATGTTTCCCCTTGTCCTCCGAAGTAGCGGCAAACAGTTTAGAGGTTGGTACACCCCCGGCCATTGTCCAGAGCAGCCCGGTGCCGGCCCAGGCCATGCACGTGAGAAAGCTGCGCCGGTCCACTCCATCGTTATGCACTTGCTGATCAGATTGCGTATCCTTCATGGGTAGTTCCTCCAACGATGCAAACCGAGTCGCGGCAACTTTATTCCGCGTCGCGTGGAATAAAGTTGCCGGGTCCCGGTTCTCATCTTCAGGAGCCCCGCAGAAAGGATCGTTTCCCCCCGAATGGCCCTATTGCCCTGGAAGCGCACGGCGCGCGTAAGCGGCGGCGAGACCTCTGCGTTTGAGGATCTGGCGATGCCGCTGCTGCCTGCTCTGTACAACCTGGCCCATTGGCTTACGCGAAATCCCGGGGATGCGGAGGACCTGGTGCAGGAAACCTACCTGAAGGCTTTGCGCGGCTTCGCCGGTTACGCACCCGGCTCCAATTTCAAAGCCTGGATCTATCGCATCCTGAGGAACACCTACCTCACATCCGTAACCGGACTCGCCGCGACGCGCACGGTAGCGCTCGAAGAGCAACTCAACGACGAGGCGGAGACACCGGGCTATCTTGAGGCAGCGATCGATCGTAAAACCCCCGAGTTGCATTTAATCCGGCTCAACGATGCGGCGGCGCTGCATCGAGCGATGGAAGGGCTGCCGCGGCCTTTGCTCGAGGTGATTCTTCTCTGCGATGTGGAAGAGATGAAGTATAAGGACATTGCCGCTACCCTCGAGATTCCCATCGGCACCGTGATGTCGCGCATAGCGCGGGCGCGGATAAGCGTGCGCGATGCACTCGAGAAGGACTTCAAACTTCACCGGGAGGCTCGCCCATGAGCACCCATCTCACTCCGGCGATGCTCAACTGCCTGGCTGACGACGAACTCTCCGCGGAGCAACTGGCCGCAGCGCAGCAGCACCTTGACACCTGCCCGGTTTGTACCTCCAGGGCGCTCTCCCAGACTCTGCTCAAGCGCGCGATCGCAAGGTCAGGCCAACGCTACGCCGTCCCCGCCGATCTTGCGGAGCGCCTGAAAAAGCGCACCGAGTCGCCGCTCCAACAATCCCCCGCACCGGCCAGTCGAGGGATCAGCCAGATGGCAACCGCGGGTTGGGCCGCAGCAGCGGTCCTGGCCCTCGCGAGCATCCTCGTCATGCAGAGCACTGTGCGGCATTCCCGCGCGGCATCGACGGAAGACGCCCTGGTCACGGAGGTAAGCGATCTCCATGTGTCTACGCTGGCCGCCAACCAACCCCCGCAGGTCGTCTCCACTGACCGCCACACGGTGAAACCGTGGTTCCAGGGCAAACTCCCGTTCAGCTTCAATCTCCCGCAGAACCTGCCTGCGGACGTAACGCTGGAGGGGGCAAACCTGACCTACCTGCAGGGCCAGCCCGTCGCCCAACTTCTCTACAGCGTCGGCCGCCATCGCGCGTCAGTCTTCCTTCGCCAGAGAACCGCAGCGAATGAGCCGATCCCCACTGAGGCCGAACATTCGGGCTTTCACGTCTCCGGGTTTCGCACCGGCGATCTTCAGGTGGTCGCCGTCAGCGATGTCGATCCCGGTCGCCTGGCCGATTTGGCAAAGATCGTCGAGCAGGCACAGACACCCACGCCGAAATAGCGATTCGCCGCTCAACAACCCACCAAACAACGGTTGATTGTATCCGGACGCGATCTAGTTGTGCCGTAAGTGATTGAAACGACTTCCCTTCTGAACCTCCTGCGCTGATTCAAAAAAAATTGTCCGCTCGTGGCCCCTTTCCGGCTCCCTTTCCGCACTGGGAGACAAGGAGCAATTCCCATGAGCCGCTTTCCCGGAAACTTTCCAGCATCAGGTTTGCGCGTCCGCAATATCTGGATGCTCGCCTTTGCTTTTGCCGCTCTCCTGCAAACATCCACAGATACTCCAGTCGCCCAACCTGTAGGGCTGGCAGGTCACGTCCAGCAAAACATCGAGGGGCACACGGAACGTTCCCAGACTCGACACGATCGTCCACGCACCTATAGCGTCCCGGCTTTCTCCGCTCCGTCCGCACCTCCCTCTTTATGGTTCTAAGACCGCGAACTCACTACGTTGTTGGAACCCCCCTCCATTGACGTCCTATCCATAGATAATCTATATATACGGGCATGGCTAAAAAAGCGGAGCTTCTGCCTGGCACTCTCGACATGCTGATCCTGAAGACGTTGACCCGTAGTCCGCTCCATGGCTATGGAATCGCGCTGTCTATCAAGCGTTTGTCCCTGGATGTGCTCACCGTCGAAGAAGGCTCACTCTACCCTTCGCTGCAGAGGCTGTTGTTGCAGGGCTGGGTAAAAGCGGAATGGAAAATGACCGAGACCAATCGGCGAGCTCGCTTTTACACGCTGACTACGGCCGGCCGCAAACAACTTGGCCTCGAACTTTCTCAGTTTGAACAAATCATCGCGGCCATCGGACGCGTATTGCAGGACGCATAGGGAGAAGCGCCATGGAAGCTGTGTTGCGTTTTTTTGCGCAAAGCGAAGCTGCTCATCTTCCGCGGGCAGTTCCACCGCGAATTGGAAGAAGAAATGCGTTTCCATCGTGAGCAAGCCGAGAGAGAGTTGCGCTCCGAAGTGTCCGCGGAGGCCGCACGCACAGCGGCCTGCTCGCAGTTTGGCAATCCTGCGCTGCTGCAAGACCAAAGCCACGAGGTCATTGCCTTCCGCTTCGAGAGCGTCTTCCAGGATCTTCGCTATGCCCTGCGGCAGTTGGTGGCAAGCCCGTCGTTTACCGTCGTGATCGTGTTGACACTCGCCCTGAGCATCGGCGCCAACAGCGCGATCTTCAGCATGATTGAGGGCGTCCTGCTCAAGCCCCTGCCGTACGCAGAGCCGCAGCGTTTGGTGCGCATCTTCATGACCAGCCCGGAGTTTCCCAAATTTCCCATGAATCCCTTCGACTTCAGGGATATCCGGGCGCGGAATCACTCGTTCGAAAGCATGGCCGCGTTCACGCGCGGGGATTTGCAGCTTTCCGGCTCAGGCGCCCCGCAACGCTTGTATGGCTTCGCCGTGACCGCGCAGTATTTTCATTTGCTCGGGCTCAAGCCGCAACTGGGCCGCGAATTTGACCAACAGGCAGAGATCGCGGGGAACGGTTTGCAAGTGATCCTGAGCGATCGGTTGTGGCGGACGACGTTCTCGGCAGACACCGGCATCATCGGGCGAAAGATTACGCTGAATGCGCAACCCTATACCGTGGTCGGCGTCATGCCCGCGGGCGTGGAGCACCCCGGCAACGAATACCATTCGCTGCCGTATGGCGAGAGTATCGATGTCTGGTCGCCCTTTACCTTCGGCAAAGACGCCACGCAGCGCGGATCGCATTACCTCGAAGGCATCGCCAGGCTCAAAGATGGAGTGAGCCCGCGCGAGGCCACTGACGAGATGAATGCATTGATGACCCAACTGGGACGCGAGTACACCGGCGATGCCCATTGGCAGGTGATACTGCTGCCGCTGTATCAGGAGATTGTCGGGACCAGCCGGCACATGCTCCTCATCTTGTTGGGGGCGGTCGCGATGGTGCTCCTGATCGCCTGCGCGAATGCGGCAAACCTGCTCTTGGCGAGAGCGGCGACGCGCCAGCGGGAGATCGCCGTGCGCCTGGCCCTGGGTGCGCCGCGGCACCGGCTCATTCGCCAACTCCTTACAGAAAGCCTCCTGATTTCACTCACCGGCGGGGCTCTGGGCGTGGCCATGGCGGTGGGAGGAGTGAGCGTTCTGCGCTCGTTCCTGCCTGCGGACTTTCCCCGGGCCCACGACATTCACGTCAACGTCCCGGTTCTCGTCTTCACGTTTCTGATCAGCATTGCCACGGGAATCCTGTTCGGCCTGGCCCCTGCCTTGCAGGCCTCGCGCACCGATCCGCGGCGAAGCCTCCACGAAGGCGGACGGAGTGCGACCGCCAGCACGCGACAGCGGCGGTTACGGAATGCGTTAGTCGTCTGCGAAGTTAGCCTGGCATGCATCCTGCTCACTGGGGCAGGACTGCTCTTACGCAGCCTGCTCAACCTGATCCATCTTGATGCAGGCTTTCAGCAGGAGCATGTGCTGACAGCCACTCTCTCGCTGCCACACGAAAGATACAAAAAGGGCGCACTCATCGGTGACTTCTATCAGCAGTTGGTGAGCGCACTGGGCTCTGCGCCTGGTGTGCGCTATGCCGCGGCCGGAAGCGACGTTCCCTGGACGGGCTATGACGAGAATGCTGGCGGCTTCAGGATTGAGGGCAAGCGGCCGCCCGTCAACGGCCAGTATCACGCCCGCTACCATATGGCGACGCCTGATTACTTTCTGGCCCTGGGTATTCCCTTGGTACGAGGCCGCTTTTTTACCGGCGCTGACCAGGACAATGCGCCGCACGTAATGATCATCAACCAGGCAATGGCCGATTTGTACTGGCCCCATGAAGATCCT
This sequence comes from uncultured Acidobacteriaceae bacterium, assembly GCA_963839075.1. Classification (GTDB taxonomy): domain Bacteria; phylum Acidobacteriota; class Terriglobia; order Terriglobales; family Acidobacteriaceae; genus PALSA-350. The sequence goes on along the minus strand of CAWITO010000001.1, from coordinate 284,329 downwards.
GTCGGCAGCCGCCTTACCTACGCGGACAACCCGAAGGAAAAAGACTGGGACACCGTGGTCGGCGTCGTCGGCAATGTGAAAGACCAGCCCAACAGCCCGGGGAGCTCTCCTGCGTTCTGGTGGCCCGTCTTGCAGGCCCCGAATCGTGACATGTCGGTCGTGCTGCGAGCCAAGGGAGATTCACAACTGTTGGTGGATACACTTCGGCAGCAGGTCGGTCGCCTCGATCCGTCGCTGGCCGTGGCCGACATTCGCTTGATGGACCAGATTGCCAGCGAGTCCGTGGACACGCCCCGGTTGACCTTCGTACTGGTTGGGATGTTTGCCGGCTTGGCTATCCTTTTGGCCATGATCGGCGCCTACGGAGTGATCTCCTATTCCGTTACCCAGAGGCGAGCAGAATTTGGCTTGCGCCTTGCCTTGGGAGCGCAACGCTTCGATGTCCTGCGCCTGGTTCTCGCGCAGGCCGCACTGTTGGTTGTGGGGGGAACGGCGGTGGGCATCCTATGTGCCCTGGCATTGGCACGCTCGCTGCAGAGCCTCATCTTCGGTGTCAGTGCATCCGATCCCCTGACCTTCACGTCCGTTGGGCTCCTTGTCATCCTGGTGGCGGTGCCCGCCTGCTACCTCCCCGCCAGGCGTGCCACACAGGCCGATCCCATCCATTCGCTGCGCGCGGAGTGAGCCGGCGCTGGCTCATTCCTTCACTTTGCTCTAGCCTTGCCTTATGGCCGATCGGAAACCGTACACCGCGATCACGCGGAACATTGCAGTCAGCGTTGAGATTACTTACCTCGAGGCGAATTCATCGCCGGACGATGCACAGTATTTTTGGGCCTATCGCATCACCATCGAAAACCAGGGAAAAGAAACCGTGCAACTGTTAAGCCGGCACTGGATGATCACGAACTCACGTGGCGAATTGACCGAAGTCAAGGGTCCGGGCGTAATCGGGGAGCAGCCAGTCCTCCAGCCGGGCGAGAACTTCGTTTACACCAGTGGCGCGCCGCTCAATACGCCGTCGGGCATGATGGGCGGTAGTTACCTCATGGAGACGGAACGTGGCGAGCGGTTCGATATTGAAATACCGACGTTTTCGCTCGATCGCCCGAATCAGGGCGTGTTGCTGAATTAGGATTTTCAAAGCTTGGCCCCACTGCCCTCCGGGGGCTTGGTGAAGAATCGATCGCGCCCCTCGTACATCTAATCGAGCGGCATGAAAAAAATCGGCTTTTTATCGTTCGGCCATTGGACGCCTTCGCCACAATCACAGACGCAGTCAGCGGCAGACGTGTTGACGCAATCGATCGATCTCGCCGTCGAGGCCGAGCGTCTCGGCATGGATGGGGCCTACTTCCGGGTTCATCACTTTGCTCGCCAGTTGTCATCTCCGTTCCCGTTGCTCGCGGCGGTTGGCGCGCGAACCAAAAAGATTGAGATTGGCACTGCGGTGATCGACATGCGTTACGAGAATCCGCACTACATGGCGGAAGACGCAGGCGCCGCAGACCTAATCGCCGGTTCCCGCCTGCAGTTAGGTATCAGCCGCGGTTCTCCCGAGCAAGTGATCGATGGATGGCGCTACTTTGGTTATCGTCTCGCGGACGGCGAGGATGATACCGCGATGGGACGGCGCCACTCGGAAGAGTTCCTCGCATTATTGGACGGCAAAGGATTTGCTCAACCAAATCCGCGTCCCATGTTCGCAAATCCTCCAGGGTTGTTGCGGCTCGAACCATACTCCGAAGGACTGCGCGACCGCATCTGGTGGGGCTCGGCGACCAATGCCACCGCAGCCTGGGCTGCCAAGCTGGGCATGAACCTGCAGAGTTCAACCCTCAAGTTCGACGAATCCGGAGAGCCCCTACATCTTCAACAGGCTGCGCAGATTCGCATTTTCCGCGATGCCTGGGCAGAGGCCGGCCACACCCGAGTTCCACGCGTCTCCGTGAGCCGGAGCATTTTTCCGTTGGTGAACGATCTCGACCACATGTATTTTGGGCGCGGTGGCCAGGAGCAGGACTCCATCGGCTACCTGGATGAAAAAACCCGAGCCGTCTTCGGCCGATCCTACGCCGCAGAGCCAGATGTTCTGATCAAGCAACTCCGCAGCGATGAAGCCATTGCGGAGGCAGACACTCTCCTGCTGACGATCCCCAACCAGTTAGGGGTTGCGTACAACGTGCATGTGATGGAAGCGATTCTTAAAACGGTCGCTCCGGCGCTTGGCTGGCGCTGACATGCAGGAATTTATCGTTGCCCTTCACTCACGAGCCTGACCGACCCCAGTAATCCTGACGACACCGGCTTGACCTGGTCGAGGTCTTGCATCTGGAACCGGTCGCCGTACTTGGCGATGAGCGGTTGGTAATCGTGTGGCGGCAGCGCCGACCACGCGTTCAACGCCGTGTTGAAGACATGGATCTCAATGCGGTTTGTCCCCGCCTGCAACAGCTTTGCAACCTCCAGCCGGTAGGGTGGATGCCACAGCGCGCCGGCCGGCTGCCCGTTGACAAGTACCAGCGCTGCCTCGCGGATGGGCGGCTCGAAGTAAGCCCGCATGCCGGGGCCGGTGCGCGTGACCTTAGGGTCAGGCAGGCCGTTCGCCAGCAGACTGTGCGCCGGTTCAGACGATGGACCACCCGCAACCGGCCGGCCCCCGTCCACCTCCAGGTAAACCCGCTTGGACGGCCGCGCCTGCAGCGTCAACTCTCGTGTATAGACCGCCTCGCCTGAATAGTGCAGCGTGGCTGGATCGGCCGTCCAATCGGTCAGCATAGCTTCCTGCCGCGTGATGCCGCTTCCGGAAAAGCGCACCGTCCACTGCGAAGAGAGGTCCATCAGAAGCTGCGGGGCGGTCCCATGCTTTCGCGCCTTAGCTCCGGTTCCATCGGCAAAAACAAAGACTCGCGACTCATAGGGTGCAAGCCTGAGCGGCTCGTTCTTCGCCATCACCGCAGCCGAGCTTCCGATTCCATCGACTCCCCATTCCTCGCCCGACGGATGAAACGTGGCGAAGCTCACCGTCGTCTCGACCGGCTGGTTCCCGGTGTTCACGACGAAGTACACGTCTGCGAACGCTAGGCGGCGGCGAATGAATCCGATCGGTTGCTGTGACGTATGATCAGCCGGGCCGCCAAGCTGGAGATCCGGCGTCACCGCAGCATGCAGCGCATCGCCCAGCGCAGCCATATCCGGCACCAACGTGACTCCGTGCGGTATTTCGGGCAGCGACTTCCCTTCCGGCGTCATACCCGGCAGATGGCCCACCGCGATGACCTTGCCGCCCTTTGCGGACCAGGCCTCGAGCCGATGCAGGGTGTCGACCGGTATGCGGTCGGTGGGCGGAATTACCACCACCTGGTGCGTGCCCAGGCCCACGCTCCCGATCGCGTCCGCGTCGATGAAGTCCGCGTTGTAGCCCGCAGCAAGAATGGAGGCCATCAGTTCCGGCGAGATGAGATTCGCCATCGCCGCTGTGACAGAAACATGAAGCGGCGTAAAGCCTGCCCAGGCATCGTCGGTCGGAAGCAGGATCGCGACCTGATTTGCGGGTTCGCCCTGGCGCAAGAGGAAACTGAGCCTCGCAATGTACCCGTTGACCGCCGGCAGTACGGGGTGCCAGGGATTATGGTCGTTGAACGAGGCTGCCGCGTACAGGCTCCAACCGGGTTCCGGCACCTTGCCGGGCCGTGGACTGTACGGCCATCCATGGAAGATGAGCTGATTCTCTCCCATGATGAAATCGATGTCCGCCTCCGCCTTCATATCGAGTGGCGTGGCCCGGAACACCGGCGAGTGCAGCCACGTAAAGCTCTCGCCCGAGGTCACCTCACGGCCAAAGATGTGGTTGGCCGAGCTCGCCCAGCGGAGGGTTGAAAATGCCCTCCACTGCGGACCTTCGCCCTCGGCGAGGTCAACCAGGCGCTGGCTTGAAAAGGAGACTGCAGGCTCGCCGTACGTTTGCGAACGGAATTGCGTGTGATGCGCCTTCGCCCACGTGTTGATCTGCATCAGGTAGTTCTCGTTCACCAGCTCCGTCAGCGTGCGCCCGTAGTCATGCCGCAGATTGGCCGCCTCCTGCGTGCCGCCCTTCACTAGTTCCGGCAGTCGGGCCGTAAGATCATAGCCTCGCCTGCGGGCAAACTCTTCGCTGAGCCCTGGGGTCCAGTCCGCCCCATACGCTTCCAGCGAGTCGGAGAAGATGGCATAAGGCGGTGTAGCGCCGAACGCTTTGACCAGTGGTTCACCGACCGCCTTGAGATGCTCGGCCACCGCGTCGCGGGAGAACGGATCGAGCACATACCCTTCCGCCCCCACGGCGGCCCGTTTGACCTGCTGCCCGGTGTGACTCTCAATGAAGAACATCGCTGTGCGCGCAGAATTTTCCGCTGAGTACATTTGCCCCGGCACGAAGGCAGTAGCCACGTTGCCCGCACTCACCAGTGCCGCCGACAGAATTCTCTCGCCGTTCTCGAGCATGGGTGTAACAACCACAGTTGCTCCACTAGGAACGTTCTCTTCGACCGTCCTTAGATGGTTGGCCGCATGCGCCAGGGTAGTCGCCGGGCCGCCGTAGGGCCACCCGCTGCAGAGTGTCACATCCACGCGCAAACCCAGCCTGCGGCCCTCGGCCTGTGCGTAGCGCACTGCTTCAAGCATCTGCGGCGACAGGAACGGCAGGTTGACCAGGCCCATTGCCGGATCGTCCAGTACCTCCGGATACACAAATGCGAGCTCCACCCCGCCCATGCCGTCCGCCTTCATCTGCTCGAGCTCACGCAACAGCTCCGGTTTTTCTACGGCGACACCAAGCCACCACCAGCGCACCATCGGCCGGGCTTCTGCAGGAGGCTGATCGAACCCGGACCGCAGCGCCGCGAGCCCGCCGCTTTGCGGAGCCTGCGCGAGCGCGCAGACAGCAGCCAAGCCGATCACTAACCCGAGTCCGACGTTGCCCAGCCGCATCCTTACCTTTGCTCTCCCCATGAATGAACTTCCCTCTGGAGGGTAAATCAGAATAGGTAAGGCACCAGGGCAGCGGTCCGGCGGACATAGGCGGCATACGTCTCTCCAAACTGAGACCGCATCCATTTTTCCTCCAAGCTGAGCTTGGCCCAAAACCCAACGAAGATGAGGACGAAAACGACGAGCCCGCGCACCTCGGAGATGGCGATAGCGAGGCCGAGGAATCCGCTCAGAATGCCGGTGTAGATGGGGTGGCGCACGACGGAGTACGGACCGGTGGTGATCAGCTCGTGATCCTGCTTAATGGTGACGGCGCTGCTCCAATTGCGCCCGAGGTGCTCACGCGCCCAGACGGCGAAGAGAAGGCCGGCGACGGTGAGGGCCGCTCCCAGCCAGAACGGCCAGAATCCAACTGGCCAGACGGGCCGGTAAAGCCAGGGCAGCGGGATCCAGGTGGTCGAGAGCATGATGATCGCGACGACGATGCTCAGGGCGCGCAGGATGCGCGAGACCGCCGGCTCGACGCGCCGGGTCTTCTTCGTATGGACAGCCTTGACCTGCCAGTAGATTAGGAAGGCAATCCAGACGACGGGAAAGAAAGCCTTGTAGAACCAGATCATCGGCACCTCCGGATCGCTGAGGCGCACGCGCCTCCAGACCCAACTAACTTAGTTGGCGGAGCACGGATCCGTATACAAGGAAATAACCCCGGCTAACTACGCAACCAGCTCAAAGTCCGTCACGCACGGATGCTAATACGTTCGCTAACCATTAACGCCGGCATGTAGTTCGTAACGTCAACAGCCAACTACCTAGCCCAGCCCCGAAAAAAAGACGACAGCCAGATTTGCGAGCACCGCCCCCGCTTGCATAGCAAGCACCTTCATCGTCTGTATCGGAGCCCGCGGCAGCCACTTGATCGCGAAGAACGCGAGTACCGGTATCTGTCCAGCGATGAGTAATTGCCAGAGGTGGGCCGTGATTCCCTCATCGGCTTCCCGCAGCACATGGCCGTTCTGTATCAGGTCAGCACCCACGTGAGCCAGCACCAACGCTAAGGCGGTAAGTGACATGGCCATCGGAAGAAAGGCGCTTGGCCGTCTCGTCATGACACCAAATGTGAGAGGAGGTTCATTCATGTTGGCTCCTTGAGTCGGGAATACGTGCTCAGAAAGTGCCGCGCAGACCACGTTTGCGAACGTACAAAGATCGCCGTGGCCGGTCTGTAACAGCGCCTCAAACTCCGCGCCATAGCGTTCTCTCCACTGGCCTGGATATTGCCTGGTAAGCAGCCGCGCGAGTTGGGCATTCACAGGACTCTCAACCTCTCCAGTCCCGCTTTGCTGAACTGATGCAGGGTCGTCAGTTTTGCACGCAAAACGCTGACCCCCTCCGCCGTAATGCGATAAGGCTGGCGGCGCTCCTCGGGTGGGAGCGGCTCAATCCAGCCCTGCTGTTCCAGACGAGCGATTGCCCCGTACAGTGTTCCCGGTCCCAAACGCGTGCCGCAAAGACACGCAATGTCTTCGATCATGGCGTGCCCGTGCTTCGGCCCGTTCGCAAGGCTGGCAAGCACCAGGAGCGGAGGATCAGAATAATGCCCGGTTTTCAAGTCTTCTTCGGCAGCTACTACGCGGCGCGTACTACGCATCACATAGTTATAGCCCACCTTGGTCGTCCCCGCAAGGGCTTTCCTCAACTCGCACGTTCCTACTCTGAATGGAGCACTGAGATCAGGTCGGTGCGCGCCGCATGAGCGGCCGGGATAACACTGGCGAGCAGCGCTACCAGCGTCATGAATGCCCAGGCTAGGGAGAAGGAGAGCGGGTCACGTGGAGTTACACCGACCAGAAGACTGGACAAGAGACGGCCCGAGATAAATCCTGCAATGATGCCGAGCACGCCGCCCAGCACCACAAGTCGCGCTGCTTGCATGACAACGAGACGGAGCAAGGCGGCCCGCGATGCTCCGAGGGCTAACCGTATTCCCATCTCTTTCTCACGCTGCGTGACGGCATAGGTGAACACCCCGTAGACCCCCACCGCAGAGAGAACGACCGCGATCATGGCAAAGCAGACAATCAACAACATGATGAACCTTCTCCGCGCGACCAGATCGGAAACACGCTGATCCATCGTTTCGACATTAAACAAAGCTTGCCGCGCGTCCACGGCGGTCAGGGCCGCGCGCATACCTTTTGCCAGGTCAGCAGGTTCACCCACCGTGCGCAACACCAGCTTGAGGTCCCAGTTTCCAGGGTCCTGTGCCATCGGTCGAAAAAATTCGGGCTGCGCCTCATGATCAAGAATGTCGTGCCTCACGTCCTCCACCACGCCAACCACGGTCAGGGGTGTCAGCGCGTTCGACTCGCCTTCCTTTATCTGGAACCTCTTACCCAAGGCATTCCCTGCAAAAAAATGCCGCGCGAACGCAGAGTTCACGATCGCGACCAACGGTGCGGTGTCGTTATCTGCAGGGCTGAAATCGCGCCCGGAGAGCAGTATTGTTCCGATTGCACGAAAATACTCTGGGCTGATGTCGGTTCTGTTCTCGAACTCTCGCTTCCCAATGGGAGGAAGAAGCTGACCATCGGGGACAACAGTGTTACCAAACGCTTCCTCCAGCGGCAGAGTACTGGTGAGAGCCGCGGCCTTTACTCCCGGTAGCGCTCGCATACGTAGCAGCAACAGATTCACAAAATTCAGATACTGCTCTTTTCGCCATCCTGTACCTGGGCGGCTCAACAAGGCAACACCGGAGTGCAGAGAGGTAGCGCCCGTGAGCGTGTGGCTCGCATCAAAGCCCACATCGTAGCTCATGACCCGAACAAAACTCCTTACCAGCAATCCGGCCGCAATCAGCAGGACGACCGCCATGCTGACCGTCGCGACCAGCAGCCCGTGCCGCAGAAATGTCTGGCTCCGTCCCGCACTCATCCGCATACCGGCGGATTGCAGGGTGCCGCGTAAGTCAGTCCGTGACCCTGCAATCGCCGGAGCCAGGCCAAAGAGCAACGTCGTTGCCACTGCAAGGCCGATCGTAAATGCCATCAACCAACCGTCGATGGCGATCGTCGCGCTTAGCTTGCCGAACGGCACACTGAGCAATCGTGCCGTCCGTGCCGCCATCATGGATTCGCTCAACGCCCCGAGATGTCGAACCATCGCGGTCACAATAAATGCGATGGCAAGGCCCAGTACCGCTGCGAAGGCCGACAACATCAGACTCTCGATCAGAAGTTGCCGCGCCAACCGAAGCTTCGATGCGCCCAGCGCACCACGCAAGGCCATTTCCTGTTGCCTTCTCACACCTCGCGCCAGTTGCAGGTTGGCAACATTGGCGCAGGAAATAAGCAACACAACGCCTACGGAGAACAGCAGGATATAAAGCGGTTTGCGATCGTCCCCTACCAGGTGCCGCTGCAGCGGCTCGACCGTCATGCGCCGTTCACTTGCCCACGACTTCAGCACAACGGGATACTCCTGCGTGCGAGCCTGAAAATACGATTGCATCTCTGCCTGTGCCTGTCGTATCGACACGCCCGGACGCAGCCGCGCGATCGTTTGAATGCCCCACAGCGACTTCTCAATCGAAACCGTGGTGCCGCGTTCCAGAACAGCGGTTCCGTAGACATCTGGCTCGATGTAGAGACCCGGAAAACTGAAGTGCGGAGGTAGTACCCCGACCACTGTGTAGCTCGCGCCATTCAAGACAATTGCTTTTCCCACGACGGCAGGATCCGCATGAAACGCGTTCCGCCACAGATGATCGCTCAGTAGCAGGACATTGGGGGCGCCACTCCAATCCTCCTCGCCCAGAAAATTTCGCCCAAGCTGCGGAGCCACTCCTAAAGTCGAAAGAAAGTTGGCGGTCACAGCGGCCCGCGTAACCCGCATGGGATCGCCCGCACCGGTGAGATTGTCTTCCATGAAGAGATGGAAGCCGGCCAATTGTTCAAACGATTTGGCTTCTCCCCGTGCCGCAACAAAATCCGGATCCAGCAGATTGGCCCCGCCTCGATCGCCAAACTCGCTCGATATATTCACTAGTCGATCCGCATCGTGGTAAGGAAGAGGACGCAGCAGGAGCGAATACACGGCGGAGAAGATCGTAGTGGTTGCGCCAATACCAAGCCCCAGGGTAGCCACCGCGGTGATACTGAATCCGAGGTTCCGGCGCAATTGTCGCAGTGCGTAGCGCGCATCCTGTCCCAGTAGCTCAATAGCGGCGCCGCTACGTTGGTCACGCACGGACTGTTTCACCTGCTCGATGCCCCCAAGCTCGGCCAGCACGGTGCGGCGAGCCTCTGCTTCCGACATGCCTGCCGCGACCAGCTCGTCCGTCGCGATGTCGGCATACGAGCTGATCTCGTCATCGAGCGCACGTTCGGTGTCCTTCTTGCGAAAGAGGTTGCGGAGACCGCTTTTGAAACGGGACAATATGGCCATAAATCCTCGCGGTTATGTCGATCGCAATGCGTTCGTCATGGCCAGGGCGATTCTTGACCACTGCTCAGTCTCATCCTCGAGCTGACGTTCCCCGGTCTTGGTGAGACGGTAGAACTTCGCCCGGCGATTGTTCTCGGACTCGCCCCAAAATGAACTCAACCAGCCAGCCTCTTCCATACGGTGCAGCGCAGGAAACAAGGAACCGGGTTTCACCTGGAATGTGCCTTTGGTAATTTGCTCGATACGTCGCGAGATGCCCAGACCATGCAGTTCCGCTCGGCCGAGCGCTTTCAGAATTAAAAGATCGAGAGTTCCTTGCAGCAGATTCGTCTGGTGACGACTCATCGAGCGCTCCTATCAAGCAACTATAGGAGCTTGCACCTCGTTCCTATAGAGTGTCAATAGGAAAATACGTATCCCAGCGATCCCTACCTCACCTGAAGACAGCAAGGGAACCGGAGCCCCAACTCTTGCGTACCACCGATATCGCATGACCAAATGCCCGGGCTCCACCCCAACCCTACCGTTGTCATCCCGAGCGAAGCCGAGGGATCTGCAGTTCCCTTCATCCGCAACCATCCAAACCGCCATCGCTGACCCTGCGCTTCGACAATGTCCCGCAACTGCTGTGGTGACAAATCATTCCGTCGCTTAGCCCCGGCACTTAATCGGAGCCGATGGGTGGCGGCGGGTCCGATGCCGCAGCTCATAGTGATGTACCAGCCCGCTGCTTATTCGACCATGTTTTGTGCCGAGCCTGTCCGTCCCCGTCTGGCCAATTGTTCAAGATACGTCAACGACCCCATCAGTCACCCACGAAACCACAGCATTTGTCACTCGGTACAATGGCGACCATGAGGCTCCTTACCAACACCATCCTCACCACTTCGGAGGATCCGCACTCGCTCACCTTCCGCATTGAGCGCGACCGAGGTTGGCTTCAGCGTGCAGTGGGTGTGGCAATTGTCTTCGTCTGTTTCTGGCAGGCGCACCGATGGCAGAGCCCGATTTGGCTGGGCTTCGGTCTCCTCGCCGTGATCGGCATGGTCTCCGGCTGGTTACATGGTGCCGTCACTGTGTTGACAGTAACGAGTAGTCAGCTGGCCACTCGGGGAAATGTCGGCCGGATGTTCTCTACAGAAATCCTCATCCCAGCCGCTGATGTTGTGTCCCTTGAATACGATACAGGTGCCGAGGGTGACCCTTCCGGGCTATATGTGAAGCAGGAATGGAAAAACACATGCATCCTCTCAGGTATTTCCAGGCAGCAGTCGGAGCAAATCGTGAATGAAATTTACCGGAGATTTCCAGAAATCGCGAAGGGTGATGGCGAGAGTCGGTCCGTGCTGTTCGGCAACAAAAATGAATTGATCACGCTGGGCCTGTCGCAACACGAACGAGCAGAGCGAATACGATGACGGCAGGCCCATTGCATCTTTCACCCGTTGGAATTGCCGTCACCATGGTGTTGCGCTGGTTTCTTCTGGCACTTCTTCCGTTTCATATCGCGGCACAAACGACGACAACCCCAAATGCAGCGAAGGCCACTGCACCCGGTCTTCAGTACTGGAGACTTGGTAACCCTCACGAGCTCCATACAAAAACGCAGGCCGGCTTTGCGTTGATTGGTGGCGGCCCCGATCTTGACGAGGCGTTCTCGTGGCTTTGCGCGCGTTCGGGAGGAGGAGATTTCCTCATCCTGCGCGCGAGAGGAACAGACGCATACAACCCCTATGTGCAGACTCTGTGCCATGAGAATGCGGTGGCCACTCTGCTGATTCCCGATCGCAAGGCGGCGTCGGACGAGGCAGTGCGCAGCAGGATTGCGCATGCGAGCACCCTGTTCATCTCTGGAGGCGACCAGGCCAACTACGTAAACCATTGGATGGACACGCCGGTGCAGCGGGCGGTGAATGACGCCATCGACCGAGGGGTTCCCGTTGGGGGCACCAGCGCCGGGCTCGCTGTTCTGGGCGAATTCATGTATTCCGCTCAGGGTGATGCCGAGGATGGGCCGGATCTCAGCTCCGCGCTGGCCCTACAGAACCCGTATCTTTCACGCGTAACCATCGTCCACAATTTTCTCCATATCCCTCCACTTCGGGACACGATCACGGACACGCACTTCTCCGCTCGCGACCGCATGGGACGATTGCTGGTATTCATGGCAAGAATTTTGCAGGATGACGAGGTAAAGAGCATCCGGGCGATCGCCATCGACGAGCATACAGCGGTTCTGCTCGAGCCGGATGGAAAGGCGAGGATCGTTGGTACGGGCTCCGCATATTTTCTGCAGGCCTCCGCGAAGGCATCCATCTGCCGCCCCGGAAACCCTCTCACGTTTCATGGCGTCCAGGTGATCAAGCTCCAGGCCGGCGCGACGTTTGATACCGTCGCTTGGCAGGGGGAAGGCACGCGCTATGAGTTGTCTGTCGAGCAGGGCAAGATTCACTCCACACGCACCGGGGGCGCGATTTACTAGACGGCGCTCCGGCACGCGGAAAGATCTCCATCTCGTCTGTGTCAGATTTTCCCCTAATGAACTTACCCATCGCCCGATTCGCAGACGAAGCAACAACGACTTGCCAACGGAACCCTTCATTCGGTGACTTTCGTGTACCCCGCACTCCACCGGTGCGCGCTTTTCCCGCCGTAATCAGGATTCCAGCTTGCCAAAGTACCCATCGGTAGAGTCTGCTTATTGCCATCCACGGGATGCTGGATTTTACGGTCGCACTTGGAGATAATTCGACCATTCAGCACGGTTTCCCGCCCCGCGTAAGGAGAAATGGAAACTTGAAACTGCGGCTGTTCTTTGTATTGCTCGCCTCTGCCTCGCTCGCCGGGATTTTCGCAGCGACACCAGCCGCGCCCGCAGCGGAGGCGCCCACCAAACCTGTGGACTTCAACCGCGAGGTCCGTCCCATCCTCTCCGACAACTGCTTCAAGTGCCATGGCCCGGACGAAAAAATGCGCATGGCCAAAATGCGCCTCGACGAGACAGAGGGCCTCTTCGTCGACCGCGGCGGCTACAAAATCATCGTCCCCGGCGACTCCGCGCACAGCAAGCTCTACCAGAAGATCAGCGCCAAAGAAGCGGGCTTCCGCATGCCACCGGCTTACTCCGGCAAAACGCTCACGGAGAAGCAGGTCGAGACCATCAAGCAGTGGATCGATCAGGGCGCCAAATGGGAGACGCAGTGGTCGTTCGTAGCCCCCAAACGTCCAGCCGTGCCCGAAGTAAAAGACAAGCCGTGGGTACGCAACCCGATAGACAGTTTCGTCCTGGCGCGGCTTGAGGCCGAGGGCATGAAGCCGAGCGAGGAAGCCGACAAAGCCACGCTCTTGCGCCGGGTGAGCTTCGACTTGACCGGGCTGCCCCCCACCCCCGCCGAGGTGGATTCGTTCGTGGCCGACAAGTCGCCGAACGCCTACGAGAAGCGCGTGGAACAACTGCTCGCCTCGCCGCATTACGGCGAGCGCATGGCCATGGAGTGGCTCGACCTCGCCCGCTACTCTGACACCCACGGCTACCACATCGACAGCCTGCGGGCGATGTGGCCCTGGCGGGATTGGGTCATCGCGGCCTACAACCAGAACATGCCCTACGACCAGTTCACCGTCAAGCAACTGGCGGGCGATCTGCTACCCAACGCCTCTCTCGACGATAAAATCGCCACCGGCTTCAACCGCAATAACATGATCAATTTCGAGGGCGGCGCCGTTCCCCAGGAGTATCACGCGGAGTACGTCATCGACCGGGCCAGCACCACCGGCACCGTCTGGCTTGGCCTTACCGTGGGCTGCGCCCGCTGCCACGACCACAAGTTCGACCCCATCCGGCAAAAGGATTTCTACCAGTTGGTCGCCTACTTCAACACCATTCCGGAAAGGGGCCTGGACGGCTTCCTCGGCAATGCCGACCCGGTGCTGCCGCTGCCCACCGCCGCGCAACAGCATCAGCTCGACGACGTGCATACCCAGCTCAACACCACCCTCGCTTCCCTGCCCGAGAAAGAAATCGTGGCGCAGCGCAACGAGTGGCAAAAGACGGCGCTCGCGGGAATGACCGAGCCGTCGTCGCAAGGCCTGGTCGCCTACTACCCGCTCGATGGTGATTTGGCGGATGCCTCCGGCCAGCATCACGACGGCAAAGCGGTGCGCGGCGATCTGGTGTACGACGAAGGCAAGGTGGGCAAGGCCGCCGAGTTCAGCGGAGAGACCCAGGTGACCTTCGGCAACATCGGCGACTTTGACCGCGGCGACCGGTTTGCCGTGGCCCTCTGGCTACGGACGTCGCCGGCAAGCGCGATGAAGCTCGTGCAAAAACGCGACAGTTCCGAACACTGGCAAGGCTACGAGCTGGCCATCGACGATCCTGCGTACAACCGCCCGCAGCGCGGTCTCTTTCACTTCGTCGTCCGCCTCGCCGCCAAATGGCCCGACGACGCCATCGAGGTACGCACCAAAGAGCGCTTCCCGGCGGCGAAGTTCCCTCACCTGGTGGTGAACTACGACGGCTCGGGCAAAGCCTCGGGGGTAAAGTTTTACGTTAACGGCAAGCCTGCGTCGGCAGAAGTAGTCAAAGACAACTTAACCGGCAGCTTCCGCACCCCGGCCCCACTCGAGATCGGCAATAAGGCCAACGGAAAGCCGTTCGAGGGCGAGCTCGACGACCTGCGGATTTACAGCCGCGGAGTGAACAACGAAGAGGCGGAGAACCTCGGCATCCGCATGCCGGTCCGTTCCCTGCTGGTGGCGATGGCGGGAAAACCTGCCCACGAGATCGTCGCGCTGCAGCCGGAAAAGCCGCCCGCGGAAGCAGAGATCGGCGCCGAAGAAATAGCCGAAACCCCGGCAGCCAAGGCGACGCGCCTCGAGGGCGAGCACCAGGCCGCGCTGAGCGAGTACTACCTGAAATATGCGGCGCCGGAAAAGGATCGCCGGCAGTACGCGCAGCTAGTCGAGCTGCGCGAGCAGAAGAGCACGCTCCAGGACTCGATCACCAGCGTGATGGTGATGACCGAGATGAAGAAGCCGCGCGACACCTTCATCCTGGGGCGCGGCCAGTACGACAACCCGCAGGAGAAGGTCGCCCCCGGCGTTCCCGCCTTTCTGCCGCCGCTTCCGCCCGGAGCGCCGGCCAATCGCCTGGCGTTAGCGCAGTGGCTGGTGGACCCAAAGAATCCGCTGACCGCGCGGGTAGCGGTGAACCGCTACTGGCAATACTGCTTTGGCACCGGCATTGTAAAAACCGCAGAGGATTTCGGTTCCCAGGGCGAGCAGCCCAGCCATCCCCAATTGCTCGACTGGCTCGCCACCGAATACATCAGCAACGGCTGGGACACCAAGGCGATGATGCGCATGATTGTCACCTCTTCGACCTACCGCCAGTCCTCCCGCGAAACCAGGGAGATGGCAGACCGCGATCCTGAGAACCGTCTGCTGGCGCGTGGGCCACGCTTCCGTCTGCCCGCCGAGATGGTGCGTGATAACGCGCTCGATGTCGCCGGACTGCTCAACACCCGCATTGGTGGCCCCAGCGTGTACCCCTACCAGCCCAAGGGCCTATGGGAAGAGATGGCCTTCGGCGGAGGGTTCTCCGCCCAGACCTATACCCCTTCGACCGGCGAGGACCTCTACCGGCGCAGCATGTACACCACGTGGAAACGTACCGTTCCCCCGCCCTCGCTCACCACCTTCGATGCACCCGACCGCGAGAAGTGTACGGCGCGCCGCACCTTGACCAATACGCCGCTCCAGGCCCTGGTGCTGCTCAATGACCCCACCTATGTCGAGGCCAGCCGGGTACTGGCAGAGAAGACGATCTCCCAGGCAGGCCACGATCCGGAGAAGCGCGTGAACTATGCCTTCCGGATGGTCACGGACCGCGAGCCGCAGCCGCAGGAACGCGCCGTCCTGCTCGCGCTGGCGCGCGAAGAGCTCGCGGAGTACCGGCGCGACAAGACATCCGCGATCAAGCTGATCGGGGTAGGCGCCGAGAAGCGCAATCCGAAGCTCGATCCAGCGGAGCTGGCTGCCTGGACGACAGTAACCAGCACCATCCTCAACATGGATGAAACCATCACGAAAGAGTGACTGCTATGGATAAAGAGGGACGCGAAATATTGCTGGAGATGACCCGGCGGCAGTTTTTTGGCCGCACCGCGAAAGGGATCGGCGTGGCCGCACTCGCTTCCCTGCTCGGCCCCAACCTGATGGCCGAGGGCGCGGCGGTCGATCCCGCGGGTAAGCCGTCCGGCGCCCTCCCGGGCATGCCGAATTTCGCGCCCAAAGCCAAGCGCGTGATCTTCCTCCACCAGTCGGGCGCGCCTTCGCAGATTGAGTTGTTCGACTACAAGCCCAAACTAAAAGATCTGCAGGGTACGGAGCTGCCGGACTCCATCCGCAAGGGGCAACGCATCACCGGCATGACCTCGGGCCAGGCGTCCTTTCCCGTGGCCGCACCCATCTTCAAATTTCAACAAGCCGGCAAGTCAGGCACCTGGATCAGCGAGCTGCTGCCCCACACCGCCAAAATTGTCGACGACATCGCCATCATCAAGACGGTGAACACCGACGCCATCAACCACGATCCGGCCATCACGTTTATCCAAACCGGCTTCCAGCAGCCCGGCCGTCCCAGCATGGGCGCTTGGGTGACCTACGGCCTGGGCAGTGAAAATCAAAACCTGCCCGCATTCGTCGTGCTCATCTCGCAGGCCAACGCACTGAACCCCGATCAGCCTTTGTTTTCGCGGCTATGGGGCAATGGCTTTCTGTCTTCCAAGTATCAGGGAGTGCGCTTTCGCGCCGGCGCCGAGCCGGTGCTGTACCTCGATGACCCACCAGGTATCAGCCGTGACTCGCGCCGCCGCATGCTCGACTCGCTCGCCCAGCTCAACAAGATGTGGTTCGACACCTATGGCGATCCCGAGATCGAGACCCGCATCACGCAATATGAGATGGCCTACCGGATGCAAACTTCGGTGCCCGATCTGATGGACCTTTCGAAGGAACCCGACTCGGTCTTCGAGATGTATGGGCCCGACTCGCGCAAGCCCGGTACGTATGCCGCGAATTGCCTGCTGGCGCGCCGGCTGGCCGAGCGCAACGTGCGCTTCATTCAGCTCTACCACCGCGGCTGGGACCAGCACAACGATCTTCCCCGCGACATCGCCCTGCAAGCGAAGGGCACCGATCAACCCTCCGCAGCGCTGGTGCAGGACTTGAAGCAGCGCGGGCTGCTCGACGATACGCTCGTGGTATGGGGCGGCGAATTCGGCCGCACGGTATATTGCCAGGGCAAGCTGAGCGGGACCAATTACGGCCGCGACCATCACCCGAAATGTTTCGCGATGTGGATGGCGGGTGGCGGCATCAAGCCCGGCATCTCGATCGGCCAGACCGATGACTACTGCTACAACGTGGTGGAAGACTCGGTCCCGATCCACGATCTGCAGGCGACCATCCTGAACCGCCTGGGCGTGGACCATACCAAGCTGACCTTCAAGTTCCAGGGCCGCGATTTTCGCCTGACGGATGTTGCGGGCAAAGTGGTGTCCAAGGTGCTCGCCTAGGCCGACCGACCGAGTTCACGGGCGCGAACTGCGCGGATTGGAAGAAACGGATGCGGCAGAATCACCGCAGGATGGTTGCTGTGGCGTTTGCGCTGCAGATTGCTTTTACCAGCGCTGGCTCGCTGGCAGTGGCCCAGGCCGGAAAAGCTGCTTATCCCGAGATGGCTCCCAGGGATCAGTACATGATCTCGGATGAGAAAGCGGAGATCGCGCTGGCTCGTAGTGCAGCGCCCGCGTCCATTTCGGATGCAGCCGAAGTAATGGTGCTGGGACCTGAGGGGTATAAGACCGCGGTGAAGGGCACAAATGATTTTCTCTGCATGGTGGAGAGGTCCTGGGCCCAGAGCACCGATTCGGCGGAGTTTTGGAATCCGAAGATGCGCGCACCCCATTGCTTCAACGCCCAGGCCAGCAGGACCTTCGCACCCATCTACTTGATGAAGACCAGGCTCGTGCTGGCAGGAAAATCGAAGCCTGAAATCGCCAAGGCAATCGCAACCGCACTGGACAAGCACGAGGTGCCCCCATTGGCACCTGGCGCGATGGCGTACATGATGTCGAAGCAGCAATACCTGAACGACCGCGGTAAGAGCTGGCACCCGCATTCGATGTTTTTCTCCCCGGGCGACATGACAAAGAGCTGGGCATCCGAAGATCCCGGTTCGCCGGTCATGGCGGCGAACGACGCGGAAGAACGTGTGACGATTCTGTTCGTCCTGGCAGACAAGTGGTCCGATGGTACGACCGCTCCGTTAAATACTCCCTGATCCCTGTCTTGCAACCTGATCGAGTGAGCGATGCCCTATACAGTTGACTTCGCCACAGTGTCGACGGTCGGGTTGGAATCGTCCCCAGCCGCGGCTGCGCTCGCCGGTCTACGGGCACACGAGGCCCGCTACTTCAAGACCAAGTACAACTATGTCTTCACGACGGAACCAGCCGCCAAGGCAAAGAGCGCGATTGCCTGGGTGGAACGTATCCTAAAAGAGGAGCGCGACATCGTCATCGTTTCTCAACCGCTCGAAGCGACAGCCTTCCAGATCGACAACATCCGGATCGCCTACGTGTTTTACGCGAGCGGTCTCGCGATCAATGTGATGTGAGAAGAAGGCTGGAGCTCGACCCCACCAGGTGGGCATTGCGTGTGTCGCACCAGCTCTCCTCTACTTTTGTCTTGTCGGACCGATTCGTTTCCATCTCCGAAATCGTCTTCATGGTGTAGGCACAGAGAGCAACGTTTTCGAGGCGAACACCATGAACACGACAATTGCGGTGACGAAAGAAGTCAAGACCCTCATCAACATCCTGACCGTTGAGCCGGAGAATCAGCGAAAGCTCATCAAACTCCTGCGTGACAACACGGAGACCGTCATCAGCGGGCTCGATGGCTGGATCTCGACCAGCTTCATCGCCGCCACGGATCAGCGTCATGTCGTCATCTACTCGCAGTGGCGCGACCTTGCATCAGTAGAGGCGATGCGGACCAACCCCCATATGGTCGCGTACTTCCCGAGGATCGCCGCGCTCGCCGCGTTCGACAGCCTCGCTGGCGACGTCGTCTACAACCACCACGCCTGATGCCCGGCACCAACGCTCATCAGTCCCGTAGGGACGGCTGGCAATTACCCAGGACATTGGTCCTGGGCCGCCATCTCCAAGTTTCGCCATCAAAGGAGTAGGAACATGCAGAACCTGAATGGAAAGCATGTGGTGGTTACCGGCGGCAGCCAGGGGCTGGGCCTCGCGATGGTCGAGGCGCTCATCGCCAGCGGCGCGCGCGTGACCGCAATGAGCCGCGATCGGTCGAACCTGGTGGCGGCTGGAAACCTTGGCGCCTCGGTGATTGCCGGCGATGCAACCGACGCAACCCTGATGAACTCGGTCGTGCGCGATGAGACTCCCAACGTGCTTATCCTGAACGCCGGCACGCGGCTGCCAATCAAGACGATCGACCAGCAGAGCTGGCATGAGTTCTCGATCGTCTGGAACACTGACGTGAAGGCAGGACTGGTTGGCATGCAGGCCGCACTCAACACACCGATGAAACCAGGCGGCCGCATTCTGGTCATGTCGAGCGGTGCATCAATGGTGCTTGCGGTGCCATTCATCAAGCCCGAAGACTTGAGCCTCTCCGGTGGCTACGTAGGCGCCAAGCGGATGCTGTGGTTCATGGCCCACAGTGCAAACACGGTATCGCGTGACCGCGGTCTCGGGCTCCACTTCCAGGTACTCGCGCCATTGCAGCTGATTCCCGGCACCACGCTCGGCTATGAGGTTGCGGCCGCGTGCGCGGAGATCGAGGGAATCAGCGTTGACCAGCATGTCATGAAGCGCTATGGCTCAGTCCTGCACCCGGCGCAGGTTGGACGACAGGTTGCCCAGCTACTCGGCGATCCGCGCTATACGCGTGGCGTCGCCTACGGCTTTCGCAGCGGAAGCGACATCCTGCCGCTCGACGTCACGTATGATCCCAGGAACACTGCTATCCCCGAAGAAGCGATAGTCAATGACTGATGATCTGCGCAATCAGTTCGAACGTCTGGTGGGTGAGCTTCGTCCAAAGCTCCATCGATATTGCGCCCGCATGACCGGCTCTGCCGTCGATGGAGAAGACATTGTCCAGGACGCATTGATGAAAGCCCTTGCCGCCCTGCCCAGTGTCGGTGTCGTCGGCAACCCGGAAGGCTGGCTGTTCCGTATCGCCCACAATACCGCGCTTGATTTCCTCCGTCGCCGTGCACGCGGTCCGATCATGGAGAATGACGAGGCCATAGAGATGATTGCCGCTCCGGATTTCCCCGATCAGGACCACGAGGCCGCCACGACGAGTCTCCGCATGTTCATGCGGCTTCCGGCAATCCAGCGGAGCACGGTGATCCTGAAAGACGTGCTTGGACACTCGCTGGAGGAGCTCTCTTCGATCACGGGTGCAAGCGCAGCCGCCGCGAAATCCGCCCTGCAGCGAGGACGAATCCGCTTGCGCGAAATTGCCAGGGAACCGGCGGACGGCGCGCTGCCGGCGCTTTCGGATGCGATGCGCGCCCGGCTGACCACCTATGTCGAAGGGTTCAGGAGCGGAGACTTCGACTCTGTCCGCGCGATGCTGGCGGACGACGTCAAACTCGACCTCGTCGCGAAGCTACGCAAGCAAGGAAAGAGCGAGGTTGGGGAATACTACACGGCGTATGCAGCCGCCAAACAGTGGGCTTACGCAGCAGGCGTTGTGGATGGCCGGCCCGCGATGGTCGTATACGACCGCAATGTCTCGCTGGAGAAGCCCGCTTATTTCGTTGCGCTGGAGTTTGTTGGCGACCGCGTCGTTTCAGTCCATGACTTTCTCTATGCGCGGTATGCGATGGAAGGCATCGAGTTGTCGCTCCTCTCTCCCGAGCCGCAGTTCCAGTGAGGGAGAAAATCGGATATGCGCAGTCTGTTCTGCTTTGGGAGAGATCCAGCGACACGAGACCTATCCCCTAAGGTTAGTGGTCAGCGATTCCCGCCAGCAACCCCGTTCTCCGGCTATGCGCTCAGGTCGCATCCCTGCATTGCCCTATCCTCCTACCAACCGGTGCCTCCACCCTTCACACCGAAGCCGCACGCCAAAGCGTTTGCAGTGCGAACGGGGAGTGACCTTCGGGCATTACTGTCGTGCCTGTGAAAGAGCATCCCGCCACTTATGTAAAAGTCAAAAAACCTATATCTCTTAAAGCAGACGATTTCGGCAGGCGTTGCTTCTCGGCAGCCGCGCCTGTCCGGCAGTTGCCGGTACGTTCGGCCTGAGCGCGAGCGAAGGATGGCTTCAACGCTGTCCGGTACCACACTCTATCCCTGTCACAAATCCGCCCACGCCAGCCTGAGACAAGAGCGCGCGAACAAGCTCGCGCGCGCGCATTACTCCGCCTCTGGCCAGGTTTGGAATACCCTCCCCCAATCTCTTGAGAACGAGGAACGACCGCCATGCCCAAAAATCCTGTCACCGATCCCATCACCGATCAGGAAATCGCCTTTGCCCGCCTGATCCTCTCCGGAACCATGAATGACCGCCGCGCCGCGGAAGCCGTCGGTCTCAACCCGTCAACGGCCGCCCACACCAAATCCAAACCTCGCGTCCGCGACTACATGCGCGAGCACCGCGCCGCCGTCAACCAAAAGCTCATCGATCAGGATGCCGAAGCACTGCGCAATTTCACGCTCGGCCGCGATCAGATCCTGGCCCGCCTCTGGCACCTGGCCAACCTCAACCCTGAAGCGACCAGAGGCAGCATCGCCGGCCAGATCAAAGCCATGTCCATGATCGTCGCCATCGAAGGCCTCATTCCCGACCGCCGCCTCTTCCGCGCCCCTACGCAACCCGCGTCCCCGCCCGCCCAGGCCAAAATCTACGTCTCTGAGGCGATGCGCCGGCAGCACCAGGCCGAAGACACAGGGCCAGGCGGACCCTCGACCGCCATCGAACCACAACCCACCGCTCCTCAAGTACCCGAGCCGACGCCTGCTCCCAGACCAGCCAGCGACGCACCGTCTCCCCACCTGGACCGCCAACCCACCAGCCCCAACAATCCCTTCATCTACCCCGAAACGATGAGCTGGGTTCCCGACGCCATGGACCGCGCCTACGATGCCAACATCACCACACCCGGACCCCTCAGGCTGCCCATGCCTCCTCACAGAGGCGCCTTTGCACGCAACCGCTGAAATCCGCAAAAAAAGCCAAACTTTATCGAATTTTATGGAATCTCCCTCCGGCGGGGTGGCCCATTCAAGCCCTCTGTTGGCTTGAGTGGGGGACTTCAATCAACCTAGTTTGTGTCGTAAACGTCCCATCTGTCCCTCGCTGACCGTGAGGCTAAGCATGCCGGTACAGAGCGCGCCGCGAACCTGATCCGCCGCATTCATATACTTGTCCGTATTACGATGAGGCTTCATGGAGAAACCCATAAATAACGGAAGGCGTCGTTGCAGCTTGATACTCGCCCTGGCGTTTTGTTCCGCCACCGCTGTCGCGTTCAGCCAAACGAACAATCAGGATCTCGGCCAATTCCAGGCGCAGCAGGACATCGGCACCATCCTCCTGCCGGGTAGCGGCCATTACGACAACGCCAAAGCTAGCTACACCGTCTCCGGCAGTGGCGCTAACCTTTGGTTTGGCATTGATGACTTCCACTACGTTTGGAGAAAAATGTCCGGCGACGTGGCCTTGAGTGCCGACATTGACTTCGTCGGGGAAAAAGGCAATGCGCACCGCAAAGCCGTTCTGATGATTCGCCAGTCGCTCGACGCGCATTCAATTTACGCCGATGTCGCCCGTCACGGCGACGGCCTCACCTCACTGCAGTACCGCGACACCATCGGCGCTGACACCCACGAGATAGAGACCTACGCCAAAGGGCCGCATCGCGTGCGCATCGAGAAACGCGGCGACTACGTGTATGTATCCATTCCGGACGCCACCGGCAACATGACGCCTTCCGGCGCCGCCATGCGTGTCAGCATCACCGGCGACTTCTACGTCGGTCTCGGTGTATGTTCCCACGATGAAAACGTTATAGAAACGGCGATCTTCTCCAACGTCCAGGCCGAACCGTTGACCCCAGCCACCGGTCAACCTGTGCTCCATAGCACCCTTGAGTCGGTCATTGTTGCCTCCACCGATCGTCGCGTACGTTACACCGCACCCGCCCATTTCGAAGATCCCAACTGGACGCCGGATGGCAAGACGCTGATCTTCAATCAGGACGGGACGCTGCAAAGCTTTCCCCTCGACAACGGCATTCATCCCATTGACAGCACGGTGCAGCGCTCCACCTCAGCAACGCTCATTCCCACCGGTCCGCAGACGAAGATCAATGGCGACCATGGTGTTTCCCCCGATGGCAGTCTGATTGCCATCGGGAATCAAGATCCCGACGGGGCCCGCATTTACGTTGTCCCAACGGCCGGCGGAACGCCCACACTCATCACCCCGAAGGGTCCCGCCTACTTTCATGGTTGGTCACCCGATGGCAAAACCATTTCCTTCACCGCCCAGCATGGCGACACCTTCGACGCCTATACCGTTCCCGCCGCGGGCGGGCCCGAAACTCTCCTTGCCTCCAAAAGTGACGTGGCCGAGTTCTCCCCGGATGGTCAGTGGATCTACTTCCAGTCCGACCGCACCGGCCACATGCAAATCTGGCGCATGCGTCCTGATGGCAGCGCACCGGAACAGCTTTTGGTCAGCGACACCAGCGATTGGTTTCCCCACATCTCGCCCGACGGCAAAATGATCGCCTTCCTCGCATACAAACCGGGCACCGAGGGTCATCCAGCCAATCAGGACGTGCAAATCTGCGTATTGTCGCTGGCCGACAAGAAGGTGCGCACCCTCGCCAAGCTGCTCGGCGGGCGTGGCACCATGAACGTTCCGTCCTGGTCGCCCGACAGCAAGATGCTGGCCTTCACCAGCTACGAACTTCTGCCGTACTGAGCGATGTGCATCGATGAAGATAGGGAGACATGAATGGTCGCGCGCATTTTATTACTCGTCCTGTTAAGTGGGTCGGTGTCCTGCGCTCACAGCTCGCCGGCACCCGCGGAGTCGAACGCACCCTATGGTGCAAACCCAGCGGCAGGCAATACCTTTATCCACGACGGCATCAAGCTGTACTACGAGGTCTACGGCTCGGGTGAGCCGCTGCTGCTGGTGCATGGCAATGGCAGCCACATCAGCAACTTCAAGGCTCAGATTGATTTCTTCCGTACCCACTACCGCGTGATTGCGATGGATAGCCGCGACCACGGCCGGTCAGGCGATAGCCCCGGCAGGCTCACCTACGAGAAAATGACGAGCGACCTCGCTGCCCTGCTTGACCATTTGCAGACCGGCCCGGTGTATGTATTGGGTTGGAGCGATGGCGGCATTGAAGCACTCGAACTTGGCATCCACTACCCCGGCAAGGTGAAGAAGATTGCCTCGATGGCGGCAAACCTGAATCCCGAGGGCGCGCGCCCCGAAGCGATCGCCATGGTCAAGTCGATGCTGAGCGAGATGCCGGCCGCCGAAAGAGAAACGCCCCGGGGCAAGCGGGAGCTGAAAGTGACGGCGATGATGCTCGAGGAACCACATATTCCCCTCGCGGCCCTGGAGACAATCAATGCGCCCACGCTGATCATGGCGAGCGATCATGATGTGATTCGCGATGAACATACACTGGACATCTACCACCACATACCCAATAGTCAGTTGGCGATTTTTCCCAACGCGACCCACATCATTCCTTACGATGATCCTGATTTGTTCAATGCCACCGTAGATCGCTTCTTCAGGACTCCCTTCGTGAAGAAGGATCGCATCCAGGACATGCTCAACTCGTTAGCGGCCCAGGAGGCTTCGCAGAAGTAGCGCAGTTCCGCCCTAATTTGCCCAGATCGTAGGCAATGGCGCACGCGAAAACAGGTTGTTCTGATTTTTATTTGGCAAGAGCCCTCCCTACTCTGTCCGCAGCGCTCTCATTGGATCGATGGAGGCCGCTCGACGCAGCGGGATGAACGCCGCCAGCAACCCGGCAGCCATCAGCGTGCACACCAACGCTGCCAGCAATCCTGCCTCGTGCGCAAAGCGGAGCAACGCGACAGAGGAAATCAGCCGTTGCGACGCGAATGTCAGCGCCAGACCCTCCGCGATGCCGAAGCCGAGCAGCACCGAAATACGGCGCACGCCCAAACCAAACACTTCGAGCCGCGATGCTCCAAGCGCCATGCGGATGCCGATCTCCCGCGTTCCCATCTCGACCTCCTGGCTGATCAGTCCATAAATCCCCACAACCGCCAACGAAAGAGCAAGCGCAGCAAAGATACCGAACAGCCAACTCTCCATCCGTTGCATCACCAGTTGATTTGCGATGATCTCCTCCATCGTCTCCGGCGCCCGGAAAGGCAGTGTCGGATCAGTGTCGTGGATGATCGCGCGCAACGAGGGGACGATGGCTTTCGGATCACCCGCAGTGCGTACCACCAGATTTGTCGACAGCAGAACCTGCTCTGAGTACTCGGCGGGAACGGAGGTGAGCAGCGAGTCCATTTCCGGCAGCGGCGATTCCATCAAGTTCTGCCGCACGTCCGATACCACGCCGACAATGCCTGACTTCTCCTCCTCTTTATCTCTGTCGTCGATGTGCTGGCCAACCGCGTCGAGATTCCCGGGGACAAATTTCTTGACGAACGCCCGGTTCACCACCATCGCCATCGATTTATTCGCGGGCACATCGATCGACGAAGAGAGCTTCCGTCCGTGCACCAACCGGATTCCCATCGCGTCGAAATAGTCCGCGGAGACAAAACGCTCCTCGGCGAGCGAGACTTCATTCGCCGGATACGGCGGCTGCCCGGTGAGATGGACCTCGGAGTTGGATCCCCAGGCTTGTATCGGGACAATGTTGATCAAACCCGCGCCTCTTACACCGGGAATCTGGTGAACGCGCTCGAGCAATGGTTGATACACATTCCCCCAAATGTTGTGGCCCTGGTAACGCGCCGGAGAAAGGTCGATCTCGGTGGCGATGATGTGCTTTGCATCAAAGCCAAGATCAGTTCCGCGGTAGCCGGCAACCGTGCGCAGAAGAAGTCCCGCGACCACCAGCAGAACCAGTGAGAGCGCGACCTGGGAGACGATGAAGACGGAGCGCAGCCGGTGATGCGTTCGCGCCGTTCCCGCACCTCCTCCGCTGCGGAGTGCCTGGTTGGGATCGGTACCCGACAAACGAAGCGCTGGGTAAAGCGAAGCAGCCATGCTGGCGGCCGTTGAAATCGCCAGTGCCGCAATCAGCACCGGCAGATCCATATGGACCTCGCTTCCCCGCGCCAGGGCATGAATCAGGAAGGTGCGCATTGCCGCCAGCAACAACCACGCCAGCACGACCCCACCCGCGGCTCCAAGCAACGCCAGCAGCAGGCTTTCGGTGAGGATCTGCCGGACCAGCCGCGTCCGCCCGGCGCCTACGGCGGCGCGCAGCGCAATCTCCCGTTCTCGCTTCACACCTCGCGCCAGCAGCAGCCCCGCCACGTTGACACAGCCGATCAGCAGCACCGACAGCACAGCCGCCGACAGTGCCCACAAAGCACCGGAGGTCTCTCCCTGCAAGCTCGCCGTGAGGCCGATCAGGTGAATCTTACGTCCCGCGTCGGTGTCTGGATACGCCCGGCCCAGGTTGGCCATCACGTTGTTCATGTCTGCCTGCGCCTGCGCTGGGGTGATACCAGGCTTCAGCCGCCCCACCGTGGGCAGCCAATGAGAACCGCGAGACTTCATCCATACAGGGTCGGGATGCAACGGTGTGTATATAGCGCGCAACACGCCTAGCGGATAGCGAAAACCGGCCGGCATAACTCCAATGCAGGTGTAAGGCTTTCCGTCGAGCTGAACCGTCTGCCCGATTACGTTTTCCTTGCCACCAAAGTCAGTTTTCCAAACCTCATAGCTCAGCACGGCAACATCATTCTTGCCCGGCTGGTCCTCTCCAGGACGAAACGTCCGTCCGATGAGAGGAGCGACCCCGAATACGTCAAAGAACTGATCCGAGCCTTCCACGCTTCGCAGCGCCACCGGGCCCGAGGGCGTCTCAAGGTTCACGCTATGGTAGGCCCAAACTCCTGAGAAAGCGGCGAAGCTATGGTTCTGCGCCCGCGTGTCCTGGTAACTGAGCCAGGAGAACGGTTGCGTGTAGCCTTCGCGGGCTATGGTCTGCGGAACGTAGATCAGCTCCGGCCGGTCATATGGGAGGGGATGTAGGACCACGGCATTAACAACACTGAAAATGGCGGTAGCCGCGCCCACCCCGAGCGACAGCGTCAATACCGCAATCAGGGCAAAGCCGGTCGACTTTTGCATCTGTCGCAACGCAAAACGAAAATCATGAAGGAACGTATCCATTTAAGACCTCCAGAACAGCTACTTTCTCAATCACCGTAATTGCTAGCTGTAAAGCACAGCCTGCTCATCTGCTGTGCGCGCTTTCGGCCGCCAAACGCTTGTACACCTCTTCGGCATGATCGTAGGCCGCGCGCGCCGCGGCTTGCTCCGCCGGTGAAATTCTGGCAGCTTTCTGCGTCCAGCACTGATGCACGGCATTCAGATCCCATTCCGCACTCGCGCGCGAGGCGCGAATCGGTTTGCCGGCCACGCTGACAAAGATCGGGTTGGTATGCGCAGCCGGAAGAATGCGCATGGCCACCCAACTGCTCTCGGTTATCGGCACATCGAAGGCGATGTCCCGGATCTTGCCGTCGGCCGGAATGTTCTTCTTCGCCACGGCCTTGCCGTTAACCACAAGCTCCACCGGAACTTCCTGCGAATTTCCGATCCGGCTGCGTTCGATCGTCCAATACGGCTTTTTGTCATACGTCAGAGCATGGATCGCGGCATCCGGAACAGCATCGAGCAATGCTGCAGCCTGCACCTTGGCGTGCACCACACCAGGCGAAGTGAGCGATACCTCTCCTCCGTGCGTGCCTACCTCGACTCCGTTGATCGCGTAGTCCATGAGATGGGCGCGTCCGTCAGAAACGTAACTACGGCCCGCTTTCAATGCTTCGAGCCATGCAGGGTAAGTCAGGGGACCGTCGAGCTTCACATAGCTCCGAGCCTGTCCGACGCGTTCGTCATAAATACATGGGAAAATCCGTTTCCCCCACAATCCTGGTGCGAAAGCCCACGTTCAAGGTGTGATACCAGATGCTCAGTTCCCATACAAACGGAGTATCCCCGGCCGAAATGAAATCGACCGAGTCTGGCTCCGTCACGTCGACGATGTATTCGTTGGCGCCGATGCCGTCGAAACCCGGCATCTGGAAACTTGGCAATTGGTCATCGGCCACCTCCAGTCCCCACCCCGAGTGGGCGAAGCCCACTATCGCTCCCTGACTCTTTGCCCACTTCAGGATCGGTAGATCCCAGGTCGGCCAATCTTCAATGCGCTTGGTGTTCGGGTAGTCCTGGTCCTTCAGCCCTAGTAAGACAAGGTGACCGGCATGGCTTGAGGGAAATCCAGAAACTTCCAGGTCATAATGCATGCGGAATTTCCCTTGCGATAAGGGATCGTCGTGTCCAGAGAAAAACTGCTTCTGGTAGTAGTAATCCGGTCCCCACGTCAGCACCGCTCCGATGTTGAGCCGCTCCCCTTCCAGTTGCCGCATCATGTCTTTCGGCAACACACCTTCCTCGGGATTCTGATAATGAGAACACCCGGCGGCATGCACGTGGCTGTCCCCCGAATACCAGCCGTAGGTGGAAGGATCGATCCAACGCTCTAAGGGAACAGTCATTGTTTCCGGTCCCTTGGCGTCGACAGAAAGCTGTGTTGTCTGGGCGCGATACTCCGGACCACCAGTCGTGGTGATCGTGTACTCGCCGGGAGGCAGGGAGACCGTTTCCCCATCCGCGCGGTAGATCTGGGGTTGAAAGAAAAAGTCTGGCGCAAGGCGCTTGGAAGGATTGGGGTAGATGCGGTCGAAGCGGTCTCGTATCGTCAGCGATGCAATCCCCGGCTGACCGGTCTCGTCGATCACATGGATCCTGATCGGATGCACAGGCGCGGCGTGAAAGAGAACCGAGATATCGTTGCGGAAGCCTATATCCTGCGTGCCTTGTCCCACATTAAAACTGATTTCGGCCGTCCGTTGGCCCGCATCGCGACTGTAAACTTCCAGAAGCTGATACTCCACCGGCAGACCCGAGAGCCGCTTCGCCAAAGGTGGTGTCTTAGCAATCGATATGTCGGCCCAACGATCGCGAGCATCGCTCTCCGTCAGCACGATCTTCGGCGCCGGATCGCCGCTCGAACGGATATATACGTTCCCGCTGTTCGGGCTGTCCGCCACCAGGGGAGAGGTCACGCCTGCCCGATTGATCACCTTCACCAGAAAGAAACGCGAGCCGCCCTGGACGAGTTCCGCTTCAGCCGGACCGCGCTCCACCCTGACCCGGCTCTCGGCGTTAATATCGACGACTGCGAATACGTAGGGGTCCAGGACCTTCTGCAGTGCGTTCGCCGCCTGGGCATCTGGCTCCGCAACCGCTTGATTGATGGCCTCCCGCGTACCCTGGGAGAGGGGCTGGCCTAAAAAGTCGAGCGCGGCCTCCAGTCGCCGGACCTGCTGCGCCAGAGGCTGGATCCCAACCGCAGGCAAGTCCGAGCCCAAGGGTGCTTGCCCTGCGCTGGATGGCCCTGCGCTCATTGCAGTCGCCGCCTGGACCGGGGGCGCCGGATTGACTCCCCCTTCCCATGAGCGTCTCTGCGCATCCTGGCCGCTCGTTTGTGACGGTGATTGCCCTAGGGACAAAGTGGCAAACGCGAACCAGATCAAAGCCAGGGAGGCAAAGCGATTTCGAAGGATCGTCCGATGTGGGCTCACGCGAGTACACTCCTGTCTCCAGGACGGAGATACAGGAACATAATAGCCAACCCTTCTTGCCTTCACCGTGAGTCGTTGCGTTTACGATCAGGTTCTGTACGCAGACGGGCTTACTCGGCCGGTCCCGCAAAGAGAATCAGGTTTTCATCAGGATCCGAGATGACAAACGTTCTCGCTCCCCAGGGCTCGGTCTTGAGTGCCTGGTGGAAAGGAACTGCCGCAGCCTGGTAATCCAGAAACAGTTGTTTCAACTCGCTTGCGGTGGCAACCGTGATCGAAGCGGAAAGCAAACCTTCGCGCTTGCGAATGTCACCGGCAAATACCGGCTCGCAAACCAGCCGCAGATTGAGTTTCGCAGAATCGCGTATCACCTGCCCGTAGAACGGCGGATTACCATACGTGAATGCGACCGCGAAGCCAAGCTTGCTTCGATAAAAGTCACAGGAAGCCTGCACGTTCGCCACAAAGAGTTGCGCCTCGATTGAATTGAGAACGGCACGTGAGGCCGCCTGCTTGGGTGTATCTCTCATAACATTCGCTCCTGCGATGAGCGTCTGCCAACTGTCAAACCCAGCCTGTCGCGCAACAAGCTCTTGGGCATCCGCGAGCTTGAAGCCTGACTCCAGTATTTCCACGTCTCCGATTCCGCGAAAGCGAGGTAGCGTGGCCCTGATCTGCGCCGCGACCGGATAATACCGTTCCCGATGCCAGCGCAGGTACTGTTTGGCTTGCTTCTTGAGGTTTTCGATGTTCGGCATAGGCGCAATTGTGCTCAAGTACCGTAGGTAGGCGTTGCCCTTTCGATCTACCGATGCGCCCTACGCAGCACGACAAGATTCGCTGGAAAAGCGCTTGCTTGTCAACGATCGTCGTTCCAGTAAGCCGCTCACGGATTGCAGATTGTTCTAGCTGCACGCGTTATATGGCATCAGCATCATCAGCCGGATTGGCACGTCCTGCACAGGGGGACAATCTACCAACCCTCCTTGCCATTGCAGAGGCCGCTTCGAGTCATATAGATGTAGGTAGACGGCAAAGCGGAGTGTTCCTGTTCCCTTTACACAATTTGCCGTACGTTGAATCAGTGATTCTCCATCTGAGGAAAGTAGTCCTTCGTCGTACCCGACCTGCATCCAACGTGAGTCGTCTGGGCGGTCGGGCTGCATCTGTCCAAGCTCAATCATCTTGAAGTCGTCCCCCACGCCCTCCACTTCAGCTTCGATCAACACAAGCTTTTCGAAGTGTTCTCGCGTGGCCTCATCATCTCCTGTCACCTGCCATTGCTCCTGCCAGGTCTCCTGCCCTATCACCGGGCGATACACACCGAGGATCTTGAATCGAGGTTCCGACATGCCGGATCAGTATAACCATCGCGCATCGCTGTGCTTTTCCCTGAGATCGCAGAACCTTGGAATGATCCTCGCAGTGGTGTGAGGACAGTGGAACTTACGCAGCTCTCGACGGCTGATCCCAATGCGGCAGTCTTTCAGCCGCCGTCCGGCTATGCAGTCAAGAGCGCAACCGAATCGCTCAAGGAGCTTGAACGCAAGCTCGGCGATAACCAATAACTGTGAAGCCGTTGTCAAGACAGTGGAGGAACAGACGGTGGAGGAACAGACAAATACCTGTGCTTCGGTAACCCCAATCGAGGAGCAAACGTCCCGTCTCTCCTTCGCAGACCTGTTATCAGTGGGTATTGCTCCTTACCCGATCCTTGCGGCGCCCTG
This sequence comes from uncultured Acidobacteriaceae bacterium, assembly GCA_963839075.1. Taxonomy (GTDB): domain Bacteria; phylum Acidobacteriota; class Terriglobia; order Terriglobales; family Acidobacteriaceae; genus PALSA-350. Next base: position 253,218 of record CAWITO010000001.1, on the reverse strand, counting down.
CCTTGACGGGTTCTGTTGGCTCCCAACATTCGCTCTCCGTTTTCCCCCGCTGATAGCCAGGATGAACACCCGGGCTAAGCCCCTGGGTCCTGGCGAGTCGCCGCAAAAGTTCTGTCAACGTGTCATTCTCTTCCGCACTCAATCCTGCGCTCATCGCTTGCTGATGCCTGCGAGCAAGCTCTCGTACCTTCTCAAGAAGCCCAGCTCCTTGTTCCGTTAAATGCAGCGAATAGAGTCTCCGATCGTCCACATTCTGCTTTCGTTCGATAAAGTGGCCGCTCTCGAGTTTGTCGAGCAATGACACCAGTCGGCTGGGGTGAACACGCAACCGTGCAGATAGTTCCTGCTGACTGATCCCGGCTGCCGTGCGCAAGATCCGCAAGATACCCGCATCCGAAGGGGTGAGTTGCAGTGCAGCCAGGTGTTTGGCAAATTGCTCAGCCGCATGCGCGCCGATCTGCGCCAGCAAAAACGCGGATTGACCGTAGTCCATTTTTTTCTGATCCATAGCTGAAAATTATTGTTGCACGCAATAATCGTTTATAGTATAAACGATTACACCATGAAACCTTCTTCCAGCTTCCGTGGCCCTTCACTCCTGCTGCTCGCAGTAGCCCACATCCTGATCTTCGTGGCCAACCTCGTGGCAGTCGCGACGCTTCGTCATGGAGCGCCTTACATCAACCCGTTTGCACCAGGTGCGATCGTCAGCAGTTTCTTCGCGACGAACGCCCGAGCAGTCCAGATCGGCAGCTTTTTCCTATTCGGTTCTGCAGTACCACTCGGCATATTTGCCGCTACGATCGTGAGCCAGATGAAATACCTGGGCGTTCGTGCCGCAGGCACTACCATTGCCCTCTTCGGTGGATTTGGGGCCGCCTGCCTGGTGGCTCTATCAGGCTCTTTTGGCTGGGTCCTGTCTCAGCCAAACGTCGCCACTTCGATTCCCCTCGTGCAAGCCTTGTACTTCCTCAGCTTTCTTTTCGGAGGCGCGGCATATGCTGTGACGTTTGGGCTGCTTGTGGCAGGAGTCACAATTACCTGTTACCTGTCGCATCTTCTTCCCCGCTCCCTCGCCGTCTTTGGAATGCTTGTCGCAATAACAGGAGAGTTTGCGGCTCTGAGTCTGGTTTTCCCGTGGGCGAACTACCTCATCCCCGTCACCCGCTACCTGGGCTTCGTGTGGATGCTGCTTGCGGCCGTGTACCTTTCCAGGAAAACGAGCGATCGTCAGAACCGAGTCGTTGCCTCGACTTAAGGAACAAGTACAACCTGATGCGCCGGATGACAGCATGGTTAGGCCGCGCGGCGCGAAACTGATCCGCATTCACATCCTTGTCCGTATAGCTTGAGGTTGTCATCGAGACACTCATAATGATGGCAAGGCGTCGTTGCAGCTTGTTGCTCACCTGGCTTTTTGTTCCGTCACCGCTGTCGCCTGCCCCCTTTGGGGTCCGCTCCATCCTGTTACCTATGTATCCTCCGAAGGGTTGAGCAAACTACCCATCGACGGATGCACGACAATCGATGGCATCTCCGTTACTGTTCATCCGTGCAGGCCGCCCAACGCTTTCCTCTCGTGAATGTGAGCGGACCCCTGCTGCTGGCGTTCCTCGCCAGCATTCTGTAATGCACGGAGTCTGGCAACAACATGAAGATCGTTTGCAGTGTGCTGGCATTGGTTGTGCTGGCTTGCCTCAGTTCCTCTGCCCAGCAAATCACCGGAAACATTCGTGGAACAGTGACAGACCCAAGTGGCGCTGTGGTTCTGGGCGCCGAGGTGACGGCACAGCAGACGGAAACGGCCCTGTCACGCGCGGCGACCACCGATCGCAACGGTAACTACGTTCTTCTGGAACTTCCAGTCGGACACTACCGTCTCCGCGTGGCAGCGAAAGGCTTTGAAGAATACCTCCAGGACGGCATCATGCTCAACGTGAACGAGACCGCTTCGGTCTCGCCCCGTCTCGCCATCGGATCGGAAAAACAACAGGTGCTAGTGCGCGCCGACGCAGAGATGATTGAACCAACCGTCACCAGCATGGGCAAGCTGGTGCAACAGCGCGAATTGGAGGATCTGCCTCTCAACGGACGCAACTTCTCACAACTTGGCCTGTTGCAGCCTGGAGTCGTTCCGTTGACGCCTGGCATCGCCGAAGCCGGCGGATCGCTGCGCAATGGACAGGCGTATGCGGTCAATGGCCAACGGCCCGAATCCAACAACTTTCTCATCGACGGCGCGAACAACTTCAACGGCGTCGATGGTGGATTCGTCCTCAAGCCGCCGGTGGACGCCATCGCCGAGTTCCGCATCATCACGCACAGCGCGAATGCCGAGTTCGGAAACGCACTGGGATCGACAACGAACATCCTCACCCGCTCCGGCACGAACCAGATCCATGGCACGTTGTGGGAGTTTCTGCGCAACGACGCATTGGACGCCAACAATTATTTTGCCCAGACGAAGGAGCCGCTGAAACAAAACCAGTTTGGCGCCACAACCGGTGGGCCGATCCGGAAGGATAAGACATTCGTATTCGGCTTCTATGAAGGCTTCCGCAATCGCCAGGGCGAGACAACACTCACCACAGTGCCGTCGCTGAAGCAGCGGACCGGCGACTTCTCTGAACTCTGCCCGGAGGGCTTTACGTTCGGGTTCTGCAACAATCCGGCGAACCAGCTTTTCAACGTCTTTGCCAATGCGCCGTACCCCAATAATCTTGTCCCCCAGGCTCAGTTCAACACGGTTTCGCAAAAGCTGCTGGGTTTCTTTCCGCTTCCGAACGCCGGGACGAATCTATTCTCCACCACGCAAACCTTAAGCAACAATACCGATCAGTTCGGTATTAAGGTCGACCACTACCTCGATCCGCGCGACACCCTGAATTTTCGTTACATGTTCAACCAGCTCTCGCAGGTCGATCCCCTCTCGCCGGGCGGCGCCAGTGTGCCCGGCTTCCCGGTAGGCGAAGACCAGCGCGCACAGAACTTTGTCGCGGACGAAACACACACCTTTTCGCCGGCCGTCATCGCGGTGGCGCGATTCTCGTTTCTGCGCAACAGGTTCCTCTTCGGCGAGCACGAGAACCATCAAACGCCCGCAAGCCTTGGATTCCAATACACGCCGAGTCTCGACATCGCTACCGGACCGCCCTTTGTTCAGGTAAACGGCTATACCACGGTGGGTGATCCGATTACCGGCCCGCGCAACACCTACGAAAATGTCTACGACGTTTCGGGGTCGCTGAGCTGGGTGCGCGGCAGGCACGAGCTGAAATTCGGCGCCGGCTACCAGCGCCAGCAGATCAACGTGCTGCAAGGCATCGCGACCAACGGCTTCTTCGTATTCGCGCCGTTCCCGGTGACGGATGCGTTCGCTAGCTTCCTGGTTGGGCAACCGGTCGTCTTCCTGCAAGGCATCGGCGATTTCTCACGCGGTATTCGCGGCAACAATGCGAACGGATACGTGCAGGATACCTATAAGCTCACATCGCATGTCACCATTAACGCTGGACTGCGCTACGAGTTGCCCGAACCGTATACCGAAATTCATCAACGGCAATCGTTGTTTGAGCCCGGGAAGCAGTCACGGGTTTTACCGAATGCGCCGGCGGGCTTGCTCTATCCCGGCGATCCCGGTGTGCCCGCGGGCTTGATCCCCACCGATAAGAAGGCGTTTGCCCCACGCGTTGGCGTCGCCTGGGACCCGAATGGTCATGGCAACCTGCTGGTCACTGCCGCGTACGGCATCTTCTATGAGCCGTATTACACCGGCCAGGGTGGTCCTTTGCAGGCCCCGATCAGTGCGCCTCCCTACCTGGGAACACCGCAAGTGAGCTTGCCCAACTTCGCCGATCCGTTCAACGGCCATCCTCCGGCCGTAGGGACGTTCTCCCCGTCACTCACCAACCTGACTCTGTCGCCGTCGTTGACACTCCCTTATACCCAGGATTGGGACTTGAATGTGCAACGCTCGTTCCGCTCCGATTGGCTGTTTGAGATGGGGTATGTCGGCACCAAGGGTACGCGACTGCCGCGTTTCATTGAAGCGAATCCAGCCGTCTTCGTTCCCGGATACGTGGACGGCCAACCGATTTCGAATTCCAGCAATGCCGATCAACGGCGGCTCTATTCCGGTTGCACGCTCGCCAATTCGCCGAGCAGTTGCGTGTTTTCCTCGACTGGCGAAATCGCGGGCATCGCGAACTCGGCGTACAACGCCATGGAAGTGTCGTTGCGCAAGCGGCTGAACCATGGGCTATCCTTCCTCGCGTCATACACATGGTCCAAAACGATCGACGATGTTTCGTCCTTCAACATCACCGGCTCGGCGTCGAAGCCGGTCGCGGGCGAAAATGATCTCGCCCAGGATCCGTTCAACCTGGCAGCAGAGCGTGGGCTTTCGCTGTTCGACGCGCGCAACCGGTTCGTTGGAAGCTATGAGTGGGCACTTCCCTTCTGGAGTCAGTCGCAGAACTGGTACCAGTGGGCGCTGGGTGGATGGCAATTGGATGGCATCGCCACGCTGATGAGCGGCACGCCGTTCAGCGTCTTCGACTCAAACGACGTTGCGGCGCAAGGCAGCGCGCCGGAGATCACTGGGTTTTCCGCGCAGCGGCCCAATCTCATCGGGAACCCGAACAGCGGGCCGCGCTCGGTTGGCGTTTGGCTTAACACCAGCGCATACCAGCGACTCGATCCCACGGCCAACGCAGGCCAGTTTGGCACCGAGGGCCGGAATGTGAATGTCGGCCCTGGTTACGCCGACTGGGACTTTGCGGCGCTTAAGAATTTCAAGGTGACCGAATCGAAACAGTTGCAGTTCCGGGCAGAGTTGTTTGACGTGTTGAACCGCACGAATTTCCGCTTGCCCGACTGCGACATCAGCTCGCCCACCTTCAACCACATTCTTGCGGCGGAGAACCCGCGCCAGGTGCAGTTTGCGTTGAAGTTTATGTTTTGACGGATGCGGGGAAATACCATGGTTTCAATGTCGCCTGGGTTCCCCCTCCGCCAAACAAACACTCAGGAGCTCCTCGGCCAATTCCAGGCTGCTGCCGGCCTCCGCTTCCGCGGCGCCAGCGGACGTACCGACCCGGACGGCCCGGCATCAAAAACAGTGACGGCCGGCTTGCATTGGACAAGACTCCCTCTCGACGGATTCCCGAAATCGCCTTAAGCTGGAGACAGTACGTAAATTTGTCGGCGCCATCTTTCCTTCGTAGGCGCTGCCCGGCTTGAGCTGAGCCCCTTGGCTGCTGCCCCGCCCTTTCTAAAAACATCTGGAGTTCGGACGTCTTCCGCCCCCGCTGGCTCGATTGCAGAGCAGGGCCACGCAGCGGAGGCGGGTGTGCTCAGTGCACTCCCGTGATGGAGTAGTTTTGACAATTTAAGAACAACCACGACACGGCGGCCGTCCACAACGCCGGCCGCCACCGCGCAATCGTCTCCGTCCAGCGACCCGCTGCAAACCTTTGGCACCCTCCCAACAAAAATAATTAGTCAAAGATTTTGAGCCTCTTCATGAAACAAAGGACTTACACGCCAGGGGACGCTACTCGTACGACTTTGGACTTGCAGCCAGCCGCTTGCAGCAGCTCGAAGCAAGCAGATTCCCTGTCCATTGGCGCGGTGATACCGCACCATCGAGCACTTACCGCTAATACTGGTTCGGCGCTCCAGGAGTTGGCACGTGATCGGAGACCTGGGTTCCACTGGCATGCGACTTCGCGATAGGAGCGTTCAGGGTGAGACCGCTGCCTGCAATCGGCTCGCCGGCCGCGTGCGCGCGTGCCAGCGGAGCGCTGAGGGTGAGGGTGGCAGCGCCGCGGCCTCGGACTGCCGAGACAACAGCCGTCTCAGCATCTCCTCCCTGGCCGATCAGGATCGTTTGACCTTTGCGGAAGCCGGTTACATTGGCGGAAGGCAGAAGCGTGGCCCCAACACCGGTGGCAGCGCGCAGCGTAGTGGCGCCCGCCGTGCCAACCGCGGCGATCACCGCTGTCTCAAGATTCGCACCAGCATCCAGAAGGATCTTCTCGCCGGGGCGGAAACCCTCCATGCTGGTGACCTTGATGTTGGTGGCGCCCGCAGACGCCTCCACCGGCAAGGTTGCCACCGCCTGGGTTTTGAAATCGTTACAGTTACTGTCGCTATCGGCGCCATCGGGGAACCGTCCCGCGCTCGCATTGGTAGCAATCGGCGTCACCACCGTAGACCATGGACTGAACACCGCGCCGGGCGACGGGGCGAAGCAGCCGCTTTGCTCAGCTCCCGCCATGGACTGGTCGCCTTCCGCCGCCCAAGGGTCGACAAGACTGCCGTAGTTGAGGCTGTCGGCAACCATTCCCGAGGCGTCACGCAGTAGAATGCTTCCCTCTTCGATGGTCATATCGCGGCCAAATTGCGGCGCCGTGGTCGTGAATTCCGGCCCGCCAAACCACTGGTTTGGCGCCGGCCCCTTTCCCTCGTCGTGTTGGTACCCCGCAGTCTTGACTGCGTCATCATGCACCGGTTCGAAGATCGCCTGGTCGTTCGCCAGTGGTTTGTCGAGCGTGATCCCGCTGCCGAGCGCCTGCACTGGCTCGTTGCTCGCATGGGCAAACGCGGTCGCGGGTTCAAAGCTGATGCCTGTTCCTCGATTGCTGAATGGAAGATTGGCCGCATGATGGAATTGGAGAGGGGCTGCCAGATCGAGACCCGTGCCCGGCGCCACCACCCATTCGCTCACCCCATGATTCCTGCCAAGGGCGGGCGTCACTTCGAGGGTGCCGCCATCCGGCGTCTGGCTGCCCACAGTTGTTACGGTGACAGATTCCTGGCTTGCCGGCGTGCCCACCATGATCTTGTCACCGGCAGCGAGGCCCTCAGCGCTCCGCACGCTGATCCTGGTCGCTCCCGCGCTTGCAACCTCAGAAAGATTGGTCTTGGTTGCCGCTGTCCCAACATGCGTTACCGTCACGGTTTCGATTCCATGACCAACGCTGTCGACATCCAAACGGATCTTGTCACCAATAGAAATATTTGAAAGAGACATCACCTTAAGGTTGGTGGCCCCGGCAGGCGCATCCATCGCCAAATAGCTCTGGGTCCCGGTATTGCCGACCGCGATGACGGTGGCAATCTCGTACTTCTCCAGACCGTTGGCCGCGACCGGATAGACGGAACCGTAGCCGAGCGCGATCTTCTGCCCGGCAACGAAGCCCGCGGTGCTCTCTACCGGCACATTCGTCGAGCCGGCAGGAATAGTGATCACCGGTCCTTCGGGAAGAGGCTGCCAGAGGGTCGTGTGGTTGGTGGCAGCGGTCCCCAGGTTCGCGATTCTGCGCGTTTCCCTCTTGGGGCCGGAACCAATGGTGACGGTATCACCCACCGACATTCCCTCCGTGCTCCGCACGTGAAGAGTCGTGTCGCCCGCGCGCGCAGGCGTCGCCAGCCCGGAGTTGGCCAGCCCGGCCAGGTAAAAACCGCCAGCCGCAAATCTTCGTTCCAGCCGGGATCGTGATCGCCGAGAAGATGGCCTGGCGGGCCGGGTGCACGGTCACCGTCCAGTTGGAAATATCCATGCTCGCGGACCCGGCGTTGTATAGCTCGATAAACGAGTTCGTCCGGTTGGCGGGAGCGCCTGAGCTGACGCGAAACTCGTTGATCTTGATCGGTAAAGCAGTTCGCACCTTGAGCACGGCTGTCTCTTCCTGCTTTCCGCCGCCGGCCGCGCTTGTCCACGAGGCCTTGCCCGCAAGGTCTCCATTGAAGGCTGTCGGCCCGGACGTGACGCGGAACCGCGCACCGAAGACCGAACCAGGGGCGATCTGGTGTGCAATCGTCTTTCCGATACCGGAAGAGGTCCACCCGCTGGGGACTTTAAGGCTCAGGGCAACCTCCGTTGCGGGTGCTCCGGTGGTATTCGTAAACGTTACGGTGACTTCCTGAGAAGCTTGCGGCGCGAACGTCTGCACCCCTTTCGACGCAGAAGACACCGCGAGCGGGGCCACGTCGTACCTGGCAGTCACAATATTGGCCTGCACCAGTTGATCGGTAGCATTCGATGGGAAGGTGCCGGCGGCAGTCATGGCTCCCTCATAGAACGTACCTTGCGAGCCGACGCTATTGTCGCCGCCGTTGCCCAGCAAAATTGCTCCCTGCTTACGCATGGGGTCATAGGTAGAATTCACGCGCGCCCCATCGAACATGACCGTCAATGCGCCCGTTTGCGAGTCACCGCCCAGGGAAGCCCAATGGTGCGGTTCTCCCTTCCCAATGGCGGTTACAAACCGCCAGGGGATGCTGGGCAGATTCGGGCAGCCCTTGGTGCCATCCTGGTTAACGCAACCAACCAGATTGTTCTCCTGGTCCGTCATAATCCACGGACCGTGCCCCGCCCCGCTGAACCACGGCGTGGCGTTTCCGAAATAGAGGGTTTCCATGGTGCCATTGTCGTCATCGCGGCTGTCGATCTCGCCGTTGCCGTAGTCGAAACAGCAACCGGCGTTGTAATGCTTGCCGCTCACGACCCAGTATTGTCCCTCACCCTGGTCATCGACCGCGGTGCCTTTTACATCGTCATGCCGCAGTCCCATGTTCGGCTCGATAAACGCACCATAAACTTTGTGGCCCATGATCGTCACCGGCGCCATATCAGCAATGGGGAGGTTGTTGAAGCCTCCAAGAGAGGGGCCGCTGAACCCGCCTCTGGGGGCCTGCGTCAGGTCGTTATGCTTGGGCGATTGATCATAGATAATGCTGATCCAGCAATAGGTACCAGCGCAGAATTTGTCCTGCGCAGCTGCGTCGGCATATCCTCCCGGAAGCACACCAATATCCAACGTCTTACCGTCCGACTGGCGCAGAACCTGGTAGAGGGGTCCGTTGTAGGCCGCGTACAGGGCTCGAGTCGTGCTGTGTGCCGCGACGCAAGGGTTCTCGGCGGCGCCGTAGATATCACACGGGCCTTGCGGTCGTTGTGGAGAAGACGGTAGAAGCTTGTTGCGCCATCGCCATCGTGGCGGCAAGCACCGCACCTAAAAGTGACACCTTACCTGCCAGAGCAATCTTCTTTTTCATATTCTCGTGGCCCACTCTCACCGAATTTCCTGCCGGGAATACGTATACCACCACAACCTATCCGGGAGGAAAACCCGGGGACCACACGGATCATTCCAGAAGCGCGAGTGTCTTCTCTACCATGGACTCGATCACCGCCGCCTGATCCAGGCCGAGTGATTGGATTTCTCCCTGGGCAATGGCGTCGTACACCCGCTCCGTCAGGCACATAAATATCGCATCCTGCTCACTGGTTTGCGCCGGTACATGCTGGGCGCGGCGCTGTTGATCTCTCAGTTTGGTGCTGGCCCCATCAGTATCGATCAACGGCAGACATCCATGCCAGACACCAATCTCGCGCGGGGATAACAGTTTCGTAGTCCTGCCTTCCCCACGTATCGAGCCACGGTTGACACGACAACTTCGGAGGTTTACCGTGGTTGACATGTCAACCTTAGCCGGCGCTTTGTCGCACCAGGGTGAAATCGAATGCGGCCACGATCTGCACGCCTTCCTCCGCGGGCTCGAGGACAATTCTTCTCTCTTTCAGCCAGAGAACCTGCTTGAGCGCCTGACCGCACTGGACAACCTTGATTCCGCATTCGGAAACTTGGATTCAGCGGGTTTTACGAGTTGTGTGAATTCGCCACTGTACCGTCGCGCGAAGGCACTCCAGACGCGACTCGAATCCACCAATGCCAGGCTTTACCAGTCCATACGCTCTGAAATTGTTCACGGCGGTCAATCGCGCATGCTTCTTCAGTGGCTGAGCCGGAACGAATCGACACTCGCATTGCCTGGCTTGGGCTTCGATTCCCTCGACGAGTTGGTGAGCGGTGTTCTTCAACTCCCAAAGCCGAGCGAACCGAACCTTCCGCCATCACCGGAGATGGTGCCCTACCAGCCAACGCCCGTGCGCCATATTCTCCAGCTAATAACAGCCAGCGCGCTTGTGCCGGATGACATCTTTGTCGACCTCGGATCGGGATTGGGCCATGTGCCGCTGCTGGTGTCTGTGATGACCGGTGCCCAGAGCGTCGGTATTGAGGTGCAGAGCGCCTATGTCGCCAGTGCGCGGAAATGCGCTCGTAGCCTTGACCTCAGCCGCGTTCGGTTTATCGCGCAAGATGCACGGGAGGCGGATCTCTCCGGCGGCACCGTTTTCTACCTGTATTCGCCTTTCAACGGCTCGATATTGGCCGACGTGCTGAGCAAGCTGCGAAAGCAGAGTACCCGCAGGTCCATCACAATTTGTTCACTCGGGCCGTGCACCCGCATGGTTGGGAACCAGATTTGGCTGAAGGCGAGAGCACTGCCGTATACCCGGCGAATTGCGGTCTTTGACTCTCGATGAGCGCATCCCCATCCCTGTTTCCACCCTTACGGCTCGATCCGAACGGATTTCATAATGTCCAGCAAGTGTGCGTCAATAGAACTGAGCTGCGCCGGCGTGAGCGCCTGGATATTATCCAGTGCACCCGGTGAAGCGACCGCCCTATCAGTCTCGAACAGATAGCAAGTGTGCTCACCGTAAGTTGCGTAGAGTTCGCCCGCAATGGACTGGGACATACCTATTCCTTCGGCTTCGTATACGGAGAACTCACGATGTCCAAATGCGGTCTGCGAGTGCTTGGGCGAGTCCGACACCGAGGCTGCCTTGGCTTCGCATTCGGCTGCGCTCGCCGCCGGAACTGCCGAGTAAACGATGCCGACGCCTTCGAGGTTCGTCCCTGCGTAGGGGCCAACAATACGGTCTCTCGGAAAGCCGCCCTCGCTATATCCGAATCCTGCAATCGGCGTGGCGCTCGAGTTGGTCAACCTCGGGGGATGATAGCCAAACTGGGTAGTAGACTTCCAGGAGGAAGGATAACGAAAGGTCACGCCGTGTCGATGATCAGTGTAGGTCACATCAAGCGTCCAAACCTGCGCCAGGGTGAGAGGCTTGGCAGGAGTTTGGACTTGGCCAAATGTCTGGACCACGAGTAGCAGAGTCAACGAGGCAGGCGGTAGAGCTCGGAGCACCAGGGGTCCCTCCAAAAGACGAGCATAGTTCATACCTTCACCATCCGACTCGCGAACTAAGTCTCGATAACCATCAATCTCTATTGCCGTATCGCATTTCAAGGGGATTTTGAAGACCGGCCTTATTCGCAATTCGTGAATGAGGTCACGCTTGTAAATCGTAAAGCAGTCTCCATCCACCGCGACATCGTGAAATAGCCCGCTTCAAGACCCGGCGAGCGTTCGAATGAGAATTTCGGGAGGCCGAATTCACCTGAAATTTACGTGACGCCGAGATCATTGCAAACAGCCGGTTTCTCATGGCTTTTTTCCACAGTGGCCCAAAAACCATGCGTTGCCAAAATATCAACTTAGAGTTAGTCTAATCTTCGGTGGACGCCGAGACGATCAAACGGTCATTGGAAAGCGGCGGGTTGCGCTGCACTCCGCAGCGCTACGCGGTGATGGCCTTCCTGATGGAACAGAACCGGCACCCCACCGCGGTCGAGATTTTCGAAGCCGTCAATCGCACCGATCCCCGCTCTTCCAGGGCCACTACCTATAACAATCTGCGTGACCTGGTGCAGGCAGGTCTGGTGCGTGAAGTCGCGGTCGAGGGCCGCGCCGCGCGATTCGATGCCAAAGGTCTGCTGCATCATCACTTCATCTGCGATCGCTGCGGAAATGTTGAAGACATTGAGTGGTACGACGTGCCCAGGCCGGCTGCGCGCTCCCTGGGTCAGCGGATCGTTCGCGATTGCGAACTCATCTTCCGCGGACTTTGCACCAAATGCGCGCCGAAGCACGGTGCGCGTCAGAAGCGGTAAGCGTGGGCAGGCGAGTGGTGAATCAACCTGCCGTGAAAACCTAAACATTCAAGACCACAACACTGCGAAGGAGAGACTCAATGGCGAGCAAAGAATCCGAATTTACGTCCCCAGCGAAATCTGAAGTGAACGCGCAGGTAGCGTCCGAAGCGAAATGCCCCGTCGACCACGGAGCGATGGCAGCCAGTGCTTCCGGCAGACCCAGCGGACGTACCAATCGTGACTGGTGGCCAAACCATCTCAACCTGGAATTGCTCCACGCACACTCTGAACTTTCCGACCCCATGGGTCCGGAGTTCGACTACGCCAAAGAGTTCAAGACCATCGACTATGAGGGCCTCAAGAAAGATCTGGCCTTCGTCATGACCGACTCGCAGGATTGGTGGCCCGCCGACTTCGGCCACTACGGTCCGCTGTTTATCCGTATGGCCTGGCACTCCGCCGGTACCTACCGCACCTACGACGGCCGTGGCGGCGGCGGACGCGGGCAGCAGCGCTTCGCTCCTCTCAATAGCTGGCCCGACAATGTCAACCTCGACCGCGCCCGCCGTCTGCTGTGGCCGGTGAAGCAAAAGTACGGCAAGAAAATCTCCTGGGCCGACCTGATGATCCTGGCCGGCAACGTGGCCCTCGAGACGATGGGCTTCAAGACCTTCGGTTTCGCCGGCGGCCGCCCCGATACCTGGGAGCCTGATCACGATGTCGACTTCGGCGCCGAAGCCACCTGGATGGGCACCGACAAGCGTTACTCTGGGGAGCGCGATCTGGCCAACCCGTTTGGCGCAACCACCATGGGGCTCATCTATGTGAACCCTGAAGGCCCCGAAGGCAAGCCTGACCGCGCAGGTGCGGCCAAAGACATCCGCGTCACCTTCGGCCGCATGGCCATGAACGATGAAGAGACAGTCGCACTGATTGCGGGGGGCCACACCTTCGGCAAGACCCACGGCGCCGGCGCCGGCAGCCACCTCGCCCATGAGCCCGAAGGAGCGCCGATTGAAAACCAGGGCCTCGGCTGGAGCAGCGCGTACAAGACCGGCATCGCCGGAGACGCGATTACCAGCGGCCTGGAGGTTACCTGGACCACCAAGCCCACGCAGTGGTCCAACGAGTTCTTCGACCACCTCTTTAAATTTGAATGGGAACTTACCCAGAGCCCTGGCGGCGCAAACCAATGGAAACCCAAAGGCGACGCCGGCGCCAACACCGTGCCCGACCCCCACGACCCCAACAAGAAAAAGCAGCCAGCCATGTTGACCACCGATTTGGCGCTGCTCGCGGATCCCTCCTACGCGAAAATCTCGCGTGACTTCCACGAACATCCCGAGAAGTTTGCCGACGCCTTCGCTCGTGCGTGGTTCAAGCTGACTCACCGCGACATGGGTCCGCGCGCTCGTTATCTTGGGCCCGAGGTTCCAGCTGAGGAGCTTATCTGGCAGGATCCGCTTCCCAAGGTGGATCACCCTCTGGTCGATGATAAGGATGTCGCCGCACTCAAGGCGAAGGTGCTGGCGTCTGGCCTCTCCGTCTCTGAACTCGTCTCCACCGCCTGGGCTTCGGCTGCGTCGTTCCGCGCCTCCGACAAGCGGGGCGGCGCAAACGGCGCCCGCATCCGTCTTGCCCCGCAGAAGGATTGGGAGGCCAACCAGCCGGCTCAACTGGCGCGCGTGCTGAAGACGCTGGAGAAGATTCAGGGCGAGTTCAACGCATCGGCCACCGGCGGCAAGAAGATCTCGCTGGCTGACCTGATTGTCCTCGCGGGAGCAGCGGGTGTTGAGAAGGCAGCCAAAGATGCCGGTATCGAAACCACCGTTCCCTTCCTCGCTGGCCGCACCGACGCCTCGCAGGAACAAACGGACGCTGAGTCCTTTGAGCCGCTCGAGCTCAAGGTCGACGGTTTCCGCTCCTACGGCTACAAGAACACTGAGCCTGCCGAGGTCGCCCTACTGGATAAGGCACAGTTACTGCGCTTGACCGCGCCGGAGCTGACCGTGCTGATCGGCGGTCTGCGCATGCTCAACACCAACTTCGGGGGCACGAAGCTTGGCGTCTTCACCGAACGTCCGGAGACACTGACCAACGACTTCTTCGTAAACCTGCTGGACATGAAGTATGAGTGGAAGCCCACCACCGACTCGAAGGACATCTTTGAGGGCCGCGACCGTAAGACCGGCGCGGTCAAGTGGAAGGCTACCCGCGCCGACCTCATCTTCGGCGCCAACTCCCAGCTACGCGGCACGGCAGAGGTCTACGCCTGCGCCGATTCACACGGAAAGTTCGTCAAGGATTTCGTCGCCGCCTGGAACAAGGTGATGAACCTGGATCGCTACGACCGCTTGCCGTCCGTCGTCTAACCTAACGTTTGTTCAGCCCCGGCCTGGCCTGAGATCTCTCAGGCCAGGCACGGGACTGTCATGGCTGCATGGCTATCCTGTGCCGTCTCCACATCTTTTAGATTTGATCGCAACAGTCCACTTCAAATCGGCGGTCATGGCGAGTCGTGAGACCCGGCATAGGTCGGATAGTCTGTGTACCCAACCGGCCCCGGAGTGTAAAACGTCTTTGCGTTCGCCGGATTGAGCGGGGTGCGCTGTGCGAAACGCGCCGGCAAATCGGGATTAGCCAGAAAAGGCCGGCCAAATGCAATGGCATCGGCTTCGCCCGCGCGCAGGGCCTGCGACGCATCGTCGAGTAGATAATCCGAATTCAGCATCAACGCCCCCTTGAACGCTCGGCGTATGGCGGGAACGAGTTGCCGCGTCGCGGCATGGAAGGTGCTTTCGGGGCGCGACGCGCGCATTTCCAGGAACGCGATGCCGAGCCCGTTCAAGGCTTCGGCCACCGTTGTGAACAAGGTCGCCGAATCGCTGTCACCACACCCCTGCGGATCATCGTTGGGCGAAAGCCTCACACCCGTCCGATCGGCGCCGGCTACGCTGATGAGCACCTTGGTCGCCTCGATTAACAACCGGATACGATTTTCGACCGAGCCACCGTAGCGATCGGTGCGCCGGTTCGTCCCGTCGCGTAGAAACTGATCGAGGAGATAGCCGTTCGCAGCGTGTAACTGGACGCCATCGAAGCCGGCCATCATCGCATGCTCGGCCGCCAGTTGATAGTCGCCGACGATCGCTTGAATTTCGTCTATCTCCAGCGCTCGCGATTCAACGTAAGGCTTGGGGCCATCATAGGTGTATGCATTACCGGGAGCGGTCGTTGCCGACGCCGATACTGGTTGCGCGCCACCGAGATAATCGGGATGCACGATCCGGCCCATGTGCCAAAGCTGCGCAACAATGCGGCCGCCCGCATCATGAACCGCCCGTACAATCGGCTTCCACGCAGTGACCTGCTCTTCAGACCAGAGTCCTGGAGCGCCCGGCCAGCCCAGGCCTTGCTGGCTGATGCCGGTAGCTTCCGAAATGATCAATCCAGCCGATGCGCGCTGACAGTAGTACTCGCCCATCAGTGGCGTCGGAACATGGCTACGGGTCGACCGCCCACGGGTGAGAGGGGCCATCATGATGCGATTGGGCGCTTCGATCGCACCGAACGTAATTGGGTCAAACAGGCTCGTCATTCAGAAAGCTCCTCTATCTGCGGGAAGTCAGGGGACGCGATATACCCGTCCCCAAGAATGGATCGTGGTTTACTGCGTGCGTCGCCGAAACTCCAGGGCCGCGGAGACCGCAGCCCAGTGTGAATTCCCGCGATCGTAGTCTAGTCGAAAAAGCCGCGATCCTCTTCTGCCAGGTGGGCCTTGGCGGCTTTGATGTTGAAGGTGACACCCAGGCCCGGCGTGTCCCAGACTTCGATAAAGCCGTTTTTGACGATAGGGTCGGGCAGCCCCTCCACGATGTCGTACCACCAGGCCGGCTGGCCCTTTGCGTACTCGAAGGCGATGTAATTCTGCGGGCACGCCGCGCCGAGATGCACCTGCGCAGCGATGCCGAAGAGACCGTCGAAGATGCCGTGCGGCGCCACCAGGATGCCGTGCAGATCGGCGTACTCCGCGATCCACTTCAGTTCGGCAATACCGCCTACATCTTCGGGATCGGGCCCGAGCACATTCACGGCCTGGGTCTCGATCAGCTCCATGCAATTCTCACGCAGATAAAGTTCTTCGCCGGTGTGGATGGGCGTCGCGGTGCTCTCGCTGAGTTGTTTGTAGAGCTGCGCCTTGGGATTGGGCTCGAAATCGCCGGTGAGAATGTCTTCGAGCCAGGCCAGGTGGTAGGGCTCGACCGCGCGGGCAAATTGGATCGCATCTTTGAGCACCCAGCCGGGGCCGCAGTCGAACGCCAGACCAATGTCTGCGCCGAGTACCTTCTTGGCGGCCGCAACACAGGCAATGCAGTTCTCCAGGCCACGTTCAGTCATCATCCCGCGGTTCATGTACGGCGCCGCCGGCCCGGTGCCTGTCCAGTCCCGCCCATACCAGGAGTCGGGGACTTGCGCCATCATCGGCCCGTTGTGGAAGCCAATAGGCATCTTCACCAGGGTGTAGCCTTCTTTCGCCTCCTTCATCCGAGCGGCAAACTCGCCGTAGCTCTGCGGGTTGAGAGGAAAGGCCATTTTGTCACCGAAATTGTTTTCCACGTTTCCGTAGGGACGAACCCGGTCACGTATTTTCCCGCCTAGCAACTGATGGACCGGCAGGCCGGCGGCCTGGCCGGCCACGTCCCACAGGGCGATCTCGATGGCGCTGACTCCCGCGCCCCAAGGCTTGGAGGCGCCGAGGCGGCGGATCTTCAGCATGATGCGGGCGATGTTGGTGGGATCTTCGCCGACGAGATATGGCTTGTAGTAGGCGATCATCGCCTTGACGTTGCGCTTTCCGTTTTCCGCCTGCCCATAGCCCGAGATGCCCTGATCGGTGATGATCCGCACGGTCGGATTGGTACCAATGACCGCACAGCGAACATCGGTGATCTTGATGCGCGCCCGGCCGGCCTTGCTTTGTGTCGTATCGGCCGTTTGCGCCTCGGCCCCACCGGCGAATGCTGCCGCCGCTGCGGCGGAAAGGGAACCCATGAAATTTCTACGCGTCCATTTACTCTTCAATCTTGTCTCCTCGTTGGTTCGAACAGGCTTCTGAAACAAGTTTAGTGGCCAGACGGATCTGGTACTTTGGGGAAATAGAGATAAAGCAGGACAAACGAGATAATCCGGATACAACACTTCGTTCTGGCGTCTAAGCCACCTGTCTGTTTCGGGGACACGCCCGCGTATCCCATTTCCCCACGATGAGTCTTAAAACGGCTATCGTGCCGTTGTAGGAAAATGAGTGTAGAGGGCACCGTTGTCCGAAGAAACGAATAGGCTGTTCAAGAGCTTGCTTAAGGAACTGCGCCCGTTCTTCAAGGAGAATGGCTTCCGCGCCTCCAGTCAGAACTTCATCCTGGAGTCAGCCGAGTGCTGGGTCATCGTCAACTTTCAGAGGAGCCGTTGGGCATACCCGGACGAGACCACCTTCTACGTAAACGTGGCCGCTTGCTCGAAGCGATGGCTAGGCTTTTACGACAAGCCGGCGGACAAGGTGCCGCCGTACTGTGGTTGCGACTGGCGTTGGCGAGCCGAACACTTCGGCCCCGACAAGAACATCCAGCAGTGGACTCTGCGCGATCCAGCTAGCCTACAAAAAACGCTCTCCTATCTGCGGCAGCTATTTCAAGAGTTTGTCCTTCCGGCGACGATGACGATCACCACGGAAGCTGACCTACTGAGGCACCAGGGCGGCTTTGAGTATCCACAGCTCAAGACCCGCGCGGTCATCCTGGCCGCGACGAATCAGGTGGCGGCCTTAAAGCAGACTGTCGCCATGTTGGTGGAGAAATTCGGGTCCGGAGCAACGGGCCAGCGGACGCGTGACCATCTGGAGGTACTGCGCTCGAAGTACCCCGAAGCGATGCGCTGCATTGAATCGAACGCCTGAGGACAGATAAAAGCGCAGGGCTACTCAACCTGCACGATGAGCGGATGATCGATAACGTTGATGCTCAGCGTGCTTACATTGCTGTAGGTCGCAATCGGCGTGGTCCCGATCATTGGATCGTAGACCGTAACGTTGGCATAGGTCGCACCGAGATTAACGATCACGGGATAAGCCGGGGCGGCGATATCGACGGCATTCGTCGGATCGTACACCGTGGCATCAATCCAAACCGCGATATCGAATGCTGTACCGCTGCCGAGAAGAACCGTGTGCCCGGTGGCGGGCAATCCGCTGACGCTGTAGTTCAACGTGGTCGAAGCAGTTCCGCTTCCAGCGCTTTTCAGAATCGTCGTCAGATTGTGGATCGCCGTGGCGCCGGATTTTGGTGTCCAGTCGCGATGAAACTCTCCGTAGTTATGTTCGACATTCGTATCCGTCGCGGATGAGCTCTCATCGACCAGCTCATACAGATAGGTCTTCACGATCCCGTTCAGCGCATTTTCAAAGAATGTGTTCAGGTTGTATTTAGCTGCGGAGAGCTCATCCACATGGGTGGGAGTGGTCGTATATCCGGTTTCGGTAATAACCGCCGGCCGGCCTGGTGTAGCCTGCTTGAGTATCGGCAGCCAAAGCGGCATGTTCTCCGCCCACACGTTGCTGGACCCGCCATAGACATGAGCGTTGCCATTGGTCACGTAGGGAGCGAGGTCGCCCAGCTGCGCCTCGCTGGCGGCAACACCTGTGATTCCGTACGAGAGCGTCAGCGCATAGACCGGAACCGCTTGCAGCGACGGGCTACTTTGGACCGCTGTCCACAAGTCCTGGGTGACTTGGACTCCCGCGGCATACGTATCGGTGATGCCGTCATACGTAATGGGCCACGCATTAATTTCGTTGGGTCCCTCGATCGCGGCAATCGAACCCGGATAGTTCTGCTGGAAGGTGGCAATGTCCGCAATCGAATCGGTGATGTCGACAACACCGTTCCCAACCACGAGAGCGTCGAACTGCACGCCGGCAGCGGCGACCGCGTTGTTCGCAGCGATCGTCGTGGGATCCTTGTCATAACCCGGCGGCACATCCCGGATGGTGTTGATGCCCAGATACTGCAAAGCAGAGATGACGTTCTGCGATTGACCGTAATAAGGGGTACTGCCATAACCGAGGTGAGTATTGATCCCGAGATTTTGTACAAAGGTGGAAGGTGCTTCAGGAGCAGGAGCGGAGGTGGCGGCCGAACACATGGAAGTAGTTCCACTATTGCTGCCTGTGCATTCCCAGGTCCATGGGCCGCTGCCATTAACCGCTGAGGCTGTGCCTGCGCTGCAAAGGCCTGCACTGGGAGCGACGCTCGAAGTGGTGCCATTGGCCGGCCCGCATGCACCGTTCACGGGTGTTGGCTCGACCGTACTGCCGGCATTGACCGTCAGCGAATTGAATGCCGTTGTTGGGATATAGTCCGTCGCGTCGAACGGTGTGAACGTAACTGTCAGTTGCTGTACGCCCGCCGGTAGAACGGTGCCCGCCGCCGGACTGTAGGAAAAGTTACCTGGCACATTCGCTGTTGCATTCAGCTGTGCTGCGCCGAGAGCAGTGCCTTGCTTCATGGCGGACGAGGGGACCCAGCTGACGACCGGTGTGGCCTGGGTCACCGTGAACGGCACGGTCGAAGTCACGGTGGAATAGCTGGTTTGGTCAGCGGGCGTGAAAACGGCTGTCAGTTTCTGGGATCCTGCATGGAGTACTGTTCCGGCCGCCGGTAAGTAAATAAAGTTACCCGGAACACTCGCGGCTGCGGCCAATTGGACGTTGCTCAAAGCGGTGCCGTATTGCATCGGCGCCGGCGCATTCCAGGTGATGGTCGGGACGATTGCGGGCGCGGCTGTGACGGTGAGCGAGGCATGTGCGGTTACCGGCGCGTAGTCGGTCGCGTCGGACGGTGTAAACGTGGCTGTCAGTTGTTGTGTGCCCGGCGGCAGAACGGTACCCATCTCCGGACTGTACGAGAGCGTGCCGGCTACATTCGCTGTCGCATGCAACTGTGCAGCGCTCAGGGCGGCGCCTTGCTGAATGGGGGGCAGGGGCGCCCAGGTGATTACCGGAGTAGCCTGGGTAACCGTAAGCTCGACGCTCGAAGTAACGGTGCTGTACGTCGCCGTGTCCGAAGGCGTGAAGGTTACTGTGAGCTTCTGCGGTCCGGCCTGGAGCATCGTTCCGGCTGCAGGTGAGTAGACAAAGTTACCCGCGACGCTTGCCGTCGCATCGAGTTCAACATCGCTCAGCGAGGCGCCGTATTGGATCGTCGCCGGAGGATTCCAACTGATAGAAGGAGCGCCCGGCGCATGAGCGGTGCTGGCCGCTGGGCTCGCCGTGGATGACCCACCACCGCATCCCATAATCGGAAGAAAGAGCGTACCCAGAAGGCAGAAAACGAGGCAAGGCGTACAAGGTCTATCCATTTGTCCCCCGTGAAAGCGCTATTGCGAACAGCACCCAGGGGGAACAAGATCGTATTAAGACCGCAAGATCGTCTCCTTCAGAACTCGCGGCCGGCTTGCAGACTTGATAGTCGCTGTATCCCCCAATTGGGTCAATCGAATACCACTTTTGGGGAATTACATCGGTTCAAACTAGTGGAATCGATTCGTAAGTTACTTTCAGGTAATAGAGTCGCTGGCATCGGGCTACGCCGTTGATAGGGATCAGCTTCAAGCGTTTGGATCTTTCGGCTTTTTGCCGTCAGATGGAGTCTCTGTCATGGACATGCCGATCACGTCACCACTGTCCTTTCGTTGCCATTCCCGGCTACCCCGAATTGCCTGTCTTCCTCGTTTCCGGGGCACTTTTCGGAACAGGGCTCTCTCCTTGACAGCTTAGGAGTCGCTTGAATACAGTCCTAAGCATGTTAGGAGAGCGTCCATCATGCCCGACCAGGCACAGCTACTTCCAGGAACTCTCGACCTTTTAATTTTGCGGGCAGTCTCACTGGGGCCATTGCACGGTTACGGCGTACTGCTGCGCATCGGGCAAATAACGGGGCAGGCTCTGATCATCGAGCAGGGTGCCCTATACCCCGGACTATTCCGGCTAGTCCGCCAGGGGCTGCTGAAAAGCAAGTGGGGCGTTTCTGACTCGAACCGGCGCGCCAAGTTTTATGAATTGACCGCGGCCGGGCATAAACGTCTGCAGCAGGAGACCGAAAGCTGGGAAAGGCTCGCCGCCGCCATGGCAAGCGCGCTCTCTGCGCGACTGGAGGAAGCATGAAAGATCGCTTGCTGACCATTCTTGGCCGTGTAGGAACCAAGCGCGAAATTAATGAAGAGCTGCGGATGCACGTGCAGCATTGCGCGGATGACCTCGCGCGCAGCGGCCTTTCACGGGAGGAAGCAGAGCGCCAGGCACGCATTGCTTTCGGCGGATTCGAACACTACCGGGAAGAAACTCACGCGGCTCAAAGTTGGCACTGGGCAGAATTGCTTTGGCGGGACGTGAAGTATGGTTTGCGCACGCTGAAGAAATCGCCCGGGTACAGCGCCGCCGCCGTGCTGACCCTGGCCCTCGGCATCGGCGCGAACACAGCTTTGTTTTCCCTGGTGCGTGGCATTCTTCTGCGTGCAGCGCCAGTGCGCGCCGCGAATCGGCTGGTGGTGATCTGGGACAGCAACCCTGGCCAAGGGTTACCGCGCGTTGGACCGAGCGGCCAGGACTACATGGACTGGCGGGAGCAAAAGCTGCAGGCGTTTGAAGACCTGTTTCTCTTCGAACACGGGACCGGCACGATAACGGGAGACGGCGCGCCTGAACAGGTGGCCGGCCTGCGGGTAACTACAAACTTCGGAGACTTTTTCGGAGTCGTTCCTGTAGCCGGCAGGACGTTTCTGCCCGAAGAGGCCAACGGGCGACACAACCTCATGATGCTGAGCTACCGGTACTGGAAACAGCGGTACCAGGCGGATCCATCTGTGTGTGGTCGAACCATAACCCTGAATGGAGAAACCTATACCATCATCGGCGTGTTGCCGGCGCAATTTGCTGAGCTGTTCCCTATCGATGTGGTGGTTCCTTTTGATCACGCATGGCTGCAACAGGCAGACTCAGACCTGGGTGTGTTTGGCCGCCTGCAGCCGCGGGTAACGCTTTATCAGGCGTCGGCGGAAATGAACAACGCCATGGCGCAGATAGCGCGGCAGCGCCTGCACCGCCAGGGATTCGGCGCAGTTCTGGTGCCGCTGCAACCGGTGCGCACGGAGTTTATCCGCCCGGCGCTGCTGGTACTGCAATGCGCGGTGGGATTTATCCTTTTACTCGCCTGCGCCAATGTTGCCAATCTCATGTTGGCGCGTAGTCTCAGCAGGCAGCGTGAGGTAGCGGTACGCATCTCGCTCGGGGCAGGGCGGAAAGATGTAGTCCGGCAATTCCTGGTGGAAAGTTCCCTGTTGGCGTTGTTGGGCGGCGTACTCGGTCTTTTGCTTGCGCTGGCCAGCGTTCATCTCTGGGCGCGCTATGGGCCGGCACAGATCCCCGTCCCCAACGCGGCCTCCGAAGTGGTGCTGCCGCAGGTGCATACCGGAGCCATGGAGATTCTCTTCACGCTGCTGGTATCGCTCGGCATCGGCATCGTGTTTGGCCTGATTGCCCCCCTACGGTTAACCAGCGGCAACCTGCAGGATGCGCTGAAGAACGGTGGCAGAGGGGCGGTCGGCGCGGTGCGCGGACGCGGAGTGCGCACCACGCTGGTAATTTTGGAAGGCGCGCTGGCATTGCTGCTGGTGACTGGGGCGCTGCTGATGAGCAAGAGCTTCTCGCACCTGTTGTCGATCGACCCCGGCTTTGCCGCGGATCGCCTTCTCACTTTGCGGATCAAGCTCTCACGAGATGCCGCCAATTCCCCCTATCGCGACCCTTCGAAGGAGGCGGCAGCGTTCCATGATTTTCTCGAAGGCGTTCGCCACGTGCCCGGTGTTCAGTCGGCTGGACTGACTGCGATTGTGCCCCTGAGCCAGGACGATATGGATCGCGGTGGGTTCTTGATCCCGGAGAAGCCAGGCATGGAAAACGCTTCGGCTGACTATCGTACGGTCAGCCCCGGGTACCTGGAAACCATGCGGATACCTTTGCTCGCGGGCCGCACGATACTGGAGAGCGACGATGCCACGCGTATGCCGGTGGTCGTCATCGACGAGACGCTCGCGCGGCAATACTTTGGCCGCGAGAACGCATTGGGAAAGCACCTCGTGCTTCCCCATGGCTCCCGGGTGCCGCGAGAAGTGATCGGCGTGGCCGGCGCCGTGCGCGACGAGTCGCTGAGCGGGGCGCCGGAGCCCACCATGTATTTTTCGTATCTGCAAGGCCCGGAACAGAGCATGAGCATAGTGGTGCGCACCGGGCTGCCGCAAGAGACCATCCTGCCTTCCATTCGCAATGCCATCTGGGCAGTCGATAAAGACCAGCCTGTCTTCGAAGTGAAGTCGATGCAGGAAATTATGGGCAACGTCACGTCTGCACCCCGCATCGCTTTCGTTCTGCTCGATGTTTTGGCGCTCGTGGCCTTGGCCATGGCCGCGATAGGCATGT
Organism: uncultured Acidobacteriaceae bacterium; assembly: GCA_963839075.1. GTDB lineage: Bacteria > Acidobacteriota > Terriglobia > Terriglobales > Acidobacteriaceae > PALSA-350. The sequence goes on along the minus strand of CAWITO010000001.1, from coordinate 229,839 downwards.
ACGGCGTCACCGCCTACAACGTGAGCCAACGCACGCAGGAGATCGGGGTGCGCACCGCGTTCGGGGGTACTCCGCACGCGATCCTGTCGATGATGGTGCGCCAGCAGGCAAGTCTGACCTTCATTGGTGCGGGAGTCGGCCTGGGATGCGCGCTGCTGATGACGCGCCTTATGTCGAGCCTGTTGTATGGTGTCAGCAGCACAGATCCGGCCACGTTCTTAATAGCTACCTTGATGGTATGTGCCGTAGCGACCTTGGCCTGCTACATCCCCGCCCGCCGAGCGGTGAAGGTGGATCCCCTGGTAGCCCTTCGCTCAGACTAGGTTTTAACTTTCACTTCAACCTACCGGTTGTGCCAGGTCAAGGAACAGAATCGTGACACCTTGGCGCGGAAAAGCAAGACCGATGCAGTAGATCAGAATCTTCTGTTTCGCACTGGGCTGGACAGATTTTCAGGAAAATCAGCAACGCGCCTTCTTCATTGTTTGAACCCTGGCGATAAAACAAACCAGCGGGCGGCAGCCTTTTGGACTTCGCTGCAACTTGCGTCGTTGCCAGAAGCCCAGGCGATGATTCCATCAGGGCGAATCAACACCGTACTTAAACCGAATCGCTCTTCTGGCCGACCCGAAACATACTTCATTCGATCGCCATACTCGCTCGCCAACGCTTTGAGAGCAGCATTCCCCGCGAAGTCCAGCAGCATACCTCGGCCATCGTGCATGAACTCACCAAGCCTGGAACCGTCTTCAAACTCAAAGTTGGGAACGCTGTGCCCTACGAGAGGGTGTTCGTCACCGAGATTGTACTGTGTAGAAAGGCCCCACACTCGTCCTGCGAAATAGGTGGCGCCATCCCGTGTATTCATCAGGTCCTCGACGATGGCTCGCAGCGCGCGGGAGTCTGGAGCAGGCTTCATGATCGCAACCTGCGCTCGTGACCAATCCAGAACCTGTGCACCCAACGGGTGTCGTTCCGTCTGATAACTGTCCAACAAACCTTCGGGTGCTTTGACCTGGATGGTTGCGGCGAGTTTCCAGCCCAGGTTCATGGCATCACCCAATCCAAGGTTGAGTCCCTGGCCTCCCAACGGCGAATGAATGTGCGCAGCATCGCCAGCGAGTAGTATTCGTCCGTTGCGGTAGGCGGTGGCCTGACGTGCCCGGTCAGTCCAGGTCGCGACGGCATGCAGCGAGCGGATCGTTACATCGGTGTTCGACACGCGGCGTAACATTTCCTGAACATGGTCCAGCGTGGGCGGTTCTGTCTGATGAGCCGCCCCGCCATCGAACTCCACCATCACCAGGTAGCCTGGTTGCGATTGGAAGTACATGCCGGTTGGCGTCAAGTTGCGCCCCAGAGCCAGTTTCTCCGGGTCGGCAATGTCAACTTGAGCAGAGTAGCCGGTAAATTGCGGCTCCGTCCCTGCAAATTGAAAGCCTCCCTGCTTGCGCACCACACTGCGGCTGCCATCACAACCTACGAGCCATTGCGCTTGAAAGGATCGGTCACCGGATTGGACAGTGACTCCGTCCGGCGTTTGATGAAGGACGGTCACGGCCAGCCCGCGCTTGATCTCGACACCCAGAGCCTCTGCGCGGCGAGCCAGCACAGATTCAAGCTCCTCCATTTCAGACAACAAATTGGTTTCGGTTGAGCTTGGCAAGCGATACGGCCACCGTGACGTGTCGATATTGCCGTCGATAAATGGAATTCCAGCGAAGTGGCCTCCCTGGCGACGAGGGCCTTGGTCTGGAAGTGAAGTCTTGTGGGGATTCTTGAGGCGCTTGTGTAACTGAAGCTCTGCTAGCAGCCCCCGACGGTAAAGGGCTTCAATGGTAGGAACGGAGAGTCCCCGTATCCCGAAAGGCAGTTGCTTCAATGGCGAGTACGGATTCTCCGCCTTTTCCAGCACGAGGACCGAACATCTGGCCGACGCCAGCTCACAGGCGAGGAAAAGCCCAACTGGCCCACTCCCGCAGACGATGACGTCATATGTCGATTGATCCTGGTCGTTACTCATAAGTGTTGGGTCCATGTTTGCGGCCCTCGGTTCGTCCCAAACCGCAATAATATACCGACCAGTCGGTTTTATGCTACGCTGTTACATGTGAGAGTGCGAAAGCCACGGAAGACGCAGGAACGAACAGCCGTGACGCGAGATCTGCTTCTGCGTGCCGCAGAGCAGATCTTTGCGCGAGTTGGCTATGAAAAGGCACAGGTGGACGACATTGCGGAGGCAGCCGGCTTCAGCAAAGGGGCTCTCTACGCCCACTTCAAAAGCAAAGAAGAACTGTTCCTCGCTCTACATCAGGCGAAAACTGTCATCTACGAGGCGAAGCTTCGTCACGCCCTGGATAGCGCTCCAACGCGCGTGGGAAAGATCGCCGCCTTCCGGAGCTTCTACATCGACTTGTCGAAGGATAGGGAGTGGGCGCTGATCGTATTGGAAGTCAAGCTTTTCATCACACGCAATCTGGAGGCAAGAGAGCGGCTTCGGCAGATCGACGATCACGCTCAAGACAGCATCGCAGGAGCACTGACTGGACTCTTCGGCAACTCTGCTCGAGCGCCCGGAGAAGCCCTGGGCGGCATTTTCTCTGCGCTGGTGCTTGAGGCCGCTTTGGAACCTGACGTTCTTCCTGAGCGGAAGATAAGAGCCATGCTCGGTACAATCTTCGATGCCCTGTTGGGATCACGCGATCAAGCCACGCAAACCAGGAATCGCGTAACTAGAGCCTACAGATGAGCAGCCGACCAGCCAAACGCCGACTCACCACGCGCATACGACTGCAGCTTCAACTGAAGTGAGTCATCAAACTTTTGTCGAAGCAGGGCATACCACCGACATCGGCACGTTCGCGAATTGCCTTAGGGCGTCGTTCTCTTCAACGAAGGGTGGCTGAGATCGGAGTCAGTCGCCGCAGCGGTGATCGAGTCGTGCAGGCATTCTGGGCAGAGACAACCATCATTGCGACCGGTGGGAACTGGGAGAACTGCGGGGAGGTCGGCACACCAGCATCCACCCTCGGGTTGGCAGGTCATCTCCGCTTCGCATCGTGAACAGTGGGTGGACATTCGCTTTACAAGTTTCCTTACCTACTCGTAACAACCGTTCAAAATTGGTCAACCTCACGTGCGTCCCGAGGTTCTCCTAGACGCCGTCCGACACTCCTCGCGCCTCGAAATGCTCCTCCGGCATTTGGGCCCGGCTCTCCGCCGCCTGGCGTCTCTCACGGCGGCCATGGACTGTCTTGAAGACGCCAATCAAAAGATACGCCCAGCCCGATAGGGCCAGCAGCCTCACCGGCAGTACCATTGCCAGCGCACACGAAAGGAGGCCGATCACTGCTATTCCCGCCGCATCGATCACGTAATTCTTCGCAAGCGTTCGCTCCAGCGGGTTCAAGTCCAGTTGCTCCCTCTGCCTCCACCCATTCCAGTAGAGGGCCGCGATCATCAGGTAGATCGCAGCAAATCCTCCGCCGTAGAGCACCATCAGCTCAACCGGCTGGCGCGGGTCCGAAAATCGCACCGCCTCTGCATTGCCCATCAACTGCGCAATGACCAGGTTGCACAGAAACTTCAAGGGATACACATAAAACAGAAGAAGAAATAACAGCACGGCGTTCAGCACGATCGTTGGAAGATCATGCAGCCCAAATCTGCGGAAGAACCTATAGTGCTCGTACCAGATCATCAGCAGAAGTCCAAAGCAGATGGCGAACGGCACAAATCCAACCAGCGTCTCATGCAGTTGCGCGAATCCCTTCGGCACCTCGAGCGAGACCACCAGGAGAGTGAGGGCAAAAGCGAACACCGCATCGCTGAAGGCATCGATCCGCGACATCGCGATCCCGCGAAGCCGAAAACCGTCACGTCCAATATGTGCGTGCAGCAGATCCATTGCCTACTCCAACCCCAGCCTATCGCATCGAGCACCGCGCGCCATTCACCCCAAACGATTCCGTCTGTACTTCCAGAACGCGCAGGCAAGCTTTTCACAAGCTACCATACCTAGAAATCGCTGACGGCTTCGTGCCTTTCCACATTCAGTCATTTCCATGGGGTGCTTTTCGGGCGGCGAACGCTGGATAAACCGATATGCCTCCACACCCAGTGCAATTGACATTGACTTCACCAAGAGTCCGGTTTTACGCTGATTTCAGCGCACGGGGCGCATCCAGTCCGCGGAAAGGGCTAAGCCCACCCAGCAGCTGCGGGATGCTGCGGGAAAGGGCGACCTCGCGCACCTCAACTCTCTAATCGATAAGCATCTGGAGCTGATTGACGAGCGAGGCGGCGAGGGCGTGAGAACGGCTCTGCACCAGGCTGTCTTCGGCAACAGCGAATCGGCCGTTAAGCTGTTGCTTGAGCGCGGCGCCAATCCCAACATGCGTTGCGAGGGCGACAACGCCTACCCGCTCCACTTCGCCGCGAAAAGAACCGCGTTGCCATCATGGCAGATGGATCTTCATCGCCGATGACGACAATCAGTTTTGGCTGGTCGCCTTGGTTTGTTGGCCGGGCTTGGGAATGTCGATAGGAATCTCGATTCTGCCAAAACGGCCACTCACTGAGTCCCAAAGGCCCAATTGCAGAAACTTATCGTTCTCCAAGAGGTTGATCCGCTGGTTCAGCATGATCGGGAGGACAGGGCTGCGACGAAGTATGTCGTCGGGGAGGGTCATCGTAATCTGCTCGAATCTGTGGTCTAACATGCTTCCGTTCCCATCAAGCCCGATGGCGGCGACACCCACGACGATCTTATGCTTTCCGTCAACGACTCTTATCGTCAGTGCATCAAGTGGCACCGTGTAATGGATCAAGAATGGAACCGATCCCCTTCGATTCCCGGGCAGCGTCGATGAGCTCACACTTTTGTCCAACTTGTACATCGCAGGATCGGAGGCGGGCAGTACGCTCGCCTGAAAGATGATAGGGCGGTCGCGCAGTTCGCTGACCTGGAGCTTCTCCCCATTCCAGAGGAGACGCGTTCTCGGTCGAGTCGTTTGATCCTGCTTGCCGACACTAGCGTCGGCGAAGTATCCGCTTCGATAGCTGAGGTGATAGGACGCTCCGTCCACCTTCACGGCGACCTTGTGCCACTTGTTATCGAGACGCAGGTCGAGCGGTGAATAGGTCAGGCTATAGAAACTGCTATCCGATGCAAACAGATGCTTTGTGATTTCGCTCAGGTCGTTGTTACTGTAGAAAGCTTGCCCACCGGTCGCCCGGGCCACACTGCTCATGTCCATATGCTGCCGCGCTACGGTGGTGTCTGGAACAATGAGCCCTCGTGCGTCGATCGGGTAGATGGCGATCCGTTCCTTATCGAGTTCGTCGTAGAGATCGCGCCAAGCAGCGTCATTTTGGACTTCGATCGCATCGGGGATCAGAACACGTGTGGAACCGCCGGAGAACCAAAGCACATTCTTTCGACCGGGCAGTTGGCTCAAGGAGTAGGCTATCTGACGCAGAGTGTCGAGATCAGCCAGATATTCCCGCTCCTTCGGAGGAAACCTGGGGATGGCCTTATGCACCGCTTCCAGCAGCAGCTTGCGATCGGACGTGAAGTTCTGCACGAGAAAACAGCCTGAGCCCGCACGCAGGTAGATGGCGAGAGGCTGCCCCTCGGGCTGCTCGCTGAGAAACTTCGTTAGTTCGTAATTGAGATACATTTGATCGGCCATATCGATGTTGACGATGTCGATCAGCACAATATTCAGCACAGGCGGCAGATGAAGCAGATATTGATTGCTGTAGACGCCATCGGTACTCGCAGACTCCAGGGTCGCTGGATGTAAGCCTGCGTGTTCTTCAAAGGACGCAATGACCTGAGGCTGTTTGTCGTCGAAGAGGCGAAAGGCGGATTGCGGCAAGCCACGAACCGGATTGCCATTCGCGTCCGTGACTACGACATCGGTGAGGACAACACGAGTGCCGGTTTGAAATACGTACGCTGATTGGCCGGGTGGAGACTGCGCCGAGGACTGATCCTGCGCATGTCCAGGGTTAAGGAGCACTCCAAGCGCGACGAATATTGCCAGAGTCAATGTCGAACTACGCGGAATCATCGCCCACACCCCGATATCGCCTGCTGCACCACCTTATATGGACGAATGATTGAGCTGGCAAGTCTCCCGGTGATACCTTCCTGCGGTACATCGCCAAACCGGACCGAACGTGGTTCGTCGAGTTCCCGCTGCCTCTGCTGCGATTTGCCGGCGCATCTCTTGGCGCATATCCTGTATGCCATGCGCGCGCTGTTTTTCCTCCTTTGTCTCGCGTTATCGGGTTCATGCGCCGGCGGTCAGGCGCCCGCCGCGAAGTCTGCGTTTGATGTTGCTTCGGTGAAGCCGAGCCAACACGTCGTGGGGCCGGACTATAACAATCAACTCACATACTCGCCCACCGGGATGAGAGGTAGAAATGTCACCCTGCAGCGGCTGATAGCAGAGGCTTACCAACTGCAACTGAACCAGGTATTGGGGCCGGGCTGGCTTGACAAGAACGAATACGATATCGATGCAAGATCAGCCGGAGTCGGCACGAAGGAGGAACATGCCCTCATGCTACGAAGTTTTCTTGCGGAGCGATTCAACCTGAAAGAGCACAGCGAGACGCGAGACATGCGCGTCTACGAGTTGGTTACCAGCAAGTCTGGCCCCAAGATCCACCCCATCGGCGACGGAGCAACCCCCACGGCAGGAGCCGGATTTCATTTTCACGGGGACATGCGCCAGTTAGCGGATCTGCTCGCCGTTCAGTTATCTATACCCGCTTCCGACAATCCAGCCGAACCGGCTAGAGCAAGTGCGTCCCCGATTGCGGTGTTGGATAAGAGTGGACTTCCAGGCGTTTTTGACTTCAACGTGGATATCCACCCTGAAATGGGCACTGACATGTTCACGTTATGGCAGCGGGTTCTGGAAGCCCAGCTTGGACTGAGAATCCAAAGTCGTAAAGGAAACGTAACTGTCTTTGTTGTCGATGACGCGGCAAGGATCCCCACTGACAACTAAGGCTCGTGAGCGTCGGAAAGTGACTTCAGGAAAGCCAATGCGCGCGTCCACGTGAGCTCCGAGGCGGTGGCGTTGTAGTCGGGCGAGTTGGAGTCAGTAAAGAAGTGGCCAGTCTCAGGATAGTTATAGGTCTCCGTCAACAGGCCGGCGGTTCGTGCCACTCCGGCCCAGAGGGCTCTTTGCTCGGCGGAAACGAATCGATCCACACTCGCTAAATGGGTTTGCACCCGAAGCCCCAATCTCACGTTCCTCGGGATGTCCGCAAGTCCATGGAACAGAAGAACGCCCTGGCTCTCAGGTCGCTCGCTCCACAAACTTCCGATGACGCCTGCGCCCATCGAGAAGCCCACAAGTATCGTCGAACCAGGCAGGTTTGCCATCGCCCCAAAGGCGCGCTGACAAAGCACGGGCCAGCCGATCTCAGCCATTATTTGAAAACCCTGATCAAGCGATTCGGTGCGCTTGCCGGCGTATAGGTCAGGTAGGGCAACTTCAAAGCCACAAGAGCGAAACTGCTCCGCAGCGTCCTGTTCCACCGGCCGAAGTCCGAGAACAGAATGAAAAATGATGACCGTTGTCATAAAGCCATTCTGTCAGAGTTGTTGAAGAAGCCGATCCCTACCCGGCAGCAGGCGGCCCGAACCAGGTGGTGAGCGCGTCCGTGAGGTCCGGTTCGCTTTGGTCTCCTACCCACGCCACATACCCATCGGGCCGGACCAACACCGCGTTTGGAGCGGATACCAAGCCGAGCGCAGGCAGCTCCCATGGACCGTCACATTGGGCGTTAACCAACTGAATGCGGTCAGACCACGGCGTGGCGTCGAAGCTGCCGGGTGCGCCGAGATGCAAGAGCAATGGCCGCGCATTTCGAAGGAACCTAAAGACACGCATAGGACCATCCGGCGTGACCAGGTCGAGGTCAGGCATGCGGCAGCCGACCAGTGGATGCCCCGCGCCGAGATCGTAATGGATACCGAGTCCAGACATCTCGGCCGCGATCCGCTTGCGAGCCTCCTCCATACCAAGAAGCTCCATTACGATTTCGCGCAAGGCCTCCGTGCGATCATCGGTACGTTGCAATGCGACCTGCGCCATGGTCGTACGCAACACGCGGGCCGCAACCGGATGCCGCTCGACGTGATACGTGTCGAGCAGAGTTTCAGGTGACGTTCCTTTCACCACCTGGGCCAACTTCCAACCAAGATTCACTGCATCCTGCACACCAGTATTGAGCCCTTGTCCGCCCACCGGAGAATGCACATGTGCGGCATCGCCAGCCAACAGAACCCGGCCCTTGCGGTACGCCGCCGCCTGCCGCGACGTGTCGGTGAACCTGGAAATCCAGGTGAGACTATGGATTCCGTAGTCTGTCCCGCATAGGGCGACGAGTGCTTCGCTCAGATCGTGCAGCGTGGGCTCGGCCGTGGCGCCGACATTCTTTTCCGTCACCATGACGTTGATGGGACCTTCGCTGGCAAAGACAACCTTGCCGTCGCGGATTTCGTACGATTCCCTGCCAAACGCATGGATACCAAGTGCAGTGCGATGAACGCCGAGTGGCGGCTCCTCCGCCATCTCGGCCTCAGCGAGAATGCTGCTGGTGGTCGCATCCCACCCTGGAAACTCAATGCCGGCAGCTTTGCGAACCAGGCTGCGTCCTCCATCGCACCCGACGAGATAGCTTGCCCGCAGCAACCCATCATCGGACAGTTCGATGGTGACGCCAGTGTCGTCCTGCGCGAAACCTGTTAACTCACGGCTGCGATAGATCGGCACCGCCAGCTCGCTGACCCAGCCCGCGAGAAGGCGCTCGATATGCTTCTGCCGCAGAGCCAGTCCATAGTTGTGCCGAGTGGGAAAATCGCTGATGTCCAAACGAGTGACCGCGAATCCCGTGACCTGGGCTATTTGCCCTTCCGCAAGAAACCGGTCCACGATGCCGCGCTGGTCGAATACCTCGAGAGTGCGTGAGCTCAGACCGCCGGCACGCGAACCGGCAAGCTCCTGGTTAGGGCGGCGTTCCACGATAGCAACATCCACGCCTGCCAACGCCAACTCGCCTGCCAGCATCAGGCCCGTCGGACCTCCTCCCGCAATCACTACCGCATGCTCCTTCATCGCGCCTCCCTTGGTAGGTTTTTTGCTTCAAGCGACGATGATGCTCCACGGCCCGGGTCTTGCCGCAAGCCCCCCAGTGCGTAATAATCTAGAGGTGGGGGAGAAGAATCCTCTTCTTACGTTTTTCCGCTCGAAGTGCCCGCCCAGTTACTCATTTACTCCTCAAAAACCTGCTGAATTCTTAAGCGTCCTCGGACAAACGGTTGCCGCGGTTGCTGATTTGATAGCAGTCAAGGTTCACCACCGGGTCAATGAGCGCGCTCATACAAGGCTGCACTCCATCTTGTTGTCCGGTATGCCGTCACCGCATAGCGCCGAAAAGGCCGCCCGAAAAGCCCCTTAACTCCCGCAACAAAGTTGAGGTCCAATTGGCTGGCGCGTTCATCCAATCGTGAAAGGAGAATGTATGCCTACCATTACCACCAAGGACGGCGTTGAAATCTTTTACAAGGACTGGGGTTCGGGACAGCCGATCGTGTTCAGCCATGGCTGGCCGCTTTCGGGGGATGACTGGGATAACCAGATGATGTTCTTTCTGGGGAAGGGGTATCGCGTGATCGCACATGACCGGCGTGGGCATGGGCGCTCGACACAAGTGGCCGATGGGCACGATATGGACCATTATGCGGATGACCTGGCAGCGCTTACCGCGCATCTAGGTTTGAAAGATGCGATCCATGTTGGGCACTCGACCGGTGGTGGCGAGGTAGTGCACTATCTGGCCCGGCGTGGGCAAAAGGACGTGGTCAAGGCGGCGATTATCAGCGCGGTGCCCCCGCTGATGGTGAAGACGGAGGCCAATCCGGAAGGCCTGCCGAAGTCAGCCTTTGACGATCTGCAAGCGCAGCTTGCGGCGAACCGGTCGAAGTTTTATCGCGATGTGCCGGAGGGGCCTTTCTATGGATTCAACCGGCCAGGGGTGAAACCCGTTGAGGCCATCATTGCAAATTGGTGGCGGCAGGGCATGATGGGCGGCGCCAAAGCACACTATGACGGGATTGTGGCCTTCTCACAGACAGACTTTGTGGAGGACCTGAAGAAGATCACGATTCCGGTGCTGGTGATGCATAGCGAGGACGACCAGATCGTTCCGTATGTGGCGGCGGGGCCGAAGTCGGCAAAGCTGCTGAAGAATGGAACGCTGATTACCTATAAGGATTTTCCACACGGCATGCCGACGACGCACGCGGATAAGATCAACGCCGACCTTCTGGCATTCCTGAAGAGTTGAAAATATTGTTTTTGGAGAAAGGCGCGGCAAACGCGGCGTTACCGATGCGATCGCTTTCTTGACGACTGAGGAAACGTCCCGTCTGCCCCGCCTGAACGGCAATCCGTCTTACGCCCCGGAGTGGTCGCCGGACGGTCCGTAGATCGAAGGCACCTTGCCACCCATAGGTCGAATATAGGTACTCAACTGACCGCGGTGGTGGATGGAGTCGAAAAACATGAACCACAGCAGGTCGCCAAGCGGAGCCTCCCAGGCCAGGTTGCCATGGACCAAAAACCGGACCTTGGTTTCCCATGCCGCCTCGTCCAGCCGTCCGATGCGCTCACCCAAATCAGCCGTGTGCCTCTCGAACGCCGAGACTATCTTTTCTGGCTCGATGGGCGGAGGGTCGGGTTCCCAGTTGGTCTCCCCTGCATCTATCAGTTCCCTGCAGGCCCTGGCCTCCAACGTCAGGGTCCAAAGAATTTGCGCCGCAGATGGCGAACGCTCATGCGGACTGTAGGCGAACTGGCCGAGGGGCAGCGCGTGAAGGACCCGTTGAAACGCCGGGCGCTCTGCCGTCCAACGTTGCTGCAGAAATTCTCGTGTACTCACGACGCACTCTCACGGTAAAAGGGATGGATGGGGTCCTGTGGCCTTCAACCCTACTGCCAAGTGTCTTCCGACGCAAATCGTCCCTCGAAAAGGCGCGCCCTCCTGATCATTCAGCTCCCGTAATCGCCGATCGTACCGGCCTCGTCGATTACTCGTCGGCGAAGGAGCCGCGATCAATGACCTCCACGCGGTGAATCGTTCTCCGAATCTCCTTTAGTAGCTGCGGAGTGCGAGACATGACGAGTTCCCTGATGGTTTCTTCAGGAGTTTTAGCTTTCCGGCGAGTAGCGACACATCAAATCTGTGCAGTAGGCAGAGGATCGTTTTGAACGTCTGTCACAGCTTGCCAGAGTGAATTCTGGGCCAGAAAGAAGCAGGTATCATTTCAACTGGATGCCAACCGCTTCGAGGCTGCGATTCTCATTGTCGATGCTGTTGTTGCTTGCAGGAGGACTCGTGCCGGGATCGCTGGCCCGCCTCAGCGCGGAACTCCGGAAGGAATTCATCTTTGCCCCTGGCTCCGCACCGTTTGCGGCGAGCCACGCCTCGACCGTCGTGGAACTGAAGAATGGCGACCTGATGTCGGCATGGTTCGGAGGAACGGCAGAGGGCAAACCGGATGTGGCGATCTGGGGGGCGACCAGGAACCGCTCCGCATGGAGCGCTCCCTTAGAACTGGCCCGGGAGCCAGGCGTGCCCTGTTGGAATCCAGTGCTGTTTCACACCAGCGATGGCCGGCTCTGGCTGTACTACAAGTTTGGTCCCAGTCCGCAAACCTGGGCGGCCGCGCGCAAGTGGAGCGCCGATGAAGGCAGAACCTGGAGCCCGGTGGAACATCTTCCTGCCGGCCTGCTGGGGCCCATTCGGGCGAAACCACTGCTGCTACAGGACGGCACCATTGTCAGTGGCACGTCGATCGAAGCCTACCACTCCTGGGCAGCATGGATCGAGCGCAGTACGGATGGCGGCAAGACCTGGGCAAAGATTGGCCCGATCGTCCCGCCGGTGGGACCCGATAGGCAACCCACCGCCGATACGCACGCAGGGCCCGTGCCGGGATCTCCGGACGTGGACGATATCGATGGGATCATCCAGCCCTCGGTCGTGCCGCTGGGGAAAAACCATCTGCGACTATACGCCCGCTCAACGGCAAGAATCGCACGGGTCTGTATAGCCGACTCCTACGACGATGGCGCGACCTGGACTCAGGCCCGCCCGACAGAGGTGCCGAATCCTAACTCGGGCGTCGACGCGGTCGCGTTACGCGACGGGCGAGTGGTGTTGATTTACAACAACACGACCAGCGGGCGGACTCCTTTGAACCTTGCGGTGTCCAGCGACGGAGAGCACTTCAGGATGTTTCACACGCTCGAGGAGTCGCCAGGAGAGTACTCCTACCCGGCGATGATTCAGACCGCGAGCGGCGACCTGGAGATCACCTACACCTGGAACCGCAAGGCAATCGAGTATGTCCACTTCCCACTGGTGGATGTTCCTCACTGAGCTGCTCACTTGGTGATCCGCTTCGCTCCTCAAAAGAAAAAGCAAAACCTGCGGCTTCCCCGCGCGGTAGCGGAAAATTCCGCTTTGTATCAGGGTAAGCAAAACGAGTGAGGTTTACGCCATCGAGCCAAGAGGCTTTGATTTCCTCCATTTCCTTTAGGCGCATCTCCGTCTGTCCTGACTTCTTTTCATAGAGGGCCGCCCACGCAGCTCCTGTTGCTTTCCCAATAGAAGTATGGCATTCTCCTGTAGGTAAGCCAAACGTCGACCATAGGGGCCGTATCGAATGACACAGAAGAAAGAGGTTCAGCAAGGAACGCTGGCCCTGATGGTTCTGACAACGCTCGATGTTCTTGGCCCATTACACGGGTACGGAATTGCACGGCGCATCAAGCAGATCAGCAATGAATGGCTCTCGGTCAACCAGGGAACACTCTATCCGATCTTGCTGCGGCTGGAGCAGGAAGGCGCCGTCGCATCAGACTGGGGATCTTCTGAAAACAATCGCCGAGCGCGTTTTTACCGGCTGACCCGTGCAGGACATAAGCTGCTTGAAACCGAAAAGCGCGAGTGGGAGCAAACAGCAACCATCATTGCGCGCTTCTTCGAGGCGAAAGCGGAGGATCTGGCATGACAGCTGTGCGGCGATTCTTCACGCGTTTCCGAAATTTTGTCATGGCGCGCCGCGACGGCGCACGCCTTCGTGAAGAGATCGAGGCGCATATCGCAATGCATGCGGAGGAGAACGTCAGGGCGGGGATGAGTCCCGCGGACGCCCGCCGGGAGGCGGTCCTCAGCTTTGGACCGGTTCCAGCAATTAGCGAAAGCTACCACGCCGAAGCTGGTCTGCCCTGGGTGGAGGCCGCCGTGCAGGATGCCCGCTATGCCGTTCGCAAGCTGCGCAAGAGCCCCAGCTTCACGGCAATCGCCACCATTTCGCTGGGGCTCGCCATCGGCGCCAATACCACGATCTTTTCCGTTACCAGGCAAATCCTCTATCAGCGGCTTGCAGTTCCTGATGCCTCAAACCTGCGGTTGTTCAACTGGACGGGTACAAACGAACATGTTGCCGTGCACCACATCCACGGTGATCACACCATTCTGCCTGGAGGCCTTGCATCGTCGCCCGTTTTTTCTTACCCCGCCTACCAGCATTTGCGGGCGCAGAACCGTGTGCTCGGCGATCTCATCGCCTTCCGTGAAACCGGGATGAACGCCACCATCGGGGAACACGCCGAAGGAGTTCTCGCCGAGATGGTTTCTGAGAACTACTATCCTATTCTGGGTATTCAGCCGCAACTGGGCCGGGCCATTGGCGCCGCAGACAACACAGTGGGCAGCCAGCCAGTCGCCGTCATCAGTGATGCGCTGTGGGACCGTGAGTTTAACCGCTCTCCCAGGATACTGGGCCAGCTGATCAAGCTGAATAATGTGCCGGTAACGATCATTGGAGTAAATCCTCGAGGATTCACCGGAGCCAAGAGCACCATTCCCTCTGAGTCCCCGGATGTGACGGTTGCTCTAGCGCTGCAGCCGGTCCTCACACCCGTTGCAAATGGAAGTTCGTGGCTTACCGATCCGAACCAATGGTGGGTGAACATTCTTGGGCGCAGCCAGAGCGGCGTGAGCGACAAGACCGCGCAAAGCGCTCTCGACGCCCAGTTGTCAGCGATCGTGCGGGCGACGATGCCGCTGCGAAAGGGAGAAGACATTCCTCGGCTTGTGGTTCTCGATGGAAGCCGAGGACTGTTTGGACAGGAGCAAATCTTCGCCAAACCGCTCTCGATCCTGATGCTGCTTGTAGGGATGGTTCTTCTTCTAGCATGTGCCAATATCGCGAACCTGATGCTGGCCCGCACAGCCCAACGGCAGCGAGAGATGAGCGTGCGCATTGCGCTGGGCGCCGGGCACGGCCGCATTGTGCGCCAGATGCTGATCGAGAGCCTGATCCTTGCATCCATTGGTGGAATCTTCGGCCTGGCAATCGGCTACGTCGGCCGGCTTGCATATCCTGAGCTGGCCGAGGCTGCGTGGCAGAAGTCGAAGCTTGTCATTCAATTCGACTGGCCGGTCTTTGCCTTCACGGCGCTGATCACGATACTGACGGGCATCCTCTTTGGCATGGCGCCCGCGTTTGCCGCGGCACGCGCCGAAGTGAACCAGGGACTAAAAGAGGGAGCGCGGACCGCGACACGGCGGCGAGAGGGCGCCGGAGGCAAGGCGCTCGTCGTATTCCAGATTGCGCTTTCCACCGTGTTGGTGATTGGCGCCGGGCTGTTCCTGCATACACTCGCGCGGATGAATGCGATTGATCCCGGCTTTCAAATGCAGAATCTGCTGCTTGCCCAATTGCCTCTGCCGCAAAGCCGCTATCCTGCAGGCGCCGATATCGCGCTTCATCAACGGCTGGAGCAGGCCATCGCTGCCATTCCGGGCGTGGAATCCGTTTCGCCGGCGATGGAGTCGTATCTTTCTGACGATCTGTCGGATATCGACTTTGTGCCGTCCGGCGAGAACGAAGACGCGAACAAGACCGTCGTAGAACCCTACAATGCGGTTGGCATTCATTTCTTTCAGACGATGCGGATACCGATTGTTGCCGGGCGGTCGTTCGGGGAGCAGGATACCGCGAGCTCGTCCAGAGTAGCCATCATCAATCAGTCGCTGGCGAAGGCCCGATTTCCCGGGCAGAACCCACTGGGCAAGACATTCACCTTGGGCACGCACAACCGCGACGGCCATGGTGGCAAATTGAGCGCGGACAGGATCGAGATTGTGGGGGTCTGCGGGGATACCCTCTACACAAACCTGCGCGAGTCGCCGCCTCCACAATTTTTTATTCCGTACGTGCAGCAGCCGCAGGTGGGCGGGATGACCTATGAAATCCGCACCCGCGTAAGAGCAGAGACTGTTCTTCCGGTACTGCGGCGTGCCGTGCAGGCGGTAGATCCCGATCTTCCACTGGTGAACGTGCGAACACAGGACCAACAGATCGAGGCCGATCTGCAACAGGAGCACCTCTTCATGACGTTCACTTCAGGCTTTGGCATACTCGCCCTGCTGCTGGCAGCGGTGGGCATCTACGGGGTGATGTCGTATTCGGTCGCACAGAGAACCAATGAATTCGGCGTTCGCCTGGCGCTGGGCGCGACGCGGGGCAGGTTGATAGCAATGGTCCTTGGCGAAAGTTCCTGGATTTCAGTTGCGGGTGTTGCCGCCGGACTTATCGCCGCTTTCCTGCTCGGGCGCTTCGTCCACTCGATGCTCTATGGAATTGCAGCCTATGATCCGGTTACCCTGCTGAGCGCCACGATCCTTTTGCTGCTGGTCGCGCTGGGGGCAAGCTGGATCCCGGCGCTGCGGGCTGGGAGAATGGACCCGCTGCAGGCGCTGCGCGCGGAATGAAACCAGATGTGTTGTTTGCGTCCGCCGCATGGATCAAATCCAGCTTCCTCAGAGAAACAACTTTGATACTTTGCCGACGTCGACTCTTGCGAGCTGGCGATCCTCCACGCGACCCCGCAGGACATCCCAGTTCAACAACTAGCCTCCGGCTTCCCTGAGAAGCCTTTCTACTCGTTCTCTAGTCGACCAAAACCGGGGCAAACATGCAGGGAAAGTTTGCCGCAAGCTGGATACTTTCGGGCCAAAGAGGATCCGATCTGAACCTGCCAGGGCTCAATCATTCCGGTCCGACCTAAGTCTTTCAGGAAGTTCGTCGATGACCAGTCCATGTTCACCAGTAATAATAAGGATCTGCTTTGGCACGCCTGGAAACATGTCTGGACACATCTTGTTTTCGACCACTTTGCCCTCCTGTTTCTTCTGCTCACGCTCTTTCTGTCGACAGAGAAATGGTTGCACGGGCAAACCACGACTGCGGGCACAGCCATCAGTTTTCCCCAGGGCTTCCCGGATGACTCCGCGGGGCTGACGCTGAATGGAGGCGCTGTTTTTCACAACAACGCACTGCGTCTTACAGACGGAGGATTGCAGGAAGCCAGCAGCGCCTTTTTCTCTACCCCGATAGGCCTTAACTCCTTTGACACCGAGTTCGACTTTCAATTGACCGGCAAAGACGGGGCACCGGCCGAGGCGGACGGCTTTACGTTTATTGTGCAATCGATAGGCGTAGACGCCCTGGGCTCACCCGGCGGGGGGCTTGGGTATGGACCAGCCTCCCGGTTCCCACCGGGACCATCGATCAGCAAGAGCGTCGGCATCAAGTTTGACCTGCACGATAACGCCGGCGAAGGGCCGAGTTCCACGGGACTGATCTATGACGGGCTGCCGCCCACAATCCCAGCCCTCCCAACGTTGCCAGCGATCGATTTCCATAGCGGGCACGTATTTCATGTGTCTATTAATTATGTCGGCGACGTCCTCTACCTGACCATCACCGACAAGACGACCCAGGCGGTCTGGGGAGACTTTTTCTTTACGGAGATCGCCGGGAAACTGGGCAGCCCGATCGCGTACGCTGGCTTTACCGCGGCAACCGGCGACAAGACCGCAGTGCAGAACATTCTTAACTGGACGGTTACTTCCACCATGTGCTGCCTGGCGAGTGAGCCCAGTTTTCCGGCGGGGTTCTCGAATGCGTCCGATCTGGTGCTGAATGGCAGCGCGGAGATCGCCGATGGTTCCCTGGAACTGGTGCGGGATACTGCGTTCGAGGTGGGCAGCGCCTACTTCCCTACTGCGCTCGATGTGAACTCGTTCACCAGCGATTTTGATTTCCGCATAAGCCGCGGTTACGAAGAGGGTTTCATCTTTGTCATCCAGTCCGAGGGAGTGCACGCGATCGGTTCCGGCGGAGGAGGATTGGGCTATGGCCCCGCATTGCCCGGTGGCGGAGGAAACCGGATCAAGCCCAGCGTCGCAATCAAATTCGATCTACACAGCGACGCCGGGGAGGGCTCAAACTCCACCGGCATCTACCTGAATGGGGCTTCGCCGACATCCCCTTCCATCAACCTTGCGCCTGCAGGCATCAATCTCCACGCTGGACACACCTTCCATGTCCACATGCTGTACGCGGGCGCAACGCTGACAGCTACGATCACCGATCTCACCCAGTACCGGGTTTGGACCCAACTCTTTTCGGTAGATCTTCGCAAGGTGTTAGGGACCCCGGATGCATACTTTGGCTTTACCGCGGCCATCGGGGACCTATACGATTCGCTGCAAATTCGGAACTGGACGATGAGTTCTTATAACGTGAACGCTGAACCGTAACCGTGGCTGCGGTATAACGATTGTGGCTTTTCCGACCGAGGCTTTTCATCGCTTGCGACCAGGCCACGCATCGTTACACCGAAGCGGCGAGCAGTACGTAGCATTGGGCAAGCAGCGAGACAACGAGCAGCGGAACGCGGACTATTAACGATCGATCCCACGACGATTGAAGCTCTCGAGCATTGTTGAGCCTTTCTCCCGATTTTGCCGCCGCGGTTTGAAGCCGATTGATTGGCCTGGACCAGACATTGTAGGCAACGACGAACAGGATCAGCACGGAGAGCGAGACCAGATAGAAGACGCGAGGTCCACTCCTGCTGAACACGGCGAGCACGACGTTACACAGGATCGCCGAGACACCCCAGATCGGCATTCTCGCGTCGCCGAACTTATGGATAAATCCCATGACTTCGGTGCCGGCGGTTGGCGAAGCCAACCTGAGCGCGGGACGCCCGACCGTCAAAAAGAACATGTCTGTCCCACAAATGACTGCCGTGCTTAGGATGCCAAGCAGACACACCGGCCACATCAGATGGCTCATTGTCCCTCCGGCTTTCTCACTGCCGCGGCGCCGATTTGCTGGAATACTTCCAGCAGGTTCAGTTCGTCCCAGTGCTCGATGAACTTCCCGTCCCTGACGCGCCAGATGTCGATACTTCGCATCTGGACCGCCGCATGGTTGGGCGGATAGCCCATGAATGGCTTGAGAAAAGTTCCGTTGTAGGTAAAACGGGCGCTGATGCGGTCGCCCTCTTCGATCACGTCGTCCATCACCACGTTCGTGTCGGGGAATGCATCGAGGTAGCGCCGAAAAAATGCTTTCACGCCTTCCGGGCCCGGCTCTACGTACGCGTTATGGTTGTCGTACTCGGGGTGGATGAACTCATCGAAGAGTTCCACCCTTTTTTCGTTGAGCGCTTGTGCGAAAAGCTGAGGGAGATGCTTGTTGTTCATCGAATCCTCCATGACTCCGAGTGTATGATTCGTACTGACGGGTTTCAAGGTACTGTCATATTTGTCAGTGTGGAGGAGCAGCATGCCAGTCTCGAAGAAGGAAGAGGGCGAATGTCCCGTGGACGCGATGTTGCGTGTCATGGACGGCCGATGGAAGGGTACGATCTTGTGGCGCCTGCAGGATGGCCCGAAGCGGACCAGCGAACTCAAGCGTTCCATCCCCGGCATCACGGAGCGCATGCTGATTCGTCATCTCCAGGAATTTGTTGCGGATGGCATTGTCAACAGAGACGACAAGAAAACCATTCCGCCCTGCGTGTACTATTCCCTCTCCCCATATGGAAGAACGCTCGGCCCAGTGGTTCAAATGATGTGTGACTGGGGACGCATTCACTTGAAACGTCCGTCGGCGAAACGAACCTGAGCGCAGGCTTTGTCCCGGCCAACTGGCGGCAACCCATATATTGGCCTCAGCGGCTGAAGCCTCGCCAGCTCTGAAGTAGTTAGTTGCGGCCTAAAGGCCGTAACCTTCAAAAGCCGGAGGATTGAAGGGGCGGGGCTTCAACCTCGCCGTAAGAATCACTTACGGGAGTGCCTTTAGCCACCGAGGGCGCGAACGTTTCGGGATATTAGGAATCTCTCCGATTTGCTCGATCCCTTTCTTTCCGTACAACCAGCCAGGGTATGAGGAGCGCAAACAGCAAATAGTAAAGCCCTGCCAACGGCAACACCAAGAAGCCGGCGAACTTAGGCTGCACCATCATAAGAAGCGCCATTCCCACGCAATAGAACGAAGGAACTAAAGCTCGGAACAGAAGTGCCCGGTGAGCCGCGTGCGATTCCAGCTCGCTTCGAACCGCTCGACGAGTGCGCATGACCAGAGCGTCTGAGGCAGGCAAAGGTTTCACGTTTGCGAAGTAAAGAGCCCGCTGTTCTGCACTGCCGTTTGAGGCAGTCTGAATCGTACCCCTATCGTTAGCCAAGATTTTGGGCGGCATCGTAGTGCGTTGACGGGCGCCGGCATGGCAACGACTCAAGTATCCTGGGGACCTCAAGATAGCCGAAACGTACCTTCCGGCGCTGCATGAGCTAGCTGCCAGCTTTCACGGGCTGGCGTAATCATTGACTTTGGTAGCCATCGACCAGTAAAAGGGAGGCGGCGGCTCTCATAATCTTTTGAGACCGCAGAGGTTCGAGGGAGGCTCCGTGTACTTAGGTTACTTTGCATCCAAACCGGCTAGCCAAGGCAAGCCTCGGTCGCATTTTTGGCTGTCAATGATTGCTCTCGGCTTAGCCTGCCTTTCGGGCCCTACCGGACGGGGGCAGGACGACGTTGCGCACACGGGTAGCGATGTCCCTCCGATTCTTAAAATCGGCTCGCAGGCACCGGATTTCAATCTACCGGGAGTCGATGGAAAATCGCATAGCCTCAAAGACTACGCGTCGAGCAAGGTTCTCGTCGTCATTTTCAGCTGTAATCACTGCCCGGTTGCACAGATGTACGAGAAACGAATCAAGCAGTTATTCACGGACTATCAGGCCCGCGGAGTCGCCGTGGTTGTGATCATGGGGAATGATCCAAAAGCCGAGGAGCTCAGCGAATACGGATATACCGATGTGGGCGATTCTTTTGCGGATATGAAGGCACGCGCCGCCTATAGGAAATTAACGTATCCGTATCTGTACGATGGCGCAACCCAGGCGGTTGCGCTCAAATACGGACCTACCGCGACTCCCCATGCATTCATCTTCGATCAGCAACGCATTCTGCGCTATGAGGGACGCATCGATAGTAATCAACGTGAGGAGTTGGCGACAAAACACGAGGCCAGAGATGCCATCGATTCCCTGCTTGATGGAAAGCCGGTTGCCGTCACAGATATGCCAGCGGTTGGGTGCTCCACAAAGTGGGCCTACAAAACGGCCAACGTTGAAAATGAGACCGCCCATTTTAACGAGAGGCCAGTAGCTCTGGATTTGATCTCCGTCGATCAGCTTAAGAAGTTGCGCCAGAATGCCGGCACGGACAAGCTTTTGCTCGTGAACGTGTGGGCCACCTGGTGCGGGCCATGTATCGAAGAATTCCCGGAGTTGCAAACGATGGTCCGGATGTATGCCAACCGGCCTCTGACGATCGTGACGTTAAGCATCAACAATCCTGACGAGAAGCAACTGGTCTCCGCATTTCTTCAAAAGCAGCATGCCTTCAACAAGAACTATCTCTTTAACGGCAACGATGCGGCGGATGCGGTGAAGGCTCTCGGCACGGGCTGGCAGGGTGGTGCGCCGTACACGGTTCTGATTGGAACCAAAGGTGAAGTGCTCTACAGAACGCAGGGAGAAATGAACGTTCTGGATGTGCGCCGCGCTATCTTGAAAAACGTTGCCGACGACCTCTATCTCGGGCAGCACGCCTATTGGAACAGCACATTCTGAGGTCTCGAGCCTGTCTAAAGGACGGCAAAGTTAAGGGCCCTCGCATTCACTTTCTTCCGGTGCGTCGGTCGGGCTCGAAAACTCAATGCGATAGCCATCAGGATCCGTTAGCGGAACAACCCACAGACCATTTCTCACAAATGGACGGTGACGAACCTGGACCCCTCGTGAGCTGAAGTCGCGATAAAGGGCGAGCGAGTCCTCACAAGTAAAGACAACCGAAGCGCCTATTTCAAGCGGCTCCTTTGGCTGACGTTGTGGCGCAAATTCCTGAAGCATGATCGCGGCATCGCCGAGTTCAGGCCAGCACCAGCGAATTCTCCCGTCGCCCGGGATAGCGCCCGTCGCCCTCGGGGATCCACTAGCGCTTCATTGTGAATCCCAGCCCGTCCACATAGAACCGCAGAGACGATTCCATGTTGGCGACACCAAAGAACGGTACTGCCTGCTTGACGTTCCCACTCATGGCGGCTACTCCAATCTCGAAATCCGTGGTGACCTGGCATCTATTCCGCGCTTCTCCGATTATCCTAAAAGAGCAGCTCCTGCGTCATTGTGCGACACGAGCCCGCGAATAGAATCGCTGCGCCTTTGCCCGATTACCACAAATCCGCATGTCACACCAACGTCTGGAATGGTTACGGCTCATATCGAGGAACAGCCATCGGCACGTCGTTTCGCCACATTCATGAATTCGGCCAGAGTCTGGTGACGTTAGCAGATCGATCGCCGCGGTAAGAATTGGCCAGAGCGGTCCATCAGGAGTGCCCTCCAACTCGCTGCAGTTGCGAACAAACCGGCCGTCCTGCCAATGAACCCTATCCACTACACGCGCACCCGACAAGAATTGGTTCAGTCTTTGCGTCACTTGCGGGCTGGGTTTCTTTCCGTTCACTACGGATAAAAACAACGAATAGAGGGTCTCGCGAAGCTCAAGTGCCCGTTCAAGCGTCCGCCGCGCATCGGACTCGCCTGTCGTTGCCAGGAGAGAGCGCATCTGCTCCTTGGTGATGATGCCGGATTGCAGCGCAAACGCAAGGAAGCGCTCATACGTCGGCAACAAGTCGATGAGTCGCTCACGGTCGTAGCGATAATCCAGGCTGTTCGCAAAATCGAGAGCCACATGACCGGCAATGAGCTGGAATTCCGTCTTCATACACTGCATTCATTGTAACCGCCGTCTCACACCTTGACAGGTTATAACGATCTCTGTGATCCTAACCACCTAAAGCTGATTACAGGGGTTTGGCAGACGATGGATACCGCGACACAAACAGGCATCGGACAGGACTCCGGCTACGCCTACGATGCAGTACTCACCGAGGCTGCAGCACTTGCCCGACGTTATCTGCATACCATTCGGGATCGCCACGCCGGATCAGTTCCCGGAGCGATTGAGCGACTCTCGGCGCTCGGTGGCCCGCTGCCCGTTTGCGGGGAAGACCCCATATCGGTTTTGCGGCTGCTGGACCAGGTCGGTTCGGCGGCGACGGTAGCTAGTATGGGCGGCCGGTTTTTTGGAGGGGTCATCGGTGGCGCTCTCCCCGTCACCGTTGCAGCGCACTGGATGGCGGACGCATGGGATCAGAATGCATGCCTGTACGACATCTCCCCGGTGTCGGCTCATCTCGAAGACGTAGTTCTTGGCTGGCTGCTCGAACTACTCGGACTACCACCCACGTGCGAGGGCACCTTCGTCACTGGCACGCAAATGGCCGATGTGACCGCCCTCGCCGCAGCGCGCACCGCGTTGATGCGCGGAGTTGGTTGGGATGTCGAGGGAGACGGACTCTTCGGCGCGCCACCGATCAATGTAGTCGTGGGTGAAGAAGTTCATGCGACCATGCTCAAGGCATTGGCATTGCTCGGTTTTGGCAGAGGCCGCGTGCATGTTGTCCCCGCCGATTCACAAGGACGCATGAAGCCTCTTCTCATTCCTCGCTTGTCCGGACCCACCATCTTCTGTGCCCAGGTCGGAAATGTGAACACCGGCGCGTGCGACGCTCTCAATGCCATTTGCGACGCCGCGCAGGAGATCGGCGCGTGGGTGCATGTCGATGGCGCCTTCGGTCTTTGGGCGGCAGCCAGTCCGCGCTATCGTCCGCTGGTGGAGGGAATCGCCCGCGCCGACTCCTGGGCCACGGACGGGCACAAATGGCTCAATGTTCCGCAGGACAGTGGAATTGCGATTGTGCGTGATGGAGACGCTTTGCGGCGATCGATGTCGATTACCGCGTCGTACTATCCTCCTGACCGTGACGCGCGGCGACAGCCTATGCAATTGGGGCCTGAATCATCGCGTCGCGCCCGCGCCATTGAGATCTGGGCCGCATTGCGCTCGCTGGGAAAAGACGGCGTTGCGCAACTGATTGAGCGCACCTGCGAACATGCGACACAGTTCGCTTTGGGCCTGCGCGTGAACGGCTACAAGGTGCTCAATGACGTCGTGTTGAATCAGGTGCTGGTATCGTTTGGCGATGATGATGCGACCGCTCGTATCATCGCGGCGATTCAGGCCGAGGGAACGTGTTGGTGTGGAGGCACAGTTTGGAAGGGCCGCAGCGCCATGCGCATCAGCGTTTCATCGTGGGCAACCACCGAGGACGACGTGAAACGCAGTGTAGACGCCATCCTCGCGATTGCCAGGGATAAGCTCGCTTGTCAGGACGGACTGCGGAACTAAACTGAGCGACCGGACGTACCTGCCAGGAACGAAGGCCGCCACTCATCCCCCGCTGAGGAGCGGCTCGAGACTTTTCAGGAGGCAGACTTGATCCGACCTTTTGCCCGCGTTGTCGAGGTTCTTGTGGTGGCAGTGGCCATGGGTGGTGTGAGCGCTCCAACATTGCATGCACAAGCTCCATCGGTTCGCTCCACAGCGGACGTGATCTCGCTGCTGAAAAGCGAGGTGCCAGGTCTCATGGAAAAGGGCGGAGTTCCTGGGATGTCGATTGCCTTGATCCGAGATGGGAAGACGACATGGCTGGGTGCTTTTGGAGTGAAGGATAAGAAGACGGGCGAACCGGTCCGGAGGGATACGGTGTTTGAAGCCGCTTCTTTGAGCAAACCCGTATTCACCTACGGCGTGCTCAAACTGGTCGACCAGGAAAAGCTCGATCTCGACGCTCCATTGAGCTCGTATCTTGCAAAACCCTACGTGCCGGACCAACGCATCAGCAAGATTACGGCTCGGCTGGTATTGAGCCACCGAACCGGATTTCCGAATTGGCGTGACTCCGATTCGCTTCCCATTTACTTCCCTCCAGGAGAACGGTTCAGCTATTCGGGTGAGGGATATATCTATCTGCAACGCGTCGTTGAGCAAATTACCGGGAAACCGCTCGACGTTTATATGGACGAAGCAGTTTTCAAACCATTGGGGATGACCAACAGCAGCTATGTGTGGAGGCCAGGCTTCGATTCCCTGACCGCTACGGGGTACAACTCCAATGGAGCACCGGATGAGCTATGGAAGCCGAAGGAAGCCGGAGCCGCATCCACCCTGAACACCACCGCCCAGGATTACGCTATTTTCGTCAATGCGATTGTGAATCATAAGGGGCTTTCGTCCTCCACGCTCCGCCAGATGGAAACTCCGGAGGTGGCGCTCGACCCGGCCTGCAGGATTTGCATCAAGCAAGAACCGAAAGAGCTTTCGAAGTCGCTCTTCTGGGGTCTGGGATGGGGCATTCAGCGCGAAGGCAAGAGCGCGATGCTCTGGCATTGGGGCGACAACGGCACCTTCAAGTCCTTCGTGATGGCCGACCCAGCAAGAAAGTCAGGGGTCGTGCTGTTCGCAAACGGCCAGGATGCACTGACGGTTGCAAAACCCATCATCGACACCGCAATGAACACGGATTCGTTAGCGTTCGCCTGGTTGAAATGAAGCAGCACGGAAGTATGCGGTCCCCAGATATTCCCCTTTGCCAGGACTAACGACTCGACTCAGGCCTCGGCGATGGCCGCGATGGACACTCTCATGCCGGGAACGCGGACGGGTAATTTCGCACCCTGCCGCGCTGGCGGATCCGCCGGAAACCACTTGATCCACTCTTCATTCATGCCGGCGAAATCGGCTTCCTCCAGAAGGATGACCGTCGCGCTCACGACCTGTTCCAGCGAAGTGCCTGCGGCTTTGAGGATGGCAGACACGTTCTGCAGGCACTGCCGGGTCTGCTCCTGAATCGTATCCCCGACAATCTTGCCCGTGACTGGATCGTGCGGCCCGGTTCCTGAAACGAACACAAGACCCGCTGCGCGTACCGCTTGACTGTAGGTCGGCGGCGGAGACGGGGCGTTCGGCGTTCGAATGATGTCTCTCGGCATAGATTCTCCAACGCACCCAGGGAAATCCTCTCACAACTCCGGATTTGGAGCGACAAATTAGCCCGGGCACGCGACCAGATGGACAGCTCGTGCATCAGTCCTTGGTGAGTTTTTGATAAGAAACCAGTCCCGGTCGATAATGGGACGCGGCCATATCACGTCCAGAGACGAGGTTTGCATGGTTCAGTCACGCACATCCCCAAACTCCTTTCCACTGAGGCAATTGGTGATCATTGCCGTGGTGGTCGGGGTCGCCGCGATCGGATTCGCCTACACCGCCGGATGGCTCTCACCGCAGAGACTGACGCCTAAGAAGATTGTGGCGGCGCTGGCGCCCCCGGGTGGCCCGGCGCTAGGCCATCGTCGGAACCATGCGAAAGGCATTTGCT
Source organism: uncultured Acidobacteriaceae bacterium (assembly GCA_963839075.1). Classification (GTDB taxonomy): domain Bacteria; phylum Acidobacteriota; class Terriglobia; order Terriglobales; family Acidobacteriaceae; genus PALSA-350. The sequence continues at coordinate 204,025 of CAWITO010000001.1, read as the reverse complement.
TCACCGGCACGTTTACCGCCAATGGTGACGGCTCGGCCCTCTCCAAGGCGTCGGTGTTCACCCGTGGTGAATACCCGGTGGTGGGCCGGTTCAACCTCGCCACTGCTGATCCGAATGCTGCCGACGCGATGGTGCGGGTACGCGGCCTCGGTATCCAGATCACCACGCCGGATGGCCAGCAATGGCGTAGCGCCATGATTGATGCGCCGTTCTTCCCTGTAGCGACTCCCCAGGCCTTTTATGAGCTGCTGACTGCCGCCGGTAGCAAAGACCCCAATGCGATGAAGACATTCGTGGGCGCGCATCCCGAATTCCTCACGTTCGGTGGTTGGGCCAAGAGCGCTCCCTGGACTGCGAGTTACGCGGAGGAGCCTTACAACAGCCTTAACTCTTTTGTGTTCGTCGACGGGTCTGACGCCAGGCATGTGATCCGCTGGTCGTTGGTACCAGCGGCGCAACCCGTCCCCATCACACCGGAGGAGCTGGCCAAACGCGGTCCCGATTATCTTGAGCAGGAGATCACCCAGCGTGTCGCTGCCCGCCCCCAACACTGGAGTCTTATCATCACCGTCGCCAACCCTGACGATCCGACCGCGGACCCCACCCGGGCCTGGCCTGCGGGTCGCCGTACTCTCAACGTTGGCATGCTGACGGTACGCCAGATCGAGCCGGAACGCGACGGCCCATGTCGCGACATAAATTTTGACCCGACCGTCCTGCCTGCCGGGATTACCACGTCAGATGACCCATTTCCCGCGGCCCGTTCGGCCGCTTACGCCCGGTCCTACAACAGCCGCACGGCCGAAGCCTCGTACTACCCGCGTACCGCGACAGGAGACAAGCAATGACGACAAGCCGCAAACGCTTCGCTGTTCCGCAGCGACTGCTTCACTGGCTCATGGCCATTTGCATTCTGTCCATGTTGTTTATCGGTGTCGGCATGGTCTCGACCGTCACCCCGAAATACCTGACCCTGGTCCAGATTCACAAGCCGCTCGGTATCGCCATCCTGGTGCTTGCGCTCATCCGCCTGACGCTGCGCCTCGTTTACGGAGCGCCCGCGCTACCCGCCGATCTGCCGGTGCCGATAAAGCTGGCCGCGAATATGTCTCAGTACGTTTTCTACGCCCTGATGATCGCGATGCCGCTGATCGGCTGGGCGATGCTGTCAGCCGCATCGTATCCCGTGGTGCTCTTCGGCAGCGTGCATCTGCCGTCGATACTGCCTGTCAGTCCCAGCTTGCATACCCTCTTATGGCATGCGCATTACTACCTGGCCTTTGCTTTTTTCGGGCTCATTTTGATGCACGTCGCAGCCATACTTTTTCACAAGTTGATCCGGAATGACGGCGTATTTGAAACCATGGCTCCCGTGCTCACCCACGACCAGCCAGAGTGACCGCCCAGAGCAAACTCAGGATCCTGTGTCTGCTTCAAGCCGCTTTTGGCTCTTCCAAAAGTCCCAACTGCTGGAGCATACCCAACTGATCCGAGCTTCCCCAGCGCTCCACCATCTTGCCGTCTTTGAACTTTGAAATCTGCATACCACGGATCTTTATCTTTTTGCCCGTTGGCGCGAATTCCATGAGGGGACCGGTCTGCGTTCCGGTTAGGGTGTAGGCGAATGCTATCGATTCGTCGTCGGCAACCAGGGTTTCCAGCGCCACATTCATATCCGGGAATGCGGTCCGCAACCCCGTAAAGAACATGCGATAGCCTTCCGGCCCTGCTACTTGCCCTTCTGCCGGGTCGTGGTCAATGTTTTCATTAGAAACCGCTTCTTTGAACAGATCGAAGTTGCCCGTCTTGACCGCTTCGGCAAACTTTCCCAGTGTCGCCAGATTGACTTCTTTGCTCATACACTCAGTCTCCCCACCATTGCTCTATAGGACGCTACCCCTCGACCGATCCGATATGCCGCACGCCCCGCAACAATAGGATGCGTCCCTCGACGAACGGAGTCCATAATATCTAGGTATCGATCATTGCAAATCCACTGGGGGCACGAAGACATGCTTCGGAATACGGAATCGTTGAGAATCCTCGTCGTCGGCTGCGGCAACATGGGTGCATCGCATGCACGCGCATTTCACAACATGGACGGAGTGGAGATTGTCGGCCTGGTATCACGTGGGGAAAGCAAACGCCACCTTGCCACCAAGCTCTCCCTCGATGTGCCCCTTTTCGACGATCTGGGCACTGCGCTGGCCAGTCTGGCACCCGACGCGGTCTGCATCTCTACCTATCCCGATACCCACGAAGCGTTCACGCTTGCCGCATTCGTAGCCGGGTGCCATGTGTTTGTGGAGAAACCACTGGCCCCCGACACGGAGGGCGCCCGCCGCATGGTTGAGGCGGCACAGCGTGCGGACAAGAAGCTCGTCGTCGGATACATTCTTCGCCACCATCCGACCTGGCAGAAGTTCATCGGCATCGCACGAACGCTGGGCACTCCCCTGGTGATGCGCATGAATCTGAACCAACAGAGTTCTGGCGCGGAGTGGCAAGTGCACCGCGGCCTGCTGGCGTCCGCTTCGCCCATCGTCGACTGCGGCGTCCACTATGTGGACGTCATGTGCCAAATGGTCGCAGCCAGGCCGGTGCGAGTTTCTGCCATCGGAGCCTGCCTCGACCCAAGCCTCCCAGGCCGCCAGTACAACTACGGCCAACTGCAGATCGTCTTCAGCGATGGCTCGGTGGGCTGGTACGAGGCGGGATGGGGACCGATGATGAGCGAGACCGCATTCTTCGTCAAAGACGTGATCGGGCCTCACGGCGCGGCGTCTATCCAGAGCATTCACTCCGACTCGGACGGCGGGTCATCCAAGGTCGAGGACCACGTCCGCTCCAATGCCATTCGCGTGCATCACGCAGAGCTGACACCATCCGGTAGCTTTAGCCGGCCTGACGAATGGCTAACGCAAACGGACGAGCCGGACCACGACGAGCTCTGCTGGCGCGAACAGGAGTTCTTCGTACGGGCCATTCGTGATCAACTAGATCTGACGTCGCATCTGGAGGACAGCATCACCAGCCTGTCGATCGTGCTCGCCGCCGACGAAGCCATGCGAACCGGACAGTCGGTCGATCTCTCCAGATATGATTTTTCCCTTCATCCCACCGCCGCGCGGTAGAGTTCTCACTTTCCGGGCGGCGCTGCGACCAGGACCAAGTGAGTGGTCACTCGGTCCTGATAGCGCACAACGAAGAGGTTTCTAGACCTCGACCGTTGCATTTTGTTGCGCTTTTGCACTTGCCTTATCGTGTAGTTCGGCCTGCTTCTTGCCCACTCCGTTGGTGTATTGCCCGACGGGGGTGGAATCTGCAGGCGATGTCTTTTCCGAACCCGGCTTTGGGTCATAGGGCGTCACATCGAGACCCTCGCCACCCTTAATTTCGGAGTCGACGTGCTGTAAACCATTCGCAGCGTTCCACGGCCCAACGAAATCGCTTTCACCGTACTGACTTTCGCCAGTAGATGCATTGAAGAACTGGTCCACCAAGTGGGGTGTCGGCTCGATAATACCGACGGAGAAAATCGGCTTCTCCATACTCTCAAGTGCCGCAGTAAAGGCACGCATGTGTGTAATTTCGCGGGTCATGAGAAATTGCAGCGCCTGCTTCGAGCCTTGATCCTGGGTAAAGCTAATTAATCGCTCGTACACGATTTTTGCCCGCGCCTCGGCAGCAATGTTGCTCCTTAAGTCGACTGCAAGGTCTCCAGTGATTTTCAGGTAGTCCGCTGTCCATGCATTTCCCATAGAGTCTGACAGGGCCACCCCTCCTCCACCTGCGATGGCCACTAACGGGTCCGCCTCGGCTGCATCGCGATCGCTTTTCATCGGCTTCAAATGCATACGGATCAATGACCCTACCACTTCGAGATGGCTCAGTTCTTCGGTTCCGATATCCATCAGCAAGTCTTTGCGTGCAGCGTCTTCGCAATTAAAACCCTGGATGGAATATTGCATCGCCGCAGCGAGTTCGCCGTTTGCCCCGCCGAATTGCTCCAGGAGCATCCTGCCGAAGCGTGGATCAGGTTCACCGACGTTTACGGTGTACATGAGTTTTTTAACGTGATGGTACATGAGGTTCTCCGTGTCGTTTGGCAGTGGAGAGAAGGCGCGCAGATGACTGCTTCCCTTCGCGCTTTGGCCTTGATTGACCCGTTATAGGTAGGGTGGTCCGATGGCGCATGACCTACCTACTGTGAGTGCAACGAGAGATGAGAAGTTGTCTGGTGAAAACCTATCTCAGGCAGCGACGGAAGTGCGAGCCAGGATCACAAGTTTGCTACTGTCGCTGCATCCGAAGCTGTCAATGCGTACGCTCACAGGTGTGTGCGCAGACCAGTCGACCCAACGATTCCGGTCGACCTGCCGAGCAGGCCGCGAATCGCACGCCCCGTGCCAAAAGCCATCGGCGCCCTCGAGGGGCGCCACTGCGATAAGGGGGCGAGAGGCAAAACCCATACTTCTTTCTTCTATGAGTGGGACAAGCACCAGATAGTCCGATCCCGCGTCTTCGGCAAACAGTGATTGCATACGCGCGGCATCGTGCGTCCTCTTCGGAACGATAGTGTGCAGCAATATGCAGCGAATTGGCGTTTATACGGGAGGGATGGAAAAGTTGGTGCAATGAACAACAGCACGGAGCTTCTTCATTACGCTACCGACTCGCCAATACTACGCGGCGACGGATGCCATGCGTTTCTTCAAAAGATGCAGCAGTGCGGTTTCTTCCCGTCGCAATGATCCAGGCTCGTCGACGGAGTCTTCGTCCATGCTGCCTTTCACGGTCCTGATCATTCCAGCGCTGAAATAGGTATCGAGCACTGCGGGATGAACGTAGCACTTCCGGCAAACGGAGGGCGTGTTGCCCAGGCGCGCAGCCACCTGCTTGATCGCTTGAACCACATTTCTCTTCGCCTGCGTTTGCGACTCAAATGCTTCGAACTCCTGCAGCATGGTGCAGGCCAATACCGTCCCCGCCCAGGTGCGAAAATCCTTAGCCGTAAAATCCTGACTGGAAATCTGCCGCAGATAGTCATTGACGTCTGCTGAATCTACCGAATGGGTCGTTCCGTCACGGTCAACATATTGGAATAGCTCATATCCAGGAAGATCCTGGCAGCGTTGAATGATCCGTGCCAGGCGCCGATCGGTCATATCGATGGTATGTCGGATGCCACTCTTTCCCTGGAACTTGAAAGTAACACTCGAACCTTCTACCTCCACATGCTTGTTTCGTAAAGTGGTTAGGCCATAGGACTGATTTTCGCGTGCGTATTCTTCATTGCCGACGCGGATGAGCGTAAGTTCCATCAGGCGCACGATCGCGGCCAATATCTTCTGCCGGGGCATGCCGGGAAAAGAAAGGTCGTGTTCCACCCTTTCCCGTATCGTGGGTAACGCTTTGGCAAAAATTATCATGCGCTCATACTTGGTTTCATCGCGCACGGCCCGCCAACGAGGATGGTACCGGCTCTGTTTTCTCCCCTTGGCATCGCGCCCAGTGGCCTGCAAGTGGCCCTTTGGATTTTGGCAGATCCAGACATCTGACCATGCGGGGGGAATGACCAGGGACTTTATGCGAGCCAGGGTTTCGCCATCCCGAACCGCGTGGCCATCCTGATCCACGTAACCGAACCCCTTGCCGCGACGTCTGCGATGGAGTCCCGGCTGTGCATCCGTTACATAGCGAAGCCCCGCAGATTTCGCGGAATCAACTGGGTCCACAGCGAGCTTCTTTTGTTTTTCTCGTTTCACCATGATTTCGCGCCGGTTGCCGACAGCGATCATTGGGATGCAATTCACCGGCACCCTGTTTAATCCAAAAGCGAAAATTCCTGGCAACTTTACGACCCAGCGATTAGCGCAAGCTCGAGCTGTATCTCGCGAAACTCATGTGCCGTGATCTTCACCGCGTAAAACGCGACATTGCGTTGCGGGATGACGCGGGCGGCGAAAGCGGTTTTCTCATGCATCTGATTTGTCGTGAGCATATGATCCCTCTTCGCAACTTCGGAAAGACTGAGATAAAGATCTCCGCGCTGGGCTTGGGTGGCCATCACCTCGGTGCAGCCAAGGATGAGGCGACCGCGGTTGAAATCGTTCAGCGCGCCATCGACGGCGGTATCACCTTTTTTGATAATTGCTGGGAATACAACCGGGGAAAGTCAGAGGACTGGCTGGGAAAGGGTCTTCGTGGCGCGCGCGATCGTGCGTTTGTGATGACTAAGGTTTGCACCCACGGGCGAGATGCCGCGCTGGCCATGCAGATGCTTGAGCAGTCGCTGCGACGGCTGCAGACCGACCATTTGGATCTGTGGCAGATTCACGGGGTAACCTTCCAGAACGATCCGCAGCTATTTATTCGACCAAATGGCGCCGCCGAAGCGATGCAGAAGGCCAAGCAACAGGGCAAGGTGCGCTTTGTCGGCTTTACCGGTCATAAGGACCCAGACATTCACCTCTCGATGTTGCATACGGGCTTTCCCTTCGACGCCGTGCAAATGCCGCTAAACCCGTTCGACGCCAGCTTCTTCTCGTTTGAGCAAAAGGTGCTCCCGGTGCTGAACAGCCAGGGGATTGCCGCGTTGGGCATGAAGGCGATCGGGGGCCACGGAGAGCCGGTACAGAAAGGCGTGTTCACCGCGGAAGAGTTACTTCGCTATGCCATGAGCCTGCCGGTGGCGACCACCATTTCCGGAGTTTCGGAGCTACCCATCCTGGAACAAAATCTGCGCGTAGCTCAGAACTTCACTCCTCTCGCCGCGGCGGAGATGCGAGCTTTGCGCGATCGCGCGAAGATGTACGCGGGCGACGGGCGTTTTGAGCTCTACAAGACGTCCATCAAGTTCGACAATCCTGAGGCACGCCTGGCCCACGAGTTTCCTCTCGACCTGCAACAGGCTGAAGTGAAACAGATGGTCTATGCCACCCAGAACACGGGCAGGCCTTTTCCGCAGGTATCCGAATAACTTTCTAACGGGGAGACAGGCAATTCTCGTGAAAACAAATGTCAACGGCGGCGAAAGCCGTCGCGCTTTCCTGAAGGGTGTTGCTATGACTGGTGCAGTCTCTGTGATCGCCGCGGCTTCCGCTCAAGGACAAAACAGCGGACCCGGCAGCCCATCCACCCCGATCGTGCCTGCCGCACCCGCTGAGCGAGGAGGACCTGTCGAGTTTCAGGCGCCGCAGCGAGCCATGGGCAAGACCGGCCTGCAGGTTTCCATTCTTGGCGTGGGCGGATTTCACCTTGGGGCGGTGGCCGGGCAACTAGAAGTGAATGACATGATTGCGAAAGCCCTGGACCACGGAATCAACTTCTTTGACAACGCGTGGGAGTACTACAAGGGAGCCAGCGAAGAACGTCTCGGTACAGCGCTCAAAGGCAAGAGGGACAAGGCAATCCTGATGACCAAGGTCTGCACCCATGGGCGGAAGAAGGACGTGGCCATGCGTATGCTGGAAGAGTCCCTGACTCGCCTGCAGACCGATCACCTTGACGTGTGGCAGGTACACGAGGTGGTCTATTACAACGATCCTGAAAGGTGCTATGAGGCTGATGGCGTGCTGGAAGCGCTCGCTGCAGCTAAGCGACAGGGCAAGGTCCGCTTTGTCGGTTTTACCGGCCACAAAAATCCGTCCATTCATCTGGCGATGATCAACGGTGGCTTCCCCTTCGACACGGTGCAAATGCCTCTTAACCCCTTCGACTATAGCTACCGGAGTTTTCAGCGCGAAGTGCTGCCAGTGGCAGTGGAACGCGGTATGGCTGTTTTTGGTATGAAGAGCATGGGCGGCTCCGGTGAAATGATCACTCAAGGAGCGTTGACTCCCACCGAAGCTCTGACCTACGCCATGAGTCTCCCGGGAGTATCAACAACCATCAGCGGCATGGATTCCATGCAGGTTCTCGATCAGAACCTCGAAATCCTGCACAACTTTAAGCCGCTTTCGCAAGATGAGATTGGGTCGCTACGCACCTACGCGAAGCAGTTTGACGACGGACGCTATGAGCTATTCAAGAGTTCGGTCAAGTATGATGGCGACCTCGGACGGCAGCAGCATGATTTCCCACCTGCAGCGGAGCTTCCGGCCTAACCCGGCCGGCGAGGAAAGGCCGCTTATTGTTCCCCGAAGCCCTTAGCTGATTGCGCTTTTTGCGCTTGCAAAATGCGCCACATGGTCCCCGAAATGATCTGCTCCTGAGCGGCTTGTGGCACCTCGCAGGCATCCAGCATCGCGTGGTACCGAGCCAGCGCGAGGTCGAATTCCTGCACGTCTCCGCCAAAAACATCGGAGCCGAACACAAGTTTTTCGAATGCGCTGGCGCCGCCCGCTGGGGTATGAGGGCTCGCCACCCCAGTCCACCAGAAAATGGAGCGGAAGAATCCATAGTCATCTTTCTTCTTGATCAGCGTGGTGCCCGACGCGTCGAAATAGAGATTCGGATTCCATCGCCCAATTTCACCTGCTTCCGCGTAATCCGGATTCCCCAGGTGGGCGCCGATGATCGTCAGCTTTGGCCAGTGCCGCGCAATCAAGTCAAGCCTCGTCACCCGGCTCCGCTCAAAGCTGATGTCCGCAGGCTGTTCGGGGTGCAATCGATTCACGATGCCGGTGTGAAACAGAAGTATCATGTGATACTTGTCGGCTCGATCGTAGATGAGCCAGTAAGCTCGATCGTCATAGGCTTTCAACGTGTTGCTGATTTCCCCCAGGCCACGAAAGCCCGCCGCGTGGAAACGATCGATCTCCCGCAAAGCATTCGGATCATCCAGCTTGATATCGCCAAAACCGATGAAGCGGTCAGGATGTTCGTGGATGAACCTGCTGGCCTGTGGAAATCCCTTTGGAGTTGTCAGCAGAAAAGCGACGCCATCTGCCGCATTCAATTTTTCCAGCAGCTTTTCGAGGACCAGGGGTTCCCCGTCGTAGTGAATGTGAACATCGATGAGCTTGGGGACATGGGTCTGAGCCAACACAGACAACGGCACCAGCAAAATCAAAACACAACACCAGCGGAAGTATTGCCTCATCGGTCCCTCGTCGCTGATTCCCTGCCCCACCGACCAGCGGAGCCGGGCCATTGTCCAGGTCACAGCGTCCTCACGAAGCAATAGATATCACAACTCGTTCAGCCGCGCAGAAGTATCGTGTCAGAGGATGCGTCCGAAACCGGGACGCTTTCGGATGCTCATCTGGCCTAGAGAAGTGTAAATATTTTGCAGCGCTGGGATGAAAGTACACGGTGCTTTCGCAGTGATTCATTCGGGTGCGAGCGCGGGCTTGCGATCGTCGTTCGGAGTCGTGCCGCAACAAATCGCGGTGGCTCGTCCCGCAACGAAGTAGTTACGAATACGAAATGGTTCGTTATAAGACAGAACGGGATGTAGTTTCCGCCACCATGCCTGGCACAATTTGCGTAATATGCGCAGAATCTGCACATGTTGAACCTGAGTATTCCCACCCTGCAATTTTTCTGAAAACAATCTAGTTCAATTGCCTTCCATAACCCAAAAGCTTGTGTATGATCCGCTTATCGAGGAACAGCTGTTGTGTTGCGTCGATACAGTGAAAACTGCAAATGGGTGAAGCCGGGAAAGTCTTCAGCGTGATCCCACATTTGTAGGTTTTATATTCCGCATCGTTAGGCAATGAAAAGCGCTCCCCTGTCCAGCATGGTATCCGCTGCCGGCCAGTGCGCCCTTCTGTTTGGCGAACGCCCTAAGGCAGCCGGAAGATACCCTTGCGCCTGAACGCTTCGGCGCTGACGAGTAGCATCCGGCTAACTATCCCCCAGCCCCGAGAGGAACTAAGTTGCAATCCACAAAAGTAGTACTTTTAGCGTTGAGTCTTCTTGCCAGTCCGCTCATGGCAACAACATGCCCTATCACAAATTTTGGCGCCGTCGGAGATGGAAGAACCGATAACCGAGCAGCGATACAGAATGCGTTCAACTATGCCGCATCCAATCATTGCATCGCACTCATCCCCGACGGTGAGTTTGCATATTCGAACACCCTCACCGCCAAAGGTATCGCCATACAAGGCTTAGGTGCCGGCTCTAAGCTGCTTTCAACAAATGTCTACAATGAAGCCCTGATCCTGACGGGAAATGACGTCTCCGCTTACAATTTCACTATGGCGAGCCCAGCAACAAAGAGGCTCACTACGACACAGTCCGGGATGATTCTTGCTGAGAACGCGACTAATTACAGCATCACGAATATTCTGATCGTGGGTTCTGCAAGTAACGGGATCATGTCATTTAACAGCTCTGGCGGGACGATCGCGGACAACACTATCAAAAATACCCTGGCGGACTCAATTACTCAGGTTGTGGGTTCGCACGACATCACCGTTAAGGGTAACAAAATCCTCAATGCGGGTGATGACGGCATATCGACCGTCAGCTACGTCGTTAACCCGGTCGTCTATAACGTGAAGGTCACGGGTAACAATGTAAGGAACAACTTATGGGGTAGGGGTATGTCGGTAGTTGGTGGAAACAACATAACCTTCACCGGCAACTACGTTGACAATCCGGACAAGTTTTCTGACCTTTACATAGCCTCTGAGAGTGAATGGAACACCCGCGGCGTAGACGGAGTGACTGTAAGCGGGAACGTCTTCAACCACGGTGGACCAGATCAGGGAGCTCTTATCGTTTACAACTCACAAGGAAAGCGTTATAACATCGCGAACGTAAACATTGCCAACAATCAATTCGACAACCCTCTTTGGATAGCCGTGCAATTGGTGGGCAACGGAGCGGAATCCGGTGTGTCACTGGACGCGAACACAGCTTACTCGAAAAACGGTACGTTCGTTGCCGCCGATGACTCTTCAGCGAATTATTCGCAGAGCAACAATCGAGTGTTTCCTCCAACCACCTATCCGGGCCAAAGCTTTGGCGGGTGCAATTTTTCCGGCTGTTGAATCAGCCGGAAAATCGCGGATGGCCGGGACTGAAGCTTTCAAAAATCCTTCGAACCGCAAAATGCAAGCTAGTTCCGTCCTTCAGAAGACTCCCACTGATCCCCCACGCGCAACCGCCGTAATTACTGCGGTTGCGTGTGGGATCAGTGGTATCATCCGGCCTAAATGTCACGTGACCTAAAGTTTTTAGCCAGCCGCATGTTGCCGCTATCCGCGCTGTTCCTGACGACACTGCACGTCCACGCTCAACAGCCGCCGCCCGCGTCGCCACTCATGCAGCAACTCTCTGCAATGCTCGATCCTTCGAACGGCGTGTGGACGGCGCAGCAGATCGCAATTATGGGCAAGCTGCGCGATGCAGCGATTGCGGATCCGTATGCCTTCAAAGAGCTTCAGCATCTCACCGGGAACATTGGTCCGCGCTTGAGCGGATCACCCCAGGCGCAGGCAGCGGTCGACTACGTGGCTGCGGAGATGAAAGCACTGGGCGCTACCGTTCAGCTGGAAAAAACGAGCGTTCCTCACTGGGTTCGCGGTGAAGAGACGGGAGCGCTGATTTCGTGGCCCGGGATGACGCCTGTAACGACGCAGAAGATCGTACTGACCGCGCTGGGCGGCAGTGTGGCCACGCCCGCTGCCGGCCTAACGGCCGAAGTGCTGGTGGTGAACTCGTTCGCCGACCTGAAGGCGTTGCCCGACAATGCCGTCAAAGGAAAGATCGTTCTCTTCAACGAGCGCTTCGACAAGCGCCTCGCGGCGCAGGGCGATGGCATATCGGCCTACGCCCAGGCAGTGGTCTACCGGGCGGCTGCGGCTCCCATCGGCGTCTCACGGGGAGCGGTCGCGGTGCTGATTCGGTCGGTCGGCGGTGCGGACTTCCGCCTGCCGCACACTGGCCTCACCGTGTACGACCCGCAGCTACCCAGGATTCCCGCGGCGGCGGTGACTGCAGAGGATGCCGACCTGCTGGCCTATCTTGCCGGCCAGGGACCCACCACAATGAAGTTGACGCTTACGCCGCAGACTCTGCCGGATGCCGATAGCTACAACGTGATTGCCGACTGGAAAGGCAGCGAACATCCGGAACAGGTTGTGATCGTCTCCGGGCATTTGGATTCGTGGGATCTCGCCACGGGGGCAATTGACGATGGTGCCGGGGTGGTTGTCTCCATGCAGGCCATCCACCTTATGTCGCAGCTTGGGATTCGTCCCAGGCGCACGGTTCGCTTCATTGCATGGATGGCAGAAGAAGAGGGCTCGCAGGGTGCTGAAACCTACATCAAAGAGCACACTGCCGACATGGCGAACCACGTAGCCGCGATCGAGTCCGACTTCGGCGCCGGTCACCCGACGGGCATCCTGATGAGTGGAAAGCCCGCGCTCGAGACGTATCTGCGTCCCGTCGCTCACGTGCTGCTGCCGATTGGCGCGGGTGTGCTGACACCCTCGCCAGAGGCGGGAGAAGACATCGCGGGCATCAATGCCCTGGGGGTTCCCGGCTTCGCACCCATCCAGGATGGCCGCTACTACTTCAACTATCACCACACGCCTGCCGACACACTTGACAAGGTGGATCCCCGTGAGTTGAGCGAGAACGCCGCGATCATGACGGTGCTGGCTTACGCTCTTGCGGACGCGTCGGACGCAGCACCGCGCTGACGCCGCTTGTAGCAGCGAAGTGCGATGCGAAGAAAATTCCGTGGTGGTGACGTTTATTCCCCGCGCAATGCTTCCATGGGATCGATTGACGCGGCATTGAGGGCCGGTAACGCAGACGCGGCTACCGCCAACAGCAACACCCCCACCGCAGCCAGGATGAGCACCAGCGGGTCAAACGGGCTCACCCCAAAGAGCAGCGAGCGCAGCAGGCCGGAGGCGGCTACAGCGCCCACCAGCCCAAGAACGCAGCCGATCGCCGCCAGCTTCGCTCCGCCTTCCAGAATCAGCCCTACGATCCCCGCTCGCTGCGATCCCAGGGCCATACGGATGGCCATTTCCTGCACCCGCGAGGCAACCGAGAAAGCGATGACGCTATAGATGCCAAGCACGGCAAGCAATACCGCGGCTAACGCGAAACTGGTGATGAGCACCGTGTTGAAGCGGCGAGGCGCCTCGGTATCCGATACCGCCTGCTCCATGGTCTGCACCTGCGTCAACGGCAGTTGCGGATCAATCGAGCGTACCGTCGCGCGCACAGCGTTTTCCATCTGCTCCGCCGGCACCGTGGAACGCAACACAATGAATCCGCCATTTCCGTTCAGATCGCCGGGCTGACCGAGCGCACCGATGCCTTCTTCCACCTGATCTACGGGTTGGTAGAACTGCGGCTTTGTCGGATCGTCAGGGGAACCCAGCTTCACGTCCGCCACCTCACCTACAACGGTCAGCCACGGGGTCTTCATGTCGTCTGTGCCGACGCGCATCCGCTTGCCGATGGGATCCTGGTTCGGCCAATACTTCTCAGCAAGCTTGCGATTCACGATCACCACTAATTGCGATTTTGCTTTGTCGGCTTCGGTGAAGAAACGCCCTCGCAGCAAAGGAGTCCCCATGGTGCGGAAGTAGTCGCCGATCAGCTGTGAAACCGTACCCAGGTTTAGATTTGAGCCCGGGGGCGCGACATAGCCCTCCGGCACAATGGCCTGGTTATTGTTGTTTCCGGAGCCGGGCAGCAGGCTGGTAAGCCCGGCCGCCTGAACCCCTGGAAGTGCGCGCAGCCGGCGCAACATTTCGTCATTAAACGAGTCCACCTGCGGCTGGGTCGAGTATTGCTTCTGCGGAAGCGAGTACGATGCGGTAGTCACGTGGTCGGGCCGGTATCCAAGATCGACCGAGCGCATCTTTTCAAAGCTGCGCAACAGCAGGCCAGAGGCCGCCAGCAGGACCATGGCGATAGCAATTTCCGCCACCACCAGGGCCGAGCGCAAACGCGCGTGGCCTGCGCCTGCGGTACCGCTGCGACCGCCTTCTTTCAAGGTGCCATTCACATTGGTGCGCAACGCGGCGAAAGCCGGGGCTAGTCCGCAAGCCAACCCGGTGAGAATGCCGATCAGGAGCGCGAACCCCATCACGTGCCAGTTCAGAGAAATTTCGCTGATGCGGGGGAGACTCTCCGGCAGCAAACTTCTGCCGGTGCGAAGTGCCAGTCCGGCAAGCGCGAGCCCAAGCATTCCCCCGCTTAGGCTCAAAATCAGGCTCTCGAGAATTGCCTGACGGAGCAAAGCTATTTCGGTCGCGCCTAACGCCAGGCGCACGGCAGATTCCCTTTGTCTGCGAATCGCACGCACCAACATGAGCCCTGCCAGGTTCACGCAGGCGATCAACAACACCACGGCGACTGCCAGGAACAGGGTCCGCAACAGTGGCCGAGCTTCTTCGATCGTTTCCTCCTGGAGCGGCCGCACCACCGAGGTGATACGCAGGCTAGCCATCATTGCCGGATAGCCACGCATAATCTCCTGCGCCACACGCTCCGCATCGCTTTGCGCTTGCGCCGGAGAGATGCCGGGTTTCAGCCGCCCTACCATGTGGTAGCTCCAGTTCGCGGCAGCCGTCGAGGAAAGTTCTTGCTGGGTAAAGCTCATGGGAACCCACAGCTGGCTACGGTTCAACTGCCCTGTCACCAAGGGAAATTCAAAGTTTCGCGGCATCACGCCGATCACCAGGTACGGCTTACGATCCAGCAGGATCTTGGTCCCCAAAACCCCCGGGTTTCCGTGGAAGCGTTCCTTCCAGGTGCCATAACTTAAAACCGCGACCTGCTGGTTGTGTTCGTCTTCCTCGGAGGTGAACACACGGCCGAGCGCCGGTCGAACCGCAAGCGCGGAAAATACACCTGCCGTCAGGCGCGATGCACTCACAAAAGCGGGCTCACTTATACCTGTTCCCGAAAGCTCATACGCAGCAAACTGGTAGCCGCCCAGGGCGGCAAAGGACCGGGTTTCGCGGGTATACGTCCGTATGTCCGGCACGGTCACTCCGGCCTCCCCATTGCCGCCTACATCCGCCCCCTGCAGCCGGTCCGCGAGCACAACCAACTGGCTGGATTCAGGAAATGGCAAGGGCCGCAACAGAACGCCTTCCACAATGGAGAAAATCGCTGTGGTCGCTCCGATGCCGAATGCCAGCATCAGGACTGCCGTAGCCGTGAATCCTAAAGATTTGCGTAGCTGCCGGAAAACGAACTTCAGATCAAACAAAAATGAATGCACGGGATTCCTCACTCGGGTCTGCCGTATCTCCCGTAGCACTTTGGCAGCCACACTTTATCTACGTCGATTCCGCCACGTAGGTTCCCAAGGGCGCCGCGACTCTGCCGCCGATCGTTCGAATTCGCGTGTCCGCAATCGAACACAGCTCGGTAAACCCTCACGAACGCCAATTTCCGATGCGATGGAAGCCATAAGGAGCTGAAATAATCAAATTCCTTTCGCTCGATCCACGAATCTACTATCAGGCAAATAGTCCAGGAGAATCTGATGACATCCACGCAACCAACCGCATCGACAGAAACAGCGCTTGAAGACTACGACCTGGTCATCCTCGGTAGCGGAGAAGGATCGAAATACGTCGCCTGGACACTGGCAAAGCAGGGGCAGCGAGTGGCGGTGGTGGAACGCAAGTACATCGGCGGCTCCTGCCCGAACATCGCCTGCCTGCCAACCAAAAACGTTATCCAGAGCGCAAAAGTTGCCTCGTTTTTTCGTCGCGGAGAGGAGTTCGGGGTGGGGACCGACGGATTCACCATTGACATGTCGCGGGTGCGTGACCGCAAGCGCAAAATGGTGACCGCCCTGGTCGATATCCACCTCAACAACTTCAAGAATAGCGGCGCAGAACTGATTCTCGGTTCGGGCCGGTTTGTCGCTCCAACCACGATCGAGGTCACCCTGGATGGGGGTGGCACTCGCCGGCTTCGCGGGAAAAACGTCATCATCGGCACCGGTACACGCACCAACATGGAAGATATTCCCGGCCTTCGAGAATCGCAGCCGCTCACGCATATTGAGGCACTCGAACTGGCTGAGCTTCCGCCCCATCTGCTGGTGATGGGTGGAGGCTACATCGGTCTCGAACTCGCGCAAGCGATGCGGCGCTTTGGCAGCCGCGTGACAGTGATCGAGCGCAATGACCGCCTGGTCCATCGCGAAGACATCGATGTCGCCGAAGGCCTTCGCGATCTTTTTGCGAGTGAGGGTGTCGAACTCGTTCTCGGCGCCACTGTCGAAAGCGTATCCGGCAAATCTGGAGAGGCGGTCGAGGTCACGATCCAACAGGGTGGAACCGGCAAGACGTTGCAGGGTACGCACCTCCTGGTGGCCACCGGGCGCACGCCGAACACAGAGGATATCGGGCTCGAACAGGTGGGTATCGAGTTGACGAAACATGGTTACGTCAAAGTGAACGAGCGGCTTGAGACCACCGAGCCGGGTGTCTGGGCCATCGGTGAATCTGCGGGAAGCCCGCAGTTCACGCACATTGCGTTTGACGACTTCCGGGTAATTCGCGACAATCTCGCCGGTGGCAACCACGTAACCACGGGTAGGCAGGTTCCCTTCTGCATGTTCACTGACCCGGAGTTCGCCCGTATTGGTTTAAGCGAAATCGAAGCGCAGGCGCAAGGTCTTTCCTACCGGCTATTCAAAATACCCATGGCTTCGGTTTTGCGCACGCGAACGCTTTCGGAAACCCGCGGATTTCTGAAAGCCCTGGTAGAGACGGGCAGCGACCGCATCCTGGGGTTCACAGCGTTTGGAGTCGATGCCGGCGAGATTATGGCCTCGGTGCAGATCGCCATGATTGCAGGCCTGCCCTACACGGGACTGCGTGACGCCGTTCTGACCCATCCAACCCTTCTCGAAGGACTGGTTGTGCTCTTTTCCTCTTCCCCTTCTACGCACACCGCAAACAAACCAAATGAGGGGCGCCCCATGACAGAACTCGTGGCCAGCCCCTAAGGAACTTGATGTACGCCTATCTCGTCGAATACACAGATGGACCATTTGCTCTCGCCAATCTTCCGCGTCCTTCACCCGGCAAAGGCGAGGTGATTGTACGTATCCATGCGAGTGGCGTGAACCCGCTCGACACCAAGATCCGTTCCGGCAAAGCTGCGCATGCAAAACAGCCGCTGCCGGCAGTATTGGGCTTGGATATGGCAGGTGTCGTGGAAGAAGCCGGGCCCGATGTCACAGCGTTCCGCCCGGGGGACGAGGTATACGGCATGGTCGCCGGTGTCGGAGGACTGCAGGGCACGCTGGCCGAGTGCGTCGTCGCTGATACTGATTTGCTGGCCCTCAAGCCGAAATCTCTTTCCATGCGGCAAGCCGCCGCGTTGCCGCTCATCGCCATCACCGCGTGGGAAGGGATTGTCGATCGCGCCAAGGTTCACGCGGGACAAAGCGTTTTAGTACACGCCGGAGCTGGCGGAGTGGGTCACATCGTGGTGCAGATTGCCAAGGCGCTTGGAGCCGTGGTCTTCGCGACCGTCTCTCCGGAAAAGGCGCCAATCGCAAAGCAGTTCGGCGCGACCGCGATTGATTATCGCGCCCTAAGCCCAGATCAGTATGTCGCCGAGTACACCGCCGGCGAAGGCTTCGATATCGTCTATGACACAGTCGGCGGCGCGACCCTCGATGCCTCCTTCACTGCCGTGAAGCGATATACCGGTCACGTCGTGAGCTGCCTGGGGTGGGGCACGCACGCGCTGGCCCCTTTGTCGTTTCGTGCTGCAACTTACTCCGGCGTATTTACCCTCATGCCGCTCCTCACGGGATACGGGCGAACCCATCACGGCGAAATTCTTCGCGAGACAGCAAAACTCGTCGATGCAGGCAAATTAATGCCGCTGGTGAACGATCAACGCTTTTCCGCCTCCGATCTCGCGGTCGCTTATGCCATGGTCGAGACGGGTGCGGTGGGCAAGGTGGTTGCCGAACTTGCGGTTTAGGCTTTCAGCAACGGCATTACATAGGCCGGGGTTAGTGGGATGCGCCGAGGCGGAACACCGGTGGCATCAAAAAACGCAGCCGCGACTGCGGCCGGGACAAGCGCATTCGGCGCTTCCCCACCGCCGCCAAATCCTTTGTCGTCGCGCGATATCTGTAGCACCTTGATTTCGGGCATCTCCTGCATGGTAAGGATTTTGTAACGGTTCCAGTCCGTGCTGGTTACTCTTCCCGAGTCAAATGTCATTTCTTCCTTCAGCGCTTCGCCGAGTCCCATGACCACGCCGCCCTTCATGCAGCGCTCAAGCTGGCGCGGGTTGATGATTTTGCCGCACTCAACCCCCAGGGTGAACTTCGTCACCTTGACCACCCCGGTGGACGGCGTCACCGCAACCTCCGCAATCCCCGTCCAGTACGCGCCTGCCCGAATCATGGCGCACACACCGCGACCTCTTACCGGCTGCGTCCCACCCTTACTTGCGCCAGTGCATGGCGAAGTCCTGGTCTCCCATTCCGCCGCCTTCGCCGTCGCCTGCAAAATGGCAATCAGCCGGGCGTCGGTGGTATGTTGCAACCGAAACTGTATCGGGTCGGCCTTCACAGCGGCGGCCGCCTCATTCATCAGCGCTTCCAACACGAAATTTTGCTGCCGCTGGCCCGGTGTCCGCATGATGAGACCGCGCACCCCTCCGTAGGGAGACTCCGATCCAATATTTTCCCGCGCATACACCTGCTCCAGCCGGTTCTCAATCTTGTCGTAGGGCCACTCGATTGCCAGAAACCCGGAAGCAGGCGGCGTCTTACCCGCGGGCATCCCCGCCAGAATCGCACCCAGTGGCCGCGCATCCATCATCTGCGGCGAGTAAAACGCACTGTGGATCGCGGTGATATGCCCCTGGCTATCGAAGCCGGCCTTGATGTCGGAAACCCAGCCCGGCGAAGCGGATGACCACCCAAGATCCTCCTGCAGGGTCCATTGCACGCGCACCGGCTTCCCCGTCAACTGCGAAAGCACTACCGCATCGGCCTCGGCGCCATCACCTCCAAATGTCGTGCGGCCGAACTGGCCGGCGTGTTCCAGGCAGCGCACGACCACCTTGTCGACCGTAGTACCCAACAAGTGCGCCATCCGCGCGCGTAGCGCCTGGGCGTGTGCAGAGTGTGACCAAACCGTGACTGTCTGGTCGCTACGCACATCCGCAACCGCAACAAACGGGCCGATCGGAGCGTGTTTGACAAAGGGCTGTTCGTAGCTAACGGAGAGACACTGGGGAGCCTTGGTAAGTGCCGCCGTGACTTCGCTAACATTGCCGCGGCTCTGATCCGGCGCGGCCCACGGATGGGCGCGAAGCGTCTTCGTCAGATTCTCACTCCCCGGGAGTCCGGACCACTCGGTCCACCTGGTATGAGTGGCCACGGTGTGCACCGCTCCAATCGCTTCCCATTCACTGGGGGAGACCACGGCAACCAGGTTGCCCTTGCGCACCACTTCCGCGGTCGGAAACTGTTTCTTATCCACTTCGCCCACGGAAATCAACGTCGAGCCCAGTGTGGCCGGACGCACCATCCGCGCATGCAGCATGCCTGGCAATACAACGTCGCAACTCCACTGCATCTTGCCAGTGACTTTGTCAGGAATCACCGGCATGGGAAAGGAGGTACCGACGACCTTGTACTGGCTGACCGGCTTGAGCGGAGGATCGCCGCCGACCACCAGTCCACCCATTGCCTCCCAGTCAAGCCCGGCGACGTTGCTCGCTCCAGGGGCAGCCCATCGCGCAGGCATGCCCGTGACCGGGATCTTCAAATCAAGTTGCTGCCCCTGCACTAACGCACCGTAGCTGATACTTTTCCCGCCTGCGGAGACGATCCCGTCTTCGACGCGTAGCGTCGCCACCGGAACGCCGAAGTGCTTCGCGGCAAGACCAAGCAATGCCTGGTAGGTGTATGCGGAGACCTTTCGCAGGTTAACTGCCCCGAACAAAAACCCGGCGGAGTAGCCTCCGTCCGGAGTCTTATCGGTGTCACCCATCACCAGGGTGATCACATCGGGACGAACGTACAACTCCTCAGCCACGACCTGGGTGTAGAACCCGCTCGCGCCGGTACCGATTTCCACCCGGCCGGTGCGCACCAGAATTGTCTGGTCGCTGCGAATTTCGATCCACGATGCAATGGGGGTGTCGGTGGTCGGAGTTGCTTTATCGCCGGGGCTGGCGAACGCTGGCGGCACGAGGGTCATCGAAACAAACAGCGCCCCGCCCGCCTTGACGAAGCCGCGGCGGGTGATCTCCACCGCAGGCAACGATGTGCTTGCGGATTCTGGCTTCGGTATCATCGATACCCCCTCACTTAACTGGAAGGCGTCATCGCCCTGGCCGCGCGCTGCACGGCATCAATGATGGCTCCATACGTACCGCAGCGGCAGAGATGTGGCGAGGGTGGCGTGTTGGTGAACGCATCCTTGATCTCATCCACGGTCGGACTGTGATTGTTCTCGAGCAATTGCACGGCGGCAATCATCATCCCGCTTTGGCAATATCCGCACTGGGGCACCTGTTCCTCAATCCAGGCCTGTTGCACTGGGTGAAGGAGGCCGGCATGCACTGCCTGACCGTGGGCCGCGGCCCAAAGGCCAGGCAGTCCTTCGACGGTCGTGACCTGTTTGCCGGCAACGGCCGCCACCGGAGTAATACAGGAACGGACTTCTTTTCCGTCGACCAGAACCGCGCATGCTCCGCATTGAGCAAGTCCGCAGCCGAAGCGGGGTCCGGTCAAGCGCAGCTCATTGCGCAGCACATAGAGCAGAGGTGTCTCCGGCGCTGCGGAAACTGCCTGGTGCGCCCCGTTGACGGTGAGGTTCAGTTCGTCCGCCATCGCTTACCTTTCGCCGACAGCCATGCAGGTTTCTCCGCGGTTGCGACCAGGTACCACGCCGGCCAACTCAACGCCCAGTTCGGAAGCCACGCCCCCTTCGCGCCCCATGCAGGAACGGTCAGTATGGTGAGAGCGCTTGCCAGAACAAGGGCGGAACTGAGCTTGATACGCGTGATTTGCAGGCTTCGCAGAACCCCCCAGATCGCGGGCGGTAAAAACAGAAGCAGGCAGAACCGCGAAAGAGACTCAATGCGAAATCTCTCCAGGCAGAACAAGCAGGGCGCGAACGAAAGAACCGTGCTCACCCAAAGTGTTCGCCGCGACAGGGATCCTACGAGAAACGCGCCTGTCCATGCCAGGCCGACAAGCAGAAGCACATTGCAGATCAGGAGTGCGAGCCCGGGTCGAAAGTCGGGACCGATCCAGTGTTGGTAGGCATGGCTTACGGAAATAGAAATTCCCATCAGCAGGAAGCTGCCCGGTACGGCCAGTCCGAATGCAGCCAGCCAGGGACGCCAGTTCATCCATAGTTGCAATTGCCGCCGGATCAGCAAGCCCACGACTGCATACACAGCACGCCAGCCGCTTTCACCGCCCTCGATCAGGTCTCCCTGCACGGCTTCGCGCTCAGCAGGTTCAAGCAACCGAGAAATCAGGTTCATCAACCAGACACTGAGGTCAGTCATGCGCCCCTCCGGCTTCCCACGCGACTCCGCGGCTGACGCGCCGAACGGCTTCGTAGAAGGCCGCAGCCGCCTGCACGCCCTTAGGGGTCAAGCGCACCATGCGTTTGGCGCGCCCTCCGCGCTGCGGGGTCGCTTCGCCCATCCAACTCGTAAGAAATCCTTTGCTCTGCAAGCGGTCGAGTGTCGTATAGAGCGCGCCAATGGAACAGCTGCGTCCCGTTGTGGCCGCAATCTCTTCCCGTATCGCCGCGCCATAGGCATCCTCCCCTAATCGCGCAGCCGCGGTGATCAATAAGTATTCGAATTCGCCAAGCATGATTACCAATACATTGTGATACTAATTGGCCCCGCCGTCAAGCACCCCTCTCTGCTCGGCTTTTCCTGGCAAAGACCGAATCGTGTACGCTGGCAAAGAGAAAGCCGCACCCTTGATCGGCCAAACCATTGCGCATTATCGAATTCATGCCAAGCTTGGCGAGGGTGGCATGGGTGCCGTGTATCGTGCGGAAGACCTGATCCTGGGACGCGAAGTCGCTCTCAAGTTTTTGAGCGTCGGCGCAACCTTCGATCCTGAAGCGCGCCATCGCCTGGTAAAAGAAGCCCAGGCTGCATCCCGGCTGAATCACCCCAACATCGCTACCATCTATGAGCTTAATGTAACCGAGACAGTCCCATTCATCGCGATGGAGCTGGTGCCGGGGCGCACATTAAAAGAATTGCTGTTGCAAGGTTCGTTGCCTCCCGCGCAATTGCTCACCACTGTGCGGCAAGTCGCGGAAGGGCTGCTAGAGGCTCACCGTGCCGGAGTTTGCCACCTGGATATCAAGCCCGGGAATATCATGCTGGACGCACGTTCGCGCGTGAAGATCCTCGATTTTGGGCTGGCGCAATTGTCGCGTAGCGAGCTCGGACCGGGAAATACCGAAAATGCGCTGATGACGCAGTCCGCAGTGAATCAGGTGGCGGGCACCGTACCGTACATGTCACCCGAACAGCTTCGCAGCGCATCACCGGCAGAAGCCAGCGACATCTTTTCCTTTGGCATCGTGCTTTACGAGTGTTTGAGTGGGCGGCTTCCGTTCGAGGGAGAAACCTCTACCGATGTTCTGCATGCCATTCTCCGGACACCCCACGTTCCGCTTTGCCGCCGATTGCCCGAGATCGATCCGGAGTGGGAGACGCTTGTGGATGGCTGCCTGGCAAAGTCTCCTGCGCAACGATGGGCTTCTATGGCCGAGGTCCTTACAGCGCTGGAGCGCCTGGCGGAGCCTTCGCGGCGCCCCGAGAAGTCCATCGCCGTGGTCTACTTTACGAATCTCAGCGGCAACAAAGAGGATGAGTATTTTCGCGATGGCATGACGGAAGACATCATTACCGAGCTGACAAAAATCAAGGCGCTGACTTTACTTCCCAGATCCTCGGTATTGGCTTTTCGGGATAAACCCTTAGAGGCGAGCCACGTCGGGCGGCAGTTAGGGGCTGCCTATGTTCTCGATGGCAGCGTGCGCCGCGCCGCCAACCGTCTGCGCGTGACCGCGCAGTTGGCCGAGACCCGTACCGGCCATTCCGTGTGGGCTGAGCGTTACGACCGCGAGATGGCAGACGTGTTTGCCATCCAGGATGAGATTGCGCAAAATATTGCCGGCGCACTGCGGGTCGTGCTGAGTGACCAGGAAAAGCGTCAAATTGCAAAAGTACCCACCAGCGATACGCAGGCCTACGACTACTATTTACGCGGCCGCAAAGTGCTTTTTGACTTCCGCCGCAAGAGCTTCGAATACGCTCGGCAGATGTTCGCAAGGGCTACGGTATTCGATCCTGCGTATGCGATCGCATTCGCCGGAATCGCCGACTGCTGTGCACTTCTTTATATGTACGTGGAATCGACGCAGGAAAACCTGGCGGAAGCGATGGCCGCCAGCCGGCGTGCCGTGGCCCTGGACCCGGAGTCGGCCGAAGCACACGCTTCCCGCGGCTCTGCCGAGGCTCTCAGCAAGAACTTTGGGACCGCCGAAGAAGAGTTCGAAATCGCGATCCGCCTGAATGCGAAGCTTCATGACGCGTTCTATTTTTACGGCCGCTGCTGTTTTGCCCAGGGAAAGATGGAGAAGTCTGCTGAACTGTTTCGCAGGGCCAGCGCGTTGGATCCAGCCGGGTATCAGTCCCTGGTTCACCTGGGGCAGTGCCTTCGCGTGCTTGGCCGTGCCGAAGAGGAACGAAGCGTAAACGAAGAGGCCACCCGCGTCATCGAGCATCACGTGGAGATCAACCCTGGAGATGCACGTGCTTTTTATCTTGGGGCCATCGCCTACCTGCGGCTCGGGAATCGCGATCGCTGTCATGAGTGGTCGCAGCGTGCGCTGGTGATTGATCCGGAAGAAACTGGCACGCTCTACAATGTGGCCTGCATCCACTGCCTTCTGGGAGAGACCGAGGCAGCGCTCGACCTGCTGGAAGAGGCGGTGAGGCAGGGTTTTGGCCACAAAGGGTGGCTGGAAAATGATCCTGATTTTGTAACGCTCCGCGACCATCCGCGCTTTCGAGCGCTGATTGAGTCGGCTCCTCCTGCAGCGAAGGAAAGGTAGCAACACTACGGTCTGCCGAAAGCACCCAACGGCTTTCTCCAGAGACGGTCATCCTCGACACGGCCTTCTGCGGGTATCCTCAACTTGGGGTGCCCCATACCCCCGGATTTTCCTGTGGTCATCGGTGATGCCAATGAACTTCATAGGGCTTTCCGTGAAGAAAGCCGCATACGCTGCTGTCCGTCGGAGCCTCTTGCAGGAAATCCGGGTATCTCGCCTTCTGTTGGCGAGATGTGGGAAGGCTCGAATGCGCGGGGCAGATCCTTTAAGTCCGATCAAACCTTGAATATTCCACCGCAATATCTGTGTATTTCCCACATCTCGCCAACAGAAGACGAAATATGGGGCACCCCAAGTCGGGGATACCCGCAGAAGGGTCTCATGGTTCACATGATAGTCGGCGCAGTAGCCGTGTAATGTAGTCTTCACCCGGCGTAAATCAGCGAATCGTTTCCTGAGTCATTGCCCTTATCTTCGGAGCGCTGCTTCCTGACATACATGCGCGTCAGACCCGGCCGTAGCAATCGCCATCCCGAGAGAAGCTACGATGAGGATCTCAGTGATCACCGGCCCGCTAAAAAAGTAAACAGAAGAATTGAACGCGTACATTGAGTACGCCAAAGCAAAGGTAATCAGGATCGGTCGAAGTCGGCGCGAATCTGTCTTCGCCAGCGAAGCAAATTGCCAGAACGCGATTGATTCCGCCGCGAGAGAGATCGTGACGCAGAGTCCCAAACCGTGGTAAAAGTCCCAGAATGTTCTCACATGCCCCATCAACAGGAACTGGTTGCTCTTCATCGCTAGCACGGCAATCGAAGCGGCGCCAGGTTCGACCCGGCCAAACACACCCCCGATGGTATGCAAGAGCGCGTGAATGAATGTGAGCATCGCCGCGATGCGCAGATAAACAACGGGATTGTTCATGACGCCCCTCCACTGGCTCGTTGGACGTATAGAGCCAGGATAGCCTGCCACGCCCCGGGTCCATCGAAAACATCGCGTAACTTTTCATAGCCATCCCCGTGGCGCTCCAGTTTGCTGTGCTCCAGCTGCACCAGCGTGATTCCCGGTGCCTCCTCGGCAAAAGAAATTTCCACTTCGCTGGCTTTCGCCATATCCGGGTCGCACACCCAGTCCGGCGAATCATGTCCTGGACCCACGTGCCATGAGAGGGTCACACGGTGCGGCGGATCCCAGGCCAGCACGGTTCCCCAGTCATTTAGGTTGCCCTCCGCGTCTCGTTCGTACCACCGGCCGCCCACACGCGGCTCGACGAAGATCGCTTCGAACGGAGTCTTACCGATGTGATGTGTGGCCGGCCACCACGTCTCCATCTGCTCTACGAAGATGCTGAAGGCCTGATGCACCGGCAGATTGACACGCACCGCTTTACGTACGACGACTGCCTCTACGGAGTTTGGCATTTCTCTCTCCCATGGATGGTTTGTCTGCGACTGCCTGAAAGGAGCTCAAAGCCCTGGTCCACATTTGGTCGAAGTGGGCACGCAAGCGTGCCACGCCTTCTGGATTCAGCTGGTACAGCCGCCGCGTTCCGGACTTGCTGTCGGTGACTAACCCCGCGTCTTTGAGCACGCGCAGATGTTGCGACACCGCGGGGCGGGTCACGGGCAGCGTCCGCGCTAACTCGTTCACCGCAGCCGGGCCGGCAGCAAGGGTCTGAAATATAGCCATCCGCGTCGGATCGCCCAACGCATCCAACCCGGCCTGAAGGTAAGTATCCACTAACGGTAAGCTACCACGCACCAATGAGGGCTTGTCAATACCCGAATTTCATCCTGCGTCGCAGTCCCGGGGAAAGGACTGAATTTTACTCAGGACATTCGTCTGCCCATTCCTATTGCTTTCGCACAGTAACTCTGGCATTCTCCTGTTGGTAAGCCAAATGAAACGGAAACAGGACGTACTGCAGGGGACCTTGGCCCTGATGGTTCTCAAGACACTCGATGTGCTGGGGCCCCTGCATGGATATGGCATTGCGCGACGGATCGAGCAGATCAGCGATGACCTGCTTTCGGTAAACCAGGGCACGCTGTATCCCGTCCTGCTTCGTCTCGAACAAGAGGGAGCGATTGCCTCCGACTGGGGGCCGTCGGAAAACAACCGCCGCGCCCGGTTCTACCGGCTGACGCGTGCCGGCCACAAATTGCTGGACGCTGAACGCCGCGATTGGGAGCAGACGGCGGCCATCATCGCCCGCTTCTTTGAGGTGAAAGCGCAGGACCTTTCATGACCAGTCTGCGCCGATTCTGGGCTCGCCTCGCCAAATGCGTCAGCGGACGTCGCGGCGAAGAACGTCTGCGAGAAGAGATGGAAACTCATCTCGCGGCACAGACAGAAGACAACCTTCGCTCCGGCATGCCCTATGAGGAAGCACGACGGCAGGCTCGCCTCAAGTTCGGGGCGGTGGAGAAAGTTCGGGAGGACTACCACGCCGAAGCCGGCCTTCCGTTTGCCGAGATCCTGATGCTCGATATTCGCTATGCGCTACGCGTGCTGCGGAAGTCGCCCGTGTTCACGGCGGTCGCCACAATCACGCTGATGCTGGGGATCGGTGCGAACGTGGTCGTCTTCGGCGTGCTGAATGCGGTCTTATTACGACCGCTCGAGGTGCGCGATCCGCAGAACCTCTATCAGTTGCGGCACAAGCCCTGGATGAGTTTCCGCCTGCTGACCACGTCGTATCCCGCCTTTGAAGACTTTCGCCGCCGCAACACCACCTTCAGCGAGTTGGCCGCCATCAACGCTTACTCGCGTGCAGGCTTGCGCTCGGGAAACACAACGCTGAGCGTCGCCGGCGATTGGGTCAGCGGCAATTATTTTGATCTGCTGGGCGTGCAGCCCGAACTCGGCCGCTTCTTCCACGCAGCCGACGAGCATGGGCCCGGGTCCGCGCCCTACGTGGTGTTAAGCGACACCCTGTGGCGAAAGATGTTTCATGCCGACCCCGGGATCCTCGGCACGACGGTGGAATTCAGCCAGCACCCCTACACCGTCATCGGCGTAGCGACGCCACAGTTCCACGGCACGGAGAAGTTTGTCTGGCCCGACTACTGGATACCCATGGTCAACGAGGATACGGATACCCAGTACGATCGGGCCAGCGTATCGGTAACCGTGATTGGCCGGATTAAGCCAGGCGTGACGCCGGAGCAGGCAACTGAAGACCTGAATGGGATTTCCGCCCAGTTGGCAAAGGAGTACCCCAAGAACGACGACGGACAACCGTTGCGCCTGATCCACCCAGGACTTTTCGCCGATGAGGGCGACCTCATCCGTGAATCGCTGTGGAGCGTAACAGTTCTGGCCCTGCTGGTGCTCCTAGCGGCATGCGCAAACCTGGCAAGCCTCTTTGCCGCCCGAGCTGCCGATCGCGGCCAGGAATTGGCGCTGCGCGTCGCCCTGGGTTCAAGCCGGCGACGGCTGGTGCGGCAACTGCTCACCGAGGCGGTGTTGGTTTCGCTTCTGGGCGGCGTTCTTGGGCTGGCATGCGCTACCTTGCTCCTGCAGGTGCTAAACCGCTGGAATTCACCCTATGGCCATCTCGCTATCAGCGTGGATATGCGCGTGTATGCGGCAGGTCTGGTATTGACGCTGGGGAGCGCCGTTGTGTTTGGGATGGTTCCAGCGCGGCAGTTGTGGCAATGCAGTCCAATGCAGGGACTGAAGAGGTCCGATTCCCTGCCCCTCGGCCGGTTTGCCTTACGAGACCTCTTGCTGGGTGCACAAATCGCCATCTGCACGCTGTTGGTGACGGCCGCGCTGGTGGCAGTACGAGGCATGGTTGGAATTCTGCACGCTCCGTTGGGCTTTCAGCCGCTCGGCGCGATGCTGGTCGATATCGACTTGAATGCAACGGGTGTCGCCGGCGACATGGCCTTGCAATCGAAGCAAATCCTCGAGGCGGCGCAAAGTATTCCCGGTGTCACTGCGGCCGGAGCGGTGAGCCAAACGCCCATGACCGGAGGGATGCGCGGTGTTCCGATTTTCTTACCCGGGACGACCGAGTTTTCGCTGAAGAATTCCATACTGGCACCGTATGTGTTTCCGATGACACCTGGCTATCTGGATGCGGCGGGCACCCGGTTGCTGCGTGGGCGGGATATTGCGTGGCAGGACACTGCGAAGACGCCCTATGTGGCGATCGTGAACGAAACGTTTGCCCGCAGGATGTGGTCCGGAAGCCCAGCCATCGGACAGCACTTCGTTCTGTTAGGACACTTGACCGAGGTCGTGGGGGTAGCTCAGGATGGCAAATACCACGACCTGCAGGAGTCGCCGCAGGCCGTGGCATATATGCCCTTAGCCCAATCCGGGAGCGACGATGGGCAGTTTGTGGTGCGGTCGCGGCGGGCGCCAAACGAGATGGCGGCAGCGCTGGAGCAAATGCTGCGCGGCGTCGCCCCAAACGTATCCGTTACGGTACTGAGCTGGCCCGATGCCCTGGCGGGCGAGATGTTCGGGGCGCAGGCGGCGAGTTTTGCACTGGGCGTGATGGGAATGCTGGCCGCGATGTTGGCGGTCACGGGTATCTTTGGCACGGCGGCTTATAACGTAAGCCGGCGGAAGAAGGAACTTGGCATCCGCATGGCGCTGGGGGCGCGCAGGATCGAGGTGATGCGCACCGCGGTAGGACAGCCGATGTTCCTGCTCGGGGTTGGATCGGCGTTAGGCCTGGGTGCGGGGATTTTGGCCAGCCGCTTGTTGGAGCGGATTGTATATCGTGCGAACCCGCTGGACCCGCTGGCCGTAGCCGGAGCCGTGGCGACAATGGCGCTCCTGGGAGTGGTAGCAGCGGCAATTCCGGCGCGGCGGGCGTTAGGTGTCGACCCTTCCCAACTCATGCGGGAAGACTGAACGCTAACCACCCGCTATTCCGTTCGTAAGGCCTCGCCGGGTTGGATAGAAGCGGCGGTGCGCGCTGGGATGAGAGAAGCGAAAATGGCCGCCATCAGCAGGACAGCCACAACGATCGCCAGCATCTCCGGGTCGCGCGAATTTCCACTCGTCCATCGGGTAAAGACTCTGCTCAGCCCTACGTCGCATGCAAGACCCACCATCGTACCCACCACGACTGCGAGCAAGGACGAACGCGTTACCAGGCTCACGATGTGCTCTCGCCGCGCCCCCAGAGCGATGCGCACGCCGAATTCGCGCGTCCTTTGCGTCACCAGGAACGACTGGGTGCAGTAAAGACCACTCACCGCAAAGGTCAATCCCAGAAAAGCAAACGCGGTGAACAGGCTGGCCACAAACCGGTCTCCTCCCATGCCCTCCTCCAGCAAATCTTCTGCCGTCACCATGTCGCCAAGAGCCTGCCCCGCATCGATCGCGTGCACCCGCTGCTTTATCTGTTTGAGCAACGCCGCGGTTGGGGCGGCGCGGGTTCGGATAACCAGGTTGATCCAGTCATGGGTAATCCCGGTGTAAGGCACATACACCGCCGGAGCGACCTGTTCTTCCAACGCCCGGTTGGGTGCATCCCCGACGACTCCGACCACCTGAAAATGTTGATCGTTTCCCGGAGCGACAACCGTCCAGACGTTGCCCGCGGCTACCCCGTGATTCAACACAATCGTCTTACCGATCGGATCCTGATGCGGCCAGTAGCGGCGCTGCATCGCCTGGTTGACCAGCGCCACGTGCGCTGCGCTGGCCTCTTCCGGCGCGCTCCAAACGCGCCCGTGCAGCAAGGGAATACGCAGCGTCGCGAAATAGTGTGCACTGACTCGGCCCGGCTCCACCTCGCTGCCTCCGGTGTCGATTCCTGGAATGGATACCGGCGTCGAGAAAAGATCGCTCGGTGGCAAACCACCTTCCGAGATGGCCACCGACGATACATCTGTTCCGGCCGCCACAGCCGTTCGAATCTGCTCGTAATATGCGGTGCGATCCTTCCAACCCGGATGAGCGCCCTCTCTCACCACCATACTGACCGAGAGCAAGCCGTGCGGATCGTATCCCAGATCGGCGTGCATGAGCCGCCAAAGCTTCTCGAGAGTAGCGCCGGAGCATGCCAGCAGCAGCAAAGTAATGGCCGCCTGGCCTGCCAGCAGAGCCATATGGCTGGTCCGCGCGCCCTTTCTTCCTGCCAGCTTGTGGGATCCCGCATCCGTCGCCTGGCGAGCGTCGATCCGCGATGTGCGCAACGCCGGCCATAACCCGCAAACCACTCCCGTCACCACCGAAGCGCCGATGCTGAACAGCAGCACCGGAATATTGATCGCGATCTGCGCTTCAGGTGGAAACATCGTCGGCAAAAGAAAATGGCGTACGAACCGTATGGCTCCCAGCGCCATCAGCACGCCGCACACTCCACCCGCGAGAGACAGAAGCAGCGACTCTGTCAGTAACTGGCCGACGATGCGTCGCCGTCCCGCCCCCAGCGCCTTGCGCAGCGCGATCTCGACTTGCCGCGCCTCTCCTCGTGCGAGCAACAGGATGGCCACGTTCACGCACGCCAGCAGCAGCAGAAAGGAGACCGAGATAAATAGAATGACCAACACGCCGCGGAAGCGGCCGATCGCCAATTCGTTGATGTGCACCAGGTGCACCTTGAAGATCTGGGGAAAGTTTCCCGGGGTCTCACGCTGAAAGCGATCGAGCAGGGGTTCGATTGCCTGCTCAGCGGCACGGTCGCTCACCCCAAGCTTTAAACGGGCATAGACGTTCGCGATGCGTTGCGGGTCCGCTGAATACGCGAGCGGCGTGTACAAGTCACTGCCCATCCAGGCAAAGCGCTGGGGCAGCACGCCGATGATGGTAAACACTTCATGGTCCATCTCGAGCGGTTTGCCGACGATGTCACTTTGTCCGTTATAGTGCGACTGCCAGAAGTGGTAGGTCAGCACTGCCACATGCGTGTTGTCGGAGGGCCCAAACTCCCGCCCAAGGAGGGGCGGTACACCAAAATAGTCGAAGGCATTGGGCGAGATGCGCGCGGCTTGCACCTGCTCTGGCAATTCCTGGCCAGTGAGCGCACGTCCATACATGTCGTCGGCAATGGCTCCGTCCAGCACAGGCGAGCGTTGAAACTCAACGAACTGAGGCCCGCTCAGGCCCAGGTCATCGGGGACGGGGTCTTTTGCATAAAGGTGGAGGTGCACCATGCGCATGGCTCCGCGATATGGATACGGATCGATCAGCACCGCATGGACCACGCTGTAAATCGTTGCCTGCGCAGCGATGCCAATGGCAAGCGTCGCAACAGCCGCGATGGTAAAACGCGGCAACCGCATCGCTTGCCTCCAGGCAAACTTGAGGTCGGCGAGCAGGTATTCCAGGAGCGGATATTGCCAGACTTCGCGGCTGCGTTCCTCAATCAGCGTCATGTTGCCGAATTCCCGGCGAGCCGCCGACGGGGCGTCTTCCCGCGACATTCCTTTGTCCACAAGGTCTTCGATTTTCTCTTCCAGGTGCTCGCGAATGGAGGAGGAGAGATCGCTATATCTGCGGCGACGAGAGAAGAACCGTCCAAAGGCCAGCATGAGAGTCACCTCTCCCTTAAAACCAAGATGGTACGATTTATCTTAGCTCCACATACCTATTTTACGAATAGGTATTCTTGTCTTAATCACATGCACCTGTTGACATTCTGCCTATACGCGGCGTACCTATATGTAGAACGACAACAGGACGCGCATGCCAGAGAACAAATCCGACATACTGCAGGGCACCCTGGATCTGATGGTGCTGAAGACACTCGAGTCACTCGGGACCTTGCATGGCTACGGCATCGCCAGGCGAATTGAGCAGGTCAGTGAGAACCGTCTCAGTCTCAACCAGGGAACGATCTATCCCGCATTGCTGCGCTTGCAGCAGCGCGGATGGATCAAGGCGGAGTGGGGCATCTCCGAGAGCAAGCGCCGCGCCAAGTTCTACTCCCTCACCCGGACCGGCCGTAAACAGATGACCGAGCAAGCCGAAAACTGGGATCGCATCGCCGGGACCATGGCGCGCTTTCTCGCACCTTCCAACTAGGAGCTGCTTATGGACCACGTCCGCACATTGCTCAGCCGCTGTGCCGCACTCCTGAACCGGAAAAAGCTGGATGAAGACCTGGAAGAAGAACTGCGCTCCCATCTCGATTTTGCCGTCGAGGAGAATATGAGACGCGGAATGCCCCCGAAAGAAGCGCGCCTGGCGGCACTCCGCGAATTCGGTGGAGTTACGCAAACCAAGGAAGCGTTTCGCCTGCAACGCGGCGTGCCGTTCCTGGAGACGTTGGCGCAAGACATCCGCTATGCCCTGCGTCAGTTGTACAAGTCACCTGGCTTTACGCTGACCGCCGTGATAACGCTCGCCCTTGGAATCGGCGCCAACACCGCGATTTTCACGCTTGTGCAGGGCGTTTTGTTGCGTTCTCTTCCCGTCCATGATCCCTCCAGTCTCTATCGCATCGGAGACCGTACCGATTGTTGTTACTACAACAACTACCAGAACGATGACGGCGACTTCGACCTCTTCTCCTACGACCTCTATCTCCGTTTCCAACAGGCAGCTCCGGAGTTCGAGGAGTTGGCGGCTGTCCAGGCTGGAGGGGGCCGCTTCAGTATCCGCCACGGGTCCGCGCCGGCTACCCCCATGCGGAGTGAATTTGTATCCGGTAATTATTTTTCGATGCTCGGAGTCAACGCCTTTGCAGGCCGGCTTCTGCAGCAGAGAGACGACACGCCGGGATCGCCGCCTGCCCTCGTGCTGAGCTATCAGGCGTGGCAGTCCGAATTCGGCGCAGACCCATCCGTCATCGGCTCGACTGCCTACGTGCAAATGCACCCATTCACCGTGATTGGTATCGCCCCACCCGGATTCTTTGGCGATCGCATCATTGCCAACCCGCCCGACTTCTGGATGCCGTTGGCGAGCGATCCCGTGATTGACGGAGCCAACTCCTCACTGCAGCAGGACGACACGCTCTGGCTATATCCCATCGGCAGGTTGCGCCCGGGGGTGAACATCCAGGCGTTGCAGGCAAAGCTTTCCGCTACTCTGCGGCAATGGCTGGCCACTCGCCCCACCTTCTCAGATCATGGCGGGGCCGCTATCATTCCGAGGCAACACGTTGTCCTGGCGCACGCGGGAAGCGGAATTCAAAAACTACAACAACAAACCGGCGCGGGCCTACGCCTGTTGATGATTCTCTCCACCGTCGTGCTGCTGATTGCCTGTGCCAACATTGCCAACCTGTTGCTGGCGCGCTGCATTGCACGTCGCTCTGAGGTCGCTGTGCGCATGGCACTCGGCGCCGCGCGCTCCAGGGTCATTCGCCAGATCCTCACCGAGAGCGTGTTGCTGAGTTTGATTGGCGGCAGCGCTGGCCTCGTCCTTGCTTATGCCGGATCGCAACGTATGCTGGCCCTTGCTTTCCCGAATGCGCGCAACTTGCCGATTCATGCCAGCCCGTCTGCAACTGTTCTGGGTTTCGCCTTCCTCGTGTCTCTTCTCACGGGTGTGATCTTCGGAGGCGTGCCGGCATGGATCTCATCTCATGCTGAACCAGCAAATGCCCTCGGCAGCGCGAGCCGCACAGCCGGCGATCGCACATCCTTTCCCCAGCGCACACTCATCGTGTTGCAGGTGGCATTGTCGACCGTCCTGCTGGCCGGCGCTTTTCTCATGGCCAAATCGCTCCGTAATCTCGAGCACCAGGACTTCGGCATCGTTACCGCGAATCGCTATGTTGTGTCCATTGATCCCAAGGGCGTCGGTTACACAATCGACAAGCTCCCCGTGCTCTACCGGGAAATCGAAGACCGCTTCGGCGCGCTGCCCGGAATGGCCAATGTGAGCCTGGTGCGATACATCCCGCTCGGCGGCAACATGTGGGGATCGTGCGTCATTCCCCAGGGAGCTCCGGCGCCGGGGCCAAATGACAACTGCTTCGCGACCTGGGACCGCGCGAGTACTCGCTTCCTTGCGTCCATCGGTGTGCCGATTGTTCGCGGCCGCGACTTCTCCACGCAGGACACAAACACCGCCCCGCAAGTGGCGCTCGTCAATCAGGCCTTCGCGAAACAATTTTTCCCTGGCCAGGATCCCGTTGGCAAACACTTCGGCGTCGGCTCTCCACAATACTCCAGTGCATTTGAGATCGCGGGAGTCTTTGCCGATTTCAAGATGACTGACCCGCGCAAACAAGCCGGCCCTCTATTCTTCCGCCCTATGACGCAGCAATACAGCGGGTACAAGGACCCGGATGCGGATGCTTCGGAAAAAAACTCCGCCTTCCTGAACTTCATCATTCTCGATTTTGCGCAGTCCCCTACCGACGTGGAGCAATTGGCCCGCAAAACGCTCGCGTCGGTTGATCCCAATCTCGGTGTCATTCGTTTTAGTGCGTACAACACCGAAGTTGCCGGCAACTTCAATCAGGATCGACTCATTGCGCGGCTCACCAGCCTGTTCGGCGTCCTGGCGCTGATTCTGGCTTCGGTTGGACTTTACGGTGTCATGTCGTACATCGTGTTGCAACGCAACAGCGAAATCGGGATTCGCATGGCGCTGGGAGCAGCGCGTCCGGGCGTGGTGATGATGGTGATGCGCGGCGCGTTAGGGCAAGTTCTTATTGGCCTGGTCATCGGAGTTCCGGCGGCGCTGTTCACCGGCCATCTGATGACGACCCTTTTGTACGGGGTTGGCGCTTACGACCCCGTTTCATTCCTGGCGGCAACGGGAATCCTGTCGATGTGTGCCATCGTCGCCGGCTTCATCCCAGCACGGCGCGCAGCTTCGATTGATCCGATGCAGGCCCTCCGGACAAATTGACAACCGTCTACCAGGGAACCATGCCCCCGGTCAGAAAGAAGCCTCCAGTCGGAGCGTCGTCAGAGACAAGGCACTGGCGTACTGTCTCGGCTGCCCCTTCCGCAAGCGTTTGGGTTCCGCTGTTGCCATTCAGATCAGTCGCTGTATAGCCGGGGTTGACGGTGTTGACCTTGATGGCAGTGTCCCGCAGTTCCCACGCAAGCTGTACCGTCAGCATATTCAGAATGGCCTTGGACCCGTTGTAGCCCAAAAGCCTTACGGCTGCAGGCCACTGCGGATCGGTGTTCCAGGTCAGCGATCCGAGGATGCTCGAAACCATCACAATGCGCCCGGATGGAGCCTTTCTCACCAGGGGCAGCATCGACTGAGTCACCGCCAGCACGCCAAAGAAATTGACGTCGAGAACGCGGCGAACCGCTCCAGGATCGGCTACGCTCGGCGGACCATCCTCTTTCGCGACTATTCCTGCGTTGTTCACGAGGATGTCGAGCTTGCCGTATTGCGCGCCGATTGTTTCCGCGGCCTTCGTGATTGTTTCAGGTTTGGTGACATCAATCTCGAGGAAGTGCGCGTCAGCGCCCTCTGCCTTCACCTTCGCGGCAGCAGCTTCGCCTAGTTGCGGATCGCGCGCGCCCAGGAGCACGGTGACGCCCTCGGCGCCAAGTTGACGCGCTACTTCGAACCCGATCCCTTTGTTTGCTCCCGTTATGAGAGCAACCTTGCCTTTGTGTTCCAGCGCCACGCAGTTCACCTCTCCCGATTGGAGAGGGCCAAAGAGGAACGGGATTCAAAATCGAAAAAGACGATCGCCTCGTCACCGCATCACCCGCCACAAGACCAGAGCAACCAGTGACGGCACGGCGAAAACAAGCAGAAAAACCGGAAGCTCCTCAGCGAACGAATAACCGGCAGTCTTGACTCCGAGGTAAAGATTGATCCCCGATCCGATAAACCACAAAGGAACGAAAATCAGCGCCGCTGCGGCTGCGCCACGCGCAGAACCCGCGAGCTTCCCCACGATCAGGCAGAGTGCCAGAAGCGCCGTTCCAAGGAGCATGA
The DNA here is from genome assembly GCA_963839075.1 of uncultured Acidobacteriaceae bacterium. Taxonomy (GTDB): domain Bacteria; phylum Acidobacteriota; class Terriglobia; order Terriglobales; family Acidobacteriaceae; genus PALSA-350. Next base: position 168,140 of record CAWITO010000001.1, on the reverse strand, counting down.
CTTTCAGGGTATGCATATTGACCATCCATAATACGGCCTCCCCAGCGTCGCTGAGCGCCCGGCTCAAGTCAAATACTGTATATTTCGGGTCGTGGAGAGAGCATGACGAACCGATCAGCGTGCCTGCAGCAATGGAGAGAGAGCAGCGCGCGCGGCATCCCCATCCTTGGCGCCGGCGCCGGCACTGGAATCTCTGCCAAGTGCGCTGAAGCCGGCGGCGCCGATCTCATCATCATCTACAACTCCGGCCGCTACCGCATGGCAGGACGAGGATCGTTGGCCGGTCTCATGCCCTATGGGGACGCCAATGCCATCGTCATGGAAATGGCGCGCGAAGTACTGCCCATCGTACGTAAGACGCCAGTGCTCGCCGGCGTTTGCGGAACCGATCCTTTTCGCACCATGACTGTGTTCCTTCGCGAACTCAAAGAGGTCGGCTTTTCCGGAGTGCAGAACTTTCCGACGGTAGGTTTGATCGATGGACTATTCCGCGAGAACCTGGAAGAAACCGGTATGGGATTCGGCCATGAAGTGGAGATGATCGCGCAGGCGCATGCGCTCGACCTGCTCACTTGCCCCTATGTCTTCAACGAAGAGGAAGCCAGGGCGATGGCGAACGCTGGTGCGGACCTTTTGATTGCACACATGGGATTGACCACGAGCGGGACGATCGGCGCCAGGACGGCGATCACGCTCGATCAAGCGGTGACACGCGTTCAGGCCATCCAGGAAGCCGCCGTCTCCATCCGCCCAGAGGTTCTCGTCCTTTGCCACGGCGGCCCGATTGCCGAGCCAGAGGACGTACAGTACGTTCTCAACCGCACTCACGGTGTCTGCGGATTCTTTGGCGCCTCAAGTATCGAGCGTCTCCCGGCGGAACGTGCCATCACCGAACAAGTAAGCAAATTCAAGAACGTAAACATGCAAACGAAGCGCAGCTAAAGGAGCAGATATGGCAAAGCTCGCGGGTCGCCGATTCGTAACTCCGGCTGACGTCGAAACGCAGGTCTTTGATTGGGGAACGATCAAGTGGCTCAGCGAACCACGCGTCACAGCGACGGAACGCTTCACCATGGGTGTCGTCCTCTTGCAGCCAGGGAAAGGCCACGTGCGACACAATCATCCTGGGACCGAGGAGATCTTGTACGTGGTCTCGGGGCAGGGCAAGCAGATGATCGATGTCGATGGCGAGCAGTGGGAACCGATCAGCGCTGGTGACATGATCCACATTCCGCCTGACATCTACCACGCCACGATCAACAGCGGGTGGGAGCCCCTGAAATTGATCGCCGTCTATTCCCCGCCGGGCGCTGAAGCACAGTTGCGCGCAATGCCCGAGTGCCGTGTCGTTGCCCCAGGCGAGTTGCCCGAAATCTAGCGTGATGACTCGCAAGGCGGTTGCCAAAACGGTTGCGTTGATCGGCACCTTCGACACCAAGGGCGAGGAGTTCGCCTTTTTGCGGGACCGCATCGAGATTGCGGGCCTACTAACGTTGATGATCGACGTTGGCGTACTCGGCACTGCGCCCTTTGTGCCCGACATCTCGCGCGTCGAAGTGGCCGCAGCAGCCAACGAAGATCTTGCTGTGCTGCAGAGCGAAAGAGACCGAGGACGAAGCATCGCTGTGATGGCCCGCGGGGCGACCGCAATCGTTGCGCGGCTCTTCGCCCAGGGAGCCATACGCGGTGTTGTGTCGCTGGGAGGATCCGCGGGTACGACCATTGCAACGGCAGCGATGCGAACCCTTCCCTACGGTTTTCCCAAGCTGATGGTATCGACGCTGGCTGCCGGAGATACCAGACCCTACGTGGGCACCAAAGACATCTGCATGATGCCTTCGGTGCTCGACATCTCAGGCTTAAATCACGTCTCCCGTCGCATACTCACCAACGCCGCGGCAGCGATTTGCGGCATGGTATCCGCGGAACTGGACGCCTCCGACAAGAAGCCGGTCATTGCAGCGACCATGTTTGGTGTCACCACGCCTTGCGTCAACGCGGCGCGGCGGATACTCGAGGAGCACGGCTATGAGGTCTTGGTCTTCCACGCTACCGGCACCGGCGGCCAGGCGATGGAGCAATTGATCGATGACGGCGTCATCCAGGCCGTTCTCGACATCACGACCACAGAGCTTGCAGACGAGTTGGCCGGAGGGGTCCTCAGCGCGGGACCGCATCGTCTGGAAGCAGCCGGCCGTAGGGGCATTCCACAGCTGGTATGTCCAGGGGCGATCGATATGGTCAATTTCGGCCCGCTGGAAACGGTGCCGGCAGAATTCCGCAACCGAACTCTGTACGTTCACAACCCGACGGTCACGCTGATGCGAACAACACCCGAAGAATGCGCAGAAATTGGACGCCTCACGGCCACCAAGCTCAATCGCGCAACTGGGCCTGTGATCGTGCTGATTCCGTTGCAGGGTGTCTCCGCCATCGACAAGCGCGGGGGCCCATTCTATTCGCCCGAGGCGCTCAACTCATATTGCGACGCCTTGAAGGCGACGCTCAGACCGGGGATCAAGCTGGTGGAACTGGACGCGCACATCAACGACGAGAGCTTTGCTCAGACCGCCGCCGAACTGCTGATGGAAACCCACACCGGCGAAATGACTACCTGATGTGGGCCGCATCGAACTGGAGCCAGACTTCGTTAACCGTTGTTGGTCTCTTCTTTATTTTCCATATGCTCAGCGATGGCGCCGGCGCCTTCAAAGCCAGCGACAGCAGCCGCGCCTTCGGCCAAAATTCCGGCGTTCGGATCTAACTTCTTAACACCCTCGACGGCAACCACAGCTCCTGCGATCTTCTCTGCTTCTTCCAAAAATCCCATGATGTTCTCCTTATCCAGCGGATGAATTTGTCTTACGGGCGGGGGAAAACGAGTCTCTACGGGTAAAGCTCTGACGTTCAGGTTGAAGATAACACATATCGATCTTTGCGGCGGGGTAAGCGAATTGGCATCAGCAGATACGCGGAATTTGCTCCCCGATTTGCAGTGGAATCACCCTGGTCCCGCCGATCGCGGTCTTCGCGGCCAGCATCCCCTTGTTCTCGCTGGTGACTTTGCCGATGATGGCGGCATTGCGTCCGTGCTGATCCTCACGCATACGGGCAAGCACTGCATCCGCGACCGAAGGATCGACAATCGCTACCAACTTACCCTCGTTCGGAACATAGACCGGGTCCATACCCAGCAGATCGCACGCCGACTGCACGTCTGGCAGCACCGGCAGGTTTCGCTCTTCGATCAGAATACCCACCTCGGACTTCGCGGCAATCTCATTCAAGGCGCTGGCGAGGCCGCCACGGGTCGGGTCGCGCAGCACATGAATATGCGGCGCCAGGGTGAGCAGCGATAAGACCATCGCATTCAGCGCTGCGCTGTCGCTCTGGATGATGGTCTCAAACTCCAACCCCTCGCGCACGCTCATAATCGCCATGCCGTGGTCGCCCAGCGTTCCGCTCACAATCACCACGTCCCCGGGCCGCGCCAGCGTCGGACCGACATGAATCCCGTCGGCGATCACGCCGATGCCGGCAGTGTTGATATAGCAACCGTCCCCGTGTCCTTTATCCACCACCTTGGTGTCCCCGGTTACGATCTGCACTCCGGCCTTGCGGGCCGCTCGCGCCATGCGCTCGACAATGGCCGCCAGGTGCGACAGTGGAAATCCCTCCTCGAGAATAAATCCCGCGCTGAGATACAACGGCGTCGCGCCGCTCATCGCCAGATCATTCACGGTTCCATGAACGGCAAGATCGCCAATGGAACCGCCGGGGAAAAATAGCGGGCGCACGATGTAGGAGTCCGTCGAAAAGGCGAGCCGTCCCGCAGGTTGTGGCAACACGGAAGAATCGGCCATGGTTTCGAGCGCCGGGTTGCGAAAAGCGGGGACGAAAATGTGCTCGATCAGTTCACTCGAAAGCTTGCCGCCACCGCCGTGGCCCAGCACGATGGTCGGGTAGTCACGCAACGGTAACGGACAACTCCACTGCGAGAGGTCGGGATGGATGAGCGTGCTCAATGGATAGAACTCACGGCAACGAACCGGCCGTAGTTGTAGTAAGCCGCACAGGCGCCTTCTGTAGATACCATAGTGGCGCCCAGCGGATGCCGGGGGGTGCATTCCTTGCCAAAACCAGCGCACTCATTGGGCTTCAGGTTTCCCTGCAGCACTTCCCCACTGCGGCAAATCGGCGATTCTACCGCGTGGATATCCGAGACCGAGAAACGAATTTCAGCGTCAAAGTCGCGATAGCGCTCACTCAACTTCCAGCCGCTGCGTGGGATAACACCAATCCCGCGCCAGGTTCGGTCTGACACTTCGAATACGGTGGAGAGCATTTGCTGCGCAGCCTGGTTCCCTTCATAGACCACGGCACGTTCGTACGCATTGTCAACCTGTGGCCTGCCGGCCTCCAGGTGATGCACCGTGCGGCGGATACCTTCCAGCAGGTCGAGGGGTTCAAACCCGGTGATCACGATCGGCACCTGGTAGCGTTCCACCAGCGGGTAGTATTGCCAATACCCCATCACGCTGCACACATGCCCGGCAGCCAGGAAGGCCTGCACCCGGCAGGTGGGCGAGTTCATGATGGCTTCAATTGCGGGGGGCACCAGCACATGCGATACCAGCATGGAAAAGTTGGCGATCCCCTGCTCTTTCGCCATATGAACCGCCATCGCGTTGGCCGGAGCGGTGGTCTCAAATCCGATCCCGAAAAACACCACCGGCCGCTCGGGATTCTGACGCGCGATTTGCACCGCAGCCAGCGGAGAATACACCACCCGTATATCTCCACCTTCTGCCTTCACGCGAAACAGATCTTTCTCGCTGCCGGGAACACGCAGCATATCGCCAAACGAGCAGAAGATCACTCCTGGCTGCGAGGCGATTGCGAGAGCCTTATCAATCAACTCCAGCGGAGTGACGCACACCGGGCAACCTGGGCCGTGGATCATCTCCACCGCGCCGTCGAGCAACTGGTCGATGCCATTGCGAACAATCGAATGGGTCTGGCCGCCGCACACTTCCATAATGGCCCAGGGGCGCGTGGCCGTCTCGCGAATCTCTCGTGCCAGCCGCTGTGCTAAATCGCCGTCGCGAAATTCATCCAGATATTTCATGGTCACCTCAGCCCTGCGCCGTCTCGCTGAATTCTTCGTCCAGCAGACCCATCTGGCGAAACGTCTCCAGCGTCTGCCGCGCCGATTCTTCGTCGATACGCGAGATGGCAAATCCCACGTGCACGATGGTGTAATCCCCCACCAACAGGTCGGGAAGATAGGCGAGGCACACTTCCTTCACGACGCCACCGAAATTCACCCGGCCCATGCGCGCACCCTGCGACTGGTAGATCTCCTTCACCTGCCCTGGAACAGCAAGACACATTAAACAGCTCCTTCTGTGCATGACACCGGCGCTTCTGCAACCATCGCGGTATGAGATACAGCATCAAGCTCCCACAAGGTGACCCGGTTGTTTCCTGAATCCGCGACGACCAGCGTCTCCTCGCAGAGAGCCAGACCGTAGGGCCAGCAAAGCGTATCTCGTTGAATCGACTTCCAGCGATTCTCTCCGTTGCCCAGAAAATCCGTCTGCCCGATCACTTCATCCGCCGGTATGCCGGCCCCGCCGCAAGGGACGTTGTTCCAGAAAAGGATGCGATTGTTGGCCGTATCCGCGACCGCCAGCCGGTCGCCCTGCAAGGCAAGGCTGTAGGGAAAGCGCATGGCCGCCGGGCCCTGCGTCGTATAGGGCCACTCGATTGCCGTGGTAAAACTCCGCTGTCCCAGTACCAGGTCGGCATCGCGGTCACACTCCGGCCGGCCATCCCAACCCAGCACGCGGTGGTTGCCGGCGTCGGCAACGAACAGCATCCGGTCGTTGCCGGCAATCGCATGAGGCCACCGGAACGACCGCGCGGAAACCGGACCGCCACGGTTTTCACTTCGGCTTTGCGCGTCGGATTGGCCCAAAATCAGATCGGGCATTTGTCCGGGCGAGGGAAAGCGATCCCAACCCAGCACGCGGCGGTTCCCGGTATCGGCAATGTAGAAGCGTTCCCCGGCAAATCCGAAACCATAGGGCCAGTAGAGCGTATCTGCCCTGGCCTCGCCGCCCTGGTTTGGCTCGACTGCTTCGAAATCAGGCTGCCCCAAAGCGTAATCAGGAGGCGTATCGTTCACCACCGGCACGCGGTCCCACACCAGGATGCGATGGTGCCACGCATCCGCCACCAGCAGACGGCCCCCATGAATGGCGACCCCCGTGGGGAGATGCAACAGACCTGGACCCTCGCTGAAGAAGTCAGGCTTGCCCACGACCACATCCGCAGGCTGCCCTTCCGCTGCCGGAAGTCCGCGCCACAGCAGGATGCGGTGATTTCCAGAATCAGCAATCACCAGCCAGTCCCGATTCAGAAAGGCACCGCGCGGAGCATACATTTGCGATGGAGTCGGCGACGCATCGGGTAAGGCAAGACCTCCCCGCGACGCCGCGCCCAGTCTACCGATGGGGGTCGCGCTCACTGCGGCCGCACCCATACGTACCCGTCTTTGATACGTACCGGCAGTGTCTCCAATTGCGCTTGCGGAGCGGTCAGGCATTCCCCGCTCTGGCAATCGAAGCGAAAGCCATGCCAGGGGCAGGTAATGGTGCGCGCTTCTTTATCCACGACGCCTCCGTCGAGCGGCAGTCCCTGGTGGGCACAGGCGTTGCGAAACGCCTGCAGCCGGCCATCAAAGCGCAACAGCAGGACGCTCGATTCGCCGATGTCCCAACGAAACGGCTTGGCATCATGCAGCTCGCTGGTCACCGGACCCTGCACCCACCCGCGATCTTCTTCGGGTACAGCACCGATCAATTGGACAAGCACCGGAGGCGGTTCCTCGGCAATCACCTCGACCCGAACAATCTCCGGCACATGCAGCCGCAAAGCGTCCTCCACCGCGCTCTTCAGCATGGGCATATTGGAGTGGCAACCGCTGCCGGCGCCCTCGATCCTGACAAAGGCGACGTTGTTCTCGACCGACTCCAGTTCCAACTCAGCGCCCTGAGAATGAAAATCCGGTCGCACCATTTCGGTGACCCGGCTGACCCGCGTGCGCAGATCGGCGCGAATGAGACCGTGCATCGAGAACAACGCGTACACCGCCGGGTCGGCCATCAATTCGACGAGCAGTTCGTGTCCGCGTGCATCCGCTTTCAGTCCCTGCACAATCTTGATCAGCGCGGCTTTGTGAAGTGCCTCGATGGAAGTCCGCAACGCTGTCGCTTTGGCCAACGCATCGCCATGAAGCGTTTGCAGCTCTGCAACTGCCTTGTCCACCTTAGCCGCGAGAAGTTCAAACTCGTCGGCCACCATCGTCGGTGTGCTTGCAGCCATGGGTGTGCTCCTATCGTTAAGGCGCGGGAGAAAGGGCTTGGTAGCTCATTCTCCGCTCCAATTCTTCTTCTGTCTTTTGCCGGAGCAGATCCGCAAAGGCATTCTCCGACATATTCTTCAGCATCGACTCCACAGTACCTGCTTTCGGCGCGTGGACTCTTCGGCTCGGCAGCGCCCGCAGCACAAACGCCGCACCGTCCGGCGTGTTGAGAAGAAAATCCTGAAAGATGGCATCCACAAACTGGCTCAACCAGACGCCTTCTCCGTGAGGAGCGGAACGCAATCGGTAAAGCGCGTTTTCGGCGCCCTCGTTGCGTTGTTCCAACCGCTCCACATAGCGTTCGACAGAAAGTTGCAGCAAAAGATCGAATTGCTGACGCTCATGCAGATCCATTGTCAATTGCCTCCCGCAGTCGTCGCCACCTGCTCATGGATGTGTCCCGCGAGTTCCATGGCGCTGGTAGCAAGTTCCGTCTCGTTGTGCCACTCGAACAGCTTGCGCGCTTCGTTCAGCTTTTCGAGCGCCGGAGAAAAAATTCCCAGATGGGCGAGCGCATTTGCCTGGTTAGATAAAATGCGCCCGTAACCGACCGGGTCAAACGCCTTCTTGCGCACCGTAACCAGCTCCTCGTAGAGCTCTACGGCCTGCACCAGGTTCTCTTCAGGATGCGAGGAAGGCATGTATTGCAAAGCATTCGCCAGGTTCAGCTGAATGCTGGCCCAAAGGTCAGGATGAAGCTCTCGATTGCAGACCCGCACAGCTTCGCGAAACGATTGCACCGCGATCGCGGTACGCAACTTGTTGCGGTCTTCGGTCATTTGGATGGAAAGATACAGGAGGCCCAGGTTGTTGTGGGCCAAGGCGAATAACTCACCGTGCTCTTCCACGGCCAGGCCGCTGCGCAGCACTTCCTGGTAGGCCCTTACCGCTTCGGCCATCTGGCCGGGCCGTCCCATCGCCATCCCCTGGCAGATCATGCCCACCTGCATCCACAGGTCCGCGGTAAACTCCGGAAGGTTGGCGTGCTCCACCAAAGCGATGGCCTGGCGATAATGCGGCAGTGCCGGCAAACCCGCTGACTCGTCAAGCGTGCGGTAGATCCCGGCCACCTGGGAATGCAGGTGCGCCGTAAACAGCGGCGACGCAGCATGCGCCGCCGAAATGGCGCGATCGAGCAAGGCGAGCGCCGCATCGGGAGACGTATCCGGAGCATCCTCGCCCATCAGGGATGCTGCCTGCGTCATGAGCGCAAGCGCGAGTAGTTCCCCGTCGAGTCCAGCTTCGCTCGGTACCTCGTCGGTGAGGCCGTGGGTATAGGCGGCAATCTCCAGAAGGCTACCCAGGGTGCCGGTTAGCTCCGTGCGCAGAAACTCCAGGCCATCCACCGTGGGATCGAGGACGAAGCGGTTGTAACCGGCAATGGGATCCACGTCTGCTGCGAGGTCAGCCAACGCCGCAGCAAAGTCGCCTTGGCGGGCATTCTCGTAAAACGTCCAAGCGGATGGAAGCCTCGAGCCCATCTGCCCGGTCACACACTGCTGCATGCCGGCACCATCCACGCAACCGGGAAGAACAAGAAGCCCGGTAGGGATGGCCAGGATACCCACGGGTTGCGGTCGCGAAAGAACAAATGGATCAGTCATATGCGCGTAGCTCACGTTCCGAGTGGTGGATGTGGCAAATCTCTTGCTGCTGCCCGCACCATGAAGTTGGCCGCGATGCGCGCCCGCTCCAGCGTGGGATAGGTATTGATACGTTTACGCACGGTTTGAATGGGGTTATCGGCAGATTCTTCATTCCAGAAAGAAACCTCAAGGTAGACAACAAAATGTCCCGACTCCGGCTCAATCGTCGCCACCACACCTACAGATCGCTCGACGAACCCACCGGGTTCAGGCATCATACGCTTCCAGGGCGACACGCAACGCCCCTTCACGGTCATCCCAGAAAGCAATCCTCCTCCCGGTGATGGCGCGCATTCTCAGCGCCTCCCAGATCAGGAGCGTACGGTCGCCCTGAAGATTCCGCCTCTTCAAAAGGTAGCCGCCCGAGGCACTGTTATGGGTCGGCATCAGCCACAATTCCGGTCCGCGCACCACGGCGACAATCCCGTCGCTATGGAAATGTTCGCAAGCCAACTCTACCGGTAAATGCAAATAACCGTCAGCAGTAAACTCAACTTCAAGCGGCATAGATTCCTCCGGGCATGGAGTGTTTGTTTCCGGCCGCTCGGCGAGTTCCGCCAGCAGCCTCTTGGCTAGATCGCGCATAGCCGACTCGACCGGCGGAGACAAGGGTTCGCCGATGACCAGGTCCCTGGCCTCGATCAAATAGACGGTGACCTTCTTCGGATAATCATCCTTGAGCAACCAGCGCGCAAAACTGAGCGCGTGATCCCAGCGAAACGCATGCAGATTGATGCCTTCCAACGGAGGCAGGTGCTCGGTCGCTTCCCCTGGCAAACAGAAAAGCTCGCCCGGTTCGGAACCGCTGACGCAGGCATCCACGAGGATCACGTGGCGAACTCCTCGCATCTGGAAGGCCACGTCCATGCCCCCGGTGCCTCCGTCCGCACAATGAACATCGTCTGGTATGCCAAGGTCCCATAGGTGGCGAATCAGGACCGGGCCAACCGCATCATCCCCGCGCAGCAGGTTACCGCAACCGATGATGAGTGTGTCGACCTTTGTATCGATTCGGCCCGAGGTCTTCAGCATATTCTTTCCCCTGTGGGAGAGAGACGTACCGCTAGGATCCCTCACCAATCCGGAACTTCGACAATTCCTTGCCCGTCTTCTCATCGTAGGCGTGCACGGTGCACACCAGGCAGGAATCAAACGACCGAGCGACGTGCCCCATTTCTACGGGATCGCTCGGATCAACAATGGTAGCGCCAATGAAGGCCCGTTCCATGGGCCCTTGTGAGCCTAAGTTATCCCGCGGACCAATGTTCCATGCCGTGGGAGTTACAATCTGATAGTTCTCGATCTTGCCGTCTTTGATCACGATCCAATCCGATAGGCTGCCGCGAGCCGCTTCCGTCGAACCAAAGCCTTTGCCTTCCGCATGCTCGATCGGTTTGGTGTAGAACTTGTCGTGCAACTTCAGCGCATCGAGCCAGGCGCGGGTCAGTTTGTAGTACTTGGTAGCCTCGTGCATGCGTCCCAGCACCCGCACCATCACGCTCGGACCGATGGTCTTAATGCAATCGAGGAAGAGTGGGTCGTAGTCCTGATGAGGCTCTGCGCCGGGCCTGCCGGCAACGACCTGTCGCGCCAGCGGACCTGCCTCGAGCGGGAGCGAACTGCCCTTGCCGGGAACAAGATAGCGCGGCGACTTGGCCCAGCTATATTTGCCTTCCTTGTGTCCATCCAACGGATCGATCGGCTCGGTGCGTCCTTCCCACGGATGGAGCGACGTGGTACCGCGGAAGAAAGAATGCGCAGTATCTTCGCGGACGGCCATGTGATCGAAGTCGTGGAATACGCTACCGTCATAGACGCCCGAGCGGTTGATGAGGGCAGCGTTTCGACCATCGATGGTGGGGTTCTCATAAAGGTCCGGTTGAAAGTATGTCCCGGTGGCGAGATACGCACCGCAGCCCTGGCCGAACTTGTCCAGGCCCACCTTCATCGAGAAGCGAATAAACAACGCGCAATCGGAATTGTGCTGGCTCTCGTTTTCGTCGCACCACGCCAACACATCGTTCCAGGACTTGTTCTCCATCCAGCGTTCGATGGAACAGCCGAGCCACGTCGTCTCCAGCCATTCGCGCTTCCAATAATCGAGTATGGCGATCGAGCGCGTGACATCGGAAAGGGTGGGCGCGCACATCACTCCGCCGGGAATCATGAAGCTCGAATGCGGCCACTGCCCACCGAAGATGGCATACACCTCGACCGGCTTGCCCGAAAGCGTCACACCCTTCTCATAACTGGTGCCGACAAAGGGAGCGAAGCGGCGCACACACTCGTCGTACTCGGGTGCCTTGGCGTAGTTCTTGTTGGTGAGATCGATGGCAAACAAAGCATAGAACCAGCGCGGGATCGACTGCAGCGTTTCGCATGCCTGGGCAATGTTGCGCACCATGGTCGCGTTCTGCGGCACATGAGTTTTCCACGCTGTATCCAGCGCATAGACAGCCTTATAAAGGTGGCTGCCACCACAAATACCGCAGACACGCGGCGTGACGATCAGTCCCGCTTGCGGATCTTTGCCTTTCAGAATGATCTCGAAACCGCGGAACATGCTGGCTTCTGTCCAGGCATCCGTGACGACGTTGTCACGGATCGTCACCCTGAGGTCAAGATCGCCCTCGACCCGGCCCAGTGGGCTGATTCGCATTTCCTGACCTTGCAATACTGTTGCCATTCGATGACTCCTTCAGCAATTCCGTTGAGAACAAGTGAGCCTGCTAGACCACGAACATGTCTTCCTTTGACCAGCGTGGAGCGGCAATTCTGGCAGCAGCTGCGTGCGCCATGTAGGTGATGTGGTCAGTACCGGTGGGGATCTCCTTGGGGATCGTGCCGCTGATTTTCTGGGTTTTGAAAACGGTGCCGGGCTTGAGGTCGTGGAACGGGAATTCCGGTTCAGTGCAGCCGGTGCAAGGCATGCCGGCGCGGGTCTTCGAAGACTGGCGGTTCCACAGGATGCGATTGCAGGGCGAATGAGTCATCGGCCCGCGGCAGCCAAATTCATAAAAAAGGCAGCCGGTGCGGGTGCCCTGGCCAAACTCGACGGGCGACTGTTTGTACTCGAAAAACTGTACCCGGGTGCAGCCAGTCTGGGTAAAGGTTTTAAAAAACGTCTGTGGCCGTTGCAGATCGTCCAACGCGATATCAGACGCGCGGCCGGAAGCGACGGCTACCAGGATCTGCGTGACCCAGTCCGGATGGGCCGGGCAACCGGGAATATTGATCACGGGCAAGCCCCACTTGGAGCGGAAGTCGGCGCCGAGAAAGCCACCTTGTTTGCGCTTGAGGTACTGCAGGCCAATATTGTCGACCGGGTTCGGCTCCGTGGCCGGAATGCCACCCCAGCATGCGCAATCGCCGAGCGCGACCACAGCTCCGGCAACAGCGCACATATCCTTCACCCAGTCCTTCATCGGACGGTCAGCGAACATGTTGAATCGGCCAGAGCCGTTGGGTCCCTGGATGACAGTTCCTTCAAACACGAAGATATCGAGAGGTTTTCTGCCGCTGGCAACGTCGTTGAATACTCGCTTGGCGTTGTCGCCCATTTCCAGGCCGAGCGAAGGATGCCAGAGGAGATCGATGCCGAAATCGGTCACCAGGTCACAAGCGCTGGGCTCCTCGGCATTGAGGAAGGACATCGTGTTACCGCTGCAAGCGCCACCTTGAAACCACAACAATGAAGCCATAGAGCGGAACTCCTTGTTGATTTGCCTGACTTGAGGACGAAGCGATTTGACGCGCCGGTCGCAAGTACTGGCAATAGCAAGAAGTAGCTAATTTTTCCTAAAGTATTAGTTACGAATCGCAGACGAGACCAGCAGACCCTTTGCCATGGCCGCGCGCATCAACTCCATCTGGTTGTGCACATTGAGCTTGAGCATGAGGTTGGCACGATGGCGAGTGACCGTATGTGGGCTGAGGTTGAGGATATCTGCAACTGCCTGAGTAGTATGGCCGTCAGCTACCAGCTGCAAGACTTCGCGCTCGCGAGCCGTGAGCTCGGTCTCATCCTGCTCCTGAGCTTCGACGCGGGCCATATCGATCGCCGGCGTGACGTATCGTTTGCCCTTGAGGACTGTGCCCAGGGCTTCAAACAGCTCGTTATCCATGGCGTGTTTGAGCAGATATCCACGCGCGCCGGAGCGCAAAGTCTGGGCGACGAACTGCTCGTCGTTGTGCATCGACAACACGATCACGGCGAGCCGCGGCCAATGCTTGTGAATGCGGCGCATGGTCTCGACTCCGTCGAGGCGCGGCATGGCCAGGTCGAGTAGTACTACATCAGGTAGTAACCTTCCGTCTTCCTCCGCCAGTTGCCGCAGGGCTTCTTCCCCATGATCGGCTTCGCCCACGACCTCATAGCGTCCATCCATGCGCAAAAGGGCAGCCACACCCCGCCGCACGAGCGCGTGATCATCCACCAGCAGAATCCGGGGTTTCTTCATGGCAGCGCCGCCTTCACCAGTACCTCGGTACCGTACCCAGGGCTCGAATGGATCGACAAAGAGCCAGGCAGCATGGCTGCCCTCTCCTTCATCCCCATCAGGCCCAGGCCGGTGTGCCGGGCATCATAATCGAATCCTTTACCATCGTCGCGAACAGAGAGGATGATCTCATTTTCTTCGCGGGCCAGCATTACCTCAACCCGAGTCGCTTCCGCATACTTGGCGGTATTGGTCAACGCTTCCTGGGCAATACGATACAGTGCCAGTTCCATCGCCTGGGGTAGACGCAGGCAGGCTGTCGAGAGGTCGAGGTCGATCTGTATATGTAACCGTTCCTGGTATTCGGACGCCAGTTGGCGGAGGGCTCCGTGCAGTCCGAGCCTATCGAGGGTTGGCGGGCGCAGGTGGCGCGCGATATTGCCCAACAATTTCGCTGATTCGCTGACCTGCGCGCCCAGCTGCGAAACATCCTCACGCAGATCGTGCGGCACCTGGCGGGAAAGTACCTGCAGACCAAGCTGGATAGCGATCAGTGCCTGTCCCGCCTCGTCGTGCAATTCCCTGGCGATATGTTTGCGTTCGTCTTCAAAACGAAGGAGGTGATGGGCGGAGAGGGCCTGGATCTGCTGGCTCTTGATCTCCAGGGCCTTCAACAACTGCGCATTACGAATTGCCACCGCCGTAGTATTGGCAAGGGATTCGACGAACGCTGCATCCTGCCAGGTAAAGGCCGGCTGGTTGGGGCCACGATGCAATTCGAAGAATCCGATCACCAACTCCTCGATATCTTTGATGGGAACGCAGAGAGCGCGCTGGACGTCGAAGCGGCTGACCAGTTCCGCGTCGGCGAGCCGGTCTTCGGCATACTCATTAGAGAGGTAGGGAAATTCATTCTCGAGCACGTGGCCGGCCAGCCCTTCCAGGGAACGCCAGCTACGCGGCCATTCCCGCCAGGCGCCGCGATGCCAGTACGCCTCCGAGGACATGCTGAGCGTCCCGGTCGAGTCAGCAGGGAGCGCCAGACCGGCCAATCCGCCATCCGCTTTGAGGAAGCGCGCCGCATGTTCTACCAGGCGGCGAACCAATTCCGAGGGATTCAGATGCTGGTTGACGGCCGCGTTGAAGGCCAGCAATATTTCGAGCGACTGCGTCCACTCCTGCATGCGGTCGAACAGCCGGGTGCGTTCCAGGCCGATGGCTGCCTGCACGGCCAAGGTTTCGGCGATACTCACATCCTGCGTGGAAAAAGGCGCTGCGGTGCGATGGTTCTGTACCTGCAAGATGCCGACCACGTAGCCCTGGTGATTCAGCATGGGTACGCAAATCGCATTCCTGCACCCTGCAGCCACCATATCGGTGCAAGGCGCCTGCGCCGATGGAGACTCAGCATTGAAAAGTATCGCCTGGCGATGCCGGACCACCCACGCGGAGAGCGAATTGACACCGACATCATTGCTCAAATCGCGGGTGATCGCGGTGGCGTGCTGCAGATGTTCTGTTCGGAAGTAAGGCAGATCCTGATCGTAGAGTTCGACCAGCCCATGCTCAGCATGCAGCAGCAGTGCAGCCTGACGGGCGACGGCGCGGGCGAGCATGTTGGTGTCGAGTTCGTTGAGAACGGCGCTGGCTCCCCGCCGCAAGGATTCCACCTGTCCCGCAAGCTGCCGATTGGCGGCTTTGAGCTGTGCCATTTCCTGCGCAGCAGCGGCCTCCGGATCTCCCCGGGGGTGCTCGACCTGCAGCGCCGTCACACCCTGGCGCATTGCACCTGTTTCATTGCTTCGAGGCAAGCCAGCCACTCACCCATGCCGGCGCCGGTCTTTGCCGACGTGGTGAGAATCCGCATCCCCGGCCGCACCGACTGAATATTTGCCTTTGCCGTTTCGATGTCGAAATCGCACGGCGTGGAAAGATCCATCTTGGTGATGACTGCGATATCGGCGGAGTTAAAAATATTCGGATACTTCAACGGTTTGTCTTCGCCCTCGGTCACGGACAGCAGCACCACGCGCAGTTCCTCACCGAGGTCGTAGCTGGATGGGCATACCAGGTTCCCGACATTCTCGATGAACAGATACTCCAGCCCCTGCAGGTCCCAGTCCGCGAGGTGATCGGTAATCATCTGCGCTTCGAGGTGGCAGCGTCCGTCGGTGTTGATCTGTTTGACCGGCAGTCCCGACTGCGCCAGGCGCCGCGCATCATTATCTGTAGCCAGATCGCCCACCAGCGCGGCGGCGGCGATTCCCTGCTCACGCATGGTCGCCAGCGTCCGCTGCAGAAAGGCGGTCTTGCCAGTTCCCGGGCTCGAGACCAGGTTGATCGTCAGCACGCCGGCAGCCTGAAAGCGGCTGCGCAGCCGGCGCGCGATCTCGTCATTCTTATTAAGGATGCCCTTGCGTATTTCGAGAACCCTGGTTTCCATCCTTATGCCTCAGGTACGTCGATCACGATGGATTCGATTTCCAGTTCGCGTCCTTGCCGGATATCTCCACTCGGGCGGTCGCAATGGGGGCAGCGGAACCTCTGAACATTTTTGAGCTCGACCTCGGCCTGGCAGGCGCTGCAGTAGACCAGAACAGGGAGTTCTTTCACCACCAATTTGGAGTCGGCGAGCAGAGTATCGGCGATCGCGATGTCATAACTGAATTCGAGGGCGCCGCGCACGACGCCGGAGATCACGCCCAGTCTCAGATGTACGGCACGAACCCGGGTAGCCCCAGCTTCACTCGCGCTGTGACTGGCCAGTTCCACCAGGCTGTGCGCGATCGAGAGTTCATGCATCGTTCCATCACCTGGACTTCATCACCGGGGACTTGCTTTGAGCACGCGACCGTAATTCCGCGCCAGGGCGATTACAAACCCCAACGAAGCCTGCACGTCCGGATCTTTCAGAGCAGCGAGCAATCCAAACAGGCCTTTGGGAGTGGCGGCAGAATACTCCTTTTTACTGCGCGTCGTCGCGGCGGCGACGCCGATCTCTCCTGCAACTGCCACAGTTTGAGCGCCAAGTATCCCGGAATCTTGGAGTTGCGACACAGTACTCATGAGGCTCTGCGCTTGTTCCAGTAGCCCGGAGCGCTTGATCTGCATGGCCACATCGAAGAAAACGGGAACCGCCGCGGCGAACTCCTTTACCCGGGCGAGGTCGATGGGGGATTCGGCATTTTTAAAGTCGCCCAGGCTGGCGGCGAGGTTGTCGCCGATCACGTCGCCACGCTTCAGGAATTCGTCGACACTCTTCAGGGCCAGGGAGGCGAGGTCGAGATGATCGAGCAACTCGTGCAGGGAGTCGATGGTGCTGCGGCTTCCCAAACGCTGCAGCAACCCGGACGCGAGCAGCTGTTGGATTGCGGGCTGGCTGGCCAAATCGGCCGCTTGCAATGCCGTGCGCGCCAGTTCCGGCAGCTTGTCGCCGAGCTTATGCGCATCCGCCGGAATTGTAATATTCCGCAAGTCTCCCAGGCTGTCGCCAAGCGAGTCCGCGACCACATCACTGCGGCGAAGAAAGCCGTCGGCCGCTTCGGCGGCGAATACGATGACATCCAGGCGATCCAACAAACGGTTGAGCCCGTCGACGGTATCTGGATTATCCAACCTTGCCAACAGTTCGTGCCGCGCCGTCCCTGGTTCTACCGCTACGCCATAAGTCGCCATCGTCCCTCTCGTCGTAAGCCAGTCGCGATTGTATTGCGGTGAGGGAGGGGCTTGTCATGGCATGAACTTGCCATTTTTGGTGCACAGGTTTGCTCACGTTGAATAGAAACTGCCTGCGCCCACAGACTGCAAACGAGCGTCTTGCATGCGGCTCACCTCACTCAGTCCTGGATGTGCCTCGACGACTCAGGTGGAACTCCACACGAACATCTGTTTCCACTTCCACAGGTTTGCCATCCACCAAGTACGGCTGATAGACCCACTGGCTGACTGCGTCCAGGGCAGCCTGCTGCAGTGCCTGTGGTCCGCCGAGTACACGCAACCCGCGAAAGCGTCCTTCTTTATTAATGACACCATTTAGGACCACGGTGCCCTGGATACCCTTTTGTTTGGCGCTCTCCGGATAATTCGGGGCAATTTGGTGAATCGCAGGAGCCTGGTCAAGCGAGCCCGTAAGGTTCAGGCGAGGGGGCACCGGGAGCGCACCGCTGGGTACTGTGAGAGCTGCATAGTCAGCCTGAGCCAAATCCTCCACCGTGTCGACGTGTATCTTCAACCACGGCCTTCCCTCGAGGAACTGCGCAATGTCGAGAGCAAGATAATGCCCCTGCACCAACTGGGTGTGGGTGAACTCTGTTTCATAGGTCTGATTCGGTGCTGACGAATACACGATAACTCCGTTATTCAACCCAAAGCAAAACGATGGCGAACCGTGCGGTGTCTGATAGATACCTCGCTTCATGACCGCCGTACACGGTAGTTTCCCGGCGCTAAAGTTCTTTTGGAAATTCTCCAACACGGCCTGCGGTGGCACGTCGGGCGGAACTGGCTGGGCAAGGATTCCGCGAATGGAGCTGAGCGGCTTGCGCGGCCACTCCGGCCCTCCGGAGCGAAACACGCCATAATCGGTGCCGAACTCCTCCGTCGCGAGGGAGCGGCCATGCAACGCCACGCGGTACTGCTGATCGCTGACCCGCCATTCTTCATAGGTGCCCATGTCAATCGGGTCGCCCTCGGGTCCAAACACCTGGTAGGTAGCCTTGAGATGCCAGGGATGCTCCAACCCGTGCAGACCATTCACCTTCGCGGCCAGAGCCAGCCGTTCCCGTCCATCTTTGGGGGTGGCTATTTCGGGTGGGCCAGGCTGGGGGGTCGTTGGGGTGGTTGCGGTCTGAGCCAGGATAAGCAGGGCCGAGGCAGCGAAGCAGAAAATCATGTCGGAAAGATCCCCTTATGTAAGCGTGGTCGATCTTAATTGAATTGGAGACGTGGGTCAGCATGCTTATTTCCGCGGATTCCGGGTACGTAACGTGCCCCCCGTTCCCGCGTTTTCTTGCCGCTGTGCGTGGCTTCGCGGCGTGGACTTGGCATCTTGATGGCGGCTAAGTCTTTTGTTTGACGAAGGTGATCAAATTTTAAATTTTCCCGCCCCCCTGGGGATCCCAGGGGAAGAGCCAGGTAATTGGGCATGTTACCTAAGTTTGATCGCAGGGGAGGGTGCGGCCATGTTGTGGTACCGGGCTGTCAAAGATCTGCCGTTTCAAAAGGGTCGCGCACTGGGCGCACCCCTGCTCATTGTTCGTCATGCGTTCACTTTGCGGGCCTCTCGTTTGGCGAGAAGTTGCAGAGTGGAGTCGTAATTTTTGGGGATTGGGTGGCGTCTACACGCAAACGTTAGTTCGGTGCAGGGCCGAACAGGGCGATCATGGTGCGACGGCCCCGGCGAATGAATCGTTGCTTCGACAGTAGTACGGTTTTGCCGACTCGTCGAGAGCGTTTCCGGAATTATTTTGCGATGACGCCGATGAGGTGTTCATCCGCGGCTACGATGAGACAACGGCGAACCAGACCGGCATGGCTCTTCCCCGGCTACCCGGCCAGCATCACGCACAACTGAGTCCTCGCTAAAAACATTTAAGGTGCCGTTGCCAATGAGACGATGAACGGACAGGAAGTATGAGCGAGGCAGGATGGCTGCTGCTTGATAGACATCGAACCAATCGCGATAGTGTGGCACCACCTAAGGAGGAGACAGCCAGCCCTCGTTTCCTGGTAGGCGGAAGCCGGAAGAGTCTTTTGGCGAGCTTCCTAAGCGCGAGATTCAGAAGTCATAGCAGAAACGAGAGGAACTTTGACCGAAATGAACTTTGTGGGCGCGGCAAGCCTTCTCCAGGCGCTCGCGTTTGCCGCCGATAAGCATCGGCAGCAACGGCGGAAAGATCCGGAGACAACCCCTTACATCAATCACCCGATCGCGGTAGCGGCTGCGTTAGCGATAGAGGGCGAGGTTACGGATCGGGCAACGTTGTTGTGCGCCGTTCTTCACGATACCGTCGAAGACACCAACACCACATTCGAGGAGCTCGCCCAACACTTTGGGGCAGACGTGGCCGACCTGGTTCGCGAGTTGACCGACGACAAATCCCTGGAAAAGAGCGAGCGCAAGCGACTGCAGGTGGAACACGCGAAAGCATCCACGGCGCGCGCGAAGGAGGTAAAGATCGCAGACAAGATTTGCAATATTCGGGACGTGGTGGGCCGCCCTCCTGCGAATTGGCCGATTCAGCGGCGTATCGAGTATTTGCGATGGAGCGAGAAGGTGGTGGATGGATGCCGGGGTACCAACTCTAGACTTGATCGCGTCTTCGACGAGGCCATACGGCTTGGCCGCAAGGAGATGAATGCTCACGGTTGAAGAGGCCCCAACATCTTCTCGCGAAACTTGGGGGAGCCTGGATGAGCTTTCCTCCCTCATCTCGACCAGATTTGCAGTCAGCCCATCAGATGGGGATCGACGATGTTGATGAATTGCCGTGACGTGATGACCTTGGTCTTTTCCAGAAGCGCGGAAAATGCTTCTGAGTGCCGGTGATGAGGTAGTCCGCCCAAGCCACGTCGGCGCATTCCAGAAACATATTGTCGTCGGTATCTTCGGCAAAGCCCAAACGTTGCGCTGAGGTGACCCTGTGGCTGCTGTTCTTGACGGCTTGAAGGAACTAGAGACGGAGTTGTCATAAAGCCTCCAGTTCGATCTCTTGAACTGCACGGTTGAGCCTCGCTCCGAGAACAACGGCCGTTGGGGGGAATGCAGTGCTGCTCGATTCTCGGTTGGGAATAGGTATGGCGTCCCACAACTGTCCACATAAAGGTGATTCTCGGAATCACCCCAGGTACGGCTGAGGGGTTTAACAACGGTCTTCCGCGAATCAACTCCATCATCGCGGCATATGCGGCAGAGAATAATATCCAGCTCGTCAACTACGGAGACGCCTTATGCCAGTGCGTCGGCGCGTTAGGCCAGCCTACGGAGGGCCCCAACAACTTTCAGCAGCTCGTGAATACCATCCGTGCTCTGCCGTCTTCAACCCCTGGCCCGTACATCCCCACGCTGTTGCCGACCACCGCAGGCTACGCGTTGATGACCCAGCTGGCAGAAACGGCTGTCGCCAACGAATACCTGACCATTCAGAGCGGATGGTTGTCGGACTTAGCGATGCCAAACAGTACCCTTGGCCTCCTAGGCGGAAATCTGTCCAATCTCAACACCGCACCTCCTGCGGCTATCCTTCAATTCACACCGATAGGCTATCACTCGGATAATAGTCAGCACACTCAGAGCAACACAACCTGGGATGGCGCAAACGGCACCTGGACCTCGAGCAATCCGCTGGTGATGTCAGTGAGCCAACAAGGACTGGCCGTTGCGACGACGCCCGGTACGGCAACGATCAAATACACTCAGGCGAGCGGGGTGGACTTCCACTCGTGGGTCATGACGGTCGCGATCCAGTAGAGGCCAGCACGCCCGGCTGACATCAGGGGTGGCTACGATTTGGATCGCATATCCGGAGTGGGAGAGATTCCAGACGACAGCTCCAGGCGGATACGATCATGGCGCCGCAGGAAGCATCTGTACCTTCCACAGTGGCACAACGAAGAGACGCGACTAAGACAGACGCCACGGCTCACGCATTGTCGGCTTGAGTAGTGCATTCGCTCGTTCTGATCCGCGGGTCAGGCGGAAGGCCGCAGCATCCCACTCGAGCAATTCCTGGGTACGGATCGCGATGTTCCCCAGCATCAGGCTTTCGACAATCGGCTGCTCATAGGCATAGCTGGTCGTGGCCGCAGGTCCGCCTTTGCAGGCGCCGATCCACTCGCGGTAATGTGCTGCCTCAGCCCCCACGGCGCTGGGACCCCACTCCGGGTGAGCCGCCACGAAAGGCTCATGTTGCGCGCCCGCCCGCGGCAGCAGGGTGAGCCGCCCATCGGGGGCAAGCAACCGCGAAGGGCCTGCCATAAAGCCGGTGAGCAGGCGTCCGTGCGCGCCGCTGTACATAACGCCCTCGCGGCCGATGCTCATATCCACGTCCAGCGCAAGCTCCTCCGGCCGGGCCGGCACAATGCCGCCGTCGAACCAGTTCACATCGACGCTTGGCCTTCCCGCACGGGCAGGAAAGCGGTAATGCAAGCTGGAGGCGACGGGAAAGCAGTCAGGAAACAGCTCAGTGGAACTGGCATAGACGCGATCGGCCGTGCCCAGATCCAGTGCCCGGACCATGGTGTCGAAGCCGTATTCCCCCATGTCCCCGATCGCGCCGCATCCGTAGTCGTACCAGGCGCGCCACACAAACGGCAGGTAGACATGGTTGTAGGGCCGCATGGGAGCAGGCCCAAGCCACAGATCCCAATTCAGTCCTGGCGGGATAGGATCGGCCACAGTAGGAGTCGCCAGGCCCTGCTTCCAGAAGGCTGCGGGACGCTTCGTCCAGATGTCGACGCGATGCACAGGCCCGATGGAGCCACTGCGTATGGTATCGACCACCTGGCGCGAGTCTGCCGTCCCCGCGTTGAAGATAGACACCGCGGCCGCGCGGCCGGTTTCCTTCGCCACCTTTGCCATGGCGCGTGCTTCCCAAACTGAGTGGGCCATGGGCTTCTGGCTGTAGACATGTTTGCCGGCGCGCATGGCGGCGATGGCAATCACGGCGTGCCAGTGATCGGGCGTGCTGATGGCGACTGCGTCCACATCTTTCTCGCGGCTCAGCAATTCGCGGAAGTCTTCGTAGGCGGTGCAGCCGCGAAAGCCAGGCTTGCCTCGTTCGCTGGCATAGAAGGCGTTGACGATGGACTGCGCTGCTTCGCGGCCGGCCGTGGGCCCGGGGAACGACGCGCCCCAATCCGGCTGCTGCAGCAGGAGACGCACTTTATTGCGGAGCTCATTCGGGCCCCAGTCGAGGTAGTCGCTGCTCTGCCGGTTCACATCGCAGACAGACACAATCTGGACTTCCGGCAGCCGGAGCAGGTCCATCATCAGCCGCAGACCCTGCGAGCCAACGCCGATGCAGGCGATCGTTAGTTTGTCGCTGGGCGGGGTTGGGCGTTCCGCAAAACCCCAGTGGGTAGAGAGTAAAGAGATGCCAGCGGCGGAGACAAAGTCACGGCGGGAAAGCATTGTGCCACTCCAAAGATCGCGAAGACTATCGGTTGGTCGTCGAGCACCATGGTCAAGATGGCTGCAGCGGTACGTTCACTTCAACACAGAGGAACTTTGTGGGTGAGTCGAAGCAATCAGCCGCCTGGAAATGCATTCTCCATAGAACCACGTAGTTCTACTAGCGGCGCAACGAGGAAGTGGGTTTCAGCGAGCTTGAGCGGTTTGGGATATCGATTGGGCGACGGGCTCCTGGACAAGGTTCCTGGACAGCTTTTCTGCTACGCTTTCTTTTTTACCTCTGCTGCCCGACCGTAGCGGGGTAGCAATACTTTCAAATATATAGAAGTGTTCGAGAGAGGAGCGCTGTGAGGCCGGCGCGGCGCTCGAACGCACACCACGTTCCCACGTACCAAGAACGAACCAATTGCGGGTTTGCAACGTAGACTCACCCGATAAGACCCGAATTCTCTGGATCAAAACAACCTCAAGGTGGCGTTTGCCGTCTATCATCGGCAATTCGGAAGTAGTTATCAATTGACGATATCAAGGCCAATGCGCTTATCAAGCGGTTCAGATCGCTCTATGTCTGGCAAGTGCTCGCGAAACATCACGCCGTGTAGTCGCAGAGAATGATCGTCAGGTCGTCGTTTTGAGTGGCGGACCACTGTTGGATAGAGGAGATGATTTGGTCGGCCGCTTCGGTCGCGGTGAGGTGAGCGGTTCCGCGGACAATGTCATGGAGGCGATCGGGGCCAAACTCCTCCTGATGAATATTGGCTGCTTCCACCATCCCATCGGTGTAGAGAACGAGGCGATCGCCGGTTTGAATCGGGAGCGTGAGCGTGGTGTACGCGGCGAAGTCGAACGCAGCAAGCATGAGCCCGTTTTCAACTATTTCCATGACCTCGCCTTTGCGGACGAGGAGCATGGGCGGATGGGCAGCAGCGGAGTAACGCAACTCCTGCGACAACGCGTTTAGATAGACATAGCCCGCGGTGACGAATTGATTCTGAGTATTGCCGCAAAGGGTCCGGTTCATCCCAAGGAGAAGGGCAGACGGGCTTTGAGCATCGGCGCGTTGGGTGCTTGCAGCGAGCTTGACCATGGAGGCGATGAGGGCAGCAGGAACGCCATGGCCGGAGACGTCTGCGATCAGTAGGCCTGCCTCATGATTTTCCGTAAGAAGGAAGTCATAGAAGTCACCGGCGACTGTGGTCATCGGCAGGTAGCGCGCCGCGACGCGGAAATTCCTGGACACAGGAAAGGAGAAGGGCAGGATGGAGAGCTGGATTCGCTTGGCGATTTCGAGCTCTTTCTGGATGACGCTCAACTCTTGCTCATTGGCGAGTGTGCGGCGGCCCGCAACGATACCGAGGCATACCAGTAGAATCACAAAGAAAAAAGGTTCGACGTTGTAATAGCGATCGAAAATGCCGGACAAATTGTCGTAGAGCGCCCCCGCAATAAATAGGAAGAGGCCGCGGCGAATGAGAGTCAGATCGGGCGAACCGGAACGGATCCGGACGAGTGCAATGATTATGATCAGGAGCGCTGCAATGACGACTGTATTGTTGATGATGCGGAAGACCGCTCGATTGCCCACACCCAACGTGAGAAGCCCGATAGTCAGGACAATGGGCCACACGACATTCGAGACGATGCGTCCCGTCCGGCCGAGCAGGTTCAGGATGCGAAAGAAGAAGAACGCCGGTATCGGGACCAGGTATCCAATGGCAATCACGACCCGCCGAAAAATCCCAGGGCGCAGACCGAATGCCCACAGAAGCTGATAATTCATCTCCAGGCGAAGACCATACAGGATGGCAAAGAGGGCAAACCACAGGAGCAGAGGATCGAAGCGGCGGCGCAACAGAGAAAAACAGGCAGAGAGAACGCCGACCGTAATGATCGACGCCCCGAGGAACAAATAGATTTGTGCGTGGTTGAAGATTCGAAGAATATCGCTTCTGGCGAACTGTGGGTCGGGCAGAAGCATGGGAAATCATCCTAGCTGATCTTTGCCGTCTCGCGCTTCCCTTCTCTACTAACCATCAGATGATCCCAGCCTGCAGTTAACGGCACGTCGGGCGTCCCCGGGCTAGCCCGCACCCGGGGAGCGCGGCAAACAGGTCAACGATCACCCGAGATGAACGTGTTCTCTCGGTAAACAGCCCTGGGAAGGGCTTCGCCGACTAATAATTCGGACAAGTGGATTGTTCTGAACGCTAAATGAGTGCGTGGCGATTTTAAGCTAAAAGAGAAGGCTGCCGGTCGGGTAAGCTGGACTTCCATGACCTACGACGACCTTTGTCTCCTCGTCGACTACAACTACTGGGCGCGCGATCGCATTCTGGATGCCGCATCGGCGTTGACCCAGGAACAATTCACGCAGCCACTCGGCAACAGCTTTAGCTCCGTCCGCGACACCATTGCGCACATGTGCGATGCCGAGTTCATTTGGTTATCGCGTTGGGCAGGCGAACAGCCGACGGAATTCCAAAGGCCGGACCGCATGCCCGATATCATGGCCGCGCGCGAGGAGTGGGCCGGGCTCGAGCGCCGGATGCGCGAGGTGCTCGCGAGGTTTGGGCCGGAAGGGGTCGAGCGCCGGTTCGACTACAGGGATATGCGCGGCGCAGCGCGATCCGGCGTTGTCTGGCAGATTTTGCAGCATGTGGTCAATCACGGCAGTTACCATCGCGGCCAGGTGACGACCATGTTGCGCCAGTTGGGCGCCACGCCTCCAAAATATATGGACATGTCCGTTTTCTATTCTGAGCGAAACCAAAGCGCCTGATCCGTTTCGCGGCGAGCTACGGATCAGCTTGCCTCGTCATGGCGAAGCCGGGCTGGTCGCGCACAAAGTTCCACTCCCGTCTAACGACTAAGCTTAATGATTCGTGAATGTTTCCAGGAGAATGCGCATGAACACTTTCGACAGTTTGCTGGCTCGCAACACAGACTTTGCCGCGCAGCAATCTACTGCGGGCACACCTACGCCTTCGCTGCCAGAGGCAACCCCCTACGTGAAGGCGTTGATCATCGGCTGTGCCGATATGCGCGTGGATCCTGCTCATATACTCGGGCTCGAGCTGGGCGAGGCGCTTGTGCTACGCAACATAGGCGGTCGCATCACTCCATGCCTTGTGGAAGAAATGGGGCTACTTGGCCGGATTGGTCAGGTTATGGGGAAGCCTGCCGGGGGAGGCGGAGAATTCCATCTGATTGTCCTTCAACACACGGACTGCGGGATCACTCGCCTGGCAGGCGATCCTGCGCTGCTTGCACACTTTTTCCAGGTGCAGGAGAGCGAACTGGATGCAAAGACGGTCACGGATCCTCGTAGGGCGGTGGCCACGGACGTTGCAACGCTCAGAGCGATGCGTGGTTTGCCAGCTTCCTGGCTGCTCTCCGGCCTCGTCTATGACGTGGCAACCGGTCTGGTGGAGGTCGTTGTCCCCCCAGCACCGCTCCGTGCCGCGTAACGCCGTCCGCACATGCGAGGAGTTTGATGTCAGACGGGGTGCAGTGCAGTCTGTCACGCCCCTTCTAGAGCAGATCGCAGGGCTTTGGGAGCGGGGCATGAGTGGCCGCCAGTGGAAGTACGACTATGAGAGGAGGGCCGGCGGCGGGAAAGTTTTTGCGTCGACCCTACTCGGCGCGAAGAGCCTCCGTCGGGTTTACGAGAGCGGCACGCCGTGCGGGTAGAAAGCTGGCAATCAGCGCAGACGCGCAGATCAGGATGGCAACGCCCGCAAGCGTCCAAATATCCCATGTCTGCACGCCAAACAGCAGCTTGCGCATCAGGCTTGCGGCGGCCAGTGCCCCACCCAGGCCAAGTGCAACGCCCACCGCAGTCAATCCAGCAGCTTCCTGCAGAATCATTCTCTGCACTGCCCCGCGCGGAGCACCCAGCGCCATGCGAACACCGATCTCGCGTGTGCGCAGGCTCACCGAGTATGCGATCACACCGTAGAGACCGACCATACTCAGCACCAGGGCCAAGCCAGCGAAGCCACCGATCAGCCAGCTGGAAGAACGGTGCAACGACGCAGCCGGCGAGTCGTGCAGACGCGCTGCCATGGTCTCCGGTTGAAATACAGAAAGCGTGGAATCGAAGCCGTGGATCACCGTCGCTACATTCGAGAGGATTGCGTCTTCGCTCCCCGCTGCGAGCACAGCAACAGCAAATCCATTGTTCGGATCGTCCAGGTTTTGATACAACGGCCGGTACATAGCTGCTTTCGCCGGCGCATCCGGCTGCCCCTCCTGGATATCGTCGATAATCCCAACGACTTCCATGGCTTCTTTCGGAGAGCCTTCAATGTAGATTTGCTGTCCAATCGCGTTTTCGCCGGAGAAGTAGGTCTTCTCCATCTCGCGATTAATGAGCACGACGCGCGCATGCGCCGTATCCTCGTTCTCGCCAAAGTAGCGGCCGCGCAGGAGTCGAGTTCGCATGGTGGAGAAATAGCCCGGACTCATGCCGCGAATGAGCACTTCATTGTGGTCCGAGGGCCATGCCCGGCCGGTGATGCGAAAGTTGCTGGAGCCATCACCGTCACCCAGGGGCAGGTTGCCGGAAACAGCGACCGAGCGGACGCCGGGAATGGCGGCCAGACGCGCCTGCAACTCGCGATAAAAGGCCGCCTGCAACGCCGGGGTACCGTAGGCTTTTGGCATGGCCATTACCTGCAGCGTAGCCACATGATCGGGAACGAATCCCAAGTCGACGTGCAGCAGGCGGTAGAAGCTCTTGCCTAACAGTCCCGCGCCCACCAGCAACACGACAGCCATGATGAGCTCAAATACCACCATTTTTGAACCAAAGCCGCGCCAGGCAAGCGCGGATGCACCGCGCGAGCCCGCGGCCAAACCAGCGCGCAGGTCAGCAAACGAGACGCGCAGAGCCGGCAGCAGAGAAAACATGAGGGCCGTGGAGACCGCCAACAGGGCCGCAAAGCCAAGCACCGTCGCGTTAAGACTTACCTGGCGAAGGTAAGGCATGGTAGCCAGCACGTCTTCCGGCAGCAGCGTAAGCAGTAGACGCATGGCGATCCCCGCCAGGGCCGCGCCGAGTACGCTTGCAGAAAGTGCGAGCACCACGCCCTCGGTAGCCAGCAGGCGGACCAGCCGGATACGCGAAGCCCCTAAGGCTCCGCGAACAGCCATCTCCCGACGTCTCCGTTCCGAGCGCACCAGCAGCAGGCTGGTGACGTTGCCTGCGGCGATCAGCAGCAGAAGGATTGCGCCCGTGAACAACGCCCACAGAATGGGCGCAATCTTACCGAGAACAACTTCGGTAAGCGGCTCAAGCACGGCTCCCCGTCCATGGTCGTCGTCAGGGTACTGATTCGCGAGCAGCGTCCCGATTCGTTCCACGTCTGCAAGTGCGGTCGCGCGCGCGACGCCCGGACGCAGGCGTGCTATCGCGACGAGGTTGTGACAGCCGCGCATTTTTTCGCAGTCGCGATCGGGGCGTTCGGTTGCCCAGAAGTCAGCGGGTTCCGCCGGTGCGAAGTGGAAGCTGCGCGGGAGCACGCCAATGATGGTGGTGGGATTGTCATCGAGCACGACGGTCTCACCAAGCACATTGCTGCGGCCGCCGAACTGGCGCTGCCACGCGGCATAACTGATGATTGCCGTTCGCGGTGCGTTGGGCTGGTCGTCCGCCGGACGGAAGTCGCGGCCAAGGATGGGCTCCGCACCCAGGGTGCGGAAGAATCCTGCCGTCACCCGCGCCCCATGCGCAGGTTGCAGCCCCTCGGGAGTGTGCATCATGAAGCCGTAGGCTGCGTAGGCGTCCAGCGACTGGAAGACGGTGTTGCGCTGGAGAAAATCGATGTAGTCAAGATAGGAGAGATGAAAGTGCGGCCCGAGGGTGTCGCTCTCGTAAAGCACCATGAGACGCGAGGGGTCGCGATAAGGGAGCGGCCGAATAAGCGCTGCCTCCACAAAGGCAAAGAGAGCCGTGGCTGCGGCAATTCCCAGAGTGAGGACCAGGATCGCGGTGACGGCAAACCCGGGACTGCGCCGCATCTGCCGCATGGCGAAACGCAAATCCTGGACTATCGTCTCCATGTTGAACCCGATCGCTTCATGGCTTCGTTCCTCCAGGCGGGTTGCATTGCCGAATCGACGCAGGGTCGCGTAGCGCGCCTCCTCGGGCGCGACTCCCTGCTCGCGCAGTTCACGTTCCATCTCCTCGCGATGAAAGGCCATCTCTTCCCTCAGCTCATCGTGGAACCGATGGCGGCGGAACACCAGCGCGAACTTCCGCAGCAGGCTTGGCCATGATTTCATCCGGCCTCCTCAACATCTGCCAGAACACGCCCGATGGCGTCCATCACCTGGCGGAATTGCGACACTTCGAGCCCTAGTTGTTTCTTCCCTGTTGCGGTCAGGGTGTAAAAGCGTGCGCGCCGGTTGGTTTCTGTTCTCTTCCACTCTGCCTTCACCCAGCCCTGCAGCAGCAGACGCTGGAGCGCCGGGTAGAGCGAGCCTTCTTCGACAGTCAGCACGTCATCTGAGACCCGCCGGATCGACTGCGCGATGCCGTAGCCGTGCAGCGGCGCACGCTTCAGCGTTTGCAGGATGAGCATGTCGAGGGTTCCCGGGATCAGATCGGTCTTAGCCACGATTTGTCTACCATAGATTGTCTATGCATTGGCTGTCAATGGCTGCGAGCACAGAGTGATAGTAGACGGTCCATTGGGAATGCAACAGGTGTTCCTTCCGAGTAGCTTGAGGAAATGCTTATGGCGTCCCCTGTTTGCTCCGGCCTGATGGACCTTCGAGATCGTCCACCGCTCAGGCCGAATCTGGATCAGCAAAACCGGCATTCTCGGACCCTACACGGTGCAAGGGCCGCCGATTTATACCACCGTTCCGGAGCTGGCCGTGCGTAAACCGGAGTATCTCGAAGATCCTGCCATATGATTCAGTGGCGGTCTGTTCCACATCACCGTGAACGACTGGAACGATCGCAAAGCCTTCCATTTCACTTCCGTCGACGGTATTCGCGACTGGATCTTCCGCGGCATCGCCTACGATCCCCGCAGAGACTTCGTCCGCTACACCGACGGTACCGTCAACCACTGGAACAAGATGGAACGGCCCAGGATCTTTCTCGAGAACGGTCACGTCGTCACGGTAACATTGGCTGTCATTGACGTTCCAAAGGGCGACGAAAATGGCAACGACGGACACCGCAGCAAAGTCGTCGTGATCCCCTTCGACGGTGCGGCGGTGGACCGCGATCTACAACAGCAAAAGTAGCGAACGGTCCGCGAGACTTCTATCCTTGAACACCGTCTCTATGTGGTGCAGCATCGTCGATGGAATTTCAGGCCAGGGATCCGGGAGGGACCCACGGAACGTTGACTCACCAACAAAACTATTTCCGCGAAGGGATCGTTCCGTCTCTCCCTCCTCGGTCCGCAGGAGAGTAGCTCAACATGCGTGACTGACCTCGAAACAAGTGGTATTCCTGGAAGACAAAGTCATTCAACATCGTCGTATAAGGTCCCCAGGTCTTGAATTCGTCATTCCACTCCCTCAGAGTGGGGACTGACCGAGCCCTTGAAATCGATACACTTCGTGCCGGACATATATACGTTCTGCCGCCTATCTCCACTGGCCTGTAGACGACCATGATGTCTGAGCGGTCAAGAGGCACGAAGCCTTCGAGGTCAGCCTGCATGGTTAGCCGGAGGAGTGCTCCACTGGCGGGGTCGATCGCAATCTCTCCGTGATACCCCGTCTGCTTTCTAAATCCTTTCCTGCCGTCACCGTCGGGAAGACAACAACCGCCCGATTCAAATCGTGATGGTTGAGCAGAAACTATGTACCGAAAGACTGCTCGTTGCCGGCCACCATCGGTTTTCTCCCAGCGGCTCCAGGTTAGACCGCCGGGAGCCACTATCGGGTCCAAGACGGCACGAAGAAGAGGGCCAAACGTACCGTAGGTGATGAGATAGCGGTCTTGCTCACCGTACTGCTTCGCTTTTGCGTCCAGGATCTCGCTGCCATTTTGATACAGCACCTCAGCCTTTGAATGTTCTACCTCATGCATTGGCTGGGACTCGACGCGCGTACCTCCCTCCTTGTATTCGGGATTCTCTTCAAAACGAACTGAGATGCGCTTCGCGAAGAAATTCGGCAACCCGGGCATCGTTGAGTGAAGATACTCAGCCGTTAATGAGATCATGTGCAGTTGCGCACTCTGGTCAGGTGGTGGGTCGGACAAGGTCTCTTCAACAGGAGGTTGGAGGAACACCGATTGATCAGCCAGGGCGGTCAGTGCTTGTCGAGCCTGTTTGCCTCGCAGCTCTGCGACCCACGATGCCAGCTTTTCGTCGCTCAATCGCTGCGTAAGTTCCATGCCCGATAGTTGTTGCGCTAACTCGCCATCGGATAATGCGCGGGCCGCCGAAAGGTGCTGCTGCAACTCGGTTACCGTAACACGTCGCAAGGCGGGGTTTGCAATGTCAGAGTAGTATGGCTGGTCATAATAACCGACATTTGTCCGGGCGTTAAGCCCGGGCCTGCTCAATTTCACCTTAAGGTCGTGAAACTCATCTTTGTGCGCCGCTGGCGCAGGGTTGAACGATATCGTGTAGTACGCGTTTGCGTCGCGGGCGCGATCGTTCATTTGTTTGACCAGGTCTCCGCCTGTCTGAAACACCTGGCCGCCGCTCTCGACGGCAAGAACATTCTTATACAAGTACATGTAGTTGGCTTGGGGTACGGCCCTCACGCCCTCAAGGTATTCCTTGTATAGGAGCGTTCGCGGATCGGATTGCCCCACGGAGAAGGTGCTGATTTCCATGCGGGCCTCGCGCAGGATCGTAGAAAACCAAAAAATAAGATCAAAAGTGTTTTGACCCTGACCAGTGTTTCCTGGATACGCACCGCTTCCTATCCCGGGTCCCGGCCCGATCCAAAACAGAAGTTTCCTACCCGGTTTTCGTCGTTCTTCGGCTGCTATGTGGGCAACCGCTTTCAATGCCGCCAGGTATGGGGGATCTCGAAAGGAGAGCGATTCGAGGTTTGCACCCCGAAGATTTCTATGCGGAGAAGAGTCGAGTAACAACCTTACTCGAAGGTGAAGCAAATCATCAGCTACGGCGTTTCCGTCGCTGGACGTATGGTCAAGCGTCCATAGCCCGGAGTCGGCGACTCCGAAGACTGAGATAGGCATGGTCAAGTGTCCGCCATTTTGCCGCATGAATTCCGCGGCTGCTGCAACCGTACTTAGCGCCACCGGATCTTTTAGGCCACCAACCGTATCTACAAGGAGAATTAACTCGACAGGTGGATCGGGCATGGAAGAAAGCCCAGCAAACCCGTTGAAGGAAAGGACCGTCTGCGGCCGCCCATCATCGAATAGCTCGAAATCCTTCGCTTCGAGACCCTTCACGGGCTTGCCTGTTGCGCCGGTTATGACGACATCAAGATGGAGGAGGCCGTCAGCTTCCACACGGGTGTACTGACTTGTTGGCGAAGCCGGTGGCGCGGACTCTGCCATGACCTCTGAACCGGAGACTTCTACCTCGGCAACGCTCGGCCTTCCGCCGAGAAGCAGTAAAAGAAGAGCCACGAAGACTTGAGAGAACAGAGGCCGCAGTTTCATCCCGTCATCCGTCAAGACCCTACCTATTAGGCTCCCCGGTCCTCAAAAGTTGCAAGAGAGAGGATGATCGCAGCGTGATCCATCGAACAGCAATCAAGACTGGCAACACGGAAGGAAGGTTTCGCGGTCGCCTGCGAGGTCGGATTGGCTGTAACTTCCCAAAGGCCCATGCGGGGACAGGCGAATTAACCTCCACGATCCCCGACTTCAGGCTCATCTTGTATTGGATAGAAGTCGGCCCAGGCTGAAAAGAATTTCCGGGCTATACTGGCGCCACGATTCTCTTCTTTCGCCGAGGGACCTGTTCACCATGTTAAATCGACCTCAGAGGTCGCCATGGCTGCTGCTTTGTATTCTACTGATCGTGGTTTCTGCCGGTTTCTCTCGGGCCCGGGCGAGCGACCCGGCGCCGGTGAAAAAGCAGCTCCCGGTGGACGTGCGAGCCTACCGGGCCGCAGCGGCTGTCGTCGACCCTGAGAAGCGACTTGCTGCTATGCGCAGCTTCGTCAAGGAGTATCCAAAGAGCCGGGCGGTGGGGGACGCTCAAGGCCATATCCTCAAAGTCCTGCTCGGTAACTTTCCGGAGCGCACGGTTGAAATCGAGAAGCAGGCAAAGCTCACGGTGAAGGATTCGGGGAAGGGGTACGTTGCAAGGGACCTGGCGGAGGCCGGAACCAACGGTGTCGATCTGAAGTTGGCCGAAAAGTTGGCGAAAGAGGAAGTCGCCCATCTCAACGAGGCCTCTTATGACAAGGAGAGGCTGGCGCTCTACAAGAAGTACAAGATCACTCCTCCCAAGCCCGACGCCCTTCATAAGAGTTACGCAAACGCCCGCGCCGATGCGCTGGCGCAGCTTGCCGACGTCTACCTTCGCGAAAACAAGTCGACCCAGGCGGCCGCTTTGATTTCGGAGGCATTTACTCTCGATCCGCTGGTCGATGATGTGAACTCGCAGCGAGGCCGCCTGGCGCTGATTGATCATAATAGTGCGCTGGCTCTCGAATCCTTCCAGCAAGCTCAGCTGGTGGGTGCGATCTCGACCGCAGACCGTAAGAAGATGATGGAGCTCTATCGCGAAGCTCACGGCGGGAGCGAAGAGGGCCTCGACGCCGAGATGGATGCGCGTTACACCCAGCTCTTTCCATCGCCTTTTCCGGCCGGCAAGCCTTCAACGACAGATGTTCATCGCACGGTGCTTCTGGAACTCTTTACGGGTTCCGCTTGCGGTCCTTGCGTTGGCGCAGATCTTTCGACCGATGCTGTGCTCGACGCATATCCGCGAAGCGAGGTGGTCGCGCTGTCCTTTGATGAGCATATCCCTGATCCGGATCCGCTGGCCAATCCCGATTCTGTCGCCAGGAGACACCTATATGACATCGACGGCACTCCTACGTTTGCCATCGATGGTGTCGTACAGGAACTTTATGGCACCAGCCGCGACGAAAGCGGGGAACTCCACGACAAGCTTGCGAAGCTGGTTGATGCTTACGCGTCGCTGCCCAGCGGTGTGGAACTGAAGCTCTCCGCTGAGGCCACTTCGGGCGGCGCGTCCTATTTGATCCATGCTCATGCGATCGGGCAGCTACCGAACACAGTTGAGGTTGCGAAGATGATCGCCGCGAAACCAAAATCCGAGGAACCGGCCACGGCCGCGCCGAAGGCAGACTCGAAGGCGGCGCCTGCGGATGCGATGCCAGCTGCGGCAGCTCCGGCAGAGCCACAACTGATGGTCAACTTCGCATTAGTCGAGGACGAGATACGCTACAGTGGCGAGAACGGAATTCGATTTCATCGCATGGTCGTCCGCTCACTGGCAAAACCCGCGGACTCCGGCTTTCGCGTTTCAGCTGGTGACAGCTTCAGCCTGGATGCCTCATTCGATCTGGCGGCGATCAGCGGCGCGCTTCGTACCTATCTGGATGATTACGAACAACACAACGACCAGTTCGGCAAGATCACGTTCATCAGCAAAGACACGAACATTCGGCAGAGCCATCTAGCGATCGCGGCATGGGTGCAGGACGCAGTGAGCCACCGTGTGCTGCAGGCCGCCTTTATCCCGGTGAACCAACAGCAGAAAGAGGCCGAGTAGCATGGGATCTCCGCAGCAGGTGTACATGCTCCTTGCCGTACTGTTCCTCCCGATCAATCACGCCGTACATGCAGCCGTGAAACCGCCGGTGCAATGGCAGGTGAAAACCGCACCTGCCAAAGCCGTGAAGGCGGGAGCGAATTTTACCGTCAGCATCATCGGCCAGATTGATTCGGGATGGCACCTGTATGCGCTGGAGGAGCCGCAGGACGGACCTGTCGCTACCGAGATCGCTTTGACCGATGGCGACCCCGCCGATTTGATCCGCGTCGAAGAGGGAAAGCCGAAAGTTCTTCCTGACCCGGTCTTTCAGAAGCCGGTAGGGTTTTTTGCAGGGTCTGCGGACTTCACCCTGCATCTGCAATTAGCCGCGGATGCGAGTCCGGGGCCGGGAACTTTGAGGGTCCTGGTGCGCTATCAATCGTGCAATGACCGCGTGTGCCTGCCTCCCCATACCGACACGGTTCCAGTTGCGCTGATGATGACTCGATAATTTGGTGTGGGATCCAGCTCGGAAAATTTAAGTTCAAAGACTACGACGTCAGGCGGACTGGAACTTTTTGACTTAAGAGGACACCATACGTACTTACTCAGAGTGGACCCAACGGAATGGGTATCAGTGTCCACCAGTTACTAACAGCATTGAGTCTCCACGGAGAGCGGGCGAGCGGACGAATGGGGCCGTTGCGGCCCCATTCCCATTTTCAGGGAGTTTTGGGGACGGAGATCTCGGGGACACCATAGCTATTGTCAAGTTCCCACGGGCAACCCGAGCGAACCAATTCCAGGTTTGCGACGTATACTCAGCCGGTACGACCTGTAATCCCCAAACCGAAGACCCAAAGGTGGCGCCATCATGGGTGAATTCCGGCAAGACCTCCGCTATGCCCTCCGCACGCTCGTCGCGAGCCCCGCCTTCACCCTCACGGCGATCGCCGCCATCGCCTTGGGCATCGGGGCCAACACCGCGATCTTTACCGTAGTCAACGCCGTCCTGCTGAAGCCGCTTACCTATCCCGAGCCGGACCGCATGGTGCAGTTCATGAACACCTTTCCGCAGGGCAACGGTCCCGTTGCTTCGCCGGTCAACTTCAACACCTGGAAAGCTCCGTCCAGTGTCTTTCAGGATGTGGCTGCCTTCGATTCCGGTGGTCCGGGCTTCAACCTCACGGGCACCGTTCCCGAGCAGGTCCACGGCACCCACGTTTCTGAAGCGTTCTTCCGCCTCTTCGGCGCGCCCGTCCTCCTTGGCCGAACCTTCACCACCCAGGAAGATTCTCCCAACGGCGGCCACGTCGTGGTCATCAGCTATGGCTTCTGGCAGCGCAAGTTTGGCGGCAACCCCAACATCGTCGGCACCACGGTCTCCCTCAGTAACGAGTCCTACACCATCGTCGGTGTGATCGATAAATCCTTCTTCACCGATCCTCTGGTCGACATCTGGGTTCCGTTCCAGATCGAGCCCAACAGCACCAACCTCGGCCACTATTTCTTTGTCGCCGGCCGCCTCAAACCGGGCGTCACCCTTGCCCAAGCCAATGCCCAGCTCAAAGTCGTCGCCGATCAGTATCGCCGGCTTTATCCGCAGGATATGGACCCAAAGAGTGGCTTTGGTGTTCAGCCTCTGCGCGACGCTATCGTCGCCGGCTCTCGCAACTCCCTCTTCATCCTGCTCGGCGCCGTCGGCTTCGTTCTCCTCATCGCCTGCGCGAACGTGGCAAATCTTCTGCTGGTCCGCGCCACCGGCCGTAAGCGTGAATTCGCCATTCGCGCCGCCATGGGTGCAAGCCGCGCACGCATCGTCCGTCAACTGCTGACCGAAAGCATCGTCCTCTCCGTCGTGGGCGGCGTCCTCGGCCTCATCCTCGGTTACGGTGGCGTGCGCGCCCTGCTCGCCGTCAGCCCCGCGGGTCTCCCGCGCGTCGGCGAACACGGGGCCGATGTCGGCATTGACTGGCGCGTCCTCGTGTTCACCCTGGGCGTCGCTGTCTTCACCGGCATTCTCTTTGGACTGTTCCCCGCCGTCGGCGCTTCACGCCCCGATCTCAACAGCACCCTCAAAGAAAGCAGCAACCGCTCCGGCAGCGGCTTCCGGCAAAACAAGGCTCGCTCCCTGCTGGTCATCAGCGAGGTTTCGCTCGCACTCATCCTGCTCATCGGGGCCGCGCTCCTCATCCGCACCTTCATTGCTCTCCGCCAGGTCAACCCCGGTTTCGATCCCCGCAACGTCCTCACCCTGGAAATGTCCCTCACTGGCGACAAGTTTAAAAAGACCACGGGAGTTGCCCAGGTCGCCTATGACGGACGCCAACGGCTTAATGCCATCCCCGGCGTCGAAGACTCCGCCTTCACCTGCTGCCTTCCTCTCGAAAGCGGCTACGGCCTGCCCTTCAACATCATCGGCCGCGCTACCGACGGCAAATCTCCATGGAGCGGCGGCGCCGGATGGATGAGCGCTGGCCCTGGCTACTTCAACGTCTTCCACATTCCCATCCTGCAAGGCCGGGACTTCACCGAGCGGGACACAGGCTCCGCCCCCGGCGTGGTTCTCATCAACGAGAGCATGAAGAAAAAATACTGGCCCAAAGACGATCCCGTCGGCCAGCAACTCCTCATCGGAAAAGGTGTCGGCCCGCAGTTCGCTGAGGGCGCGCGCCAGATCATTGGTGTCGTCGGCGACATCCGCGATGCCGGCCTCAATAACGATCCCCGCCCACTGATGATCGTCCCCAGCGCCCAGGTTCCGGACGGTATGACTTCCCTCAACGCCAACATTGGCCCCATGATCTGGCTCGTCCGCACCCATGGTGATCCACACCAGTACATCTCCGCCGTCACCGAGCAGCTTCGCCAGGCCAGCGGTGGATTCCCCGTCGCCCGCGTGCGTCCCATGACCGAAGTAGTGGTGCAGTCCACCGCGCGCCAGGACTTCAACATGCTCCTCCTCACGATTTTCGGAGCCTCCGCACTGATCCTCGCCGCCATTGGCATTTACGGCCTCATGGCCTACTCG
Organism: uncultured Acidobacteriaceae bacterium; assembly: GCA_963839075.1. Classification (GTDB taxonomy): domain Bacteria; phylum Acidobacteriota; class Terriglobia; order Terriglobales; family Acidobacteriaceae; genus PALSA-350. The sequence continues at coordinate 130,775 of CAWITO010000001.1, read as the reverse complement.
GTGGAGCAGCGCACGCAGGAGATGGGCATCCGCATGGCTCTTGGCGCTGACCGCTCCAGTATTCGTTCGCTCGTGGTCTGGCACGGCATGCGCCTCGCCATCATTGGCGTCGTCATCGGCGTGGGCGCGGCCTTCGGCCTTACCCGCTTGATCGCCAGCTTCCTCTTCGGGGTTAAAACGTGGGACCCATTGGTATTTGTAACCGTACCTATTCTGTTAAGCCTGGTCGCGCTTCTTGCTGTCTGGATGCCTGCCAGCCACGCCTCGCGCCTCGACCCCCAGCAGGCACTCCGCATCGAGTGATTGCGCTCGCGGTGTTATGGGTTAAGTGGTTGATGGACGGGGAGATCTCTCGGGCTTTGTATCAGGGCACGACTTTAGTCGCACCCTGTTGCGTTCGAACCATACGTGAGCTCTAAGAGGACGCGGAAAGAGTCGCGACAGACCGGCATCGCTGCCCTCAGCGGTTAAAACCGCGTCGGTTCAATAGTATTTATGGACGGGCTGAAGCCCGTCCCCTTCACGGGTTAATCATGCTGCGGAAAGAGTTGTGGCAGGACGGGAACGACGCGCCTCAGGGGCTAAAGCCCAACGTATGTTCGATTATTTTTGGCACGACTGAAGTCGTGCCCTGATACAAGACTGAGTCTTGCAGCAGCCTGTTTCGCGCCTCAGCCGGGCGAAACCCATGGTCTTATGAAGGAACTCCCAATCAGCAACTGTGGCTGGTGCAATCGGCATGGGTCCCCTACATCTCTCAGCTCAAGGCTTTGGCGAGTCGGATGAGTCCTTGTTGTATCGCGGGCTCGTCAAAGCCGCCGAAGCCGAGGAGTAGGGCCTTCGGATCAGGGCGTTTGAGGGTGCAGCGATCGACGGCGAGGACCTCGAGTCCCTGGGCCGCTGCCAACTCTTCCGCATGTCGTGAGGTCATTCCGTTTTTGAGGTAGCCGATCGTGTAGAGGCCTGCACGGACGTTCGAGATCTCAAGCAAGCCATCCAGATGTTGCTTGGCTCCTTCCATGAGAGTTGCGAGGCGCTCCGCATACAAGTTCCGCATCCTGCGCAGATGGCGCGCCATATGGCCACCGACGATGAAGTCGCAGAGCACGGCCTGGTCAAAGGAGGAATTCCGGAAATCGGTTCGGTAACGGAAACCTAGGAAGGAGTCGATGAGCGGCGCAGGCAAGACGACGTAGCCCACGCGTAAGGCTGGGAAGAGAGTCTTGCTGAACGATCCGATGAAGATAACGCTGGAGCGATTGTCGAGACTTTGCAGTGCAGGCACGGGCGGACCCTCAAACCGATACTCGCTGTCATAGTCGTCTTCAATCACGAACGCGCCGGCACGCGCGGCCCAGCGGAGGAGGGACATCCGGCGCTCCAGCGTCATGGTTACGCCAAGTGGAAATTGGTGAGCCGGCGTTACGTACGCGCCCTTCGCATCGGGACAGATCTTTATTCCGGCAGAAACAGAGAGCCCCTCGTCATTTACGGGTACAGGAACAATCCTGGCTCCGACGTTGTCGAAGGCGACTCTGGCTCCGAAATACCCAGGATCCTCCATCCATAGCGGATCACCCTTTTTCAAGAGCAAGCGCGCCAACAGGTCGAGCGCCTGTTGTATTCCGGAAACGAGAACAATTTCTTCCGCAGTGCATCGCACCCCGCGGGAGGTGCGCAGATACTCGGCGATTGCCTCGCGCAGTGGCCGATAGCCACGCCGATCCCCTTCCTTTTTTAACCATGACCCGAAATGACGTGCCCGGTCTGCGGCAATGCGTCCCCACACCTCGGACGGAAATTCGTTAATGGCTGGAACGCCGATGCGAAAGGGGCGGATGCCGTCAACGAAAGCCCGGTCGACCCAGGGTTGGGGCCGTTTGTAGGTCGAAATGACGCGACGAATGTAAGCCGGTGTCGCGGTTGTCTGCCGGGCGGGGCGAGGCGCTTCAACACGATTGACCAGCGTACCGAAACCGACACGGGAGCTGATGTATCCCTCGGCTTGTAAACGCTCCAGGACGTTGACGACTGTACCGCGAGAGAGCTGATACTGGCTGGCAAAATCTCTGGATGCCGGCAGCCTGGCACCCGGCGCGAGCCGCCCTTCCAGAATGGCAGAGCGCAGTTCGTCATACAGCCAATTGGTCAGGGTCTGATGGCGCGACCGGCTCTTGAGCGTGAGCTCGAACGAACTGACCGCTTTAGGCATTGCGAATGGTCCAACTATCTTTCTCTAAAATGGCTCTGTTCGGTGTACCAATGCGGCCATACTATCAGTTCTGAAGGCGAGAAACGCATGTATCGTCGTTGGGTCCTGGTTTTTCGCTGAGCGATTCATGGGGAGATCAACTGATGAAAGTTGGAATTTGGTTCTATGGCCTGGGCACCGTTCTCACCGGCATTCTGAATATCGCCTGGGGTGCGTTCGATGCCTCGCATCAACCCATTCAAGTTCTGGGCAAAAATTTTCCTGGTCAACATCTACTGGCTTACGTTGCGGGTGTCTGGCTGATCGCAGCGGGTCTTTCGATTTTGTGGCGGCGCAGTGCAAGGATGGGCGCCACGGCATCCGCCATCGTGTACTCGATTTTTGCGGCCTTGTGGGCAGTTCGCTACTATGCCGGGATTCATGCGCTTGGCTGGCGAATCGATGTGATCGCAGGAGTTTCTTTCGGGCTCGCGGAACAGCTCATGCTGCTCTCACCGGTAATGATCGTATACGCCTCCACCTCACCGGATTCCTTCTTGCAACGGAGAGCCGCAATTGCCGCACGTTGGATGCTGGGATTGCCTCCGGTCCTCTTCGGCTTATTTCACCTCATGGGCCTTCGCTTCTTCGCGACCCTGGTCCCGCACTGGATGTCGTTTGGATATTTTTGGGCGGGTCTGACCGGAGTCGCTTTCATCCTGGCCGGAATTGCCATTTGCTCAGGAATTATGGATGTGCTGGCGGCCAGGCTTCTTGCGTTGATGCTGTTGCTGTTCGAGGGCCTGGTGGAAATACCTCCTATTTTTGTTCGATCGCACAATCAGGCAACGTGGGGAGCCGCTGTTTACAATATCGCTGCGATCGGGGCCTGTTGGATATTCGCCGAGTTTGTCGCAAGCCGCGCAGATCGAAGACGGAGCCACCCGGCGGAGAGTGTCACTACGGCACGCCACGACCCTGTGGGGGGCAGTAATGTAAGTCGTGACCGATCACTCGCTTCGTAATGCGGTCATCGGATCTACGGCCGAGGCACGCCTGGCGGGCACCAGGCAGGCCAGAGCTGCTACGCCGAGTAGCAAGAAGGAGGCGCCGAAGAGAATGAGAGGATTCGTCGAGGCGTTCTCAACCCACTGAGCAATGAGCCGCTTGAGTGCGAAGCTCAACCCGAGGCCGGCAACGATACCGAACACAACGCTGACGCCCGCGGAAGCGAACACGATTTTGAGAACATCCCACCTCTGTCCACCGAGTGCCATGCGGATACCGAACTCGTTGGTGCGTTGCACTACAGAGTAAGAAACGACGCTGTATAGGCCGATGGCCGCCAGGATGAGCGCGAGAACAGAAAAAGCGGCAAAGAGGACGGAAACGAGGCGTCCTCTGGCGACCACCTGCTGATTCTTAATCCATGATTCCAACACGCCGTCGTCCCACATGGTGGCTTGCTGATCAGGATTCACCGAGACAATCTGTTGCTTTACGCTGTGGGTAACGCCGCGTGGATCGACGCGAGTCCGCACCAAAATCTGCGTCCACATCCACATATTGACGGTGTAGGGGAGATAGATCGCAGGCTTTAAGGGCTTGTCCAGGCCATCGTCAAGGGCGTCTGCAGTCACTCCAATCACTTGCAACCAACCGTCGCTGCCAGGGACTACCAGCGTTTCCTGCGAAGTGCTTTTGAGCGTTGGGATTTTTACCGAGCCGGCCAGGACATCGCTATTGGCGTAATAGCGCTTCACAAACGTTTCGTTGACCACGGCCATGAGAGCGCCGTGTTGCAATTCTGTGTCGTCCCACAATCTGCCCTTCCTCAGCGGAATCTGCAGGGTGGTGAAGTAACGCGAATCGACAAAGTTGACGCTTGCTTTCTGGTCGTCCGACGCTGTCTTGCCCTTCAATTCAAACGGCTGGTCCCATCCGCTGTCTGGAGGAGTAGCGTTGGTTGAAATGCCGGTGGAGATAACCTCCGGCAAGGCTGCGATCTTGTCACGTAGCTGGGTGAAATAACTCGACCGCTCTGCCCACGTGGTGAAGGTATTTTGATGAACGGGAATGCCAACGGACATAATGTTGTGCGGGTTGTAGCCCAGGTCCACATGCATCATGTGCACGAAGCCTTCAATCGCGACTCCGGCCGCCGTCAGCAAAAGCAACGTCAGTGCGATTTGTCCGGCGATCAGGGTAGAGTGCAGACGCTTTCCTCGCACGGTGCCGGCGACTTTCCGCGTACTGGACTGCATGATCTGGCTAATTTCCGGGCGCGCCAACTGAAGCGCGGGAAAGAGTCCAAAGACGATTCCGGTAAGCAACGCGAGCCCTACGCTGAATAACAGCACGGGCACATGGATATGAAAGTCAGCTTCATTGGGGAAAGACTGCTTCGGAAGCCGGTTGATCATGAAGCCGAGGCTCCCGTAAGCAAGCAACACTCCGAGACCGCCGCCGATGAACGAAAGAATGACCGACTCGGTCAGGAGCTGGCGGACGATGCGGCCCCCGCTAGCCCCCACGGCAGAGCGCACGGCAAACTCATGCTGGCGGGCCGTGCCCCGCGCGAGCAGCAGAATGGAAACGTTGCCGCAGCCAATGGCCAGCAGCAGCCCTACGGCGCCAAAGAGCAGATAGAGGGTTTTGCTTATCTGGTGCGTTACCCAATAGCTCAGGTTCTCGATGGCGATCGTGTTGTAGTGCTTTGGGTAGTGATCGGGTGTTTGCTTTGCGAATTCCTGGAAATAGGGCTGCAGTTCTGCGACCGCAGCTTGCGGCGTGACTCCGGGCTTTAGCTTAACGAATGTGCCGTACTGCTCGTTGACAGCGCCCGAGAGTTTTAACGGTAGATAAACATCGGGACCGGTAAATCCAAAACGGGGTGGCATCACGCCAATCACGGTGTAAGGCTTGTGCACCAGTTGCAGGGTCTTTCCGATAACAGACGGGTCGCCGTTGTAATGATGCATCCAGAACTTGTAGCTCAGCACCACCACGGGCTGCGGGTCCTGGCCGTCCGGAGCGTCGGAGGGGAGATAGTACCGGCCCAGCATCGCGGGAACCCCAAGCATCTGAAACACGTTGCCGGTGAAATACCTCGCCTGGACATCTTCGGGTACATCACTGCCGGTTACGGTCAGGTTCCAGCCGTTCGCCGCCACGACATACTCGAGCGAACGCGCCTTTGCCAATTCCCGGGTCTGCGGGCCGTTGAGTCCGTAGTCCTGCTCTTTCCCGGACTTATCCATGAGGGCAATATTGGCGATGCGATCCGCTCCCTGGTAGGGCCACGGATTCATGAGCACGGCATCAATAATGCTGAATACGGAGACCGTGGCGCCAATGCCCAAAGCCAGGGAGAGAATCGCCGTCAAGGTGACCCCGCGATTCTTGTAGAGCTGCCGCACCGCAAAACGGAGATCCTGAAGAAAGGTCGACATGATCACTCCCTAAGTGCCTGGACGCAGACTGAACGGACGCAGGCTAACCGGACGCGACCAGGATCGCATCGGATTGGTTGCTCCGGTCAGGTCTCCGCGACTATTCGAGGTGGGGTACGTAAAATCGCTGCCCACGGTTCCGTCAGAAATTTGCTTCCAGACGGGAGTGGTACTTTCGGATCACTTGCCTTTTTGGGCAGTCTGGCTGCCCTTGAAGCGAGGCGGCTTTAGATAGTGGAAGCGTATTAGGTAAATGTTCTCGCCTCGGCCATGTTTGGCGACTTTGAGCAGATCGAGGACACCGAGAAACCCCGAGGCTCGTGCCAGTTCCGGGGTGATGTCGGGAAACCCGATCAGTTCGATGGAGTCGACCTCGATCTCACCTTCCTCCATACGATATCGGGCCCCGACTTTTACGCGCGGACGTAACCAGATTCGTACGGTACAGGTGATCTCTCCGCGGCGCACTCCCTCGCGAAGCCGTTTGGCAAACATCATTTCGAAAATCTACTCTAGTGCGCATCCTCTTGTTCACCCGCCGGGCTCCCGATGGGTGCCGGGGCGATTATCGACGAATAAAAGGCGAAGATGGGCGAAAAGTGTTTCCTTTTTGACCGGCCGGCGGTGCATCCTACTTGGGCACCGGAATTGCCGGTTCGCGAGTGGGAGCAAGCATGGCGCGTCCTTTATGGTCAGGAACCATTCAAATATCGTTGGTCGGATTTGCTGTTGAGGTCTATCCCGCGACCAATACCACCCGGCCATTCACGTTCCATGAAATTGATCGCAACACACTGGCACGCGTGCGGCGGGCCAATGTAGCTGTTGGCCCAGCGTCGAACGCCGACGGGGCCGATGCAGACGAATCTGGGGATGTAGATAGCGCTCCGCGGCGCGATACCTCAACACTCCATCTTGCACCGCAAGGCAAGGAAGACGGCGCTGCGAAAGAGCCGACGCAATACAGCGTCGACCGCGCAAACATCGTGAAGGGATACGAATACGAGAAAGGCAAATATGCCGTCGTGGAGCCCGACGAGTTGAAGAATCTTCGCCTGGCGGGCAAGAAGACGATTGAAATTTCGCAATTCGCCAAGGCCAATGAAATTGATCCCGTCCTGTACGAAAAACCCTACTTTGTATTGCCCAAGGCCGGTCCACAGGCGGTGGCCTTCAGCGTCATACGGCAGAGCATGATGGAAAGCGGCATGGTGGGTGTGGGTGAGATTGTATTTAGTGGACGGCAACATTTGATTACGTTCGCTCCGCCTCACGATGCGCACCAGCCGGGCATGATGCTTTACACACTTCGCTTTGAAACGGAACTGCGCAACGCCCGCGATCTGCAGGACGGAAGCGAGGGTGTGAAGGCGGATACGGCCCAGCTCAAGCTAGCCAAGCAACTCATCGACGCCTATACCCGGCCGTTCGCCATCAGTGAATTCAAAGACCAATATGAATCGGCGCTCCGCGAACTGGTAGAGGCCAAGATCAAGAACCTGCCACTTCCGGCCCCTGAAGTTGAGAAGAAACCGCCACAGGTCGTGGACCTTATGGAGGCGCTGCGTCTGAGTTTGTCGCGCGCTAATCCGACGGTCGATGTTGCCCAACCAGCCGATACTAAAAAGGCAGGCAAAGCAAAAGTAACGACGCCAGATGCAAAAAATGCAACGGAAGCCGTCCTCAACCGGAAGGCCAAGAAGGCGAAGACAGCATAGAGCATGCCACTGCACGCCTCATGCCTCGCTACGCTTTAGCAGGTTGTCGAGGCCGCACACGCGGAACCAGCGGTAACCGTAGGGTTCTAACAGCAGGCAATGCTTACCCTTCGCATCGGGTTGACTGTGATCATCGGAGAGCAGGTTGACGAGTACACACTTGCCATCGCCGGCCTTTACGGTTAACCGTACTTCTCTCGGCTCACCGCTCAGATTGTGCACGCACAGGACAGCGTTATCATGCCATTCGTACTGCATCGCCAACACCTGCGGCGACCGGCACGGCACAAAGGAGAAGTCGCCCCAGCCAATCTCCGGAACCTCTTTACGCATGCGGATGATGCGCTCCATCCAATTGAGAAGTGAGTTGGGATCCCGGCGTTGATCGGCAACGTTGACGTGTTCGAATCCGTAGGGACCACCGCTGATAACCGGTAGAACAGGTTTGTCATTTCTGGTGAAGCCACCGTTTGGCTCGGAAGACCATTGCATCGGTGTTCGCGCGCAATTTCGTTCCGGAAGCTTCAGGTCGTCGCCCATCCCAATTTCGTCGCCATAGCGAATGACCGGGGTTCCTGGCAAAGTCATCATCAGGCTATAGGCAAGTTCCAGGCGGCGCCGGTCGCCTTGCAGCATCGGCGCCAACCGGCGGCGAATGCCGCGCTGGTAGAGCTGCATGTTCTTCTCGGGTCCGAAGGCGGCAAACACTTCCCTTCTCTGCTCCACTTTAAGGCGGCCAAGATCGAGCTCATCGTGGTTGCGTAGAAACTGTCCCCACTGTGCGGTCGCGGGTCTCGGTTTGGTAACCCGCAGGGCTTGCATGAGCGGGCCGGAATCGCAACTTGCCAAGGCGTAGAACAGGTGTTGATTGACATCGAAATTGAACATCATCTGCATTCGTTCGCCGGCGTTTCCGAAATATTGCAGGTCGGTCCCGGGCAGCACGTTGGCCTCGGCGAGAATGATGGCTTCTCCATTTCTCCACGTCAGGAACTGGCTAAACGTGCGCAGCATGTCGTACTGCTCCAGCGGTCGGGTGAACTCCGCGCCCTTGCGCGCAATGACGAACGGCACTGCGTCCATGCGGAAGCCTGAGACACCAAGCTGCAGCCAAAATCCCATGATTTTCAGAATCTCTGCCTGGACTTCAGCGTTCGCCGTGTTCAGGTCAGGCTGGAAATCGTAAAAGCGATGGAAGTAGTACGACCTCGCCGCATCGTCGTAATCCCAAGTGGATTTCTGCACGCCGGGGAAAACAATGCCTGACCTGGCATTCTTTGGCTTCTTCTTCGACCAGACATACCAGTCACGATACTTCGATTTGGGATCACGCCGGGCATCTTGAAACCACGGGTGTTCGTTCGAGGTGTGGTTGACCACGAGATCGATCAGCACCCGAATTCCCCGTTGCCTGCATCCGTGGGTAAACTCGACGAAGTCGCCGAGAGTCCCGTAACGAGGATCGACCCCATAGTAGTCGGCCACATCGTAGCCGTCGTCCTTCCTTGGCGACGGCTGAAAGGGCATCAACCAGATGGCAGTTACGCCGATACCGGCCAGATAATCGAGGCGCCGGATCACCCCCTGAAAATCTCCGACCCCGTCTCCGTTTGCATCCATGTACGTAGCAACGGAAAGACAGTAGATGACGGCATTCTTGTACCAGAGGTCATTGATCATGGGTGCGAACCTTCCCAGTCCTAAGCATTTGCAGGAATTAGGTGAGATGCCGGATTACGTCTGGTGGAAAACCGCAGTCATTTACGAAATCTATCCGCGTTCGTTTCAGGACAGCAATGGCGATGGCATTGGCGACTTGAATGGGATTGTGCAGCGACTCGAATACCTGAATCAGCTGGGGGTCGATGCGATCTGGATTGCGCCCATCTACCAGTCTCCAATGGCGGATTTCGGTTATGACGTTGCCGATTATTGCAGCATTGATCCGATCTTCGGAACCATGGGCGATTTTGACCGTCTGCTGCAGGAAGCGCACCAAAGGAACCTGAAAGTCATTCTGGATTTTGTTCCCAACCATACCTCCGACCAACATCCATGGTTCCTGGAAAGCCGCTCTTCGCGGGAAAGCGCGAAGCGGGATTGGTATTTGTGGCGCGATGAGCCGAACAACTGGATGAGCAACTTTGGCGGGTCCGGCTGGGAGTGGGATGAGCCAACGGCTCAGTACTACTATCACTCTTTTCTCAAAGAACAGCCTGATCTGAATTGGCGCAATCCGGCCGTGCGCTCCGCCATGTATGACGTGCTTCGCTATTGGCTGGACAAAGGTGTTGACGGTTTCCGCGTTGATGTCATGTGGCTAATGATCAAAGACGATCAGTATCGGGACAACCCACCCAATCCTCAATACCGCCCCGGTGAATCATCCAATCACGCGTGGCTTCCGATCTACAACGGAAACCGACCTGAAGTGCACGCGGTGGTTGCTGAAATGCGATCGGTGGTCGATCGCTATTCTGCACGCGTGCTCATTGGTGAGATTTACCTTCCGGTGAAAGAGCTGGCTGAGTATTACGGAAAACATCTGGAGGGAGCGGACCTGCCCTTCAATTTTCTTTTACTGCAGACCGCCTGGACGGCGCAGGCGATCGCCCAGGTCGTCACCGAATACATGAGTGCCCTTCCTCCGGGCGCGTGGCCTAACTGGGTACTGGGCAATCACGATAATACCCGTATCGCTACAAGGGTAGGCGAGGAGCAGGCGCCCCTGGCGGCGATGCTGTTGCTCACGCTTCCGGGTACGGTCACCTTGTACTACGGCGAAGAGATCGGGATGAAGGACGGCGTGATTCCCGCAGATGCAATTCGTGACCCCGCCGAAAAGAGGCAGCCGGGCATCGGCATGGGGCGCGACCCCGAACGCACTCCCATGCCGTGGGATGGTTCCCCGCTAGCAGGGTTTACGACCGCCGCACCCTGGCTACCGCTGAACCACGATCACGGAACAGTGAATGTCGGAACCGTGAGCCAACGACCTGGTTCTATTTTTCAGCTTTATCGTGAACTGATAGGGCTCAGACGGGTCCATCGCGGGCTGGGAGAAGGCGGAATTGATTCCGTTGCGTGGAACGGAAACCTGCTTCGGTATGAGCGGCGGGGGATTGACTCGCAATTTTCTGGTCTTACTCAATTTCGGAAAAGAGTCGATTCAGGCTGCAAGCGACGAGGGGCTGGTTTCGGCGAGCACGGGTTCTGGACCGCGCCGGTGAAATAGTTTCGAGCGAGGTCGCGCTGGCGGCGGGTGAGGGCTTGCTGATCAGGTTACAAAGGACGTCGTAGGACTCGTGAAGCACGGACCCAGATCTCGCATTCCCTAGAATGTGCCGGTTGCTCCCGGCGCTCTTTGCATTGGCAGAATGGTTAACCTTATCCCCTGTCATGCCCCCGGTTAATGGTCGCTCCTAATCGACGACAAACAATGCCCTTAGCGGTTAACAACTCTCGGCTGTCAATTAATTTGACGCCTCCCCGTACATCCCGCAAGGTCTTCCCATCAGGACGGAGGTTTTTACGACCGTTCGTTGTGTGGCTAACATCCACCCACACATTCAGGAGACCAGACATGAGACTCAATCGAAAGCAAGCAATGGTTGTCATTCTCTGCTTTTCCGCCTTCGCCTCAGCCGCTATGCTGACCAGTGACCCTCTCACTGGCCTGCCCGTGCCACCAACCACCAAAGCTCCATTCGGCGGGAACGAACCGACGAAAATGCCTGATGGGAAAATCTGCAACAGCAATCTGCAGGCGAATTTCTATACGGTGTTCAATTCCAAGGTGAGTGTCACCGTGAACTGGTACGCATCGAGACTCCCGGGCTTTCATAAGACACACGGATTCGCCTCTGGACGATCTCAGGATACGTTTTATAGCGCAGACGGAACCACAGTTGTCTCGGTGACAGGAGAGCCGGGCAAGGACGGCGAGGACACAAATACATACGCCGTTTCGTACACGCGATTTCAGCCAGGGCTTTCTGCGAAAACGATCATTGGGCTCAATCAGCACAACATCGCCTGCAACTGACGGGAAGTGCTCCCCCACTGCATGGGTTCACCTTTCATGGCGCACCGCGTGGCTGGTCCGGGTATAGTTTTCACAGACCACCATGAAGCGCCATGTCCTCATCTTCGGTCTTGTTGGCGGCGTGCTGATCGCCACCCTTCGATATACCGAATACCGCTTCGTGGTGATCGAACACTCCGTCGAGCTCTACAGCGGGCTTGTCGCCATCCTGTTCGCGTCCTTTGGCATCTGGCTCGGTCTCCGCATCACGCGCGGCCGCGAAACGGTCGTGGTGAGGGAGGTCCTGGTCCCAGCGAAAGAACCCGCGTTCGCACCCTTTACTCCAGATACAGTCCAGCAGCGGACCACCGGCATCACGGCACGTGAGCTCGAAATCCTTACGCTCGTGGCCCGCGGCCTCAGCAATCGCGAGATCGCCGCAGAGCTTTTCGTTTCTGAAAGCACCGTCAAAACACACTGTACGCGCGTCTTTGACAAGCTTGGAGCCGCCCGCCGCACCCAGGCCGTCCTGCGTGGCAAAGAATTAGGCCTACTGCCGTGACCACCTCCTCCAAAAGCACGATTTTCTGCTCCATTCCAGCAAAATCATCCAAAAGGATGACGACATCCGGCCCCGGAACACGGCATCGTGACTTCATCTTGCACCGCACCTTCCATCGCAAGAGGAGCCTCACATGAAGAAAGTCGTCCTCACCTTTGGCCTCATTGCCGGTTTCGTCATCTCCGTCCTGATGGCCGGCCAGCTTCTGATTGCGAACAAGCTCGGGTCTGCCCACAGCCTGATTCTCGGCTACACCACCATGGTGGCGTCGTTCCTGCTGGTTTATTTCGGGATCCGCAGCTACCGCGACAATAACCTCGCGGGCCAAATCTCGTTCGGCCGCGCCTTCGCCTGCGGAATCCTCATCACTCTCATTACCACCGTTTGCTATGTCGCCACATGGGAGATCGTCTACTTTAATTTCATGCCCCACTTCATGGATAGCTACTTCGCCGCGCAGATTCACAAGGTGCAGTCCTCTGAACTGGACCCCGCCACCACCGCCGCGCGAGTCGCCGCCATCCAGAGCTCGCAGCAGAGCTACCAGAACCCCCTCATCAACATGGCCTATACATTTATGGAACCCCTGCCCGTCGGCCTTGTCATCACTCTCGTCTCGGCAGCCGTCCTGCGCCGCAAAAGCCCTGTCGTAGCTAGCGCCGCTCCCGCAATCATGCCCACATAGCGCAAACGCCCTGAAGCGGGGCCTCAACGTTCCGTCGTCCACCTTAACCTAATCGAACGAACAAACGGCTCTCATAGGAGACTTCATGGCATCCATCATTGGCTTTGGCGGAATATTTCTACGAGCGAATGATCCAAAGGCTCTGTACCAATGGTACGAGCAGCATCTCGGTCTGCGGAAGTCGGGCGGGGCCCACGGGTTTCCCTCCTCGACGCACGAGGCACAAGTCGTATTCTCCTTTTTCAAACAAGACAATGACTACTTTCCTCTGGCGCAGAAGGCAATGATCAATCTCCAGGTGGACGATCTGGATGGAGTGCTGGACCGGTTGATCGGCGAAGGTGTCACCGTCGACCCAAAACGCGAAAGCTATGACTTTGGAAAGTTCGGCTGGATTACCGACCCGGAAGGAAATCGTGTCGAGCTTTGGCAGCCTATCGCAGAAGGTTGATAACGATGACTCTGAAAGATGAGTACGAGCGCACGATTTCAGCGTCCGCTGCAATCGCTGCTAAGGGGGAAGCGCAGGGAAAACACATGAGGCGTTTGCCCCCGAAAATGTTATGGAGTTGCGCGAAGGCCGAGGGATTCCGCGACTCTGCCGAGAGGCCGATCGATGGTCCAGATTTGCGTGCCATGCGAGGTGATGCACGAGGCAATCAGTTGCGCATCGACGAAGCCAATGCCTTGGGAAAACAAACCGCGAGTTTCGAGCATGTACCGCACGTCCGCCGTGCCAATGGTGGGTAGCGCAGTGAGTCTGTCGAACTCAAGGAGGGTTTGCTGCCGGTCTGGGAGATACCCGCACGCCAACTCGGCGACTACGAAGGGATGGGTGCAGAGCTGGTCATTTCCCACCAAGGTTGCCAGCTCTGCTTTAAACCTTCCTTTGCGAAACATTTCAACCCAGATGGAAGTGTCGACGAGGATCATGGCTTGTCCACTCGCCGCCTACGCACATCTTTGATATTCGCAGCGGTCCCGGCCAGAGCCAGAAGCCTGCGTCCGGCCTCTCTGGCAATGATCGACTTCAGTGCCTCGCGTAGCAGTTCGGCCCTTTCCGTCAATCCGGTGTACTCGTGCGCCCTCTTCAGTAGCTCGTCATCGAGTGTTACGGATGCTCTCATCGCTGCCTCTCTGCACCAATCATAGCACCGCTCCGCACCTAATTTTGGTGCTTATGGGGAAGCCGTCTCACCGGCCTTCATTGCAAACTAGGTGGACGATCTGGATGGCGTGCTGGACCGTTTAATCGGTGAAGGTGTCACCGTCAATACAAAACGCGAAAGCTATGACTTCGGAAAGTTAGGCTGGATTACCGCCCCGGAAGGAAATCGCGTCGAGCTTTGGCAGCCAATCGCAGAAGACTGATCACGGCGGTGGACTGGCTTACCCTTCGCATCATGCACTCTAGTGAGTTTCCAGGCTTACCTGTATCGCCTTATCTTCGTTCGGAAACCATTTTTCCGAGATGGCGATGCGGGCAATCATGTACTCCGACCCTTCTGGCGGCTCTACCATGGCCCCAGTACTGGAATAGTGGGCGGCCCGATCATTTGTCACCGACGAGGACACGGTTGCGGACCCGACGTTTTGGCCTAGCCGATACGTGAGGTGCAACCCGTTATGGTCATCGCCGGTAGCGCGCATAACTTTCGCCCCATCGTGGATGAGTTGGAAGGAAATATCGTCACCCAAGGCATCGATCAGACGAGTAGCCATCTCAGGCCGGACGGCAAAGTATGGATCCACCGTACGCTCATTGGTAACAAATGCTGTGCCTGCGGTTGCGCCGTCCTGAGATAAAGTGTCCTGTTGCATGGCGATGAATGCGTCGATCACTGTTTGTACATGTTCCGATGTGTAGTTTTCGATGAACGCACTCTTGGTACCCGTTGTTGGGTACCAATAACCGAACTGACTATTCGTGAATGCGCAGCCGGCAAGTTCCACCAGCAAAAGAACAGAGAACACCACCAGGGCTATGCGGCGCATCTTCGTCGAAGGCCTCATCGAAAACATCACCCAAAGCATCCGCATGACATCGTGCCACGGTATCAACGAGCACGACTCACCCGCCTTTGCAGTACAGACTACACCAGATCAGCGAGTCACTGCGGCTCTTTCACCCTAATCACGACGTGCCGGATTGGGTTTGGGTGGGGCTCGACATACTACGATTGGTTTGGGTTGGGGTCATCTCGTTCGAGGCGGCGGCAGAGGGAGAATTCCCCGCCGCGCGTTCCGGGAGAGGTATTCTCGTGCCGTCGCCATTCACCTCGTTCGACTCCACATAAAACCTGACCAGGTTGGTTGCTCCGAAGCTTGTTGTGATGGCAACATCGGCCGCGTCTCGGCCCGTTGCCATCAGGATTCGGCCGAGGCGAGGGTAGTTGTGACGGGCATCGAGATCAATCCAGCGGCCATCAAGAAAAACCTGATACCAGGCGCTAAAGTCTCCCGGACCGCTGAACGGGAGACGGATATCTCCGATGTAGCCGGTGACGTAGCGGGCTGGGATATTCATGCAGCGAGTCAGCGTAATCGCAAGGTGTTGGAAATCGCGGCAGACGCCAATGCGCTCGATAAAAACGTCGGTCGATGTTTTGGTAGGGCGCGCAGCGTTATAGCTAAAGGTGACCTTGTCGTGTACCCAATCGCGGATCGCAATGGCTCGTTCCCACCCGGGTTTGGCGGACGCGAATTGACTGTGCGCGATGGCACCGAATTGGTCAACCTCGCAGTATCGACTCGGGAGCAGGAATCGCAAGGCTTCCGAAGGAAGATCTTCGACAGGTATCTGCTGCGCGTCAGGGTATTGGATGTCGGGAAATGCATCGGCTTCAATTAGGTTCGAGCCCGAAAGCCTGAGATGACCGGCGGGGGCCAGGAAGCGAGCGCAGCGATTGCCGAAGGAGTCGATGTAGTCAGTGGTTGGAACTACGCTATTGGGCGGGAAAGGCACACCGAGGGACTCAACCAGCAGGTCGTTGCCGGAAAGAATGCGCGGGGCGAGCGAGGGGTGAAGGTGCAAAAGCGTGACCATGGCAGTCGGCGCAGGCAGAGTAAATTCAATATTGAATTCGGACAGTACGAGCATAGGGTCGTTCATTTCGAGCTACAGTTTGTGGACGCGCGACTATTTCTCGCCTTTTCCGATCGATGGGTATTTCTTCTTCACCGCGCTTTTTACTTTCGACTTTTCTGCGGGCGTGCCTGATTGCGCAACACGAGACAGAGCATTCCTGGCGTGCGCCTCGTCCTCAATCGGATATTTACGTTTATCGGGCTCCGCGAACGCTTTCGCGGGAAGTTCGTTCCGCTTAGCACTAGATAGTTTCGCCATGTTTCACCTCGCCAGGAAAAGACTTTCACCGATCGTTGACAATCCGTATGATGCACGATCCCGGACTTATGGTTACGGATGCCTGAGACGCGCATACTGTTCAGGAGTCAGTTTCAGGTATACGCCACCCAAACCGTTTTCAATGGCGAACTCCAGAGCTTGCCTTGCTTCGAGGGTGCCCAGTGCTTCTCCGCGCCGTGCCAGTTCCCTGATTTTGTCTGCCCGCGCAAAATTCAGCTTAATCGGCAAGGGCGTTTTCAAGTCGGTTTCCAGAAATTCAACGTGCCACCCGTCGCGATTGACGAATGACATGTAGACCTTGTGCCTGGGCACGCTGTAGCGGGACATGGTAGGATTATAGGCGAACAAAAGGAGAAGATTTCCACTAACCCCGACATATAGGCAGATCCGAGTTCTTTGGAGGTCCTGCAGCCGGCCTCCTCCTGTGCTCAGTGCCTCACCATGACGACCAGCGCAATCGCAATCACCACGACGGCCACAATCGTGATAAATAATGCCCGCTCTTTCGGGGTTAGGGTCATGGCTTCGTTCCGGCAAGTGCTCTTGACAGTTTCGATCCACAAGCCCCGGAGGCAAACTTTGAAGCGCCTCTTGTTTTGGCCCTGGCGCTGAGAATCGTCAAGGCCAAAACAACATACTGCCGATGGCACGAACCCTCTTGCTTACAGTTCAAGCGAGACTTTTCACCGCGGGCTCTACACATCGTTCTTTGTCCGCAGGCCGCGAATGAGCAGGGGCATCAGAAACAGAATTGCCACGGCCGTTGTGATCATGCCACCGACGACGACGCGGGCCAGGGGTTGTTGGGCCTGGGCGCCAATGCCGTTGGCAAGAGCAGCGGGGCACAGGCCCAGGCCGGCGGCCATACACGCCATCACAACCGGTCGCATTTCATCGCTGCACCCTTTCTTCAGCCCCGCGTCAAAGCCCTCTTCGGCTTGCGCGCGGCGGATACCCGAAAGGAAAACTACGGCGCCCAGGGTGGCAACTCCCGTGAGCGATGTGAACCCGACGGCGGCTGAAATACTGAACGGGGTGCGGGTGAAGAACAATGTCAGCACGCCACCGATGGCCCCAAATGGCAACGTGCCCAGGACGATGAGTGCATCCTTCCAGGTACCGAATTGGACATACAGCAGAACTAGAATCGCGACCAGACTCACGGGGATGATGAAAGCGAGGCGGCGCTGTTCCTTGCGTAAACTATCGAACTCTCCGGCCCATGTGTAGTTGTAGCCGGACGGAAGCTTTACCTTGTCGGCCAATTGGCGTTGGAGATCCTGAATGGTCGTTGCCAGATCGCGACCGCGCACGCTGAACTTGATGGGAATGTAACGGCGGCCGTTTTCGCGATACACCATGAATGCGCCATCGCGAGTCTCTACGTCGGCAATCTGCCCAATGGGAATTCGACTGCCGTCCGGCGTCGACAGCAGGATGCCCTGAATCGCTTCGGGGCTATTGCGAAATCGCTCCGGAAAACGGACGGTCAGATCGAACCTGCGATCGCCTTCAATGATCTGGGTGACAGCGGCACCACCGACTGCAGCTTGAATCGTGGCGTTGACATCAGCCGCTGCCAGACCATAACGCGCAGCCTTCGCGCGGTCGATCCGGATCAGCAGGCTGGGCTGGCCGCCAACGCGAAAGACGCCCACATCCGCGACGCCCCGCACCGACTGCATCACCTGCGAGATCCGGTCAGCCAAATGCGACAGCGTGTCAAAATCGTCACCGAATAGCTTGAGGGAGTTTTCTCCCTTAACGCCGGACATGGCTTCTTCAACGTTGTCTTGGATATTTTGTGAGAAATTCAGGTCCATGCCAGGGATTTGTGAGAGTCGATGGTTCATCTCATCGATGAGAGCGTTCTTGGTCAGCCCCGGCCGCCACTCGCCCGGTGGCTTGAGAGCGACAGCGACTTCAACGTCATTGAAGGTCACGACATCGGTGCCGTCATCGGGGCGGCCCATTTGCGAAACCGCCTGCGTGACCTCGGGAGACTTGGCAATCTGAGCCCGCAATTGGTCGGCAATGTTTGCAGCGGCGTCGAAAGAAATATCCTGCGGGAGCGTAGCGCGGATCCACAGGTTCCCCTCTTCGAGAGGAGGCATAAACTCTCCGCCCACGGAGGTGAAGAGTATGCCGGCTCCAACCAGGCATACGAGAGCAACCGTCCACGCGACTCGAGGATGGGCCAGGACTCGGGGTAGGCCGCGGTCATATCGGCGACGGAGAAAACCACCCAGATAGGTTTCGTGGTTCTCTTCTTTTAAGTGGGCTGGAACGACCAGTTTGGCCAACACAGGAGCGAAGATGAGTGAAAAAATGAGAGCGCCGATCAATGCAAACCCATAGGTTACCGACATGGGCGCGAAAATCTTGCCAGGAACTCCCTGCATGGTAAAGAGCGGTATGAATGCCACGAGAATGATGAGCGTGGCAAAAAGGACGGGTGTCGCCGCGTTGCGGGTGCCTTCGATGATCAAATCGACGGTGGTTTCGTTCTCTGTGCGACGTGAAAGCTTTCGATAGATGCTTTCCAGCACGACGATCGAGGCGTCTACGAGAATGCCGAAGTCGATGGCGCCGATCGAAATGAGATTGGCTGACTGCCCGGTGAGCACCATCATGGAGAATGCAAAAAGTACCGCAAACGGGATGGTGGCCGCGGCAAGGAAGCTGATGCGCAAATCGCCCAGCATGGAGATCAAGACCACGGTCACAAGAAACAGGCCGGTGAACACAACGTGGCGGACGGTACGCGTCGTGGTGTTGATGAGATTGGTGCGGTCGTAGACGGTGCTGATGTGCATCCCCGGAGGCAACAGACTGCCGCGGTTCAAATCGTGAATTTTCTTTTTCAAGCCCTCAAGGGCAGGAAGGGATTTTTCTTCCTTTTGCAGTAAGACGATGCCCAGGACGACGTCTGGCTCACCATTACGACCGACCTTTCCCAGTCGAGGCTGGATACCCTCCTTCACCTCGCCCACATCGCGCACCAGCACCGGAGCACCGTTTCGCTGGGCAACGACGACTGAGCCAATATCGTCGATATTCTTCAGAAGACCCAGTGCGCGCACGTTGATGCTCTGATCGCCGAGGGTAAGATAGTTGCCTCCGGCGTTGGCATTGCTGCTCTGAATGGCGTTGAGAACCTGCGGCAGGGTGACGTTCATCGCCAGCAATTTGTTGGGATCCGCTTCGATCTGATACTGACGTGTTGTGCCGCCAAACGTGGTGATATCGATCACGCCGGGAACCTGTCTTAGCTCGCGGCGGACCAGCCAGTCTTGCGTGGCCTTAAGCTCGTTGAGCGAATAACCGCCGCCGGTGAGCTGATAGCGGTAGATCTCACCGATAGGCGACCAGGGAGACAGCTGCGGTTGCAATCCTCCGGGTAAGGCCAGCGTTTGCAGACGGTTCAGAACTTCTTGCTTATCGCGGAAATAGTCGCTATCAAAATTGAAATAGAGCTTTACGTCGCTGAGGCCGAAGATGCTGATGGAGCGCACCTGATCCAGGTGCGGGGTGCCGTTCAACGTGGCTTCCACCGGAACGGTGACCTGCTGTTCCATCTCTTCGGCAGACCACGAGGGGTTTTGCGTGATGATCTCGACCAGGGGCGGTGATGGATCGGGATACGCTTCGATGTCGAGCTTGGAAAACGCGTAGACGCCGACCTCTAACGAAACCACAAACACGATGAGCACGATGGAGCTGTATTCCAGCAGTGTTCGGATCAGTGCCTTCATGCTCAGTCTCCAGAGGGCGCACGCAGCAGCGCCGCTCCCGTAGTGACCACTGGATCGCCATCTTTCAGTCCGGAGGTCACTACCACCGTTGTCCCGCGTAAAGCGCCCGTACTCACCTGGCGCCGGTCGTACTTTCCTGGAGCTGTTTGGAGGAAGACATAGCTGGAGGTACCTTCGTGAATGACGGCCGTAGTGGGCAGGACAAATTCTGGCGTCGTGGAACGAGCAATCGAGAGATTGGCGAACATTTCTGGCTTGAGGCGGTGCCTGGGGTTGGGCAAGACCACGCGCACCTTGAGCGTTCGACTGGCAGGGTCTATGGCATCGGAGATGTTGGAAATTCTGCCGTGCAGGGTCTCATCCGGATAGGCCGGCAAGGTCACGTCGACAGACTGCGCGGCACGAACGGTACCAAGATCGCGCTCAAAGACATCGCCCAGTATCCAGATTGGGTCTAGATTCGCGACGGTTGCAATTGGGGTCGCGTTGTCCAGCGAACGCTGCATTTCGCCGCTTGCTGATCCGATGTCGAGCACAACACCACTAATGGGTGCGCGCAGTGGGGCGGAGTCCGATGTTCCTTCGGGAGCAAAGCCCAGCATGTGAATGCGCTGGATCGTGCGGGCAAGCTCTGCGTGTGCCGCCTGGTCCGCAGCTTCCAGGTCATCGTAATCGCGTTGCGCCATCACCTCGTGCTGCAGCAAAAGCTTGGCGCGATCCAGCTGGCGGTCGGACCGTGCGGCCTCGATCTTCGCTTTGTCGTAGTCCCCGCGCGCTGTGGCAATATCACTACTTTGAATAAGGCCGATGGTTTGCCCCTTGGTCACATCCTGGCCGGGCCGAACATACAATTCGACCAGGCGGCCGGTGATCTGCGAGTAGATATGGACGACGCGGGTTGGATCGGGCACAACGCGCGCGGCGAGCACCAGCCGATCCGTAACTGACTGGGGATGGACGACACTCACCTTGATCGGTGCCTTCTGCGATGGATCGTCCGTTGCGGGCGGCGTTGGCGTCTGGTCATGGCAGCCGAGGCAGACCAGAAGCGAAAGGGCAGCCGTCCAATATACGACCGGGGACGCGATCGAGCCGAACGACTGGCGTGCATGCGTTTTGGCAGCCTTCATGGGGCCATCTCCGTTGCAGCGACGTAGCTGAGCTGGTGAAGACCAAGCCAGACTTGAACGTTGGCGTTCAAGGCGTCGAGATTGGTTTGACGGTAGTCGCGAAGAGCGTCGAGGTAGTCGAGCAGAGTGCTGCCTCCGTGACGGTAGCTGAACTCCAGGTTGTTGCGAACGCGGGAAGCCAATCCGAGATACCGGCCGTTGTACCGTCGGGCCTGGGCGAGTGCAGTCTGGTATGCCGCCCAGGCCTGATCTACGTCATTGATCACCTGGTTGCGCGCGGCTGTCTGTGCGAAGAGGCTGGACTGCACCTCATAGCGGGTTCGCTCCTTCTCGCCTTGATTGCGATCGAAAATTCGCAAGGGGAAATTTATCTGGAAACCACCGGAATTGTCATTGCCCGACCGGTCATACTCCCCGGCCAGAGTCGGGTCTGTGGTCCCGTAGGCTTCTGCCAGTTTTACGTTGGCCTCAGCCAGATGAAGGGACTGCTGCGCTGCGCGATAGTCAGGACGTTCCGCAAGCGCCCGCTGTTCCACCTCCGCCATGGTCAGGCTGATCTGAGGAGGATCAAGGGTACCGGTGATGTCAAAACCTGCCGCCGGTTTGTCCATCCCCAATAACATTTTCAACTGATCGCCAGACTGTTCAAGATTCAATTGTGCGCTGTCGTAGTCGGCCTCAAATTCGGCCAGTTGCAGCTCGATGCGATCGTAGTCGGTGGAACTGATGTCGCCGGCATCGAGGCGTTGCTTGCTCAAATCGACGGTCTTGCGGTATCCCTGCACGTTGTCGTCCGCAATCTTCAACGCGGCTTTCGCGGCCAGCATCTGGGTAAAAGCCTGTTTCACGGCAAGGACCGTCTGCCGCTCCGTGTCCTGGTACTGGCTTTGCGTAACATTGGTGGTGCTGTGGGCAAGGTCCAGACGCCAGCGGCGCTTTTGTCCTCGTTCAAAGAGGCGGGAGAGGTTTGCCGAATAGGAATAGGGGTTGCCGGGGTTGTTGGCCGGCAGAGTTACATCGGTGCCCCCCAGCGTGAGGTTCGGATTCTGACGCAGTCCAGCCGTAACCTCGCTGGCCCTGGTGGCGATGACGTGCTGCTGGGCGGAAAGAAGGCTCGGATTCTTTGCCTGCGCCAACGCGATGGCCTGCTGCAGGGTTAACGGTGCCCCGGCTGTTTGCGCGTGCAGGAAAGACGCCGCCCCCAGTGAGGCCAGGAGAAAGGCCAATCGTATCGATCGGAGTCGTGTGTAGAAGTCGCAGTGTAGCCGAATTAATCGAAATGGATGCGTGGACCGTCTCCCCGAGTGAAGTCCGCCTAAAAATAATCCAGTGCAGCCTTCTACCAAGAGCAGGATATAGCAAGGCGATGGCGCCGTAGCGGACGTAACCGCATCGGTAAACCGCTTTGCTATGGACGCGCCAGTCTTCGCCACCGTCGTGGCCGGAGAACTGAGCCGTGCTGAGCGCATTAAAAGTGCGCAGGGCGGCGTCTGGTCGCTTGAACGGGCATGTGGATTGGCCTCGCCAGGTGCGCGTACTGGCACCTCTGACGTGCCCTCTGCTTATGAACTCATGAACAAACAGACTCACAGTTGCCTGGGCACGCATTCAATGAGACTATAGGCGAAAAAAAAGAGAACATTTCCGCCAATCCGAGGCAAAGAACCCTGGATTCGAGAATCCCTTCATTCCAAAGCTTGCGATGCCCAACCAGTGACGGCTCGGATCAGAAGTCGCGCCGTTCTACAAAGATGACTGAAATTGCGGATAACAACATCGCGATGGCAACAAAGACGGCTGCGGTGCCGTGAACTCCCCTTCGACCAAGGAGGACAGCAGAAAAGCGAGGGCCAAAAACAGAATTCCGCCGCCCAGCATAACAGGACATGAAGGCCGGCCTGGGAAATAAAATACAACTGTCTCGCAACCTTCGCGGTTACCAACATTGCAATCCAGGGAAGAATCGCGAGTGTGATCGCCTCCAAAATTCCCATGCCGATACCGACCGACATCATATGCAACCGGCTCACGGGCAGAGACAGAGTAAAGGAGGAGAAAGGGGCACTGTGACTTCAACACGGTTGCGGTTCGTTAGTTCGGCGACGGATGCTCTACGTGATCGACCACCAGAACCGGCACGTCCGCCTTCTGCGCTTCCAGCTTCAGTCCGAGCTGCTCCTGGATTGCCGTGAACAACGGCGGCCACGCGTTCGCGTCGTCCGCTGGGTGACGTAGCGACTCCGGCGCATCCGGAAACTGCGTCTCATCCGGCGTCCACCTCAACGTGAAGTCCCACCGGCCCTCGAGTCCCGTCCTGTCCACCACCGCCTTGCTGAAAACGTAGTTTTTCAGCGTCTGCGCGAGATCCGCTATGGATAGGCTTTTCCCGATGATCACGCCTCGAGGGTACACCGTCTGGCCTGGCGATAACGACCCGTCAGCCACCTTCGTCATCTTCGGGCCGCCCTTGCTCACGCTCAGAACGTAGGCTGCCATGTTCCGCTTCTCTTCATGAACCTGCAGCCCAAATCGCTAGGCGAACAGCTTCTGCATCATCAGTTTCGTTTGCGAAGTGTTGAGTTCCCCGGGAGTGTCTGCCTTCGCCTCAATGTCCCATTTGCCCGTGTCCATCCAACCCGGTTTGCCCATGATCTGCTGCGTTGGCAGGTCATAGGCGAAGCTTATTATGAAGCTGAGCGTGAGGTTCTTGATGACCAGAGTCCCTCCGTGCGTTGAAAACACCATTTGATCGTTTCCCGGACGAGTCGGTTTTATCGTGGCAACGTCCACATCTGGCTTTGCGTCCGGGGCCATCGGGGCAAGCTTCGCAGGCGCAGCAGGAATTGCCCATTCGGCTTCTGGCTTCGTGCGTTGCAGCGCCAGAGGCAAGGAGCGTTTGGCGTAGGTCATCGTCCCGCGCATGGAATTCCCGTCTGCCGACATCGTCCCCTCATACCTCAGCCCCGGAAAATCAAACTCGAAACGCAACTTCCCTTCTTGAAAAGCTACTGAGCCACTAGACGGCAGCAGCTCCCCCTGGTCGAGGCTGTACAGAGTTGCACTCAGTACGCCCTTCTCGTCCTTGGCGATCTTCAGCACCATACGCAGATCGTGGCCCTCCGGCGTGTGCTCGGTGCCCTGCCACGTCCCGGCAATGCCGCCCTGCTCAATTCCCTTCTCTTGCGCCGGCTGCGTCTGACCCTGCGCCGCGCGTAAAAAACCCGTCGTCAATGGTATGCCCACCACCAGCACACAGGCCAGCGCCAACATCGCCTTGCGTCGCAGGTCCAGTTTTCGCACGCCCGGTCCGGAGAGGATCCGCGCGATCCGCTGCTTCAGCTCCGATCCTGTTACGCCTGACACGCACACGAGGGGTGACTCGACATAGAACTTGCACACGTTGAGAATGCTTTCCGCATAGATAGCCGCCTCATTGCCGAGTTGCAAGACGGCTTCGTCACAGGCACGCTCGCGCTCCTTCACAAGTTGCCTCTCCATCCACCACACCCCAGGATGGAACCAGAAGATCGCCTCCACCAGCATGTGGATCGCAGACGTGAGGTTGTCCCGGCGCTGTACGTGGCATACTTCGTGCGCGAGAACGGACCCCAGATGCGCGTCGTCCATATGACGCGCGATTCCCTGCGGCCACAGCAATACGGGGTTGATGATGCCAAAAACTCCCGGCTCCATTGAGTTGCCTGAAGGCAACAGCGGGGTGGCCCGGGGCTATCTTGCTGCCCGCTCGGCTTTGCGTAGCAGGTCAATCTCGCGTCCCTCGATTAAGGGCTTTGCCGAGCGCACTAACCTGGAGATTCGCCACCATTGTAGACACCAAAAGCTCATCATCGTGATGAAGCCACTAAGCCAGACCGCCACCAGCATGCTCGGGAGGATGCTGGTCGCAACGCGGGGAGCCGCCGGCTGCGCAACGGGAATGACCATCGGTGCGTTAGCGGCCGTCACTTGCAGGAATGGCTCGCTCATCTGTTCGATTGCGACGTAGGCGCTGGTTTTCGGTACCTCCGCATGGCCGGACCAGGGCAGATGGCTCCCCAGTGTAACCAGCAGCGAGAACGGAATCAGGAACTTTGCCGATGCTGCCATCCACAGCCAGTACCGTATCCGCGCCTGGTTCTTCCGCAACAGGAGTGCGAGCAACGCGACGATGCCGAGAAAGAGTGTGGACTGCCACAGATGATTGCAGACCCCACGGACCCCATCCGTCCATATCGGAGAAAGAGATTCGAGGGTCATAGCGATTTGTCCTTTCGCGCCAGTCTCTTGAGTTCCCGTTCGGCCTCTTTAATGTCCTCCAGCTTCAGCTTCCCCGACCTGACAAGATGCATCATGACCAACTGAGAGTGTCCGCCGAACATCGCGACAAGTTCATCGATCAATCTCAGTTGGGCGGCATCGCGGGCAATGAGCGGTGCAAAGAGGTGGAAGTTGCCAACCTTCCTGGTGCGCCGGAGGACTTTCTTTTCTTCCATCCGGTAGATCGTGATCTGGATGGTTCCATAGGACGGTTGGGACTTTTCGGGAAAGCTTTCCTGAATCTCGCGGATGGACACCTCGCCGCGAGTCCAGAGAGTTTCCATGATCTGCAGTTCCAGCTTTGACAATTTCGGTCCGGGCATCGAACCTCCAACACGTGTTGTATTTCCTATAACACGTGTTGTAAATGTGTCAAGAACCGTATTGAGAGCTCGAAAATCGCAGGCTCAACGCCATGCGTCTGTAAAAGGGAAAATAGGAACGTTGACTGGACGAGTCCCTCGCCCGATTTGCCGGCTCTACGGCTAAATGGATCGAAGGGTGGACGGCGCTACCTTAGCGGCCCCAAAAAATCCTCGTCCACATAATGGAAGAAGATGGACGTTGACGTGAGGCCCTCCGAGAGCCGGTCCCGATAGTGAGGGATCGTGCGGCCCCGATAGAGCAACCCATCTCCGATGTACTGATAAATGCTGACAGGACCGTCCGAGCTATCCAACTGAATGGGCCAGGGAGTCTCGCCCTGCGGATCCGGTGAGGCGTCAATACAGAGCGTAATGCTGTATTCGCACTGTTCGCGGTCGGTGTGCTTCGACAACTCAGACCCACTCTGGTACGACGCCCAGTAGACATATGATGGCTTGACCCGTACGCCGGCTAAGGCACTTACGGCGTTCGTTAGCTGTCTGTGAAAGAATCTAGTTACTGGTTCGTTGTAGGAGGCATATCGGCGCCCCACCTGCGGATCTCCCAGAGGGTAGGATCCGGTTCGAGTGTGGTAACGGTAATATCGCCGAAGAGCCCCGATGTGAAAGGGATGGATAAGATCGGTCACTGGAACATAACCGCTCCGAAATTGCCTGGATCCGCTGACGAATTTGTCCTGCCATTCTTCTCTTCGCCGCGATAAAAACTCCCGATCAATCAGGATCCCAGACTCGGTGAGCACCAAACGAATCTGCGGCGGTAAATCGAGGTTCAGTGGTTCACCAGGATGCAATTGAGCCAGGATACTGAGATATTCTCGACCTGCCCAGAATGGCCATAGGGCTCCTGATCCGGGATCATCCACCCAAACGATCCGCTCCGGGTCATAAAAACCTTCGAGGGGGTCGAGTCGCGAAGCTTTGTCCGGCGGAATTCGGCCTTCCCAGGAGAACCAACAAGTGGGGTTTACGATCAGCTCGGCCGAGCTGTCCGGAGACTGTCGCAATCGCCTCGGAATCAAATAGTAGGGCTGGTCGTCAAGAAAACAGTGGAATCGATCCGGCCGCAGATCGTTCTGTGTCACTGGTGGAGCCATCCGTTCAGCGTAAACCGGCTGTCAGCAAAGGCCTGCGATGGACAGCCTATTGTCTTCACTTCGTGAAGACAATAGCTGGGAAAGAATACTATCTGATTCTGCTGCGGATGGATGACCTGAAAAGGCCCTGCGGCCGTGTGGCATCCATCTTTTACAACTGTGTCGTAGACGATGAGTTCGCCGCCGCTAAATGATTTGGGCTCGCGATAAAAGAAGTATACAAAGGTAAGTTGCCGCGTGCGTACGGCAACGTTTCCACTATCACTATGAACCTTAAAGAACTCCTCGTGGTTACTTGCCGTGAGCTGTGTCTCTATGTGCGCCACCTGGAACGACGGCCATCCTAGCTTCTCAAGGACAACCGGGAAAAAGGCCCCGATTCGGTTAGCGAGTAGCTGATGGAAAGGACTCCACGCCATCAATACCCGTGACCTACGGTTGGCGCGGTCAATCACTCCCTCGCCCTCTCGGCTAATGACTCGCGTACTGGCGAAGTAATTACTGTGAGTCAGTGTGTAATCGAGAAGGCCGGTGAGCTCTTCCCTGACTAAAAACTCGTCAAACGTAACTATTGGGGTTGCCGGTTGACGCGCTGGCTGGCAGGAGCGGAGCCACTCGCTCGCCTCGAGGCCGAACAGTCGCTGTGTGAACACATCGTGCAGCAGGCCTAGATCAAGGTTATTCACGACCTATCCTTCCGACTCTTGAGGGTCCAACTCTCTCGATGTCCGCAACGCTGCGGCCCATGGTATCAGACCATTCTGACTAAGGAATTTTCCAGGTTTCTGGGCTGGGCCTAGTCCACCGTTTTGTGTGGTCCAACCCGATTGCACTATAATTCCGGCGGGCCAACTTCGGTCAGGAGAAACGCAGCCGCGGATCGAATAGAAAGGACTGTTATGTCCGGACAGAGCACCAGTATGCCAATGGAGAGTCTGGTAGATGCTCTCCTGCGTGATGAGAGAGTCTTGACCGCTAGTGAGCGCGCCCTGGTCACGAGCATTCTTCAGATCGCTACATCACCGACTGATTCACCGCAGATGGATGCTCTGGTTGCCAGCCGCGTGATGGCAGCAATTGGGACAAGCGTTTTTCAACGTGCTCTCGGAGTCTTAAACCAGGTATTCGCTCAACGATTGATGGCGCCATCGATTCCGCCTCCGCAGACGAATGTGGGCCCGATCGCTTCGGTAGCTCCTTCTCAAGCGCCCCCAAAGCCGCCGACCGGTACTGGCGTTGAGCCATTGCGCTCCGCACTACCCCCATTTGTGATTCCGTTTTTCCCGCTTCCTCCTTTTATCTTCAATCCTCCTCCGCCGCCGCCGCTTCCACCAGTCCCCCCTCCCCTGGACCCGCCCCCTCCAATCGACGTGCCCGGAATCATCTTTCCTCCTTTTATTTTCAATCCTCAACCACCGCCACCTACGCCTCCTCTGCCGCCCGATGGTCCGGCTCCAGAATTTCCTCCCCTGCCGCCCGATCCCCCCGCTCCGCCAAATTTCGTACCGCCCGATCCTCCCGCTCCGCCCATCCCGACGGGTACCGATACAGATACGGATACAGATATCGACACTGATACCGACACTGGTGGCGACATTGACGGGGGAGGTGGCGGATGCTACGTGACCGGGACCCCTGTTCACATGGGCGACCGATCTCTGCGATCCATTGAGCAGATTAACGTTGGAGACCGCGTACTGACCGTGGACGCAAAAGGTCGAAGTGAAGTGGCTAGCGTCTTGAAGCGCACAACGCACACCGAACCGGAAACCGTACAGATAGCGTTTACAAACGGGGATTCCGTGGAGGTAACACCGCGCCACAGGTTTGTTGCCAGCGGTGCCAATCTGGTTCGAGCGAAGGATCTCTTGAAGGGAGACAAGGTCAGTACTGTTTCGGGCTCCCCTGCAGAGGTTCTAAAAGTCGCCCGTGTGCAACGCCCAGCTGAGGTGCACAACCTGACCCTTCAACGAGCGGACCGTTTCTTTACGTCCAAGTCTGGAATTCTGAGCCACGTTAGGAAGGATTAGAGAATTCAGCTTTAACTCAATTCGCCATAGCGATCTTTTAACGATTTTGAAGAGTTATCGAGACAGTTCTTAACGATCAGACGATGTGCGAGGTAGACGCTTCTGGTCGTGAACCCATCGCGAAATGACATGACTGACAAGCCCTCCATCGTCGCCGCAGGGAGCGAGCTGAACCTGCATTCGCTTCTGAATTCGTCAGACGACTTTATCAAAGAGCTTTTAATCCGCTTTATCCGAGAGTCGGGCGTCAAGTTCAGTTCACCGGCATCATTTGAGAGTGAGGGTTGGCCCGGAGGGCCGACACCAAAGTTCGCCAAATTCTGGAGGGTGGAGGGAGCGGCAGTAGTGCCAAGCCGCGACGCATTCATCTGGGATCTTCGGGAACCACTGTTCCAGGACCTGGCTTTGGCTTGTTGCTGTGTGTTGTTATATCGCCGATCCAGAAAGTACGCGGTGCGGTGGATAGGAGGAATTGAGACCGCCGCGATTCCGCTCGTCGCGGGAATGCTTGCGGTGGGTCTCGCTCATGGCGGGCCTCCCCTGAACGGGTTTTATTTACGCAAGAAGCGCAAAAACGATGGGCTGCGCCGGTTACTTGAGGGGCCACCGCCGCCCCGCGGTGAGCGTGTGCTGCTGATCGATGACATCCTGAACAAGGGGATTGCAAAAAAGCCACTCCTCAACTACTGCGTGCGCAATGGCCTGGTCCCAAGCGGGCTGCTTGTAGTGGTCGATACCGAAAGGCAAGGTGCGGATCTTTTCGCCGCAATCTGCCGGGTTGAATCGATCTTAACCAGACACGAAGTGTTACGCACGCCCCTGAGCGAGTTTGAGCGACGAAGCGGCAGCGCGAGCATCGCGACGCGCGCGCCGGTGGGGGCTTTGAACCCCAGGGCAGACATGCATCCAGACACGGATCGGGGGACGAAGTGTGCTTCTTCGAATTCCCCTTCGGAGCGGTGTTCCTCTACCGCAGAACCAGCACGAGAGGACATCGAGCTAGTGAGGCTTGCTCGAGACACCGTCGTTTATGCGGCGCTTTCTGGGGGCGAGTTTAATCCTACGATCGGGAACGATGGACGTGGAAGCCCCGGTTATTCGCCGTTTCTCGGACGTTACATGAGCGAGCGCGGGGTCGTGTTTACTCGTATATCGAAGCGCGAATTCAAAGATGGGAAGTGGTTCAATCGCCTGCGAGGGTGCCAGGCCGTTGGTCTAATGCAACCCGATCAGGGAACCATCGCCGACATGACGGTAAAGAGCGCGCTTGCGAGCGCAACACGGGCGCGGAAGGTTACGCCCGGCCCGCCGGTTTTTCACAAACCAGTGTGGCGCGAGGAGACCGGCGCCCTCAGCCTCTTTGTCTACGTGGTTGAGCGGTTTGCGCCCACCGCGGCACGAACTGCGGAAGAGTTTCTTGAAGAAGGGCATGATGTTCAGAATTGGGGCCTGATTGCCCAGTGCGAGGGCTTTCGCGGGGTGGTTTGTGGTGATCTTCCGGCCATCCCCGACATACAGGCTCAGATTGCGGCCGTATGCCGCAAAATGCAGAACAGCCTGGAGACATTCCCCCAAGACGCCGAAAGGGTCTCGTTTATCCGTATGAAGGGTCGTTGGCTATGGGATCCTGCGCGACCGAAGACGGAATACTTTTAGACGGCCCGCGCGCGACCAAGATCGAGTGGAAAATCAGCCATAAGGCCGTGATTGTCATGTCAAGCGCGTCGTCGGAGATAACTCACTTAGTGTATTACTCGCTTGCGATCTCGCCCTTTGGTTCGCGGGAAGCCCAGTGGATTCAGAGTATTCGAAGCCTACGCCGATATAACCGGGACATACCAGTTCAACTCTTTTTATTCAATGGTGCACCTGCCGCAATTATCCGCGAGGCACATAGACAGCGCGTGGAAGTTTTTGAACTCGGCGATTATGCTCAATACCTCGATGGCTTGTTCGTGCACGGCTCGCTCCTGGCGCAATACCCAACCTTTCACAAGTTTCTGGTGCTGAGGCACAGTCCCGCGCGCGCGGCGAACCACATTCTTTATCTGGACTGTGACACCTTCTTCTTCGACGACGTGAAAAGGCTGTTCAAGCCCTACGGGTCATTCGATTGGTGCGCTCGCGAAGAGCCCACATCTCGCGTAAGCCATCATCCGAGTAACCGGCTCCATCTCGACGAAGAGTGTTTCGAGAGTGTCGCACACGCTGCCGGACTTCACTACGTCTACCCTTGCAACACCGGCTTTTGCCTCATGAACCGCGCTACCTGGGAGCGGCTGGACGACCTGCGGGTTGTGTATCTCGACCTAGCGTGGCGCTTGCTGGTTGCTCGACAGCTGGCCATGAAACAGCCGTCCGGGTGGGAAGGCGAAATTTACGCGGCGACGATGCCTCGGGTAACAAACCGGGACCGTTCTCGAGCCCTACCTTTTCCCTCTCAGAACCCCTGGATCATCGACGAAATTGCACTGTGGTTAACTCTGGGCCACATCCCGAATCTATCGCAAGCCGTGCTGCATCGTGACGATGTGGCTCAGGGTTCAGAATGTGGCGAGGCTTTACGACCTGGATGGCCTTGTGTTGCTGCTCATTATTTCAGCTCCTTCGAATCATCTTTTTTCGGTACTGTTGGCCGCATCGATTCATAATCCGAAGCTGGTCATGCGCGGAATTGGTTACGGCTCCAGGTGGAACCCATTATGAAATAGCTTGCAGACAACAAAGGTAGGATCAATTTGGTCTCTTACGGCTCGGCGAGGGCTCGATGCACCAGACTCACGACGGTCGCCATACCAGCCGGCCCAGCACCGACGACGATCAGGTTATGAAGCCGACTATGGTCGATAGCACACAATTGGGCCAAAGTATTGGCAATACCTTCGTATTGCTCGTTCCGGACCATCTGAAGAGCGCGGACTGTTTGGAGCACGAAGTTTTTCCGCGCTCACTCTCAAATCTGTCCAACCGGGCAAGCCATCATTGCTTTTCATAGCATCACGGTGATGACACTATTGACGTGAAGGAGCCCTCGGCCGAATGGACCATGTGAACTACATGTTGGTGCTGTTGATGGGATTGCTCTGTGCGGTGGCGGCCGTGGCAGGTCTGGCGCGCCGGTTCGCGGTGTCCTATCCCATTGTTCTGGTGATCTTCGGATTACTGTGTTCGCTGCTCCCCCACGTCCCGCGTGTTCAGCTGCCCCCCGCCCTGGTATTTCTTGTGATTCTGCCGCCTCTTCTCTATGCCGCCGCGTGGCAGACTTCGTGGCGTGAGTTCAAATACAACCTGGTGTCGATTTCGAGCCTCGCCGTGCTGCTGGTGTTCTTCACCGCTTTTGGTGTCGCCTATGCGGCAAAGTGGTGGCTGCCGGGATTCAACTGGCAACTCGGATTTCTTCTGGGAGCCCTGGTTTCGCCGACCGACGCAGTCGCGGCGACCTCGATCGCACGCAAGGTAGGCATGCCACAACGCATTGTGGATTTGCTGGAAGGCGAGAGCCTGCTAAACGATGCCACCGGCCTGCTGGCCATGCAATTTGGAGTGCAGATGGTCGTCGAAGGGACGACCCCTACCGTGGGCTACGGCCTAGCCGTATTCGCATGGCTGACCATCGGCGGCGCGCTCGTGGGTCTTGCCATCGGGTTGCTCGTCGTCTGGCTGGAGCACTGGCTCAACGATGGACCGGTAGAGATCGCGCTGTCGCTGATCGTGCCGTACGCGGCGTACCTCTTGGGTAATGCGGTGAAGGGTTCAGGCGTCATCGCCGTTGTGGTATGCGGTTTGTATATGAGTCGCCGCAGTTCGACCTTCTTTTCACCCGGAGTGCGACTGCAGGTGTGGGCTGTCTGGGACGCGCTGGAGTTCTTGTTAAACGGGCTTGTGTTTGTGCTCCTCGGTTTGCAACTTCCGTATGTGCTGGATGGCATTCATGGACATGACCATCTGAGCCTGCTTAAATATGCGCTGGTGTTTTCAGCGACTCTCGTCCTGCTTCGCCTGGCTTGGATGTATCCGGCGACGAGGGCAACGTGGTGGGTGCGAACTCGCATGCTGAAGCAAATATACGAAAGACCGAAATCGAATCAGGCTTTTGTCATGGGCTGGACCGGGATGCGTGGCGTGGTCGCCCTCGCCGCGGCAAACTCGCTGCCTCTCACGCTCAATGATGGGAGCCCATTCCCGCAACGAAGCATGATCATCTATCTCACGTTTTCTCTGATCCTGGTGACACTTGTTGCTCAGGGTCTTTCCTTGCCATGGCTGGTACGCGTGCTTCGATTGTCGGCGGGCAACGCGCAATTCTGCGAAGAAGGAGAGGCGAGGCACCTGATACTGGAGGCCGGTGTTGAGTTCCTTGGCGAACGCAGGAAGTCAGCGAAGGGAGAACATGAGATACACGTCTATGAAGATCTGTTACACCAGTTTCAACACAGGCTCGAAGACATCCAACAGTGTGGACCGGATGGAACCAGTTCGGAGAAAAACTCGCGCGGCCTGACGACGAATCATCTGCTGCTGGAGACGATCAGAAGGCAACGCGAGGAACTCAACCTTCTGCAGTCAAATGGAAGAATCGGAGACACTGTGCACCGCAATCTCGAACGCGAGCTCGATTTAAAGGAAAGTCTGCTGGCGTAGTGGTAAAGAGCCACCTGGCATAGTGCCACTCAGCTCCAATGGACGACGAACCGGCCGCTCGGCCACGTGAAGAGAAGGGCGTTTATGAGGACTAAACTCATCTCCTTTCGCTTGGAAAAAGCCGATAGCTTTTTATTCTTCGTCAGGTGAGCGTCGGCGAGGGAGTGCCTTTGCCGAGGCCGCGGATCCCGGCGGTTCACGGAACGGTTCCACGGCAATGCGCTCGTAACACACTTCCAGTACCGTCAGGGATTCCGTCCCGCCCGGCGCTTGGAGAACTACGCTGTCACCCGCTGCCGACTTCATCAACGCGCGCCCCAGAGGTGACACCCAACTGATGTGGTTGCGGTTGAGATCGACCTCGTCGGTGCCTACGATACTCACCACTCGCTCCGCTCCCGCGGCATTGGCATAGCGCACGGTCGCCCCGAAGAATGCCCTCGTCTCCGACTGCCTCGCTCTCGGAGCTTCGGGGTCCACCACTTCCGCGGCTTCGATTCGTTGCGTGAGAAAGCGAATTCGCCCATCGATCTGCCGCAGCCGCCGCTTGTTGTACTGATAGTCGGCGTTTTCGCTGCGGTCGCCGTTGCTGGCAGCCCACGCCACCACCTCCGCTACGGCGGGGCGGTCCCTGGTGAGCAGGAACCGGTGCTCATCTTTGAGGCGCTGCAACCCGCTCGGCGTTATGTAGTTCTTGCCTCGCGTCGCGGGCTCGTCCGCTTGTGGTCTTCTCGTAAACCCTTTCCGCAACTCGTAGTCCTCCTAGCGCCCATCCAGTGGGCGCCCGCAATGAATGGGGATGAACGCCGATGGAAAACACCTTAGGTCATCCACGTTCATTGGATTTCATCTCCGGCCTTCACCGATTTTTTCATGTCTTCCGGCCCCTTGGCGATCCTACCCTTCCTCTCGGACAAGTGCCGACTAAGGCATGCCTGGGAGATCAATACTGATGCAGGTGGAGGCAAAGTCGACATATCGGCCGAATGGCTTTGCTTCCGGGTCAATGAGTGGCTTGTCGATTTGTCGATGGGAACAAGAAGCTCACGGCATGACCGAAACGTTCGCTCCAGTACCTGGGCTGGTGCTGGCCGCCCTGCTGTACGGTGAGTTTTACCTCTGGGCGGTTCATCAAGCTTTTCTTCAGGTTCTCAGCGAGCGTACGGCTCATGGCAATAAAGGTTTCGTCGAAGTAAGGAAATCCATGGGCAACGGCTTCCGCCGGGGGCACCTCTGCCGTACCCACGCCAACGGACAAGCGCATTGGGCCCTGGACAACCGGGGACGTCTCTTGCAGCAGTCTGCCGTTCCCATTTTGCATCGACGTGCTCTCGAGAAGCCCCAGGCCGAAGGTGTCGGGCTGGTCCAGCAACAGGGTTAATGCGGCTACTGAGGCCAGGGATGCGCCACCTACGCCCCGGTGGGCCCGATCACCTATCGTCCGGTAGCGTCCATCGATCAGCGGGAGTACTTCGGTCGTCATGAATGCAGACAGCTTCTGTGGCGCATCCGCCACCGCGCTGTACCGAGAGTATTCCTCGGAGCGGTTTGGGCCGGCATTGTCGATTCCGACAACGATCAACGGCTCCACCCTCTTGTTGGCAATCAACTCTGTCATGGTTTCATCCACACGCCACTCGTCTGCAAACGGTTGGGATGTGCAACGGTCAAAAAGCATCTGTCCATCAAAGAGATAGAGCACGGGATACCGCGTTGCGGCCGCACCTGGCTCGGAGTAACCGGGCGGTAGCCACACTCGTAGGAGACGCTTGTTGCCATAAACCCTACTCTCCAGCGGAATCATCTCAAGCCTCCCGGTGACAGTGCTTTTGCACGCCTGCGGAGAAGCCGCATTCAGCGCGGCTTCATTCGACAGTCCGAGGATCAGCAGGGTGAGAGACAGCGTGATGCGGAGAACCATGGCGAACCTCTCGGTCAAAGTGTGTGATTTGTAGCTAAAGGCGTCTCGAGACTAATGTAGAACACTACATAGGATGCGCATCACGGTGAAATAGATTGCCTGTTCGTATGTGGCCACCCACGCGGGTTGCTAATCCGGGTCCGGTTTATAATCCCCACCGGTAGTGCCCGGTCGAGGAGGATCTTGCACATGTCACCGAAGGTGGATCTCTACGATAGTTCCTATGGAAATTATGAGTTGCCTGCCTACCGCCAGGTGCGCATCGAGACCTACGGCGAGGATTTTGGGCAAACAAGCTGGGTTACCACGGAAGAATCGAATGCAATCCCCAAACTGCTGGGTCTGAGATCCGATTCGTCTGTGCTGGAAGTGGGGTGTGGTTCGGGGAGATACGCGCTGCACCTGGGAGAGAAAGTGGGCTGCCGGCTCATCGGGCTGGACATCAATGAACCGGGAGTTCGCAATGCCAACCAGCTTGCGCTGGCAAGTGGTCTCGCTTCCCAGGTGCGCTTTGAACAGTGCGACGCCTCAAAGAGATTACCTTTCGACGACAACACCTTCGATGCTCTGTTCTCGAATGACGTTCTGTGCCATATTCCGGGACGCCCGGCGGTGTTGGCTGAGATGTTTCGTGTACTAAAACCCGGCGCGCGGATGCTGTTCAGTGACGCCCTGATCATTGGCGGACTGGTTTCCAACGAAGAGATCGCTGCGCGTAGCTCGATCGGCTATTACGTGTACAGTCCGCCGGGAGAGAATGAACGCCTCCTGGAGCGAGCGAAGTTTCAAGACATCCGCGCAAACGATACGACCGAGAGCGCAGTTCGGATCGCGATGCAGTGGCATCAGGCACGGGAGAAAAGAAAAGCGGACCTGGTCGAAGCGGAAGGTATTGCCAACTTCGAAGGACTGCAGCGGTTCCTCTCCTCTGTGCATCTTCTGACTAGCGAACGGCGTCTGCTGCGATATCTGTACATGGCGACCAAGTAGCCCGGAGATGACGTCACTCCGTGGTTGCATGCAATGTGTCCTGCCCTTATCGGACAGCGATGCGTGATGCCAGTCCGGAAAGGCAATAAAGCCAGGCCACGAGCGAGATGACGGAAACCAGAGTTGTCATCGAAACGGTGGATGCTACCATCATTTCCTCGCAGTGATACTCGCCGGCAAGAATGTAGACCGTCTTGGCGGTGGGCACCGCGGCGCAGATTA
The DNA here is from genome assembly GCA_963839075.1 of uncultured Acidobacteriaceae bacterium. Lineage (GTDB taxonomy): Bacteria > Acidobacteriota > Terriglobia > Terriglobales > Acidobacteriaceae > PALSA-350. The sequence goes on along the minus strand of CAWITO010000001.1, from coordinate 94,287 downwards.
CGGCCGCAATGGTGTAGAGGGGGTCGAGCCCCAGGTACACGCTCAATGCGTACACGATCACGGGCATGACGACGAGCTTGACGGCTGAGAGCAGCGAGGCCCGCGCAATATTGGCGCGCAATCCGTCGATCGAGAGCCCCAGGCCGATGGCGAACAGCGCACAGGGCGTGAGCGCACCCGCCAGGATGCCGAGATATGCGGTTACCGGCCCGGGCAGATGGAGATCGAGGACCGAGCAAAGCATGCCGACCAGGGTGGATAAAACCATCGGGTTCAGTACGACATGCCTGGCCGTGACCATGGGAGCCGTGCGTAAGCCAGGCGCACCCCGCTGACCAACTTCGAGCAGGATCACTGCTAACGGAAACATCACAACAGCCACAAATACCGTAGCGATCGCCGCCGGCAACACGGCGCGGGGACCGTAGATCGACTGCAGGACGGGTAAGGCGACGAAGCCGGTATTGGTCATCGATGCAGCCATGCCACGCATGGTTCGGCTTGCAAGACTTTGCGACGCACGAATGCTCATGATGCCGAACACGAGGGCGAAGCAAAGAAGGGAGCCACCACCAAAGGCGACGAGAAAGCGCCAATTGATCAGCGAACGGCTTGGCTCCTGTGCGATGGTGACGATCAGCAATGCCGGCATCGCGATGTTATAGGCGAAGTGTATGAGCGCATCGGACAACGCCCGCGGCAAGTAGCCCGCATAGCCAACGATCCAGCCGGTCAGGATCACAGCAAATACAGGGAGGATCAGGTCAGCGATCTGCATCAAGGATGTCTCAGATTGACCCTCTAACAGTTGCATGGAGAGGACCGCGCAGTCAATCGCACGGGATTTAAGTCCCGGTCCCTGTCGACCGATGGCTCCTAAACATAAAATCCAAGACTGGTCGTATTATGGCGGCATGAAAAAGGCAGACCCCGTCGATCGCGTAGCGGCTCTAGATGTCTCACTCGATGCCGTGGAAGCCTATATCGCCGCCGTTCCAGAGCCCGCGCAAAGTGCTCTTCGTCAACTTCGCGAAATGATCAGATCGGTTGTTCCCGCGGAGGCGATCGAGGTCATCTCCTATGGAATCCCGGCGTTTTCGCTGAAGAAGCCGTTCTTCGGCTACGCCGCTTTCAAGCATCATCTGAGCGTCATTCCGTTCAGTGGTTCCTTCTTCGACAGTTTTGCCGAAGAGCTGAAGACGTATGCCCGTACGAAAAGCAGTCTTCATCTGGCTTACGACAAACCGCTGCCAGCTGCCCTGATACGCAGCCTCGTGCGCGCACGGGTCGCAACCATCCCATCCTTGAAGGCTCGAAGAGGCCGGTGAGGAATCGCTGCAGGGGTCTTTCATCCGCTTGGGTGGGCCGCCGCCTCTTCATCGTCACGGGTGGGGCGACGCCCTGGCTGCCTGCAGCGTAAAGGAACAAACCCTCTCCCCGGATAAACGGGGAGAGGGCGATTGTTGTTGTTTGAACGATGACTAGTCGTCGTCGCCGTCGTTGTCCTTGGCTGATGCAAGTGCTTTGTTGCTTGGGAAACGAGTAGTTTTGAAGGCGCTCGGAGGACGAACCGTCTTCTCGCCGGGAAACGGGACCGCGAACCCGGTGGCTTCGTACCAGTCATAGTGCTTGACGATGTTGGTGTCTTCCGAGTCAGGTTTTTGATACTTGCCGGAGAAGATCTTGGCCTTCTCCTTGAGCCAGGAAGCCTGCATCGCCTTGGCCGCAGGGCTGAGGGGTTTGAGGTACGCTTCCGACTCGTTCACCGGGCATGCAATACCATTGGGATCCGTGTACGCGTCAACACCGAGACACAGCGGGACATCGTTGGGAACGTGCGCCCAGGGCAGGAAGTTTGCCTTAGGAGGATTGTCGATGAAGATTTCCCGCAGTGGCGAGGCCACCAGATCGTTCTGGTTCATCGGCGGAATACCGAGGATCTGCTCGATGGTGCGGGTGAATCCGACCTGGGTGTAGAAGGTGCTATCTGCGACGACGCCGGCGCCGGTGCCATCGCTGTTCACCTGCTGCTTAACGTAGGGGCTGATCACATAGCCAGGGCTGCGGTGACCGTCCACGTGGTCGACGCCGGTCTGCGCGTCGTCTTCTTCAACGAAGATTGCCGAAGAGGACCAAATGGGGCTGTGGCTGATGGCGTCGACGAAGCGGCCAAGAGCCAGGTCGTTGTCAGCCTGCATCGCGGACGCAGCCGGTGGGCCGCCGGTGTGGTCAGAGCTGATCCACATCATCTCCAACCCGGGTACGGTGCCGTTCACCACATCCTTGTTGAAGTCCTGCTGCCAGACATCGAAGCGGAACTGGTCGGGGATGCCGAGATCGAACTGCGGGTAGTTTTGTACCGTGTCGTTGAACAGAGTAGGGAGTGGGGTGTGCGAGGCAACCGTGTTGTAGTAGTTGAGCTGCGACTCATTCCCGTTCTCGTAGTTCAGAACGTCGTTGTAGAACTGGGTCCAGGTCGGCTCGCAGCTGCCTGAGTTCGCAGGATCATTGGTGCAGCCCGGAACGGTGAAGGTGTTGTATTCGACGTATTCGCCGTAGTTCTTCACCTTGACGCCGGCCTTGGCCGCCGTATCCCAGAGGTGTCCCTTCTTCTGGTAGGCGATCGCGTCGCCACCGTTGGAGGGATAGTCGCGCAGCCAGTCTGGCGACTGGATGTCATCGGAATAAGGCGCCATCGCCTGAACGATCCAGTTATGACCGTCGGCCGACTGCCGGCTCGGGTTGTAGAAGTTGTCAAACAGCGGGAAGCGCTCAACGAGCGCATGGGCGTTGGGCGTGATCTTATAGGGAGCGTAGATTTCGCCGTCGCCGAAAACCGCCAGCGCGGGATCGCCATTGCCGCCGACCACGTCGCCGATGATCTGGTCATAGGTGCGGTTTTCACGGATGATCACGAAGATGTGTTTGATCTTCGAGGGATCGCCGATGTGGGCCGGGATGGCGACCGGCTTGGCCCATGGGTTGCCCCCTGCGGCTGCCGCGATGTTGCGCTCCAGATCCCAGTGGTTGTTGGTAAAGACCTGCCGGGTCATGCTTGTCAGGTGAGAGAGGCTCGGCACGGGGACGATGCTGACGGTGCCAAGGTCCTGGTGAGTTTCGTAGGCGTTGACACCGAATTCAGCCACGGTTGAGCAGGATGTTGCCGCCGCGACCGGAATGTAGTTGTTGCAGAAAGCATTGTTGGTGCCGAGGTTAAGCGGCGTGCTCGGGTTGCCGGTGGTCCCCCAGCCTTTGTCGTTGGCGATGAGCAGCGCACTGTCCGGCGTATCCAGCGCGACTGAGCTCGGCGCATAGGCGGTTGGGATCATGCCCCGGATGGGATTCCACGGACTGTTGAGATCGACTACAGCAACCGCGTTGGCGTTGTAGAGCGCGACGTACGCGATGTTCTTTTTTTCATCAACGGCAATCGAGTTTGGTCCCGCGCCGTAGGCTGGGTTGAGGTCGCCGGGTACGCCGATCGGCAGACCGAGGTCAATCTTACCCACCTCTTTATTGTTGGTGGTGTCGATCACCGAGATGCTGTCGCTATAGGTGTTGGCGACCAACAGCTTTTTGCCCCAGAAAGCCATGCCCGTCGGGTGCAGCCCGGTCTCGATGGTCGAGGTAACTGTAAAGGTGGCCAGGTCGACCACCGAAACGGTTCCCTTTTCCGTAGAGCCAGTCGGATAAGCGGCGACGACCGGGGTGCCGTTGGAGTATCCCTGGAAATCAGTCGCGGTCGGAACGCGGCCGGCTTCGTTGGAAACGTAGGCGGTCTTGCCATCCGGCGAGATCACGACGCTGTGTGGAACCTGACCGACGCGGACTTCCGCACCCTGGACCGGGGTCGCCAGGGTGAGGTCGATCTTCGTCAGCGTGTCGTTGTTGTTTAGCACGACGTACGCTGACTTGCCATCTGGCGTGACTGCGATGCCCGTGGGGTAGGACGTGGATACACCATCCCCGGTGAGCGAAACAGTCTTGCCGCAGGGGATAGCAACGCTGCCCGTGGTTCCCGGCGGGCTACCTGCGTTCACTGGAGGCTTGGCTCCGTACTTTACTGGAGGGTTGTACGGGTAGCAGGTGACGTTGGTCAAAACGGCGGAGGCGTCGACGTCCATCGGGACGCTGACGTGGGCAAAGTCAGAGAGCAGGCCGGTGGTTGCATTCACACTGGCAATGCCGACGAAGCTGCTGTCCTGGCTGAAGAGCAGGTACTGGCCGTTCGGTGTGTAGGCGATGCCGAGATTGCTACCCTGAGGATCCAAGCCAAGCGTCTTGTAAGACTGCAAAACGGCGCCAGTGGTGGTGTTGAAGATCTGAACGGCCGTGGTCGCGCCCATGGTAAGGACAGCGGCAGTGTGATTGCCCAAGGGGTTGACCGCTACGTCCTTGGCGCGGACCCGGATACCGAGGTTAACCTGGGTGCCGGCGGGGGTGATGATCGTGCCGTCGCTGACGACGAAGGTGCCGTTTGCCTGAGCACCGACTTGATAGGTCGGGAACTCCACGGACTGAGCAAGCGCCGGAACGCTTAACCCCGCCGTCACCAGACCGATGACTAGAGAATTCTTCCGTAACATTGGTTGTTCTCCTTGTTGCGTTGCGTTACTTTTCTTGTGCAGCCGGGTTTCGGCCGCGCATCGAATCGCTTCAGGAATTCGGAGTTGAATGGATGGCTGGATGGACGATGACGGTTTGCTTCGACATCAGAGGGGTACCAACTTGCGGCAAGTCGACGAGACGGCGGGCTGAGCCTTGCAACCAGAAACATGAAACTGCCAAGCTTCCTCTTTCCGGTTGCAGGACGTGTTCTGTTCCGAACCGTAATCAGCCTAACGAAGCAAAAGTGACATCGAGATGGCGCGAGGATGACAAATCTGTAATGTCTGTGGAGCGCCACCTCTCGTTTTGCAGCCGATTGTGCTGGGAAAGCAGGCTGCCGAGGCATCGCATTCGCCATTCAATCGCAGGGCGATCAGGAATTCTGGTAGCTCCAACGCGTTTTGCAACCATGGCAGTTGCTTCCTCATTCGCCCCGGCTCGGCGAACATAACGACTCTTACATCAAAAGGCGTCGGAGCGGATCCGGCGTCGAGCTGGTATGGTTTCAACCATGGCGCATTTGCGTAGGGTAATCCTTGTTGGAAACCCGGGTGCTTATGGTGGTCGCCTGGAAGGAGCGTAGAAGATGGCCGCGCATGACTTGCAGGAAACTGTCGAGAGGGCGATTGTCAAACAGCGAAAAGGGATCGGCCTGACGACCGCAATCGTCGCGGTGCTCCTCGCCGTTGCGAGCATGCTGGGGAATGGCGCCAACACCAAGAAGATTGTCATCGAAACAAAGACTGCCGATTGGTGGGCTTATGTCCACTCCAGCGACACCAACGCACGTATCTATACGGCGAGCGCGCGCCTGGCGCAAATGAATCGCGACGGTGGGGCGGTACAGGACTTCACCCAACTCGCCAAGGAGCAGATGAAAATCTCCGACGACGCCCGCGTCACGGCACAGGGGCTGGAAAACTACTCGGCGCTCCAGAACCGGATCGGTCATTTCTGCAGCCTGGCCGAGTTGTGCCTGCAGATATCGATCGTCGTCTGTTCGGTCTCTCTGCTCACCGATCTCCTGCTCTTCTGGCATCTATCCTTTATCAGTAGCGGGGCCGGAGTTGTGCTCATCATCCTTGCATGGATGCAGCACTAATGGACGGGCCTCCCAGAACTCTTGGTTACTCATACCGCAGGGCTACGACGGGCTCCACTTGCATCGCTCGCCGCGAAGGCACATAGGCCGCAAACAAAGCGATCAGCAGCAATAAGGCGGCTACCCCCAAAAACGAAATAGCATCGAAGAGCCCCAAGCCATAAAGAATCGCCCGCAGCAGATAGGCCGCCCCAATGGCCAGCACCAGTCCCGCCGCCAGGCCTCCCACCACAGGCCGTGCGCTTTCGAGCAGCATCAGCGTCAGCACATCTTTCTTCCTCGCGCCCAGGGCCATCCGGACACCCACCTCTCGGGTCCTCAGCTCCACGATGTAACTCACCGTTCCGTAAATCCCCATCGCCGCCAGGAACAATCCCAGCAGCCCAACCGTCGAGGCGATCGAAGCTGCTAGCCCCGCCACGACAAAGGACGGTGTCTGGCGCAGCATTTCTTCCAACGTGAGGGATGATGATTCCGTATCGTGGTCGATTGCGGCGATCATCGGTTGAATCGTTCGCATGAATGCCTTAGGATCCATCTTCGTCCGAATAAGAAGGGGATAGTCGCTGATGCGGCTCTCCGGCATCGGCAGATAAATCTGCTCCGAGTCGCCGCCATCCAACGTCACCCCCCGGGTATCCCGCGCCACTCCTACGACGTGGTAGCTCGGCCCGTCCGGCAGCACTTCCGTCACGGTATGGAAGCTCACCGGCGAACCGCCGCTGCCAGTAGTTCTCGCTGATCACCACCGCGGGGGAAGCCCTTCGCTCCTCCGGCGTCATCTCATCGAAGGTGCGGCCACGCATCGCCTGCACCCCGAGCACTGAAAAGTAGTTTTCTGACACCGCCAAGACGCTCGCCGCCTCTCCCGCTTTATTTGCGAGGTTCGGGGGCAGCAGTCCCATGCGGCCCAGCGGCGTGCCCGCAACCGGGACCCGCTGGCCATTGAAGGCTTCCCCGCCCGACATCGTCAGCAGTTCCTCGTTCCTGGTCAAAATTACGCCGCTCAGCGAACGCATCTTGTCGCGATACACCTCGTAGTCCAGATAGCTGAACCACGAATTCAACTCACCCGATTGCAGGACCAATGAAAGGTTCACCATCCGTCCTGAATCCCGCGCATCCAGCTTGCGCCCAATCACCGCCTTATATGCCGTAAACGCCGCTGTATTCGCGCCGATTCCCAGCGCCAGCGCCAATACCGCAGCCACAGTAAACCGAGGCTGGCGCACCAGCATTCGCGCTCCATAGCGCAAGTCCTGAAGCACCGTATGTGGCAAGGCCATGACGTCGATCTCACGCATCTGCTCACGCATGGTTACCGCGTTGCCGAAGCGTAAGCGCGCATCACGCCGGGCCTCATCCGGCTCCAATCCATGCTCCACATTCCACTGTTCGCGCATCGCCAGGTGAAACTGCAGCTCATCGTCCAGATCTTTCGTGAGCCGCTCCCGCCCAAACAACATCTTCATCCGCGAATACCAGGCCATCAGACCTTCCTCAGGCTTTCACTGATTCAAACGCCAGCACGAGCGCCACCGCATCGGTAATCCTGCGCCAGTTCTCCTGCTCTGTTGTCAATTGCTTGCGACCCAGCCTGGTTAGTTCGTAGTAGCGTGCACGCCGATTGTTTTCACTCACGCCCCATTCCGATTTGATCCAACGCTCCTGCTCCATACGGTGGAGGGCAGGATAAAGCGATCCCTCCTCCACGCGAAGCACCTCATTCGAGATCCGCTGAATGTGCAGAGTGATGGCCCAGCCGTGCATCGCCCCCTGCTCCAGGCTCTTCAGCACCAGCAGCGCCAGCGCCCCCTGTAGATTGTCGTTTTTAGACTTTGCCAAGTCTAAGCCTCTCCCCTAGATTTCTATAGAAGAGTGCGACACGACGGCAGAAAAGTCAAGTCACGGAGGACGTCGTTTCCCGAAAATCGCCGGGGAACACCCGGGGAGAAACGGAATGTTTGGTTAACGATTCACATCCGCTGGATGACGCGCTCACCATGCGATACTGCTGGGAGTCAGAGTGGTGTAGGTCCCCAGAGCGAAATATTTGCGCCCAGCGAGACGCGGAACGAGGGGCATGAGAACGATGTCGATCCCAAGAAAAACGGCGCGCACGCTGCCGGCCATTGTAATTCTTACCGTCGCATTTCTGGCGGTCGGCGGCTTACCCGCAAGCCCGCAGCCGCCGACCACGGAGCAACCGGACAACTACACCTGGCTCGAAGACATTCACGGGGAACGCCAGCTGGCCTGGGTGAAAGCGGAAAATGCCCGCACCGCAGCCGTGCTGGAGAAGAACCCTCACTTCGCACCGCTCGAAGCCGACGCGCTCAAAGTACTGCAGTCTCCTGACCGGTTAGCGTTGCCTGTGTTTCGCGGCGACGCTATCTACAACACCTGGCGCGATGCCGAGCATGTTCGCGGTATCGTCCGGCGCACCACGCTTGCCGACTATCTCCAGGAAAAACCTCATTGGGAAACGGTGCTCGACTACGATGCGCTCGCCAAGGCCGAAAACCAGAGCTGGGTTGGCGAAGGACTGCGTTGCCTCGAACCCGACGAAGAGCTGTGCATGGCCGCCCTCTCCGCCGGCGGCGAGGATGCGGTCACCCTGCGCGAGTTCAACCTCAAGGCCGCTCAATTCGTGGAAGGCGGCTTTGTGCTGCCCCATGGAAAGCAGACCGTAGCCTGGAAAGATAAGGACACTCTTCTCATCGGACGCGAGTGGGGCCCGGGCAGCATGAGCGAGTCCGGCTACCCCATCACGGTGCGGGAGTGGAAGCGTGGCACGCCGCTCGACAGTGCCCGCGAAGTATTCCGCGGCGACGTCAAAGACAACGGTTACGGCGACAATCCGTTCGTGCTCACCGATGCCCAAGGACACCGGGCCGCCATGGTGCAGCGCAATCTCACCACCTTTGACACAGAGTATTACCTGCTGCTGCCGGATGGAACGCGCAAGCTGGAACTTCCCTCCAAAGTACGAGTGAACGGTCTATTGGATGGCCAACTGGTATTCACTCTGAGTGAGGACTGGACCCCCAAGGCACAGACCACGAAGTATCCCCAGGGATCAGTGATCTCGTTCGATCTCGAAGCTGCCACCAAAGACCCGGAACACCTCAAGCCGACGGTAATGTTCTCGCCTACCGCACAGGAGTTTGCCCAGCAAGTAGATACCACCAAAAACCACCTCCTGCTGACCACGCTCGAACATGTGCAGGGCCGGGCGTATGTCTACTCGCGCGGCGCCGACGGCCAATGGACGCGAACGCGGTTGCCGGTGAAAGAAAACCAAACCGTCGCCATTGTCACCACCAGCGAAAAGGATGACCAGTTCTTCTTGCAGGCGGAAGGGTTTCTCACTCCGCCTTCTTTGTGGCTGGGAGATGCGGCCGCAGGGTCGATACGCGTCGCGAAATCGCAACCGCCGTTGTTCGACGCGAGCCGCGATGTCGTCGAGCAACTGGAAGCGACCTCAAAGGATGGAACCAAAGTTCCGTACTTCATTGTCCACCGCAAAGATCTGCGCTACGACGGATCGAATCCAACCATGCTAACGGCCTATGGAGGCTTCAATGTTGCCGAAACCCCCTATTACTCTGCGCCGGCGGGTAAGCTATGGCTGGAGCGTGGGGGCGTTCTTGTGCTGGCCAATATTCGCGGGGGCGGCGAGTTCGGACCAGCTTGGCATGAGGCCGGACTGAAGACCCATCGGCAGCGCATCTATGACGACTTCTACGCGGTAGCGCAGGACCTGGTGACGCGCAAGATTACCTCGCCCCGCAGACTTGGCATTGTGGGCGGATCGAACGGCGGCCTCCTCATGGGCGTGGAATTCACGCAGCACCCTGAGATGTGGAATGCAGTCGTGATCCAGGTGCCACTGCTGGACATGCTGGCCTTTGAGCATCTCTCTGCCGGTGCGTCCTGGGTCGGCGAGTATGGCTCGGTGTCGGTTCCTGAGGAGCGCGCGTTCCTGGCTTCGATTTCGCCCTATAACCAGCTAAAGCAGGGTGTTACGTATCCGGAGCCGCTGATCTTTACCACCACCAAAGACGATCGCGTAGGGCCCGTGCACGCGCGCAAATTTGCCGCCCGCATGGAGGAGTTTCATGAACCCTTCTTTTACGATGAGATCACCGAAGGTGGACATGGTCCCGGCGCCGATAACCGCCAGGAAGCTCGGACGCGCGCAGAGTACTACACCTATTTGACGATGAAGCTCATGGATCAGTAGTGTTTTGGCTGGCAAGCCCGAAGTAGAAGGCCCAATAGGTTCCGGTGGACGACCGCGCGTTCGGCGGCAACTATCATCGTCGGAGTTTCCCTGATGAAGCGACTGCTGTCGAGGCAACTTTTTGCGTCCGTGACGATCAGCACCGCGCTCGCGGTGCACGCGCAGACGCCACCGCCAACACCTAAGCCTTCCCCCGATGTGATTGCCGGCATTCCCGTCAACTACGACGAGGCTAAGGTCGGAACCTACTCGTTGCCCGACCCGCTCATCCTTAACAATGGGAAACGTGTTCACGATGCCAATGCCTGGTACTCGAAACGCCGTCCCGAGATCGTCCAGATGTTCGAGGACCAGCAATATGGTCGAGCTCCGGGCAAGCCTGCGGACGAGAGTTTCGAAATCGTGGACAAGGGAACCCCAGCGCTCGGCGGAAAAGCGATACGCAAACAGGTCACCATTTATCTCAACAAAGAGAAGGCCGGACCGTCGATCGCCCTGCTGATCTATCTCCCAGCAGCGGCCACTAAGCCGGTGCCGATGTTGTTCAGTATCAATTTTGGCGCCGTGCAGAACGCAGTAGACGATCCCGGAATCAAACCGGAAACGGTTTGGGATCCTAAGACCAATACTCGTATCCCGCCGCCTGCCGGCCGAGGATTCGGCCACATCGATGCCGAGGCCCTACTCGATGCCGGCTTCGGCGTGGCAACCTATTACTACGGCGATATCGATCCCGACTACCCTGACGGTTTCTCGAATGGTATTCGGGCTCGCTACCTGAAGCCGGGCCAGACGGAGCGTGCACCGGACGACTGGGGCTCCATCGCCGCCTGGGCCTGGGGCATGAGCCGGGTTGAGGATTATTTCGAGTCAGACAAGAACATCGATGCCAAACGGGTCGCCATTCACGGTGTCTCTCGCCTGGGCAAGACCGTCATGTGGGCGGGAGCGCACGACCCACGTTTTGCCGCCGTGATTGCAAGTTGTTCCGGGGAAGGCGGCTCTGCTCTCGGTCATCGCAACTACGGCGAGACCATCGCGCACCTTACTGCTCCCAGTCGATTCCCATATCAATTTGCAGCGAACTACGCGCAGTATGCCGGATTCCCCGATAAGGCGCCGATGGACGCGAATCTCCTGATCGCGCTCATCGCTCCTCGTCCCCTGCTCCTGCAGACTGGCAACACCGACTTCTGGTCGGACCCAAAGGGCGAGTTCCTGGCAGCCGTCGCCGCTGGTCCGGTCTACAAATTGCTGGGCAAGGAAGATCTAGGTACCGATGTCTGGCCAAGTGCCAGGCGACCCATCTTCCATGACCTGAGCTACTACATGCACGACGGCGGCCACGGAATGGTGGCGTCGGACTGGGCCATCTACATCGAGTTTCTGAAACGAGCCCTCGATTAAGCGCGCTTGGCTACGGCCAGCTTGACCCCGAAGCCAACGAACACACATCCGGTCAATCGATCGAGGTTCCGCACAACCTGCGGTCTAGAGAGAAAATGACCAAGAGGAACCGTGAGCATGATCAGAAGTGAGAACCATAGCAAGGTCATCAGCACGTGAATACTGGCGAGCAGTAAGGAAAACCCGGCAACATTCACACCGTGTGGAATGAACTGGGGAAGAAAGGTTACATAAAACACGCCCACCTTGGGATTGAGCATATTGCTGAGAAAGCCGCGAGAAAAGGCGCTCTTGCTACCCATGCTTTTGGGCGTGCCGCCTCCCGATGTGCGGTCCGGGGCCAACGAGCTGCGCGGTTTCGTGAGCAGCTTTACACCGAGATAAAGGAGGTACGCTGCGCCCGCCCATCTCAAGATAGTGAAAGCCAGCGCTGAGGCGGCCAACAATGCAGTCAAACCAAAGGCCGCGCTCATTCCCCAGACCAGCAGCCCGAGACAAATTCCAAGCGAAGCTGCCGCCCCATCGCGCGGCCCGCATGCGGTAGACGTGCGCAACACCATCGCGGTATCAACGCCGGGAGTAATAGTCAACAGACCAGCGGCAACGATAAACAGGAGCACGAGCTCTATCATCCGCACTCACCCTCTGCAACGGATGATAGAGCTCGACCCTCCCTTCTTCACGAAAAAATGCTCACTCACAATCGTTGTGCAATGGGTTGCTCGGATCCTCGGGCCCCTCAACACAAGGCACAGCGCTCAAATACTGGTAGATAGCCCACAAATCGTGATCGGTCAGATCTTTAAAATCGGGCCATGGCATGATTTGCAGCAGGGCGCCGTCAAAGGGCGGCGTCAGGCAGTTGGTCGTGATGGTCGGCGAACAGTTGGGGTGGAGGTGATCGTAGTCCTTTCCCGTCTTCATGATGGTGCGGAATTCCTCGAAGGTGTGGCCACCCTCCGGCTTCCCGGTCTTGTCCGGCGTAAGGTTCCGGGAAATGATGTCGGGAGTGTCCGGGCCCTCAAGCTTGCCGAAATCCCTGCCGCCTCCCAGATAAGTTGCCGGATTTGTCTTCGCCGGCTGTCCGAAAAAGGGGTTGCCACCGGGTAGATATTGGGTTTCCACTCCGGCAGAGTGGCAGTCATTGCAGCCCATGGCCGCGTTGACCAAGTAGCTGCCCAGTCCTACCGCTCTCCAATCCTTACCATCCACCTTTAAGTGGACAGGCGCTATTTCGAATCCTCGTTTTATGCGTGCGTCATCGCCGCGATCGTGATCGTTGTCGTCCGCGTTTACATGCTTCACGCCGCTGACCATCACGACCATCAGGACCCCGCCGCAGACTGCAGCAGAGCCAACCAGGCCAGTAAACCAATTCTTCTTCATTTGATTTATCCTTTCGGCCGGTTGGCGTCCGTACGTTCGAACACTTCCAGCCGGGCAGAATCATACACCGCGCGTTCTTCTCGTGTGTAGATCAACGTCCGATTAAAATGCGAGTTGCCGATCGTCCTCAAAGACCAGGCCCAATGGTGCGGATCGCGCTGCAGGCTGACTTCGGTTGATATGTCAACCATGTCTTGTTATTCTTAAGCCGACGATGTCGAGCGAGCTGCTGTCTCCACACGAACTTCGCGTTTGGCACGCCTTCAAATTCATGGGCGAAGACGTCATGAGCCTTGTGGGCAAGGACATCACGGACGCCACCGGCCTCTCCGGGCCCGATTTTGGAGTGTTGTCGCGACTTGGCTTCTGCCATGGAGGGATGCGTCAGCAGGAACTGGCGCGAAGCCTAGGGTGGGACAAGAGCCGTCTCTCGCACCAACTGACACGCATGCAGACTCGTAAGCTGGTTGAGCGCAAAGAGACGGGGGAACGAGCCGTGCTTGTTTCGCTGACCAAAGAAGGCACGAAAAAACTAGCGGCTGCGCGACCCGTTCATGCGAAAGCGGTGCGACGGCACTTGCTTTCGCGTCTCACTGCGGAGCAGATCGCAACCCTGGTGCGCATCAGCAATATTCTTGGCGACGAGGAATAGCCACCGTTTACGGCAAGGTGCCACTCCAGGTGCAATATTTGCGTCCTCGCAGATTCAGTTGCCAATAGGGCGCCACGATCGAGGGCACCAGGACATCTCCGTTGTCGCAAGTCACCGAAGCGGGCATCGCCACATTCTGAGAGTTGATTTGCACGACCACGTTGCGCGACCGGGGATAGGCGCTGATTTGCAGAGAACCTGTCTGCCCTGCCGGCTGTTGCATCATCACCATGCCGTCTGTCCGAACGGTGCCAAAATTTACCACCGTGCCTGCGCTATTAAGCCTCGGGTCAGGACTTGCGATGGTAACCGGAATTGCCGTAAAGACAATGCTGGCTCCATGGTTTGACACCGTGATACTGCCTACGGTGTAACGCAGGTTGCTATCATTGTTGCCATACAACACGGCGCGCTGATTCCCAGTGAAGAGGCCCACCCGTACCTGGTAGGTCCCGTCTAGCATGGTGGACGGCAGATAAAAATTCCATGCCTTATCGACAATATGTTCTCCGGTCGTCCAGCTTTCCGTCGGCTGCAGTGGAGCCCCGCCGGTTTGCCCTGAGAGACTATTCGAGGTTGCCCCCGCTTGGCTGCTGACGAAGTGGATAAATTCCTGGTACGCGGTGGTTGGCTGCGGTGTGTTTACATCCCACGCCAGTTGGAGTTGAAGCGCCCCAGTGGCGATCTGATGAAACGCGGCTACCGACGGTGTCGCCAAAGTATTCTCCGACAGTATGTCCGCCTGGTTCCGGGCGTTCGCGTATAGCGATTGATGGGTCTCCGCGTAATCCGCGATCTGCCCCCCTACAAGGGCCGTATACGCAGAGAGGCCTGTGCCTGTCGCCGCCCAACCATACTGCGGTATCTGGAGTGAACTCCAGCTCAACGCGGACGAGCGGCTGTTGGCAATGAATGTGTCTCCATTCGGATAGGTCACCCTGGCGACAGAAAAGTCTCCAGCTTTCGCAGCCGCACTGGCATTGTTCCAGACTCCGTTCACTGCGTATGCGATGGCGCCTGGAGTTTGCACCGCATAGCGAGCGGCCAACGGAGATACAAGGTTCTGTTCAAGCAAGGCACGAGGAACCGACGACCAGAGAGCATCGTTTAAATAGGGGCCGTGACCGAAAATGATCTCCTGCATCCGGTAGGCATCCAGGGCCAGTGTCGAGGTGATCGTGGTGCCGCCGGGCATCCAACGATCATAAAAGCCCATGCCATAGTTGGCCTGCTTTTGATGAATCCTGGTCAAATCGAAGTCGACAAACAAGGGTGCAGTGATCCCATTGGTAATTGGCGTACTCTCTGACCCAAACTGCGCTTCGACTCCATCCAGCAGGCCGCTCCAGAACCAGTGGTACTTCCCTTCTCCCAGTACCGGGCCTTTTTGGACACCTCGCTCGTAGGCCCACAGGGCGGTGGATCCGTCGCGATAGGTTGCGAACATTCCGGACCCGCTCGCGGATGGATCTTCATCTGTTCTCCACCATGGCGGAGCGGACGAATTTACATCGATGAAGGTCATATTGGTCCCGTAGTCCGAGTGAATGGATGGCGATTGTGTCTCTGCCTCGGGGACGAATAACGCCGGCTTGGCAGCATAGGACTGAATGCCGGTCTGCGGATTAAGCCAGGCCAGCATTTGCGAACCATCTGCATTGCGCATCGTCGCCGTGGGGGTGTAACCGGTGTAATCGCGGTAGTAATCGGTGTAATTCTCGTGGAGCCCAAAAAGACATCCGTTGCTGTGGGCAGCCGATCCAATCGCATGCATTCCCGCCTCACCGCCAAGCGAGGTACTTGCCGGATATTGCGACGGGAGGCCATCGTCGTAACCGTAACGCTGCCAGTCCTCAATCAGCACGGCGCAGTCGTTGATTCCATAGTCCCCCAGGTTGGCTATTTGTGCCGCAATGGTGGCGAAGGTTCCAGTCTTGATATCGAGCACCACTTTACCGGCAAGCGCGCTGATGTAGGGAGATGGGGGATGCTCAGGGTATGGCATCACATTGGTGATCTGGTTCGAGACGGATATCTTCCACAGATCATCGAGCCGATTCGAGGTAACACCATCTTCATTCACGGCATAGAAGGCTACCTCTCCGGCAGTGCTGGAAATTGTGGATGCGTTCGAATGGAAGGGATCGAAATACGAGTTCTCGAACAACGCGAGCGAGCCGACATAGTTGATGGCCTGGGAGTAATACGGAACGGAGATGAGTTGGGTGACGATCGAAGACGGCAGCTGGCCTAGGGTGACATCCTGGACGGTGGGCTGATCTGCGGTGAGATGAATAGATGCAAAGCGGTCATCGAACATGGGGGTCAGCGTCAGGTGTGTCGTTCCGTTCGGCCCCAGAAACGACAGCGTCGCCGCCGGGGTGCCGCTCGTCTGGTACGCAATCGACTGCAACGCCTCAGAGGGACCTCGCCAATCGAGGTGCGAACCAAACTCTATCTGGCCCTGGGGAGACGCCCCGGAGATCGAATCTGTGATGATCATCGAGCCGACAGAGTACAAGGAGCCGGTTGCAGGCGCTAACCACTGATATGTGACCGTCTCGGTCGCAGACTGCACCCTCATCGAAAAGCCGGCTGAGGTCACGGTCACGGTGTTGGTTGTTTGTTGCGCGTGCACAGGGCTCGCTATCGTGCAAGCTGCTGTGACGAGACAGCCTGCAAGATAGCGGAACATTCTAAAGCGCTTAAAGCCGGGGGAGGCAGCGATAAGACACACTCCGAGCATAGATATAGGATCACGGACCAGCGATATATACGGTGCGCGGTAAGACTAGTTTCGTCGATCAGCCGCGGAATTGCTAGGTTTATCGGCGCGAATAGAGACTTACCATAGTTACCAATATGAATCCGCGTTCCCACAATTGCAGCAACACAAAGCCGTTCCCGAACAGAACTGATCGAGTTTTTGTTGACGGCAAGATTTACACCGTCGCCCCCCGGCGGGTGGTAGATGTGACGTACTTAATCAATGAGCCCCGTGGGGCCGCCATCCACCATCAAATTCAATGGCGTTGATTCAATGAATCATTTCAGTATCGGAGCCCGAGTTTCATTGGAAACTCCTCTTCGCCGTCTTCAAGCTCAACCATGTTGCAGTGTTCCTGGATGATTCCCCGGTGCCATCGCCGGAGTGCCAGGTGCGCTGCGCCAATGGCGAAGGCAGCCAGAAAAAAATGAAACACTCCCGTTTCAATCCAGGGTTCAACGCTGACCGGAAGCGCGACCACGACGGGAACGAACGCAAAATATTTCAACATGCTGATGGCGAGGTTCGATTGCTCTCGCGGCGGTTCGCCGGTGAAGGGGACGATCGTGACATGCAGGAAAAATATATCGGTTAGCAGCAGGCACATACCGGCGGCTACAAGCAATTGGCTTGTCGTTGCCGGCCAACTGAGCAGTTCTGGTGGAGTGAAGCCACGTAATAGGAAATAAGCCCCAAAAGTGAGGATCGCTCCCCAAAGGAATACCCAGACTTTGGCTGCCAACAATTGTTCCATCCCTGGACGGAAGTGCGGGGGCCTGCCATGGATGATGCGAAACACCCAACTTCCGCCCTGATTGCCGGAAGAGACGAAGGCCAGACGTAGTCCAGCAATCACCCAGAACGCCACAATTCCAATCGCTGTGCGGATCCCGTCCGACGAGATTTGCATGCTGACGTGGCGATTGGTGATGGTTACGCGAAGGATGGTCGCCGTGACAACGGAGAGTCCTACTCCACCGTAGAGAACCAGATAGATTCGATACCGCGGCACACGCAGCAGAGTTTGACTGATGAAATGAAAAACTGCGCGGCGTAGTGGATGCCGCAGCAGCGTAACGTCGATGACCCTTTGTAGCGGGTGTGTAAGCCAGTTGCGCGTATCGCGCGTTCCCATCCCTTCCACCAATTGGCGAACCCTGCGCAGATAAGCAAAGGGGTAGGCGAGCAGTGCTACTCCGAGCACCAACAGAGTAGCCTCGCACCCAGTTTGTGCAAGCCGGGAGTAGATAGGCAACGCCGAGGGTCCCTCGAGCAACCGCTGGTAGATACCCAGGAACCAGAACGGAGGGAAACAGCGTGCAAAGACATTTCCATCTTCAAGAAAGACGGGTGCCGCATCAGAAAGCATTGGAAAGAGCAACAGCAGCATCAACAGAAGTGTGATGAACAGACCTTGCAAGAACAAAGAGAGCCTGCGGAACAATCGTTCGCCCAGAATCGAGAGCAGCACACCTTGCAACGCCAGGACGAAGGCCGCCGAGAACAATCCGCTGGCCGCCACGGCCAGCAGGTGAGCGGCAAAGAAACGTGATACGCTTTGCGGCTCCAGGGATAGGGGGAGTGCCAGGGCAGCGAAAAGATTGGCGTCGAATAAAAACCCCACCAGCAGGATGCCGATGGCCGCCGCCCGCGCCAGGAAAAGCTTGAGATCGCGGACCGGCAACGTGGTCAGAACGAAGATATCAAGTAAGTCGGGGAAAAATAGGTCCCACTCAAAGACGGTGACGATCCCCATGACGACAAAGGAATAAACAACAAAGAAGAAGTGATGATTGACCTGTAGCCAATAAGGTAGCGGTTTAAGAACGAGGGGGTGATCACTGTTCCCGATGAACGGGTGATAGACCGGCCACAAATATAACGCAACGATGAATGGGGGAAGCGCCGTGGTAAAGGCGATCAGAACCATCCGCGTCTTGGCGTCCCCGTCGGGTGAGGCACTTTCGTGGTTGAAAAAGCGTTCTAGAAAGTGACGGACAAGCAACGAGAACTGGCTCCGGTCAGGTGGCAGCGCTGGGCCCAGCGCTGCCTGGGCATTCAATGCCTGAGGCTCAGAAGCTCTGAACAGACGTTGTGTGAATTCAGGCATGGTCGAGTTGCATCACCCCGACGATCTCCTGTGCGATGCTCCTCGTGTCCTGCTGCTGCACCAATTGCGCGAACACGCTTTCCAACGTGGGCAGCCTCATCAGCGTCGTAAGCTCGGCGGGCGGAGCGTCGGCCAGAAGCTTTCCCTTGGCAATCACGATGACTCGGTTGCAAACCTGCTCTACGACTTCCAGCACATGCGAGATGTAGAGGACTGCTTTACCTTCCGCCACGAGGAACTCAAGCAGATCTTTGAAGAGCCGTGCGGAGACCACATCCAGGCCGGAGAGCGGTTCATCGAAGATCAACAGCTTGGGATCGTGGAGGAGGGCGGCCGCGATCAGTACCCGCTGGCGCATCCCCTTGGAGTAGGAAGAGATGGGGGTGTATTGCCAGGACTCCAGATGCAACAATTTAAGCAGCCGCGTCGCCTTGGCTTCAATAAGCTGCTCGCCAAGGCCACGGAGTCGGCCCACCAGTTGTAGGTACTCCAGCCCCGAGAGGTAGTTGTAGAGATGGGCTTCTTCGGGCACGTAGCCGAATGCGCTGCGAAAGGCGACCATGTCCTTGCGAACATCCTGGCCTTCGAACAGCACCCGCCCCTCGTTCGCCCGCAGCATTCCGGTAATGATCTTGACGGTGGTTGACTTTCCGGCGCCGTTCGGACCCAAGAACCCCACAATTTCACCCGGAGCCACCTTGAAGCTGACACTCTCGATAGCCGGAATGCCGCGAAAGTTTCTGCAAAGGTTTTGCACTTCAAGCATGATTGCGCTCACCGTTGTCTACACTATGTAGCATACTACTTTCCAATCTCATGAGTGTAAGAGAAGGTGGGCGAGAATTGCAAGGACTCCAGATGAAGAAGGCTTAGTAGCCGTGTGGACCTGGCGTCAATAAACGTCTCGCTGAGGAGCTCGTGCCGTAGGCAGCAGAGACCCTTCTGAGGAGCCTCTTCGAACTGTCCAGAACCATATCAGCTGACGAGCATCTATTCCGACTCGGGGGCTCGGCAGCCCACGGATGCGTGGCCCATGGGCGGTCCAGTCTGCAAATGGATCTGTAAGCGGGCGTTGTCAGAACGAATGCCAACCGGCCCATCAAAGCCAAGAGCGTCCGATCCCATCGATCCTTCCCACACCACCGCGCCGTCGGCAAACACCCTCATCCCGGCTCCGTTCATTTCGGCGCGGAGCGTATGCGCATCTCCGGGACGCAATGCGGGAACA
This sequence comes from uncultured Acidobacteriaceae bacterium, assembly GCA_963839075.1. Lineage (GTDB taxonomy): Bacteria > Acidobacteriota > Terriglobia > Terriglobales > Acidobacteriaceae > PALSA-350. Next base: position 74,781 of record CAWITO010000001.1, on the reverse strand, counting down.
GGCAAACTGTGGCTCGGCTTAATGTTCTGGTATCCGTGATTGCTGCATTCAGCACTCGTGTGTTCTCCGGGGTTGCTTTTTACAGACACAACCACTTTCGATTCGGGCTCGAAACGCCACATCGCGTAAACCAGGTTGCAAGCGTCATGGGCACGCAGTTTGAGACCAAATTGGGTGCGCATTTCACCGGATGCAAGCGGTGCTGCGTCCGGCGCCGGGCCCAGGTAGGTAAAACGCACCTCCGCTGCAGGCTGTGTATAGGCCGTGACGTAGGCCCGCATTTTGGCGGCATTGACCGACAATTGCTGCCCGGGAAGCTCCTCGATAGCGCCCTCAGTTACACATAGATCTGCTCTTCGGACCGGCGTCCATCGCACGGTTGGAGACTGGGAAACAGCGTCGAGTGCCGATCCGCTGAGTAAAATCAAAGCCCATGTGTAGATGTTCTGTGCTTTTGACAAGACGGTGACCGGGCCGGGTTGCGTTCGCATTTGCCCGGCGATGGCCATTCTACGCTACCTGCCCTGCTGCTTGTTTTCCGTACGCATCACCAGCTTCGAGCAGCCGACATGCAGCCAAACTGTACAGGTAAACTGCATATATGTTATGGTTGAGCCATGGTAGAACCGTTGCCGAATACGGGCGCCGCACTCGCATCCAAACTGGCTGCAGAGTTGCGCACCACATTGGGCCATCTAAAGCGGAAGCTGCGACAGCACGGCGGGCTGAACGACTTCACGTCGTCTCAAATCGCAGTCATTCTGCGATTGGAAACGGACGGTCCGGCGACGGTGTCGAGCCTTGCCAGGGCAGAGGGGATGCGGCCGCAGTCGATGAGCGCTGTAATTGCTCCGTTGGAAGAAATGGGGTTTGTGGTGGGGGCTGCGGACCCAAGCGACGGGCGAAAAACGCTCATGTCGCTCACAAAAGCCTGCAAGAAGTCGATGGAGGACGGGCGTGCCGCTCGTCAGGACTGGCTGACGCAAGCGATCCAGCGGAAACTCACCCCCCAGGAACAGAAGAAGCTTTCTTCCGCCATACACCTGCTCGCGCGAATCACTGAGGACTGACCGTCCTGCCGTGAATTGAGCCACTTCGCTTAAAGGAGAATTTTGTGCCACTCACCATCCTTGACCCTCAAACTGCGCTGATCGTAGTGGATCTTCAGAAGGGCCTTCGGGACATACCAACTCTCCATCCCATGGCAGGTGTCATCGACAACACCAGTCGGCTGATCAAGGCCTTTCGCAAGCAGAAGCTGCCGGTAGTTCTGGTGAACGTCGCGTGGGCTGCTCCGGGCAGGACAGAGGAACCGCGACGGCACCGGGAGTTTTCCGCAGACTTCAGTGAACTGCTTCCAGAACTGCATCAGCAGCCAGACGACCTACTCATCACCAAACGCACCTGGGGCGCCTTCGCGAACACCGGTCTGGAGGACCAGTTGAAGGCGAAGGGTGTGACACAGGTGGTTCTAACAGGCGTGGCCACGGGTACGGGTGTGGAGGCCACGGCTCGCCAGGCGTACGAAGCGGGCTTCCATGTGACGCTCGCCGTCGATGCAATGACCGATGTGCGGGCGGAAGCGCACGCATACAGTCTCAAGCACGTTTTTCCTCGCCTCGGCGAGACCGGATCCACGCAGGACGTGCTTGATTTACTCGCGAAAAGGAGCGCCTGACCATGAACTGGCTACATCTCGTGTCCTACTTTTTTGGCGGCCTGTTTCTGGCCAATGTCGTGCCGCATTTTGTGAGTGGTGTGATGGGCAAACCCTTTCAGACACCGTTCGCAAAACCTCCGGGAAAGGGTCTCTCCTCCTCGACGGTGAATGTACTGTGGGGTTTCGTGAATCTTGTCTTCGCCTATCTGCTCTTGCTGCGCGTGGGCCAATTCGATCCGCGATCCATTGCCTGTATCGCGCCATTTGCAGCCGGCGCCCTCCTCATCAGTTTGCAGGCGGCAAGACACTTCGGTTCGTTTCACGGAGGCAACACGCCGGAGCGGCCATGAGGAATCCTCTCGCCAGAGCTTTCCGCGCCCTGGCGAACTTCAACTTTCGCGTGTGGACTGCAGGCGGCCTGGTATCAAACATCGGGACCTGGATGCAGCGTGTAGCACAAGACTGGATCGTGCTGACGCAACTGACCCACCATGACGCCACTGCCGTCGGCATCGTAACGGGCCTGCAGTTCGCACCCCAGCTGCTGCTGCTGCCCTGGAGCGGATTAGCGGCGGACCGCTTCAACCAGCGCAAGCTGCTGATCCTGACGCAAGCATCCATGGGTGTGCTTGCAACCGCGCTGGGAATCCTGACGATCTCAGGTTACGTCCGGCTCTGGCATGTGTACGTGTTTGCCCTTGTCTTCGGCGCCGCTGGCGCACTCGACGCGCCCGTGCGGCAAACCTTTGTTGGGGAGCTCGTCGGTGACGAACTTCTGCCGAATGCAGTCGCGCTCAACTCAACCTCGTTCTTCGCCGGCCAGATGATCGGCCCGGCAGTGGCCGGTCTGCTCATTGCAAAGGTCGGAAGCGGCTGGGCAATTCTCCTTAACGGGCTGTCCTTCGGTGCCGTTCTGCTCTCGATGTATCTGCTGCGCGTCGACCAGCTCAGGACCAACGCGAGAGCGTCGCGTGCGTCTGGTGGTTTTATCGAAGGTCTTCGCTATGTATGGGCTCGACCGGACCTGCGATCGATTCTGGTAATGCTCTTTCTCATCGGAACCTTCGTTCTGAATTTTCCCATCTTCATCTCCACCATGGCGGTACAGGTCCTCCATGCCGATGCGCGCGGATTTGGGTTGCTGTCGTCGATCATGGCAATTGGCACAATGAGCGGAGCGTTTCTTTCAGCCGGGCGTGACAAGCCACAGTTTGGCTCGCTTCTCCTCGGATCCGCGGTGTTGGGAGCCGGTTGTACGATGGCTGCGTTCTCCCCTGGATACTGGAGCTTCGCTGCGACCCTGGCCATCATCGGAGCGGCCGCTCTGACGTTTACGACGGAAACGAACAGCATGATGCAGCTTTCGACTCAGCCCACGATGCGAGGCCGGGTGATGGCGACGCGTGTGGGCGTGGCGCTGGGAGGAACATCGATTGGGGCCCCCATCGTCGGTTGGGTTGCGAATCACTTCGGCCCGAGATGGTCGCTCGGCATCGGCGCGGTTTCTGCATTCCTCGCAGCCCTGGTCGCAGCCGTGATGATGGCGAAGCCTGCTGCTGCGCCGCTCGACACCTAGCTACCGCGCTCGATCATGGCTGCGGGAAGCCGAACATCAACCACGACTGGTTGGCCACCCAATGCGGGTATAGCTCGGTCATCTCATCGAACAGCTCCTGGTCAGACGTCGTAGTCTTTTGCAGCCGTTCGAAGTCCTGCAGGTAGCGCTTGGTGTCCTGGATCGTCGAGGGAGAGTCGGGGGCGCCAGGCTTTTTGTGACCGGCGACAACGATCGACGGGTTCAGCGCCGCCAACCGGTCCAGAGCCGCGATCCAATTCCGCCGGCTCTCGGGGGTGGTGTCGCCAACGTACATGCGGCACTGGTTGTACACAACGTCGCCGGCGACAACGAGGCCAAGGGACGGAACGTACAACGACGTTGTATCTGGACCATCGGTGCGTCCCTGCTCGATGATACGCAGTTCGTGCCCCTCAAGGGTAAAGGTGTCGTGCGCATAGGGCTCGGCTGCGACCAGCTTCGTGGCCAATTGACCCGGGAAGCAGCGCTGAACAAACTGGTTCAGCGGCGGAGTCAGAAACACCTGCATACCAGCCACCGTGCTGGGCGTTGCTATGGCGCGAGCGTTCGGGAAACGGTCCAGCAAAACACTCAGACCGTAGAAGTGGTCAAAATGAGCGTGCGTTATATAAATGGTCTGCAGGTTGCGGTGATGAAGCGCAATCCAGTCTGCGAGCGCCTCCGCCTCTGCCACCGTGGTCTGCGCGTCGACCAGTACCGCGTCGTACTCGCCGTAAATCAAAGTTGACGTCATCGGATCGAAGCCGAGCGGTTCGCCGAAAGGCCTTGGCCGTTCGCCGACCATAGGCTTTCCCGGAGCATTAAAAACGTTGAAGCCAAGCGTGTTCAACGCGACGGGAGCGACCACGTGCGTGGTCTCTTTCAGTTCCTTAGTGCCGCCCATTTGCTCTCCTTTTTCTGTCAGAATGCGTGACCGTTCAAGGCGCGATATGCAAGCTTCCTCACGCCCAGCCGCAAAGATCGACTCATCGATCGCCGCTGCGACCGCAATGCAAAGCAGATGACCGGCCGTCCTGGACGGGTTCGATACTTTGGTCTCGTCCGATACTTTGGTATCGGTTCCCCATGGTTCTCCTCGGGGTAAGATTTTGACGGTATTCACTGGTGCGCCATTTGTTTCCTGGGCGTCACGGGCTGGGATCAGGTTGCCATCAAACGCTGTCCATTTAAGGATTCGGCGCAAAAGACGGCAGCCTTTGCGTCGGAACGAATTCTGGTTTGCTGCGATCGGCGTTTCCACAAGTGCTGGGCCGTGCTTCTTTGAAGGAGAGTGACCACGATGTCCAGGGTATTGAGGTTTCGACTCCGTTCGCTCGTGGCGAAACCTCCGAGTTACTCCCTGCATGGTAAAAATCCCAGTCCATACCGAAAGCCCATGAGATTTGTTGCAAGACGTACGCTGGGTTGCGCCCTTCTTTGTCTCTTGTTGATGGCGGCGGATGCCAACGCGCAGATTCGGTCGGGCACGATTACCGGTCTTACAACAGATCCGAACGGTGCCGTGGTTGTCGGTGCCTTCGTCTCGGTCACGAATACGGGCACCCACGAGACATCCTCCACCAGGACCACAGACAACGGCCTGTATACGGTTCCCTACCTGGAAACGGGTACTTATTCCGTCTCGGTCACGAAAGCAGGTTTTGAAACAGTAACGGTGAACGGCCTTCTTCTGCACCCCGGGGCCACGGCTAAGGCGGATGTCACGCTGAAGCTGGGGGCGACCACCACGAAAGTGGAAGTCGATGCCGCGATTCAACAGATGCAAACAGAAAGCAGCACCGTTTCTGCCGGCGTCGGCGCGTTGGCGATCGAAAACATCCCCAACATCACTGAGAATCCGTTGTATTACACCACGCTTGAAAACAACGTACAGCCGCGAAACGAACTAGCTACGAGTGTCGGCATGGGAACGTATAACAACGCATTCGGCATCGGGGTCGCGGGGCGGGCTGAGTTTTCCGCCATTGGCGTGAACGGCGGTCGCGCGTTCACGAACGATATCCAATTGGACGGACTGCCTATCACCGGAGCCGGTTTCAATGAAGCAGCCATTCTTCCCAATCAGGAGGGCCTTCAGGAGGTTCGCGTCATCAGCAACAATTTCACCGCCGACTACGGCCATGGTCAGGCGGTTCTGGAAATGACCACCAAATCCGGCAAAAATGCTTTTCATGGCCAGGTGAATTACCTGTTGCGGAACGATGGTCTCAACGCAAATTCCTTCACCAACAACCAACTGGGCATTTCCAAACAGGCACTCTTGATGAATAACGTGGGCGGCGCCATCACCGGCCCAATCTGGAGGAACAAGCTGTTCTTCTTCTCCAGCCTTCATTACCTGGAATACAACGACGGCGTCTCCAATCTGATCACCGTTCCTACTGCCCTCGAGAGGGTGGGAGACTTCACTCAGACGATGCAGAAGGGTCCAAACGGGCAGCCCTCTCCGGCGCAGATTTTCAATCCCTATGTTGTTACGCAAATAGGAGACAACCTCTACCAGAGGGCACCGATCACGCCCGCCATCATCACGCCCTCGCTGCTTCCGGATCCGACTGCGTTGACGGCTGCCACCTTCATCAATAGTTTTTGGCCTATGCCCAACCACCCCGCGGCAGACATCTACAACGACAACAACTTCCAATATCACGTCGTGAACACGGTACGCCGGACAACGTCGCAAAACCGCGTTGACTTCAAACACCGCGCGCATTCGATCTATGGAAGCGGGGGCGTCGACCTGGGCAAAATTCTCCAGCCGTTCGGTTGGGGCAGCACAACGTTCAACAACTATGGGAATCACACCGCAGATGATAATTACTACGGCCAGATCGGGGACACAGTCGTTCTGAGTCCAACGCTCTTCGTCGATCTGCGATACGGCATCATTCGGATTGTTGCCACCAACTTCGGCGGCCTGCCCTCTGGTTTTACGCAATACGATGCCTTTGGCATTCCCGCCGGCACGCAATCGACCTTCGCTCAGCCCGGCGCTGCTCCGGTCGTGAATTCCAATACCAATGGCGAAGGCGGAGGCAGCAATTGGAATTACTCACTCTCTGGAGGACAGTTTGCGAATAAGGCCGAGCATCAGATCGGCCATGCGGTGAGCGGCGGTATCACCAAAGTGCATGGCAACTGGACCTTCAAGGCTGGATCGGAATACCGGGTGCAATTGGCGGGCTACGAGGATTTCGAGGAAGGGGCCGCCAGTCTGAATTCCTGCTGCTCAGGGGATCCCGGCGGCAACTACAATGCCGAATATACGACGGCGACCGGCGCCTTAACCCCGCAGGATACTCCGGGTTTGCTGGACGGCGTGGGCGGTGCGGCCAACTTCCTCGGCCAGGGCCAGTGGTTCGTTCGTCCAGGCGCGAATTTGCGGCCGTCGTATGCGGCGAAGTATTTTGCCCTGTACTCGCAGAACGACTGGCGTGTTCGTCCGGGGTTGACGCTGAACCTTGGATTGCGTTGGGATGTGCAACCCGGCCTCACGGAACGCCACGACCGGATGACCGGCCTTGATTTAACCAAGCCCAATGTCTTTGGAACCATGGGCACGGTCACCTTTCCCGGAACCCATGGTTATCCTCGCAACCTGTGGTACACGGAATATCACGATTTTCAGCCCCGCGTGGGCGCCGCGTATCAAATCAAGCCGACTCTGGTCGTGCGCGGAGGTTTTGGCATTACTTACCTGCCGACGAATACGGGCTACTACTCCAGCCCCACGGACTATGGAGAAGCCGCGTGGGCTCCCGGAAATCAGGCGTATGAATACGGCAGCGACCCTCACGGCGTTCCGGTAACAGAATTTACCGATGCATCGCTCCTGCTTCCCGCCACCGGCGCCAATTATGCGGCTCCCCAGAATTATGCGGTGGGTGAAGCGCTCTTCGATGTACACCTCAAAAACCAGTATGCCCGTCAGGCAAATGTCTTTATCGAGAAAGCTTTCGGCGGGGGCAGCCAATGGCTTCTCTCGGTCGGCTGGAGCGACTCCATCTCCCGCCACCTCACCACCAACGGCCAAACGTTTGAGGATCTGCAAAATGTGCCGGCGACCGTTCTTGGAACCTGGAGGATCCAATACATCGCCAATAGCGGCACTTCGGATCCGGCTGATGTGCAAGTTCCGAACCCCTACCAACCGGCCACCGGGACTCTGCTTCCATTCGCAGGCAGTCTGGCTGCCCGTACGGTGCCACAATTTCTTCTTTATCTCCCGTATCCCCTTTCCTCAGGCGCTTCGGAGGCATTCTCTTCGACCAGTACTGCGCTCAGTGGATCTTCAGGCTACGGCGACTACAACGCGTTCCAAGCCAGCTTGCGGCACGCATTCTCCTCCGGGCTCGATCTCCACCTTAACTACACCTGGTCGAAGGAACTCGATTATGTGATCACGCCCATTGAAGACGGCCAGGGCGTCAACGCGGGTGGAACCATCGGTACCCCGGACCTGCTCCACAACAACCTCAACAAGAACTATGGGGCGGCAGATTTGCCGAATCGCTTCACGGCGATCGTGGTCTATCAGACCCAGTTCGGCGCAAAAGGAAGATACGCGCTGAGCAACCCTGTGGCACGGGCCGTGCTCGGCGATTGGTCCGTCAGCACCGTCGTCCAGGCGCAAAGTGGTGAACCGTTCTATCTCACCATGGAAGGCGATGGAGCCATTACTTCCCGGGTGGACAGAAATTCCAGTCAGCCCTTGCAAGTGCCGAAATCGCTCCAGCACTGGTATAACGGCGGCACGACTGTGACATTACCATGCGGAGCAACAGTCACTCCGCCTGCTTATTCCTACCTCAAGTACAACCTCTGCGCTTTCCAGGGTGAAACGTTGACCGGCGCTAATGGAGGTATCATCCCGAACCTCTACTGGATCGGGAACCAACCCCAATCCCAGGGCTATCTTCGGCTGCCCCGGCGAAGCAATGTCGACGCCAGCCTAAGAAGGACCTTCACTATTTACGAAGAGCTCAACCTGGTGCTTGCGTTCGAGGCCACGAATGTTCTGAACCACACCGAGCTTAACAGCCAGCCCGGGTCTGACCTGGGCACCATGGGCCTTGTAGACAATCGAGAGAACGGGTTGCTGCCAGGCATTGGCACCAATAGCTCTTTTGGCAGCATAGGGAATTCCACCTACGATCCGCGGCAGATAGCTTTCCATGCTATCGTGCAGTTTTGACTGCACTTGGTGTGATTTGTGCGGCGTCAGGAGCGCTTTGACCTCCTTTTCCATCCGAGCCGGTTTGCGCGTGGCTTTCTGTTTGATCGGCGTTATCGCGTGTCACGCAGAAGTGCCAGAAGCTCACATTGATCCCGTCCCTGTGAAACTGTCGGTCGCCTACGCTACGGATATTCGTTTCGCGCACATCACGACAGCCGAGGGGCTTTCGCAAATCCGAGTCACCAACATCGTGCAGGACGATTTGGGGTTCATGTGGTTCGGCACTCTCAGCGGACTTAACCGATTCGACGGCTACACATTCAAAGTATTTCTTCACGAAAGGGGCAACGCTGACAGCCTCAGCGGCGTGGACATTGAGTCGTTGTTCAAGGATCGCGACGGCGCATTGTGGATCGGCTGCGAGCAGTCCGTGGACCGCCTTGATCCCAGGACGGAGACCTTCACCCACTTTTCTGTGCCGAAGGTCAAGCAGATTAGCCAGGACCACGCCGGCCTGTTGTGGTTCTCGACCGACAGGGGTTTGTACCGCCTCGATCAGAAGACGGGGAAAATTCGGGTTTACATGCACGACGCAAGCGACCCCGAGAGCCTTCCAGACAATCACGTCGTCTCCGCCGCGGAAGACAAGACCGGCAGGTTCTGGGTTGGGGAGCCTTACGGGATCTATGAGCTTGATCGCCCCAGCGGCCACGTCAAGTTGTCCATCCCCTTGCACACCGCGTCGCGCGACTTATCCTTTTACGAGGACCGATCAGGGGGATTCTGGATCATCTACGGCACGGGAAATGGGCTGGCTAAGTTCGATCGCGAACGGAATGTCCTCACCTATTACTCCTTCCAAGCCGAGGACACATCCAGCACGGCCTATAGCGGCGTGAGTGCGATGCTGGAAGACCGGCACGGAAGTCTTTGGCTTGCGACGCGGGGAGCTGGCCTGGTGAAGTTTGATCATGAACACCGCCGGTTGACTGGCTACACTTACAAGCCCGGCAATGCCGACGGCCTCGCGGAGGATCGTCTCATCACCTTGTTCGAAGATCGTGACGGAAGCATCTGGGTAGCTCTTTTTGGGAGTGGCCTGCAACGGTTTTCCCCTGTTCCAGCGGCATTTCAGCCTGTGGGCCTCACGCCAAAAGAAGAAGATGGCATCGGCTGTTTTTACGAAGACAGTCACCGCAATCTGTGGATCGGAACACGGCTTGCGCTACACCGTATCGATCCCTCAGGAAAAAGCACCGCGTTCGCAGGTGTCAAGCCTGGTGTTCCATTCGACGTAATCAGCGTGGTTGAAGACCGTGCTGGATTCATCTGGGTCGGGACGTCCAACGATGGGCTCTTCCGGCTCGATCCCAAAAACGGCCATTGGAAGAACTACCGGCACAATGAGAACGATCCCTCGTCGCTGAGTAATAACCTCGTCAATCGACTGTTGGTGGATCACGATGGAGCGTTGTGGGCCGCGACCTGGGATGGACTCGATCGTTTCGATGCTCAGACAAGTCGCTTTACAACGTTCAAAGCCGATCCACACTCCCGCGAACAGATCTATCTTGCTCTGGCCGAAGGCACCGAGCACGATCTTTGGCTCGGAACCTACGGTTTTGGCCTACAACATTTCAATCCGAAAACAACGCAGTTTACGACCTATGGCAGTAGTGACGCCTCAGGAGGTCTGAGCAACGGCGTAGTTAACTGGGTGCATGTGGCACGCACGGGAGCAGTGTGGGTGGCCACATCCAACGGCTTTAACCAGTTCAATCCGGCGACGAGACATTTCACTGTTTATGAAGCCCGTGACGGGTTGGCGAGCAACGGGATCGATTGTGTGCTCGAGGACACACGCGGCAAGCTCTGGATGAACACCGATAAAGGTATCTCCAGCTTTGATCCCTCCAACAGGACGTTCCGTAACTTCTCCACCGCCGAGGGTCTTCCGGGTCCTGAGATGGCGGGTGCGGGCGCCTGCCTCCGTTCCGGGAGCGGGCGGATGTATTTTGCTGGATTCAGTGGAGCGACCACGTTTCTCCCCGAAGCGATTTCCGAGAGCAACTACTCGCCCCCAACCGTGATCACGGACTTCCGGCTGTTGGGTAACTCAGAGTCGCCGGCGCTCAAAATTTCGCCGCAGGCTATTTCGTACGCCTCAAAAATCGTCCTCTCGCATAAGCAAACCCCGTTCTCGCTAACGTTTGCGGCACTTGCCTATTCCAATTCGCCGGCAAATCGTTACCGTTACAAGCTCGAAGGTTTGGACAAGTCGTGGACTGAAGTCGGGAGCGGCAGCCGCACCTTGACGTACACCGCTCTTCCCGCCCGGAAATATCGCCTTCGCGTGCAGGGCGCCACTAACAGCAGCCAGTGGAGCGAACCCGGAGCAGAATTGGCAATCATCATCCTCCCTCCCTGGTGGCAGACGTGGTGGTTCCGAACTGCATATGCATTGGCGGCGCTTCTCGCAATTTGGTCCGTTTATCGCTATCGCATGCGCCAAATCACACAAGAATTCAATATCCGGATCGACGCTCAAGTGAACGAGCGCACGCGCATCGCTCGGGAATTGCACGACACCCTGCTTCAGAGTTTCCAAGGAGCAACTTTTCAGTTTCAGGCTGCGCGTATCCTCCTACGCCGGAAAGCGAACAATGCGATGGAGGTTGTTGATGAAGCAATCCATGCTGCGGAAGAGGGCATTACCGAGGGACGTACCGCGATTGGGGACTTGCGCCCGGAACCAGCCGCGCAGCGCACCCTTCCGGAATTGCTGAATGCCGCGTGCCGTGAACTGGCAACGGCTCAAGAACTGACTGGGCATGCTCCCAGTTATCAGGTGTTGATGGAAGGCAAGCAACGCGATTTATCCCCGATGCTTCAGGATGAGGTCTACCGGATCTCGCGTGAGATGGTCCGGAATGCCTTCCTGCACGCGGCTGCCAGCCACATCGAAGTAGAAATCCATTGTGATCAGGATCAACTTCGCGTGCGCATCCGCGATGACGGCAAGGGGATCGATGCAAAGATTCTCACGGATGGCGGAAGACCTGGACATTGGGGAATATCGGGGATGCGCGAGCGGGCTCAGCGTATTGGGGCACAACTGGCGTTCTGGAGCGAAGTGGGTGCGGGTACTGAGGTGCAGCTCATTGTGCCCGGCGCAATCGCCTACGAGAAACATCGGGACGGTCATCGGTCCCCATGGTTTCGCAAGGCAGGAAGCGATGAGGGGCGTTCCTAGCATGATTCGAATCCTCTCAGCGGATGAGCATCCCCTTCGCTACGACCCCAAAAACGAGGAAGCGCTTTGAATTCCCTTTCCTTCCGAGCTGGTTTGAGCCTGCTGTTCTTCTTCATCGGCATGACCGCGTGTCACGCGGAAGTGGCAAAAGCTCGCATTGATCCCGTCCCTCTGAAATTGTCCGTCGACTACGCTACCGACATTCGTTTTGCGCACATCTCGACCGCTCAAGGACTTTCACAAATCAGAGTTACGAACATCGTGCAGGACGATTTGGGTTTTATGTGGTTCGGCACCCTCTATGGACTGAACCGGTTCGACGGCTACACGTTTAAGGTGTATGTGCACGAAAGGGGCAACCGTAACAGCCCCAGTGGCGTGGACATCCAGTCGTTGTTCAAGGACCGCGATGGCGCATTGTGGATGGGTTGCGAGCAGGCCGTGGACCGCTTCGATCCCAAGACGGAGAGTTTCACCCACTTTCCTGTGCCGATGGTCAAGCAGATTAGCCAGGACCGCGCGGGCCTGTTGTGGTTCTCGACTGACAGGGGGTTGTATCGGCTTGATGAGAAGAGCGGGAAAATTCGGGTTTACACGCACGACGGAAGCGACCCCGAGAGCCTACCTGACAACCAAGTGGTTTCCGCCGCTGAAGACAGGACCGGAAGGTTCTGGGTCGGGGAGCCCTACGGGATGTATGAGCTTGATCGCGCGAACGGCCACGTCAAGTTGGCCATCCCCCTGCACACGTCGTCTCGCGATTTGTCCTTTTACGAGGACCGGTCAGGAGGGTTCTGGATTTTCTACGGCACGGGAAATGGGCTGGCTAAGTTCGATCGGGAACGGAACGTTCTTACCTATTACTCCTCTCGCAACGAGGACACGGCAAGCACGGCTTTTAGCGGCGTGAGTGCGATGCTGGAAGACCGGCATGGAAATCTTTGGCTTGCGACGCAGGGATCTGGCCTGGTGAAGTTTGATCGTGAGCACCGCCGTTTTATTCGGTACGCCTACAAGCCCGGCGATGCCGAAGGCCTCGCGGAAGATCGTTTAACGACCTTGTTCGAAGATCGGGATGGAATCATTTGGGTCGCTCTTTTCGGGAGCGGCTTGCAACGATTTTCTCCCGTTCCAGCGGCGTTTCAGCCTGTAAGGCTAGCGCAAAAAGACGATAAAGTCGGCTGTTTTTATGAAGACAGTCACCGCAATCTCTGGATTGGAACGCGGCTTACGTTACTCCGTATCGATCCCTCAGGAACAAGCACTACCTTTTCCGGTGTAAAGCCTGGTGTCCCGTTCGACGTCAACAGTGTCGTTGAAGATCGAGCAGGATTCATCTGGGTCGGGACGTTCAACAATGGGCTCTTCCGGCTCGATCCGAGAAACGGCCACTGGAAAAGCTACCGGCACGATGCGAACGACCCTTCGTCGCTGAGTAACAACATCGTCCATCGACTGTTGGTGGATCACGATGGCACGCTCTGGGCTGCGACCTGGGATGGACTCGATCGTTTCGATGCTCAGACAGATCGCTTTACAACGTTCAGAGCCGACTCACACGCACGCGAACTGATCTATCTTGCTCTGGCGGAAGGTACCCAACACGATCTGTGGCTCGGAACGAACGGTTTTGGTCTGCAACATTTCAATCCAAAAACAGAGCAGTTTACAACCTATGGCAGTAGTGATGCCCCCGGCAGTTTGAGCGACGGCATCGTTCTCGGGATCGCTATCACACAGACTGGAGCCGTGTGGGTGGGCACGTCCAACGGCCTTAACGAGTTCGATCCGGCTACGAAACATTTCACTGCTTATGACACCCGCGATGGGTCGGCGAGCAGCGTTGCGGACGGTGTGCTCGACGACACACGCGGCAAGCTCTGGATGAGCACAACGAAAGGCATCTCCAGCTTCGATCCTTCAACCAGAACCTTCCGTAACTTCTCCACAGTTGAGGGTCTTCCGGGGCCGGAGATGGCTGGTTGGGGTGCCTCCCTGCGTTCCGCGAGCGGGTGGATGTATTTTGCCGGATTCAGCGGATCGACCACCTTCCTTCCCGCAGCTATGCCCGAGAGCAACCACGCGCCTCCCACCGTGATTACCGACTTCCAATTGTTGGGCAACGCACGATCGCCAGCGCTGCCAATTACGCCGCGAGCCATTGCGTACGCCTCGAAAATTGTCCTCTCGCATAAGCAAACCCCGTTCTCGCTGACGTTTGCAGCACTTGCCTATTCCAATTCGCCGGCCAACCGTTATCGCTACATGCTTGAGGGTCTGGACAATTCATGGATGGAAGTCGGAAGCGACAGTCGTACCGTTACTTACACGAGCCTGCCCGGCAGGAAGTATCGTTTTCGTGTGCAAGGCGCCACCAACAGTAGCCAATGGAGCGACCCCGGAGCAGAACTGCAAATCATCGTCCTGCCTCCCTGGTGGCAGACGTGGTGGTTCCGGACTGCGTATATCCTGGCGGCGCTTCTCGTAGTCTGGTCCGTCTATCGCTATCGAATGCGACAAATTGCACAACAATTCGATATCCGCATCGACGCTCAAGTGAACGAACGCATGCGCATCGCGCGGGAACTGCACGACACACTCCTTCAAAGTTTTCAGGGCGTTGCTTTTCAAGTTCAAGCGGCTCGCAAATTGCTGCTCCGGAGAGCGGACAATGCGGAGGAGGTCCTGGACGAAGCCATTGTGGCCACCGAGGAAGCCCTTCGCGAGGGTCGTTTCGCGATTGGCGACTTGCGCCCGGAAGCAGCCGCGCAGCGCAACTTTCCGGAATTACTGAATGCCGCGGGCCTTGAACTGGCGACAGCGCACGCGCTCGACGGGCACGGACCGAGCTATCGCGTGGTTGTTGAAGGCAAGGAACAGGATCTATCGCCGATGCTCAAGGATGAGTTCTACCGGATCTCCCGCGAGGCGATTCGAAACGCTTTCGCACACGCAGTTGCCAGCCACATCGAAGTAGAGATACGTTACGACTTGGATAAGCTCCGTTTGCGTGTTCGTGATGATGGCAGGGGAATCGACCGCGAGGTCCTCGAAGTCGGCGGACGATCCGGACATTTTGGTATACCCGGCATGCGCGAGCGGGCACAGCGCATTGGGGCGCGCCTGGATTTCTGGAGCGAGATGAGCGCCGGCACAGAGGTGCAGCTCACGGTACCCGCCTCAATGGCATACCAAAAACAGCGTAGTAACCACCGATTTCGTTTGTTCAAAAGGGGCACTCATGACGAGTAGCGTTCCTGGCATGGTTCGAATCCTCTCAGTCGACGACCATCCGCTTCTTCGCAAAGGTATTGCGGCCGTAGTCAACGCGGAGCCTGACCTGAAACTGATCGCCGAAGCGTCCAACGGCGAAGAGGCCATCGAGAAGTTTCGGGTTCATCGTCCAGACGTGACTCTGATGGATCTTCAAATGCCTGGTCTGAACGGCATTGAGGCGATGATCCGAATTCTGGCGGAATTTCCGGACGCGCGCATCATTGTCCTCACAACTTATAGCGGCGATGCTCAAGTGCTGCGTGCTCTCCGAGCAGGCGCTCGCGCTTATATATTGAAGGGCCACGATCAGGAACTTATCGAGTCAATTCATACGGTCATGCAAGGGCGAAAGAGGATACCGCCGGAAGTTGCTGCGGAGCTCGCGGAACACGCAGCGGATGATGAGTTGAGTGCCCGGGAAATCGAGGTCCTGACGTTGATTGCAACTGGGAATTCCAACAAACAGATAGCCGACCGTTTGTTCGTTGCTGAGGCGACCATCAAGAGCCGCGTCACGAACATCCTTTCGAAGCTCGGCGCCAGCGATCGAGCGCATGCTGTCACCATTGCTCTCAAGCGCGGAATCATCGAGATCTAATCACCCGAAAGTATGATCGCGGTTCCGAGTTTCAGACGTTCCCAAGCCGTTGCGCGTGCAATAGGCTCCCTAAGGGAGTTCCTTTGCAACGACTATTTTCAACATTCGCGAATGGCTGGCCGGGCGTCGGCCTTCTTATTCAACGATTAGTTCTGGGCATTGCTCTGCTTTACCACGGGATGGCTCTGCTCAGAGGCATGCCTGCAGGTGTGCCAATTGTCCCGGAACTCATCGGAAGTTTCCTGGGCTTGTTCATTCTCGCAGGCTTGTGGACCCCTGCAGCGGGAACGCTGGTCGCGGTGGTGCAGGTGTGGATCGCGTTAACAGGCGCCGGCGAGGCGTTTACGGCAATTATTTTAGCGGCCCTCGGCGCTACCTTGGCGATGGTCGGTCCCGGTGCCTGGTCCATCGATGCTCGGCTTTTCGGGAGGAAGTATATCGGTGGCTAAACAAAATGGGCCTCTCGCACGATCGCTTTCCACCTAAAGTAGGAAAACCGGATACACCATAGAACGAAGAAAGTTCACTCTATATAGGTTTGTCAGCCCGGTTGACATGATTGCATAGTGGTTCCCGTAGCTTGATGCAGTTTCCCACGTGTTGCATCAGGCACGATCGGATTCACCAAGCCCCATGGGACGTGCCCCTACTCAAGCGCCGGAGGTCACAATGCTCGATTCGAGTCTACTTAACCTTTCTGAGCAAGCCATCCCTACAAAGTTCGATCAAATGGTCCCCTTCCATCCATCCGAGTGTCATCGATCGATGCCAAATCTTCTCCACCGTCCGTGGGATGAAAGAGGCAAGCGCTTGAATGACCGCCTCGAGAGCGAGGTCCTTCCTACGCGAGTCGCTTCTCCGAATGATGCCGCCCTGGAAAGCAAGCAGTTTCGGCGCTGCATGAGTGATCTGACTGGCGTGCTGGCGCTGCCTGCTCTATGCAGAGGTCGCGAACCGGTTGAAATTCTATCCACTCTCGTGGATGCACTCATGGGCATGCTCGCCCTAGACTTTATCTATGCGCGCGTCATCGTCGAGGCCGGCGAAAAGCCCCTTGAGCTGCTCAGGACCGGTCCTTTGCATAAGACGGACGAGATAGCGCAGTCTCTCGATGCCTGGCTAACGGAAGACCCGATCGATCGACTTTCACAAGCGCGGCGCAAAATTGGAGGCCGGGATGTTTCGATTCTCCTGATGCGAATGGGCGTAGAATCCAACCTCGGCTTTATTGTTGCGGGATCCCAGAGGCGGGGATTTCCCGAGCAAACCGAGAGACTGGTTCTTAGCGTTGCCGCAAATCAAACCGGCGCCCTATTGCAACAAACACTGCTTTTTACTGAGAGAGAGCGGGCGGCAGCGGAACTGGACCGGCGGGTTGCGGAACGAACCAGGGAGCTTGCTGAAACCAATCGAAAGCTGCACGTCCAGGCTGGGCTGTTGCAGCATCTTCCTGTATCAGCCTGGACGCTCGATCCCGATGGCACACCGGATTTCGTGAACCATGTTTGGCTTGCATTCGCAGGCCAGACCCTCGATTTTGTCCGGTCGTACCCCGAGGCATGGATGACCGCGCTGCACCCGGAGGACCGCGAAGTAGCATCCAGGGCCTTTTGGGAGGGCGTGCGCTCGGGACGAGGTTTTGCGGTGGAAACCCGCTCTCTCCGCGCTCAGGATGGGACCTATCGTTGGCATCTCAATCAAGCCGTCCCCTTGCACGACACAGAAGGAAGAGTTCTCAAATTTGTCGGCACGACGACCGATATCGACGATCAGAAGCGCACCGAAGAGGCCTTACGCCAGGCGCAGAGCGATCTTGCTCGTATCAACAGGGTGACCACTATGGGAGAGTTAGCGGCATCCCTGGCTCATGAGGTCAGTCAACCGGTTAGTGGCGCCATGACCAACGCCAACGTCTGCTTGCGAGCGCTCGGGCATGATGAGCCCAATCTCGATGAAGTGCGCGCGGCAGTCACCAGAATTGGAAGAGATGCAAAGCGTGCTGCTGAGATCATCGCCAGGATCCGCTCACAATTCGAGCGGGGAGCCCTGAGTCGAGAGGTTATTGATGTAAACGAGATCAATCGGGAAACCGTCGCCCTGCTGCGCGGCGAGGCAGCCCGGCACAACATATCGGTTCGCATGGAACTGGCGGCCGACCTTCCTCAGATCGTTGGAGATCGCGTGCAATTGCAGCAGGTCGCGATGAATCTCATCGTCAACAGCATCGAAGCGATGAAGGACGTTGGTGGCATACGAGAGCTGGTCATCAAGTCGCAGCGAGCCGAAAACGACCAGGTTACGGTATCGGTGAGTGACACCGGCGTAGGACTTCCGCCGCAGCTCACGAAACAGATATTCGACCCGTTCTTTACCACCAAACCCCACGGCACCGGGATGGGACTTCGCATCAGCCGTTCCATCATTGAGTCGCATGGTGGGCAGTTGTGGGCGGTCGCTTCGCCAGGGCGCGGCGCAACGTTTCACCTGAACCTGCCCGCCGCGGTCCCAAGCTGCAGATAATCCCAGCCTGGGATCGCCACTGGGCGCTGCTCGAAGAAAGATCGAGGCAATCTGGACAGGCGTCACTTTGCCTGGTTGAAAGGGCGACCGGAAATCGCTTGAATTTGTTGGGAAAATGAACGCAAGAATTATTTCTTGCTTCACTACCGCAACTTTGGGCATCTTAACTTCAGCGAGTAGAAAGGCGAGGGTGCATGGTCGTGAACCAGGAAAAAGCGAGCACTTTGAGCGAAGACCGCGGGACTCAAGAATCCGAACCGCAGAACATGAAGATCGATCGCAACGCGCCTGCCGGAAGTAAGAACTCTCTTGGCGCGCAAAGCGTTCGTGATGGCCGCCCAAACACCGACGACAGCGTGGTCGAGGCGATGGACGAAGAGGGCCCCGGCATCGACCCTGATTTGCCGCAGCGATAGTAACCCAGGCGGCCGTTGAACGGCGGACGGATTGACGTTTCCCCTTAGGTTGAGGGTTACTCCGTCTAGCCCCGTTTTGTGGCCTGCTGATAACGGTCGACCAGCCACGCATAACCTTTACTTCTTGTTCTTGGTCTTATTTGGGTGCGGAGTAGCCTTGCCGTGCCTCTAACCGCACGCCTTCCCGATCCACTTCCACTTTTAAGCGATGATAGGAACCGTCTGGTTTTACGTCGGGTGAAAGTTCGAGCATGTAGACAACCTCTGGGCCATCCGACAGGTTCTTGAATCCCGTCCCCAGGTCGTTGCTATTGTGAAAAAAGGCGCCGCCAGTTCCATCCGCAAGTTCTGCCATCACGTCTCCGGCGCGCGTCATGGCGGCGAGGTGGGTTGTATCGATAACTTGTCCCGCGCCTCTCTCGCGGATGTCAGCCACGCCGCTGTACAGTCCGCGCGTATCGAGGGCGTTGATGGTCACATTGGACTGTGCCGCCAGGTCCATGATCTCCGACTCCCAGCCCAGGGCCTCCGACGCAATGGATACGAATCCGGGTGACAGAAGGATCAGAGTACGTTGTCCCGGCAGTTTGGCCATTCTGCGCACATACTCTTTGATCGCTGACAGGGTTACCTGGACGTCCTGCTCGCCAACCGTCCGCTCTCGCCTTGCGGCGGATTCCACCATGCTCCTAGCCAACTCGAGATCGCGCTGCCTGTCCAGGGCCGGGGCGCACGCGAATACCTGCGCTAACACCCGGTTGAATGCCTCGCCGTCATGCTTATTCTCGATCAGGTCGGCTTCGTAGTACTCGATTTTCGGACAGTCCCCCGCACGCCCCATGTAGAGGCTTCCCGGCTTCAGGCTCATGATCGCGTCATGCAATTTTGCGCGATCTCGGGTCAGACCACTGTTGACTTTTCCGGAGGTCGAAACTACGGCCGCCATATCGGAGCCAACCAATGCCCCATCCAGCGCTTTTGCGTCGATTTTCTTCAGATATCCCAGGTCTTCGGCGCTCAAATGCAAATCATCAAAAAGGTACACGGTGATGCGCTTCGGCAGAACCGTCCCCTGAGTTGAAGCCTGCGCGGCAGGCTCCGCAACGCTGCCCGGCGGCCTTTTCATCACGTCGCGCCTCTCCACTGTGAATCCGGAGATTATTTGCGGTTTGCCACCGTCATAGATCTTAAAGTCTTCTTTCTTAAGGTCGCCGACTGCTTGACCTTGCTTATTGCGGACCACAACCGGCACGATCACCCGGTTGACGTTCACGACGATCCTGGGAGTCGTGTCCTGAGAATCATGCACCGGTTGGACAGGCACAGGCACTGGCGCGGGAGGAGCGGCAGGCGGCGGAGCAGGGACATCGGGCACACTCGCCCGCTCGTGTTCATCCGGAAGAGGCTCTTGCTGCTTCGCAGTGACGGTGCTGTTGGCTGGGGCAGCAACTTCCGGCTGACGGTCCGGTGGCGACGTGAACGGTTGCGGCATGGAATCTCGTGGTTGCGTCGTCGCAGTATCATTCACGATCCTGGTCGTGGCACCGAAGCGGTGATAGCCAGTGAACACACTCTCGTTCAACCATTGGGTCGGCGCATCACCCGGCATGCGGGTGAGAGGGTCCAGATCGGCGCCGCCCGCAGCGAGGAAGAGAGCGATGCTGCGCACCGGGCAAATGAACTCGCTCTCGCCGATCTTCACCGCACCATACTGCACCATGATGGCGGCCCGCTTGAACTGGGCGCTGCCTTTCGTGTCGGCGTCCATGGTAATGCGTAGAACACTCCCGGTAGCCGGATCCACCCAGAGCGCCCCGTGATAGCCAGGCCTGGAGAGAAAAGTCGAGGTGTTGGAGCCGCCGCCGCTTGGCCGTGCCTCGATGCTTGAACCTCGGCGACCGGCAGACGATGTTGCCATGCCCTCAAGCGCCGTCTGCCGCGGACGCGAGTTGATAACCTCAAAGTGCGAGGCGGAGCCTGGCACCGAATAGTGGAAAACTGCGACCTGCCCGGTTGCGGCCTGTTCCCAATGGCTCCAGGCCACCTTGCCGTTGACCGTGTCGCTCAGGATCATACTTAGCGTCGATCCGAACTCTCCCCCGGAAAGCAAGCCGGACCGATCCTGCCAGTTGGCAGAAGAAGCATGCCCGGACTCATTGGACCGCTCGTCGAAGATAGAGATCTCCCGGCTCGCCGTGTTCACCAGGTGCAGGCCCGAGCGAACCAGCCACCCGCCCTTCTTGACCTCATACGGACGGTCATCGTAGCCGTTCGTGGTCCGGGTCGCGAAGAGGTTGGGCAACTGCGGTACTGTTTGTGCGGCGTAGCGTCGCGCCGCCTCGATCATCCGCTGCTGGGCTGCGTCGTCGGGAGCTGCCGTGGACGGGATCTCGGTTGCCGGCGGGTCCAGAAAAACCGACTGATCAGCAAGGAATTGCAAAGCCAGCGTGCCCTGGGATCCCCCATCAAGATATGCGGCGAGCCGGTTGAGCGTAGTCTCGGTCAGCCGTTCCGAAAGCTCGAGGCCGTCGATTTGGCGCGCAATTTCCGCGTCTGGCCTGTGGGCCGTATGGGCCGCTGTCAGCACCTGCTCCAGTTGCGCCACGGTGACGCGCTTGGACGCCCCGGCAATCGACGTTAGCGAGGCCAACAGCACAAACAGAATCCATCGCCGCGTCTGCACTCTCCGCTGTTCGCGCATATTTTGTCTCCCGAGATCACCGGCTGCCGGGCTTTCGAGAGATGGCGCCAGGGTCGGGGAGAGGCTCGGTAGGAGACGTTACACGTTTCGCGGAGAGGATGCAAACTCCGGATGACTGACAACAAAGGCGCCAATCGATGGTCCCGCGGCTGGCACGAAGGTGACGAACGGAATCGCCACATCGATGGATGCTTATTCAGTGCCATGAGAGGGCCTCCTGTATCTCTCCCGGGCGCTCCCTTCGAATCTATTTCCTCCATGCCGTACCTTCATTCCCGCTCGTAGACGAGGATGTTTGGTTTGTCTCTCCTTGCCGACTGAATGGTGATGGTCAGAGTGCTGCTGTCCGGAGAGAGCTGGATGTGCTGGGTATCGGCAACCTTGCCATTCCTCTTCTCGGTGAACTGGAGCGTGCGGGAATCTACACGGCGCGCCGAGGACATGGCGCCTGCCGGAGCATTCGGGTCCTTCACGGGATAGTCTTTGCCATCGAACTTCATATTCTTTGTGAAGTGCTGCGCCAGGTTGATGAAGGAAAGGCCAGCGCCTTCATAGGATTGAATCTCCATTTCATCGCGGCCAGCCTTCTCGCTGGTACTATCCCACGTACCCGAAAAGCCGGAGGTTCCCGCAGTGCGGGCGTAGATGTAATGGATGGTGAAGCTGGAACCGTTGGAGGGGTAGCCGGTAAAGTCGTCGCGCAGCGAGTTGCCATCCTCAGAAAGTGTCCAGATGGCGGAGATCTCCATACGGCCGTCTTTCTTACGCACGACTCTCCAATTGCGAGGGCCTTCTGCGGTAACGGCGAGGGTGCTGCCCTCGAGACCGGGTTGATCGGTGCCGTTCGCGACAATGAATTCGGGGCCGCCGCCGAAGTCGAAGGCGTAACGGTTTGTCCCGGCGGACGTGACTTTCATCTGATCGTGCAACGTGCTTTTGTCGGGGTTGAGCTTCCACTTGCCGACGAAAGAGCCGTTGGCTGCACGCGTTAGAGTGGTCGCGATCGTGGCAAGAAACAATAACAGAAAGAGGCGCTTCAGCATGGCGTTCTCCACAGGTCGATTGGGGCCTGTCTCGGAGAAGCGGAAGTGCAGTTAAATGGCCAATTGATCTCGCAGCCTGCGGAGAGCTACCGTCAGTGCTGGTAGAGCCTGAGTTCGCTGGTGTCGAAGAAGCTGGCGTTACGTTGCGAGAGCGACAGGACCGTTCGGAAACGAACAGGCGGGTGCTGAAAGCGGACAGTGCGTGGAGGGGTTGGGGTCCTGTCGAAGCATATTCCGCTGTTACCTCTAGCCCTGTCGGCGAGAACCGATAATGGCTGGAGAATGCAAAGGCGATTTGAGCTTCATGGTCATGCCTCTTTCATAGATCTTTGTTATGTTTTGTGAGCCGCCACACTATATTTATAGGAGGGAACGAGAGTCAGGAGCGTGATCGCTCTTCCCAATTGATGATGTTGGAAAGTTTACGGCTGGCGCTCAGGAGGTCGCATGAGCGACGCCATTCAGGGGATTGTCGCTTTTGCCCGACGGCAAGGTCACTACCCAAAGACTTCTTGTTTCCCCCCAAAAACACTTGATGCACACCACGCCGCGAGGCATTTACGACGCGGCAAGCTGCCCGGGAGGCGGCATCGTATGAACAGTCTCTACACTGCCTTGGCCATGTTCGGAGTGGTTCTCTCTGCTCACGCTGCCACCGCGCCACCTAAAGTCGTCTTTTTTGGCGATGGGTATACCGCTGATTGGCCGCTTCCCGCCGGCTACATCAATAAAGGTGTTCCCGGGTACAACCTTGATGGCTTGCAATCCTATCAGGCCGCCGCCGATTTTCAGTCCGCTGTCGTCAGCCAACATCCAACAATCGTTCACATCATGATTGGGAATAGCGACATGGGCGATGACGCTTTGTATCAGGGCGAAGTACCCGGCTACATCGCCAACATCACGACCATGGTGAATGAAGCGAAAGCAGCAAACATAAAGGTAATCCTGGGCACCCTGGTACCGAGCTTCGGGGGATGGGGCCTACCAATCAACGAGTTCAATGCAGCACTATTTGCATATGGTGCAGCGAACGGCATACAAGTGGTCAACTACCATGACGCTCTTTGCCAGTGCATCGGCTCAGCCACTGGAAGCCTATTCGACAATGTCACCGTGGACGCGAGTAATGATGTTGATGTCAACGGCTCGTACACTGCTTACATGGCTCCGGGCGCAAACGGACCATTTACTCCCGGACTCATTCCGAATGCTGCTGGGTATGCCCTTATGACGGTAATGGCGCAGACAGCAATTGCCAATTTAGATCTAACTCTCAAGTCCGGCTACCTGCAGGATGTGGTTCTTGCAACTGCGGACAATCAGGGTGGAGCGTTAAACCAGAACACGGTAGGGCCAGGCCAAAAGCTGCAATTCACGCCGGTCGGACAGTACAGTGACGGGTCAACGCACGTCGAGATCAACAGCAACTTTGCCGGCGCCAATGGCACCTGGACATCCTCTAACCCTTCGGTGATGTACGTGTCCCAGGCAGGAATGGCGTGGGCACTGACAGATGGTACGGCAACGATCAGGTACACATCAGCGAACGGCGTGAAGTTCTCATCCTGGGTCATGTACGTCCAGGGCGGTGATTAGGGCAACCTGGTGAAGGGCGGCCCGAAGGCCACCCCTCGAAACACTCGGCGACAGGCTCTCAGTTATCGAATGACCACAACCGCGCGATGATGGGGTCGATAATAGTGGTGGTGGTGATGGCGATGGTGGTAGTACGGTTGCGCATATGCGGAAACCGTAAAGAAAGCGACGATCGTTAAGAGCACCATTTTCGTCATACGGAACCTCCTCCTATGCAGCTTGGATGCACGCTGAGAGCGCAGGTGGGCGTATCTCATGGATATCCGCATTGTTGCTGGTTACTTATTTGCTGATGGTCATCCAACCTGATTCTTTGTACTTTCGGGTGTTACCGCATTGTCAGGCCGGCACCATCCGAAGTGCTCGGCAGCTTTCCGTGTTTGTGGTTGCTGCTGGGCAACATTTCAGCTCGCCTTGGCTTGGTGTTCAACAGAATGTCATCATTCAATCAGCCCTTCTCTAACGCTCCATTCGCTGCCGCACCGCAAGGCATCCTCGCACAGCTGGTCTGAGACAAGCTAATCTCGGGGTTTGTGGCTGGGCTTCCCTTCCCCAGGTTTCCCCGCACATTGACGCCGAGAAAGTCACTAAGTATGGTTGCGCAATGGTAGAAGGCGAGGACATATCCAGGGTCACGGAACGTCCGGGTCTCGAACCGGGTTACCGGCTCGACGCGAAAGGGCGCCAACAGGCCGAAGACGATCGATTGGGTCTGCTGGAAGAGATCTTCGACCCGCTCTCTCGCAGGCGGCGGCAGCTGGTCCAGCCTGGCTGGCGATGCCTTGAGATCGGCGCGGGCCGGGGATCCATGGCCGTTTGGCTCGCCGAGCAAGTTGGAAAGAGCGGCCAAGTGGTGGCGACCGACATCGATGTCACCTACCTGAAGCGACTCAATCTTCCGAATCTCGAAGTTCGCCAGCACAACATCCTCGAGGATCCACTCGACGCATTAGATCCCGGTTCGTTCGATCTGGTTTGTTCGCGATTGATGTTGTTCTGGCTCGCCGGCAAGCAGGAGTTGGCTATCCGACGGATGGTGGAGTGTTTGCGACCAGGAGGATGGCTCGTCGATGAGGACGGTGACTGGGGCACGATTGCTCCCGTGGATCCGTCTCATCCGTACTACCTCCGCTATCAAGGCGCTTACCAGGGCGGCGAGTGGTGGGTATCACGCGGGTATGACCCCAGGTTTGGACGCAAGCTCCCGGTGCTATTCGAGCGCTGCGGTCTGGTGAATATCCGCGACGAGGTCTCTGCGGATGTCGTGTGCGGGGGTAGCCCGTGGGCGCGGTGGTGGCAGGCGACCCTGGAGGCCATCCGCTCATGGGAGCACGCGGACGTTGTCCTGACGAAGGCGCGGGAAGAGGAGTACACGGCGCTCACAGCTCCGTGGACCGACCCGTCGTTCTGGTTCCTGAACGCGCTTCTGCACGGGTGCAGCGGTCAACGTCCTGGGCACGAACCAACCTCGTCCAGTGGCTAGCGACCTGATTGGCCAGGCTGGTCTAAGACATGAGTGGCGACGGGCGTTTTGGAGAACCGCGACTGCTACGAATCTATCAAGAGTTCACGCAGAGGAAGCATGGTTCTTGCAGGTGCAGTTCAGGCAGCCGTGTTCCGAACAGGTTGCGCACGTTCGTAGAAGCTGCTTGCGCAAGGCTGCGCGCGCACGATGGACCCGAACTCCGGCATTGGAGGCGGAGAGTTTGTGCTGCTGCGCGAAATCCTGCAGACGTTGCTCGCCAAGATCAACGGCGCGCAGGACGGCGGAATATTCCGGCTTGAGCCCGTCCAGAATCCCATGCAGGCAGGCGCAGACCTCATTGTGAACTTCCGGGGATGCCTGAGCCGCAGTCTCCAACTCGCGAGTCCAGGCTTGAAGAGCTTTATCCGTGGAGGCCCGTCGGCGGTAAGTATCGACGACCGCGTTGCGAAGCAAGCGATAGAACCAAGCCACGGCCGATTCGCTCGGCGTAAAGTCGTCCTGGTGCTCAAAAGCCCGAAGGTACGCGGTCTGAAGAACATCTTCGGCGAGCTCCACGTCGGAGACACGCCGCTGCACGAAAGCGAGGAATTGCTTACGCTGCGCTAGTAACTGATCGAGAGGTGTTTCCGGCATAGAGAGGCAAGGGCGGGAGGTTTCAGCCTCCCCCAGGTTGGACAAAGGAAAGGACTAGCTGCGCCGATTGCAGGTGCAGATTACGCAGTTACAGTTGGAACCACAAGGGCAATTCTCGCATTTCATGATGTTCTCCCTGGACGCCGAAAAGCGTCTGTCTGGTAAACGCATGAGCTCGCGATTTCTTACACTCCGCTTCTCATGCAGCTTTCTTAGGACGCAGCGCTCGGTGGGGTCGCTTCGCGGGAACGGTGGCAAAGCAGCGTGAAACCAAGCGCGATGGCACGCGCAGGGATGGCGCAAGACGATGTTACCTGGGTCCTATACGAAGCTAAGTGCTTTGCTTTGTATGGCGGGGACGACGGGGCTCGAACCCGCGACCTCTGCCGTGACAGGGCAGCGCTCTAACCAACTGAGCTACGTCCCCAGGGTTGTTTTTGGAACAACCTGGATGTGCGTCACGTAGAATGAAGCGTTTCACGGTCGGCGCCGGTTTCGCTTTTCTTCTACCTTGTCGCGTGGTTTGGAGATCAATCAACCCAACCCAACGACGAATATCAGTTTAGCAGACAAGCCGCGTTTTGGAACCCTCGGGCGGCGGCGCAAGCCAGAAAGGCGAAGAGATTGTTCCCGGATGACCAATCGCTGTTTCGCGCCATGGCCGACACGCTCTACAGCCCCGTGCTGGGCGATGTGCTCGATACGCTTGGACGCTCCCACCAGTTCCTTCCCCAGCCTATCCAGCCAATGCTCACCACCATGCGCCTGGTTGGCCGCGCCATGCCGGTCCAAATTGCCGACGCGTGGGGTAAACAAACCCAGCCCTTCGGACGCATGACCGAGGCGCTCGACGACCTGCGGCCGGGTGAGGTCTACCTCGCGACCGGTGGATCCCAGAACTGCGCCGCGTGGGGCGAAATTATGACCGCCGCCGCCAAGACCCGTCACGCCGCCGGGGCCATCGTCGACGGCTTCCACCGCGACACCAACAAGGTTCTGGAGCAGCATTGGCCCGTCTTCAGCCGCGGCCGCTATGCGCAGGACGCCGGCATCCGCTCCCGGGTGATCGACTTCCGCTGTAGCATCGAAATCGGCTCCGTGCTGATCGAACCCGGAGACCTGATCTTCGCCGATCTCGACGGCGTCCTTGTCATTCCCCGCGACGTCGAAACGGAAACGGTCTCGCTCGCGCTCGAAAAAGCGCGGGCTGAAAAAGTGGTGCGGCGGGACATCGAACATGGACTCTCGACCACCGAGGCGTTTCGTAAGTACGGCATCCTCTGACCCTATGCAGTGTTTCCAAATTCATCCCGCGGACAACGTAGCCACACTCATGGCAGATGCCCCAGCCGGTTCCTTGCAAGTGGTGGGCGGCTGGGCCATCAGCGCGCGGGAACCCATCTCTCTTGGGCACAAGGTGGCGCTGGTGCCGATCGCGTGCCATCAGCCAATCGTGAAGTACGGCGTCACGATCGGCCTCGCCACGCGCGATATTCAGACTGGAGAGTGGGTGCATCTTCACAACTGCAAAAGCCTCATGGATAAGCGGGTGGTGAACCTCCCATGACATGGCAAGGCTATCTGCGCAGCGATGGCGCCAAGGGCATTCGCAATCTCATCCTGGTGGTCTACACCGTCGAATGCGCCAGCTTTGTCGCCCATGCAATCGCCCGCGGCCAAGAGGACGTGCACGTCATTGGATTCGGTGGCTGTTACGACAACGACTACGCGCTGCGCCTCATGCTGGCCCTGGCCACGCACCCCAACGTCGGCGCCTGCCTCGCCGTCGGCCTGGGTTGCGAGTACACCCAGCCGGCTCACATTGCCTCCACTGCAGCCAGGTCAGAGCGCCCCAGCGACTGGCTGTTCATTCAGGAACAGGGTGGCACTCGCTCCGCCATCGAGCACGGCAAGCAAGCGATCGAGCGCCTGCGAAACCAAATGCAAGCCCAAACACGACGCGTGTCTATGACAGTTGCCGATCTGGTGGTCGGCGCGGAGTGCGGTGGATCCGATGGCACATCCGGCCTCGCCGGGAACCCCGCGGTCGGCCGCTGCTACGACCTGCTTATCGACCAGGGAGGCACCGCGCTCTTTGAAGAAACGGTGGAGATGATGGGCCTGCGTGACATCCTTCTGCAGCGTGCCGCTTCGCCGCAGGCTGCAGTTGCACTCGCGGCTACGTATGACAAAGCAGAAGCCTATTGCCGCGCGGTTCGTCAGTACTCCATCTCCCCTGGCAACTTTGCCGGCGGCCTGACCACCATCGAAGAAAAAAGCATGGGAGCCTTCACCAAGGGCGGGAGCCGTCCGATCCAGGGCGTGCTGCGCGTCTCGCAACGGGCGTCCGAGCCAGGCTTATGGCTGCTCGACTCTGTGCCCGACAACCACTTCATGCAATTCGGGTACACCAATCCCAATGACACCGAAGGCATCATGGACCTGATCTCGGCGGGAGCTCACATCATCCTCTTCATCACCGGTCGCGGCAGCGTCATCGGCAGCCCGGTATCGCCCGTGATCAAGGTCACCGGCAACGTGCGCACGTACGAGCGTATGCAGGACGATATGGACTTCAACGCCGGCCGCGTCTTGACGGGAGAGATCACCCTCGACCAGGCAGGTCACGAATTGCTCGCCCTTGTGGAGCAGGTCGCCGCAGGCGCACCAAGCAAGCCCGAAGCGCTCGGACATCGCGAATACTTTGTGATGTACAAGCACCAGGACACACCGAGCCTCGAAGCCGGGTGCCATGCCTGATCGCTTATACTGACTAGGTCCCGCCTACCTGAGGCCTGGCCATGGATTGCCACAACAACCCGCTTCACCAGGGCGAGTGCGTCAAAATCTGGCGCGCCGACGACCTGGGCGATATCGAACTCCTGCACGCCCGTTACATCCAGTATTCCTTCGCCCGGCACACGCACGAAGGGGCTGCCGTCGGAGTCATTGAAGATGGCGTCGAACGGTTCTCTTACCGGGGGTCAGTCCACACTGCACCCAAAGGCCGGGTTGTCGTTTTCAACCCGGGCGAGGCGCATACCGGCGAAGGAGCCGATGAGCACGGATGGCGTTTTCGCATGTTTTATCTGGACGCCAATCTCCTGAAGCAAGCCGCGGAGCAGCTCGCCGGCAAACCGCACGACATCCCGTTCTTCTCGAATCCTGTCATCGATGATGTCGAAACCGCTACCACGCTGCGCGAACTGCACATCGGCCTGGAAGCGGATGGAAGCAGTCTTGAGCGCCAAACCAGCTTTCTCTGGACCTTTGCCCAGATAGTCAAACGACATGCGGACGACCCGTCCATCGAGCGCCCTCTTGGCAACGAGCGATCGGTGATTCGCCTTCTTCGCCACTATCTCGAGGACCACTACGCCGCTGTTGTTACCCTCGACGACCTGGTAAACCTGTCGGGTTTGAGCGCCTACCATCTCATTCGTGTTTTTCGCGCAGAGACCGGACTTCCGCCACATGCCTATCTGGAACAGGTGAGAATCCATCGCTCCCGGCACATGCTTCGCAACGGCGAGACGATTGTTGAGGTGGCCCTTAAAACGGGGTTCACCGATCAAAGCCATTTCACTCGACACTTCAAGAAGATGACCGGCGTCACCCCGGGACTCTACCGGCAGACAGCAAGAACGTACAAGAAAGGCCTGCTCCCACTTGCCAGCCGCCGCAGTCACCGTCCGGCGTAAATCAGCAATTTCGTACAAGATGTTCACGCACCCGGCTTAGTAGGCTGGCTATGGTTTCCTGAAAAGGACGATGCCCATGGCCTCCGTAAGCACGACGGTTACACTTCCCGAACAGCGCGCGCCCCGGTCGAGTTATCTGAACAGCGAGCAAGGGCTGGCGAGTTGGCTCCTCACGCGCGACCATAAGCGAATTGCCATTCTCTATCTCATCTCCATTTCCTTCTTCTTCTTTCTTGGCGGCATTTTCGCGATCCTGATCCGTCTCGAGTTGCTCACCCCGCAACCCGACCTGGTCGCCTCCGACATGTACAACAAGCTTTTCACCATGCACGGCATCATCATGATCTTCCTGTTCCTCGTCCCCTCGGTGCCCGCCACCCTGGGGAACTTTCTGATCCCGATCATGGTCGGCGCCAAAGACCTTGCCTTCCCTAGAATCAACCTGTTGAGCTGGTACCTCTACGTGACCGGCGGCCTGTTCACCCTCGCTGCTTTAGTACTCGGCGGAGTCGACACGGGTTGGACCTTTACCACTCCGCTTTCCACGCACTACCTCAACACCCATGTCGTCACCGCCGCGACCGGCATCTTCATTGCCGGTTTTGCCTCTATCTTTACCGGACTCAACTTCATTGTGACGGTTCATCGCATGCGCGCGCCCGGCATGACCTGGTTTCGACTGCCGTTGTTTGTGTGGGCGAACTATGCTGCTTCCATCCTGATGGTGCTTGGCACGCCGGTCCTGGCCATTGCACTGGTGTTGGTTGCGCTGGAGCGCACCATAGGGATCGGCGTCTTTGACCCCACACGGGGTGGCGACCCATTGCTCTTTCAGCACCTCTTCTGGTTTTACTCACATCCCGCCGTCTACATCATGATCCTGCCTGGCATGGGCATCATTTCTGAAATTATTTCCACCTTCAGCCGCAAACGTGTCTTCGGCTATACCGCGGTTGCCTTTTCGTCGGTGGCGATCGCGGTCTTCGGATTCTTCGTGTGGGCCCACCATATGTTCATCATGGGCGTCTCGAGTTATTCCGCTCTCATCTTTTCTCTGCTCACCATGTTGGTGGCGGTCCCGTCTGCGATCAAAGTCTTCAATTGGGCATTCACCCTCCAGAAGGGTTCTATCAGCTTCGAAACACCCATGCTGTATGCCTTCGCTTTTATCGGGCTCTTTACGATCGGCGGCCTCACCGGTGTCTTCCTAGGCGCCCTGGGAATGGACATCCATCTCACCGAAACCTACTTCATCGTTGCCCACTTCCATTACGTCATGGTGGGCGGCATGTTGATGGCCTACCTCGGAGGCCTGCACTTCTGGTGGCCGAAGATCACGGGGCGCATGTACCCAGAGTCGATTTCCAGGCTCGCCGCGGTCACCAGCTTCATAGGCTTCAACATGACGTTTCTACCGCAATTTGTCCTTGGCTACCTGGGAATGCCGCGTCGATATCACGGCTATCCACCCGAATTTCAGGTTCTGAATATCTTGTCCACTGCCGGAGCCACCATCCTTGGCATGGGATTTTTGCCGCCTCTGCTCTACTTCGGATGGTCGCTCCGGTACGGAGCGGTTGCGGGCGATAATCCATGGCACGCCACCGGGCTGGAATGGCAAATCCAGTCGCCTCCACTTACCGAGAATTTCATTGAGACACCCATCATGGACCATGAAGCCTATGACTACGACTGGCTTGCCCATAAAACCAGGGAGGTGGAGACGATGGTCTGAGTCTTGACCATCAGCGGGGCGCGGCATGTATTATCTGTGACGGCATGCTGAGCATAAACGACCAGCGGTTCTACGATGAGAACGGTTACCTGTTTCCGGTCCCCGTTTTCAGCGACGCGGAGACAGCCGCATTCCGGCAGCAGTTTGATGACTACACCGCGGAGAACCGGGAGCGCATGGGGGCCATGATTCCGCGCGAGCGCCGCGCCGTGTATGGCCTGACTCACCTTATGCTTCCGTGGGCCTACCAGATTGCTTCGCATCCCGCAGTGCTCGATGCGGTGGAATGCGCGATTGGTCCCAACATTCTTATTTGGGGATCGGATTGGTTCGTCAAGTTTGCCGGTGATCCGGCATTCATCTCCTGGCATCAGGATGGAGCCTACTGGGGACTTACTCCTCCGCAAGTCACCACTGCCTGGATCGCGCTTTCCCCCAGCACGCTCGAGAGCGGCTGCATGCAAGTGATGCCGGGCACGCAAAAGCTGCAGCTGCCGCAACGGGACACCTACGCCCGCGACAATGCCTTGTCGCGTGGTCAAGAGATCGCCCTTGAGGTGGATGAGTCGAAGGCGGTGGCATTGACGCTTCGCCCGGGAGAAATGTCTCTGCACCACATCGGCATCGCCCACGGTTCCAAACCCAACCGCAGCGACTATGCGCGCATCGGTTTTGCTGTCCGCTACATCGCGCCTGAGGTCGTGCAGCACGGAAGTGAGCGCCAGATCGTGCAACTGGTGCGCGGCCAGGACGGGTATGGCAACTTTGAAGTGGTGCCACCCCCAACCGATGCTGCCACCGCGGCCGCAATCCGGCAGGAAGCCGACCGGCGCGTGCTGAGCAACATTCTGCCCAGCACGAAATCAACCTAAACGGACCGGACGAAGTGGGACCGGAGTGGCTATTGCACGAGAGCCGAGGTTGCCCCTGCGTGGCCCGCCCTTTCCAGATCAAGCAGTGCACGCTTGCGTCCCAGCCCCCAGCGATAGCCGCCCAATTCTCCGTTGTTCCTTAACACGCGGTGACAGGGCACCAGCAGGGCGACGTTGTTTGCAGCGCACGCGCCGGCCACAGCACGAGACGCTTTTGGATCGCCCAGCGCAGCCGCGACCTCAGAATAAGACCGCACCTCGCCATAGGGTATGGAACTGAGATAGTTCCATACCCTCAACTGAAACGCTGTGGCGCGCACATCCACCGGCAATGCCAACGAAGAATGGTTCCCGGCAAGGTAGAGCTCCAACGCATTCATCCATCGCTGAAAGTCCTTGTGGTACGGCTTGGCCATCGGTTCCAGCGTCGCGAGAGGATATTCCTTCTCCAGCAGCTTCAGCAGTCCGGCATGCGTTTCGCCGAATTGCACGAAGCATAGCCCGCGGTCAGTGGCTCCGAGCATCATCCGCCCCAATAGCGACTCCGTCGAAGCATAGGTGATCGTCACCCCTGCCCCACCCTTACTGTATTGCGCCGGGGTCATTCCCAATTGCGTGTTGCTGCGCTCATAGACGCGGCTACTCGATCCAAAGCCGCTCGCATATACATTGCCGGTCACAGCTCCTCCTTGTTTCAATCCTCGTTTCAGATCATCCATGCGCAGCTTATCCGCATACTCCTTCGGAGTCACTCCAACCAGGCGCTTGAAGCTGCGATGAAAGTACGCGGGGCTCATGCTGACGTGCGCCGCAAGCTCACCCAGGCTCGGCGGTTCGGCCGGGTGGGACTTCAAATACCGGCATGCCGTGCGCACGGCTTTGGCAGTCGCATCGTAGGGCGATGCGAGATCGGGGTGGCAACGCTTGCAAGGCCGGAGCCCATCCTTCGCTGCCAACTCCGCATTGTCATAGAACCGCACATTCTTGCGCAGCGGCCGGCGCGAACCGCACGAGGGCTTGCAGTACACCCCGGTGGTCACGACGCCGTAGAAAAACTTCCCGTCCTGCCGCGCGTCCCGACTTTCGACTGCTTTCCAGCGTTGGCCTGTGGTCAGCATTGGAACACCTTCTCCTCCGCGCGCTCAATGCGGAAGTCATAGCAGCCGGCACTCTGATCACGCACTTCGATGTAGTCGATGTCAGGCCGTTCCAGCATGTGGGCTACTGCGGCCACCTTGTCTTCAGCGGCCGAAACCAGTACACGCTCGACCAGTTTCTGGCCCCTGGCGTAACCGTTGAAAACCACGGCAAAGGGTTCGAGGTCTGCGGGGTATCCGGCATCGTTCGGGTAGCGGCCACAGGGCTGTTCATGGATGAAGATGGGGCCAGGTAGGGGCACGTTCTCAATTCCGGTGAAGGAATCATACGTGAACAGAGTCCGCTTCTCTTCCCCAACGCGGAAGGTATGAAGGCAATGACGGCAAGGTCCATAACCCGTGGCAACTTGCGTGTGAGCGGGGTGTCCGTAACGGGGCGACTTACCAGACTCGCGGACTTCGGCTGCCGTCTCCGTGGGCAATGCGATGACGTTGAACTTCGACATGGTTTTCTCCGTGAGGCTTGGCCTCAAGAAGAAGTCTGCGCCGTACCGCGATCCGCAGAAATCCGTTTCTTGCTTTCAAATTCCCGCGAAGTTTGGAGCAACTGTAAGTGTCACTGCGGCGCAGGTCCAGCCGCGGCCTGCAACTTGGCAAACGAGCGGACATAGTTCACCAGGCTCCAGGTATCGTCCGGCTTCAGGCGGGCTCCCTCCCCTTCCATCTCTCCTTTGCCCTTCTGGATGATGTAGTAGAGGTCGCCGTCGGTGAGTGACTTGAGCGCGGTCGGGTCGCGGAAGTCCGGCATCTTGGCCTTCATGTTTTTGGCGAGATCGCCCGCACCGCTGCCATCATCCCCATGGCACACCGCGCACTCGTAACCGTAGATTTTTTTCGAGTGGGCCAGTGAATCGGGGCTGGCCTTCACGGGATTGACCTGCGCCGACGCGTCGGCGGGGATTTTGAATTCGGCCGCAGGCGGGGGTTGCTGCGCCTGCAGGAGCATGGCAGACAGAATCAGGAAAGGCTTCAACATGGGAGCCCCCTTGGGTTGAAATGGATTGCGGTGAACACTCTACGCCTTTTTTGAAAGCTTGTAACCTTAACCGGGCATATACGCTCCTATCTCCAGAAACTTATGGGGCGGGACTTATGAAGCGTCTTCTTCTTTACCTGTTGACAGGCGCTTTGACCTTGCCTGCGCTGGCTGAACAGTTACCAAAAAACGAAGTGGGACTGGTTATCGGAGCTACTCTCACTCCCGACATCGCCCTTGAGAACGGCGGCCAGGTACAACTGGACTCCAGCCTCTCCTTCGGCGTGGAGTACGATCGCCTGCTTCTCGGCCACGACACCGCCTTCTATGGGGGCGTCGACTTCCTCGCTTCGCCCTTCGACGTGAAGGCAAACCAACCGGCCGCGGGTGTCATTCCGCAATACGCCTATCTCTTCTTGACGCCCCATGTCCGGGTGAAATTCCATAGCCAGGGGGCCTTCGAGCCCTGGCTGCTCCTGGGTGGCGGCTATGCCGACTTTGCTCCGCAACAACCGCCGGGGAGCGACGTTGTCGTCACCGGCGCCGGCAGCACTGGAGCCCTGGTCTTCGGCGCAGGCGTGGATACCCGGCCCATCGTTCACCTGGCGCTTCCTCTGCTGCCGAACCTCTCCGTGGGCGCGCGCTTGGAGGCCCGCGATTTCCTCTCCGGACAGCCAAAGTACGGTGTGCCAACGACCAGCGGCGTGCAGAACAACGTCAACCTGGGGGGTGGACTCCTGCTGCGTTTCTAAATACCATTCGACGCGGAGAAACTATGGCTTTTCCGCGCTCGCTCCTGCTGTTTTTACTCGCTCCGCTCGCCGCTCACAGCCAGAATCAGTGGCACGTCACCTCTCCCAACGGCCAAATCGTCTTTAACCTGTCGGACCAGCCTGCACTGCACTACACCGTGGACTTCCACGGCCAGCGGCTACTCGACGATGCCGACCTGGGCCTGGAACTCGAAGGCCGTCCCGCCCTCAGCGCCGGGATGCACTCTGTCACCACCAAGCCAGGCAGCGTCGACGAAACCTACACCATACCGGTGGGTAAGACGAGCAGCGTGCGCAACCATTACAACGGGCTCACCGCAGACTTCGCCAATAACGCCGGGGTCAAGCTGTCTGTCGAAGTGCGCGCCTTCGACGATGGTGTGGCCTTTCGCTACGTCGTTCCCGCGCAACCCACGTTGAGCAACGTACGCGTGGTCGCCGAGCAGACGCAATTCCGCTACAGCAAGGATGCGACCCTCTACCCCCTGGTCCTGAACGGCTTTCAGTCTTCGTATGAAGACGACTACCAGATGAGGACCGTCAGCGGCCTGCATCCCAACTGGCTCATCGGCCTGCCGCTATTAGCTGAGGTGCCCGGTACCGGCTGGGTAGCCGTCACCGAGGCCGACATTGACCGCTATGCCGGCATGTATCTGCGCAGTGATAAGCCGCTGCACAGCCTGCGCATCGAGCTCTCGCCCAAGACAGACCTTTCCGGCGCTGTGGTCGATACCGACGCACCGCTCGAAACCCCCTGGCGAGTGCTGATGATCGCCGACACCCCTGGACGGCTGATTGAATCGAACATAATTCTCAACCTGAATCCGCCTTCGAAAATCGCCGACACCTCCTGGATCAAAGCCGGCAAATCGGCCTGGGATTGGTGGTCGGGCGACACCGCCACCGGGGTAAAATTCACCCCCGGCATGAACACCGAAACCTTAAAGCATTACATTGAGTTTGCCTCGGAATCCGGCTTCCCCTACATGCTTATCGATGCCGGGTGGGCTTTGTCGACTCCCGGCGCGAAGGCCGGCGACTATGCCGATCCTGCCGACATTACCCAGCACAATCCCAAGGTCGACCTCCCCGAGTTATTGAAGTACGCAAAGCAGAAGAACGTGCGCATCTGGCTCTGGTCGCATTGGACTTCCGTCGACAAATACATGGACGACGCCTTTCCGCTGTTTGAAAAGTGGGGAGTCGCCGGGGTCAAAATCGACTTTATGAACCGTGACGATCAGTGGATGGTGGACTGGTACCGCCGTGTTGTGGCCAATGCCGCCGAGCACCACCTGATGATTGATTACCACGGAGCGTTCAAGCCCGACGGACTGCGCCGCACCTACCCCAACCTGGTCACCCGCGAGGGTGTGATGGGCAAGGAGTACTCCAAGTGGTCGGACCGCGTCACTCCGGTGCACAACACCACACTTCCCTTCACCCGCATGCTCGCCGGCCCTATGGATTACACCCCGGGCGCCTTCAACAACAGCAATCTCAAAAATTTCGTTGCCCGCAACGAGAAGCCCATGTCGCTCGGAACCCGCGCGCAGGAGCTGGCGCTCTTTGTCGTATTTGAAAGCCCGCTCGAAATGGTCTCTGACTATCCCGAGAACTACAAAGGGCAGAAAGCTTTCGACTTCATCAAGCAGGTGCCCACCACCTGGGATGAAGTACATGCCATCGATGGGCTCCCCATGCGCTATATCAGTCTGGCCCGCAGAAGCGGCAAGGACTGGTACGTTGGATCGCTCACCAACTGGGACGCGCGCAACATAAAAGTGCCGCTCGACTTTCTCGGCGATGGCAAGTATGTCGCGGAAATCTATGCCGATGCTGCCGACGCTGCAGCCGAAGCGACCCACGTGGATTTCAGCACGCGCCCCGTCGACCGCACCACGGTACTCGACGTTCACATGGTCTCGGGCGGCGGCAGCGCGATCTGGATACACCAGTGACGCGGCCAAATGCTCTTGTCACCGGCGGCAGTAGTGGGATCGGTTTGGGTATCGCAACCGCAATGGTTGAGGCCGGTTATGAAGTAACCGCCACCGGCCTCACCGATGAGCAGGTAGCCGGGGTCGCGCCTATGGATCATCTTTCGCTGGTCAAGCTCGACGTCACCTCGCCTGAGTCCGTGGCGGCCGTACTCGAGCGCTTCAACACTCTGACTGCGCTCATTAACTGCGCCGGCATCATCTTTCGTGGTGGCGCTGAGTTCGATATGGCCATTTTTCAAAAAGTGATCGAGGTGAACCTGACGGGAACCATGCGGATGTGTGTTGGTGCGCGTCCGCTTCTGGCTGCGTCGCGCGGAGCCATCGTCAACACCGCCTCCATGCTGTCCTTCTTTGGTGGCCCGCAAATCCCTGCCTACACCGGCTCCAAGGGTGGAGTCGCACAATTGACCAAGGCCCTGGCGGTCGCCTGGGCGCCTGAGGGTATTCGTGTGAACGCCATCGCTCCCGGGTGGATCGCGACCGAGTTGACT
The DNA here is from genome assembly GCA_963839075.1 of uncultured Acidobacteriaceae bacterium. Lineage (GTDB taxonomy): Bacteria > Acidobacteriota > Terriglobia > Terriglobales > Acidobacteriaceae > PALSA-350. The sequence continues at coordinate 37,115 of CAWITO010000001.1, read as the reverse complement.
CGCGGATTGGTAGAAGATGAAGCGCGCTCGGCCGCCATCCTGGCGCGTACCCCTATGGCGCGTTGGGGCACACCGCAGGATATTGGCGGCGTGGCCGTATTTCTTTGTTCTGAAACAGCACGTTTTATTACCGGAGCTATACTGCCCGTGGATGGAGGCTACGCTGCCGTATGAGCACAATCGACCAAAGGATTCCCTATCGGCACCCGCAGCCCAAAGAGAGCTATCCGGAGCTCGTTGTTCCCAACGCCATCCCCGAGGATGAGCGCTTATGGGTGCCGCAGATGGAAAACGTGTGGTTCCGTCCGCTGTGTTTGTCCGCCAGCCGCGGTTACTGGATGAATCTGCTGCGGGTGCGCAAGTCAGGTGTGCTTTCGCGGCATCGCCATCCCCAACCCGTTCACGGATTTGTATTGAAAGGCAGCTGGCATTATCTGGAGCACGATTGGACCGCGACCGAAGGCTCCTACGTCTATGAGACGCCGGGCGAGACCCACACCCTGGTGGTCGAGCCCGATGTACCCGAAATGATCACCCTCTTTCAGGTAAACGGCGCCATGCTCTACGTCGACCCGGACGGCAAGGTGCAGGGCTACGAAGACGTCTTTACTAAAATCGATCTGTGCCGTCGCCACTACACGGCGGTAGGTCTCGGTGAAAGCTACGTGGATCAATTTCTCCGTTAGAGTGCCGGCAGCAACGGGCGACGCAATCTGCGCATCACACGTGAAGCGGGCAGGAAGAGGTGAGAGATGGGAAGAGCTGGCCGGATTGCCCTGATTGCTCTGGGTGGAGTGGTGTTGCTGATCGTTCTGGTGGCAGTGTGCCTGCCGCTGTTTCTGAACGCAGACAACTTCCGCGCACGTATCGAATCCACACTGACAAAGTCGCTGGGCCGCAAAGTGACCATCGGCAAACTCGACCTCTCTGTATGGTCCGGTGGGCTGGTCGCGACCAATGCAATCGTAGCCGACGATCCCGCGTTTAGCACGCAGCCTTTCATCCAGGCGGAGAGTGTCAAGATAGGGGTGGAGATGCTGCCGCTGTTGCTGAGCCGTCAGCTCCACATTCGCGGATTCTCCCTGATCTCGCCTAAGGTACAACTGCTGCGCGCGGCGAATGGCACCTGGAACTACTCGACGATCGGGTCGGCCGGGGCCAAGCCGGCCGCGCAGGACGCGGATACAAAGCAAACCTTTCCCAACCTTACTGTTGGCCACGTCGTGGTCGAGAATGGACGATTCACCGTCGGCACTCAGACGGGGAACGCGGCTGGAAGCGCTCCGGCGCGCATCTATGACCAGGTGAATCTTGATGTAAAAGATTTTGGATTCAAGAATTCGTTTCCGTTTACGGTTTCCGCGCATCTGCCGGGTGATGGCACGATTAACCTGAGCGGCAACGCCGGTCCGATCAACCAGCAGGACGCATCGCTGACACCCTTTGCCGGGCACCTGGAGATGAAACATATCGATCCTCTGGCCGCCGGTTTTGTCGACGCATCCGACGGCATCACCGGGCTGGTGGACGATATGGTGCTCGACGCAAGCTGGAATGGCCAGCTCATGCACGTGAGCAAGCTGCTGGTCGATCAACCGCGCATGAAAGTGGTGAACAGCCCTGGACCCAAACCGCCGAAGTCCCCCGTCGCGAATAACGAGGGGTCTAGCATGATGCAAAATTTGACGGTGGATGACGCCGAGGTAAAAAACGGTTCAGTCACCCTCTCGACTGCCGGCAAGAGCGGCTCGGCGGTCTACGAGCAGTTAAACGCAAAGATCACCAACCTGAGCTCGAAGACGCAGTCGCCCTTCACCCTGAGCGGATCGATTCCGGGCGGCGGGAGCGTGGCCGCCCAAGGCAACTTTGGTCCACTGAACCAGCAGGACACCTCCGCCACTCCGCTCAATGCGCAGGTGAACCTGAAGCACTTTGAGCTGCAAACCTCTGGCATATTGCCTGCGGACGCTGGTATCGCCGGGACTGCAGATTTACAGGCGCAAATCCAGTCCAACGGGCAGACCTTGAATGCGACTGGGACCACACAGATTGCCGGCATCAAACTGGCAAAGAACGGCTCACCCTCCGCCAAGCCGGTCCAGCTCCAGTTCACCCTGGCGCAGAATGAGCAGGCGCTGACGGGGCAGATCCAGCGTGCGGTGTTCACCGTCGGGCGCGCGACCATCAACACGACGGGGACTTATCAAACCAGCGGTCCGACCACTGCGCTGAACCTCAAGGTAAACGGGGATGCGGTACCGATTGATGACCTGGTGGCGTTTCTGCCTGCCGCGGGAATACGGCTGCCGCAAGGATCGCAGCTCAAGGGAGGCACGTTGACGACGGCCCTCACCGTCTCGGGCTCGACGGCGTCACCCATTATCACCGGTCCGGTGCGGCTCAACAATACGCAACTCGCCGGGTTTGATCTGGGGTCGAAGTTACAGACACTGTCACAGTTGACCGGCGGCAAGCTGGGCAGCGCTACCGGCTCGGGTACGAATATCCGTTCGTTGAGTATGAATATCAAACAGTCGAGCGCCGGATTGCAGACGGACAACATTGCGCTTGATGTTGCCGGCGTGGGCACGGCCACCGGCGCCGGTACGGTGAGCGATGCGGGAGCGCTCAATTACAACTTGGTGCTGAAGCTTACAGAGTTAGTAGCGGGCCCGGGCAAGACTACTTCCACGCCCGCCGCGCCTATCGGGGGTAAGGCCGCGCTGTTTGGAGCCCTGGCGGGAATGATTCCTGGTGGTGGTGGCGCGGGCGCTGTGGGCGGAATCGCCAGCGGGGCATTGAAGAACGGAATACCCGTGGCAATCGGCGGGACGACCAGCAATCCCACGTTTACACCGAATATGAAGGGAGTGGCCGCCGGCATAGGAGCAGGCGCTGCCCAGCAGTTCCTCAACAAACAGAACGGCAACAAGACCAATGGCAATCAGGCGAATCCGCTGGGCAACGCGCTCGGCGGTCTGCTCAATCACCATTAACCCGCGAGTAAGTAGAGCGACGGAGGCTCCCTTCAATGACTGGCAAAGCAGAATTTAACGTGGATGAATGGGACCTTCTGCGTTCCTCACCGCTCATGGCGAGTTTGTTGGTGGTGGCGGCGAGCCCAAGCGGGCCGGTGGGACTGGTTCAGGAATCGACCGCCGCAAGAGATGTAATTCGCGGCGCCGCGGAGACGGCCCAAACTCCGCTTTTGAAAACACTCTCCGACGACATCATGAAAACGATGGCGATTCCCCGGCCACCGGCGGGGACAACGGCGGCACAGGTACAGGACGCCGCCTCTGAAATCCTGAAGCGTACCGCAACCCTGTTGGAGGGGAAAGCGACCACCGAAGAGACAGGCGAAGTGAAAGAGTGGCTGATGAAAGTGGCGCAAGCCACTGCAGAGGCGGCGAAAGAGGGCGGCTTTCTCGGAATTGGTGGTGTTGCGGTTTCTCCCGAAGAAACTGCTGCTTTATTGCGCATCAAATCTGCTCTGGGGTTGGCGGCCTAACGGACAGGGTCCGGATAAATCCGGGTAGCATTGTCATGCAAATAGCCGCGTGCGAAAACTAGGGCCTGCTGCTCGGTAACTTCGCCACGCGCAATCATGCCGGTCAACGCTGTAGCCAGACCGGTGCGCGCTGATTCCACCGCCAGCCAGTCGCTCTCCTCGGCTCCGATGGCGTCATTGAACGGAAACGCATCAGAGCCAAAGACGACCTTCTCCGGATATAGCAGCAGCCAATGGCGTAACACCTCGGCCAAATCGTGCGGGTAGAGGTAAAGCCCCATCAACGAGGAGTCCAAATAAACATTCGGGATAGCCGCGAGCCAGATAGCCTGGTCCTGAAAAGGATATCCCCCATGCAGCAGCACAAAATTTACGTTGCTGTACCGCGTGTCGCGCAACACGTTCTCGAGGTTGAGAACGTTCCCGCCACTGATGCTGAAATAATCTCCCGTCCCGACTGCGGTATGAATCTGCACCGCTAAATGCAGCCGCCCCGCCTGGCGCAGCAGATAGCGAAACATAAAGTCTTCGAAGACCGCATGCTCCGCGGCCGAGGGCTTTCCTCCAGCATGGTATTGGTTGTAAATCCTTGCCGCCTCTACCTCGGGAGGATCTTCAAAGTGCAGCGTGCGGAAGTAGGCAATTTCAAACTTGATGGAAACGCCGCCGTGGCTGCGATTCTGCTCCAATACCTTGTCGACGAAGCCAAGATACGCGGCAAAGTCGCCGGGCAGCGCGCTCAACCCGGCCTGCGCCAGTTCCCGCTTGAGATTTTTCTCCTGCAAGGGAACATAGGCACCCTCATCAACATTGCGCGCGGCCAGCTCGCTGTTGTCCAACGGAAAAAGAAAGGAGTCGACAAAAAACACCCAGTGGAAGCGCTTGGGGTCGAGGTAGTCCCCCATGGCGACACGATTCGCCATCATGGTTTCGACGTTCAGCTTATCCAGGATACGGTCGAAGTATTGATAACCCCGTTCCGTGCGACGCAACTCGGCCTTTTTCGCCACCAGCCATTTGATATGTTCCGGGCTGTTATCGGCATACGGATAACCGAAGAGCTCTTTAGACGCAGTGATCAGCTCCGGATTATCCAGCCGCAGACGAAAAGGCGGATGAATCACAGGCGGCGAGGTCATCGCGTCCACGTCACTATCATCCGCAAATCCAGGGTGGCCGTGATCGTCGAAGATCGGGATCTGCCGAATCTGTTGCAATAAACGATCGTAGGTTGGCTGCTGCGCCGACACCGCGCAGCAGGTCAAGGCGAGCCAAGCAACAATGAGCCGCTTTATCAAATCAGAGGCCCTTGAACGCGCCGCCGTCGGCCAGCACTGTCTGCCCAGTGACGAAGGAAGCCCGCTCTGAAGCCAGCCACACGATCACGTCCGCTACTTCCTCCGGCTGCCCTACGCGTAGCAGCGGTGTTTCCCCAACCAGGCGCTCTTCAAACTCGCTCGCGCTGATACTCAGCTCCTTTGACCGCTTGGCGATCAACTGCTTCAGCCGCTCGGTTGCCGTGTAGCCCGGGCCCACGTTGTTGACCGTGATGCCGTCTTTGCCAAATTCATTCGAGAGGCTTTTGACCAGGCCAAGCACGCCCGCCCGCACTGCGTTCGAGTAGATGAGGTCAGGGACCGGTTGCCGTACGGTGACCGATGTAATCGTCACCAGCCGGCCCCACTTCTTTTTCTGCATCCAGGGCAGAACCGCGCGAGCAAAGTGGATGATGCTCATAAAGTTCAACTCCACCGCGCGATGCCACTCCTCGGTGGTGGTTTGCAAAAACATTTTCGGCGGAGGGCCACCCGCGTTGGTCACACAGACATCCACACCGCCAAACTCCTCCGCGACCCGTTTTACAAATGCGTCCACGGCGGCCACATCGGTCACATCCAGTGGTTCCGCCAGCACCTTGACACCGTAGCGGTCACGAATCTGACCGGCCGCCGCATTCAGCTTGTTCGCATCGCGCGAGCACATGGCCACGTTCGCGCCTTCGGCGGCAAACTTCTCTGCCGCCGCTTTGGCGATGCCATCACTCGCCGCGGCTACGATCACACTGCGGTTCTTTAACCCATAATCCATGCGATTTAACCCTTCGTCTCAGCAGGCTGGCGCAAATAGGAATCGTCGCGGTCGATCCAATCCTGCCGTGGCGGGTTAAAGATGTCGAGGTCGACGGTATCTTCCAGTGCTAGCGCCGCGTGCGGCATATTGGGCGGAATGCAGAGTACTTCGCCGGCGTTGACCGTGATCTCCTGGCCATCGATCGAGAAATGCAACGCACCCTCCAAAATGTAGGTGACCTGCTCGTTGTGGTGGCTGTGCAACGGCACCCGAGTTCCCTTCTTCAGCAGAACCCGGGCCACCATGATGTTGCTCCCCACGATCATTTGCCGGCCGATCTGCGGGCTCAACGCCTCGATCTCGATGTCACTCCACTTGGTATATTTCGCAGCAGTTTCTGGCATGTCTGTTTTCCCCTGCAAAAGTTAACACAAACTAGGCGTGCGGTTTTTTGCCGGCGGCCCCCAACCAGGTGACGGCCCCATAGGCTCCCAGCCATGAGCCCACCGCTGCAAACACCACATAAATCGCATTCCCGGTGTAGCTGATCACGGCAAAGGCGGAGAGCAGGTACCAGAGACTGCTCCAACTCGCCGCAATCGCTCGCCGCCGGGCGGCCACCGCGGCCGTGAACATTACGTAGACCGCGTCGGTCGCCGCTGTGGAAACCACTACCCCAAGGGCAATCAATGGATTGGGCGGATGGATCATCTCGAATCCCTCATTTTGAGCCCCTGATGGACAGCAAAGAGCATGATAACGACCGCTGGGAGCAGGCAGTAAAACCATACCAGCGTTGCGCGCGAATGGTCGGCCTCGACATCGCACTCGGTGGTGAGCTGGGCGACATCCTGGCCGCGCCGGATAGCAATCTCCACTTTCCACTTCCCGGCCCGAGGAAAATGCACTGTCGCCGCTTGCAGGAGTCGGTTGCTCGACTGGCCGGCGGAGAGCCGCACGGGTGCCTGCTGATCCAGCGTCACGTCGATCACCGGATCGAGAAGGACGTCCCCGCTGATGCGGTCCTGCACCATAACGCTGATATCCGCCACGCCGACGGAGAGGGGCTGTGGTGCGGCAAACAGCGTGACCGTAAAAGGGCCGGAATCCTGATGGAGCAGCATCCTCCCGCCGTCGCCGTGTGCTGTCGTGGTCCCCAGGAGCACCACAGCCATGGCCAGCAAAAAGCGCTTCATGAGTTCATTATCATGCCCCGCATCTGCATCGGCTGCAGCAGGATCCAGACGCCGGCCGCATATCCCAGCACAACGCTGGACGCCCACGGCAACAGCAGCAGCGCCGCCCGCGCAGGGCGCACCGCCCACTGCCGGGCTAATCTCCAACCGAGGTAGAGACTGAACAGTAGTCCGGCGTCGAGCAGCAATAGTTGCGCGGACAACACGCTGTTTGCGGAGATCAGCGGTGTCGCCATTCCCCACTGCGCGGGAGCCAGCAGGCGCCATCCGAAGTCGGCGCTTGCCTGGTGGAGAGCGGGACCCAGAGTCGACCAGCCGGTAAACAGGTGAAAGAGCAGATGCGCGGCCCACATCGCCACGCCCAAAGGCAAGAGAGCGGCGGCAAGACGGCAGAAGCGCTCCTTGTTTCGAGGATTGCCCCACGGGTAGCCCACAGCTAGCGCGGCCGCACAGAACAAGGCCACCAGAGACAGCGTCTTGACCGGCGAAGAAACCATCAGACCCGCATTCACAAAAGCGGCGAAGACCACCACCAGGCTGAGCACGGCAATATCGAGTCTCCCCTTTGCGGGCTGCACCGGCGCGATGGCGAAGAGACCGATATTGTCGTGCGGGCAGGCCTTGACGCAGTCCATGCAGAGCGTGCAATCCATGTTGCCGGTCTTCTGCGGCATGTAGAGCTGCAGTTCGCAGCCCCGCTGCTGGGTGTTACCGGCGATGCAGTCATGGGTGGTGCAGCGTTCGCACGTGGACTGGCTGCGGGCTTGCAGGCTAAAGGGCGAAACCAGCGATGCGGCAAAGTTGAATTGCCCCAGCGGGCACACGTACTTGCAAAAGCTGGCTCCACGAAAGAAGGTATCCACCACGAAGGCGGCGGCGAAGTAGGCGATCAGAAGCCATGCCGTGCGGCTGGGATGGTCCCAAATAGCGAAGGCCTCATAGGAGCAGAAGAAGACGATCATCAACACGATCGCCAGCCACTTGGTGCGCAACCAGCGCGGCCAGTGCAATTTTGCCAGACCGAGACGATGGCCCAGTTCCCGGGGAAGCATGAACGGGCACGACATGCAGAAGAGATTTCCCAGCATGAGCAGTGCGAGCACTCCAAAGGCGCGCACGTAGGTCCACGGCAGGACCCCGGCCAAATTCATAGCCCCCATGGAATGTCCTTTGAAACCGTCGGCGATCACCAGGACCGCCGCGAGGAACGCGATGCTCTGCAGCGCCATGCGGCCATAACGGGCCCGCAGCAGGCTGCCTGCGATCGGCAATCGCAGCAAGTCCAACGTCTGGTCCGGTTCGATACTCCCGAGCGTCGCGTTGACGGCTTTCCGGGGCTTTGGCGAAAGCACATGGAGAGTGATCACCATCACCGGCGCAAGATAGAAGATCGACCCGATGACCCACATCAGCGCCCCGGCGGCGATCTGGTCGGAGAGCGCGGTCATCCCGAAGATCCTCGGTCCGGCAGCATAGCTCGGATAGATCACGCGGCCGGAAAAGGTGAGCGACGCGGAGAACACGGTGTTCACCAGGTCAGCCCCGACGAGGTACGGCAGCATGGCCCAGCGAGATCCACGGCTTGTGCTGGGCCACGGTTGGATTATGGGAAACCAAAAGAGCAGGGATGTGCCGAGAAAGCAGGCATGCTCCACTTCATGCCATCCGGGCGAGCGCAACGCCAGTTCATAGAACTTCGGTAGATGCCAACCGAGGTAGGACACGTTCATGGCTAGCCACGCGAAGACGGGGCTGGTCAGCACGTGAAAAAAGCGGCGCAGCGTGGTGGTGCGAAAGAACGGTCCGAGCCCATTGCGCAGCATCGACCGCGGCAAGCCGCGCAGCAGCGGAACGCCCGGCGCGCCTAACAGCAAAAGCGGCGGCGCCACCGACATCAGTATCAGGTGCTGTGTCATATGCGCGACCAGCAGCAAGCCGTCTAGGGTGTCGAGCGGCGATGCCAGCGCGATCCAGATCGAGAACAGGCCGGCAAGAAAGCAACCGGCGCGCCAGCCAGGAAAGAGCAGCGGCCGCGAGCGCCGGATCTTGCGCCAGCCACGCAAATACAAAACGGCGGTGACGAGCAGGCCGAACGTGGGCCAGAACGGAAAGGTCCACGAAGCCCAGACTGCATCATCCATTACAAGCCTTCCAAGGCGAACAAGAAAACCGAGTGAACTTACGGAAGAACGTATTAGTGGCCTCTAGTTGGGGTGCCCCATATCTTGCCTTCTTTTGCCGAGATGTGGGAATCAACAACTGTCGGGGTTGGAAAAGCCGGCTGCTGAGCCGACCTACAGGTTCCGCCTCAGCCACCCGTTTCTTCCCACATCTCGCCAAAAGAGGGCGAGATATGGGGCAACCCAGGTCGAGGTTACCTTGGCTAGCGCCCACTTATTTCTGCGGCGGATCGAGCTCGCCAGTGCGCAGGTACTGTTGCGAAGCATCCCTGGCCGGCATCTCCCCGTCGGGATGCAATGTTTCCAGGAAGCTCACCAACGCCGTTACTTCCGCCGGTGACAAATTCTTCCCATACGCCGGCATATTCCCGCCGCCTTGCAACACCTGCCGCACCAGCTGATCATAGGTAAGCCGCGTCGCCACGCCATCCAGCGCCGGCCCCCGCTCTCCGCCAAGGCCGCCGATCATGTGGCAATTGCGGCATTGCTTCTCCTGAAAGACAATCTGCCCCTGCCTGCCCAGCGGCGTTGCGCTATGCACGTAGCGCGCGGGCATCGTATCTCCGCTCCAGGCCTGCATCTGCGGGCTCCACGGAGTGTACGTACCCAGGTGCTCGCAGACCGCAAAGGCCACCGCGAGAAAAGTCACCGACAGCACCGCGATCGGGCGCCGATGCCAGCTCTTCTCTCCTTCTCCGGCAAAAAACGGGAGCGCCAGAAGGAAAGCAATCCCGACAACCGGCGCTATCAAAATGAACGGAGTTTCCAGGTTCTCCGGAAGGAACGACAAGACGGTATAAAGCCAAAGAAAGAAGAAGTCCGGCTTCGGCACTGTTTGAATGATCGTCGGATCAGGAAAACCAGTAGGACCGAACGGCCCCAGCACCGCCGCGCACACGGCGACCGCAAGCAGGATCGCAGCCGCAAACCACATGTCTTTCCACAACGCCCCGGGCACAAAGGGAATCCCGTCTTTGTGGGTCAGCTCGGTGTATTCCTGGATGTAGGTGCTGCGCTTGACGATTCTTCCCGGTGTCGGCCAATCATTGATACCGAGCACGATCACCATCCAGACATGCAGTCCGGCGAATGCCAGCATCAATCCGGGAATCACAAACACGTGCAGAGCGAAGAACCGAGTCAGGGTAGGGCCGGCGATAATCGGGCCGCCGAGCATCAGGTTGGTCAGCGGACCACCGATCAGCGGCACCCGGGCGACAATCGAAGCGCCGATACCGAGCCCCCAATATGCGTCTTGATCGAACCGCATCACCTGGCCGGTGAACGCCATGCCGAGCGTCATCAGCAGCAGAAACACACCCAGAATCCAGGTCAGCTCGCGGGGAAATTTATAGGCGCCAAAGAGAAACACCTGGGCCATGTGGATGAGGACCACGGCGACCATGAAGTTCGATCCCCAGCCATGCATGGCGCGCAGAAACCAACCCAGCGGAAGCTGATGATTCAGCACCTGCAGGCTGTTCCACGCCTCGCCGGCCGATGGCACATAAACAATTGCCAGCAGGATCCCGGTGACAATCTGTAACATCAACAGGACGAAACTCGCGCTGCCAAACACATACCACCAGCTCGCCGTGTTGCGCGGCACGGGGTGGGTGGCCACTTCCTCGATCGGCTTGGCTAATTTCAACCTGCTGTCAAACCACTCGAACGTCTGTTTTAGCCAGTGCATTCGCAGCTCTCTTTCCGCACTGCGGCAGTGGTGTTTGCCAGGGTGGGCATTTGTCCGCCGTCGATCATCAGCTTGCCGTTCTCCACCTTGTAGTCGTATTCAAACAAACCGCGAGGCGGCGGCCCAGCGGCGCGCGAGCCATCGGCATAGTAGACGCCACCGTGGCAGGGGCACATGAACAACTCCGACTGTGGAAACCAACGCACCGGGCAGCCCAGGTGAGCGCAATTGATGGCAAAGATCTGAAACTTCTGTTCCTGGGTCCGCCGCACCCAACACGCAGCCTTGCTGGTCGCCCCATCCCAGGGCATGCTTTCCGGGTTGACGAACGTAGCCAGGCGCGTCTGCCCTTCGCCGAATTGCGATACATCTCCCAGATCGATCCAGGAATTGTATCCGCCTTTCTTGCGAATAGGCCCCAACAGGTAGCCCACGACCGGGGTGGCAATCAACAGGGCGACAGCGCCATTCAGCGCTACACCAATCGCCAACATCACCCAACGTCTCGTGACTACTTTTCGATCGGTCACTATGTCGGTCATTGCGCGGCTCCTCCACCCTTCTTTAGCCAGGCCACTACATCGGTCACTTCCTCATCGCTCATGGGGTGCCCGGCAACATCGTTGCGCCAGTCCGGCTGCCCGATATCCGGCCGCCCGGCGATGATGACGGTGCGCAGCATCTGGTCGCTCACCAGCGACAGGAACGCCGTGTCGGTCACTGATCCCGCCTTGCTCTTTGCCGTCTGGCCGGCCGCTCCATGGCAACTAGCGCAATAGATGGTGTAGACCTGGGCTCCATGCGAAGGATCGCCTGCCTTCGCGGCCTTATACGAAGGTGGGTTCGCGCCTTGAAGCGCATCCGGCTTGTACCACGCAACACGCATGCCCTTGACCAGCACATCCATCTGCTGATCGGTAAGCGTTCCACCCGCGCTGGCCGCGAACGCCGGCATCAGCGTCCCTTTTAGTCCGTTGGCGATCACCTGGTGCAGTTGCTGTTCATCCACCAGCGCCTGATAGGCAGGATTCGCCAGCGGATAAGACGGTCCATTCGTTCCCTCTGCGCCATGGCAGGCAGAGCAGTTCTGGCTGTAGAGAGTCGGAAAGTCGACTACCTGTTCGGGGCGCGGCACTTCCGGGCCAGGCTTGGGATGCCCGGGGAGCTGCGTGCAGCCCACCATCGACACACAAAAAGTCAGTAGCAGGAGGCGAGCGCTCACTTCGGTCCGTCCTCCCGATCGTGTTCCGTCATCATCCCCGGTGTTTCCAGGCCAATGCGTGCGGCAAAGGGCAGATATTGCTCGGTGTAAACATGCGCCTGCTTGGCAACCACCACTCCGGCCACCACACCAAACGCCACCTGCGAAGCGACAAACCACCACCAGTCGATTCGCTGATCGAGGAACGGATTAATCAAGCCCAGGGTGGCGTGCAACGCTCCCGTCCACAAGAGTGGAGCAATGAGACCGCCGAGAAGCACCGGGCGCTTTGGCAGCATCGGCAGCATCGCGCCGTACAACAACCCGATCAGGCAGGATCCGGCCGCGTGAATAATCGTCGCGAAGATCAGGGCGCTCAGGCGAAAGTGCGTGATCTCCGCCTCAGTGGGGTTACTCCAGCCGGCAACACCGGCGCCGCCCAACAGGTTCACCGCGTACCAGATGCTGTGATACCGGATGAGGCCGTACAGAACCGCTGGTACGATCATCGCGAAGCCGCCGGCAATGCCGCCCTTCAATCCAGCCATAACCGAAGGTGTGTGTACCGGCAGGCGCGCGCGGTGGGTTTCGTCAACCTCGATACGAGTGGTCTTGGTTCGATGCGTGGTGAATACGAATTTCTGCACCTTGACCGCAACCTCTTCATGATGCGCATGAGGCCACACCTGGCCGAACCATCCCACGCATCCGGCGACGATCAGTACCGCACCCAGGATGCTTATCCCGATATTCGTGACTAATCCTGCGGCCGCAAAGGTGAGCCCGAGCGCTAACACCACCGGCCACGCCGTCGGCGACGGCAAGTGCACCACTTCGTTCGATACGCTGTCGTGTCCCTGTGGAGTTTCCATGGCAGTTGTTCTCTTTCTCTCAGCGTCCGATGATGTAGACCACGGTAAAGACAACTACCCAAACGGCATCGACAAAGTGCCAGTAGAGCGACAGCACCTCAATCTGTTTCAAGTGCTCACTTCGCAATTTGCCGGCGAGGGCAAAGATCAAAACGATCAGGAGCATGGTCAGGCCGATAATCACGTGGCTTGCATGCAGGCCGACCAGCGAATAGAAGGTGGTGCCAAACAAGTTGGTGCTGATGGTAAGCCCGTCGTGGTAAATCAGCTTCTTCCATTCCAGAGCCGTTCCGCCCAGGAAGATCGCACCCAGAGCAAACGTAATCGCCCACCACACGCTGAAGAATGCGATTGCGCCCCGCTTGAGGCCGCGCTCCGCGATATACATGGTGACGCTGCTCGAGAGCAGGCATACCGTATTGAAGATAGGAAGCTCCAGCACCTGGCGCGGCTGGGGCCCATTGATACTTTTGCCGATGTAGTAAAGATAAGCGATGACGAAAATCGCAAAGATCGCAGTCTCGGCTACGATCAGCGAAAGCATGGCCACGGTCCCGTGGTAAGGCTGCTTCCAGTCTTCGCTTGCCGCACTGTGAGCCAGGGGAATTGTGGAGGCGCTCATCCTTCTTCCTCTCTCATTCGTATCGCGAATCCGGATCTTCCGGATGCTTCAGGTCCCACAAGGGTCTACGACTGCTCACTTCGGGTGCGGTGGCAAAGTTATAGTCCGGCGGCGGCGACGACGTGGCCCACTCGAGCGTCCACGCATCCCACGGGTCTGGCCCAGCTTCCGCGCCCTTAAAATACGAATAGACAATGTTGAAGACAAAAATCAGCGTAGCCAAACCCTGGATCATGGTCCCGATGGAGACGATCATGTTCCATCCATCCCATCCGCGGCCAGGTTCGTAAGTGTAGATGCTCCGCGGCATGCCAAGTAGCCCGGGAATATGCATGAAGTCGAATGTCATGTGGAAGCCCAGAAAGAACAACCAGAAATTCCACTTGCCCATCCGCTCGCTCAGCATCTTGCCCGTCATCTTGGGATACCAGTAGTAGAAGCCCCCAAGAAAACAGAACACGATCGCGCCCACCAATACATAGTGGAAGTGAGCCACCACGAAATAGGAATTATGCAACTGCCAATTCCAGGGCGCGGACGAGAGCATAATTCCGGTCAAGCCTGCGAACAGAAACTGTGCCAGAAAAGCCGTGCAGTAAAGCATGGCCGTGCTGAAGCGGATCTTCCCGCCCCACATGGTGGCCACCCAGTTGAAGATCTTGATCCCAGTCGGAATGCCCACCAACTCGGTCGAGAGCACAAAGAAAGCATTCCCCATCGAAGTCATGCCCACAGTGAACATGTGGTGCGCCCACACACTGAGGCTGATGACCCCGATCCCCACCGAAGCAGCCACCATCGCCGGGTAACCGAAGATCGCCTTGCGCGAAAAAACCGGAATGATCTCATTGGCAATGGCAAATGCTGGCAGCACCAGCACGTACACCTCGGGGTGCCCGAAGATCCAGAAGAAATGCATCCAGACAATCGGCGCGCCGCCCGCCTGGGAATCAAAAAAGTGCCCACCCAGGTAACGGTCGATCACCAGCATGATCTGTGCCGCGGTTAGCGGACTGATGGTCACCAGGATCATCCCCGAGACCACCAGGTACAGCCACACCAGCAGCGGCATGCGGAAAAGCGTCATGCCTTTGCAACGCATGCAGAGCGTAGTCGCGATAATATTCACCGCCGCCCCGATGGTGCCAAAGCCGGAGACGATCAGCGACAGGGCCCAGTAGTCCGTGCTGTGCCCGCGTGAGAAAGCCCGCTCCGTCAGCGGTGCGTACGCCCACCAGGTCACATCGGGCGCACTGCCCGCACCCTGCAGGCCAACCCCGCCGATAAAGCTGTAGTACAGCAACAGGCCGCCAAAGGAAGTCATCCAGAAGCTGAAGGCATTCAGGCGCGGGAACGCCATATCCCGGGCGCCGACCATCAGCGGAACCAGGTAATTCGCAAACCCGATAATCAACGGCATGCCCATGAGAAAAACCATGGTTGTGCCGTGCATGGTGAAGATGCGGTTAAAGACCTCGGGAGAAAGAAATGTGTTGTGCGGCACTGCCAGCTGAATGCGGATCAGGATGGCCTCGAAGCCACCGACCAGCAAAAAGAACAGCGCATACCCCATATACATGAGGCCCAGCTTCTTATGGTCAACGGTGATGACCCAACTGGTAATAACGTCGAGCCACGTCGTGTAGGTCTCACTGGGTTTCGTGAGATCGATGGCGCCCCCGATCGGTAGAGTCGAATCAGCCATAAGAAAAAACTCCTGTCACCACGGGCCTACTTGAGCGTCGTTAGGTAGGCGACAACCTTGTCAATCTGGTCGTCGCTTAATTGCATGGCCGGCATAAGGCTTCCTGGCTTTACGGAATCCGGGTCCTTGATCCACAGCTTCAGGTTCTCAGCAGTATTGGTCGACGCGCCGGACGCAATCGTATCGCGGCTCATCAAGTGAGTTAGGTCGGGCCCAAAACGTCCCGTTGCGCCGATTCCCCGAACCACATGGCAACTGACGCAGGACTGCGATTCAAAGATTTGCCTGCCTTCGGCAACTGCCGGATCCTGCACCGCGGGTTGTTGCTGGTTCTTGACCCAGACTGCGAAATCTTCCGGCGTTTGCACGTACACCCGCAACAGCATCTTGGCGTGTTCCACCCCGCAAAATTGCGCGCACTGGCCCACGTACAAGCCGGTCTTGTCCGGGTTAAACCACATGCCATTGACCTTGTTCGGAATGGTGTCGATTTTGCCGAACAAGGCGGGCACCCAGAAGCTGTGGTCCACATCGGCAGACAAGAGCTTTAGCGACGTTATTTGTGGCGCTTGCTCAGTACTGACCGGAACGTGCAATTCACCCGCAGTCGTAAAGTCGTATTTCGGATAGTGAAACTCCCACCAGAACTGGTGGCCGATGGTATCCACCTGCAGTGTGGACGGCGGCATCTTCTGATCCTGAATGGCGAACAGGATGCGTGCCGTGGTGAGAAAAAGCACCAGGACAATCAAGACTGGAATCACTGTCCACGCCAGTTCGATCTGCGTGCTGCCGTAAACCTGGGGTGGCTCGCTGTCGTCCTCTGGACCGCGCTGCCGATAACGCACGATCACATAAGCCAGCAGGCCGCCGACCACAACAAAAATCGCACCCGTAATTTCCAGCACAAAGAAAGACAGGTGCTCGATCATATTTGCCGGGCCCGAATGCGGCTCGAAGATGCTCGGCGTCTGGTAGACGATCTTGTCGGTGGGCGCTCCCCAGGCTGCATGGGAGGCGCAGCTGAGCAGCAACAGCAACGCATATGCGGGCCCTTTGCGTTGCAACCATCCTCCGGCCATCTGTTGGGGGCTCCTTCCGGCTCAAAGAAAACTTATTGTAGCGCTCTATTTCTTCAGCCGTATAAATTCGGCTGCTTCTCTGATGCTTGCAAATCCGAGAAGTGTCATCTCTGTTTTTCCGCTTGGTACACTGCGAGGGTGAGGCGCTTGATCATCAATGCAGATGACTTTGGTCTGGCGCCCGGCGTGAACCGCGCCGTCGTCGAACTGCAACAGGCCGGCGTGCTCACCTCTGCCACGCTCATGGCTACGGGCGCGTATTTTTCTCCGGCAGTGTATTTGGCCTTTGCCCAACCGGCACTTGCGGTGGGTTGTCACGTGGTGCTGGTGGATGGTCTGCCGGTCCTGCGCGCCGATGAAGTGCCGTCTCTGCTCGATCGCGGCCGATTGCGGACCACCGTGGGCGCCTTTGTGCGCGATCTGATGCGGGGCCGAATCCGCGAGCGGGAAATCGAAGCCGAAGCAATCGCTCAGATTCAGCGCATTCAATCCAGTGGTCTCACCGTCAGCCACATTGACTCGCACAAACATCTCCACTCCTTCCCGCGTGTCTTGCGGCCCTTGCTGCGTGCCGCCCGCCACTGCCGGGTACACTGTGTGCGCAATCCGTTTGAACCCGGGTGGAGCTTGCGGGCAACGCCCGGACGAAACGCATTGCGCAGAATGCAGGTCCATCTCATGCGCACCCAGCGGCGAACCTTCCTGAAGTTGACCAGAGAGCACGGAATGCAGACCACCGATGGCGCCATCGGAATCCTGGCCACCGGTGTTCTTGATGATGCACTCCTGCGCAAACTGCTGCACGCCATGCCGGACGGCACCTGGGAACTGGTGTGCCATCCCGGCTACCGTGATCGCGCGCTGGAGGAGGCGCGGACGCGCTTGCTGACTTCGCGCGACGTAGAGCGGACCGCACTGCTCAAGGCTGTGCCAGAAGTACTGCCAACCCTGCAGCTGATCGATTTCCATCAACTGCCATTAAAGGGATGAAACGATGCTGGGTGGGCCAAGCAAGCCTTCGGTTGGCTTGAGTGGGATCCCCTGCACAGCTGTACAGGTATGTTCAATAAGGGGCAGCAATTATGAAGATCGGCATCACCTGTTATCCGACCTACGGCGGCAGCGGAGTCGTCGCCACCGAACTGGGCATCGAACTGGCAGCCCGCGGCCATCAGATCCACTTCATCACCTACTCCCAGCCCTTCCGGTTAACCGGCCGGGAAGAAGGTATCCGGTACCACGAAGTCCCGGTCTCAAACTACCCGCTCTTTGAATACCCGCCCTACGATCTCGCCCTGGCCACCCGCATGTCTGAGGTAGCGGAGTACTACGAGCTCGACCTCCTGCATGTGCACTACGCCATTCCGCACTCGGTGTGCGCCCTGCTGGCCCGCCAGATGCTCGAGAAGCGCCGCCACCTGCCCTTCGTCACCACCCTGCACGGCACCGACATCACCCTGGTCGGGCTGGACCGCTCCTACCTGCCAATCACCCGCTTCGCCATCGAAGAAAGCGACGGAGTCACCTCCATCTCCAACTATCTGCGCGAAAAAACCGTGCAGGACTTCGGCATCCTGCGGCCCATCGAGGTCATTTACAACTTCGTCAATTGCGACGAGTACAAACCCCTGGGAGACAAGCGCGCCTCCGCCCGCGCGCGCTACGCCGATCCCGGCGACAAGATTCTCATTCACCTTTCCAACTTCCGGCCTGTCAAGCGCATTCTCGATGCCATTGAGGTGTTCGCCCGGGTCGCCAAAGAGGTCCCCTCCCGTCTCCTTATGGTCGGCGACGGACCCGACCGCTCCTCCGCAGAATGGCTGGTCAACAGCAAGGGGCTGCAAAGCCGCGTCCAGTTTCTCGGCAAGCAAGACCGCGTGCACGAGCTGCTACCGGTAGCCGACCTGATGCTGATGCCGAGTGAACTCGAGTCGTTTGGCCTGGCGGCGCTCGAAGCCATGGCCTGCAAGGTGCCCACCATCGCTACCCGTGTGGGCGGAGTCCCCGAGCTGATTGATGACGGCGTTACCGGACGCCTGTTCGCCGTGGGCGATGTCGACGCCATGGCCGAAGGGGCCATCGAACTGCTCTCCGACGACAAACGGCTGCAGGCCATGGCCGAAGCCGCGCGAAAGCACGCGCAAGACCACTACTGCGCATCGAGAATAATTCCGGTGTACGAGAAGTACTACGAGAGCGTGCTGGCCCGCGCGGACGTCTGATCCGCCAGCACCAGCTCGTTCGGGGCCATGGGAATCTCCAGCGTGACCCGCGTTCCCCGCCCCGGACGGCTAAAGACTTCGAAGCGAGCGCTATTGCCGTAGAGCACCTCCAGCCGCTCGCGCACATTGCGCATCCCGATGCCTGCGCCCCGGCTCACAAACCCGACCTCTCGCGCGCGTCCTTCGGCCATGCCGACTCCATCGTCCTCCACTTCGACGATCATCTTGCTGCCCTGGATGCGGCTGCGTAAGGTGATCGTTCCCCCTTGCAGACGCGGTTCCAGCCCATGCTTGATGCCGTTCTCGATAAGCGGCTGCAGCAACATGCAGGGCACCAGCAATTCCAGCGTCGCCGGGTCGATTTCTTTCACTACCCGCAGCTTCTCTGCCCCAAAACGAACCACTTCGATGCCCAGATAATCATCCGTAAACGTCAGCTCTTCGCGGAACGGCACATACGCATCATGATCCTTGAGCAGCGCCCGCAAGATGTTGCCCAACTGCACAATCATCTCGCGCGCCATCTCCGGGCGGAAGCGCACCAGCGAGGCGATGGAGTTGAGTGTGTTGAACAGAAAGTGCGGATTGATCTGCCGCTGCAGTGCGTCAAAGCGCGCCTCCAGCACCAACCGCTTCTGCTCCTTCAATTTGAGTTCAATGCGGCTGGAATTCCAGATCTTGAGCGGGATGGCCACGACCACCGCGGGGCAGACGCAGATGGCAAGCTTCACCGCAAAGCCGCGCGCGTTCAGGGTAAACAACCAGCCGGGATAAAGGTCGGCAATCCACATGCGAACGATCTGCATACCGACGATCAGCATCAGCAGAAGGATCTGGCGATCGAACCTGGGTTCCAGCAGATTGCGCCGCACCCAGCGATAAATGCTGAGGTCGACAAAGGGGGAGAAAGACCATACCTCCTCCGGCTCGACCGCGCGCCCGTAAAGCCCGGAGATGGTGGCAACAGCCAGCAGGAAAGGGAGGGTGAGGTACTCGTGGTGGAGCATCGCCGGAAGGGCGAGCACGGCAGCTCCCAACATCGCGGAGAAGGGTCCGAGCAGGATGCCGAGGATGATGACGGTTTCAAAGCTGATGTCGGCGGCCAGGAAGTTGGTGACGGTAAAGCGGATCCAGACGCCCAACGTCAGCGGAACAACCAAAAAGGCCAACAAGCCGATGTTTTGCGCCGTTGTACGACGCTCGGCGAAGAGCAGGCGCTGAAAAGTCAGTGCCCTGGCCGTGATCGCTGAAACCGCGGCGGCCACGCCAAGCTTGATGAGCAGCGATATGAGGACCAGCTTCGGCTCATACACGCTCTTACTTTACGCCACTTCCCATGCTCTAATTGAGGTATGCCCCTGGAGAGTGTCAAGCAAGTAGCGGACGCTGACTTCCCTACCCGTTGGGGTCAATTCCGCATCCTGGGCTTTGAAGGTGTGCGGGTTGACCCGGAACCCTGCGGCCCGGGAATGTCGACAGTCCACCGTAAGATTGAAGGCGCAGTCGCGCTGGTCATGGGTGACATTCATGGCGATGCCCCTGTGGTCCGCATCCATTCCCAATGCCTTACCGGCGATGTGTTTGGTTCGCTACGCTGCGACTGCCGCCTGCAATTGGAACTGGCACTGCGCACCATTGCCCAGGCCGGGGCAGGCATCCTTCTTTATGAGCAGCAGGAAGGCCGTGGCATCGGGCTGATGGCCAAGCTGCGCGCCTACGAACTGCAGGATGAGGGTCTGGACACGGTCGAGGCCAACCTCGAGCTGGGCTACAAGCCAGACTGCCGTGAGTTCGAACTGCCGGCCGAAATCCTCAAGCTGTTGAAGGTGCCTGCGGTGCGTCTCATCACCAACAATCCGCAAAAAGTCGAGGCGTTGGAGATGGTGGGGATTCACGTAGTCCAGCGCATCTCCGCCGAGGTCGAGCCGCTCGATTCGTTTGAGCGCTACGTCCAGGTCAAGCAGGAGAAGATGGGTCACATCGTAGACCGATAACCACCTTGGCGGTGGTGATCGCCTGGCCGACGTGGCGCTGGGTATGTTCCGCAGCGTGGACAAGCAATCCGCCGACCGTGGTGGGCAGTGCTTTGCGGCCGATGCTTACCGGCTGATCCAGCGGCCGCTGTCCAATAGATTCCAGCCGCTGACGGGTTCGAGCCAAGCTCTCGTCCAACTCCGAAAAGATGCTTTCGCGATTTCCCGTGGCGTCCAGTTCGCTCGCGAGGGCCGCGAACTGCTCCGGGTTCAGGGGAGTCCCTTCCGCGTAGGTACAGAATCGGTCCAGGCTGCGCGCGATGTGGCGCAACTGAAACGCGACCGAAGGCAGTTGGTAGGGACGGGAGTGCAATTCACGCTCATCCAGACCGCCACACCACTTGGCAGAATCCTCCTGCGCCATCTCAAGCGAATGCAACACCGCACGAGCCACCACCGGAACCTCTGAAAGCGTACCCCGAAGCCAGGGTTCACCCATGTTCTAAACCTCCACGAAGCTTGGGCTCTTCCATGTTCATCTCCACCGCGGAGCTTGGGTGCCCCACATCTCGCTCGTTTTTCGCGAGATGTGGGTCCACCGCAGGCCTTGCCCTCTAACTGTCGTCCTGCAATAGGCGCTTCTCGATTGACCACGGCGGTAGACCCACATCTCGCGAAAAACGAGCGAGATGTGGGGCACCCAAGCTCCGTGGTGGAATGAACAGTGATGAGCCCAAGATCGCACTGAAATTAAAGCCCGTGAGCCTGACGAAATTCCCGCACCACATCCGCCGGATCCCGATGCTGCCCATCCACCGCCTCATTCATGGTTTGCATCTCTTCCGCCGTCACCTTCCCGGCCAAACCCGCAATCGCCCCACGCATCTGTGGCCACCGATCCAACGCCTCCTGCCGCACCAAGGGCACCGCCTGGTAAGGAGGAAAGTAGTGCTTGTCATCCGCCAACACCGTCAGATGAAACGCCTTGATTGGCCCATCGGTGGAGTTCCCAGCGATCATGTCCACCTGGTTGCCATTCAACGCCCGGTATAACAACCCCAAGTCCATCAGCCGGGGTGAGTCCTTGAACTTCAACCCATAGGTTTGTTGCAGGCCGGGAAGCCCATCCGGCCTCTGCTCAAACTCATACCCCACGCCCAGACGCCACTGCGGGGTATAGCGCGCCGCCTGGCTCAGCGTGGTCAAGTGCAACTGCTCCGCGTCCCGTCCCCGGATCACCATGGCAAAGGTATTCTCAAACCCGAGCGAAGGTCCCACCACGACCTGGTAGCGTTCCTGATAGAGCTTCTGCACCGTCGCGAACACCCGCTGCGGATCTTTATCCACCGGCTGCTTCAGGATCGCCGTAAGCGCCGTCCCCGTGTATTCGACATAGGAATCGATGCGACCGGCGAGCAGCGCCTGGTTGCAGATGTAACTCCCCGCCAGGTAAAACCGCCGGTCGACCTTCATGCCGGTGACTGCTTCAATATGCTGCGCCAACAGCTCGCCAAGCACCACCTGCTCGGTAAAATTCTTGGCCCCGATCACCGGGTGATCCGGACGCGGCGGAGCGCACGCCGAGATCCCTAGCAGTAGCAAACTCAGCGCGGCGTATTTCAACGGCGCTCCGGCACCTTGAGCCGGTGCTCCAGCCAACCCAACCCCGCATCCGCGGCAATCGCCAGCAACGCCGCGGGGATGGCGCCCGCCAGCACCAGACGGTTATCGACCGACGCAACCCCGCGGAAGATAAACTCGCCCAACCCTCCAGCACCGACCGCCGCCGCGATGGTGGCAATCCCCACCGCCAGCACCGTAGCGGTGCGCAGTCCGGCCAGAATAAAGCCCGCGGCAAGTGGAAGTTCCACTTTGCGTAACCGCTGTCCGCTGGTCATCCCTAATGCTTTAGCCACTTCCAGCACGGTGGGGTCTACGCCCTCGATACCAGCGTAGGTATTGCGCACGATGGGCAGCAATGCGTACGCCGTCAGCGCCGCGATGGCGATGCGCGCCGCGCGATCGCCGATCCAGGGCAAGGGCAACAGAAACCCGAACAGCGCCAGGCTGGGAATGGTCTGGATAACATTCACCACTCCCAGCACCGGCTTCGCCCACCGCGGATGGCGGGTCAGCCAGATCCCCGTCGGCACGCCGATGGCAGCCGCGATCAGCATCGCCGAACCCGTGAGCCACAAGTGCTCGATGGTGAGCTCGAGTATTTCCGAGCCATGCTGTGCCAGGAAGCCGGCCATCAGTTCGCAGCCCGATGAACCGCGCGTACATAGTTCTGTACCGCCGGAATTTGTGACGCGAGGAACTCGCCGGCCGGCACATTAGCCACCACCTTGCCGCCCTCCAGCAACAAAATGTGGGACGCGAGATAGAGTGCTTCATCCAGGTCATGGGTGACCAGCAGCACCGTTTTCTTAAACTTTTGCAATAACTCGAGCAGCATATCCTGCATATCTGCACGGGTTAGTGGATCCAGTGCGCCGAAGGGCTCGTCCATCAGCAACAGCTTCGGTTCGGCCGCCAAAGCACGTGCCAGCCCGACCCGCTGTCGTTGTCCGCCGGAAAGCTGATAAGGCAATCGCTCGGCGAACGTCGCATATTCCAGCCCGACATCGGCAAACAGGGCTTGCGCCCGCTCGTGGATTTCCTGCTTCGGACGGCCCTCAATCTCGAGAACCGTGCCAATGTTGCGTTCGGCGTTGAAATGGGGAAAGAGGCCGGTCTCCTGGATCACGTACCCAATCGACCGGCGTAGCGCGATTGGATCCCAGTCGGTGGTCGCTTTGGATTGCACCAACACCCGGCCCGAGGTTGGTTCGACCAGGCGGTTCACGGTGCGCAGCAGGGTTGTTTTTCCTGAGCCGCTGCGGCCCAGCAACGCGGTCGTCGTGCCGGTTGGGATATCAAGGCTGACCGAGTCGAGGATGACGCGGCCATCCGGCGTCGTCAGCCCAACCTGATCGAACGCAATGGCCGGCTCCATCTACTCCGCGGCGGTGGGTGGTGGCTCGACCTCGACCCCATCCAGCTTCGCCGGCCCCGCACCCTTCACCCGCACCATGGTGATCTTGCTGAAGCCCTCTTTAAAGCTGGGTGGACGCAAACGCTCCGCCATCTTGCGCATCACGTCATCGCTCACCGTGCGCTCGCGGCGGCTGTTCCGCTCCATGCACACTTCCAACGGAACATCGAAGAACACCGCTTGCGCTTCGTAGCCGAAGCTCTTGGCCATCTTGATCCACTGGCGCCGCTCATGGGCCGAGAGGTTGGTGGCGTCGACGTAATTCCACGGCATCTTGGCGATCAACCGCGCCCGCAGCAGCGAACGCAGCGTCGAGAACACCAAACCCTGGTAGCGTTGCTCGGTAATGTCGTCGAACAGAATGCTGCGCAGCATGTCGCTCGACAGCGGCGTCACTCCGCGGCGCTTGAACCAGGTCGTCTTGCCCGAACCCGGCAAACCGATCGCCAGCACCACGTAGCCCTTGAGATCTTTCTGGCTGGTGGTTGAGAGCTCTGGTGGAGGTACCGAGGGTGATTCCGGTTGCGTTTCCACGACCAACTTTCCCTCTGCCGCCGCAACTTCCGGCGTCGGCACGGGCTCGGCCGCTTCCACCTCCGCTGGCTCGCTCTCCGCAGCTTCCGCCGCCACCGCTTCGTGCGGACGGTTCCGTTCCGGGTACATCGGCTGCAAGGGAGTCGGCTGGTTGGCTGGAATCTCCTGACCTATTTTTCCCGTTGATTCCGAGTCATTCACTCCGCGCTTCCCACGTCGTCTCATTAGGGCGCGCATCCATTCGCGCATGATGAGGATGTAACACAACTTAACCCGTGGCAGCAAATGTCAGCCTCGCTGGGCCACAAGCGCTGTTTGGTACACTCAAGATTCGCGCTTACGGCGCGGGGAACCTAAAAATGCTCCGCTTGGTTGTTAAATCCTGACCCACCTTCAAGGAGATTCCAAAGTTTATGGCAGTAAAGGTTGGCATCAACGGCTTTGGCCGTATTGGCCGCAACGTCTTTCGCGCGGCGCTCGGCAATCCTGAAATCGAATTCGTAGCGGTGAATGACCTGACCAGCCCGGCGACGCTGGCGCACCTGCTCAAGTACGACTCCATTCTGGGGAACCTGCAGAACACCATCACCGCAGGTGACGATTTCATCTCCGTCGACGGCAAAAAGCTCAAGGTCTTCGCGGAACGCGATCCCGCCAAGCTCGACTGGTCCTCGACCGGAGCCCAGATCGTGATCGAATCGACCGGCCACTTTACCGATGCCACCAAAGCCAAAGCCCACATGCAGGGCACGGTCAAGAAGGTGATCATCTCCGCCCCCGCAAGCAACGAAGACCTGACCATCGTGCTCGGCGTCAACGAGGGCAAGTACGATCCCAAGGCGCACCACGTCATCTCCAATGCCTCATGCACGACCAACTGCCTCGCGCCGTTGGCCAAGGTGCTGAACGACACCTTCGGCATCGTGTCCGGCATCATGACCACCATTCACAGCTACACCAACGACCAGGTCATCCTCGACTTTCCTCACAAGGACATGCGTCGCGGCCGCGCCGCCGCCCTGTCGATGATCCCTACCTCGACGGGTGCTGCCAAGGCTCTGCACCTGGTGGTTCCCGAGCTCAAGGGCAAGCTGGATGGCTTTGCCGTTCGCGTACCCACGCCCAACGTTTCGGTCGTCGATCTGACCTTCACCTCCGAAAAGCCGCTCACCAAGGAATCGATCAATGAGGCGTTGCAGAAAGCCGCCGACGGTTCGATGAAGGGCATTCTCGGGATCGAGACCAATGAACTGGTTTCGAGCGACTTCAAGGGCAATCCGCTCTCCTCCATCGTCGACAGCCCGCTGACCAAGACCGTAGGCACCAACATGGCCAAGGTGATCAGCTGGTACGACAATGAGTGGGGCTATTCCAACCGGGTGAAAGACCTGGTGCTCTTCCTCGAAAAAGCGGGGCTCTAAACCGTGGCCAAGCTATCGATCCGCGACCTGGACTTGAACAACAAGTACCTCTTCGTTCGTGTCGACTTCAATGTGCCGCTCTCCGAGAGCGGCATGCAGATTCTCGACGATACCCGGATCAAAGAGACATTGCCCACGCTCGAGTACGCTCTGCGCCACCACGCCAAGGTCATCGTGGCGTCGCACCTGGGACGGCCCAAGGGTAAGCCCAATCCAAAATACAGCCTGCGGCCGGTCGTCGACCGGCTGCGGACGCTGCTTGATCACGCCCTCGGGGAGTCGGTCAACGTCGCCTTCTCGCCGGACTGCGTCGGCGACGTGGCCACCGAGCTGGCCCGCCAGTTGGAATCGCGGCAGGTTCTCCTGCTCGAAAATCTGCGCTTCCATGCCGGCGAAGAAGCTAACGATCAGCACTTCGCACGTCAACTCGCCAGCCTGTGCAACGTCTATGTGAATGACGCGTTTGGCAGCGCCCACCGCGCGCATGCATCGACCGAAGGCATTACCCACTTCGTCGCGCATTCCGCAGCCGGGCTGCTGATGGAGAAGGAGCTCAACTATCTCGGCAAAGCGCTCGAGGCTCCCGAGAAGCCTTTCGTCGCGATCCTGGGCGGGGCGAAGGTCTCTGACAAGATCGAGGTCATCCACAACCTGCTCAGCAAGGTGGACGCCCTGTTGATTGGTGGAGGCATGGCCTACACCTTCCTCAAGGCCATGGGTCAGGATGTAGGCAAATCGCTGGTGGAGGCCGATAAGCTTGACGTTGCCCGCGAAGCCCTTCAGGAAGCCAAAGCGAAAGGAGTGCGCTTTCTGTTGCCCGTCGATCACGTCCTGGCAGACAAGTTCGCAGCCGATGCGAATACCCAACTCTTCGAGGGTGACGGCCCCTTCCCTGCCGGCTGGATGGCGCTGGACATTGGTCCGGCCACGGTCGAGCTATTTGTCACCGAGATTGCCCGTGCCCGCACCATCATCTGGAATGGGCCGATGGGCGTGTTCGAAATGCCAGCCTTTGCTCACGGCACCACAGGCATTGCCGAGGCGCTGGCTGAAAACGCCGGAGCGATCACCATCGTTGGTGGCGGCGATTCCGTCTCTGCCGTTAAGCAGGCAGGGGTGGCCGACAAGATCAAACACATTTCAACCGGTGGCGGCGCGTCGCTCGAGTTTCTCGAGGGCAAGAAGCTTCCCGGTGTTGAGGCGCTTTCGGATGCACCCGGCTCCTGAACCATGGCCGTGGTGAATCTTGAGCTGCCTCTGCTGATTCTCGTCGCAGGCCTGGCCTGCGCGATGATCGCCTGGCTGCTCGCGACCTTCACTCGTTACCTCCGCGAATATCGCTACCGCGTCACCTTCGGCCTGATCGCGTTCCCTCTGGGCGGCCTGATGGGTTTTGTCTCCACCCTGAATGCGGTCAGTGTTTTTGGGGATTGGCTGGCGGGCAAGTCGCTCTCGTTCATGCTCGGGATTGGTGTGTGCGGCTATCTGGTCTTCGGCTTTCTTGGCTGCTGGACCGCAGTGCGTGCCGCCGGCCGGCTCGACCGCAAACACACTCTTTCCGTGCTCTACAATTTAGTCAAGGAACATAAGAAGCGGGACACCTTATAGCATGCGCAAGCTCCTGATCGCCGCCAACTGGAAGATGTACAAGACGCCAAAGGAAGCGCAAAGCTTCCTGCACACCTTTCTCCCCCTGGTCAAAGGCCAAACGGAGGCAGAGATCGTGATCTGTCCGCCGGCGGTGGACCTGCAGCCCGTACTGCAAACGGTCAAAGACTCCGACGTGCTGGTGGGTGCGCAGAACATGCACTTTGCGGAAGAGGGCGCGTATACCGGCGAGATTTCCGCCTCCATGCTGGTTGCGATGGGTGTGAGCCATGTGATTCTTGGCCATTCCGAGCGCCGCCAGTATTTTGCCGAGACCGACGAGACCGTCAATCGCAAGCTGGCCGCCGCCTTGAAGCACCACATCGTGCCCATTGTGTGCATTGGGGAGCATGAGGATCAGCGCGAGAGCGGTGTGACCGAGGAGGTCATCTGCCGTCAGCTCAGCCGTGCGATTCAGGGGATCGAACCAGCCAAGCTGCGTCCCATGGTGATCGCGTATGAACCGATCTGGGCGATTGGGACTGGAAAGACGGCAACGCCGCAGATTGCCGCGGAGGCCCATCTGATTATCCGCAGTGAATTCGCCCGTCTGGTCGGCAGGCCGCTGGCGGATGCGCTCCGCATTCTGTATGGAGGAAGCGTAAAGCCAGAGAACGCCGCTGCGCTGTTAAGCCAGCCGGAGATCGACGGTGCCCTGATCGGTGGCGCCAGCCTCGACCCTAATTCGCTGAACGCCATCGTGAAGGCGGGAGTCCCCGGCTTAAAACTGCAGATCCCTCCACTACGCTACGCTTCGGTCGGGATGACAAAGGGGAGAGTGGGCTGAGCCACCAATAGCTGTTTCGGTTGGCACGCGTGTTGACGGCGCCCTGATCGGCGGCGCCAGCCTCGACCCTAATTCGCTGAACGCCATCGTGAAGGCGGGAGTCCCCGGCTGAAACTGCAGATCCCTCCATTACGCTACGCTCCGGTCGGGATGACAAAAGGGGAGAGTGGAGGGATGTGTGGTTTTTCTAGAGCTCCACGAAAACCTCATCCCCTTTGGCACTTACGGGGTAAACTGCAACCTTTTCATTCGATTCTGACGATACGCCGGTCACCAGATCGAACGACCAGGCATGCCAGGGGCAAATCACTTTGCCGTCCTCAATCATTCCCTCGCCCAGCGGGCCGCCGTGATGCGGGCATTCATTGTCCAGGGCCCGGATCACCCCATCAAGATTAGCGATGCAGAACGCTCGTCCGCCGGCGCTGAACTCCTTCACATCCCCGGATTTCGGCAGTTCCTTCTTGTTGCAGATCTTCACTAATTCGGTCATCGTTTGCCCATGCTACGCTCAAAATAGATGGCAGGCGCCACTCCTCCAACACTACCGCAAACACCCGCGACCGCAGAACTCTGGTGCCCGACCTGTGCCCGGCCGGTCAACGATCCGCTGGTCTGTGGCGACTGCTCGGCCGTGTTGTGCCGCATCTGCGGAACTCCCCTGGAATCGGCGGACGAACTAGGCTTTGGCTAAGCACACCCCTCCGCCCGGCTGGAAAAATCCTCTGGCGCCGCAACAGCCCCTCACCAGCGCCGGTTGGCTTTTTGGCGGCCTGGGAGCGGTTCTGCTGCTCGCCGCCCTCTGCGTCTACGCCACCTTCTGCCTGCTCTTCTGGCAGGGTCAATGGCAGCTCGTCTTCCAACCATCTCGCACCATCACCGCGACTCCCGCATCAGCCGGCCTGCCATACGACGAGATTTCCTTCGACGCTACGGAAACCGGAACGCTGCAGCTTAACGGCTGGTGGATTCCTGCAGAGCATGCCACCCACACCGTGCTCCTGCTCCACGATGGCTCCGGTTCCCTTTCCGATACCGTGCCGCAGCTGCAAATACTCCACGCCCTGGGCCTGAACGTTTTCGCCATCGACTACCGCGGCTTCGGCAAGAGCGTGAACCTGCATCCGTCGGAGGCCAGCACCTACGCGGATGCGGATGCGGCCTGGAGATACCTAACAGAAACCCGCCATCTCGCGCCCTCCAGCATCGTGCTGTATGGCACAGGCCTGGGCGCCGCCATCGCTGCCGAAACCGCGCGGCGTCATCCGGAAACACCCGCGCTGATTCTGGAAAACCCCAGACCGCCCGTGCTCGAGACACTGCAGTTCGACTCCCGCACCCGGCTGCTGCCGATCCGGTTGCTCTTCCACGACCGCTTCGACGTTACCCGCACCCTGGCCAACTTGCCCACGCCCAGGCTTGTCCTCCATCGCGACGGGGATTATCTCCCCCCGCTGCGCAGCTTTCTCAGCAAATTTCTGCCACACTAAGGCAGCACGAATAAAGGAGCTTTTCATTGCTTAGTTGGCTCGACCGCTTCCAGTCTCTGGGAAGCTTGATTATGCGGTTGGTTCTTGGCGTCATCATGGTGCGCCATGGATACGACAAGGTGATTCCGTCCGGCGCCCTCTACAACTTCACCCACATGGTGAGCGGCCACCTGCACCTGCCGGTCGCATTAGGCTATGTGGCGGCGTTCACCGAATTCTTCGGCGGCATGCTGCTGATCGTCGGCCTGTTGACCCGCCTGGCAGCGTTCATGGTCGCGTGCGATATGGCGACGGCGATCTTCAAGATCCACCTCCACGGCGGCCTGGAAGGACCAACCTCATTCGCCTTCCCGCTGGCGCTGTTTTCGATTGCGCTTATGCTGGTGTTTACCGGTTGTGGCGCGCTGGGCCTGGACGACTTTGCCGGCAGAGGCAGCAGCAAACCCAAAACCCTGAGACGCTAATCCGGCACCTTCGCTGTGTCAAATAGAAAAACCTGCGGCATCTTCGTAAGCCCCCCGACCTCCGATTCCGCCGGCGGCTTCACCGTTTGACACAGCGAACGTGCCGGTTAGCTCTTCAACAAATTCAGGAACTGCGTTGTCTTCAGGTCCGATCCCGGGAATACCAACTCCAGGTTGCGGGCTCCCAGGGTGCGGAAGGCGGCCTCTCCCAGAACCTGGCGAAAGTCGGTCGTGATGGCCAGGTCGCGGTTCTGGTAGAGCTGCTCGTTCGCCATGCCTGGCCACTTACCGTACACCTTGCCGCCCTTCACCGCTCCGCCGAGCACGAACATCACGTTGGCGTGACCGTGGTCGGTGCCTCCGGTGCCGTTCTGTTGCGCCGTCCGGCCAAACTCCGACATGGTCACCAGCACCACGTTCTCCGCATCGCTCCCCATGTCGGTCCAGAAGGCGGCGATGCCGTCGCTGAAGTTGCGCAGGACGTTCGACAACTGGCCGTTGACGCTGCCCTGGTTCTGATGGGTATCCCATCCGCCGATATCGGTGAACGCCGCTTCCACGCCCAGGTTAGCCTTGAGCAACTGGGCAATCTGCCGCATGTTGTCGCCAAAGGGACCGTTCGGGTAATTCGCTCCGGCGGCTGGTTTGTACTGCGCCGGGTTTGCCGCCTTGAGCATCTTCACCGCTTCGAAGGTTTCCTGGCCGGTGCCATGGAGGACGGTATCCGCGGAGTCCGCATACATCGCCTCAAAGGCGGAGCTGATGGGAGAAGCATTGGGGCTCTTGCCGCCGACGCTGAAATCCTGCACCCGGTTGACGGCAACGGCAGGGATTTTGCCGCCCAGGGTGCGGGGAACCTGAGAACCAATAGCAATCGCGCGGAAGGCTGTGTGGTCTTTCCGGCGCGATAAGTCTTCTGCCTGCAGGGCACGGTTTAACCAGCCGTCCGGGGTTGCTTTGACCCCGGGCGTGCCGCTCTCCATGTAGTCCTGGGCGTCGAAGTGGGAACGAGTGGTGTCGGGCGATCCGGTGGCCTGCACCATGGCCAGGTGTCCCTGGTCGAACAAGGGCTTAAAGGATTGCATCGCGGGGTGCAGGCCGAAAAATCCATCCAGGTCGATGAGCTGATTCTGCGGGATGGCGATGGTCGGCCGGAACTGGTAGTAATTGGGCTCGCCGTGGGGAACCACGATGTTCAAGCCGTCGGCGGCGCCGCGCTGGAAGATGACGACCAGCTTCTTACCCTGGATCTGGGCACTTGTGGTCTGGGCCAAAACGGACCGCCGGAGGAACGCCGGCACTGCTGTGGTGCCCACCAGGGCCATCGCCCCACCCTTCATAAATGCCCGTCGCGTCGACATAGAAGCAGCTCCCACCCGTTCGAACGCTCTGCGGGGGATAAAGTTGTGGTGAGGGACGCGACAGTCGTGAGAAATGGGGAGCTCTTCCGTTTGACGTTTGAGTGGGGGCTTCGATGGGCGACCCGGCTGCGTTGAAATGTACCCCACTCAAGCCAAAGGAAGGCTTGAATGGGCCACCCAAGTGCTGAGATGGCGTCAGCGATCGATGGTGAATATTCTTTGCGTGCTCAGTGCTTCCGCCGCGGTGATCAGCGATGCAGCCGCCAGATTCATCGGGTGGTCTGCGTAGGTTTCCATCAGCGTGAACGCCCGGGTCAACCATGCTCGATCCAGGAACCACACGGACAGTGCACCGATTCCTACGAACTCCCGCAAGCGGTCAGAGCCGATGCTGGCCGGCCCAAGGATGTGAAAAGCCTCGGTAAGCACGGGGATGGTGGTGACAATGGGATCGCGTATATCCTCCAGAGTGCGGCGGCAGCGCTTGTGCTGTTCGTCCTGGGGGTCGAAGAGAGCGACCAACGGCCCGGTGTCGACCAGGATCATTGCCGCAGCTTTTTACGGATGGCCGCAGTCATGCCACGCCGCGTTTCCGTAGAGGGCGCGTTGGCGTAGCCGCCGGGGCCGAGATCGAGGCGCGCGTACGCATCATAGGGGCGATGCCCGGCCGCGGCCCGGACCTGTTGTTTGAGGGATCGAAGCCCCTCCTTCAGAACCTCCGAAATCGGCAAGCCCGTAGCTTCGCGGATCTCCGCCAGCGTTGCCTCAGTCTCGCTGTCAAGCCTTATCGTGCGTATGGCCATGCGCCGCCCTCGTATTACAGTGCGTATTACACCATGGACGATGGGTCAAATTTTTGCTAGCCAGGTGATCCATCGGGGGGTTGTCTGGTCCTTCCCGCATCGTCCCTCCGATTTGGGTAGCCCTCCGTTTGACGGTTGAGTGGGGGGCTTCGAGGGGCAACCCGGTTGCGTTGAAATGTACCCCACTCAAGCCAAAAGAAGGCTTGAATGGGCCACCCAGTTGCTGAGATGGCGTCAGCGGTCGGTTACGGTGCTAGAGAGGACCAAGCGGGCAAAGGCCATCTCCTGATCGGTGATGAGGTCGATGACTTCACTTTTGGGCATAGGCGGCTCCTTCAAGGTGACAGACGGCGGAGTTCGGCTGCGACAATCGGTGAACGTGATGAACGTCCCCATGGTTCGGCGCTGGCGTGTTTACAATTTTTTCTCGTCGAAGGTGTAGGTTCCGCCCGACACAACACAACCAGCCGTCCCAGCGGTGATTTTAACGCTGTGAATCGCTCCTCCTGCTCGCAGCGGCTGGCCATTCACCAGGATCGATCCACGGTACTCCCCGGGAAATGCAATCGTGGCGGTTGCACCTTCAGGAATAGTGACCGTCATGCGCAGGTTCTCGCTGCTGCGCGACCAACTGCTCTGGATCTTACCCAGTTTCGACTGAAACGATGCAGCGGCTTGCTGTATGTGTCCAACAATGGCGGGATGGATGCGGATCCGAGAATCCTGGTCGCGGTCGAGATCGAAGTCGATGCCCGCAAGGCCGCGATAGAACCACTCCTCGGCCTCGCCCAGCATAAAGTGATTCTGTGAATCGTCAGGGTTGGCGTCCCACGCCTCGGTGAGCGTCGTAGCGCCCTGCGCAAGCTGGTAGCCGTAGCTTGGCGCATCGGTGCGCGAGAGCACGTCATAGAGCACATCCGAGCGGTCGTTATCGGTCAAGGCGCGGACCAGGTAATGAAAGCCTACGTCGCCCGCGGTGACATGGTTGGAGTGGCGGCGAATATCAGCGACCAGATTCGCCAGCACTGGATCGCGCCGGTCTTGCGGCACAAGCCCGAGGACCAGCGGCATCGCATTGGCTGTCTGGCTGCCGCGGTCGTACTGATTGGTCTCAGGGTGAAAATAGCGTGCGTTGAACGCGCCTCTTACCGCGGCTGCTTCGGTCGTATATCCCACCGCATCCTGAGGATGCCCCGCCAGGACGGCGACCCGCGCCATGGTTGTGAGCGCCTGGTAATAAACGGCGGTTGCGGTTACGCCGGCGGAGGTCAGCTGCGACTCGCCCGGCGGTTTCGGTCCCAGGTCGTACCAATCGCCCAGTCCGTAAGCCAGCAGATGGTTCTGCGAACGTCCCGTGAGATAGCGAACGTAGGCCTGCATCGAATCGTAGTGATCGCGCAGGACTTGCTGGTCGCCATAGAACTGGTAGGCCGTCCAGGTGCTCAGGATGACGGCCGCACCCCATTCCGGTGAGTCGCGAAACTTTCCGGGAAAGACGGTAAATTCCGGCGCGATGTCGGGCACCAGGCCGCTGGGCAATTGCGCATCCTGCATGTCGTCCGCCAGCTTCCGGTAGAGCGCGGCGAGGCCGTAGTTGTAAAGCAGAGAAGGTCCGTTGAGATGGGTCTCCTCCAACCAACCCAGTTTTTCCCGGTGCGGGCAGTCGGTAATCACGCTGAACATGTTGCTGAGCATGGCCCGGTTGATCATCGCGTGGATGCGGTTAAACAGCTCATCAGACGTGGTGAAGGAGCCAGTTCCCTGCACCGCGTCATGCAGGAAGCGGCCGTCGAGGTGATCGACGATGGCGGGCTCCTTACCCTGCTGCTGCACCTGAACATAGCGGAAACCGTAGTAGCTGAAACGTGGATGCCATTGCTCCACGCCTTCCCCCTTCAGCACATAGGTGAAAGAATTCCGATCCGCAGGAAAGGCGTGGGCGCTGAGCTGGGTAACCAGGCCGTGCGCATCCAATAGCTCGCCCGCGATCATGGTGACTCGCGTCCCGCGCCGCCCCTGGAGGGCGATCTCCGGCCAGCCGGAGAAGTTCTGGCCCAGGTCGTAGACGGAAATACCCGCGCCTGGATGTGTCACAGCGACGGGATCGTAACGGTTGAAGGCTTCGACAGGAGGAATGTCCTCCGGCACAAGTTTTCCGCCCGGCCCCGCAACGACGGCCGCGCCGGACCAGCCTTCGGCATGAAATCCGGGCTGGTCCCATCCTTGCTGCTCCAACCGCGCGTCGTAATCTTCGCCACCGTAGACGGAGCTGAACACGATGGGCCCGGGCGCAGTTTTCCACGCGCCATCGCTGACGATTGTCTGCTGGCTTCCGTCCGCGAAACGAAGGCTCAACTGCATCGTCAGCTTGGGTTGACCAAAGCTCCCGGTGAACTTGGTATAGCGGCCCTCGGTCTGGGGAACGTTGTACATGCCATTGCCCAGGAGGACGCCGATTGCGTTGGCCCCGGGCCGCAGCAGAGCCGTCACCTCGTAGGTATCGAAGAAGACCCGCTTACGATAGTCGGTCCACCCCGGCGTCAGCACAGCCGTGGTGACATTTTGGCCGTTGATATGGGCTTCGAACTGGCCCAGTCCGGAGATTTGCAGAGTCGCTTTGGCGACCTGCTTACTGACCTCGAATTCGTAGCGAAAGATCGGCAAAGGCTGGGACGCGTTCGGCGGGGAATTTTCCTGGTCCGCGTGGGATGCAATCCAGCTTGCCTGCCAGCTCTCCGGCCGCGATATCGCAGCACCCGGTGCGCTTGCCGCGGCTGCCAGGGAGCACAGAAGGAGGATCATCGCCGAACGCGCTCTGTGTGTCATGAGAGCCAATCTCGCAAATGCGAGGGAGTCCGTCAAAGCCCCGGGCGAGAGGTTTGGGCTGGCCGGGTGCGCGTAAGTCCTTTGTTTGGTCAAGAAGCTCAAATTTTTTGAATTAATTAATTTCGCTTTGGCCGGGTTT
This sequence comes from uncultured Acidobacteriaceae bacterium, assembly GCA_963839075.1. GTDB lineage: Bacteria > Acidobacteriota > Terriglobia > Terriglobales > Acidobacteriaceae > PALSA-350. The sequence goes on along the minus strand of CAWITO010000001.1, from coordinate 2,279 downwards.
GTGGAGGTTTCAGAGCCAAAACCTACGGCTCCGCCTTTGGTGGTGATGATGACGCCGAGATCGAAGCGGGCGCGCTTTGGCGGACTGATGGTGGACATCCGGACTCCGTTCCCGGTGGCTCGGTTTTTGAATTTGGTTGCTACCTCTTAGATGCGGATGGCGGGTATTTTCTTGCCATGTATTTTCATTTTTGAGCACCACGGTGAGTTACCCGCCTGGGCGCAAGCGGGTGGACTTGCAACAGGGAGATGCGTTTGCGGCCATCGGACTACCCTGCTCATCCGGATCAGGGCAGACCGACCAACCGCCGCCCGCGCAACCCCGGCCGGCTGCCGTTTACTAACTAAACATAACGAAGTAAGATCGATTTCAAATTTGCCGTTCGCCGGGATAGAGAGCTTTCCCGTTCAGGAGACCTCGTTGAAACAGTCTTTCCTCCAGCACGCGAATTCCCTGCTGACTCTTACCGTTTGTCTCCTCGCATGCCTCCCAGCCCTTACCCAAACCCACATCCCGGAAGCAGCCTGGAAGCGTCCCCTGGGCCAGCCGCTCGAAAATCCCGGCGTAGCGCGCAACCCGGGAGACATCGACGACGGCTACTGGCAGGGCGTCCCCGTAGGAGGCATGGGCGCGGGAACCTTCTCCCGCAGCTACCGTGGAGACTTCGCCCGCTGGCACATCAAGGCTGCTGTCCACAAATACCAGCCCATCTACGCCAATCAATTCGCCATGTTTCAGCAATCCGAAGGCGACGCCCACGGAGTCGCCCAGGCGCTGATGAACGGCCACCCCGCCAACAACGAGCTCTCCGCCTGGCAATGGGACTACCCCGTAGGAGCAGGAGACTATTACGCGCTCTATCCCAAGGCCTGGTTCGATTACCGCTGGGAGCACTTCCCTGCCCACGTCACCCTGGAGCAGTTCTCGCCCATCCTTCCCGACAACTACCGCGAGTCCAGCTATCCCGTAGCCGTCTACCGCTGGCACGCTGAGAACACCACCGAATAAAACCGTAACTGTATCCGTCATGTTCTCGTGGACCAACATGACCGGATGGTTCCGCACCTTCACCCGCGACTTTGCCGGAACGCCGAACCAGGGCAACCACAACGACTACCGCAGCCAGCCCATCGCCGGCGCGGGCACCATGAAGGGCATCGTCTTCGGCCGCAATCGCGGTAGCGCGCAGCCCAACGAGTGGGATGGCCAGTTCGTCATCGCCGCGCTCGAAGCCCGAGGGAGTCGAAGTCACCTACCAGACCACCTATGACACCTCCGGAAAGGGCAATGAGGTCTGGGCGCCCTTCTCCAAAGATGGCCGCCTCGCCAACAGCTCGAAATCCTGGATCTCCGAAAAAGAACACCTCGGCGGAGCCATCGCCTTACGGTTCACGCTGCGTCCCGGCGAGAAGAAGATCATCCCCATGGTGCTCGCCTGGGATCTACCTGTCGTCCAGTTCGGCGAAGGCCGCAGTTGGTATCGCCGCTATGCCGATTTCTACGGAACCTCGGGGGAGCATGCCTGGGACATCGCCCGCGATGGCCTGCAGCACGCAACCGAGTGGAGTGAAGCTATCGATCGCTGGCAGGCGCCGTACGTCGAAGACCAGTGCAAGCCTCTCTGGTATCGCGGCATGCTCTTCAACGAGCTCTATGCGCTCAGCGACGGTGGCACATTCTGGGGCCGCCAGATCGGGTCCGACCCGAAATTGCCTCGCGTCCTTTGCCTTGCTTGAGTGTTTTGACTATGCCTACTACGGCACGCTCGATGTCCGTTTCTATGCCTCGCTGCCGCTCCTGAAATTCTGGCCGCAAATCGACAAGCAAGTCCTGCGCGAGTTTGCCGCCACCGTACGAAAAGGAATGGCCCGACCAGGGGCTGTGGGTATGGAAGACCGCACAGACGGGACAACCGGTCACCCACAAGCGCAAAAAAATCGGAGCCGTGCCCCACGATCTGGGTGTGCCCGAAGGCGATCCATTTTTCGCCGTCAATGAGCCAGGCTGGCAGGATACGAACGACTGGAAAGACCTCAACTCCAAGTTCGTGCTCATGGTCTACCGCGACTACGTCCTTACGGGAAGGAAAGACACCGCGTTCCTCCGCGAGACCTGGCCGGCCGTCCAGAGCGCCATCCAATATCTCCGCCAATTCGATAAAGGCTCGGGGGTTCCGGAGAACAGTGGCTATCCCGACCAGACCTATGACGACTGGGTCACCAGCGGGGTCAGCGCCTACTCCGGCGGCCTGTGGCTGGCCGCCTTGCGGGCGGCGGAGG